>NZ_KI517367.1:2081283-2883119 GCF_000478505.2 Pseudomonas sp. HPB0071 | reverse complement strand
CGGGTTACCTGGTCGATTTTGATCGACGGCCCGCTTTCAAAAGCAGCGAGGGCTGAAGTCGACCGGAAATACAGGGCTACTTCAGACCTTCCTTAGATACCGGACCGTCTGTTTTCGAAAATGGATTATCGTCAATGAAAGGCAAGGTATTGCGGTCATATAAGCAAGAAAGGCGTTCCAGACCGCACGGCCACAAGAGGAATCGTTTTGAAGCTCAGTGATATAGCTCGACTGGCAGGCGTCTCCGTGACCACGGCCAGCTACGTCATTAACGGAAAAGCCGACCAGCGGCGCATCAGCCCAGCCACCGTCACGCGCGTACAGCAAGTGGTCGAACAATACGGCTACCAGCCAGACCAGCGCGCCGCTGGCTTGCGTCGCGGCCAGACCCTGACGCTAGGGTTCATCCTGCCTGACCTGGAAAACCCCAGCTATGCACGGCTGGCCAAGCAGCTGGAAATCAGAGCCCGGCTGCGGGGCTATCAACTGCTCATTGCCTGTACCGACGATGAGCCCGATACCGAACGGCAATTGCTCTCGCTGTTTCGCGCACGCCGCTGCGATGGCCTTATCACCGCCAGCTGTCTGGCCGATGACGATACGCCCTATCGCCGCCTGCAGGCAGAGGGATTGCCTGTGGTAGCCGTGGACCGTCAGCTCGATCCCAGCCAGTTCTGCTCTGTCGTCAGTGACGACCGGACCGCCAGCGCCCTTCTGACGAAGACCCTGCTGGATACGCCGCCTCGAGAAATCGCCCTGATCGCGGCCCGCCCGGACCTTGTCATCAGCCGTGAGCGCGCCGCAGGTTTCGAATCGGCCTTGCAGGACTTCAACGGCAAGAAGCTGATTCGCTATGGCGAGCAGTTCAGCCGTACCTGTGGACGCGACCTGATGCTGGACCTGATGAGCGAACTGGGCCATATGCCTGATGCGATCATTACGACGGCATACGTGCTGCTGGAAGGCGTTTTCGATGTTTTCCAACAGCAGGCCGAAGGCTGGCCTTCCCATCTGCGTCTCGCCACCTTTGGTGACGCCCAGCTGCTCGACTTCGTTCCCATCAAGGTCAACGGACTCTATCAGCAGCACGAACTCATTGCAGAGCAGGCCCTGAACCTCATGCTGGATGCCATCGAATCCCACCATTACGAGCCCGGTGTTCATGCCATCCCACGGCAGCTCAAGACTCGTCACAAGGACTAGCTGGCCCCTACCATGTTGATCGATACCCATAACCACCTAGACTTTCCCGGGTTCGACGATGATCGGGAGGCACTCCTGCACCAGTGCGCATCGCTAGGCGTACGGCGTCAGATGCTGATTGGTGTCGAAGAATCCCTATGGTCGCAGTTATGGTCTACCGCGCTGGCCCATGAGCCGCTCTACGCGGCCCTGGCCCTGCATCCCTGCTATTTGGACGTGCACAAGGAGAGCGACATCGACACGCTCAGGGCATGGCTGGATCAATGGGCTGGTCATCCCAAGCTTTGCGCACTGGGTGAATTCGGACTGGATTACTATATCGAGCAGCCCGACAAGGCACGCCAGCAGACGCTTTTCGAATCACATCTCGAATTGGCCATCGAATACGAACTGCCGAGCCTGCTGCACGTCAGAAAAGCCCATGCCGATGTCATCGCCACGCTAAAACGCTACAAGCCGCCCAGAGCGGGCGTTGTTCACGCTTTTGCAGGCAGTTACGAAGAAGCACGGGAGTACCTGAAACTAGGATTCAAGCTGGGCTTGGGCGGCGCGCCGACATGGCCGCAAGCCAATCGACTGAGAAAGGTCGTGCCGCGGCTGCCGCTGGACGGCATCGTTTTGGAAACCGACGCCCCTGACATGGCCCCTGCCATGTACCCAGGCATCCGTAACAGCCCTACCCACTTGCCTGCCATCTGCGCGGCACTGGCCGAGCTGTTCGGCGTGACCTCCGAAGCACTTGCCCAGGCCAGTACAACCAATGCATGTGCCGTCTTTGGGTGGGACCCTGACGCGCTTTAGAAGACTAGCGCCCTACTACGGTCCAGAGCGCTAACAAGACGTACCAGAGCACAGCAGCCCTGACGAGTAACTGCCACAACGTATCAAGACTGTGAACACCCGCCTCGGCATCCAAAGCCACAGGCAAATCAGCCGCAGCGCGACCGGCATCAGCCAGCAGCTTGGGAGTGGGAATATCCCAGTTCAACCACTCGGATAACGTTGCGCGGCTGGCGCAAAGAAAATCACCGACTAGCGCAAAGCTGGCAGTGAGTAAGCGTGCCGGCAGCCAATCAAAGGCATGGCACAGCTGTTCTGCATGGGCGCGCAAGGCAGGGCTACGCGCATGGGCAGCCGTCAGCGCAACCAGCCGATAAGCCAACGCCATGAGCGGTCCCAGCACAACGTACCAGAAAATCACGGCAAAGAAGCCCTCGTGGCCTCGCCATAGCAGCTGCTCTTGCACACGCGCCAAGAGCCCATCCGGCGTTTCCGCTTGAAGGCCCAAGTCCTGCTCTGCACGTAGGGCCGCGGCCTCCAGATCACCCCGCCGCCAGGAATCCCTGAAACCTGCCAATGCCTGCCTGGGGTCATGCCGGCCCAGGCTATATAACAGCACGAGCACATGTACGGGCAACAACAGCCAGCCATAGGCAACCGGCTTTAATACTGCCAACACCAGAGCCAATATCAGCAGGGGCACACCTACCACAACGATCAGCGCGATAGAGCTATGACGCCCTACATGCAGCGCTACCTCAGCCAACAGCGCGCGCCACCAGCCATCACGCTGCAGCCGCAACCGCCAGCGGGTTGTCCATACAACGCCCAATACAAGCAATAAGCTCAGAAAGGTCATTTACCCTCCCCTGTCAAAGATGCCCGATACCGGTCCCAATCGAAGGCAGGCCCAGGATCGGTCTTGCGGTCTGGTGCAATATCACTATGCCCGCAAATACGGTCAGGTGTTATGGCTGGGTAATGCCGAAGCACATCGCACGTCAGTTGCTCAAGCACATGGTATTGCGCCTGCGTATAAGGCTCGGTATCAGTACCTTCCAGCTCAATCCCTATCGAAAAATCATTACAACCTTCCCTGCCCGCAAAACAGGATACGCCAGCGTGCCAGGCACGATCGTCACAGGACACAAACTGCGTCACAGCGCCTGTACGTTCAATCAGAAAATGGGCTGACACCCTTAACGAGGCTATTTCCTGAAAAAAGGGATGTTCACTGCAGTCCAGCGTGTTTTGAAAGAAAGGCTGGACCTTTCCCGTCCCAAACTGGCCGGGCGGCAAACTGATGTTGTGGATAACCAGCAGCGAGACCTGCTCTCCCACGGGACGCTCATTGTAGTTGGGTGATGGGCAACGCTGGGCGTGAGCCCACCATCCCGCCTGAAAATCTGGGGACATAAGAACTCCTGTGAGCGCTTAATGTAAACCAGAGCGGCAGAAGGACCAAGAACACCGATCCGAGCGGCCCCATGATCGGTGTTTAGATAAGCGGAAAGGGATCAGGTGCGTTTGAGCGTGCGAAGATTTCCGATGACGGATTCCAGCGCTCGATCAAACAACAGGGCATCGTCCAGAATACGCAGCTTTCCATGACTCAAGTCGACAGCCAGGCTTTCACGTGACTTTTCCATCACCTTCATGCCTGCGCGATTTACAAAAATATAACGTCCAGCAGACTTAATAACCGCCGCCAGCTTGCAGCGGACCTTGTGATCATCGGCCTCGGTCAGCTCAATCCAGCTACCCACATGGATAGCATCGATCGTTCTGAGCGATTCCTCATCCGGCTTGAACTCTGTCTCGGCAGGCTTGGCCTGAACCGGCTGAAGCACGATCTCATCAGCCACCTCAACCATCGCTGCTAGTGGCTCATGGGCTACCGCCGCCGCACCGTGCTCGACGCGCTTAGCCTGCTGGAATGTCTGTACATGCAGGGCTTCAAGCTGGGTGAAAAACTCACTGGTAGAGAATGGATCGAAGGCCGCGCTGGCAAGCCCTTCACGCAAGGCCTTGAGCAGCCCCGGCACCATACCCAGCAACTTCTGCCGCGAGCCGGCATCTTCATGCGGCTCAACACTCCAGATTAAATCATCCATCGTCTGCAGCGCGGCGAGCCATTCAGCAGAGCCATAGCCCTGCTTGAGACACGTCAACAGGAGTACCTGACTCCACGCCTCGCGAATGACCCGAACCACTACTTCCGGCAGAGTACGCCCAACCAACCGCTCATTCAGCGCGGCCTCTACCTGCTGGCGAGCTTGCTCAGCCCGCGCACGCCCCTCTTCCGCATCCCGTGTGCGCTGCTCAAGCAACTCACTCCGGCGACGCTCATCACTCATATAGGCCAGGAAGTCATTCAGCAGCTCGCTGAAGATATCCGGGTCATCCACAAAATCACTGAGCAGCCGCTGAACGATCTGCTCGATCTTCAGATAAAGCCCATCGCGCTGCAGTTCATTCTGCTCTTCCCAACCGAGCGAAGCTGCCGCAATCTCATTCAAGAGCTTACGGGCCGGATGATTGGGTCGGCTGAAAAAGGCCTTATCCAGCACCGCCACCTTGAGCATGGGAATCTGCAGACGGGCAATCAGCGCTTTCAAGGAATCAGGCAGTGTCAGGTCATCAAGGATGAACTCAAACAGCATGGATACTAGATTGATAACATCATCATCAACCTGCCCCACTACCCGCTTTCGACCGCTACGCGCACTGATACGCCCCAGCGCATCATCCAGCATCCCGCGCAGGTCATAGCTGTTCTCGACATGCGAAGGCACATGCTGCTGCAAGTGGGACAACAGCCGCATCAGGTCGTAACTGGTAATAGGATGAAGCTCAGCCGTGCCTGCTGGCTCACCGCCAGATAGGCCCATTGAGCCGCCGCCACTGCGACGTACCTGCGCCAGCAGCCCCTGCAGCGCGCTGAATACTTCCTGATCCTGTTCGCTGTCCGGCGTGGTGGATGCCGTGCGGCCGGTATAACCCGATGCACTGCGCCCCGTATTGCGCGGCGGCGCCAGCTTGAGATGAGGGAGAATCCCCGCATCGATCAGCTGCTGATTCGCCTCGGCATACACACGGTCCAAACCGTTCAGCACAAAACGCTCGAACAGCTTGAGAATGATCAGCTTGACCTTGATCTCGACACCCAAACCACGGCACGCATCCAGAAACGCTTCGCACAAGGGGCGAGGCGCCAACGGGTTAGAGTTTTCGTCCAGCGTTCGGCTTAACTGGGTGTTGAAACGAATACTTAGATGGCCCAGGGCCAGCGCATTACGGGTGACAGCTTTGGTCACCATTGTATCGAGTGCGACAGACTCTTCGAGCTGGTCATTCTGGACCAGACTCAGATCCTCGAACGAAATGGCGTCGAGCTGTGCAGTATTTTTTGCCGTATCTGCCTGATTCAGGCCCGCGAAACGCTCAAAGTAGCGCTGCAAAAAATTACGCTCGATCGTCTTGCGCTTCAGGCGCAAGTCACGCATCGCTTCGAAGAACAGATTCTGCTCGTTGTTGCTGGTGGCGCGGTCAGCCATCTCGAACAACGCATCGTCTGCGTTATCAAACAATTGCTGGAGCGCTGCATTGAGCCGCTGGGCAGCTTTGTCGCGTACCGGAACGAGGGCAGCAGGAATCCGCAACGCCGCATCACTGAGCGTTTTGAAATGAACCACATTAGCGTCGTTCTGCATTGCCCGCCTCCTGCAGCGTACCGTTATGACCAGCCTGCCTGCATACCACGTTACGAGCCTTGAACAACGTTGATCCCATAGCGTTGATAAGTGAACGTTGCGTTGATCATCATTACAGAGTAGCTGTACCAGCTAACCGAGATCACCGCATAGGTATGACCTTGATCATGTTTATGGTTGAGCTACGGCGACTCCCATCTCTAGTGAGGGAATCTGAACAGCGTTCATCCATAAAGTTGCCTTTACCCGCTAATCGTACCCTGAGAAGCGTGAGCTAACCATCAAGATTTCGACCAATCGCCAGCCAAACGCTGATTGGTCTGGAGACTTCACAGAAACGCATTAAGAAGAAGCTTGCCGGTAGCGCTGCGCTTTCCACGCGCGAGTCTGGCCAGGATATTGCTAGAAAACCTTTTGGCCAATTTTCTGCGAACATCAGCAAGGATAGTTACGCCAAGCTATTGCTTTTTGAGCAAGAGCGCTGCCTTTTATTACTCCCCAAGCCAGCACCCGACCCACAAAGCCCCTTAAAAAGGGGCAAGCGAAGCTCACCGAAGTTTTAGGTAATAACAAATATCCATATCTAAATTTTAGTCTACAACAGTTAAGTAACTCGCCTTAACGCTAAACTAGTATGTTCGCCTAAAACAAAAAGCCCAGCTAATTTAGCTGGGCTTAAGTATGGTGCCGGAGATAGGAGTCGAACCTACGACCTTCGCATTACGAATGCGCTGCTCTACCAACTGAGCTACACCGGCAAAATTAATACATTACTGCACGGCACTGTCATATTTGCAGCTTTTATCGATAAATTTTTCATCAACATTAGAGCCGCAGGTCCAAGTACCATTTTCGTCCCGACTCATACGAACAATCTTTCCGTTTACTCCTGGATTACCCTGAGTAAACTTAATTTGAATATACCCTGCTCCCTTATTTTTATCTGCCAAACTCAAAGTACCGAAAGTAGGAGTAACTATTCCAAGATCAGACGGTCTTTCTCCACGAACCGCAGGAGTAGTATCAGTTGCTGCTTGTGGAGCAGTCGATCCATCAGGGAACTCCCCATAATTAAGTACGTAATCTTCCAATCCTGTTTTATTACTTGACAAAGTAGAAACGGCAGAAGCAACGTTTGCGCGCCCTACATAATTCTGATACTGAGGAATAGCTATTGCAGCCAAAATACCAATGATCGCAACTACGATCATTAATTCAATTAGAGTAAAACCTTTTTGAGCTTTCATGCTTGTCTCCATTAGAAGAAGTAGGCTCAACATGCCTGATTCTCCCTAAGCATTCAGCGTGCCAACCGCCTAGAGCACAGTATTTATGTGAAATAGATTCCCTGCCGCTTCGCCTGCATGGCAAGTACTGACAATAATTGTCATGCAAAAGAGCGTATTTGATACGACTGCTTTCGACTGCTATAAGGCAGGCATCGCTTATTCTTATCGGCCCGTCTTATGAATGATTTAGCGCCCCTCTCTGGTCTTGCCCGTCAGCTTGTTTTGGCGGAGCTGCTAGATGAAAAAACGGCTCAAAGTGCGGTTGCGCAGAGCAAGGTCAGTAAAGTCCCATTGGTGACGCACCTGGTTCAGAATCGCCTCGTTAAGAGCCGCGCGATTGCGGAGCTGTCTGCTGAACAATTTGGTTTGGCGTTTTTAGACCTGAGCGCGGTTGATAAGGAGTCCCTGCCCAAGGAGGTCGTGAGTGAGAAGCTGATGCAGCAGCATCACTTCCTGCCGCTAGCCAAGCGCGGCAATAAGCTCTTTATTGGTATATCCGACCCGACCAACCAGCAAGCGATCAATGACATACAGTTCAGCACAGGGCTGACTGCCGAACCTATACTGGTTGAGGATGACAAACTTCATAACGCCATTGATCAGTACCTGGATAACGGCACCGGCGGGCTGGATCTTGGTGATATCGACCTCGACATCGAGATCAATACAGAAGAAGAAAAAAAGTCTGAAGTAGACGCGGACGACGCCCCAGTTGTCCGCTTCGTCAACAAAATGCTGCTCGACGCCATCAAGCGCGGCTCGTCTGACCTGCACTTTGAGCCTTACGAGAAAATGTATCGAGTGCGTTTTCGTACCGATGGCGTCATGCACGAGATGGCGCGCCCGCCTATTCAGCTGGCCCCACGTATTTCAGCCCGCCTGAAGGTTATGGCGAGCATGGACATCTCCGAACGCCGCAAGCCTCAGGATGGGCGCGTGAAGCTCAAGGTTTCCAAAAGCAAGTCCATCGATTTCCGTGTGAATACCCTGCCTACCCTTTGGGGTGAGAAGATCGTGATGCGAATTCTCGATCCCTCCAGCGCGCAGATGGGTATTGATGCGTTGGGTTATGAAGAGCGCCAGAAAGAGCTGTATATGGAGGCGCTTAGCCAACCACAGGGCATGATTCTGGTGACTGGCCCTACGGGCTCCGGCAAAACGGTATCGCTGTACACAGGCTTGAATATCCTCAATACAGTCGATATCAATATCTCGACGGCAGAAGACCCGGTAGAGATCAACCTGGAGGGTATCAACCAGGTTAACGTCAACCCGCGTCAAGGAATGGACTTTGCTCAGGCACTCAGAGCGTTTCTCCGTCAAGATCCTGACGTGATCATGGTGGGCGAGATCCGCGACCTTGAAACGGCAGAGATTGCAATCAAGGCTGCACAAACGGGCCACATGGTTATGTCGACGCTGCATACCAACAGCGCGGCAGAAACACTGACGCGCCTTCGGAACATGGGCGTACCTGCCTTTAACATTGCCACATCGGTTAACCTAATCATTGCTCAACGGCTGGCACGCAAGCTGTGCCCTAAATGCAAAAAGCCGCATGATGTGCCAAAAGAAACCCTGTTAAGTGAAGGCTTCCCTGAAAGCCAGATCGGCAAGTTTACGCTGTACTCACCTGTTGGTTGCGAGGAGTGCAATAACGGCTACCGTGGCCGCGTAGGTATTTATGAAGTGGTAAAGATCACATCTGCCATGCAGAACCTGATCATGGAAGAAGGCAACTCGATCGAGATTGCCCGTAAGTCGCGTGAAGAGGGCTTTAATGACTTACGAACATCTGGTTTGCTCAAGGCCATGCAAGGTGTAACCAGCCTGGAAGAAGTAAACCGCGTCACCAAGGACTGATTGGCGCGAACTTTGCGTGTCCACTCGATGCCCATGAAGGGCTGGTCAGTCACATGAACAAGAGTGGACGTCGTCAAACAGCATGGCTGCACATTGACAAGACGCACTCCAGCACCTGAAGAGCGGATTGCATGGCCGACAAAGCATTAAAAATGAGCGCTTTTACCTGGGAGGGAACGGACCGTAAAGGCGTCAAGATCAAGGGCGAGATGACCGGGCTGAACCCTGCCCTGGTCAAGGCCCAACTACGCAAACAGGGGATCAACCCCACGCGCGTACGCAAAAAATCAGTCTCGATCTTCAGCCGCGGCAAAAAGATCAAGCCGATGGACATCGCCCTATTCACTCGCCAGCTGGCTACCATGCTGGGGGCAGGTGTTCCTTTGCTGCAATCGTTCGACATTATCAGCGAAGGCTTTGATAATCCGAACATGCGCAAGCTGGTCGACGACATCAAGCAGGACGTGGCGGCGGGTAACAGCCTGTCTAGCTCGTTGCGTAAAAAGCCCCAATACTTCGATGACCTCTACTGCAACCTGGTTGATGCGGGTGAGCAGTCTGGTGCGCTGGAAACGCTGCTGGATCGCGTAGCGACTTACAAAGAAAAAACCGAGCAGCTCAAGAAAAAAATCAAAAAGGCTATGACCTACCCTGCCGCGGTTGTAGTGGTAGCGATTGTGGTTTCAGCCATTCTACTGATTAAGGTTGTACCTCAGTTCCAATCCGTCTTCGAGGGCTTTGGCGCAGAGCTGCCCGCATTTACATTAATGGTAATTGGCCTTTCAGAAACCTTGCAGGAATGGTGGTTCATCGTTCTGCTGGCCCTTTTCGCTTTAGGTTTCGGCTTTCAAATGGCGCACAAACGGTCTGAAAAATTCCGCGATGCCGTTGACCGTTTTGTACTCAAAATACCTGTCGTGGGCGCCATTCTTTATAAGTCTGCGATTGCACGCTATGCGCGTACGCTGTCCACTACCTTTGCTGCGGGCGTACCGCTGGTAGATGCACTGGACTCAGTTTCAGGGGCTACGGGTAACGTTGTCTTCCGCAATGCCGTCGACAAGATCAAGCAAGACGTCTCGACCGGTATGCAGCTGAACTTCTCCATGCGAACCACTGCCGTGTTTACTTCTATGGCAGTGCAAATGACGGCCATCGGTGAGGAGTCGGGTGCACTGGACGAAATGCTGGATAAAGTGGCCGCTTTCTATGAAGAAGAAGTGGACAACATGGTCGACAGCCTTACCGCTCTGATGGAGCCTATGATCATGGCGGTTCTGGGCGTACTGGTGGGCGGTTTGATCATCGCCATGTACCTTCCTATCTTCCAGCTGGGCTCGGTTGTTTAATGGAGGCTATCGAGCTTTTGGCAACCTACCCCGCCGCATACTTGGGTTGTACGCTGGTACTAGGCTTATTGGTTGGCAGCTTTCTCAATGTGGTCGTACACCGGCTTCCCAAAATGCTTGAGCGGGACTGGATAGCCCAGTCCCGCCAAATGCTGGAGTTACCCAGCGAAGGCGAGGCGGAAACCTATAACCTTGCCAAGCCCCACTCCCATTGTCCTCACTGTCAACATCGCATTCGGCCATGGGAAAACATCCCTGTTATCAGCTATGTCATGCTGCGTGGTAAGTGCTCTAGCTGCAAGGCCCCTATCAGCGCTCGCTATCCGCTGGTTGAATTAACATGCGGCCTGCTTTCCCTGTTTGTTGTCTGGCATTTTGGCTTTACCTGGCAGGCAGCCAGCGCCCTGTTACTAACCTGGAGCCTGCTCGCCGCCAGCCTGATTGATGCCGATCATCAGATTCTTCCTGACGTCATCGTTCTTCCGTTGCTATGGGTTGGCCTGCTGGTTAATCAATTTGAGCTCTTCTCTAGCCTTTCCGATGCAGTCTGGGGCGCAGCAGCGGGCTATATGAGCTTGTGGGTGGTCTTCCAGCTTTTCAGGCTGATCACAGGCAAGGAAGGCATGGGCTTTGGCGACTTCAAGCTGTTGGCCATGCTGGGCGCCTGGGGTGGCTGGCAAATCCTACCGCTTACGATATTGCTGTCTTCTTTAGTGGGCGCAATCCTCGGCATCATTCTGCTTCGCCTCAAGAATGCCGAAAACAGCACCCCGATACCGTTTGGGCCTTATCTGGCCATTGCGGGGTGGATTGCTTTGCTTTGGGGTGATCAAATAACAGGCATGTACCTTCACTTTGCCGGTTTTTGATGAGCAACCCTTGGATTCTCGGCCTTACGGGCGGGATTGGCAGCGGTAAAAGCGCCGCTGCCGAACATTTCGGCTCGCTGGGCATTCACACAGTAGATGCTGATCACGCGGCCCGCTGGGTGGTAGAGCCTGGTCAGCCCGCTCTTGAACAGATTGCTCTGCATTTTGGCAGCGATATCCTGCTCGATGATGGCCGCCTGAATCGCCCAGGGCTGCGTGCTCGTATATTCGCCATCCCCGAAGAAAGGCACTGGCTTGAGTCGTTGTTACACCCTTTGATCCGCCAGGAAATCATTCGAGCATTAAACGAAGCCACATCGCCCTATGCCGTTCTGGTTTCCCCTTTGCTTATCGAATCCGGCCAGACGCAGCTGACCCAACGGGTACTCGTCGTAGATGTGCCGGAAGCTTTGCAGCTCGAACGCGCCATGCGGCGCGATCAGGCTGACGAGACACAGATCAAGGCCATCCTTCAGGCGCAAATGAAGCGAGACGAGCGCTTGAAACACGCGGATGATGTCCTCATTAATGACGGGACGCTTGCGCAGCTACATGAGCATGTCGAACGCCTGCATCACTTTTATCTCACCCTACAAGGAGGCAAGCATGCCTAAGCCACCTTTGACTGTAGATTGCCCTACGTGCGGCGCCCCCGTAGAGTGGAGCGAAGCCAGCCCCAACCGCCCCTTCTGTTCAGACCGCTGCAAACTAATAGACCTGGGCGCCTGGGCAGCAGAGGAGCACGCCATTCCCGGCAACGATCTGGAAGACGATTTGTTTTCAGAAGACATGCCACGCCGGGACCATTGAACCACTGCTCCATGGCGTCCCATACTGACCATTTTCGCCACATCCGGCCTTAAGCCGAAGCGCTCAATAACGTTTCGGCTAGCGCCTCCCTTATTTGGCCTTGGCCTTTAACGCATCTTTCAACCCTTCGGCAGAATCAAACTCCCGCTGCCCTACGAAACGGCCATGATCCAGCATGAGCCAAAGAACCTTTTCCTTGTCACCAGGGTAACGGGGCGCCACCCGCCCTTCATGATCCAATAGCACGCGGTAGTTATAGTCACGCATGGCAGGAATGGCGAACAACGTCGATATCACCTTGGGCATCTGACTGATATCAGCCAGGAAGGCTACCTTGTTAGCCTCTAGATAGCCCTTGGGCTGATCCTTCAAAGCCGCCTTCACGAGATTTGCACCCGTCATGCTGCGTGCAACCAGCAGAACCTGCAGATTATCGTCCAGCGTATAAGGCTGGTCGTTCTGATCCAACAGCGTCCAGGGTGCAAGGCGCTCTCCTGGCGCCAGTGCCCAGGTCAATCCGGGCAGTAAAGCAATCAGCAATAGCACAGAGCGCAAGACGCGCATGGAGCCTCCAGTTACTGGTTCAAAGAGTGAAAACTGTATCAGCGAGCAGCGCCAGGGTGACTGGCATTTCGCTGTCATCACTGTAAAAATATTCACGCCTGTCATTTTTCAATGTAAGCAGAACATCTGCCGCAGATCCGCAAGCCTCCTCTAGAGCAAGGGCGTTGTACGCCGCTACCCTACTATCGTAATAGGCCCACCTGATGATACCGCTAAAAGAGCTTTTGACAGCTGTGCCTCAAACGGGAACCGTACAGTGGATGGGTGTCCGCCCCGCCGCTCGAGCAGAGATGATCATTGTTAATGCTGTTGAGGCTCGCCGCGAGGCTGGCTTGACGGGCGACCATACCCGCCCCAGCCCACGCAATGCACGTCAGGTCACGCTTATCCAATGGGAGCATCTGGCAGTTGTCAGCGCGCTCATCGGACGATCGCTTGAACCTCAGGACCTGCGCCGCAATATAGCAGTCACAGGTATTAACCTTTTCAGCCTTAAAAATCGCCGCTTTCAGATCGGTCAGGCCATTTTCGAAACAACCGGCTGGTGCCAGCCATGCGCTCGCCTGGAAGAGCGCCTAGGACCGGGCACGTTTCAAGCGATGCGTGGCCACGGTGGAATCACTGCCCGCATCTTGAGCGGCGGAATCATCAGAGTCGGCGATACCGTAAGCGTCATCGACGACTAACCCAACGAATTATTTCATACGAGCCGACTCATCAGCGGATCGTATCACCGCAGGCGCCTTGGCTGCCCGCGCCAAAGAATTCCAACACTATGAGTATGAAACACCATGACACATCGAATCGTAATCGTCGGCGGCGGCGCTGGGGGCTTGGAGCTGGCTACCCGCCTGGGCAGAAAGTTCGGTAAGCGCAACCAGGCACATGTCACGTTGGTCGATGCCAACCTGACCCATATCTGGAAGCCACTCATGCATGAAATCGCCGCGGGCTCCCTGAACTCTTCAGCTGACGAACTCAACTATGTCGCCCAGGCCAAATGGAATCACTTTGAGTTTCAGCTAGGTCGCCTGACTGGCCTGGACAGAGCAAATAAGCGCATTCGTCTTGCACCTATCACCGACGAGCAAGGCAAGGAAGTTCTTGCTGAGCGAACCATGCCCTATGACACGCTCGTTATTTCCATCGGCAGTAAAACAAATGACTTCGGCACGCCTGGCGCTGCAGAGCACTGCCTGTTTCTGGATACCCGCGCCCAGGCCGAGCGCTTTCATCAGCAGCTGCTCAATCAATATCTGCATGCTCAGGCAAGCAGTGAAACGGCAGCGCCCATTGATATCGCGATTGTTGGCGCTGGCGCCACTGGCGTGGAGCTGGCGGCAGAACTTCGCAATACCGCTCAGCAGTTGGTCTCCTATGGCTTGAATCGTATTCGCCCGGAAGACCTTCGCATCACGATCATCGAAGCAGGCCCACGTGTATTGCCGGTATTACCCGAACGCATTGGAGAGCCGGTCGCTCAGCAGCTGCAGAAACTAGGTGTCCGCCTCATAACGGGCGCAGCCGTAAGCTCTATCACCGAAGATGGTCTAACCACCAAGAGCG
Organism: Pseudomonas sp. HPB0071; assembly: GCF_000478505.2. Lineage (NCBI taxonomy): Bacteria > Pseudomonadati > Pseudomonadota > Gammaproteobacteria > Pseudomonadales > Pseudomonadaceae > Pseudomonas > Pseudomonas sp. HPB0071. Next base: position 2,869,113 of record NZ_KI517367.1, on the reverse strand, counting down.
GCGAATTCATCCCTGCCAAGCTTAAGGTATGGGCAGCTGGCATTCGTGCACCGGAGTTTCTAGCTAACATGGACGGGCTGGAAAGCAATCGAATCAATCAGCTGGTGGTACGCCCTACGCTTCAAACCACGCAGGATGATGACATCTTTGCCTTTGGCGATTGCGCGGCGTGTCCGATGTCTGGAGAGGACAATCGTAATGTCCCGCCCCGGGCGCAGGCCGCGCACCAACAGGCCTCTCTACTGGTGAAATCCATAACGGCTCGCCTGAAAGGCGAAGCGCTGCCTGAATACCATTACAAGGATTATGGCTCACTGATCTCGCTTTCGCGTTACTCAGCCGTGGGCAACCTGATGGGTAATCTGACCGGGAACGTCATGCTGGAAGGTTGGCTGGCGCGCATGTTTTACGTGTCGCTCTATCGGCTGCACCAGCGGGCGCTCTATGGAAACTTCAGAACCTTGCTGCTGATCATTAGCGATCACTTGGGCCATACACTCAAGCCAAGGCTAAAGCTGCATTAAATGGTAGATGCCCTGTTTGCAAGGTGCAGACAGGGCACAAAACCCTGGACATGACGAATTTGCACAAAGCAAATAGCGCTGCGCCAAACAAACATGTACTGAAAAGAAGAAGACTTTAAAACGAGACACAGCGAAGAACTCGCTGCTTAGCAGAAATGCTTAGGAGGTTAACGCTTAGATAAGAAAGTGGTGGGTCGTGTAGGATTCGAACCTACGACCAATTGGTTAAAAGCCAACTGCTCTACCGACTGAGCTAACGACCCACTTAATGGTCGGGGTAGGGGGATTCGAACTCCCGACATCCTGCTCCCAAAGCAGGCGCGCTACCGGGCTGCGCTATACCCCGACAAGGAAGTTGGCTCCGCGACCTGGACTCGAACCAGGGACCCAATGATTAACAGTCATTTGCTCTACCGACTGAGCTATCGCGGAACTTCTAAGCTTCCAATCTCAACCTTTGCTCTTCAGCGTTAAGCTGCGCTGCATCAGCTGAGGTGCGCCATTTTACGGGTATTGATTCCTGTGTCAACACCCTTTAGCAAATTTTATTGCAAAAAATTCATGCACTTAAGATACGCCTCGTCTGGAAACGCAAAGGGCGCCTTAAGGCGCCCTTTAGCAGACTAAGCAAATACGATGTCTTCGCCCTCTACCCTCGCCTCTATCTTGCTGCCTGGAACAAATTGCCCAGACAGAATCTGTTGGGCAAGAGGGTTCTCGATCCAGCGCTGTATGGCACGCTTCAAGGGACGCGCCCCATAGACAGGGTCGTAACCTACTGCAACCAGCTTGTTCATTGCCTCTGCCGAAAGCGCCAGATCCAGCTCACGCTCAGCCAGACGCTGACGCAGGCGGCTCAGTTGAATATCAGCGATACCAGCGATCTGATCACGTCCGAGCGGTTCGAACACAACCACCTCGTCGATACGGTTGATGAACTCCGGCCGGAAGTGGGCCGACACCGCATCCATGACAGCAGCACGCTGAGCCCCTTGGTCGCCAACCAACTCCTGTATTTGCGCTGACCCCAGGTTCGAAGTCATGACGACAACCGCATTACGGAAGTCGACAGTACGCCCTTGGCTATCAGTCAGGCGGCCATCGTCCAGCACTTGCAGCAGGATATTGAAGACATCCGGATGCGCCTTTTCCACTTCGTCCAGCAGAACCACGGAGTATGGCTTACGCCGCACCGCCTCGGTGAGATAGCCACCTTCCTCATAGCCGACATATCCCGGAGGCGCACCAATCAGACGGGCAACGGAATGTTTCTCCATGAACTCAGACATGTCGATACGAATCATGGCGTCTTCTGTATCGAATAAGAACTCAGCCAACGCTTTGCAAAGCTCGGTCTTACCTACCCCGGTTGGGCCCAGGAACAGGAACGACCCGCTCGGCCGGTTCGGATCAGCCAATCCTGCACGCGAGCGTCTAACGGCGTTCGCTACCGCCGTCACCGCCTCATTCTGCCCAATGACACGCTGATGAAGCGCATCTTCCATGCGCAGCAGCTTGTCACGCTCGCCTTCGAGCATTTTGCTGACCGGAATGCCCGTCCACTTGGAGACCACTTCAGCAATTTCGTCCTCGGTCACCTTGTTGCGCAGCAGCTGGTTGGCCGGCTTTTCATGCTGGTCCACCATCTGCAGGCTACGCTCGAGGTCAGGAATGATGCCGTATTGCAATTCTGCCATACGGTTGAGGTCCCCCTTGCGGCGCGCCAACTCAAGCTCCTGCTTGGCTTGTTCAATCTTCTGCTGCAGTTGTGCAGAACCTTGAACCTCCGCTTTCTCAGCCTTCCAGACTTCTTCCAGATCGGCATATTCCTGCTCGAGCCGGGCGATGTCTTCACGCAGCTTGCCAAGGCGCTTCAGGGCACCTTCGTCACTTTCTTTCTTGAGCGCTTCCTGCTCAACCTTCAGCTGGATCAAACGACGCTCCAGACGATCAAGCGCTTCGGGCTTGGAGTCGATTTCCATCCGAATACGGCTTGCGGCCTCGTCGATCAGGTCAATTGCCTTGTCGGGCAGTTGCCGATCCGTAATGTAGCGATGCGACAGCTTGGCGGCCGCAATGATGGCCCCATCAGTAATCGCGACCTTGTGGTGCACTTCATACCGCTCTTTCAAGCCGCGCAGGATCGCAATGGTATCCTCCTCGCTCGGCTCATCGACCAGGACCTTTTGGAAGCGACGCTCCAAGGCGGCGTCCTTTTCAATGTACTGGCGATACTCGTCAAGCGTGGTAGCGCCTACACAATGCAGCTCGCCACGAGCCAATGCAGGCTTGAGCATGTTACCTGCGTCCATGGCGCCTTCCGCCTTACCGGCACCCACCATGGTATGGAGCTCATCGATAAAAAGGATGACACGCCCTTCCTGCTTGGAAAGCTCATTCAACACCCCCTTGAGGCGCTCCTCGAACTCTCCCCGGAATTTGGCACCGGCAATCAGAGATCCCATGTCCAGGGCCAACAGACGCTTATCCTTCAGGCCATCGGGCACTTCACCGTTGACGATCCGCTGAGCCAACCCCTCAACAATGGCTGTTTTACCTACCCCCGGCTCACCGATCAGCACCGGATTATTCTTGGTACGGCGCTGCAGAACCTGGATAGTGCGGCGAATCTCATCGTCACGACCGATCACAGGGTCAAGCTTGCCCTCCTCCGCGCGTTTGGTAAGATCAACCGTAAACTTATCCAACGCCTGACGGGACTCCTCAGCATTAGGATCGTTGACAGCATCACCGCCGCGCAGGTTGTTGACGGCATTTTCCAGAGCCTTACGGGAAACCCCCTGCGCCAGCAGTATCTTGCCAAGCTTGGTGTTCTCGTCCATAGCAGACAGCAGCACCAGCTCGCTTGAAATGAATTGATCTCCCTTCTGCTGAGCCAGCCGATCGGCCTGATTCAACAGACGAGCCAGATCCTGAGACAGGCTGACATCCCCGGTAGGGTTCTGAATCTTTGGCAGACTGTCCAGCTCCTTGGTCAGGGCCTGGCGGAGCATCTGAATATCAAAGCCGACCTGACGAAGCAGCGGTAGAATCGAGCCGCCCTGCTGATCCAGCAAGGCAGAAAAAAGATGCACGGGCTCGATGGCCGGATGGTCATGCCCTACCGCGAGGGATTGGGCGTCGGCCAACGCAAGTTGCAATTTACTGGTTAAACGGTCAATTCGCATGACTATGTCCTTTATATGAGCGCGGGTCAGGGACGCACCATAAAAAGCGTCACAACGATTACCCGCCGAGATGCCTCTTACATAAGGACAATTCTGCTCGATTCAAGCGCTGGCCATTTGACCTGGATCAGTCGGATTACGCCTCATCCAGAGGTTGGGTCAGCCAGATCAGGCTGGCCAGGCGCCCTGTCTGCGAGGAGCGCCTAAAGGAATAAAATCGCGCAGTGTCGGTATACGTGCACCATCCGCCACCGTAGATGGCATCAATGCCGATGGATGCCAGCCGCAACCGCGCCAGCTGGTAAATATCCGCCATGAAGCGTCCGTCATTGACGCTGGGTTTGAAGGCTGTTTTTGCCCGGGAATGCTCTGACACAAACGCCTCGCGTACTTCAGCCCCAACTTCAAAGGCGTCAGGACCGATTGCAGGCCCAAACCACACCAGGATATCTCGTGTGCTCGACTCAAGCGACGCAGCCGTTGCTTCGAGCACACCACTTACCAGCCCTCGCCATCCAGCATGAGCAGCCGCGACACGCGTCCCTTGCCGATTACAAAAAAAGACAGGCAGGCAGTCTGCCGTCATGATCGTTGCAGCAATGCCAGGCGTCGACGTCCAGGAGGCATCAGCCTCAAGCACTTGGGCCGGATCAGCCTCAACGACAGAAATCCCATGCACCTGCTTTAGCCAGGCGGGTCGACACCCTAGCGAGTCGACCAACCGTTGCCGGTTTTCCGCCACGGCGGCCGGATCATCCTGCACATGATCGCCCAGATTAAGGCTCTGATAAGGGCCATGACTGACGCCCCCTGACCGAGTCGTAACGCAGCCTCTCACATTGGCAGGCGCAGGCCAGTCGGGAATCAGCCAGTCATTCATCCGGTAAACGCCTCACGATCCTGACGCAAAAGGCTAAGCAGCCAGACGATATCCTCAGGCAGAGGAGACTCCCAGCTCATACGCTCCCCCGTCACCGGGTGATCGAGTTCCAGGAAGCGGGCGTGCAGCGCTTGCCTAGGAAACTCTCGAAGCGTCTTGACCAGTGTTGGGTTGGTAGCAGGCGGAATTCGGAAACGCCCGCTGTATACCGGGTCCCCTACCAGCGGAAAGCCAATGTGGGTCATATGGACCCGTATCTGGTGGGTTCTGCCAGTCTCCAGCTTGACGCGCACATGCGTATAGGCCCGGAATCGATCCAGGACACGATAATGGCTGACCGCCGGCTTTCCACCGGTAACCACAGCCATTTGCTGGCGCCGTTGGGAGTGACGACCTATAGGCGCATCTACCGTACCGCCGGAAACCACCACGCCCGCTACAACCGCCTCATAAATACGACTGACGGAGCGTGCCTGAAGCTGGGCCACCAGATTGGTTTGTGCTTCCAGGGTCTTGGCGACAACCATCAGGCCGGTCGTATCCTTGTCCAGACGATGGACAATACCGGCACGGGGCACGTTTGCCAGCGACGGTGCATGATGGAGCAACGCATTGAGGAGCGTACCATCGGCATGGCCTGCCGCAGGATGGACGACTAGCCCGGCAGGCTTGTCCAGCACGAGCAAATGGTCGTCCTCATAGACGATATTGAGCTCGATATCCTGCGCCACCCAATCACCCTGCGCTTCTCGCTCCGCGCGCAAGGACAGTACGGCGCCGCCATGCACCAGATCACGTGGACGCAGAACCGCGCCATCAACAGTTAGGCTGCCTTCCTTGATCCAGGACGACAGGCGAGAACGGGAATATTCAGAGAACAGCTGAGCCGCTACCTGGTCGAGACGCTGACCGCCGAGTTCTGTAGGCACTTCGGCGTTGAGTTGGATAATATCGGACATAGCAGCCAACAAAGGCGTGTAGCTTTTGGTTTCAGCCACACGCTGTGGTTAAATACGAAAACTTTTTGCCCTGGCATGATGTTCATGCCGGGTTGTTCATCATAACAGGACGGTTCCGGCTCCGTCAGCCGACCGTTTCAGGGAACGCAAAGCCGCCATGCAATTGAAGCACCTGCTGCTGATCGCCAGCCTCGCCCTCACCGCTGCCTGTTCCTCCAAAGCACCTGAAGTGGCAGAAAACCTGAGCGAAACCGAGCTCTATAAGCAAGCTCAGGAAGATTTGAACAACAACAACTACAACCAGGCTGTCAGCAAACTCAAGGCTCTTGAGTCCCGCTATCCGTTTGGCCGTTATGCAGATCAGTCTCAGCTTGAGCTTATCTATGCCAACTACAAGAACGGAGAGCCTGAAGCTGCCCGTACATCGGCAGACCGCTTCATTCGTCTGCACCCCCAGCATCCAAATGTCGACTACGCCTACTACATGAAAGGTGTAGCATCCTTTGAACAGGACCGCAGTCTTCTGGCGCGCTTCCTGCCATTGGATATGACCAAGCGTGACCCGGGTGCTGCCCGTGACTCATTCAATGACTTTGCTCAGTTCACCAGCCGTTTTCCAAACAGCCGGTACGCACCTGACGCCAAGGCGCGCATGACCTATCTGCGCAACCTGCTGGCAGCGTATGAAGTCCATGTGGCCGATTACTACCTGCGCCGCAAGGCTTATGTCGCTGCGGCCAACCGTGGTCGTTATGTTGTCGAAAACTTTCAGGGCACCCCATCGGTAGGGGATGGCTTGGCAGTCATGACTGAGGCCTATCAGCATCTGGGCCTCAACGACCTGGCAGCTACCAGCCTGGAAACGCTGAAAATGAACTATCCGGACAACCCAAGCCTGGATAACGGTGAGTTCAAACCCAAGCAGCGTAGCGAAGATGATCGCTCATGGCTGGCACGCGCAACCCTCGGTTTGGTTGATCGCCCCAGCGAGCCGCTTCCGCCAGGCGAGACACGAGCTGCTCAGGATGTACAGCGCCAATACGAAGATGCGAAGCGTGAAATTCCTCAGGAGCTGCTTCCAGAGAATCAACCTGCGCCTGGAGAGGCCGAAAATCCTGATGCTCCGCGTCGCTCATGGTTCAGCCGTCTGACGTTTGGTCTTTTCGACTGATGCGAACCTGAACAAAAAAGGAGGCTTTAAGCCTCCTTTTTATTTACTCCTGAAGGTCCGCAAAATAAGACACCTCATTCATATGAAGACCATGATGAGGTATAACGCTTCAACGGCCATCACACGCTGTGATGGAGTTTACTTTTGCAGTCTTCTAATGTGCCGTAACACCCGAAACGAATTTTGTAACGGCCGTACCACTATTTAGAGAACACTATGGGTTTGTTTCGCCTGCTTTTCTGGCTAGCTCTGATTATCGCTGTTGTATGGCTGTGCCGCCGCCTGCTACAGGCGAAACCACAGAAGTCACAGAAAACACGCCTGGCCAAACCACAGCCAATGGTTCGCTGCGGTCACTGCGGGGTACACATTCCTCGCGATAAAGCCCTACCCCACGGGGAGTTCTGGTTCTGCTGCCAAGATCACTTACAAAAAAGCCTGAGCAGTGAGCGCTGATTTTTTTCATTACAACCTGCAGGACAGTCGTATCCTGAGGTTGTATCACTACTACCGGGTCATTGTCGGGCTGGTTTTTATCCTTCTGGTTTCCACCAATCTGGACGACAACCTTCTGAAGGTAACCGAGGGTAAAAACTTTGTGGTCGGCAGCTGGATTTACCTAGCGGGTAATATCCTGGCGATTTTTCTGCCACCACTGCGCAAGCAAAAACAGATCTTTGCCCTGGCTCTAGTGGATATCGGGCTGCTGACCTATCTCATGTACAGCGCTGGCGGTACACCGAGTGGTATTGGCAACCTCATCATCATTACCGTATCGATCGCCAACATTCTTCTCGTTGGGCGTATTGGAATTCTGCTGGCGGCCTTGGCTACCCTTGCCCTCATTTATGCCACCGCCTATAGAACGCTTAGCCTTCCTTCAGAGGCCAATCAGTATGTTCAGGCGGGAGGCCTGGGCGCACTGTGCTTTGCCGCCGCATTTCTGGTGCAAAGTCTCGTCAGCCGACTGTCCAAAAGCCAGACTCTGGCAGAAGAGCGGGCGCACGTTGTTGCCGATCTGGAAAATCTGAATGCGCTGATCCTGGACCGTATGCGCACCGGCATTCTGGTTCTGGACTCAAGAATGGCACCTATTCTGGCCAACCCTGCCGCTCGAGAGCTGCTCGGTCATCCAGAACTCGATACCGGGGACTTGAATGATCAGTGCCCCGAATTGATGGACCGCCTACAACAATGGGAACGGAACCGGACGCTTCGTCCTGCACCCATGCAAGCGTTCAGCGAAGGCCCACTGATCCAGCCCAGCTTCGTCCCCATCCAACGGAGCGGCAATCAGCATATTCTGATTTTTCTGGAAAACATTTCCCGTATTGCTCAGCAGGCCCAGCAGCTAAAGCTTGCATCATTGGGACGCCTCACGGCGGGCATTGCCCATGAAATTCGCAACCCGCTGGGGGCCATAAGCCACGCGGCACAGCTTCTTCAGGAATCAGAAGCACTCGATCAGCATGATCTTCGCCTGGCCCAGATCATTCAGGATCACTCCCGGCGCATGAACATCATCATCGAGAATGTCCTGCAACTTTCCAGACGCCGCCAGGCAGAGCCCCAGCTGCTGGACCTTAAATACTGGGTACACCGCTTTGCAGGTGAATTCAGAACCACTCTACGTGAGCAACAGTTTGTCTATGTGCAAACGACATCAGGTACGATACAGACCCGCATGGACCCTAGCCAGCTGACTCAGGTGCTAACCAACCTTGTTCAAAATGGCCTACGCCATAGCAGCAAGCTGCACGGCAAGGGACAAGTGTGGCTGGATCTCTTCCGTGACCCCGACTCAGACCTTCCCATATTGGATGTCATTGATGATGGGCCAGGTGTACCTGAAGACCAGATCACCAACCTTTTCGAACCCTTCTTTACCACCGAAAGCAAAGGAACCGGGCTCGGCCTCTATATTTCCCGCGAATTATGCGAGAGTAACCAGGCCCGCCTCGACTACCGCCAGCAGGAACAAGGCGGCTGCTTCCGCATTACCTTTGCCCATCCGCGCAAGTTGAGCTGAACATGAATCGACAGAAAGTCCTGATCGTTGATGACGAACCCGATATCCGAGAGCTATTAGAAATTACATTGGGTCGCATGAAGCTCGACACCTTTAGCGCAAAGAACGTGAAAGACGCAAAGGATCTGCTGGCTCGAGAATCCTTTGACTTGTGTCTGACCGACATGCGTCTTCCAGATGGCTCCGGTCTTGACCTTGTGCAATACATCCAGCAGAAATATCCAAATGTTCCTGTAGCCATGATTACCGCTTTTGGAAGTCTGGATACGGCCATCCAGGCATTGAAAGCCGGCGCCTTCGATTACCTGACCAAACCTGTTGATCTTCCTCGGCTCCGGGAGCTTGTAAGCACCGCCTTACGCCTGAGCAGCTCAGCGCCTGCCCCCATCAAGGTGGCAGATCACAGGCTGCTGGGTGACTCACCGCCCATGCGTACGCTACGTGCTCAGATCGGCAAACTCGCTCGCAGCCAGGCGCCCGTCTATATCAGCGGTGAATCCGGCAGCGGTAAAGAGCTGGTCGCCCGACTGATTCACGAGCAAGGCCCTCGTGCGGATCGCCCTTTTATTCCAGTCAACTGTGGCGCTATTCCATCAGAGCTGATGGAAAGCGAGTTTTTTGGTCACAAAAAAGGCAGCTTTACGGGCGCCATTGAAGACAAACAGGGCCTATTCCAGGCCGCCCAGGGCGGTACTTTATTTCTGGATGAAGTCGCCGATCTGCCGCTAGCCATGCAGGTAAAACTGCTTCGTGCCATTCAGGAAAAGGCTGTACGCCCCGTCGGTGGGCAACAGGAAGTAGCACTGGATGTACGGATACTAAGTGCCACACATAAAGATCTGGCCGCTGAAGTAGCCGCTGATCGCTTCCGGCAAGACTTGTTTTATCGCCTCAACGTCATCGAACTTCGTGTCCCTCCGCTACGTGAACGACGCGAAGACATTGCGGAACTGTGCTCGACTATCCTGAAGCGTCTCGCCAAGGAATCACAACAGGATCTGGCCCAGCTGACAGATGATGCTCTCGCCAAACTCAAGAGCTATCGCTTTCCGGGTAATGTTCGCGAGCTGGAGAACATGCTTGAGCGAGCCTATACCCTTTGTGAAGACAACCTGATCAAACCAAGCGATCTGCGCCTTGCAGATACCTCCCAGTCGTCCAGCACTGGCGAAACCAGTCTGGCCAATATCAGTAATCTTGAGGATTATCTGGAGGAGATTGAGCGAAAGCTGATCATGCAAGCGCTTGAGGAGACGCGCTGGAACCGTACAGCTGCCGCTGAACGGCTCGGGCTTTCCTTCCGCTCGATGCGGTATCGCCTGAAAAAGCTGGGCATCGATTGATTACACGTAGCTGATCTCCAGCCGTGAATCCGGCAGATAAGGTGCCGGATCGATGATAGGCGCCTCCCCTGTGATCAGATTAGTCAACAGCTGGCAGGAGGCAGGCGCCAAAACCAAACCGTTACGATAATGACCGCAGTTGAGCCACAAGCCAGGCCGCGCGGATACTGGGCCAATATAGGGAATGCCTTCAGGCGATCCTGGTCGTAGCCCAGCCCAATGAGCGACCATTGGGCTACCTTTCAGTGCAGGCAACAGCTCGATGGCTGAACGCAAAAGACTTTCGTGCGCTGCCTGGGTAGGCTTCTTGTCAAAGCCTGCATGCTCCAATGTACTGCCTAGCAGAATATGCCCATCTCGCCGCGGGATGGCATAGCGCCCTTTAGCCAGCACCATACTGGGCAGAAAATCATCTGCGCATTTGAATAGCATCATCTGGCCCTTAACCGGCTCGACAGGCAAGCTGATGCCAACGCTCTTCAATAACGAGCCGCTCCATGCTCCCGCTGAAACCACAACATGCCTAGACTGGACGGCAATGCCATCTACATAAACACCGGTGACAGCGTCCCCTTCCTGAAGAAATGCCTGCACTTCGCTTCCAGTCTTTATGGTTACGTTGGGCATAGCCGCCAGAGCGGCTTGAAGGGACTTAACCAGCCGCGGGTTTCTGACATTAGCCACATCCGCCATATAAATAGCCTTCTTGAAGCCCTCCCCTAATACCGGAACGTGGGAATAGGCCTCTTGAATAGGTACCGAGGCCAGAGGCCGTTGTTTGTCTTTGGCCCAGGCAAGCGCCTCAGCTTCATCATCAAGATCCAGCCAATACAACCCTGTTACATGGACTTCAGGATCTACACCTGTCCTTTCGAAAAGCTGAGCGCCAAGTTCCGGGTAGAAATCTTGAGACCAGTGCGCCAATGCGGTGACGGGTGCGCTGTAGCGCCAGGGATAAAGCGGAGAAACGATACCTCCGCCGGCCCAGGAGGCCTCCTGACCAAGCTCTGCTCTTTCCAGAAGCAAGACTTTCTGCCCTGCCAAGGCGAGCTGCAAAGTCGAAAGCAGGCCAATAACGCCCCCACCAATGATCGCCACGTCAAAAACCACATCACACCTCAATAACCGCTCAATTGACAAGTAATGCATACAGGAGCAAAAAGCCATCATGCCAGGATGGCTAAACTGACTTCACGTACATGGACGCCGTTAATGAAAGTCTATCAACAAGGCTTCAGCCTTATCGAACTACTTACAACTATCGTTGTTCTTAGCGTTACCATTGGCATCGCCATACCTTCCTTTAGCACGCTTACAGACCGAATAACACAGTACGAAGCTACTAACCGATTAGCTCAGACGCTTTACCGCGCCCGCTTTCAGGCTATAACGCAAAATAGAAGCACAACTGTCTGTCACGAAAGCCAGGGTAGTTGCAGTAGCTCTTTCATCTGGCAAGGAGCGATGCTGGTTTACCAGACTGCAAACCAACACGAGCAGACTGATGAAATACTTAATATCCTATCAAGCGAAAATATACCGACTGGCTACAGTTGGCACTGGTCCGGTTTTCGCGCACGCCCCTTCCTGACCTTCAAGCCTAACGGCGCTACTGATTATCAGAATGGCACCTTTACTCTCTGTCGAAACAGCGAAGCCCTAAAACAGGTGGTGATTAATAAAGCAGGTAGAGTACGGATACAGTCTGCTCCGACTGGTAGCCGATGCTAGTGGAAATGGCTTGGCGACCACACAGATAAAACAATTGACCAGACGTCACCTGTGTTTTTGAGCAACCTGATCTGCAAAGGCATCATGCCGATTATTTCTCTGCAAGGAATCAAGGATGCGTTCCGTACGCGGCTTTACGCTAATCGAGCTCATGGTGACTGTAGCAGTCCTTGCGATTGTACTTACTATTGCAGTGCCATCATTCAGCAACTTAATTCAAAGCTCCCGCACGAACGCCCTCGTTAATGAACTCAACGGCACGCTTCAGATTGCTCGTTCTGAAGCACTAAAACGGCGCAAGAATGTGATTGTCTGCCGTCGTAATGAAGCAGGTACTGCCTGTGATAACGGGACAGACTGGTCTAATGGCTGGTTGATTCGCCAAGTAGGCGGCGATGTGATTCGCGTTTGGGATGCTCAATCATTAACTGTCGAGGCTGATCCTGCCGCTGGATTTACTTTTTTGCCTAATGGAGCAGCTACTGCCGGAGGCAAACTAGTTATTAGCCCGACAAATTGCAAAAAAAATGACGAAAAACCAACGGTGTCTGTTACCTCTACAGGCAGCACAGGCATAGCGTGTAAATCCCAATGAAAAACACTTGCCAAAGAGGCGCTACACTTATTGAAGTCCTAGTTACTGTTTTTATTCTTGCAGTAGGGCTTTTAGGCCTTGCAGGTTTGCAATCAACTAGCATTAAGAGCAACCAAGGCGCTTATTACAGATCACAAGCGACACTCTTAGCTGGGGATATGGCAGATCGCATGCGAGCTAACCGCACAGCGGCCTTAGCAGGAAGTTACAATATAAGTTCTTTTCCCTCTTCCTCCACAACAAACAATACTGCCAACGCAGTACGCGCTGAGAAAGATAAGGCAGAGTGGCTGAACTCACTTGCAAGCCTGCTTCCTGACGGGACAGGAAAAATAGAATACAGCAACAAAATCTTTGTCATCTCCATAAAATGGAACGACAACCGTGCCAGGATTAGAAGCTCTTCAGCCCAAGACACAAATCAAGACTTTATATTCACCTACCGGACCCAGCTATGAGAGTTTTTTTTCAGACCAAGCAAAGTGGTCTGTCATTAGTCGAACTAATGGTGGCAATGGTATTAGGCCTTCTCCTAATTGGCGGCGTTCTACAAATATTCTTGTCAAGTAAAAACACCTATATTACAAACCTTGCCCTTTCTAAAGTACAAGAGTCCGGCCGATTTGCAATGGATTTTTTGACTTTTGACACTCGCAATGCGTCTTACCGAGGCGAGTGCGTTGGAAGTTTAAATAATCTACCCTCACCACTTAATAATGATGAAAGATATATTTTAATATCTGGCATTAAAGGCTGGGATAATAGTGAAGCCGACTCTGCACTACCTAGCTGGTTTCCAGCCTCAAAAAGGTTACCTGGAACAGATATGGTTTTGCTTAAACATGCCGCTAACTCTGCAGGCGTCACATTAGCATCCGCGCCAACTAATGATACGATTACGACAACCACAGCTACAAAACTAGCTTTTGGCACACTTCTAGTTATAGCTGAGCCAGTTGGATGTGACATCTTTCAAAACCAGAAAACTGCAACATCACTATCTATAAGCTCTTCAAACGAATTTCGATACGCTTATAGTCAAAAAGCAGATCTACTTAAATATCAAAGCTCAATCTACTACATTGATAACGGCAGTAGCAACACTCCATCTTTATGGCGAGTTCGTTATGACAACCCTTCAGACATAGTTACCGAAGAGATTGTAGAGGGCATACAAAACATGCAAATAAAATATGCCCAAGGTGACAGCGAAGGAAATATTACTGGAGATTATCTAGACGCCAATAATATTACCGATTGGTCAAGTGTGGTTTCTGTAAAAATAACCCTACTAGCCACTAGCAATGACAGTAATGTTGTTTCACCAAATCAAGTAATAAGATTTAACGGGCAAGACATCACTATTAACAATGGCCGTTTAGCTCAGGTTTTTTCTACCACCGTAGGAATACGGAATCGTCTGCCATGAGAACAGAAATTTTTCCTACTAGAGAGAAAGGCGCTGTTCTTCTCGTCGCTCTTATCGTACTCCTGCTAATGACCATTATTGGTATAAGCAGCATGCGCGTCACGTCATTACAAGAGCGAATGGCGGGAAACATGCGCGATCAAAATCTAGCTTTCCAAGGCGCAGAAACGGCTATGCGCCAAGCCGAAGCATTTGCTTTAAGTAAAGAAGTCAGCTTTTGGCAGAATACCTCTACAGAAAGAAGCTGGCAAAACGTCGATAACCTTACTGGCGTAAGCAAGCCACGGTTCCGAATCACACCCATCCCTGGTGTAACTATTATAAAGCCTGGCGATAGCCTTGAAGCTGGCAAGGCAATTGAAGTTGCTCTAGTAAGAGTAGAAGCAGAAGGTTACGGCGCCGCAGTCGATACTAACGACTCTACGGCAAGCTCAAATGTATTACTCCAATCAACTTTTATCAGGCGCTAAAGATGCTAACGCATAAGGAAATTATCGCCACAATGACTCCCTTAAAAAATAATTACTCAATCTTTAAAAGTCTTGCTTTAGCAACTTTTGCTTCCTTTACAGCAACAGGCGTTCATGCAGAAGTTTCCCAGACACCGCTGTTACTAGGCAGTGGAAACGTTCCTGGAAGCTTAGCATTGGTGCCTTCCGTGGAATGGCCTACTGTTTTGTCCGTTGCAAACCTAGGCAGTTATAGTTCAGCCAATGAGTACTCTGGTTACTTCGATTCTGACAAGTGCTATCTATATAACAAGACCAGCAATGATGGCTGGTTCTATCCAAATGGCTTAGCCACTAACCATAAATGTAATGGTAAGTGGAGCGGAAACTTCTTAAACTGGGCTGCAACGCCGACTATTGATCCCTTCCGCAGCGCGCTAACGGGGGGATTAAGAGCTGTTGACCAAGAAAACCTTACTATTTTGCAAAAGGCGCGTCACAGTGGCCAAAATAGTACAGGCGATAGGACTAACTCAGGTCAAGGAATGATTCCAGCAGCCGAGTTCTCGGGCGCCACACCAGTATCCTCTGGCTGGAATAGCATGTATATCCGTCTAAGTGGTCTAGATACCGACATGGTATTTTCAAATTGGTCGGACAAGCTTGGCGATGATTCAACATCAAGGAGTGAATGGGTCGACTATGACCCAAACAATAGCGCCCAGTTTAACAGTGGCAGGCTCATACCTTCGTATCGCGTCAACGAGAACAGAGGATCACAAGTTAAAAGCGTTTATCGTTTAAGAATTCAGGTAAAAGTATGCGACCCAAGCCCTGCGGCTGGCGGTCTGGAAAGTAACTGTAAGCGCTACTCGTCAACTAACTACAAACCAGAAGGCCTACTTCAGCAATATGCGGATACGCTGCGCTACAGCGTATTTGGCTACCTTAACGACTCCAGCGAGGGACGCGATGGAGGCGTTTTACGAGCCAACCAAAAAGGTATAGGTCCGAAAGATACTGACGGATCAACGAACCCATATGCAGAATGGAATGTCACCACTGGCATTTTAGTAAAAAACCCTAACCCTGCCGATGCTACTAGTACAGGCAATGGTGTTGCTGATAGCGGTGTAATTAATTACTTAAACAAATTTGGCTCAATGCCTTATCAAACAAACCCAACTGCTTATAAAAAACTTAAAAGCCATGACCCTGTCAGTGAGCTTTATTATACAGCTGTAAGATATTATAAAAATCAAAAAAACGTCTCAGCATATAGCGATTTCTCTGGAAAAACCACAGCAGAGCGATACGCAGAAGCAGATGGTTTTCCTGTTATTACAAACTGGCAGGATCCTATTAACTATTCATGCCAAAAAAATGTTATTTTAGGCATTGGCGACACAAACACTCATAGAGATAAAAACCTCCCCGGCCCAACCAGCTCAGTAGATGAAGTTAGCCCTAAGCCACAAGAGGTCGTAGAAGATACGACAGTTAACGTCGTTACCGCCACAGCAAAAGTTGGCAGTCTTGAAGGCGTCAACCTTAAAGAAACGTCGAGTAGCTATACTGGACGTTCTAACTCAGCTTATATAGCAGGCTTAGCTTACGACTCGCATACTGTTGATCTCAGACCCAATATGGGCGGCAAGCAAACACTTTCTACATATTGGGTAGACGTAAGAGAGAACCAGAGTTTGGCGGGGCGTGCGTCGAACCAATACTGGCTTGCCGCTAAATATGGCGGTTTTAAAGTACCATCTAACTTTTCTCCTTATTCAAACGAGACCACCAGCGCCATCATTACAGATGATCTTTGGTGGACAAATGGTGAAAAACTGTCCACTGGAGATAAGCGGCCTGATAACTTTTTCGTAGCAAGCGACGCGGCCAACATGACAGCCAGCTTAAAAACAGCTTTCTCCCAAATTGTTAAAGAGGTTAGAAGCACATCTACGTCTCTTGCTACCAACTCGACTCAGCTTAATACGGAAAGCGCTGTTTTTCAGACTCTCTATAATAGCTCCAACTGGAGTGGAGACCTTCTCGCAAAAACTGTCAGCGGTTCTGGCTCAGTTGCGGCAACGCCAACGTGGAGCGCTGCGTCTAAACTAGATGCGTTAACTAATCTCAGTACACGAAAAATATTCCTATCGAATGGATTTACTGCCAGAGAGCAAGGGGTCTACTCTACATCCATCGGAGGTATAGACTTTTTCTGGAATAATAATCTGGACAATGACGCCAAAACCGCTCTTCAGACACCTAGAGCGAATGGCGTTACTGTAGAAGGTGATACCGGCCAGAATCGCTTAAATTACTTACGTGGCGAGCGAAACCTAGAAAAAACCAAAACGACTCCTTCTAACCCGTTCCGCTCAAGGGGCAGCCGATTGGGCGATATTATTAACTCAGATCCCCAATATGTTTCTAATCAAGATTATGGCTATAACTTACTGACCGGCTCAATGTGGGGCGGTGCAGGCAGTAGCTATTTGAGCTTTCGTCGCAGCACTGACTATATCAATCGTAAGCCCATGGTGGTGGTAGGTACAAATGATGGGATGCTGCATGGATTTGACGCGACCGTTTCGTCAACTGGAGGTAGTGAGCTCTTTGCCTATATACCTCGAAGCATAACAGGTGACTTATATAAGCTTACCGACCCAAATTACTCCCACCAGTATTATGTAGATGGCTCGCCGACGAGCTCTGACGCCTGGATAAACGGTAGCTGGAAAACTATTGTTGTGGGCACAACCGGTGCTGGAGGCAAAAGCGTTTTCGCTTTAGACGCCACCAACCCGGACACTATGTCTGCCAGGAGTGTAATGTGGGAGTTCACCGCACCTGACATGTCTTATCCAGTCCAGAAGCCCTCAGTGGTTGCATTAGCAAATGGAAAATTTGGCGTTATCGTTAGTAGTGGATTTACAAACTCATCCGTTACTAAAGGTCATGTTTGGGTACTTGATGCGGCTAACGGGAATGTGCTGAAAAAATTCACAGTCAATACTACTGGCGGAATGGCACAACCCTTAGCAATCGATATTAATAATGACCGATTAGCGGATCGCATTTACGTAGGCGATACCCAAGGCAATCTTTGGCGATTCGATATAACAGGGGAGGACGTAAGTAAGTGGGATGGTTTTAGAAATGGTAACCAAAACATCATTCCCATTTTCTCGGCACGGGATAGCTCAGGTAGAGTCCAGCCTATTACAGCACCTCTTACAGCCGCTCTTAATACCGATGGCAAACCAATTATTCTATTTGGTACAGGTAGTTTCTACCAAACCGTCGATACTGATCTCTTGCAGAATCAACGCATTGAGTCCTACTACGCCATCATTGACAGAGAGAGTTCGGTTAACCGAACGAACCTAGCTGAACGTAAGATTCTAAAAGAAGTAAACGTAAACGGCCAAAAAGGCCGAATTTTGAGCGAAGCAGCCACTGGGGACATGTCCGGTAAGTCTGGTTGGGTATTAGATCTATTATGGAAGGCCTCTGAGGGTGGATCCAATTCGCTTACTGGTGAACGGGTTGTTTCAGCAGGTGTTTTAAGAAATGGCACCATCACATTCAGTACATTAACACCCTCTGATGATCCCTGTTCAGGCGGGGCCACTAGTTGGGTAATGTCTCTAGACGTATTTACTGGTGCTCGATTGGCGTACAACTATTTTGATTTCAACGGCGACGGGCTTATCAATAATAATGACTATTTCACCGACTCTAATGGAAATAAGATTCCTTTTTCTGGAATTTCCAATCCCGATTTAGGTGCCATAGATACACCTAGCTATTTCAATGGCAATGCTACTAATGAAGCTAGTGACAACGCTACTAATGAAGGTAGTACCGACCTCATCTGTTTTGCGGGGTCCGCAAATGCAGATCAGCCCGTCTGCAGTCCTGCGCCTCCAGGATCAAGAACGTCTGACAGAGTTTCATGGCGAGAAATCAGATGATAAAAGTTATGAGCAAAATGCGATTAGGCAAAGCTGTCCCTCGCCGCACTATTCAGCGTGGTTTTACTTTAATCGAGGTAATGGTAGTAGTTGCTATTATTGGAATACTTGCAGCAATAGCTTATCCGTCTTACACCGAGCATATACGTAAAACAAACAGAACAGCTGCACAAGCTTCTTTAATGGAGCTTGTGCAATTTATGGAAAGAAATTACACCTCAACTGGAATGTATTCCAATTCGGACGGAACAGCTCCGGCTTTACCGTTTACAACCTCTCCAAGAGATGGAAATGCCGTTTACAATCTAGAGCTAAGTTCGGTAACTAAAAGTAGTTTCACACTACAAGCGGTGCCGGTTGCCGGAAAAGTGATGGCAAGTGATCGTTGTGGAACATTAACGATTACAAACACAGGTGTAAGAGGACAAGCAGCGACAGGAACTTCGACTGAGTGTTGGCGACGATAAAACAATAAGTGAAGGAACGACTACCGCCCTTGAGTCTTCAAAGGCGGTTTTAAACATTATATAGCTTTTACTCTAAGCTCCTTCGGCAGCGAGAACGTAATATTCTCTGGCTGCCCTTCAAGCTCAAGGCCCTCGCTTGCGCCCCAGGCTTTCAGCTGGTCAATAACGCCTTTGACCAGAATCTCAGGAGCTGACGCGCCTGCGGTGATACCGATCCGCTCTACCCCACTAAACCACTCCTGCTTGAGATCTTCCGCACCATCAATAAGGTAGGCAGCCGTACCCATACGCTCGGAGAGCTCACGCAGACGGTTGGAATTGGAGCTATTAGGACTTCCAACGACTAGAACGATGTCAGACTCAGTTGCTAGTGTTTTAACCGCGTCCTGGCGGTTCTGAGTGGCGTAGCAAATATCGTCTTTACGTGGGCCGCCAATGTTCGGAAACTTGCCGCGCAAGGCATCGATGACCTTGCTTGTGTCGTCCATAGACAGCGTAGTCTGAGTAACGAAAGCTAGCGAGTCAGGGTTGCGGACCTGAAGCGCCGCAACGTCTTCCTCGTCTTCTACAAGGTAGATCGATCCGCCATTACGCGTATCGTACTGGCCCATAGTGCCCTCTACTTCCGGATGACCTTCATGGCCAATCAGAATGCATTCGCGGCCGTCACGGCTGTATTTGGCTACTTCCATGTGAACCTTGGTCACCAGCGGACAAGTAGCATCGAAGACTTTGAGCCCTCTGCTTTCAGCTTCCTTGCGTACCGCCTGGGAAACGCCATGGGCGCTGAAGATCACGATAACGTCATCAGGCACCTGATCCAGCTCTTCGACAAAAACAGCGCCACGGTTGCGTAGGTTTTCTACGACGAACTTGTTATGCACCACTTCATGTCGGACATAGATCGGCGGGCCAAACACATCAAGCGCGCGATTGACGATATCGATTGCGCGATCAACCCCTGCGCAAAATCCGCGAGGGTTGGCTAATTTGATTTGCATGTTGAATTCCTTTCGCTCAGCGTCTGCTACTGAGCAGGCCTCAATGGGCAACAACCGGCTCAATGGCGATAATTTCGACTTCGAACGTCAACGTGCGCCCAGCAAGCGGGTGGTTGAAGTCTATAATCACCGCATGATCATCGAAGGATTTAACGATGCCGGGCATTTCGCCTCCTGCCGCATCGGTAAAGATAATCAGCAACCCTTCGGACAAGTCCATATTCTCGAAATCGTCTCGAGGCATCTGCTGCAGATTTTGCGGGTTTGGCTGACCAAACCCCTGCTCAGGCAGAATCGTCAGGCTACTACGCGCGCCCTCAGGCAAGCCGAACAACGCTTGCTCGAAGCCAGGCAGGAGATTACCGTCCCCTACCCTGAACGTTGCGGGCGCCTTGTCGAAGGTCGTGTCAACAATATCGCCGTTTTCCAGCTTGATCGCGAAATTGAGCGTTACGCGCGTTTCCGGACCAACCGTTATCTCAGACATGGGCTTCTCCTGTCTTTTTGGTACGGAACATATCCAGGGCAAGCATGATGGCACCTACGGTAATGGCGCTGTCTGCCAGGTTGAAAGCGGGAAACAGATGTTCCCGCCAATGTACAAGGACGAAATCAATAACGTGCCCCAACACGATACGGTCGTACAGGTTACCGATAGCGCCGCCCAGGATCAGCGCCAGGGCAATAGCAATCCAGGTATCGTTGCGTCCCAATCGCTTGAGCCAGACTACCAGGGTAATGCTGACTGCAATGGCAATCGCAGCAAAAAGCCAACGCTGCCAACCGGAATGATCCGCCAGAAAGCTGAACGCTGCGCCTGTGTTATAGGCGAGCGTCCAGCTGAACAGATCAGGAATCACCTCGATGCGCTGATACAGACTGAGCTGCCCTTCAAAATAAGCCTTGCTCAGTTGATCCAACACAACGACGACCACACTCAACCATAACCAGGCCAGACGGCCAAAACGGCCTGCCTCAGGCATAGCGGCGCACCTCACCATTGCCAAAGACGTTACTGACGCAACGGCCACAGATTTCAGGGTGGTTGGGATCAACTCCTACGTCATCACGATGGTGCCAGCAACGGGCACACTTGGTGCTGCCTGATTTGCGAACTAGAAGTTTGAGACCTGCCACCTCGCTCTCTACCGCTTCGTCAGGCGCCTCGTCAAACGTTGCAACCTCGACCCGAGAAGTGATCAGGATAAAGCGCAGGTCTTCACCCAGTTTCTTCAGTACCGCACTCAGCGGGCCGTCAACGAACAGCGTGATTTCTGCCTGAAGGTTGCCGCCGATTGTCTTGGCGTTACGCTGGTTTTCCAGCTCCTTGTTGACAGCAGCCTTGACCGCCATCACCTGATCCCAGAATGCGCGATCAAGCTCAGTGTCAGCTGGCAGTTCGGTCAACTGGTCATACCAGGTATTAAGCATGACAGACTCGTTGCGCTTGCCTGGCAGGTATTGCCAGATTTCCTCGGCAGTGAAGGCCAGGATGGGCGCGATCCAACGAACCAGTGCTTCCGCAATATGGAACATGGCTGTTTGGCAGGAACGGCGAGCACGGCTGTCAGTGCCCGTGGTGTACTGGCGATCCTTGATAATGTCGAGATAGAAGCCACCCAGTTCATGCACACAGAAGTTGTGCACTTTCTGGTACACGTTCCAGAAACGATACTCGTTGTAGGCTTCCTCAAGCTCATGTTGCAACAGGAGCGCGCGATCCACAGCCCAGCGATCAATGGCGATCATGTCTTCCGATGCCAGCAGATGCCGCTCAGGATCGAAGCCGTTCAGGTTGGAAAGGAGGAAACGTGCA
Organism: Pseudomonas sp. HPB0071; assembly: GCF_000478505.2. Taxonomy (NCBI): domain Bacteria; kingdom Pseudomonadati; phylum Pseudomonadota; class Gammaproteobacteria; order Pseudomonadales; family Pseudomonadaceae; genus Pseudomonas; species Pseudomonas sp. HPB0071. The sequence continues at coordinate 2,847,548 of NZ_KI517367.1, read as the reverse complement.
GTATTGCGGATACGGCGATAAGAGTCAGCCGAACGCTGCAGGATCTGTTGGGAAACCGCCATTTCACCCGAGTAGTCAGTCGCCGAAACCCATAGGCGCAGAATGTCAGCGCCCAGCGTATCCGTTACCTGCTGCGGTGCAATCACGTTGCCCAGCGACTTGGACATCTTGCGGCCATTCTCATCGACGGTAAACCCGTGCGTGAGCAATGCTTTGTAGGGTGGGTGGTCGTCGATGGCACAACCGGTCAGCAGCGATGAGTGGAACCAACCACGATGCTGGTCGGAGCCTTCCAGATACAGATCAGCAACTGGCCCCTGATCATGGCCCAGCTGATGCGAGCCACGCAGCACATGCCAGTGGGTAGTACCCGAGTCGAACCAGACGTCCAACGTATCGGCGATTTTCTCATATTGGGCGGCTTCATTACCCAGCAACTCGGCGGCATCCAGCTTAAACCACGCCTCGATACCGGCCTGCTCAACGCGCTGAGCAACCTCCTCCATCAATTCTACCGTGCGAGGATGCAGCTCTCCGCTTTCCTTATGCAGGAAGAATGGAATCGGAACACCCCAGGTGCGTTGACGCGAGATACACCAGTCAGGCCGACCGGCAATCATGCCATGCAGACGCGCCTGCCCCCAGGCGGGCACAAACTGGGTCTGCTCGATGCCTGCCAAGGCACGCTCACGAAGGGTGCCGCCCTCTACCGGCTGCTTGTCCATGCCCACAAACCACTGCGCGGTCGCACGGTAGATCAGCGGGGTCTTGTGACGCCAGCAATGCATGTAGCTGTGAGTAATATTCTCGCTGGCCATCAGGCAGCCGACTTCGCGTAGCTTCTCGACAATGGCGGGATTGGCTTTCCAGATAAACTGGCCACCAAAGAAGGGCAACGACTCGACATAAACGCCGTTGCTCTGCACGGGGCTCAGGATGTCATCGTTAGTCATGCCATAGCGCTTGCAGGACCGGAAGTCATCCTCACCGTAAGCAGGCGCACTGTGCACAATACCTGTACCAGCACCCAGCTCAACATAGTCAGCAAGATAAATGGGCGAACGGCGATCGTAGAAAGGATGATTGAAGGCGATCAGCTCCAGCGCTTCACCCTTGGCCGTCGCGATGACCTTTCCTTCCAGCGAGTACCGCTTCAGGCAGCTCTCGACCAGTTCCTCAGCCAGCAGAAGCAGCTTGTCACCCACGTCCACCAGTGCATAGTCAAACTCGGGATGCACATTAAGCGCCTGGTTGGCCGGGATGGTCCAGGGTGTGGTAGTCCAGATGACGATATAGGCTTTCTTGGGCAGCGCTTCCAGGCCGAAGGCAGCAGCAAGCTTGTCATCTTCGGCGCTGGGAAAGGCCACATCGATCGTCATGGACTGCTTGTCCGCGTACTCCACTTCAGCTTCGGCCAATGCAGAACCGCAATCGAAGCACCAGTTGACCGGCTTCAGACCCTTGAATACAAAGCCCTTACGAACCATTTCAGCCAACGCACGGATTTCTCCCGCCTCGTTGGCATAATCCATGGTTTTGTAGGGATTATCCCACTCACCCAACACACCCAAGCGGATGAAGTCGGCTTTCTGCCCTTCTACCTGCTCAGCCGCATAGGCACGGCAGAGTTCGCGGGTTTTGTCGGCTGGCAGATTCTTGCCGTGGGTGATCTCAACCTTGTGTTCGATAGGCAGGCCATGGCAATCCCAGCCGGGAACATAGGGTGCGTCATAACCCGACAGGGTTTTGGAGCGGACAATAATGTCCTTGATGATCTTGTTGACCGCATGACCAATATGAATATTGCCGTTGGCATAGGGCGGGCCATCATGAAGGATGAAGGTAGGACGCCCTTTGCCAATTTTGCGCAGCTTTTGGTAGAGACCAATACCATTCCAGTACTTAAGGGTTTCAGGCTCGCGTTGCGGCAAGCCGGCTTTCATGGGGAAATCGGTAGCTGGAAGGTTAAGCGTGGCTTTGTAATCGGTCATTTCGGGCTCTTCAGATCTCATCAAGCGGTTGGCCCAGCCAATAAGCTCGGGCGGCGGCGACATCGGCATCAATCGCCGCCTTCAATGCCTCCAGAGAGGCGAAACGCTGCTCGTCTCGCAGCTTGCGGTGAAAAACAACAGTCAGATGCTGACCATACAGATCGCCAGCATATTCGAGAAGATGTACTTCAAGATGGGGACGGCCATCGCCTTTTACAGTAGGACGAAGACCAATATTTGCAACGCCTCCCCGGATCTGGCCATGAATATCCACGTTGACCAGATAAACCCCTTTCATAGGTGGCAGACGGCGCTTCAGCTGAACATTAGCAGTAGGCCAGCCTAATTGGCGAGCAAGCTTCTGTCCATGCAGTACACGCCCGGATAAGGTATAGGGGCGTCCCAGCATTCGATTTGCAAGAGACAGATCCCCCGAAGCCAACGCTTCTCGAATGCGCGTACTGCTTATTCTCATGCCATCCAACTCGACCGTAGTAGCGGCCTCAACCGTAAACCCGTTGATCCGCCCTGCATCGACCAGAAAATCAAAGTCGCCGGCACGGTCACAGCCAAAGCGGAAGTCATCTCCGACCTCAAGGTGCTTGATGCCTAATCCTTGGATAAGCACCTGATCGATAAAGGCTCGTGCTGAAAGCTCGCGCAGTCGACGGTTGAAGGCCAGACACACAACACGGTCTACGCCTGCCCTGGATAGTAACTCCAGCTTCTCGCGAAGGCGCGTCAACCGCACTGGAGCTTGTTCAGGCGCAAAGTACTCACGCGGCTGTGGCTCGAATATAACTACACAACTAGGCACTCTGAGCTCTATTGCTCGTTCATGCAGACGAGCCAGAATCGCCTGATGTCCCAGGTGTACTCCGTCGAAATTGCCTATGGTGGCAACACAGCCCTGCGGCAGGGGACTGAGATTATGAAGGCCTCGAACCAGCTGCATAGCACGCGTTCTATTTGCAAATTCTACGATTATACGCACGCTTGCCCGCAGACAACAGGCAGTCACTGACAAGCTTGCCCATGAACATCAAACCATTGGTCATGCCAGCGCTTTTTTCGTGAAGTCTTTGATACGAAATCCAAATGCCGCCAACACGCCAAAATAAGCGATCACTCCAGCAGCAACGACTAGCCCAAGCCGTGAAAAGCGCGCCAGCATATTGCCCTGATCCCATGCGGGCATGACATAAAGCAGCCCTAGAAGTACGGTCGACATGACCACAACCGCAACCACTAGCTTGGTCAGGAACAAGGTCCATCCGGGCTGCGGCTCGAAAAGCTTGTGCTTTCTCAACTGCCAATAAAGAAGACCTGCGTTGATACAGGCGGCCAGCCCGATCGCCAAGGCCAGACCTACATGCTGAAGCGGACCAATAAAGGCCAGGTTCATGAGCTGGGTTACTACCAATGTGAAAATAGCGATCCGAACAGGGGTCTTGATGTTCTGTCGAGCATAAAACCCAGGGGCCAGTACCTTGACCAAAATGATTCCGACCAAACCTACCGAATAGGCGATCAAGGCATGCTGGGTCATTTGTGCATCATGAGCCGTAAAACGACCGTACTGGAACAGGGAAATAGTCAACGGTTCGGACAGAATCGCTAGTGCCAACGAGCACGGCAGAACCAAAAGAAAGCAAAGCCTAAGTCCCCAATCCAAAAGACGGGAGTACTCGTGCCGATCATCCTTAGCATAAGTCTTGGCTAGCGCCGGCAAAAGGATAGTACCGAGCGCAACACCCAGAACACCGGAAGGCAGCTCCATCAAGCGGTCGGCGTAATACATCCATGAAACCGAACCGGCGGCCAGAAAAGAGGCAAAGATGGTGTTGATGATCAGGGAAATCTGGCTAACCGACACTCCGATAATGGCCGGGATCATTTGCCTCAATACCCGCCAGACCCCGCTGTCCCGTAGATTGAGGCGAGGCAGCACAAGCATGCCAATTTTTTTCAAGTGTGGCAGTTGGTACACCAGCTGTAGAAAACCGCCCGCCAGTACAGCCCATCCAAGCACCATGACCGGTGGATCAAAGTATGGCGTCAGGAAGACAGCAAAAAAGATCATGCTGACGTTTAGGAGCGTGGGCACAAACGCCGGGACGGAGAAGCGATTCCACGTGTTGAGCACTGCACCGGCAAGCGATGACAGGGAAATCAACAGAATATACGGAAAGGTTACGCGAAGAAGTGAAGTGGTCAGCGCAAACTTTTCAGGCGTATCGCTAAAGCCAGGGGCGGTAATCCAGATAACCCAGGGCGCAGCTACCATGCCCACCAAGGTCACAATCGCCAAGACCAGCGTCAGCAGGCCTGATACGTAGGCGATAAAGGTTCGGGTCGCCTCTTCTCCGCGCTGGCTCTTATATTCTGCCAGAATCGGGACAAACGCCTGGGAGAATGCGCCCTCTGCAAAGATGCGCCGCAACAGATTCGGCAGCTTGAACGCTACGAAGAAAGCATCAGTGGCGATCCCTGCGCCAAAAATACGTGCTACGATGGTATCGCGAATAAAGCCCAACACCCGGGAAACAAGCGTCATTGAGCTAACCGCAGCTAGCGATTTAAGAAGGTTCATGCGTTTGGATTCTATACATACCGATGACAGGGCCTGTGTATCTCCAAGCCTCAAGAAGATGCCTCATAGGCAAGCCCGCGAGTGTAGGACGATCAAACAGATAAAGCACGTACAGATGCAGTTGTTATCAACCACTCGTCCAGCCGTCTTTATAACCTTGACAATCGATTAACACATCGGCATGATTCGCGGCCTTATTTGCGTGGTACCCCCCCAGTTTTTCGAGGAGCTCGACGGTGGCAAACACACCTTCCGCCAAAAAACGCGCCAAACAGGCTGAGAAGCGTCGCAGCCACAATGCTAGCCTGCGTTCAATGGTTCGTACTTACATCAAGAACGTAGTTAAAGCGATCGACGCTAAAGATCTGGAAAAAGCACAAGCTGCCTACGCCGCTGCAGTACCTGTGATTGATCGCATGGCCGACAAGGGCATCATTCACAAGAACAAGGCTGCTCGTCACAAAGGCCGCCTGAATGCCCATATCAAGGCTATGAGCCAAGCTGCTGCCGCTTAAGGCTTAGCTTGCAATAAAAAACCGGCGAAAGCCGGTTTTTTATTGCCTGCGTTTTCAGGCATAAAAAACGGCGCCCATCGGCGCCGTTTTTTATGCGGGTGACGTTACACCAGCACCATATTGTCTCGATGAACAAGTTCAGGCTCGTAGACATACCCAAGCGCCTGACCAATGAACTCCGAGGACTGCCCCATGATCTTCTGTGCCTCGGCAGCACTGTAATTTACCAGTCCGCGCGCCACTTCATTTCCGTCAGGCCCCACACACGCCACCATCTCACCACGACGGAAACTGCCTTCTATCGCTTTAACACCTACAGGCAAGAGACTCTTATGGTCTTCAGTAAGGGCCTTTACCGCCCCCGCGTCCAGCACCAATGTGCCACGCATTTGAAGATGACCTGCCAGCCATTGCTTGCGAGCCGCCACCAAGCCCCGCTCAGGGGAAAGCAACGTACCCAGCCGCTCACCCTCACGCAACCGGCTCAGTACGCGCTCAATGCGCCCACCTACGATAACCGTACAGGCACCAGAGCGAGCTGCCAAACGAGCCGCACGCAGCTTTGTCTGCATACCACCACGCCCCAACGCCCCTGCAGAGCCACCAGCCACCGCATCCAGCGCAGGATCGTCTGCACGAGCCTCGCTGATTAGCGCGGCTTCAGGATTATGTCGCGGGTCGGCATCGAACATGCCATCACGATCCGTCAGGATAACCAACAGATCCGCTTCAACCAGGTTTGCCACCAGAGCAGCCAATGTATCGTTGTCACCAAAACGGATCTCATCCGTAACGACCGTATCGTTTTCATTGATGACAGGCACCACCCCCAACTCAACCAGGGTTCGAAGGGTGCTTCGAGCATTCAGATAACGCTTTCGGTCGGACAAGTCATCATGGGTAAGCAGCACCTGTGCCGTTTGCACATCATGCTCGGCAAAACTGGACTCCCATGCCTGAACCAAGCCCATTTGACCAACAGCCGCAGCAGCCTGCAACTCGTGAATGGCACTGGGCCGCGAAGCCCAGCCCAATCGACTCATGCCTGCCGCCACTGCGCCAGAGGATACGAGGACAAGCTCAACACCCGCACGATGCAGAGCAACCATCTGCTCGACCCAGCCCGACATGGCACGGCCATCAAGGCAGCGCCCATCATCCGTCAGCAAGGCACTGCCAATCTTTACCACCCAACGCTCGGAGCGAGTCACCCGATCGCGTATCGAAAGCTCTTTATCTGACATAGATGATCTCTGGCCCTTCACCATCGTCTTCGTCATCATCATCGAAGTCATCGTCGAGACTTTCATCATCGACGCTCTTTATGCCAGCACGACGCAGCGCACGCGCATCGTCCAACGCCTGTAGGCGAGCACGGGCCTCATCCTCGATCTGCTGATCCAGCTCCTGCGCCGCCTCAGCAAAGGCTGGATCTTCAGCGATACGCTCGGCACGCTCATCCAGATAACGCATGATAGCCTGACACAACGCTTCGGTGCCGTTACGCTCCAGGGCCGAGATCACAAAGACAGGCCCTTCCCAGTTCAGACGCTCAACGACAGCCTTGACCCGAGCATCACGCTCTTCCTCATCCAGGATCTGGTCAGCCTTGTTCAGAACCAGCCAGCGGTCACGCTCCATCAGCGCCGGACTGAACTTGTTCAACTCATTGAGAATCGTCTCAGCCGCATCAGCCGGATCGCTTTCATCCAGCGGCGCCATATCGACCAGATGCAATAACAGGCGTGTACGAGCCAGGTGCTTGAGGAAGCGAATCCCTAGCCCTGCACCTTCGGAAGCGCCTTCGATCAGACCGGGAATATCCGCCACAACAAAGCTCTTGAGGCGCCCCACACTCACAACACCCAGGTTAGGCACTAACGTTGTAAAGGGGTAATCCGCTACTTTGGGCTTGGCTGCCGACACCGCCCGGATAAATGTACTCTTGCCCGCATTTGGCAGACCAAGCAGACCTACGTCTGCCAAGACCTTCAACTCAAGCTTGAGATCACGCGCCTCACCAGGCTTACCTTTGGTGGTCTGACGGGGAGCACGGTTGGTACTGGACTTGAAGCGCGTGTTACCCAACCCGTGCCAGCCGCCTTGCGCTACACGCAGACGCTGTCCCGGCTGGGTCAGATCGCCAATCACTTCCTGGGTGCCCGCATCGATAACAGTCGTACCTACAGGCACCTGGAGAACCAGATCTTCACCCTTGGCACCCGTACAATCCGTACTGCCACCGTTTTCGCCACGCTGCGCCTGGAAACGGCGGGTGTACCGATAATCCACCAGGGTATTGAGGTTGACGTTGGCCTCCAACCATACAGAGCCACCGTCACCACCATCACCACCGTTCGGCCCACCTTTCTCGATGAACTTTTCCCGGCGGAAACTCATCATGCCATTACCGCCATCGCCGGCTTGCACGTGAATGGAAACTTCGTCGACAAATTTCATTAAAACCTCCCGCCGGAGCGGGCCGACTGAAAATAACTGGAAAAGAATAGAATACAGAAACAAAAAAGCCCCGTCGTTAAGACAGGGCTTTTTCGGTGAATCTGCGCTTAGGCAGCAACGACGCTTACATAGCGACGGCCGAAGGCGCCCTTCACTTCGAACTTGATCACGCCGTCGACTTTAGCGAACAGAGTGTGATCCTTGCCCAGACCAACGCCGTAACCGGGGTGGAACTGAGTACCGCGCTGACGCACGATGATGTTACCTGCTTTAACAACCTGGCCGCCGAACAGCTTCACGCCAAGGCGTTTAGATTCTGAATCGCGACCGTTGCGGGTGGAACCGCCAGCTTTTTTGTGTGCCATGTGTCAATTCTCCGAAAAGGCAATCAGGCCTGAATGCCGGTGATTTTGATTTCAGTGAACCACTGACGGTGGCCCTGACGCTTCATGTGATGCTTACGACGACGGAATTTGATGATGCTGACCTTGTCGTGACGACCCTGAGCAACTACTTCAGCAGTTACTTTGGCGCCATCAACTACCGGCAGACCGATCTTGACGTCATCGCCGTTGCCAACCAGCAGAACGCGATCAAAAGTCACGGTTTCGCCAGTTGCGATGTCGAGCTTCTCGACTTTCAGGAATTCACCTTCGGTGACTTTGTGCTGCTTGCCACCGGTAACGATTACTGCGTACATGGAATATCTCCGTTTAACCTGCTCACCCGGTGCTTTATAAAAAGAGTGATTGACCGGCATGGCTGCATGGGGTGGATAGACGCCCAGGCAATTGCGTAAGACAGGGGGTTAACCCTTGGGATTTCAGGGCCAGCAATTCTACGCAAGAAGGGATAATGTAGCAAGGGCTGCACTACTCTGCCTTGACAGTGCCACCCCTCCCCCCTAGCATGCCGCGCAACCCTATTGGAGCCCCGGCAGGTTACGCGCCCAGCGCTCCGCCCCGGCGCGCACTGTGCTGTAACAACGCACCGCACTTGGATACGCCCTACATGACGCAACCCCAGGCCTTTTATCGCGTGGTGGCTGATGATTTCGCCGCAGTCGATGGCATCATTCGCCGACAACTCACCTCCCGCGTGCCCCTGGTCGAAAAAATCGGAGACTACATCGTCTCCGCTGGCGGGAAACGCCTACGTCCCCTCCTGGTCCTGCTGACTGGAAATGCATTGGGCCATAGCGATTACCCGATTCGGCTACTTGCAGCCACCATCGAGTTCCTGCACACCTCAACCCTGCTGCACGATGACGTTGTCGATGCCTCAGGTCTACGTCGCGGACGCTCAACGGCCAATGCCCTTTGGGGTAATGCCCCTAGCGTGCTGGTGGGTGATTTTCTCTATGCCCGCTCCTTCGAGATGATGGTCGAGCTGGGCTCCATGGAGGTCATGCGCATTATCTCCCAGGCAACACGCGTTATTGCCGAAGGGGAAGTGCTACAGCTTTCCAAGGTCCGTGACGCCAGCACAACCGAAGAGATCTATATGGAGGTCATTCGGGGTAAGACCGCCATGCTGTTCGAAGCGTCAACACACAGTGCTGCGGCCCTGTGTGGCGCCTCAAGTGCGCAGGCAGAGTCCCTTCGGCAGTTTGGGGATTATCTTGGTATCGCCTTCCAGCTGGTCGATGACCTGCTGGATTACCGCGGCGACGCTACGACGCTAGGCAAGAATGTGGGTGATGACCTGGCAGAGGGTAAGCCTACCCTTCCCCTGATCGTAACCATGCGAGAAGGCACCGAGGAACAGGCGACCCTGGTTCGCAAGGCCATCCAGCAAGGTGGCAGCAAGGACCTGGAGGGTATTCGCACTGCAGTCGAAGCCGCCGGCGCGCTTGACTACACCGCCAATCTGGCACGTGACTATGCCGAGCGGGCCATTGCCTGCCTGGAAAGCCTGCCTGACAGCGTTCACCGTGATGCGCTCATCGAGCTAAGCCAATTTGCAGTAGCGCGTACGCACTGATATAGCAACCAAAAAGAACGCCACCTGCCGTCAGGCTCGTGGCGTTTTTTTATGTCTGTTTTGTGCTGCTGGTCGCCTTGGCCAGAAAAATTCGGATTAACCCTTGATTAATCAATAACAAGAATTATTCTCATTCATACACCCGATATGGAGGGATATGTCATGACTTATTTGATCGATGCTTGGCTGGACCGCCCACACCCCTACCTTCGCATACTCAATCGCGAGACTGGACAGGTATGCGTTGTACTGGATGAAGACGCATTGAATGAATTGTGGGAGATGGGCGAGCTTGATGTGCAAAGTTTGAGCAGCAGCGAACCTGCTCGCCAAAAGGAACAGGTCCGCCAACTCTTTCTGTTCTGCTATGCACGCGCCTTGCGGCCGGAGGACAGCAGTCAGCAGAGCTTTGGCTAAGCTGGTCTTGCGGCCAGCCCTAAGACTCAGAGAATCTCGAGCAGCTCTACATCGAAGACCAGTACGCTATGGGGCGGGATACTGCCAACACCTTGAGCGCCATAAGCCAGCTCACTCGGCACGGTTAGGCGCCATTTGCTGCCTACACTCATCAGCTGCAACGCTTCGGTCCAGCCTGCAATGACGCCACCGACGGGAAATTCGGCAGGCTGGCCACGTTCATAAGAGCTGTCAAAGACGCTGCCGTCGATCAGGGTGCCATGGTAATGGGTACGCACATGACTCTGGCGGCTAGGCTTGTCGCCCTGCCCTTCAACCAGCACTTCGTACTGAAGGCCAGAAGGCAACAGCACAACACCGTCGCGCTTGGCGTTTTCCAGCAGGTAGGCGGCACCGGTTTCTGCGGCTGCAGCAGCCTTGGCCTGCGCTTCAGCCTGCATACGCTCGCGAATGTGTTTGAAGCTGTCATTCAGATCATCAACCGACACACGACTGTCTTGCTCGGTGTAGGCATCCGACAAACCCGCTAGCACAGCCTCAAGAGACATGCCAGGTACCGGATTCTGACGAAGCTGATCGCCCAGTTGACGGCCAATGCCGTAGCTCACACGACTTTCATGCGTGTCCAGATTGAGTTCGCTCATTAGTTACCTCGGCTACAAAACGCCCAGCCTAACACAGACGACTGCAAGGCTCGGCGTGCATGCGGCAGGTAAATGACGGGTGATACTGTCTCTCTTTGAGCTACCGCTCAGGCTCAAACGCTTGCTTCACCGTTACGGTTGAAACCAAGGCGCGTCTTTAAAGGCGCCTCGCTACGCGGCGCAGCGCCCACCATTTCGTCATAGGGAGAATACTGCACAAGGTAGAAGGGAAGCTCCGGTATCTCCCTGAGCACATGCTGGGCATGGCCGGGCGAGCGCAAGTGCATGGTCTTGCCATCGTTTTCCTGAAGACAGCTGCGAGTCTCTACGCCGAGTATGTCAAGGATATAGAACCCTCCTTCCAGCGATAGAAGGTTGAGTTCCTGAATGCGACCTGCCTGGGCTAATGCCTTTAACTCTTCGAGTCTCATAGCGCCTCCGGGAAAGTAGCTGCCAGCACGGCTAACAACTGTCTTGACCTCTTATGACCCGTTAATGGTCATGCTTGGTGAGCTTGTCTAGATAACCCATGGCAAATGCCGAGAGCACGAAGGTCAGGTGAATGATCACGTACCATTTCAGATAGGTGGTATCGACATTTTTTGCGTCCATGAAGATTCGCAGCAGGTGAATCGATGAAATCGCAACAATGGAAGCGGCGACCTTGTTCTTCAATGAACTGGAATCCATTTTGCCGAGCCAACTGAGTTTTTCCTTGTCATCTCCCAACTCAAGTTGAGACACAAAGTTCTCGTAGCCTGACAGCATGACCATGACTAGCAAACCGCCCACCAGAGCCATATCGATCAGCGACAGGACCAACAGGATCAGATCTGCTTCAGTTTGTTCGAATATATGCGGAAGTAAATGAAAGATTTCCTGGAAAAACTTGATGGCCAGCATGACCAGGGCTAGCGAAAGGCCAAAATAGATAGGTGCCAGCAGCCAGCGGGCAGCATACATAGCATTTTCGAAAAAGCGTTCCATGTAACTCGCTCATGACAAGTGATCCGGCGAGTATACCGGCGCATACCGCCCCGACAAACGCCTGGAACGGTACAAATCATGGCAAATCATGAGAGGCCCAACCCTTTTAGGCCAATTTGCTCACAGCTCGGGTCGAGCTTGGTACTTCATGACAGGTTGTGCACGTTCTCCGTTCATTCGACGGAGTTCACCTTGAATGTGCAAGCGCCAGATCTGTGGATCAGACGCAGGAACATAGCCTTGTTCCTGCAGATTCTCGGCAATCGCTGCCATGACTGCCTCAGCGACAACCGGTCCGTGAAAAGGCCCTTGCGCCTTGATCGCCGTTGGATGCTGACCCGTCAGACCAGCAGCACACAGTAGAGTCCACATTCCTGGCTGATGAGCCAATGGTTTGACTTCACATTCGATACGGGTAACAAGACCCAGGCAAGGACGAATTAGAGTGATGCTGCGCGGCATGGCATCTTCCTCGATCTGTTTTTTCTAATAAGCCTGTCGTGCCCGAGGAGTTATCGAGGAGCGATAACGAACTTCAGCAGCGCAAGCCAGCTGCGGTGTGCCATGACCCGCAGGCCATGGCACATCTCTCATTCTTCCGACCTGACCGCTATGTACTCAGTTCTCGTCGTGCGTGTCCTTTTTGCTCTTATCTTTCAATTTGTCGGCCAGTTCATCTTCTATCTCGAGTTCAGCGATGTCTTTAAGCCGCTCGACAACCCGAGCATTCACGCTGCCCTCAGGAAAACGCCCTTGTGCGTCTGGTGCACCTGCCGGCTCACCGACCAGAAGGCTTAGCGCTTCGTCTGCCTGACGAACGGCATAGATGTGGAAGCGCCCCTCTCTAACCGCCTCTACCACGCGCTCATCAAGCATGAGGTTGATTACATTGGCCCTAGGAATGATCACGCCCTGCTCGCCGGTGAGGCCGCGAGCAGCACATAAGCGGAAGAAGCCTTCGATTTTTTCGTTGACGCCGCCAACAGGCTGCACCTCACCAAACTGGTTAATGGAGCCGGTTATGGCAAAACACTGCTTCAACGGTGTACGTGAAAGCGCGGAAATCAAGGTGCAGGCTTCTCCCAGAGAGGCGCTGTCACCATCCACATAGCCATAGGACTGCTCAAGGGCAATGCTGGCAGAAATGGCCAGGGGGAATTCCTGGGCGTAGCGACTCCCCAGATAGCCTGTCAGGATCATCACACCCTTGGAGTGGATCGGCTGCCCAAGACTGACCTCTCGCTCGATATCGAGAATGCCGCTGGCGCCGGGATAGACCGTAGCGGAGATACGAGCAGGCATACCAAAGGCCGAGTCTGCTACCTCAAGAACGGTTAGGCCGTTGCATTTGCCAACCGCGGCGCCTTCTGTATCAATCAGGATCTGACCCGCCATGATGTCGTCCAACACACGGGCCGAGACACGACCTGTACGGGTTTCCTTGGCTTTCAACGCACGCTCTACGTGGCCTCGATCGGTCACTTCGTCACCTGCCAGCTGACGAATGAAATCCGCCTCGCTGACCAGTTGGAACAGATCACCGATTCGAGCCGACAATCGACCTTGATGTTCGGCCAGGCGAGCGCTGTAAGTGGCAAGACGCGCAACTGCCGTTGCGGTCAGGGGCGCCATGCCCTCTTCGGAGGTCCGTGTTTTGAGGAGCTGTGCAAACTGCTCAAGGCTGTCGTCACGCAGCGGAATCTCTTCATCAAAGTCCACCAGCACACGAAACATCTCCTGGAACTCCGAGTCGAGCTCCTGAAGGGTGTAATAGAGCTGCCGCGAGCCAATAATGATGACCTTGATGTTTAGCGGAATAACCTGGGGGGTCAGGCTGACGGTCGCAAAGCGACCAAGATCAGCCAGCGGCGACTCCATCTTGAGCTGACGTGAATGCAGGGCACGCTTCAGGGCATCCCAGACAAAGGGTTCGGTAAGCAGCTTTTCCGCCTCGACGATCAGAAAGCCGCCGTTGGCCCGGTGCAGTGCCCCTGGACGCAACTGTCGGTAGCTGGTGTAGAGCGCGCCTTGATCAGAGCTGTACTCAATGCGACCGAAAAGATTGTCGTAGGTGGGATGAGGCTCGAAAATGACCGGTGCACCACTGGTCGCATGGTGCCCAATAACCAGATTGGGCAGGTATTGCTCTTTCAGATCCTTACGGCGCTGTGTGTCCGTTTTGGCATCGTCGATCAGCAGATCGACCACCGTTTTGAGCAAGTCGACCTGCATGGCCTGCAAATAGGCACATACACCCGGGTTGTCATTGTATTTCTCAACCAGCGGAGCCAGCAGCGGCTGGAGAGCCAACGTGATGGTTTCTTCATTCAGGCGGCGCAACTCATTGCTGGACTCGCGACGCCATTGCGGCAGACTGGCCAGCTCCTCATTGAGCCGCTCCTCTAGTGAGGATATATCGGCATGGAACTGTTCGCGCTCCGCTTCAGGCAACTGGGCGAATTCAGCCTCATCCAGAGCCTTGCCCTCCTTCATGGGCGTAAAGGCAATATTGGTACTGTCGCGGTAGAGCGCTACGCTTTTTTCCAACGCTGCACGTTCTACCGCATCCAGCGCCTGGTCGTAGCGCTGGTTGAAGGCTCGATCGATGGCGCTCTTTTTCTGCTGATAGGCAGGATGCTCGAACACCGCTGGAAATGTGGAGAGCAGGTTATCGATCAGCTGCTCGATATCAGCGATGAAGTCATCGCCATTGCCTGGGGTCAGCTCGACAGCACGGGGCTCGCGCAGCTCTTCGAAATTGTTCAGGTAGGCCCAGTCCGAGGGCGTAGGCAAGCGCTTGCCTTCCGCTTTCAGAAACCGTTGCACGAAGGAAAACCGTCCCGTTCCCGGCTCTCCCATGACATATACGTTATAGCCTGGACGTGGCATCGCCACACCAAACTGCAGGGCCTCTACAGCGCGCTCCTGTCCGAGAATACCCCGGAATGGGTCTAGCTCATCGGTAGTACTAAAGGACAGCTGGGCGGGATCAAAGGGACTGGTCAATTCGTCAGGTGCCAGGCGCAGGCCGGCAGCTACAGGATCATGCATCGGAAATCCTTGTGTCGTTCGGACATATCTGTCCGCATTCTGGCGTTGCGAGCCGGATAAGAGCAAGGCATGGCACTGCCTACCCGGTCATCATGGCACACGAAGCGGTCACACCGTTTTGACGAATTTGTGACATGGAAGTGCCTAACTTCAGAAATAACACCGACTCGCCAGTCCGGGGCTACGCTTAAGGGAAGGGAGCAGGAAAAGAAACAGGTTATGCGCAGTCAATCCAAGGGTCTTCGTACTGCGCCAGCGACGAAGTTTGCGCAGGAGTAAGACCATGTGGATGAGAATGTTATTGGCTGTAACGCTACTTACCGGGCTGAGCGGCTGTGAGAGCTACCATGACCAGTTGGTTGCAAAGGGTTATCCACCTCCTTATGCCGATGGCTATCACGACGGGTGTCTGACAGGTAAACAGGCGGTAAATGGCATTGGGGCCCTCCATAAGAACGTCCCCCGCTATGACCAGGAGCGTTATTACGCGCAGGGGTGGGAGGACGGCTACCGCCAGTGTGCCAGCACGGCTCAGAACGAACAGACCCGTCGCTACTATGAAGAACATTGGAGTGAGCACGAGGAGGACTGGGAACGCAGCAAACGCCGTGGAATGGCCCGGGCCCTGCGCGGCGACAGCAAGGAACAGAAAGACAGCAATTGAAAGCACATCAGAAACATCCGACGCTCTGGCGTGACGCTACTAAGTAGTGCTCGCTTTGGCTTTCCCATTCTGCTATTGCTCAATCAAAACGGATAAGCACTAGCAGAATGTCTCAACTAAACGCTCGCCCCCTGGCTACTCTCATACCGGTCTGCCTGTTACTGGTGGCAATGATCTCTCTTCAAAGCAGCGCCAGCTTGGCCAAAAGTCTTTTCCCTGTCCTGGGTCCGATTGGTGTAACCGCGCTGCGCCTTCTCTTTTCCGCCCTGCTGCTTGTAGCTGTTCTTCGACCGTGGAAAGTCCTTGGCAAAGGGAAGCCATGGAAATCTCTGGTCGTATATGGCATTGCCCTAGGCATCATGAATGTTTCGATTTATCTGGCCATGCAGCGGATTCCCATTGGAATCGCAGTCGCCCTTGAGTTCACAGGCCCCCTGGCTGTCGCCATAATTGCCTCTCGCCGGCTGATCGATTTTGTCTGGATCATCCTGGCCATTTTAGGGCTGGTATTGCTTTTGCCGGTCGGGCATGCTGCCAGCGGTGTAGATCTACTGGGCGCGTTTTTCGCCTTGCTGGCAGGTGCCTGCTGGGCCCTCTACATTGTATTCGGCAAGAAAGCCGGGGCCGTCTATGGTGCGAGCACCGTTGCGCTGGGCTCGTGCATCGCAGCACTGGGAGTTCTGCCACTTGGACTTTATGAGACAGGTCCCGGTCTGTTTGCGGTGGAAACACTGCCGGTCATTCTGGCAATCGCCGTCATGTCCTCCGCGCTCCCCTACGTTCTGGAAATGATGGCGCTGACAAAGTTGCCTACCCAGACCTTTGGCACCTTGATGAGCCTGTCACCGGCCTTGGGTGCCCTGTCAGGCTTTATCTTTCTCGGCGAAACATTGACCCTCGGCCAATGGACGGCGCTGGCCTGTATTGTAGCTGCCTCTATCGGGACGACACTTACCATCGGGAAATCTTCTGATGCACCTCCCCCTGAATCCGGGGAGGCGCTTGCGGGTGAAGGGACTACCCTTAAAGGATCGAAACCCAATCGTGGAGGATGAATGATTTATCTGATCATGGGTGTATCTGGCAGTGGAAAAACCACTATAGGGGAACGCCTGGCCCAGCGTCTGGGCTGCCAGTTTTCCGATGCCGACGAGTTCCACAGCGACGCCAACCGGCAAAAAATGGCCAAGGGCATTCCTCTTGATGATGAGGACCGCTGGCCGTGGCTGGATGCCATTCGCACTGCGATGCAGGATGCCCATCGCCATCAGCGAACCCAGGTATTTGCCTGCTCAGCCCTGAAGAAGCAGTACCGGGAACGGCTGCAAACCGCCACCGACGGGATCGTTCTGGTCTTTTTGAATGGACCGGCCGAGGTACTCAGCGAGCGCATCCTCAATCGACGCGGGCACTTTTTCGATCCACGGCTACTACAAAGTCAGATCGACACACTTGAGCCGCCCGGTGAGCAGGAGGCGCTACTGGTTGATATTCGCCAGTCTCCGGATGAAATCATAGACAGCATTCTCCGGGCCACTCAGCACAAGAAATAAAAAAGGCCGCAGCATTACGCGGCGGCCTTTGGGTACAAAAGGGCTGATCAGCTCAGCTTTTTGTATTTCACTCGCTTGGGCTGCGTGGCAGCATCGCCAAGACGCTTCTTGCGATCCGCTTCGTACTCAGTGTAGTTCCCTTCGAAGAACACCACCTGAGAGTTGTCTTCATAGGAGAGGATATGAGTGGCGATACGGTCGAGGAACCAGCGATCGTGCGAGATCACGATGGCGGTGCCCGGGAAGTCCAGCAATGCTTCTTCCAGTGCGCGCAGGGTTTCGATGTCGAGGTCGTTGGACGGTTCGTCCAACAGCAGTACGTTACCGCCCTGCTTC
Organism: Pseudomonas sp. HPB0071; assembly: GCF_000478505.2. NCBI lineage: Bacteria > Pseudomonadati > Pseudomonadota > Gammaproteobacteria > Pseudomonadales > Pseudomonadaceae > Pseudomonas > Pseudomonas sp. HPB0071. Next base: position 2,830,354 of record NZ_KI517367.1, on the reverse strand, counting down.
AGCGTCAGCGCCATATGCAAGCGGCCACGCTCACCACCGGACAGGTCCTTGACGAACTTCTGCTGATCGGCACCCTTGAAGTTGAAGCGACCGACATAGCCGCGGGAAGGCACTTCATAGTTACCCACGCGAATCATGTCCAGACCATCGGAGACCTGCTCCCATACGGTCTTGTTGCCCTCCAGGCTATCACGACTCTGATCGACACTGGCGATCTGTACGGTTTCACCGATCTCGATGGTGCCCGAATCTGGCTGCTCTTTGCCGGTGATCATGCGGAACAGTGTGGATTTACCGGCACCGTTACCCCCGATCACACCAACAATCGCGCCCTTGGGCACACTGAAGCTCAGATTATCGATCAGAACGCGATCACCGTAGCCCTTGGTGACGTTATGGAACTCGATAACCTTGTCACCCAGGCGCGGACCAGCCGGGATGTAGATTTCATTGGTCTCGCTGCGCTTCTGGAATTCCTGAGATTGCAATTCCTCGAAACGCTGCAGACGAGCCTTGGACTTGGACTGACGGGCCTTGGCACCGGAGCGCACCCACTCCAGTTCCGCTTTCATGGCCTTCTGGTGAGCCGCTTCCTGCTTGGCTTCCTGCGCCAGACGGTTGGCTTTGGATTCCAGCCAGCCGGAATAGTTACCTTCAAACGGGATACCGTGGCCACGGTCCAGTTCGAGAATCCAGCCAGCCACGTTGTCCAGGAAGTAGCGGTCATGCGTGATGGCTACGACAGTACCAGCGAAGTCGTGCAGGAAGTGCTCGAGCCAGGCAACGGAATCGGCGTCCAGGTGGTTGGTAGGCTCGTCGAGCAACAGCATGTCAGGTGCAGACAGCAGCAGACGGCACAGCGCCACGCGACGCTTTTCACCACCGGACAGGTGCTCGATCTTCGCATCCCATGGCGGCAGGCGCAGGGCATCGGCGGCCACTTCCAGCTGCCGCTCGAGATTGTGGCCGTCAGAGGCCTGAATGATGGCTTCCAGACGCGCCTGCTCAGCAGCCAGCGCATCAAAGTCGGCATCCGGCTCGGCATAAGCGGCGTATACTTCGTTCAGGCGATCCTGAGCGTCCTTGATCGCACCAACGGCCTCTTCGACAATGTCCCGAACCGTCTTGCTCGGATCGAGCTGCGGCTCCTGCGGAAGATAACCTACGTTGATACCGGGCATCGGGCGAGCTTCGCCGTCGATCTCCGTATCGACCCCGGCCATGATGCGCAACAGGGTAGACTTACCCGCACCATTCAAGCCCAGCACGCCGATCTTGGCGCCAGGAAAGAAGGACAGGGAGATGTCTTTCAAAATCTCTCGCTTCGGGGGCACGATCTTGCTGACCCGATGCATGGAGTAAACGTATTGAGCCATGGATGAACCTTGGTACTGATGCAAAAGTAGGCGAATAGTATGGCGGGACTGAGCCAAGCTGTCGAAGTCCCTCACACACTATTTGATGGATTGCAGGTTATCGCTTCAGACGACAGCCAAACAATCATTCAAGAATCTGCACCCCGCGGGCGATAACGCAAAGGATATCCCAAATTCTCTTTTGTAATGGTGGACAGGATGATGACGATACCTTCCATGAGCGCCTCACCCAGTGACAGGACTGTCTATAGCGTGTGCGGTTACCGCTTGTAACTGCACTCTTTTGGAAAACCGATGTGAAAGCTTCTGCCGGCCTACCCTTACAAAACCTGCTGACGCGCTCTCCTGCACTCCGTATGTTGAAGTGGGTGCTGGCTGGGCTGATTCTGTTATTGCTGGGTGTATTGTCCTGGCAACTCCATAAGGAGCTGAATCAGCGAAGTGCCATGCTGGGCAGCTTCGCTCGGGAGCAGAGCCTGCAAAAGGCCGAATATATCGAGCAAGCCCTTGCGTTTCTTGCTCACCAAGCGGCGGCAGAGCTTGATGACGTAACGCCGGAGACAGGCATCGAGGCGCTACCGGCACAGTTGCAGGCTATCTATCCTAAGGCCAACCACCTCTATTGGGTTCCAGCCGACGCGCTTGAAGACCCGTCCTTATTTCCGTCAGCAGTCGACCCAAACTACCTGAGCCCTGCCCTACGACGTTTGGAGGCGAGACCGTTTTACTACGGCTATACGCCTCACGACGGTAGCTATGTGCTCCTCAGGCAGAGAAGCCAGAGCGATCAGGGCTGGTGGCTGATTACGGGCGAAGCCGGGTTGGGGCTGGAAAGGCTGAAAAACCACACCCATGAACTGATCTGGACTATTACAGACAAGGCAAGCGGCGCCACGTTGGCCAGGGATATGCCTGAGGAGCCTGCCGTTTCGGACAGCCAGACCTTTGCCCTCACATTAGATGGCACCAACTGGCAGCTCCGTAGCCATTTGAGCCCTTCGGTCCTGACCTGGAAAACCCTGTTTTTGTGGCGAGTTGCCACGTTTGTGTTGCTGACCCTATGCGCGTCCCTTCTGGTGTACTGCCTGCAGCGGGAGCAATCCGGCTTTCATCTTTCCTCACGCTCGTCACGGCAGAGCCTGCGCCTGATGATGCAAGCCCTGAATGCGGTAGATGAGTGCGTACTGGTCACCTATGAAGAGGGCCGCCTGCTTTACCTCAACCGGAAAGCCTCCCTTCTTTTGGGCATCGAACAGACAGATGCGGAGCAGCACACCTTGAGGGGTCTGCTCCCTGCACTAGACCTATCAACTCCGCAAGAGGCCGACAAGGATTGGATCGTCGAGCTATCCCAACCTGACGGCCAGCGCAGACTGTTTGCCGTCAGCCGCTACGGCGTAGGCTCGAATCGTTCCCTGGAGGAACTGGAAGATCATACGTCAGCCTTTACCGGGTGCGCCTGGATACTGCGGGACGTCACCGAGCAGCAGCAGGCGCTCCGGACGATAGAAAGTACACGCCAGCGCTACCAGAGCATTTTCGAAGGCATCAACACCGGCATTTGTGTATTGGACTTCTCCCGCCTGCAGCAGGTCCTGCTAGCACATCACATCACAAGTGCCCGGACGTTCTATCAATGGCTTGAGATCAACCCTTCACGGGGCCATGAGCTGCTTGGCCTGATTCGCATCACTGAAATGAATCAGATGGCGCTGACCCTGCTAGGCATTAAGACCATTGATCAGGCACTGGCCAACCTGATCGGCGATAGCAAACCCAACGCCCATGGCAAGCGCATGAAGATGATTGCCGCGCTGGCTGAAGGACAGCAGACCCTGGATGTGGAAGGCCGCCTCATAACACCGCAAGGTGATCGCCATCTCTGGTTCTCTGTCCACCTTCCTCCGGCAGAAATGGGATACGAGGCCGTACCGCTGAGCATAACGGATGTATCACGGCGCAAACGCACCGAACTCTCGCTGATCGAGCGGGAGCGCTTCTGGTCCGACTTGGTCAAAGCGGCGCCGGACACGCTTTATACCTATGACCTCAAGACCCAGACCATTGATTATCAAAACCATCCGCTGGGACTCAAGCTTGGTTATAGCGAAGCCGAACTGGACGCGTTGGGCCCGGACTACCTGACCACGCTCCTGCATCCGGATGACCATGAGTTGTACGAGCGCCTGCGCACCATGCGGCAGATCATTCAGGAAGGCCAGGTGAACGACTGCCTGGTTCGCTGGCATCACAAGAATGGCCACTGGTGCTGGTTCGATCTGCGCGAGCAGGCGTTCCAACGTGACAGCCAGGGTCAGATGCGCCAGATCATCGGCCTTGCGCTGGATGTTACCGAGATGGTCAACGCCAATGATCTGCTGCGTGACCAGGAGCGGCGCTATCGCCTGCTGGCGGAAAGTATCAGCGACATCATTTTCAGCACGGACCAGCAGCTGGCTATCAACTACATAAGTTCTTCGGCTGAAAACCTTCTGGGCTACAAACTCGAAACGCTCTACCAGCTCAACCCCTATGATCTGGCGACGCACTCCCAGCAACTCAAGAAACTGCGGGACTGGATAAAAAAGCTGCGTCGATCGCTTAGGTCAACCCAGTTAATGGCGGAAGTAGATCAGGAATCCAGTCAGGTCATTATCCTGGACTGCCTCCACGCCGACGGGCACAAGTTAAGCCTGGAAATGCGTCTGGAAACGCTATGGGACAAGCATGGTCGTTTCGAAGGGCTGCTGGGCATCTGCCGGGACATTACCGCCCAGCGACGCGCGGAAAAAGACATGCGGATGGCCGCTACCGTTTTCGATCACTCGGCAGCCGCCATTCTGGTCACCGATCCGGCTGGCTACATCGTACGCGTCAACCAGATGTTTACCCGTATGACCGGTTACGAGCCAGAGGAAGTCATCGACCAGCAACCGCGCATGCTATGTGCAGACCTTCAGGAAGCCAACCAGCTCTCTCATATCATGAACCATATGGCGGTACAGGGCAGCTGGGAAGGTGAACTGTGGCAAAAGCGCAAGGATGGTGAGCCTTACCCGTCCTGGATCGGCATTACCGGCGTACGCGACGATGAAGGTGATCTGGTCAGCTTCGTGTGTTTCTTCGTGGATATCAGTGAGCGCAAGGCCAGTGAGCGACATATTCACCGTCTGGCCTATTACGATGCCCTGACGCTCCTGCCAAACCGCACGCTGTTCCAGGATCGCCTCCACACTGCATTGGAGCAGGCGGTTCACCATGCCAGCTGGGTTGTGCTGATGTTCCTAGATTTGGATCGTTTCAAGCCGATCAACGATTCGTTGGGGCACGCTGCTGGCGACCGAATGCTCAAGGAGGTAGCTGTACGCCTAACCGCCTGTGTAGGAACGGAGGATAGCGTGGCTCGCATGGGTGGCGATGAGTTCACCTTGCTGCTGGCCAACCTAGGTAGTCGGGAGGAGGCCATGGCCTGTGCTATCCGCGTGGCCGAAAATATCCTGGAAAGCCTGTCCGAAGCATTTATTCTGGAAAATCGTGAGTTTTTCGTCAGCGCCAGTATCGGGATCGCGCTATCGCCTCAGGATGGCAGTGAGCTCAGTCAGCTAATGAAAAACGCGGACACGGCGATGTACCACGCCAAGGAGATGGGCAAGAACAACTTCCAGTTCTACCAGGCGGAAATGAACGCCCGTGCGCTGGAGCGCATCGAGCTTGAAGCCGATCTGCGACACGCCTTGCTGCAAAATGAATTTACCCTGCATTACCAGCCGCAGTACCGGTGCTCCAATGGTCAGCTGACCGGCCTTGAAGCCCTGCTCCGCTGGAGCAACCCGCGCCGCGGCAACGTCTCGCCTGTCGATTTCATTCCAGTGCTCGAAGAAACCGGTTTGATCATTCAGGTTGGGGATTGGGTCATCAAGGAAGCCTGTCGCCAGCTGCGCGTCTGGCATGATGAAAAGGTTCGCATTCCAAAGGTGTCCGTCAACCTCTCGGCCCGACAGTTCGCCGACAATCGCTTGGGCGAACATATTGCCCAGATCCTGCAGGAAGTGGGCTTACCCCCCGCCTGTCTTGAGCTTGAGCTCACGGAAAGCATCCTCATGCAGAACGTGGATGATGCGCTGATGACACTCAAAAGCCTGAAAGAGCTGGGTGTATGCATTTCGGTAGATGACTTTGGAACCGGCTACTCCTCGCTCAACTACCTGAAGCAGCTTCCCATCGACATTCTCAAGATCGACCGCAGCTTTGTGGATGGCTTGCCCCATGGAGAGCAGGACGCCCAGATTGCGCGCGCCATCATTGCCATGGCCCACAGCCTCAACCTGTCGGTCATTGCCGAAGGGGTGGAAAATGAAGAGCAGCTCAAATTCCTGCGTGACCATGAATGCGACGAAGTTCAGGGGTATCTGTTTGACAAACCGCTGTCACCCGAGCTGATCGAGGCCCGATTGCGGCTGATGTAGCCGCCATGAATGCTGTTCGACCGCTGCATGACGGGTGCTCATACCCAGTCCACTGTGGATTGGGATAGAATGCGCCCTCTTTTAGCCCAGTCGCTTTTCAGGGGAACCCCATGTTCAGCCGTGACTTAACCCTCGCCCGCTTCGACGCCGATCTGTATGCCGCTATGGAGCAGGAAGCCCAGCGTCAGGAAGATCACATCGAACTGATCGCTTCGGAAAACTACACCAGCCCGGCTGTCATGGAAGCCCAGGGCTCTGTCCTGACCAACAAATACGCCGAAGGCTATCCACACAAGCGCTACTACGGTGGTTGCGAATTCGTCGACAAGGTCGAGCAACTGGCAATTGACCGTGCCAAGCAGCTGTTTGGTGCCGACTACGCCAACGTTCAGCCCCACGCAGGCTCGCAGGCCAACTCTGCTGTTTACCTGGCACTGCTGCAGCCTGGTGATACGATCCTCGGCATGAGCCTGGCCCATGGTGGTCACCTGACCCACGGCGCCAGCGTCAGCTCTTCCGGCAAGATTTATAACGCAGTTCAGTACGGTATCAATGAAAACGGCCTGATCGACTACGATGAAGTCGAGCGCCTGGCGGTTGAGCACAAGCCGAAGATGATCGTGGCCGGTTACTCGGCATACTCGCAGGTACTGGATTTCGCCCGCTTCCGTGAAATTGCGGACAAGGTGGGCGCTTACCTGTTCGTTGACATGGCTCACTTTGCCGGTCTGGTTGCTGCAGGTATCTACCCGAACCCGGTTCCGTTCGCCGATGTCGTGACCACGACGACTCACAAGACCCTGCGTGGTCCTCGTGGCGGCCTGATCCTGGCTAAGGCCAATGAGGAAATCGAGAAGAAGCTGAACTCGGCTGTCTTCCCGGGCGCCCAGGGTGGTCCGCTGATGCATGTGATCGCCGCCAAGGCCGTATGCTTTAAGGAAGCGCTGGCGCCTGAGTTCAAGCAGTACCAGCAGCAGGTCATCCAGAATGCCCAGGCCATGGCCGAGGTGTTTATCCAGCGTGGCTTCGATGTGGTTTCTGGCGGTACTCAGAACCACCTTTTCCTGCTGTCCTTGATCAAGCAGGACATCACCGGTAAGGATGCCGATGCGGCTCTAGGTCGTGCATTCATCACGGTAAACAAGAACTCCGTTCCGAACGATCCCCGCTCCCCCTTCGTGACCTCGGGCCTGCGTATCGGTACTCCGGCCGTTACCACCCGCGGCTTCAAGGAAGCTGAATGCCGTGAGCTGGCCGGCTGGATCTGCGACATCCTCGATAACATGGGCGATGAGTCCGTGATCGATGGCGTACGCGAAAAAGTCCAGGCTATCTGCGCCAAGTTGCCGGTTTACGGTCAGTAAGCTCAAGCCTTACGAAAAGCCCGGCTTATGCCGGGCTTTTTCATATGCCTCAGACTTGTGCCGCCTCGAGACCTTCGCGCAGCTCGGCCTCCGGCAATTCCATGCCAATAAAGACGATCACGCTTTCTCGCACTTCGCCCTCCTCCCACTCCCGGTCCCAGTCAGCGCCGTACAGCCGCTGAACACCCTGAAACAAGAGCTTTCGAGGCTCTCCGGCAATATCCAGAATACCCTTGTAACGCAGCAGATTACTGCCGTGCCGCTCAAGTACCCCTTCCATGAAGCGACTGACGCGGTCGATATCGAGCGGACGTTCGGCCTTGAGCGCCAGCGAAGTGATGTTGTCCGGCTTCTGGGTACGCACCGGCGTTAGCGGGCGGAAAAGCATCTGACGATCCAGCTGATCGTTCAGATTGAACCCTCTGATATCCAACAGGACGCTCAGGTCAACCTGACCATGATCCACCACATGAACCGGCGCCCTTCGATTGATGCGTTGCAAACGTTCGCTCAAAGCCGTGAAGGCAGTCTCATCCACCAGATCGCGCTTGCTAACCAACAGGCGATCCGCAAAGCCCACCTGGGCCTGGGCAATGGGTCTGGATAGCTGCTCCTGGGCATGAACAGCATCCACCAGCGTAATGATGCCATCCAGCAGATAGCGTTCGCGCAGATCCTCATCCATGAAGAAGGTCTGAGCAACCGGGCCTGGATCGGCCAGGCCGGTACACTCGATCACCAGTCGGTCGAATTCGATCTCGCCCTGGTCGAGCTGCTCCAGCAATACCGTCAGCGCGTAGGACAAGTCTTTACTACCGGTACAGCAGACGCAACCATTGGCTACCTTTACGATGCGTACAGCCTTATCGCCCAGCAAGGCGCCGTCAATGTCGGCCTCACTGAACTCATTTTCGATGACAGCGATCTTGAGGCCATGATCACCTTCAAGCAGGTAACGCAGCAGGGTTGTCTTGCCAGCACCGAGAAAGCCGGTCAAAACCGTTACAGGGATGGGGGTTGTAGACATATAAGCGGCCTTAAATGAAACGGGCCAGGCTAAAAGGCCTGGCCCGGTTGAATCACACCTTGACGTGCTTAGCAGCAGCGGAAGGTCTTGCCTTTGCCGCCACCATAACGCGCTTCCTGCCGCTCACGAAAGAACTCTTCGTAGGTCATGACAGGCAGGTCCGGATGTTTGCCGCGCATGTGCTCGACGTAGGTGTCGTAATCCGGCATTCCGACCATGAGGCGAGCCGCCTGCCCCAGGTACTTTCCAAGATTGGCGAGGTCATTGAACATGCGCAGCTCCCATCAGACATTTGTCAGCGGTTGGAAAGGCGTTTCCTTGTCCGTGCGCTGAGGCTTGGACAAAGCGGCATAACCCACCTTCACGGTATAGAACAGCACGCTGGCGACTACGATCAGGAACAGTACGGTCAGAGTCGCATTGGTATAACTGTTGATCATGATCTGCTGCATCTGCTCAACCGACTTGGCCGGTGCCAGGATCTGGTCAGCCGCCAGCGCATCACGGTATTTGTGCGCCTGAGCCAGGAAGCCAACCGCCGGGTTGCTGTCAAACAGCTTGATCAGACTGGCCGTGGTTGTGCAGATCAGCAGCCACACGGCCGGCAATGCAGTTACCCAGGCGTAACGCTGACGCTTCATCTTGATCAGCACGACCGTACCCAACATCAAGGCAACACCGGCCAGCATCTGGTTGGAGATACCGAACAGCGGCCAGAGCGTATTGATGCCGCCCAGCGGATCGACAACGCCCTGGTACAACAGATACCCCCAGAGCGCAACGCAGCCACCTGTGCCAATCATATTGGCGATCCAGGAGTCGGTACGCTTGAGTGCCGGTACGAAATTGCCCAGCAAATCCTGCAGCATGAAGCGACCCGCACGGGTTCCGGCATCAACAGCCGTCAGGATAAAGAGCGCCTCGAACAGGATCGCGAAGTGGTACCAGAAGGCCATGGTGTTTTCACCCGGCAGCACCTGATGCAGGATCTGCGCGATACCGACCGCCAGTGTGGGAGCACCGCCGGCCCGCGTCAGGATGGTGGTTTCGCCAATGTCCTGTGCGGTCTGGGTCAGGATCTCAGGTGTTACCGCAAAGCCCCAGGAGCTGATCGTGGCAGCAACGCTTGCGGCATCGGCGCCCACAATGGCCGCCGGACTGTTCATGGCAAAGTAGACGCCCGGCTCGATCACCGATGCTGCCACCATGGCCATGATCGCCACAAAGGATTCCATCAACATGGCGCCATACCCAATGTAACGGGCATCTGTCTCACGGCTGAGCAGCTTGGGCGTGGTGCCTGACGAGATCAGCGCGTGGAAACCGGAAACAGCGCCACAGGCGATGGTGATAAAGAGGAACGGGAACAGGCTACCCTTCCAGACCGGGCCGGTACCGTCTACAAACTGAGTAACAGCTGGCATCTTCAGCTCAGGTGCAATGAAGAGAATACCGATAGCCAGCGCGATGATGGTGCCGATTTTAAGGAAGGTCGACAGATAATCACGGGGCGCCAACAGCAGCCAGACGGGCAGCACGGAAGCCACGAAGCCATAGCCGATCAGCATCCAGGTAATCTGTTCACCCGTAAAGGTGAGCCGCGGCCCCCATACCGGATCAGCCGCAATCACGCCACCAAACCAGATGGCGGCCAGAAGCAATACCAGGCCGACCACAGAAATCTCACCGATATGGCCCGGGCGGATATAACGCATGTAAACGCCCATGAATACCGCGATGGGCAGCGTTGCCAGAACGGTAAACATCCCCCATGGGCTGTGGGCCAGCGCTTTCACCACAATCAGGGCCAGCACCGCCAGGATAATGATCATGATCAGGAAGCAGCCAAACAAGGCAATGGTTCCCGGTATCTGCCCCATCTCCTCGCGGACCATCTCGCCCAGCGAGCGGCCGTTACGGCGGGTGGAGATGAACAACACCATGAAGTCCTGGACCGCACCGGCAAAGACCACGCCGGCAATCAGCCAGAGTGTGCCGGGTAGGTAGCCCATTTGCGCGGCAAGTACCGGGCCGACCAGCGGGCCTGCGCCTGCAATGGCAGCGAAATGGTGACCGAACAGTATGTGCTTGTTGGTCGGTACGTAGTCCAGACCATCGTTATTGAGAACAGCCGGTGTTGCCCGGTTCGGGTCCAGCTGCATGACTTTGGTAGCGATGAACAGGCTGTAATAGCGATAGGCAACGAGATAGAGCGCGACGGCTGCAACGACGATCCATAACGCATTGATCGTCTCTCCACGGCGCAAGGCCACCACTCCCAAGGCGCAAGCCCCTACAGCCGCGACCACGGCCCAGGGCACGTGGCGGAATACACTCTTGTTATTATTCATAAAGGCTCCATGACAAACGGACAAAGAAGCTGCCGCTCAAGCTTAGTTCAAGCTAGCAATTCCGCCATCAGACCTTGGTCTAGAGCGTTTGGTTTGTAGTGGTCATTTGAATATTCATACCGCAGAAGGCAGATGCCGGATAGTCATGCAGACACCCGCTTGCATCAGCAGACCAAGCCCGGACCTTTTGTCGAACAACCTGCCGTTCGTTGACTAAGCTGTAACGCTAAGCGGCAATACTTTAGACGCCGCGCCTTGGGCCGATAGAATGAGGTGAAGTCACCTCTATCGCATTCAGGAGTAGCGACATGACTGATTCAACCGAACGTCGGCGTTTCAAGCGCTTCGCGTTTGACGCCACGGCGCGGATTCAACAGGGCGAACAGCACTGGACAGCGCTGGTCAACGACATTTCCCTGAAGGGATTACTGACACAAAAGCCTGACGACTGGAGCGGCCGTCAGGAGGTGCCCTTCCAGATCGTCATTACACTGGACGCGGAAACACAGGTCGAGATGAGCGCCGAACTGGTACGGCTAGAAGCCGAACAGCTGGGCTTTGCCTGCCAGCAGATCGATCTCGACTCCATCAGCCACCTGCGCCGTCTGGTCGAGCTCAACCTGGGCGACCAGTCCCTGCTTGAGCGCGAACTGGCGGCCCTTGGCAAGGACTGACCCAGGCGGCTTACTCGAATAAGGCATCCAGCGCCTGGTCAAGACGGGTCACTGCGACCACTTCAAGACCAGCGGGTGCCTCCTTGGGCGCATTGCCTTTAGGTACGATGGCGCGCTTGAAGCCATGCTTGGCGGCTTCCTTCAAGCGCTCCTGTCCACTGGGCACTGGACGAATCTCACCCGAAAGACCGATCTCGCCAAAGACCAGCAGGTCGTGGGGCAAGGGGCGGTCACGTAGGCTGGAGATAACCGCTGCCATCAAGGCCAGGTCCACAGCTGTTTCCAACACCTTCACACCGCCAACGACATTTATAAACACGTCCTGGTCATAGGTGGGAATGCCGCCATGGCGGTGCAGTACGGCCAACAGCATGGCCAGACGGTTCTGATCGAGACCGACCGTCACCCGACGCGGGTTGGCCAAGTGACTGGTATCGACCAGCGCCTGCACCTCAACCAGCATTGGTCGAGAGCCTTCCCAAGTCGCCATGACCACACTGCCTGGCACGGCCTCTTGTGCACGGGTCAGAAAAATGGCCGACGGGTTGGATACTTCCTTCAGGCCTTTATCGGTCATTCCGAAAACACCCAGCTCATTTACAGCACCGAAGCGGTTTTTCACTGCCCGAAGCAAACGCAGACGGCCATCCGATTCGCCCTCGAAATACAGAACAGTGTCCACCATGTGCTCAAGCACGCGCGGACCCGCCAGGGCACCTTCCTTCGTCACATGTCCGACCAAAAACACAGCCGTTCCGGTCTGTTTGGCAAAACGCACCAGAAGTGCCGCGCTTTCACGCACCTGGGCAACGCCACCCGGTGCGGATTGGAGATGCTCAGTAAAAATGGTCTGGATGGAGTCCACTACCATGACCCGCGGCTTTTCCTGACGTGCCGTGGCAATGATGCTCTCGATGCTCGTCTCGGTCATGACCTTGAGTTTGTCTTCCGGCAGCCCAAGGCGCCGGGCCCGCATGGCCACCTGTTGCTGGGACTCTTCGCCTGTCACATAAAGTGCTGGCATACGCTCGGCAATGCGGCAAAGCGTCTGTAGCAAAATGGTGGATTTACCAATGCCTGGATCACCGCCGATCAGCACAACCGACCCATCGACCAAGCCACCACCCAATACGCGGTCCAGCTCTGTGGAGTCTGTAGTGAAGCGTGGAGTTTCCTCAACGCTGACCTCGGCCAATGTCTTGAGCACGGTCTGCTGGCCCGCCCAGCCGCCACGGCCGGAGGCACCGGCTGCCGACTCGACAACCGTTTCGACAAGCGTGTTCCAGGCGCCGCACTCGCCACACTGCCCTGCCCATTTGGGAAACGTTGCGCCGCACTCTGTGCAGCCGTACATGCGCTTGGCTTTGGCCATTCCAGGCTCCTGAAAACAAAGCCTGATTATACACCACTGTATGAATTTACAGTTAACTCGATTCGCGTTTCCAGTCCAAGATCTGTTGCAGCGCTAGGGTCAACGGGTCGGGGGCTGGCTGAATTCACCGCGCTTGAGCTTTTCGACATCGTTGCCCATCGCATCCCTGGCATTAAGGTCTGCGCCCTTGGCCGCCAGATCGTCCAGCACACTCTTGCGTTGAAAAAGCGCAGCGTACATGGCGGCCGTCTGGCCGGCATTGTTACGCTGGTCGGGGTTGCACGTGGCCTGAACCAGGCGGTGGGCAATGGTAATCTCCCCTTTGAAGATGGCGCCCATCAATGCGGTATTGCCTCGGTTGTCCTGTATGCAAGGGTCTGCGCCTGCAGCCAGCAGCTGCTCGACGGCTTCCTTGTGGCCATGGTAGGCCGCCAGAATCAAGGCAGTGTAGCCTTTTTCATCCTGGGTATTGAGGTCATAATGAGCCTTGATGAACTCTTCCAGCATCTCCTGACGGCCATCACGGGCCGCATCGAAGAAATAGCTTTTGAGCTGTGCCTTTACCGCGTCGGGTGAGGGCTGATCAGGTGTTTTCGCCTCGACTGCAGCCGGCTCGGCTACCGACGCCTCAGGTGGCGGATCAGCCAATACCAATGTGCTGGTGAGGGAAAGCATCGTAATGCCAAGAAAAAATAAGCGCATAGCGTGTTCTCTCGCGGTCAGGGCTGCCCGTGCGCGAGCGGCATTGGGCATGATCTGGCTTGTGCACTGTCTATGGTTACCCGGCTGGCGTGGACACTCGCCAGGCAATTTGTCAGGCTTGCCTATCCAGGCAGGCAAGCCGACAAGGGAGCACGGGCAGGATTAGCCTGCCCGGAGGACATCAGTCCTTGAGGGTCGCGGCCACTTCCTTGACGCGCTTGAGGTCGCCTTTGGCCACCTTGGTCAAGCCTTCGCCATATTCCGCGTCAGCCTTGTAGAAGTACGCCAGCATCATGTTTTTGCTTTCGTCATCCACAACACGCAGATCACCGCCCAGGCTTTCGATCAGGTCCTGACGCTCCTTCTTGCTGTAGGAGCGATACAGATCACCCGCCTGCTTGAAGTTCTGCTCGCGCTGGATCTTGGCCTGCTGGGTCGTACCGGACAGCGGCAGCTGGCTGTAACGTGCGGAAGTGTCTTCCTCACGCGGCTGCAGGCGGCTCGGCTGGTAGTTCACGGAGGTCGCCGTGTGGCCGATGTTCATCGCTCCGTCCTGGTTGCCGTTGTTCACCTCTACGTGAGGCTTGTTGATCGGCAACTGCAGACCATTGGTGCCAACGCGATAGAGCTGCGTATCGGCGTAGGAGAACACACGCCCCTGAAGCAGACGATCCTCGGAGGGCTCAATGCCAGGCACAACGTTGGCAGGCGCCATGGCAACCTGCTCGGTTTCCTGGAAGAAGTTGTCCGGGTTCTTGTTCAGGACCATCTGACCAATCTTGCGCTCGGGCACGCCCGGCCAGATCTTGGTGGCATCCAGCGGGTCAAAGTCGAACTTGGGCAGATCTTCCGGGTTGAGCACCTGAACGTACAGGTCCCACTTCGGGTAGTCGCCCTTGTCGATGGCGTTGGCCAGATCGCGGGTCAGATGGCTGTAGTCCTTGCTCTGAACTTCGGCCACTTCCTTCGGATCCAGGTTCTTCTTGCCGGACTGCAAGCTCTTCCAGTGGAACTTCACATAGTGAACTTCACCCTTGGCATTGACGAACTTGTAGGCATGTACGCCATTGCCATCCATGGTGCGGTAGCTGGCCGGTGTACCTTCATTGGAGTACAGCTCGGTCAGGGTACGGGTCGCTTCCGGAATGTGAGAGAAGAAGTCGAACGTACGACGCGGGTCATCCAGGTTGGTACGTGGGTCAGGCTTGAACGCATGAACCATGTCCGGGAACTTGATGGCGTCACGGATGAAGAATGTTGGGAAGTTGTTGCCTACCAGATCCCAGTTGCCGTCAGCAGTGTAGAACTTGGTGGCAAAGCCGCGCGGGTCGCGCAGGGTTTCCGGTGAGTGATTACCATGGATCACCGCAGAGAAACGTACGAAGACCGGTGTTTTCTCGCCTGGGCGGAAAACCTTGGCCTTGGTCAGGTCAGAAACGTCGGCCGAGGCGACGAACTCTCCGTGGGCACCCGCGCCACGCGCGTGAACGACACGCTCTGGAATACGCTCACGGTCAAAGCGCTGAAGCTTTTGTACCAGTTGCACGTCCTGCAGGAGCGTCGGGCCTGTGGCTCCAGCGGTCTGGGAGTTCTGGTTGTCTCCGACTGGCGCACCGTTGTCACGCGTCAGGGTACCTGCATAGGCCGCCGAAGCGACTGTGGCAGACAGGATGCCCGCTGCAAGCAGATTCAGGGCATATCCGGAAAAGGTCCGAATGGACATTGTTGGGTTCCTCTCTTTTTTAAGTGCTCTGTTCCAAGCACGTAAAGAGTAAGGAACCCGGACCGCTTCGCTAAATTGAATACCTTTTGTTCCGCTATTAGCAGAATCAATACCCAAGCCAAGCGTTTTAAGTTATGGCCGCTACGCAGGGGCAGCGGCCTAGAGCTGATCAGCTACCTTGCAGCTCGCGTGCGATCTTGTCCTTGATCACGACGCGTTCTCGTCGGCATCGATTCAACTCCTCATCGCCACTGTTCTCGACCATCCCCTCGATTTCCAGGATCTCCTGATCCAGCGCATCGTATTGCTCGATCAGCTTGGCAAATTCCGGATTGTTTTGACGCAGCTCTTCAAACTTCTGAACCTTGTCTGGAAAATCCTTGTGCAAGTTGTGCTCGGCAACCATGTGTGACCTCCTGAGGCAGGTTGAATATCTTGAGCCTTTCAGCCCATCCATATGGTGGACCGCAGCCGTTCGGCAAAGTGCAGCAACGAGAGGCAGCACACTTTTTCAGGAAGCACTTCGAAACAACCAGACGCTTTTGCGGTTCAAAGTGCCCGAGACGTTAGCGATGGCGTCACTACCATTCCACCGCAAAAGGAGTGCTTATGAGCTTTTTCAGCGAATTCAAATCGTTCGCCATGAGGGGCAACGTCGTCGATCTGGCTGTTGGTATCATCATTGGCGGCGCTTTCGGCAAGATCGTGTCGTCATTCGTTGCCGATGTGATCACCCCGCCTCTCGGGATTCTTTTGGGTGGCGTGGACTTTTCGCACCTCGCCATTACGCTGCAGGCTGCCCAAGGCGATAAACCGGCAGTGCTGCTATCTTACGGCAAGTTCCTGCAATCGATCTTCGACTTCATCATCATTGCATTCGCCATTTTCAGCGCCATCAAGGTTCTGAATCGACTGCGCCTGCATGAGGAAAAGAAGGCAGCGGCCGGCCCTACCAAGGATCAAGTACTGCTGACTGAAATTCGCGACCTGCTCAAGGAACAAAGCCAGAAGCCTGAGGCCACCGTCACACGTAATGACCCTCCGACCTCTTCGTGACTGTTCGCTACAAATAGGGCCCTTGCGGGCCCCATCCGCATCTTTTACCAGTAATTTTCTACCGCGATCTGTCCAGGCCGGCGCGTCAGGGCCAGCTGGAAATCACGTGCCTTGAGCACGGCTCGCGTGTCATCCACCATTTCAGGATTACCACAGATCAGGATGCGGGAGTGCTCTGTTGAAAGCTCAAGCCCTGCGGCCTTCTCCAGCTTACCGTTTTCGATCAGGGTCGTGATTCGCCCCCTCAGCGCGCCGGGATGATCCTCACGGGTTACAACAGGAATATAGATCAGCTTCTGTGCAACCCCTTCCAGGTACTCCAGCTCCGCCAGCCCCTTAATCATTTCCTGGTAGGCCAGGTCCTTTGCTTCCCGGACGCTATACACCAGCACGATACGCTCATACCGCTGCCAGACATCCGGCTCCTGAAGCATGGACAGAAACGGTGCCAATCCCGTACCGGTGGATAACAGCCATAAATCGCGTCCGCCGGTAAAGCGCTCCAGGGTGAGATACCCATAGGGCTGCTTTTCCACCAGCAACGTATCACCGGGCTTGAGGCGACTCAGCTCGCTGGTAAAGGCTCCGCCAGGCACGACAATGGAAAAGAATTCCAGAAATTCGTCATGAGGCGCGGAGACCATTGAATAGGCACGCCAGACGATTTCGCCGTCTGCCTTTTCGACACCCAGGCGGGCAAACTGGCCGGCACTGAAGCGAAAGCGCGGATCACGCGTCGTACGCAAGCTGAACAGGCTATCGGCCCAGGGCCACACCTCCGTGATGGTCTGGCGGGTGTATTTCTCGTCACTGGCGGTCATGCTGGGCTACCTCGTTTTCCGGGCCGATATCAGGCCGTCATGAAAACAAGCCCGGCACTGGTTTTCAACGGACAAACTGTAGGTGTAACCGGCCGGACTAACGCGCCAGCCAACCACCGTCCACGGC
The DNA here is from genome assembly GCF_000478505.2 of Pseudomonas sp. HPB0071. Classification (NCBI taxonomy): domain Bacteria; kingdom Pseudomonadati; phylum Pseudomonadota; class Gammaproteobacteria; order Pseudomonadales; family Pseudomonadaceae; genus Pseudomonas; species Pseudomonas sp. HPB0071. The sequence continues at coordinate 2,813,295 of NZ_KI517367.1, read as the reverse complement.
CAGAGTATGACCGTGGACATAATCCGAGGCAGACGACGCCAGAAACACCACAGGCCCTGCCAGGTCGATTGGCTCGCCCCAGCGACCTGCCGGAATGCGCCCCAGGATTTCTGCGTTGCGCTGCTCATCGGCACGCAAGGCTGCCGTGTTGTTCGTTACCATATAGCCGGGCGCAATGCCATTGACGTTGATACCGTGCTTGGCCCACTCGTTGGCCAGCGCCTTGGTCAGCCCCATTAAGCCACTCTTGGAGGCTGTGTAGGATGGGACACGGATGCCGCCCTGGAAAGACAGCATCGAAGCGATATTGATGATTTTGCCGCCGCCCTGCTGCGCTATGAATTGACGCGCCACGGCTTGAGAAAGAAAGAACACCGTCTTGAGGTTGACGCCCATGACATCATCCCAATCTTTTTCGGTGAAATTCAGTGCATCCTCACGCCGGATCGTTCCGGCATTGTTGACCAGGATATCGATACGACCAAAAGCCTGTAGCGCCTCATCCACAATAAAGGGCACCGCATCCGTGGCGCTGAGATCTGCCCGGATGCTCACGAATCGCCGGCCCTTGGCCTCTACTTCACTTTGCGTCTCATGGGGTTCGCGCCGGCTGATCCCAACAATATCGCAACCGGCACTGGCCAGAGCTACACACATGCTCCTTCCCAATCCGGCATCACACCCGGTGATGATCGCGACCTTGCCTGACAAATCGAATGGGTTAGCCACCATGATGCCTCCTGAGGGGTGGTAAACGCGGGCTGACCTGTCATCCTGAGCCCGCAAAACGTCTGTTCGACCCGCCAGACGCCCGGCGCGTTCAGCCGGCATCCAGAGAAAAGAGCAGCATAAGCAATGCCGCTCCCCTACACTGACGCCTTTGTCGTCAGCTCCGATCTTCTGCCATGGTTCTACTGTCCACACCCTTTGCCCAGCTTGACCTGCACCGCCAGCCACCCCGCCGGGACGATCCGTTACAGGCTTTCGATGCGGCGGATGAATACCTGCTTAATCATCTGGCCGAACAGGGCCTGCCAGACAACGCCCGAATTCTGGTGTTAAACGATAGCTTCGGCGCCCTGGCAGCAAGCCTGGCTGATCAGGGTCACGTTGTTTCCAGTGGAGATTCCCACCTTGCAGCCCTCGCGCTTAACGATAACCTGCAGCGCAACGGACGTGATGGTCGGGTGCTATTCGTGCCATCCAGCGAGCCGGTTAAAGGCCCCTTTGACCTGGTGCTGATCCGTATTCCAAAAACCCTGGCCTTGCTGGAGGAGCAGCTGATTCGCCTGCATGATCAGCTGGCACCGGGTGCGCGAGTCATCGCAGCAGCCATGATCAAGCATCTGCCGCGTGCGGCAGGAGATCTGCTGGAGCGTCATATCGGCAGTGTCCAGGCATCGCTGGCAGTCAAGAAGGCGCGCCTGCTGTTTGCCACCCCCGAACCCAGGGAGCGGATAGCCTCACCCTACCCGACCCGCTACCGACTGGACGACCCAGCGCTGACACTGATCAATCACGCCAACGTGTTCTGCCGAGAAGGGCTCGATATCGGGACACGCGCCTTTCTTCCACATCTGCCTACTGACTTGGGCAATGCACGCGTGGCCGACCTGGGCTGCGGCAATGGCGTATTGGCCATCACCAGTGCACTGACCAATCCCCAAGCGCAGTACACGCTGGTAGATGAGTCCTATATGGCGATCCAGTCGGCACATGAAAACTGGCGTGCCGCCCTGGGTGATCGTCCCGTCACGTTGCGCGCCGATGATGGGCTGGCCAGCCAACCGGCTCGCTCGTTGGATGTAGTCCTATGCAACCCACCGTTTCACCAGCAACAGGTGGTGGGGGACTTTCTGGCCTGGCGGATGTTTCAACAGGCGCGTGCTGCTCTCGACCACCAGGGTGAACTCTGGATCGTCGGCAATCGCCACCTCGGTTATCACCTCAAGCTCAAGCGGCTCTTCAAGCGCGTAGAACAGGTTGCTGCCACCCCGAAATTCGTGGTGCTGCGTGCGGTCGAAGCTAACTGAGCGTGATGCTATGCCCTATGCCAGACCTTATTCAAGCAGGCTGGCATAGCGGGTAACGTGCCTCAGAGCAGTATCCAGACTGGATGATTCCGCCTAGGCTGGGTCGCCACCGTTTTAAGATAGGCGCCAGGTGATGCCTTTTGCCTACTGACAGGACGAATATACGCACCGGATGGGATCTTACGTGCCAGGGTTACCTTTCGATCTTCACATCTTTGCCATTTTGATAGAGATCTGCGGCGTTCTGGCGGCTATCCATGCCGTCATCACCGTTCGTACGGCTCAGGGCGCCATGGCTTGGGCCATTGCATTGGTCTTCATGCCGTTTCTGAGCCTGTTGCCTTATCTGGTTTTTGGTCGGCGTCGTTTCGATGGTTATGTAAAGGCGCGCCGACAGGCCGATGAAGAGATGGCCCGCGTTGCTGCCGAGCTGAACTGGCGCCCGTGGATCGCTGAGGCCCTGGCTGCCCAGCAATGCAGCGCGGCAAACCGCAAGCTCAAAGCCATGACGGCGCTGACCCGCACCCCCTGTGTAGCCAGCAACAAGGTGCGTCTTCTGGTCAACGGATCGGAAACCTTCAGCGCCATTCTGGGCGCTATTCGGGAAGCCCGGCAGGTCGTGCTGGTGCAGTTCTTCATCATTCATGACGACGCTCTTGGCCGGGCACTGCAAAACACGCTGATCGAGCGGGCCAGGGAGGGTGTCGAGGTGTTTCTCCTTTACGATGCCATTGGCAGCCATGCCCTGCCGCGGAGCTACGTGTCAAAGCTTCGTGAGGCAGGCGTGCAGGTCAAGGCATTCAGCAACCGCCGAGGACTGATCAACCGCTTTCAGGTCAACTTCCGCAATCACCGCAAGATCGTTGTGGTGGATGGTGAAGTAGGATTTGTCGGCGGACACAACGTGGGTGAGGAATACCTGGGGCACAAGCCACCGTTGGCTCCCTGGCGTGACACCCATATCGAAATTCGTGGGCCCGCTCTGGCGACCCTGCAGGAAACCTTTGCCCAGGACTGGTTCTGGGTGACCAAAAAGCTTCCAACCCTGGTGCTGCCTGAACGTTATGAGGATGGCGGCATGCTGTGCCAGGTGGTTGCCAGCGGTCCGGCGGACGATCAGGAGACCTGCTCGCTGTTTTTTGTCGAGGCGATTCACTCGGCGCAGCGGCGAATCTGGATCACAACGCCCTACTTCATCCCTGATGAGGCCGTCTCAGCCGCACTGCACTTGGCCGCTCTACGCGGCGTCGATGTGCGCATCCTTCTGCCGTCACGCCCGGATCACAAGGTCGTGTACGCCGCATCCTACCTATATGCCTTCAAGGCGGTGGATGCGGGCATTCGAGTCTTCAGTTATCAACCAGGCTTTCTACATCAGAAGGTGGTGCTGATCGATGAAGAGGTTTCCGCCATCGGTAGCGCCAATCTGGATAATCGCTCGTTCCGGCTGAATTTCGAGATCATGGTCATGACCGTGGATACTGACTTCGCCTGGGAAGTGCGCTCGATGTTGGAAGTCGACTTCTCCAAGTCGGTCGAGCTAACGCCCAAGGACAATGCCAATGTTCGGCGCCTGCACAAGGCAGCCATGCGGGTAGCCCGACTGTTCTCGCCGGTCCTTTAGCCCAGTGGAGCGACACCCAGGCCATCCACGAGTCGCTCCAGGGCACGCAGACCGGCAACGGAATTGCCGTAGCTGTCCAGGCGGGGCGACCAGACGCAAATGCTCATGCGGCCGGGAACGATGGCCACAATACCGCCACCCACGCCGCTCTTGCCGGGCAGCCCGACGCGCCAGGCAAAATCCCCCGCGGCGTCATACAGGCCGCACGTCAACAGTAATGCGTTGAGCTGCCGCGTCTGCTGAGGCGACAATACCTCGCTCCCATCGTGGGGATTGATGCCCCGGTGAGCCAGAAAGGCGAACGCGCGGGCTACATCCACACAGCTCATGGACAGCGCACAGCCATGGAAATAGGTTTCCAGCACCTCATCTACTTCGCCATGCAGGTTTCCATAAGCCTTCATGAGGTAGGCCAGTGCAGCGTTACGCGCCTTGTGATCCATCTCTGAACGCGCCACCCGCGTATCGAAGTTGATGGTCGGATTGGCACTTAACCGCCGCGCCTGTTCGCGCATCAGGTATTGGATGGACATGATGCGCGACACCAGGATATCGGTTACCAGCAACGCACCGGCATTGATGAAGGGATTGCGCGGGACGCCCCGCTCCACTTCCAGCTGTACGATGGAGTTGAACGCCTGACCGGAGGGCTCCCGGCCTACACGCGTCCAGATGTCCTCTTCCGGCAGCCGCTGCATGGCAATGACCAGGTTGAGCACCTTGGAAATGGACTGGATGGAAAACGGTGTATCCCCTGCCCCCGCCTGGAAGACTCGACCCTCTACATCGCATAGGGCAATCCCGAATTGATCGGGTTCTACCTGGGCCAGTGCCGGGATATAGTCAGCAACCTTGCCTTCTCCCATGTCTTGCCGTGCCTCCTGGGCAACACGATCAAGCAGGGTTTGCAGGACTTCAGGGGAGCATGTCTCGGGCATGGGCGGCTTCGCTGCTTACAAAGGAGTGCCAGTGTAAGAAAGCGCAGCCGCAACGCCTAGTGATCTGTCGTTAAAGTCCCAAATCACTCAGTCCTGGATGATCATCCGGTCGACGTCCCTGCGGCCAGCGGAACAGGCGCTCGGCCTCGGTGATCGGCAGATCGTTGATGCTGGCATGCCGCTCCACCATGAGCCCTTGCTCATTGAACGCCCAGTTCTCATTGCCATAGGCGCGAAACCAGTTGCCGGAATCGTCATGCCATTCATAGGCGAAGCGTACGGCGATCCGGTTGCCCTCATGGGCCCATAGCTCCTTGATCAGCCGGTAATCAAGCTCGCGCTGCCACTTGCGCGTGAGAAAATCCACGATGGCTTCGCGTCCCTTGATGAACTCGGCCCGGTTACGCCAGACACTGTCGTTGCTATAGGCCTGTGCAACCTTGTGGGGATCGCGGCCATTCCAGCCATCTTCCGCTGCGCGGACCTTTTGGCGTGCAGTTTCCTGCGTAAAGGGTGGCAATGGGGGTCTGCTTTCCATGGACGTGTCTCCAAAACGGTAAGACAGATAGCGTAGATGAAAGCCTACCGTGCAAGCGGACAATCTGCCTGGAGAAACGGACAAAATAAGACCCCGGCGAGTGCCGGGGTCTGGTGTATCAGGATTTAAGGCCGGCGGCAGTCATGACCAGCCGCAGCCCGTAGGACACAATGCCCAGGGCCACGATACTGCAGGCCCAAATCAGGACCATCCAGCCGAGACGCTTGATCAGCGGTTGGTTGTCAGCTGGATTGGGTTCACGCTCTTTGCCGGCCATGATCAATGATACCCCTCGCCTGTACGAACCTTACCGCGGAACACGTAGTAGCCCCACGCCGTGTACATCAATGTGATCGGGATGATGAACAGCGTACCGATGAGCAGGAACAGCTGGCTCTGCGGTGGCGACGAGGCTTCCCAGATCGAAATCGCCGGCGGGATGATGTTCGGCCACAGGCTGATGCCCAGGCCGCTATAGCCCAGGAAGATTAGGATCAGCGTTAGTACGAAGGGAGATACATGAGCCTCTTCCTTCAGGATCGCGCGCAGCAGGAACACGACTGTTACCAGCACGAGAATTGGCACAGGCAGGAACCAGAACAGGTTCGGCATGGTGAACCAGCGCTGGGAGATGGCGTCATGGGACAGCGGCGTCCACAGGCTGACGGCTACTATGAACAGCAGCAACAACAGCACCAGCGGCTTGGTCATGCGACGCATGGAAGCCTGTAGCGGGCCTTCGGTTTTCATGATCAGCCAAGTACTGCCCAGCAGTGCGTAGGCAGCGATCAGGCCAAAACCACAGAACACCGAAAAAGGCGTCAGCCAGTCCAGCGAGCCACCGGCATACTGACGATTCTCCACATGGAAACCGTCGATGAAGGCACCCAGCGCGACCCCCTGACAGAAGGTTGCCAAGAGCGAGCCGAAGATAAAGGACTTGTCCCAGAGCCCTTCTTTGCCTTCCTGCACCTTGAAGCGGAACTCAAAGGCTACGCCACGGAAGATCAGGCCGATCAACATGAAGATCAGCGGCAGGTAGAGGGCCGGCAGAATGACGCCATATGCGAGCGGGAAGGCGCCGTACAACCCGGCCCCTCCCAACACCAGCCAGGTTTCGTTGCCGTCCCAGATCGGAGCCACGGTGTTCATCATGACATCGCGCTCTTCCTTGCCCTTCACGAAGGGGAAGAGAATGCCAATCCCCAGATCGAAGCCGTCCATGACTACGTACATCATCAGGCTGAAAATGATGACCACCGCCCAGATCAGCGCGAGGTCAATACCAACAATTCCAGAAGCCATGTTCAGTGCCCCGTCAGTTGATCATGGGAATGAGCCTTTTCGGTACCTTCATCAGTAGCCGAAAGGGGGCGCTTCGGATGACGATCGTGTCCCGGTCCACCCTGGGTAGGAAGGTCGCCTTCACCGGTATGTGGTCCCTTGCCAATCATGCGCAGCGCATAGACCGTACCAATACCAAAGACCGCGAAATACACAATTACGAAGCTGACCAAGGTGATGCTCAGTTGCGTCACGCTGTGATTGGCTACACCATCCTTGGTACGCAAGAGGCCATATACGATCCAGGGCTGACGACCCACTTCGGTGGTAAACCAGCCTGCCAGCAGAGCAATCAGACCAGCCGGCCCCATGCACATGATCAGGCGCAGGAAGGCCTTGGTTTCATACAGCTTGTGTCTCCAGCGCAGGAACAGGCTCCACACACCGGCAGCAATCATGAGCAGCCCCAGAGCCACCATGATGCGGAATGACCAGAACACCACATACGCCGGTGGACGATCCTCTTTCGGGAAGTCCTTGAGTGCGGGAATCTGCTCGGTAAAGCTGTGCGTGAGGATCAAGCTGCCCAGCACAGGAATCTCGACCTTGAAGCGGGTTTCCTCACGCTCCATATCCGGCAGACCGAACAGAATCAGCGGCGTTGCCTCACCGGGCGGATTCTCCCAGTGGCCTTCGATCGCCGCGATCTTGGCTGGCTGGTGCTCCAGTGTGTTCAAACCGTGGGCATCCCCTACGAACGCCTGGATCGGCGCCACGAACAGGGCCATCCACATGGCCATGGAGAACATCTTGCGAATGGCCGGGTTATTGTTCCCACGCAACAGGTGCCAGGCCGCCGATGCGCCGACCAGGAAGGCCACCGACAGGTAGGCCGCGATGGTCATGTGCGCCCAGCGGAAGGGGAACGACGGGTTGAAGATTACTTCCAGCCAATGGACTGGCACTACGCGGCCATCGACAATCTCGTACCCAGCCGGGGTATGCATCCAGCTGTTCGAGGACAAAATCCAGAACGTGGACATCAGGGTGCCAATCGCCACCATGATAGTGGACAAAAAGTGCAACCCACGTCCTACGCGGTTCCAGCCAAACAGCATGACCCCGAGAAAACCCGCTTCGATAAAGAAGGCGGTCAGCACCTCGTAGGTCAAGAGCGGACCCGTTACGGCACCGGCGAAGTCGACAAAGCCGCTCCAGTTGGTACCGAACTCATACGCCATGACCAGTCCGGACACTACACCCATTCCAAAGAAGACCGCGAAGATCTTCAACCAGAAGTGGTACAGGTCCTTATAGGTAGAGTCGTTGGTTTTGAGCCACAGTCCTTCGAGAACGGCTAGAAAGCTCGCCATTCCGATAGACAAGGCAGGGAAGATAATGTGGAACGAGACGGTGAATGCAAACTGGATCCTCGCAAGATCCAGAGCCTCCAAGCCGAACATAGGCGGTCCTCTTCAGGCAGCCGGTGCGTTTATCACGCAGGCGGTCAATAACGTTAAGCAAATCACAAGGCAATGTTTCGAGCGCTTGCGTGCTCAATTCGTTCTAACGGAACGCTTGAAAGGTGGTCCGACTATCGCATTTTAAGCCGCAAGGCTCTGACGTAGGTCAACGTCTGGATTCATTCTAGACCTCTAAAACGCAGTGGGGTCCGTGGTCAGATGTCGCGCGTCAAGGTGGCGCACACAACTTGTTACCCACCAAGTGTTTCAGAATATATCTCTGATCAGTGCACAAAAACCGCTTGCCGAGACTATGATGAGAGACCTCTCGAAGAGCCCCATCATGACCTCAGCCCCTTTATATTTGCGTCATCATCGACCCTTTCTGGCGTTCTGGTTTGCCCGCGTCTGTACCGCCAGCAGCTTTCAGATGCTCACCGTAGCCATTGGCTGGCACATCTATTCACTGACGCATAATGTGCTCGACCTGGGCCTGGTCGGCCTGGTGGAATTCCTGCCGCGTCTGTTCTTCATGTTGTATACAGGGCATGTGGCGGACCGCTACGACCGACGTAAGGTAGCCGCACTCTGCCAGACAGGTCAGGCCCTTACCGCACTGGTGCTGGTCTATGGCAGCCTGACCGACAATGTGACTCGTGAGCTGATCTTTATCCTGGCCTTCATGCTGGGCACCTGCCGGGCCTTCGAAATGCCAGCGACCCAGGCGCTTTTGCCCAACATCGTCCCCGCCTCGCTATTTCCCCGGGCCGTTGCGGCCTCAGCCTCCGCCATGCAGGGTGCGACAATCGTGGCGCCAGCGTTGGGTGGTTTTCTGTACGCCTTGGGTGCCTTCTGGGTCTATGCACCGGCAACGGCCCTGTATGGTGTGGCAATTCTCCTCGTGCTGAGCCTGCCTGCGCGTGAACAGCAACCGCGTAAGGAAAAGGCCAGTCTGGATTCGCTACTGGCCGGGATTCGCTTCATTCGCAGCCGCCGCGATATTTTCGGCGCCATTTCCCTGGATCTTTTTGCCGTTCTGCTGGGCGGCGCAACGGCACTGTTACCCGTGTTTGCCCGGGATATTCTGATGACCGGTCCCTGGGGGCTGGGCCTGTTGCGCTCAGCACCCGCCGTGGGCGCCCTGCTGATGTCGTTTTGGCTCGCGCGCTTTCCCATCGAGCGAAACGTCGGACGCATCATGTTTATCTCGGTAGGTGTGTTTGGCGTGGCAACCATCGCCTTTGGTCTTTCCACCTCGTTCTGGTTCAGCCTGGCCGTGCTGGCGGTTCTGGGTGCGGCTGACATGATCAGCATGGTCATTCGCGGCGCCTTTGTGCAACTGGAGACGCCGGATGAAATGCGCGGCCGCGTCAGTGCCGTCAACGGCCTGTTCATCGGTGCCTCAAACCAACTAGGCGAGTTCGAGTCCGGTGTAACGGCAGCCTGGCTGGGCACAGTGCAAGCGGTCGTGCTGGGCGGCGCAGGAACGCTGATCGTGACAGGCCTTTGGATCAAGCTCTTCCCTACCCTCGCCAAACGCGACCACTTGCATACCCTGAAACACAGCTGATCTGCTGGAGGGCTGCTTGCGGGTCGGCAGGCAGCCCTTTACCCCTCTGAACTCTCGCATGCCGCCAACGGTCAGGTGACAAGGACTTTTCACCGAATTGCTTGAGGGTTTGCCATGAAAATTTCACTCGATGGCCAGGTTGCACTGGTCACCGGCGGCAGTTCAGGGATCGGCGCCGCATCAGCCAAGGCCTTGGCTCAGGTAGGCGCAGCCGTTGTCATCAATTACCACTCCAATGCCGAGCCGGCTGAACAGCTTGCGGATGAAATCAAGGCGGCCGGCGGTCGGGCCATTGCCGTGGGTGCTGATGTCGGTGATGAGCAGGCCGTCGAACAGCTCTTTGCCAAGACGATCGAAGCCTTTGGCCGTCTGGACATCCTGGTGGCCAACTCCGGACTTCAGCGCGATGCACCCTCCCATGAGATGACCCTCAAGGATTGGAACATGGTCATCCAGACCAACCTGACCGGCCAATTCCTTTGCGCACGTGCCGCCATCCAGCAATTTCTGAAGCAAGGCGTTAATGCCGAACTGTCACGCGCGGCGGGCAAAATCATTCACATGAGCTCGGTACATGAGGTCATTCCGTGGGCAGGTCATGTCAATTACGCGGCCTCCAAGGGTGGGGTCAGCCTGATGATGAAAACCCTGGCTCAGGAAGTGGCCGAAAAGCGCATCCGCATCAACAGTATTGCGCCGGGTGCTATCGCTACGGCCATCAATGAAGACGTGACTGGCAACGAGGAAGGTCGCCGCGAGTTGCTCAAGCTGATCCCCTACAAGCGTGTCGGGGATGTGGAGGACATTGGTAATGCCGTCGTCTGGCTGGCATCCGACCTGTCTGACTACGTGGTAGGTACCACCCTCTTTGTCGATGGCGGCATGTGTCTGTATCCAGGATTCCAGGACAATGGTTGATCACAACGCCGGAATCCGGTCCATCGATGCCCATGGAGTCATCGGCGACATGCGTACCTGCGCGCTGGTCGCCGATGACGGCAGCATCGACTATTTCTGCTGGCCTGACCTAGATAGCCCCTCGGTTTTTACCGCCTTGCTCAATGGTGACGAGGCCGGACTGTTCACGATTGCACCCGACCGCCCTAATGCCAGGCGGCAACAGATCTACCTCCCCGACAGTAACGTCTTGCAGACCCGCTGGCTTGATGACGACGGCGCCGTCGAGTTGACCGACTGGATGCCCATCCTGACGGAAGAGAACACCATGCCCCGTCTGGTGCGGAGGGTTTATGCCGTCAAAGGCGACTCGCGCATTTGTCTGAAGTGTTCACCGCGGCTTGATTACGCCCGGGCTGAAACCAGGGCTACGGTAGAGCATGGCAGCATTGTGTTTCAGGCCGAGGGCCAGCGCAGTATGCGCTTGGCCGGTTCCGAGACGCTTACGCTCGACGGGAATACGGCCGTAGCGGACTTCACCCTCAAGGAAGGAGAAAGCGCGACATTCGTCTTTGGCTGCGCCGAAGATCGACAGGTCATGGAAGAAGATCTTGATCTCTGCCTGAAGCATACACTCAGGTTCTGGCAGCGATGGGCTCGTCAAAGCAACTATACCGGCCGCTGGCGGGAAATGGTCTCGCGCTCGGCTCTGGTGCTCAAGCTTCTGGTCTCGCAGCAGCACGGTTCCATTGCTGCTGCGGCAACCTTCAGCCTGCCGGAAACACCAGGTGGCGAGCGAAATTGGGATTACCGGGCTACCTGGATACGGGACGCCTCGTTTACCGTCTATGCTTTCATGCGCCTGGGATACACCGACGAAGCCAACCACTTCATGAGCTGGGTGGGCGACTGTATCGAGCGCAGCAGCGATCTGCCGCAAAAGCTTCAGATCATGTATCGCCTCGATGGTGGACGGGAACTGCCCGAACAGGAACTGGACCACCTGAGCGGCCACGGCGGGGCAAAGCCTGTGCGTATCGGCAACGATGCATTCGGACAGGTTCAGCTCGACATCTATGGCGAGCTGATGGATGCCGTCTACCTGTCAAACAAGTACGGCCAGGCCATATCACACCGCGGTTGGAAACATGTTGTCAGTATCATCGATTATGTCTGCAATCATTGGCAGACCAAGGATGCCGGCATCTGGGAAATTCGTGATGAGCCCAAGCACTTCCTACACTCGCGCTTGATGTGCTGGGTTGCCATTGACCGAGCCATTCGCCTGGCACAGAAGCGTTCCCTTGCCATGCCCTATGAACGATGGCTCAAGGCACGGGGCGATATTCAGGAAGATATCTGGACCCACTTCTGGAACAAGAAAAAAGGTCATTTCACAGCCATTCTGGGCCAGGATACGTTGGACGCATCTCTTCTCCTGATGCCCTTGCTGCGCTTTGTCAGCGCAACAGACCCGGCGTGGCTGGCAACTCTAGATGCCATCAAGGAACGTCTGGTCTGCGATGGTATGGTCAAGCGCTACGATCAGTCTGAAATGTCCGATGGACTCTCGGGTGAAGAGGGCTCCTTTACGGCCTGCTCATTCTGGTATGTGGAGTGCCTGGCGCGGGCCGGCAGGATAGACGAGGCGCATATGGAGTTTGAAAAACTCATGAAATACGCAAGCCCTGTGGGACTCTTTGCCGAGGAGCTTGACGCCCGTGGACGTCACCTGGGCAATACTCCTCAGGCCCTGACCCATCTGGCCCTGATCAGCGCCGCCTACTTCCTGAACCGCAAACTCTCCGGCAGTGATACCCAATGGCAACCGTAGCAGGCCTGCTTCCGCTCTGACTCAGGCCCTTCGGTTTCGCCCCTCCTCGACCGACTATAGCAAAATGACATATGGAGGCGATTCAAGCTCCGCTTGAACGTCTTTTCGTGTTATCTTTTTATATTGAACGATCAATTAATAAAAAATGACTACAAACGACGGGCAAGGAATGTCCCCTTTTCGAATCACCTTGAGCTACTAGCCCGACAGCATCGCGAGTGACCGGAAACCCGCGACTCGACTGTACGGACTCTTTGGCACCTGCCCTATAGGAGAACATGCTCCATGAGCAGCACGACCCCATCCGGTAACGTACGACTCAATCCGCCCGCCTTTTACAGCGCGGCCACAGCAATCCTGGTCTTTGCTCTGGTGGTAATCGCCTTTCCCGAGCGCGCCGGAGCCTGGCTGCTGGAAGCTCAGACATGGGCCTCACAGACGGTAGGCTGGTACTACCTACTGGCCATGACGCTTTATCTGGTCTTTGTCATCGTCACGGCCCTTTCAGGGTACGGCAAGATCAAGCTTGGCGCCGATCACGATCAGCCTGAGTTCAGTTACCTTTCATGGGCCGGCATGCTATTCGCAGCCGGTATCAGTATTACCCTGTTCTTTTTCTGCGTGTCAGAACCCCTGACGCATTTCATGCATCCCCCTCAAGGCGAAGGCGGCACGCAGGCTGCTGCACGTCAGGCCATGCAACTGCTCTTTCTGCACTGGGGACTGCATGGTTGGGGGGTCTTTGCACTCGTTGCCATGGCATTGGCCTATTTCGCCTATCGCCATAACCTGCCCTTGGCCTTACGTTCAGCGCTATACCCGCTGATCGGCAAGCGCATCAACGGCCCTATTGGCCATGCGGTAGATTGCTTTGGTATCATTGCCACCGTTTTCGGCCTGGGCGCCGATATGGGCTTTGGTGTGCTTCAGCTCAACTCGGGCCTGGACTATCTGTTCGGTGTACCCCATACCCAATGGGTACAAGCCCTGCTGATTGCCGTGATGATGGGAGCCGCCATTCTTGTTGCCGTATCAGGTGTGGACAAGGGTGTGCGTGTCATGTCCGATATCAACATGCTCCTGGCGGTCGGTCTGCTGTTGTTTGTCCTGTTTGCCGGGCCGACCCAGCACCTGCTCAATACGCTGATCCAGAACATCGGCGATTATCTGGGCGCTGTTCCCACCAAGAGCTTTGACCTTTATGCCTATGACAAACCGTCCGACTGGCTGGGCGGCTGGACCGTATTCTATTGGGCCTGGTGGATCGCATGGGCACCCTTTGTAGGCCTGTTCATTGCGCGAATTTCCCGTGGTCGTACCATTCGTGAATTCGTCTTTGGCGTACTGTTCATTCCGCTTGGCTTTACCCTCGCGTGGTTGTCCATCTTTGGTAATAGCGCGCTGGATCAGGTGCTAAACCACAACCTGACCAGCCTGGCCGAAACGGCTATTCGCGAGCCGTCCATGGCGCTCTATCACCTCCTGGAAACGTATCCTGCCAGCCGTATTGTCATTGCGGTGGCGGTATTCGTAAGCTTTGTGTTCTTCGTGACATCGGCGGATTCGGGCACTGTGGTGCTGTCGACCCTGTCCTCGACAGGCGGCGAAGCGGACGAAGACGGTCCCAAGTGGCTGCGCGTCTTCTGGGGAACGGCTACTGCCCTTGTCACCGGTGGTCTGCTGGTCGCCGGTAGCATGGATGCACTAAAGTCTGCGGTGGTCCTGACCTCCCTGCCCTTCTCGCTAGTAACCCTGCTAATGATGTGGGGTCTGCACAAGGCGTTCTACACCGAATCGCAGCGGCAACGGGCACGATCACATTCTCTGGCCCCGGTATCCCAGGCCAACCCACGCCGCAGCGGTGGCTGGCGTCAGCGCCTTGCCAAGGCTGTTCACTTCCCGTCGCGCGATGAGGTCTATCGGGTAATGGACACCATTGTTCGCCCGGCGATTGAGGAAGTGGCCGAGGTATTCCGGGAAAAAGGACTGGCCGTACAGACCGAGCTTGATCCTACCAATGCCAACCTGAGCCTTGAGGTTGGTCATGGCGAACAGCATCCCTTTATCTATCGGGTCATCATGCAGGGGTATTTCACACCGAGCTTTGCCCGAGCTGGTATGGGCGGGCTGCACCTGAAAAACCGCCGCTACTACCGTGCAGAGGTCTATCTGGCTGAGGGCAGCCAGGATTATGACCTGGTGGGCTACACCAAGGAGCAAATCATCAACGACATGCTCGACCAGTACGAGCGACACCTGCAGTTCCTGCACCTGGTCCGCTGACCTCAACTTACCCGGGCCGTCACTTGGCGGCCTGGGTGAATACCGGGGTTGCCCTTCTGGGCATGGCAGTGGTGAATGATGCTTCTTGCCCCGAATGCTGTTAGCAAGAACGGCTCGAACAGCCGAGGCATAAAGATCCGGGAGAATGCCTTGTTTCGTGGTCGTAACGCCCTCCCCACAAGGAATAACCCAAATACATCCGGCAATGCCTGCGATTGCTTCAGGACTGCCATTACGATTCGTGATCGTTTCGTTAGTTATCTTACTATCAAACTTTAGATGGAAGGCGCGTATAATAAGGCTATAGCGCGGCTACGCCGTCTGTGGCTGCCACCTCTTGAGGAGGACGTCATTGCCTCACGCCCCTGTTTCATCTGCAGCACCGCCATCACGACATCCTGCCCTGCAGTGGGCTGCCCTGATTGTTGTATCCAGTCTGGCTTCCTTTTGCCTTGATCGTGCCGGTATCCCTGCGGCCATGTTCCTAGGGCCCATGCTGGTCGCCATCTGCTTTGGCGTCAAAGGGGCCACGATCCGTCTACCCAAACCACTGTTCCAGCTAAGCCAGGGCGTGGTGGGCTGTCTGATCGCCCACTCCATGACAGCGGCCGTTCTGCTTATGGTCGCTACGCACTGGCCGGTCATGCTGCTGGCCACTGCCATTACCGTTCTGCTCAGCGTACTGGTGGGTGTCATCCTGGTTCGCTTCGGCGGTTTACCCGGCTCCACCGCCGCCTGGGGTACTACGCCCGGCGCGGCCTCCGCCATGGTTGCCATGGCGGAAGAATACGGGGCGGACTCTCGCATCGTGGCAACCATGCAGTATGTACGTGTTGTTTGTGTGGTCGTGATCAGTGCCCTGGTTGGCCGCTTTTTAGGGGCTGAAGGTACAGGAGCAGCCTCTCACTCGGCCGCGATCACCTTTGACTGGAACACCCTGCAGTCATTTGGAATTACGCTGGCCGTCGTGGTGGTAGGTGTCTGGTTAGGCAAGCGCCTGCCGGCTGGCGCTTTGATGGTGCCTATTGCATTGGGCACCATATTGCAGCTCAACGGTTGGGTAACCATTACCCTTCCCCATTGGTTGCTGGCCATCGCGTTTGGCTCGATGGGCTGCTATGTAGGCTTGCGGTTCGATAAAACCACGGTGCGCTATGTCACCCGAGCCTTGCCCAAGATGATCATGGCCTCGCTGATGTTGATCGCCATGTGCGCTCTTTCGGCCCTCTTCCTGGCTCATCTAATGAACAAGGACTTTTTGTCCGCCTACCTTGCAACCAGTCCTGGCGGCCTAGACTCGATGGCGATCATCGCCGTGGACAGCCATGCGGACGTCGGGCTGGTACTGGCCATGCAGGCCTTGCGCTTGATTGGCGTGATCGCATCCGGGCCGTTCCTGGCCAAACAGATCGCCCGCGTGGCGCGAGTCTGATCTGTAAAGCCTCGACACTAACGCCGAGGCTTGGCCCGTGCAGTCGCCTCCGCAACGAGCGGGTCATCCGGCCAATAGTGCTTTGGATAGCGGCCTTTCAGATCCTTCTTTACCTCGGCATAGGTGCTGCGCCAGAAGTTAGCCAGATCCTGGGTAACCTGCACCGGGCGCTGCGCAGGGGACAGCAGGTGCAGCTTTACAGCAAGCCGTCCGCCGGCGATCCGAGGGGTGTCGGCCAGGCCGAACATCTCCTGCAACCTGACGGCCAGCACGGGCGGCTCCTCGGTGTAGTCCAGGCGGATACGGGAACCTGAAGGTACCTCTATCGAGCGGGGCGCCAACTCGTCCAGGCGGCTTGGTAGCGGCCAGGGTAACAAGCCCTGCAGGATGGCGCCCAGATCGAGCTGAGCGAAATGGGACAGGCGAGTCACCCGCCCCAGATACAGTAGCAGCCAGTTCTCCAGCGTTGCCAGTAGTGCCGTGTCGGTCACGTCAGGCCACTCGCTGAGACCGCCCTGCTCCAGGTCCAGCCGCCGCAGAAGCATGACCCGTGCCTGCCACTGGCGCAGCTCCGGTGTCCAGGGCAGGAGTTCAAGCCCTTTACGCCTGACTAGCCCCAGTAATGCCCGGCTGCGCGCGTCATCACTTAGCGAACTCAATGGCTCACGAGCAAGGATCAGCTCACCGGCTCGGACCTGCCGTTCGGCGCGCAGTACGCCCTCCCGCTCGTCCCAGTCCACCTCCTCATGGGTCGATACCTGCTCGGCCAGGGGCCCTTCAAACAAGGCAGGATCAAGCTCGGCAGCCAGATAGATACGCTCTTCACGCTGCCCTTGTCGGCTCCCAAGATCGGCAATCACCAACCACGGTGATTTCATCAGCGAATCGACATCGGCAAACAGTGCCGCACGGCCATTGGCCAGCCGATATTCTGCACCGCCGGATCGGCGCTGGTGTGCGATCCGCTCCGGATAAGCAAAAGCCAGCAGACACCCTACCCAGCGTGGATGATCCGGATCGCTCACAGGCATTTCGGAAGCGCCACGCAGCAAGCCCTTGAATTGTCTTGCCAGCTGGCGAATGCGCGCAATACCGCCTCGCGGCCCTTTCCCTTCGCCTGCCAGCAGCGCAAGGCGAGTTTGTATATCCGCACCCTCGCCACGCACGATATCCCGTTCGGACAAAATAGCCGCCAGATCACACGCCAATGGCGCCAACCCCAGGGCCTGTCCCCGAAGCAGAAGATGAGCCAGTCGCGGATGAGCCGGCAGGGTGCTCATGGCCTGTCCATGGGCTGTCAGGGCCGTTCGATCAGCCTTGAGCGCACCCAGACGCACAAGCAGATTCTGAGCCTGTGCTTGGGCCGCAGCAGGAGGTTTATCCAACCAGACCAGCTCATCTGCAACAGCGCCCCAGCGCGCCAGCTGAAGCGCAAGCCCTGCCAGATCAGCCTGCAGAATTTCCGGTGAATCATAGGCGGGTAGCTGGTCATGCTGCGTCTCCGACCACAAGCGATAGCACACCCCTGGCTCCAGGCGCCCCGCCCGTCCCGCTCGCTGGGTGGCCGAGGCGCGAGAGATGCGTCGCGTCGCTAGCCGCGTCATGCCACTGCCGGGATCAAAGGCGGGCTCCCGGGCAAGTCCGGCATCTATCACCACCCGAACGCCTTCGATGGTAAGACTGGTTTCGGCGATATTGGTCGCCAGCACAATCTTGCGAATACCGGCCGGTGCCGGCTCAATCGCTGCTCTCTGGGCAGCCAGATCAAGCTCACCGTAGAGCGGCGCGATCCGGATATCCACCCTGCCAGCCAGCGCATCATCCAGCAACTCATGAACCCGCCGGATTTCAGCCTGCCCCGGCAAAAAGACGAGCAGGCTTCCGTCCTGCTCATCCAGTGCCTGCTGGATGGTTTGAACAACCCTGGGCTCCAGGCGCTCGTCCGTCGAAGTGGGCCGCCCCCATTTGATCTCCACCGGAAACATGCGCCCCTCGCTGCGCACCACCGGAGCCCCTTGCAGCAAGGCCGAAAGCCGCTCACCCTCAAGGGTTGCGGACATGACCAGGACCTTGAGCGGAGTGTCACGCAAGAGCTCACGCCCATTCAGAGTGAGTGCCAGCGCCAAATCGGCATCCAGGCTTCGCTCGTGAAATTCGTCGAAAATGACCAAGCCAACGCCTTCGAGGGCAGGATCATCCTGCAGGCGACGCGCAAGGATACCTTCCGTAACGACCTCGATCCGTGTCCTGGGCCCTACCTTGCTCTCCAGGCGAATGCGGTACCCCACCGTCTCGCCCACGGGTTCGCCATACTCGGCTGCCAGCCGCTCCGCCGCTGCCCGAGCGGCCAAGCGCCGTGGTTCCAGCATGAGAATCCGCTGACCCGCTAGCCAGGGCTCATCCAGCAGCGCCAGCGGTACACGTGTGGTCTTGCCTGCACCTGGAGGTGCCTCCAGCACAACTTCGTCGCGCTCGACCAGGGCGGCGCGCAGGGTAGGCAATACGGTATCGATGGGTAATGGCGTCATTCTGCTGTGCACGTGGTCATATACGGTGGCTGCTGATTATAACGACTCCAGCGGCCCGCTTCCGGCCTCTCGCAACGCCGGTTATAGTGCGGTTTCCTGACCTATGGAGGTGTTTATGCCAATGCGCACTCGCCTGATCTGTGGCGCCCTTGCTGCAGCAGTGCTGACCCAGATTTCGGCCTGCGGTACGCTGTTTTATCCTGAGCGTCGCGGCCAAATTACTGGCCAGATCGACCCGGGCATTGCCATCCTGGATGCGGTAGGCCTGCTGTTCTACATCATTCCCGGCCTGATTGCGTTCGGTGTTGATTTTACGTCCGGAGCCATCTACCTGCCCAACGACCAGCACGCCTCGGTCGACCCGGAAAAGCTAAAAGATGCTATCGACGCGGATGGCAAGGTGGACAAGGCGCGCCTCAAGGCCATTATCGAACAGGAAACCGGCCGCTCCCTGCCGCTGACCGATCCACGCCTGATTCAGCACAGCGGCAGCCCTGAGCAATTGGCCGCCTTCGGGTTGCGCCCTACGGCATAACACCTGATGAAGAGCCGTACCGAACACGCCAGGCTGTTGCGCCTGGCCACCACTGCTTCACTCGCAGTGGCTGGCCTGCTCATTACCGTGAAGGCCATCGCCTGGTGGTTCAGCGGATCGGTCAGTCTGCTCGCTGGGCTGACCGATTCCGTGCTTGATGGCGCGGCCTCCCTGTTCAACCTGCTGGCGGTGCGCTATTCCCTAAAGCCCGCCGACGACGACCACCGTTACGGCCATGGCAAAGCGGAGTCGTTGGCGGGTATTACCCAGGCCCTGTTCATTGGCGCTAGCGGAATCCTGATCGGCATGCAGGCCATCGGACGCCTGAAAGAACCTGAACCCCTGGGAACGCCTCTGCTGGGCATTGCAGTCATGATCTTTTCATTGATTGTGACTGCGGGCCTGCTGATGCTACAGCGGCACGTCATTCAGATTACAGGGTCCGCAGTGATTCGCGCCGATTCTCTGCATTACCGCTCTGATCTTCTGCTCAACACCAGCATCCTGATTGCCCTGATTGCTGCCAGCTACGGCTGGGATCAGTTGGATGCCATCTTTGGCCTGGGTATTGCGTTGTATATCCTTTGGAGTGCCATTGGAATCGCACGCGACTCGCTAAGTGTGCTGATGGATCAGGAATTGCCCTATGAAGTCAGCGAGCACATGTTGACGCTGGCGTGCAGCGTGCCCCAAGTCTTGGGGGCTCATGATTTGCGCACGCGTATTTCGGGAAGCCACTGGTTCGTCCAACTGCATCTGGAGCTACCGGGAGAAATGACCCTGTCCGAAGCCCATCGCCTGTGCGACGAGGCCGAAGCGGCGATCATGGCGGAGTATCCGCAGGCCGAAGTGCTGGTACATGCCGACCCGCTGGATGCACCCGATGTCCCCCATCGGCATCCTCTGCCTCCGAGCTGAGGGCTCAAGGGCGTCTGACTTCATCAGATTACAGGCAGACGGCCCCCCTCAATAGGTCACGTTATATCCCCTGCCACTTAGGCAGGCGCCCAGCGAACGTCGATAACGATCCGCCACATCAGCCGGTGGCGCAGTGGTTGCTCGGGATGGATCAAAACCTGACTCGCTGACCGCCCAACGCTGGCAGTCATAACGATCCTGCTCCATCTGGGCCTGTGTCTGACCATAGGCAGGGGTTATGGCGACATCAAAGGCATTGCTGCTAATGGCATAGCCACCGTTTTGCACAGGCGGCTCCACGACAATGTAACGGTTGTATTCCGGTTGCGGCTGGTAATAGGTACCAGCGGCAAAGTAGTAGGTCAGCCCGCCGATCACCAACGTCTGCGCATAGTTGGGCAAATTACTGACATACACGCCGCGCGGCGGGGTCACGATGACATAGCTCGACCCTTGTGGGCGGTACCAGTACCCGTCGGAATAGTAATACTCATAGCGTTGATGCCAGATACGGGTGTACCGAGGCGGCGGGCGCCGCAGCACATAGCCGGGACGCCAATCAGGATTTGGTCCCCAGCCACGACGATCGAAGTCGTTGTGCCTGTGCGGGCGATTCCAGTTGCCGTACGGCCCATAATCAGGATGATCAATGACACGGGGCTGATTTTCCCAGCCTCGATTCAGATCATTCGGCCCGGATTGCTCCCAGCGAGCACGCTCATCGCCACGCCGAACGGCATCGGGTCGATTCCAGCCGTCTTCCCGAGAGTGGTTCGCCTGCCCTGTGACCTCTCGCGGAGGCGCGGTAATAAACCGTACACCGTTTTCATCGACCCGCTCGACAGGCCGCCGGGGAAAATCATAGCGTTGATGGGGAAGATCCTGACCACTGCCGGTCTGCCAGCGCGAGCCATCCTGCCCGATAGGGCGACCCGCTCCCGGACGAGGCCCGGCATTAGGATCCATTCCTCGAGAGGGCGAGTAGTCCGGGTGATCTCCAACGCGACCCTGCCCCGCCTGAGGCTGAGGCGCAGCGCCGCCGGACGGATTGCCGAACTGCGTCTGTCCGGCCTCAAAAGGCCCTGCCAGCACGTGGCCTGCGCTCAATGCGACTATCAGACCGATACCTGTCAAACGCCCGCGGCGCTTCATGACCCTATCTCCTGCTTACCGCCGGTCGCTCCGAAAATGGCGAGGCGGCGGTCGAATCCTCAATCTAAGCCAGGAGTATGCGCGAGGCGAGCATTGACGGATAGGCGGAGCACAGGCGTACACTTTTATCAGGCGCACAAAAAAGGAGGCTTTCGCCCCCTTCCGGAATTCTGTCCTCTGAGTCGCTTTTGGCGACTGCTGCGATCACACAGCCTTTTGGGCGGTGAGTGGCCCGGGAGCGGCACGACCTGATAGGTCGGCGGCATTATCGGCTTGCCCTCCTGGAGCTCACCGTTGGACTGTTCGTCCGGGCCATCGAAGTAATGAGTTCAGCTTAGCCCTGTTGCACCGACCAAAGTTTGCGTTTTTTGCTATATCCTCTACCGTTTAAGCAACAGAACACTAAAAAAACCTTTTAAACGCAATTTTCCAAAGGATTGGTTTCAAAATGGACAAACTAGACCGCTACGACCTACGTATTCTTGCCGAACTTCAGCGTGATGCACGCATCTCGAACCAGGAACTGGCAGAACGCATCGGCCTGTCTCCTTCGCCTTGCTCACGACGGGTCAAGCAGCTGGAAGATGATGGTTACATTAATCGTCAGGTTGCCCTGCTCGACCGCAAGAAACTGGGCCTTAGCCTGACAGTTTTCGTACTGATCGGCATGGACCGGCATACCCCTGAACGCTTCGAGCATTTCCAGTCGATCATTCGGCAGTGCCCTGAGGTGCTGGAATGCAGCCTGGTGACCGGCATGGATGCGGACTATCAGCTCAAGGTGGTCGTTCCGGATATGGACCACTACCAGAAACTACTGCTGGGCACCCTGACCCGTATAGAAGGCGTTTCGAGCGTGCGCTCAAGCTTCGTTCTCAACCAGGTCATCTCCAGTACCGAGCTGCCGCTTGAGCACCTGCGTGGCTGAGTATCGTCGCGATTTACATGGACCTGTCTGAGGCCGCGGATTTGCACGAATTCGATGCCGACACTGGTGTTTCTTGCCAGAAGATGGATAAATCAGATTTATTTATCTAAATTTTTCCAAGGACACGGAATGAAGCACCGTTCATTCTGTCCTGAATAAACCAACGATCGACTCGCAGCCCTTCCCGTCGGCATGACCTTGCCTGACGGCGTTCCGGCATGACGAGTCGACTGTCCTACCGTGCTCATGAGGTTGCAATGCTTACGCTCAACATCAACGGGGCCGACCATCAGGTCGACGTCCCCGACGACATGCCCCTGCTTTGGGTTCTACGTGACGTGCTGGGAATGACCGGCACCAAGTACGGCTGCGGGATCGCACAGTGTGGCGCTTGCACGGTGCATCTGGACGGTACGGCTGTTCGCGCCTGCGTCTTGCCTGTGAGCAACATTGCACAAGGCCAGAAGATCGTGACCATCGAAGCCGTGGGCGAGTCCGACCTGGGCAAGAAAGTGCAGGATGCCTGGCTTGAGCATGAAGTCGTGCAGTGCGGCTATTGCCAGTCCGGCCAGATCATGTCGGCCGTGGCGCTGCTGTCCCAGCACCCGAACGCAGGCGATGCTGAAATCGATGCGGGCATGTCCGGCAATATCTGCCGCTGCTGTACCTATACCCGTATCCGCGGCGCGATCAAAAGCGTTTCCCAGGCTTGAGCGGAGCAGACTCCATGACCAAGAATGTATCGGCGCAGGCCATAAGCCTGTCGCGCCGCAAGCTGCTTCAGGCCAGTGGTATCGCCGCAGGTGGTTTGCTGTTGGCAACCGCACTGCCTTTTTCCCGCCGCAGCTATGCCGAACAGTATGTCAACAAAGGGCCAGAAGACGCACCGCTGGACACCCCTACGGCCTTGGGAGCGTTTCTTCGGATAGGCCACGATGGGCAGATCACGCTGATTTCGCCCAAGATCGAAATGGGCCAGGGTGTACAGACCGGTTTTGCCATGATGGTAGCCGAAGAGTTGAACGTTACTCTGGATCAGGTCAGGGTGCAGGAAGCACCGCCAGACGAAAAACTGTATGGGGACAAGCTTCTGGGCTTTCAGGCCACCGGCGGTTCCTCATCGACTCGCAGCAACTGGCAACCCCTGCGGGAAGCCGCTGCGGCGGCACGCGTAATGCTGATCCAGGCCGCGGCCAACCAATGGAAGGTGTCGCCGGATGAATGCCGCGCCGAAAATGGCAAGATCATCGGCCCTGGCAATCGCGAACTGGCCTACGGCGCGCTGGTGGATGCAGCTGCCAAACTGCCCGTTCCGGAAAACGTCCCGCTCAAAAAGCCGGAAGACTACAAGGTCATCGGCCAGCCGCTGCGCCGCCTTGATACGCCTGGCAAAGTAGACGGCTCCGCCAAGTTCACCATCGACCTGCACGTGCCAGGCATGAAGATCGCTACTGTCAGCGCCTGTCCGGTCGTGGGTGGCACGCTTGCCTCAGTGGATGACCGTCACGCTCGTGCGGTTCCCGGTGTCAGGGATGTGGTCAAGCTGGAAAATGCCGTTGCCGTGATCGGCGATCACATGTGGGCAGCCCTTAAAGGCTTGAAGGCGCTGGAGATCCAATGGGGTCTAGGCCCGAACGCCGGTATCGACTCCGCCCAGATCGAACGCGCCCTGCATGCAGCCTTTGATCGCGAAGGCGCCATTGCCGCCGAGGTTGGCGACATCAACAAGGCCATTGCCGGTGCGTCCAGCAAGATCGAGGCGGAATACGAGATGCCCTTCCTGGCTCACGCCACGCTGGAGCCCATGACCTGTGTGGCCCAGGTCCGCGAGGATGCCTGTGAACTATGGGTCGGCACCCAGGTGCCGGTTATGGCCCAACAGGCGGCTGCCAAGGCAACCGGCCTGCCGCCGGAAAAGATCATCGTCAACAACCAGCTCATCGGTGGAGGCTTTGGCCGTCGCCTGGAAGCGGACTTCATCGGTCAGGCCGCAGCCATAGCCAAGCAGGTCGACTACCCCATCAAGCTGGTCTGGACGCGTGAAGAAGACACCGCCCATGACCTGTACCGTCCTCATTATATCGACCGCTTCAGCGCAGGCCTGGATGCCAACGGCATGCCAGTGGGCTGGTCGCATACCATTGTCGGGGCCTCGGTCATGGCGCGGTTTGCGCCAGCCGCCGTACCACCCAATGGGCTGGATGCCGACGCAGTAGAGGTTTCCAACAAACCCGTCTACTCGCTTCCAAACCTCAGGGTCCGTTACGTCCCTGAAGCGCCCAAGGCCATTCTCAATTCCTGGTGGCGTGGGGTAGGCCCGCTGCATGGCGCCTATGTGATGGAAAGCTTTATCGATGAGCTGGCCTACGCAGCCAAGCAGGACCCGGTCGATTACCGGATGAAGCTGCTCGGCGAGCATCCCCGTGCGCAGGCGGTACTCAAGCTTGCCGCCGAAAAAGCCAACTGGAGCCAGAAACTGCCAGCGGGCCATGGTCGGGGAATTGCCGTACAGGAAGTCTTTGGCAGCTACCTCGCTACCGTAGTGGAAATGCAGGTCGATGCGCAGAACGGCATCCACATCACCCGCCTGATCTGTATTGCAGATTGCGGCGAGGTAACCAATCCGACCTCTGTTCACTCTCAGCTGGAGGGCGGCACGCTGTTTGGCCTGTCTGCTGCGCTCTACAATGAGATTACCGTCAAGAATGGACATGTGGAACAGAGCAACTTCCACGACTACCGGCAGCTGCGCATGAGCGATGCCCCACCGGTCGAGACGCACATCATTCCAAGCCATGAAATACCTGGCGGGATTGGAGAGGCCGGTACCGCCATGATTGCACCGGCTCTGGTCAATGCTCTGTATGCGGCAACCGGCAAGCGCCTTCGTCGTCTGCCGGTGGTTCGCGCCGGTTACCACGTGGCTTAAGGAGCTCCTATGAATCGTTTCACTTCTATCTGGGGCACCATGACGCGTACGGTGTTGAGCGGCGTGGCGCCTGTGGCGCTGGCCCTCACAACGCTGTCTGCCCAGGCCGCTGACGAGGCCACGGTCCAGCGCGGCGAATACCTGGCCCGCGCAGCTGACTGCGTAGCCTGTCACCTTGACGAGAACGGCGGTAAACCGTTCGCTGGCGGTCGTGGTTTCAAGCTGCCGTTCGGTATGCTGTATTCCCCCAACATCACGCCGGACAAGGAAACCGGGATCGGCACCTGGAGCGATGACGACTTTGTCAGCGCCATGCAGGAAGGCGTCGGCAAGGACGGCAAGCACTACTATCCAGCCTTTCCCTATACGTCTTACACGCTGATGTCGCGGGAAGATATTCTGGCGATCAAGGCGTATCTGTTCAGCCTGGAGCCCATCAGGCAGCCGAACAAGGAAAATGACATCAGCTTCCCCTTCAACCAACGCTGGGGAATGATGTTCTGGAACATGATGTTCAACCCGAACGAGCGCTTCGAGCCGGACCCGAGCCAGTCGGCTGAATGGAACCGCGGTGCGTATCTGGTGGAAGGTGCGGGGCACTGTGGCGAATGTCATACCCCCCGTAATATCTTTCAGGCGCGTGACAGCTCGCGAAACCTGGGTGGCGCGGTGATTCAGGGCTGGAAGGCCTACAACATTAGCGGTGACCAGAAGACCGGCATCGGTGCCTGGCCGGACGAGGCCCTGGCCTCTTACCTGTCTACAGGTCATGCCGAAGGGTATGGCGTTGCGGCTGGCCCCATGGCCGAAGCCGTCAATCACAGCCTGCGCTTCCTGACGCCTGAGGATATCCGCGCTATGGTGGTGTACTTGAAGTCGGTCCCCAGTCAGCCGTATGGATTGATGCGACCGGAGCCCAAGGCGCTGTCATCTGACGCACCGGCCAAAGGAAACAACCCGCTGGGCCAGAAGGTGTTTGCCGACGCCTGCGTCAGCTGTCACCTGTGGGATGGTTCGGGCCGGCAGAGCACCTTTGCCGCGCTTAGTGGCCTGCGCACGGTGAACGATCCAGAGGCAACCAATCTGGTGCAGGTCCTGCTGGGAGGAGACAAGCTGGAGAATCCCCACGGCGATCATTTCATGCCGGGCTTTGCCCGCGGATACTCCAACCAGGAGCTGGCGGCGGTCACCAATTTTGTCTTGGAGCATTTCGGCCATGCCCAGGGCGAGATGACGGCTGACGAGATCGAGAAGCGTCGTCACCCCGAATAAGCCATTCACCTGCCGGCCGTGCCTCATACAGGGGCACGGCCAATAACCCTCCATATCAAAAGGCCTTTAAGACTATTGTCTTAACCTGATAGGCTTGCCACCCGTTTACACTTCGCTCCCCATCCGCTGTACCCACAAACGTGGACGAAACACTCGCAAGGACTTGCCATGAAACCCGCCGACCAGGTGATGCAGAGCTACGGCCGCTGCTGCGCCAGCGCTGACTTTTTCGATGACTTCTATACCCGCTTTCTTGCCAGCTCGCCGCTGATCCGCGAGAAGTTCGTCAATACCAACATGCAGGCCCAAAAGCAGCTCTTGCGACAGGGCATCATGAACCTGGTCATGGTGGCGCGCGGAATGCCGGATACCAAGTTGCGCGCGCTGGGCGAAACCCATTGCCGCCATCAGATGGATATTCGCCCGGAACTCTACAGCATCTGGGTCGATACCTTGCTCGCCACCATTTCAAGCCACGACCCGCAGTGCACGGACGAGACGCTCAAAGCCTGGCGGGACGTGTTGAACGAAGGCATCGCGGTTATTACGTCACATTACTGATCGCTACAGCTGATCCGCTGGCGCGGTTACAGCCGCGCCGGCACCTCGCGCCATTCACCCGGCGCCATACCCTCCAACGCCCAAGGGCCGATGCGTACTCGCACCAGGCGCAATGTAGGCAGGCCGACGGCTGCCGTCATGCGACGTACCTGCCGGTTGCGGCCTTCACGAATCACCAGCTCCAGCCAGGCCGTTGGAACACTCTTGCGAAAGCGCACGGGAGGGTTTCTCTCCCACAGTTCCGGCTCCTCCAACAGACGCACCTCTGCAGGAAGCGTCGGTCCGTCATTCAGCTCGACGCCTGTTCGCAGCGTTTGTATCTGCTCATCCGTAGGGGTGCCTTCCACCTGAACCCAATAGGTCTTGGGCAGTTTGTGCTTAGGGTCGGCAATGCGCGACTGCAAGCGCCCATCATTGGTCAGGAGGAGCAGCCCTTCGCTGTCGCGGTCCAGCCGTCCTGCCGGATAAATGCCTGGAATCGGAACGAAGTCCTTGAGCGTAGCCCGCCCGTCCCCATCGGAAAACTGGGTCAGCACATCGAATGGCTTGTTCAACAAGATCAGCCGCGGCTCGGCCGGCGGGGCCTTGGCAACACGACGAGGACGCGGGGTTTGAGGGGAGCGGTAGGAACGAGGCATGATGAAGACTGGCACTTGAGGCACGGGCACGTTAAAAACGCGGTGCAACGATAAAAGATACCCGCGAGTGTACCGAAAAACCGGCACTCGATTTTCACTTACCGGCAACGTGAGTCCTTCATGAGAATCTTTCGCTCCCTCTGGCTGGTCAACCTTCTCGCTCTTGCAGGCTGTGGCGGCCCGGAATACAAAGGCCCGCCTTCGGATCACTTCGACGGGCAGCAGTTTTACAACCAGGAGCCCTTTACCAAAAAGAGTTTCTGGACTCTGATCAAATGGCAGCTGACCCGCGAGCGTCCCGAGTGGGTCTGGCAGGCGCTTCCGCCGCGCCAGGAGGAGCTGCCCGAGCGCGTGACAGGCGATGACCTGCGCGTCACCTATATCAACCATGCCACCTTGCTCATTCAGTACCATGGCTTGAATATTCTGACCGACCCGGTTTGGTCCGAGCGAGTTAGCCCGTTCAGCTTCATAGGTCCCAAGCGCTACCATGACCCAGGCGTAGCATTGGAAAAGCTTCCACCTCTTGACCTGATCTTCGTCAGCCACAGCCATTACGATCATATGGACTTGGCGACGCTTCGCCGTCTCGCCGAGATCAACCCGCTCACGCCCGTCGTCACGCTGCTGGGAAACGCCGAACTCATCCGCAAGGAGGCCGGCTTTGGCACTGTAACGGAGATGGACTGGTGGCAGAGTCAGCCCCTGAACCAGCAGGTAACCTTGCATATAGTGCCTTCACAGCACTGGTCGGCCCGCACCCGCTTCGATACCAACCGTACGTTATGGGGCGGCTTTGTACTTGAGTCCGCCAGCGGTCCTGTCTACTTCCCCGGCGATACCGCATGGGGCGGGCACTTCCAACGGATTCACGACCGTTTCGGTCCCATGCGCTTTTCGGCTTTGTCTATCGGGGCCTATGAGCCACGCTGGTTCATGGTGTCGAGCCACATGAATCCACAGGAGGCAGTAGCCGCACACAAGATTCTTCACTCCAGCACCAGCATGGGCATTCACTTCGGTACCTTCCCGCTCAGTGACGAAGCCCAGTTTGCGCCTCCCCAGGACCTTGCCAAGGAGCGCGAAGCCCAAGGACTGCCGGAAGAGGTCTTCCGCGCACCGCTGCCTGGCGAGAGCTGGGCAGTGCCCGTCATCACGGCTGGACACTGATAATCCAGGGCGCGGCGGTAACTCCTCCGCGCCTTTCATCCAGCGATAGACGCTGATGCCAACAGCGTTGATTCAGGACAATAGCGCGCCCTCCCAAACGCTCCATAGTCAGGCTAATCCACTTCAGAGGAGCCTGCCCCATGCTCACGACGGCGATATTTCCTTCCCGCT
Source organism: Pseudomonas sp. HPB0071 (assembly GCF_000478505.2). Classification (NCBI taxonomy): domain Bacteria; kingdom Pseudomonadati; phylum Pseudomonadota; class Gammaproteobacteria; order Pseudomonadales; family Pseudomonadaceae; genus Pseudomonas; species Pseudomonas sp. HPB0071. Next base: position 2,784,597 of record NZ_KI517367.1, on the reverse strand, counting down.
ATGTTCAAGGTAACGGAGCCTTTAACCACCTGGGTGAGGAGCTTGCACGCTTCGGTAAACGTACCCTGATCCTTCTTGACCCCTTTGCCGACGACCATCTGGGGGCAGCGCTCAACAAGGCCTGTCAGCATCAGCTCGAATGCCAGCGTATCCGCTTCAACGGCGAGTGCAGCGACGAGGAAGTCGCACGGCTGGCTGGGGTGGCGCGTCAGCACCTGCCTGACTCCATCGTCGGGATCGGTGGTGGCAAATCACTCGACACCGCCAAGGCGCTGGCCCACGAACTGAACATACCTGTGGCCGTTGTGCCTACCCTGGCCTCTACCGATGCTCCATGCAGTGCGCTTTCAGTAATCTATACCGCAGAAGGTGCTTTCAAGCGCTACCTGTTTCTGCCGCGAAACCCGGATCTTGTACTGGTAGACACCGGTATCATTGCCCAGGCCCCTGCGCGCTTTCTGGTATCAGGAATGGGCGACGCCATGGCGACCTGGTTCGAGGCAGAAGACTGCCGTATCCGCGGCGCTGGCAACATGACAGGAAGACCCGGCCCTCTCACCGCCTATGCCCTGGCACGCCTGTGCTATGACACGCTTCTGGAATATGGCCCACTCGCACTGCATGCCTGTCAGCAACAGGTCGTCACGCCAGCCTTGGAGCATATCGTCGAAGCCAATACCCTTCTTTCCGGACTAGGCTTCGAAAGCGGCGGCCTGGCAGCTGCTCACGCGATTCACAATGGCTTCACCGCCCTGTCCCAGACCCACAGCTACTGGCACGGCGAGAAGGTTGCGTTTGGCGTATTGACCATGTTGATCCTGAGTGGCCGCAAGCCTGCCATCATTGATGAAGCCTTCACGTTCAGTCAGCGAATCGGCTTGCCGCTTACTCTGGCAGATATCGGTCTGGCCAATGCGTCTGATGCAGACCTGCTCAAGGCTGCGGAACTGGCCTGCGCGGAAGGGGAAACCATTCACAACGAGCCCTTCAGGGTCGATCCGCTTTCGGTAGTTGCCGCCATGAAGACAGCCGACGCCCAGGGACGTTTTCGCAAGCAGGCCTGATGATTAACTGGCAGACGCCATAACGATCATGGCAGCATTCCTGACGGATTTCCCCGCCAGGAATGCACTCCAATACCCCATGACAGCCATACCCCCTGCGCCGCGCCAGCCTTGGCGACACCGGGCGCTCAGCCTTTTTCAGTACAGCTCACGGGCATTGGGCCTCGTGTGGTCGACCTCTCCTGCCCTGACCCTGGGACTTGCCCTGGCTACCGTGGTAGCAGGTGTGTTGCCAGCGCTGGCCGCCTGGCTCGGCAAGCAGATCGTGGATTCGGTCGTGGCGGCCATGCAGTTGCATCAGACACAGGGGAACGTTCTGCTGTCGCCCGTGCTCTGGCTGTTGGCCATGGAAGCCGGCGTGGTCGCCTTGATCGCAGCGGCGCAGCGGGGCCTCTCCGTCCAGCAGTCCTTGCTCCGCGTCCTGCTGGGGCAAAAGGTCAACCTGATGATCCTGGAAAAAGCCCAGCAACTGTCACTGGTCCAATTTGAAGACTCGGAATTTTACGACAAGCTCACCCGCGCCCGCCGCGAGGCCTCGATCCGCCCGCTCTCCCTGGTCAACAAGCTGTTCAGCCTGATGCAGAACGGTCTTTCACTGATCAGCTTTGCCATCCTGCTGATTCATTTTTCACCCTGGGCGCTGCTTATCCTGGTGGTCGGGGCATTGCCTGTCTTTTTTGCCGAAGCCAAGTTTTCGGGTGATGCCTTTCGCCTGTTTCGGCGGCGCTCCCCTGAGGCCCGCATGCAGGGTTATCTTGAAGCGGTCCTGGCGCGGGAAGATCATATCAAGGAGGTCAAACTCTTTGGCCTTGCGCCACGTCTACTCCAGCGTTACCGCGATATCTTCACCCAGCTTTATGCAGAAGATCGCGCCCTGACGATTCGGCGCGACACTTGGGGGTTTCTGCTTGGCCTGCTCGGGACCCTGGCCTTCTATGCCGCCTATGTCTGGATCGTAGTGGATACCGTACATGGGCGTATCAGCTTGGGTGAAATGACCATGTATCTGCTGCTTTTCAGGCAAGGCCAGACGGCAGTCAGTAGCAGCCTTACCGCCATTAGCGGCATGTATGAAGACAACCTTTATCTTTCCAACCTGTATGAATACCTCGAACAGCCTGTGGCTGCTGAGCAAGGCGATTTGAGACAGGGTAAAACACCTGGAGACGGCATCCGCTTCGAACAGGTCGGCTTTCATTACCCCGGTGTCTCGCGCGCAGCATTGGAGGGTATCAATCTACATTTGCGACCCGGTGAAAGCCTGGCCCTGGTGGGCGAGAACGGCTCAGGCAAGACCACGCTGATCAAGCTGCTTACTCGACTCTATACGCCCAGCGAGGGCCGCATTCTGCTCGATGGCAGCGATCTTCAAGAGTGGAATACCGATGCCCTAAGGCAACGCATTGGCGTCATTTTCCAAGATTTCATTCGCTATCAGTTCAGCGCTGGCGAAAACCTGGGCGTGGGCGATGTCGAAGCCTTTGACGACGAGCAGCGCTGGCAGGAAGCAGCCGAACGTGGACGCTCCAGCGACTTCATCGAGCGGCTCGACCAAGGCTATCAGACACAACTGGGTCGCTGGTTCAAAGGCGGGCAAGAACTGTCAGGCGGACAATGGCAAAAAATCGCACTGTCACGCTCTTACATGCGTACCCAGGCCGACATTCTCGTACTCGACGAACCTACGGCTGCCATGGATGCTGCCGCCGAGGCAGAGGTTTTCGAGCAGTTTCGTCAGCATGCCCAAGGCAAGATGACGATCCTGATCTCTCACCGATTCTCTACGGTTCGCTCGGCTGATCAGATTGTGGTCCTGGAGCATGGCCGTATCATCGAACAGGGACGCCACGACGCGCTGGTCGCCCAGGATGGCCGGTACGCTCATCTATTCCAGCTGCAGGCCCAGGGGTATCGATAGGCCGTTTGACGACCCGAGAAGCAATCCTTTTTGTGCCTTTTTCTTCATTTTTTGAAACATATAAGGCATCCTCGGCGCCCTCCATGTAATGATTGGAAAAGGTTTCGACCTGACTCCCTGCCCTGGAAAGCCGCTCATGTATGTCTTCATGGCCTTAACCTTCGTGCTCGGATACCTCTGTATCGCCTGCGAGCACACCCTGAAAATCGATAAAGCCGCCTCGGCGCTGCTAACAGCCGTTGTCAGTTGGACGCTGCTGGTGCTGGGCGCAGATCAAATCCTGCCGCATCTGCAGCCCGGCAGCGACAACACTCATTTCGTGGTCGAGGAGCTGCGCCACCACCTGGGCGAGGTCTCGGAGATCCTGTTTTTCCTGATGGGCGCCATGACCATCGTCGAACTGATCGATGCCCACGAAGGCTTCACGGTCATTACCGACCGTATTCGTACCAACAAGCGCGTCAGCCTGCTATGGCTGGTAGGCCTGATCACGTTCTTCCTGTCTGCCGCGCTAGACAACCTGACGACTACCATCGTCATGGTTTCCCTGCTGCGCAAACTCATTGCCGATGCCAAGGAGCGCTGGTTCTACGCCGGGATTGTGGTCATTGCCGCGAATGCGGGTGGCGCCTGGTCACCTATTGGCGATGTAACGACTACCATGCTGTGGATTGGAAACCAGATCTCGGCCAGCGGTATCGTCATGAGTCTGTTCCTGCCCAGCCTGGTCTGCCTGCTTGTTCCCCTGGTGCTGCTCAGCTTTAGGCTCAAGGGCGAAGCCGAGCGACCGGCAATGGATGAGCATGAGAATAATGCGAATCCAACCACTCCGTTCGAGCGCAACCTTGTCTTTGCGCTGGGCATTGGCGCCCTGCTCTTTGTGCCGATCTTCAAGACCGTGACACACCTGCCGCCCTACATGGGTGTTCTGCTGGGCCTTGGCGTACTGTGGGTCGTGACTGAAATCATTCATCGCGGCAAGAACGATGAAGACAAGCACCCGCTGTCCGTGATTGGCGTACTGCGCCGGATCGATATGCCAAGCGTATTGTTTTTCCTGGGCATTCTGCTGGCAGTCTCCAGCCTGGCGACGGCAGGCCATCTTGTGCAGGTCGCCACTTGGCTGAAAGACGGCTTAGGCGATGTCTATGCCATCAATATCGCGATCGGTCTCCTGTCATCGGTGGTCGATAATGTACCGCTCGTAGCAGGCGCCATGAAAATGTATCCGCTGGTCTCCCCTGAAGCGCTGACGGCGGCCAGCTCAGCTGACGCCGGCTGGCTCACCCATTTCCTGGCCGATGGGCGATTCTGGGAAATGCTGGCCTATTGCGCCGGTACAGGCGGCAGCTGTCTGATCATCGGTTCGGCAGCTGGCGTAGCAGCAATGGGCATGGAGAAGATCGACTTCATGTGGTACCTGAAACGCATCAGCCTGCTGGCGCTATTGGGTTACCTGGGTGGTGCCGCCACTTACATCGGCCTGGCCAGTCTAGGCGCATAAGAAAAAAGGCCAGCTTTACGCTGGCCTTTTTGTTTTCAGGTATCAACGGAAAGGCGGTTCGTCAAAGCTGCGCAGCTTGCGCGAGTGCAGCGAATCCAGCTGCGCCCGGAGCAGGTCCAATGCCGCGATACCGATTGCCAGGTGCTGACTGACGGCTCGCTCGTAGAACGCATTGGCCGAGCCCGGCAGCTTGATCTCGCTGTGCAGGGGTTTGTCTGACACACACAGCAAAGTGCCGTACGGGACGCGCAGTCGATACCCTTGAGCCGCAATAGTGCCGCTCTCCATATCCACCGCAATGGCGCGGGCCAGATTGATGACAGGCCGCTCCTGCGCCCATCTCAGCTCCCAGTTACGGTCGTCATAGGTCAGCACTGTGCCGGTTCGCAGCCGGCGCTTGAGCGCCTCGCCACGGTCGCCCGTCACCTGAGCTGCCGCTTCTGCCAGGGCCACCTGCACTTCGGCCAGGGCCGGGATTGGTATGTGAGGCGGCAATACACGGTCCAGAATGCCGTCACGACGCATATAGGCATGCGCGAGTACGTAATCGCCGATGTTCTGTGACTGCCGCAGCCCGCCACAGTGGCCGATCATCAGCCAGCAGTGCGGGCGTAAGACGGCCAGATGATCCGTAATGTTCTTGGCATTGGATGGCCCCACCCCGATGTTTACGAGGGTAACGCCATGACCATCCGCGGCGATCAGGTGATAGGCCGGCATCTGAAAGCGATGCCAGGCGATACCGCCAATGATGGACTGGGCCTCGCCATCATCCAGGCCGCGCTCGATGGTGACATTACCCGGCAGCACCATACGCACGAACCGAGGATCGTCCCGCAGCTGCTGTAAGCCATGACGAATGAATTGATCGACATAGCGGTGGTAATTGGTCAGGAGAATCCAGGGCTGCACATGGCGCCAGTCACTGCCGGTATAGTGCACGATACGACGCAGGGAAAAGTCCGTCCGGGCGGCATCGAACAGCGATAGGGGAAGAATGGTCTCCTGCGCCCAGTCATACAGGCCATCGGCGATATCGTCGTGGGCGGCGGACAGGTCGGTACTGGGAAAGACGCGCGCCAGCTCGGCGGCCGTCACGCCCGACCCGGCCAGTTCATCCCCCTGCTCCACCACATAGGGATAGGGGATATCCTGCTCGCTCGGCCCCACCTCGACCAGAATGTCGTATTCCGCCATGAGCGGTTCGAGCTGTTCAAGCAGGTATTTGCGAAAGGCAGCCGGGTGCGTAACGGTGGCCCGGTAAGTACCCGGAAGCTGCACCTTGGCATAGGCCCGCGTGGTAGTCGGCACCGCCTGGGAGGAGCGGTAGCACAGACGGATCTCGGGATACCGGAACAGCTGTCGCTCGGCCTCAGTCGGCTCGATACGATCCTTGAGGTAGCGCTTGAGCGCACTGCTCAAGGCCTGGGTTGCCTGCTGATGCAGCGCAGCCAGCCGATCCACCGCCTCGCTAGCCGAATGGGCTGCAACAAAACCATCTTCGAACGTCTGAGGCATGCACGATTTCCTTACTCAAGAATGAACGAGGCAATCTGGCTCCTGCGTCGACTCATCAGCAGGCCAGACAGCCCCTTTGCCAGCATTTAGTCAGAGAGTAGCTGAGTTGGATCACGGTTATCTGACAATTGCTCAGAATCCCTGCGCTGATTCCACAGGTGATGATAATGCCCTTCGGGGTTGGCCAAGAGTTGTGCGTGATTCCCCTCCTCCACCAGCCGTCCTTGCCGCAGCACAATGATGCGATCGGCATCACGGATCGTCGACAGCCGGTGCGCCACTACAATCATCGTCACCTTGCCGCGCAAGTCATGCAGCGCTTCCTGCAAGAGCGTTTCGGTTTCACTGTCGATACTGGCCGTCGCCTCATCCAGCAGCAACACCTTGGGCTGGCGCAGCAGGGCTCGCGCCAGCGCCAGCAATTGCCGCTCACCCGTGGAAAGCGTAAAGCCACGTTCACCCAGCCGGGTTTCCAGCCCCTCGGGCAACCGTGCAATCAGGGGAGACAGGTGAGCATCATCAAGCGCCTCCTGAAGACGCCACGGCTCTGCCTCACTGCCCAGCAGCAGGTTATCGCGCAGGGTGCTGGAACGAATGAATGGCTCCTGCGGTACGGTAGCAATGGCGGCTCCCAATGCCTCAGGCGTCAGTTTTGATAGCTCACGGCCATCCAGTAGGAGTTGGCCACCCGTTACCGGCTGCAAGCCGGCCAGAAGGTCAAGCAGGGTCGATTTCCCGCTGCCGGTCGGCCCGACGATCGCCAGGAACGTGCCAGGGGCAATCTCCAGATTGATATCGCTCAACGTGTCGTGATCCGCACCTTCATGGCGGAAGCGAACCTGTTTGAGCTCAAAGCAGGCCTTGTCCACCGACCGGCTATCGGTACCCTGTAGTGCCTGGGCCTGATCGAGCAGATTAAGCAGTCGCGTACCGGCAACGCTCGCCTGCTGATAGAGATTGAACCGCTGAGTGATTTCCATCAGTGGCTCCGTCACTCGCCCCAGGTAAGTCACAAAGGCGTACATCACCCCGATCTCGGCTCCTCCACCCAGGTGATTCAGACCATAGGTCAGGAGCAATACCGCCAGTACAATCACGCTCACCAGATCGAGCGCCGAACGCAAGAGCAGGCCCGAGAAACGTACCGTACTGATTCGTGCCTCGTACTGTTGCTGGTTGAGATCATGGAAGTGCTTGCGGAACGGCGCGGTCTGGTTGAAGGCCTGGATAATAGCCATTCCGCCAATCGCCTCATTGAGACGCGCGCTCTGCTCGGAGCGCAGCGCCCTCACCCGCATGGCAGCCGGCCCGCTCAAGCGCTGATACAGCCAGACGATAAAGGCGGCCGCCGGGATAAGCAGCATGGCGATCATCATGAGATGGACATTCATCAGTGCCATGGCCACCAGAATGCCGATCAGTAGCACAATATTGCCAACAATAGTGCCCAAAAACGCGACATAGAGTTCACGCAGGGCATCTGTGTCATTGGTTACCCGCGCGACCAGCTCCCCGGTTGCCGTACGGTCATGAAAGCTCTGCGGCAAGTGCAGAACATGGCGGAACAGCCGCCGACGCAACAGCAGTACCGTATCCATGGCGATGCCAGCAAACCGCAGGCTTTGCAGGTAACGCCCGAGTGCGGCGAGCGCCTGAGTTACTACATAGATCAGGAACAGTACGATCAGGGGCTCAGCCCGCAGATCGCCAGGCACCAGGTAGGTATCCAGATAATGTTTAGTTAGCCAGGGGCCCATCACGTCCATGACAGTTGCCCCAATCAGGATAGCCACAGCCGCCATCAGCCGGCGCGGATTGGCCAGCACCGGCCCCAGCAGCAATTTGATAACACGATGCTTAGGCATGTTCGCCTCCTGCCTGTTGCAGCTGCCAGAGTCGGGCGTAGACACCACCCTGCGCCAGCAACTGTTCATGCGAGCCTCGCTCGGCGATACGGCCCTCCTCCAACACAATCAACTGATCAGCCTCCCGTACGGCAGACAGACGATGGCTCACAATGATGCGCGTCCGATTGCCCAGGCGAGCCAGCGTCTCGAGCAGACGTGTTTCGGTCGCGGTATCAACGGCCGACAGCGTGTCATCCAGCAGCAGGATAGGCGCATCGGATAACAGTGCACGCGCCAGGGCTACCCGCTGTCGCTGACCTCCAGACAATGTTACACCGCGCTCACCCACCGGCGTTTCAAGCCCTTCGGGAAGCTGCTTGAGGTCTGTGGCAAAGGCCGCGTCGGTCAGAGCGCCCCGGATCTGCTCGGGTGTAGCCTCAGGTCGTCCAAGTGCAACGTTTTCAGCCAGACTGCGGGCAAACAGGAAAGGATCCTGGGGAACGTATGCAAACTGAGCCCTTAACGCTTCCAGTGAATACGCCTCAAGAGGATGATCGCCCAGGCGAATCTCGCCGTCCGTCAAAGGGTACTGACGGAGCAGCAGCCGCAGCAAGGTGCTCTTCCCGCTGCCTGTGGCGCCCACAATGCCCAGCGTACTTCCTGCCGGAAGCTCGAAGTGAATATCCTGCAACGCAGGCGTCTGGCCTTGAGGATAGACAAAGGAAGGAATATTCACGCTCAACGTCGATCCGGGCTCGGGCGTCAGTGTCCCCTCGTCTCGGATGCTTTCTACAGAGGCAAAAAACTCCCGCAGGCGACGCCCTCCCGCCTCTCCGCGCTGGAGGATATTGAGGCACCAGCCAATGGCAAACATTGGCCAGATCAGTTGTACAAGGTAAAGGCTGAAGCTGGTCAGCTGTCCTAGCGTAATGGCGCCCTGCATGTAGCGTCCGGTGCCCACGATCAATGTCAGCAGCGTGGCGCAGCTTAGCGCTACGAAGATGATGGGCTCGTACTTGGCTTCGGTTCGCTGAACAGCGTAGTCAGCCTTGGCCGCCGCACGGGCGCGCTCGTCAAAATCATCCAGCTCCGCTTCGATCAGCGCGTTCTGTCGCAGCATACGCAGCCCGCTCAAAGCCTCCTGAGTGCGATCATTGAGGTCTGAGAAGCGCTGCAAGGTCTGCCCGAAGCGTTGCTGAACCCGCTTCGCCACGTGGTAGAACCCCCAGGCCATGAACGGAAACGGCAGCAGGGCCATGAGCGCCAACGGCGCATCGATACCGACCAGCATGACTGCCAGTACAAGCACCAGGGTCATGGCCCCGTCAAAACTGGACAGCACGCCCTCACCGGCAGCCATCTCTACTGCATCGATATCCTGGGTAGCCCGTGCCAGTAGATCGCCCGTACGACTCGCCTGAAAAAAGCCGGGATCTAGTCGGGTAAGCTTGGCGTAAAACGCATCGCGCAGCTCCACGCCTACCTTGTACGCGGTTCCGAACAACCGTACCCGCCAGTGATAACGAAGCACATAGAGCCCAAGACCAACCACCGCCAGCAGGGCGACACGCCCTAGCAGCTCCGTTCGCTCGAGCTCACCGGCCCGTAGTGCATCAATGGTTTTGCCTACCCACCAGGGCAGCGTCAGATTCAAGAGGCCTACGCCCAACAGGCAGGTGATTGCCCCGCAATAGGCCAGTCGATGGCGAAAGAGAAAATCGCGCAGTAACGTCCAAAGCGCCATGTAAAGAAATACCTGAACATAAGTAGCTGCCCAGTATAGCCCTCTATGACGTCTGAACCGGAGCCTGACAGAGCAGCCAATCCTGTAGAAGAGTTTGCAGTTCACCCAGCCTGACCGGCTTGGCCAGGTAATCGCTCATCCCGGCCGCCAGGCAACGCTCCCGATCACCATGGTGTGGATGGGATGATAACGCCAGCACCGGCAACTCCTTGCAATCGGGCAATGCCCGAATGGCCCGACAGATGGCAAACCCATCCATGACCGGCATCTGGCAATCGAGCAGGACGGCATCTACCGTTACCTGATCCAGGAGTTCAAGTGCCTGAGAGCCGGAATCGGCAGTCCGCACCTGATAGCCCAGCCGGAGCAGCATGCCACGCAGGATCATCTCGTCATGAGCATTGCTCTCCACGATCAGAACCGTGCAATTGGCGGGCTGCCGTGTCGTCAGCACACAGGCGCGGCGCGCAGGTGCCGGCAGCGCCACACGCCCCGGTAGCGGCAAGGTAATAGCCATGCGGAAGCGACTTCCAGTCCCCACCTGCGAGGAATGGCTGAGCGTTCCCCCCAGGAGATGGATCAGCTTGCGACACAGGGCCAGGCCAATTCCCAATCCGCCATAGCGGCGCGTCAGGGAACCATCGAGCTGATGGAAGCGCTGATAGAGCTGCTCGCTCTGCTCCGGCGTAAACCCAATCCCCGTATCGACCACCTCAATCAACAGCGGCTGGCGATAAGCATCTGCCTGCGCATCCGGATGCGCCTGTACGCGCACCGTTACCGATCCTTCATGCGTGAACTTAATGGCGTTTTCGATCAGATGCCCCAAGGCTCTGGCCAGCTTTGGTGCGTCACCTTCCAGGGTATCGGGCAATGCTGGGTCGATTTCCACCTGGAACGCCAGACGCTTGGCCTCGGCACTCGAGGTATAGCGCGTGCGTAAACTGTCAAAGAGTCCATGCAGACTGAACGGCACCCGCCGAGCTACCTGCTTGCCGGCACGCAGCTCGGTGAGGGTCAGGATGTCATCCACCATGCGCATCATTGCTCGCGCGGACTCGCTGGCGGACTGGTGGTACTGCTCCAGCTCCACCGTCATGGGCTGCGTCTGGATCAGTTCCAGCGAGCCGATAACGCCGTTCATGGGCGTTCGCAACTCATGGGTCACGGTAGCCAGAAACTCATCCTTCAAGCGATTACTGTTGGCCAGCTCCTCATTCAACCGCTCCAGTGCACGGCGAGACTCTTCGAGAATCCGCGCCCGTTCCTCGCGCATGGCATTGATCCGGTCAGCCAGAGCCAACGAAAGCAAGGCTACCTCAAGCGCCGAGCCAATCTGGCTCGCATAGACCGTGAGGAAGTTATAAGGCAACAGACCGGCTACCATCAGAATATTGGCCAGCCCGCCAAGCAGGAAAATCGACCATGCGATGATGAAGTAACGCGCGGTACGCATACCGTCGAACCAGGCCCGGATACCGGCCGTGAACACGACAAAGATAAAGATCAGTGCCAGGAGCGTGGCCAACCGCATCGCCGTCGCGTAGTCACAGGTCAGTGACGTCAGGACGCACAGGCAGGCCAGCAGGATCAGGCCCTTCATGCAGAGGTCGATTCGACGACTGTACTGGCGGGTCTGCAGGAAATGTCGGGTGAACTGGCTACCAAAGATACCTGCCATGCCGACAAAGAATGGCGTTGCGATGTTGGCCCAGCGAGGACTGTCCGGCCACAGGTACTCGGAGCCGGTCCCGTTGATCGACAGCAGATAGCAGCCGAACGAGCCGACATAAAAGATGTGATACAGGTAACTGGGATCGCGAACGCTGAGGAAAATAAGCAGGTTATAGAGCATCATCACCAGCAGAACACCGTAGATGATACCTAGCAGATAAACACGTGCCGGCTCGGCCTCGATAAACGCCCTGGTGGTCCAGAGCACCAGCGGGGCCTGAACGGACCCCTGACTTTCAACCCGCAGATACAGCCGCTTCGTCTCTCCCGGTGCAAACGACAGCGGATACAGATAGCTGCTGTGCCGAATCAGACGGCTGCTGAACGGCAGTGTATCCCCCATGCGCTGGGCCAATCGGTACACACCTTGCGCATCGGGTGTGTAGATATCATAGCGGTCGAGTGGTGGGTAGGAGAGTTCGAGCAGCCAGCTCTTGGGCCCAATGCCGGTCTTGGGTCGATACGCAAGATCCAGGCGAATCCAGTAGGCCGAGCGTGAATAGCCGGCCCCAAAAACATCTTCGCCATGCCGGATAAAGCTGCCACTTAATGCCGGTGATGTGATGTCTTCGATAGTCGATGTGCCACGAACATCCTCGAATACCTCAAGCGACTGCCCGAGGGACAATCGTTCGATCGACTCATCAAACTCAACGGCCTGTACCCACCAGGGCCATGCGAGCAGAATGAAAAAGAACCAGTTGCGCATATAAAAGGCTTCGCCAGAAAAGCCCGCAGGCAGCATCATGCACAAACTGCCCTCTCGTGCGACGCATCCCTTCAAGCATTGAGTTAGGTGCGGCACTCTATCACAGGCCGGCCCAGCAGCTACACTGCCGACCGGAGCCTTTGTTCAGCCTGTTTAGTGATAAGCTTTTTGCCATGAATACACACAACGCTCGTCCCGTCGTCCTTTGCCTTTCCGGTCATGACCCCAGCGGCGGCGCTGGTCTGCAGGCAGACATCGAAGCCCTGATCGCCCAGGGCTGCCATGCGGCACCCGCCGTCACCGCGCTGACCGTTCAGGATACGATCAACGTGTCCGACTTTCGTGTACTGGACCGTGCCTGGGTGATGGCCCAGGCCAACGCCGTGCTGACGGATCTTCCTGTCGCAGCCGTCAAGCTGGGCATGCTTGGTTCTATCGAAATGGTTGAAACAGTACTGGATATCCTCGCGGATCATCCACAGTTGCCACTGGTGTGCGACCCGGTGCTACGCGCCGGTGGTGGTGGAGCCCTTGGCAAGGATGAGGTGGGTTATGCCATCCGCGAGCGGCTGTTGCCGCGCGCAACGATTGTCACGCCTAACCTCCCCGAGGCCCGCATCCTGGCCGAGCTGCCGGAAGGGACGGCAGACGCGTGTGCCGACAAACTTCTCCCCTACTGCGAGCATTTGCTCATCACAGGCGGTCATGGTGACGAGCAGGAAGTGCACAATCGCCTGTACACCCGTGACGGGCATCAGGAAACCTTTATCTGCCAGCGTCTTCCCGGTAGCTATCACGGTTCGGGCTGCACGCTGGCCAGCGCACTGGCCGGGCGGCTGGCTTTGGGAGAAGCCCTGCCCAGCGCAGTTCGCTCAGCCCTGGACTACACCTGGCGCACCCTGCGTGATGCCGAGCGTCCCGGCCGCGGCCAGTATATTCCCCGTCGCCTGCCACTGGACTTCTGCTCATGACTCCACTGCGTGGTCTGTACGCCATTACTGACAGCCAGCTCCTGGCCGACGACAAGCTTCTCCCCTATGTGGAAGCCGCATTGAAGGGCGGTGCCCGCTTGATTCAATATCGGGACAAATCCAGCGACCAGGTCCGCCGTCGGGACGAAGCTCAGGCACTGTCCGAGCTGTGTAGACGCCACGGCGCAGACCTCATCATCAATGACGACCTTGAGCTTGCACTCCAATTGGGTGTGGGCCTGCATCTGGGGCAGGAAGATGGATCCCTCGCCGAAGCACGCCAACAGTTAGGTCAGGCGGCAATTCTGGGAGGTACTTGCCATGCCCAGCTGGCCCTGGCGGAACGCGCTGTCCTGGAAGGCGCCAGCTACATCGCCTTTGGTCGCTTCTTCAACTCAAACACAAAACCCGGCGCACCGGCGGCCACGCCTGAACTGCTGATCGAGGCGCAACGCCGCTTCACCGTGCCGGTGTGCGCCATTGGAGGCGTTACCCTCGACAATGCCCCCTCACTGATCGAGCGTGGAGCCAGTCTGATTGCCGTCATTCATGCATTGTTTTCCGCGCCCTCTGCCGAAGAGGTAGAGCGCCGCGCCCGGGCATTCAGTGCACTGTTCAACCCCATTTCGTAGAGAATTCGCCATGTCACGCTCCGAAACACTGTTCGCCGATGCCCAGAAGCATATTCCAGGTGGCGTCAATTCCCCGGTTCGCGCCTTCAAAAGCGTGGGCGGCACGCCCCTTTTCTTCAAGCATGCCGCAGGCGCCTATGTCATCGACGAAGACGACAAGCGTTACGTTGACTATGTAGGCTCCTGGGGCCCGATGATTCTGGGGCATAGTCATCCCGACGTACTGGATGCTGTGCGCCGCCAGCTTGAACATGGTTTGTCCTATGGCGCACCAACTGCCATGGAAACCGAAATGGCCAATCTGATCTGCCAGCTGGTGCCCTCCATGGAAATGGTGCGCATGGTCAGCTCAGGCACCGAAGCCACCATGAGTGCCATTCGCCTGGCACGTGGATATACCGGTCGCGACACCATCATCAAGTTTGAAGGGTGCTATCACGGCCATTCGGACAGTCTTCTGGTAAAAGCGGGCTCTGGTGCCCTCACCTTGGGCGTTCCCAGCTCTCCTGGCGTACCCGCTGCGTTTGCCCAGCACACCCTTACCCTACCCTACAACGACCTGGACGCCGTCAAGGAAACCCTGCAGAAAGTAGGTGCGGATATCGCCTGTATCATTGTCGAGCCCGTGGCCGGCAACATGAACTGCGTACCGCCTGCCCCCGGCTTCCTGCAGGGCTTGCGTACCCTGTGCGATGAACATGGCGTGGTGCTGATTTTTGACGAGGTCATGACTGGCTTCCGCGTTGCCTTGGGTGGTGCCCAGGCTCATTACGAAATCACACCGGACCTCACCACGTTTGGCAAGATCGTGGGTGGAGGCATGCCTGTCGGGTGCTTTGGCGGTAAGCGCGCCATCATGGAAAAGATTGCACCGCTTGGCCCGGTCTATCAGGCCGGCACGCTGTCCGGTAACCCACTCGCCATGGCAGCTGGCCTGACGACGCTTAAGCTCATCAGCCGTCCCGGCTTCCACGACGAGCTGACCGCCCTGACAACCCGTCTGCTGATCGGGTTGCGCGAACGTGCCCAGGCAGCAGGCGTTCCGTTCGTTACCACCCAGGCAGGCGGCATGTTCGGCCTTTATTTCAGCACGGCAGACGACATCGTGACCTTCGATGACGTCATGGCCAGCGATGTCGAGCGCTTCAAGCGCTTCTTCCACCTGATGCTGGAAGGTGGCGTCTATCTCGCACCCAGCGCTTTCGAAGCCGGCTTCACCTCCATTGCACATGGCGAAGCGGAACTCGACATCACGTTCAAGGCAGCCGAACGTGCTTTTGCCGCGCTGAAAAACTGAGTACCGCCTATCGATGGTTTCGCTTGTAGGCAAACGGAGCGGAACCATCGTTTGCAATGAGCCTCTCAGTTTGAAACAGCCGATATCAGGCAATTACAAAAAAAGTTCATCGTAACTGCGTAAATTTTTTGTAAGGTGGTATCGGCTTCACTCATAATGTGCGAGCCGGCGCGTTTCGCCGGTCGGGTTTCCAGAAAAACCTGCCTCGATCCTGGAGGCGTTCCATGCACCGCGCCGGCCGTTTCATCATTACCAGCTTGCTCCTGTTCCCGCTGCTCGCCTTTGCGGGCGGTAATTCCCTGCTCATTCCCAGCACCAGCCGCTGCAACCTCAATGCAGCCCCGGAAGAGCTTCCGCAAGCTCTCTCCAAGTGCCAGCAGACTGCCCGCGCCGGTGATGCGCAGGCGCAATATGAGCTAGGCAGCTTTTACTACGATGGCAAACAGACCCCAAAGGATTTGAATCAGGCTCGTATCTGGTTCGAGCAGGCTTCGCTGAAGGGCCATGCTGATGCGCAGTACCGATTGGGCACCATGTTTTTCCGTGGCGAAGGTGTTCAGGCCAATACCGTGCAGGCCTATATCGTACTCAAGATGGCCGCCATCAACGGCTCGGAAGACGCCATGGACACCGCGGATCTGGTAGCTGAGCAGATGAGAAGGGATGAGCTGGAAATTGCAACCCAGGTGCTGGGTCAGATTTTCAGAGACTACCTGCAGGATTTGCAGACGGCAGGCACCGGAAATCCTTTCGCGCCACTTCCCTGACAAACCGGTAGACGCAGCCGCATGGTATGACGGCTGCGTTTTGCGGCATTATTTCTCCGGCATTGGTACCGGAAATGGCATGACGTTCGTTCCGCCCTTGGCTTCGCTGATCTTGGCCTGGCCAAGACGCTCCACTTCGTCGATCCGGATGACCGAGTGCAAGGGAACGAAGCTGCGGATAACGCCTTCGAACTGGGACTTCAGTTTTTCTTCACTGGGGTCTACGACGACTTGCGTACGCTCGCCAAAGACGAATTCTTCGACTTCGAGAAAGCCCCACAGATCACTTTGATAGATCTGCTTGGCATACATCTCGTAAACCTGTCCCTGGTTATGAAAAATCACCTTATAGATCGCTGGTTTGCTCATGATGATGGGTAACAGGAATGAAAACGGGGACGGATAATAGCAGTGAGGAGACGATCAGTGCTAGGAAGCAAGGACTCTCATCCTTATAATATGCGGTCATCAATTTTTTCCCCGACGAAGCGCGCATGACCAAGAAGCTTTTCATCGAAACTCACGGCTGCCAGATGAACGAGTATGACTCGTCCCGCATGGTCGACCTCCTCGGTGAGCTTCAGGCGCTGGAGCTGACCGCAAATCCGGCCGAAGCCGATGTGATCCTGCTCAATACCTGCTCCATTCGTGAAAAGGCTCAGGAAAAGGTCTTTTCACAACTGGGCCGCTGGCGCGAACTGAAGTTACAGAACCCCGAGCTGGTGATCGGCGTGGGCGGCTGCGTGGCCAGCCAGGAAGGCGCCGCGATTCGTGATCGTGCGCCCTACGTCGACGTGGTGTTCGGCCCTCAGACACTGCATCGCCTGCCTGAAATGATCGACGCGGCCCGGGCTACTCGCGCGCCACAGGTCGACATTTCATTCCCGGAAATCGAGAAATTCGATCGCCTGCCCGAACCTCGTGTCGATGGTCCCAGCGCATTCGTCTCGATCATGGAAGGCTGCAGCAAGTACTGCACGTTCTGCGTTGTGCCTTATACCCGTGGTGAAGAGGTCAGTCGACCCTTTGATGACGTCCTGGCCGAAGTGATTCACCTGGCCGAGAACGGCGTTCGCGAAGTCACTCTGCTCGGACAGAACGTCAATGGCTATCGCGGCCTGACCCATGATGGCCGGATCGCCGACTTTGCCGAGCTGCTGCGCGTGGTGGCGGCCGTTGATGGTATCGACCGGATTCGCTACACCACCTCGCATCCGCTGGAGTTTTCCGACGCCCTGATCCAGGCACACGCCGAGATCCCGGAGCTGGCCAAATTCGTGCATCTGCCGGTGCAGTCGGGTTCTGACCGAATCCTGGCAGCCATGAAGCGCAACCACATGGCCATCGAGTACAAATCACGTATTCGCAAACTCAAGGCGGCGGTTCCTGATATCTGCATCAGCTCTGACTTCATTGTTGGCTTTCCGGGCGAAACCGAGAAAGACTTCGAGCAGACCATGAAGCTGATCGAGGACGTCGGCTTCGACTTCTCCTACTCCTTCGTCTACAGCGCACGCCCCGGCACACCGGCAGCGGATCTGGTGGACGATACCCCGGAAGAGGTCAAGAAACAGCGTCTGCAGATCCTGCAAGCCCGCATCAACCAGCAGGGCTTCGAGATCAGTCGTCGCATGATTGGCACGGTCCAGACCATCCTGGTCAGCGACTTTTCCAAGAAGGACCCAGGCATGCTCCAGGGTCGTACGGAAAACAACCGCATCGTCAATTTCCGCTCCAGCAATGCCCTGCTGATTGGCCAGTTCGTCCAGGTTCATATTGATGACGCACTGCCCCACTCCCTGCGAGGCACCCTTCTGGCAGAAATTGCACAGCCGCATGCAACTTCCGGTGCCATAGTCACTGTCTGACTATTGGTAGAGTGCGCACTTTGCCAAGTGCGCACAACCGATTACTCTTCAAGTAAACATCATCAGCTATAGGGCGATTACTCCTTCCTTGAATACACCTCAAGAACCTCGGCGCTTTACTCTCGAACCGTTTGATGCTCAACGCTTTGCCAAGCTTTGCGGCCAGCTCGACGAAAACCTTCGGCAGATCGAAAAACGGCTCGATATCGAAATCCGCAACCGCGGCAACCAGTTCGAACTGGTCGGCCCGCCGGAGCGTATCCAGTCGGCTGAAAATCTGCTGCGACGTTTGTATCGCGAGACCAAGACCGAAGATGACCTGACGCCTGACATGGTTCACCTGTTTCTGCAGGAATCCGGTCTTGAAGGGCTTTCCGAGCCTCAGAGCGATCTGAATATTTCTCTGCGCACCCGTAAAGGCATGATTCGTCCTCGCGGCGCCAATCAGCAGCGGTATGTCAAGTCGATCCTCGATCATGACATCAACTTCGGCATTGGCCCGGCGGGCACCGGCAAGACCTACCTCGCCGTAGCCTGTGCCGTCGATGCTCTCGAACGAGAGCAGATCCGCCGTATCCTGCTGGTTCGCCCCGCGGTTGAAGCGGGCGAGAAGCTCGGCTTCCTACCGGGTGATCTGGCTCAGAAGATCGACCCGTATCTGCGTCCTTTGTATGACGCCCTGTACGAGATGCTTGGCTTTGAGACCGTAGCCAAACTGATCGAACGGCAGGTTATCGAAGTGGCGCCACTGGCTTACATGCGGGGTCGAACACTCAACAACAGCTTCATCATTCTTGACGAGAGCCAGAACACTACCGTTGAGCAGATGAAAATGTTCCTGACACGTATCGGCTTCGGCTCTACAGCCGTCATCACCGGCGATATCACCCAGGTCGACCTGCCCCGCGGCACGCGCTCAGGCCTGGCTCATGTCATCAACGTCCTGAAAGACGTGCCGGGCATTGGATTTACGCACTTCCTGGCAAAGGACGTGGTACGTCATCCTCTGGTACAGCGCATTGTCGAAGCTTATGATCGCTTTGAACAACAGCAGACTGACAAACGTCAGTCGCGGGAAAACACGAATGACGATTGAGCTTGATGTACAAATCGCCAGCGAAGCGCCCGATCTACCTGAGGAACCTGAGTTACGTCGCTGGTGTGAGGTCGCCCTCCGCCAGCGCACCGCTGATTCAGAACTGACCATCCGCCTGGTGGATGAGCCGGAAGGTCGCGAACTCAATCGCACCTACCGGCACAAGGACTATGCCACCAACGTACTTACCTTCCCGGCCGATGTACCCGACGAGCTGCTGGATATTCCGCTGCTGGGTGACGTCATCATCTGCGCACCAGTCATCGCGCGTGAGGCTGCCGAGCAGGGTAAGCTTCTCAAGGCCCATTGGGCTCATATGGTTATTCATGGCTGCCTGCACCTGCTTGGCTATGACCATATCGAAGACGAAGAAGCGGAAGAAATGGAAAGCCTGGAACGAAAATTGCTGGCAGAACTAGGTCATCCCGACCCCTATGGCGACGAACAAAACTGACATGAACGAAGATCGATCGAGTAACGGGCACAGGTCCTGGCTGGAACGGATTGTCCAGGCTTTTGCCCACGAGCCCAAGAGCCGCCAGGAACTTCTGGAGTTGCTCCGTGAAGCTCACGAAAACAAGGTGCTCGACAGTGAAGCCTTATCCATTGTCGAGGGCGCTATCTCTGTTGCCGACCTGCAAGTACGCGACATCATGGTGCCGCGCTCACAGATCATTAGCGTCAAGGCCCACCAGACGCCGCAGGAGTTCCTGCCTGCTGTCATTGAGGCCGCTCACTCCCGCTATCCGGTCATTGGCGAGACGCCTGACGATATCCTCGGCGTCCTGCTCGCCAAGGATCTGCTGCCCCTGATCATTCACGGGGACCAGGCCTTCGATCTTAAGACTATTCTGCGCCCGGCCACCTTTGTTCCAGAATCCAAGCGGCTTAATGTGCTTCTGCGTGAGTTTCGTACCACGCACAACCATATGGCCATTGTGGTGGATGAGTATGGTGGTGTGGCAGGTCTTGTCACCATTGAAGATGTGCTTGAGCAGATTGTAGGTGACATCGAAGATGAACACGATGTTGAGGAAGAAAGCTTTATCAAACCGCTACCCAGCGGGGACTTCATCGTCAAGGCTCTGACACCTGTCCAGGCCATCAATGATTTCTTCGACACGGAATACCCCGATCAGGATGTGGATACGGTGGGCGGCCTTGTCATGAGCGCCTTCGGTCATCTTCCTCGCCGAAACGAGGAAGTGGTCATCGACGACTTCCGCTTTCGTGTACTCAACGCAGACGGTCGTCGCATCCATCTGCTGCGTATGACTCCGCTCACCGAGCGATAAACTGCAGCGGCCTGTCTGCTCGCCTGAGCAGGCAAGCCGCTGAATAGCCCCGTATATACCTCTCTTAGTAGCTAGCAGCACCTGGCATCCATTAAGCTTGCGCACCGCTGCATAGACCAAGGATTTCCGATGCGCTGGATGATTACTCCCGGCTGGAAAGGCAATTTGCTGGCACTGGTTGCTGGCGCACTAACGCCCCTCGCACTGGCGCCGTTCAACTTCTGGCCGCTGGAAATAGTATCGATTGCCCTCTTCTATCTTTCGCTGCGCGAATTGCGCGCCGGATGGGCCTTTCTGCGAGGCTGGTGCTATGGCCTGGGGGCCTTTCTGGCGGGTACGAGCTGGGTATATGTCAGCATCCACGACTACGGTGCGGCATCCATGCCATTGGCGGCGGGCCTCACGTTTGGGTTCTGCGCCGGTATTGCCCTGTTTTTCGCGCTGCCAGCCTGGTTATGGGTGCTTTGTTTGCGCCGCAATCATGCGCCAGCCAGTGACGCCCTGGCCTTTGCAGCGCTTTGGTTTGGCCTGGAACTGTTCCGCAGCTGGTTCCTGACCGGTTTTCCCTGGCTGTTTGCAGGCTATAGCCAGATGGATGGCCCGCTGGCCAGCCTTGCTCCAGTAGGAGGTGTCTGGCTTCTGTCATTCAGCGTGGCGTTGATCGCCGCTCTGCTCGTCAATATTCCCTGGCTGATTCGCAGACCCGTCAGCCTGGTTGCAGGTATCGTCCTGCTGATTGCACCCTGGTTCGGCGCCATTGCCTTCAAAGGACAAGTCTGGACTCAGCCAGCCGGCGAGCCGCTCAAGGTAGCCGCCATGCAAGGCAATATTGCCCAGGAACTCAAGTGGGATCCGGGCCATGTGCAGGATACGCTGGCCCTGTATCGCCAGATGACTATTCGGGAAGGCAAGACCGACCTAATTGTCTGGCCGGAAAATGCCATTCCAGTGCTCAAGGAATATGCTGACAGCTATTTACAAGACGTTACGGCTATCGCCAACCAGCGCGGCGCAACGCTTATCACGGGCATTCCGGTACGTGAGCGTGACGACAAGGGCCAGGATCGTTTTTATAACGCGCTAACGGTCAATGGCGACAATACAAACACGTATTACAAACAGAAGCTGGTGCCGTTTGGCGAGTATGTTCCCTTGCAGGAGCAGCTGCGCGGACTGATCACCTTCTTCAACCTACCGATGTCCGATTTCGTCCCGGGCCCAGAAGGGCAGCCGTTATTAACAGCCAAGGGATACCAGATCGCCCCGTTCATCTGCTATGAAGTGGTCTATCCGGAATTCGTGGCAGACATGGCCACCCGTAGCGATCTTCTGCTGACGGTAAGTAACGACACATGGTTCGGTAAATCATTCGGTCCTCAGCAGCATCTGCAAATGGCCCGGATGCGTGCATTGGAAAGTGGTCGCTGGATGATCCGGGGCACCAACAATGGTGTCACGGCCCTGATTGATCCCTTTGGCCGCATCACCACCCAGATTCCGTCATTTGAGCTGGCTACACTGCATGGGTCGGTCGTGCCGATGAAGGGAGCCACACCTTACCTGACCTGGCGCCTCTGGCCGCTGGCCATTCTGTGTGGCTTGCTGGTGCTTTGGGCGCTGGCTCGTAGAGGCCTTGAGCGCTCCCGCCCTATTGTCTAAGGACAGACAGTGGCAGGCCAGCTGCCTGGCCTGCCCTACTTCAACGGTAGGCCAGCGGATAGGCTATGAGCCCTATCGCTTCGTTCAACAGAATCATGCTTTGGGCAATTGCCTTGGCCTCGGGCATCCATCCTCCCAGCGGCTTGCCGTTAGGCGTGCTCATGAATCCCATTGGCGCAGCGATTACCTCGAACCCCTGGCGCTCGAAGCACCACCGGGCACGCGCCATATGAAACGCCTGGGTAACCAGCACGATTCGCTTAACACCTGCTGGTTTGAGAATAGCCGCGCTGAGCGTCGCATTTTCCCACGTGGTACGGCTGTCTTTCTCCTGCCACCGCACCGATACGCCCAGGTCTTTTTCCATGACCTCGGTCATCAATTCCGCTTCGCTGGGAGGCGAAGACAAAGGTGAGCCTCCAGAAATAAGAATCGGCAGCTGAGAGACCTTGGCGATACGTGCCGCATAGCGAACACGCTCAATGCCCATCGCGCTGGAGACATCGCCTTCCCACGCCGGATCGTTACGCTCCCGGGAAGCACCCAGGATAACAATGGCATCTGCCTGCTGAGCCAGAGACGACCAATCAGCCTGAGCCAGAGGCGGATCACGCTCGATCAGGCGCGCCTCCCATTCAACCGCAATCGGCAGACTGATCAGCCAGAAACCACCCGCGCCCATGATCAGGCAGGCAACCGAAATTCGGGGCCAACGCTTGCGAAGCACAATACCGGCCCATAACAGCAGCAAAAACAGGCCTGGCGGCATCAATAGCTGCTTGCAAACGTAGCGAATCAACATCGAGACATCCATGACGTCAGGCACAGGGGGCACCGCTCGATTTGTTGTCCAGCGTTAACTTGCAGCCCGCAACGCAGGCAGCGCACTGCCACTGACGACTTTCCCAGACGGGAAGGCCTCGGATAAATCAGTTCCTGACAGGCATGAACCCATTGATCATTTCTGACCAGCCACTCCCTGATGATGTCCAGATCCTCCTGATGAAGGCCGGAAATTTCTATTTCCTGCTGCGCCCTGCGGTGCAAACGCTCCGCCGTGGCAGCCTCGTCCAGAGCACGCTCCAGACGCCGTTGCAAACGCTCCAGCGGAAGTCTCGCCAGGCGCTGCGCTGTGTCATGACTCATAGATAGCCTCCGGAAAGTCCTATCCTGCTGTTACCCAAGCGTAGTGCGCGATTGGCGAAACCGCGAGCCGATAAAATGACGAATTTCACTTTTATGAAATAAAACGCTTTCTGGCTAAAGGTTCCTTGCGTGGAGACGGTTCATGTATGCTTACCGGCTTATCTAATTGCTTTTCGTAGCCGCAGATCACGCCATGCACGAACATTACCAACCCCGTGAGATAGAAGCCGCCGCCCAATCCTGGTGGGAACAGAACAATGCCTTCTCTGTGACGGAGCAGCCGGGAAAGGAGAAGTACTACTGCTTGTCCATGTTCCCCTACCCAAGCGGCAAGCTGCACATGGGGCACGTCCGCAACTACACCATCGGTGATGTGATTGCCCGCTATCACCGCATGCAGGGCAAGAATGTCCTGCAACCCATGGGTTGGGATGCCTTCGGTATGCCGGCGGAAAACGCCGCGATGAAAAATAACGTCGCCCCTGCCAAGTGGACGTACGAAAACATCGAATACATGAAGAACCAGCTCAAGAGCCTGGGCCTTGCCATCGACTGGTCGCGCGAAGTCACGACGTGCAAGCCCGACTACTATCGCTGGGAGCAGTGGCTGTTCACCCGCCTGTTCGAGAAAGGCATCATCTACCGCAAGAACGGCACCGTGAACTGGGATCCGGTCGATCAGACCGTACTGGCCAACGAGCAGGTCATCGACGGCCGCGGCTGGCGCTCCGGCGCGCTGATCGAAAAGCGTGAGATTCCGATGTACTACTTCCGCATCACCGATTATGCGGAAGAACTGTTGGCGTCTCTGGATGATCTGCCCGGCTGGCCCGAGCAGGTCAAGACCATGCAGCGCAACTGGATTGGTAAATCCCGCGGCATGGAAGTTCAGTTTCCCTATGACCAGACTTCCATTGGTCATGCCGGCGCACTCAAGGTCTTCACAACGCGCGCCGACACCCTGATGGGTGCCACTTATGTCGCTGTCGCGGCCGAGCATCCGCTGGCTACCCAGGCAGCGCAGAACAATCCCGAGCTGCAGGCGTTTATTGACGAATGCAAGCGCGGCGGCGTGGCAGAAGCCGACATCGCCACCCAGGAAAAGAAAGGCATGCCGACGCCCTTGTTCGTCGAGCATCCGTTAACGGGTGAAAAATTGCCGGTATGGGTCGCCAACTACGTCCTGATGCATTACGGCGAAGGTGCGGTCATGGCCGTTCCGGCACACGACGAGCGCGATTTTGAATTCGCGACCAAATACAATCTGCCCATCAAGCCGGTCGTACGTACCAGCGCTGGTGACGAGACCCCTGCTCCCTGGCAGGCTGCCTATGGCGAGCACGGCACGCTGATCAACTCCGGCGAATATGACGGCCTTGACTTCAATGCGGCGTTTGAAGCCATCGCTGCGACCTTGCAGACCAAAGGTCTGGGCGAGCCGCGCACTCAATTCCGCCTGCGCGACTGGGGCATCAGCCGTCAGCGTTACTGGGGCTGCCCGATCCCGATCATCCACTGCAATAGCTGTGGTGATGTTCCCGTTCCGGAAGATCAACTGCCGGTCGTTCTGCCAGAAGATGTGATTCCAGACGGTGCAGGCTCTCCTCTGGCCAAAATGCCGGAGTTCTACGAGTGCTCCTGCCCCAAATGCGGCAGCGCTGCCAAGCGCGAAACCGACACCATGGACACGTTTGTCGAGTCGTCCTGGTACTTCGCCCGCTACGCATCGCCCAAGTTTGAAGGCGGTATGGTCGATAAGGATGCTGCCAACTACTGGCTGTCCGTCGACCAATATATTGGCGGTATCGAGCACGCGATTCTTCACCTGCTCTATGCACGCTTCTTCCATAAATTGATGCGTGACGAGGGGCTTCTCTCCTCCGATGAGCCGTTCAAGAACCTGCTGACCCAGGGCATGGTAGTCGCTGAAACCTATTACCGCATGGATGAAAAAGGCGGTAAGGACTGGTTCAACCCGGCTGACGTGGAAGTCGAGCGTGACGCCAAGGCCAAGGTTATTGGTGCCAAGCTGAAGACAGACGGTCTGCCGGTAGAAATCGGCGGCACTGAAAAGATGTCCAAATCAAAGAACAACGGAGTGGACCCGCAGGCCATGATCGATCAGTACGGCGCCGACACATGCCGACTGTTCATGATGTTTGCCTCCCCTCCGGACATGAGCCTCGAGTGGTCCGACTCCGGCGTTGAGGGCGGTAGCCGCTTCCTGCGTCGCGTCTGGCGTCTCGCCCAGGCACATACCAGCCAGGGCCTTACCTCTGCTCTGGATGTGGCAATGCTGACAAACGAGCAGAAGGAAGTCCGTCGCGCCATTCACCTTGCGATCAAGCAGGCCAGCCAGGATATTGGACAGAACCACAAGTTCAACACTGCCATTGCAGCTGTGATGACATTGATGAATGTGCTGGAAAAAGCGCCGCAGACCACCGAGCAGGACCGCGCGTTGATGCAGGAAGGTCTGGAAACCGTCGCGTTGCTACTGGCACCGATTACGCCCCATATCTGCCATGCATTGTGGAATGAGTTGGGGCATGCCGATGCCGTTATCGATGCCCGCTGGCCAAGCGTGGATGAAAGCGCCCTGGTACAGGACACCCTGCAGATCGTGATTCAGGTAAACGGCAAGTTGCGTGGCCACATTGAGGTCGCAGCCCAAGCCAGCCGTGAAGACATCGAGGCTGCTGCCCGTACGAACGAAAATGTTCTGCGCTTTACTGAGGGACTGACAATCCGCAAAGTAATTGTTGTTCCTGGCAAGCTGGTCAATATCGTCGCCAATTGAGGCTGAACGGAGTGAAAAAGATCATGATGAAACGGAGCTTTCCCTGCCTTGCGGCGATTGGAATGACCGTGTTGTTAAGTGCTTGTGGTTTTCAGCTGCGAGGTACAGGCGACACCGAACTGTCGCTGCGTGAGCTGAGTCTTTCCGCCCGTGACAGCTACGGTGAAACGGTCAAGCAGGTAAGAACCATGCTTGAAAGCAATCATGTAAACGTCAACCCGGGCGCGACCTATACGTTGTACCTGGCAGGTGAGCAGCAGACGCAACGCACTGCGAGCTATACCGCGGGCGCACGTAGTGCTGAAATCGAGCTGACGACCAAGCTGCCCTATGAAATTCGTGGCCGCAACGATGCCGTGCTGCTGCATGATGACCTGGAAACGCAGCGTTACTACGTGACGGATGAAAATAACATCATCGGCTCCGAGCAACAGGCTCAGCAGCTGCGTCGGGAAATGCGTGCAGAACTGGTCCGCCAGCTGGCTTCGCGCCTGCAGACCATTACGCCCCAGCGGCTCGACAAGTTGCAAAGCGAGGCTGACGCACGAGCGCGTGCCGAGGCCGAGGCCGCACGCGCAGCGCAGCAGAACATGCCGCCACAACAATCTCCGATCGAAATACCCACCCGCTGACGACTACGGGGCCTTACGGCCCCGTATTTTTATCCTATGAAACTGAACCCTGCTCAACTCGCCAAGCACCTGCAAGGACAGCTGGCGCCAATTTATATAGTCAGCGGCGACGAACCCCTGCTTTGCCAGGAGGCAACCGATGCCATTCGAGCCTCGGCGAAAAGCCAGGGGTTTGATGAACGTCAGGTGTTCAACGTAGAAAATAACTTTGACTGGAGCCTGCTTTACGAAGCAGGGGCAAGCCTGTCTCTGTTTGCCCAGAAGCGTCTGATCGAATTACGCATTCCAAACGGCAAGCCTGGTGACAAAGGTGCCGAAGCGCTACTACGCTACCTATCGCGCCCTGCTGAAGATACATTGCTGCTCATTAGCCTGCCCAAGCTGGATGGCAGCGCCCAAAAGACCAAATGGGCCAAGGCCCTGATTGAACATGCTGACGTTCTGTTCATTCAGATCTGGCCCATCGATGTTCATCAACTGCCTCAATGGATCCGCCAACGCCTTTCCCAGGCAGGTCTGGCCGCCTCGCAGGAAGCGGTCGAACTGATTGCCGTCCGGGTAGAAGGCAACCTGCTTGCAGCCGCCCAGGAAATTGAAAAACTCAAGCTCTTGGCCGAAGGCAACCAAATTGATGTCGCCACTGTACAGGCAAGCGTTGGTGATAGTGCCCGCTTCGACGTTTTTGGCCTCATCGATGCGGTTCTAGCAGGGGAGGCCAATCACGCGTTACGTATTCTGGAGGGCCTTCGCGGCGAGGGTGTCGAGCCGCCAGTGATCCTGTGGGCACTGGCCCGAGAGCTGCGGCAACTGGCCAACCTTGCGCAACAGCAGGAACAGGGTATACCACTTGACCGCGCGTTTGCGCAGGCAAAGCCCCCGGTCTGGGAGAAAAGACGTCCACTTATAAGCCGCGCCCTGCAACGACACTCCACGGCCAAACTGAGTCGCCTATTGCTGGATGCCCAGCTTGTGGATGCGCAGATCAAGGGCCAGGCCCCGGGTGATACCTGGACAACCCTGCGCCAGTTGACCTTGCTGTTGGCGGGTCAACGCTTCTCCTTGCCTTCTGCCGCTCTGGATACATTCTCACGATAATCGTAAGATGCCGGTCTTCGCGCAAACGCGCATTCAGACCGAGTACTCTCATGACCAAAAAACAGCGAAGGCCCAACAAGGCCAAATCCACTATTGCCCAGCCCCTGTTTCGCTGTCGACAGGAAAAGCCCAAAAAAGGCAAAGGCAGTTATCGCCGTGAAGCCTTCCCAATCGATGATGGGAAGGCTTTTTTATTGGTAGCCGCATAATTCCATCCGTACTCCCTTCTCCAAACGAAGACGCCTCGATTCAGGCATGTTATGGTGACGAGTCTGTTGACGCACCCGGTGGAGATTCATGCAACACGGGAAAAAACGCAGGCTGAAACACGGCAGCCTTATCGCAGGCACTCTGGCGACATTGATCACAGGGGTCATTGCTGCCTGTGCACAAACACAGACGCAGAGCGAAACGGCCACGCCAGCCGTCACGAACGCACCTACCTCTGCCTCACAAAGCCGCTCCGCCAATACGACGCCTGAGCCTGCTCCTCAGGAAAGCTTCGAGCAATGGCGAGACCGCTTCCGGCAGGACGCTCAAGCGGCCGGTATTACTACCGCAACCTTCAATCAGGCTTTCGCAGGCGTGACTCCTGACGATGCCGTGATTACAGCGGACCGCAGCCAACCCGAATTTACCCGTCCTGTGTGGGAATACCTGTCGTCTGCAGTTTCCCAGCAGCGCATTGCAAACGGCCAGAAGCTACTAACCCAATATTCGAGCCTTCTGGCGCAACTCGAGGCACGTTACGGCATCGAGCCAGAACGCCTTGTGGCCTTCTGGGGTATCGAAAGCAACTATGGCAACAACATGGGCACCAAGAGCGTTATTCGTTCTTTGGCAACCCTGGCTTATGAGGGACGGCGCCCCGCCTTCGCGCAGGCGCAACTGCTGGCCGCACTGACCATCATCCAAAATGGCGATATTACGCCTGAGCGCATGATTGGCTCCTGGGCTGGTGCCATGGGTCAAACGCAGTTCATTCCAACGACCTACAATGAACATGCCGTCGACTTTGATGGTGACGGTCGTCGGGATATCTGGGGCTCCAATGCTGATGCATTGGCCTCAACGGCCAACTATCTGAAAGCCTCCGGTTGGCAGGACGGAAAGCCATGGGGTTTTGAAGTTCGCCTGCCGCAGGGCTTCGATTATGCTCAAGCAGACATGGACATCCGCAAGCCCTTGTCAGATTGGCAGGCCATGGGTGTTCAAGGCGCAACGACGCCCCTCTCCCCTGCGTACTCCATGGAGCAGGCTTCTCTACTGCTTCCAGCGGGACATCGAGGGCCAGCCTTTTTGGTCTTCAACAATTTCCGGACCATTCTTCGATATAACAACTCATCATCCTATGCGCTAGCCGTGGGGCTTCTATCAGATAGCTATAAGGGCGCCGGGAAAGTCAGCGCAGCTTGGCCGCTTGAGGACGTTCCACTCAGCCGCAGCGAGCGAGTCGAACTTCAGCAGCGCCTGGCAGACCGAGGTTTTACGCCTGGTGCTGCTGACGGCATCATAGGTGCCAATACCCGCAAAGCCATACGAGCGTTCCAGCAGACACTTGGCTGGCCAGCAGACGGCTACCCTACCCCATCCCTGCTGGCTCGTTTACGTTCCTGACAGGCAATAAAAAAGGCGCTTAAAGCGCCTTTTTTATTGCCGTTCGATCAGGAGATCTTGCTGCCATGAGCTTGCTGGTCGGCATGATAGGAGGAGCGAACCAGCGGGCCGGATGCCACATTCTTGAAGCCCATCTTTTCGCCTTCCTCGGCAAACCAGGCGAAGGTATCCGGATGAACAAAGCGCTGTACCGGCAAGTGATTACGAGAAGGCTGTAAATACTGGCCCAGGGTCAGCATGTCGATGTCATGCTCGCGCATGCGCTTCATGACTTCAATGACCTCATCGTCTGTCTCGCCAAGCCCCAGCATCAGGCCTGATTTGGTGGGGACGTGTGGTACACGCTGCTTGAACTTCTGCAGCAGGTCCAGCGACCACTCGAAATCGGAGCCCGGACGAGATGACTTGTACAGGCGCGGCACCGTTTCCAGGTTGTGGTTGAAGACATCCGGCGGCTCGGTAGCGGTAATATCCAGCGCGATATCCATACGGCCACGGTAGTCAGGTACCAATGTTTCCAGCTGGATGCCGGGAGACAGCTGGCGGATCTCCCGCAGACAGTCGGCAAAATGCTGAGCGCCGCCGTCTCGCAGGTCATCACGATCTACCGATGTAATGACGACATACTTCAGACGAAGGTCGGCAATCGCGACAGCCAGATTTCGTGGCTCATCGACATCCAGAGGCTTCGGACGGCCATGCCCCACGTCACAGAAGGGGCAACGACGTGTACAGATGTCGCCCATGATCATGAATGTAGCTGTACCGCCAGAGAAGCATTCACCCAGGTTGGGGCAAGAGGCCTCTTCACAGACGCTATGCAGCTTATGCTTGCGAAGCAGCTGCTTGATGCGCTCCACTTCTGGCGTCACTGGAATTCGTACGCGAATCCAGTCAGGTTTACGTGGCAGCTCTTCGGTCGGGATGATTTTGACCGGGATGCGGGCAACCTTTTCTGCACCACGCAGTTTGACGCCCATTTCAACTTTCTTGCGCGCAGGCGCTTCAGCGATGGGCGTCTCGACGTTCACACTGTCTTGCACTGTTGTCATGTCAGCTCTTTTCCAGGGTGATCTGGTCAGCATAGCCAAGCTGTGACACGAGCTGCTCACGCAGCCGCTGGGTCACCTCGGCAAATTCGATCGGCCCGGCATGATCGCGTAGCTGGGTCATGGCCAGGCCGGCATAACCGCAGGGGTTGATTCGACGGAACGGCGCCAAGTCCATGTCGACATTCAAGGCCAGACCATGGAAGGAGCGTCCGTTACGGATACGCAAGCCAAGGGATGCGATCTTTGCACCCTTGACATAAACACCAGGGGCATCAGGCTTTGCATACGACTCGACCCCGTAGCTGGCCAGCACGCCAACCAGGCTTTGCTCGATTCGGGATACAAGCTCACGAACCCCCAACCCCAATCGCCTGACATCCAGAAGCAGATAGGCAATCAGTTGTCCCGGACCATGGTACGTTACTTGGCCGCCTCTATCGACCTGTATGACAGGAATTTCACCGGCATTGAGCAGATGCTCGGCCTTGCCTGCCTGCCCTTGGGTGAATACGGCGGGATGCTGTAGCAACCAGACCTCGTCCAGCGCCGAAGGATTGCGCTCGTCAGTAAAGCGCCGCATGGCCTGCCAGGTCGGCTCATAGGAGACCAGGCCCAGCTCTCGGAAGCCGAGCGTCTTATCCATTACAGCACCATATGGACGCGGCCAGTGGTGCGCAGGTCCGAATGGATCGATTGCAACTGCTCGACACCGGTAGCACGGATCAGGACCTGTACTGACAGAAAGCGGCCGTTACGGCTATCACGCGTTACCAGCGTCGTAACGTCCAGATCCGGTGCGTGGCGCTGAATGATTTCAACTACCAGATCAGTAAAACCGTCTCCGGCATCACCGATCACCTTGATCGGATAGTTATCGCAAGGAAATTCAATTTTTGGAGCTTGAGTGTCGGTATCAGTCATGGCATTCGCAGGTCTGGGGCCCGAAGGTAGAGACGCCCGCTAAAGCGGGCGTCTTGAGATCAGTTGAACAATCCGTAGAAGAATAGACGAATGCTATCCCACAACTTACGGAAGAAACCACCCTCTTCGACCGGCTGCAAGGCTACCAGGTCAGCTGTGTGCATGACCTTGTCATCCAGCTTCACTTCCACCTTACCAATAGGCTGACCCTTGGCAATCGGTGCAGTGATCTGCGGGTTCATAACAATTTCAGCTTTCAGCTTTTTCAGCTGACCGCGGGGCAGCGTCATGGTCAGGTCGTCTGCCAGACCCGCTGAAACCTCATGCTCGGTGCCTTTCCAGACCGGCGCACGCGCAAGCTCTACACCCTTCTTGTAGAAGGACTGGGTTTCGAAGAAACGGAAACCATAGGTTAGAAGCTTCTGGGTTTCGGCTGCACGGGCCTGCTCACTGTTCGTACCGAATACCACCGCGATCAAGCGCATACCGTCACGGACAGCAGAGGCGGCCAGGCAATAGCCTGCTTCATCAGTGTGGCCGGTCTTCAGACCGTCAACGGTCTTGTCACGCCATAGCAGCAGATTGCGGTTAGGCTGCTTGATGTTATTCCAGAAGAATTCCTTCTGGGAGTAAATGGCATAGTGAGTCGGCTCTTCATAGATGATTGCACGAGACAGTTTGGCAATGTCATGGGCAGAAGAGTAATGGTCCGGGTTAGGCAGACCCGTAGCATTCATGTAATGGGTATTGCTCATACCCAGACGCTGCGCCGTGGTGTTCATCATGTCGGCGAACGCGTCTTCACTGCCAGCAATATGCTCAGACATGGCCACGCTCGCGTCGTTGCCTGACTGGATAATGATGCCGTGGAGCAAATCGCTAACCGAAACCTGATTGCCCACCTGAATGAACATCCGGGAACCACCGGTACGCCAGGCATGCTCGCTCACATTGACCATATCGCTTTCCTTGATACGGCCACGCTGGATCTCCAAGGTCGCGATGTAGGCAGTCATCAACTTGGTCAGACTGGCTGGAGGCAGGCGCTGGTCGGAATTATATTCCGTGATGATCTGGCCACTGCTCGCATCCATGAGAACCCAGGACTTGGCAGCAAGCTGCGGGGGCGAAGGAATCATCGGCTCGGCCGCCCAGGCGGCTGGCGCAGCGATGAGCAGAACGAGCAAAAAGACGCGTTGAGCTAAGGTGGTGATGTTCATCCGACTCTCTAATGGTTAAGCAGACTAATTAAACAAGCCCAGAGGGCATATACACAGAGCGTCCTTGCTCCTAATCCGGACGTACCAGCGAGGCTTGCCCCAGATTGGCAAGACGCACGGTATTTTGCAGCTGACTGGCCTCACCCTGCGTGCCGATCGGCCCGAGTCTCACGCGGTGCAGAGTCTGCTGGTTGCGCACGACCGAGCTGATAAAGACCGGGGCAGCTGTCAGCTCGCTGAGTTTGTCCTTCAGGAGCTCCGCAGCGTCCGGGTTGGCGAAGGCGCCCACCTGGAGATACAGCCCACCGGCTTGTGCAGAAGCGTTTTTTTTTGAGTCGATCTCAAGCGGCACAACCGGCGCGGCATGCTGTTGCGGAGGCGGATTATAGGTTTCAACCGTAGCCACTGTCTGTGGTTTTACAGGTGTCGGAGCGGCAGGCGCACGTTGCGGCTGCGCCAGCACCATTGGCATCGGGCGGCCTTGCTGAGCCCACCATTGTGCCGGATCGATACCCTCGACACGCACATGGGCCGTTCCTGTCTCGGCATAACCAAGCTTCTTGGCAGCCGCAAAAGACAGGTCAATCACACGATCTGAATAGAACGGACCACGATCATTGACCCGAACAATAACACTTTTGCCATTATCCAGGTTGGTTACACGAACGTAGCTGGGTAGCGGCAGGGTCTTGTGAGCGGCAGTCATTCCATAGAGGTCATAGGTCTCGCCGTTCGCCGTGGCCTGACCATGAAACTTGGTGCCATACCAGGAGGCAGTCCCGGTGACACGATAGCTCGTAGCATCGTTCAGCGGGAAATAGGTCTTGCCCAGCACCGTGTAGGGGTTGTTCTTGATAGGCCCGTAGTTGGGCATCGGAACGGCATCAGGAATACGTGAAACATCCACATCCCACCAAGGAGCACCGTCCTTATGCGGGCGTGAGTAACTACCAGCACTTGCATTGGCCCCATAGGTGGTCGGACTTTTTGGGGATGGGCTTGAGCAACTTGCCACTAGCCCTGCCAGGGCAAGACAGGTTGCGGCGGTCAAACCGCGATTAAAATAACTCATTGCGACGCCCCATGCGTATGACGCTCAGCAATAGCCTCCGCCAGCTGATTTACAGCCATGGCATACATGACGCTACGGTTGTAGCGTGTGATTGCATAGAAATTGGGCAGTCCCATCCAGTATTCACGACCTGCCTCACCGTCCAGCCGGAATGAGGTGACACGCAGGTCATCTCTTAACGGCTCGGATGGATTCCAGCCCAGCGCACGCAACTCTGCCACGCTTTTAACCGGTTCGATACCCTGAACAACACCCTGTTCCACTTTATCGCCACGTACCTGAGCGCGCACCGCCACGCTGCCACCCGCAGTCCAGCCGTGGCGTTTGAAATAGCTGGCGACGCTGCCGATGGCATCGGCCTTGTCGTTCCAGATATCGATATGGCCACTGTTATCGAAATCTACAGCGTAGGCACGGAAACTGCCTGGCATGAACTGCGGAAGGCCCATGGCACCGGCATAAGAGCCGGTCAAGCTGAGCGGATCGAACTGTTGCTCACGACTCAAAAGCAGGAATTCACGCAGCTGATCTCTGAAGAATGGCGCTCGCTGAGGGTAATCAAAGGCCAGCGTCGACAGCGCATCCAGCACCCGGTAGTTGCCCTTGTTTCGACCATAGAAGGTTTCGACGCCAATGATGGCAACGATGAATTGAGGCGGAACGCCATATTCCCGCTCAGCCTTCGCCAGCGACTCGGCATTTTCGTTCCAGAACGTGACGCCCTGATCGATTCGCTTGTCGGTTACGAAGATAGGGCGGTACTCGCTCCATGGCTTTACTCGCTCCGCAGGACGAGAAATGGCATCGAGAATGCTCTGCTTGCGCTCGACTTCACCGAACAGCTCCTTTAACTGCTGTCCGGCAAAGCCATAGTTGCGCGTCATCTCGTTGATGAAGCTGGCAACCTGAGGCGAATCATCATAGTCGCCGGCCGTTGCGGCGCCCGTAATCCCTATCGCTCCCAGCAGACCGAAGCACTGAAGGCAGCGGCCCATCCATCCAAACGGTGTCAGCATTGCGTCCTTCACTTAAATCACGATTGGGCGATCCACTTCCGATGTGTGTGGATCGCCATCAAAACTCCAAAACCGCACAGCAACGTCACTACGGACGTACCGCCATAGCTGATAAACGGTAACGGCACTCCAACCACGGGCAGCAAACCGCTGACCATGCCAATATTGACGAAGACATAAACGAAAAATGTCATCGTCACGCTACCAGCCAATAGCTTGCCAAACAATGTTTGCGCCTGGATGGTAATCGTCAGCCCTCGCCCTATCAGCAGCAGATACAAGCACAGCAGCAGACATACGCCGACCATGCCGAACTCTTCTCCGAGGACGGCAATGATAAAGTCCGTATGGCTTTCGGGCAAAAAATCCAGATGAGATTGCGTTCCCAGAAGCCAACCTTTGCCAAATACGCCACCTGATCCAATGGCCGCTTTCGACTGAATGATGTTCCATCCAGACCCTAGGGGGTCCATTTCAGGATCCAAAAACGTTAGTACTCGCCGCTTCTGATAATCGTGCATGACGAAAAACCACATGGCTACCGCAACCGGTGCCGCCGCCGCCACTGCACCGATAAGCCAGCGCCACTGCATACCTCCGACGAACAGGACGAAGCCACCCGAAGCGAGAATGAGCATGGCGGTCCCAAGGTCCGGTTGATCAAGGATCAACACAAAGGGGATGCCGATTGTGATCAGGCTGACAACAATATGCTTGAAGCTGGGGGGAAGGCTGCGCTTGGACAGATACCAGGCCACCATCATGGGCATGAGCAGCTTCATGAATTCGGATGGCTGAAAACGTATGACTCCCGGAATATTGATCCAGCGGGTAGCCCCCATGGCGTTATGGCCCATGACATCCACGACCACCAGTAGTGCCACCCCAATGAGATAACCCAACGGCACCCAGCGAGCCATGAAGCGTGGCTCGAATTGTGCAATCACGATCATGGCCACCAGACCCAGCCCGAACGATGTGCCCTGTTTGATCACCAAGTCCCAGCTTTTACCGCTTGCTGAGTAGAGTACAAACAGACCGACAGCCCCGAGCATGAGCAATATCAACAGCAATGGGCCATCAATGTGCATCCGCTGCAGCAGGGTGGAGCGGCGGCGCATGACGTCGCCTTCGGGTATCGTCCGGTCGAAGTTAGTGTTCATGGCTTGGTTGACTCCGCAACAACCGGTTTGGCGTATTCAGCCTTAAGCTTACCGTTTTCATCCAGCAGCCAGGCATCAGCCACTTCCTTAAGTACGGGAGCAGCAATCCCGCTGCCGGATTCGCCGTTTTCAACCATAACGGAGATGGCTATCTGCGGGTTGTCAGCTGGTGCAAACCCTACGAACAGCGCATGGTCACGGTGGCGTTCCTTGAGCGCGGCGGAGTTGTAACGCTCGTTCTGGCGAATCGCGACCACCTGTGCAGTACCGCTCTTGCCTGCGATTCTGTAAGCGGCAGTAGCGCCCATCTTGTGCGCCGTACCACGTGCGGCATGAACTACCGCCTCCATGCCCTGAGTGACGCGCTCCCAGTTCGCAGGGTCCTTGAGCAGGATATCCGGCATCGGGTTTGGATCAACGGGCTTTTGATTCTCAATGGTCTTGGCCAAACGCGGGCGAATCCACTTACCGTGGGTAGCAATGAGGCTGGTGACCTGAGCCAATTGCAAAGGCGTTGTCTGCATATAGCCCTGGCCAATTCCCAGGATCAGCGTCTCACCGGGGAACCACACCTGACGGCGCGTGACACGTTTCCACTCCCGAGAGGGCATCAGGCCCGAGGCCTCCTCGAACATATCCAGCGAGACCCGCTGCCCAACGCCAAAACGGCTCAGGTAATCATGCAGCCGATCAATGCCGATCTTGTGGGCAAGATCATAGAAATAGGTGTCATTGGAACGCATGATGGCGGTTTCGAGATCCACCCATCCATCACCACTGTGGTTCCAGTTGCGATATTTGTGATCGTAATTGGGCAGCTGGTAATAGCCCGGGTCAAATACCCGGGTACTGGGTGTCACCACACCGGCATCCAACCCAGACAGTGCTACAGCAGGCTTGATGGTGGAGCCTGGCGGGTATAAACCGCGCAAGACGCGGTTATACAGTGGCCGGTCAATAGAGTCACGAAGCTCTGCATAGTCCTTGAAACTGATGCCGGCCACGAACAGATTGGGGTCATAGCTGGGCTGACTGACCATGGCCAGCACTTCCCCAGTACGTGGCTGGATAGCGACTATGGCTCCACGTCGTCCTCCCAGAGCCTTCTCCGCAGCGGCCTGCAGGTTGGCATCCAGCGTCAGAACGATATCCTTTCCAGGCTTTGGATCGGTACGATTCAGAACACGCAGCACGCGCCCCCGCGCATTGGTTTCGACTTCTTCATACCCTACTTGTCCATGAAGCTCGCTTTCATAGAACCGTTCGATGCCGGTCTTGCCGATATGGTGGGTACCGCTGTAGTTGACCGGGTCCAGCTTTTTCAGCTCTTGCTCGTTGATACGGCCGACATATCCAACCGAATGCGCAAAGTGCTCACCCAGAGGATAATGCCGTACCAATTGGGCAGCGACATCGACGCCCGGCAATCTGAACTGGTTGACTGCAATACGGGCAATCTGGTCTTCAGTCAGCTCAAACAGGATGGGAACCGGCTCGAAAGGCCGCCGCCCCTGCTTCATTCGCTTTTCGAAAAGCTCCTTGTCCTCGGGTTGCAGCCCCAGCACCTCAACAACCGTGTCGAGGGTCTTCTTCCAGTCACCTGCCCGCTCACGTGTCACGGTCAGGCTAAAGCTGGGTCTGTTATCCGCCAGAATGACCCCGTTTCGGTCATAGATCAGCCCCCGCGTCGGCGGAATCGGCTGAACATGCACGCGGTTGTTTTCAGAAAGCGTAGAGTGATAGTCGTACTGCATAACCTGCAGGTAGTACATACGCGCTACCAGCAGGCACGACAAAAACGCAATCACGGCCATGCCGATGAACACGCGCGAACGGACCTGGCGAGCGTCTTTTTCGTGGTCCTTGAGACGAATCGGTTGCGGCATCGACGAGTGGAAACGAGATTACTTGTGGTAAGGGTGCCCAGCCAAAAGCGTCCAGGCTCGATAAATCTGCTCGCCGACCAGAATACGTACAAGCGGGTGAGGCAAGGTCAAGGGTGACAATGACCAACGCTGCTCACTGCGCGCCATGACCTCCGGCGCGAGCCCTTCCGGGCCACCGACCATGAGATTGACGTTACGGGCATCAAGTCGCCAGCGGGAAAGTGTTTCGGCCAGTTGCTCCGTGCTCCACGGTCGACCGCCCACCTCCAACGTTACTATACGCTCTCCAGGCTGAACCTTTGCCAACATGGCTTCACCTTCCTGACGGATAAGTCTGGCCACATCAGCATTCTTGCCTCGGGTATTAAGTGGAATTTCCACCAGTTCCAGAGGCAGTTCAGGCGGGAGACGCTTGACGTACTCTTGCCAGCCTTCTTCGACCCAACGCGGCATGCGCGAGCCGACAGCAATCAATCGCACACGCACGGTATCACTTACTCGCCATGGGCTGCGCGACTTTGCTCTGCACCGCGCCAGAGGCGCTCCAGATCATAGAATTCACGGGTAGCCGGCAACATGACGTGCACCACAACGTCACCCAGATCCAGCAGTGCCCATTCACCTGCTTCCAACCCTTCACTACCCAAGGGCTGGACGCCGTTCTTCTTGACCTTTTCCACAACGTTATCCGCCAGTGATTTCACATGACGGCTCGAGGTGCCGCTGGCGATAACCATGACATCCGTCACGCTGGTCTTGTCGCGCACATCCAGCACGGTAATGTCTTGGGCTTTCATGTCTTCCAGCGCGTCAACCGCGAGCTGAACGAGTTGTTCACTTTGCATAACTACGTATAAACCTCATATTCAAGTCGTAGCACGGTACAGGCCGTGCGTTTCGATATAGTTCATTACCGCGTCCGGCACGAGGAAACGTACCGACTTCCCTGCAGCAAGCAGGCCCCGTATTTGAGTGGCAGATACCGCCAGGGGCGTCTGCCAGATGTAGGTGATCTGCCCCGCTGGCCCGGAAAGCGCCTGGGGATCAGACTGCGTACGCGCAGCGATCAGATCACAGAGTGCCTGGGGTGGCTCGCTGTCCGCATCGGGACGCTGCAGGACCAGAATGTGGCAATGATCCAGGAGTTCAGTCCATCGATGCCATCCTGGCAATCCACAGAAGGCGTCCCAGCCCAACATCAGTAAAAGCTGCACATGTGGCCCCATATCCCGGCGCAGCGCTTCAAGCGTTTCGATCGTATAGGAGGGGCGTTCACGTCGAAACTCAATATCATCCACACGCAAATACTCGACACCTTCAACAGCCAACCTGACCATTTCCAACCGCTGCTGAGCCGAAACCTGCGGAGCGTTACGATGAGGTGGACGCGCCCCGGGAATCAGCCGCAACTCATCGAGCCCTAGCTGTTCGGCCACTTCCAGCGCACTGCGCAAATGGCCGATGTGAATCGGATCGAAAGTGCCGCCGAACAATCCGATACGTGTGACCATCAAGAACGAACTTGCCCGTCACCAAGGACGATATACTTTTCGCTGGTAAGACCTTCCAGCCCTACCGGTCCGCGGGCATGCAGCTTGTCGGTCGAAATTCCGATTTCTGCGCCGAGTCCATATTCAAACCCGTCGGCAAAGCATGTGGGCGCATTGACCATCACGGAACTTGAATCCACTTCCGCCAGGAACTGCCGCGAACGACCCAAGTGCTCCGTTACAATGGAATCGGTGTGATGCGAGCCATAATGGTTGATATGTGTAATAGCCTCTTCGATGTCGGCCACTACCTTGATTGACAGAACAGGAGCCAGATATTCAGTACTCCAGTCCGCATCATGAGCAGGGACGGCATTGATGATATCACGCGTGCGCTCACATCCCCTGAGTTCCACGCCCTTTTCCCGCAACGAGGCAGCCATGTTCGGCAAAAAGGCATTGGCAACTGCGGCTTGCACCAGAAGGGTTTCCATCGCCCCGCAGATACCATAGCGATAGCACTTGGCATTGAGTGCAATGCGATGCGCCTTTTCCACATCGGCATGCTCGTCCACATAAACGTGGCAGATACCATCCAGATGCTTGATCACAGGAACCCGAGCATCCTGACTGACTCGCTCAATCAGTCCTTTACCGCCCCGGGGAACGATCACATCTACATATTCGGGCATGGTGATCAGGGCACCAACCGCAGCACGATCCGTTGTCTCGACAACCTGAACCGCTGCTGCCGGCAGTCCTGCCGAAGCAAGCTCTTCCTGGATGCACAGCGCAATGGCCCGATTGGAGTGAATGGCTTCGGAGCCACCTCGCAGAATTGTGGCGTTACCGGACTTCAGACACAGGCTGGCCGCATCGATGGTCACATTGGGACGTGACTCGTAAATGATGCCAATGACACCCAACGGGACACGCATCTTACCGATCTGGATACCTGAAGGGCGACAGCTCATATCACGGATAGCACCCACAGGATCCGGCAGAGCTGCGACCTGACGTAATCCAGTGATCATGCCATCGATACGCGCTGGGGTCAGCGCCAGACGATCCAGCAGTGCTGAGTCGAGTCCTGCTACGCGACTTGCAGCCAGATCTCTCTCATTGGCCTCAACCAGTAACGGTCGCGCACGATCCAGCGCATCTGCAACAGATAGAAGCGCCTTGTTCTTCTGTGCAGTCGAAGCTCTGGCCAAAAGGCGCGAAGCTTCACGGGCCGCACGGCCCAAGCGGGTCATATAATCGTGCACGGACTCGGTCATGGCAAAAATGAGTTTGGCTGAAAATTAAACAATTATACCGGGGTAAACCCAAGACGGACAGTCATGACATGCAGCCGTCATAGATTGCAAAGCTTTAACGCTTCAGCCCTGGACCCGAAACGGAAGCGCCTGGGTATTATCGAGACGGCGAACCGGTTCCTGTTCCACATAACGCCTACTGAACCGCTCATCGCCAGATTAGTCGAAAACGCGTTATAGCAAAGGACCTACCCTCTCTCTCATGACAGCCTTTCTTGCCGACCTGAATGCCTGGTTAAGTGCGCATCCCCATTGGTTGGGAGCTGCCGTATTCATCACGGCCTTTCTCGAGTGCCTCGCACTGGCAGGCCTACTGGTGCCTGGCACCTTTGCCCTGTTTGGCATCAGCGTACTGGCAGGCAGCGGTGTGCTGGGTCTTAGCGAGACTCTTATCCTGGGCTACCTGGGTGGTCTGCTGGGGGATGCCGCCTCGTATTATCTGGGCAGACGCTTCCATCAGAATATCCGGAGCCTTCCCGGGCTGCGCACCCATCCAGAATGGATTTCGTCAGCGGAGACCTTTTTCCAGCGCAACGGCATTACCAGCTTGTTGATAGGCCGCTTCATTGGGCCGCTGAGGCCCATGCTGCCCATGATTGCCGGAATGCTGGACATGCCTGTCATCCGCTTTACGGTCGTCAGCCTCATCGCCGCGGCAGGCTGGTCGGTTGTATACCTGCTCCCGGGCTGGATGACCGGTGCGGCCTTTCGCCTTCCTCTGCCGCCTGACTTCTGGCCCCAAGCCGGAATCATAGCCGGCAGTGCAGCCGTTTTGCTTGTATTCATCATGCATGCCACCTTGCGCGAGCGCAGCGGCTCGACCCTCATGATTGCTGTGCTGACCTTTGTGCTTCTGCTTGCCTTGTTACTGGGCTGGCAGCATTTGCGTTCGCTGGATGAAGGCATCATGACCCTCGTTCAGGAGCACCGGCAGCCCTACCTGAACAGTGTTGCGGTCATCATTACCCGCCTGGGCGACTTCCGAACCCAATTGGTTGCGGCAATCATTCTGATCGCGCTGCTGGGAGCGATGCGCCAGTGGCGCGGTATGTTCTTTTCCCTGGGCTCATTGCTGGGAACTGCGGTAGCCAACGGCACACTGAAAAACCTGCTGGCGCGAGCGCGTCCAGACATCCTGGCCG
Organism: Pseudomonas sp. HPB0071; assembly: GCF_000478505.2. Classification (NCBI taxonomy): domain Bacteria; kingdom Pseudomonadati; phylum Pseudomonadota; class Gammaproteobacteria; order Pseudomonadales; family Pseudomonadaceae; genus Pseudomonas; species Pseudomonas sp. HPB0071. The sequence continues at coordinate 2,743,403 of NZ_KI517367.1, read as the reverse complement.
AACCACTGACAACCTATAGTTTGCCTAGCGGACATAGCTCGGCATCGTTTGCCTTCTTCCTGACCCTGGGTATTCTTGTCTCGCGCGGCCAATCCCCGCGAGTGAGACTGACATGGCTAGCCGTAGCCGCCCTGCCCGCTCTCACGATTGCCACAACGCGTGTCTACCTAGGCGTGCATTGGCCCACCGATGTCCTGGCAGGAGCACTGTTGGCGGGCAGTTTCTGCGCCCTGAGTCTGGCTGTCATGCAACGGCAGGCAAGGCTTCAGCCGCTGACGCTTCGCTTCTGGTGGATATTCATTCCAATCATACTCGCGGTCTTCACCTTTGCAGCCGCCTGGGCCTTGCCGGTTGCCATAGAACGCTATATGCCTGCTACGTAATAGCCCACCTCACTCCTGCAGGCTGGACAGCAGTTCATGAAGGCGATCCAGGCGCTCACCTGGATCGTCGAGCGAAAGCAGCTCGTTTTTCTGATCAGGCGTAAAAGGCAGCAGGTATCCTAGCTGGTAACCCAATTCGCGCTGCCCACTGGCCGTCCCATCCAGGTCCAGCGCAGCCACCATAGGATGCTCGGCCAATGCCTGCAACAGGGCCGCCAAGTCATCATGCTGATCGCTCAAAGGGCGCTCGGCCGGCTCGTCCAACCATTCAACCATACCTATAGTCAGCTGATCATCCTGAACTTCGGTATCCAACAGTCGAAACCGCCGTACACCCTCGACCCTGACGCCCAGCAACCCATTGGACTGCTGCTGCCAGTCCCTGACTACCGCTTCACAACCGAAGCCTCCTAGACGGGTTGGTGCAGCACCCACTTCCTCTCCTTCAAGGATAGTCACCACACCAAAACCGATGTTCTGCTTGAGACAGCGACTGATCATGTCGAGGTAGCGAGGCTCGAACAGCTGCAGATCCAAGGGGCAGCCTGGAAAAAGTGTGGTCGACAGGGGAAACAAGGGAAGCTTCATAAGGCATCTCGATCTATCGTCAGGATTGCCTATTGACGCCTTTAAGTCCGCCACGTGCAATGGCGGACCCGAAAAACGTCACATTTAGAAGCGATAAACTTCCGCACCCGTACGAATGGGAATGATCTTGGGAAGCTTTGCAGGTGCCTCAACTTCTTGAGCCACTTGTGTCCTGGACTGCCTGGAAGATGACTTGGCGGCCTTCCTGGAAGCCTGCTCAGCCGCAGTGACCGCACCGGATAGCTGCTTGGCCAGCTGCTGCAACAGAAGGCTCTGGGCTCTGACCTGATCTGCTTCTGTTCCGTTGTGATTCTCCTCAAGGTGAACCATCCGACTGCCCCTGAGCTTTTCATTACTATCCAGCAGATGCCAGCGTGCATCGAGCACAGCAGACTGCTTCGGGCCGGAGTCCAGGCGAGAAATCTCCAGTTCAACCATGATCTCAGGTTTGTACCCTTCGGGGGCATCTCCTATCACGATCCTGTTACTGTTGAGACGCCACGCCATCTGACGGAGCAGTACATGCTGCATATCATCAGTGAGAGAGCCTGCCCAGCGCGCCTTGCTGTCCGATAAGGAACCATCGGGGTGCCGCTGCAGCAGGGTGTCGTGCTGCAGATAATTGGCAATGTTCAGGCTGCGAATTTGCACGGCGGTGCCGGCCCTGGTTTTGGGGACCGAAGCCGTCCCGCTGTCCAGCTGATAATAATGAGCCGGATATAGGCTAGCGCAGCCGCCCAGACCCAAGGTCATGGTAGCTGCAAGCAATGCCATCAAACACGTTCGCTTCATTGAGTACCTACTGTCGAGCCACGTCCTGGCTGAAACCGATTACGTCGGACGAAAACAGACGGCGAATCATCCTAGAATTTTACGCCGTCTTCCAGCCAATCCGATCAAATCTCGACATCCAAGGCATCAACACGCTGGAAACCGCGTGGCAGTTTGTTGCCGCGACGCCCGCGCTCACCTCTGTAATGCTCAAGGTCATCGCCCTTGAGGGACAGGGTCCGCTTGCCTGCCTGCAACACCAGCTGACCACCTGGCGGTACGATGGCAAAGCCCACCATGTACTCCTCACGACTGGCGACCTTATCACCGGGAATCCCAATGATCTTGTTGCCTTTACCCTTGGCCAGCTGAGGCAGATCAGACACATTGAAGACCAGCAGACGCCCTTCAGTCGTAACTGCTGCAAGCAGATCCTGCTCAGCATTGCGAACCACCTTAGGCACCATGACCTGCGCCCCCGCCGGCAAGTTAATCAAGGCCTTGCCCGCCTTGTTCTTGGCCTGCAGATCTTCGCCTTTGACAACGAACCCATATCCTGCATCGGATGCCATGACATACAGCTGCCCGTCATCCGGCAGAAGTACCGTTTCGAACGTAGCGCCCGGCGGCGGCGTAAGACGCCCCGTCAAGGGCTCACCTTGTCCCCGCGCAGAAGGCAGCGAATGTGCAGCCAGTGAATAGCTTCGCCCTGTGGAGTCGATAAAGACGGCAAACTGATTGGATCGCCCTGGCGCCGCGGCCTTGAATCCATCTCCCGCCTTGTAGGAAAGGCCGGTGGCATCGATGTCGTGCCCTTTGGCGCTGCGAACCCATCCCTTTTCAGACAGGACAACCGTTACCGGCTCAGTAGGCATAAGTTCGGTTTCAGACAACGCGCGCGCTTCCGCACGCTCGACAATCGGTGAACGCCGCTCATCGCCATACGCCTCGGCATCCTGGATCAGCTCATCGCGCACCAGCTTGCGTAGCTTCTTGTCGCTGCCCAATAGCCCTTGAAGTCGCTTTTGCTCTTTGAGGAGTTCGTCCTGCTCGCTCTTGATCTTCATTTCCTCCAGGCGCGCCAGCTGACGCAGCCGGGTATCGAGGATGTAGTCAGCCTGGGTCTCGCTCAACCCGAAACGAGCCATCAGCACAGCCTTGGGCTGCTCCTCGGTACGGATGATATGAATCACTTCGTCCAGATTGAGGAAGGCGATCATCAAACCTTCGAGCAGATGCAAGCGGCGCTCGACCTTGTCCAGACGGAACTGCAGGCGACGGCGTACAGTGCCGATACGGTACGTCAGCCACTCACCCAATACCTGCCGAAGGTTCTTGACCTGCGGCTTGCCATCCAACCCGATCACGTTGAGGTTTACGCGATAGCTGGACTCCAGATCGGTTGTGGCAAACAGATGCTGCATCAGCTCGTCGAGGTCGACCCGATTGGAGCGTGGCACCACAACAATACGGGTCGGATTTTCATGGTCGGATTCGTCACGCAGGTCAGCGACCATCGGCAACTTTTTGGCTTGCATCTGGGCAGCGATCTGTTCCAGCACCTTGGCGCCCGACACCTGATGCGGCAGCGCTGTGATGACAACCTCGCCATCTTCCTTGCGGTATACGGCACGCATGCGTACGGAGCCGCGACCTGTCTCGTAAAGCTTCAGAAGATCCGCACGTGGGGTGACGATCTCTGCCTCGGTCGGAAAATCCGGACCTGGTACATGCTCGGTCAACTGAGTAACCGTTGACTGCGGCTCATCCAGCAGACGGATACACGCGGCGGCGACCTCCCGAAGGTTATGGGGAGGAATATCGGTAGCCATCCCTACGGCGATACCGGTCGTGCCGTTGAGCAACAGATTGGGCAGCCGAGCAGGCAATACCGCGGGCTCATCCATGGTGCCGTCGAAATTGGGCACCCAATCCACAGTACCCTGCCCCAGCTCAGTCAGCAGGACTTCGGAATAGCGGGACAGCCGCGCCTCGGTATAACGCATGGCGGCAAACGACTTGGGATCGTCAGGGGCGCCCCAGTTGCCTTGGCCATCAACCAGTGGATACCGGTAGGAGAATGGCTGCGCCATGAGCACCATGGCCTCGTAGCAGGCACTGTCGCCATGCGGATGGTACTTACCCAGCACATCGCCTACGGTACGGGCTGACTTTTTGTGCTTGGCATCGGCGCTCAGGCCAAGCTCGCTCATCGCATAAATGATGCGCCGCTGCACAGGCTTCAAACCGTCGCCGATATGAGGAAGGGCTCGGTCCATGATGACGTACATGGAATAATTCAGGTACGCCTGCTCGGTAAAATCGGCCAGCGAACGGCGTTCTACACCGTCCATACTCAGATCGAGAGAGTCGCTCATGCGGTTTACTCTTGTTTCGTATACTGGCGCAGCAGCAAGGTGCCGCCGCGCTGGGTGAATTCAAGTTGGCGCAGGGCGCTCATACCAAGCAGCACCTGATCACCATCGATATTGGGCGCAACCAGCGCACGTACGTCGTGCAGCACGATATCGCCCAATCGAAGCTCATTGATACGGGTACGCCAGCCTTCGGCCCGACCATTGGCTGTGCTCAACAGAACAGGGCCGCCATGGGGCAGTTTCAGCGTGGCCGCCAGCTCAGCTGACAGGGCAACATCAGTTGCTCCCGTATCGACTACAAAGGTGACGTCCTTGCCATTCAGCGATCCGTTGGCCAGAAAGTGTCCTGCACCATTACCGGCCAGACTAACCTCGATATAGCCATCGCCGTGCTGGGAAACAGGCACCTGATTAGGGTTCTGCCGCTGCAGCTCAAGGCCGCCAAACCAGTGCGCCAAGAGCCATAGCCCTGCCCCCCACGCAAGAAAGAGCATGACGCGTCCGGCACGCTGGCCTGCCGTCTGATGACTCACGGTGCGTCCCAGCCCGCGGCGGGTGCAGCGTAATGCAGAACGTAAGGCCGCTTGTCACCATCCTCGCGCGCCAGATCACCGGTATCCAGGCCAATCCAGGCGCCTCGCTCGTCTATCCATAGCGCCTCGGCCAATCCCCAGTTCTGCCGGTAATGCCGAACAGGGGCCAGCAGTGTTTTAGCGAATGACCAACAGCGTTCGGCAATACCCGACTCAGCGCTACGACGACAGAGTTGATGAGCCGCACGTTCCAGGGTAAAGAGCTTTCCGTGGTAATAGACCATGTCGGAAAAGTCGACAGGTAGCGGGCCGCGTTTACCCAGCGCAGGCGGAATCGGTGTGGTCCCGCCCTCGGCAAACATGACGCAGCTACCATGGCAGACCCACTTATCGCCCTGCTTGAACAGCGTCAGGATTCCGCGGCGCTGCCGCTCTGCTGCCAGCCAGATCTGCTGGCCATCCGGGCTTACAGAGATACCTTCATAAATGGAATTGAAGTGTGTAAGCAGGCCATGACGGTTTGCCTGTGACATCAGGTTCCAAGGCAGCTTCAGCCAGGACTGACCACCCTGCACAGGATCGAGCAATACTGCCGCGTATCCTTCGCTGACCAGATAACGGTTACCCGCCTCATCACAGGTGATGCCCTCAAGATCGATCGTCCCGCCTCGCTTGTACTCTGCAAGGCGGACAAACAGGCGAAGGTTCCAAGGCAGCCCTGCTGAAGGCGGAGGGCCCGCCGAAATCGGATGAGCTTCGGCCTTCCAGATCTCGCCGCTCGAGTCCAGACGATAATATTGGTCATCGTCGCGATCCGATACCGTCCAGAATTCACCCTTGCACAGTGCCAGGCCGGACAGATTGCCGCCTCGCATCCCTTCCACAGGATATTCTGCTTCCAGGCGCAGCTCTTCTGCTGCCCTGGCCTGCTGCAGACCGAGATCTAGCAGTATTAACAGAGTCCACAGGCGCCAATGCTTACTCAAACAAGCACCTCAGCCAGGTTCCCCTTGCTCTCCAGCCAGCTCTTACGATCCCCAGAGCGTTTTTTTGCCAACAGCATATCCATGATTTCGAGCGTCCCAGGGGTGTCCTCGAGGGTAAGCTGCACCAGCCGTCGCGTATTGGGATCCATCGTGGTCTCACGCAACTGAAGCGGGTTCATCTCACCCAGCCCCTTGAATCGGGTCACCTGTGGCTTGCCACGCTTCTTCTCGGCCGCAAGGCGATCAAGGATACCGTCTCGCTCGGCCTCATCCAGCGCATAGTAGACCTCCTTACCCAGGTCAATCCGATACAGGGGAGGCATGGCGACATAGACATGCCCGGCCTCCACCAACGGTCGGAAGTGGCGCACAAACAGGGCACACAGCAGCGTGGCGATATGCAGACCGTCAGAGTCGGCATCCGCCAGGATGCAGATTTTACCGTACCGTAGCTGGGAAAGGTCCGCAGCACCGGGGTCCACGCCAATCGCAACCGCGATGTCATGAACCTCCTGGCTACCCAGAACCTCACCACCGTCGACTTCCCAAGTGTTCAGGATCTTGCCGCGCAACGGCATGATCGCCTGAAACTCCTTATTGCGAGCCTGCTTGGCGCTACCGCCTGCCGAGTCCCCCTCAACCAGGAACAGCTCACAGCGCAGCGGCTCCTGACCTACGCAGTCCGCGAGCTTACCGGGCAGTGCGGGGCCTTGAGTGATCTTCTTACGCTCAACCTTCTTGCCAGCCTTCAGGCGACGCCCGGCATTATTGATGGCCAGTTCTGCCACTTGCAGGCCCAGCTCTGGGTTGGCATTAAGCCAAAGGCTGAAGGCATCCTTAACGACGCCCGAGACGAACGCCGAAGCCTCACGCGAGGAGAGACGCTCCTTGGTCTGACCAGAGAACTGAGGCTCCTGCATCTTCATCGACAGGACGAAGGCGATGCGCTCCCAGATATCCTCGGGCGCAAGCTTGAGACCACGCGGCAAAAGATTGCGAAACTCGCAGAACTCACGAATGGCGTCGAGCAGCCCCTGACGCAGACCATTGACGTGCGTTCCACCCTGGGCAGTAGGGATTAGGTTGACGTAGCTTTCCTGAACCGACTCACCGCCTTCAGGCAACCACAAGAGCGCCCAGTCGACGGCTTCCTTGTCTGACGCCAGGCTGCCGAAGAACGGAGCCTCCGGCAGGCGTAAGGCGTCACCTACCGCATCAACCAGATAGGAGCGTAGGCCATCTTCATAATGCCACTCGATACGCTCACCGCTGGCCTTGTCCTCGAAACTGACCGCAAGGCCAGGGCAGAGAACGGCCTTTGCCTTGAGAATATGCTTCAACCGGCTGACAGAAAACTTTGGCGAGTCGAAGTATTTGGGGTCAGGCCAGAAATGAACGCTGGTGCCGGTGTTGCGCTTGCCGACACTGCCCACTACGGCCAGCTCACTCGCCTTGAAGCCATCGGCAAATGCCATGGCATACTCGCTGCCATCACGCTTGACCTTGATCTCGACACGGGTGGACAGCGCATTCACTACAGAAATACCCACCCCGTGCAAGCCACCGGAGAATTGGTAGTTCTTGTTGGAAAACTTACCGCCGGCGTGCAGCTTGGTCAGGATCAATTCGACGCCTGAAACGCCTTCTTCCGGATGGATGTCGACCGGCATACCACGGCCGTCATCGAGCACTTCCAGGGAGTTATCCTCATGAAGGATGACCTGCACACTACGGGCATGACCGGCCAGCGCCTCGTCGACACTGTTGTCGATCACTTCCTGCGCCAGGTGATTGGGACGAGTCGTGTCGGTGTACATGCCCGGGCGCTTGCGCACCGGATCCAGTCCGGACAGGACCTCGATAGCTTCTGCGGTATAGGCGTTTTGCTGGGCCATAATCTCTATTTGAAAGTCGAAAAATCGATGCCATGCCACAAGACAGGCGAGAAACCGGCAAAGGACAATAGCGAAGGCAGCTTTTCAGCGAAGTTCTGGAAACCATGGTCTCCACCCGCTTCGATGCGCAATGCACATCCCTGATAAAGCGCCTGGGCGTCGCGATAGTCGAGCGTCTCGTCAGCCGTCTGCAGCCACACCTGGTAGCGGGAAGGATCCTGAGGCGCGCCCACATCGAGCGCCGCCAGCGCGTCAACGTGAGCGTCCGTCAATACCCACTCCTCACCGCTGTAATAGTTTTTCTGCGGCCCCCGATAAGCATCGATCAAACGCCAGGGGCGCACTGCCGGATTAACCAGTAGAGCCTTCAGGCCATAACGCTCGGCAAGAACGGTGGCATAGTAGCCGCCTAATGAACTGCCGACCAGTAAAGGCTGGCCCAAAGCAGCCAGAGATGTCTCAAGCTGAGACATGGCAATAACAGGGTCATAATGAAGATCAGGCGCGCGAACGCACCCCTGCAGGCCGAGCCGCTGCATGCAGGCATGGAGCTGGCGGGCTTTGAGGGAAGCCGATGAGCTATTGAAGCCGTGGATATACAGTACAGAAGGCACTGGTTAATCCTGTATAAATAACCAGTACTATATTAACCTTTTTTTGGCTGCTCTTGAAGGCCTATCGGTTAATAACCACTGCCCTGGAAATCCACATTGAAATCCACACCTTCTACCCGCGAGATGCCGGTTTCAATCGTACCGTCCGGTAATAGCCTGAGCCAGCGGTAGCCTGGGGCTTGCATGCCCACTTTGAAATCAACGCTGTTCGGCTCGAACTGCAGCCCTGTTGACGGTGATGCCAACAGGCGTACGCCGTTACGTATCTGATCGAATTCCTGATGGATATGGCCCCAGAGAATGACGCGCACCTGCGAATACCGATCCAGCACTTCAAAAAGCGCCTCAGGATTGAGAACCCCTAACGGCTCCATCCACTGGCAGCCCACCTGAACAGGGTGGTGATGGAAAGACACCAGCACGTGTCGATCCGGTGCTTCGCTCAGTGCCTTTTCGAGCAGCTCGAGCTGCTCCTGGTCGAACCGCCCGGGCACGGCACCATTAATGGTCGAATCCAGCATGATCAGCCGCCACTGCCCCATATCGAGCACGGGGTCCATGAGGTCTGTTCCGGCACAGAAGGTCTGCATCACCTTGACCTTGTCATGGTTGCCCGGCAACCAGCGGGCAGGCGCATCAAGGCAAGCCGTAAGCTCCTTGAAGGACTGGTAGGCCTCGGGCGTACTTTCCTGTGCCAGGTCTCCGCTGGCCAATATCAGGTCTATCGTCGGCTGCTCGGCTCGTACGCGCTCTACAACCTGTTCCAGGCTATAGCGGGTATCCAACCCCAACAGGCGCCCCTCGGGAGAGGAAAACAGGTGACTATCGGTAAGCTGGACCACAAGCGGTGCAGCGAGGAAATCTGGCGACGTAGCCAAAGCCATCTCCTTGAATCGCGGCGTCTACAACAAATCAAAGTGTAGAGAGTGCATGTAAGCGCACCTAACAGATGGTGCACAGTTCACACTTGTAACCGATGAACTGTATGCCGACCCCTGTTTAACAAGCTATTACATCACGCAGCGACAAAAGGTCGTTTTATGGCAGCAGGCGACGGTGGCAGCATCAAATCAAATGCTAGCACAAAGCCATTATTTGCGTATCGATCCGTGGCTGGGAGTTTCTATGGCGGCGAGACACGCGCGCCGGAGGACAAAGCGGTAATCAGCGTTGCAGGACAGGTTCGGACTCGTGTCCGCATGCCATGCAGTGGCTCAACCATTCGCCTAGAAACAAATTCAGCTGCGTCTTTTCGTCAGGATGGTTCATCAGCTCGTTCGGATACGGATAGATTGCCTGTAGCCGGCGGGTCGGCCCCGCGCTGATGACCTCTGCCATGCGTGCATCATGGTACACACGCACTTCAAGCCTGGGCACAGGCAACCAGGGAAGCCCAAGCTCCTGGCTGACCTGCAGTGTTGTTGTATATGGACACGCCTCGGTCACTTCCAAGGCCAGTATGCCCAACAGCTTTTCTCCCTGCGAAAGCGCCACACGACGGGAAATCAGTGCCTCGCGCATCTTGGGAAGAAGCTGCATCAGTCGCAGATAGTTGGACTCGCACGTGGCCTGCAGCCCCGGCAAGTCAACTCGGTAGCGATCCCGCCCTTTCAAACCCATAAACCACGTACCTCGGCGCGATTGAGCGCCAGCCATTGCAAGGCAATCATTGCCGCTGCGTTATTGATTTTTCCATTCTTGACGGCGTCCAGCGCATCCTCGAAAGGCATGACGTGAACACGAATATCTTCCCCTTCTTCAGGCAAGCCGTGCACACCGCCAGCCTCGTCGCTGTCCACACGGGCCAGGAAGAGATGCACCAGCTCGTCACTGCCACCTGGAGAGGGGAAGTAAGTGGAGATGGGCCATAGCGATTGCAAGGCCAGACCAGCCTCTTCTTGCGCTTCGCGATGAGCGACCTCTTCGGGCACCTCATGGCTCTTGTCGATCAGCCCGGCTATCGGCTCAAGCAGCCACGGATTATCACTTTTATCGATGGCCCCAACCCTGAACTGCTCTACCAGCACTACCTTATCCCGCTTGGGATCGTAGGGCAGTACGCAGACCGCATCGTGCCGAACAAAAAGCTCCCGATCCAACCGGCGACCCATTTCGCCGGAAAACAACCGATGCCGTAAATATAGACGGTCTACGCGATAAAACCCTTTGAAACACTCTTCGCGGCGCTCAATTTCGAAGTCGCCTGGGGCTGACTTTACGTTTTCGCTCATCTAAGCCTCTCCGGACTTCAGTCGTGACAATCGCGCCATCCTAGCGTGACCGCTTGAAGGATGCAGCCCCTTGGCAGTACCGCCCGGAAGACAGGAAGATATGCGGATGACTGAACGGTTTGATGCCGAACTCATTGCACCGGATGCACTCGAAGCACATCCTGAGCACAGCCCCTCTACCTACCAAGGAGCCCCATGCGACTGTCCAAACTACTCGTTATCGCCAGCGCGGCCGTTTTATTGAGTGCCTGCCAAAGCTTTTTCAAGCCTGACCTGAACGAACCGCTCAAGCCCAAGCGTGTGGCGTGGGAGCACCGTCCGGCGGGCTGCGCCAATGCTGACTGCCCCTTCGTCAATGTCGATACGCTGAAGTTCGACGATGAACACCTTAATGCGATCATCGAGCAAGCCTTGCTTGAGGAAACCCGACCGGAACCGGGAGCCCCGGTAGCACAGTCGCTGGACGCTTACGAGCAGGACTTCCTGCGCAATGCGCAGCCGCGCTGGAGCAGTTACCTGCAGGCCAACATACGCGAGCAGCATGACGGGCTGGTGATTGTCGAGCTGTCATCCTATCTGGACACAGGCGGTGCCCACGGCCAGCCGGGCCGCAGCATCATCAATTATGATCGTCAGCAAAAGAAAGTCCTGAGGCTTCAGGACATCCTGGTGCCAGGACAGGAACAGGCTTTCTGGGATGTAGCCAAAACCGCCCACCAGGCATGGCTGATAGCCAACGGACTCAAGGACGACGGTGCCTTCGAGAAAGAATGGCCCTTCGTCAAGACATCCAACATTGCACTGGATTTCGGTGCCGTCACGCTGAAGTATGATGTCACCAGCATTGCGCCCTACTCCATGGGCCATCCGCTTATCAAGATTCCCTATCCCAAGCTGAACGGCATCGTGCGCCCTGAATACTTTCCAGGCCGCCGCGCGCTGTAAGCCTGCTAGCCTGGCGATGCGAATCGCCAGGCTACCGACTCCTACCGTGCAATCAGTCTCCCCAGCACCAACTGAAGTAGACCCGCCAGGATCAGCGCCGGCAGGGTTGCCCCCAGTACGGGCCAGAAAGCAGCAAGCAGATGATAGATCGCTACACCGCAGCCCCAGGCGATGAGGGTGTCCCAGCGCAGCGTCGTCATGGCTACATGATCGGCGTGCTGGGTACGAAGGATAAAATGGTCGACTAGTACCACGCCAAAGAGTGGGGCGAATACCGACCCGATGAGCAGTAGAAAGTGCTCGTATTCAGCCAGGGCAACCTGCCACGCGATGAGTGTACACAGCACGCCGAAAGCCAGTGACAGATGCTCGACCTTGAGCCGAACCAAAATGCCGGAAGACACGGCAGCTGAATGAATAGCCGCAAATGTATTTTCCGACTCATCTAGCAGGATCAGCAGCAGGGGTATGCCTACGCCTGCGCCCGCCAGGGCCAGTAACAGAGCATTGGTCTGGCTTGCATCGGCGAAAGCCAGGGTATAGGCCACACCCAGTCCCATCAGCCAGAAGTTGCCCAGGCAGTAACCAATGGCCGTGCCGCCAAACACGCCAGCCTGCCCGCGGCCAAACCGAGCATAGTCGGCAATCAGTGGTAACCAGGACAGCGGCATGGCGATAGCAATATCGAATCCGGCTGCAAAATTCAGTGATCCATCACCAGGACGCGCCCACAGCGCAGCCAGATCTGCCTTGGAGAAGAAATTCCAGGTCAGCCAAATGCAGGCGGCCAGGAGCAGCCAAATACCCCAGCGACGCAGAATGCGGCGAACGAAGGTAAGCGGACCGGCGACCGCCAGAATCGTTACCAGTACGCCGAATATCAGCGTCCAGAAGACCGGATTGGCTAGCCAGCCACCCGCCCCCAGGTAACGGTCCGTTAGGAGAAGGGCTGCATCTCTCATAACCACCAGCTCGAAGCTGCCCCATCCTACCAGCTGCAGGATGTTCAGTACGGCAGGAACTACCGCACCGTAGCGCCCAAGGTTCAGCTTGAGCGCCGACATGGCTGAAAGGCCGGTGCGGCTCCCGATGGTCCCAACAACGGCCAGGAGCAGTGAGCCGGCAACCGAACCACATAGAATCGTAAGCCAGCCTTGGGCAAGGCCAAGTCCGGGAGCCAGAAGCGCCCCGGTCTGAACCACCATGAGCCCGACGCTGAGCGAAAACCACAGGGAAAAGAAATCACGTCCGCCTAATACACGGCGTGCGTCAGGCACCACGATGTCGGGTGAATAGGTGCTGGTCGTACTCACGATAAACGATATCTCGGGTAGTCAACGGGACAGGCGCACTTTTTGAGTCGCCCGGAACATAACAAGAAGCCGCGCCCAGGGACGCGGCTTAGCACTACACAACAACCCGCGCGTTAAACTTGCTTGTAAATCACACTTCCCTCTTCCTTGAACCGTGCTGCCTGCTCCTGAAACCCGGCTTCGATGGCTCTTTGCTCATCGGTCAACCCATTCTCCTTGGCGTAATCACGCACTTCCTGAGTAATCTTCATGGAGCAGAACTTGGGCCCGCACATTGAACAGAAGTGCGCTACCTTGGCAGAGTCCTTGGGCAGGGTCTCGTCGTGGAAAGCACGCGCTGTGTCCGGGTCCAGGCCCAGGTTGAACTGGTCTTCCCAGCGAAATTCGAAGCGTGCCTTGCTTAGTGCGTTATCGCGGATCTGGGCGCCAGGATGACCCTTGGCGAGGTCAGCGGCGTGGGCAGCGATCTTATAAGTGATGATGCCGGTTTTGACATCATCCTTGTTGGGCAAGCCCAGGTGTTCCTTGGGCGTGACATAGCACAGCATGGCACAGCCGAACCAACCGATCATGGCGGCGCCGATACCAGAGGTAATGTGGTCATAGCCAGGGGCGATGTCCGTGGTCAGGGGGCCAAGCGTGTAGAACGGCGCCTCGTCGCAGCATTCGAGCTGCTTGTCCATGTTTTCCTTGATCAGCTGCATCGGCACATGGCCCGGACCTTCGATCATGCACTGGACGTCATGCTTCCAGGCCAGCTTGGTCAGCTCGCCCAACGTCTCCAGCTCACCAAACTGGGCGGCATCATTGGCATCCGCAATAGAGCCCGGCCGCAGGCCATCCCCCAGGGAGAAGCTGACGTCATAGGCCTTCATAATTTCGCAGATTTCTTCGAAATGCGTATACAGGAAGTTCTCCTGGTGATGCGCCAGACACCACTTGGCCATGATGGAACCGCCGCGCGAAACGATACCGGTCACGCGCTTGGCCGTCAGCGGCACGTAGCGCAACAGTACCCCCGCATGAATGGTGAAGTAGTCCACTCCCTGTTCGGCCTGCTCGATAAGCGTGTCGCGGAAGATCTCCCAAGTCAGGTCCTCGGCTACACCACCGACTTTTTCCAGCGCCTGATAGATCGGAACCGTCCCGATCGGGACCGGACTGTTACGCAGGATCCACTCACGCGTCTCGTGAATATGCTTACCGGTAGACAGGTCCATCACCGTATCAGCGCCCCAGCGGATGCCCCAGGTCAGTTTTTCCACCTCTTCCTCGATTGAGGACCCCAGCGCACTGTTACCGATATTGCCGTTGATCTTCACCAGGAAGTTGCGGCCGATGATCATCGGCTCCAGTTCAATATGGTTGATGTTTGCAGGGATGATGGCGCGGCCACGGGCCACTTCGTCCCGGACGAACTCCGCAGTAATCTCTTTTGGAATAGCAGCACCAAAGCTTTGTCCGCCGTGTTGCTGCGTCAAAAGACCCGCCTCCCGAGCCTCTTGAAGCTTCATGCTCTCGCGAATGGCGATATATTCCATTTCCGGCGTGATGATGCCTTTCCTGGCGTAATGCATCTGGCTGACGTTATGCCCGGCCTTGGCCCGGCGAGGTGTTCGGACATGTGCAAAACGCAAGGTATCGAGCGCAGAGTCATCCAGGCGAGCACGCCCGAACTCAGAGGAAAGCCCCGGTAGAATCTCGGTATCACCACGCTCATCGATCCAGCGCGAGCGAACATCCGGTAGTCCCTTGCGCAGATCAATGCGTACATCAGGGTCGGTATAGGGGCCTGAGGTATCGTAGACAAACACCGGCGCATTCTTCTCTCCGCCAAAGGCGGTCGGTGTGTCAGCCAGACTGATCTCACGAACGGGTACTCGAAGATCCGGCCGAGAGCCGGTCAGGTAGACTTTTCGGGAGTTAGGGAATGGCTGAGTGGACTGTCGATCAACCTGGGTAAAATCGGTGACATTATTCTGCTTGTTCATCGAGGCTCTCCTGGTAGGCACGGTGCCGGGGAAGAACCTGATACACAGGAACAGGCGGATGCCTGCAAGGTGGTCTGTTCGAGCGAACAGACCTCTTGTTCCCTACGCGGGTTGGCACGTCGCACGCGACGAGTCTAGCCCGATCAGGTTCAACGGGATCCGGGACTACCCGATCTCAGCGCTTCGTATGACGCACCCCGACAAGAACGTCTGCAGTGTAAACACAGAATGCGTTACCCGCCAGGAAACTTCACAGCATATTTTCTCTCGTATGGCCGATACGGCTACACTCGCCCTACAACATGGAAAGCTATGCCAGGACCTCACATGCTGCGTATCGTTCTCTTTTCAACCCTGAGCTGTGCCTGCAGCCTGGTTATGGCTCAGCCAGCAGAGTCGGCTAC
Source organism: Pseudomonas sp. HPB0071 (assembly GCF_000478505.2). Classification (NCBI taxonomy): domain Bacteria; kingdom Pseudomonadati; phylum Pseudomonadota; class Gammaproteobacteria; order Pseudomonadales; family Pseudomonadaceae; genus Pseudomonas; species Pseudomonas sp. HPB0071. The sequence continues at coordinate 2,728,371 of NZ_KI517367.1, read as the reverse complement.
TACACAGAACGGACTGGTCGCGGTTTACCAGGAAGCCCTCAACAATAACTCCGATTTGGCAGCTGAGCGTGCCGGCCTTGCCGCGCAGCGCGAGGCCATTCCGCAAGCCCGCGCAGGCCTGCTGCCGCAGCTCAGCTTGGGCGCTCAAGTCAATGACACCCATATGAGTCTGGGGCTAAAACAGAACGACACCTTAGGGATTGCGGAGGGGCGATATAAGAGTGATCGCAGCAGTCAGATGATCCAGGCCAACCTCAGCCAGCCGCTGTTCCGGGCAGATCGTTGGTTTCAACTCCAGGCAGCCAAGGCCGGTACGGAACAGGCCGAGTACCAGTTTTCAGCCGCCCAGCAGAACCTGATCCTGCAAACGGCGGAGGGCTACTTCAGCGCCTTGCGTGCCCAGGATGCCCTGGCGACTGCCAGGGCTGAGGAGGCAGCCCTCTTCCGCCAGCTCGACCAGACCCGGGAGCGGTTCAAGGTGGGGCTGACGGACGAAACTGATGTACTCCAGGCCCAGGCCAGTTATGACACAGCCAAGGCCAACAGCTCTTTGGCTTCGCGTAATGTGCAAGACGCCTTCCAAGGGCTGGCCCGTCTGACCAACCGGGAGTACAACGCGCTCGAAGGTATTCGCCACGATCTGCCGATCCTGCCGCCCATGCCCAACGACGCCAAGGCCTGGGTCGATCGCGCCGTGGCGCAGAACCTCCAACTGCTGGCCTCCAACTCAGCCGTAGACACGGCGCAGGAAATCTTGCGCCAGCGCAAGGCCGGACACCTACCCACCGTGGATGCGGTGGCACGCTACCAGCGCGGCGACAATGACGCTTTCAACCTGCCCAATCCGGGTGTCGATATTTTCGACAGCCCTGTCAGCCAGCGCAGCGTGGGCGTGCAGATCAATGTTCCCCTTTATACCGGCGGGCTGACCAGCTCCCAGGTACGCGAAGCCTATCAGCGGCTGGACCAGAGCGAGCAGCAGCGCGAGAGCATGCGCCGTGAAGTGGTGCAAAATACGCGCAATTATCATCGTGCCATCAACACCGATGTCGAACAGATCGCGGCACGCAAGCAGAACATTGCGTCCAGCCAGCGCGCGCTCGAAGCGACCCAGATTGCTTATCAAGTAGGCACACGCAGTATCGTTGATGTACTCGACATACAGCGCCAGCTCTATAACGCCGTTCGTGAATACAACAATGCTCGCTATGACTATATCCTGGATAACCTGCGCCTGAAGCAGTCAGCCGGCATTCTGAGCCCGAACGACCTGCTTGAGCTGTCGCGCTATTTGAAACCTGACTACGATCCGGACCGTGACTTCCTGCCTCCGGATCTGGCCAAACCCATCAGTATGACGCAGCGGCCCTCGTTAAGACCCTGACGAATGCCTGATCAACCGATCCAGCCCATCCAGCAGGCGCTGCAAGGCGCCCTGGTTGGCTTTGAGTACAGCCAGTCCGCCCTGCCGCATCTGGCCGGCTACATGCTCATCCATCAGCAGCAGCTGGAGCGCCTCAGCAATATCCTCGGCGCTCCTTACATCACGCAAGGCCTGCGCATCGCGCAGTTGCGCCGCGATGTCCAGAAAGTTAAATACATGCGGTCCGGAAAGAACCGGCTTACCCAGGGCTGCCGGCTCCAGAAGATTATGCCCGCCCCGCTCGATCAGGCTACCTCCTACAAAAGCGACATCCGCTGCGGCATATAAGAAGAGCAACTCGCCCATCGTATCGCCTAGGTAAACGGCCGTGTCGTGAGCAACCGGCTCGTCCTTCGAGCGGCGCGCAGTGCTCAACTGGCTTTGCTGACAATGCTTGTAAACATCATCGAAACGCTCAGGATGACGCGGCACCAGTATCATCAGCGCGTCAGGCAAGTGCTGGCGTAACCGCGTATGGGCCGCCAGAAGAATCTCGTCCTCGCCGGCATGGGTACTGGCTGCAATCCAGACAGGGCGATGTCCCCAGGCTTCTCGCAACACCTCTGCACGACTAATCAGCGCCGGATCGATACTCAGGTCGAATTTGATGGATCCTGTCACAGTGACACACTCAGGCCGGGCCCCAAGCGAGGTAAACCGCTCGGCCTCCGCCGATGTCTGGACCGCGATCCAGTCCATGGATGACAGCATGGGGCGCGTGACACCCTCCAGACGACCATATCCTTTTGCCGATCGTGCAGACAGACGGGCATTGGCCAGTGCTACCGGAATCCCTCGACGGGAGCACTGATGGATATAGTTGGGCCAGAGCTCGGTCTCCATGATGACAGCTAGCGTCGGACGTACATGATCCAGAAATCGTGCGACTGCACAGGGCACATCATAAGGTAGATAACAATGCTGGACCTGGTCACCAAACAGCGCCCGAATTCGCTCTGAACCGGTAGGCGTCATACAAGTTACCGTGACGGGCAAATCGGGATGCCGTTCGATCAGAGCCCGTACCATTGGCGCAGCGGCAATACTTTCTCCCACTGAAACCGCATGTATCCAAAGGCCACCAGGCCGCATGGGCGGAAGGCCAAGGGAAAACCGCTCCCCCATGCGCTGACGATAGAGCGGCGCTTTGCACGAGCGGAGCACTAAGCGCACGGCAATGAAAGGAAGGGCAATATAGAAAAGCAGGCTATAGAGAATTCTGTTCATGGCGGCGGAGCTTAGCCCGCTTTGCATGGAAAGGCGATGGCAAAGCCCTCTGTTGATCCTAGGACGGCCTTAACCAATGGCTTGCAGCTGCTCGGCAAAGTGCTCACCCAACCAGCGCGCCGCAGGCCCCTGGGGCTCGTCACGCCGCCAGACCAGCTCAACTACCAGCGGAGGTGGCGTCCAGTCACTGGCCAGCTCCACCAAGTGATTCAAGTAAGTAGGATAGCGGGCCACATGACGAGGCAGCCAGGCCCAACCGATGTCACGCATGACCAACTCTGCTGTCACATAGAAACTGTCGGCTCGCCAGACATGCGGACTGATCGGCTCCCCGCCCGGGTAACCGCTCTGATAAGGCGCAATGAGAATCTGCCGGTGCTGAGCCAGTTGCTGACGCGTGATGCGAGCATGGCGAGCCAAAGGATGACCTGCCCCACATACCGTGACCATCTCCACCAGACTAAGCCGCCTGCGCTCCAAGGCATCAGGCATGTGCTCATGATGAAACATGAGCCCAAGGTCAGCTCGGCGATCAAGCAGCTTTCGCGCAACCTCTCCTTGGGCGCCACTGGCAAGCTGCACATCCAGAAAAGGATAGGCCGCTGCCAAGGTCTCAAGGCTGTTGACAATAGGCTGATACGGCATCGCTTCGTCATGGGCCAAGCGCAAGCGAGTTTCCTCGCCTTGGGTCAGCCCCAGCGCCCGACTTTCGAGGCGCTCACAATGCCTCAGAATTTCCCGCGCCTCATCAAGCAGCGCCCGTCCCGACTCGGTCAGGCGAGGCTGTCGTCCGCTACTGCGCTCGAACAGCAGGACGCCAAGGTCTGCTTCCAGCAAGGCAATTGAGCTACTGATAGCTGACTGGGCGCGCCCCAACCGACGAGCCGCTGCAGAGAACGAACACGTCTCGGCCACACTCACAAACAGACGAACCTGATCAAGGCTCCACTGCATAACCTATCTCCATTACAGATAGGTAATCACTTTATCCCATCACAAGAAAAACTAGACTGGCGTTTTCAATCAGGATGCTTCTTATGATCGGCTACATTTATCTGGCTATTGCCATCGCGGCTGAAATCGTTGCGACAACCGCAATGAAGGCTTTGGATGGCTTCAACAAACCGCTCCCGCTGGTGCTGGTTATCGTTGGCTACGCCGTTGCCATTGGGCTTCTTTCTCAGGTAGTCAAGATTATTCCGGTCGGTATTGCCTATGCCATCTGGTCAGGCATGGGAATCGTGTTGGTCAGCATAGCGGCTGCCGTCATCTACAAGCAGACACTTGATCTGGCCGCCATACTGGGCATGAGCCTTATCATCCTGGGCGTTATCGTCATTCAACTGTTTTCAAAGAGTACAGGACATTGACCTGAGACCTACGTCTGCAACCGCCTCACGTTATACTGCACGCCTGTTTTTGAAAGAGTCCTGCACATGAGCCCAGCACTGAGCACCGATATTCTGATCGTCGGCGGAGGCATTGCCGGCCTGTGGCTGAACGCCCGTCTACGCCGAGCGGGTTTTGCCACAACCCTGATCGAGTCGGGCACCCTAGGGGGCGGGCAAAGCATGAAGTCCCAGGGCATTATCCATGGCGGTGCTAAATATGCCCTGCACGGCGCGCTGACAGGTGCTTCGGAGGCCATTGCCGAAATGCCTCGCCGCTGGCGCGACAGCCTGGCAGGGACGGGCGAGCTGGATCTGCAGGGTGTCCGCATCCTTTCGGAAGCACATTATCTCTGGTCTCCCGGCACGCTCGCCGGCAACCTCACCAGCTTTTTTGCAAGCAAGGCCGTTCGCGGTCGAGTCGAGCCCGTCAAGGGATCGGACCTGCCTCCTGCCCTGCAGGATCGTGCCTTCAAGGGCAAGGCCTATCGCTTGGCAGAGCTGGTATTGGATGTGCCGAGCCTCATTGCGCGTCTGGCAGAGCTGGCAGGTGACAGCGTGATGAAAGGACAACGCCTTGACCCCATCCTTGAGGATGGGCAACTGGTGGGGCTGATCGTGGACGGCCAGCCTATCCGCGCTCAGCGAGTAGTACTGAGCTCAGGCGGAGGCACCGAAGCCCTGCTACGTGACCTGGGCCTTGAGCAACCGGCCATGCAGCGCCGCCCATTGCATATGGTGCTGGTCAAGGCGCCTACACTCAAACCACTCTATGCCCACTGCCTGGGCGGCGGTTCGAAGCCCCGTATTACAGTGACCACACACCCCTCAGCTGACGGGCAATGGGTCTGGTACTTGGGAGGTGAACTGGCTGAAGCCGAAGGTGTAGCACGTTCAGAAGACGAGCAGATTGCAGTGGCTCGTCATGAGCTGGAAAAGCTGCTGCCCTGGATAGACCTCTCCCAGGCGCGGTGGGCCACCTTGCGGGTAGACCGTGCAGAGCCGGCGCAGTCCAGCATGGCCCGTCCAGATAATGCCTTTGTGGCGGAACACGGCCATCTACTGGTCGGCTGGCCAACCAAACTGGCCCTGGCGCCTGATTTTTCTGATCGAGTCTTTGCGGTCCTTGAGCGAGAAGGTATTCGCCCCGGTACGCACCCCGCCCTTCCTCCGCACCCTATGCCACCGATGGGTATCCCAGTTTGGGAGACGCTGTTGCCATGAAAACCTTGCACGATTACTACCGCCCCCTGGGCGCGACCGGACTCATGGTTTCACCACTGGGGCTTGGTACCGTGAAGCTGGGCCGCGATCAGGGTGTGAAATATCCCAATGGCTTCACGATTCCTGATGACCGTAAAGCCGCTGACCTGCTGGCCCTTGCCCATGAGCTGGGTATCAACCTCATCGATACCGCGCCCGCCTATGGTCATAGCGAAGAGCGCCTGGGCAAGCTGCTCAAGGGGCAGCGCGACAATTGGGTTATCGTCAGCAAAGTGGGAGAAGAGTTCGAGTCCGGCCAATCACGACACGACTTCAGTGCTCAGCACACTCGGTTTTCCGTCGAGCGCAGCCTGAGGCGATTGGGGACCAACTGCATTGACTTGGTACTCGTACACTCCAACGGACACGATCTCGATATTCTGGAGCAATCAGATGTCTACACGACCCTGGAGACGCTCAAGCGCGAGGGCTCCATTCGCGCTTTCGGCCTTTCCGGCAAGACAGTAGAGGGTGGCCTGCTGGCGCTCGACAAAGGCGATTGCGCCATGGTGACGTACAACCTCAACGAGCAGAGCGAGCGGCCGGTCATCGACCATGCGACCGCTATTGGCAAGGCGATTCTCATCAAAAAGGCGCTGGCCAGCGGACATGTCTGTCTTGGGAGTGGCGTGGACCCCGTCCAGGCCAGTTTTGAACTGGTACTTGGTCATCCAGGAGTGGCCAGCGCTATCATCGGAACCATCAATCCGTTGCACCTGTCGCATAATGTCCGTGTCGCTGCTAGCGTGATCGAGTCCAGACGTTAACGCGCACGGGGCATCCATGATAACAATTTCAGGAGTCTGCCATGCCTCAACTCATTGCGCGTCAGAACCCCAAGGCATTCAAGACCCTGCCGCTGCTGGTTGAAGGCAGCCCGGAAAAGCTGGTTTACCAGGCCTTGGGCCAACCCCTGAATTTCAACGAGGTGCTGGAGCGCCGCCGTCCGATTGTCGTCGAAGATGAACAACGCTTTTCACTTGAGCTGGCAAACCTGGGCGTTTCGGTCAGGATCACGCTGAACTGGCAAGGGCATGATCATTGGCTGTTGGTCCGTCAGAAGCGGGTCGATCGTGGCGATACCGTACTGAAACTGATATCTGGTTACGTACCTGCCCATGAGCTTAACCTTCCACTGCTTACGGCCGTTCAAGAAGTGGCTGAAGAGTGCCTGTTTGAAACCTCGGACGGTTGGCTACAGGGCCGTTTTACCGATACCTGGTTGCCTACGCCTTACGAGGGTGCACTGAAGTACCGGGAAAACGGCCATTTCACCCTCACCCCTCGTACTGGGGCCGCACGTCCTGTCCAGTGCGGCAGTTTGGCGCTGATCGAGCGGCCACGCGCTTACGTGCATACACCTACCGCATCGCTGCAGCTGGTCTATGACATGCAGATGGAGCTACCCAAGGATATCCGCACGCCCAGTCTTTTCCATGTGGATGACAAGGTGGAGGATGGGCAGCTCATCGCACGCCTGGACAGGCGCCGCCCGGATATTTATCTGCTGGCAGTGGATCAGGGTCGTCCTACCGGCGAGCTGTTTACCTTACACGAGGGGCAACGCCAGCCTGTAAGCACCCGAGGCCTCTGGCTCTCGGAAAGCTTTGCCGAACAGCGCGGCTGGCTCGTGCATGAAGAACGGGTACGCTGGCAGGATTGGCTGAGCCGCCTGGGCACAGTCAAGGAGAAGGCGTCCTGACGGACGCCGTTTGTATCAGGAGCTTCCGCGAATTCGCTCAACAATTGCGGTGGTTGAACTGTTTTCGACGACGCCCAGTACCTTTACTTCACCACCATAGGCTTGAACCAGGGGTGCTCCTACTACCTCATCGACGCTCTTGTAATCTCCGCCCTTTACCAGCACATCGGGCTTTACCTGCTTGAGCAGCTCCTCGGGTGTGCTTTCGCTGAAAGGAATGACCCAATCCACTGCGCCCAGGCCGGCCAACACCGCCATTCGACGATCGACGGTATTGATAGGGCGGCCCGGCCCCTTCAGGCGGGTAACGGATGCGTCATCATTCACCGCTACAATCAGGCGGTCACCCAGTGCACGTGCCTGCTCAAGATAAGCCACATGACCAGCATGGAGGATATCGAAACAGCCATTGGTGAAAACGATTTTCTCGCCATGGGCACGTGCATCCTCAATAGCAACCTGCAACTGCTCCAGAGCCAATACCCCTCGCTCCGAGCCTTCCTCTCGTTGCACAGCACGGCGAAGCTCCGGAGCGCTGATTGCAGCAGTGCCCAGCTTACCCACTACAATACCTGCAGCAAGGTTCGCCAGAGCGACCGCATTGTGCAGCTCCTCGCCCGCAGCCAGCGCGGCCGCCAGAGTCGAAATAACGGTATCGCCCGCGCCGGTTACATCGAAGACTTCCCGAGCACGAGCAGGTAGATGGAACGGCTGCTGGTCAGGCCGCAACAGCGTCATCCCGTTTTCACCACGGGTTACCAGCAGTGCCCCCAGCTCCAGGTCAGCGATCAGTTTGCAGCCTTTGGCGACCAGGTCAGCTTCGTCGGTGCAAGGTCCTACAATCGCCTCGAATTCGCTCAGGTTGGGCGTAATCAGGCTGGCGCCCCGGTAGATCGAAAAATCCTTGCCCTTGGGATCTGCCAGTACCGGAATGTTACGAGCACGGGCCAGCTGGATCAGGTCCTGATGGTTTCTGAGCGCACCTTTGCCGTAGTCGGAAAGGACCAGCACCTTTACACCTGCCAGCATGGAGCGCGTATCTGCTGCCAACGCTTGGGTATCGGTCTTGAATGATTCTTCAAAATCGACACGCAGTAGTTGCTGGTGACGGCTCATGATCCGCAGCTTGACGATAGTCGGCTGTCCGGCAATACGCTGAAAACGTGCCTCGACCTTGGCGGCCTTCAGGCTGTCAGCCAATGCGTCGGCGGCCTCGTCCTGGCCTGTTACACCGACCAGATAAGCCGGTGCCCCCAAGGCAGCAATATTGAGCGCCACGTTGGCAGCACCACCGGGGCGATCTTCATTCTGATCAACCCGTACGACAGGCACAGGCGCCTCGGGCGAGATTCGCGACGTTGCACCATGCCAATAACGATCGAGCATGACATCGCCGACCACGAGCACGGGGGCTTGATCAAAACGGGGCATGGTCAGCTTCATGGAAAGACTCCAAACGTCAAAACGGCGGCGATGATACCACAGGGTTAAATCAGTCCCCGAGCGGCCCATGCCTCAGATCTTTTACGAAAAACAGCTCATGACGGCGAACAGCTTTACGAAAGAATTCGTCCTCTCCCGTCACTGGCCATCGACGCCCTGTCAAAACAGACTGAAGCAGTCGGCGCAAACGTTTCTTGAGTGGTGGCGGAACAAGCAGATCATGCTGCATGCCCAGCGCCATGGCCTTATCGAGCTGAGTCTGCGCACTCAACACTGGACTCCAGACAGGTAGCATCGGCAAAGGCTCGATGGCCGGCGGCAATGCGATACCGTTACCCGACGGTCCCATCGGCCAGCGGTCGTTGTCGTGCAGGTGGTTCGCATAAAGCAACGCCGTATCTGGCTTCCAGCTACTGAACTGGACGGCCTCCTCTACCGCCTGGGCTGCCTGAACATGGTCCGCATGAGGGTCCAGCTGGGGATGGGGAAACACCATCACTTCCGGCTGAAAATGTTCGATGAGCGCAACCAGGTCGGCAACCAGGTTATTCCAGGAGGGTTGTCCGTCCGTGTCACCCGGAAGACGCAATGGATTAAAGCGCCGTACCGGACGAATATCTACATCACCTGACTCGCGTGAGCCAAACGCCTGCTCTGGCGCAGCATGCATGGCCGGTAGCTGAAGGCAAAAATAGCCCAGCTGAACGCAACGCGTCATGGGTACACCGCCCCATAGCGGTACAGCCAGGCTGTCCCATGTCCGCAAGCGTCCTTTGAGCCTGGCTGCTTCAGCAGTACTGAGGCCAAGTCGCTCATAGTACTCGGCCTCGATCTCTCCTTGCGTCAAGGTAACAATCGAAGCCTCGGCACAACCACTGTAAAGGCCGAACGCGGCCAACTCCGCATCGTCCGCATGGGGCGCAATTACCATTACACGTTTGGAGGCATAATCTGGGTTGGAAAACCCATGCAGTGTCACAGAACCAACGACCCGGCAAAAACGGCCCCGGACAGATACTCGCCCTTCACGCAAGGCCTCGGAAAAGCCTGACAGGTTAAGGTAGCGGCGACCTTGCACGCCCCGCTCGAAATCCTGACGATCCTCCTGGCTACCAGCGCGAATCACAACATAAGGGTCGAACAAGCGGCCTAAAAAGCCTGCCTTGATTTCGCATTCCAATACCAGGGATTGCAACTCATCTGAAAGCTCATACCCTTTCAACGTCAAGACGTTGTCCGTGATCTCAACCGGCAGGCGTACACTGCTCTCAGGAAAGTCATACCGGTAATCATCATGTGGCGCATAGAACAGATGATCCGCGAACCAGGCCTCATGAACAATCCAGGCAGCCACTATCGCAAGAGGTACCAGCCACCAAGGCAGCACCTGTACAAACGCAGCACCGAGCAGAGCAAGCAGAAACAACGCAATGATACCTAGTGCGATCCGCTTATGGCGCCGGTGCCGCTTGAGTAACCTTTGTTTACGCGCACTCATCACGTCACCTCGTGGACCGGCACTCGGTTGCACCAGCGATCCTTGTACTCACGATCCGCACGGCCAAACGAAAAGCGCAGGTCCTTGCCTAGCGCACGAGCCTCCTCCCAGGCCGCCTGGGTATTGAGGAAGCTCAGTACACTGCCCGGACTGAAATCCCGGCTCTCCGGCGCCACACCACCATTAACGTATTCAACACTGATCCACCGAGGGGATTCGACACGGTAAAGCACCTGAATGGCAGCTGGAGCATCGTCCAGAAAGATGACGGAACCCATCATGAATTCGCGTAACAGAGAGAAGACGTCAGCCAGATGAGCTTTGGCAGGTACCTCGAAGGCCCAGCGGCGCTCGAACAGATCGGCATAGAACGCTGCCAGTTCTGCTGGTGTAAAGTCACTGACAGGCCGAACCTGCCCACCCGCCTCTTCCAGCAGACGCAATTCACGGCGCTGGTTGTAACGAAACTTCTTTGAAAGCGCCTCCGGCGCACGTGCAATTGCCAGACATTCTTTTTGCTGACGTGCGGTCGAGACATGCGCGGCACTTAGCGAAGATAAATACCGGGCCTTCTGGCGCAGCGGAGCCTGAGCATTCTCCTGAGCTGGCAGAATGATTTCTGCGTTCCCCAGGTCGAAGTAATCACGTCTACCCTTGCGCTTGAGCACATCGCGAGACAGCGCAATGTGCCCATCCCAGCACGCTACCGCCATCTGCAGCTCGCCGCTGGCTGGCCATCCCAGATAGCGGACCGGAAGCCCAACCAGATCAGACAGGCGTGCAACGATCTCTGGATGGGTGGCAACACTGCCTCCCCATGTTTGCCACGCCCGGGCATAGGCTGGCGCATCAATCTCAACCCAGCCCCGCTCACGCCACGCCCTAAACAACCCCATCATGAAACGTGTGTGCCTTCTTCATCGAGTGTCGTTGCGCCTTTTTCAACCTGACTGTTATGCAGGCGGGCATAATAGCCATTCTGCGCCAATAGCTCGGCATGCGTACCACGTTCCACGATACGCCCCTGATCCATGACTAGAATCAGATCGGCCTTTTCAATGGTGCTCAGCCGGTGCGCAATCACCAATGTGGTTCGGCCAGTCATAACCCTGTCCAGCGCCGCCTGGATATGCCGCTCGGATTCGGTATCCAATGCAGAGGTGGCTTCATCCAGGATCAGCAGGGGCGCATTCTTCAAAAGCGCCCGTGCAATGGCCAGACGCTGACGCTGACCGCCCGAAAGCAGTACACCGTTCTCACCGACCAGTGTTTCATAACCCTCAGGCAAACGCTGGATGAATTCGTCGGCATAGGCGGCCTTGGCAGCTTCGAGCACCTGCTCGAATGGCGCACCAGCCAAATCACCATAAGCAATATTATTGGTGACCGTGTCGTTGAACAGCGTGACCTGCTGTGTCACTAGAGCAATGTGCCGACGCAGATTGGGCAACCGATAACGCTGGATGTCCAGATCATCCAGCAGAATCTGGCCCTGCGTGTGCTGATAGAAACGGGGAATCAGGTTGGCCAGTGTCGACTTTCCGCTGCCCGAGCGTCCTACCAGCGCCACCATCTGTCCAGGTTCCGCCACGAACGAGATATCGTCCAGAACCGGCTTTTCGGTACCGGGATAGGTGAAGTTCAGATTCCTGACTTCCAGACGCCCTTGCGCTCGAGCTCGCTCTTCAGTTCCTTCGTCTACTTCCGGGACTTCATCCAACTGCTCGAAAATGCTTTCGGCACCTGCGACACCGCGCTGGATCGTCGAGCTCACTTCGGATAACTGCCGAATGGGTTTGGGCAGCAGTCCCGCCATGGTGATGTAGGCGACCAGATCACCGGCCGATGAATCACCACGAAGATAAAGCACCAGGAACATCAAGGCGGCCATGGCGGTATAGATCAGCAGCTGCAACATCGGCGTATAAACCGCACCGGTTCTGTTCATGGTCAGCTGCTTTTGAGTATTGCTTTCGCTGGCCTCGAAGAACCGCTTACGCTCGTACGCCTCACCACCAAAGCTGCGAACCACGCGGTAGCCCTGAATGGCCTCGGACGTTACATGGGTAACATCTCCCATGGCCGACTGGATTTTCTTGCTCTGCTTGCGAAACTTGCGACTGGCGGATGTCACCATCATGGCAATAATAGGCAGGATAGCCAGCATCACGAGGGTCAATTTCCAGTTCATCCATAGCAGAGATGCGAACAGGAACACCACCGTCATTCCCTCTCGGATCACCACCTTGATCGCATCAGTCGCTGCGCCAGTCACCATGGTGACGTTAAAGGTGATACGAGAGATCAGGTGACCAGAGTTATTCGCATCGAAATACCGGTTGGGCAGTATCAACAGATGATTGAACAGTGCCACACGGAGATCGTGAACCAACCCCAGCGAAACCTTTGCAATAAAATAGTTGCCCAGAAACGAGCCGATGCCCTGCCAGGCAGCAATCAAGATAATGAGAAGCGGAACAGCCTGCAGCAGATGCAGCTCGCCGATAACAGGCCAGCCAGGAAACATCGACGCGTTCGGGTTGTTCAGGCCATCGACGAAATATTTGAGAATTCCGGCCAGCATGGGCTGAGTCGAGGCAAAGATCAGAAAGCCTACGATACTGAGGGCAAATTGTCCGATGTAGGGACGCACATAGCCCAAGAGGCGCAGATAGATTTTGAGACTTGAATGCTCTGCACGCGGGGACGTAGGAGTCGTCTGCATGATTGAAATAACTGTCTTGAGTAAACGGCCGATATTATCACGTCCAACTCTGCATATCAGAAACGAACATGGTAGTACTCCAAATAGGAGCATCGGTACGTAATAAGATCGATAGTATTGGCATGAGATACCAATACCTTACATGACCCAGCCTCTTGGACTTCTTGCGATTTCCTTACCTTCATTGCGGCTAGGCATCACTAGAAGATGAGTTAAGATGCACGTCCCAGATTTGACGGAAGCAACATGCAACAGCTTGAAAAAATAGACTACCTGAAACTCCGCGAGGCGGCGCACGTCATAGAAGCGGACCAGTACGGTGACAAGGTGTTGCAACTGACCGATGGCAGCTTCCTTAAGCTATTCAGGCGCAAGCGGTTACTGACTTCAGCTGCGTTTTATCCCTACGCACAACGGTTTGCAGACAATGCCAGCCAGTTGCAGCGACGTCATATTCAAACGCCTACCATTATCGAGGTATATCGCGTCGCCGCGATCGAGCGGGATATCGTTCACTATTCACCATTACCTGGACAAACGATCCGACAGCTATTCAATAATGATGAGCCAGAAAAGCTCAAAACCGAACTGGGTCGCTTTGTAGCCTTGTTACATGAGCAAGGTGTTTATTTCCGCTCGCTCCACCTAGGCAACATTGTTCAGACGCCAGCATATGAATTGGGCCTGATCGATATAGCCGACCTGCGCTGCCAGTCACGCTCATTGTCACAGCGTTTGCGACTACGCAATTTTAACCATCTGTTGCGCTATGAAAACGACAGGGCTTGGTTGATGACGGATGATGGCCGAGCCTTTTTCAATGCCTATCTGGCTCACTCATCCATCGTTTTTACACGCAAGACCCTCAGACATCAGTTAAACCTGCCCAGAGAGTTCTTCCAGTGACTTCTCATGTATCAGGAACCGTAGCGCCACTACCTCGTACTGAGAAACTTTCTCTCTGGATTGTCCGCTTCGTACTGCCCGTGGGCTGGCTAGCACTTTTGACAGGCATGTTCTGGATTGGCGATCGCTCGCTTTATCACAAGTTGTTCTATGTTTTTCTGGCTTTCCCGACATTGGTAGCCGTTTCGTTGACTCCTTCTCAGTTGCGTCAACTATTCCAAAGCCCATTGCTACGGGCGTATGTGCTTTTTGCACTCTATGTGTCGCTCAGTCTGGCTTGGTCGCCCAACAGCGGTGATCTGTCGTTGATCAAGTACCCGCTCTATGTGCTCATGATGCTTCTCGCCACAGCCCTGATGGCAAGGCATTACCCAGACCTTATGATAAAAACCACGCTCCTGGGCGCCGTACTGGCTTCGCTTAGCGCCCTACTGACATTACTTTGGTACGTTAAAGAGGGCGCGCATGGCCGTCTTGAAGGTTATGGAGCGCTTTATAATCCGCTACTGACAACTCACATTTATGGCTTCTACGCAGCCTTCTGGCTGGCCACTTGGTGCTCCAAGATACGCATAAGCTCCTGGATCACGCTGCCCGCCCTTGCAGTGGTACTTTTGTTGATTCTTTGTACGGGCTCGCGGACTCCCTTGTTTGCGCTTGCGATGAGTATGCTCTGGCTCAGTTTCGCACATCCCAACCGGCGAACGCTTTTTATCGTCGGCAGCGTCATTATAGGATTTGTTGGACTGATATTGATTGACCCAAGCCTAGTCACCCAGCGCGGAGCCTCTTTCCGGCCCGCCATATGGGCTGATGCCTGGCGGCAAATTCAGCAGGACTTCTGGCTCGGGCACGGCTTCGATGCAGCCATGCGTATTGACTTGCCAGAAGTAGGTCATATGTTGGCGGATCCACATAACCTGAGCCTTGGCGTCATGTATCAAACTGGCCTGACCGGCCTTGCGTTGTGGATGGTGCTTTATCTAACTGCGCTGGTACAAGGCTGGCGTTTACGCCGTGAGCCTGCCGTACTCATCACCGGCACGCTTGTAGTATTTGGCTTGGCGGCAGGTATGACAGAAGGAAGCTCTTTTCTTTCTCGCCCCAAGGAGCACTGGTTTCTAGTATGGATCCCGCTGGCTTTACTTAACGTAGCCGTCATTTATCACCTCACTGCCCGAAAGCCTCAGGCAGTGAATGAAGTCTAGTGAGTTGGAACCATCAGCCGCAAAAGGCCACGCACCGTCTTGCGTGTCCAGGCCTGAATGGGAATGTCTCGTAGCAGCGCCCTGGCCAATGGCTTGTTTCGGCTGGATGCCTTGAGAAACATGGAATTCAGGAATTGCGTTTTAACCTGCCCATAAGCAGGATGATCACTGAATCGCTCATAAGTTTTCAGTACATTCTCGACCATGAACGGCAAATTCTTGTATGTATTGCTTTCATGCTTTCGATAAAGCGCAAGCACCTCATCCAGAATATCAATGTAATATCCCGCCTGCGTAATTTTGAGCGTGATATAGAGATCTTCAAGACGGATGCTAGGGTCGAAACAGCCCACTCTCAATAATGCTTCCCGGCGAAACATGAGCGTAGCAGCCATTGGGCCTGGCTTGAGATCCAAGAAAAGGTCTTCGAAATTAAGCCTTCTGAACGGTAAATATCGATGCTTCTGCTGCTTTTCTGGATAGAGTTGCCCGTGCGCGTCAATCAGGTCGATATTAGCGGCACAGATTCCCACCTCGGGCTTATCTTTGATGTACGTAACCTGTTGCTCGATGCGCTGGGGCAGCATGATATCATCCGACCCAAAAGGAACAATCAAGCCGCCAGAAGCCCGCTCAATCGCACCGTTTAGCGTACGGCTAAGTCCGATGTTTTGCTGCTGCCTGAAATCAAATCCGTACTCTTTTTGCAGACGCAAAATTCTTTGAACGCTATCGTCCGTAGAACCGTCATCAATCACTAAGAGCTCAATATGAGGATAGCTCTGCTTGAGGACGCTAAGAATGCTTGCCTCTATATATGGGGCATGGTTGTAGGATGCGATAATGACTGTCACTAACGGACAGTTTTCCTCTGATAGCCCTTCCTGACTGCTCATAGCTGATAGCTCCGTATTCAAAGCGCCTTGTTTCTTGAGCCTCCCTCAAAGCCAAGAAAGCGCATTGTTTATTTATTCACCCTACTCAGATGCTTTTTGATCTTCGATAGGTTTTTTTCGCCAACAGCCTTGCATAAGGCCGGCTCATCAAGCCACTTCCAAAGCATGTCCTGCGGTACTTCTATTCGAGAGCGCTCACATGCGTTTTCAAATGCCTTTTCCCACCAGGCAGGTCCGCAAGCACGGTCAAATTCATTGGAGTAAGGATAGCAGCCGTAAAGCAATTCACGTGCGAACTGCCGTTGCTCAGGCTTCAGATATGAGGTTCGGATTTTATAGAGCAATCGCTGCAAACCAGGCGGGCGCGGTAACTTATCCGAGACATTATCGATATCTGCTAGCGCAGCCTGGCCAAGCGGATCACTCCTGTGTTTGGCATACCAAGCGCAAACCTTAGCGCGAAAAAGCCGCTTGCGGCTCCAGTAGTGATGAATGATGTCGGTACACTCAGCCAGTCGGAGCTGCTTCTTACGCGCGGCCACTGCCAGCATGAACTCCTCTAGCGTGTATGCCTTAGGAGACTGGGCTCGGTAATGGTCCATTAGAAAAATCGAATGATCCAGCAAGTCAGCGTCGGAACGGCATAATCCTATAACGCCCGAGTTGGTCATAGGCATGTCATCATCGGCCAGCCCCTCCTGCTGCAGTGGACTTGCCAATGTCTGGTAAAGCAACCCTGACCGATCCTCGCCAAAGCAGGGACCGATGGCGTTACAGAGCAACGCTCCTGGCGCAACACGATCAAACAATGCCTGTGGAGATTGACGAAAAAAGGTGTCTGTATCGATTAAGATGGCTTTCTCGCTTGTATCCAGCACTTGTCTCAGCAATACATGTTTGGCACGGAAGTGATAATCGATAGGACGCGCCCACTCAGCCAACTGCTCTGCTGAAATGATATGGACGGTAACAGGCAGCTCGTCATAGATGAATTCACGATCACTGTATACATGAATTGCCAGCTTCGACAGGTTCGTTTTATCAAGGCGAGACAATGCACTGACGATGCTGAAAAAAGCTTCCTGATGATAGGTTTCTGAGCCGAACGCCAGGTATACCAAGCGGTTGGGCTCGAAGAATGAGGACATAGAGGGCTCCAATTACTGTACCCGCAAATCTAGAAGCAGAACGCCGGTTCAGCGTTGAAACCAAGGTAGCCAGCGATCGCGCCAGTTAGCTGGCTGCCGTTCACGCAACGGAGCTTCCAAAGCTTTGACAATATGCCTGCCTAAGGCCTGAAAACTGTAATGGGTTTGTGCGAGAGCCTGACCCTCTTGGGCAATACGCTCGGCAAGCTCGGCGTTTTGTCTAAGCAAGGCAAGCTTTTGTCTGAGCTCATCAACGGATGAATACAGCACAACATTCTGCATGTCGACGAAACCAAGCGCATTGTTTTCTACGCTCCCCTGATCGTAAGCGAACAGAACACAGCCACACGCCATGGCTTCGAAGTTCTTGATCATGTATTCACCCATACCTACATCAGCACTGACGAAGAACCGGATGCGATTCAGCATTTCTCGGTATTCATCGCCTGACTCAGTACGCGTAACGGTGAGCGGTTCAACCTTACCCAGCTCTTCCAAAAGCTGTTTACGTCCACTATAGGCAACGCTTTTAAGACTTCCGACAAAACCGAGCTCAATGTCCCTGGGCACACCCATATTCCAGAGTCCTGCTGCGTCATAGCCTTTGGGAGCAAAGACAGCATCTACATTTTCCTGTTGCAAGCGTTGGGTCACGCCAGCACCCGAGCAAAGTACCCGGACCCAGGGCATCCGCCGGTAATACGCGCTGAACTTGCCGGTGTACTTACAGCGAATATAGTTCTGGTAGGCGTCATGCTCCAGTTCGACAAGGTTGGGCAAAGTCCGGATAAAACCGACTTGCTTGAGTTGTTTTTTGAAGCGCAGAAAAAGAACTACCCGCTCATAGCGCGCCAGATCGACATGCTCACGGAAGTAGCGCTTGAGGTTGGCTTGCTCCTCACTGTCCAACCACCGTAGATCACAGTCGCACTGCTCGGCTATAGCCTGGTATAGCGCATCCAGGATGACACGCTGCTCTTTTTGTACAAGCATCAATACTTTCATACGAGAGCGCCGGTCAATGACTGTTGGCGATAAACAGAGAACACATCATGAGTGTATTGCAGCCAGTTCTATATCTTTTGAAAGCTGCCTGATCATAGGCAAACGCCAGAAAGCAGCCCTACCCGCTTCGTCACTGAAACGATCATCCAACCGCTCCCGCATATGCTGAACACACGCACTCTGCTGACTTGGACTTAGGCGTGATAAGTGCATCAACCCGCCACTCAGCGCTTCGGTATCCCGCAGAGGGAATAGCAAACCGACACCATCGATGATTTCACGTGCGCCGCCACAAGCGGTTGCAATAATGGGTACGCCTGCCGCCATGGCTTCCAGCAGTACCATCCCAAAGGGTTCGTGATCGGAGCTCAATGCAAACGCATCGAAGGCCTTGAAATAGCATCGCGCATCGGCTACCTGCCCCAGAAACACTACACGATCAGCAATAGCAAGTTCACGAGCCAGGTCTTTGAGTTCTTCCTCCAGTCGGCCCTTCCCCACAATAGCCAGCAGAGCGTGTGCGGGGAGAGAAGGAAGCGCTTGGGCAAAGCCCTTTAGTAGAGTGGCTTGATCCTTGTCCGGATGCAGCCGCCCTACGTTTCCTACAATCCAGGCATCCTGAGGTAACTTCAAAGCCTCTCGCGCCTGCTCACCATGTAGTACCTGGCCCTGTATCGCAGCAACATCGATACGGTTGTATAGCGTTTCAATGTAATCGGCTGGCCATTTGGTCAAACGCTGTCGGAGCTCATCACGAACGGCATCGGAAACCGCCAGAAGTCTTAGCCGTTTGCTCATGGCATTGGCGAAGAGCCTACGCCCCAAGCGATCGTAATCTCCAAAGGCGTGATGGACGCCGATGACAGGTAGTTTGGTAGCCAGGCAGGCAATCCAGATCGGCTTGAAGCGATGGGCAATGATGAACCGTATGCCTCTGGAGCGAACAATCTCTCGCAGTGCACGGATAGCACCAAGCTTCAATCCACGAATATCCTTGGAGCTGTACTCCATGAACAGCACCTCATCCGAGGCGCACTGGGTGGCAACCTCGGCATCGGCAGCGCCGGTCAGAAAGACTGTCGTGACCCGATAGCCTGTTCCCTTGAACAGGCTTGCGTATTGCCGGGCACAATCCAGAAAGGGACCATCATAGCCATGGCAAAATTGTAAAACCCTTGGTTCAGCTGATCGAGTCATAGGCATCCGCACCGTCTTTGACTACGAGGATGTCTTCCATGATCAGGTATTGCAAATCCGATCCGTAGAACATATCGAGCGCATCAGTCGGTGAGCAGATCATCGGCTCACCACGACGATTCAATGAGGTGTTCAACGAAACGCCGTTGCCCGTCAGGTTTTCCAGCTCCTTCATCAGGTCATACCAGCGTGGATTGTGTCGACGCTCCAGCACCTGGGCGCGGGAAGTACCGTCCTCATGGACAACCTCGCCTACACGGTTTTTCCACTCTTCGTTGACCTCAAAGGTAAACGTCATGAAGGGTGAAGGATGGTCGACTTTGAGCATCTCATGTGCCACGGTGTCGAGCATCGAAGGGCAGAAAGGTCTCCACCGTTCGCGAAACTTGATCTGCTCATTGATACGGTCGGCCACACCCGGAACGCTCGGGCAGCCAATGATGGAACGGCCGCCCAGCGCACGCGGGCCGAACTCCATGCGGCCCTGGAACCAGGCCACCGGATTGCCGTCCACCATGATTTTAGCGATACGCTGGGGGACGTCGTCGAGCTTGCGCCACTTGGGTGCATTAGGGTGACGGGCACAGGCGGCAATTACGTCCTCGTTACTATAGGACGGCCCGAGGTAGACGTGTTCCATTTTCTCGACCGGCACACCGCGCTGGTGCGATACGTAGGCTGCCGCACCGACTGCCGTTCCTGCATCACCAGACGCCGGCTGAACGAACAGCTCCTTGACCTCTGGACGCGCAATAATCTTCTGGTTGAGCTTGACGTTCAAGGCGCAGCCGCCAGCAAAGGCAATCTTGCCGGCTTCCTTGATGATATCGCCCAGGTAGTAATCCATCATCTCCAGCGCCAGCTTTTCGAAGAGCGCTTGCATGCTGGCTGCATAATGAATATAGGGATCATCGGCGATATCCCCTTCCCGCTTCGGGCCAAGCCACTCGATCAGCTTGGGCGAGAAGTAGTAGCCCTTGCCCTTTTCTTTATAGCGACGGAAGCCGATGACGTTAGCGTAATCGGTATTGATGATCAGCTCGCCGTTCTCGAATTTCGCCAGCCTGGAGAAATCATACTTGCTTGCGTCGCCATAGGGTGCCATCCCCATGACCTTGAATTCGCCATCAAGCATTTCAAAGCCGAGGAATTCAGTAATCGCACCGTAGAGCCCACCCAGGGAGTCCGGATCATAGAACTCCTTGATTTTGTGGATCCTACCGTTCTCGCCATAGCCAAAAAAGGTAGTCGCGTACTCACCCTTGCCATCAATGCCTAGAATGGCGGTCTTTTCAGTAAAACCGGAGCAATGGTAGGCACTGGAGGCATGGGCCAGGTGATGCTCGACAGGCTCGATCTTGATTTTTTTCAAATCAAAGCCCAACTGCTGCAGGCACCACTGGATGCGCTTGTGGTAGCGCTTGTAGCGGCGATTACCAAAGAGAATGGCATCCAGCGCGCGGTCAGGAGCATAGGCATAGCGCTTGGCATAATGCCAGCGAGCCTCGCCAAACAGGCTGATCGGCGCAAATGGAATAGCTACGACATCCACATCCTTTGGCTTGATACCGGCCTGCTCCAGGCAGAATTTGGCCGACTCATAGGGCATGCGGTTCTTGGCATGCTTGTCACGCACGAAGCGCTCTTCTTCAGCCGCCGCGATCAACTTGCCGTCGATATAAAGTGCAGCGGAAGGATCATGGCTCAGGGCGCCGGACAGGCCCAGAATCGTCAATGCCACAGGTTCAACCTCTAGAGTAATCATCCCTGCGCCCAGGCAGGGATGGAATGCGTTCATCAAGCAGCCGGTACAGGGCACTGCTCTTGGGCCAGTTCCGCAGAAAGCGCTCACGATCTCGTGCAAAGGCTTTCTCAAATTGCTGCTGGCTCGTGTGCTGAGTCATGGCATCCAGGTCGATCAACGACCAGTGATTGCCATTCCAGAGCACATTATTCCCTTTTAAATCGCCATGACTGATTCGTTCGCGAATCAGTCCCTCAAAAAGAACATCCAGCGCGGCCAAGTCTTGCTCAGGTGGGGCGCTATCCCGGTACGGCTCAAAGCGCGCCAGTATATCCTGCCCTGACGCATAATCGGTAATCAGGTAGGCACGCCGGCGCAAACCTAGCCAGCGCTTTTCCATTACGCCTAAGGGTTTAGGCGTGTCGATGCCCAGAAAGCGCAGGCGATTCCCCTGGATCCAGCTATGCCAGGCGCGGCTGGGCCGCCAAAAGCGCGTCAACCAATGCCCAAAGCCCTTGATGTTATAGCGCTTCAGAATATAAATATTCCCAGCATGCTCCACACGCGCCACCGTGGCGGCGCCGCCATCCTTGTAGCGGTGTCCCTGGGCAATGAAACGGTCTGGATCGGCCAACAGCGGTTCCACCACCGCCTCGCTGTCCCGGCGCATGGCCAGGATGCCTTCACTGGATCGGCTCACTTTGAACAGGCTGCAATCTCGTCCGGCTTTTTCCAGAAAGTCTTTTAGGCGCCATGTGCGAATGCGGATCGCTTCCTGCTGGATCGCTTCCGGTCTCAGGGCATGCTCGCCATTCACCAGCAGGTAATGCACCAGCAACTCTTCGATATAGGCGTCAAACCGGGCAGGCAGCTGTCCGAAAAAGACGCCTAGGTTTTGCATAACCTGCTTTTGAGGAAGGGGCTTTCCCTGGGACTCGGCGTGAATGTCAGCCCCATCTATAACGTAGATGTTCCCGTCCTGTTGAAGAAGGTTGTCCAGATGCAAGTCGTCCTGCCAGAGACCCTTGGCATGTAACTCGCCAATGGCAGCCAGCGACATCCCCAAGACGTCCTGCTGACTATCAGAAAGAGGAGGTTCCTGATCGACCCTTCGCCACAAGGCATCCAGGCTCACTGCGTTCTCCAGAAACTCAAACAGCAACCAGCCGCCCTTGTCGGCCTCGAAGCCTTCAGCCACAACAGCCGGCGTTGTCAGCTGGTTGTCGATCAGTAAACGGCAACCTTCACGCTCACGCGTATAGTGTCGCTCCGAGCGAGCGCCTACAAACAGCTTGGCCAGCACCGAGCGGCCCTGCCACCGAGCCTCACCTACATAGCGTTGTCCAGGTAACACGCGCAGGAGTGATATCAGAGTCAGCGAGCCCTCAGGCAATTCAATCTGAACGGGCAGCGCTGGGGCTCGCCCAGACCGGGCTAGCTCATCCAGTTTCATGGACGCGTTTCCTTGCTGCGACGACGCACGCTGAGCTTGCGTAACCAAGTATCGACTTCACGGCTATCAGGCGCCATCTGTAGATAAGCCGCCAGGAACAGCCGGACTTCCGCCTCGCTCCAGACCGGTGCGCGCCTTAGTAACGGCTCCAGGTCCTTAACCCTGTCCTTACGCCCTAATAGCAACAGGCGTGTTTTTTCAAGGTCAATTAGGCGCGTTAGAAACCCGCTTTCCTGCTCCTGAAGAAAGATGTGCTTGGGATAAAAACAGCCATGAATACGCCCCGCTGCATGCAGGGTTCTGGCAAGTACGCCTATAGCCGCCAGGAGCGTATGGCGTGTCCGCTCGGGTAGCTCTGGCCATTCGGCCAGCCAGCTATCCAGATCCCGCCATCCATCCAATGCTCGCGTCAGCAGAATGGCCTGCCGTTCATTCCCTACCTTGCGCTCGCCAAAGAACGAAGCTTCCAGTGCCGGAATACCGAGCGTGCTGTAACGCTGGATGTTACGAAACTCCCGAGCAAAGGTGGGCTCTCCCAGGGGGTGAAGCAGGTCATGCGTCAGGTAATTGCTTTGACGCTTGAGGAAATAGGACGCCTCGTCGAGATCGAGCCGGTAGACGGTGCTCCAGCCGCCACGCCTGGCGTTAGGCTCGTCGACCGCCTCCAGCTGAAGCGACCAGAGCGCTTCGAACGTTGAGAGCCCGTGCCGCTCTAGTATGGCGGCATCTTTGGCAGACAGGAAATCGCTCATTCGCGCCCCTTGAAATAATTCAATACATGTACGATTCGCTCCTTGTCGGAGTCTCTTAGCCGCTGCCGCCCCTTGTAACGCAAGTAGAATCGCAGCCGCTGCGTACGTGAAAGCTTGTATTTAGCGACCTTATCCAGGCAGGCCAAATCCTTGATGATGCGTCGCCTGAGCCAGGAACCAAACCAAAAGGCCCCTGCCGGACAATCGATGAGGTACAGCGTACCGGCTTGATCAACCAGCAGATTGCGCCACTTCAAATCATTATGAGCGAAGTGATGGTCATGCATGGTGCGAGTAGCACGTGCTAACTGCAGGCTCAACTGATCGACCCAGGCCGGATCACTCAAGCGCGGATCATCGTGATTGGCCATGACAGCCAGGTCATCGGTCTGGGGAATTTCACGAGTTATCATGGCGCCGCGGGTAAATTGTCCGCCTGAGCGCTCAAGTCCCCAGGCCACGACAGGCGCTGTTGGAATACCCCATCTGGCAAAGCGTTTAAGATTTTGCCACTCAGACTTGACGCGAGGACGGCCCATATACCGACGCAGGCCCTTGCCTGCGCCGGTATAGCGCTTAACGTAATAACGAATCCCCTCATAAGTGACACGTATCACTTCAGACAGAGGGTCATTGGTCAAATGCTCGCCTTGCAAGGTGAATACCCGTTCAAGACTGGCAAACTCCGCTATATGCTCTACAGAGGGATCAATACGCCACTGGGCCATCAGAGCCTGTCTCCGTAACGCTGCTTGCGTTCGTAGAGCCGTTCGGCCTTGCGCTGCAATCGCTGCAGGAGCGCGGCCTCTTCTCGCAGAATCTGCCGCAATGGCCGCTGAAAATACACACGAAGAAACCTCAGGAAATCCCGCTGAGTCAGCCCGATACCCAGTGCAGAGAAATACAGACCAGCCAGGTCCTTGTCGCGCCAGCGTCTAGGCACCTGGTCTCGCGTATGAGCGCGATGCAGGTCGATGAGTGACAGCCTCAATGTACCCGGCTCAACGGGCCGATCGGTATGCAATAGAAAGTGACAGATGTAGCAGTCTCGATGGTTGACCCCTGCACGGTGCATCGTGCCTGTCATCTTGGCCACCTCATCGATCAGAGCCCATTTGGTACTCGCCTTGGGAGGCTGAACAGGCCAAGCCAGCGTGTAGTCTTCCAGGCTGACGGTAGGTGCCAATTCCTCCGTGATAATGAAAGAGTGCTGCTCGGCCGGGTTACTGCCTCGCTCACCAAAAGCCACGGCGTTCATGGTAGGCACACCAGCCTCATGCAGGCGCTGCAAAGCCTGCCACTCCTGCCCCGCACCCAGTACCGGCTGTTTCAACTGCAACAAGTTTTTGGCAATTTCACCCCATCCAATCCCTCGATGGATTTTGACGAAATACCCCTTGCCATTGACTTCGGTACGCAGGGTACGTCGCCCTTCCAACTCCCGAAAAACTTCTCCCTGAAGCGCTTCTACCGCTTCAAAGGCATCGCGACCCGCCCACAGGGAGCGAAAAGGCTCTTCAAGCACAAGCTTCACAAGCGCGGCTCCAGAATGACATCAGCCGCCCGCTCGGGCATGCTGTACAGATCGGCAGTCTCGGCATAAGCGAGGGCATTACGGGACCATGCAGTGCGCTGCGAATCATCGCTTAGCATGTCGGCCAACAGGGTATTGAGCTGCTCCTGCTCAAATGGGCTAGGCACTACCCGGCCGCAGTCGGCGTCCGTGATGTAGTGAGCATAGCCACAGACATCGGTCACCAGCACAGGCAAACCGGCCACCAATGCCTCCAGCAGTACCGTTCCCGTGTTCTCGTTATAAGCTGGGTGAATCAACAGATCCGCCCCCAAAAGAAAACGCGGGATATCGCTGCGTCCCTTGAGGATATCCACCTGATCGGAAATGCCCAGCGCCTTGGTCTGCAACAGAAACGGCTTGGGATCGTCCTGCCCGATAACAATCAGGCGCACCCGTTTCTTGAGTGCCTTGGGAAGCGAGGCGACTGCTCGCAGAGAGCGATCCAGCCCCTTGGTCTTAAAGCCCGAACCGATCTGCACAACCAGCAGTGACGTAGCGTCCAGACCGAACTCCTGGCGAAACGCCTTGCGTATTTCTTCGGCATTGGGCGGTGCGCGGCGGTCTGCTGCGATACCAGGCGGAAGCAGATGAAAACGCTCGGCAGGCGTCCCGTAGTGCTTGACGAAGAACGGCTGCTGGACCTCCGAGATCATCAGAACCTGGGTCTTGGACTCGGGCGCAAACACGGCCCGCTCGTACTCGGCAAAATGACGATAGCGACTCCACTTGCGGTACAGCGGGTTACGCAGTGTCTGCGCCTTTTCCTCAAAGCAGGGATCGGCCGCGTAATACACGTCCAGACCAGGCATCTTGTTGAAGCCAATGATGCGATCCACTGGATCATTGGTCAGATCGCGCTGGAACCAGGCTGTAAACTTTTCATTGCGCTTGTGGTTGAACAGCGCCTTGGCCGATCCAACGCGCACGTCGAATCCGTCAGGTACAGGACCCTCCCAGATCAACGTATAGACACGAATGGAGTGACCACGACGCTGGCACTCCTGGGCAATGCGCATGAAGTCACGCTGTAGCCCCCCGAAGGGAAAGTATTTGTAAAGAACAAAAGCCAGACGCATCAGCATATGCCCATAAAAAATAGCGGATCACCGTGGCAGGTGATGATGTTCAAACCTGTCGAACCATGATAACTCAGCACAAACGCTGTCCTTTGCTGGACAGCATCGCTTCCAGAGAGGCGAAAACCCGTGCCGGATTGACACGCGAGAAGCACAAGGGCTGTTCTTCGGAAATATCAAACAGTCTCCGGTCGTCCTCAGTGGGAGCGTAGGTACACTGCTTCTGCAGGCAAGGCGCACAGACCCAGTCGCTGGTGAGGTGCACCTGGGAACGACCATAGGCACCCGTCAGTCTGGCATCGGTCGGCCCGAACAGTGACAGTGTCGGCACATCCAGCGCAGCAGCCAGATGCCCCAGTCCTGTATCGACTGCCACGCAAGCGCTGGCGCCAGCCAGTACGCGGGACACCCCAGCCAATGACATCTTGGGGAGAACTGACACATGTTCAAGTCCCGAGGCGATACGTTCTGCTCTTTCTCGCTCGACATCATTTCCCCACGGTAAGCTTACCAGCACTCCGAGCTGCCGAGCCGCTTCAGCCAGCTCACGCCAATAGCGCTCCGGCCAGTGCTTGGTCGCCCAGGTCGTTCCATGCAGAAACAATACATAAGGTCCGCTTGCCTGGGGCTCGGCAAGACGTGTGCGATCCAGGCCGTAATCGCCAGTGGACTCTGGCAAGGGATAGCTCAGGGCCTGAGCAAACAGTTGCCTGAGTCGTTCGACGGCATGCTGCCCCCAGGCAACCTGGCAGGTTCGGTCATAAAACCGGCTTGCGAGCGGCTCGCGAATCGACTCGCGCGAAAGCCCCACCACCGGCGCTTTGACGTACCGAGTCAACCATGCACTTTTCAGAAGCCCCTGGGCATCGATCACCACATCGTAGTGAGTATCTCGCAGACGCTCCTTAAAGCGCGACCACTCTCCGTTTTTCAGTGTCTGGAAAAGGTTTTTACGCCACCGGCGAATCGCTACAGGAATGACTTGAGACACCGCTGGGTGCCAGGATGGAATCTCGGCAAAGCCTTCTTCAACAACCCAGTCGAAGCGGATTCCCGGAAACGCGCGACTGGCATCCGTCAGAGCCGGCAACGTATGAATCACATCGCCCAATGACGATGTCTTGATCAAAAGCACCCGCACTTATTCCACCTCGACAGGATCAGCAACCAGTTGATCCAGTGCACGCAGCACGGCAGCAGGCTCCAGAAGACGCATGCAGTTGTAGTGTCCGAATCGACAGGTCCGATCAAAACACGGGCTGCACTCAATACCCAACCGTACGACCTCAACCTCTTCGGCCAGGGGTGGTGTAAAACCTGGGGACGTCGATCCATAGACCGCCACCAGTGGGCGATCCAGTGCGGCGGCGACATGCATGAGGCCAGAATCGTTGCTGACTACTGCCGACGCGCAGGACATAAGGTCGATAGCCTCGGCCAGTGCCGTCTGACCCGCCAGGTTCATGACCTCTTCGCGCAGGCCTGGAATCAACCGCTCGCGGATTTCCTCGCAGCCTGCATTATCCTTTTGCGAGCCGAACAGCCAGACCTGCCACCCTGCCCTGATCTTTACATTGGCCACCTCAGCGTAGTGAGCCGCTGGCCAGCGCTTGGATTCACCAAACTCGGCACCTGGACATAACGCCAACACCGGCCTGTCCAGCTCCAGGCCAAACTTGCCAAGTGCCGCGTCGCGGCTGGCAGACTCGATTCGCAGTTGGGGATGTGGATAAGGCTTGGGCAACTCAGCCCCAGGCGGATAGGCCAGTGCGATAAAGCGCTCAATCATCAGCGGGTAGCGCGCCTTATCCAGTGTTCGTATGTCATTGAGCAGGCCGAAACGCATCTCGCCGCGCCAGCCGGTGCGCTTGGGAATGCCCGCAAAATAGGGAACCAGGGCCGACTTGAGCGAATTTGGCAGCAGAATGGCCTGATCGTACTGACCGCGCAGACTACGACCGATACGCCGACGCGTTGCCAGCTCAAAAGCACCATGCCCAAGCGGAAAACTCAGCGCCGAGCGTACTTCGGGCATCCGCTCAAGCAGAGGACGGCTCCAATCAGGCGCCAGCACATCAATGGCACAACCGGGATGAAGCGCCTGCAGACTCTTGAACAGCGTCTGCGCCATCACCATGTCGCCGACCCAGGAAGGACCGATTATCAGAATTCTCATAGGCTCACGCTACAACGTACAAGGCTCATAGTATCTACCATGAGCCTTGTACGTGCGGCTTATTTCACTGCGGTACGCCACTCGGCATGGCTATCAGTCTTGCCGGTGACCAGATCGAAGTAGGCCTTTTGCAGCGTTTCGGTCACCGGACCACGGCGGCCGGCTCCGATGGTGCGTCCATCGACTTCACGGATGGGGGTCACTTCAGCGGCAGTACCAGTAAAGAATGCTTCATCCGCAATATAGACTTCGTCACGCGTAATACGCTTTTCAACCAATGCGTAGCCATGCTCCTTGGCCAGTGTCAGCACGGTGTTACGGGTGATGCCGTTGAGGCATGCCGTTACTTCAGGCGTGTAGATGACATTGTCCTTGATGATGAAGATATTCTCACCGGAGCCTTCAGCCACATAACCTTCCGGATCCAGCAGTAGGGCCTCGTCTGCACCGCCGGAAATGGCTTCCTGCAGTGCCAGCATCGAGTTGATGTAGTGTCCGTTGGCCTTTGCACGGGTCATGGAGATGTTCACGTGGTGACGGGTATAGGAGCTGGTACGTACCTTGATGCCCTGTTCCAGCGCCTCCTCACCCATGTAGGCGCCCCAGTGCCAGGCAGCCACGATCACATGCACCTTCAGACCGGTCGCACGCAGTCCCATGCCTTCCGATCCGTAGAACACCATCGGACGCAGATAGGCGCTTTCAAGGTTATTATCACGAATCACCGCACGGTGCGCTTCGTTGATCTCGTCTTTGGTGAAAGGCATCTTCATGCCCATGATGTGGGCGGAGTCGAACAGACGATCCGTGTGCGCCTGTAGACGGAAGATTGCTGTGCCCTGAGGGGTGTTGTAAGCGCGAACGCCTTCGAACACACCCATTCCATAATGCAGCGTATGGGTCAGAACATGGGTGGTCGCATCGCGCCACGGCACCATTTCACCGTCATACCAGATCACACCGTCACGATCGGACATCGACATAATTTGCAGCTCCTCAAGAATTCGATTCGTACTGCTGCGCAGCGAGTGGGTCGAGCGCAAGCGACTTCCAGATCCGCATGACGCCGTGTCGCTCGTCATGGAAGAGGCTGCCATCCACTACGCCTGCCTGCTTCTGCAGGGCTTGGCGGTGTGCGGCAGCACGGTAGGCTTTGTAAGCCTCTTGCAACAGATGGACATCTGGACTCGAGATCAATCCAGCCCGCTCCAGTTCTTCCAGAATGCGGATATTGTCGGTGAAGCGCAGCAGATCAGGATGCTGCCAGGACCAGACAAGAACCGCATATTGCACCATAAATTCAATATCGACGATACCGCCTGCATCCTGCTTGAGGTCAAATGCCCTGCCTGCCTCGAAGGCAATCGGCGACGATCCACCGGAGGTAGCCTTGGTTCCCAGGTTTTCCCGCATCTTCATCCGCATCTCACCGACCTCACGGCGCAGTGTAACCTCATCGCGGCGCCGGCTCAGGACAGCAGCCCGTACAGCCTCGAACCGTGCCGTGACGACTGGACAGCCGGCCAGCACCCGCGCCCGCACCAATGCTTGGTGCTCCCAAGTCCAGGCCTCGTTCTGCTGGTACTGCTCGAACGCCTTGATCGTACTGACCAGAAGCCCGGCAGCACCAGAAGGCCTTAGGCGCATGTCGACTTCATACAGCGTTCCGGCGGTGGTCGATGTGGTCAGGAAGTGGATGATGCGCTGACCGAGACGTGTATAGAACTGAGCACCATCAATAGGCTTGCCGCCATCCGTCTCGGCTAACGGATCACCATCGTGAATGAAGACAAGATCAAGGTCGGAACCGTGCCCTAACTCAATACCGCCCACCTTGCCGTAGCCTACGATCACGAAGTCCGGATCACATGGCGACCCATCGGCACGTTGCGGACGGCCATGGCGCTGAACCATCTGTCGCCAGGCCAGCTCAAGCACTTGATCAAGAATCGCCTCCGCCATCCAGGTCAGGTAATCACTGACCTTCATCAAGGCTAGCGTGCCTGCAATCTCGGACGCTGCCACTCGCAGTCCATGAGCGCGCTTGAAATGCCGGAGCATTTCCATCTGCTGCTCCAGATCATCCTCAGGGATGCGTGCCATCCGCTCCCGCAGCTCCGCGACCAGCTCAGGCTTTTGAGGTGGGCGATACAAGCGGCCCTCGTTAAGCAACTCATCCAGCAAGGCGGGGAAACGCGTGATTTGCTCTGCAATCCATACACTTGCACTGCAGAGCTGGAGCAGACGCTCCAGTGCTCCGGGGTTTTCGGTGAGCAGCACTAAGTATGCCGAGCGTCTGGCGACGGCCTCGATCAATGGTAGAACGCGATCCAGGGCTTGGTCGGGCTCGTCATGAGAAACAATCTGAGTCAACAGCCGAGGCATAAAGGCATCCAACCGTTCCCGCCCCATTCGCTGCATGGTCCGAACCTGACTGCTGCTGCGTAGCGCACACAACCGTGACCAGGCTGACTCAGGACTGCTCAAGCCTGCTTCCTTCAACTGCTGGATAGCTGCTGCATCCTCAAGGCTGCCTTCCCAGAGGGGTAGCCACTCCTGCCCAATTTCTGACTGACTGTCCGCTCCCTCGTCCGGGTCAGCAATAACCTGCTGAAAATGCCAGTTGATACGGGTGCGCCAATGGGTCAGCCGGCTTAAAAAAGCAGTCCAGCTATCGAAGCCCATCATGAAAGCTACCCGCTCACGATCCAGCTCGCTGTCAGGCAATTTCTGTGTTTGTCGGTCTCCAATCGCCTGTAGCGCATGTTCCACGTAGCGGAGAAAGCAGTATGCCTCTCGCATCTCCTCGGCTGCCTCGGCGGGAAGATAGCCCAGATCCTTCAGTACGCTCAGGATTACCAGCAATGGGCGCTGCTGCAGGCTTAGCTCCCGTCCGCCATGAATCAGCTGATAGGCCTGTGCAATAAATTCCACCTCTCGAATGCCGCCTGCGCCCAGCTTGATGTTGTCATCCATCCCACGGCGCCTGACCTCCTGCTGGATCAGTTGCTTCATGTTGCGCAGCGCTTCAATCGCCGAGAAGTCCAGGTAACGCCGGTAGACGAAGGGGCGCAACATGCTGAGCAGCTGCGCTCCGGCCTGCTGATCGCCTCCCACAACGCGCGCCTTGATCATGGCGTAACGTTCCCAGTCCCGACCCTGGTCCTGGTAATACTGCTCCATGGCCGAAAAGCTCAGCGCCAGCGCGCCTGACGAGCCATAGGGACGCAAGCGCATATCAACCCTGAAGACAAAGCCATCTACGGTAATCGTATCAAGGGCCTTGATAAGCCGTTGGCCTAGGCGAATGAAGAACTGTTGATTGTCCAGTGCACGACGCGCCCCTACTGTCTCGCCACCCTCGGGGTAGGCAAAAATGAGATCGATATCGGACGAAAGGTTAAGCTCGCCCGCTCCCAGCTTGCCCATCCCCAAGATAACCATATGCTGCGGCTCTCCAGTCCGATGCCCCGTCGGGACCCCGGATTGACGGCATTGGTCCTTGTACAGCCATTGGTAGGCCTCATCGATACAGGCATCGGCCAGTTCGGTCAGGTCACGGCACGTCTCGAGCAGGTCGGCCTGACGTGTCAGATCGCGCCAGATAATGCGAACCTGGTGCCGCAGCCGAAAGCGGCGTAAGCGCTGTCCGAGTTGGTTTTCATCCGAACATCCGGCTAGACAGTCGGTCAGTTGTTGGTGAATAGTGCCGGCTGGCAGCGATCGCTCGAATAGGCCCTCGTCTGCCAGATCCAGCATTAATGCCGGATCGCGCTGAATCTGCTCAGCGACAAACTCGCTGGCCGCTATCACCCGTGACAGGTCGCTGCGCCGCGCTGGCGGCCATGCTGAAAAATATTGCAAACGTTCAGGCTGTGCGTTCAATGCCTCCATGAGGCGTGCCTGCGCACACCTTACAGGTTCGGCAAGTGAATCAGGAATAGCAGTGAGAGAAGGCAGGCTCATGGTCTATCCTGTGGAGTCAACGGCTGAGGAGAAGGTCAAACCGCACGACAATTTGTCGTTGTTTTATAACGGACATTGACCTGAGCAGCTGAAACGACCGCCGTTTTGTAGTAAAACTACACGCCGGCCGGGAACCACCCGGTCATAATCCAAGAATTCACGCTGCCCCCAAGAGGATGGCGGCGATACCGAGGCAACCGATTCTGGAAGCCTTTCCGCCCTGGAGCAAGCCATGCAAGACCTTGATCCCGTCGAAACCCAGGAATGGCTGGACGCCCTGGAGTCCGTACTAGACTGCGAAGGTGAAGACCGAGCTCATTATCTGCTGACCCGTATGGGTGAGCTGGCCACTCGGACAGGTACACAGCTTCCCTACGCGATCACCACCCCGTATCGCAACACGATCCCGGTTACCAAAGAAGTCCAGATGCCGGGCGACCTCTTCATGGAGCGGCGGATTCGCTCGCTGGTACGCTGGAATGCGTTGGCCATGGTGGTTCGTACCAACCTCCGCGACCCGGACCTTGGCGGCCACATTTCTACCTTTGCTTCGTCCGCTACGCTATACGACATTGGTTTTAACTACTTCTTCAAAGCGCCAACCGAAGAGCATGGCGGCGACCTGGTGTATTACCAGGGCCACGCTTCTCCTGGCGTTTACGCACGTGCCTTCCTTGAGGGCCGCCTGACCGAAGACCAGATGAACAACTTCCGCCAGGAAGTAGATGGCAACGGTCTGTCGAGCTATCCGCACCCGCACCTGATGCCCGATTTCTGGCAGTTCCCGACCGTATCCATGGGTCTAGGTCCGATCACGGCAATCTATCAGGCACGCTTCATGAAGTACCTGGAAGACCGCGGCTTCATCCCGGCCGGCAAGCAGAAGGTCTGGTGCTTTATCGGTGACGGCGAGACTGACGAGCCAGAGACCCTGGGCGCCATCTCTCTGGCAGGTCGTGAAAAGCTGGACAACCTGATCTTCGTGATCAACTGCAACCTGCAGCGCCTGGACGGTCCGGTTCGTGGTAACGCGAAGATCATCCAGGAACTGGAAGGCGTCTTCCGCGGCGCCCAGTGGAACGTGAACAAGGTTATCTGGGGTCGCCTCTGGGATCCCCTGTTCGCCCGTGACGAAAACGGCCTCATGCAGCAGCGCATGGATGAAGCCATCGACGGTGAATACCAGAACTACAAGGCTAAGGACGGCGCGTTCGTTCGTAAGCACTTCTTCGGCGCCAACCCTGAGCTGCTGAAGATGGTTGAGGACATGTCCGATGAGGACATCTGGAAGCTCAACCGCGGCGGTCATGATCCGTATAAGGTGTATGCAGCCTACCATCAGGCGGTCAACCACAAGGGTCAGCCGACGGTCATTCTTGCCAAGACCATCAAGGGTTATGGCACCGGTGCGGGTGAAGCGAAGAACATCGCCCACAACACCAAGAAGATCGATGTGGAGAGCCTGAAGAAATTCCGCGACCGCTTCGACATTCCGCTGAACGATGATCAGCTGGCCGACCTGCCCTTCTTCCGTCCTGCCGAAGACAGCCCGGAAATGAAGTACCTGCGCAAGCGTCGCGAAGCGCTGGGCGGCTCGGTACCGCAGCGTCGTACTACCAGCATCAGCATTCCGACACCACCGCTGGATACGCTGAAAGCTATCCTGGACGGCTCTGGCGATCGCGAGATCTCCACCACCATGGCCTTCGTACGCATCCTGTCCCAGCTGGTCAAGGACAAGGATCTGGGCAGCCGCATCGTCCCGATCATCCCGGACGAAGCCCGTACCTTTGGTATGGAAGGCATGTTCCGTCAGCTTGGCATTTACTCCTCCGTCGGTCAGCTCTACGAGCCTGTCGACAAGGATCAGGTGATGTTCTACCGCGAGGACAAGAAAGGCCAGATCCTCGAGGAAGGCATCAACGAAGCAGGCGCCATGAGCTCCTTCATTGCAGCCGGTACGTCCTACAGCACTTACAACCAGCCGATGCTGCCGTTCTACATCTACTATTCGATGTTCGGCTTCCAGCGTATCGGCGATTTGGCCTGGGCCGCTGGTGATAGCCAGGTGCGTGGCTTCCTGATTGGTGGTACTGCCGGTCGTACTACGCTGAACGGTGAAGGTCTGCAGCACGAAGACGGTCACAGCCATATCCTGGCAGCAACCATTCCGAACTGCCGCACGTACGACCCCACCTATGCCTACGAGCTGGCGGTCATCATTCGCGAAGGCATTCGCCAGATGACCGAAGAGCAGAAGAACGTGTTCTTCTACATCACGGTCATGAACGAGAACTACCAGCAGCCCGCGCTGCCTGAAGGTGCCGAGGAAGGCATCATCAAGGGTATGTATCTCCTGGAAGAAGAAACCGGCGATTTCAAGCATCGCGTTCAGCTTCTGGGCTCGGGCACCATCCTGCGTGAGGTTCGCGAAGCAAAAGCCCTACTGCGCGAACTGGGTATCGGTGCAGACATCTGGAGCGTCACCAGCTTCAACGAGCTGCGCCGTGATGGCCTGGCAGTTGATCACTGGAACCGCCTGCATCCGCTGGAGGAGCCCCGCAAGGCCTATATCCAGCAGTGTCTGGAAGGACGTGAAGGCCCGGTCATTGCCTCTACCGACTACATGAAGCTGTTCGCCGACCAGGTTCGCCAGTGGGTTCCATCCAAGGAATACCAAGTGCTGGGCACTGACGGTTTCGGCCGCAGCGACTCGCGCAAAAAACTGCGTCACTTCTTCGAAGTGGATCGCCACTGGGTCGCCCTGGCTGCTCTGCAAGCCCTGGCCGATCGTGGCGCTATCGAGCGTCAGGTCGTAGCGGATGCCATCACCAAGTTCGGTATCGATCCGCTCAAGCGCAACCCGCTTGATTGCTGATGCCGACGGTGAAAAGGAGAAATTATTGTGAGTGAAACCATTCGCGTACCTGATATCGGCAGTGGCGAAGGCGAGATCATCGAAATTCTGGTCAAGGTGGGCGACACCGTCGAGGCTGAACAAAGCCTCGTCGTGCTCGAATCCGACAAGGCCAGCATGGAGATCCCGGCCCCGAAAGCCGGCAAGATCGCTGCGCTGCACGTCAAGCTGGGCGATACGCTGAAAACCGGCGACCTGCTGCTGGACATGGAAGATGGCGCATCGGGTGAAACCGATGCAGCCGAGCCCATGGCAGTTGCGGCCGGCTCTGCTGACGAAGAAGTTGAAATGCCGACGCCTCCAGGCGACGAGGACCCGTCCGCGTCTGCCAAGGAAGACGACCAAGCTGGAACAGGCACTGCTCAGGAAATCCATGTGCCGGATATCGGCACCAGTGGCAAGGCCAACATTATCGAGCTTCCGGTCAAGGTTGGTGATCGTATCGAAGCCGAGCAGACCTTGATTACCCTGGAGTCTGACAAGGCCAGCATGGAGATCCCCTCACCTGCTGCCGGCGTGATTGAAAGTATCGCCGTCAAGGTGGGTGATGAAGTAGGTACAGGTGACCTGATTCTGGTACTCAAGGGAAGCGGCAACGCTTCCTCTGCACCGGCTCAATCCACCAGTGACAAGCCTGCCGTGCAGGCAGCCGAGCCTGAATTGCACGAGACGGCCGACGAAGAGCCTGCTGGCGAGAGCACTGAAGAGATCAAGGTGCCTGACATCGGCTCGACCGGTAGCGCCAATGTGATCGAAGTGATGGTCAAAGCGGGTGACACGGTAGAAGCGGACCAGTCGCTGATTACCCTGGAATCCGACAAGGCCAGCATGGAAATCCCGGCGCCCAAGGCGGGCGTGGTGGAAAGCGTTTCCATCAAGGTAGGTGACCAGGCCAAAACTGGCGATCTGATCCTGACCTTGAAGGTTCAAGGCGCAGCACCGAAGAAAAAGGCTGAGAAGCCTGCACCGGCTCAGCAAAACGCAGCTCCGGCACAAAAGCAGGCGAGTCCAAGCCCAGCGCCGGCCAAGGCACCGCAAGCGCCCACGCCCACCGGCCAGCCTGGCAAGAAAGTGCATGCTGGCCCGGCTGTACGGATGCTGGCACGCGAGTTCGGCGTCGAGCTGAGCGAAGTGACGCCAACCGGCCCGAAGGGACGTATTCTCAAGGAAGACGTCCAGTCGTACGTAAAGGATCAGCTGCAAAAGAGCAAATCTGCTCCGGCCGCAGCGGCAGCTACCGGTGGCGCCGGGATTCCTCCGGTCCCGACCGTGGACTTCAGCAAGTTTGGCGAAATCGAAGAAGTTCCGATGACACGCCTGATGCAGGTAGGTGCTGCCAATCTGCATCGCAGCTGGCTGAACGTGCCTCACGTAACGCAGTTCGATCAGTCTGATGTCACTGATCTTGAAGCCTTCCGTGTGGGTCAGAAGGCTGTGGCAGAAAAAGCGGGCGTCAAGCTGACCATTCTGCCGTTCCTGCTCAAGGCCTGCGCCCATGTGCTCAAAGAGCTGCCGGACTTCAATGCCTCGCTCGCACCCAGTGGCAAGGCCATTATCCGCAAGAAATACGTGCACATTGGCTTTGCCGTGGACACGCCGGATGGGCTGCTGGTACCTGTCATTCGCAACGTCGATCAGAAGAGTCTTCTGCAGCTGGCTGCCGAAGCCGCTCAACTGGCTGAGAAAGCACGCAACAAGAAGCTTTCCGGCGACGACATGCAGGGTGCCTGCTTCACGATCTCCAGCCTCGGCCACATTGGCGGCACCGGCTTCACGCCGATCGTCAACGCACCGGAAGTGGCGATCCTGGGAGTATCCAAGGCCACCATGCAACCGGTATGGGACGGCAAGGCCTTCCAGCCGCGCCTGATGCTGCCGCTTTCGCTCTCCTATGATCACCGCGTGATCAATGGCGCTGCTGCGGCCCGCTTCACCAAGCGCCTGGGCGATCTGCTGGCTGAGATTCGCGGCCTGCTGCTGTAAAGAGACGATGCCGGCCTCTGCCGGCAACCGTCTGGCCGATGAAATGCTCGGTCATCTGAAACCCTGCCACCCCGGCAGGGTTTTTTTTAAAGAATTTGACTTGCTGGATCGATAAAGCTTCTTAGTAGAAAGCTGCTGTCTGTTTTATCGAGACGCTTGTCAGTGTGGTTGGCTTGATGCACCCTTGCTCCCTGAAAGGACTTATGGGTGCCTCGTTCTGGCGGAATCCAGAAGACAGTCACTGCAAATAAAACCGGATTGGCTTACTGTACGCCCTTTCGTTAAGTCGACTTGGCATAACCCATAAGTACGCGCCCCTTATCAAGGGCCGTTGGAAGCGAACCGCCGCATGAAGATTCATCCTGATGCTGCCAGTCTCTCAGTGGCCGAGGTTGCTACGCAGCCGCCTGTGCCCGCACAGCTGGGGATGTTGCGCTTCGAGCGGCTCAATGAGCCCAGCTGGGCGCTGCTGGATCTAGACCAGGCATGTGAAAAAAGTCTGGGGCTGCCTGCCTATGAGCTTTGCTCGCTTCTCGAGTCGCCTTACGCCAGCCTCATGGAGCCTGCGGCACGCTATCACCTGCACGATGCCATACAGCAGCAATTGCTCAAGCGCCGCCATTACGTCATTCGCTATACCCTGCACGCACCGGCAGGCGCGACGTCAATGGTTGAAATTGGCGAGGCAATCTCCCGCCATGGTCGTGAAATCCTGCACGGCTACCTGATTCCTGTGGAGCTGGCTTCAGAGGCCGAGCGACTGACTACTACGCTGATGGCGCAAAACAGGGATCTTAAAGCCTCGCTGGATCTTCTTGAGCAGTCCTGCGTACAGGAACAAGCTCGTGTTGATCGGGTAAGAGCACACCGCAATCTTTTGCTTGAATTGACACAACACGCCTACAGCTCCAGCGACCCGCTTCAGGAAGCGGCCCAACTGATCACTCGTGCAGCCAGTGAAACCTGTAGCGTGAAACGAGCCAGTGTGTGGCAGGTGGGCGAAAACCATTTACGCTCTGTCTACATTCATGGCGAATCTCCTAATACGTCGTCTGTCTCCTCGTGGTCATTGGATGATTTTCCAGCGTATGTGGAGGCGCTTCATAAGGCCCGATCAATCGATGCGCAGGATGCTCAACATGATCCTCGTACACGCGAATGGACCAAGCCGTATCTGCTCGCCCATGACATTCGCTCGCTTCTGGATATCTGCATACGTGTAGATGGCCGGGTATTAGGCATCCTTCGCCTTGAGCAAACCGGCCAGCCCAGAATCTGGCAGAATGATGAAATTGCGTTTGCCTGCGAACTGGCCGATCAGTACGCCAAAGTGCTTGATAGCCAGGAGCGCCGCAGTGCCACCCATGCCCTGCATCTGTTCCAACGGGCGGTTGAGCAGAGCGCCAATGCTTTTCTGCTGGTCAATCGCAAAGGAGAGATCGAATACATCAACCCCAGCTTTACAACCATTACCCAGTACACTGCCGAAGAAGTCTGCGGTCAGCCCATCAGTGAGCTACCGGCATTGACCAACTGGTCAGAACTCCTGCCTGACGCCTATGCAGCTCTGGAAAAACAGAACAGCTGGCAAGGCGAGCTTCGCTGCCAGCGCAAGGACCAGATCTCCTACTGGGGTCATCTTTCGCTCTCCAAAGTCTACTCAGATAACGGTGAGCTGACCCACTACATTGGTATCTTCGAGGACATCACGCAGGCAAAGCTGACCCAGCAAAACATGGAAAAGCTGGCCTATCGTGACAGCCTGACAGGGCTGGCCAACCGTCACTATTTCATCGATCGCCTGGAAAAGCGCCTGGCAGGACGGGAAGACATCCATAACTGCCTGATGCTGATCGATATCGATCATTTCAAGCGCATCAATGACAGCCTTGGCCATGAAGCCGGCGATAACCTGCTGGTCAGCCTGGCCAGGCGCCTGCAAAGCTCACTGGGGCAAAGTACGCTGATCGCGCGGATCGCCAGCAATGAGTTCGCCGTGCTGCTTGAGCAGATGGATGCCCAGGAAGGGTTGGATGTTGCGAGCGCACTGCTAAGCATGCTCGAAAAGCCCATTTATGTTGAAAGCCAGCCAACGCTGGTCAGTTGCTCGATTGGTCTGACCGTCACCCCTGATCACGGCAAGGACTCGCAGACACTCATGAAGCATGCCGGCCTGGCGTTGCACAAGGCCAAGGCTAGCGGCGGAAACCGGGTACAGGTCTATACACAATCGCTGGTGACCGAAGCCAGTCACAAGCTGTTCATGCAGAATAACCTTCGACGAGCCCTCGAGCTCAACGAGCTGGAAGTTCATTACCAGCCAAAGATCTGCCTCAAAAGTGCCCAACTGTTGGGGCTTGAAGCGCTGTTGCGCTGGAATCACCCCGAACGGGGCATGATACGACCCGATCAGTTCATCAGCGTGGCGGAAGAGACCGGCCTGATCATCCCGATTGGTAAATGGGTCATTCGGGAAGCCTGCAGGCAAATCAAGGCGCTGGATGCCGCTGGTCTGGGCCATTTGCAGATGGCGATCAACCTTTCTCCCAAGCAGTTCACTGATCAGGAGCTTGTCAGCTCAATCAGAAGCATTCTGATTGAAGAGCGCCTCCCTCCTCATCGCCTTGAACTTGAACTGACCGAAAGCCTGCTCCTGGATGCAACCGATGAGACACGCCAGCAGCTAGAGGAAATGAAGCAAATCGGG
Source organism: Pseudomonas sp. HPB0071 (assembly GCF_000478505.2). Taxonomy (NCBI): domain Bacteria; kingdom Pseudomonadati; phylum Pseudomonadota; class Gammaproteobacteria; order Pseudomonadales; family Pseudomonadaceae; genus Pseudomonas; species Pseudomonas sp. HPB0071. The sequence continues at coordinate 2,688,992 of NZ_KI517367.1, read as the reverse complement.
CTCAGCTTGGCCATGGACGATTTCGGCACAGGCTATTCTTCACTCAGCTACCTCAAGAAATTCCCGATCGATGTCATCAAGATCGACCGAAGCTTTATCAAGGATATTCCGGCCAATCAGGACGATATGGAGATCACGTCGGCCGTAGTGGCCATGGCCCATAACCTGCGACTCAAAGTTGTGGCTGAAGGTATCGAAACGACGCAACAGCTGAGCTTTCTACGTCGCCATCATTGCGACGTAGGCCAGGGTTATCTGTTTGACCGCCCCATTCCTGGTAACGAGCTGCTTGATAGCCTTCGTCGCTATCTGAACCTCAACAAGATCTAGTCGCGCCGCCTGTTGTAAGGCCTTGGAATCGAAGAAGGTAGCCAACCCCGGCTACATCAGGTGCTTTTTTCCTCGATCAGCCAGTCCAGCTTCCAGCCAGGCTGGCTTTGTCCCAATTGTTTGGCAAGCCAGGGCAAGACGCTTCTAAGCTCGTCCTCCAATCCCCACGGAGGATTGGAAATCACCATACCAGAGCCATTGAGTCCCACCGGATTGTCGGTGGGATGCACCCAAAGCTCGGCTCGCAAAAGTTTGGGCGCATTACTTTTTTGCAGATCCTGATAAAACCGCTTGAGCTGACGCTGGTCCTTGATGGGATACCAGATAGCGGTCACGATCTGCCGCATACGGGCAATGCTTTCCTTTAATGCCATTGAACACCGCTCAAACTCGTCCACCTTTTCAAAAGGCGGATCGATCAAGAGCACAGCGCGTTTCTCCTGCACGGGCAGCAGTGCTTTGGGTAACAGCCAGCCGTCCCGATGATGAACAGCGATCCGTCTTTCTTGCCCCATGTTTTCCTTGAGCAGCAGAGCATCTTCAGGATGCAGCTCATTCAAGTGCAAACGATCCTGGGGACGGGAAAAGCGCCGAGCGATTTCGGGTGACCCCGGGTAGAAGCGCAACGCCCCATCACTATTAAGAGCAGCGACAGCCTCCTTGTAAGCGACAAGCGGATCAGGGAGGTCTTTCGCCTCCCAGAGTCGGCCTATTCCACCTTGCCATTCACCGGTACGGCTAGCCTGATCTCCCAGCAGATCGTAAAGCCCTATGCCCGAATGTGTGTCCAGATAGGCGTAGGGTGTTTCCTTGCGCCCCAGCAACATCAATACGCGAGACAGTACAAAGTGCTTCAGCACATCGGCATGGTTTCCGGCATGGAAGGCGTGTCGGTAATTCATGATTCGCTCCTGTGAAGGCGCGCAGTGTACTGGAAGTCCCCTGTTCGTCGCATGGCTCAAAAGAATCTGGCATTAATTTTGACAGCTTGCCGAATCAACAGGTTAAATCAAGAATCCAGCGCATCGCGCCTACCCACTATGCAGGAGTTTCGATTTGGATGCCGTCACAATCAATAGCCTATTTTTGATTGGCGCGGTCCTGGTCGGTCTCTCCATTCTGGTCAGCTCGCTTTCCTCACGCCTGGGCATTCCCATTCTTGTGATTTTTCTTGCAGTCGGGATGCTGGCAGGCGTAGACGGCCCTGGTCATATCAATTTCAACAACTACCCCCTCGCCTACCTGGTAGGTAACCTTGCCCTGGCGATCATTCTGCTGGACGGTGGTATGCGTACACGCGTATCCAGTTTCCGGGTGGCGCTCTGGCCAGCATTGTCCCTGGCAACCGTGGGTGTAATGATCACTGCCGGGTTAACGGGCGCCATGGCGGCGTGGCTTCTTGACCTGAGCCTGCTGCAAGGGCTGCTGATCGGCGCTATTGTCGGCTCAACCGATGCTGCCGCGGTGTTTTCACTACTGGGCGGACGCGGGCTCAATGAGCGTGTCACCGCAACCCTTGAAATCGAGTCAGGCAGCAATGATCCCATGGCGGTTTTTCTCACCGTCACGCTGATTGAGCTTCTGGCCAGCGGTCAAACGGGCTTCAGCTGGGGGCTCGTCTGGAACTTCGTTCGCGAATTTGCCATTGGCAGCCTGCTCGGACTGGGTGGCGGCTGGTTGCTGCTTCAACTTATCAACCGTATGCAGCTGGCAGATGGGCTCTATCCGCTACTGGCAGTCAGTGGTGGTCTATTCATTTTCGCCATTACCAACGCAGCCCATGGCAGTGGCATCCTGGCGGTGTATCTGGCGGGTCTGGTCATGGGCAATCGACCAATTCGGAGCCGCCATGGCATGTTACATATGCTGGATGGTATGGCCTGGCTGGCGCAAATCGGTATGTTCCTGGTGCTGGGACTTCTAGTAGAGCCGCACAACCTGCTTCCCATTGCCCTACCTGCCCTGGGTCTGGCTCTCTGGATGATCGTGATCGCACGTCCCCTTTCAGTCTTCGTGGGTCTGCTTCCCTTCAAGGCTTTCCACGGCCGCGAAAAGTTATTCATTTCATGGGTAGGTTTACGCGGAGCGGTACCCATCATTCTGGCTGTCTTCCCTATGATGGCAGGGCTGCCCCAGGCTCAACTGTTTTTTAACGTAGCCTTCTTTATCGTTCTGGTTTCGCTGCTGCTACAAGGTTCAAGCCTCCCACTCGCGGCAAAGTGGCTACGCGTCACTGTACCGCCCGAACCCGCCCCGTTCTCGCGCTCTGGCCTGCAGGTGCATCCCACCAGTGAGTGGGAGCTTTTCGTCTACCGCCTGGGCAAGGAGAAATGGTGTATTGGCGCGGCGCTTCGCGAGTTGAAAATGCCGCCTAATACACGTATCGCGGCGCTGTTTCGCGGGGAGCAACTCCTGCACCCTTCCGGCAGTACCAAGCTGGAGGCAGGCGATATCCTGTGTGTCATTGGTCATGAACATGATCTCCCCGCCCTGGGCAAGCTGTTCAGTCAGGCGCCGGAGCGAGGCCAACGCTTCTTTGGTGATTTCGTACTGGAAGCCAACGCAGAGCTTAAGGCGGTGGCCTCGCTGTATGGTCTTAACCTTGGCGAGCTGGATGGGGAGCAGACGTTGGGAAGCTTTATTACCCAGCGCATTGGTGGCGAGCCAGTCATTGGCGACCAGATCGAATGGAGCGGTCTGACCTGGACAGTCGCTTCGCTTGAAGGCAATCGTGTGAGAAAAATTGGGGTCAAGTTCCCAGAGGGCCGTTCAGGGCCTGCTCTTTTCCTCTGATTCGTGCGGTAGTCGGCTCGACCGACAAGAGCGGTTGCGTCAGCAAAGGCGGGGATTTAACCTCCTCGCCTTTCCTGCTGCCAAGATGTGATCATGCTCGCCTTGCGTATTCTGCTCAAGATCGTGTTGTTGGGCTTTTGTCTCAACTTTCCGCTCGCTTATTCACAAGAATCCAACCTGCCTGATGCCAAGCAGATTCAGCATAGCCTGGACACGTTGGCGGACCGGAAGCTTTCTGCCTCCGATCAGCAGACCGTTCAGGACATTCTGAAAAATACGCTGCAGCTACTGGACCAGAGGGATCAGCATGAGCAGGGCCTAGCGGATGTAAAACGCAAGATCACACAAGCACCGCAGCTGATCAAGGATGCTCAGAAGGACCTGGCCAAGCTCCAGACCGAGCAGGACAAGCCCCCGGTTACCCAACGCTATGCCAACGCCAGTCCCCAGGAGTTGGAGAATCTTCAAAGCCAGCGCAACTCACAGCTCAACGACTGGCAGAACGCCCTGAATGATGCCAATACACTGGTCATCACATCGCAAACACGACCCGAGCGTGCCCAGGTCGAAATCAGCAATGCGCAAATGCGGGTACAGACCATTGCCGACATTCTCAAGAGTGGCAAGGAAAGCGGTAAGCCCATTACGCCTGAACGTCGCAATCAGCTATTAGCCGAACAGGCGGAACGCAACGCACTGATTCAACTGCGCAAGCAGGAACTTTCGGGCAACAGCACGCTGCAAGATCTTGGCACCATTCAACGTGAACTCTACACGGAGCGTGTCAAACTGATCGAGAAAGAAAGTCTCGATCTGCAAGCCCTCATCAGCAGCAAACGTCGCCAGCAGTCAGAGGAAACCTTTGCCGCCCTGTCTCGTGAATCGCAGAAGACAGCAGGTAGTAACGATGTCCTGACCAGCGAAACAAATCTTAACCTCAAGCTTTCCGACTACCTCTTGCGTGCGACGGATCGCCTGAATGAGCTCACTCGAAACAATCTTGAAATCAAGCAGCGACTTGATCAGCTCAAGCAGACCGGCGAGACCATGCAGCAGCAGATCAATGTCCTGAAAGGCAGCCTGCTGCTTTCCAAACTGCTCTATCAACAGCGGGCCTCCCTGCCAACGGTTGAGGCAACCAAGGGACTGACGGACGAGATTGCCGATATACGTCTATACCAGTTCGACTTGAACCAGCAGCGCACGCAAATCGCCAACCCTTGGGATTACTTGGACAAGGTCATGGCTCAGATGCCACCCGAGCAGACGACACCTGAGCTTCGCAAGAAGCTACTGGAGCTGATCAGAACTCGAGCGGACCTGCAGGATCGCCTAAGTACCGAACTAAGTGCGTTGTTAAGTGAGTCAATCACGCTTCAGCTAAACCAGCAGCAGCTATTAGCAACCAGCGAAAGTCTCCGCTCAACGCTTGATGAGCAGATGTTCTGGATTCCCAGCAATCGCCCGCTGGATTGGGGCTGGCTCAAGGATGCGCCCAAGTCGCTGGTCGAACAGATTGCAAATGTGCCCTGGCGCGCCAGTGCAGGCGAATTGTCAGCCGGTCTGGCCGAACGCCCCTGGCTGTTTCTGCCTCTCATTCTTGCTATTGCAACGCTGCTGTGGAAGCGTCGGTATCTTTACGAAAAACTCAATGCCTTGAACAAGGGCATTGGGCACTTCCAACGTGACAGCCAGCTACACACGCCGCTCGCGATCCTTCTGACCGTGCTGCTGACTCTTCCTGTCAGCCTGTCGCTAGGTTTGATCGGCGTCGCCCTTGAGGGCGACAAACGGGGCGTGAACGCATCCATTGGCGCAGCGCTTATGGAGATGGCCGCCGGCTGGCTGGTGTTCTATACCGTTTACCGCCTACTGGAAGGTGGAGGTGTTGCAGAGACCCATTTCCGCTGGTCACGCGCGCAAGTAGATTCCATGCGCCGCCTGGTCAGGCGTCTAGGCCTTTTGGCCTTGGCATTAATGGCCGTAGCAGCCATTGCCCAACGTCAGCTGACAAGCCTGTCTGAAGACGTACTGGGTATTCTTATTGTTCTGATCTGCTATGCCAGCATGTCTTGGATGCTGGGTCGCTCCTTGCTTAACACGGCGGCTCGAGAACGTCTGCCCTTCTTCCGGCTGATGTTTGGACTAATCATTACCGCCATTCCGGCCGGACTGTTCCTGGCTGTTTGCCTAGGCTACTACTACACCTCACTGAAACTGACCGACCGGCTTATCGATACGCTGTATCTGCTGCTCTGCTGGGTCATTCTCGAAGCCGCCTTCTCGCGGGGCTTAAGCGTGGCCGCAAGGCGCCTCGCCTATCATCGCGCCCTGGCCAAGCGACAGAGCATGCAGGAGGCAGGTGAAACCGGTGAAGCCATAGAAGAGCCTGCGCTGGATATGGAGCAGGTCAATCAACAGTCCTTACGTCTAATCCGCCTTGCCCTATGGTTAGGCTTCCTGGGAGTACTGTATTGGGTCTGGGTGGACGTGGTGGCAGTCTTCTCATACCTGGATAACGTCACGCTTTACCAGTACAGCAGCGGTACGGGTGAGTCGGCAACCATGATGCCGATTACCCTGCGAGACGTCATCAAAGCGGTCATCTTTGCAGGCCTCACCTTTGCACTGGCACGCAACCTGCCCGGCCTGCTTGAGGTTGTGGTACTTTCCCGCCTGAGCCTGGCTCAAGGGACCGCGTATGCAACCACGACGCTATTGTCCTATGTCATCATCAGCGTGGGTGTTATCAGTTCGCTCTCCACGCTGGGCGTTAGCTGGGACAAACTCCAGTGGCTGGCAGCGGCCCTCTCGGTTGGTTTGGGTTTTGGCCTTCAGGAGATATTCGGTAACTTCATTTCCGGCCTGATCATTCTGTTCGAACGCCCTGTTCGAATCGGCGACCTGATTACCATCGGTAATGTTACAGGCACAGTCAAACGCATTCAGATTCGGGCGACCCATATCACCGATGCTGACAACAAATCCGTCATTGTGCCCAACAAGACGTTCGTGACGAGTCAGCTCATCAACTGGACGCTAACAGACACCATGACGCGTATCACGCTGCTGGTTAATGTGGCCAACGGCTCCGATCTGGAAAAAGTACGCGAGCTGCTCTATAAGGCCGCCTACGACAACCCCAGGGTTTTGCATGATCCAGAACCAATGGTCCTGCTACAGGCGTTTGGTGAGAACACACTGAATCATGAGTTACGCGTTCACGTGCGGGAGTTGGGCGATCGCGGCTTTGCTACTGATGAAATCAACCGCAGCATCGAGCGACTGTTCAGGGAGAACAATATAGAGATCGCCTTTCGCCAGCTGGAAGTGTCTGTAAAGAATAGGGAAGGATCTGAGCGCACCTTGAGCAAGGATGAAGTGCCTTCTCCGACCTACTCTGGACAGAAGGAATGATCAGGGCACGTTTTACGCTGTCTAGATAAATACATTTGCAGTCCGGAGAGTGCCGTGAAAACCCTTGAAGCGCTTGAGTTCGATAACCGCTTTGCCCGTCTGGGCGATGATTTTTCGACGGCCATCCAACCCAAGCCTATTGAAAATCCAAAGTTGGTGGTCGTCTCGGAGGCCGCCATGGCACTGCTGGATCTGGATGTTGCCGAGGCGCAACGACCGGAATTCACGGAAATCTTTTCCGGGCACAAGCTCTGGGATACAGCCGACTCACGCGCCATGGTTTATTCGGGGCATCAGTTCGGCTCCTACAATCCTCGCCTGGGTGATGGCCGCGGCCTTTTGCTTGGCGAGGTCATAAACGACAAGGGAGAGCACTGGGATCTTCACCTCAAGGGTGCCGGCATGACACCCTACTCAAGAATGGGAGACGGACGTGCAGTCTTACGCTCGTCCATTCGAGAGTTTCTGGCCTCAGAAGCACTTTATGCACTGGGTATCCCTTCAAGCCGCGCGCTGTGTGTGACCGGCTCCACTACAGAGGTCATACGCGAACGAGTCGAAACCGGCGCCATGCTGCTACGGCTTGCCCAAAGCCATATACGCTTCGGGCATTTCGAATACTTCTACTATACGCAGCGCAATGATTTGTTGGAAAAGCTTGGCCAGCATGTGCTTGAGGCGCACTACCCAAAATGCCTGGAGCAACCTGATCCTTATGCGGCTTTTTTCCGTGAAGTCGTCGAGCGCAACGCCGAGCTGATCGCCTACTGGCAGGCTTACGGCTTTTGCCACGGCGTGATGAACACAGACAACATGTCTATTCTCGGCATTACATTCGATTTCGGCCCTTATGCCTTCCTGGATGACTTTGACGCGCATTTTATCTGTAACCACTCTGACTACAGTGGCCGATACTCCTACAGCAATCAGGTCCCCATTGCGCACTGGAACCTGGCGGCACTGGCGCAGGCGTTGACGCCGAGGGTGCCTGTCGAAACGCTGAAAGGAATACTCGAATTATTTTTGCCGCTTTATGAGGCGCATTACCAGGCATTGATGCGACGTCGACTCGGCCTTATGACAGAGCAAGCGGCGGATAAGGAGCTGATTGAGCGGCTGCTCAGCCTGATGCAAGGCAGCGCCGTTGACTACTCACTCTTCTTCCGACGTCTGGGCGATGAGGTTCCGGAGCAGGCGATTGCGGCTCTTCGAAACGACTTTGTAGATTTGGCTGGATTTGATGAGTGGAGTCGCCAGTACCTGAGCCGCACCGAGCAGGAAGGCGGCGATCAACCGGCACGCCAGGAGCGCATGCACGCAGTCAATCCACTCTATGTACTGCGTAACTATCTGGCCCAACAGGCGATCGAGCAGGCTGAGGCGGGTAATTATGAAGAAGTTCGCCAGCTTCATAAGGTTCTGACCCGGCCCTTTGAAGAGCAACCGGGCAACGACCGATTCGCTCAACGCCCACCGGATTGGGGCAAACATCTGGAAATCAGCTGCTCTTCATAATACCGGCGCCTTGCGTCAACAACTCAATGAACGCACGTGCAAGTGATGAGCGCTCGTCACGACGGTGAATAAGCCACAATGCGGAGGTGGCGCCCTCGTCCACCAGGGTTCTGTAGACAACACCTTCGATATGCATTCGCCGGTAGGTTGCTGGCAAAACCGAAACACCTAATCCGGCCGCCACCAGTCCAATAATGATCGTAGTTTCTCGAGCTTCCTGAACGATTCGCGGGCTGAATCCAGCTTGTTGAGACAAGCTGATCAATTGGTCATATAGACCTGTACCGTAGGTACGAGGAAAGTAAACAAAGGGTTCCTCGGCCAACTGTTTGATAGCAATGCTTTCGTGGGTTTGTAGGGCCAAGGGATGGTCCGCCCGCATCACAGCGACGAGGGGCTCTCGAAACAGCTCTATCGAGACCAGCGCATCCGACATGGTAATAGGCCGGATCAGTCCTACCTGAAGCTTGCGATCCATCAGCGCCTCGGTCTGCTCTCGGCTGCTCATTTCCTGCAAGGCCAGATGTACCGCCGGAAAACGCTGGCGAAAATTGAAAATAGAACGTGGCACGGTAGCAATAAAGGGCGCGGAGACCGTAAAACCCACTTGTAACTCACCCAACTCTCCGCGTTGCGCTCGCCGTGCAATGTCGGTGGCCTTATCTACCTGCGCCAACACCTGCCGAGCCTCATCCAGAAAGAGCCGGCCAGCCTCAGTCAATGCAACACGACGGTTCGTGCGCTCAAACAGGCGTGCCCCCAGCTCCTCTTCCAAGGCTTGTATCTGCTGACTCAGTGGTGGCTGTGAAATACCCAGGAGTTCAGCCGCTCGACCAAAATGCAACTCATCTGCGACGGCTACAAAGTACCGTAAATGTCTTAATTCCATAGCGCCTCGATTGATATTTAATACATATCAAACCGGTCGAATAATATATTGGAAAGAATAAAGATCAGCTCTTATTCTTTCAGTAACCAATAATAAATTTCAGATTGTGCAGCGCTTTCGCTGCGCCGTCCTTTCGTTCGTCCAGATTTTGAGGTTTAACGTGAGTAAGTCTGCTTTACCTGCTCGTCACGAGCATGCCCAGCCTGAAGAAGAACCTGCGCCTATTCAGGCAGCACGTGAAGCTGCCAACCAGGTAGTAGAAGATGCCGATTTGTACATTGAGAAAGGCACTCGCCAGTTCATCCATACAGCCCTTGCACTTTTCTGTGGCGGCTTCGCCACGTTTGCCCTGCTGTACTGTGTACAGCCCATGATGCCCATTTTTTCCGAAGCCTTTGGTATAACGGCGGCCAAAAGCAGCCTCGTGCTCTCCGTATCAACTGGGCTCATGGCGGTCGGGCTACTGGTTACAGGTCCTATTTCAGATGCCATCGGCCGCAAGCCGGTCATGGTGGTCTCACTCTTCGCCGCCGCTTTCTTTACGCTACTCAGCGCCATCATGCCCACCTGGGAAGGTGTTCTCGTCACGCGGGCATTGGTTGGTCTATCGCTATCCGGCCTGGCCGCCGTTGCCATGACCTATCTGTCTGAGGAAATCCATCCCCAGCACATCGGCCTATCCATGGGGCTGTATATCAGCGGCAACGCGCTGGGTGGGATGAGTGGGCGCGTCATCAGCGGCGTTTTGGTGGACTTTGTCTCTTGGCGGATTGCTCTAGCAATCCTGGGCAGTCTGGCGCTGATTGCCGCTATCGTATTCTGGCGGCGTTTGCCGGAGTCACGTCACTTCCGCCCGACTCCCCTGAAGCCTCGCACACTGGTCAATGGCTTTACCCAACACTTTCGAGACGCTGGGCTACCTTGGCTCTTTCTCGAGGGCTTTCTGTTAATGGGCGCCTTTGTCACGTTGTTTAATTATATTGGCTATCGCCTGTTAGGTGAGCCTTATCATCTCAGTCAAGCCGTTGTGGGCGTCTTGTCAGTCGTCTACCTGTCGGGTATCTACAGCTCGGCCCAAGTAGGCTCATTAGCGGATAAACTTGGTCGCCGCCGCGTCTTTTGGGCGGTGATTCTTCTGATGCTGGGTGGCGTGGTGCTGACACTGTTCACCCCCCTGCCGTTGGTTCTGGTGGGCATGCTGCTGTTTACCTTTGGCTTTTTCGGGGCTCATTCGGTCGCCAGCAGCTGGATCGGTCGCCGTGCTCGGCAAGCAAAGGGACAAGCTTCGTCGCTTTACCTGTTCTGCTACTACGTGGGCTCAAGCATCGCAGGAACATTAGGCGGCGTGTTCTGGCACGAAGCGGGATGGAATGGTGTCGGACTGTTCATCGCCACACTCCTGGTCGGAGCACTGGCTGTTGCGTTACACCTGGCTCGCCTGCCAGCCCTCCCCTTGAATGTTAAAGCCGCTCGATGAGCGGCTTTGCCTTTTTAATGGATCGGGCGCATGGCCCGGTCTTTGTCGACCGCCTTATGCCTCGTGATAAAACGCCGAGAGCTCATGAACAGCTTCGATGAAGGCACCTGCATGCGCAGGGTCTACCTCCGGCGTGATTCCGTGCCCCAGATTGAAAACATGTCCGGAGCCTTTACCGTAGCAAGCCAGAATTCGCGCTACCTCTGAACGGATCGCGTCAGGCTTGGCATACAGTACCGCTGGGTCCATATTGCCTTGTAGCGCCACCTTGTCACCTACACGGCTACGGGCATCGCCAATGTCGCATGTCCAATCCAGTCCCAATGCGTCTGCGCCAGAGGCCGCCATGCTCTCCAACCAAAGACCGCCATTCTTGGTAAACAGGATGACAGGAATCTTGCGGCCTTCACGCTCACGAATCAGGCCATCAACAATCCTGCGCATGTAGGCGAGAGAAAACTCCTGATAAGCCGCCGAAGACAGATTGCCTCCCCATGTATCAAAGATCTGTACCGCCTGGGCACCTGCCTGAATCTGACCATTCAGATAGGCGGTTACCGAGCGGGCCAGTTTATCGAGCAGGTTGTGCATGGCTTGCGGATTGTCATAAAGCATCGCCTTGCTACGCCGAAAGTCCTTGGATGAGCCTCCTTCGACCATGTAAGTCGCCAACGTCCAAGGGCTTCCTGAGAATCCGATCAGAGGCACACGCCCATTGAGCTCACGGCGAATGGTGCGGACCGCATTCATGACATAGCCCAGATCCGCTTCCGGGTCCGGTACCGGTAAGGCTTCGATATCCGCAGCGGACTCAATACGCTTCTTGAAGCGGGGCCCCTCACCTGTCTCGAAATAGAGGCCTAATCCCATGGCGTCCGGGATGGTCAGAATGTCTGAAAAGAGGATGGCGGCATCCAGCGGATAACGCTCGAGCGGCTGCAGTGTGACTTCGCAGGCCAACTCAGGGTTCATGCACAGACTCATGAAGTCACCGGCACGGCCACGCGTAGCGCGATACTCCGGGAGATAACGACCGGCCTGCCGCATCATCCAGACGGGCGTCACATCGACGGGTTGCTTGAGCAAGGCACGGAGAAAACGGTCGTTCTTCAAAGCAGTCATGGAAAATATCCGTCAAGAAAGTACTGTCATTTTCTCAGACACAAAAATAAAAGGCACGGAGAGATCCGTGCCTTTTATCTATCGAGCCCTTAACCGCTTTGCCCTTGAACTGCAAAGCAGCTTATGGCTGGTGCTTCAAACGCCCAGGTAATCCAGGATACCTTCAGCTGCAGTACGACCTTCGAATACTGCAGTCACCACCAGATCCGAACCTCGCACCATATCGCCGCCCGCAAAAATCTTGGGGTTGCTGGTTTGATGCTTGAACTGACCGACAGAAGGAGCGACTACACGGCCCTGATTATCCATTGCAATCGTATGTTGCTCGAACCACTCTGCGGGGCTTGGGCGGAAACCGAAAGCGATGACTACCGCATCTGCCGGCAGGATCTCTTCGGATCCCGGAATCGGTTCAGGACTGCGACGGCCCCGGGCATCCGGCTCGCCCAGACGCGTCTCGACAACCTTGACGCCTTCCACCTTGTCTTCACCAATGATCGCAATCGGCTGGCGATTGAAGAGGAACTTAACACCCTCCTCCTTGGCATTCTTCACCTCACGACGCGAGCCCGGCATGTTCTCGGCATCGCGACGGTAAGCACAGGTTACGCTCTTGGCACCCTGGCGAATCGAGGTGCGGTTGCAATCCATCGCGGTATCACCGCCGCCCAGAACCACAACGCGCTTGCCTTTCATATCGACAAACTCGTCAGCAGACTTCTCGAAGCCCAGGTTACGGTTGACGTTAGCCACCAGAAAATCCAGGGCATCGTGCACACCTGGCAAATCTTCGCCAGGGAAACCGCCTTTCATGTAGGTATAAGTTCCCATCCCCATGAAGAGCGCATCGTATTCCTCAAGCAGCTGCTCCACTGTGATGTCCTTGCCTATCTCGGTATTGAGGCGGAACTCTATCCCCATACCGGTAAAGACCTCGCGGCGGCGCGCCATCACGCTTTTCTCAAGCTTGAATTCGGGAATGCCAAACGTTACCAGACCGCCAATTTCCGGATTCTTGTCGAATACAACAGGCGTAACGCCGTTGCGGACTAGAATATCGGCGCAGCCAAGACCTGCAGGACCTGCACCAATGATGGCAACCCGCTTGCCGGTTGGCACCACCTTGGACATATCCGGCCGCCAACCCATGGCAAAAGCGGTATCAGCGATATATTTCTCTACCGAACCGATAGTAACGGCACCGAAACCATCGTTCAGGGTACACGCGCCTTCACACAAGCGGTCCTGCGGACACACACGACCACAAACTTCGGGCAGCGTATTGGTCTGATGGACCAGCTCGGCTGCAGCCAGGATATTGCCTTCCGAAACCAGCTTCAGCCAGTTTGGTATGTAGTTGTGAACCGGGCACTTCCACTCGCAGTAAGGGTTGCCGCATCCCAGGCAGCGGTGCGCCTGCTCAGATGCCTGCTGCGGCTTAAACGGATCGTAAATCTCAACGAATTCTTTCTTGCGCTGACGCAGGAGTTTCTTCTTCGGGTCCTTGCGGACGACCTCTATGAACTGGAAGTCGTTATTCAGACGTTCAGCCATTACCTAAACCTCATCACGGCAGCGTTCAGTCTCGCTGCTGCAGGAAAACTCACGGTCGCAACCAGCGCCTGACAAAGTGTCAGGCGCTGGTTGCCTATAGCATTACTGCGGATTTGCCCGAGTAGTGGATAGCAGTGAGGCCAGGCTGGCAGCCTTGGGCTTCACCAACCAGAACTTGCGGAAATAATCATCCAGGTTTTCGAGCAGATAGTGTCCCCACTCACTGCTCGTTTCCTCGGCGTACTCGGTCAGCACGCGGCTCAGGTGACTGCGATAAGCCTCCATGGCCTCGTTGCTGATACGCTGAATTTCCACGAGTTCATGGTTAACACGGTCAACAAAGCTGTTATCCATGTCCAGCACGTAGGCGAAGCCGCCTGTCATACCGGAGCCGAAGTTGTAACCCGTCTTGCCCAGAACGCAGATGAAGCCACCGGTCATATATTCGCAGCAGTGATCACCGGTTCCCTCGACGACCGCATGGGCACCAGAGTTACGAACACCAAATCGCTCGCCCGCGGTACCCGCCGCAAACAGTTTGCCACCCGTGGCACCGTACAAGCAGGTGTTACCAATGATGGCCGACTCCTGACTTTTGAAGGCGCTACCCTTGGGCGGAGTGATGACCAGCTTGCCGCCTGTCATACCCTTGCCCACATAATCGTTGGCGTCACCCTCAAGATAGAGGTTCAGGCCACCGGCATTCCATACGCCAAAGCTCTGCCCTGCCGTTCCTGTAAAGCGGAACGTGATAGGCGCCGACGTCATACCCTGGTTGCCATGCTGACGAGCAATCTCACCGGATACACGTGCGCCAATGGAGCGGTCACAGTTGCTTACCTTCAGACTGAACTCACCGCCCGTCTTACCTTCGATAGCTGACTGGGCCAGGCGGACCATTTCCTCAGCCAGGAGACCCTGGTCAAATGGCGGGTTCTTCTCAACAAGGCAGTGCTGGGGCTTGTCTGCCGGAATATGGTCGCTACCCAGAAGTGGTGTCAAATCCAGGTTGTGCTGCTTGGCCGTTTCGCCAGGCAGGATCTCTAACAGATCGGTACGGCCGATCAACTCACCCAAGCTTCTTACACCCAGGCGCGCCAGCCACTCGCGTGTTTCTTCTGCCACAAAGGTGAAGAAGTTGGTCACCATCTCAACGGTACCGATGAAATGGTTCTTGCGCAGCTTATCGTTCTGGGTCGCCACGCCGGTAGCGCAGTTGTTCAGGTGACAGATACGCAGGTACTTACAACCCAATGCAATCATCGGCGCGGTACCAAAGCCAAAGCTTTCTGCACCTAGAATCGCCGCCTTGATCACGTCGAGGCCGGTTTTGAGACCGCCATCGGTCTGTACGCGAACCTTTCCACGCAGGTCATTGCCACGCAATGTCTGATGCGCCTCGGCCAGTCCCAACTCCCAAGGACTGCCCGCGTACTTGATGGACGTTACTGGTGATGCACCTGTACCACCGTCATAGCCGGAGATGGTAATCAGATCGGCATAAGCCTTGGCGACACCGGCCGCTACCGTACCAACGCCAGGCTCCGATACCAGTTTAACGGACACCAGCGCCTTTGGATTGACCTGCTTGAGATCAAAGATCAGCTGGGCCAAGTCCTCAATCGAGTAGATATCGTGATGGGGCGGAGGGGAAATCAGGGTTACGCCCGGTACGGCATAGCGCAACTGAGCGATCAGGCCATTCACCTTGCCGCCCGGCAACTGGCCACCTTCGCCCGGCTTGGCGCCCTGGGCCACCTTGATTTGCAGGACTTCGGCATTGACCAGGTATTCTGGTGTTACACCGAAACGTCCCGTGGCTACTTGCTTAATCTTGGAGCTTTTCAGCGTGCCGTAACGCGCCGGGTCTTCACCGCCCTCACCCGAGTTAGAGCGGCCGCCCAAGCGGTTCATTGCCTCGGCCAGTGCCTCATGCGCCTCTGGAGACAGGGCACCGAGCGAGATACCGGCGGCATCGAAACGCTTGAAAATGCTTTCCAGCGGCTCGACTTCTTCAAGCGCCAGCGGCGTGTCGCTGACCTTAACCTTGAGCAGGTCACGAATCATGGCTACGGGACGCTGGTCAACCAGGGCGGAATACTCACGGAACCGTGCATA
This sequence comes from Pseudomonas sp. HPB0071, assembly GCF_000478505.2. Classification (NCBI taxonomy): domain Bacteria; kingdom Pseudomonadati; phylum Pseudomonadota; class Gammaproteobacteria; order Pseudomonadales; family Pseudomonadaceae; genus Pseudomonas; species Pseudomonas sp. HPB0071. The sequence goes on along the minus strand of NZ_KI517367.1, from coordinate 2,673,777 downwards.
GTCGCCTTGCTGAACAGCTGCCTGGAGCAGATTGACAACATCCGGGTTATACGCGTGATATTCACCACCGTAGACATACTTCAGCAAGCCGCCCTGCTGGATCGGCTTACGGTTGCTCCAGGCTTCGTTCGCCAGCAGCTTCTGCTCGACCTCAATGTCGGCAAAGCGGGCGCCCTGTATGCGGCTAGTGACGCCCGGGAAGCATAGATCCGTCACCTCACTGGACAAACCAACCGCCTCAAACAACTGGGCGCCACGGTAGGAAGCCACAGTGGAAATGCCCATCTTGGACAGGATTTTCAGCAGCCCTTTGGTAATTCCCTTGCGGTAGTACTTGAAGACCTCATAAAGATCACCCAGGACTTCGCCCGTACGGATCAGGTCACCCAATACCTCATAGGCCAGGAAGGGATAAACCGCTGTCGCGCCAAAACCAATCAGTACCGCAAAGTGATGAGGATCGCGGGCAGTTGCGGTTTCAACCAGGATGTTGCAGTCGGTGCGCAAGCCAGTGTGCACCAGGCGGTGATGAACAGCACCTACTGCCAGGGACGCATGCACAGGCAGCTTGCCCGGCTCGATTGCACGGTCCGACAGTACAATCAGGACTTTTCCTGCACGAACCGCTTCCTCGGCCTGATCGGCAATATTTCGTACCGCCGCTTCCAGCCCCACGCTTTCATCATAGTTGAGATCAATGACGAAACGATCAAACCCGGGACGCTCCAGCGTCATCAGGGTACGCCACTTGGCGGGCGATATAACCGGCGAACTTAGGATTGCGCGGTTGGCATGTTCGGCCGTCTCCTCGAACACGTTGCGCTCGGCACCTAGACAAGTCTCGAGCGACATGACAATGGCTTCACGCAGCGGGTCGATAGGCGGGTTGGTCACCTGCGCAAACTGCTGACGGAAGTAGTCATAGTTCGAACGGATACGCTTGGACAGCACGGCCATCGGCGTATCGTCACCCATGGAACCGACGGCTTCCTGCCCCTGCTCGGCCAATGGACGCAGCACTTGATCGCGTTCTTCGAACGTGACCTGGAACATTTTCATGTACTGACGCAGACGATCCGAATCGTAGAAAGGCGATCCATGATCCTTATCGTCCAATGTAGCCTGAATACGCAGGGCATTCTTGCGCAGCCACTGCTTGTAAGGATGGCGTGATTTCAGACGGTTATCGATATCATCTGCCTCAAGCACCTGTCCGGTTTCGGTATCGACCGCAAGGATCTGACCCGGACCGACACGTCCCTTGGCAATCACATCACTGGGCTCGTAATCCCAGACACCCACTTCCGAGGCCAGGGTGATATAGCCATTCTTGGTTGTCACCCAGCGGGCAGGACGCAAGCCGTTGCGATCAAGCAGGCAGACGGCATAGCGCCCGTCTGTCAATACAACTCCAGCCGGACCATCCCATGGCTCCATGTGCATGGAGTTGAATTCATAGAATGCGCGAAGCCCTGAGTCCATCGTTTCGACGTTCTGCCAGGCTGGCGGAATGATCATGCGCACGGCACGGAACAGGTCCATTCCGCCGGTCACCAGCAATTCGAGCATGTTATCCATGCTTGAGGAGTCGGACCCTACGGTATTGACCAAATCACCCAGGCTATCCAGATCAGGAAGCAGCTCATTGACGAACTTGGTACGCCGCGCTCGGGCCCAGTTACGGTTGCCCGTGATGGTATTGATCTCGCCATTGTGCGCCAGGTAGCGGAACGGCTGCGCCAACGGCCACTTGGGCAGCGTGTTGGTCGAGAAACGCTGATGGAACACGCAAATGGCAGTTTGCAGACGTTCATCGCCGAGGTCAGGGAAAAACGCAGCCAGATCTGCTGGCATCATCAAGCCTTTATAGATGATGACCTTACTGGACAAACTGCAGACATAATGCTCCGCATCGTTCTTGTTCAATACCGAAGAACGGCGGCGGGATGTGAATAACTTTACGGCGAACTGCTGATCATCGAGACCTTCGCCGCTAATGAATACCTGCTCGATCTTAGGTAGGCGCTCAAGCGCCAAAGGTCCTAATACAGAGGTATCCACGGGAACCTTGCGCCACCCGACCACGGTAAGGCCAGCAGCAGCAAATTCGGAATTCATGTGGTTTCTGGCCACATCGGCCTTTTGGTCGTCCTGATTGAGGAAAACCATGCCAACGGCGTATTGGGCGGGTAGCTCAACGCCGAATGTTTCTAAAGCGACAGCGCGAAGGAACGCGTCGGGCTTTTGTATCAACAGACCGCAACCGTCGCCGGTTTTGCCGTCTGCATTGATACCGCCGCGATGCGTCATGCAGGTCAGGGCCTCGATGGCCGTTTGCAGCAAATGGTGACTCGCCTGGCCCTGCATATGGGCAATCAGGCCGAAGCCGCAGTTATCCTTGAACGTTTCAGGATTGTACAGGCCTGCTTTCATGGGAACTCTCACCGGCAATCTATTTCTAGTCAATCCACTTGTCACTGCCAGGCGCTTGGGCACGCTACTTTTACGGCAGGCAAAGGGATGACATTGTATACCGGATATCAGAACAAGACAAAGTTTTTGTCGCGATCCTGAATCTTAGAGTCCTAAAAATGAAATACGCCCATGTCGCAAAATGATATATGCAACATGGGCGCTGTCTAAAGAATTATCGCGTTGAAGCGATATCCTGCTGGATGCTGGCAAACGTGCGAGGCCATGGCTTGGCCGACTGAACCTTGGCAGGCAATTGTTTCACAGCTGCCTCAGCTGCCGCACGGTTAGCGAAACTACCATAGGTCACAACATAAAGCGCCTTACCTTGGTACTGCTTTTTGAAATAACGATAATTGGCGCTATCGCTTTGCTGCTGAATAAAGGCTTGCGCACTGCTTTCAGAGCTGGTTCCTAACACCTGAAGCGCATAGTGCGTTCCACCCTGAGTGCTGTACCAGCCACCGCCATTGCCCTGAGCTGTCTTGGGTGTTTCCTGAGCTGCAGGCTTTGCCGGCGCAGGCTTGGGCTCAACCTTGACTTCAGGCTTGACCGGCGCAGAAGCAACCTGTCTGGGTGTTGTATGTACAGGCTCGGCTGGAGCAGGTGTTGCGGCCGGCGCCAGGGGACGCGTTGGAGCCGTTACACTGACAGGCGCCTGGGCAGAAGGCATCTCAGGTGGCGTTGAGGAAAAATCGTCTTCGCCAGACTGAATAGAGCCGCTCACGCCATTGCCTTCAGACTCCTCCTGCCCTGCTGCCTGAGCCAGCGGCTCACGGATGACGGGCTGGGCCTCACCGACCAAAGGCAACGGCAAAGGCTGGGAAGAACCATCGAACTTAATTGCCGTTCCCGACTTGCCATCCCCTTGGGATTGTTCGGTCCCGTCAGTCGAGGCCATCTTGGGCGATGAATCATTACCCTTCATGAGCAACGCCGCCAAGACACCGACAGCGATGACTGCCACAATGATCAGGTGCTTGCGAGGCAGGTTAGCCAATAGCTGTTGACCACCCTTGAATTTGCTACCACCACCGCCACGCTGACTCAGCATGCCGCTGATCAACACGTCTCGCGCAGCTTCGTTGATCTCCCCCGGCCATCCACCGGAGGTCTGGTGAATGGTCTCGATCTGCTCTGGCGTAAAAATATCAATACTTTGGCCAGCACCTTCCAGGCGCTGCGCCAGATACCCTTGAGTTTCCTCTTCGGTATAAGGCAAAAGCTCGATGGCGTGGTAGCGCTCCTCGCCTTGCGCAAGGCTTTCCAGCTTACCTGTCAGCTCGGCGTCCCCAAACAGGAATACATGAGGGCGATTCTTCTCATCACCTTCTGCCAATGCCAACAGGGCTTCCAGTGCGTCATCATCCAACTCATGGGCATCGTCGACCAGAAAATAGACTTCCTGGCCAGTCAATGTCACTTGACCAACCTGAGATAGCACCGCTTCGATGCTCGCTTGAGGCGTGCCCAATCCCTGACTTAACTTGCGCAATAGTGTGTTCTTGTCCTGCACCTCACGTGCCGACACGACAACATTATGGACCGCATCCTTTTTGGTACTGGCAACAAGCGCCTGTCTCAGCAAGGTTTTCCCGCTTCCGGCAGGCCCTGTTACCGCAAGCAGAAGATGGCTATAGCGAGCAAGATGATGTAACTGCCCGAGAACCGTTTTGCGCTGGGCAGGATAAAACTTGAATCCTGGCACGCGTGGCGCAAAAGGATCGTGAGTAAATTCGTAATGGCCGAGGAAGGCCTCGTCGGCATGCAGACTGGACATAAGACTTCTTTCAATCTCCGAGCTGTTCCGCCAAAGCCTGATAATCGGCACTTAGCGTCTGCTTGAGGGTGTCATAAGGGAAATCACTGGTTACCACGGCCTCGCCCAACCGCTTGAGCAGCACAAGGCGCAACTGGCCATCCAGAACCTTTTTATCAACCGCCATGTATTTCATGAAATCGTCAGGCGACATGCTAGCAGGAGGAACGACAGGAAGCCCCGCACGCTTGAATAACCGTAGGGCTCGAATCTGATCATCACGGCTCAGCCAACCCAGACGACAAGACATTTCCAGCGCCATCGCCGTACCGGCAGCAACCGCCTCACCATGCAGCCATGAGCCATACCCCTGGTGCGCCTCGATTGCATGCCCAAACGTATGCCCCAAGTTCAGCGTGGCTCGAATGCCGGACTCCCGCTCATCCGCGCCAACCACATCAGCCTTCGCTGCACAGGAGCGCTCTATAGCCTCGCTCAGCTTGGATTGATCCAGCAAGCGTAATTGATCGATGCTTTCTTCCAGCCTTACCAGGAAAGGCTCATCGCAGATCAATCCATACTTGATGACTTCAGCAAGCCCAGCTGACAGCTCACGTTCAGGTAGCGTAACAAGGCTGGAGGTATCGATCACTACAGCCTTGGGTTGATAGAACGCGCCTACCATATTCTTGCCAAGCGGATGATTGATTCCGGTTTTACCCCCCACGGAGGAATCCACCTGTGACAACAGAGTGGTTGGAACCTGAATGAAATCAACGCCCCGTTGATAACATGCGGCTGCAAACCCTGCCATGTCACCGATCACACCCCCGCCCAGGGCAATGATAGTGGTGGCACGGTCATGTTTGTCTTCAAGCAAGGCATCAAAGATTTTTTGTAGAACTTCCCATGTCTTATAGCGCTCTCCATCAGGCAGCACGACAGCGGTTACTTCTTTACCCTGCAGTGTGGCTTTGAGCTTTTCCAAATAAAGAGGCGCTACCGTCTCGTTGGTAACGACGGCGACCTTTCGGCCTTTTATGTAGGGCAGAATGTACTGCTGCTGGGACAGCACGTCCTGACCTATGAAGATGGGATAACTACGCTCGCCCAAATTGACGTTTAGTGTTCGCATAAATCCCCCCAATGAAAGGCCGCTAGGATAACGCAGAACGCCAGAGCCTTTAACGAGGGATGAGTGCTTTTAAACGCTCAAGTATTTGCTGAACGACCAGTCGAGGGGGCCGCTCGTCCGTTTCTATGATGGTGGCCGCTATCTCACGGTAGAGCGGATCGCGAACAGCCATCAGATTACGCAAGACCTGTGCAGGATCGGGCGTCTGCAAAAGGGGGCGGTTCCGATCACGGGCCGTTCTTTCGATCTGCTGCTCGACGGAGGCATGTAAATAGATCACATGCCCGCTTGCTTTCAGGATGCGCCTGTTATCTTCATGCAGTACCGAGCCGCCTCCGGTAGCAAGCACCAGCCCTGATGATTTACAAAGGTCCTCCAGAACCAGGCGTTCCCGCTCACGAAAGCCCTGCTCCCCCTCAACATCAAAAATCCAGGGAATATTAGCTCCGGTCCGCTGCTCGATTTCTCTGTCAGCGTCTTTGAACGGGAGATGGAGCTCTTTAGCGAGCAGGCGTCCGATGGTGCTTTTACCAGCACCCATCGGACCCACGAGAAACACATTCAGCACTTCAATCAACGACCAACGGCAATAGCTTGGTTGTTCATGATACGCGGAGTGAGGAAGACAAGCAGCTCTACTTTTTCATCCGTAACCGAGTCGCGTCTAAATAGGCGACCGACATAGGGAACATCGCCCAATAAAGGTACTTTACTCGTCGACTTGCTTTGAGTATTCGAGAAAACGCCCCCGATTACGATAGTTTCACCATCAGCCACTAGTACTTTGGCATTCACCTCGTTTTTTGAAATAGGCGGAGCGCCATTATCCAGGCGATTCTGATAGTCAGGTGCATCCTTATTCACCTTAACTTCCATGATAATTCGATTATCAGGCGTGATCTGAGGCGTTACCTCTAACGAAAGCGCCGCTTCCTTAAAGGAGGTACTTGTTGCACCGCTCGAACTGGCCTCCTGATAAGGAATCTCGGTACCACGCAAGATTTTTGCTGTTTCTTTATCAGACGTTACTACCTTGGGTTGAGAGACTATCTCACCATTACCAGTAGCCTCCATGGCAGACAACTGAAGATCCAAAGTAGTACTGCCCGTCAAGAACCCGATCCCAATACCGGACGTTGCACTACCTACACCCAAATCTACAAAAGGTGAAGACGTCCCAGTAGTAGAGCCAGCGCCTCCACTGATAGTAAAGTTGCCATTGCCAGACCGAGAACCTGACCAGTTAACACCTAGCTGTTTGTTGTAGTTGACGTTTGCCTCAACGATCCTCGCCTCGATCATCACCTGACGAACCGGAATATCGAGCTGAGAGACAATTCGTCTTAGCTCATCCAGGCGATCTTGGGTCTGGTAAGCAATGATGCTATTGGTTCGATCATCGACAGTGATAGAGCCACGCTCGCTTTGTCCGGCATCAGCCTTAGTAACCGACTGGAACAGCTTGGCCATATCGGCAGCCTTGGCGTAATTAACCTGGATCAGCTCTCTGCGTAGCGGCGCCAGCTCCTGAATCTGCTTTTGTGACTCCAATTCCTGGCGCTCACGCGCCGCAATCTCATCCGCTGGCGCAATCAACAGCACGTTGCCTATTTGTCGCTTGTCGAGTCCCTTGGTTTTCAGAACAAGGTCAAGCGCTTGATCCCACGGCACGTTCTGCAGGCGCAGCGTGATGTTGCCTTGTACAGTGTCACTGGCCACCAGGTTCAAACCGGTGAAGTCAGCAATTAACTGAAGGACCGAGCGAACATCGATATCTTGGAAATTCAAAGACAATTTTTCACCGGTATAGGTGAAACGCTCAGCGGCACGCTGTTCCTTTTCCTTGGCAGTCAGTGGCTTGACGCTAATGGTCAGCTTGTTATCTGTCTGGTAGGCCAGATAGTCATATACGCCTGTAGGCTCAATTGTAATGACCGTGTCACCAGCCTGACTTGAGGCGTTTACAAACTGTACTGGCGTAGCAAAGTCTTTGACGTCAAGCCGAACACGTAGAGCATCAGGGAGCTGCGTCTTGCCGAAGTTAAGACGAATCTTTCCACCCTGCTCCTGTATGTCAGGGCTGATACCTGTTTCTGAAAGGTCAATGATAACGTTACCTTCTCCGTCATCACCTCGCTTGAAGTCGATATTCCTGATGGCTTTCCCAGCCAATCTCGGCACGCTGGAAAAGACACGGCCGGCAGGGTTGGTTGCAGGCGCTGGGGCTTGCGCAGCACCGGAGCGCGGCAAGGATGGTGCCGGGACAGAAGCACTAGTCGTGCGAGCAGCCTGGTCGCCGCCAATGACAACGAACAGGTCGTTACCCTGAACGCGGGTCGAGTAAGGCGCCAATGCAGTCAGATTCACGATAAGACGCGTGCGGTCACCCGCCTCGACTACGGTAACGCTTCTGGCATTCCCCGATCCCAACTCCTTGTTGCGAACGCCTAGCTTGTTATTAACGCCAGGCAGATCCAAAGCGATGCGCGCAGGTTGCTCAATGGTATAGCCCTTGGGGGCTGTTACTGGCTGATCGAACGATAGTTTGAGTTCGACTCTGTCGCCCGGCAAAGAGGCCACGTTCAAGGCCTTGAGATCTGCCGCCAGCAGCAAAGAGGGACAGATTCCGCTCAAGAGTATGGCCAGCGTGAGGGCGCTCTTCCCTGAGACCCTTTGTAGAATAGTTTTGTGCAACATCATGCCCCGTCCTTAAGAACTCTCTATTAGCGAAAGAGTACGGGGTCTTTCGAGCCAGCCGCCCTCTCCATCAGGAACGATCTCAATCACATCAATCTGACTTTCGGTAATAGAAACGATACGCCCATCGTTTCTACCCAGATAATCACCCACCTTGACGCGGTGAACTCCTCCAGCTCCCTTGATCAAGGCAAAACGACCTGATGCATTGGAAAGCGTGCCCACCATCTGGAAGGTTTCAATATTGAAGCCTTCCAGAAATTGTTTCGGCCTGGTTTCATCAGGCTTGATGTTCTTTGATCCTCTTTGCTTCGCCGTTAAATCAATTTTTATAGGTGGCTGGAATGGGCTGCGCATATCAGCCGCGCCATAAGCAAATGGCTCATAAGGCTGAAACTGGGGCAATGGCTCTATACTCCCCTTCGGCCTTGCCCGAACTTCATCCATATAACTTTGAAGATCGGACACATCATCCCCGCCACCGCACCCTGACAGCGCAGCAAGCAAAAGCCCACACATCAGAATTCGGGCTCTCATTGGTGCAATCCCTTGTCGTTATAGCGATACGTCTTGGCCAGAATGTTCATTCGCAGCTGCGCTCCGCTGTCAGGCGATACACGGCTGATATCGAAATCATGCAACGTCACGATACGCGGCAGGCTTGAGGCACTGCTGACAAATGTCGCCAGATCGTGATAGCTCCCCACCACCGTAATCTGGATGGGCAACTCAACGTAGAACTGCTGTACGTTTTCAGGAAGCAAACGAATCTGCTCGAACTCAAGACCGCTTTTCAACCCGGTACGCGTAATATCTTCGAGCAGTGCAGGTACCTCTGTATCGCTGGGCAACTGACGCAGCATGGCACCAAATGACTCCTCCATTTCAGTCATCTGAACCTTGTAGGCATCCAGGTTAGCGGCTTGAAATGCCTTGCTCCCAAACTGCTGCTTGAGGGTTTCTTCCTGAGCCTGCTTGCTTTCCAGCTCTGTCTGCATGTCCTTCAGATAGAAGTTATAGCCTAGCGCCAGCACCACAGCGACAATCAGAATGCAGGTAATCACCTTGGCTGCTGGGGGCCATGCACCCAGGTTATCCATATCAAGATCATTCAGATCGATCTTGCGAAGGCTTGCCAGAGTATCGGCCAAACTCATGACTTACCTCCTTGTGCGGGCACCGCAGGCGTTGGCACAGCCGGCTTTGTCTGTTTTACCGTCATTTGGAAGGCATTGTTCTGGTCAACTGCACCTGACGTCAGCGCCTTGACCTCTGTCAGATTAGGCGAAGCCAGCCATTCGGAATTTTCGAAGTTACGCATAAGGTTGGAAACACGGTTGTTGGACTCCGCTTCACCAACAATGGAAATGGTATCGCCCTGCATCTTAAGACCAGTGAAATACACGCCATCCGGCAACGTGCGCACCAATTGATCAAACACATGGCCAATGACAGGCCTGTTGCCCTGCAAGTCCTGAATGATCTTCATTCGCTCAAGGAGCTGCTGTCTGCGTGTTTTCAGTTCACTGATTTCCTTGATGCGAGAGTCCAGAACGGCAATTTCGCCTTGTATATAGGCATTACGGGCGTCCTGGTTCTCAATTGCAGAGGTAAAGTACTTATCACCTAGAAAGATGATTGCGGCCGACAGGACAAACATCCCGCCAATAACCACCAGAAAGCGCTTCTTGCGCTCTTCCCTTAGCTGTTCACGCCAAGGTAATAGGTTAATATGGGCCATCAGTCGAAGCTCCTCATAGCCAGACCGCAGGCAATCATGAGCGCCGGAGCGTCGCTGGCCAGAGCACTTGCATTGACTTTGCTATTTAGCGTCATATCAGCAAACGGATTAGCAACTAGGGTCGGAGTGCCAATTTTCTGTTGGATCAGCCGATCCAGGCCGGAAATTGACGCGGTTCCTCCTGCAAGCAAGATATAGTCCACATCGTTGTATTGTCCGGCTGCAAAGAAGAATTGCAGCGAGCGAGCAACCTGCTGGACAACCGCATCCCGAAAAGGGGTCAACACTTCGACCTGATAATCATCAGGCAGACCGCCCTGCTTTTTGGCAAGACCGGCTTCTTCGATGGACAGCCCGTAACGACGCTGGATTTCCTCGGTCAGCTGACGTCCGCCAAAGAGCTGCTCGCGCGTATAAATGGTACGGCCATTATGCAGAACGCTAAGGGTAGTCATCGTGGCGCCAATATCAACAATCGCAACCGTCAATTCATCGACATTACCGCCTAGCTGCCCGGCCATTAGCGTATAAGCACGCTCAAGAGCATAAGCTTCTACATCAATAACCCTGGCGGAAAGCCCGGCCAACGCTAACGCGGCCTCACGAACTTCAACGTTCTCCTTGCGACATGCCGCAAGGAGAACTTCAACACGGCCTGGATTACGCGCCGACTGGCCTTGAACCTCGAAGTCAATCGCCACTTCCTCAAGGGGATAAGGAATATACTGATCCGCCTCAAGCTTGATCTGGTTTTCAAGCTCGTCATCCGAAAGACCCGCATCCATTTCGATGGTCTTTGCAATAACAGCCGAACCCGCTACCGCCACTGCTGCATTTCGAGCATTCGTTCGAGCCTTGGCCAGAACCCGGCCCAGCGCTTGCCCTACGCCTTCAAGCTCGGCAATGTTCTTTTCCACCACGGCGTTCGGCGGCAACGGCTCAACGGCATAGGCTTCGACCCTATACCGTCCACCAGCACGACTCAGCTCAAGCAACTTGACAGACGTTGAGCTGATATCGATTCCCAGTAGCGTATTCGTCTTCTTTTTGAATAGCCCTAGCACAACAGTTTCCCTATCTGTATTCGCCACGCATTGGGCGATTCGTATTCATCGGCATTAGCTGGCAGACTTGACATACGCGCAAATGGCGATCTGTCCCAAAAACTGCCTATAATGCGCCTACTTCTTGGCTCGCAAAATTGTTGCCAGATTCACTTCTTTATAGCTGAAAAAGCCATATCCAATGCGTTTGTTAAAATTTATCTGGTGGTCTTGTCTTGGCATCGTCTGCAGCGTCTTTCTTGGGCTTAGCGGCGCCTTCCTCTACCTTAGCCCGAGCCTACCCTCGGTAGATGCCCTGCGGAACGTGCAGTTGCAGATCCCCCTTCGCATTTACAGCGCAGATGGAAAGCTGATCGCCGAATTTGGAGAAATGCGGCGCTCGCCTTTACGTTTCTCCGAAATCCCTCCAGATTTCATCCATGCGCTGCTTTCGGCTGAGGACGACAATTTTGCCAACCACTACGGTGTAGACGTTAAAAGTCTGATGCGTGCCGTAGCACAATTGGTCAAAACAGGTCACATTCAGACCGGCGGCAGCACCATCACCATGCAGGTGGCCAAGAACTATTTCCTGACCAGCGAACGCAGTTTTTCACGTAAATTCACCGAGATACTGTTGGCCTTGCAAATTGAGCGCCAGCTTACAAAGGATGAAATTCTGCAGCTCTATGTCAACAAGATCTATCTAGGCAACCGCGCCTATGGAATCGAGGCCGCTGCACAGGTGTACTACGGCAAATCAATCAATGAGCTGACGCTAGCGCAGAAAGCGATGATTGCCGGCCTGCCAAAAGCACCGTCACGCTATAACCCGATCGTAAACCCCGAGCGCAGCAAGGAGAGACGAAACTGGATTCTCGAGCGGATGCTAAAGCTGGGTTATATCGATCAGCGCGCCTACGAAACGGCCGTGGCTGAACCTATCGACGCCTACCATCACGTCGCCGTACCGGAGCTCGCAGCGCCCTATGTCGCTGAGATGGCTCGAGCGGAAATGGTCGGACGGTATGGTAGCGATGCCTATACAGAGGGTTATAAGGTTACGACGACTATCGATAGCCACCTGCAGAACGTTGCCAATGCCGCCGTGCGCAACGGCTTGATCGACTATGACCAGCGCCACGGCTATCGTGGAGCTGAAGCGCATTATCCGAACAAGTCGCGCAGTGAATGGTTAAACCTGCTGCAATCCCATCGTACTGTTGGAGGATTGGAGCCAGCCATCGTCACCCAGACCGAAAAAAGCGGCATATTGGTCCTGACAGCAAACGACAAGGAAGAAGCTGTAGCCTGGGAAAATATGAAATGGGCTCGCCCTTATATTAGTGCCAACAGCATGGGGCCTAAACCGAATGCGCCTGGCGATGTCGTCAAAGTAGGTGACCTGATTCGTATTCTGCGTCAAGAAGATGGCAGCTTGCGATTTGTTCAGGTCCCCAAGGCCCAAAGCGCGCTGGTATCGCTTGATCCACAAGACGGTGCCATTCAGGCCTTGGTGGGTGGGTTCTCGTTCGAGCAAAGCAACTACAATCGCGCCACCCAGGCTCGTCGTCAGCCGGGCTCGAGCTTCAAGCCATTCATTTACAGTGCCGCCCTGGATAAAGGCTATACCGCAGCCTCGCTCGTTAATGACGCGCCTATCGTGTTTATGGACAGCAGCATGGACGAGGCGTGGCGTCCCAAGAACGATACGAACACCTTCTTGGGCCCTATACGCCTGCGTGAGGCACTGTATCGCTCGCGCAACCTGGTCTCCATTCGCCTTCTACAAGCCATTGGTATCGATTATGCGATTAACTATGTAACCCGCTTCGGCTTTGAAAAAGACCTTCTGCCACGCAACCTTTCGTTGGCGTTGGGTACACCCGGCCTTACGCCAATGGAAATTGCCAATGGCTGGACAGCTTTTGCAAACGGCGGCTACAAGGTCAACTCTTACATTATCTCGAAGGTTGAGAGTCGCGACGGACAACTGCTTTATCAGGCTAATCCGCCACGTGTTCCGCAGAACGCAAATACTGCGGCAGCTGCCCCGGAGAATGTTCAGGTAACACCTGCCAGCGTAACCAACGCCGACGGCACGATGAGTCAGACACCTGCCATTGCACCGCAAATCATTGATCCGCGTAACGCCTATATCATGACTAGCATGCTGCAGGATGTGATCAAGCGCGGCACGGGTCGTCGAGCGCTTGAGCTGAAGCGCGGGGACTTAGCAGGTAAAACCGGAACGACAAACGACTCAAAAGACACATGGTTCTCCGGCTATAACGCTGATTACGTTACTACGGTATGGGTAGGCTTTGATCAGCCAGACACGCTGGGTCGTCATGAGTTTGGCGGTAATGTGGCACTTCCCATCTGGATGCAGTACATGGGCAGTGCTTTGGAAGGCAAACCCGACCACCTGCCAGCGGAACCACCGGGAATTGCCACCCTGCGCATTGATCCTGTCAGTGGCCGAGCGGCTCCGCCTGGTACCCCTGACGCGTACTTCGAGCTGTTCAAGAATGAAGACACACCGCCGCCTATGGATGAGCTAGGCCCAGGCAGCTCGCCTGGCACGCCACTTCCGTCCGATGAGTCTGCCCCAATGGACCTGTTCTAAAGGACAATAAAAAACCCCGCCTAAGCGGGGGTTTTTTATTGTCCTGGTTAGTGACTAAAAACGTCACTAACCGACTTGAGCGGATAGTGTGCCGGGTATGCACGGGTCGCTACGCCCGACTCGATAGCCGCTTTGGCGACTGCATCGGAGACCACTGTGATCAGACGAGGATCCATAGGCTTTGGAATGATATATCCACGGCCAAAGCTCAACTCATCAACACCATAGGCCTCACATACTTCCTTCGGTACTGGAAGCTTGGCAAGATCCCGTAGCGCATGAGCCGCTGCAATCTTCATTTCCTCATTGATAACCGTAGCCCGCACATCCAGTGCACCTCGGAAAATGAAGGGGAAACCCAACACGTTGTTCACCTGGTTCGGATAGTCGGAACGGCCAGTGGCCATAATGACATCTGAACGGGTTTCATGAGCCAATTCCGGCTTGATCTCCGGATCCGGGTTAGAGCAGGCGAATACGATGGGATTCGGCGCCATGCGCTGCAAATCCTTAGCGCTCAGCAGGTTCGCACCAGACAGACCAACGAACACATCAGCGCCATCCAGCGCGTCAGACAAGGTACGCTTGTCAGTCTCGGTCGCAAAGATAGCCTTGTACTGGTTGAGATCGGTACGACCAGAATGGATCACACCCTGACGATCCAGCATGAAGATATTTTCGACCTTGGCGCCCATGCTAATTAGCAGCTTCATGCAGGAAATGGCTGCCGCACCTGCCCCCAGACAAACGATCTTAGCGTCTTCTATACTCTTGCCAGCAATTTCCAGCGCGTTCAGCATACCAGCCGCAGTCACGATAGCCGTACCGTGCTGATCATCATGGAAAACCGGAATATTGCACTGCTCGATCAGAGCCTTTTCGATCTCGAAGCACTCAGGCGCTTTGATGTCTTCCAGGTTGATACCACCGAAGGTAATGGAAATGCGTTTTACGGTATCAATGAACGCCTGTGGACTTTCGGCATCGACTTCGATATCGAACACGTCGATACCGGCAAAGCGCTTGAACAGGACACCCTTGCCTTCCATAACCGGCTTTGACGCCAATGGTCCCAGATTACCCAGACCAAGGATGGCTGTACCGTCAGAGATCACAGCAACCAGGTTACCTTTACCGGTGTACTGGTAGGCGAGCTCGGCATCACGAGCGATTTCGCGGACAGGCTCTGCTACACCCGGGCTGTAAGCCAGAGATAGATCACGAGCGGTAGCGGTAGGCTTGGTCAGTTCAACGCTCAACTTACCTGGACGGGGTTGAGCATGGTATTCGAGAGCGGCTGTTTTCAAGTCAGACATTATAAGTATCCGCTATGGCGTGTTGGGTCAAAAGTGGATGGAGGATACGCAAGAAGATTACGCCCCACAAGCAATGGCCCCAATAGTCAATAGCTGTTGTATACGACTTTAGGCCAATCCTGTGTAGCCTTCATCCACATGTAACGAGACGAACCGCCTTGAGGCTAAACGTGCTTTGCAAGACAGGCTCAGGTAGATCGGAACATCGATAACAGGCGTGAACGGTTTGTTCTGCCAGCAGCGCATTGCAAGGGTAACAGCCAGCATTTCAAACCTGACTGCGACAATGCCCTATCGCGTACATGTTCTCATTGTGTGAGGTTGCAGAGCGGCTACGGGATGGGTGAGCCAAGCTCGTGAACTGATTATGCGTCATCAATGCGGATTTGACACCTGCCCCAATGTCACAGCCGACCTTGACGATACAATTCGTCTTTTGCAAGGCAATAAAAAAGGCGTCCATATGGACGCCTTTTGGTCGATCGCTCAGGTACGACATGAGCGATCAAACGTATTACTTCTGAGCAGTACCGAAAACACCGAAGCGCTGCTTGAAGCGATCGATACGACCACCTGCATCCAGCACCTTCTGCTTACCTGTATAGAACGGGTGGCATTCAGAGCACACGTCCAGGTTGATGTTCTTAGCCAGTGTGGAGCGCGTCTTGATGACATTGCCACAGCTGCAGCTTGCTTCGATATTAGTATACGTAGGATGAATATCGGCTTTCATTACGAAATCCTCGAGTTCGTGCCGTGCCGCCACCCGGCGTCATTGCCGAATACCGCACGGATAATAGGCCGCGCATCATAACAGAGGCTTACGACGATGCAAGCCGTTACGTCTACCAATGGTCTGCTAATATCTGCCTCTTTTTGCCTCCGAGTCCAGACGTGTCTGAAGTCCTGCTGCGCCTTGCGCTGCCCTCTCCTTTACGCCGGCTATTCGACTACCGAGCGCCAGCCGGCGTCGACGCCTCGGAACTGATCCCAGGTGTTCGGCTACGCGTACCCTTTGGGCGCAGGGAGATCGTGGGCATTCTGGTGCAGATCGTGTCCGAAACCGATGTTCCGCGAGATAAACTAAAGCCCGCCATTGCGCTGTTGGATACCACCCCCCCAATGCCGGCCAGCCTGATCGAGCTTTGCAAGTGGACAGCCCAGTATTACCAGCACAGCCTGGGCGATACCTTTACGTGTGCCCTGCCAGGACTCCTGCGACAGGGCGACCCTGCCGAGCGGCGGGTCCAGCGGTTCTGGATAGCCAGGCCTGAAGCTGATGTATCGGACCCACGCCTGGTACGAGCGCCACGCCAGCGCGAAGCCTTGAAAGTCGTCAAACAGCACCCACATGGCGTTGCCCATGAATTGCTCAGCCAGCTCGGCCTTGCCAAGGATGCACTCGATACCTTGCAGGCAAAGGGACTGGTCGATGTCGAGTCCCGCCAAATCATGCCAGCCAAACATCACGGCGCCTGGCTGGCACAAGCAGAACTCCCATTCAACCACGAGCAGCGTATTGCCTACGAAGCGGTCAAAGCGAGACTTGGTAGCTTTCACTGCTTTTTATTGGATGGTGTGACGGGAAGCGGCAAAACCGAGGTTTATCTTCAGCTCATACGCCGGACACTCGAAACAGGACGGCAGGCCTTGGTCCTGATCCCGGAAATCAACCTGGGACCACAAACACTGTCCCGCTTCGAGAAACGCTTCAATGCCCGTATCGTGCTGATCCACTCGGCGCTTACCGACCGGGAGCGCACGGACGCCTGGTTGGCTGCACGCGACGGCGATGTCGATATCGTCATAGGAACACGCTCCGCCCTTTTCACTCCGCTGAAAAACCCAGGCCTTATCATTGTCGATGAAGAGCACGATGCGTCTTATAAACAGCAGGAAGGCTTGCGCTACCATGCCCGCGACCTAGCTGTCGTCAGGGCTCGGCTTGAAAGAGTCCCGCTGCTTCTAGGCTCCGCTACTCCTTCCTTGGAAAGTCTTCATAACGCTGAAATCGGTCGCTATGGCCTGCTTCGCCTCACTCAGCGTGCCGGCAGTGCTACTGCCCCAAAGTTTCAGCGCCTGGATGTCAGGAGCCGCCCTCTTGATTCAGGTCTCTCACAGCCATTGGCGCAAGCGATTGGCGACACGCTGAGCAAGGGCCAACAGGTCCTGGTCTTTTTAAATCGCCGTGGCTTTGCGCCTACGCTGCTGTGTCATGACTGCGGCTGGATCGCCCAGTGTCCACGCTGCGATGCCCGTATGACCATTCACCAGCGGTCAGGCGAGCTGCGTTGTCACCATTGCGATCATCGTCAACGCCCGTCACAACACTGTCCTGCCTGCGGCAAGCTGGATCTACGCCCATTGGGTGCAGGTACGGAGCGTGCGGAAGAGCGGCTTCGGATTCTCTTCCCGCAATTTCCAGTGTTGCGTATCGATCGGGATAGCACCATGCGCAAGGATGCCATGGCCAATATCTTCTCCATCATTCAGCGCGGCGAGCCCTGCATCCTGGTAGGAACACAAATGCTGGCCAAGGGGCATCATTTCCCCCGCGTCACGCTGGTAGCCATTCTGGATGCCGATGGGGGCCTCTTTTCAGCAGATTTTCGTGCCAGCGAGCGCATGGCCCAACAAGTGGTTCAGGTAGCCGGTCGCTCAGGCCGTGCAGAGGTACAGGGCCAAGTGTTGATTCAGACTCATCTGGCGGATCATCCCTTGCTGGTACAGCTAACCGAGCAAGGGTACGTGGCCTTCGCCCAGCAAGCCCTGGCAGAACGTCGTGCAGCTGGCCTTCCCCCGTTTACTCACCTGGCGCTGTTACGTGCCGAAGCTTACAAGCCTGGACAGGCAGAAGAATTCCTAGAGCTGGCCTATGCTGAAGCCGATCAGCTGGCAGCAGAGCTGGACTTGCCCCATATTGAGCTTCTCGGTCCTATCCCCGCGCCCATGGAGCGTCGGGCGGGCCGCTTTCGTGCACAGCTTTTATTACAAGCATCACTCCGGGCCCCGCTTCACCGGTTACTGACCAGCTGGGTCTTACGTCTGGAAAGTCTGCCAGCCGGAAGGCAGGTGCGTTGGTCACTGGACGTTGATCCCATAGATCTTTATTAGGACTTTTTTCACCTTAATTTCGGGCTCCGCAGGCCTCAATGACGTCTACACGTTGGCAAGTGATCCTAGCCTGCGGATAATGCAGGGTTTTCATTACGCGCCCAGGCGCGAGCCAAAGGCCAGACGATCATGAAAGACACTATTCGACAGCTTATTCAGAACGCCTTGGAGCGCCTTACTGCCGAAGGCATCTTGCCAGATGGTCTGACGCCGACCATCCAGGTCGAAAATACCAAGGACAAAAGTCACGGCGACTTTGCGAGCAATATCGCCATGATGCTGGCAAAACCTGCCGGCATGAAGCCCCGTGACCTTGCAGAAAAACTGATTGCAGCCCTGCCTGCCGACTCGAGCGTCAGCCAGGTGCAAATTGCGGGCCCAGGTTTTTTGAACTTCTTCCAGAATCACGAACAACTGGCCCAGCGCCTGGATGCTGCGCTGGCTGATACGCATCTGGCCATTCAGAAGTCCGCGCCCAAACAGCGGGTTGTTGTAGACCTCTCCTCTCCCAACCTGGCCAAGGAAATGCATGTGGGTCACCTGCGCTCCACCATCATTGGTGACGCCGTTGCACGTGTACTCGAATTTCTAGGGGATGATGTTATCCGGCAAAATCATGTCGGCGACTGGGGAACCCAGTTCGGCATGCTTCTCGCCTATCTTGAAGAACAGCCTGCGGCAGCTGAAAGCGAGCTTTCCGACCTGGAAACATTTTATCGAGCCGCTAAGAAGCGCTTCGATGAGTCTCCTGAATTTGCCGATCGCGCTCGCGAGCTGGTCGTCAAGCTGCAAGCGGGCGATGAAGCCTGCCTGAAACTATGGCACCGCTTCAATGAGATCTCCCTGAGTCACTGCCAGAAGGTCTATGACCGCCTGAACGTCAAACTCACGCCTGCGGACGTAAAAGGAGAGAGCGCCTACAACAGCGAGCTACCTGGTATCGTGACCGAACTCGATGCCAAGGGCCTGCTTACCGAAAGCGATGGCGCCCGCTGCGTTTTCCTTGAAGAGTTCAAGAATGCGGAAGGCAATCCACTTCCGGTGATCGTGCAGAAGGCAGGAGGCGGCTACCTGTACGCCACGACCGATCTGGCAGCCATGCGCTACCGTAGCCAGGTTCTGAATGCCGATCGAGTCCTTTACTTTGTCGACCAGCGCCAAGCATTGCACTTCCAGATGGCCTTTGAAGTTGCTCGTCTGGCTGGTTTCGTTGCCCCATCCATGAGTCTTGAACATATGGGGTTCGGGACCATGAATGGTGCAGATGGCCGCCCTTTCAAGACGCGCGACGGCGGCACGGTCAAGCTGATCGACCTGCTTGATGAGGCAGAAGAGCGCGCCTACACCTTGGTCAAGGAAAAAAACCCCTCCCTGGAAGAAACCGAGCTGCGTGAAATTGCTCGCGCAGTGGGTATCGGCGCCGTCAAATACGCAGATCTGTCCAAGCACAGAACAAGTGACTACAGCTTCAATTTCGAGCTGATGCTCAGCTTTGAAGGCAATACGGCACCCTATCTGCTCTACGCCTATACCCGCGTCGCCAGTATCTTTCGCAAGCTTGGCCAGGGATACGATGAGGTCGAAGGCCAGATTCGCCTGGAAGCTCCTCAGGAGCAAGATCTGGGTGCTCGTCTGGCCCAGTTTGGCGAAACCCTGAATTCGGTAGCGGAGAAAGGGGTGCCGCATCTTCTATGCGCCTATCTCTACGACATTGCCGGTCTCTTCTCCAGCTTTTACGAAAACTGCCCCATTCTCAGCGCAGAAGATCCTGCTCAACGGCAAAGCCGCCTACGCCTGGCCGCCCTGACCGGACGCACCCTCAAACAAGGTCTCGAACTGCTAGGCCTGAATACACTGGAACGTATGTAAACGGACGTATATGGCAAAGAAAGCAGCACCTAAACGAGGCGCAAGCCGAAATCAGCCAGCCGCCAAGAAGCAGCCTATTCCCGGTTGGGTATGGTTGGCTTCAGGTCTTGCCATTGGTGGCTTCGTGGTCTTTCTGATGAAGCTTGAGCCGGGCAACGATGCCGTTCGTCGCTCCAAGGGTGAGGAGGCACAAGTTGCGTCCAAGACCAAGCAGGAGGCTCCTACTACGCCAACCCCGGTCAAGCCCAAGTATGACTTCTACACACTGCTACCGGAGTCCGAAGTAATCGTGCCTCCGGACGCCGTGCCGCAGACGAGCCCAACCCCTACTCCGCCCAAGCCTGAAACGTCGCCTGCGACGACAGCTCAGCTGCCTGCAGGCTCGCCACAGCAAGCTCAGACACCTGCGCAGGCTGCTACGCAGACACCTGCTCAACAGCCCAAGACAGCAGCACAGCCACCTGTGACGCTGTTCTTCCTCCAGGCAGGCTCGTTTAGAACACAGGCTGACGCTGATCGGGTGAGAGCGCAGATCATCCTGATTGGTCAGGATGTGCGGGTAGAGTCAGGCAAGGTCAAGGATGACACATGGTATCGTGTCCTGGTCGGTCCCTTCAGAGATCGCAACCAACTGACCCAAGCCCAGAGCCAGCTGGCCAGCAACGGTTTCAAGAACCTGCTGCTCCAGCAACGCCAAGGTCGATGACACATGGCGGCCGGAAAAGGCTTGAAGCCTTGGAAGGCCGTCCCCATATCTCCGGCAATCGCTTAAGGCATAGCAGGAGAACACCCTTGACCACTATCGTTTCAGTGCGTCGCAACGGCAAAGTCGTCATTGGCGGCGATGGCCAGGTATCCCTGGGTAATACCGTCATGAAGGGTAACGCACGTAAAGTCCGTCGCCTTTACCACGGCCAGGTGCTGGCAGGTTTCGCCGGCGGCACCGCGGATGCGTTCACTCTGTTCGAGCGCTTCGAGCAGCAACTCGACAAACATCAGGGCCATCTGGTCCGTGCCGCGGTAGAACTGGCCAAAGACTGGCGTACCGATCGTGCACTTCGCCGCCTGGAAGCCATGCTGGCAGTAGCCAACAAGGATGCCTCGCTGATCATTACCGGTAACGGCGATGTCGTCGAACCAGAAGAAGGCCTGATTGCCATGGGCTCCGGTGGCCCCTATGCACAAGCGGCCGCTCGTGCCCTGCTCACGCATACCGAGCTGAGTGCTCGAGAAATTGCCGAGACTGCGTTGAACATTGCGGGAGACATTTGTGTCTTCACTAACCGTAACCTGACTATTGAGGAGCTGGACGCTTCCTGAGTCCGGCCGGAATAACGACATGTCTATGACTCCACGTGAAATCGTTCACGAACTTAATCGCCATATCATTGGCCAGGATGATGCAAAGCGCGCCGTAGCCATCGCTCTGCGTAATCGCTGGCGTCGCATGCAGCTTCCACTGGAGCTGCGCGCTGAAGTCACTCCCAAGAACATTCTGATGATTGGCCCGACAGGTGTAGGTAAAACCGAGATCGCCCGTCGACTGGCCAAACTGGCGAATGCACCCTTCCTGAAGGTAGAAGCCACCAAGTTCACTGAAGTGGGCTATGTAGGCCGCGACGTTGAGTCCATCATCCGCGATCTGGCTGATGCTGCCGTTAAAATGCTGCGTGAGCAGGAAATCGTCAAAGTCCGTCATCGTGCAGAAGATGCTGCCGAAGAGCGGATTCTTGATGCACTGCTACCGCCTGCACGTGCAGTAGGTTTCAGTGAAGAGCCGACTCGCAGCGAAGACTCCAACACGCGTCAACTCTTCCGCAAGCGCCTGCGTGAAGGCCAGCTGGATGACAAGGAGATTGATATCGAAGTGGCTGAAGCGCCAGCAGGTATCGAGATCATGACTCCGCCCGGCATGGAGGAAATGACCAGCCAGTTGCAAAACCTCTTCTCCGGCCTGAACAAAGGCAAGATGAAGGCTCGCAAGCTCAAGGTTAAAGAAGCCTTCAAGCTGATCCGTGACGAGGAAGCTGCTCGTCTGGTCAACGAGGAAGAACTCAAGGCACGTGCCCTGGAAGCGGTCGAGCAGAACGGTATCGTCTTCATCGACGAGATCGACAAGGTTGCCAAGCGTGGCAACACCAGTGGCGCTGACGTATCCCGCGAGGGCGTACAGCGCGATCTGCTGCCACTGATCGAAGGTTGCACGGTAAATACCAAGCTAGGTATGGTCAAAACCGACCACATCCTGTTTATCGCCTCGGGCGCGTTCCACTTGTCCAAGCCCAGCGATCTGGTACCTGAGCTTCAGGGACGTCTGCCAATCCGTGTAGAACTCAAGGCCCTAACACCTCAGGACTTCGAGCGCATTCTCACTGAACCGCACGCTTCACTGACAGAGCAATACCGTGAGCTGCTCAAGACTGAAGGCCTGGACGTCGAGTTCACGCCTGAAGGGATCAGCCGCATTGCGGAAATTGCCTGGCAGGTCAATGAGAAGACGGAAAATATTGGTGCGCGCCGCCTGCATACGCTATTGGAGCGACTGCTGGAGGAAGTCTCGTTCAGCGCTGCTGATCTGGCAGGCCAGCAGAATGGCGAGCCTATTCGGATCGATGCTGCCTATGTCAACGGCCATCTGGGCGAGTTGGCACAGGATGAGGATCTGTCGCGCTATATTCTGTAAGGACGTCGACAACCTATCGCTCGCAGCCTCAAGGCTGCGAGCTTATCAGCGAGACCTATTGCCATGCGTTTGCCCACGGCCATCCAGCTGCACAAAGCATCCAAAACCCTCACCGTTCAATACGATACCGAGTCCTTTACGCTGCCTGCTGAATTTCTGCGCGTTCACTCGCCCTCTGCAGAAGTACAGGGTCACGGCAACCCCGTCCTGCAATTTGGCAAGAAGAACGTAGGCATCAGCCAAATCGAGGCAGCCGGTCAGTACGCATTGAAAATTACGTTCGATGACGGTCACGACAGTGGCTTGTTCACTTGGGAATACCTGTATGAACTCGGCCGCAATCAGGAGCAGATGTGGGCCGAGTACTTGTTTGCACTGGCCCGGGAAGGCAAGTCCAGAGATCCGGATGTATCCGTCGTCAAACTGATGCTATAACGCTCAAGCCTGTAGCGCTTTATCCAACTTCTTCTCGATTTCATGCTCAATCTGTGAGCTCAGGGCCGAGAAGAAGAACCCCAAGGTTGCGTCGACACGCACCTTGTCTTCGCCTACCTCGATACGCCCATCAACACCTGTACGGGAAAATTGCAGCGTATCACCCTCCCAACGGCACTCCACACCGTAATCACGCGTTAGCTTTTCGGCCAGCGCCCCCACCTTGGCACGCGCAGTTTCAAGGCCTAGTGAATGGGAACGTTCGACACTGATTTGGGACATAGGAAGTACTCCAGCGAATTCGCCTGCGACTATAGCGGGGGCTGTCATGCACGAAAAGCACGAGAACTACCAAGTCAGGATGACCCATCTCATGGAATACCTATTTTCTAATGACTTTATCCGGCAAGAATGGACATCTCAGCGCATCAGCACTGCTAGAATGGTTGCTTATTCAAATGCAGGTGAAGCGTCATGAGCGATCAGCGCAAGGGCCCGGAGGCCGATCCCGTCACTCATTTCGGCTACCAGAGTGTGCCGGAAAGTCAGAAAGCTCAAAAAGTGGCCGAAGTGTTCCACTCGGTTGCAGCCAAATATGACGTGATGAATGACTTGATGTCTGCAGGCGTTCATCGCTTGTGGAAACGTTTCACGATCGAACTGTCCGGGGTTCGAAGTGGTAACCGCGTGCTGGATATTGCTGGCGGCACAGGCGACCTGACTAAACAGTTTTCCCGCCTGGTGGGCCCACGTGGTGAGGTCGTGCTGGCAGATATCAACGACTCGATGCTAAAGGTCGGTCGTGATCGCCTGATGGACGAAGGTATTGCCAACAATGTCAGCTTCGTACAGGCAGATGCTGAAAAGCTGCCCTTCCCAAATAATCACTTTGATTGTGTGACCATCGCCTTTGGATTGCGTAACGTGACCCACAAGGAAGCCGCTATCGCATCCATGCTACGCGTACTCAAGCCGGGCGGGCGTCTTCTGGTACTGGAGTTCTCCAAGCCGACCAGCCAGCTCCTGTCCAAGGCCTATGATGCTTACTCCTTCAGCCTTCTGCCGTTCATGGGCAAGCTGATCGCCAATGATTCGGCCAGTTACCGTTACCTGGCGGAGTCGATTCGCATGCATCCTGATCAGGACACGCTTAAAGCCATGATGGAAACCGCTGGATTTGAGCGCGTGACCTACCACAATATGACAGGTGGCATTGTTGCCCTGCACCGTGGCATAAAACCCTGATGATCCTACTGACCCAGGCCGTACTGGCTGCGCTGGAGCGCGGCCTGAATCCCTTACTGGCAATGGACGCTGTGGCGGGCCGCCGTCTTGCACGCCTGCAAGGCAAGGTCATTGCCATAGATTGTGCGGCTCCCCGTTTCACGCTGTTCATCCTTCCGGCCTATGATGGTCTGCATTTTGCCGCCCACCATGAAGCAGAAGTCGACTGCACGCTGAAAGCACCTGCGTCTCGATTGGCTCAGCTGGCCTTGAGTCAGAACAAAACAGCGATCTTGCACAGCACCGATGTAACGCTTGAGGGGGATAGTGCAGCACTGATAGAGCTATCCGATATCCTGCAGAGCCTGGAGCTGGACTGGGAATACGAGCTCTCTCGCTGGCTGGGTCCAGTGCCTGCTGCACTGCTTGGACAATTCGTCCGAAAAGGGCGCGGGTGGACGGATCAAAGCCATGAGAGTTTGCGTCAAAGCCTGTCTGACTGGCTATCTGAAGAAAGTCGCACCCTGGTTGGACGTCGGGAAGGTGATGCTCGCTTTGCGGAAATCGATGCCTTGCGTCTAACTGTAGATCGTCTCGAGGCGCGTATCGCCCGCCTTGCTCAACGCAGACATAAATAACCAATGAAGCTGTTTGCTGCCCTTCGACGCCTGCTGCGTATTTTCCTGGTTGTTGTTCGCTACCGCCTGGATGATCTGGTTTATGCGCTTCCACTGCCCTGGTATTTACGCCTGACAGGTTACTTTCTGCCATGGCGTTGGTTGCCTCGCCCTCGCAAGTCGCTGTCCCGAGGTGCTCGGTTGCGCCTTGCGCTAGAAGGTCTGGGCCCTGTTTTCATCAAGTTTGGCCAGATTCTTTCTACGCGCCGCGATCTTTTACCGGAAGACGTGGCCAATGAGCTTATGTTTCTCCAGGACAAGGTTCCTCCCTTTCCTGGGGAGAAAGCCATTGCGCTGATCGAGTCTCAACTGGGCGCGCCCATTGCCCAGGTTTTCAGCCGCTTCGATATCACGCCGCTGGCCTCCGCTTCCGTCGCTCAGGTACATGCAGCACAGCTCCGAACAGGTGAAGAGGTAGTCGTCAAGGTCGTGCGACCAGGCCTGAAGCCTGTTATTTCTCAAGACCTGGCCTGGCTGTTTCTGCTGGCACGTATGGCAGAACGCGTTTCGGCCGAAGCGCGCCGTCTGCACCCCGTCGAAGTCGTCACGGATTATGAGAAGACCATCTACGATGAGCTCGATCTCTTACGTGAAGCAGCCAACTCCAGTCAGCTCAGAAGAAACTTCGAAGACTCTTCTCTGCTTTACGTTCCGCAGGTTTACTGGGACTGGTGCCGCCCTCGGGTACTGGTCATGGAGCGCATCTATGGCATCCCTGTGACTGACCTGAATGCCCTGCGAGACCAAGGCACAGATTTCAAGCTCCTGGCCGAGCGAGGGGTCGAGATCTTTTTTACCCAGGTGTTTCGCGACAGCTTTTTCCACGCGGACATGCATCCTGGCAATATCTTTGTCAGTACGGCGCACCCCTGGGATCCGAAATACATCGCGGTAGACTGCGGCATCATCGGGAGCCTTACACCTGAGGATCAGAATTATCTGGCCAGAAACTTGATGGCGTTCTTTCAGCGCGACTACCGCAAGGTGGCCCAGCTCCATATCGATTCAGGCTGGGTGCCGGCAACTACACAGGTCAACGAGTTCGAAGCAGCGATTCGAACTGTGTGCGAGCCGATTTTTGAAAAACCACTGAAAGATATTTCGTTTGGCCAATTGCTACTGCGTCTGTTCCAAGTGGCACGCCGGTTCAACATGGAGATTCAGCCTCAGCTGGTACTGCTTCAAAAAACGCTTCTGAATATTGAAGGGCTTGGACGCCAGCTTTATCCTGACCTGGACCTGTGGGCGACAGCCAAACCCTATCTTGAGCGCTGGATGCGCCAGCGCATGGGACCTACCCAGGTACTACGCAATATCCAGCAGCAGATCGAGCAGATCCCGCACCTGGCCCAGATGACCCGTGACACACTGGAGCGCATCACCCAACCCCATCGCAATGATCCACCCAACCCGTGGGGAAGACGAGACAACGCCTGGTTGCCCCGGCTATTTGGAGTCCTGCTGATTGGCGGTGCCTTCCAGACTGGATTTCAGTCCACGCCTGAAGGCTGGCCCGCCTGGATCATGCTGGTAACAGGCATCTATCTGGTCATTCGTGGCTAGGCAGGTCGTGCCAGCGCTGTCAGACTAATAATGTGTGTAATTTGCCGGGTAGACCATGAAAGACTGGCTTGAAGAAATCAACTGGAACAGTGACGGACTCGTACCGGCAATCGCTCAGGATTATCAGAGCGGGCGCGTCTTGATGATGGCCTGGATGAACCGTGAGTCCCTCGCTTTGACGGTAGCTGAGAATCGTGCCATCTATTGGTCACGTTCAAGGCGTAAGCTATGGCGTAAGGGGGAGGACTCGGGTCATGTACAGAAGCTGCATGAGCTGCGTCTGGACTGCGATGCTGATGTCGTCATCCTCATAGTTGAGCAGTTAGGTGGTATTGCCTGTCACACAGGACGTGAAAGTTGTTTTTATCGTCGGTTTGAAGAGGGAGCCTGGAAAACGATTGATCCGGTTCTGAAAGATCCCGACGCGATATACACGCCAGGTCATAGCCATGAGTGATACGCTAAACAAAATTGCAGAGGTGCTTGAATCCCGCAAGGGCGCAGCGCCTGAAAGCTCCTATGTCGCCAGCCTTTACCACAAGGGGCTGAACAAGATCCTTGAAAAGGTAGGAGAAGAATCCATAGAAACCATCCTGGCGGCCAAAGATGCGGCCAGCAATGGAGACTCGACGGACCTTATCTATGAAACAGCAGATCTCTGGTTTCATAGTATGGTCATGCTGGCTGCGCTAGGCCAACATCCGCAGGCAGTGCTTGATGAATTGGATCGCCGCTTTGGGCTATCTGGACACGCTGAAAAAGCTGCTCGATCCGAATCCTGATTCTTGATGAGGTAATGTTATGGGTATTTTTGACTGGAAACACTGGATCGTCATCCTGATCGTTGTGGTACTGGTATTTGGTACCAAACGCCTTAAAACCCTAGGCACCGATGTAGGCGAGTCGATCAAGGGCTTCCGTAAGGCGATGAATACGGAAGAAGAGGAGAAGCCTGCGCAAGATCAGCAGAAGCCTCCACTCAATCAGCCCCATACGATTGACGCTCAACACCACAAGGTTGAAGAGCCCGCCCGTAAGGATTGAGTACCTATTATGTTTGGCATCAGCTTCAGTGAGTTAGCCCTGATAAGCCTGGTCGCCTTGCTGGTTTTAGGCCCAGAGCGCCTGCCAGGCGCTGCACGCACTGCAGGCCTGTGGATCGGTCGTCTCAAGCGTAGCTTCAATAACATACGGCAAGAGGTGGAACGTGAAATTGGTGCCGACGAAATACGGCGCCAGCTTCACACTGAGAATCTCTTGTCCTGGGAGCAACGCGACAAGACCCGCCAGGAGACAGGTAATCCAGCACCGTCGGCTGAAACACCTACGCCGCCTAGCGATGACTCATCTGTCGTCAAGGATGACTTACCTGTCGTCAAATCGGCTCCGCCCAGTAACGTGACTCCGCCCGCCAGCGAGTCAAAGGATCAGCCTTCTCCACCGCGAGCCCCATGAGCGAAAAAAAACCTGAATATGAAGACCAGGAAATGCCTCTGGTCTCTCACCTGACTGAACTGCGGTCACGCTTGCTGCGCTGTGTGCTGGCGACGTTCCTGATTTTCGCCTGTCTGTTCTACTTCGCCCAGAAGATCTACGCTTTCGCGTCGGAACCTATCCGCAGGTTTCTGCCCGAAGGCGCCACGATGATCTCGACAGACGTCACGTCGCCGTTCCTTGCGCCCTTCAAGTTGACGCTTATTGTTTCCCTTTTTCTGGCCATGCCCGTCATCCTTTATCAGGTCTGGGGATTCATTGCGCCAGGTCTTTACAAGCATGAAAAGCGCGTCGCGCTTCCCTTGCTGATTTCAAGTATTTTGCTGTTTTACGCTGGAATGGCGTTTGCCTATTTCCTGGTCTTCCCGCTGATTTTCCACTTTTTCTCAAGCATCACGCCGGAAGGCGCCATGATGATGCCGGACCTGAACAGCTACTTGGATTTCATACTGACGCTATTCTTTGCATTTGGCGCTGCCTTTGAAATCCCTGTCGCAACCGTTCTGCTGATCTGGATCGGTATCGTCGATGTGGCCTACCTCAAGAAGGTACGTCCGTACGTCATTATCGGATGCTTCGTAGTAGGCATGATCCTGACGCCACCGGATGTGCTTTCCCAGACCATGCTGGCGATTCCCATGTGGCTCCTGTTTGAAATTGGCCTCCTGTTTGGACGCTTCGTTCGAAAACGTGAGCCACACGAAGAAAAGACCTCGCACGAGGATCAGCCACCAGCGACTCATTCGTGAATCTGCTGCTGCTAGAACAGGAGGACTTCGTCGGAGACAATGAAGTCCTCCTTAAAGACCGGCGCTTTGCCCACCTGAAAGACATTCACCAAGCTGAGCGTGGTGATTCACTGAGGGTCGGCATGTTGAATGGTTTGATGGGCGAAGGCGAAATTCTTGACCTCACGCCTGATTCAGCACGCATCAAACTTCAGCTGCACCAACCTGCCCCGCCTAAACTGCCCATAACACTCATTTTGGCGCTGCCGCGACCCAAGATGCTGCGTCGAGTATTGCAAGGCATCTCTTCGATGGGTGTAGCCCGGTTGGTTCTCATCAACAGCTATCGGGTTGAAAAGAGCTTCTGGCAAACCCCCTTTCTTGACCCCTCCGCTATTCGAGAGCAGCTGATTCTTGGCTTGGAGCAAGCACGAGATACCGTTTTACCTGAAGTCATCATAGAGAAACGGTTCAAGCCCTTTGTCGAGGATCGTCTTCCATCATTGGCGAAAGGGACGATTGGGCTGACTGGCCATCCTGGCTATTACCCACCCTGCCCTCGTGAAGTAAAAGGCCCCGTAACGCTGGCAATCGGCCCGGAAGGCGGCTGGATCCCTTATGAGGTGGATATGCTGCAAGAGGCAGGGCTTGACCCTGTTCAACTGGGTGAACGTATCCTGCGTGTAGAAACAGCCGTTACAGCGCTCCTGGCCCGCCTGTTCTAACATCTGTCGCCAATAAAAAAGCCCCAGCCATATTCTGACTGGGGCTTTTCATATGCCTTCTCAACCTTAGCGAGCAGGATTCACTGCAAGTGAAGCACTGTCTGCGTCAGGAAGCGCACTTGTTTCGGCAGATGCAGGTGCGGGCAGAATGCGTCTGTACGCCTCCACCCAACGATCACGTGCTTCACCTGATTGCCACACCTGCAGATGCAGACGCGACATTCCAACAGGATCGCTCAAGATAGCCCACTGTGCATCCGAGTGCTTCTCGGGACCGTCTGCTAGTACTTTTTCCAGGCGCTGCTGACGTAGTGCTTCGGCCTGAGGCACAACCTTGGCATGTCTTGCCTTGGCCATTCCACATGCCAGTGCGTTAATCAGCGGATCGACTACGGCCTGCAGGAAACCATGACGAAGAACGGTTTGGTTATTCTGCTGCAAGTACTCGTCGGTCGCCACCAGCTCACGAGGCGGATTGTATTCTTCCGGAATCAGGAAGAAGCTGGAACGACGCGCCGCCATGCCGTAATTGGTACGGCTTGAGATGACTGACACCGGAGCGGAAAGCATCAGTGACACCACAATAGGCGATAGCCACCAGAGGAAACGTGGGTCCAACCAGGCTACACCGGCCGTCCAGATAATACCTAGCAGCATTTGTGAGCCATGACGCTTGAAGGCCTCGCTCCAAGGCGTGGCATCATCGTCACGCTGAGGCGAATTCCATTGCACTGACCAGCCCAGGAAGGCGGCAGTCACGAATACCGTATGGAACAGCATGCGTACAGGCGCCAGCAGAACCGAGAACAGCATTTCCAAGAGCATCGAACACAGCAACTTGAAACCGCCGCCGAATTCTTTTGCCCCCTTGGCCCAGATCAGGATGACGCTGAGCAGCTTTGGCAGGAACAACAGAATCAACGTGGTCGAGAACAAGGCAATTGCCTGCTCGGGATGCCACTGTGGCCAGACTGGGAACAACTGCCTTGGCTGCAGGAAGTACTGCGGCTCCATGAGCTTGTGTACGGCTAGAAGTGCAGTGGATAGCACCAGGAACAGGAACCAGAGCGGTGCCGACAAATAAGACATCACACCGGTCAGGAACACGGCCCGGTGTACCGGGTGCATACCCTTTACCAGGAACAGCCGGAAATTCATCAGGTTGCCATGGCACCAACGGCGGTCACGCTTGAGCTCATCCAGCAGGTTAGGCGGAAGCTCTTCGTAGCTACCGGGCATGTCGTATGCAATCCAGACTCCCCACCCTGCACGACGCATCAATGCAGCCTCAACGAAGTCGTGGGAAAGGATGGCACCTGCAAACGAGCCTTTACCGGGTAGAGGCGCCAATGCGCAATGCTCGATGAACGGCTTCACGCGAATGATTGCGTTATGTCCCCAATAGTGGGATTCACCCAGCTGCCAGAAATGCAGGCCCGCCGTGAAGAGCGGCCCGTACACCCGGGTAGCAAACTGCTGGAGACGCGCATAAAGCGTATCCATACCTGAAGCTTTGGGTGCGGACTGGATGATACCTGCTCGCGGATTAGCTTCCATCAGGCGCACAAGGCCCGTGAGACATTCACCGCTCATGACGCTATCAGCATCCAGCACGACCATATAGCGGTACTGGCTGCCCCAACGGCGGCAGAAGTCATCGATATTACCGCTCTTGCGCTTCACACGGCGGCGACGACGGCGATAGAAAATCTTGCCGTAACCTTTTACCGCATGGCAGAGCTCAAGCCAGGACTTCTGCTCGGCAACACATTTGTCCGGATTGTTACTGTCACTCAGGATAAAGAAGTCGAAATGCTCAAGCTGCCCGGTCGCCGCTACAGACTCATAGGTCGCACGCAAACCGGCAAACACCCGAGCGACGTCTTCGTTGGCGATCGGCATGACAATGGCGGTACGCGCCTCAGGCGCAATCACTTCGTCCCCGACAGTACTGGCGGAAATACTGTACTTATCCCGTCCGGTCAGTAGCTGCCAGAAGCCCATCAGGGCCGTCCAAAAACCGGCAGAAACCCAGCAGAACAAGGTTGCAAACAGCAGAAGGATACTGGTCTGCAACACATAGGGAAGCACCTGCCTGGCAGACTCCAGAAGCCCTTGATCCCAGACCTCTCCAAGATCGACCAGTGACCACCCTTGATAGGGCAGAACAGCTTTCATGTACCAGGTAGCGATACCTGTCTGAAGGAGCATGAGAACCAGCAGGATGAAACGACGGAAAGCCCCTACTTTGCGCCAGTGAGCGTGTGCGTCCGCCTCCTCATCAGGTACCTGACGAGCCTCCTGTTTGCGACCCAGCAGACGATGCCATATACGTACTACGGGATTGGTACGCCATGGCTCCGGCAACATCTGGGACCGCGTGATGGCAGGCATGGTACGGATATTGGTCCGCCCCTGAGTATCAACGGTAAGCAGGTCACCTTCGGACAGGGCATCACCCCAACCCATTTTCAAGCGTGCTTCTACAGAACTCAGTGCAGGATCATTTCCAACAGACTCAGTGGACGCAAGCTTTCCATGCAGGGAAGCCAGGCCCTCAGCGTCGGTACTGCCTACACCGCTCGCGAGTTGCTGCCGCTCGGCCTCCCCGAGCGGCAAGCGCTCGAGGTAGTCCTGAACGGGTGTTGTTTCTTTACGGTTATTCATTGGCAGGCAACTGATAGCTCCAGGTTTCGGTCAGCGTCTTATCGCCTTCCGCCAACGCAGCACGTATCTCTACGGGCTTGGTAGCGTCCTTGACCTTCAGACGCAGCGTCAAACGCCAGCCTTTGGTGACAGGGTTATAACGAACATTGTTTTCAATCAGATCACCATTGTCGTTAAGGCTGACCTGCGAGGCCACCTGTGCACTTTCCGGCAGGTTCTTGAGAACTGGGCCTTCAAAGTCAATGATGAAGGCGGTGCTTCCATCTGCCTGGCGAACCAGATTGGGCTGCTTGACGTCGCCGGTCGAGAGGCGAGTTTGCTGAACCCAGGCCACATCAGGCGAGTGCAGAGCAGGCTCGTCCATGGTGAAATGCAGACGATAGCTCAGATCAATCGGCTCACCGGCCTGAGGTATGGTGTCTGGTGTCCAGAAGGCAACGATGTTGTCGTTGGTTTCGTCTGGTGTCGGTATCTCGACCAGCTCGACTTTGCCTTTGCCCCAGTCACCCTTGGTTTCAACCCAACCGCTTGGCCGCAGATCGTAACGATCATCCAGATCTTCGTAACGGCTGAACTCACGGCCGCGCTGTAGAAGACCGAAGCCCTTGGGGTTTTCGACTGTATAGGTGCTGATGGAAAGACGCTTGGGATTATTCAGCGGACGCCAGATCCACTCGTCATTACCCGCATGAATGGCCAGGCCATTGGAATCGTGCAGGGCTGGACGATAGTTGACCTGCGGGCTTGGCTGATTGGGTCCGAACAGGTACATGCTGGTGAGTGGCGCAATGCCCAGCTTGCCTACATTATCGCGCAGGTAAACGCGCGCCTGCACATCAACTGTGCTGTCGCTACCAGGGGTAACGACCATCTTGTAGGCACCCGTAGCACGGGGAGAATCCAGCAAGGCGTAAATCACCAGGTTACGGCGGTCCGGCTGTGGGTGCTCGACCCAGAACTCACGGAAGCGAGGGAATTCTTCGCCGGACGGCAGGGCGGTATCGATCGCCAGGCCACGCGCAGACAGGCCATACACCTGATCCTTGCCTACTACACGGAAATAGCTGGCGCCCAACATGGTCACAAACTCATCCTGCTTGTCGGGCTTGTTCAGCGGATAGGTTATGCGGAAACCGGCAAATCCCAAATCCTTGAGGGCAGCCTGATCCAGCTGCAGATTGCCGAAATCGAAATAGGATGGATCGTACTTGACCTCGTTGACACCCGTTGCCGTGACTTCATTGATCTTCACTGGCACGTCGAAATGCATGCCCTGATGATAGAGGTTCAGCTGGAACGGCGTTTTCTCTCCAGACCAGAGCGCCTTGTCCTGGCGGAAACGGATCTGCTGGTAATCAGCGAACTTCATGTCACGGAGAACGGCAGGCAGATTGCTCTTGGGCGCAGCGAATTTTTGTTCGGCAAGGCTTTTGGCCTGCACTGATACGTCATCGAGGCTAAACGCCCAGGCCTTGGCCCCAAACATTGCCATGATGGCCGTAAAACTCAGCACGATAGCCTTAGCCTTACCTGGCTTGGAATTAGTATTCAAATACAACGCAGCCCCCTTAATCAGCGTACGAATCGTTGAACGACGCATGGCCATTCACGGATAAGCAGTCGTCGGACTGACAAGATCGCGAATGATTCCGCACAAAGCGTGTCGGTCGTTCCAAACTGCGCAATCATAGACACTTCCAGAAAACCTGTAAGAGTCTGTTGCTCAAATAGATAATAAAAATGTTACCGGACCATCATTGGTCAGTGAAACTTGCATATCGGCCCCAAAACGACCTGTTGCCACATGGGCGTGGCGGTAACGCGCAAGTCCTACCAGATGCGAGAACACCGCCGCGCCCTGTGCAGGCGGCGCTGCGGTCGAGAAGCTTGGACGCAAACCACTTTGCGTATCCGCCACCAGCGTAAACTGCGAAACCAGTAGCAACCCACCTCCTGCATCCGTAAGCGAGCGATTCATTCGCCCTTCCGCGTCCGAAAAAACCCGGTAATTAAGAACTTTGTGCAGCATTTTTTCGCAAGTTACTTCATTGTCCGTCGGTTCTATGCCCACCAAGGCCAGAAGCCCCTGGTTGATCTCACCGACTATCTCACCGTCTACCTCTACACGCGCCTGCGTGACGCGCTGTATAAGGACTTTCATTCAGCCTCCGGGGGAACATCGAGCAACTGTCGTGCCATGGCATCGGTTGCACGTACCAAGGCATCACAGATGCCCGGTTCGCCACCGGCATGACCTGCGTCGCGCACGATTTGCAACTCACTATTAGACCAGGCCTTGTGCAAGGCCCAGGCATTATCCAGCGGACAGACCACGTCATATCGTCCATGAACGATGACACCGGGAATATGGGCGATCTTGGGCATATCCCTGATCAATTGGTTGGGCTCAAGAAACGCATTGTTGACAAAGTAGTGGCACTCTATGCGCGCAATGGACAATGCGTGCTCTGAAAATCGCTCGACCACATCAGGATTTGGTCGAAGCGTCGCCGTACGCCCCTCCCAACAGGACCAGGCTCTGGCAGCGCCCATCTGGGCAATTTCATCAGGGCAACTGAGCCGCTTGTAATAGGCCTGCATCAGGTTGCCTCGCTCCTGTTCAGGAATCGGTGCGAGATAGTCTTGCCAGTAGTCGGGGAACAGACGGCTCGCCCCATCCTGATAGAACCAGTGGAAGTCCTCAGGCCGACATAGAAAGATGCCTCGAAGGATCAGGGCATGTACACGATCCGGGTGCGTCTGCGCATAGGCCAGCGCCAGAGTCGATCCCCAAGAGCCGCCAAAAAGTACCCATTTTTCAATTCCCAGATGCTCACGGATACGTTCCATGTCAGCAACCAGGTCCCAGGTTGTATTGCGCTCCAGACTGGCATAAGGGGTTGAGCGCCCGCACCCACGCTGATCGAATGTGACAATCCGGTAAAGACCTGGATCAAAGAACCGCCGGCTCAACGCGTCGCAGCCTGCACCGGGTCCTCCATGAATGAACAGCACAGGTAGGCCATCCGGTGAACCGCTTTCGTCCAGATAAAGGACATGAGGATCATCTACAGCAAGTGTGTGGCGGGCGTATGGCTTGATTTCCGGATAGAGGCTGTGCATGTTACTCCCCTTCGGGCTTGTCAGTGGCGATAAAGCATCGTCGTGTTTGTCCGTGCTATAGCCATCATAGCGCTAACCTAACCAGGAAAAGGAATTCTCGTGATGCGTTTGACCACCTGTCTGCTCATTTCTTCACTTCCGTTATTTATCGTGGGCTGCAAAAGCGATCCTCAGCAAGCACTCGACAAGGCAGCTGATCAATTGCAAGCCAGCCTGGAAGCCAAGAAAACCGGAGCGGTATATGAGCAACTGCACCCACAGTTTCTGGCCCAGCAACAGAACGATCGTGCGTGGGCCCGCCAAACCATGGCAGGTATGTTTCTAAAATATCGCAATATCCATATCGTTACCTTCCGCAAACACAGTCAGATCGATGCCACTTACCAGAACAAAGGCTATACGGATGCCGAGGTAGGCATGACAGGGGCTGAAGGCCTTCTGCCTGATGCGGCCCGCCACTACAGTGTAAGGCTGGAGTGGTGGAAAGAAGGCGACGACTGGAAGCTGGCGCGAGCGGATTGGCAGTAAATGATTGTTATACCCCACGTGTACACTCACGTACGAGACACACTCATTCTCTGATCGGAACGTTTCCATGTCTTCAGCCGACTCTGTACACCTGCTGATTATCGATCCACAAAATGACTTTTGTGATATTGCGGATGCTGCGCTTCCCGTCCCAGAGGCAAGTGCCGATCTCCGAAAGGTTGCCAGCTTAATCCACATGTGGGGACACAGGCTGGACGCCATTCATGTCACGCTGGATTCTCACCAACCCTTGCACATAGCGCATCCGTCCTGGTGGCAGGATGCCGAAGGGCACTCCCCTCCTCCGTTCACGGTTATTTCTGTGGATGATATCGAGCGGGGCCGCTGGACAGCCTGCGTGTCGGAAAAGCAGAGCTATAGCCTTGAATATGTGAAAGCTCTGGCCGAGCGTGGGCGATATCAGTTGACCATATGGCCGGAGCATTGCCTGATCGGAAGCTGGGGGCATAATGTCTATACGCCCCTGCTCAAAGCACTCAATGAATGGGGCAGGACGCGCTTGAAGACGGTCCATTACATTCCGAAGGGCAGCAATCCCAACACAGAGCATTACTCCGCTATTGCCGCTGAAGTGCCAGATCCTGACGATCCAGGTACACGATCCAATATCCATCTGTTGAATCAACTGGAACAGGCTCAGACTGTACTGATCGCCGGCGAAGCCCTCTCTCACTGCGTCGCAGGAACCATAAGAGATATCGCGGATCACTTGGGCGAGACCAATCTTCACCGCCTCGTGCTGCTCACCGACTGCTCGCATGCAGTACCCGGCTTCGAACATCTGGCGGAATGCTTTATTGAAGAAATGAAGACCAAGGGCGTCAGATGCCTGACCAGCAAAGAGGCTGAGCCCCTACTCGCCGCGTCATAAGACGTACATAACGATCGGCCATCGCTTTGTGCAATGGCCGATACGCTTTATTTCAACTCATACAGACCGGTATAAGTTGCGGAGGCGATCTGGTTCAGATGCGTCATGAACCGTGCTACTGCATTGGTAGCCTCTGCCGGCACAGGCAGGCTTTCGACTGCCAGCGCGTGGATTTGAAAGATATACCGGTGCGCTTTATCGCCTTTTGGCGGCGCGGCCCCACCAAATCCAACGGTTCCATAGTCATTGCGCAGCTGTAGAGCGCCTTTTGGCAGCAGGCTTCCATCCGCGTAGCCTGCGCCTTCCGGCAAGTTTGTGACATCGGCAGGTATGTTCACCACAACCCAGTGCCAGAACCCGCTGCCGGTTGGAGCGTCGGGATCGTACACCGTCAAGGCGAAACTCTTGATTCCCGGCGGAGGATTCTCCCACATGAGCGCTGGTGAAATATTTTCACCCGATACGCCAAAGGCCTCAACATCAAATTCCTGGCGCTTTGACATCAAACCATTATCAGCGAACGCATCGGTCCACAGGCGAAACTCCGAATCGGCCATGCTTGCCCCCTTTAGTTGGATGGCTGGCCTCGCCAGACCAGCCTGGATGTATCAAATCCTTTGGCTTTAGCGATGCCAAGAAAGGTATCGCGCTGCTGCTGGGTGATCTCGGCTGAGCGAGATAGGAACCAGAGATACTTGCGATCAGGGCTCCCTACCACGGCATTATGGTATTCAGGGTCAATATAAAAGACCCAATAAGGGCCCTTGGCTATATTGGGAAATACGCCGCTGAACCAAGTATCGAAGCGCACTTCCAGTCGGTCCGTTACACCAGGCTTCATTGGCGAGGCAACACCGGTCGCCTGATCCCAATCGCCAGAGTTCGTCAGACAGCGATTGAGCACCGCAACATTCCCATCGTCACGCAGATGGTAATGCGCCTCGGACTGAACGCAGCTGCGCTGGAAAAACATGGGCAGGCGCGCCTGCTCATACCATGTCCCCTGATAGCGCTTCAGATCAAGCGAACCGACGGTTTCAGGCGGTGGTGTCTTGGTCGAACTGGCACAGGCGACCAACAATCCTGCCGCGCCAGCCAGTAGTAAAAGCTTGGTAGATGTTTTCATCGCAACCCCTGTCCTGCATACATGACAACCTTGTCGTTGACATACTGCACGCTGATGAACGCGGAAGACTGATCACCCCATGTGCAGCTTGATAACCCCAACGCACCGGAACACTCTGTAGGCTTGCCCAATAGCTCTTCGACCTCGGCCTTGGTTTGGCCAGCCTTGAGCCGATTGTAATTTTCCTGATTGATCTTGCTGCAGCTGATCAGCCACAAGCAGCTCAGCATCACTACGAACACGCGAAACTTCATCCTGACTCCTAACCTGGACCGGAGGGCTGACACCATCCTCACTCTCTGATGAACTCCTGACCGAGCCCTTTCAAATGCCCGTTGTCATCTATGGTCCAGACTTCAGAAGTAGGCGGCATATCGACACGCAGCCCCTCATCGAC
Organism: Pseudomonas sp. HPB0071; assembly: GCF_000478505.2. Taxonomy (NCBI): domain Bacteria; kingdom Pseudomonadati; phylum Pseudomonadota; class Gammaproteobacteria; order Pseudomonadales; family Pseudomonadaceae; genus Pseudomonas; species Pseudomonas sp. HPB0071. The sequence goes on along the minus strand of NZ_KI517367.1, from coordinate 2,635,740 downwards.
CAGGGTGGCACCATAGGTTTGTGGGGAAAGCGCATCGCCCGTGACCGTCACACGCCATGCGACTTCCTCCGGCGCGATTTGCAACTTGACCTGACCTGCATTGAGACTTTTCCACTTGCCTTCAAAATCGTCATGACTGCCACAACCGGCGAGAAGAACCGATGTAAAAAGCATCAGTAAAAATGATTTCATAGCAGTCCCCATCTCCCTCAGCAGCATTTAGAACCTAACCTTATACAAGGGGTTCGTTATTTCCGGGCAATAAAAAACCCCGCTTGAGGCGGGGTTCGCTTTTGAATCAACCCTTAGGCAGCGATCTTGCCCTTGAGCTTGTTCATTGCATTTTTCTCGAGCTGACGAATACGCTCAGCCGATACGTTGTACTTGGCAGCCAACTCGTGCAGTGTAGCCTTGTCTTCAGCCAGCCAGCGCTGGTAGAGAATGTCACGGCTACGCTCATCCAGGCCTTCCAACGCCTCATGCAGATTGGCCGAAGAGTTATCGCTCCAGTCGGACTCCTCCAGCTGACGAGCCGGATCGTAGCGATTGTCTTCAAGATACTGCGCGGGCGATTGGAACGCCGTATCGTCGTCTGCATCGGAAGCCGGATCAAAAGCCATATCCTGGCCCGTCAGACGACTTTCCATTTCGCGTACTTCACGCGGCTCGACGCCCAGCGTGCTGGCAACCGCCTGAACCTCGTCATTGTTCAGCCAGGCAAGACGCTTCTTTTGGCTACGCAGGTTGAAGAACAACTTGCGCTGGGCCTTGGTAGTAGCCACTTTCACGATGCGCCAGTTACGCAGGATGAACTCGTGTATCTCAGCCTTGATCCAGTGGACGGCAAACGATACGAGACGGACACCCATTTCAGGGTTGAAACGCTTTACAGCCTTCATCAGGCCGACGTTACCTTCCTGGATCAGATCTGACTGGGCCAAACCATAGCCCGAATAACTTTTGGCAATATGTACGACAAAACGCAGGTGCGCGAGCACCATTTGCCGTGCCGCCTCTAAATCCTGGTTATAGAAGAGGCGTTCGGCCAGTTCGCGCTCCCGCTCCGGCGTCAGCATGGGAATGCTGTTCACAGAGTTGACATAGGCCTCCAGGCTAGCGCCAGGAACCAATGTTGGAACAGGTTGCAGAGAATTGGTCATGCGAATCCTCCGATTCACTTATGCACAGGGCAGTGTATCACTGAAGAATCAGACAGAAAACAAGACTAACAGTTCCCCAAAAAAGAACCTATAGCCTTTAAAATCAATCACTTAAATAGTCACTATCAATCAAATCGATAGCTTTACATCATAATTTGAGACAGTTGTTTGATTCATGAATCGGCGCCCTTATCGGGGCGCCAACTCTCTCAGATGGCGAGCCACCGCCAGCCAGGCGCCAATGTAACCCAGCAGTATTGCACCAATAAGTAACTGGATGCCTTCATCCATGGACACGCTGGCCAGCGCAAAATCGCTGCCGTAAAGACCGGCCAGCTCGATGACAGCCTCGTTAAGCCAGTTCAAGCCAAAAGCCAGTAGTGCCCAGGCTGCAATACCGGCGCCTATCCCATACATGGCGCCCATGTACAGGAAAGGTCGCCGCACATAACCGTCAGTACCGCCTACCAACTTTATGACCTCGATTTCGGTCCTGCGGTTTTCGATGGCCAGACGAATTGTATTCCCGATGACGAGTAGCAGGGCTACGATCAGAACGATTGTAAGCCCAAACACGAACCGCTCACCCAGCTTCAGAATGGCGGTCAGTCGCTCGACCCATTGCATATCGAGCTGTACCTGCTGTACGCCAGATAGCTCAGCCAGACGACTGCGCAGCATGTCCAGCCGACCTTTATCAATCTCCTGCGGCGTCACGGAGATCACCGAAGGCAACGGATTTTCTGGCAGTTCCTTCAAGGCTTCGCCCAGACCAGCCTGCTGTTGAAGCTCTTGCAGAGCCTCGTCACGTCCGATCCAGTGCACCTCACTGACATCAGGTAGCGCTGCAATCTGTTCCTGTAATTGCTTGCCTTGAGCTTCGTCCAGATTAAGGTCAAGAAAGACAGAAATTTGGGCCGCGCGCTGCCATGAGCCGCCGAGCCGCTCCACATTGTTCAGCAGCAGCGATACACCCATCGGCAGCGCAAGGGCAATTCCCATAACCAGGCAGGTCAGAAAGCTTCCGATCGGCTGTCGGCCCATCCGCCACAGACTGTCACGCAAGCCAATAAGATGCGCTTCGAAATAGGCATGTAACGGGCTGCGCCAATCCTGCTTCGGCTTGGCTGTCTTGCGACGTTTGGGCTTTTCCGGTTTTTCACCCTGTACGTCGCCGCGTGGAAGTTCCTTGGCACTCATGTAGGACTCTCCTCATCCCCGATCAGACGGCCACGCTGCAGCGTCAGCATACGATGACGCAGGCGTGCGATCAGGGCATGGTCGTGGCTGGCAATCAGTACAGTGGTGCCAAGGCTGTTGATGTCCTCGAACACACCCATGATTTCGGAGGCAAGCCGCGGATCGAGGTTACCGGTTGGCTCATCCGCCAGCAGCAAGGCTGGTCGGTGTACGACAGCCCGCGCGATCCCGACGCGCTGTTGCTGACCGGTAGACAGGTCCGACGGATAGTCTTCGAGCTTGTCCTTCAGACTGACCCGCTCCAGCGCCATGGTCACACGTTTGGCAATCTCGGCCTTGGACAACCCCAGGATCTGTAGAGGCAAGGCTACATTGTCGAACACGGTACGGTCGAACAGGAGCTGGTGGTTCTGAAACACCACACCGATCTGACGACGCAGGAATGGAATCTGCGCATTGCTGATCCGCGAAATATCCTGTCCAGCCAGCGAAAGCTTGCCACTGGTGGGTCGCTCCATCGCCAGGATCAGGCGCATCAGGGTGCTCTTGCCGGCACCGGAGTGACCGGTAATGAACAGGATCTCCCCGCGCTCCGCACGGAACGATAACTCATGCAAACCGATATGCCCGTTCGGGTAACGTTTACTGACCCGATCGAAATGAATCATGTCGTCTCCCGCTCAGCGAACAACGCTCGAACGAAGGGCTTGGCTTCGAACTCACGCAGATCGTCAATGCCTTCACCTACACCGATGTAACGGATAGGCAGGCTCATCTGCTTGGCCAGCGCGAAAATGACGCCACCCTTGGCAGTACCGTCGAGCTTGGTCAGCGCAAGGCCGGAGAGCGGAACGGCAGCATGGAATTGCTTGGCCTGATTCATGGCGTTCTGGCCGGTACCTGCATCCAGCACCAATAAAGTCTCATGCGGGGCGGATTCGTCCAGCTTGCCAATGACGCGGCGCACCTTGCGCAGCTCTTCCATCAGGTTGTCCTTGGTGTGCAGACGACCGGCCGTATCGGCAATCAGAACATCGATGCCACGCGCCTTCGCAGCCTGCACGGCATCATAGATAACCGAGGCAGAGTCAGCGCCGGTGTGCTGTGCGATGACGGGAATGCGGTTACGCTCCCCCCAGACCTGCAACTGCTCGACCGCTGCGGCACGGAATGTATCGCCAGCAGCCAGCATGACCTTCTTGCCCTCAAGCTGGAGTTTTTTGGCCAGTTTGCCAATGGTGGTGGTTTTACCCACACCGTTCACGCCAACGACCAGGATAACGAATGGCTGTGTGGACTTATCGATGGCCAACGGCAGCTCGACAGGTGTCAACAAGCCAGTTAACTCTTCCTGCAATGCCTGATAAAGCGCCTCACTGTCCGCAAGCTGTTTACGTGCAACCCGCTGGGTAAGGTTCTTCATGATGGTGGTAGTCGCCTCGACCCCCACATCAGCCATCAATAGCCGGGTCTCCAGCTCATCGAGCAAATCATCGTCGATGGCTTTCTTGCCCAGGAACAGGCTGGCCATCCCTTCGCCAATGCTGGCGCTGGTCTTGCTCAGCCCTTGCTTGAGGCGAGCGAAAAAGCCCAGTTTTGTCGGTGCCGCGGGCTGTGGTGCCAGCTCCGGTTCGGACTCCGGTTCTGCTTCTAACTCTGGCTCTGGCTCTACAACCGACACGACAGGCTCGGCTACTGGCTCAGGCTCAGGCTCAGGCTCAGGCTCAGCAACTGGTTGGAGCTCGGCCGTCCTCGATTCGTCCAGCCGCTCGGGCTCAATGAATACAGGCTCAACAGGCGCCGGCATAGCAGGCTCAGGCTCTGGCTCAACTGCAGGCGCTTGCAAAGAAGGCTGCACCGTTTCAGGCTGGCGTGGCGGCTCGACCGGCTGCGCCTGAATCGGCTCCGGCTGAAAGGCTTCTACGCTTTCATCCTGCTCGGCTACCGGTGCGGGCGTCTCGGTCTCCTCAGCAGGAGGTAGCTGGGTTGAAGGAATAGCGTCAGCCGGCTCGGGGACCGGCTCCGGGTGTACTACCGGCTCGACAGCCGTTTCTGGCTTAGCCTCGGTTGTCTCCTGCGGCTTCTTGCGAAACCAACTGAAGAACCCTTTCTTTTCCCCTGCGGGAGGGGACTTTTTATCGTCGGAACCAAACATGCAAAGGTCTATCTCAAGGGGCGGGCACGCTGTGGCAAATCCATAAAGATGTGCTGCCAGGCGTGGCCGGCATGAAAAGGGATGCGTATCCTAGCACCTCATCGCTTGCTGGCGCTAAAGACCGGCAAGCCCTGGAATGAGTTCATAGATTGATGACAGTCTTCTCTCGACGTACTACTGGTCTGCTGTTCAGCCTGCTCTGCGCGCCGCTTACCGTCCTGGCCGCCGAGACCCAACCCACGCACGAATACACACTCGACAATGGTTTGAAAGTGGTTGTTCGAGAAGATCATCGTGCTCCTGTCGTGGTTTCACAACTCTGGTACAAGATCGGCTCAAGCTACGAGACGCCCGGATCGACCGGCCTTTCCCATGCCTTGGAACACATGATGTTCAAGGGCAGCAGCAAGATGGGTCCTGGAGAGGCCTCCCTGGTTCTGCGTGATCTCGGAGCAACCGAGAATGCCTTCACCACGGACGATTACACAGCCTATTACCAGGTGATGGCCAAGGATCGTTTGCCTGTGGCGCTTGAGCTCGAAGCCGATCGCATGGCCACCTTACGCCTACCTGCCGATGAATTCAGCCGCGAGATAGAAGTCATCAAGGAGGAGCGTCGCCTGCGCACTGACGATCAGCCAATGGCACTGGCCTACGAGCGTTTCAGCGCGGCGGCCTATCCTGCCAGTGGCTACCGCACGCCAACCATTGGCTGGCCTGCTGATCTTAAACGCATGAACATCGACGATCTGCGGCACTGGTATCAATCCTGGTACGCGCCCAACAATGCGACTCTGGTTGTAGTGGGCGATGTGACCGGGGAAGACGTAAGACAGATGGCTCAACAGTACTTTGGCCAGATTCCCAAGCGGGACCTGCCACCTGCCAAGCGCCCGCTTGAACTCCAGGCACCAGGTGAACGCCGTCTGATCCTTCCCGTTCGTACGCAAATCCCCAGCCTCATGATGGGATTCAACGTGCCCGGTTTTGCCAGTGCAGAGAATCAACGGGATGTGCATGCCTTGCGCCTGATCTCAGCGCTGCTCGATGGTGGCTACAGCGCCCGTCTCTCCACTCAACTGGAGCGTGAGCAGGAGCTGGTTACCGGCGCCTCGGCCTCATACGAGTCCTACACTCGCGGCGACAGTCTGTTCATGCTCAGCGCCATGCCCAACCTGCAAAAGGGCAAGACCCTGGCAGATGTCGAAGCCGGCCTTTGGGCGCAACTGGATGCGCTCAAGCAAACGCCACCGAGCACCGCCGAACTTGAGCGCGTCAGAGCGCAGGTGATCGCCAGCCTTGTCTATGAGCGCGACTCAATTACAGCCCAGGCCAGCAATATTGGTCAATTGGAAAGCATCGGCGTGTCCTGGCACGAGATGGATAACGAGCTTGCAGATTTGCAATCTGTCACTCCGGCTGATCTACAGCGTGTTGCACGCACTTACTTCACTCGCGATCGCCTGACAGTCGCCCACGTGATTCCCGAGACCCAGACACAGCAGGAGGCTCGCCCATGAACGTCCGCTTTTCTTATGCATGGGGCACCTTGCTCAGCCTGACGCTGCTTGGCGGCTGCCAGAACACTTCCCCCGTGGCGGACAGTGCAGCGGCCCATCCTAAACTGGAATCACTGCAGGCGCTGAGCAAGACAGCTCCGGTTACCCGCAAGCTCGATATCCAAAGCTGGAGAACTCCAGAAGGCGCGCGCGTCATGTTTGTAGAAGCCAATGAGCTGCCCATGTATGACCTCCGCCTGACATTTGCAGCCGGTAGCAGCCAGGACGGCAACACACCAGGCATCGCCACGATGACCAATGGCATGCTCAACGAAGGCATTGCAGGAATGGACACTACCGCAATAGCCATTGGCTTCGAAAATCTGGGTGCCAATTTCTCAAACGGTGCCTATCGCGACATGGCCGTTGCCGGGCTGCGTACCCTGTCCGACCCGACTAAAAGTGACCCGGCGCTCGATCTCTTCACCAAGGTGGTAGGTCATCCTACGTTTCCTGCCGCCCCGCTGGAGCGTATTCGAAATCAATTGTTGACCAGCATCGAATACAAGAAACAGGACCCCGGCGCTCAGGCAGGTGATGCGCTGATGAAACAGCTCTACGGCAGTCACCCCTATGCGCACCCCAGCATGGGTACGGCTGAATCGCTGAGGTCGATCACACCTGCTCAGCTACGCACCTTTCATCAGCGTGCGTATACAGCAGGCAATGTGGTCATCGCGTTGACAGGTAATCTGACCCGCCCCCAGGCCGAAGCCATTGCCGCCAAGGTATCCCGCGCTCTACCCAAGGGCCCTGCCCTGCCGTCGGTAGCCAAGCCGCAACCACCTAAACCGGGCGTTACGCATATCGAGTTTCCCTCACAGCAGACGCACCTCATGCTGGCCGAGCAGGGTATCGACCGCCGGGACCCTGATTACGCCGCGCTATATCTGGGCAACCAGATCCTGGGTGGGGGCGGGTTCGGCACTCGTCTGATGACAGAAGTCCGCGAAAAGCGCGGATTGACCTATGGTGTTTATTCCGGCTTTACGCCGATGCAGGTCGCGGGCCCCTTCACGATCGGCCTGCAAACCCGAGCCGAGATGAGCCAGAACACATTGGGGCTTGTGCAAAACATCGTCCGCCAATACCTCAAGGAAGGGCCGACACAGAAGGAGCTGGATGATGCCAAGCGTGAAATATCAGGCAGCTTCCCGCTCTCGACCGCCAGTAACAGTGCGATCGTCGCCCAGCTCGGCATGATTGGTTTCTACGACCTGCCACTCGACTTTCTGGACACCTTCATGAAGCAGACGCAAGCCGTGACTACGGATCAGGTGCGCGAAGCCATGGCCCGGCATTTGAATCCTGATGGCTTTGTCATCGTGACGGCAGGCCCAACCGTTGCCCAGCAACCTTTGCCAGCGCCGGTTGAGCGCGGCAATACACCGCCTCCCAGCGTACCGGAGCATTGAGCATGGCGCAGAGTAAAGGCAGCAGCCAGCTGCGTATCATTGGAGGCGACTGGCGCAGCCGACGCTTCAGCTTTCCAGAAGCACCAGGGCTCAGACCTACGCCTGATCGGGTCCGGGAGACGCTGTTCAACTGGCTGATGCCCCATGTGCCCGGTGCACGGGTACTGGATCCGTTCCTGGGCAGTGGTGCGCTATTGCTTGAAGCGCTGTCCCGGGGTGCCAGTCAGGCGCTAGGGCTGGACTTGAACCCTGCAGCGGTAGGCTCGCTGCGCGGTCATCTGGCGTCACTCGGATGCACCAATGCTCAGGTCGTACAGAACGATGCCCTGCACTACCTTCAGCACAATGAGGCCACGCCTTTTGACGTAGTGTTCCTTGACCCTCCCTTCCAGAAAGGTCTGCTGGAGCCCGCCTGCCAACTGCTCGAGGAGCAAGGCTGGCTGGCCAGGGATGCATGGATTTACACTGAAAGCGAAAGTCAGCCCTCATCGCTTCCCATGCCCGCCAACTGGCACCTGCACAGGGAAAAGAAGGCGGGAAGCGTACATTACGCGCTCTGGCATCGAACCGCGTAACGGGATGCCCATGCACCCTATCGTGGAGGACCTATCAGCTCAGGCAGATGCTTTCCGGCCCGCTTGGTGGCTGCCAGGTCCTCACCTGCAGACTTTATGGGGATCACTCTGGCGTCGTCTTCCCCTGATAACGCGCCCACGCGAGCGTATCTGGCTGGACGACGGTGACTTTCTCGACCTTGACTGGTACGGACCGGAAGATCCTTATGCGCCGCTGGTACTGGCTATCCACGGACTGACAGGCAGCTCTTCGTCACACTATATTCTGGGTTTGCAACTGGCACTTGCCGAGCATGGCTGGGCCAGCGTTGGATTGAACTGGCGAGGGTGCTCAGGCGAGCCGAACCTGTTACCGCGGGGCTACCACTCAGGCGTCACCGAAGACCTTGCCGCTGTTATCGCCCACCTTCAGGCCAAGCGCCCTTTGGCACCGCTCTATGCTGTTGGCTACTCGCTTGGCGGTAACGTGCTGCTCAAGTACCTGGGCGAAGCAGGCTTGAATTGCCCACTCCAGGCGGCTGCCTCCGTGTCGGTTCCTTTCCGGCTCGACCTTTGCGCAGACCGTATCGCCATTGGGTTTTCCCGTGTGTATCAGGCGCACTTCATGCGAGAGCTGGTGAGCTATGTAAAGCGCAAGCGAGAGGCTTTGCAGCAGCGCCAGCAACACGACCATGTAGCCTCGCTGGATGCCTTGGGTAGCCTGGAGGACATGAAGAGCTTTTGGGATTTTGACGGACGCATCACCGCCCCGCTCCACGGATTCAAGGATGCTCACGATTACTACCAGCAGGCATCAAGCCGTTATTACCTGAAAGACGTCCGAATACCGACCCTTATGATTCAAGCGGAAGATGATCCTTTCATTGGACGTGAAAGCCTGCCAACACCAGGAGAGCTATCCAATACGATATGCTTCGAGCGCCATGCTCATGGAGGGCATGTAGGCTTTGTCGCAGGTACATGGCGAAACCCTGATTACTACCTGGAGCGCCGCATACCGCAGTGGCTCTTGTGGCAGCAGGAGAGACTGACATAGACGTGGCGGCTATAGCCGATCAGCGAACGCTATCCGCGTCAGATGAAAACAGGCAACCCGAGAAGGCTGCGTTTTTCGACAATTTTTTCTACACTCCTCAACGCTTAAAGCTCACCTTTGATGAATACCAGGCCGCTTATCCACCTTTCGACTTGGACATCTGATCTGGCTGAGCTACCATCCAAGCCCCCACGGACCGTAAGGACGCCGCGATGAATCGAGTGCTGTACCCGGGAACCTTCGACCCGATCACCAGGGGTCATGGTGATCTCGTCGAACGCGCCTCACGTTTGTTTGAGCATGTCGTCGTCGCCGTAGCGGCCAGTCCGAAGAAGAATCCGCTGTTTCCGCTGGAAAGGCGGGTAGAGTTGGCTCGAGCGGTTACGGCACACCTGCCTAATGTCGAGGTCATTGGCTTTTCTTGCCTGCTGGCCAATCTCGTCAAGGAGCAGAAAGCCACGATCCTCCTGCGAGGATTGCGTGCTGTTTCGGATTTCGAATTCGAGTTTCAGTTGGCCAACATGAACCGTGTGCTGGCGCCTGACGCAGAAAGCATGTTTCTTACTCCGTCGGAAAATTACTCCTACATCTCTTCGACGCTGGTACGTGAAATTGCAGCACTGGGTGGCGACGTCACCAAGTTCGTGCACCCGCTTGTCAAGGAAGCGCTGGCCGAACGTTTCAAGCCAGCCCCTTGAAATTTTGCCGTTAGGGCACATATATCGGCGCAGACGTGCACCACGCGCGCCGATAAGGCACAATTCGCGTTTACCTTTTCTGTATCGCCGTCATCCGTGAGCGGCGGGAGCAATTCATGTCCCTCAAGATTACTGAAGACTGCATCAATTGCGATGTATGTGAGCCTGAGTGCCCTAATGGTGCCATCTCTCAGGGCGAAGAGATTTATGTGATCGACCCGAACCTCTGTACCGAGTGTGTAGGCCATTACGACGAGCCGCAGTGTCAGCAGGTTTGCCCGGTGGATTGCATCCCACTCGACCCGGAAAACGTCGAGAGCAAGGAAAAACTGCACGAAAAGTATCTGAAAATTAGCGGTCAGGCCTGATCCTGGCTGTTGGCAGCGCGACACTATCAGTGTATTTACAGGCCCAATAAAAAAAGCCGGTCAATTGACCGGCTTTTTTTATGGATTCAGTCCGACTGGCCATATCCTGTGCGGGTGCAGCCCAGGCAACGAACAAAAGCAGCCTTACCCGGCTCGACGACCAAGGCCCTGCCTGCCTCGCCTACATTACCGCCTGCAGCGGTAAACGGCAGACTGACCACAAAGGCACCCGCGCCAATAGCAGTGGCAGCAATCAAAAGCGGCCGGGCAATCAGCAGATCACCGATCATCGAAAAGGCTTTTGGTGCATTCGCTTGGTAGTTCGGATCGCCACTGGCATTGTTAACGGTTTCCGTCTCATAACCCGAATCGGCTAGTGCCGGTGCGGCAGCACTCCATAAAGCCATGGAGAAGGCCAACGTGGTGGCCAATGCGCGGAACGGGCTCATACTTCTGTCCTTTAAGTGAGAGGCGATTAACCATTAACTATAAGCACCACCTCTCGACTTGTCAGTGACCTTTCACCTGAAGATCAGGTCATTCCGTCAGAGTTCTGGTCTTTCCCTGATGCCGATAGGCCAGAACCATCAGGAAGGCCCCACCCAGAATCATCGGTACGCACAAGACCTGCCCCATTGTGAGCCAGCCCCAGGCCAGATAACCCAGCTGCGCATCCGGCATACGGACGAATTCCACCAGGAAACGGAAAATGCCATAACACAGGACGAAAAGCCCTGATACCGCCATTGTTGGACGTGGCTTGCGTGAGAAGAACCAGAGAATAACGAACAAGGCGACGCCTTCCAGCGCAAACTGATAGAGCTGGGAAGGATGGCGCGGCAACTGGGCCGGATCGCTGAAGGGCGGAAAAATCATTGCCCACGGCACATCGCTCGGCTTGCCCCACAGTTCGGCATTGATGAAGTTACCAATCCGCCCGGCGCCCAGGCCGATTGGAACCAGCGGGGCGATGAAATCCATCAGCTCGAAAAAGCTCTTGTTGTTGCGGCGACCAAACCACCACACCGCCAGAATTACGCCCAGCAGGCCGCCATGAAAGGCCATGCCGCCCTTCCAGACCTCAAAGATCAGCGTGGGATTGGCAAGGTACTCATCCAGGTTATAGAAAAGGACATACCCCAACCGTCCCCCGATGATGACGCCGCACGCCACCCAGAAGACCAGATCCGAAAGTTTGTCTTTGTTCCAGGTGGGATCGAATCGGTTCAAGCGACGTGAGGCCAGCAGCCAAGCCCCGCCAATACCAATGAGGTACATCAGACCGTACCAGTGAATCTTGAGTGGACCGATCGCGACCGCTACCGGGTCGATCTGTGGATAAGGCAGCATTACGACTCCTTGATAAAAGGGTTCTCAGACCAGAAAGCTGAGCCCTACACTGAACAACAACAACGCAAATAGCCGCTTGAGCAGCCGTGGAGAAAGCGTGTGCGCCAAACGCGCACCAAAACGGGCAAAGAACATGCTGGTCAGCGCAATACCTACCAGGGCCGGCAGGTAGACATATCCCAGACTCCACTCAGGCAAGCCAGGCTCACTCCAGCCCACCACCATGAACGAAAGGGCTCCGGAGAGTGCGATCGGCAACCCACACGCAGATGAGGTTGCCACCGCCCTTTGCATACTGACGCCTCGCCAGGTCAGGAAAGGCACAGTCAGCGAGCCGCCTCCGATGCCGAAGATGGCAGACGCCCAGCCAATGACCACACCGGCGAACGTCAGAACCGGCTTGCCCGGTACCGGTCTGCTGCTTTTGGGACGAAGGTCAAGCACCATCTGTAGCGACACGAGGATGGCAAAGGTACCGATTATTTTCTGCAGAATTGGCCCCTGAATATAAGATGCCGTAACCCCGCCGACAAAGCTGCCCAGGATGATGCCAACCGTCATCCACACCATGAGTGGCCACTGGACCGCTCCCTGACGATGATGCGCCAGAATGGAATTGATTGACGTAAAGACGATTGTTGCCAGTGAAGTACCGACGGCCAGATGCGTCAGCACATCGGTATCCATTCCATGGGCAGTGAAGCTGAACACCAGAACCGGTACGATGATCAATCCGCCCCCGACGCCGAACAGACCCGCCAGAACGCCTGCACATGCGCCAAGAATCAGATAGAGCACGAATTCCATATCGAATCCTGCCGAACAAAACGGCAATGGTAGCCCAATCGGCCAACGCAAACGAGCGAACCCTCAATGATCAAGGCCTTACGGAGCCCAACTGATGTGTCTGATTGTCTTTGCGTGGCGCCCTGAAGATAACGAGTCACTTATCCTGGCCGCCAACCGTGACGAGTTCTATGCACGCCCCAGCGCTCCTTTGGATACATGGGACGATCAACCAGACATTATTGGAGGAAGAGACCTGACCGCAGGTGGGACCTGGCTCGCGGTAGGAAGGGATGGTCGCTTTGCCACCGTGACCAATATTAGGGATCCTAGTCAGCCGGTATCCGACCGCTCACGGGGCGAACTGCCTGTACGCTTTCTGGAACGTGATATCTCGGCCGAAGAGTATGTACATGAAGTGGCTCAACGTAGCGATGAATACACAGGGTTCAACCTGCTTCTAGGCGATCGCCAGTCGTTATGGCATTTGAATGCTCGCAGCCGAAAACCGCATCGACTGCCGCCGGGCGTTTACGGCGTATCCAATGCCGATTTGAACACGCCATGGCCCAAGTTGCTCAGAGCCAGAGCAAGTCTCGAACAGGCCCTGGAAACCCCTTCGGACGAGGCTTTATTTGCACTGTTGGCCGACACCTGGCGACCTGATCCCGTAACGCTTCCGCATACCGGCATCAGCCATGAACTGGAAATGCTCTTGTCCAGCGTTTTCATCTCCAGCGAACACTACGGCACACGGGCCAGCACTGTGCTGCGGCAACAGGTAGACGGACAGACCGTCATTACGGAACGTCGCTTTGGAGCCTACGGCAAGTCGCTTGGAGAAAGCCGCCGGACGCTGTAGTCCGGCGTGCTGTCAGCTCTGGACGGTGGAAGCCGGGTTGATGACGCGCCCTAACCCCAGGTTACGCAAGGCCAGATGCAGCGCACTGTGCACCACTTGCGGATTGTCAATCTTGAGCAACTGATCCAGGAGCTCCTTCGCCTTGGACAGGCTCATCTGACGCAGCAACCACTTCACCTTAGGGAGGTTGGTTGCATTCATGGAAAGGGAGTCGTATCCCATGGCCATGAGCAATACCGCTGCGGCCGGATCGCCTGCCATCTCGCCACAGATACTCACCGGAACGTTTTCCGCATGAGCATCCTCCACCACGCTCTTGAGTGCTTGCAGCACGGCTGGATGGAAGTAGTCATACAGGTCAGCCACGCGAGGGTTATTACGATCTACCGCCAGCAGATACTGGGTAAGATCGTTGGAGCCCACCGAGATGAAGTCCACCTCACGGGCCAGATCCCGGGCCTGATAGACCGCCGAAGGCACCTCTACCATCACACCGACAGGCGGCATGGAGATATTGACCCCTTCATCACGCACCTCGCACCAGGCGCGATGCAGGAGATGCTGGGCCTCGTCCAACTCGTGTACCCCCGAGATCATGGGTAGCATGATTCGCAGGTTATCCAGACCTTCACTGGCCTTGAGCATGGCTCGCGCCTGTACCAGGAAGATTTCCGGATGGTCCAGCGTGACACGAATCCCGCGCCATCCCAGGAAGGGGTTGTCTTCCTTGATGGGGAAATAGGACAGGGATTTATCTCCGCCGATATCCAGCATGCGCATGGTGACCGGCTGGGGATGGAACGCCGCCAGTTGCTCCCGGTAGATGGACAGCTGCTCCTTCTCACTGGGGAAGCGGTCGTTGATCATGAACGGGACCTCAGTCCGATACAGCCCCACCCCTTCCGCGCCACGCTGCTGCGCCCGGGCAACATCGGCCAGCAGCCCCGTGTTCACCCAGAGCGGCATACGATGGCCATCCAGGGTTTCGCACGGCAGGCTGCGCAGGGCTTCCAGCCCCTGGGTCAGCTGACGCTCCTCCTCGACCACAGCGCTGTACTGCTTGAGCAGCTGAGGTGAAGGGTTGGTAAAGACTTCGCCGTGATAGCCGTCGACAATCAACGAAATACCATCGACTTTTGAATAAGGCAGGTCTACCGCGCCCATGACGGTGGGAATACCCATCGCGCGTGCCAGGATGGCAACGTGGGAGTTGCCAGAGCCGAGCACGGAAATCATGCCGGCCAGCTTGCCTTCAGGCACCTCGCCCAGCATGGCGGGTGACAGCTCCTCACTGACCAGGATGGTCTGGTCGGGATAGACCAGACATTGTTGCCGTGCCTGCTGCAGATAAGCCAGCAATCGACGGCCAAGGTCCTTTACATCAGCGGCACGCTCGCTCAGATAGGCATCGTCCATCATCTCGAAACGACGAACATGCTCGGTCACAACCTGACGCAGTGCACCCTGTGCCCACTGGCCTCTCTTGATGATCTGAGTAACCTCGTTACCCAATGCCGCGTCGTCGAGCATCATAAGATAGACGTCGAACAGGGCGCGCTCTTCCTTGCGAAGCTGGGTCGACAGACGCTCTGACAGCTGGCGCATATCTTCACGTACAGACTCCAGCGCATGCTGGAACAGGGCCAGCTCTGCCTCGATGTCCGTAACGGTCTTGTCAGGAACGACTTCCAGATCAGCTGGAGGCAGCACGACTACAGCCGTACCCACACCAACACCGGGAGCACCGGGAATACCTACGAAACGAGCCTCCTGGATACCCTTGCCCTGCCGTCCGAGTCCACGAATGGTACCCGTGGCTTCAGCATGTGCGATAACGCCGGCCAATTGGGCGCTCATGGTCACAAGGAAGGCTTCTTCACCTTCGTCGAACTGGCGCCGCTCCTTTTGCTGAACAACCAGAACACCCATCACACGACGATGGTGAATGATTGGCGCCCCCAGGAAAGAGGCATAGCGCTCCTCGCCCGTTTCGGCGAAATAGCGGAAGCGCGGATGACTGGAGGCATCTTCAAGGTTGAGCGGCTCTTCGCGCGTGCCGACCAGGCCGACCAGGCCTTCATTGGGCGCCATGCTGACTCGCCCGATGGAGCGCTTGTTCAGGCCCTCGGTCGACATGAGAACAAATCGATTGGTTTCAGGGTCCAGCAGATAGACCGAGCACACCTGAGTGCCCATGGCCGCCCGAACGCGCTGAACGATGATCGATAACGCTGTTTTGAGATCCTTGGCGCCGTTTACTTCTTGAACGACCTTACGCAGCGTATTCAGCATGCTAGAAGCCCTGGGCTCTGGTGACGTTGGACGACATCCTGGTAAAGGATTTCGAGGCGCGAGCAAATTGAGTTCCGGCCACCGACCTGATAGCCACGATCGATGAAGGTGGACAGCAACGCCTATCTGACAGCGTATTGCCATTCAACGTCACAAATCGTTCATCCAGCATGGCCACAGCATTTCCTCCGTCCACGGCAGGCCCGGCATAACCGGGCGGGCCGGTGAGGCAATGCAAACGGTGCCTCTTCCGTCTTCCATACGTACACGTATGGTACAGGCTTAACATATCGATCAGGCGAGCAGGCGCGGGGCCAACTCCTTGAGGGCTCGACGATACACTTCCCGCTTGAACGTCACCACCTGCCCTAATGGGTACCAGTAGCTGACCCAGCGCCAACCGTCGAACTCCGGCTTGCCTGTCACATCCATGCGTACCCTCTGATCCTCAGACATCAGCCGGAGCAGAAACCATTTCTGCTTTTGACCGATGCACAGGGGCCTACTATGCGTACGCACCATGCGTTGGGGCAAGCGATAACGCAACCAACCCCGCGTACAGGCCAAAATCCGGACATCATCCGGACTCAGCCCCACTTCTTCGTTCAATTCGCGATAAAGCGCTTCTTCCGGCGTTTCACGATCATCGATACCTCCCTGTGGAAACTGCCAGGCGTCCTGGTTGATGCGCCGAGCCCACAGCACTTGGCCAGCGTCATTCGCGAGGATGATGCCGACATTCGGGCGAAAACCATCAGAATCGATCACGGCTGACACCCCTGGAAAGTCAATAGACTTGCATTGTTCCATAAAGCTTGTTGGAGCGGCAACGCAGCTCCCTGCCTGTATTTTTGCCGTCTGTGGCAATACGCTGGCAAGTGCCACTCCTGCCTGCTTGTCCATATGGACATTACATTGGGGTAATCCCGCCGGAGCGCCTGAAAATCCGCGAGCAGTATCCTCAGCCCTTGCTGAACAAAAGCTTACATAGCCAAGCAATCAATGGATTCTGACGGGTAAAGCATGACCCGTTTCCCACTCCTATCAGCGAAAGTGCCGCTGCAGAAGCATGTAGATAGCCAGAATTACACCTACCCAGCCGATCAGGTAGAAATAGTCCAGGAAGCCCAGGATCGCAGCCTGGCGATTGATCAGCGAGGCCATCTGGCTCATGGAGGCATGCCCCATCGCCTCGTTCAGCTGTTCCCTATACTGCTGATAAAGCGGATTGAATGAGGTGATGTGACTGCGCAGGACATTGGCGTGGAACGCATCGCGCCATTGCAGAAAGACGTTGGCCATGACGATTCCCAGCGGCATGACGATCTGCTGCGTCATGTTCTTGATCTGATATGCCTGGCTGAAATAACGCGGAGGAATAGTCATGAAGGTGTACATGATGATCACGGCAAAGGTCGAGATCAGAAACACACCATGCATCATGAGCGCAGGCTGAAGCTGCTGCACAAGCGGCACCTCGCCATTCTGGCTGGACATCCAGAAGCCATAGCCGGCCAGCAGCGAATAGCCGAGCACCAGAAACTTCTTGAAGCCACCCCACGGGAAATACCGCTTGAGCGTGCCAGAGGTAATGGCCATGAGCGGCACTATCCCACACAGCCAGCCGATAGCCATGACCGTTCCAGCAGTGTAGATCGGTACCTGCAGGGCGTTCAGGACATATTGGGGAATAACGTAGTTATAGGCACCGAGCATGAAGTAGTTCAGCATCATGAACAGCATGCCGAGCAGAAAGGCCGGATTGATGGCGTTACGAAAGTCGAGGGTTGGCCGCTCCCGCTGCCGCTCACAAAAGATGAAGACGGCCATGAGGCAGATACCCAGCAGAAAGAGTCCGAGCAGCTCCCAGGTATCGCTGTAGAAATCAAAACTCATCCGCTGGATAGTGGTTTCGACAATGATGCTTCCAACCAGCAGGATAGCCATGGGCAGCAGTGCTGGTCTGGCCGACAACTTTTCGGGTATGACGCGCGAGGGAATGGCCATCCAGATGCACACGGCCATGACCAGACAGACCACCAGCGGCACGGCAAAGATACCGCGCCACTCCTCATGCGCCAGCAGTTGCGCCGTACAAAAAGAAGCCATCGCCGCGCCAAGCGGCACGCCGCTGGCAAAGGCTCGTATGCCTGTGGGGGTTTGCGGCCCGGGGAAGAACATGAGCACCAGCACCCGCGCACCGGCGAAAAAGGTCGCGGCGGCCGCCCCCATGAAGACTCTACCCGTGGCAAAGACCCACAGGTGGTCGCCGGCCAGACAGAGCAGCTGGCCTATGGTATGGACAACTGTCGCCGCCATCATCAGGTGCCGGTACCCCAGATGCTGTACAAACCACTGGTGAGGCGCCGTGAAAAAGATGACCGCGACGCTATAGGCTGCCGTGGCATAGACATAGCTGCGCTGATCAGCACCCAGGCCGCCGGATACATAGCGGTTGGCCAGCGCGATGGAGAGGCTGTCGAGAAAATAGACGGTGACCATCAGCGTGATGCTGAGCATCAGCAGGCCACGGTGATGTGGAAACGTAGGTGAAGACATTCCGACTCGGTTCGATGACTGGTATCAGCTGGCCAGTAAACGTGGCCAGCCTTTCATCGAACACGGCCCGGGCGCTTGGTTCCCTACCAGACGCCCGCCGCCACCCTAAGCGTTAACTCAGAAACAGTTTATACGCAGGGTTATTGGTCTCATCCCAATAGCGATAACCGATCTCTGCCAGCGCTTCGGGCACACGGTGCCGCTCCTCCTCCGGAACCTCAAGCGCCGCCAATACGCGGCCATCAGCCGAGCCGTGATTGCGATAGTGGAACATGGTGATATTCCACCGCCCACCCAGGCGATTGAGGAAGTTGAACAATGCGCCAGGCCGCTCGGGAAACTCGAAACGGAAGACCTGCTCGGTATCCACATGGGCCGCATGTCCACCTACAGTGTGCCGTATGTGCAGCTTGGCCAGCTCATTGTCGGTCAGATCCAATACGGGAAACCCTTGCTCACGCAGGCTTTCGATGAGCTTGCCGCGTGGATCGGTTTCCGGATGAGTCTGTACGCCGACAAAGATATGGGCTTCCCTATCCGTGTTATAGCGATAGTTGAATTCGGTGATCTGGCGCTTGCCCAGTGCCTCGCAGAACGCTTTGAAACTGCCGGGACGCTCAGGAATGGTCACGGCGATGATAGCCTCACGCTGTTCCCCCAGCTCGGCACGCTCTGCCACGTGACGCAGGCGGTCGAAGTTGACGTTGGCACCCGAGTCGATGGCTACCAGGGTCTCCCCTTTTACGCCGCGGGTAGCGACATACTTCTTGATCCCCGCCACGCCTAGGGCACCAGCCGGCTCGGTGATGGAGCGCGTATCGTCGTAGATGTCCTTGATAGCTGCGCAGATCTCATCGGAGCTGACGGTAATCACGTCATCCACATAGTGTCGGCAGATCTCGAAGGTGTGATGACCGATCTGCCCGACCGCTACGCCATCGGCAAAGATACCCACTTGACTCAGCACCACCCGGTCACCTGCCTGCAAGGCGGCCTGGAGGCAATTGGAGTCGTCTGGTTCAACACCAATAATCTTAATGTCAGGACGCAGGTACTTGACGTAGGCGGCGATCCCCGCGATCAGCCCTCCACCGCCTACCGGCACGAAAATGGCGTCCAGCTGACCTGGTTGCTGGCGCAGGATTTCCATGGCGACAGTACCCTGCCCGGCAATCGTATCCGGATCATCGTACGGGTGAATAAAGGTGTATCCCTTTTCCTCTACCAGTTTCAGCGCATGAGCCAGCGCCTCAGGAAAGGCATCGCCGTGCAGGACAGCCTTGGCACCACGGGCACGTACCGCCTTGATCTTGATTTCTGGCGTCGTCTTAGGCATGACGATAACGGCCTTGATACCCAGCTTCTGTGCAGCTAAGGCCAGGCCTTGGGCATGGTTGCCGGCGGATGCCGCGATCACGCCGCGAGCCTTTTCCTCGTCAGTGAGCTGGGCCACCTTGTTGTAGGCGCCCCGGATCTTAAACGAGAAGACGGGCTGTAGGTCTTCGCGCTTGAGCAGAATCCGGTTACCCAGACGCTCCGACAGGCTATGCGCAGGGTGCAGAGGTGTTTCAACGGCCACATCATAGACGGGCGAGGTCAGCATTTTCTTGACGTACTGTTCGAGCATCGACTTTTCTCGGCAGGGCTTTTGCGGGGAACAGTCAGTCTACTGCGCAAGCAGCACGACAAGCCACCCACAATGCGTCAACCACCCTGTTCACCGCTGATAGGGTCAGCCCGGCTATAATCGAACCTCTACTTCTCCTTTGCCGGAATCGATCATGAACCAGGATCAGCTCAAGCAAGCCGTGGCGCAGGCCGCGGTGGACTATATTCTCCCGCACCTCTCGCGTGACAGCGTCATTGGGGTCGGCACCGGCTCTACCGCCAACTTCTTCATCGACCTGCTGGCCCAACACAAAATGGAATTCGACGGCGCAGTAGCCAGCTCCGAGGCAACGGCCGAGCGACTCAAGAAACATGGCATTCCGGTGTATGACCTCAATGGCGTCAACTATCTTGAGTTCTACATCGATGGCGCCGACGAGGCCAACGAGCACCTGCAACTGATCAAAGGGGGCGGTGCAGCATTGACGCGTGAAAAAATCGTAGCGGCCGTGGCACAGACCTTTATCTGCATTGCCGACGGCAGTAAACGCGTAGATGTGCTGGGCGAGTTTCCGCTCCCTGTCGAGGTCATCCCCATGGCACGCAGCTACGTAGCCCGCGAGTTGGTCAAGCTGGGCGGCGATCCGGTCTACCGTGAAGGTGTTAAAACCGACAACGGCAACGTGATCCTGGACGTGCATAACATGCATATCCTTGACCCGATCGATCTGGAGTCCAAGATCAATAACATCGTCGGCGTAGTCACGGTTGGCCTGTTTGCGGCTCGCTCGGCGGATGTCCTGCTGCTGGGAACCGCCGAAGGCGTTCAGACGCTCAAGCGTTAAGCACCTACGTCCCACGACGAGACACGCACTTCAGGCTGTGCACGATCACAGTGCACAGCCTGCCCGGCATTTTTTCCATCCCCATCTATAGTTACGCCCAGGCAGCGCTGTCAGTCTGCCAGGCGTCGCCTGCCTGTCCGCTTTTCAAGTCGGCACGCTATCTGCTCCATGCAGCTCCGCACTACCCATAACTACAACACAACAAACCATAACAATGAGGATCGCTTGTGCATTCCTTTTCCAAACTAGCGCTTGCAGTCGGCTGTATCTTGATAGGGGGTACCGCGGGTGCCTATGACTTTGGTGAATACGCCGACGAGACACTGGACGTTCTGATTAATGAGTATCCGGGTCGTTATCGAGGCACTACGAGTTTTGAGGGCGCCTCGGCCTGGATGCAGCAGCGTATAGGTAACAACGCCACTCTCCAGTCCTTCACCTGGAACGGAAACCGGAACTCACAGAACGTAGTGGCTCAGCTGGCAGGCACCAGCGGCAACACCCTTGTACTAGGAGCACACTTTGATACCTACTTTGGCCGCCCGACACTCCAAGGCCTGGATGACAACGGTTCCGGTGCCGCCGTCCTTACGGAGATCACGCGCAACCTCAGCGGGATCGCGCTGGAAAATGGTATCAATGTGGTTGCCTTCGGAGCTGAAGAGGAAGGCCTGCGCGGCTCACGCGCCTATGTAGCCGGCTTGAGCGATAGCGAGCGGGCCAGCCTGCTGGGCATGATCAACCTCGACAGCCTGATCACGGGCGACCTGATGTATGCCCATGCCGGTGCCAACAGCGTCGATAATCCCGCCCTGGCGTCCATACGCGAGCAGACGCTTCGTATCGCACAGGAACTGGGGATCGATCTGCGCACGAATCCCGGACTGAATTCGGAATACCCTGCCGGCACCGGCTGTTGCAGTGATGCAGCAAGCTTCGAGGCGCTCGGTATTCCGGTGCTGTTCGTCGAAGCGACCAACTGGGAAATCGGCGAGTTGGACGGCTATGAGCAGACCACCAATCCAGCCATTCCTGGCGGCGCCACCTGGCATACACCATCACTGGACAACGAGACGGTGCTGACCGGCGCCTTGGGTGCAGAGCGCATCCAGCAGCGTCTTCGTGATTATTCACGCCTGCTGACGCGTCTCCTGCTAGAGCTGACAAATGCCGACCTGCTCGCTTCCACCGCCTCCAGCGGTGCGCTGGCACGGGCCATGGAGGACAACCTGCGCAGCCAGCATGAAACCCTTACTCGGCTGCATGACCGCCGTTGGCTGGGCCTTCAGCTCGCACCACTTGCACTCAACCAATTCAGTGGCAGCGTGGGAATCGAGGGCGAGTACCAGCCTGAGCATGGGTTTGATGTAGATCCGAGCCAGCGCTCCAAGCGGGCCACCGCCTATGCCATTGGCGATTATCGGGCCAGTGAATGGCTGACCGTAGGCGGTAGCCTGAGCATTCAGCGTGGCAAGGATGACCTGGAGCATTCTGGCAAGGTTCGTAACGAGACATGGCAGGCCGGGCTGTATGGTCTGGTCAGCAACGGCGGGCCGCTTTGGGCTGCAGGTGAGCTGAGCGCGGGTCACACCCGCTTCGATACGGATCGCTCCGTGTTCCTTCAGGCCAGTGGCGGGCCGGTTCTCCTGAACCAGACGTTATCTGGCGATACCAGGGCCCGCTTCTTCGGTGCTCGCCTGACTGGGGGCTACGACATGACGGTCGGTCAGCTGCGAACCGGTCCTCAGCTGGGACTGGACTATACCCGTTACCACATCGATAGCTTCGATGAAGACGACAGCCGCCGGACCGCCATGTCATTTGATGATCAGACCTATGACTCCATTCAGGCAAGCCTGGGTTGGCGGGTCTATGGCGATCTCCCCATGAGCCGTGGCATGGCCCTACAACCCTATGCTCATGTCGCCTGGGTCGAAGAACTGGGTGATGGCCGCAAGAGTCGGCTGGATGTTATCAGCCGTGGAGATGGTCGGCTGCGTACGGCAGCGCTGGATTCGGTAGACAAGCACTTTGCCCGCGCTCAGATCGGGGCTCAGTGGGCGATCACACCGGAGATTGGCGTCTATGCCGAGGTCAACAGTCGCCTGGGCCATTCCGAGGGTAGCCAGACCGGATACAGCTTGGGTGCCCAGTGGCGGTTCTGATCCGTATAACGCAGTTTAGTTACGCTTGAATCGATAAAAGAGGTTCGGTTCGCTCACGATATACAGCGTGCCCTGGTCGTCCATGGCCAGGCCCTCGGCCTGCGGCACGCTTTTCGTCAGACCCTGCCGCCCGGCATCGAGCGGCAGGGTGCTCAAGGGCTTCCCCTCGCTATCCAGCTCAATGACCAGCCTCGACTCATCCGAGAGCGCCAGCAGGTGATTCGTGCTGGCACTAAAGTGGAGGCTCGACAGATCGTCGACAAACAGGCCCCTGTCACGCAGCACATTGGACCTGATTGTAATATTGGCCGGTGCGCCGGGCTCAGGGTCGGCAAAACCATCGATCTCGTAGATCTGCACAGGGTCCTTTTCTTTAGCTACATAGAGCCGCTTGTGTCGACTGTCATAGGCGAGCCCTTCGAAACCCCGATTGTCGAACGCAGCCAATTCCAGAGAGAGACGCGTCTGATTGCGAGGGTCATTCGCATCGATGACGCTCGTTGTGTCATCAACATGAATCTGAACCAACCGTTGCCGGCCCTCTTCTGCCACGACGAAAACGCCCGGGCGAATGTACTCAATCGCCTCGGGGTCATCGAATCCCTGCATAGGGATTTGCCGAAGAATTTCACCGTCGAGTGATAGCTCGATGAAATGGGATGACTTGTTGGTTAGGCTCGCAAGCGTGCCCCGGCTCGGGTCATAGGTCAGTGCCGACAAATCCGCGTGCCCTGGCACAGGCTTGGCCTCGATATCGACATGATAATCAGGAAGCCAAACCGAGACCTCACGGCGCTCATCGGCATGCCAGTGCTGCTGAACGCCATACCAGAGACGCGCCAGGAGCGGGGTCTGCTGGCTGGCTATGGTTGCGATGAGCACTGCCATCAGCAGGCCAGCCAGAGGAATGCGGTAAGGATAGATACGCTGCATGGGTAGGCCCGTTGCCGTCGAGGGATCAATCATCCGGGCGACCTGCATGCCCGCGCTCGACGACAAGCCTACGGATATTTTATGTCAGTCAGATTTCCGGAAGACATAGAACAGGTTAGGCTCGCTCACGATGTAAACGGTTCCTTCTTCATCAATCGCAACACCTTCAGCCTGAGGGATATTTTTACTGAGTCCATTGAGCCCCCCGATCAGGCTGATGAAACTGACCGGCTTTCCGCTTTCGTCCAGTTCAAGCAACAGGTGCGACTCATCCGAGAGCACCAGTGTATGGCCGGTACGGGGATCAACGCTTAGCGCAGAATAATCATTCATCAGGTCGGGCTGATCGGGAAGATCCGTCATCTCACCCAGGATCTGATCACCATCGCTGGACAGGCTGAACAGTGCTGCAGGATCTCGCTCCTTGCTGAGCAGTAGACGTTGCTGTCGTGCATCCCAGGCAACGCCTTCGAACCCCTTGTTGCCGGCATCGGCAAAGCCCAGGTCGAAAAACTGGAAATCTGCGGGCTGCAGCTGGCGGGTCTCGGGGGTCAGATTGAACAGGGCCAGCGTACGCTGACGCTCATCGACAATACCCATGCGATTTCCATCCAGGACCACTAGGCCCTCAGGGTTGGAAAGCCCGGTTATGGGAATCTGCCTGAGAATATCACCGCTCAGGTTGGTTTCCACCAGCAAAGGCTCCTTGCCCATGACAATGAACAGGGTGCCGGTCGCCGGGTTATAGGCGATGTCCGATGCCTCGGCCTTTTCCATGCCGGGCAAGGGCTTGGCCTGAATGACCGCGGTATAGCCCGGAAGCCAGATATTGTCCGCATGCTGGTTGGCAGGCGTGTTACGTTCCTGCCACCAGAGCCAGGCACGCTGGTCCCAGTGAAACAGGTATGTGAGCGTGGCGGCGACGACCAGCACGAAGCCGGCCAGCCACCATTTGAGGGATCGACGTTGTAATACTTTTGGCATGACGACGGTTTCGACTGCTTAGCGGTTTGGATCCGTCGCCTGATGCTTCCGGATTACTCAAGGGTGGATGTTAGAGAACACGACTCGTGAAGCGGCCTTTGCCAGGCAACTCCAGGACCAGTTCCTCACCTTTGTTCAACGCGCCGACTCCCTTGGGCGTACCGGTCAGTACCACATCGCCGGGTTGCAGGGAGAAGTGTGTGCACAGGTGCTGGATCAACGGGATGATCGGGTTGAGCATGTCACGGCTGTTACCGTCCTGGCGTACCTCGCCATTGATGGTGAGGCGAACATCGATATCAGCCAGATCGCTGTAGGCATCACCCGGCACGAAAGGCGCCAGGACACAGGCGCCGTCGAACCCCTTGGCGATTTCCCAGGGATAACCCTTTTCCTTCAAGCGGGCTTGCACATCACGCAAGGTCAGGTCCAGCGCCGGCGCGAAACCCGAAATGGCATCCCGGACCTCTTCTTCGCTTGGCGTGCGTGACAGGGGCTTGCCGATCAATACGGCGATTTCCGCCTCGTAATGCACCGTACCGCGGTCTTCAGGAATACTGAAGCCACCTTCAATCGGCACGACCGAACTGGCCGGTTTGATAAAGATGAGCGGCTCGGTGGGTACAGGGTTGTTCAGTTCCTTGGCATGCTCAGCATAGTTGCGGCCAATACAGACCACCTTGCCCAGCGGGAAGTGGATCTTCGTACCATCGACGTACTGGTGTTGGTAGCTCATGGTGAACCGACTCCGAAAGAGGAAAAGTCCCGTTTAATCCTTTATAACCAAAAGCTTGGCCGCATTACCAAGGCAGGCGGCCAAGCATAACGACACGAACCTGAACGTTAGCGGAACGGTCGGTTTATCGCCTGATCCTCAAGGGCTATCAGGCGATGACCTTGCCCGGATTCATGATGTTATTGGGGTCGAAGACTGCCTTGACAGCCTTCATGTAGGCGATTTCGGCTTCTGAGCGGGAATAGGTCAGGTAATCCCGCTTGGTCATGCCCACGCCATGCTCAGCCGAAATGGAGCCGTTGTATTTCGCAACGGTCTCGAATACCCACTTGTTCACGACCTTGCACTTGTCAAAGAACTCATCCTTGGAGAGATCATCAGGCTTGAGAATGTTCAGGTGCAGGTTGCCGTCACCGATGTGACCGAACCAGATGATCTCGAAATCCGGATAGTGCTCGCCCACGATGCCATCAATCTCACGCAGGAAGGACGGCACGTTCGAAACCGTTACGGAAATGTCGTTCTTGTAGGGTGTCCAGTAGGAAATCGTCTCGGAGATGTCTTCTCGCAGACGCCACAGGTTTTGCAGCTGCTGATCGCTCTGGCTCATGACGCCATCGAGTACCCAGCCTTCATTGACACAGTGCTCGAAGGTAGCCAGAGCCTGATCGGCGCGCTCGTCCGTTGTTGCTTCAAACTCCAGCAGTGCATAGAACGGGCAGCGGGTATCGAACGGCGCAGGCACGTCACCACGGGCCAGGACCTTGTCCATGGCCTTGTCGGAAAAGAACTCGAAGGCCGTCAGGTCCAGCTTGTCCTGGAAGGCATGCAGTACCGGCATGATCGAATCAAAATCCGGCGTACCCAGTACCAAGGCGGTCAGATTAGTTGGCTGACGCTCCAGCCGCATCGTAGCCTCGACCACGAAACCCAGCGTGCCTTCGGCACCAATGAAAAGATGACGGAAATCATAGCCGGTCGCGTTTTTCATCAGGCCCTTGTTCAGCTCGAGCAGCTCGCCCGTACCGGTCACGACCTTGAGGCCGGCTACCCAGTTACGGGTCATGCCGTAGCGGATCACCTTGATGCCACCCGCATTGGTACCGATGTTGCCACCCAGCTGACTGGAACCGGCCGAGGCAAAGTCGACGGGGTAATAGAGACCTTTGTCTTCAGCAAAGGCCTGCAACTGCTCGGTGATCACGCCCGGCTGGCAGACCACGGTACGATCGAATGTGTTGAAGTCGAGAATCCGGTTCATGTAATCGAATGCCACGACGACTTCGCCATTAGCTGCGACCGCTGCCGCCGAAAGACCGGTACGGCCACCAGAAGGCACCAGGGCCACCCGATGTTCATTGGCCCATCGCACGATCGCCTGCACCTCTTCTATCGTCTTGGGAAAGACAATGGCAGACGGTGCCGGGGCAAAGTGCTTGGTCCAGTCCTTGCCGTAAGACTCCAGCGAGGCCGCATCCGTGAGCACCTTTCCGGGCTCGACCAGGGTTTTCAGCGATTCGATCAAAGCAGCGTCAATCATGTTGAAACTCTCGTGGCATTCATGGTCGTCCTGAGAACCGCTCAGGTCGTATCCGGGCAAGGAAAAGGGAGAACATGCTAGCATATGCCTACCCTTCGGCGACGCCAGCCGGCAGCCGATTCACACTTCCTCGGGACTACGGGTTCAACGCAGATGAGCAAGACCTCACTCGACAAGAGCAAGATCAGATTTCTTCTTCTCGAAGGCGTACACCAATCGGCAGTAGACACGCTGAAAGCGGCTGGCTACTCCAACATCGAGTACATCTCCAAAGCGCTGCCCGAGGCTGAGCTTAAAGAGAAGATCGCCGATGCGCACTTTGTGGGCATTCGCTCCCGTACTCAACTGACCGAAGAAGTGTTCGACTGCGCCAAGAAGCTGATCGCCGTTGGCTGCTTCTGCATCGGTACCAACCAGGTGGACCTGAACGCCGCCCGTGAACGCGGTATCGTCGTGTTCAATGCGCCCTACTCCAATACCCGTTCGGTCGCTGAACTGGTATTGGCTGAAGCCATTCTGCTGCTGCGTGGCATTCCTGCCAAGAACGCTTCCTGCCACCGTGGCGGCTGGCTCAAGAGCGCCAACAATTCCTTTGAGATTCGCGGTAAGAAGCTGGGCATCATCGGCTACGGTTCCATCGGTACGCAGCTGTCCGTCCTGGCCGAAGGCCTGGGTATGCAGGTCTACTTCTACGATGTAGTTACCAAGCTGCCGCTGGGTAATGCACAACAGGTTGCTTCCATCACCGAGCTGCTCGGCATGGCCGACATCGTAACGCTTCACGTACCGGAAACGCCCTCGACCAAACTGATGATTGGCGAACGTGAAATCCGCGCCATGAAAAAAGGCAGCATCCTGCTTAACGCTGCACGTGGCACTGTAGTTGATCTTGAAGCGCTGGCAGCAGCCATCAAAGACGAACATCTGTTGGGTGCTGCCATCGACGTGTTCCCAGTCGAGCCGCGCTCCAACAATGACGAGTTCGTCAGTCCGCTACGCGGCCTGGACAATGTCATCCTGACCCCGCATGTAGGCGGCTCCACCATGGAAGCCCAGGCCAACATCGGTCTGGAAGTGGCCGAGAAGCTGGTGAAGTACAGCGACAACGGTACGTCCGTGTCTTCCGTCAACTTCCCGGAAGTGGCGTTGCCCTCCCATCCGGGCAAACATCGTCTGCTGCACATTCACCAGAATGTGCCGGGCGTACTGTCTGAGATCAACCGTGTGCTGTCCGAAAACGGCATCAACATTTCCGGTCAGTACCTGCAAACGGACGAAAAAGTCGGTTATGTGGTAGTCGACGTAGATGCCGCCTACTCTGACATGGCTCAGGAGAAGCTGCAGAACGTCAAGGGCACCATTCGCTGCCGCGTGTTATTCTAAGCGTTCATCCAACAAAAAGGAGGCTTTGGCCTCCTTTTTGTTTTGTACATGAATACTATTTCGCTTCGAGCGCCTGCAGGTAGGCTACAGCCTCGTTCAGCTCGCTTTCATTGAAGACCTTTACACCGGCACGCCGCAAGGCTGCAGCTGTTACGCCCTCACCCGGGACTCGGTGTCCGGAAAAGGTGCCATCGTAATTCTCATGATTGCCGCACGAGGGGCTACGCGCCTTGAGCACCGCCATCTGGATACGATGCTGCCTGACCAGCTCAACAGCCTGACAGGCTCCAGCTAGAAATTCCGCACTGACGTCCTCACCGGTATCGGTCATCACGGGCTGGTAGCCGTCCAGTACGGCAGCGCCTTGTCCGCCAGGGATTTCAGCCGGCGGCCGAGGTGTAGGCAGGCCACCAGCAACCTCTGGACACACGGCGACGACACGTCCTTCCGCCAGCCAGGAACTCAACTGATCATAGGGGCCATGAGCGCCCCCGTCATAGCGGACCCGGTGGCCCAGCAGGCAGCGGCTGATCAGTATCTTTTCCATTTACAAAACGTTTTCCAGTACGTTTTCACCCCGCCGGCGAAACCAGCCCGTTAATGACATACGCTCACGCGTCGCAGGCAGGACTTCATGGGGCAAATCGCCAGACATGAAGCAGACCAGGCTGCCACCAGCAGGCAATACATCGCGGGTCTGTCCGTCAGGCAGGTGCATGCGCAGTGCGCCCCCATGCTCGGGCAGCCACGCCTCATTCAGGTACAACACCAGAGACACCATACGCCTGTCGTCATCCTTGAAGCGATCCAGGTGAGTGGCATAAAAAGCCCCTGGCGGATACATTGCAAAATGGCTTTCATAGTCTTCGAGACCCATGAAGAGGCTCTGATTGAAGGCCAGCCGGAGCGCATCCATAAGCGCCAGATAGCGGGCAATAGCAGGCGAAGACTCATCGCCCTCTAACCAGGCAATCTGATCACCACGGACACCTTCGCGAATGACCTGGCTGTCGCCACGCCCGATAGCGGCTGGAGCCAACAGTCCGTGCTGCGCACGTTTGTGGCACTCTTGCGCCAGCGCACGGGTCAGATCATCGGGTAGAAACACCGTCTGATGGGACCAGCCGACATCGGCCAGATCATCGACGATACGCTGCAACAAGGGATGATCAGGGCGAATGGGCATATCGAATTCCTGCGAGACATCGCAACGAGATAACCAGCATAGACAAGAGCGGCTGGCGGCGTCGGCATTGTAATAAGTCGTCAACGCTTCTGCTCAAATTTATACGCTCCGACGAATCGGCCCTTTCCAACCTCGACAGCAACGTGATACCTACCCAGAATACTGTCTTTTTTCTGGCATGCTGCAGCTCAAGGCATGCCCTTGCAGGAGAGTTCATGCGCGTTTTTATTGCTGGTCTGCTACTCGCCATCGGTCTTCCCGCGCTGGCCGATAATTATCAAACCCTTTACCAGACCGCGGGCTGGCCCGAACAGCGCAGCCACTTCCGCGATGCGCTGCAAGCGGCACAGCAGCGCTACCAGAACAGCCTACCGCCAGCGTTGTACCAGACGCTGGTGGATAACAGTAACCGCCGCTTCTCGGCCGATGCCATCGATCAGCGTGCCATTAATCAGCTGCGCCAGTCGCTGCCGGAGACCAATCCTGCCTTGCAGTTTTTCCAATCGCCTGTAGGCCAGAAGGTCGTCGCGGCGGAGGTCAGCGCCACCCGTAGCGATCAGATCGCCCGCAGCTCGGGTGGCCTGCCCACGATCCAGGCCAGCGCAGCCCGTCAGACACAGATCAAACGAATCGCGGCCGTGATTCCAGCTCGTGAAGCCGGCGCGGAAGTCAGCATGGCGTTGGCAGGTCTGGCGGCTGACAGCCTGAGCCAGATGCTCCCTGGCCTGATAGGTCAGGCTCAGGGCATGATCGGCCAGCAACGCGAGCGCATCATGCAGCAGATGAACAATGGCGACTTGGAAAACACGTTGCTCTACGTTTATCGCACCCTTTCCGACACCGAGCTGACCCAGTTTGCCGACTTTGCCAGCTCGCCTGAGGGCCATCGCTATTACCAGGCCGCCCTGGCCGCGCTGCGAGCAGGCCTTGGCTCAGGCAGCAACTAAACCCTTCCTCTACGTCAGCCGCTCCCTTAGAAAATCAAAGTAGCGCTGGCGTAACGCTTCGGTTTCGTTGACCAGATGGTGCCGCGCTTCAGGCAGGCGCAGCACCTCTGGCTTGTCGAACTTCTGTTCCAGCACCTGCAGATTGTGTCGCCAATCCACAGTGAAGTCCTGCTCACCCTGGATGATGATGGGCCGATGCAGACTGGGCGAAGCCTTTTCAATACGTGGAATCCAGCGGGCTAACGCTCCTACCCAGCGACTGGGCAGCTCGCGCGGTTGCAGCAGATCATGATGCTGTAGAAAGGTAAGAAACGCTTCGTCACCGGAGTTGGCCGAAAACCGCCTGGGCAATGCTCGGACAAAGGGACCAACCAGCCGGTAGGTCAGATGTGACATCTTCCAGCTGCAGGGGCGAACCAGCGGCGCCAGCAGAATCGCTTCGCCTATCTCCGCACCGGGCTGCCCGTTCAACAGATGGTCCAGTACGATCGCACCTCCCGTGCTCTGCCCCAGCATATGCCAGGGTTGCGGCAGATCAAGGCGTCTGGCCTGATCGAGCAGAGCCTTTAATACCGCTTGATACTCGGCAAAATCATCGATACTTGCGCGCGGACCGCTGGATAACCCGTGCCCCGGCAGGTCGCAAGACAGCACGGCGAAATTCATCGACAGCGCCCAGTCGATCGCATGGCGATACAACCCCATGTGGTCGTAATAGCCATGGAGCACCAGAAGCGTGGCCCGCGGCTGGTCATGCCACCACCCTTGCACGGCGATCTCGTAATCAGCCACGCGCATGCAGCCCAGGCGAGCCTGAACGCCTGGGTGCTGCTGGCTCATGTCGAGTCCATAAAAGGACTGATACGCCAGGATAGCCGGGCCAGACTCGCCAGGATCGAGGGACAGCTCCGCCAATAGCGGTCGCAGTTGTTCTGGATGAAACGGCGTGGTCATGGTCGTCACACTAAAAAGAGAGGCCTGCCCATGTAAAGCTTGGACACTTAATCATGTTCTGCTTCACGCCCTGGCGTGGCAAGCTATGTCTTCTTTTGCATTAACAGTCACGCCATGCCCTCTCGTCGATTCACTATTCTGCTCTGCCTATTCACCATCCTTGTCATTGCTGGTTCGGGTGCTGCCTACTGGTGGTTCGAGCTGCGCTATCTACGGTCGTTTGCCGAGCAGACCGCCTTTTTTGATGGCAGTCATCTACAACTCCCGCCCGAGCTTGCGGGCCCGGGACCGATCCGGCTGGTGCACTTCTGGGACCCGGACTGCCCATGCAACGAAGGCAACCAGGCGCACCTGCGTAACCTGACGGCGCGCTTTGGTGATCGGGGCGTCGAGTTCTACAGCGTGCAGAAACCAGGGAGCGAAGGAAAGCTGCCGTCCATGCTGGATGGACGTCTGAAGGCCCTATCGACGATTCCTGGAGCCGATACGCTGCCCGCCAGCCCAGCCGTGGCCATCTGGGATAATGCTGGCAAGCTGGCTTATGTCGGCCCCTATAGCGAGGGCATGATCTGTACAGCTGGTAACAGCTTTATCGAGCCTATTCTCGAAGCGCTCGTGTCAGGGCGCAGCGTACGGTCGACCAATACCTTGTCGGTAGGCTGCTATTGCAACTGGCAGGGCTGACCCTTTTCTAGTAACGCCAAAGGCCGGGCATCGCATCGACTGCCCGGCCTTTTCGTTTTCACTGTTCTTCCTCTCAGGCACTTCTAATCATTGTTGCGCTCTTAGCAACAGAGACTTTTGCAAAATGTTGCTAAACAGATAGCTGCCTAGGCAGTATTCTACTCAGACTTAGCTGCCTGGGCAGATACTGCCATGACACGTTTCAAACCAGATAATTTTTCGCTGCGTTACTCGCTCGGCCATCTGATCCACTTGGTCAATTCGCTCAAGGATCGCTTGCTGGACAAGCACCTTGTCACTTATGACATCACGGCTGCCCAGTTCAAGGTGTTGCTGATGCTGGCACGCAATACGGCGGATACGCCTGCAGAGCTGTGCCGTTGCCTGTCCCTCGACAGTGGCGCCATGACCCGCATGATCGACCGGCTGGAAAGCAAAGACCTGATTGCTCGGGTGCGCAGCACCACCGATAGACGGCAGGTTCGCCTCGAGCTCACCGAGCAAGGCCACAGCTTGAGCAAACGGATCCCGCAGATTGCAGCTGACGCCATGAACGACCTGACCGGCGAGCTGACCCATTCCGAGATCGATGAGCTGGAGCGCCTGCTCAAGAAGATATTGGTTCCGGCCGGCCTGGTCCCGGCCAATGAAGGAGAACAATAACGCCATGTGCCTTAAATACCCTCTCTCAGCCCTGGCCATTGCCTTGGTGCTGTCGGGTTGCGCGTCACCTACAGGCCTGCATACAGACGGCCGGGCGCTTGACGCAGCGAGCCTGCACAGCGAGCAGACCGTTGCGGGTTCTGCCCTGTCACCGGCTGCCTGGCCGAAAAGCGACTGGTGGAACACCTTGGGAGATCGCCAACTCGACAGCCTCATCCGTGAAGCGCTGCAATCGAGCCCGGACCTCCAAGTGGCCGATGCCCGCTCCCGCCAGGCCAATGCAGCAGTGATTGCTGCAAACGCCGATCGCCAGCCGACGCTCGATGGCAACGCCTCGATAACCCGCTCCCGGCTGTCACGTCGCGATGATCCGACCGGCCAGGGCGGGCGCTATAGCACGCTGCGCGAGCTATCCGTTAATGGCAGTTATACCTTCGACCTCTGGGGTGGCCAACGTGCCGCCTGGGAAGCCGCTTTGGGCCGCGCCCGCGCCAGCGAGGTAGACCGCAAGGCCGCTGAGCTGACCGTGGCCGCCAACGTTACACGCGCCTACAACCAATTAGGCCAGGCTTACGTCATGCTCGACCTGGCCGAACAAGACCTCAAGCGTACCCGCGGCATGCTCGATCTTGCCCAGCGGCGTGTCTCGGCGGGCCTGGACAGTGAGTTCCAGCTGCAACAGACCCAGAGCCTGGAGGCCGCCTCGGAGGCGCAGCTCACTGCTGCCAAGCAGTCTGTAGAAAGTGCGCAGATCCGTCTGGCCGTCCTGTTGGGTAAAGGTCCTGACCGGGGTGCCAGCATTGGTCGTCCACAACTGATTGCTCCGAAGACAATCGCCCTGCCCAGTCAGCTGCCCGCCGAGCTGATCGGTCGTCGTCCCGACCTGGTAGCCGCACGCTGGCGTGTGGAGGCCGCTTCGCAGGACATTGATTCAAGCCGGACCAATTTCTATCCAAACCTCAACCTGGTCGCCGCGGCCGGTACCGATGCCCTGCTGGGCGACGCCCTGTTTGGAGCACCCAGCCGCTTCTTCAATATCGGTCCTGCCCTCTCGCTGCCGATCTTTGACGGTGGTCGCCGCCGGGCCGACCTGGCCAGCCGCAACGCCGATTACGACCTGGCTGTCGCCCAGTACAACCAGACGCTGGTCAATGCCCTTGGTGATATCGGCGACAGCATTTCCCGGCTGCGCTCGCTGAATCAGCAGATTCAGGAACAGCAGCGTGCCCGCGACATTGCTCAGGCGTCTTTCGACATCGCGATGCAGCGTTACGGCGCCGGTATCGGCAGTTATCTCGATGCGCTGAGTGTCGAGCAACAACTGCTTCAGGCAGACCGCCAACTGGCCAGCCTCGCGACGGAGCGTATTGATACCTCCGTCCTGCTGATGCAGGCGCTAGGTGGTGGCTTTGAACCCTCTTCTGACACACCGGCTCTGCAACCGGGCCCACGTGTAACTTCGGATCGCTGAGACGTAAGACATGGCTGAATCAAACGCACAAACCGCCACTAACGAGAACAGCAAGCCTAAATCCGGCAAGCGCAAGTTCTTTCTTTTGCTCCTGCTTCTGCTCGTCATCCTGGGAGCAGTGGGCGCTTACTTCTATCACACACTCTATGGCCGCTTTCATGAGGGCACCGATGATGCCTATGTGAGCGGCAACGTTGTCCAGATCATGCCGCAGGTGACCGGTACGGTTGTCAGCATTACCGCTGACGATGGTGACTTGGTGCATGAGGGTCAGGTCCTGGTGAAGTTCGACCCGAGCGACACCGAGGTCGCGCTGCAGAGCGCTGAGGCCAATCTGGCCAAGACGGTTCGTCAGGTCCGCGGCCTGTACAGCAACGTGGACAGCTACAAGGCTCAGGTAGCTTCACGCAAGGTCGAACTGGAACGTGCACGATCTGACTACAAGCGTCGTCAGGATCTGGCACGCGGCGGTGCGATCTCGCAGGAAGAACTGTCCCACGCCCGTGATACGCTGAACGCAGCCGAAAATGCACTGACCAGCGCCGAGCAACAACTCAGTACCAGCCGTGCACTGGTAGACGATACGGTGATCGCGTCCCATCCCGATGTGAAAGCCGCCGCCGCCCAGCTGCGTCAGGCCTATCTGAACAATGCCCGCAGCACCATCATCGCACCGGTGACAGGCTATGTAGCCCAGCGCTCGGTCCAGGTTGGCAGCCGCGTACAGCCGGGTACAGCGCTGATGGCCGTGGTGCCACTGGATCAGATCTGGATCGACGCCAACTTCAAGGAAACCCAGCTCAGCGACATGCGTATCGGTCAACCGGTTGAAATTCATTCCGACCTGTACGGTGAGGATGTGAAGTATCACGGTACGGTAGAGAGCCTGGGGGTCGGCACCGGCAGCGCGTTCTCCTTGCTGCCCGCCCAGAATGCCAGCGGCAACTGGATCAAGATCGTGCAGCGCCTACCTGTGCGGATTCGCCTGGATCAGGATACGCTGGAAAAGCACCCGCTGCGCATTGGCCTGTCGATGAACGTCGACGTCGACCTGCATGATCTGGACGGCCCGGTACTGGCACAGAAGCCGCTGGCCCAGCCCCGTTATGCTACCGACGTCTATACCCGCCAGCTGGAGGATGCCGATCGCCTGATCGAGCGTCTGATCCACGAGAACGGCCCGGCCTCCCGTGATGTAGCCAAGCGCTAATCGGAGATCACATGAGCGATTCTGCATTCCGCCCGGCGAGCCTGGTGCTCGCCACGGTCGGCCTGTCGCTGGCCACCTTCATGCAGGTGCTGGATACCACCATTGCCAACGTGGCCCTGACCACGATTTCAGGCAATCTGGGCGTAAGCTCCGAGCAGGGTACATGGGTCATCACATCGTTTGCTGTCAGCAACGCGATTGCCCTGCCCCTGACCGGCTGGATGGCACGTCGCTTCGGTGAGGTAAAGCTGTTCCTTGCTGCGGTGGTGCTATTTGTTATCACTTCGTTCCTGTGTGGCATCGCGCAATCGATGCCACAACTGGTATTTTTCCGGGCGCTGCAAGGGTTCGTGGCCGGGCCGCTATATCCCATGGCCCAGACGCTGCTGCTATCAATCTTTCCGGCTGCCAAGCGAGGGATGGCCCTGGCGCTCCTGGCCATGGTCACGGTGGTGGCTCCCATCATCGGCCCGATTGCCGGTGGCTGGATCACGGATAACTACACCTGGCCCTGGATTTTCTTTATCAACGTTCCCATCGGTATCTTTGCCACCCTGGTGGTTTGGGCACAGCTGGGCAAAAAGCCGGAGCAGATCATTCGGCAGCCGATCGACTATGTGGGCCTGACGCTTCTGGTAATCGGTGTCGGTGCGCTGCAGGTTGTACTGGATAAAGGCAATGACCTGGACTGGTTCGAATCAAACTTCATTGTCATTGGCAGCTTGATTGCCGTCATCGCGTTGATAGCCTGTGTAATCTGGGAGCTGACCGACAAGCATCCCATCGTGAACCTGAGGCTGTTCAAATACCGTAACTTCACATTCGGAACGCTGGCCCTGGTACTGGGCTATTCAGGCTTCTTTGGCATCAACCTGCTTCTGCCCCAATGGCTGCAAACTCAGTTGGGTTATACGCCGGTCTGGGCGGGTCTTGCCGCTGCGCCAATGGGATTTTTGCCTGTGTTTCTGTCGCCGCTGGTTGGCCGGTTCGCCCATAAGACAGACCTGCGCCTGCTTGCAGGGGGTTCCTTCCTGGTGATCGGTGCCTCGTGCTTCATGCGTGCCACGTTCAATACTGAGGTTGATTATCGCCATATCGCTGAAGTGCAAATGTTCATGGGGCTGGGAATTGCGCTGTTTTTCATGCCTACAACCAGCATTCTGTTGTCCAGCCTGCCGCCTAAAGACATTGCGGACGGCTCCGGGCTTGCGACATTTTTACGGGTACTGGGCGGTAGTTTCGCGTCGTCACTGACGACCTGGATCTGGGCACGCCGCGCCACGTTCCACCATGCTCAGCTGACCGAGCAGGTAACGGTGTACGACCCAGCGACACGGGACTACATTTCGATGCTGGGGGGCCCTTCTCACGCCACGTACGCCCAGCTCGATCGCGTGGTCGAAAGTCAGGCCTATATGCTGTCCACCATTGATTATTTCACGCTGCTCGGCTGGATGTTCATGGGACTGTTCCTGATCATCTGGCTGGCCAAGCCACCTTTCGGCGCCAAGGGCCCCGCTCCTGCAGGCGGCGATCACTGACCAAAAGGCCGGCATGGAAACATGCCGGCCTTTTGTTTTGGCGATTGATCAGTCGACGCAAATCAGACCGCAGCGAAGAAAAGAAAAACAATACACAGCATGCCGAGGGCCCATACCTTGGAGCGCTGGGTTGCACGGTCCTTGATATACAGCCAGGTATAAATGATACGGCTGACCACGAACAGGAGCGCCAGGAAATTGATCGTTCCCTGAGCCGCACCTCCGGTGACATGCGCCACGATCACGGCAGCGGCAAACAGCGGTGTAATTTCAAACGCATTCTGCTGCGCTGCGTTGGCACGCGCCTGGGGCCCTTCCAGCTTGGCAAGGAAATCACGTGGATGCCGGTTGTTGTCCGGCGTAAAGCCACTGCCGGTAAATTTTGCGTACGCCGCGGCGCCATAGGGAATGAGGTAGGCGAATAGGATGCACCAGTAGCCGAACGTCATGGGAATTCCTTGAATTGGCAGACCTGATAGTGACCTGTTTATAAGCCAAAGGTTAAGGCTTTTCCAGACTCTGCACGCTTGATATCCGCTTTCCAGCGAGACGGACATATCAACAAGATGATCCAGGCACCCTCATGGCCTTGGCTACCGTTGTGACTTCTGTCCGCAGCCGTTGCCCTAAAAAACTGTAACTTTCCGCGTCTATAGGTGTTCTTAATGAGAATTACCTAATGGCCATCATGGCCTCTACTTTCTATCGCTGTACTGAAAGGATGTTCAATGCTTGAACTCGCCGCTGCCTTTATCTGTTTTACTGCGCTGCTCACTTATGTGAACTACCGGTTCGTCGGTCTGCCGCCCACGATCGGCGTCATGGTGATTGCACTGGTGTTCAGTGTGCTGCTGCAAATTGCGTCGGCGCTGGGGTTTCCCATGCTGGAGGAAACCATTGAACAGCTGATCCAGAGAATCGACTTCAACGAACTATTGATGAACTGGATGTTGTCATTCCTGTTGTTTGCCGGTGCCTTGCACGTCAATGTTCAGGATCTTCGCAGCTACCGCTGGCCGATCGGCCTTCTGGCTACCCTGGGCGTTCTCGTTTCTACCGCCCTGATCGGCGGAACGGCCTATTACGTCTTTCCCTTGCTGGGCTGGCATGTAGACCTGGTGTATTGCCTGCTGTTTGGCGCGCTGATTTCTCCAACCGACCCGATTGCCGTTCTTGGAATCCTGCGTTCAGCCAAGGCGCCAAAGTCATTGGAAATCACCATCGTGGGTGAGTCCCTGTTCAATGACGGCGTTGCCGTTGTGGTGTTTACCGTGCTGCTCGGCATTCTCGCCTCCGGCGAGACACCCTCCGCCGGGCACGCCGTCATGCTGTTTGTCGAGGAAGCCTTGGGCGGCATCCTGTTCGGCTCGGTGATCGGCTATGTCACCTACCGGATGCTCAAAAGCATCGATCAGTACCAGATCGAGGTACTCCTGACGCTTGCGCTGGTTATTGGCGGCGCTGCCGTGGCTCCCCACCTGCATGTATCCGGTCCGATTGCGATGGTCGTGGCCGGCCTGTTCATCGGCAATCGTGGCCGTGAAAAAGCGATGTCCGATACCACACGCCGCTATGTGGACGGCTTCTGGGAGCTGATCGACGAGATCCTCAACGCCATGCTGTTCGTGCTCATCGGCATGGAGCTCTTGCTACTGCCTGTGACAGGACTGCACCTGGCCGCCGCTGTGGCCTTTACCCTGGCCATCCTGCTTATCCGCTGGATTAGCGTGACACCGGTCGTGATGCTGACGCCGCACTGGCGACACATGGCCAAGGGCACCATGGGCATTCTGACCTGGGGCGCACTGCGGGGTGGGATTTCAGTGGCGCTGGCCCTGTCGCTACCGGCAGGGCCGGAACGGGACCTGATCCTGACCATCACCTATATACTGGTGTTGTTCTCCATCCTCATGCAGGGCCTGACCATCGGTCGCGTCGTACGTCGCGTGACAGGTAACGCTCCCTCGGAGCCTGATCAGCACGGGCACTAAGCGTCACCGGTGCTACGGCCGTCCTGACCGTAGCACCGCCCGGGTGGCCTTTCGTCGGTCACCCAGCCATTCCTCCGCCTATTGAGCCAGGTCAGTATGCACTGACGGCTACCTGTCTATCCTTGCGCTGATCAAGGCGTACTCCGCGCCCGCACTGACTGTCAGGGAGGTGTTATGACAGACCTCAGCGCCCGCGTGACCATCAACGGCCACAGTATTGAGACTTCAACCAGCCGCTCGCTTCTAGAGGCGGTGATCGACTCTGGACAGCCGCTCACCGATGGTGTCGGCTGCATGGGACAAGGTGTATGCGGCTCCTGCCGCGTGCTGCTGCGCCGCAAGGATTCGCGTGAAGTCACGACGGCCCTGGCTTGTGAAACCGCCGTGGAGGACGGCATGCAGGTCAGCTTTCTGGATCACCTGCCGATGAACCGCCATCACACCTACACCACCAACGACTGGGACGATACCTGGAACCTGCTGGATCGCATCAACAGCGCCTTTCCCGAAGCCAGCCACTGTCGGCACTGCGGCGGATGCGACCGTGCCTGTCCCAAGCATCTTGAAGTCCAGAAAGGCGTAAACCTGGCCGCGTCGGGCGATTTGAGCGCAGCCAAGGTGTTCGATGAATGCATCATGTGCAACCTCTGCACCATTGCCTGCCCGGAACACATCTCGCCCAACCACCTGGGGCTGTACATTCGCCGGATGACGGCATCCGTGATGTTGCGTCCTTCCGACCTGCTGCTGCGACTACGTCAGATCGACTTGGGCGTCATGCCGGTCGATCCAAACGTCGAGCTCACCTGAGGATTTGGCCATGAGCGGAATTGCCTACGAACTTGCCCTGGCGAACCTGAGCCGGTGCGACGGCATGGCGCCCCCGGCAGTGGACAAAACACCATTGTTGCAACGCTATCACCCGGATTACCAGGAGGGTACTCGTACTCGCCTGAGCATCGGGGCCAACCGCGGTGATGAATGCCCCTCCCGGCTGGCCGCCCTACTGCAGAGCAATGCGCAGATCAGTGATGCCGATCTGGCAGGTGCACCGGTCATCAATACCGAAGTACTGGTCATCGGAGGCGGCGGTGCGGGCTGTGCGGCCGCGCTGACAGCCGCCGAACAGGGGCGACGCGTCATCCTGGCGACCAAGCTACGCCTGGGTGACAGCAATACCGTCATGGCGGAAGGCGGGATCCAGGCCGCTGTCGGTGAAGAGGACAGCCTGCAGCGTCACTTCGAGGACACCCTGCGCGCCGGCCACCTGTG
Source organism: Pseudomonas sp. HPB0071 (assembly GCF_000478505.2). Taxonomy (NCBI): domain Bacteria; kingdom Pseudomonadati; phylum Pseudomonadota; class Gammaproteobacteria; order Pseudomonadales; family Pseudomonadaceae; genus Pseudomonas; species Pseudomonas sp. HPB0071. The sequence goes on along the minus strand of NZ_KI517367.1, from coordinate 2,595,612 downwards.
TGCAGACCGTACGCTGGTGGCTCGCCTGGCAGAGTCGGGACCTGATTGCATTCGTTGGCTGATTAGCCGCGGCATGCTGTTCGACCTGGCCGAAGGCAGCCCAGTGGGTGGCAAACTCTTACGCAAGAAACCCGGCGGTGCAACATGCGCCCGCATCCTTTCCTACCGCGACTATACCGGCCTTGAGCTGATGCGCGTCCTGCGTGAGGCCGTGGAGCTGGATGACCGTATCTCGCTGTGGAATCGCTGCCCGCTGGTGGAGCTGCTCTCCGACGAGAGCGGCCAGTGCGTAGGAGCCGTGCTGTACAACCTCGACTGGCATGGGTTCATTCTGGTACGCGCCAGCCGGGTAATCCTGGCGACAGGCGGCGCGGGACGGCTGCACCTGAACGACTTCCCAACATCCAACCACTACGGTGCAACCGCAGACGGACTGGTGCTCGCGTATCGGATGGGTGCTCGACTGCGGGAGCTGGATTCGTTCCAGTACCACCCGACCGGCCTGGCCTGGCCTTCGCACCTGGTTGGCGGCTTGATTTCCGAGGCGGCACGCTCTGCTGGCGCCTGGCTGATCAATGGTGAAGGCAGGCGCTTTGTTGATGAGCTGCAACCACGCGATGTAGTGGCCGCTGCCATTCTCAAGGAGTGCGCAGAGGGCCGTGGGGTGGAGCGTGACGGTAATCTGGGCGTCTTCCTGGATACCCCCGGTCTTGAGCGCAGGCGTCCGGGCATCCTGGAAGAGCGACTGGTCAGTCTGGGGCATCTGGCCCATCGCTGCGGAATCGATCCCAAGATCGAGCCCATGATGGTACGGCCTACCCTGCACTACCAGAACGGCGGTGTGGAAATCGACGAACACGGCGCGACAGCCATACCCGGCCTGTATTGCGCAGGCGAAATCAGCGGTGGCATCCACGGCCGTAACCGCATGATGGGCAATGCCTTGCTGGAAATCATCGCGTTCGGCCGCCGGGCGGGGCAGCATGCAGGCGCGACAGCCAGTCCGAAACCCGCCCCCAAGGTAGGTCTGTATCACCTGTACGACTGGCAGCGGCAAATCACATTGGCAGGGCTGCCCACCCATGTCTGCGGCCCCTGTCTGTTTCCTGATTACGGCAATTTCGATCTGCGCCGCGACGTGGCCCTGCGTGCCAGCGCACCCGGTGCCGTTCAGGCCATGCTGGCCGGCATGACGCCGTCCTGAGGAGTACCGTCATGAGTTTCACACCTGTTCTGCTCTCACCCTCAGCCCAGGTCGGAGCCAATCTGCAAGCCTGGTTTGCTCAGGGCGGCGGCCAGGGATTACGTCAGGCACTGGCCGCGCCACACGCCATCATCCCCCTTCTGGAAGAAGCCGGCCTAAAGGGTATGGGAGGTGCCGGCTTTCCTACCCATCGCAAATGGGCACCTGCGGCTGCGCAACCGTCATACCTGGATAAATACGTCGTCTGCAACGGCAATGAAGATGAGCCCGGCACCTTCAAGGATCGCGTACTGCTGGAAAAATCCCCGCATCAAGTTATCGAAGGTGCACTGATTGCCGCCACGGCCATTGGGGCCAACCATGTACTGCTCTATGTGAACCCCCATCAGCACGCGTCCGTCGTGTCATTGAGACAGGCCGTACAGCAATGGCAGACAGAGCCGCTCTTTCAGGAGCTGGCAGCTCTGCAGGGTCGACCAATTGACCTGCGCGTAGTGGAAAGCTCGGGGCTGTACATTGGGGGCGAAGAAACAGCCGTTATTGCCACCCTCGACGGAGGCTTTCCCTTCCCCCATCGCAAGCCGCCTTACCCGGCCGAGTGCGGGGTGGATAACAAGCCTACCCTTATCAACAACACCGAGACGCTGGCCAACGTCTCGCATATCCTGCGGCACGGTGCAGACTGGTATCGCCATCTGGGTATGGGCAGCGCTGCAGGTACCAAGCTCTACTCGCTTTCCGGCGATGTGCTCAAGCCGGGGCTGTACGAACTGCCGATGGGTACGTCGCTGCGCGCGCTCATTTTCGAGCACGGCGGCGGCATGCTGCAGGGCCGCGCCTTCAAGGCCGTCTTTACCGGCGGTCCATCTAATACACTGTTAACCGAACAGCACCTTGATGTAGCGCTGGATTTCGATTCTGTGAAAGCACGCGGATCCAGCCTGGGGACCGGGGCCATGATTGTGATCTCCGAAGGCACCAGCATCGTACGCAAGGTGGCCGAGTATGTGGACTTCTTTGCTGCAGGGTCCTGCGGGCAATGTCCACCTTGTAAAACAGGCACTTATCAGCTGTCTCGCCTGCTACGACGGATCGATACCGGTGGCGGTCTGCACAGTGATCTGCGTGCCCTGGAAAGCTTGTGCGAGTTACTGCCCGGCAGCGGGCGCTGCGGCTTGATCGACGGCGCAGTAACAGTCGTGCGTAGCTCACTAATGCAGTTCAGAGAAGATTATCAGCGGCAACTGATCGACTAATCTGCGACAATTGGCCGCTCTAGCGCGCTTATCAATGGGGCAGAATACGACCTATTGATTAGGGCGCTAACGTTAGTTTTGGTCTACGGTGCCCGCAGCTCCGCCCCGTCATGACAATGATAAGACTGGAAAGCGGGCATGCTTCTATCCTTGCTGTGAGGTTCCACTGATGAGTGATCGCATCCGCCACCCCGCGTTCGCTGCCCTACGCATGTCTGCCGAGCAGGCAGCTCGCCATATTCGCCATGGCATGACCGTTGGCATGAGCGGTTTTACCGGCGCAGGTTACCCCAAGGCCGTTCCTGGTGCCCTGGCCCAGCACATTACCGAAGTCCATGGCCGAGGCGAGCCGTTTCGTATTCGTGTCCTGACGGGCGCATCCACTGCACCTGAACTGGACGGTGCGCTGGCCCGCGTCGACGGTATCGAGTTGCGTGTACCGTTCCAGTCCGACCCCGAGCTGCGCAGCCGCATCAATGCCGGCCAGCTGGATTACATGGATATTCATCTGGGGCAACTGGCCGAAAAGGTTCGCTACGGCTTTTTCGGCAAGGTTGACATTGCCGTGGTGGAGGTAACCGCCATTCGTGAAGACGGCAGCCTGGTGCCCTCCTCCTCGGTCGGCAACAACAAGACCTGGCTGGACATGGCCGATGCCGTGATTCTGGAGGTGAACCGCTGGCAGCCGGATGCGCTCGACGGTATGCACGACATCTTCTATGACACCGCCTTGCCGCCCAACCGTACTCCTATCCCACTGACCCATCCGGGTGAGCGTGTAGGTGAGCCTTATTTGCAGGTGCCGTTGGAGAAAGTAGTGGCCGTGGTCGAGACCGACGCGCCAGACCGCAACAGCCCGTTCAAGGCACCGGATGCTGCCTCCAAGGCCATTGCCGAGCATATGATCGATTTCCTGCGCTTCGAAGTGCGTCAGGGTCGTATTCCGGCCAACCTGCTACCGATCCAGTCCGGGGTCGGCAACATCGCCAATGCCTTCATGCAGGGGCTGGGCGAAAGCGAGTTCGCGGGCTTGACCGCTTTTACCGAAGTGATCCAGGACGGCATGCTTGAACTCCTGATCAGCGGCAAGATGGACCTGGCTGCTGCTACCTCGTTCTCCCTGAGCCCGGCCGGTATCGAGCGTTTCCTCGAACACTCGGAGATGCTGCGCAAGAAAATCATCCTGCGCCAGCAAGGCGTGAGCAACCACCCCGAGCTGGTGCGTCGCCTGGGCTGTATCGCACTCAACGGAATGATCGAGGCCGACATTTACGGCAACGTGAACTCCACGCACCTCATGGGCACACAGATGATGAACGGCATCGGTGGCTCAGGCGACTTTGCCCGTAATGCCTACCTGTCAGTCTTTATGGCGCCGAGCACGGCAAAAAATGGCCTGATCTCCACGATTGTGCCGATGGTGAGTCACGTCGATCACACCGAGCACGATGTCAGTGTCATCGTGACCGATCAGGGTCTGGCTGACCTGCGCATGCTCAGTCCTAAGCAGCGTGCCAAGGTCATCCTGGAAAAATGCGTTCACCCCAGCTACCGCGACATGCTGGCGGACTACATCGATCGGGCCAACAGTGGTAGCTACGGCAAACATACGCCTCACCTGTTGCCGGAAGCCCTCTCCTGGCATGAACGCTATCTGGTGACGGGTAGCATGTTCCGTCCGGAAGCCAATCAGGCACAGGATTGATTCTGCCCTGACGAAAAAGCCCCAGCGTCTATTAGGCGCTGGGGCTTTTTTATACGCTCAAGGTGGGGCAGGGTCACCTAATGCGCCAGCTGCGCCCGCACAGACCACATACCCACGGTATGCAGAAGAGGTCTGTGTAACTCGAAATCGGGTTGGTCAGCTCAGGGCCTTGATCAACTCGTCTTTCTTCATGCGCGAGCGACCGGTAACGCCTTGCTCTGCGGCTTTCTTCATTAGTTCATCACGTGTCATGTCACTCAGCGATGTACTGCCGCGACGTCCGCGCGTCGACGCGCTACGACTGGGTGAGCGTCCTGAATTCGGCGAATGCCCATGCTTGGTTGCGACCGCACGGCGAGCAGAGTCCTTACGATCGGCGCGCTTGGCCGTCTCGCTTTTCTGTTTGCCGGAGCCACTCTTGTTGCCGCCACCAGACTGTTTGTTGACGGTAGCCCAGGCACGCGCCTCCGCCTGGTCTTCCGACATGCCCTTGGCTTCGTAGCTTTCCTCGATGTGCTCGGCCTTGCGCTTTTGTTTATCGCTGTAGGTTGACTTGTCGCCGCGTGGCATAGGTGCCTCCTGTTCAGACGGATCAGTCTTCGGCTTTGATCGTTGCTACGTCATCAGCCCGGACGCGAATCTGGCGGCCGGAAACGTCTTTGAATTCATAGAAACCATCGGCAGTTTTAGTGTTGGGTTTGTCCTGGGTGATGTACTCGGTACCATCCTGCAGGGTCACAACCGTGGCGGTGGAACAACCGCCCAAAACAACAGCACTCAGCAGCAGTAATACACCCGCAAAACCCTGTGTCAGGTTTTCCCTGAATGCGCGAATCATTGCGCTACTCCATCATCCAGTCGGTGGATCGAAACATCACTGATGCCCACGATAGGCAAGCCCGGTTCGAGATCGAACAGCAGATACTGTGCATCGTTGACGGCAATCAGATGCTTGACGGCCAGCTCACGAACCACATCGGTGACCGGTACGTTCAGGTCGGCAATGCGGTCGGTGTGGGGCTCGCCCAGCAATTTGTAGTGAATTTCATACTCCTGGCCCATATCGCTCATGGCTTCGGTCTCCCTGAGTGAGATACACCTGTTTTGAGAGGTATAACCCTTCACTTGTTCTGTCACGCCCGCTGAACGGTCGCTTCGTTGCGGCCTGACAGATAAACGGTAAAGCCTGATTAGTTCCCTCTTCTCATCTGCTGAAGCAGAGCTTTGCACTGGTTGTCCTGACTGTTATTGCTCGGGGCCACAAGTGCCAGCAGGCCCGCAGCCGGGGCGGCAAATGTGGCAAGCAGTGCGGCAGCGGCGCCCCGTGCAGCCAAGGGCAAGGGTTTGACGCCTGGCGAAGGATTCTTCAATGTTCCCCGCACATACAAAGGCGAGCGGAGCGAGAAGATGCGATAGCCCTTGCTGTGCGGCTCAATGGACAGGTCAATCTGCTCGTTGGCAAAGTTGACGGTGCCGTCGATGTTGATCAAAGCGTTTTCCGTATCGAATACGAAGATACGCGTCTTCATCAGTCCATTCGTGACCTGCAGATCCGACGCAGCGCAATTGATCGCCACCTCATCGTCACCAAACAGGCGGCTGACCAGATAGTTGCCCACATTGAGGCCAGCGATTTCCATCAGACTACGACTGATGGAGCCATCATTCATCAGCACCTTGAGTTCACCATTGCTGCTGCCCAGCAGTGCTGCGACCGAGTTACCCGTTCCCGTCAGGGTGGCATCACCGTTGAGTTCGCCAAAGCTGTCACGCATGGCTTCAACCGTAGGGAACAGCTGCTTGAGTTTGACGCCCCGTATGTGCAGATCCATCCGGGCGGGCATGGGGCTCTTGTCTCCTTCCAGGCGAACCGTGCTATTCAGCGCACCGCCTGCGGCGCCAAAGCGCAGTGGATCGATGAGCAGGACGCCATCGGTCAGCTTCAGATGCAGATACAGATCAGACAGCGGCAATGAGGCATTCTGAACGATGCGCTGGCCGGTAAACTTCACGTCGGCATCCATGGCGCGCCACCGTTCGGTACGAAACTCGGAGACAGGTAGCGCCTTTTCCGCAGGCTGCTTGTTCTCTTCACCGCGGGCCTGCTTCTGCTCGGCAGAGTCGGCGCCGATAAGAGGCGCCAGATCAGCAAAAAGCAGCTGATTTGAGGTCAGTTCGCCGGTCAGTTTTGGCCGTGGCTTGCCCCCTGTATATTGCAGATCTCCATGAAGATCGCTCTGCCCTACCTTTCCAGAAAAGTCCTCGTATTGGAAACGTGGCCCGGCCGGGTCGTTGAGGACAACGGTAAGGTGTCCATCAGTCGAGTACGGCGCCGTTTCCGGGAGCGTTACGCCCGTCAGGCGATAGAGCTGCCCCAGGCTCTGCCCGGACAGCTTGAGCCGCAGATCCAGAGCCCCCAGCTTGAGCGGTTCGGTCAGCGTTCCGAAGACATTCAGGTGCGTGGCGCCCGCGCGGACATCGGCCTGAATGGGAAAGGGTGCGTCCGGATCATGCAATGCCAGCAGCCCACCGATCTTGCCGCTGCCCTCCACGGGTTGTTCTTTGTACCGGCCCTTTACGGTCCAGCCAAATTGCAGTGCCTGGGTCTGCTTGACATTGGCCCGCTGCCGCTGAGTCCCGGCCTGCCCAACGATGTCGGCATAGGCAATTGGCGCATCCAGTGAGGTGATGGTGGTTTTGACATGGGCCTGAACGATGTCATCGTCATAGGCAACGCGGCCGGCGTCAAAGCCAATGGTGCCGATGTCCACGGTCCAGGCTGAGGATGCTTCGTTTGGGTCCTTTTCCTGTTTGTCGCCCTGGTCGAAGGTCCAGGTATTACGGCCATCCGCCAGGCGTTGCAAGTTGGCTTCCGGCTTGGTCACGTCGATACGTGGGATATAGACCTGCTTGCTCAAAAGCGCCAGAGGCGAGATCCGCAACTGTACCCGGTCCAGGTGCACGAAGCGTGGGTTGCTTGCCCAGGAAGGATTGCCGATCTCGATGTTTTCCGCCGAGATGTGCGGCCACGGGACCCAGGCCCGCCAGCCGCCCTGATCCGTTTCGCGGCGCCAGTCCACACCCAGATTGCCGTTGATGGCGAACGAACGGTTGAGTGCGGCTGACGCCTTGTCATTGAGGGTAGGCTTGAGCCGGTTCCAGTCGAACGTCGAGACGAAGACGATCATCACGACGATTAACGCCACCAGGATGCCTAGCGTCCAGACAATGATTTTCCGGGTCCGTGTCACGCCTTTTCTCCGTTTCGCCAGCCATCAGAAGGTCACGGCGTTATGCCATGTACCTACTACGTCAACGACGAACGGCAGTGGTTCAACCGCTCGCTCAGCGACCTCCAGAAATGTCGAGTATCGCACCGCTGGCATAAGAGGCCTCATCCGACAGCAACCAGATGATTCCGGCGGCAATCTCTTGCGGCTCACCTGACCGGCCCATGGGCGTCGTGACACCAAGCCGCAAACCGCGGTCAGGATCGCCGCCACTGGCATGAATCTCGGTCAGGGTCAGACCAGGACGTACCGCGTTGACGCGCACGCCCTGCGGTCCCAGCTCTTTGGAAAGCCCTAGCGTCATGGTGTCGATTGCGCCTTTGGACGCAGCATAATCGACGTATTCATTGGGTGAACCCAGCCGCGCGGCAACCGAAGACACATTTACGATCACCCCGCCTCGGCCGCCTCGCTCGGTAGACATGCGCCGTGCAGCCTCACGCGCGCACAGGAAGGCGCCCAGGATATTCACCTCAAACATGCGCCGCATACGGTCGATGGGCATATCGGCGAGCTGCAGGGACTGCCCCGTGATACCGGCATTGTTGACCAGCCCGTCCAGCCCGCCAAACTTGTGCTGAATGGTATCGAACATGGCCAGAACGTTTGCCTCGACGGACACATCGCCACGAATGGCAATCGCCTCGCCACCAGCCTGCTCTACCAGCGCCACACATTCATTAGCCGCCGTCTCGTCAGCCGTGTAGTTCACACCCACACGCCAGCCGCGTGCACCGGCCAGTCGCGCTGCTTCACGACCAATACCCCGGCTGGCGCCGGTAATCAGAATAATCTTACTCATGGAGGCCTCTCTTGTTCGGAAAGTCCGTTCAGCTTAGGCAGGAATTGATGAGGGTGCGAGCGGGCAGGCGGATAGGACAGGTGCTGTTACATATCGCGAATGACCTTGAGCCCCTCGTGATCGATGTGCGGGGAGCCAAACAGATCGGCATAGCGCATCGTCGCATTAGCATGTTCACGCATCAGAGCTTCTGCACGCGCGCCCTGTCTGTTTACCAGGGCATCGACGATGGCATGGTGCTGCATGTGCGCAAAGTTGAAGCGCCGATATTCTCGGGCCATGTCGTTGCGATCTACTGCCAGCGAGCTGACCGAGGCAAACGGCAAGTGATCGTTACGCGCCAAGGCATGACTGATCGCAGGATTACCGCTGGCCTCAATAATGACCTGATGAAAGCGCCGGTTGAAATCATGGTAAACCTCCATGTCTTCCTCGGTGACATAACCTTTGGCAAACAGGACATCTCCCGTGGCAAGGCACTGCTGCAAGGCTTCCTGAGTCGTTGGATCCAAACCGCGTTCTGCCGCCTGTCGCGCCGCCAGCCCCTCCAATACACCCCGGACTTCCACCGCACCTGCAATCTCTTCGCCAGTCACCGTCCGCACGGTATAACCACGGCCTTCGTTCTTGGACAGCAATCCTTCCTGCTCCAGCGTCCGAAAGGCCATACGCACCGGCATGCGCGAAACTCCCAGCCGCTCGGCGGTAGGAATTTCCACCAGCCGCTCACCGGCCGGTAATTCACCGGACACGATCATTTTCCGTAATGTGACCAACACCCGTTGTCCTGGCTTGCTCATGAGGTCCTCTCGGCGCTGTAATCAATTCATCTTAGCGCAGGCAGCTTCCGGCTGGGCACGACACCTGCGGCAGCTATCGTCAGGGAGCAACCCGGCGCTCGTCGAACCCAATGGCCGTTAATCGCACCAAAAATGGATCCAATAGTGACTTATAGATTGACTCAGGATCTGTATAGCGCAAAGTATTGGATCCAATAAAAACAAAACAGCCCTGCGAGGAGCCCACCATGTTCCCGAAAAATACGTGGTATGTAGCCTGTACGCCTGACGAGATCGCCGATAAACCGCTCGGCCGTCAGATTTGTGGTGAAAAGATCGTTTTCTACCGTGGTCCGGAAGGCAAGGTCGCGGCCCTGGAGGATTTCTGCCCTCACCGTGGCGCCCCCCTCTCGCTGGGCTTTGTACGTGACGGCGCCCTTGTATGCGGCTATCACGGCCTAGAGATGGGCTGCGATGGCAAGACCGTTGCCATGCCAGGCCAGCGCGTTCGTGGTTTCCCCTGTATCCGTCAGTATCCGGTCGAAGAGCGCTACGGCTTCATCTGGGTCTGGACCGGCGAGGCCGAAAAAGCCGATCCTGCCCTGATTCATCATCTGGAATGGGCCGACAACCCCGAGTGGGCATATGGCGGCGGCCTGTATCACATCAACTGTGACTATCGCCTGATGATCGACAACCTCATGGACCTGACCCATGAGACCTATGTCCATGCCAGCAGCATCGGGCAGAAGGAGATCGACGAAGCCGCACCCATCACGAAAGTGGAAGGCGATACCGTCATCACCAGCCGCCATATGGAAAACATCATGGCCCCGCCCTTCTGGCGCATGGCCTTGCGCGGCAACAACCTGGCGGATGACGTCCCCGTGGATCGCTGGCAGATCTGCCGCTTCACGCCACCAAGCCATGTTCTGATTGAAGTGGGTGTGGCCCATGCCGGGCATGGCGGTTACGAGGCCGATCCCAAATACAAGGCCTCCAGCATTGTGGTCGATTTCATTACACCGGAGACCGAGACCTCTATCTGGTACTTCTGGGGCATGGCGCGCAATTTCAGACCTGAAGACGAGGCGCTGACGGCGACCATCCGTGAAGGCCAGGGCAAGATCTTCTCCGAAGACCTGGAAATGCTGGAACGTCAGCAACAGAACCTGCTGGCCTATCCCGAACGGCAACTGCTAAAGCTGAACATCGACGCGGGCGGCGTACAGTCGCGCCGGATTCTGGATCGCCTCATCGAAAGCGAGCGTAGCGCAGCTGCCCCGCTGGGCATGATTGCTACCGCCTGATGCCCCTGGCGCCTCCTTCGTACAGAGGCGCCTGCTATTGAGGTGGCTTGCATGGCAGGCCACTCAGCCGAGGACTTTATCGTGATCGACGTTCTGATCGTTTCGAAGAAAACCGAAGCCACGGACATCTGCAGCCTCGAGCTGGCCAGTGTCGATGGCTCACCCTTGCCGGAATTCAGTGCCGGCTCGCATATCGATGTGCACTTGCCGGATGGCATCGTTCGGCAATATTCGCTCTGCAACCCGCCAAGCGAGCGCCATCGCTATCAGATTGCCGTTCTCAAGGACCCCGCCTCCCGTGGCGGCTCGCTCGGTGTTCATCAGCTCAAGGAAGGTACACACCTCACTATCAGCGAGCCGCGCAATCTGTTTCCCCTGGCACATGGCGCCAAACGCAGCCTGCTGTTTGCTGGCGGTATCGGCGTGACGCCCATTCTGTGCATGGCCGAGCGTCTGTCGAATATGGCCGCAGACTTCGAGATGCATTACTGCACCCGCTCCGCCGATCGCACGGCATTCGTCGAGCGAATCAGCACCTCACCGTTTGCCGGTCAGGTACATTTTCACCATGACGATGGCCCCGCGCAGCAGAAGCTGGACGCCACTCAAGTGCTGGGCCAGCCGGAGCCGGATGTACACGTGTACGTGTGCGGCCCGACAGGCTTCATGGAGTACGTTCTCAGCACAGCCAAAGCCAACGGTTGGCCGGAGGAGCAACTGCATCGTGAATATTTTGCGGCAGCACCCACCGATACCTCCAACGATGGCAGCTTCGACCTCAGGATTGCCAGCACCGGACAGACCCTGCATGTTCCCGCTGAACGTACCGCACTCGACGTTCTGCTGGAGGCAGGGTTCGACATTCCGATGTCCTGTGAGCAAGGTATCTGCGGCACCTGTCTGACCCGCGTGCTGGACGGTACGCCAGAGCACCGGGACATGTTCATGACAGAGGATGAACAGGCTGCGAACGATCAATTCACGCCCTGTTGCTCACGCGCCAAGAGCGCTGTGCTGGTCCTGGATATCTGATAGGCCTGATGGAAGCCCGTCAGGTCATCAGATCGCCATCAAAAGCTGTTCGTTAAGCGGCCACTCTTCTACGTCGAGAGGGCCGCGGTGTCGTATAAGTACTGCATCCGGTCTGCCTCGAATATCGCGATCAAGGCTTGAACGCTTCGAGCAGACTTCCAGCACTACAACAATAACAAGAGGCACCCCCATGCTCATGACACCGCTATCTCTGCTCTGTTATGCACGTCACTTGCGCGCCACCACTATTCGGGAGGCGGGCCATGCATAACGACCTTCGCCGGGCTGTCGATGAAGGCCGCATGAACGGCTTTCAATGGACCGCCATTATCATTTGTATCGCGTTAAACATGATCGACGGCTTCGACGTGCTGGTCATGGCCTTTACCGCCGCGTCCGTTTCCGCTGAATGGAAGCTCTCTGGCGCTCAGCTGGGCGTACTGCTCAGCGCAGGACTGTTTGGCATGGCTGCGGGCTCGCTATTTATTGCTCCCTGGGCGGATCGCTTTGGCCGTCGCCCGCTCATTCTGGCGTGCGTAACCGTTGCAGGCCTTGGCATGTTGCTGTCTGCATTTAGTCAGTCAGCTACTCAGCTGGCTGTATTGCGGGCCATTACTGGGCTTGGTATCGGTGGCATCCTGGCCAGCAGTAATGTGATTGCCAGCGAGTACTCATCCAAGCGGTGGCGTGGGCTTGCAGTGACCCTGCAATCCACCGGCTATGCCCTCGGGGCCACCATTGGCGGGCTTATTGCCGTGGCATTGCTGTCTGCCTGGGGCTGGCGCTCGGTCTTTGTCTTTGGTGGTCTGGTGACGTTCGCTATCATTCCCTTCGTACTGTGGCGTCTGCCCGAATCGTTGGATTTTCTACTGGCCAAGCGCCCGGACAATGCCCTGGTGCGGGTCAATCGCCTGGCCCAGAAATTGGGCTATGCACCGCTTACCGAGCTGCCTCCGCAGCCCCTGCGCGAGGCGCACAAGGGCAGCAGCTTCAAGCAGCTATTTTCACCCGCGCTGCTACGCACCACCCTGCTGATCTGGGGCTCATTCTTCCTGACGATGTTCGGTTTCTACTTCATTATGAGCTGGACACCCAAGCTGCTGGTGTCGGCCGGTCTTTCCGCACAGCAGGGCGTGACGGGTGGAGTATTGCTGAGCATTGGCGGCATCTTTGGTGCAGCCTTGATCGGTATGCTCGCTGCACGCTTTAAGATCAGCCACCTGCTGGCCGTTTTCATGGCCTGCACAGCCGTGCTGCTCAGCCTGTTCGTTTCCTCCACCTCCTCACTGACCACGGCCTTTACCCTGGGTCTGCTCATTGGCCTCTTCAGTAACGGCTGCATTGCCGGGTTGTATGCCTTGGCCTCCATGGCATATGACGCCTCGGTACGCGCAACGGGTATGGGCTGGGGTATTGGCATTGGCCGCTTCGGGGCTATTCTCTCGCCACTGGTGGCCGGTGGGCTGATTGACCTGCAGTGGGGTCCGGCTCAGCTGTATCAGGGCTACGCCGTGGTGTTTGTATTGGCGGCGGCTACGGTGCTTCTGCTCAAACTGTCTGCCCCTGTTCGTACTGTGGGCGCACCTTCACAGGCTCATTGAGTGAGTAGACTAGAGGCCGCTCCGGCTGCCTCTAGTCTGATCCAATCACTCCGGTAGCGTGACCTTGACCGGCCCCGGATGCGCCTTGATGGTCTTGTAGGGAATCACCGTATCGCCTGGCTCATCGCAGCTTCTGGCGGCCCGGGCAAAAGTAGGCCCCAGGTAAATTCCACGAGGCTCGAAATACCACACCGAAAACTGCCAGACAGAAGGGTCCTGGTAATTGCATTCGTTCGGGTCGTCGTTCATCAGCTCGGGATACAGACGCTTGAACTGGTCAACCACCCACGGGGCAAACAACTGCTCGCGGTAGTTGGAGTACGCCTCCAGATTATCCATGCCCCGCTCGTAATGGATAGATGGTCCCTTGCCCAGCCAGAACACGTCTTCCAACTCTAGAATCTTGCCGGTGGCCAACTCCATGTTGAGCGGCGCATCACCAAAGTCTGGATGCGCACCGCCGCAGTCGTAGCTGGTGAACAGACTGACGCTCAGTACAGAGTCATTGATAAATACCGGTTTGACCGTCTGATCGAACTCTGTCTCACGATCACGTGCCCCGGACAGACACCCAAAGTAGCTGTTCACCTCCTGCCACTGCCGATTCTGCAACGTCCTGTTGGCAGCGCTCAGATCCATCGCCGTAGGGGATGAAACCAGCTGGAATAGGCGAATGCGGGAAACAGGCTCCACCCACCACTGCAAGCCATATCCCATAAAGGTGTCTTGCCTGTCTTTCTTCAGGCTCAGCCCTTTCAGGCGCAGATACTCATAGGGTGATGTACGCCGCAGCTCGTCCAGGGCGGGTAAATCATCAGGACGTGCTGGCGGCAGCGCTACAGGGGAAAGACTGATATCGAGCGTCTTGCCTTTGCTGGCCCAGCGGCCGGTCCAGCGACCATTGGCGCCCTGTTTGAGCGTCCACTGCATGGGCACGCTTTTCGTGCTGAAAAAAGGACGATTCTCACTCAGACGCAGGGTACGCTGCTTGTCCAACGCTCCGTCGAGCGCAATATCGGTGTGGTACTTCTGGTAGAAATAGCGCCCGGTCACCTCGTCGGGTTTAGCCAGATCCAGCTCAACCAGTACCTTGGCCTGCCCGACAGTGCCCTGCAGCAGCTCCGGCTCTGCCATGGCCGAACCGGCAGCCAGCAACAGTGCCGCGCTACAGCACTGCAGCACAGAAACGATACCTCTCATGGACTCTTATCCTCGACCCTTTCTTGTAAGAACCGACACAGCCTAATCGACCCATGTGTCAGCCCATACTCTACGAGGAATAAGCGGCTCAGCACATCCCTACCATAGTTATCCGCAGGGAGCGGATGTCAGCAGGTCCTGATACCCCCGGTTGAAGTAGACCAGCCCATCTACATCGTCCTGGCGCTCGATAGCGACCACTTCGCACAGGAGTACGTCGTGAGTGCCTACGGTATTGATCGAAGCGATTCGACAATCAAAGGAGACTACCGCTCCTTCCAGCGCTGGCGAGCCGGTGATCAGGGTACTCCAGCACGCCGCGGCAAATCGATCCTGCATACCGGTTTTACCGCCAAACAGATTGGAGAGTGCCTTGTGCTCACTGCTCAAGGTATTCACGCACAGGGTGCCGTTGGCCTTGAAGATCGGATAGACCGAGCCTGAACGGTTCAGGCAGACCAGCAAGGTAGGCGGCTCGTCGGTCACGCTGCACACGGCTGTTGCCGTGAAGCCGGCACGGCCTTGGGGACCATCAGTCGTCACGATATTGACCGCCGCGCCCAGCCGGGCCATGGCATCGCGATAGTCCTGCTTGGGTACAAGCAGAGGTTGTACGGGCGAAACGATATTCAGGTTGGCAAGTGACATGGCATAGCCTCACTGCAGGAGCGACGCTCCTGTCATCGGATTCAGGTCAGGTAGTCGAGCATCAAGGCATTGAAGGTATCGGGGTCCGTCACGCTGGAGGCATGCCCGCCGTAGCTGAGTAGCTCGAACTGCGCATCGGGCAGGTGTTTGGCCAGATGCTCGGAACACACCCACGGTACTAGCAGATCGTCCTGGTTGGCGACGATCAGGGTGGGTGTTCTGATCTGCGCCAGCTGGGTATCCACATCGAATGCCTGTAATGCAGCGATACGTCGGCGCACATTCTCGCTATCGGGAAAATGCGCCAGGGCATGGGCTTCGTCAGCCTCGAGGCGTTTGGTGTTTTGCAGCATCCAGTCGGCGGGATACAAAAACAGGGGCTGGGCCTGTACGTAGGCGGCCGGGCCTGTATCGTTCAAAAGAGCGAGTCGTACAGCAAAACAGCGGGCGCTGTGCGGATTAGGCTTGCTCCAGCCGTTGACCAGAATCTGGCTGATCAAGAGTTCAGGCCGCATCAAGCCGATCTGAAGCCCTACAAGACCGCCCAGGGCGTGCCCCATGAAATGGCAACGCGCGATACCCAGCGCATCGACCATGTCCAGTACATCCTGGGCCATGGCCTTGATGGTATAGCCCTCAGGGATAACCGCCGGGCTCTTGCCTGTGCCGGTCTGGTCGTAAGTCACCACGCGGAAGTACTCGCCCAGCGCCGCGAGCTGCGGCGTCCAGAATGCTCCGGCACCGCCAAGACCGGATGACAGTACGATGGTATCGGCCTCGGCATCCTGCCGGCCATGGATCTCGTAGTGCATGCAAGGCTCCCCTGTATACCGTTGGATAAAGCGCATGGGTTGTTTCATGAGGTGCGTGACGGGGAGTCCCCTGGTAGCAGGTATCGCCTGACGGCTCGACCCAACCTACAGACTCATAAGATGGGTTGAGTGAAGCGATACCCATCACTTCACTTGCTTACTTACGTTCCCACATGGGCGATACTGGCGATCTCGATCAACGCATCCGGCTTTACCAGGCCGCACTGGATGCAATAACGCGCGGGCTTCTCGCCTGGGAAATACTCGGCGTATACCGCGTTGATCGCCCCGTAGTTCGCCCAGTCGGTGATCATGATCATGTTAAAGGTCACGTCATCCATCGTTCCGCCGGCCTCCTCCACGACCCTCTTGATGGTTTCCAGCACATGCCGCGCCTGTGCAGCGGCATCGCCTACGTGTACAACGTTGTTGTCCTTGTCAAACGGCAGGGTGCCGGAAACATACAGAACTCCATCAGCCAGCGAGCCTGGAACAAAGGGCGCAAGGGGTTTTCCGCTTCCGGCGGGAATCACGCTGTGCTTGGGCATGGTCAGTCCTTTTTGAAGGTGGCGTGGAAATCGGCAACGGTTGAAACCCAGCCAAAAAACGTCTCGATATTGAATAGCGCCGCCTCGTGCGCCGAGCGCGGCCCGGCCTGATGGCAGGCATCGCCCAGGCAGACGCCAAAGTATTCGAGAAAGAACCCGTCTCGCAGCGTGGACTCCACGCAGACATTGGTGGCGATCCCTACGAACACGAGGTTACGAATGCCGCGGGCACGCAGGAGGCTATCGAGAGGCGTATTGTAGAAACCGCTGTAGCGGGTTTTGGGTACGAACAGATCCCCCTCCCGCGGCTGAAGCTGATCCACCAGCGCATAATCCCAGCCGCCCCGCGCCAGGAGTCGGCCCTGCAGTTCAGGCTGGCGGCGCATGGTCTTGAGCGCATTGGACTTATGCCAGTTGGGCGATCCGGGGCCACCGGCTTCCTGATAGGCCGGGTCCCAGCCATTCTGAAACCAGACAACCTGGATACCGGTCGCACGCGCGGTTTCCACCACCCCGGCAATGTTTTCGATGACCGGACCGGTTGCGTCTACATCAAAACCGGCAAGGTCCAGATAGCCACCCTTGCTTGCATAGGCGTTCTGCATATCGACGACTATGACTGCCGTCTCGCTGGCCTTCAGCCGCAGGGGCTCAGGGCGTGCAGGTAGTGTGACCGCGTTCTGGCTGCCTGTCGGCACGGCATACCCTGCCACGGATTCAAGCGCGTTCATCAGGCACTCTCCTGCAGCCGAGTGACATGACGGCGGCTCTGCATCAAGGGCTGGATCTTTTCACCAAATTCGGTAACGCCCTGCATGAAGTCGTCAAAGGTCAGCAACACGCCACTGGCCCCGGGTACCTCGGCGATCTCATCCAGCATGCGGGCGACGTTGGCGTAGGAGCCCACCAGCGTACCCATGTTGATGTTGACCGCGGACGTCGGGTCCGACATCTGTCGTACATTCGTATCGCCGCCTGACTTGGTATCAGCTGCCGCCTGAGCCCCCAGCCATTTGATGGCCTCTTCGTCGGCGCCGGCCTTGTAGTGTTCCCACTTGGCACGTGCCGCTTCATCGGTTTCGCCGGCAATCACCATGAACAGCACGATGGAGCTTACGTCGCGGCCTGTCTTGGCGGTGGCGGCCATAAGACGCTCGGAGGTCGGCGCAAAAGCCTTGGGCGTGTTCACACCTTTGCCAAAGACAAAATTGTAATCGGCGTACTGTGCCGAGAACGCCATACCGGCGTCGCTGGAGCCAGCACACACGATCTGCATATCAGCTTGCGGTTGCGGGCTGACACGACAGTCCTCCATCTGGAAATGTTCGCCCTTGAAGTCGGAGCGACCGGTTCCCCACAAGTCGCGCAGGATCTGGGCGTACTCACCCAGGTAGTTGTAGCGGGTAGCAAAGAACTCATCGCCCGGCCAGAGGCCCATCTGGCTGTATTCAGGCTTTTGCCAACCGGTCACAAGGTTCACGCCGAAGCGGCCACCGGAAATAGAGTCAATGGTAGAGGCCATCCGCGCCACGATGGCAGGCGGCAGGGTCAATGTAGCGGCAGTAGCAAATAGCTTGATGCGGGATGTCACGGCGGCAAGGCCTGCCATCAGGGTGAAGGATTCCAGGTTGTGATCCCAGAACTCGGTCTTGCCACCAAAACCACGCAACTTGATCATCGACAGGGCAAAGTCGAAGCCATAGTGCTCGGCGCGCTGCACAATGTTCTTATTCAACTCGAAGGTAGGTTTGTACTGCGGTGCGTTCTCGGAGAGGAGCCAGCCGTTGTTGCCGATCGGGATGAATACGCCAATGTCTAGAGTCATGCTCAGCCTCGGATTCGCTCGTGGGTCGAAGTGATTTCCCGCCCGTACCGCAAGCCAGGAATACGAAGGACAGAGCACAAACTCTGCCAGCTTTAGGTTTCTGCAGGGCAAACAAGGAGTTAGGTCAAAACCTGCTTCTTAGCGTGGACCATTTGGTCCAAACAAGAGCACCTGGTTTGTGCAGCCCGCACGATGATGGGGCGAAAACCGCAGGCGACCTGCTACTCTGGCGAGCATGAAATTCGACTGACGGTACTCACTCAAGGCCGCTCGCGGTAAAGTGCAGTTCGTGCTGTAGAGGCAGGAGTCGTTGTGAGTCAGGACCGTTCATCCACACCCAGCAAGCCCACTCGCAAGCCCAGTGCTGCGACACTGGAGCGCCGCCGACGGCAGATCGAGGAAAAGCGCGGCATCATCCTTGAGGCAGCGCTGGACTTGTTTTCCCGGTACGGCCTGCATGGGACCAGTCTTGACCAGATAGCCGCCCAGGCAGAGGTTTCCAAGACCAACCTGCTGTACTACTTTGGCAGCAAGGAAGACCTCTACCTCAACGTGCTACGCCAGCTGTTGGTGATCTGGCTGGCCCCCTTGAAGACCTTTAGCACAGAGCAGGACCCAATCGACGCCATCAAGGGCTACATCAGGCACAAGCTGGAAATCTCTCGTGACTACCCAGCCGAATCCCGCCTGTTCTGCATGGAAATCCTGCAAGGCGCGCCGCTGCTCCTGAGCGAACTGGAAGTGCCCCTGCGGGAGACGGTCGAGGCCAAAGCTGCAGTAATCCGCGCCTGGATCGACGCCGGTCAACTGGCTCCGGTCGACCCGCATCACCTGATCTTTACGCTCTGGGCAACCACCCAGCACTACGCCGACTTTCGTGTCCAGGTTCAGGCCATCCTGGGCAAGACCCTCGATGATCTTGTGTTTTTCGAAGAGGTGCTGAGCAGTGTACAGGCACTGATTCTGGACGGTTTGAAGCCCCGTTAGCCTGAAATGCAAAAGCCCGGTCAATGCCGGGCTTTCTATCGGTCTTTCGACATTCAGTCGTCGATCGTGAGCGTGCCCTTCATGATGGCCGCATGACCGGGGAAGGAGCAGAAATATTCATAGTCCTCTCCCTTCTGCAATTTGGAGGTCTCAAACGTCACGGACGTCTTTTCGCCACCTCCAATCACCTTGGTATGGGCGATCACGCGGGAATCGTTTTCCTTGAGGTAATCCTTGTCCATACCGGCCGCGATACCGTCAGTGGCGACGCCCTGGACATCATCCTTTGTGGTCAAGACCCAGTTATGCCCCATCACATTCTTGGGAAGCGTGCCGGGATGGATCAGGTTGACCGTGAATTGCTTGCAGTCCTCATTGACCTTGATCTTGTCCGTGCTGAAGGTCATCTGATCAGTTCCCTGAATATCGACCGAGCACTGGTCGGCTGCCCATACGGATGAGCTGGCCAGAGCAAGCAGAGAGACAGCGAAAAGCGAACGTTTCATGAAATCTCCTAACGCATGTGTTCACTTAGTGAAGACTGGCATGTTTGAAAGCGAGTTCCAATCGCTAAAACGCCTGGAACATGGTTTGCAACGAAACGGCTATGGCTGCCATCGAAACTTTTGAGCGGCAAGGCCAGCCTGATATTGAGAGGATGCCCCTGTCACTTGCCGTCTTGAGGAGTACCCACCATGAAATTCCCGGACTACATCAACCAGCTTTTCATCGCCTACGCTCTGGGTGCCAGCGGCACCTGTCCTGAACAGGTCTCTGCCTGATGCTCCCTCCAGCCTGAAGTAATCGGCACGCGCGCACCTGCGATCAGCCGATTGCTTCATGGCCACCTCTCCCGCATGCACTACGGCACTGATCATGACAAGACTTGGTTAACCTCGGCGTGAGGATTACGCTTACGCCTCCTACCAGCCAAGGATCAGCAATGTCGTTGAAAGCCGTTTGTGTATTTTGTGGCGCCAAGACAGGCGCCGACCCAATCTACCGTGAAGCTGCCGAAGCCTTGGGTCGCGCCCTGGCCAAGCGCGGTCTTACGCTCGTCTATGGTGGCGGTGCCGTGGGCCTGATGGGCATCGTGGCCGACGCGACCCTCGCAGCCGGAGGCGAGGTGATAGGCATCATCCCCAAAAGCCTCCAGGATGCCGAAGTCGGCCACAAGGGACTGACCCGCCTTGAAGTAGTCGATGGCATGCATGCCCGTAAGGCACGGATGTCAGAACTGGCCGATGCGTTTGTAGCCCTGCCGGGGGGGTTGGGCACACTGGAAGAGCTATTTGAAGTCTGGACTTGGGGTCAGCTCGGCTATCACGCCAAGCC
Source organism: Pseudomonas sp. HPB0071 (assembly GCF_000478505.2). NCBI lineage: Bacteria > Pseudomonadati > Pseudomonadota > Gammaproteobacteria > Pseudomonadales > Pseudomonadaceae > Pseudomonas > Pseudomonas sp. HPB0071. Next base: position 2,575,278 of record NZ_KI517367.1, on the reverse strand, counting down.
GCTGGGCCTTCTGGAAGTAAACAACTTTTACGCGCCCCTTGCGCAATTTCTGGATCATGCAGTGAGTCAAGGTTTTGTGGCCGGCCCTCATCGCGAGATGCTTCAGGTCAGCCAGTCGCCGGATGAGCTGCTCGATGCGCTCGAGCAATGGAAGCCCACCGTAGCGCCTCGCTGGCACGCCAACGCGCCCAAGTAGATCGCTTCAGTCGATAAAGCGAGGCGTATGGCCTCGTTTTATCGTTTCAGCACCATTCATCTCTTTTGGTGAACCCGCTCAACGTATGGCATGTCGCATTTTTACATCGCCCTAACACGTTTGGAGGAATTCATCATGACCGATTACCCACGCCCACCTTTCCCCGAACAACCTCAAGAGCCGCCAGCGCTTCAATCCAAAATGACACCCGTCCCGGACTGTGGCGAGCAGAGCTACAAGGGTTCCGGTCGTCTGGCTGGTAAGGTTGCACTCATCACCGGGGGAGACAGCGGCATCGGTCGTGCAGTGGCCATAGCCTTCGCTCGGGAAGGTGCCGATGTTGCCATTTCCTACCTGAACGAACATGAAGATGCCGAGGATACTGCGCGCTACGTGAAAGAAGCCGGACGCAAGGTTCTGCTGCTGCCAGGCGATATCAGCAAGCGCCAGCAATGCCTGGATATCGTTCAAAAGACCGTGTCCGAGTTCGGCCGCATCGATGTACTCGTCAATAACGCCGCATTCCAGATGTCCCACGAGTCTCTGGAAGAGATTCCGGATGAAGAATGGGTATACACGTTCGATACCAACATCACGGCCATGTTTCGTATCACCCAGGCAGCCGTCAAACACATGGGCAAAGGTGGTTCGATCATCAACACCACCTCTGTGAATTCGGACATGCCCAAGGCCACTCTGCTGCCCTATGCCACCACGAAGGGAGCGATTGCCAACTTTACGGCAGGTCTGGCTCAGCTCCTGGCCGAAAAAGGCATCCGTGCGAACAGCGTAGCACCCGGCCCGATCTGGACACCGCTGATTCCGTCCACCATGCCGCCTGAACAGGCCTCGCAGTTCGGTAGCCAGGTTCCGCTGGGACGAGCAGGTCAACCGGCCGAGCTTGCACCTGTATATGTCATGTTGGCCTCTGATGAAGCCAGCTATGTGTCCGGCGCTCGCGTTGCAGTCACTGGCGGCAAGCCGATTCTGTAAGACCTACTGCGCCATGGTCGGCTACAAACCGGCCGACCGTGGCCAGACCAAACATCTACATGCTCTTAATGACTCATGCGCCCTTGTGAGCGTACGGGATTGTTTTGCCTGCCTGTTCCTCATCTGTACTAAGGAGCACACATGGACTGGTACCCTCTTCGGTTATCTACCCCTATCCGTAGCCACATGTTTGGCGGTCACGCCATTGCTGAAATACTGGGTCGCCGCGGGCTGCCTGCTGGCCGTATTGCCGAGACATGGGAAGTCAGCGATGTCGAAGGCAGCATTGCAAATGTCACCGAGGGCTCGCTTGCCGGTCAATCGCTTCGTGATCTGGTGAAGCGTTATCCCACCGAGCTGGTGGGCCCGGGGTTTGATGGTCCCTATTTTCCCCTGCTCAGCAAGTTTATCGATGGCTGCGGCATGTTGCCGGTGCATTTGCATGCTGATGACGAAACCGCTCGCCGTCTCGAATGCCAGCCCAACGGCAAGACCGAAGCCTGGCATATCCTTTGGGCCGAGCCCGGTGCCACTGCACTGGTCGGAATCAAGCCGGGGATTAATCGCGATACCTTGCGCAGCGCCCTGATTGCCCAGGATTACGACGCCGTCATGCGCCGTCTGCCGGTCCGTGCAGGCGAAACCATCTATGTGCCTGGAGGCACGCTGCACAGCTTTGGCCCCGGTACGCTGATCTATGAGATCGAGCAGACTTCGGACACCCAACAACAGGCAATGCCCTGGCAGATGTCCGACGGCTCGCCACTCAGCCATCAGGACTGGATTGACGGTATCGATCAGCTGCTCGAAGAGTGCTATCTCGAACCCCAACCCGAATTCACACCCGGCTTCCGGCTGCCCCAAGGCAATGACATTGATCGCTTAATCTGTACTGCTAGCCCTTACTTTGCCTTGGAGCGCTGGCGTGTAGCCGGTGCGGGCGCCAGGCCACTTACCTACCGTTTCAACAAGGCCACGCTGCTCAGCAACGTCGGCACACCCATCCGCATTCAGGCCGGTAACTGGTCTGGCGTCCTGGGCGCTGCCGAAACCCTTCTGCTGCCTGCCGCGCTAGGAGAAATTCAGTTAGCCGGACCGGCTGACGTCCTGTTCGGCTACGTACCTGACCTTGAGCAAGACATTCGGACGCCCTTGCGCGCTGCAGGCTACGGTGATCAAGCCTTTGCAGTGCTGGGCGCCACGCATTAACCCATTTTTCTAACCACTTGAAAGGAGGTCTTTATGTCCGACTATCCAACGCCACCCATGCCAGCCGAAACCCAACCCTATCCGGGCTATGAAAGCCAGATGAATCCGCGTCCGGACTTTGGCGAGCAGAGCTACAAAGGCTCCGGCCGCCTGAAAGGCAAGGCCGCACTCATTACCGGCGGTGACAGCGGTATCGGTCGCGCGGTGGCTCTGGCCTTTGCTCGCGAAGGTGCGGACGTTGCTATCTCCTACCTGAGCGAAGACGAGGACGCCCGTGAAACCGCGCGTCTCGTGACCGAAGCAGGCCGCAAGGCAATCCTGATTCCAGGTGACTTGAGTCAGCGCGAAAACTGCCTGGCCGTCGTGCAGAAAACCGTTGAAGCGTTTGGCCGTATCGACGTGCTGGTCAACAACGCCGCGTTTCAGATGACCCGCCAGTCGCTGGAAGAAATTCCGGATGAAGAGTGGGTGCACACGTTCGATGTGAACATCACCGCCATGTTCCGCATTACCCAGGCGGCTGTGAAGCACATGCCCAAGGGCGGCTCCATCATCAATACCTCCTCGATCAATGCGGACATCGCGCCGCCTTCACTGCTGGCTTACTCCGCCACCAAAGGAGCAATCGCTAACTTCACGGCAGGTCTGGCGCAACTTCTGGCCGAAAAAGGTATTCGCGCAAACAGCGTGGCACCCGGACCGATCTGGACGCCGCTGATCCCCTGCACCATGCCAGCCGAACAGGTGGAAAGCTTCGGCAAGATGGCGCCGCTGGGTCGTCCTGGCCAGCCTGTCGAACTGGCGCCAGTCTATGTAATGCTGGCCTCGGATGAATCCAGCTACGTCTCCGGTGCCATGGTGCCTGTCACTGGCGGCTCGCCCGTGCTCTGATCGATCACGGCTGGGCTGTCTAACGGCCCAGCCGGCTTCTTACGCTGTTCTGTCATCTCTCCGCTTCATACTGCGCCTACCGTTTCGTTGAAAGCATGCTATTGCTTAAAGGATGAAGCGATCCGCTTGGTATGCCTCTCTGGCATGCATATCCCTCTGCACCTGGAAGCGCTAGATGATGCCTGTTCGCTCTTATGCTGCCCTGGGCCCTGTGGCCTTGTCCCTCCTGCTGACGGCCTGCTCTTCGGCCCCGACCCAACCGTTAGAGATCAACCTGGCCGTATTCAATGACTTTCACGGCTACCTGCAACCCGCCAGACTGACCTACCCTGACTCCACCGCACCCGACGGCAAACGCACAATCGAAGCGGGTGGTATAGAGGTGCTGGGTGGCGTTATCAACTATCTGCGTCAACAGGATCCAGAGCTACTGGTCGTTGCCAGCGGTGACCTCATCGGTGGCAGCCCACCCATCTCATCGCTCTGGGCGGACGAGCCCACCATCGAAGCCATGAACCTATTGGGGCTGCAACTCTCGGCGGTAGGTAATCATGAGCTGGACAACGGAAAGGATGAACTGCTGCGTATCATCAATGGCGGCTGCGCTTCCAACCGACCCCAGAAAGCCTGCCAGCTGCACAAAAACTATCAGGGGGCGCACTTTACCTACCTGGCTGCAAACCTGATCGATAACCAGACGGGTAAACCCGTGTTTCCGGCCTACCAGATCCTGGAAGCCCACGGACAAAAAATCGCATTCGTGGGTGCCGTGCTGAAAGACGTAGCCCGGATCGTCTCGCCGGCTGGCATGAACGGACTGAGCGTTCAGGACGAAGCCGATGCCATCAACGCCCAGATCCCTGCCCTCAAGGCCCAGGGTGTAGAGGCCATCATCGCAGTGATTCACCAGGGCGGAGGCACGAATGAATCCTACAACGCGCCAGACTGCACCCGCCTGCGCGGCCCTATCGTCGAGATTACCAAGCGCCTTGATCCGGCAGTCGATGTCGTTGCCAGTGCCCACACGCATCAGTCTTATACCTGTCACGTGGACAATCGCCTTGTCTTTCAGGGCGGCTCCTACGGGCAGTTCGTTAGCCATGTACGGCTCGGCATTAACCCCAAGACCCACGATATCATCTCGGCCAGCAGCGAAAACCTGACCGTGGACGCCCATCGCTACACTCCCGATCCTGCGCTCGCCGCGCTGCGTCAGGAAGTTGAAAAGCGTAGCCAGCATGTGCTTCAGCGGCCTATCGCACGTATTGCTGTCCCCCAGATCACTCGCATGACCGATGCGAATGGCGAATCGACGCTAGGCGATCTCATTGCCGACGCCCAACTTCAGGCGACACGCAAGCTGGGCGCCCAGATTGCCCTCATGAACGCAGGCGGCATCCGCAGCAATCTGGCTCTGGAGCCTGGCCAATCCAGGCTGACCTACGCCCAACTGGCCGCCAATCAGCCATTCGGCAATACCCTGACCTTGCTGACCTTGAGCGGTGCCCAGCTCTATCAGCTCATGGAGGAGCAATGGAGCAGTGACGACAGCGCCAGTCTGATGCAGGTTTCGGAAGGCTTCAGCTACCGCTGGAATCCGGCAGGCAAACCGGGCCAGAAAGTGGCTTCCGGAAGCATGAAGCTGAATGGACAGCCGATCCGGCTCGACCAGGATTACCGCATTACAGTGAACAACTTCATGGCCCAGGGAGGGGATGGACTTGAGATCCTCAAGCACGCCCGCCACGTACAGGAGACCGGCATTGTTGATGTCGATGCGCTTGAACACTATCTCGTTGAACGGGACACGTCCGGCAAGCCGGCCGGCCAAGCTAAACCTGCCGGACGTATTCAACGCTTGTAAGCGTGGCTGATATGACCCTTCTTAGCGCCATGCTATGTAACATGGCGCTTCATCTACGGACTGCAGCGGTAGTCCGCCTGCCCTTACTGGCTCGCATGCTCTCAGTGATAAAACTGATCAGCCAGCGCCTGCAAAAAAGTTAGCTAGGCATACAAATAACTGACTTAATAAGAACGTATCGCTCGAAAATCTGAAATATTTTGTTACTACTGTAGAGGCCAGCTCCGTTACTGAGGTTTCCTCCGATGAAAGATGACGACCGTAATAAGCCCGATTCCACCCTCGAGAAATCAAGACGCCGCTTCCTGATCGGAGCAGGTGTCGTCGGGTTAGGGCTAGGTTTGCCCGGTCTTGACCGCATGGGAATGGCTGAAGCTGCCGAGCGCAAGGCATTCGACCATTCACTGAAACGGCAAATCAAAAATGTCGTTGTTATCTACGCGGAAAACCGCAGCTTCAATAACCTGTTTGGCAATTTTCCTGGCGTCTCGAAGCCACTGTCTGCGGTCAACGCCAAGCATTTCCAGCAGAAGGACCGTAACGGACAGCCGCTACCGCACTTACCCAAGATCTGGGGTGGCCTGGTGCCTATGGCTCAGACCATTGACGGTCAGCAATACCTGATTACTGAAGATCAGATCAGTGGGCTTTCCAATGCACCCTTTCCTCTGAAGGATGCTCAAGGCAAGCCGCTTAACCCGGGCTTGATCACTCGTGATCTCGTACATGCGTTCTACCAGAACCAGATGCAGATCAACGGCGGGCGCAATGACGGCTTTGTCGCCTGGGGTGACTCGGGTGCACTGGTCATGGGTTACTACAGCCAGCCCGAGAAATTGCGCTTGTGGAAACTGGCCCAGGAATTCACCCTCTGCGATAACTTCTTCATGGCTGCTTTTGGTGGCTCTTTCCTGAACCATCAGTTCCTGATCTCGGGTCGCGCGCCGTTCTACCCCAACCACACCACCAGCCCGGCAAAGGACAAGGTGGCGGTGCTTAAAGGGAAGAATCCGCTGGACTATGAGTTGGCTCTGGCGGACAACTCTCCTGCCTCGGCCCTGGACGGACGCCCGGTATTCGTCAATCCGGGCGCGCTTAGCCCTGACGGCTATGCCATCAATACCATGTTGCCGCCCTATCAGCCCAGCCAGATTCCGCCGCCGGCAGGAGGCGACCCAGCCCTGTCCGACCCGACCAACCCGAGCGTACTGCCACCACAGACCCATGCCACCATTGGCGACCTGCTGTCAGCCAAGGGTGTGGACTGGGCTTGGTACTCGGGAGGCTGGCAGGCAGCGTTGGAGGGCAATGGCGCCGATACCCGGTTTCAGGCGCACCACCAGCCATTCAACTACTTCAAGCGCTTCGCCCCGGGCACGGCAGCACGCGAGCAGCACATCCGCGACGGCGGAATTGGCGATGATCCGAGTACCAACCGCTTCCTGGCAGACATCGATGCCGGTCGCCTGCCGCCTGTAACCTTCTACAAGCCCCAGGGCAGCCTCAACCTGCATGCCGGTTATGCCGATGTCGCTTCAGGCGATCAGCACATTGCCAAGGTTATCGAACATCTGCAGAAAGGCCCGCAATGGGAAAACACCGTAGTCGTCATTACGTTCGATGAGAACGGCGGCTGGTGGGATCACGTAGCACCGCCCAAGGGTGATCGCTGGGGTCCAGGCACACGTATTCCGGCCCTTGTCGTGTCACCTTTCGCACGCAAAGGACATGTCGATCACGACCTGTACGACACCACCTCAATCCTGCGCCTGATCACCCGGCTCCACGGCTTGCCGCCGCTCAAGGGTCTGGTGGAGCGCGACATCGCACGCGTCACCTACGGTCTCGCCCCCTTGGGCGATCTTACCGGCGCGTTGACGATCCGCTGATAGCAAAACGGCGAGCCTGAGGCTCGCCGTTTCATCAACGCGGAATATTGGGTTCTCGCCGGGGCTTTTTCTTGCCTTTGGCAAACGCCACCGCCTGACCTTCCTGCTTCTTGTCCCATCCCTTGCTGCCATCCGCTGCCCGCGGCGGTAAGCCGGTATGCTGAGTCAGCAGCGGCTTGCCTGCTTTTTTGCTACCCAGTGGCGTCGAATTCTTACGACGTGCACTTTGATAAGTACCATCCACAGCGGGCTGGAACGTGGGAATCAGGTGATGCTTGCCGTTACCGATCAAGTCGGCACGCCCCATATCCTTGAGCGCTTCACGCAGCATCGGCCAGTTGTTTGGGTCGTGATAGCGCAGGAATGCCTTGTGCAGGCGGCGTTGACGCTCCCCCTTCACGATCGGTACGCCATCGCTCTTGTAAGTTACCTTGCGCAGCGGATTCTTGCCCGAATGGTACATCGCAGTCGCGGTTGCCATTGGCGACGGATAGAACGCCTGTACCTGATCCGCCCGGAAGCCGTTACGCTTGAGCCAGAGCGCCAGGTTCATCATGTCTTCGTCAGTCGTACCCGGATGCGCAGCGATGAAATAAGGAATCAGGTACTGTTCCTTACCGGCTTCCTTCGTATACTTCTCGAACATCTGCTTGAAGCGATCGTAACTGCCGATGCCCGGTTTCATCATCTTGGAAAGCGGACCTTCCTCGGTGTGCTCCGGTGCAATCTTCAAGTAGCCTCCCACGTGATGGGTTACCAGCTCCTTTACGTACTCTGGCGACTCTACCGCCAGGTCATACCGCAAGCCCGACGCAATCAGGATCTTCTTCACACCCGGCAGGGCACGCGCAGAGCGATACAACTGAATCAGCGCCGAGTGGTCGGTGTTCAGGTTTTCGCAGATACCCGGCCACACGCAGGACGGCTTGCGGCAATGCTTCTCGATTTCCGGGTCCTTGCACGCAATCCGGTACATGTTGGCCGTCGGGCCACCCAAGTCGGAAATAACCCCGGTAAACCCTGGCACTTTGTCGCGAATTTCCTCGATTTCTCGAATAATGGACTCTTCCGAACGGTTCTGGATAATGCGGCCTTCGTGCTCGGTAATGGAGCAGAAAGTGCAGCCGCCAAAACAGCCGCGCATGATGTTGACCGAGAAGCGGATCATCTCGTACGCAGGAATCCGCTCGCCTTTATAAGCAGGATGCGGAACACGGGCATAGGTCAGCCCGAAGACGTAGTCCATCTCTTCAGTGGTCAGCGGAATTGGCGGCGCATTGAGCCATACGTCCTGATCGCCATGACGCTGAACCAGCGCGCGGGCATTGCCCGGGTTGGTCTCCAGGTGCAGCACGCGGTTGGCGTGGGCATACAGGACCGGATCGCCCTTTACTTTCTCGAACGACGGCAGCCGAATGACCGTCTTGTCACGGGTAAGCTTCGGGCTGGGCAGCAGCTGAACAACCTTCGCTTCCTCAGGATCTTCCTGCGGCCCCTTGGACTGCTCAATGGCACACGCCTGCAAATCCTGTGTATTGACGTAGGGGTTGATGATCTTGTCGACCTTCCCCGGACGGTCAATACGCGTCGAGTCCAGCTCGAACCAACCTTCCGGCGTGTCCTTGCGGATAAACGCAGTGCCGCGAATATCGGTGATCGCCTGGATGGGTTCACCCGCAGCCAAGCGGTGAGCAATCTCCACGACTGCACGTTCGGCATTGCCGTATAGCAGAATATCCGCCTTTGCATCCATCAGGATGGAATGGCGTACCTTGTCCTGCCAGTAGTCGTAGTGAGCAATCCGGCGCAGTGATGCCTCGATACCGCCCAGGACAATCGGTACCCCCTTATAGGCTTCACGGCAACGCTGGCTGTAGACCATGCTGGCACGATCGGGACGCTTGCCGGCCAAACCGCCTGGTGTATAGGCGTCATCGGAGCGAATCTTGCGATCGGCTGTATAGCGGTTGATCATCGAATCCATGTTGCCTGCCGCCACGCCAAAAAACAGGTTCGGCTTGCCAAGCTTCATAAAGTCGTCTTTGGACTGCCAGTCTGGCTGGGAGATAATCCCTACCCGAAAGCCTTGCGCTTCCAGAAGACGTCCAATGATAGCCATGCCAAAGGATGGATGATCCACATAGGCATCGCCTGTCACGACAATGATGTCGCAACTGTCCCAGCCGAGCAGGTCCATCTCCTCCCTGCTCATCGGCAGGAAAGGCGCAGGTCCAAAACACTCAGCCCAATATTTGGGATAGTCGAACAACGGCTTGGCAGCGAGCATGAAGGCTTCCGGGGATTAAAAGTGGTGCGGGAGGAGGTGCAAGAATAGCACAAAAAATAGCCAGTTAAGAGAGGCGAACCGCTATCCGTCGCCTGACAGCCGCATGGTTACTGGACTGCTGAGCTTGCCGAACGCGCGCATCCACGCCTGGATTACCACATGCAAGGCCAAGGCGCTTATAAAAAAGCCGCACAGGTGTGCGGCTTTTTTGCGCTCTCGACAACTTAGTCGTCGTCGAAGTTATAACTGCCGGGCGCCAAGTTCTCGAAACGGGTGTATTTGCCGATAAAGGCGAGTCGCACCGTACCGATAGGACCGTTACGCTGTTTACCGATAATGATTTCGGCTACACCCTTGTACTCGGTTTCAGGGTGATACACCTCATCCCGGTACACAAACATGATTACGTCGGCGTCCTGCTCGATCGCTCCGGATTCACGCAAGTCGGAGTTCACCGGGCGCTTGTTCGGCCGCTGTTCCAGCGAGCGGTTAAGCTGGGACAACGCGACCACCGGACAGTTGAACTCCTTGGCCAGCGCTTTGAGCGAGCGCGAAATTTCGGAAATCTCATTGGTCCGGTTTTCGCTGGCTGCCCCGCCAATCCGCATCAATTGCAGGTAGTCGACCATGATCAGCGCCAAGTCACCGTGTTCACGCACCAAACGCCGCGTACGTGCACGCATTTCCGACGGGCTGATACCTGCCGTGTCGTCGATAAACAGCTTGCGGTCATTCAGGAGGTTGACCGCTGAGGTCAGCCTTGGCCAGTCATCGTCCTCCAGCTTACCCGAGCGGACCTTGGTCTGATCGATTCGCCCAAGGGACGACAACATACGCATCACGATCGAATCAGCTGGCATTTCCAGTGAAAATACAAGCACGGCCTTGTCAGTACGCAGTACCGCATTTTCGACCAGGTTCATGGCAAAGGTCGTCTTACCCATCGAGGGACGTCCCGCCACGATAACCAGGTCCGACGGTTGAAGGCCGCTGGTTTTATCATCCAGATCCACGAATCCTGTGGAAACACCCGTAATGGCATTATCCGAGTTGAACAGGGTATCGATTCGATCAATGGCCTTGGTCAGGATGTCATTAACGCCAATCGGACCTCCTGTCTTGGGACGGGCCTCGGCAATTTCGAAAATCTTGCGCTCCGCCTCATCAAGAAGCTCATTGGCGCCCCGACCTTCAGGGTTATAGGCACTGTCGGCAATGTCATTGCTGATGCCGATCAGCTGGCGCAGCGTGGCGCGCTCGCGCACGATCTGGCCATAGGCCTTGATGTTTGCAACAGAGGGGGTGTTTTTTGCCAGCTCACCCAGATAAGCCAGCCCCCCTACCTGGGGTAGTTGTCCTTCCTTGTCGAGCTGCTCGGATAACGTAACCACATCGAAAGGCTGGTTGCTTTCAGCCAGACGAGCAATGGCACGAAAGATCAGGCGATGGTCATGGCGATAGAAGTCGCCGTCCGATACCTGGTCCGAGACGCGTTCCCACGCATTGTTATCCAGCATCAAGCCACCCAGCACGGCCTGCTCGGCCTCGATGGAGTGCGGTGGCACCTTCAGCGCGGCAGTTTGCAAATCGTATTGTTCAGCGATGGCGATCTCATTCATGGCGTAGCGATTGGCACCGAAAGTTCGATCAGAGAAGACAGGCCTTCATGGCCTGAAAAAAAACGGGCACGTCATTACGAGAATGACGTGCCCGATTGTCGGCAGGCTTGCATGTTCGTGCAAGCCCGCTAGTCAGTTGTCATGACCGCTTATTCAGCAACCACGACCACCTTGACGGTAGTTTCAACGTCGGTGTGCAGCTGCACATCTACGTCGAACTCGCCAACGTTACGCAGAGCGCCGTTGGGCAGACGAACTTCGCTCTTGTCCAGCTCAACGCCAGCAGCAGAAACAGCTTCGGCGATATCGCGAGTACCGATAGAGCCGAACAGCTTGCCTTCGTCGCCAGAGTTGGCAGCGATGGTAACGGTCAGTTCGTTCAGCTTGGCAGCACGAGCTTCAGCAGAAGCCTTCTTATCGGCAGCCTGCTTCTCGAGCTCTGCACGACGTGCTTCGAACGCAGCAACGTTGTCAGCAGTAGCGGCAGTTGCCTTGCCCTGCGGCAGCAGGAAGTTACGAGCGTAACCGCCCTTGACGTTCACTTTATCGCCCAGGTTGCCCAGGTTGGCGATCTTTTCCAGCAGGATGACTTCCATTTGAGTCTTACCTCTTAACTTTTAACCTTCACCGTTCGTGGAGTCCTTGGGCGTATTGCCCAGGCGCCCACGAAAATCAAACAGACTGTCGACCACGGCTACGATCACCAACAACGGATAGATCAACTGCCCAAAAATCAGCAGTGTCACGTACAACCCCACCAGCCAGAACGTGGCCATATGCTTCTGTCTTACCAGTCCGTGAAGCAGGGCAACGCCAGCTATCGCCAGGGGTACACTGCACAGCGGTGTCAACATCCCAAGTCCCAGGTTGATGTTGGGTGCCAGTAGCATGACCAACAGCATTCCCAGTGCCAGGGCGGGCGACAATCTCAGCGCATGAAACTCACGCGCGAAACCGCCTGGGTTATACAGCGCAGCTTGCCAATAACGTCCCAACATCAGGCACAGCAGACAGACAATCTGGAAAAGACTCGCCATCAGACCGGTCAATACAGGCACCAGCATGTCATGCAGCTGGGCCTGCTTGGCTTCCGGCAAAGCATCCGGTGACTGACCCGCCATCTGAGGCAGAAGCTTTTGAATTTCCTCTGCCAAGAGGTTGATGGGCTCTGCGTAGACATGACCAATGGTCACAGCAAACGCCAGACCGACCAGGATGCTGGCGAGCAGGACACGCGGCCAGGAAACACTGCTGCGTAAAACCAGCGCCAGCGCCAGGGTACCGACGAATACGAGCGCAATGCTCGGATCCCCCAGATACCACCAGAACGCGGCCGGCAGCAATGCCCAGACCACTACACCTGCAGCGTCACTTGCGCCACGGCGCAGGACGACCAGACTCCCTGCTGCAGCGCTGAGCCAGTACAGAAATGGCACAACCGCTGCAATCACCACCGTAAGGGTGGCTTGCATGCGACCGCGCATGATGAAATCAGCAAGGGCTCGCATGCGAATTATCCGTTAGTTCGTGTCGATGCCCGGTCTCAACGGCCGTGGCTGTCGGTGTAGGGCAACAGGGCCAGATAACGAGCACGCTTGATGGCAGTACCCAGCTGACGCTGGTACTTGGCCTTGGTGCCAGTGATACGGCTCGGAACGATCTTGCCGGTTTCGGAGACGTAGGCTTTCAGGGTGTTCAGATCTTTGTAATCGATCTCTTTCACGCCTTCAGCGGTGAAACGGCAGAATTTACGACGACGGAAGAAACGTGCCATAACAATGATTCCTCAATAATCCAGGCTTACTCGGCGCTATCGTCGCCATCGACGTCAGCATTGTCGCTGCCATCGGCGGACTCGGACTCGGCAGGACGCTCGCGACGCTCACGGCGCTCGCTACGGTTCTCTTCGGCCTTGAGCATTTCAGACTGGCCGGTAACGGCTTCATCGCGACGGAGGATCATGTTACGGATCACGGCGTCGTTGTAACGGAAGTTGTCTTCCAGTTCAGCCAGTGCTTTGGCGCTGCACTCAATGTTCATCAGAACATAGTGAGCCTTGTGCACGTTGTCGATAGCGTAAGCCAGCTGACGACGGCCCCAGTCTTCCAGACGATGAACCTTGCCACCGTCTTCTTCAATCGCTTTGGTGTAGCGCTCAACCATGCCGCCCACCTGTTCGCTCTGGTCAGGATGAACCAGAAACACAACTTCGTAATGACGCATAAATGCTCCTTACGGGTTATAGCCTGCCACATGATGCGGTCAGACAAGGAGTGAATGTTTCGTTTTGACTTGCCTGCAAGCGGAGGCCCGCTACAGGCAAGGGGCGGTATTCTAGAGAAGGGCACCGGGTGGCGCAAGGAAGATCACGAGCCAACCGGCTCGCCGGTACAACTATCTGACGGACAGATCATCGAGCAGCTGCCGGATCTTGAAAAGATCGTATGGCTTGAGCAGCGCCTTTACATGTTTGAGTTCGTCGTCCTTGTCAAAGGCATAACCGGAAGCCACTACGACATGCAGTCCGGGATAACGCTTGAGCGCCTGACGGCTCAGGTCCAGCCCTGACATGCCTCCAAGCCCGATATCTGTGAAAAGGACATCAAAGGTACTGCTCTGCAGCACGTCCAGTGCCTCTTCGGCAGAAGCCACGGCCGTAACCTGATAGCCCAGCTCTTCCATCACCTCGCTAGTCAGGCTACGTAGCGTCAGGTCATCCTCGACCAGCAGAATATTTAATACCTTGTTACTTGCGGTTTCCTCCAACGCCATGTCCTCTTCTGTTACAGCTGTAGTAGGGGTGTGCTGTCTGTGCATACCGAGCATCATACGCACCTTTTGGGCTAACTCATCCCGACGATAGGGTTTACTGAGCAGGTTGCCTCCTGCCTCGAGCCGTCCGCCCTGTATTACAGCGTCCTGTGTATAGCCCGAGGTAAACAGTACCTTCAAGGAAGGCCTGAGCGCCCCTGCTCTGCGTGCCAGCTCGGTGCTGCGTACCGGGCCCGGCATCACAATGTCTGTAAACAATAAATCTACAGGCGCCCCCTGCTCAAGCATCGTCAGGGCAGCCTGCCCATCACCGGCTTCCAGCACGTCATAGCCTAGCTCACTCAGCATATCCACCACGATGTGACGAACATCAGGGTCGTCTTCCACTACAAGGATACATTCGCTTCCACCTTCCTCAACCGACGGCAAGGCCATGGAACTATCGGCTGTATCGGTATTCGGTAGCGAGCGTGGCAGATAAAGAGTGATCGATGTTCCCTTGCCCAAGGTACTGTTGATCAAGATATGTCCGCCACTCTGCTTCACGAAACCATAGACCATGGACAGGCCAAGCCCGGTGCCATGCTCTTCACGCTTGGTCGAGAAAAAGGGCTCGAAGGCTTGCGCCTTGACCTCTTCGGACATTCCGCGCCCGGTATCCGTGATGATCAGCTGCACGTACTCGCCTGGAATCAACTCGTCAGCGGTCTGCCACTGCTCCTGGGAAAGCAACACGTTATGTAGCTCAACAGTGACATGCCCCTCATTAGCCATTGCTTCGCGGGCATTGAGTAACAGACTGACCAGCACGTTTTCCAACTGACCTGCATCGACAAATATCGACCAGACATCAGGGTCAGCAAGCACAGTCAGCGTGATGGACTCGCCCAACGCCTGATGCAGCAAATCACTCATGCCATCCAGGAGACTCTTCGTATCGACTGACATTGGCTGCAGGGGCTGCCGCCGCGCAAAGGACAAGAGCTGAGAAGCAAGGCTTGCACCCCGCTCTACGGCTGTATTGGCCGCCTGCAGCCGACGCTGGCCAACCTCATCGCCTGCCAGTCGGGTTTTCAGCAACTGCAGGTTGCCTCCGATGATCTGCAGGACGTTATTGAAATCATGGGCAACGCCCCCCGTCAGTTTGGCAACGGCTTCCAGCTTTTGCGCCTGAACCATAGCGGCCTGTCGCTCATCTTCACTGCGTTTGAGCTCGCGCGTCCGCTCCTGCACCAGATCTTCAAGGTGCAGCCGGTAATTGGCCAGCTCGGTTTCCGCCCGCTTCTGCTGGGTGACATCGTTACCCTGGATAAAAAGCCCTGCCACCTGCCCGTTATCAATAATCGGCTGCAGGATGAAGTCTACATAGATTTCGTTAGAAGGCCCCAAGGCGGTACGTTGAATATCCAGGCGAACGCCGCGTCCGGAAAACGTTTTGAGAGAGACTAGCGCCTCATCAAATAACCTGAGAGCACCTTGCTCTACCAATTCGGGAAAGACAGTACGAAGAGGATGACCGACAACGTCTCCTCGCGCTACAAGGTGCAGAAACGCATCGTTAGCCAGCTCAAACACATGGTCAGGCCCGCTCAAGACACAGATGAAACCCGGCGCCTGCTGAAACAGCCGTCTCAGCTGGGCCCCTTCATCCTGTAAGGCTTTCGCTCGATTGATCAGGCGCTGCCCCAGTTGAATGTTCGTCGATGTCAGGCTGGGAGAACGAACTACATCGGCACGCATGGCCTGGAGTTCACTGATATCCGTAGCGTGCTGGAGGACATGCTGCAATCGACCTTCAGCATCGAAGAGTGGCGTATGCGTAACACTCCAGACATGGTCTTCAAACATTACCCCCCTGGCACTGCTACGCGGTATCGCGTAACGAATGACAGGGAGGGCATCTTCCTGCCTGAGCGTAACAGCTCGCTCGATGGAGGCTTTCAGGGCCTGCTGTGATGGCACGTTGCCCTGCAACGGATCGACAGGAAAGGCCTCGAACAAATGGACCCCAAGCAACTCCTGACGCTGCCGCCCCACGGCCCTCAGGTACGCCTCGTTGGCGTCCACGACGGTCAAAGCGCTGTTCAGCAGAACATACGAATTCGGCGAAGCCCTGAAAATGCTTTCAAAATCGAGCATGTAACCTAACTACTTTCAGCGGGCGAGCCGATCCCTCTAGCGAGAACGACGTTGACGAACGGCTTCGAACAGGCAAACCCCTGTCGCTACGGAGACGTTCAAACTGCTGACACTGCCGGACATAGGCAAACGCACCAGAAAATCGCACAGCTCACGTGTCAATCGGCGCATTCCCTTGCCCTCTGCACCCATGACGAGAACGGTCGGTCCGGTCATGTCTACATCATAGACATCCTGTTCAGCTTCTCCTGCCGTGCCCACAACCCACAGCCCTCGCTTCTTGAGCTTTTCCAGCGTACGCGCCAGATTGGTAACCGCTACCAATGGAATAACCTCAGCGGCACCACACGCTACCTTACGAACCGTAGCATTCAGACTGGCTGACTTGTCCTTGGGTATGATGACCGCCTGAACACCTGCCGCGTCGGCTGTACGCAGGCAGGCCCCCAGGTTATGCGGATCCGTCACCCCATCCAGCATCAGAAGCAGCGGCGGGCCTTCGGCTCTATCCAAAAGTTCTTCAAGCATCGCCTCGCCCCAGATCTGGCTCGGACTTACATGCGCCACGATCCCCTGATGCACACCGTCCACCTGCTCGTCGAGCGATTGACGGCTATGGGTCTGCACCGGCACACGTGCAGCATCGGCCAATGTGACCACTGCCTGTATGCGCGGTTCCTGACGACCTTCGGCTATCCATAGTTGCTTCACCCGCTTTGGATGATGACGCAACAACGCTTCTACGGCATGGATGCCATAGACCATTTCCCACTGACTCATGACTTGACCTTACGTTTACGGACTTCACCAGAAGCCGCCTGTGCCTTGGCCTTGGAAGGCCCCTTGCGATGTTTGCCCGGCTTCGTTGCCTTGGCCGATTTAGCTGGCTTGCCGGGTTTAGCGCTGTCTGCCTTTTTACCTTTCTTTGCTGGCGTGCGCGCCGGGGTGGCCTCCTGTCTGGCAGGTTGCGCCCTGCCGGGCTTTTCTCCACCGGTCTTGGCCTCATCCAGCAGGGCGCGCTTGACTGCACGACTGCGCTTGACGTCCGTATTGCCCAACAACACTTCTGCCTGCTTGAGCAATTCAGGCGAGACCTCGATCCCTACTGCTGAATTCTGGGCAGGTACCTGGGTTTTCTCGCGCTTTCGAGACTTATCTCTTGAGGACTTGGCATCGCCTCGCTGGCGACGACCTGCCGGAGCCGATTGTGCCGTCTCGGACAGCTCGAAGTCGATCTTGCGCTCATCCAGATCCACACGCGCCACCACGATTTCGACCAAGTCACCCAGCCGATAACTGCGCCCGCTACGCTCACCTGAAAGCCTATGGTGTACGGCATCGAAATGATAATAGTCGCTTGGCAGCGCCGTGACGTGAACAAGCCCCTCGACGTAGATATCGCTCAGCTCGACAAACACGCCAAATCCCGTCACAGCGGTGATGACACCCGGGTACGTCTCGCCGACCCGATCACGCATGTACTCGCACTTGAGCCAGTTCGCAACGTCTCGTGTAGCTTCGTCGGCACGGCGTTCGGTCATGGAGCACTGCTCACCCAGCTGATCCAGCTGCGCCTCATCATACGGATAGATACGCGACTTGGGCATGGCAGCGGCGCCGGCACGCTTCACATGCCGTGTTTCAAGCTTGGAACGAATGACGCTGCGAATTGCACGGTGAACCAATAGGTCCGGATAACGCCGAATGGGCGATGTGAAGTGTGTATAGGCTTCGTAATTGAGACCAAAATGGCCATCATTGTCCGGGCTGTAAACCGCTTGGCTCAGTGAGCGCAGCATTACCGTCTGGATCAGACGGTAATCGGGACGGTCATGAACGGCTTTGAGTAGCGCCTGGTAGTCTTTGGGCGTCGGTGTAGCCTTGCCCTTCGTCAAAGTCAGGCCGATCTCACCCAGGAACTGCCGCAACTTGGTCTGTTTCTCAAGCGGCGGCGCATCGTGAACCCGGTACAGGGCTGGAATGCTGTGCTTCTCGAGAAACTTGGCTGTCGCTACGTTCGCGCACAGCATGCATTCTTCGATCAGCTTGTGGGCGTCGTTACGCTGAGTAGGCCGGATTTCCGAAATCTTCTTGTCGGCACCAAAGACGATTCGCGTCTCCTGTGTCTCGAAATCGATAGCACCCCGCTCCTGCCGGGTAATCACGAGCACCTCATATAAGGCATACAGTTCCTGGATATGCGGCACCAGCTGCGGCAGCTGCTCACGGAACTGCTGCGCCTCAGTGCTTTCCGGCGTTTCCAGTAACTGACTGACCCGGGTATAGGTCAGGCGCGCATGGGAGTGGATCACCGCCTCGTAGAACTGATAGCCCGTAAGCTTGCCCGTAGCCGAGATGGTCATCTCGCATACCATGGCCAGGCGATCCACCAAGGGGTTCAGGGAGCACAGCCCATTGGACAATATCTCAGGCAGCATGGGCACTACGCGCCCCGGGAAATATACCGAGTTGCCCCGGCGTGCGGCCTCGGTGTCTAGCGCAGAGCCGACCTTCACATAATGAGACACGTCTGCAATCGCGACGAAGAGCCGCCAGCCTCCGGACTTTTTCTTCTCGGCATAGACCGCGTCATCAAAGTCACGCGCATCTTCACCGTCAATTGTCACGAACGGTACGTTGCGCAGATCGACCCGCTTTTCCTTATCTTTCTCAGAGACTTCAGGCTTGAGCTTGGCCGCCTCTTTCTCTACATCGGCCGGCCACTCATGGGGAATATCGTAGCTGCGCAATGCCACTTCGATTTCCATCCCCGGCGCGAGGTAATCACCCAGCACCTCAACCACCTCGCCCTGAGCCTGGCGATGAGTGGTAGGCCAGTCGGTGATATGAACCTGAACAAACTGCCCATGCTGCGCTCCGCCATGCTTGCCAGCGGGGACCAGCACCTGCTGTTGGATCCTGGGGCTGTCCGCCACTACATACGCGATGCCGCTCTCTTCAAAGAACCGGCCGACCACGCTCTCATGGGCACGGTGTACGACTTCGACCAGAGCGCCTTCACGGCGGCCTCGACGATCCAGACCGGACACACGCGCCAGCGCCTTGTCACCATCGAACACGAGCCGCATTTGCGCAGGGCTCAGGAAAAGGTCATCACTGCCGTCGTCCGGGATAAGAAAGCCAAAGCCGTCACGGTGACCGCTGACTCGCCCACAGACAAGATCGAGCTTATCAACGGGGGCGTAAGCTCCGCGACGCGTATAAAGAAGCTGCCCATCCCGCTCCATGGCACGAAGGCGACGGCGCAATGCTTCAAACTGATCCTCTTCCGTCAAACCGAACTCTTCTATCAGCTGCGTGCGCGAGGCAGGGCCGCCCCGCTGCGCCAGATGCGCCAGAATAAGCTCGCGACTTGGAACAGGGTTTTCATATTTTTCCGCTTCTCTAGCGGCCTCGGGATCGAGGGATTGCCAATCGGCCATCAGTTTAGAGTTACCTTTTGTCTGGTTAAGAGCTCTCTATATATTGAAGCTCGAAAATGCCTTAAAGGTTAGTCTTCGAAAAATAATAAAAATTTTCCACTTCAAGGGTTTACAGGTTTAAAAAAGCCTCGTATAGTTCGCGCCACAGCAACGGCAACAACGTTGCTAACGCGAAATACGATGAGATCATCGCATATCGCAGAGTGCCCAGGTGGCGGAATTGGTAGACGCACTAGGTTCAGGTCCTAGCGGTGGCAACACCGTGGAAGTTCGAGTCTTCTCCTGGGCACCACTTTACAGACAACCGAGCTAAATAGCTCGGTTTTGTCGTTTCTGGGGTTATGCTTTTTAATTCCCTCCCCTTTCTCAGTTGCTTTTACTGACGCCTATAAAAAAGGGCCGCCTAAGCGACCCTCCCTTCTATCTACCCGATCAGATCAGGCAAACGGATGACGAAGCGTAATCGTTTCGTTGCGGTCAGGGCCTGTCGAGATAATATCGATAGGCGCACCAACCAGCTCTTGAATACGCGCAATATAAGCGCGCGCATTTGCAGGCAGCTCATCCATGCTGCGAGCACCTACGGTAGACTCGGACCAGCCCGGCATTTCCTCATAGATAGGCTCCAAGCCGATATAGCTGTCAGCATCGGTCGGCGCTTCGGTCAGCTCGCCTTCAGCATTGCGATAACCTACACAGATACGCACGGTTTCCAGACCATCGAGAACGTCCAGCTTGGTCAGGCATAGACCAGAAATGCTGTTTACCTCGATAGAGCGACGCAGGATGACTGCATCGAACCAACCACAACGACGCGGACGACCTGTTACCGAACCAAACTCATGACCTTTCTTGGCCAGATAAGCGCCAGTCTCGTCAAACAGTTCCGTTGGGAACGGACCGGAACCTACACGCGTGGTATAGGCCTTGGTGATTCCAAGGATGTAATCCAGGTACAAAGGCCCTACGCCAGAACCCGTCGCTACACCGCCTGCCGTGGTGTTAGAACTGGTAACAAATGGATAAGTACCGTGATCGATATCCAGCAGCGTACCCTGAGCCCCTTCGAACATGATGTTCTCGCCGGCTCTACGCAGCTCGTGCAAACGCGACACTACATCCAACATCAGCGGCTTGAGTACCTTGGCGTGCTCCATTGCATCATCATAGGTCTTCTGGAAATCAACAGGCTGCTCGTTGAAGAAGTTCTGCAGCACAAAGTTATGATACTCCAGCACTTCACGCAGCTTTTGAGCGAAGCGCTCAGGATGGAACAGATCACCTACGCGCAAGCCGCGACGGGCAATCTTGTCTTCATAAGCCGGGCCGATTCCACGACCGGTCGTTCCGATCTTGGCATCACCTCGGGCCTTTTCGCGCGCCTGATCAAGCGCCACGTGATAAGGCAGAATCAATTGGCAGGCCGAACTGATACGCAGTCGCTCACGAACCGGAACGCCTCTCGCCTCAAGCTCGGCAACTTCCTTGAACAAGGCGTCCGGCGCCAGCACCACGCCGTTACCGATCAGGCACTGCGTGTCGGCACGCAAAATACCGGACGGAATCAATCGCAGAATGGTTTTTTCACCATCGATAACCAATGTATGCCCAGCATTGTGGCCACCTTGGTAACGAACAACCGCTGCCGCCTGATCAGTCAACAGATCGACAATTTTGCCTTTGCCCTCATCACCCCATTGGGTGCCCAGGACGACGACATTCTTACCCATAACCTTTCCCCTATAGGAATCTCTGGAGCCGGCTAACCCGGCGAACTCTCACGACGCCAGGGGCGCCACCTGCCAACTTCCATCCTGCCACGTCAGCTGTCGGTCACAGCCCGACTCGCGCGCATCCGAATCCGCCTGGCCAGGCAACGCCTGCACCACGCGCTCACCGCCTGAACGTAACTGGCGAATCGCATTCCATAGCTGAGCATCCTCGCCATGAGGTGCCCAGATACCTGTTAGCGGCTCGGTCATTTCCGCCTGACCCAGCATAACCAATGTTTTCAGATCGGTAGAAAAGCCTGTTGCTGGGCGTGCCCGGCCAAAATTCGCGCCGATATTGTCGTAGCGCCCCCCTTGAGCAATAGCCTGACCGCTACCTGGGACAAACGCCGCGAAAACAACGCCGGTGTGATAGTGATACCCACGTAGCTCGC
This sequence comes from Pseudomonas sp. HPB0071, assembly GCF_000478505.2. Taxonomy (NCBI): domain Bacteria; kingdom Pseudomonadati; phylum Pseudomonadota; class Gammaproteobacteria; order Pseudomonadales; family Pseudomonadaceae; genus Pseudomonas; species Pseudomonas sp. HPB0071. The sequence continues at coordinate 2,553,812 of NZ_KI517367.1, read as the reverse complement.
CCAGATCAAAATACAGCGGAATATCTGGAAACCGTTGAGCTAACGTATCAGCCAGGGAGCACAGCGCCTCCAGGGCAGAGACAACGGCAGGCGGCGCTTCCGCCAGGCGCTGACGCGCAGCCTCCAGGGCCTGACGCCCACCGCACAGCTCAACCAGGCTACGCAACATGTCGCCATAAGGCGCAGAAAGCTCTTGGGTCAGGGTAATAACTTCATCTACCGCCTTGCGCTGCAGCGCATCAAAAAGCGCCTCTTCTGCTGCGCCGGATAGGCCTGCCGCTTCGCACAAACCACGATAGATTCCGACATGTCCAAGGTCCATGTGCACATCCGGGATTTGAGCCAGTTCAAGCACACCCAGCATCAGGCTGATGATTTCAAGATCACCGGCCGTGTCCTTGGCACCATATAACTCAGCCCCGATCTGAATCGGACTGCGCGACGTAGACAGCGCGCGCGGACGGGAATGCAGGACACTGCCGGCATAGCACAGGCGACTCGGGCCTTCCCTATGCAACGCATGGGCATCCATTCGAGCGACCTGGGGTGTGATATCGGCGCGGAATCCCATCAGGCGCCCCGACAGCGGATCGGTTACCTTGAAGGTGCGCAGCTCCAGATCCTGGCCCGCCGCCGTCAGCAACGACTCCATAAACTCGACATGGGGCGTTACGACAAATTCGTATCCCCACTGTTGAAACAACTCCAACACCCGTCGACGCGCGATCTCGATGCTGGCAGCCTCGGGAGGCAGGATTTCTTCAATTCCGTCAGGCAGCAGCCAGCGGTCTACCGTTGCCATTTAGCCTTTCTCCATCATGCGAGCAGCAGCCTGTCATGAAGACCTTATGCACGCGCAGGCAAAACCTGCCGCACAGAGCACGGTACAATAGCGAGCAAAGCGCGCAGCGACGGTAGATCGCCTAAGCCATCCCCGTGATACAACCTCGCCGCCATGCAATGGTTCATGCAGACGCAAAAAAGCCGGGATGTTCCCGGCTGACTCATGATACCACGAAATACAAAAAGGTCAGCGGCGGGCGACGAGCGCCCGCCAACCTTTTTACGGGGTTGGATCACCCAAGTATTTGAAGAACTCGTTCTTCGGATCCATCACTAAGATGTCGCTCTTATTAGAGAAACTGTTGCGATAAGCCTGCAAGCTACGCGTAAAAGAGTAGAACTCAGGGTTTTTTGTATAAGCCTGGGCATAGATCGCAGCAGCACGAGCATCACCATCGCCTCGTGTTTCTTCTGCCTCGCGATAGGCTTCCGCCAGAATAACGCGACGCTGACGATCTGCATCTGCACGAATACCTTCAGCCAGCTCACGCCCCTTGGCACGGTGCTCACGCGCTTCACGCTCACGCTCAGTGCCCATACGCTCATAGACGCTACGGCTCACCTCTTTCGGCAGATCAATAGCCTTGACTCGGACATCCAATACTTCGATGCCCAGCTCTGCATTAGCCATTTTGTTAAGTGAGCCTGTTAACTCGGCCACCATGGCATCACGCTCGCCAGAAACCACTTCATGCAAAGTACGCTTACCAAACTGATCACGCAGTCCGGCTTCTAAACGACGCATCAGACGCTCATCGGCAATCTGCTTCATACCTGAGGTTGCCGTATAGAAACGCTCAGCATTAAAGACACGCCATTTGGCATAGGCATCAACCATCACAGCTTTCTTTTCCAAGGTCAAAAACCGCTGTGTTGGAGAGTCTAGCGTCATAAGACGGGCATCGAACTTACGCACCTTATTTACAAAGGGCAGCTTGAAGTGCAAACCAGGCTTAAGGTCAGCATCTACTACACGACCAAACTGCAACATAACTGCACGTTCGGTCTGCTGAACGATAAACAGGCTGCTCCAGGCAAATAGTCCTAGAATGACCACTACAACCAGAGCGGCGATAGACTTGTTACTCATCAGCGGCTCTCCCTTGTCCGTACTTCAGGCAGCTGCGGCAAAGCCCTTACCGATGGCGAAGGATTATTCGAGCTGTTATTGCCTGAAGAAGGCGAGGTCGATGAATCACTCGATTCGGCAGGACGGTTTTGCACCATCTTATCTAGCGGCAGATAGAGCATATTATTCTGACCGCCCTGTGCTGTGATCAGAACCTTGCTCGATTGGCTCAGCATATCTTGCATAGCCTCAAGATACAGACGCTCGCGCGTTACCTGAGGTGCTTTCTCATACTCGGCTACCAAGTTATTAAAGCGATCCGCTTCACCCTGAGCGCGTGCAATGACCTCCTCACGGTAACCATTGGCATCTTCAATTAAACGCTGAGCCTGACCACGCGCCTCGGGAATCACGCCGTTAGCATAAGCTTCGGCTTGGTTACGCTCACGCTGCTCGTCTTCACGTGCACGAATAACATCATCAAATGCTTCCTGCACCTCGCGAGGTGCAGCAGCACTCTGGATGTTTACCTGAGTTACCGTAATACCTGTTTTGTAGGTATCCAGGAAACGCTGTAAGCGCTCACGCACCTCACCTGCGACCTGCTCACGGCCAGATGTCAGCAGCTGATCCATGGTCGAAGAGCCAGCCACATGACGCAGAGCACTATCAGTAGCATGCTGAAGACTGAGTTCCGGCTGATCCACGTTTAATACAAAAGACTCCAAATCGGTAATCTTGTACTGAACGGTCAGCGGTACCTCGACGATATTCTCGTCCTGAGTCAGCATTTGCCCCTGCTTGCTATACGCACGCTCACGCGTCACGTTTTCCTGGAACTTGCGATCCATTGGAGGGAAGTAAATATTCAGGCCAGGACCTACCGTTTCGTAATACTTGCCGAAGCGCAGCACAACTGCTTGCTCCTGCTCGTCAACGACATAAATAGCGTTGTATAGCCACAAGCCAAACAGCAAGGCCAAGCCAATTAAAATCAGACCCGCACTGCTGCCCGCCTGACGGTTACCTCCGCTGGAATCCGGGCGCTTTTTACCGCCAAACAAGCGATTCAGCTTGTTCTGCAGCTTACGAAGCGCTTCATCCAAGTCCGGTGGACCTTGACGGCCGCCACCATTACCATTACCACCGCCACGGCGATCGCCCCAGGGGTCTTGATTATTTGAGTTGCCACCCGGCTCGTTCCAAGCCATAGCGCTCTCCCTACTGACTAAAGCGAAAACGCGCCGGTTGGCGCGCCGACCAATGCTACCGGATGCCGGGCACCCGGACCAAAAACGTCGATAAAGGCTTTATTGCAAAGTATGTTGCGCCACGAAGTCATCCGGCTTGAAACCTTCACGACTGACGAGACGATTAAGTTCTGCACGAGGTAAACGTACTGACAACACCGTATACCCTTCTTCGTCATGCGATTCTTCCTGTACAGCACCTTGACTGAACAATAGCGCACGCAGACGTCCCATAGCCTGAGGCAGCCGCAATTTACCTACGAACAGGTCGTCGCCCAACAATTCGGCCACAGCTTGACGAATCAGTTCCAAGCCCCGGTTTTCCCGAGCAGAAGCCCAAACTCTGATCGGACGACCAGTTTCCTCGTCGCGCTGGATGTGCGGCTCGACATTCTCAAGCAGGTCGATCTTGTTATAGACCTCCAGCATGGGAATCTCGTTAGCACCGATCTCTTCCAGCACGACGTTCACCTGCTCGATTTGCAGCATGCGATCCTCTTCGTGAGAGTCGATCACATGCAGTAGCAGATCCGCGTTGCTTGATTCTTCCAGCGTGGCGCGAAACGCCTCAACCAGCTTGTGTGGCAGATGTCGGATGAAACCCACGGTATCAGCCAGTACCACCGGTCCCAGGTCAGCCAGTTCTAGACGACGCAATGTAGGATCCAACGTCGCGAACAACTGATTCGCTGCATAGACCTCGGAAGAGGTCAGGGTGTTGAATAGCGTAGACTTGCCAGCGTTGGTATAGCCAACAAGCGATACCGCTGGAACTTCGGCACGTCGCCGCCCTCTTCGGGCCTGCTCACGTTGACTGCGTACCTTTTCAAGGCGCTGTTTGATCTGGCGGATACGAACACGCAAAAGGCGACGGTCCGTCTCGAGCTGTGTTTCGCCCGGCCCTCGAAGACCGATACCACCTTTTTGTCGCTCAAGGTGGGTCCAGCCACGCACCAGACGAGTACTCATGTGCTCAAGCTGTGCCAGCTCAACCTGAAGCTTACCTTCATGGGTTCGAGCACGCTGGGCAAAGATATCGAGAATCAACCCAGTACGATCAAGCACCCGGCACTCCAGGGCGCGCTCGAGGTTGCGCTCCTGACTGGGCGTAAGGGTATGGTTAAAGATGACCAGTTCGGCTTCATCGGCCTTCACCAAGTCATGGAGTTCATCGACCTTGCCGGTACCGATGAGAAAACGTGCAGAAGGCTGATGTCGCGACACGGTAACCATCGCCACCGTGTCAGCGCCAGCAGAGTGCGCAAGTTCTTGGAACTCCTGAGGATCCTCGCGGGATTCAGGATCTTGGCCTTCGAGATGGACCAGAATGGCCCGTTCACCACCACCCGGGCGTTCAAAGAACAAAGGCGACTCCTATTTACATGTTACCGGGTTCAGCCGGCTGATCACTGCTAGGCAGACGAACAGGACGACTAGGAACTACCGTTGAGATTGCGTGCTTGTAAACCATCTGGCTGACAGTGTTTTTCAGCAGGATGACGAACTGATCAAAGGACTCGATCTGACCTTGCAACTTGATGCCATTGACCAGGTAAATGGAAACTGGAACGCGTTCCTTACGCAAAGTATTCAGGTAAGGGTCTTGTAGCGAATGCCCTTTTGACATTGTGCCGCTCTCCTCAAAGGTAAAAGATTCGTTTGTTGCAAGGTCAGAAGGTTCGCCATCACCGGCGTGGTTCTTCTTGAGACTCAACTGCATATGGAGACCGCCTTAAGGCTTTTCAAGACACGCGACACATTGTCACGGGCCATACTGTCCAACCACTGTAGCTGGCCCCAGCTGCGTAGCCAGGTAAGCTGCCGTTTAGCCAGCTGACGCGTGGCGATAATGCCGCGCTCTGTCATTTCGTCGTAACTCATTCCGCCGTCCAGATACTCCCATACTTGACGGTAGCCTACGGCACGCATGGAGGGTAGTTCAGGCTGCAAATCACCTCGCGCCCGTAGACGTGAGACCTCATCGACAAAGCCCTGTTCCAGCATGTGGCGGAAACGCTGGGCTATTCGCGCATGCAACAGCGCACGCTCTTGAGGAGCAATAGCCAGATGAACGGCAGTATACGGGAAATGTGCGACAAACGGCGCGTCGGAATCTGCATTTCCTTGTCTTTGACGCTCCCGATGCTCGGTCATCGTCATTCCACTGACGCGATGGACTTCCAGTGCACGGGTCAGGCGCTGGGGGTCATTGGGATGGATGCGCGCCGCTGACTCAGGATCGACCTCTGCCAGTTGCCGATGAACCTCACCCCACCCCTGCTCTGCCGCAACGGCTTCGATTTCGGCACGAATGGTTGGATCGGCGCTGGGCATGTCCGCTAACCCCTCAAGGAGCGCCTTGAAATACAGCATGGTGCCGCCTACCAGCAGAGGAATACGCCCTGCCGCCGTGATGTCTGCCATTGCCTGACGGGCATCGGCACAGAAATTAGCTGCCGAATAGGTCTCGCTGGGCTCGCGGATGTCGATCAGACGATGGGGAAAAGCCTCCAGAAGTGCTTTCGAGGGCTTGGCCGTACCGATATCCATCTCGCGATACACCAGCGCCGAGTCGACACTGATCAAGTCGCACGGCAGAACCCTGGCAAGCTCAAGGGCTAGATCGGTCTTGCCGGAGGCTGTAGGTCCCATCAGAAAAATGGCAGGTGGAAAAGACATGGAAACTCTCATGAAAGTCGACGCCGCGTCATGCGACATCGATTACCTGCCACGCAGGAATAATTTATCGAGATCATCAAGGCCCATCTGCGCCCATGTGGGTCGACCATGATTGCATTGGCCGCTTCGCTCGGTGATCTCCATATCCCGTAGCAAAGCGTTCATTTCAGGCACTGTCAAACGCCGGTTGGCTCTGACGGAGCCGTGACAGGCCATGGTGCCCAGCAGTTCGTTGATATGCGCCTGGATACGATCACTCGTGCCGTACTCTAAGAGATCTGTTAGAACATCTCGAACCAGATCACCTGCTTCGGCTTGTTTCAGCAGCGCAGGTATTTGTCGGATAGCCAGGGTTTCCGGCCCTAGCCGCTGCAGCTCAAAACCCAGCTTGGAAAACCATTGGGCATGCTCTTCTGCACAATCGGCCTCCCGCTCGCTGACCGCCAATGACTCAGGCACCAGAAGTGGCTGTCCACGCAGGCCTTCGCTGGCCATGGCAACCTTTAGACGCTCATAGGTAATACGCTCATGGGCGGCGTGCATGTCGACCAGCACCAGACCGTGAGCATTTTCCGCCAGGATATAAATGCCCTTGAGTTGAGCCAGTGCATAGCCCAATGGAGGAATATCACCCTGGCTTTCCGGCAAGGCAGCTGGCGCAGCTCCTGTGCTACTGACTGTAGAAGGCAACGGAGCAAAAAAGGTCTGGTAGGCTCCCTGCAGCTCGGCCACACTCTGGGTAGGGTATGCCGGCTTGGGCGAATAGCTGCCGGAGCCGCCGTAGCTTCCACCAGAACCACCGCCAGCAACTGGCCGTGGCGATGTTTCCGGCATGGCCGGTTCGATGCGATACGATGCAGGCGCAGGCTGGCTACTTTCCAGTGCATGCGCCGCCAGGCTCATCTCACCTTGGGGACCAAATTCCCCTGCAGCGGAGCCTGTGGCGCGAGGCGGCACGGTAACAGCCGATGCCGGTGCCGTCACCTGATCGTCCGGACGCACATCGGCCAGCGCACGGTGCAAGGTGCCGTAAAGGAAATCATGCACCATCCGCGTATCCCGGAACCGAACTTCATGCTTGGTGGGATGTACGTTCACATCCACCACGCCTGGATCGAGTTCGAGAAACAACACGAATGCAGGGTGCCGCCCGTTATAGAGCACATCACGATAGGCCTGCCGGATAGCATGCGCGACCAGCTTGTCGCGCACCATGCGACCATTCACATAGAAGTACTGCAGGTCCGCCTGGCTGCGAGAGAAGGTCGGCATGCCGACCCAGCCCCACAGGCGCAGCTCGCCGCGTTCATTCTGAATAGGCAGGGCCTGCTCCAGAAAATTCGGCCCACAGACCGCCGCGACACGGCGGGCCTGGGTAAGGTCATCCGTAGCCTCACGCAGGGCTAGAATGCTCTTGCCGTTGTGGCGAAGATTGAACCCCACGTCAAAGCGGGCCAGGGCCAGGCGCTTGATAACTTCCTGCAGATGATCGAATTCAGTTTTTTCCGAACGCAGGAATTTACGACGCGCCGGTGTATTGAAGAAAAGGTCGCGCACTTCGACCGTGGTGCCTTGCGGATGCGCGGCCGGTTTGACTGATGAGTGCATTTCTCGCCCTTCGGTCTCGACCTGCCACGCCTGATCGGCATCCTGGTGGCGTGATGTAAGGGTCAGGCGCGAGACCGAGCTGATCGAGGCAAGCGCTTCTCCTCGAAAGCCCAGGCTGATGACATGCTCAAGTTCATCCAGGTTATAGATCTTGCTGGTCGCATGGCGCTCCAGCGCCAGAGGCAGGTCGTCAGAGGGAATACCGCTACCATCGTCCCTGATTCGCAGCAGCTTGACACCGCCCTGCTCGACATCGATGTCGATACGGCGTGCCCCGGCATCCAGACTGTTTTCCAACAGTTCCTTGGCTACCGAGGCCGGGCGCTCAACCACCTCGCCGGCGGCAATCTGGTTAGCCAGACGTGGGCTGAGCAGTTGAATACGACGAAGTTCAGTCATGGAATTAGCCAGGCTGGTCTGAGAGTCGAATGGAAAGCAGTGCCAAAACGAAACCGGCCGCGCTGCCCGAGGCAGTGGCAGCCGGCCGATTCGAACCGCTATGGCGTAGGCATCTCGCTATTTTAGCGCGAGCCGGTTGCCACTTGCTGTGCTTTTTGGTCACGCAGCCAGGCCAGGTATGTACCTGGCGGCGGACTCTTCTGGAAGTACGTGGAAATACCGCTGCGGATCTGCCGTGCCAGCAACTCCTGATGTGAGGCCGTTGCAAGCTTGACGGACTCGGTCGGGTTGGAGATGAACCCGGTTTCAACCAGGATCGAAGGAATATCCGGCGATTTCAACACCACGAAGGCAGCCTGCTCCACGCGATTATGCAGGAGCTTGGTCTGTTGCCCGATGTTGGCCAGAACCTTCTGCCCGACATCCAGACTTGCGGACATGGTAGAGGTCATGGACAGATCCAGCAAAACACCGGCAAGCATCTGATCCTTGTTGTCCAGAGCACTGCCCACCCCGCCTACAAGGTCCGAGCTGTTTTCAGTATCTGCCAGCCAGCGCGCTGTTTCAGACGTGGCGCCCCGCTGAGAAAGCGCAAATACCGATACACCCGAGGCGGTTCGGTTGGGCGCTGCGTCGGCATGAATGGACACAAACAGATCAGCCCCTTTCTTACGCGCTATCTCGGTACGCTTGCGCAAGGGGATGTAATAGTCACCCGTACGGGTCAGCTCGGCCTTGAAGCCCTTCATGCTGTTGATCTGGGCTTGCAGTTTTCGCCCGATGGCCAACGTGATGTTCTTTTCATAAAGGCCGCCACCCTTGGCAATTGCACCAGGGTCTTCACCGCCATGACCAGGGTCGATCACTACAATGATGTCGCGCTTGCCAGAGGGACCAGCCGGCACGGTGACCTTGGGCTGCGCAGGGGTTACCGGCGCAGATGGCTCACCCGGCGTAGGCGTCGCGGGAATGTCGGATGACAGGTCCGCGCCCTGATCGAACAGATCGACTACCAGACGATTTCCGTACTGCTGATTAGGCGCAAGCGTAAAGCTCTTGGGCGTAACCTGCTGGGACACATCGAGCACCATGCGCAGCTCGTCGGCTGAGCGTTGGGCCGAGCGCAGTCCGGTAATCGGTGTACCCTTCAGGCGAGCCTCGTTGAGCTTGGTCGCCAGTTTGGCTCCGCTGACATCAATGACGATCCGGTTGGGCGACGTCAGAGTAAAGACATTGGCTTTGACCGGCCCTGACAGATCGAATACCAGGCGCGTATTGTCCGGTGCACGCCAGACACGCATATCCTTGATATCTGACGCTGCCAACACTTGGCTGGCCAGACAACACAAAATGACTCCCAACGTTGCCCATCCCAGGCGTACACGCTTCCCCCACCCCATTTGCATCAAACTCCTGTGGATAGGGCGGCACGCCAGGCATCACCATGTGAGCCTTGAAAAACCAACTGCACGTTACGGCCGCCCGCATGCGGCGTAATGGTAATGTCCAGGTCCGGCTTTGGCAAAAGCCCCATGCCCCGTTCAGGCCATTCGATCAGACAAAGGGCATCACCGGTGAAGTAATCCCGGATTCCCATGAACTCGAGTTCTTCCGGATCAGCCAGACGATACAGATCGAAATGGTAGACCCGGATCTCACCGATCTCGTACGGCTCGACCAGCGTAAAGGTAGGGCTCTTGACCGCACCTGTATGGCCTAGACCCCGCACGATGCCGCGTGACAAGGTCGTCTTGCCGGCTCCGAGGTCTCCGTGAAGATAAAGCGTTCCACGGCCGCCGCTGGCCTGGGCTATCATGCTGCCCAGGGCTGTCATGGCGTCCTCGTCAGGCGCGAACAGGGTTATCGTCTCGGACGAAGGCGTTACTGCAGACATGGATTGTAACTCTCTAAAAGCTGACGAACGGTATCGGGTAAATCACTGGCAGCCAGTCCTCGACCATGCTGTCCCAGCAGCTCTCCTGCACGGCCATGTAGCCAGGCGCCCAGGCAGGCAGCATCGAACACCGAGAGGTGTTGTGCCAGTAAGGCAGCAATAATGCCTGTGAGCACATCACCTGCGCCACCGGTAGACATCGCCGGGTGACCACGCCCGCAGAGCGCCATGCGGCCATCCGGTGCAGCAATAAGCGTCCCGAGGCCTTTGAGCAGTACCACTGCGCCATAGTGCTCCGCCAGCTTTCGGGCTGCGGCCGGGCGTCGACTCTGAATCGTGGCAATATCGCTGCGCAACAGGCGCGCAGCCTCACCTGGGTGAGGGGTCATGATCCACTCGCCCCTGGGCTTGGTGACCGCCTGGCTGGCCAGCAGGTTGAGCGCATCGGCATCCCATACCTGAGGTACTTCTCGGGACGCCGCCACGCTGATCACACTGCGGCTCCAGGCGCCCTGCCCCAGACCAGGCCCGACGGCCAGGACATCGGCTTTTTCTGCCAGGGCAATGACTTTACCCGCGGACTCGACACCTGCCACCATCACTTCAGGTCGACGTGCCAGCACAGGCGCCACATTCGAAGGTCGCGTAGCCAGGGAAATCATGCCGGCGCCGCAGCGGAGCGCTGCCTCGGAGGCCATGAGCGCAGCGCCTCCAGTGCCCTCATCCCCTCCAATGACCAACACATGGCCGAAGTTGCCCTTGTGCGAGCTGCGCTTACGCGGCTTAAGCTTGGGCAGATTACGGGGCGCCAGGCGTTGCGCCATGGCATCGGCAGGATTCTGGGGTTCCTCAACCAGGGCGGCAAACTCGATACTGCCGCAGTAGTCAGGCCCATTGCCTGTCAACAGGCCAAGCTTGAGACCGATAAAGGTAATGGTAAGGTTGGCTTTGACGGCTTGATCCTTGACAAAGCCTGTATCAGCGTTGAGCCCCGAGGGAATATCGACGGCCACGACCGGAAGGTCGCAGCTATTGATCTGCTCGATGGCCTTGGCATACGGCTCACGTACCTCGCCGGAAAAGCCGGTACCCAGCAGGGCGTCCACTACAACGCCTGTCAGCTTTACGCCCGCTCGCCAAGGCTCCGGGTTGATACCGGTACCCTTGGCCTCCATATATGCCTTGGCCGCATCGCCTTCGAGCTTTTCAGGGTCGCTCAGGTAATACACGTTTACCGGCCAGCCACTCCGCTGAGCAAGCGAGGCGATTAGATAACCGTCTGCGCCATTGTTACCGCCCCCGGCAAAAACAGTCAGTGCACCGGCATCGGGCCAGCGTTGACGCAGGGACCGCCAGGCGGCTCGCGCGGCACGGTGCATAAGTTCGAAACCGGAAGTACCCGATTCGATCAGACGCGCGTCGAGCGCTCGTACCTGCGCAGCGCTATAGAGGGAAAGCGGCAGTTCGTCGTGCATGCGATACCAAGCTCCAAGGTCTGGCAAAATAGGTTCTCGTCAGTAACTTAAACACGTCATGTCTTCTTACGCACTCGATCTCGATACGCTAGCAGCCTCCATCAAGGAATGGGGTCGCGAGCTGGGCTTTCAGCAGACCGGCATTACCGGTGTAGCGCTGGGCGACCACGAAGCGTACCTCGAGCGCTGGCTGGCCGCGGGCTATCACGGCGAGATGGACTATATGGCCGCACACGGGCAAAAACGTTCGCGCCCGGACGAACTGGTGCCAGGTACGCTACGGATCGTTTCGCTTCGTATGGATTATCTGCCGGGCGATACCGACATGGCGAAGCGACTGGCGGACCCTGCACACGCCTATATCTCTCGCTACGCTCTGGGCCGCGATTATCACAAACTGATCCGCAAACGGCTGCAACAGCTGGCCGAACGTATTCAAGCCGCGATTGGCCCGTTCGGCTACCGTGCATTCGTCGACAGCGCCCCTGTGCTTGAGAAAGCGCTGGCGGAAAAGGCCGGCCTGGGCTGGATCGGCAAGAACACGCTGGTGCTCAACCGCAAGGCAGGCAGTTATTTCTTTCTGGGAGAACTCTTTACCGACCTACCCTTACCTGTCGATGAGCCTCATCCCAGCAATCACTGTGGCCGATGCAGCGCCTGCATGGATATCTGTCCGACACAGGCGTTCGTTGCCCCCTATGTACTGGATGCGCGGCGCTGCATTTCCTACCTGACGATCGAGTTCAAGGGCTCGATTCCCGAGGAACTGCGCCCGTTGATCGGCAACCGGGTCTTTGGCTGCGATGACTGCCAGATTGTCTGCCCCTGGAACCGATTCGCCAAACCCACCGCGCAACCGGACTTCCAGCCACGGCATAACCTGGACAACAGTGATCTGGTGACGCTATTTCGTTGGACGGAAGACGAATTTCTAAGCCGTACGGAGGGTTCGCCCTTGCGCCGGGCAGGCTACGAGCGCTGGCTGCGCAACCTGGCGGTGGCGCTGGGCAACGCGCCTACCAGCATTCCGGTGGTCGAAGCATTGAAGGTGCACCAGCAACACCCATCCCCACTTGTACGTGAACATGTGGAGTGGGCGCTGGGTCGTCACGGCTATGCCTAGACCTTGATGAAATGCTTGCGGTAGTAGCGCAGCTCCTCAATGGAGTCACGGATATCGTCCAACGCCAGATGACTGCCGGTCTTCTTTACGCCATCACGGACATGAGGAGCCCATCGCGCCGCCAGCTCTTTCAGGGTTGAAACATCCAGGTTGCGATAGTGGAAATAGGCTTCCAGCTGCGGCATGTGCCGATAAAGAAAGCGGCGGTCCTGGCAAATGCTGTTTCCGCAAATGGGCGACTTGCGCGCCGGCACCCACTGCTCGAGGAAGGCCAGGGTCTGGCGCTCGGCCTCCGCCATGCTGATGGTGCTTTCGCGGACCCGCTGGGTCAGGCCTGACTGGCCGTGCTGACGTGTGTTCCACTCGTCCATGCCGTTCAGAATCTCGTCCGGCTGATGAATCGCGATGACCGGACCTTCGGCCAAGGTGTTCAGCTCACTGTCCGTCACGATGGTGGCCATTTCTATGATCACATCGTTATCCGGATCCAGGCCGGTCATTTCGAGGTCGATCCAGATCAGGTTCTGGTCATTCTGCATGGCAATACTCCTTAAGCAATGCAGGCAGTTTAGCGGAATAAATACAGCTCGGCTGGCCTTGCGCCACGCCGTCAGCGTTGCCAGATGAGAATTTTCGACTGGCGCCAGTCATTCAGCTCGATGACCTGCCGGGGAGGCACACCCGGAATCTCGAACGTGTTGCTGACAAACAGCGCACCCGGACGCATTTCGGCCTGCGCTTTTTTCCATAGGTCAGGCATTGGGGCGGGCGAGAGAAAACAGTAGACGACATCGTATTCAGCCAGATCGACTTTCCAGAGGCTCTGATAACGAATCCGACAGTTACGCCGCGGTAGGCAGCGCAGCCAGGAGAGCAGAAAACTCATCGGCGCGGTCTCGACGCCCGTAAAATGGCTCTTAGGGTGTAAACGCGACAGATAGACGAGCGTTCCGGCCAGACCGCTTCCCAGGTCGATGAAAGACACCTTGTCTGATCGTTCGGCTATCAGCTCACTGAGCTTTCGCTGTGTCTCATGCCCGGTCAGATAGAGCGGAACCCGTTCGGTCAGGCTGTTCCAGTTCAAGAGCAGAATAACGAAAAATCCTGCGAGAAAGACCCAACCGGGAATGGCATAACCGGCGAAGGCAACCAGGGCTGGTACGAAAGCCAGATTGATGAAGAGCCACCAACGGTGCAGGCCCATCCACTGCCCAAGCGCTGCGGCCAGGACCCCTTGCAGGCACGCCGCACCGATCAACGGTGCGCGGTAATGGAGCGTAACCAGACCAACCTGTAGAACAATCCAGGTAACAAGCAGTGCAAGCACCTGCACCAGTAATGCAAGGATAGCGGGATATCGGCGGCGTAAGGTGTCGGGCATATGGCCAAGTCATAACAGCGGATAATGCTGTGCAGTCTAGCCAAGATCCGACCGCTGGACGATCTCTGCCCCGGCAGACGAACCGCCTGTTAGACTTTATCTTTACTTCAGGTTTATCGAGCTACTTAATGGCCAAACGCCACCTCACTCGCCGGCAAAGCTGGCGTATTGAAAAGATTCAGACCGAACGTGCGGCTCGCGCCGAGCGTCGGGAGTCCCGGTTGATCGAAGAGCTTGAGGGTGGCGACCTGGGCCCGGAGTTGACGGGTCGGATCATTGCCCACTTTGGTGTACAGGTAGAGGTGGAGGGCGAAGACGGCCAGCTCCAGCGCTGCCACTTGCGCGCCAACCTGCCAGCCCTGGTGACGGGAGACAGGGTAGTCTGGCGGGCGGGTAATCAGGGCATTGGCGTTATCGTCGCCCAGCTGCCTCGAATTTCGGAGCTGTGCCGTCCCGACATGCGGGGTGTCCTGAAGCCAGTTGCGGCCAACGTCGATCGATTGATCATTGTATTTGCGCCGATTCCCGAGCCCCACAGCAACCTGATCGACCGCTATCTGGTCGCAGCCGAGCATGCCAGCATTCAGCCTATTCTACTGTTGAACAAGGCTGATCTGATCGATGAAAGTAATGCCGAGCGGATGGATAACCTGCTGGGCATCTACAACAACCTGGGCTACCCCTTGCTCGAAGTATCGGCGTTGAACGGCCTAAGCCTGGACAAGCTGAAAGAGACGCTCGATGGACACATCAGTGTTTTCGTAGGGCAGTCCGGTGTAGGCAAATCATCGCTGGTAAACGCCTTGCTGCCGGGCGTGGACACGCGTGTCGGGGCTTTGTCCGAGATAACTGGCAAAGGAACGCATACGACCACCACTGCCCGCCTGTTCCACTTCCCGGGCGGTGGCGATCTGATCGACTCACCCGGTATCCGCGAGTTCGGCCTGGGTCATGTAAGCCGTCAGGATGTGGAAGCCGGCTTTATCGAGTTCACCGACCTTATCGGGCATTGCCGCTTCCGTGACTGTAAGCACGACCGGGAGCCGGGCTGTGCTTTTCTAGCGGCGCAGGAAGAGGGACGAATTCACCCTCAACGCATGGCCAGTTACCGTCACATTATCGCCAGCCTGCCCGAACCTGAGTACTAGGTCCGGGCAGACCCTCTTTACCGCTAGGGCTTAGGCGGCGGGCTCATTTGCAGAGCACCGTCGTCGAAGGCATTGATTTCCTTCTTCAGGTCGATGCCCTTGAGCGGGTTGGCCAGATTACTCGTAGCCTTCACGCTACCGGGGCTATCGGTCGAGGCACCCGTGTCGCTGCCTGCCGGAGCCTGGCCCGGAGTCGCGGTCGGCGGGGTATCGGCTTGGCCGCCATTGTCACCCTCGATGGCCTTCTGAGCCTTCTTGGTCAGAACAACAATGTCGATACGACGGTTGACCGGGTCGAGCGGGTCCTTGCGATCGAACAGTGCCGACGAGGCATACCCTACTACACGGGCCACCTGGTTCTCTGGGTAACTACCTGCCACCAGCGCTCGACGGGCCGCATTGGCACGAGCAGCCGACAATTCCCAGTTGCCGTAGTACCCCTTCCCTACGAACGGCTTGGCATCGGTGTGACCGCTGATGCTGATCTTGTTCGGAACTTCCCTGATCGTATCCGCCATGGCCAGCAGGATATTCTCGAAGTACATCTTCAGCTCAGCACTGCCCGAGTCGAACATCGGCCGATTTTCCGCATCGACGATCTGGATACGCAGGCCGTCCTGAGTGATCTCGAGCAGGATCTGATCCTTGAAACGCTGCAGATCCGGGTTATCGTTGATCTTGTTCTGCAATTCCTGCAGGAGCAGTTGCAGGCGCTCCTTGTCGATCTTCTCCGCGATGTTCTCGGCCTGCTGAGCATCAATGCCGCCCGCATCAGCCGGACTCGGCTTGGTAGTCTGGTCGATCTGTTCCTCATCAGTGCTATCAGGTGAATCCGGCGTCTTGGGGTCATTTTCCATCGTCGGGTTCAGCGTCTGATTGGGAGACGGTGTTGGCGTACCGCCAAGGTCGATCACATAAGGACTTCCGCTTTCCGTAAACCCGATCGGGTCCTGAAAGTAGCCTGAAATGGCGATCCGCTGCTCGGGAGTGGTCGAAATCAACAGCCACATCACCAGGAAGAACGCCATCAGGGCTGTCATGAAGTCGGCGAAGGCAATCTTCCAGGCGCCGCCATGGTGCCCGCCTTCAACTTTCTTGACGCGCTTTATGATAATGGGCTGGTTGTTATCCATGATGGCTTAACCTCACGCGCCGCGCATTGCTTGCTCAAGCTCGATGAAGCTTGGGCGATGGGCGGGATACAGGACTTTACGACCGAACTCGACAGCCACGGTTGGCGGCATGCCCGATGCGGAAGCAACCAGGGTGGCCTTGATGGACTCGAGAACGTTCAGTTCTTCCTTGGCGTCATGCTCGAGCGAGGCAGCCAAGGGTGCAAAGAAGCCGTAGGACGCCAGAATACCCAGGAAAGTACCTACCAGGGCAGTACCTACGCTCGCACCAATCTTGATGGTGTCCCCTTCGGCCAACAGGCCCATGGTAATTACGATACCCAGTACCGCTGCCACAATACCCATGGCTGGCATACCGTCGGCGATCTTGGCTACGGCATGAGAGGGGTGCTCAAGGTCAGCCTTGGTGCTGTTCAGCTCCATGTCGAATAACCCTTCCAATTCGTGCGGAGCCATATTGCCAGACGACATCAGACGCAGATAATCAGTGATGAAGGCTGTCATCCGTGCATCTTTGAGGATGGCTGGGTATTTGCTGAAGATTGGGCTTTCGTTAGGCTCTTCAATATCGCCCTCGATGGACATCATGCCCTCACGACGGCTCTTGTTGAGGATTTCGTAGAGTAGCTTGAGCACGTCCAGGTAGTACGCATGAGTGAAGCGATGACCAAACATGGACAAAGACTTCTTAAACACGATCTTGAAGGTGCTGCCCGAGTTGGCCTGTAAAAAGGCACCCAACGAAGCGCCACCAATCGTCAGCACTTCGTAAGGATGCACGAGAGCCATGATACTGCCGCCCGATAGCACGAAGCCTGCGAGTATGCTACCGATGACAACGATAATGCCGATGATCTTGACCATGATTTTCAAACACTTCTAGTTAAACAAGGGCCCACAAAGAGGCTGCTGATTTAGTTATCGGATAATCTGCGCCAGACTGTAGGTATTTCTGTAAGCCATTCATGCGAGCTCTCTATGTCCATTACTACCGCTCGTCCAAATACGCTCGACGCCTGGCTGAAAAGGCTGGAAAGCGTACGTTTATCCGTACCCCAGGAAGTCAAGGAAGATGTCCGCAGGGCTCTGGCCAATGGCAACAAGACCGTTCCTGAAATTGCCGAGGTGGCGCTTCAGTCACCGATCCTGTCGCTGGTGCTGCTAAGGGAGTCCAATCGAAGCCAGCTTGGCCGGGAGAATCCTGCGGTTTCGCTGGAAGTAGCCTTGAGCCGGCTCGGGCTGGGTCCTACTGAGTACCTGTTATCGGCACTTCCGTCGGAAGCTAAAGAGAAATACTCGCCAGCCCTTTCGCAGCTCTTGTTGATCAGCGAACACGCCATGGCGCAGGCCAATGGCCTCTTCGGCAATACCCTGGCTCGCCTGCGCCAGGAGGTTCGTCTCTCTACGCTTCTGTTCCTGGCGCCCGTGTGGCCACTGGCTCAGGCTTATCCAGAACTCTGGGAAGAATGGGAGCAGCGGGTACTGGGCAACAACGAGCCGGCCATCACGGTCGAGCAGGAGCTGCTTGGCGTACCCCTTCTGGACCTGTGCCTGACCCTAGCCGAGCGCTGGAGCCTGCCCGCCTGGGTTGTAGACGGATATCGCCTGCTGGTGAAGGACCGTCGCCGCCTGGTCAAGGCGCTGCACATTGCCCACAACGATGCCCATCCTCTTCAGCAGCAACAGCGCCTGGATGAGGACTTGCCGCTACGTCGGTGGCTCACCCAGCCCGGCAACACAATTCTGTTGGCGAATGGCCTGGCCGTGGCCGCCCACCAGAGCTGGAGCAACCCGCACATCCTCCGCTGGCAACGGCTGGTCGGCCTCTATATGCATGAGTCACTGGATCATATTCAGCAGGTCACCCATCAGGCCGCCGCGCAGCATGCTCGCCAACAGTTCATTCCAGGCCTTTGGCATCCGGCCGAAGCCCTGATCTGGCCCTGGGATGCAAGACGCCTGCACTCAAACAAGAAGGCCGCGCCTGACACCCAATCAGCCGCGGCCAATAACCAAACGCCAGGCGATGGGCTGGACGCATGGCGCCGATATTGTGCCGAACTGGTAAAGACGCCCAGTTCCTTTAGCAACGGCATCCAGCTGACGGCTTGCGCCAGGGATGCCTTGGCGGCAACCGGCCTGCCACGCCTGCTCCTGTTGACACCCGATGCGGACCAAACAGTGCTCATGGCCCAAGGCATCCATGGCCTGCCCGAGGCAGCCAAGGGGCTTCAGCTGCCTATCAACAATCATCCCCTGCTGCGCAAGCTGATGAGCGATCCCGCCCAACTTCGTATTACCCCGGAGAACAGCGCTCAGTTTCGCCCTCACCTGCCTGGTAATCTGCAAGCCCTGTTTCCACACTCACACATGGTGCTGCGCTCGATGGGCAACAAAGGTCGCGTTTCGATGCTGGCTATCATTGACAACGGAGGCGAGCCGTTTTCCGAGCGCGACCAGCAGGCTATCAATAAAACTGTCACCTGCATCGAGCGTGGCGTGACGAGTTACGCCCAACGACTCACATGATCGCTACAATCGAACCCATGATTTCAGACCGGATGACCTGATATGTCCTTTACAGACCTGCCGCTCGTGATCGAGCCTGCCGACCTTGCCGCCCGCCTCGACACGCCGGAGCTGATTCTGGTCGATCTATCCAGCGCTGCGCATTATGCCGAGGGGCATGTGCCCGGCGCCCACTTCATTGCGCCCCAGCGTACACAATTGGGCAAACCTCCAGCGCCAGGGCTTCTCCCTGAAAAAGCCGACCTGGAAATGTTGTTCAGCGAACTGGGCCATCGCCCTGAGGCCGTTTATGTCGTGTATGACGACGAAGGCGGTGGCTGGGCAGGACGGTTCATCTGGTTGCTGGATGTGATCGGTCATCACCGCTACCATTACCTTAACGGCGGCCGTCATGCCTGGATCGAAGCGGGCCTGCCATTGACGCAGGATGTGCCACCGCCGGTGGATACGCCGGTTAACCTCACGCTGCATGATGAGCCTACTGCAACGCGTGAGTATCTGCAGAGCCGCTTGGGTGCGGAAGATCTGGCCATCTGGGATGCACGCGGGCCACAGGAATATCGAGGCGAAAAAGTCCTGGCAGCCAAGGGCGGGCATATCCCGGGCGCCATCAATTTCGAGTGGACGGCCGGCATGGACCCGGCACATAGCCTGCGTATCCGCAGCGATATGGCCGAAACACTTAATGCCTTGGGGATCACGCCCGATAAGGAAGTGATTACCCATTGCCAGACGCACCACCGCTCGGGATTTACCTATCTGGTCGCCAAGGCGCTGGGCTACCCCCGAATCAAGGGTTATGCCGGCTCCTGGGGAGAATGGGGAAATCATCCGGATACACCGGTCGAACGCTGATAGCGGGTTTCCAGCGGCGAGCCGAATGGCTGTACAATGAAACGAGAACCGGGTCACAGCAATCTGACCCGGCCTTTTCTGTTTTGCCTTGTCTGGCCTCGCCCGCGGGTTCACGCTTCATATATTGCCGCTCAAGGACACACCATGAATTTGAAAGACCGCCTGTTCATTCTTAGCCAGCACGTACTGCCTCATCACTTCCTTTCACGGTTGATTGGCGGCTTCGCCGAGTGCCGGATGCCTTGGTTCAAGAATGCCCTGACGGCATGGTTTGCCCGTCGCTACGACGTGGATATGCGCCAGGCTCAGGTCGAAGACCTGACGGCATACGAAAACTTCAATGCATTCTTTACCCGCAGCTTAAAGCCAGATGCACGTCCGCTACCGGAAGATCCGACAGCCATTGTTAGCCCGAGCGACGGCGAAGTCAGCCAGATCGGTCAGGTCGAGCATGGCCGTATTTTTCAGGCCAAGGGGCATAGCTACAGTCTGCTGGAGCTTGTAGGTGGTGATGCCCAACGGGCTGCACCGTTCATGGGTGGATCGTTCGCGACGATCTACTTATCGCCCAAGGACTATCACCGCGTACACATGCCCATTTCCGGCACGCTGAAAGAGATGGTGTATGTGCCCGGGCGAATCTTTTCGGTCAATCACCTGACCGCCGAGAACGTTCCGGAATTGTTTGCCCGCAATGAACGTGTCGTGTGCATCTTCGATACCGAACGCGGTCCGATGGCCATGATTCTGGTCGGTGCCATGATCGTGGCCAGTATCGAGACCGTTTGGGCCGGTATGGTGACACCACCCAAGCGCATGTTGAAAACAACACGTTACGACGAAGCGGCACGTGCGCTCATTCATCTGGAAAAAGGTGAAGAAATGGGCCGTTTCAAGCTGGGCTCCACGGTTATCGTCCTGTTTGGCCCTGATCAAGTGAACTGGGCTCAGGAGCTAGGCGCCTTCAGCACGGTCAATATGGGACAGCAGATTGGCTCGCCCAAGGTCGCCGAGGTTATCGAGCCTCTGTTGGGAGACGTCTGACACCTGCGACACAGGGACGCTAGCCCGATACCGCTGGCGTCCAGTAGTTGAATATTGGGGATAATGACTGTTATCGCCGCTCAGTCTGGAGAACCGACAGTCAATGGATAGTAAAGGCCCTCAGCAGTTGCTGCGGGTACCGACGCCCACGCAGCGGAGCCTTACGTTCTGCGAAGCCAGCCCCGCCGGATTGAAACGCTGGCTGGACCAATTGCCGCGAGCAAAGCTCGGGGAAGTGGCGCGTCTGTTGTACCAGGGGATGCTGGAAATCAACCAGCTGATCCAGTCGAACGATCAACGTCTGCGCATGCTTGAGTTATTGCGACCGGAAGTGAACCGGACGTGTGTCATGCTCGAACGCCATGTTCTTGACCAGCCCATTGTGCTGGACGAGCGCTCACGCAAGGTAGCCAACCTGTGTCAGGCGCTACAGAACCATATGGCGGCAGGCTACAAGTTGGTGGTGGTCGACGAACTCAATACGCCCTCGCGTGATCGGGCCAGCCTGTTGCCATTGGCCCTACAGCGCGCCATGAAAGGCCTTTACGGCCCGCTGATTCGCGCAGCCCAATTGTATACCCCAGCAGCCGATCATCTCTGGCTGGAGCTGCATCAGCTCTTCCAGATCGCCCTGCGTCTCAACCTGCAGGGCCAGCGTGTACGGGACGACCTACTGACGCGCCCTGACG
The DNA here is from genome assembly GCF_000478505.2 of Pseudomonas sp. HPB0071. NCBI lineage: Bacteria > Pseudomonadati > Pseudomonadota > Gammaproteobacteria > Pseudomonadales > Pseudomonadaceae > Pseudomonas > Pseudomonas sp. HPB0071. The sequence continues at coordinate 2,532,693 of NZ_KI517367.1, read as the reverse complement.
GCCAGAGTTTGCAGGAGGCCTATGCTGTCCCGCTGTTATTTGGGGCAGCGCGGTGTAACCAGATGCGCCAGCGTCAGATTGCCCAGCTGGTCGAGTACCTCGATCAATGGGCAAATCTCGTGCAGATAAAACCCGCTGACCAGCCAGGCGTACTGTTTGTAGTCGCACCTCAGATCGATGCGCCGCCACGTTACCGAACCCTCCTCAAGGAGGCCAGCCTGAGCGGCCTGCTAGGCCTGTCAACACAGGTATTGGTCAGCCAGATTTCTGATTATCTGGCATTGCCACCGGAGGAGCGCAGCCGTGCACGCCTGCCAGTGCAGCCGGACATCAGCACGGACCTGCTGCAACACCTGCGCGCGGCATGGGGGCAGGAATCCGACCGGGCCTTTCAGCGCACCCCGGGTCAAGGACGCCTGGAGATCTGCATTGGCATGAGTGCGCTGCACTATCACCTTTCGGGTCGCGTAGCCTTTGCCCAGACGCTCAACCTGCCGGAACCGCCCAAGTCCAAGCCGGACTTTGCCCCGGCCGAGAAGACGTCGGATGTATGGTCACTGGCCTTCGATGCCGAGCACAATACAAGTTTGGACGCGCATGAGGAAATCCACTACGACACGCCTGTGGATGTGAAAAGCGAACAGATTGAGCTGGATAAAACCTACCCCCTCTTCTCGCTGCCCATCGTCAATCACAGTCCGGGCGGCTACTGCGTCAGCTGGCCTGGGGAAGTGCCGGACCAACTGCAAGCGGGTGAAGTGCTGGGGCTGCGCGGCCTGAACGAGAACAGCTGGGGGATTGCAGTCATTCGCTGGATACGCCAGGTCCCTGGCAGCGGTACCCAGATGGGCGTCGAGCTGTTGGCGCCTACGGCTCGCCCCTGTGGATTGCAGCTGCTTCGCAAGACCGAGCAACACAGCCAATATCTGAGAGGCCTGCTGCTTCCAGAAATCAAGGCCATAGACCAGTCTCCCTCTCTCGTTGCCCCGCGTCTGCCCTTCCAAGAAGGCAGCAAGATTCAGATCAATCAGAAGGGAGTCGAGCAACAAGGCATGCTGACAAGGCGTCAAAATGCTACCGTTAGCTTCAGCGTCTTCGAATACCGTCTGCTGGAGCAGGCGCGACCGACGCCAGAAACACCCAGGCCGGGAAGCCAGGGACCGTCCTCCAACACAGAGGACGATTTTGACTCCTTATGGAAGTCTCTGTAGATTCCAGCCTCTTCGATTATTAACCGCTTTAACTGTCCGGGTTCATACGTAGACCTATGGCTATCGAAAAGAAGACCATCCGCCTGCTCATTGTTGAGGAGTCACAGAATGAAGCCGAGCGACTGGTAAGTCTGTTTCGAAATGCGGGCTGCGCAACCCGGGCACAGTGCGTCACAGAGCCGGACGAGCTGGCCACTGCACTTCAGCAGAGTTGGGACCTGCTCATTGCGGCGCCCAACTGTGAAGAGCTTTCTCCTCACGAGGCGCTCAAGACCATCAAGCGCCAGGCCAAGGATATTCCGGTTATCCAGCTGGTCGACCCTGAAGAGCCCGACGCGATTACCCAGGCTTTACTGAATGGGGCTCAGGATGCCGTTCCGCTGGGTGAAGACGAACGACTCGTGCTCGTATCCCGGCGCGAGATTGGCAATCTGGAAGTGCGGCGTGCCTATCGCACCGCCGAACTAGCCCTGCATGAAGCAGAAAAGCGATGCCAATTACTTTTGCAAAGCTCCGAAGATGCCATCGCCTATGTCCATGACGGGATGCATGTTCATGCCAATCCCATTTACCTGCAGCTATTCGGGTATACGGATGTGGAAGAACTGGAAGGGATGCCGGTCATTGATCTGGTGGCAAGCGATGATCAGCAGGCGTTTCGCGATTTTCTCAAGCAATACTCCAACGATCCCGAAGCCAACGGCACAGCCCGATTCCTCTGCCAGGGCTTGCGCGCCGATGGCTCTACCTTCACGGCGGACATGAGCTTCTCTCCAGCCACCTACGAAGATGAGCCCTGCATTCAGGTTGTCATCCGTGACGGCAACCAGAACGATGCCGAGCTGGAAGAAAAGTTGCGGGAAGCCACCAGCGTAGACCCTGTCACCGGCCTGCTGAATCGCACCCGGCTTGTAGAGGCGCTGGAAGCGGAAATGGAGAAAGTGGTCCAGCACGGTCAGACAGCCAGCTTCGCCTACCTGCAGCTGGACCGGTACGCGGCCATCCTCGCTGAAATCGGCATTTCCGACATTGATGCGCTGCTGGCCGCCCTGGCCAACCAGCTGAAAGAGCACTTCGCACCGCCAGCACTGCTTGCACGGTTCAGCGACGATGCATTTGCCGTCCTGGTTCAGGGCAGCACTGCCGAGCAGCTTGAAAGCCGCCTGAAACCACTGCTCCGTCAAGCGGTGTCACAGCCTATCGAAATCAACAAGCGGGCCTTGCAACCCTCCTATTCCATTGGCTTGACGGCTCTTGATGAGCAGACCGTCAATGCGCACGAAATCATGGACCGCGCTCACCGCTGCGCCCTGGCGATTGCTAAACAGGGCGGTAATGCCATCAAACGATACGACCCGGCAGAAGAACTGGCCGCAGCAGCCAGCCGAGGCAGCCTGATTGCCATTGTGCAACAGGCGCTGGAACAGAGCCGTTTCCGCCTGCTCTTCCAGCCACTCATCAGCCTGCGTGGTGACAGCCGCGAGCACTATGAAGTGCTGCTCCGCCTGAACAATACTCAGAACGAAGAAGTACCGCCGGCCGAGTTCTTCCGGGTAGCGGAAGAAAGCGGACTAAGTGCAAAGATAGACCGATGGGTAATCCATAACGCCATCAAGGTATTGGTCGACCACCGCGCCCGTGGGCACGATACCTGCCTGTTCATTCACCTGTCCGCCGCCTCGCTACAGGACGCAAGACTCCTGCTCTGGCTGCAGGCGGCCTTGCAGGCCGCTCGCTTACCGTCTGAATCCCTGATCTTCCAAATTAGCGAGGCCAATGCTCTGGCTCACCTCAACCAGACCAAGATCATGGCCAACGGCCTGAAAAAGCTGGGGCATCGCGTCACTCTGGGTCAATTCGGCTGTGCATTGGCGCCGTTCAATATTCTCAAGCAGGTTCCAATCGATTTCCTCAAGGTAGACGGCTCGTTTGTCCGCGACCTGGGCAATCCGGAAAACCAGGAAACGCTGAAAAACCTCATTAGCGGCATTCAGGAACACAAAAAGCTGTGCATCGTGCCGTTCGTTGAAAACGCCACGATCCTCGCAACGCTCTGGCAGTCCGGTGTGAATTACATCCAGGGTTACTACCTGCAGGAACCCAGCCAGGCAATGAACTATGAATTCGTCGCGGACGAATAAGCGACAGACATGAAAAAGCCGGCAATAGCCGGCTTTTCTTTCAGCGCCTGATCAAAGCACGTGGTCTCGGTCTCTGACACCCAGCAGATACAGCACGCCATCCAAACCCAGTGTTGTAATTGACTGGCGCGCCGACTGACGCACAAGCGGCTTGGCGCGAAAGGCAACGCCCAACCCGGCCAGACCCAGCATAGGCAAGTCGTTTGCCCCATCCCCTACGGCAATGGTCTGTTCAAGGCTCAGCCCTTCCTTCATGGCCAGTTCACGCAGCAGATCGGCCTTGCGCTGCGCGTCCACAATGGGCTCTACCGCCACACCGGTCACCTTGCCGTCCACTGTTTCCAACTCGTTGGCATAGACATAATCGATGCCCAGCCGAGCCTGGATCTGACGGGCAAAGTAAGTAAAACCGCCGGACAGGATGGCGGTCTTGTATCCCAATCGCTTGAGCTCGGAAAACAGTCGCTCGGCGCCTTCGGTCAGACGCAGCCCTGCACCGATGTCTTCGAGTACCGTTTCAGGCAGGCCGTTGAGCAGGGCGAGTCGCTCCTTGAAGCTGGCCCTGAAATCGAGCTCACCGCGCATGGCTCGCTCGGTGATGGCGGCAACCCGCTCTCCGATACCAGCGGCCTTGGCCAGCTCATCAATGACTTCCGCCTGGATCAATGTTGAATCCATGTCGAATACGGCCAGTCGCCGATGGCGGCGGAACAGCGTGTCAGCCTGAAATCCGATATCCATCTCAAGGTTCTGGGTCGCAGTGAAAAAGGCAGCCTTGAGCCCCTCCAGATCCTGCGGCTCACCCGCCAGCGTGAATTCCAGCGCAGCACGCTCCCTGGCGTCAGGTGCCGACAGCCGCTCGATACGCTCAATGGTCATACCGTGGGACTCGACAAGTTCGCTCACATGTTGAACCTGGTGGGCGTCCAGCTGGCGTCCCATGAGCGTCAGGATATGGCGAGGAGCCAACTCGTTGGCCTGCCACGCGGCATAAGCCTCTGCATCCAGAGCAGCCAGGTGCACTCTGGCCCCCACGGCCGCAGCGCGTAGTTCGAGCGCTTCACCCAAGGCAGCGGCATCAGCGCCTTCGGGCAACTTGATGAGCAACGCAAGTGTTACGGCCCCCTGCACACGACTCTGACGAATATCCAGCAACGCTGCGCCTGACTCGGCCACTACGCTCGTCAATGCAGCACTCAAGCCGGGGCCGGCATACCCGGTGCTGGTAATGAGAAGAATGTCTCGCAAGGCGCAGCCTCCACCAAGGGGTCAAAAACTCGATTCTACCTGTTTCCGAAAACGGTGCAGAACCACCCATACGCAGACGAGTGGTTGACGGACTCGGTTAGTACGCTTTAACGACCTCTGGTCGCTGGTTATACTTCGCTCCACATTTTTGCCCAAAGAATTCACCAGTGACCCGGCACGCGACCGTCAAGCCCGACAATTTCTTCGTTCTGCTGTTTCGTGCAATGCGCCAGCGCCGTGTTCCTATCGCGCTCCGCATTGTTTCCCATAGCCTTATTCTCGTCATCGCCGCCCTGGTGATCTATGCCGTTGTCGTGGCCTTGCAGTTCCGGCATGCCATGCAGCAACAGGCCGATGCCGTAGGTCAGACGCTGGTTACCCAGACGGCCGCCTCAGCGACGGAGCTGCTGGTATCCAACGATACGCTGAGCCTCAACGTGCTCTTGGGCAATCTGGCGCGTAATCCGCTGGTTGCCCATGCGGCAGTGTTCAGCCCGGATAATCGTGTACTGGCCGAAGCAGGCACCCGCCCGACGCGCAATCTTCTGGGCGAGGCGGAAGGCATCTACTCCACATCAATCAAGTTTCAAGACGTGACCACTGGCCAGCTGCGTATCAGTCTGGACATGAATCAGTTCCAGCAACCCATGGTGATCAGCCTGCAAAACATGGGATTGTTGGCGCTTATCCTGTTAATGCTGACTCTGATTCTCAGCCTTCGCCTGGGCCGCAACATTTCCACGCCCCTGCTGGAGCTGCGCGTCTGGCTGCGTGACCCGGATGATCCGGCTCCCAGCGTTGGTCGTCAGGATGAAATTGGTGACTTGGCACGTCAGCTCCAGGCGCGGTTGGTCCCGGAAAAACCCAAACCGGCACCGGTTAAACCGTCCAAGAAAGCTAAGGCAGCAGCTCCGGTAGAAGGCGACGAGGACAACCCGTTCCTCGATGAAAGCGCCGGTATCAAGGTTCGCTCCACCTCACCACGCAAGGCTGCCGCAGCCGCTAAGAAACCGGCCAAAGCACCGGTGACTACCGAAGACGGTGACGACGAGTTCGACGAAGACGCCTTTGCCGATGTCATGCCGGACGAGGCAGAAAACGAAGTTGTAGAGACAGCGGCAGCCGCCGAGCCCGTTACACCGGCCATGGCGTCAGAACCCGACATCGTTTCCAGCGCGGTACTGGCGATCCAGCTCGGGTCTCAAGAGCAGTTACGCAAGCTGCCCCGTGCGCGCCTGGTCAGTCTTCTGGAGCGTTACAGGGATTGCCTGGAGCAGGCCACCTCGCTGTACAAGGGTGAACTGCATAGCCTCATCGATGGCGGCAGCCTGATCCTTTTCCACGAAACCCAGGGCGAAGATGATTATCTGACTCATGCCTTGTGCTGCGGTGAAATCATGCGAGCGCTAGGCCATGCCCTTCAGGTCGAAGTAGCCGACAGCGGGATCACGCTGCAGCTGCAGCTGGGTCTGACGCAGGGCGAACGTCTGGTGAACCTGAAGCTGCCCGAGCTGCTCAATAACGATACGGTCCGGAACGCTATCGCACTCAGTCGGCACAGTCGCAACCTGCTCCTGGTCGAGCACAGCATCGCCGATGATGAACTGCTGCGCCAGCGTGCCCGAATCCGCTCTATTGCGAGTCCAGAAGGTGCCAGCTGTGTCGAACGCCTGCTTGAACCCTATTCGTCTACCCTTGAACGCCATCTGGTTCGTCTCGAATCCCGTTAAAGCCGGCACACGCCGGCTGGCGGCCCGCATCCATCAGGGCCGTTCCCTCTGGATGGTAAGGCCGCCCTATCGGGCGACCCGAGCGCTTCTTCCCCTGGGGCTCGCCATGAGCCTCGTAATTCTTCCCGCCCCTTTCGCTCAGGCAGCCGAGATCCGTCTGCCGGATGGCTCGGTCTACCACGGCGATGTGGAGCGCGGACGCCTGCAAGGTGAGGGGCGCCTCGATTGGGCCAATGGCAACTGGCTGCGGGCCTCGTTCAGAGACGGCCTGGCCGAAGGCCTGGGCGAGCGGTTTTTTGTGGATGGCACCCGCTATCGAGGCCGCTTTCACCATGGCCTCTATGAAGGCCAGGGGCAGCTGACCTCCCCCAGCGGACGTTACGAAGGCTCCTTCCACCGGGGGATGTACCATGGCAAAGGGGTCTTGGAGTCCAATGACGGCTGGCGTTACGAAGGTGATTTCTTCGAGGGCCGCATGCAGGGCCGCGGCGCGCGGACTGAAAGCGACGGCAGTCAATATAACGGCATTTTCACGGATGGCCGCCTGAACGGCAGAGGTCAATGGGTCGATCAGGAAGGCAATCTGTACGAAGGCAACTTTGTTGACAGTGCTTTCTCCGGCCAGGGTCGCTATCAAAGCGTAGATGGTAATGTCTGGGAAGGGTCCTTCCAGAAAGGGGAAATGACCGGCCAAGGCAAGTACCATGGCAGCGATGGCAGCCGTTACAGCGGCAGCTTCAAAAGCTGGCAGTACCATGGGCTGGGGCAATACACCGAGGCAGACGGCAGCGTGTATATCGGTGACTTCCTGAACGGCCAGTTCGATGGCAATGGCACCTACACCCATGCCGATGGGCGCCGCGAAAGCGGGCTCTGGAGCGAAGGCCAGTTCATCCGCAGCGATGACGGTGTTTACCAACCTGACCCCATGGAAGTTGCGCTACTGGAACAAGGCGAGCGCCTGGGTCAGGAACTCAATAACGTCCGTCCCTCTACGGCCAGTACCGAGCTTTACGGTATTACTCTAGCAGGCGATGGCGATCAGCGCGTGTTTCAACGTGAAGCCGATTATGTCGCCAAGCTGATGGTCAATCGTTTTAATGCCCGTAGCGTGGTTCGCCTGATCAATCAGCGTGATCTTAAAAGCGTAACCCCACTGGCAACGCGGGAAAATCTTCATCGCGCCATTGCCACCCTGGCCGAGCGCTCAGGGCCTGAGGATTTGATCTTTGTCTACCTCACCAGCCATGGCTCCTCCGACCATCGTTTATCCTTGAGCGAGCCGGGTCTGCAACTGGCCAGCTTGCCGGCCATTGAGTTTGCGTCCCTGCTTGAGCCGCTGAAGAACCGTGACAAGATCGTTGTCGTTTCAGCCTGCTACAGCGGCGGCTTCCTTCCCCCGCTGCAGGATGACCATACCGTGGTCATTACCGCCTCACGCGCGGACCGGACGTCTTTTGGCTGCACGGACGAAGCGGACTTCACTTATTTTGGCAAGGCCTTGTTTGCAGAAGCCTTCCAGGCAACAGACGATCCCGAGCAGGCATTTTCGATCGCCAGCAAGCGTGTCGCCGAGCGCGAGGCGGCACAAGGGTTCGAGCCATCGGAGCCGCAGATCTGGGCGCCGCCTGCTGTTCTGAAAAAATGGCAGGCCTATCGCGCCGGATCAACCAGCCACGTTGCAGAGCAATGAGCCTTTCGCCCTTAAATGTTGTCCGATGGGATAAGGGCGGGCATTACAACGAAGCGGACCGGACAGAAGCGCGGGCCGCCTACCTGCTCCGCCAGTCATGCTCATCGAAAGGAGCTTTGCGATGCACCTGACTCCGCAACATGTCCTGATTGCAGGCGCCACGGGGCTTACCGGCGAACACTTACTGGATCGCCTGCTGAATGAGCCAACCATTCAACGTGTCCTGGCGCCCACCCGCCGACCACTTCCTGCTCATCCACGCCTGGAAAACCCGGTCGGCGAATTGCTGGATATGCTGTCTCAGCTCACCGGCCCGCTGGACACGGCCTTTTGCTGCCTGGGCACCACGATCAAGAAAGCTGGCTCACAGGAAGCCTTTCGCGCCATTGATTATGACCTGCCCATCGCTGTCGGACGTCGCGCACGCGAACTGGGTGCCAGACACTTTGTGGTTATCAGTGCCATTGGTGCCGATGCTTCCTCTTCGATCTTTTACAACCGGGTAAAAGGTGAGCTTGAAGAGGCACTACAGGATCAAGGCTGGCCGCAGATCACCTTTGCACGCCCCTCGCTGTTGCTCGGCCCCCGTAACGAGCCGCGGTTGGGCGAGCAGATTGCCGCCCCGCTCTCCCAGCTGCTGCCTGGCAAGTGGCATGGCATTGAGGTCTGCGTGTTGGCACGAGCACTCTGGCGACTCGCGTTGGAGGAAGGCGACGGTGTTCGTTTTGTCGAGTCGGACGAGTTACGCCGGCTGGGGCGTTGACGCACTGGCCAGGGCCTCCTCAACCAGCCAGTCATGCAGTGAACGTACACGTGGATCAGCGAGAGCACCTTGCGCATAAAGCAGAACATAACGCTTGCGCGCCGGTACGGATACCCCGAAGGGAATAACCAACGCACCCCGCTCCAGCTCGTTAGTGATCAAATGGCGCCGCGCGATGGCAACCCCCATGCCGGCAATGGCCGCCTCAATAGTCAGGTGATTGCGATTGAACGTATGACCTCGCCTGACATCCAGTGCAGGGGCGCCAATGGACGCTAGGTAAAACTCCCACTCGGCATACTCATAACTGCCGCGCCAGGCAGTGATGTCATGCAGCAATGGGTAATGATCCAGCGCCTCGGGACGATCAAGTGGCGGGCGCCCCTCCAACAGCGAAGGAGCGCACACCGGAAATATCTGCTCGTCCAGCAACGACGTGGATGCAAGACCAGGATAACTACCGTCATTAAGATCAATGGCAAGGTCAAACTCGCCCTCGCGCAGTGACCATGAACTGTCCTCAGCAACGACCCGAAGCTGGATATCCGGAAAGCGAGCCTGCAGCTTGGGTAGCCGCGGCATGACCCATTTGCCGAGAAAGGAAGGAATCGAGCGTAGCCGGAGCACGCCGCCAAACTGACCGGCATTCAGCCGCCGCAGCTCTGCATCCACAAGCCCGGAAGCCTGATTGACTGTTGAGGCCAGCCGTTGCCCCTCCGCCGTCAGCTCCAGCCCTCGGGCCATTCGGTGAAACAGCTTGAACCCCAACCGCTCTTCCAGCTGTCGCATCTGCTGGCTAATGGCGCCTGGCGTTACGTGCAACTCCTCGGCGCAGCGGGTAAAGGACAGGTGGCGTGCCGCACAGGCAAATACTTGAAGCCAGGCTTGCGTTTGCGCGTTCAGGATCCGGCTCATGGGTTTAGCTCTACTAAAGGGTCGCTTAGAACGTATCGATTGTGCAGGGAGGCCGCTTTTCCCATGATGATCCTCAGACTGTTACGTACGTTACGGTCACCATTGAACCTCATATCCAGGACTTCAGCATGGCCATCAGCGTATTCGACCTGTTTAAAATCGGCGTGGGTCCTTCCAGCTCTCACACGGTAGGCCCCATGCGAGCCGGTGCATTATTCGTCTCCACCTTACGTGAGCAACAATGCCTGGAGCAGACTCGCCGGGTAGAAGTACGCCTGTATGGCTCCCTGTCCGCAACAGGTGTCGGGCACGGGACCGACCGTGCAACGTTGATGGGGTTGATGGGAGAGTGGCCAGACCGGGTTGATCCCGACCGGGTCGAGCCCTGCATCCAGACGCTCAAGCTTGAAAACACGCTTATGCTCGGGGGTAGCCATCCTATCGAGTTCGTCTGGACCCGAGACCTGCATCTGCTCCATGAGAACCTGCCTTACCATCCCAATGCAATGACCATCACCGCATTTGGCGAGACCGGAGAGCTGTTCGAGGAGACTTATTATTCCGTGGGCGGCGGTTTTGTTATCGACAGCCAGCAGGCGGCCAGCGGTCAGCGTGATCAGGATACCACTACCCTGCCCTATGACTTCTCCAGCGCAGCGGAGCTGCTCCGTTTATGCCGCGAGCATGGGTTGTCCATCTCCGCCCTTATGCTTGCCAATGAAAAAGCCTGGCGCAGCGAGGATGACATTCGCGCAAACCTTTTACATATCTGGCAGACCATGCGCGAATGTATCCGGAATGGGCTGGCTCACGAAGGTGTACTGCCGGGTGGCCTTAAAGTCCCACGTCGCGCTGCTCGCCTACACCGTAGCCTGCGGGCGATGACCAACCCGAGCGTTATCAGCTCGACGCTTTCAGCCATGGAGTGGGTCAACCTGTTCGCCTTGGCGGTCAACGAGGAAAATGCCGCAGGAGGTCGCATGGTAACGGCGCCTACCAACGGCGCAGCAGGCATCATTCCTGCGGTACTGATGTACTACATGAAATTCAACCCGGATGCTAACGATGAAGATGTTGTGCGCTATCTGCTGGCCGCAGCCGCAGTAGGTATTCTGTGTAAAAAGAATGCCTCGATCTCGGGCGCCGAGGTGGGGTGTCAGGGCGAAGTGGGCTCGGCCTGTGCCATGGCCGCCGCCGGACTAGCCGAGCTGCTGGGCGCGACGCCAGAACAGGTGGAAAATGCTGCGGAAATCGGCCTTGAGCATAACCTGGGCCTGACATGCGACCCGGTGGGAGGACTGGTTCAGGTGCCCTGTATCGAGCGCAATGCCATTGCCGCCGTGAAAGCCATCAATGCCGCCCAGATGGCGCTACGCGGTGACGGAGAACATTTCATCTCGCTGGATCGAGTCATTCGTACCATGCGTGATACCGGTGCCGACATGCAGGACAAATACAAGGAAACCTCTCGGGGCGGGCTCGCTGTCAGCATGGTTGAATGCTGATCAAGGGTTGACGCACGCGCCCGGCTTTTCAAGAATCCAGGCTCTACCGAATGGGAGCCCCTCATGAGCCTGGATTCAGTCCGCGACTTTTTCACGACCCACGCCCCGGATATTCACATCATTGAGCTTGAAACCAGCACCGCAACCGTTGCCCTGGCGGCCGAAGCACATGGCGTCGAGCCGGGGCGAATTGCCAAAACGCTTGGACTGAAGATTGGTGAGCTTGAGGTGCTGCTCGTGGCACGAGGCGATGCACGACTGGACAATAAAAAGCTCAAGGCTACGTTTGGCGGCAAAGCCAAGATGCTGGATGGCGAGCGCGTGCAGCTGCTGACCAGCCATCCGGTAGGCGGCGTTTGCCCATTCGGACTGGCAACGCCCATGCCGGTATATTGCGATTGCTCGCTCAAGGCTTTTGATGAGGTCCTGCCGGCAGCTGGCGCAATCCACAGCGCCGTGCGCATTACCCCGCAACGGCTGGCCGAACTGGTCGAGGCCCAATGGGTGGATGTCTGCCAGGAACCGACCGAGTAGCTGGCAGACATTGGCGCTACATCAGACGACGCTGACCGACTGGGATGCCAATAGTGCTTCCTCCTCACGGTAACGCACGATCTCCTCAATGGTCAGCACCGGTATCCCGTGCTGCTGCGCGTAGTGCTCGACATCAGTACCACGCGCCATGCTGCCATCAGGGTTCATCAGTTCGCACAATACGGCCGCCGGACGTAGCCCTGCCAGCATGGCCAGCTCTACCGAGCCCTCGGTATGACCGCGCCGAGTCAGCACCCCACCTTCACGCGCGCGCAAGGGAAAGATATGCCCGGGGCTGACGATTCGGCTCCGACCTTCGCAGGAGTCCAGCGCGGCCCGAATAGTGATCATCCGATCAGCAGCCGAAACACCGGTAGTCACACCTTCCGCCGCCTCGATGGAAACTGTAAACCCTGTTCCATGACGTGCCTGGTTATTCTTGACCATGGGTGGCAGGTCCAGGCACCGCACACTGGCATCATCCAGGCACAGGCAGACAATACCGCTGCCATCCCGGATCATCTTTACCATCGTGCTCAAGGTGAGGTTTTCGGCAGCGGCTACCAGATCAGCTTCGTTTTCGCGGTCGGCATCATCCAGCAGAAGCACTGGACGCCCCTCGCGGTAGGCTGCTACAGCAGCATACAGGCGGGAATGGCGTTGTGGGTCGAGCATAGGCATGAAACGTCCTCGTTGGAGTGAGTGAACGTTTCAGGGCAAAAAGCGCAGACGCCACTTATGCCAGGCGGCATAGGCAGACAAACGCATCTTCTTTCATCCGGACTATGACCGTCGGCCCTGGAATCACACCAGGTCTGCTGACCTCCGACGTATCGGAGCGCTCGCAGGCTTGCCACCATGTGGTTTACCGCCGGTGGGGAATCTCACCCCGCCCTGAAGACCCGACCGACTATAACGAAGTGAAGCCGCCTTCGCCAATGCCTGGGATATCTCAACTGCCTCCGCGAACGTTCAGCCCGATACCCAACACCTTTGCCAGGGCAAGGGGGAATAACACCGTGTCCACCAGCAGACTGCCCGGCAGATCGAACCCTGGATAGGCAGGAGCCTCTACGCCAAAGCGCTCCGTTGGACAGCAGCCCCCTTGAATAGCATACCAGTCCAGCCGGGTTCCCGAGTAAACGATCGGAGCGCCCGGCTTGCTGGCGTTGAGCGTGCTGACGCTGGCGCAGCCACTCAGCACAAGCACCAGGCACGCACAGAGGAACTTACTCATCGCTCACCAGATGATGCTCGCCCCACCGGGGCAGCATGTCTTGGGGAATACTCAATGTATTAAGAATCCGGGCCACGACAAAGTCGATCAGATCATCCACCGTTTGCGGCTGGTGATAGAACCCTGGCGCAGCCGGAAGAATCGTCGCGCCCAGGTTGGACAGCTTGAGCATGTTTTCCAGATGAATACTGGAGAACGGTGATTCCCTAGGCACTAGAACCAAGGTGCGCCGCTCCTTGATGGCCACATCGGCAGCGCGCTCGATCAGGTTATTGCAGGCACCTGTTGCAATGGCGGACAGCGTACCGGTCGAGCATGGGCAAACCACCATGGCTGCCGGCGCACTGGAACCTGACGCCGGGGGCGCCATCCAGTCGCTCTGGCCAAAGACTCGAATCTGCCCGGGCGCAGCACCAGTGTATTCCGTCAAAAATGCCTGCATGGCCTGAGGTTTGGCCGGTAGCGCCACATCGGTCTCAGTGGCCATGACCAGCTGTGCAGCCTTGGAGATCAGGAAGTGAACCTCACGCTCCTCCTGCACCAGACAGTCAAGCAGCCGTAATCCGTATTGAGCGCCAGAAGCGCCGGTCATTGCCAGGGTGATACGTTCCGGTCCGCTCATGCAGGGCCTCCTTCACGCAACGCAGCAGCCAGCTTGCCGTGCAGACCACCAAACCCGCCGTTACTCATGATGACTACATGGGTCCTGCCTTTCGCCGCCTCTTTAACGCGCGCGATAATGGCCTCAAGCGAGTCGCAAACAACCGCCGGGACAGGGCAATTCGCTGCTGTCTCGGCCAGATCCCACCCCAGGTTCGGCGGCGCATACCAGATAACAGAGTCGGCCTGTCGAACACTGTCCGGCAGGCCGTCACGGTGGGCGCCCAACTTCATCGAGTTGGACCGTGGCTCGATGACTGCAATGATGGATTCCTCCCCTACACGTGCTCGCAATCCCTGAAGCGTAGTGGCAATGGCCGTGGGATGATGGGCGAAGTCATCATAGATCGTGACGCCGTTGATTTCGGCAACCGTTTCCATTCGGCGCTTGACGCTCTTGAATGCATTTAACGCCTCGATCCCTTGAGGCGGCACGACGCCTACATGCCGCGCGGCGGCCAATGTGGCTAGAGCATTGGCCACGTTATGCTGGCCGGTCAGACTCCACTCAACCGTTCCCTGTGTCTTCCCATCGAAGATTACCTCAAACCGCGAGCCGTCCTCATGGAGCAAGCGGGCCTGCCACTGCCCGCCCTCTCCTGTCGTCTGAACCGGCGTCCAGCACCCCATCGTCAGGACATGAGACAGCGCTTTTTCAGCAATTGGATGAATGATGAGTCCTTCACTTGGAATCGTACGCACCAGATGATGAAACTGCCGCTCGATCGCTGCCAGATCAGGAAAGATATCGGCATGATCGAACTCGAGATTATTCAGGATAGCGGTGCGCGGTCGATAATGGACGAACTTGGAGCGCTTATCGAAAAAGGCGCTATCGTACTCGTCAGCCTCTACGACAAAGAAAGGCGTTCCGCCCAGCCGGGCGGATATCCCAAAATTTTGGGGTACACCGCCAATCAAGAAGCCCGGGCTCATGCCTGCATGCTCCAGCACCCAGGCTAGCATGCTCGTGGTGGTGGTCTTACCGTGGGTACCCGCTACAGCCAGAACCCAGCGTCCCTGCAATACATGATCTGCCAGCCATTGCGGTCCGGATACATAGGGCAACCCCTTGTTCAGGACATGCTCCACAGCCGGATTACCCCGGGAGAGTGCATTGCCGATCACGACCAGATCCGGTGCCGGCTCAAGGTGGGCAGGCTCGTATCCCTGCATCAGCTCGATACCCTGTGCCTCCAGCTGCGTACTCATGGGCGGATAGACATTGGCATCGGAACCGGTCACTCGATGACCCAACTCCTTGGCCAGCACGGCCAGAGAGCCCATGAACGTCCCGCAGATGCCGAGAATGTGGATATGCATGAATAACCCCTGACAAGCGAGGCCCTGGCAGCCCCATTGAAAACGAGCCGAAGGTTAGCACAGCGCCGTCAGGACTCTATGGGTTCATCCGCCTCGTGAATCACGAAATTCCATCTGATCCCAGCCGAGCTCCGGCCTTGAAAGAGAAGAAAGCAGATATCCGTGCGGTAGATCGCAAATCCCACCCTACCGTTTACCCTAATGGCTACTCGCGACCTAGAGCCTTCGCCCTATAATGGAGCTTCGACCCGCTGCCATAGATAGGCTGTACATGGACTTTAACCCGATCGATCTGATCCTCCACCTCGACGTTTACCTGGAAATGCTGGTCAGCAACTATGGGTCATGGATCTATTTCATCCTGTTCCTGGTCATTTTTTGCGAAACGGGCTTGGTAGTCATGCCCTTCCTGCCCGGTGACTCATTGCTGTTCATTGCTGGTGCCATTTGCGCAACAGGCGGCATGGACCCCTGGCTTCTGGGTAGTCTTCTTGCCTTTGCGGCCGTTGCCGGTGACAGTACAAACTATGTCATTGGCCGAACCCTGGGTGAAAAGCTTTTCTCGCGACCAAACTCCAAGATATTCCGTCGTGACTATCTGGAGCGCACCCAGGCGTTCTATGCCCTGCATGGCGGCAAGACCATTACCCTGGCGCGATTCCTGCCCATCATCCGAACGTTCGCGCCATTCGTGGCGGGCATCGGTCGCATGCACTATCTCCGTTTTCTGGGCTTCAGCGTCTTGGGCACGTTCCTCTGGGTAGGCGGTCTGGTTACCCTGGGTTACTTCTTTGGCAATGTGCCGTTCATCAAGCAGCACCTGTCCATGCTGGTTATCGCCATCATTGCCATCTCGCTGCTGCCCATGGTCATCAGCATGGTCAGCCGTCGCCTGCGGCCGAGCCCCAGCCGTAGCGAAATCGGCTAACGCATGTGGTCCCTGCGCGCCTGGCGGGATCGACGTGTCCTTGAACGGACCGTTATCCCGCCGGCGCTCTGGGATGAAGTTCATTCCCGCCTGCCTTTCCTCGACGGACTCCCGCCTGAATCTGATCAACGGCTTCAGCAGCGCAGCATCCTTTTTCTGGCGCATAAACGCCTGACGCTACTGGGTGACATTGCGCTTGCTGACGTTGACCGCCTGGCCCTGGCTGCCCAGGCCCAACTGCCCTTGCTATACCTGCCTGAGGAAGACTGGTATGGCAACTTCCACGAGCTGATCCTCTACCCCTCGGACTTTGTCAGCCCACAACGCTACCGTGACGATAGCGGAATCGAACATGAGGGAAGCGAAAGCCATAGCGGTGAGGCCTGGCTACAAGGTCCAGTGATTTTGGCGTGGTCGGGTGTTCAGGAGAGCGGCGACTGGACGGGTTACAACTTGGTCATTCATGAATTGGCGCATAAGCTCGACATGCTCAACGGCGATGCCAATGGCCTGCCCCCACTGCACCGGGACATGTCGCTTCCTCGCTGGGCTGAGGTCATGCAGGCTGCTTACGATGACCTCAACCGACAGATTGATACCCATAAGGAAACACTGATCGATCCCTATGCCAGCGAGCATCCTGCTGAGTTCTTTGCCGTCTGCTGTGAATACTTCTTTACCGCACCTGATGTACTCGATCAGGCATACCCGGATGTTTATATGCAGCTACGTCAGTTTTTCCGTCAGGATCCACTGACGCGGCTACAGGCATTGGCTCAGCGGATTTCAATTCCCGCAGCCGAGTCACCTCCACGAGGAGCGTCCGGCGAACCCTGATAGGCCAAGGGAACCTCCTCCAGAAACTCCAGCGACCGAACAGGCATACCGAACTTGATGCCACGCTGGTCCAGCTCCTTGAGCAGTGCCAGATTGATGTTCTGTTGAATATCCATGTACTGGTTGTAGTCCGCGCTCAACACGTAATACACCACCTCGAATTTCAAGGCGCTGCTTTCCAGTGCCAGCAGATGCGCACGATCGAAACGGGTGTTCTCCAATGACGTGACAATCTGCTTTACGAGTGGAGCAATTTCACCCACTTGATCGGCAGGTGTGCGGTAACTGATATCGAACTGGAACAGCACCCGCCGTTCGGACATCCGCTTATAGTTATGGATCGTCTGCTGCAGCAGCTTCGTGTTGGAGCAGACCACCTGCTCACCGCTAAGGCTGCGAATCCGCGTGGTCTTGAGACCGATGTATTCAATGGAGCCGGCAATATCGCCAAATACGACGAAATCACCTTGCTCGAAAGGCTTGTCGATACCAATGGACAGCGAGGCAAACAGGTCACTCAGCACATTCTGAACGGCCAGCGCGACGGCAATACCACCAATACCCAGGCTGGCGACGAACGCCGTGATATCGACACCCAGGTTGGAGAGTACTGCAAGCAGAACCACCGTCCACAAGGCTACCCGGACCATCAGCGAAATCATGGTCATGGTGAGCTGGCTGCGCTGATGGCCATTCCTGTTCTGCAGTGCCGAACGTGCCCACAGTAGAATTGCGCCATCGACCCACAGCCCGAACTGTAGAGCCATGACCAGGAACCAGATATGGCTGACGCGTGCCTCCCAGCCTGGGCTTAGATCAATGACATACAGTCCGATCTGAATAGCCATGAGCAGAATCAGCAAGCGACTGGTTCGACCAATGATCTCGCCTACGTAATGTGCCCAACCGCTGTTTGCCCGGGAGGACCAATTTACAACGCGACTGGTAACGGCTGTAACGAGCCGGCGAATGACGCCATAGCTGATGATAGTAATGACAAGTGCAAGCGCCAGGTTGATGGCTGTCGCCTCATTGATCCATTGGAACATGCCGATGTTGTCTCCGATTCAGAGGAAAGCTGCCCCGCCCTCTAACAGGCAGGCCTCTTTTTTCGGGTCCGTTACCGTTACAAAGTTCCTGCTTTGAACCTTATCCCACCCCAAGGCTCGAATCGCGGGTCAAATATGCCTATACTCCAAACCACATCAATTTGGCCTACCAACAAAGGTGAGTCGCTCTATGAGCTATAGCAAGATTCCGGCCGGCAAAGACGTGCCGAACGACATCTACGTCGCGATTGAAATCCCGGCTAACCATGCACCCATCAAATACGAAATCGACAAGGACAGCGATACTCTGTTTGTCGACCGGTTCATGGCGACCCCGATGTTTTATCCGGCCAACTATGGCTATATCCCCAACACACTGGCTGATGATGGCGATCCCCTCGACGTGCTCGTCGTAACGCCTTACCCGGTTACACCGGGCGCCGTTATTCGCGCACGTCCGGTTGGCGTACTGCACATGACCGACGAAGCCGGTGGCGATGCAAAATTAGTTGCCGTTCCACATGACAAACTGTCTGTGCTGTACCATGATGTAAAGGAATACACTGACTTGCCGGCTTTGCTGCTGGAGCAGATCAAGCACTTCTTCGAGAACTACAAGGATCTTGAAAAAGGCAAGTGGGTAAAAGTTGAACGCTGGGGCAATGCTGAAGAAGCCCGTGCGGAGATCTTAAAGGCAGTCGCGGCTTACCAAAAATAAGTCGCTACTACCTCACGAAGCCGGCCACAAGCCGGCTTTTTAATGCCTATCGCTTTACCCGGCTTCGGTCAAACCTGAACAAAGCCAGACCTTTGGCTCTGATCGACTCGTTGAGCGCTATCCAAGGCGGCCATCTAGCGAATAGTGAGGGAGGGTATAGCGCTCAGCGAAAAGTGCCCTTTTAGTTTTTTGTCATCGCTGGACTGTGCGCAACCCAGCGAAGCGTCAAGCTCTGGAAGAGCGCACCACGGGGCCTTATCCTTTAAACCCCTTTGCCACCAGATAAACCTCCCTTGAGCGCGGCCGAGATGCCTCTGGCTTGCGGATCATCACCTTCTCGAATGAGGTGCGAACGTCTTTCAGAAACTCGTCAGAGCCCTCTCCCTGGAATACCTTAGCTACAAGGTTACCGTTGGGCTTGAGCACCTGACGCGCCATATCAAGGACGAGTTCGACCAGATACATCGAGGACGCCTGATCGGCAGCAGCGATGCCACTGATATTGGGAGCGATGTCAGAGATGATCAGATCAGGTTGATTGCCATCGAGCTTGTCGAGAATCTGTTGGAGCACCGCGTCGTCGGTGAAATCGCCCTGGATGAAGTCGACGTTCTCCAGCGGGTCCATCGGCAGAATGTCACTAGCCAGAACCCGTCCCTTCTCGCCTACGAGACCGCCAGCCACCTGTGACCAACCGCCCGGTGCGGAGCCAAGGTCCATGACCAGCATGCCGGGACGTATCAGTTTGTCCTTCTCGTTCAGCTCGATCAACTTGTAACTGGCACGAGAACGCAAGCCATCCTTCTGAGCCCGCTTAACATAAGGATCGTTGACGTGTTCATCCAGCCAACGGCGGCTGCTTTTGGATCGTTTCATGAGGGAGCCAAGCACGGAAAATTCAATGGGAGAAGCAGACCAACGCCTGGGAAAAACAGAAAGCGATTGGACGCACAATGGCAATGATTATAAACCGATAATATAAGACTGGTGGGCAGGGATCGTGTAGCACCCCTTAGGCAGGACTGTCAGGGAGGGATAGAGAGAGGTATAATTCGCCTCTTACCCCATCCTTTCTAAAGCTTCCTTTGCCGGAGTCACCGGCCAGGATTACCGCCATGATTCGCATCAACGAACTGTCCCTGCCTCTTGATCATTCCTCGGATGAGTTGCGCAAGGCCATTGTCAAACGCCTGGGCATCAGCGACGCCGACTTGCTGAACTTCACTGTATTCAAGCGCAGCTACGATGCACGCAAGAAAAACAGCGTCATTCTGTTCATCTATATCATCGATCTAGAGGCACGCAACGAGGCGGCAATCCTGGCGCGCTTTGCCGATGACAATCATGTACGTCCAGCACCGGATACTCACTACTACCCAGTAGCTCAGGCGCCCGCCCACTTGCGGGAGCGCCCGATAATCGTAGGCTTTGGTCCTTGTGGATTGTTCGCGGCGCTGCTGCTCGCACAGATGGGATTCAAGCCCATCGTACTGGAGCGCGGCAAGGATGTACGTAAACGCACCAAGGATACCTGGGCGCTGTGGCGTAAAAAGATCCTGACGCCGGAATCCAACGTGCAGTTTGGTGAGGGAGGAGCCGGCCTGTTCTCGGACGGTAAACTCTATAGCCAGATCAAGGACCCCAAGTTCTACGCCCGCAAAGTGATGCACGAGTTCGTCCGCGCTGGCGCGCCGGAAGAGATCATGTATGTGAGCAAGCCGCATATCGGCACCTTCCGTCTCACCGGCGTGGTCGCAGCGATGCGAGAGGAGATCATCGCCTTGGGTGGCGAAGTGCGCTTCGAGAGTAAAGTGACCGATCTGCTGGTCGACAACGGCCAGCTTGAAGGTGTGGTGTTAGCCAATGGCGAGACAATCCGCAGCCGCCATGTGGTGCTCGCGCTGGGCCACAGCTCTCGCGATACCTTCCGCATGCTACATCGCCAGGGCGTATATATCGAAGCCAAACCTTTTGCGGTGGGTTTCCGCATCGAGCATCCGCAAGGCATGATCGATCAGGCTCGCCTGGGCAAATACGCCGGCCATCCGGAGCTGGGCGCCGCCGATTACAAATTAGTGCATCACGCCAAAAACGGTCGTGCCGTCTACAGTTTCTGCATGTGTCCCGGCGGAACCGTAGTGGCCGCCACCTCCGAGCCGGGGCGCGTCGTGACCAATGGCATGAGCCAGTACTCGCGCAACGAGCGCAATGCAAACTCAGGCATTGTTGTGGGTATCAACCCGGAGCAGGATTTCCCAGGCGACCCGTTGGCTGGCCTGGATCTGCAAGAACGCCTTGAGTCCCGGGCCTACGAGCTGGGGGGCAGCGATTACTGCGCACCAGCACAATTGGTGGGCGACTTCATCCGTGGAGTGCCGTCGACCGAACTTGGCGAGGTAGAGCCCTCCTACAAACCCGGCGTACGCTTGGGTGATCTTGCGCCCTCGCTGCCAGACTATGCCATCGAGGCCATCCGCGAAGCGTTGCCGGCATTCGGCAAGCAGATTCGTGGCTTTGATCGTGATGATGCCATTCTCACAGGTATCGAAACCCGCACGTCCTCTCCAGTCCGCATTACTCGCGACAACGAGACCTTGCAAAGCCTCAACCTGCGCGGCCTGTATCCGGCTGGTGAAGGTGCCGGTTATGCGGGGGGCATTTTGTCGGCGGGCGTAGATGGAATTAAAGTTGCCGAGGCTTTGGCCAAATCGCTTCTATCGGACTTTGAGATGGCGAACATGCAGCCCAGCCGAGCGGCGTCTTGATGAAATTCGATGACGTCAAAAAACTTCACCAGAAGAAATACCGGGCCGAGTTCGGTTATTTTCTGGTGGAGGGCGAACACCTGCTGCTGGAGTTACAAAAGGCGGCGCTACAGAATCCGCTGCTACAGAGCAGTCAGCTCTATGTAACCGAGGCCTATGAACACTGGGCAAGCTCGTTTGAAACCCATGTGATCAGTGACCGCCAAATGGCGCAGATATCCGATACCAAAACACCGCAAGGCGTTATTGCGCTGGTACCGATGCCGGCCACTAACGCACCGGGTTGCGCGCTTGCTGATAACGAGCGCGCCATTTACCTGCATGAAATTCAGGATCCGGGCAATCTCGGCACCATCCTGCGCACGCTGGTATGGTTCGGTAACTTTCGCTGCTTGCTTAGCCCTGGCAGTGTTGATCCGTACAACCCTAAAGTTGTTCGCTCCAGCATGGGCGCCATTTTTCATGCATCCATTGAGTTGGACGTGAAAATAGATTCGCTGCGCACACGGTTTGACCGCATTGCCTGTCTGGATATGAGTGGTGATCACGTTCAATCGGCAGCGTTTAAGACATTCGATTGCTATCTGTTCGGCAATGAAGCACGCGGCGTACCCCATGAGCAATTGACCGTACTTAATGCGCGACCTTTTACCATTCCCGGATGCGGCGCTATCGAATCGCTGAACCTGGCATCAACAGTCAACATGTGTGCGTATGAGCTGAGTCGATAGCCGATATCAGGAACGTCACCTCGCTTAGCAAAAAGCAGATCCCGTGCTCGACGCTCACGTAACGCTGTAGCGAGGAGATAGTTTCAACTGCGCCATGAAATACTCAGACAGCGGTTTTTGCTCCACAAAAGCGCATCTGTTTTCTATTTTTTCAGGTAGAAAGCCCCTGAAATCAAATTGTCATGCCCTGGCGCGATAGTTGCTATGTGTATTGGCCAGCGAGCAAACAGTTTCGCTTGGTAACACCTTATAGAGTGCACTTCCTCCCGGACCGATGCCTTGGCGTCTGTCCAGCCGTATACGGCCTTGTCCTAGCGCTTACCCCATCGGCTCCTGGACAGGGCCGTTCTTATTTCCGCTGCAAGTATTTACTCGGCTTCCACGCCTCTGCTAGTGTCCCGCGATTGTGTATCACCCCCGAGATTGCCAATGGCCCGCAAGAAAGCTCCCGATTTCGAACACTCCCTGGCAGAACTGCAAACCCTGGTCGAGCGCCTGGAAAGCGGTGAGCTTTCCCTCGAAGAATCACTGGGCGCCTTCGAACAGGGTATTCGCCTGACCCGTGAATGCCAGAGTGCACTGAGTCAGGCTGAGCAGAAAGTCCAGATTCTGCTCGAGCGCGACGGAGTCATGACCGAAGCCCCCTTCGACGTACAGGGCGACGACACATGATCAAGGATTATCAGGCTCGCAGTCAGGCACGTGTCGACGCCATGCTGGACACCCTGTTCGTCTCGCCACGTCCGGAGCTCGATCGCCTGTATGAGGCAATGCGTTATAGCGTCATGGGTGGCGGCAAGCGTGTGCGCCCCCTGTTGGTTTATGCCGCCTGCGAAGCCCTTGGGGGAGAGCCCTCTCAGGCCGACAATGCTGCGTGCGCCGTCGAGCTGATCCACGCATACTCACTTGTGCATGACGACTTGCCGGCTATGGATGACGACGACTTGCGTCGTGGCCGTCCGACTACGCACAAGGCTTACGACGAAGCGTGTGCCATTCTGGCAGGCGATGCACTGCAAACATTTGCAGTTGAAATACTGACCAACGCACCGCAAACGGCCGAGACACGTTTGGAAATGCTTAATGTCCTGGCTCAGGCTTCTGGCCCTGCCGGCATGGTAGGCGGTCAGGCCATTGACCTTGAGTCCGTTGGTAGACAGATAGACCAGACGGCGCTTGAAATCATGCATCGTCACAAGACTGGCGCACTGATCGAGGCCAGTGTCCGCCTGGGTGCATTGGCCAGCGGCAAGGCCACGCTCGAGCAGCTGGATGCCCTGAGCCACTATGCCCGCGCAGTAGGATTGGCCTTTCAGGTACAGGACGATGTGCTGGATGTAGAAAGCGACACCGCCACCTTGGGCAAGCGCCAGGGCGCAGATGTTGCGCGGGACAAGCCAACCTACCCGGCCCTGCTGGGCCTGGATGAGGCCAAGCATTATGCGCAGCTATTGTGTGAACAAGCCCAGCAGGCCTTGCAGCACTTTGGCGAGTCTGCCGAACCCTTGCGGGCATTAGCACTCTACATCGTCCAACGCCGCCACTAGTCACACACAGAACAGCTCGAAGCTCTATATGACGGTTCACTGTTGGGTGACTGGAGGGCTTCGGGTAAACTTCGATCTTTCATACCTTATAACGATGACCTGATGCCCAAGACGCTGCACGAGATTCCACGCGAGCGGCCCGCCACGCCATTGCTCGACCGCATCGACACCCCGGCTGCGCTGCGCCACCTGAGCGAGCACGAGCTGGAAACGCTCGCCGATGAGTTGCGCCACTATCTGCTCTATACCGTCGGGCAGACCGGCGGGCATTTTGGTGCCGGCCTCGGGGTCATCGAACTGACCGTTGCGCTGCATTATGTGTTCGATACACCCGACGACCGCCTTGTCTGGGATGTCGGCCATCAGGCTTACCCGCACAAAATCCTGACCGGACGCCGTGACCAGATGGGTACACTGCGCCAGAAAGGCGGGGTCGCTGCCTTTCCGCGTCGCTCTGAAAGTGAGTACGACACCTTTGGGGTTGGCCACTCCAGCACCTCGATAAGCGCGGCGCTGGGCATGGCCATTGCTGCCCGCATGCAAGGCAGCAAGCGCAAGTCCGTTGCGGTGATCGGTGATGGCGCCCTGACCGCAGGCATGGCATTCGAAGCGCTCAATCACGCCTCCGACGTAGAAGCCGACATGCTCGTCGTTCTCAATGACAACGACATGTCGATCTCCCATAACGTGGGAGGTCTGTCGAATTACCTTGCCAAGCTCCTGTCCAGTCGCACGTATCAGAACATGCGCGAGGGTGGGAAAAAGGTACTGGCCAAGCTGCCTGGTGCGTGGGAAATCGCCCGCCGTACCGAAGAGGCTGCCAAAGGAATGCTGGTTCCGGGCACCCTGTTTGAAGAGCTGGGCTGGAACTACATTGGCCCCGTCGATGGGCATGACCTGCCGACGCTGATCACTACCCTGCGCAACCTGCGTGACGCCAAAGGTCCGCAGTTCCTGCATATCGTGACCAAGAAAGGCAAGGGTTTCAGCGCTGCCGAAGCAGCACCTATCGAATATCACGCCATCACCAAGCTTGAGCCCTTGAATGCGGCACCCAAGAAGCCTAGTAGTCCTAAATATTCGAACATCTTCGGCGACTGGCTATGTGACATGGCGGCAGCTGACCCAAAACTGGTAGGTATAACACCTGCCATGAAGGAAGGCTCCGACCTCATCCGCTTCAGCGAGCAGTATCCAGACCGCTATTTCGATGTTGCGATCGCCGAACAGCACGCCGTGACGCTGGCAGCTGGTCTGGCCTGTGATGGTGCCAAGCCGGTAGTGGCGATCTACTCCACCTTCCTGCAGCGCGCCTACGACCAGCTGATCCATGACGTAGCCGTACAGAACCTCGATGTGCTGTTTGCCATCGATCGCGCCGGTCTGGTGGGTGAAGACGGCCCTACACATGCCGGCAGTTTCGACCTGTCGTTCCTGCGCTGTATTCCCGGTATGGTGATCATGGCGCCCAGCGATGAGAACGAAATGCGCCGTATGCTGACAACGGGTTACCAGTTCAAGGGGCCTGCGGCTGTTCGCTATCCACGGGGCAGCGGCCCTAACGCAGCCATTGAGCCAGGGCTTGAGCCACTGGAAATCGGCAAAGGCGTTCTTCGCCGTCAAGGCCACAGGGTTGCTTTCCTGGTATTTGGCGTACAGTTGAAAGAGGCCTTGCAGGTAGCAGAAGGCCTTGATGCAAGCGTGGCCGACATGCGCTTCGTCAAGCCATTGGACGAAGCCCTGATCCGGGCACTCGCAGACAGCCACGACCTGCTGGTTACGATCGAGGAAAACAGCATCATGGGCGGTGCAGGCAGCGCCGTGAATGAGTTCCTTGCCCGAGAAAACCTGCTCAAGCCGATCTTGAATCTGGGCCTGCCCGATTACTACGTCGAGCATGCCAAGCCGAGTGAAATGTTGGCTGAATGCGGACTGGATGCACTTGGCATCGAAAAGGCCGTTACGCAGCGCCTGGCACAGCTTGAAGCCAATACAGCTTCCGAGCCCGTTCCGCTTGTACTCGCTTCACGCAATCCCTGACGGGACACGTTGGGACAGGCCCGCTTAGCGGGCCTTGTCTATCAGCTCACACAGCCTGACCACTGCGTCCAGCATGCCATAGCTGGGCCGTTCAAGCCGCTTGTCACCTACAGCCCAGAGTTGGTGGTGTGCCACCGCCTTTAATGTTGGCCACTGTCGCCATGGTTCGAGCTGAGCCTGATCCATGGCCAGTATCACCTCGGGGTTTCTTGTGAGCACAGCTTCTACACCCACCTGCGGCGCCGGTTGTGAGAGATTAGCGAATATATTCCTGCCCCCACATACCTGTATGGCATCGCTGATAATTTGCGTGCTTCCTACGGTATACAGTGGTTTGTCCCAGACTTGATAGAACACGCGCACTGTCGGTAATTGCCTGTAGCGCTCGTGCATATCGGCGAGTCGCTCACGAAACTGGATCGCCAAGTGCTGCCCTTTATCAGGAACACCTACCACCTGAGCGATTCGAGCGAGCCCGTCTGCCAGGTCATCCAACCGATGAACATCCAGGGTTTCAATGGTATAGCCCAACTGCCTGAGCTGCTCGCGCTGGGCAAGCGGAACTGCACCAGGCCAGAGCAGAATAAGGTCAGGGTGCAATGAGACAATCTTTTCGATGTTGACCTGACCATAACGCCCAACGGAAGGCAGCCCGGACAAGGAAGCAGGACGCTTGCCTGCATCCAGTACACCTACCAAGCGGCTCTCTACGCCCAGCTCCAGCATGATATCGGTCATCGAAGGCGCCAGACTGATGACGCGTTCGGCGGCCTGGGAGAGAACGCAGCAGAACAGCAGGCAGACGCCGGTCAGAACCGAACAGCGCCTGCCTGCCTTCATCAGGAAGGAAGGACTTCGCCTTGATGGATATTGCCGAGCATATGGCCCAGCTTGCCAGCCTTGGTGGCCAGGTAACGCTTGTTATGAGGGTTGAGGCCCGTCTGCAGCGGTACACGCTGTGCTACGGTAATTCCCAGATCCTCTAGGGCTTTGACCTTGCGAGGGTTATTGGTCATCAGCTTCAATGCATTGACGCCCAGATGCTTGAGCATTGGTTTGCACAGGCTGTAGTTACGCTGGTCTGCACCAAATCCCAAACGTTCATTGGCCTCAACCGTATCAGCTCCTGCGTCCTGCAGCTCATACGCGCGGATCTTGTTCAAGAGACCAATACCACGCCCCTCCTGACGCAAGTACAGGATAACGCCACGGCCTTCTTCAGCAATGGCCCGCATTGCCGCCTCCAGCTGAAAGCCGCAGTCGCAGCGTAGGCTGAACAGGGCATCACCCGTCAGACACTCGGAATGTAGACGCCCCAGCACCGGCTCACCGTTGGCAATATCGCCAAAGGTCAGCGCCACGTGCTCCTTACCATCGGACTCATCGAGAAAGCCATGCATGGTAAAAATGCCAAAGGGCGTAGGTAATTGGGATGCGGCGACGAAAACGACAGACACCGTCAGGCTCCTATCGGAAAGAGGGTTATAGTATACCATCCATGAACAGAGACGGCTCAGTCATAAAGGCTATGAGGCTATTGCGCTTGAAGCTATCACGTCAGTTCTTGGCCTCGACATACAGAACGCCCTGATCCTCGCGCCAGCCAACCCGGTTGAGAAAACTCATGCCCAGTAGCGTTTCTGTCGGATGACCGCCTGCCAACACCATGGCCTCGACACCCAGCACCTCAATGGTGCCAACCTTGACGCGATCCAGGCGTACAAGCCAGGCCCTTCGGGTTCCGCCTGCCGTGTTGACCTGTACCGGCCGCCCTTTCTGGTAATCCAACCCAAGACGGTTCGCCTGCTCTTCGTTCATGGCAACAGTCGAAGCGCCGGTGTCGATCAGAAACTCGATAGGCTGGCCATTTATAGAGCCCGACGTCCAATAGTGGCCGTCATTTCGGCGAGCAATGCTAAGTTGGCGCTTATGCGGCGCAGCAAAGCCGTCACTGTATTCACGTGAAAGCATGAACGTTTGATTGGTTTCTCCAATCCGCAGCACCGCTTCCCGGCTCGTCGCGCTGACCAGCTCGACCTCGCCCTGTCGCTGACCGACTTTGAGCATTTTGCGCTGACCATCGATATTGATTACGGCTGCGCCGTTGAACAGACCTACCACCTGAACCTGAGGCGCGGCAGTTACCAGCGCAGGCAGCAGACTCAATACACCGATACCGATCCATTTGCGCACCACACCGCCTCCTTGTAGCGCCTGCGATCAGGACAGCGTCCCGATATGCGCCCAGCTCCAGCCCAGTCCCTGCATGACTGCCCAGGCAAACACACCGGCCAGCACATCATCAATCATGATACCGACGCCGCCTTGAACATGACGATCAAGCCAGCTGATCGGCCAGGGCTTCAGAATATCCATGAAACGAAACACGGCAAACCCCACCAGCCACCAGGCCCAGCCGGCCGGAGCCATCCAGAAAGTGATCCAGATGCCTACCATTTCGTCCCAGACGATACCTTCGTGATCGTGCACACCCATGTCATCCGCAACACGGCCACACAGCCAGAAACCGAATATCATCAGCGCAACCAGCAGCAGCCAATAGCCCCAGTCCGGCAACAGATGCCAAAGCGGGACAAAGGGCAACGCCACCAGGGAGCCCCAGGTACCAGGTGCCTTAGGCAACGTACCTGAGCCAAAGCCAAAGGCTAGAAAATGCCAGGGATTACGCCACACCGCCGGTGTAGCCGGCCCTGAGGTAACAGGTCTGTTCACGAGAGGGCTCCCAGGACAGATAAATCACCAGCACGATACGTCATGGCTTCATCGCAAAATGTTGATAACCGCCCCGCAAGGGTGTGACATCCCGGCCAATGGCGTCCTGTACCTGGACCCCCTGCCCAGAGGCAACGCGCCCAATGACACCTACCTGGGGGAAGTCTGCCTGCAATGACTTGAGATACTGTGCAGGCAATGTAAAGGCAAGCAGGTAATCATCACCGGCGGACATTGCCAGTGAGCGAATCTGCTCAGGCTCGAACAGTGCCGCCAATGCAGGGCTGACCGGCAACCTTTCATTCTCAATGATCAGCTTGACGTTCGAAGCGGCCGCGATATGACCGCAGTCAGCTAGGAGTCCATCGGATATATCCAGCGCTGCGGTAGCCCGACCTCTTAGCGCAAGCCCCAACTCGAACTGAGGCGCCGGCGACCAGTAGCGCGCCACGAGCGTATCAACGTAGGCGCCCCGCTCCTGGCGTTGTCCCAAGACAAAGGGCAAGGCTCCGCCAGCCTCTCCAGGCGCACCGCCGACACAGAGTAAATTGCCCGGCTGGGCACCCGACCGCGTCAACGCCTGCATGTGGGGTACGGAGCCAAAGACAGTCAGGGTCAGAGAGAGCGGCCCACGGGTTGTATCACCGCCGATCAAGGCCAGGCCACAGGCCGCAGCCATGTGATCGAGTCCTTGAGCAAACCGCTCCAGCCAGCCTGGATCAACATCCGGCAGCGTCAACGCCAGGGTGAAACCAAGGGGTGCGGCCCCCATGGCGGCCAGATCGCTGGCGCTGACAGCCAGGGCACGTTGCCCCAGCAGAAAGCCATCGCAGACTTCAGGAAAATGCACCCCGGCTGTCAGCGTATCGGTAGAAATCGCTAGTTGCTCGCCCGGGCGAGGCATCAGCAAGGCACAATCGTCGCCCAGACCGAGCGCGATATCCTTACGTGGCTGTGCGCAGCGCGCGGCAGCAAAATAACGGCGGATCAACTCGAACTCGGTCATGGCTACAGTCAACGCTTGGCGCGTAATTCAGCAGCGCGCAGCTTGGGCGCCAACTTATCCAGTACACCGTTGACGAACTTGTGCCCGTCGGTTGCACCAAACACCTTCGCCAGCTCGATACCCTCGTTGATAACGACCTTATAGGGAACATCGATACGGTTGCGCAGTTCGTAGCAGGACATGCGCAGGATCGCAAGTTCAACCGGATCAACGTCTTCCAGTGGGCGGTCCAGGCAAGGGGTGATCAGATCATCGATCTCGGTTTTCAGGCCGGGAATGCCATGCAGGATCTCATGGAAATAAGCGCCATCAACATTGGCGAAATCGTTGTCCACACGGAACTGGGCTTCGATCTCGTTGATCGCCTGCCCCGCCATATGCCACTGATACAACGCCTGAACCGAAAGGCTGCGGGCTTCACGACGCGCAGCAATCTTGCCGCGCGGAGCTTTGGGCTTTTGGCCGTCTACAGCGCTCACTTGGCCTCCAGCTGCGACAGCAGGCTCACCATTTCAAGAGCAGACAGCGCCGCTTCGGCACCCTTGTTACCCGCCTTGGTGCCCGAACGCTCGATGGCCTGCTCGATAGAATCAACCGTCAACACGCCAAAGGAGACCGGCACACCGAACTCCATGGAAACCTGCGCCAGGCCCTTGGTGCACTCGCCAGCAACGTAGTCAAAATGCGGAGTGCTACCACGAATCACAGCGCCCAGCGCGATGATGGCGGAATATTCGTCACGCTGAGCAGCCTTCAGGGTAGCCAGCGGAATTTCAAAGGCGCCAGGAACGCGGATAATGGTGATGTCTTCCTTGCGGATACCATGGCGTACCAGGGCATCTACGGCACCTTCAACCAAGCTTTCAACCACAAAGCTGTTGAAGCGGCCAACCACCAGGGCAAAGCGGCCTTTTGGGGCAATGAAAGTACCTTCAATGGTCTTCACGGTCATGAGCAGGTCTCGTCTGTTAAAGAACCGGGGCGTTTTCGTACGCCCCGCAAATAAATCCGATCGTCGGCGCGACGGTCATCAACCATCGCACCGTTCAGGCCATCCGTAGGCCGGTTTATACGGGAGGCAGGTATTCTACAACTTCAAGGTCAAAGCCGGATATGGCATTGAACTTCATCGGTGCACTGAGCAGACGAAGCTTACGTATGCCCAGGTCACGCAGGATCTGCGAACCAGCGCCTACGGTGCTGTATGTGCTCTGCGGCTTGGGCTTGCTGACCGGCTCGCGCAGGTGAGTGAGCAAGTCGTCGCCTGCCAGGGAATGCCCCAGCAGTAACACCACGCCTTTGCCAGCTTCCGCGACCTTGGTCATGGCATCGCGCAGACTCCAACGGCCTTCCTGATTCACCAGCAGCAGATCGCGCAGCGGGTCCATATTATGCACGCGCACCAGGGTCGGTTCATCACTCTTGATGGTACCCATAGTCAGCGCCAGATGAACGTCACCTTCCACCTCGTCACGGTAGGTGACCAGATTAAAGCGTCCCAGCTCGGTTTCCAGTGGCTGTTCGTCGATCCGCTTGACGGTATGCTCGTGCAGCAGACGATAGTGGATCAAATCGGCAATCGTACCGATCTTCAGCCCATGCTCTTCGGCAAAGGCTTCGAGCTCCGGACGACGGGCCATGGTGCCGTCATCGTTCATGACCTCACAGATCACCCCGGTCGGCTCAAAGCCTGCCATGCGCGCCAGATCGCAAGCCGCCTCGGTATGTCCGGCACGGGCCAGCACACCGCCCGGCTGAGCCATGAGCGGGAAGATATGGCCTGGGCTGACGATATCGGCGGCCGTTGCTTTTTTAGCCGCAGCCACCTGTACGGTACGTGCGCGGTCTGCAGCGGAAATACCTGTCGTCACCCCTTCGGCCGCCTCGATGGAGATGGTGAACTTGGTGCCGAAACCCGAGCCATTGCGGGCTGCCATCAACGGCAGGTTCAGCGCCTCGCAGCGCTCCTTGCTCATCGGCATGCAGATCAAACCACGAGCATGCTTGGCCATGAAGTTGATGTGCTCAGCCTGCACGCATTCAGACGCCATGATGATATCGCCTTCGTTCTCGCGATCCTCATCATCCATGAGGATGACCATCTTGCCTTCACGGATGTCCTGGATAATTTCTTCGATACTGTTCAGTGCCACGGAGGTCTTCCTTTACGCTCAGGAGTTGAGATAGCCGTGTTGGGCCAGGAATTGTTCGGTAATACCGCTACCCTTCTGCGGTTCGGCAGCCTTGTCACCCATGAGCAGGCGCTCCAGGTAGCGGGCCAGCAGATCTACCTCCAGGTTGACCTTACGGCCGGGGCGATAGTCCGCCATGATGGTCTCGGCCAGGGTATGCGGTACGATGGTCAGTTCAAACTCGGCGCCATCCACCGCATTAACGGTCAGGCTGGTGCCATCAACGGTGATCGACCCCTTCAGGGCAATATAGCGCGCCAGCTCGCGAGGAGCACGGATACGGAACTGTACGGCGCGGGCATTATCCTGGCGTGAAACCACTTCACCCACGCCATCCACATGCCCGCTAACCAGATGACCACCCAGACGGCTGGTTGGCATCAGAGCCTTCTCAAGATTGACCCGACTGCCAATCTTCAGATCAACAAAGGCCGTACGCGCCAGTGTCTCGCGGCTTACGTCCGCCCAGAAGCCATCACCGGGAAGCTCTACGGCCGTCAGGCATACGCCACTGACGGCAATACTGTCACCCAGCTTTACATCGGCAAGATCCAGCTTGCCGGTCTGTACATACACGCGCATGTCGCCACCTTTAGGCGTCAGCGCGGCGATCGAGCCTATGGCTTCGATGATGCCAGTGAACATGTCTACCTCGAAACGTCAGAAATAAGGGGCGCCGGGGCGCCTGAAATGGGTTTGGCCACGATATGCCAGTCACGGCCCACGGGCGTGATCTCGATGATTTCAAGCTCAGGCGCTTCGCTCATGATCTCGAGCGGCCACGCCAGCAACGGACGCGCCGTCGAGCCCAGCAGCTTGGGCGCCATGAAGAAATGGAATTCGTCGACCAACCCCTGCCGCGCGAACGCACCGGCCAGCTGGGGGCCAGCCTCGACCAGCACCTCATTCACGCCACGGTCAGCCAGAAGCTGTAATAACGGCAGCAGGGCGATATGCCCCTGATCCCCGGGAAGCGCCAGCAGCTCATGCCCTTGGGACTGGTACTGCGCTGCTCGCTCAGTTGAAAGGGCCGCGACCCAGGCAGGTCCTGCTTGAAAGAACGCCGCATCCAGCGGGACGCGATATCGGCTGTCCACCAGTACACGCTGGGGTTGGCGGCCCATGGCAAGCGCAGCCTGCTCCACCGTCTCGCCAAGCTCTTCAGCGCGCACGGTCAGCCGAGCCTTGTCCATCAATACCGTATCGGCACCGGTCAATACGACGCTGGACTGCGCACGCAACCGCTGCACCTGAGTACGAGCGGCCGGGCCGGTAATCCATTGGCTTTCACCGCTGGCCATCGCTGTTCGGCCATCCAGACTCATGGCGAGCTTAACGCGTACGAACGGAAGGCCCGTGACCATACGCTTGATAAATCCCTGGTTAAGCGCCCTGGCTTCATTTTCGAGTACGCCACAGGCCACCTGAATACCTGCCTCTGCGAGCCGCTTGAGACCACGGCCGGCCACCTGTGGATTCGGATCCTGCATGGCAGCCACCACGCGTCCGACCCGAGCACTGACCAAGGCGTCGGCACAGGGCGGCGTACGGCCAAAGTGACTGCAGGGTTCCAGCGTGACATAGGCGGACGCGCCCTGTGCACGCGCGCCTGCCTGACGCAGCGCATGGACTTCGGCATGGGGTTCGCCAGCACGCACATGCCAGCCCTCACCAATGACCTGGCCATCTTTGACGATGACACAGCCCACGCGGGGGTTGGGATGGGTGGAGTACAAACCCTGACGCGCCAACTCAAGCGCACGGGTCATGTAGAACTGATCGGCCGGTTCCGAAGCGTTGGGATTGCCTCCGCGGCTGGCGGCGCCAGCATGATCAGAGGAATCGACAGTAGACATGAAACGTCCTCGCTAAACATGAGTGAACGTTTCAGGGCAAATAGGCAAAAGCTGCACGCGTACGCTTTCCGGCACGCGCAGACAGACGCATCTTCTTTCATCCGGACTATGACCGTCGGCCCTGGAATCACACCAGATCTGCTGACCTCCGACGCATCGGAGCGCTCGCGGGCTTGCCACCACGTGGTTTACCGCCGGTGGGGAATCTCGCCCCGCCCTGAAGACCGGAGCGACTATAGCGAAGTAGAGCCTCTGCCAGCAATGGGCTAGCGACAAATGACCCACTGCAGCGGTCAGGCTTTACTCGGATCACGGGCCAGCCGATCAATTTCCTCACGAAACTCGGACAGGTCCTGAAACTGACGATAAACGGACGCGAAGCGGATAAAGGCAACCTCATCAAGCTTGCGTAGCTCTTCCATCACCAATTCACCCACGACACGGGATTTGATCTCGCGTTCGCCCGTCGCGCGCAGCTTGTGCTTGATATAGGCAATCGCCTCTTCCAGACGCTCGATACTGACCGGGCGCTTTTCCAGCGCACGCTGCATACCGGCCCTGAGTTTTTCTTCGTCGAAAGGCTGGCGAGTACCGTCCTGCTTGATCAGGCGCGGCATGACCAGCTCAGCGGTCTCGAACGTTGTAAAACGTTCCTGGCAGTTCAGGCACTCACGACGACGGCGCACCTGCTCGCCTGCTGCAACCAGGCGTGAGTCGATGACCTTGGTATCGTGGGCACCGCAAAAAGGACAGTGCATGTCAGAAGCAGCCGAAATAAACGGAGGGCCATGGTAGCGCATCCTGCCTGAGAAGGAACCTTGCAAGGCCTCAAGAATCGACAGAACACGTCTGGCGGCTCCGTGACACAATCCTCTTCCCGCCGGTCGTGGGTTGTATAAGAATGCGCCGCCGAATCTGCCCTGGAGCCGTTACCATGTCGTTGCGCCCGCTGTTGCCCGTGTTGTTGATAAGCCTGCTTGCAGCCTGCTCTGAAAAGCCTGTTGCACCGGCAGAACCTGCCAAAGAACCCGAGCCGGTGGCCGGTGCGCCGCGTCCCGGAAATCTGCGGGAGGTCTCTGGAACGTTACGGACACCAGACGGCGCCATCGCACCAGGTGCACAAGTTGAAGTGGCCATGCTGGTGATCGACAGTCAGGACCGTCCCCAGCG
The DNA here is from genome assembly GCF_000478505.2 of Pseudomonas sp. HPB0071. NCBI lineage: Bacteria > Pseudomonadati > Pseudomonadota > Gammaproteobacteria > Pseudomonadales > Pseudomonadaceae > Pseudomonas > Pseudomonas sp. HPB0071. Next base: position 2,498,161 of record NZ_KI517367.1, on the reverse strand, counting down.
GCTGCTCGCCAGCGAGACATTGACAGGCAATGGCAAGGCCCTGGCGTTCCGCCTGCCCTTTAATCCAGAGGTATTTCCCCAGAACGCCAAGGTCGAACTGCACGCTCGCGTCAGTCAATCCGGTCAGCTGGTCTGCTACCTGTCTCCCGTCAAGATCAGTCAGCCTAATACCCAGGTTCTGGGCGAATTAGTGCTGGATCAGACTCCATGACCCCACCCGCCACCCTGCGAGCAGCGCTAAGGGATCTGCTGGGTGATGCTGAACTGAGTATTCAATCCCTGCCGGGATGCGACATCGCGCTCTGGTTGATCGATCCCGCCAACATGGAGCGGGCCTTTTCACCCGAAGAAACACAACGACTGCTGGCGTCCCCACCCTACTGGAGTTTTTGCTGGGCCAGCGGTCTGGTACTGGCCCGTTGGCTGGCCGAGCAGCCGGAGTGGGTACAAGGCAGGCGCGTGCTCGATTTTGGCAGCGGGTCAGGGGTTGCCGCGATTGCTGCTGCCAAGGCGGGGGCCGCTGAAGTAGTGGCCTGTGACTGCGATCCGCTGGCCTTGGCCGCCAGCCGAGCGAATGCGGACCTGAATCAGGTGACGCTGGAATACTTCGACGACTTCTTTGCTGAGGCCGACCGTTTCGATTTGATCATTGTGGCCGATGTGCTGTACGACCGTGCGAACCTGCCCTTGCTGGACGATTTTCTGAGCCGCGGACAAAGCGTGCTGATAGCGGATTCCCGAGTCAAGAATTTTGACCACCCTAGGTATACAGCGCTAGCAAGCCGGGAGGCCTGCACCTGGCCGGACCTTGCCGAGCCGGCTGAATTCAGATGGGTTAATCTCTACCACGCACAACGTACTTGCTGAAGGTTGTTTTCGGCAGGCGCGTCTCCACATATAGTTCATCTTTTCGTTACCCGAGTCTGTCTATGAGCCAGGACACGTCCTACATTTTTGATGCGACGCTTGAGAACTTCGAACAGAAGGTCATGGAGCAGTCGTTCAACACGCCCGTACTGGTTGATTTCTGGGCCGAGTGGTGTGCGCCCTGCAAGGTACTGATGCCTATGCTGGCCAGCATCACCGAGTCCTTTGGCGGTGCACTGCATCTGGCCAAGGTCAACTGTGATATCGAGCAGGAACTGGTAATGCGTTTCGGCATTCGCAGCCTGCCGACGGTCGTCCTGTTCAAGGACGGCCAACCGGTTGACGGCTTTGCGGGTGCACAGCCTGAATCTGCCGTTCGCGCCATGCTGGAGCCGCATGTACAGGCGCCTGCACCCGAGGCCGAGAACCCGCTGGACGCCGCACAGTTGCTGTTTGATGAAGGTCGTGCTGGCGAAGCGGAGGCCGTACTCAAGCAGCTCTTAGGTGAAGACAATACCAATGCGCCCGCGCTGATTCTCTATGCGCGCTGCCTTGCCGAGCGCGGCGAACTGGATGAGGCTGAAACGGTACTGGGTGCAGTCACTGGTGACGATCACAAGCAGGCGCTGGCAGGTGCAAAGGCACAGCTGACGTTCCTGCGCCAAGCTGCCAGCCTGCCTGATGCAGCCGATCTGAAGGCGCGCCTGGCTCAGGATCCATCCGATGACGAAGCCACCTATCAGCTTGCCGTCCAGCAACTGGCGCGCCAGCAATATGAAGCGGCCCTGGATGCCCTGCTCAAGCTATTCATGCGCAACCGCACCTATGGTGAGGACCTTCCTCGCAAGACCATGGTGCAGGTGTTCGATCTACTCGGCAACGAACACCCGCTGGTTGCAACCTACCGTCGTCGTCTCTATCAGGCGCTTTACTGATGCCCGTCGGGCGCTGGCTCCTGGCCGGTGCCCGCCCACACAAACACCTGTGCCTCGTCTGTTTTCTCGATCCGGATATTCGGGTTATGCCGCAGCCGTACAATCAGCTGCTTGGCTGACCCCACGTTACCCGCCAGCTTTTCCAGCGCACTCAGCAGATGAGGCCCCTCGATACGCCGCTCCTGCTCAACCAACGCAAGCACCGACTCCCACAGGGGATCGCTATGGGTCTTTGGCACCGGAACAAGTGTATTGGACGGCACAGGCTGAGCATGGTTAAGCCCCTCGGCAAGACGCGTCCAGTCTTCTGCTTCCAATTCGACCGTCAGATCCACTGGCCACGTGCCTATTTTCCCTTGGATACGGATCATCGTTATCGCCTTTTTTGAACCATGTCTTATGATGCCACGTGCCATCGAGTGAGAGCATTTCTATTGCGGTCATCTTTTGTTACGACATAACATACAGTCAAATCCATCAATGGAGCTGACCATGCGTTCGTTGCTGCTTGCCCTGCCGTTTGCCGTATTGCCTCTTACTGCTGCCTTTGCCCACGATGAACATGATCACTCACATGGAAGCCTGAGCGCCCATGAGCATGGCGTCGCACAACTCAACGTCGCGCTGGATGGCAACTCGCTGGAACTGGAACTACACAGCCCTGCCATGAACCTGGTGGGCTTTGAGCATAAGGCCCAGTCCGATCAGGACAAGAAAGCCGTCGAAATGGCCAAGCAGCAGCTGGCCAACCCGATTACCTTGTTTGGCATCCCAGCCGCCGCAGGCTGCAAAGTAAGCAAGACTGATCTGGACAGCCCCCTATTTGGTTCTGAAGAGCACCATGACCATGACCATGACCATGACCATGACCATGACGATCATGATAGCCATGCCAAGGGCGAGCACGAGCACGCTCATAGCGACATCGACGCGGACTACACCCTCGCCTGTGAAAATCCAAAAGCGCTGACTGCGCTGGACCTGGCGGGCCTGTTCAAGCAATTCCCGGCCACACACAAGGTCAATGTCCAAGCCATTACCGCTCAAGGCCAGAAAGGTGAAGAGCTGACGCCTGCCCAAACTCGCCTCGCGCTATAACCGTTCCCCTTAAAACGGGTAGCCTCCCTACTTTGCTGCCCGTTCTTTTTATGCCAAGGCCACCATGAGCGCATTAATCGAACTCAACGACTTGGGCTTCGCCTGGCCCGATCAGCCCGAGCTACTGGATATCCCTCATTTTCAGTTGCAGCGCGGCGAAGCCGCCTTTCTAAAAGGCCCCTCAGGTAGTGGCAAGACTACCCTGCTGGGCCTGCTCGGCGGTGTAAACAAGCCAAACCGTGGACACGTCAGGTTATTAGGAGAAGACCTCTCCAGCCTGTCTTCTGCGCGTCGTGATCACTTCCGCGTCGACCATACCGGCTATATCTTTCAGCAGTTCAACCTGCTGCCCTTTCTATCTGTTCAGGAGAATGTCGAACTCCCCTGCCATTTTTCGGCCCTGCGCTCGCAGCGCGCCAAAGAGCGCCATGGCAGCCAGGCAGAAGCGGCGCGTGCCCTGCTTTCCGCTCTGGGGCTGGGTGAGCGTACCCTGGGAGAGCGTCGCGCAGGAGCTCTTTCGATTGGGCAACAGCAACGTGTAGCGGCAGCGCGCGCCCTGATCGGTCAACCCGAACTGGTTATTGCAGACGAACCCACTTCAGCGCTTGATGCCGATACTCGAGAGGCCTTTTTGAACCTGTTATTCGCCGAATGCCGCGCCGCCGGCTCAAGCCTGCTCTTTGTCAGCCATGACCAGGGATTGGCTCCGCTTTTTGACCGAAGCCTGTCCCTGCTTGAACTCAACCGCGCGGCGCGACCGGCAGAGGTGTGAGATGTACTTGTTTCGCCTGGCACTCGCCAGCCTTTCCAATCGTCGCTTTACTGCCCTCCTGACCGTATTCGCCATCGCGCTATCAGCCTGTCTTTTGCTGGCAGTCGAACGTGTTCGCACCGAGGCCAAGGCCAGCTTTGCCAGTACCATTTCCGGAACTGACCTAGTGGTTGGCGCACGCTCCGGAGCGGTCAACCTGCTCCTGTATTCGGTGTTTCGCATTGGCAACGCTACCAACAACATTCGCTGGGACAGCTATACCCAGCTGGCCGAAAACCCCAAAGTCAAATGGGCCATTCCGCTTTCACTGGGCGACTCCCACCGCGGCTATCGGGTGCTGGGTACCAGCCAGGCCTATTTCGAGCATTACCACTATGGGCGCAACCAGGCGCTCACGCTCAGCGAAGGCAAGCCTTTCCAGGATATCTATGATGTAGTGCTCGGTGCCGAAGTCGCTCAAGCCCTGCATTACAAGCTGGGCGACCACATTGTCCTGGCCCATGGAGTCAGCACAATCAGCCTGGTCGAGCATGGGGACAAGCCGTTCACGGTAGTGGGTATCCTCGCGCGGACGGGCACGCCAGTGGATAGAACACTGCATATCTCCCTTCAGGGCATGGAGGCTCTTCATGTGGACTGGCAGAACGGTGCACCGGCACGTGGCGCAGGCAAGATTAGCGCAGACCAAGCCCGCCAGATGGACCTGACACCCAAGGCCATTACCGCCGTGCTACTCGGCCTCAATAGTAAAGTCGCCACTTTTGGTCTCCAGCGCGCCATCAATGAATACCGGGGAGAGCCGTTGATGGCCATATTGCCCGGTGTTGCGCTCCAGGAACTCTGGAGCCTGATGGGCACCGCCGAGCAGGCGCTGTTCATCGTTTCGTTGTTTGTGGTTCTAACCGGCCTGATCGGCATGCTGACGGCTATTCTGACCAGCCTTAATGAGCGGCGGCGAGAGATGGCTATCCTGCGTTCGGTGGGCGCCCGCCCGTGGCATATCTTCAGTCTGCTGGTAGCCGAAGCCTTCGCGCTGGCACTGGCAGGTGTCGTGGCCGGGCTTGCCCTTCTCTATGTGGCGATTGCTATCGCGCAGGCACCCGTACAGGCTTATTATGGCCTGTATCTGCCTCTGGAATGGCCTTCACGTTACGAGTGGACGTTACTGGGCGGTATCCTGATCGCTGCGCTGTTGATGGGCTGTGTTCCTGCCTGGCGCGCTTACCGTCAATCCCTGGCCGACGGCCTGTCCGTTCGCTTATAGCCTCAAAGACCGGAGCGTCCATGTATCGCGTGCTGTTGGTGCTTGCCCTGCTGTTCACCTCCTCCATCTGGGCAGCGCCTCGCGCGCTTTCCTGGGGGGAGCTGATCCCGGAGGGCGCACCGCCGCCTCCGCCACCTGTACCCTTGCATCAGGGCTCACTGGATGAAAGTGGGCCTGCCGCCTTGCAGCAATCACCCAATGCTCCCGTGGTAAAAGCGCTGGAAGGTCAGGAGGTCAAGCTCCCAGGCTACATCGTGCCAATCATGGTGACTGAGGAAGGGGAAGTCACCGAGTTCCTGCTTGTACCTTATTACGGTGCCTGCATTCATGTACCTCCGCCTCCGTCCAACCAGATCGTCTATGTCAAAGGCGCCAAGGGCGTTGAACTGGCCCAGCTACATCTTCCGTACTGGGTAGAAGGTACGTTGCATGTTGATTCAGCCAGTACGGACATGGCTGAAGTCGGTTATCAGATGCAAGCCACTCAGGTAACTCATTATTCGCTGTAATCAGCGTTTCGTTGAGCCAAGTCAACATATGATGCATCTCTCATCCTTAACATGTCGTTAGCCAACTAAACAACATGCTTTGGAGTGCATCATGCGCAAGCTGCCCCTAACCGCCGCCCTGCTGGCCCTCACCGCTGTTTCTCCGCTCGCCCTTGCCCACCAGGCCGGTGACATCATCATCCGTGCTGGCGCAGCGACCGTGGATCCACATGAAGACAGCGGCAATATCTCGGCCGCAGCAGCGGGCGGCAAGGTTGCAGGGACCAAGGCCACCGTTGACTCCGATACTCAGCTTGGCTTGGCAGCGGCCTATATGATCACAGACCACGTCGGCATCGAGCTGCTGGCCGCAACGCCGTTCAATCATCGGATCGGTGTAAAAGGCCTGGGCGCTCTGGATGGCAAGCTGGCAGATGTCAAGCAGCTGCCACCCACCCTTTCGCTTCAATACTATCCGCTGAACCCTCAGTCCCGTATTCAGCCGTACGTAGGCGCCGGTATCAACTACACCCTCTTCTTTGACGAGGATCTGACCAGCAGCCGCAAATCCGCAGCCGGTGGCGGCTTCAGCAATCTGAGCCTGGACGATTCCTGGGGTTATGCGTTTCAGGCAGGCGTGGATTATCAGTTAACGGATCATCTGCTGTTCAACGCCGCCGTCTGGTACGCCGATATCGACACCAAGGCGACCGCCGACTCGGCGCTGGGTCGCGTAAAGGTTGATGTCGATATCGATCCCTGGGTCTACATGGTAGGTCTGGGCTACAAGTTCTAATCAGTACCCGGCAAAAAGGCCTTCATATGAAGGCCTTTTTATTCTTGGCTAATCCGCCCCGCCTTCCTTCCTGGCCTTTGCCAACTCGGCGCGCCGCTTGCGGGCTTCCTTGGGGTCTGCAATCAGCGGTCGATAAAGCTCAATCCGATCACCTGCCTCCAGTACGCGCGTATCTGCATCAGGAATGACCTTTCCAAAGAGCCCGACAGCTAAGGTATCGATCGGCACCTTTGGAAAGCGCTCAGCCATTCCGGACAGCTCCAAGGCTTCACGTACGGTGGTACCTACCGGAACCTCCTGCGCAATCAGGGCCTGCTCGTCATGCAAGGCCAGCGCAACCTCGATGGTTATCCGCTCAGCCATACAGCTGCTTAGCCCGTTGGCAGAAGGCATCAACCATGGTGTTTGCAGCCTGATTGAACAGCGGGCCCAAGGTAGCCCGAATCAAAGCGCCCTGATACTCGAACGACAGGTCCAGCGAGATCTTGCAGGCTTTCTCACCCAGTGCCTTGAACTGCCAGACGCCATGCAGCTGACTAAAAGGCCCCTTTTCCAGATCCATGACGATGCATTGATCCGGCGTCAGCGTATTGCGTGTCGTGAACTGCTGGCTAAGCCCACCTTTGGCGACCGTCAATCCTGCACGCATTTCGTTTTCGCCCTGCTCCAGTATCTGGGCAGACGAACACCAGGGCAGAAATTCCGGGTAACGCTCCACGTCATTTACCAGCGCATAGAGCGCCGAGGCGGGGTAAGGCAATAAAGCCGAGCGTTGTATATGCGTAGTCATTGGTACCTCAATTCCAAAACTGTGCGGCAAACACAATGAGAATGCCTAGAGGGGCAACGTAGCGCATCAGGAAAAGCGCCAGAGCGAATAAGGCCGGGCTGCGCACCGACAACTCATCCCTCACCTGCTCACGCCCCATTACCCACGCTGCGAACACTACAAAGAACAGACCGCCGAGCGGCAACATGATTCGCGACGTCAGAAAGTCGATGACGCCAAAGAAATTCAACCCGCCTTCAGCGCCCCATTGATACAAGTGGAAGTGCCCCGCCTCGCTTACGAAGAACTTGGCCTGCTCCCACAGGTTGAACGATAACACTGTGCCTAGCCCGACCAGCCAGCAGATGAAAGCCAGAATGACAGTCACCCAGACGCGGCTCAGTCGGGTGCGCTCGATCAGGTAGGCCACCATCGGCTCAAGCAAAGAGATTGCCGAGGTCCAAGCGGCAATCGCCACCAGAACAAAGAACACCAGACCCACGATCTGCCCCATGGTCACACTGCCGAACGCCAACGGCAGCGTCACGAACATCAATCCCGGTCCCTCACCAGGATTCAGGCCTGCCGCAAAGACGATTGGAAAGAGCGCCACACCCGCCAGGAGCGAGACGAATGTATCCAGCAAGGCAACCGCTACGACGGTCTTGCCCAAAGAAGAGGACTTCGGCATGTACGCACCGTAGATCATCAACGAACCTACGCCTACGCTCAGCGAAAAGAACGCATGCCCCATCGCAGGAAGCAGGCCCTCCATGAGCCGCGAGGTATCAAAATGGAACATGAAGTGCAGCCCTTCCATGAAATGTCCCGTTGTCATGCTATAGCCCAGCAGAAGCAGCAACAGCACAAACAACAGCGGCATCAGGATACGCAAGGTTTTTTCCAGGCCATTCACCACCCCCTTGGCAATAACCCAGGCGGACAACACCATGAACAGGGTGTGCCACAAGGTCATTCGCCAGGGATCGGAGGTCAACGCACCAAACAGTGCACCGGCTTTAGGTCCATCGACACCTTGAAAATCGCCACGGCCGACACCAAGAATATAGTCAAGCGACCAACCGCCAACGACGCTGTAGAACGATAGGATGAGCAAGGCATTGACCATGCCGGCCAGCGCTGCCCAGGACCATCTTGGTGATCGGGCAGCGGCTACTGCCAGATCACGCATGGCATTGGCCGGACTTTGCCGGGCACGCCGTCCAATCAGCGTTTCCGCCAACATGACAGGCAAGCCAATCAAGGCGATGCAGACAAGGAACATAATGACAAATGCACCGCCACCATAAATCCCTGTCATATAAGGGAACTTCCAGATGCTCCCCAGGCCTACAGCGGAGCCGGTCGCGGCTAATATAAACACCCAGCGGCTAGCCCACCCGCCATGCACGGAAACCTGATCATTTGCCATTGAAGTTATCGGTACTCAAAAAAGTTGGCTATTGTCCGACTTTCACCGCTCCCTCTCAAGCACATGGCGGTTGCCCCACTGACTCCCCTATAATGCGCGTCTATGGCCAAACAAAAGAAAATCTCTTCCGGAACCATCGTGCAGAACAAGAAAGCGCTGCACGACTACTTCATCGAAACCCGCTTCGAGGCAGGCATTGCCCTGTCCGGCTGGGAAGTCAAAAGCCTGCGCGCAGGCAAGGCACAACTGACAGACAGCTATGTTCTGCTCAAGGATGGCGAGGCCTGGCTGCTTGGTAGCCACATCACCCCCCTGCAGACAGCCAGCACCCACGTCATTGCCGATCCTCAGCGCACTCGCAAGCTGCTTCTACACAAACGAGAGCTAGGCAAGCTGTTTGGTGCAGTGCAACAGAAAGGCTTCGCCTGCGTTGCGTTGTCCATTTACTGGAAAAAGCACCTGATCAAATGCGAAATTGCCCTGGCGAAAGGTAAAAAAGAATTCGACAAGCGTGCGACAGAGAAAGAGCGCGACTCGAATCGAGAGATCCAACGTGCTATGCACAAGGATCAGAAATAATAAAAGGCGCTCCAAGCGCCTTTTTATACCTTCGAAAAGTCTTCCGTCTTCTGTCGGCGCTGTGAGCGTGCGATACGCTGCGCTTCTTCCTGTGCTTCTTCCAGCACTTCCTGCACATAATGAATGTGTCGGCTGGCAATTTCCCGTGCATCGTCAGCACGCCGCTCGATGATGGCCTGATACAGCTCCCGGTGCTGCTGCATCAACATATCCCGTGTCTCGCTACGCTGTGCGTACATACCGCCGATATTGGTCACTACATTGCGCTTGAGCAAATCGAACAGACCGCGAATGGTATGCAGCAGGATAGCATTGTGGCTGGCTTCGGCAATAGCCAGGTGAAAGCTGGCGTCTGCTGATCCCTCTTCCGAGCGGGAGATCGTTTCAGGTTGCGCATAGCAGTCCTGCAAAGCCTTGAAGGCCTGCGTCAAACGCTGATGATCGAGTTCGGTCGCACGCAAGGCGGCGTAATAAGCGCAAGAACCCTCAAGCATGTGGCGAAACTCGAGCAGGTCCTGCCGTGTTTCTTCACGACTTTCGAGTAACTGAAGCAAGGGATCGCTAAACGTGGAGCCGAACGAGGCAGCAACGTAAGTTCCGCCGCCCTGGCGACTGATCAATACTCCCCGAGCAACCAGCTTCTGAATCGCCTCGCGTAGCGAGGGCCGTGACACACCAAAGCGCTCCGCCAGCACCCGCTCGGCCGGCAACCGCTCACCGGCCTTCAGTGAACCCTCAACAAGCAGCGCTTCAATATGTTCAACGATGTCATCCGACAAACGACGTTGGCGTACCTGATCGAACCCCATCTCCATCCTCTGATGTGCCTGCCAGAGCGGCGGCGTTGATTTTGAGCCAAACGGCCTTCGCGCATCCAGACTAAAGTCTTAAAAAGCAAGGTTTGACAGACTTGCTAGGCAACTTTTAACCTCAACTGTCAGCCACTGTAAATTGGTATGACCAATTTAGGCATTAAGAAACCGATACGCCTATCGGAAGCACCGCCCCCTACACAACAACAATCAAGGGAGCTCTACATGGAAACCTGGCAACAGCTGTATACACCGCTTGGCAGTCTGGGCTTGTCCGCGACGGCAGCACTTGTCCCTATCGTGTTTTTCTTTCTTGCATTGGCTGTCTTTCGCATGAAGGGCCATCTCGCCGGAACCATTACCCTGGCGCTATCCCTTGGTATTGCCATTCTGGTCTACCGGATGCCGGTAGAAAAAGCGCTGGCAGCGGCCGGGTATGGATTCCTTTATGGCCTATGGCCAATCGCCTGGATCATCGTCGCAGCGGTTTTTCTCTACAAACTGACCGTCAAAAGCGGTCAGTTCGATGTCATCCGCAGCTCAGTCCTTTCCATTACGGATGACCAACGTCTGCAGGTGCTGCTTATTGGGTTCTGCTTTGGAGCCTTTCTTGAAGGCGCCGCAGGCTTTGGCGCACCCGTCGCCATTACCGCAGCCCTGTTGGTGGGTCTGGGACATAATCCGCTCAAGGCGGCAGGTCTATGCCTGATTGCCAATACCGCCCCGGTTGCATTCGGCGCTCTAGGTATTCCAACAATCGTAGCGGGCCAGGTAACCGGCATTGATGCTTTCAAACTGGGCGCCATGACCGGTCGCCAGCTTCCACTGCTGTCTCTGCTGGTCCCCTTTTGGCTCATGGCCATGATGGATGGCATGCGTGGTCTGCGTGAAACCTGGCAGGCAGCCCTCGTATGCGGTAGCAGCTTTGCCGTTTCCCAGTACTTTACCTCGAACTACATTGGCCCTGAGCTACCCGACATCACCTCGGCCCTGTTCAGCATGGCTTCGCTGACCGCCTACCTGAAGCTGCGTCAAAGCCGTCACGCCGTCGCCCAAGAGGTGGTCGGGGTCAGTGCAGGCGGGGCAGCAACCCTGGGCGGCGGCCCCGGCTTTGGCCGAGCACCAGGCAACCGCACACCTTCGCCCTATACACTGGGACAGATCATCAAAGCCTGGTCGCCCTTCCTGATCCTGACCGCGCTGGTTACCGTCTGGACACTCAAACCCTTCAAAGCAATGTTTGTCGCAGGTGGCTCACTCTACAGTCTGGTCATTAATATTTCGGTGCCGTTCCTGGACAAGCTTGTTCTCAAGACTGCACCGATTGCGACAGACCCTACTCCAATAGCTGCGGTCTTCAAATTCGATCCTGTTTCTGCCACAGGTACAGCGATCCTGATTTCGGCTCTTATCTCCATGGCAATCCTCAAGATCAAGCCTGGCGTAGCACTGTCCACATTCAAGGAAACGCTGGTGGAGTTGCGATGGCCAATCCTTTCGATTGGCATGGTGCTGGCCTTTGCGTTCGTAACCAACTATTCCGGCATGTCGACAACACTCGCTTTAGTACTGGCGGGAACAGGAGCGCTCTTCCCATTCTTTTCACCATTTCTCGGTTGGCTCGGGGTTTTTCTAACAGGATCGGATACCTCTTCAAACGCTCTCTTCGGCTCTCTACAGGCCACCACTGCCCATCAAATTGGAGTATCGGACACCCTGCTGGTTGCGGCTAACAGCAGCGGCGGCGTAACAGGCAAAATGATTTCACCACAGTCGATTGCCGTTGCCTGTGCTGCTACCGGCATGGTTGGGAAAGAATCTGACCTGTTCCGTTTCACCCTGAAACACAGCCTGATCTTCGCCACTATTGTAGGCCTTATCACGCTGGTCCAAGCCTATGTACTCACCGGCATGATCCTTCACTAACAGATAAAGGCGAATTAAGAAGTTGCCGCCAAGACACCGGTGCCGGGCTCGTCCCGGCACTGCCATAACCCCATCCCACAGGATGGATAACCGGGCAAACCCGGAGACGCCTGAATGAGTGAGCTTTTTTATAACGCAGCGCCCAATGCCACCCGCATCGCGCCACCCATTCCAAAGCAGCGGGAATACCCCGCGCAGAAGCCGCAACACGTTTATTTATTTGGTACCTGTGTTGTCGATTTGTTTTATCCAGAAGCAGGCATGGACAGTATCCGTCTGCTGGAACGTGAAGGTATTACGGTCCATTTTCCCCAAAGTCAAAGTTGCTGCGGGCAGCCTGCCTATACTTCCGGTTATACCGAGGAAGCACGCGAAGTCGCACGAGCACAGCTGGGCCTGTTCCGTCAGGACTGGCCGCTGGTTGTTGTTTCGGGATCATGCGCAGGCATGATTCGTCATCACTATTCGGAATTGTTCAAACATGAGCCTGCTACGCTTCGTCAAATCGAAGCACTGGCCGACCGAACCTATGAATTGGCCGAATTCCTGCTCAACGTTTGTAAAGTTGACCTCAAGGATCGCGGGGCGCCTACCAAGGTTGCACTTCATACCTCCTGCAGCGCACGCCGCGAGATGAATACACACCTCCATGGCAGAGCCTTACTCGCTCAGCTAGAGGCGGTCCAACGGGTGGATCATGACCATGAAAGCGAATGCTGCGGCTTTGGCGGCACTTTCTCGGTCCGTATGCCAGATATCTCTGGTGCCATGGTGGCAGACAAGACACGTGCTCTTCAGGAATCGGGTGCTGCTCAAATCGTGACCGCTGACTGCGGCTGCCTGATGAACATCAATGGTGCCCTGGAAAAGCAGAACGCTACATTGCGTGGGCAGCATCTTGCCAGTTTCATCTGGCAGCGAACCGGAGATAGCGTATGAACCAGATGACCCGAATTCCCGCTCTGGAGATTCCCACACCACCCTTCAAGACGCGAGCGCGCCAAGCGCTGAACGATGAGCAGCTGCGCCGTAATTTCCGTGTTGCCATGGATTCACTGATGACCAAACGCCTGGCCATTATGAGTGATCCTGATGAGCGTGAGCGGCTACGAGAGATGGGCAATCGCATTCGTGCAAGGGCGCTTTCCAAGCTGCCTGACCTCCTTGAAAAGCTGGAAGCCAACCTGGCACGCAACGGTATTCAGGTTCATTGGGCAGAAACGACAGACGAAGCCAACGCTATCGTTCAGTCAATCGCCGAGGCACACAAGGCCACACGCCTGATCAAGGGAAAGTCCATGGTCAGCGAAGAGATGAACATGAACCATGTGCTGGAAAAGCAAGGTATAGAGTGCCTTGAGTCAGACATGGGTGAGTACATCATCCAGCTGGCCGGGCAGAAACCTTCGCATATCATCATGCCTGCGATTCACATGAATGCTGCCCAGGTGGCCTCACTATTCAGCAACACCCTTGGCACCGAATACACCACAGATGTCGATGAACTAATTCAAACGGGCCGGCGCGTATTACGACAAAAATTTTTCGAAGCAGATATCGGCATATCAGGCGTTAACTTCGCAGTAGCTGAAACAGGCACTCTGCTGCTTGTTGAAAACGAAGGGAACGGCCGCATGTCCACAAGCGTTCCTAACGTACATATCGCTGTCACTGGAATAGAAAAAGTTGTGGAAAACCTGCGTGACGTCGTGCCGTTGCTATCGCTTTTGACACGCTCAGCATTAGGCCAGCCGATAACTACCTACGTGAATATGATCTCAAGCCCACGCAAATCCGATGAGCTGGATGGGCCACGAGAAGTGCACCTTGTTCTTCTAGACAATGGCCGCAGTCAGGCCTTTGCTGATGGAGAGTTGCGACAGACACTTAACTGCATTCGCTGTGGGGCCTGCATGAATCACTGCCCGGTCTATACCCGTATTGGTGGTCACGCCTACGGCACGGTATACCCTGGCCCTATTGGGAAGATCATATCGCCACACTTACTGGGGCTGGAAAACACGCCGGATCACCCCAGTGCTTCATCGCTGTGTGGTGCCTGCGGAGAAGTCTGCCCCGTAAAAATCCCCATTCCCGCGCTGTTACGCCGCTTAAGGGAAGAAAACGTTAAGCCACCGGAAGCTACCCCTTATCTCATGCGCGGCCAAGGCAGCAAGTTCTCTCCGCGTGAAAGACTGACCTGGAAAGGCTGGAAGACACTCTACACATCCCCAACGCTCTATAAATCTTTTGCCTACCTCGCAACACGCTTTCGAAATCTTACTCCCGGAAATGTTGGGCCATGGAGCGAGAACCATGCTGCGCCCAAACCCGCCTCAAGATCACTTCACGAGTTGGCTCGTGAGCACCTAGGGGAGGACAAAGCATGAATGCCCGCAGCAATATTTTAGGCAAACTTCGGAAAAGCTTGGCTGGCACAACGCCTGTGAAAGATGACTATGACGTATCACTAGTAACCCAACCCTGGAGCTATGCGCCTGAGGAGCGCATCAGTCGACTACGAGCACTTATGGAGGCGGTTCATACAGAGATACACCTCACCACAAAAGAACGTTGGCCCGCACTGGTCGAACAACTTCTTCACGACAAACAAATTCCTAGCCTGCTTATAGCCCCTCAGACACCCCATGGCGACCAGCTTACGGCCTATTGGAAAGATAAAGCGGGACTTCCTTTTCTCAAGGCCTATGACCGCCCAATTGAGGAATGGAAAGCGGAACTCTTCAACGAGACCCCAGCCAGCTTAACGGGGACGCTCGGAGCCATAGCAGCAACAGGTAGCCTAGTGCTCTGGCCAACCCGTGAAGAACCTCGACTAATGAGTCTGGTTCCACCCGTTCACATTGCTCTCCTACAGGCCAGCAAGATCGAAGACAACCTTTATACGTTTCACGACAAATACCAGTGGCCGGAAAGTATGCCTACCAATGCATTGCTCATCTCCGGGCCATCCAAAACCGCTGACATAGAACAAGTACTAGCGTACGGCGCACATGGTCCCAAGGATTTGGTCGTCCTAATAATTGAAGATGCTTAACTTACATAGCGGTTTGGAGCGCGCTTCTGTAAGGGTATTTGAAGTATTTCTTTAAAAGATAAATGAAACGTAAGCGGCCGATAGCAGTCCACTCGTATGAGGCTGGTTAGTCCTTTAATGGAGCCAGCAAGGTCCTTCTGACTTAGCCTGGAAATTCGCTTACGTCATTCATGTTCAAGGAGATGTCTATGAAACGCACCGCTTTAGTAGCTGCCGTAGCTGCCCTAATGGCTTCACCTGTTTTTGCTGAAGATCTTTGCGCTATTCAGCTGCAAAAAATTGATGACGCCATGAAAACCACACCATCAATGGCAACCGCTACCGCAACAGACTCCAATGTCCAGGTGCAACGTATCAAAGAGCTTCATGAAGAGGCGGTAAAGCATCAACAAGCAGGTGATACCAAGAAGTGCATCGCCTCGGCCAACCAGGCATTATCCCTGATCCGCAAACCAGGCGGAGAGACAGGTGGCAGCAAATAAGCAGCTCTTGTAGGCCGCGTAGGAAAAGCAGCCTATCTTTTTTATTTCCTGCCACAAAAGCAAAACCCCCGGGCGGTTAGGCCTGGGGGTTTTGGGTATAGGTGCTTGACGATGACCTACTCTCACATGGGGAAACCCCACACTACCATCGGCGATGCATCGTTTCACTTCTGAGTTCGGAAAGGGATCAGGTGGTTCCAACGCTCTATGGTCGTCAAGCAATTCGGGTGGGGAACCGGTGTCTAGTCGTTTCCCCGAATGGGTATGTGATTGGTATTTTGCGGTTCAACCAAGCTTTCGGCTGGTCTTTACCAAACAACAGATTGTTTGGGTGTTATATGGTCAAGCCTCACGGGCAATTAGTATCGGTTAGCTCAACGCCTCACAGCGCTTACACACCCGACCTATCAACGTTGTAGTCTTCAACGGCCCTTCAGGAAGCTCAAGGCTCCAGTGAGATCTCATCTTGAGGCAAGTTTCCCGCTTAGATGCTTTCAGCGGTTATCTTTTCCGAACATAGCTACCCGGCAATGCCACTGGCGTGACAACCGGAACACCAGAGGTTCGTCCACTCCGGTCCTCTCGTACTAGGAGCAGCCCCTCTCAAATCTCAAACGTCCACGGCAGATAGGGACCGAACTGTCTCACGACGTTCTAAACCCAGCTCGCGTACCACTTTAAATGGCGAACAGCCATACCCTTGGGACCGGCTTCAGCCCCAGGATGTGATGAGCCGACATCGAGGTGCCAAACACCGCCGTCGATATGAACTCTTGGGCGGTATCAGCCTGTTATCCCCGGAGTACCTTTTATCCGTTGAGCGATGGCCCTTCCATACAGAACCACCGGATCACTAAGACCTACTTTCGTACCTGCTCGACGTGTCTGTCTCGCAGTCAAGCGCGCTTTTGCCTTTATACTCTGCGACCGATTTCCGACCGGTCTGAGCGCACCTTCGTACTCCTCCGTTACTCTTTAGGAGGAGACCGCCCCAGTCAAACTGCCCACCATACACTGTCCTCGATCCGGATAACGGACCAGAGTTAGAACCTCAAGCATGCCAGGGTGGTATTTCAAGGATGGCTCCACGAGAACTGGCGTCCTCGCTTCAATGCCTCCCACCTATCCTACACAAGCAGGCTCAAAGTCCAGTGCAAAGCTACAGTAAAGGTTCACGGGGTCTTTCCGTCTAGCCGCGGATACACTGCATCTTCACAGCGATTTCAATTTCACTGAGTCTCGGGTGGAGACAGCGCCGCCATCGTTACGCCATTCGTGCAGGTCGGAACTTACCCGACAAGGAATTTCGCTACCTTAGGACCGTTATAGTTACGGCCGCCGTTTACCGGGGCTTCGATCAAGAGCTTCGCTTGCGCTAACCCCATCAATTAACCTTCCGGCACCGGGCAGGCGTCACACCCTATACGTCCACTTTCGTGTTTGCAGAGTGCTGTGTTTTTAATAAACAGTCGCAGCGGCCTGGTATCTTCGACCGGCATGGGCTTACGGAGCAAGTCCTTCACCCTCACCGGCGCACCTTCTCCCGAAGTTACGGTGCCATTTTGCCTAGTTCCTTCACCCGAGTTCTCTCAAGCGCCTTGGTATTCTCTACCCGACCACCTGTGTCGGTTTGGGGTACGATTTCTAATTACCTGAAGCTTAGAGGCTTTTCCTGGAAGCATGGCATCAACCACTTCCTCTTCATAAGAAGAGTCGTCATCAGCTCTCGGCCTTAACTGTCCGGATTTACCTAAACAGTCAGCCTACCGCCTTAAACTTGGACAACCAACGCCAAGCTGGCCTAGCCTTCTCCGTCCCCCCATCGCAGTAATTAGAAGTACAGGAATATTAACCTGTTTCCCATCGACTACGCCTTTCAGCCTCGCCTTAGGGGTCGACTCACCCTGCGTCGATTAACGTTGCGCAGGAACCCTTGGTCTTTCAGCGTGCGAGTTTTTCACTCGCATTGTCGTTACTCATGTCAGCATTCGCACTTCTGATACCTCCAGCAAGCTTCTCAACTCACCTTCACAGGCTTACAGAACGCTCCTCTACCGCTCATCTTGCGATGAACCCGTAGCTTCGGTGTGTAGTTTGAGCCCCGTTACATCTTCCGCGCAGGCCGACTCGACTAGTGAGCTATTACGCTTTCTTTAAAGGGTGGCTGCTTCTAAGCCAACCTCCTAGCTGTCTAAGCCTTCCCACATCGTTTACCACTTAACTACAACTTTGGGACCTTAGCTGACGGTCTGGGTTGTTTCCCTTTTCACGACGGACGTTAGCACCCGCCGTGTGTCTCCCATGCTTGCACTTCTGGGTATTCGGAGTTTGCATCGGTTTGGTAAGTCGGGATGACCCCCTAGCCGAAACAGTGCTCTACCCCCCAGAGTGATACATGAGGCGCTACCTAAATAGCTTTCGAGGAGAACCAGCTATCTCCGAGCTTGATTAGCCTTTCACTCCGATCCACAAGTCATCCCCTGCCTTTTCAACGGAAGTGGGTTCGGTCCTCCAGTCAGTGTTACCTAACCTTCAACCTGCTCATGGATAGATCGCCCGGTTTCGGGTCTATACCCAGCGACTAAAACGCCCTATTAAGACTCGCTTTCGCTACGCCTTCCCTATACGGTTAAGCTTGCCACTGAATATAAGTCGCTGACCCATTATACAAAAGGTACGCAGTCACCCAACAAAGTAGGCTCCCACTGCTTGTACGCATACGGTTTCAGGTTCTATTTCACTCCCCTCTCCGGGGTTCTTTTCGCCTTTCCCTCACGGTACTGGTTCACTATCGGTCAGTCAGTAGTATTTAGCCTTGGAGGATGGTCCCCCCATATTCAGACAACGTTTCACGTGCGCCGTCCTACTCGATTTCACTCAAAAGATCCTTTCACCTACGGGGCTATCACCCACTATGGCCGCACTTTCCAGAGCGTTCGGTTAAAATCAATTGAGCTTAAGGGCTAGCCCCCGTTCGCTCGCCACTACTTAGGGAATCTCGGTTGATTTCTTTTCCTCAGGGTACTTAGATGTTTCAGTTCCCCTGGTTCGCCTCTCACACCTATGGATTCAGTGTGAGATACCTGACTTATGTCAGGTGGGTTCCCCCATTCAGAGATCTCCGGATCACAGTCTATTTGCCGACTCCCCGAAGCTTATCGCAGGCTATCACGTCTTTCATCGCCTCTGACTGCCAAGGCATCCACCGTATGCGCTTATTCACTTGACCATATAACCCCAAAGAATCTGAAGTTATGTCTGGTTTGGAACACGACATTCGCCGAAAACTTGCGCTTGAACTCGCAAATTTACCTTGACCACATAGTCTGCAGTGAAACAGCCTATGTGTTCGTACTTCTATCACATACCCAAATTTTTAAAGAACAGTCTGAAAACAAAGTTCAGAAGTCAATGCTCCGACCCAACCCTTAGGGGGGGGGTAAGCACTCAGTTCTGAGCTTTAACGCGGTGTTAGATGGTGGAGCCAAGGAGGATCGAACTCCTGACCTCCTGCGTGCAAAGCAGGCGCTCTCCCAGCTGAGCTATGGCCCCATCGATTGGTGGGTCTGGGCAGATTCGAACTGCCGACCTCACCCTTATCAGGGGTGCGCTCTAACCAACTGAGCTACAGACCCAATCGTCTAACGCTTGAGTCTTGACTCATCTCGCGTCTTTATTTCAGTGAATCAAGCAATTCGTGTGGGAGCTTATGCCAAAGCTGGGATCTATCGATTAAGGAGGTGATCCAGCCGCAGGTTCCCCTACGGCTACCTTGTTACGACTTCACCCCAGTCATGAATCACACCGTGGTAACCGTCCTCCCGAAGGTTAGACTAGCTACTTCTGGTGCAACCCACTCCCATGGTGTGACGGGCGGTGTGTACAAGGCCCGGGAACGTATTCACCGTGACGTTCTGATTCACGATTACTAGCGATTCCGACTTCACGCAGTCGAGTTGCAGACTGCGATCCGGACTACGATCGGTTTTATGGGATTAGCTCCACCTCGCGGTTTGGCAACCCTTTGTACCGACCATTGTAGCACGTGTGTAGCCCAGGCCGTAAGGGCCATGATGACTTGACGTCATCCCCACCTTCCTCCGGTTTGTCACCGGCAGTCTCCTTAGAGTGCCCACCATGATGTGCTGGTAACTAAGGACAAGGGTTGCGCTCGTTACGGGACTTAACCCAACATCTCACGACACGAGCTGACGACAGCCATGCAGCACCTGTGTCAGAGTTCCCGAAGGCACCTCTCCATCTCTGGAAAGTTCTCTGCATGTCAAGGCCTGGTAAGGTTCTTCGCGTTGCTTCGAATTAAACCACATGCTCCACCGCTTGTGCGGGCCCCCGTCAATTCATTTGAGTTTTAACCTTGCGGCCGTACTCCCCAGGCGGTCAACTTATTGCGTTAGCTGCGCCACTAAAGTCTCAAGGACCCCAACGGCTAGTTGACATCGTTTACGGCGTGGACTACCAGGGTATCTAATCCTGTTTGCTCCCCACGCTTTCGCACCTCAGTGTCAGTATCAGTCCAGGTGGTCGCCTTCGCCACTGGTGTTCCTTCCTATATCTACGCATTTCACCGCTACACAGGAAATTCCACCACCCTCTACCGTACTCTAGCCAGGCAGTTTTGGATGCAGTTCCCAGGTTGAGCCCGGGGATTTCACATTCAACTTACCAAGCCACCTACGCGCGCTTTACGCCCAGTAATTCCGATTAACGCTTGCACCCTCTGTATTACCGCGGCTGCTGGCACAGAGTTAGCCGGTGCTTATTCTGCTGGTAACGTCAAAATTGCAACGTATTAGGTTACAACCCTTCCTCCCAGCTTAAAGTGCTTTACGACCCGAGGGCCTTCTTCACACACGCGGCATGGCTGGATCAGGCTTTCGCCCATTGTCCAATATTCCCCACTGCTGCCTCCCGTAGGAGTCTGGACCGTGTCTCAGTTCCAGTGTGACTGATCATCCTCTCAGACCAGTTACGGATCGTCGCCTTGGTGAGCCGTTACCCCACCAACTAGCTAATCCGACCTAGGCTCATCTGATAGCGTGAGGTCCGAAGATCCCCCACTTTCTCCCGTAGGACGTATGCGGTATTAGCGTTCCTTTCGAAACGTTGTCCCCCACTACCAGGCAGATTCCTAGGCATTACTCCCCCGTCCGCCGCTGAATCAGAGAGCAAGCTCTCCTCATCCGCTCGACTTGCATGTGTTAGGCCTGCCGCCAGCGTTCAATCTGAGCCATGATCAAACTCTTCAGTTCAAACATATCCGGGTTTTGAGAAAACCCTAAACTTGGCTCAGCAATCGCAAATAAACTCTCGAATTCACGAGTGTTACTTGTCTTGCTGATAATCTTGTCGATCCATCAGTCTTACAGCACAAGCACCCACACGAATTGCTTGATTCAACTTGTTAAAGAGCGGTTGGTTAAGACCTTGTCTCAACCGAGGCGCGCATTCTACGCTAACCTCTTGTCCTGTCAAGCATTTTGTTCAACCGGTCTAACCTGCTGAACCGCTTGCCGGACCTGCCGGATCAGGAAACCTGTTCTGGCAGCGGGAGGCGTATTCTACACAAGCCCAGGGGCTTGTCAACTACCGCTTCCCTCTTTCCGCTTCTGCCAGACCGGAGGCCTGACCTTAACTAAACAGCTAAGCCATTGATATACAAGGCTTTTTGCCGTTCCGTTGCAACGGAAGTGGGGCGCATTATAGGCCCCTCCGCTCACAGGTCAAGCTTTATTTTGACCGGACTGAAAAATCTTCTTTTGTCTTAGCTGAGTGGCGATGAATGGTAAGCGAAGCACAAGCAGCAGGCCTCCTATCGAGGCGTATATCAGCCACTCGCGGATATCCGAGCGAGTTATCCAGAACATGTGCAGCAAGGCCATAACCAATGCTATATAAATGAGGCGATGCAGCCGCTTCCACTGCTTGCCTAATTTACGCATGCTGTAACGGTTCGAGGTCAGAGCTAGAGGAAGCAGCCCCAGCACGGCAATGAACCCTACAATCACATAGGGACGCTTCTGCAATTCAATACCCAAGCGGGAAAAATCCCAGCCTAATACAAAGGCCAGGTAAGAGCAGAAATGAAGCGCTACATAGGTGAATGTCCACAAGCCTAACTGGCGGCGAACCAATGCCCATCCTTTCCAGCTCGTCATTTTCTGCAAGGGCGTCAAGCTGAGCGTTATCAGTAAGAGCACTAGCGCCCCCAGGCCAAGCCTATCAATGATTACTTTACCAGGGTCAGGGCCCAAGGCAGAACTCCATGCCTCGTACAGCCAAACACCAAGCACCGAAAACGCACTGATAAAAACGACCACTCGCCATACTTGCAACATCATTAATACTGCGTCCTTAGGTCCATTCCGGCGTATAGGCCAGCAACCTCCTCTGCATAACCGTTAAACATCTGTGTTTCTTTAATATTAGGACTAAATAAACCGCTAGGAAGCCGTCGCTCTTTAGCCTGACTCCAACGGGGATGATCGACCTGCGGATTGACGTTGGCGTAAAAGCCATACTCATTTGGCGCCATGCTTTGCCAAGTTGTCTGCGGTTGATCACTCACCAAGCTGATGCGAACAATCGACTTGATACTTTTGAATCCATACTTCCACGGCACAACTAATCTAATGGGTGCGCCGTTCTGATTAGGCAGTACTCGCCCATACATGCCTACCGCCAATATAGCCAATGGATGCATGGCTTCATCCATACGCAGACCTTCTCGATAAGGCCAATCCAGTAGAGAGAAACTGGAACGCTGCCCTGGCATATGCTGGGGATCATTCAATGTTTCAAAACGAACGTATTTGGCATTAGCTGTTGGCTGGAACTGTTTAATGACATCCGCCAGTGGAATACCCAGCCACGGGATAACCATGGACCAAGCTTCGACACAACGCAGGCGGTATATCCTTTCCTCCAACTGCTGAGGCCGGATAATGTCCTCCAGCGAATAGGTACCTGGCTTACCAACCTCTCCGTCTACCTTAACTGTCCAAGGCTCGATCACCATCTGCTCTGCATTGGCATAGGGATCCCCTTTATCAGGGCCGAACTCATAAAAGTTATTGTATTGCGTGGCGTCTTTGAAAGGCGTTATAGACTCACCTTTTACATCTACCGCTTTCCAATGAATAGCAGACTGCTTCTCGGCAAACCAATCAGGCGCTTTGCCTGGTTCCACATCTGAATAAACAGATCCGTCAGCAAGCGCCCAGCCGGGCAGCATCGTAGCAGTGACAGCAGCACTGGCTGCACCCATGAATTGACGGCGAGACAAATAGATATTTTCTGGAGTGATTTCAGATGGCGTGCAGGCAGAACGCGGAGGGACGTTGATCAGCATGGCAATCTCCACAGCGACTACTGTCGATACGTAGTCTCACTGTGGAGATAATCAGGGAATTAATCAATGCGCGCGGTCGCGATGACGGCGGAAGCGCATTAATGCCTTGACGGGACCTGACACAGCATAAGCAAGGAAACCCAGCAGCAGGACACGTGGCGGATCAGTAAAGATAATGGCGAAGATCAGGACAGCGATGAGGATGCCCACGAACGGAACACGCCCTTTCATATCCAGGGTCTTGAAGCTCCAGTACTTGAAATTACTAACCATGAGCATTCCTGCAGCAGCAACCATGAACGCAACCAGGAATGAGAGTTTGGAACCCTGAATACCAAAGTCGCTAAAGCACCATACTGTTCCGGCAACTAGCGCAGCGGCGGACGGACTGGCTAATCCAATGAAATAACGCTTATCGACGGAGCCGATCTGAGTGTTGAAACGCGCCAGTCGAAGTGCTGCACCTGCCACATAGATAAAGGCCACAGCCCAACCTACATTACCTAGACTGATCAGAGCCCATTCAAATGCAAGAATGGCCGGCGCCACACCAAAGGCCACCATGTCGGACAGCGAATCGTACTGTTCCCCAAAAGCACTCTGGGTATTGGTCAAGCGTGCAACACGACCATCCAGTCCATCAAGGATCATGGCGATAAAAATGGCTGCCGCTGCTGCTGCAAACCCTACAGCAGCCTCTTCCGACTGCCCTTGGATAAACGCAGTCTGTGCCGCAATGGACTTGATGATTGAATAAAGTCCTGCAAAAAGCGCGGCTGTCGTGAAGAGGTTCGGAAGTAAATAGACGCCTCGACGGCGAATCTTTCGTCCCTGGGCATCGTGTGTTTCTTCGAAATGCTCATCGACGGGAATAATGCTTTCAGTGCTTGAGGAAGCTGTTTCGTTAGCTTCGTCGGGACGCTCGCTCATGAAAATTCCTTGCATAGGACTTGAAGTCTTGGATGATCCCCTCCTCTCAGGGTTCATCCTTAACACGTTACAGCTTTTATATCAGAAGACGAGCTGAAACGAAAAAACGCGGCCGTGGCCGCGTTTTTCCGAAACTGAGATCAACAGGACCTTTAATGGCCCTAATGATTAGTTTTTGCTCTTGTCGACGATCTTGTTAGCAGCAATCCAAGGCATCATGGCGCGCAGTTTTTCACCGATCTGCTCGATACCGTGCGCCGCATTATTGCGACGATATGCCGTCATGGATGGGTAGTTGCTTGCGCCTTCGCTGATAAACATCTTGGCATATTCGCCATCCTGAATACGCTTGAGCGCATTGCGCATAGCTTGGCGAGATTCGGCATTGATAATTTCAGGACCTGTCACGTACTCGCCATACTCCGCATTGTTGGAGATGGAGTAGTTCATGTTGGCGATACCGCCTTCATACATGAGGTCCACGATCAGCTTCAGCTCGTGCAGGCACTCGAAGTAGGCCATCTCAGGAGCGTAGCCCGCTTCAACCAGTGTTTCGAAACCTGCTTTAACCAATTCAACGGTACCACCGCACAGGACAGCCTGCTCACCGAACAGGTCGGTCTCGGTCTCGTCCTTGAATGTGGTTTCGATGATACCGGTACGCCCACCACCCACGCCGCAAGCGTAGGACAGCGCTACGTTCTTGGCATTGCCGGAGGCATCCTGGTAAACGGCGATCAGGTCAGGAATACCGCCGCCCTTGACGAACTCGGAGCGAACAGTATGACCCGGGGCCTTGGGTGCAATCATAATGACGTCCAGATCCGCACGCGGCACAACCTGGTTGTAATGGATTGCAAAGCCGTGAGCGAAGGCCAGGGTAGCGCCCTGCTTCAGGTTAGGTTCGATTTCATTCTTGTATAGCTGAGCCTGAAATTCGTCAGGCGTCAGAATCATGATGACATCGGAAGAGCTAACGGCTTCTGGAACGCTTTTAACAGCCAGTCCAGCCGCTTCGGCCTTCTTGGCAGAGGCAGAGCCCGGGCGCAGCGCGACGACAACGTCTACACCTGAGTCTTTCAGGTTGTTTGCATGAGCGTGGCCCTGAGAGCCATAGCCGATAATGGCGACTTTCTTGCCCTGAATGATGGAAAGATCACAATCTTTATCGTAATAAACGCGCATGAAATTCTCCTTAGAATTAGCCGCGTGGCTTTATCAAATTTAAATGCTCAGAGCCTTGTCGCCACGGGAAATCCCTGTGACACCACTGCGTACGACTTCCAGAATAGACGTCGTACCGATCGCCTGGATAAAGCTGTCGAGTTTTTCACTCGTACCAGCCAGCTGAATCGTATAGACGCTACTCGTTACATCCACTATCTGTCCACGGAAGATATCCGTGGTGCGTTTGACTTCATCGCGTTGAGCTCCGGTCGCCTTGACCTTGATCAGCAAAAGCTCACGCTCAATGTGGGAGCCCTCGGACAGATTCACCAGCTTTACAACCTCGATCAGCTTATTGAGGTTCTTGGTAATCTGCTCGATGGTTTCATCGTGCCCCACGGTTGTCAGTGTCAGACGCGAGAGCGTTGGGTCTTCTGTCGGAGCAACGGTCAGGCTTTCGATGTTGTAGTTGCGCTGCGAGAACAGGCCGACCACACGGGACAATGCGCCTGGCTCGTTTTCTAGTAGAAGGGAAATGATGTGCCGCATGATTAAGTCCGCTCCGTCTTGCTCAGCCACATTTCGCGCATCGACCCATCTTTAATCTGCATCGGATAGACGTGCTCGCTGGTATCGACCTGAATATCCAGGAAGACCAGACGGTCCTTCATGGCAAAGGCCTCTTCCATCATGGGCTTGAGATCAGCCAGACGCGTGATGCGCATACCGGCATGCCCGTATGCCTCAGCCACCTTGACGAAGTCAGGGAGCGATTCCATATAGGAATGCGAGTAACGGCTGTTGTACTGCATGTCTTGCCACTGGCGAACCATGCCCAGGGCCTGGTTGTTCAGCGTAATGATCTTGACGGGAAGGTCATACTGCAAACAGGTGGACAGCTCCTGAATATTCATCTGGATACTGCCCTCGCCTGTTACACAAGCGACGTCGACGTCGGGGAAGTTCAGCTTGACGCCCATCGCCGCTGGCAGGCCGAACCCCATGGTGCCCAGGCCTCCGGAGTTGATCCAGCGGTTTGGCTTGTCATACAGATAGTACTGTGCAGCGAACATCTGATGCTGACCTACGTCAGAAGTGATGAACGCATCTCCATGGGTTACTTCGTAAAGCGTCTCGATCACCGTCTGCGGCTTGATGATGCTTCCATCCCCCTTGTCATAGGGGAACAGGCCGCCCTGCGAGCTGCGCCATTCCTCAATCTGCTTCCACCAATTGGCCTGAGCTTCTGCCGCGGGTTTCTCGCCAATTTCCTTGAGGATGGCAACCATTTCCGTCAGAACGCTATCGACAGGTCCAACAATCGGAACATCCGCCTTGATCATTTTGGAGATGGAGGCCGGATCGATATCGACGTGAATGATCTTGGCATTGGGGCAGAAACGTTTGGCGCCATTGATGACGCGATCATCAAAGCGGGCACCTACTGCCAGGATGACATCGCTATGGTGCATTGCCAGGTTGGCTGTGTAACTGCCGTGCATACCTAGCATACCCAGGAACTGACGATCGCTGCCTGGAAAACCGCCCAGCCCCATCAACGTGTTGGTAACTGGCAGGTTGAGCATCTTGGCAAGCTCGGTCAGCTGGGCTGCACCGTTCCCCATGATGACGCCGCCGCCCGAATACAGGATAGGCCGCTTGGCCGCCAACAGCATTTCAGCGGCCTTGCGAATCTGTCCTGAATGGCCACGAACAGCCGGATTATAGGAACGCAGCTTGACCTTTTTGGGGTATACGTATTCGAACTTCTCCGTGGGGCTGGTCATATCCTTCGGGATATCAACCACAACCGGCCCGGGACGACCCGACTCCGCCAGATAGAAGGCCTTTTTCATGACCTCTGGAATTTCAGAGGGGTGCTTGATCATGAAGCTGTGTTTAACGATAGGCCGGGAAATCCCCACCATGTCGACTTCCTGGAACGCATCGGAGCCGATCATGTTGCTGCCAACCTGCCCAGACAGGATTACCATCGGAATGGAATCCATATACGCCGTAGCGATACCTGTAATGGCGTTGGTGGCACCGGGGCCTGACGTTACCAGAACGACGCCTGCCTTTCCGGTCGCACGCGCATAGCCGTCTGCCATATGCGTGGCTGACTGCTCATGGCGAACAAGAATATGGGTTACTTCTTTTTCTTTAAAGAGGGCATCGTAGATGTGCAGCAGGGCACCACCAGGATACCCATAAATGTATTTAACGCCTTCGTCACGCAAAAAACGGACGACCATTTCAGCGCCGGATAAGAGCTCCACGTTTCACCTCTCAACGCAATACGAGCGCCCACGAGTGGGCTTTCGGGGTTCGATCGACTGCAAGGCAGAGCATGGGCGACGGTGATCGCCGACGGGACAGCTGCCAAGAAAGCCGTGTTGGAAGAGCTCTAGAGTTACCGAGTTCCTCCACCCAGCGCGAGGTAACGCGTTACGGGTATGACTGCGGCGGCGCGGGTAGGCACCTCATGGTCTGCCGAGAAGCTAGCTTTGGGCCGGCTTTCTACAGCGAACTTTGGATTCTTCGCATTCAGCCGGTGCAAGTCAAGCCGTCTATGCACTTAATTTATGCACAGATCGAAGTCTCATTTTTTAGAGGCAAGTTTCGCTATAGTAGAGCGCTCTAACCCTTACGCTAAAGGATTCAACATGTGGCGTACGTTTTTAGCCATTAGCAGTGCCTTTGTCTTGATGGGCTCCGTTCACGCCGCTCAGGTCTACAAGTGGGTCGATGCCCAAGGCGTCACCCACTTCAGCGCGCAACCGCCTGCTGACCGCAGTGCAGATGAAATGAAGGTAAAACCGGCACCCAGTCTTTCAGGCCAGGCCAACACACCGGGAGCCGGGAATGGTACGGGCGACGCCGTAAACAACGCAGAACAGCGCTCTATCGAGCAGAAGGTTCAGCAAGACGTCAGAGAACAAGAAAAGAAGCGTGAGGAGTACTGCAAGGCTGCGCGAACCAACCTGGCACAGCTGCGCAGTAATCCTCGGGTCATGATCGAAGAGGGTCGGGGACAAATGAGACGGCTCACCGAGGAAGAACGCCAGCAGCGTATCAGCGAAGCCGAATTCTCGATCAATCAGAACTGCAATTAAGCCTTAGCGATGTTCGATCAGACGATCGAACTCGCCCAGCGCCTCCAAAAGCGTTGCCACGTTGCGCATGTCGTTTTGATAGACCACTTCCGCCATAGGACGGATGCCTGAGCGTCCAGGTAACCCGCTGTCCGACTCAATGATGACCTTCATCCGTGGTAGAAAAATCCACTGAAGCCATTGCGCAAAGCTCAACGTGTCTACACAGAACGGCTCTTGGCTGGCCAGATCCTGATCGCTGGGTGGCACGCTTTCCCACCATCCCAGTACACGCAACTCTCGCTCGATCAGAAGCAATTGCTCCGCCAGATCAGACAGGCGAGCATCCATCAGGCACCCACCTTGGCACGCTGACGTGCTGTAGCCGCACCCGCGGCATCGCCTTGGCGTTCGCGCGATTGAGCGATTAATTCCCACAGACTGGCTTGCAGGGCAGGACGGCCATTGGCGTACGTCAGTCCACGTCGAGCCAGCTGCTCAGCCTGCGCGGCATCGCCTTGGGCCAAGCGGACTTCAGCCAGCCGATATAGCACTTGCGGCTCGCGAGGCGCGATGCGCATGGCACGCTCCAAGCTTGAGGAAGCTCCGTTAAGATCGCCGCCGCCCTGCTGTTGCTGTGCTGTTGTCAGCAAGGCCAATACGGGACCATCGAGCTGCTCATCGGCCGACAGCGCACTACTACGGCCGGAAGGAATTCCCGTAGGCGCGCTGGGTGCCGGCTGGGGCGCTGAGTAGCTGTCATACCCCTGAGCAGCTGGCGCACCGGTAGAGGGTCCCACCGTTATAGGCCCCGTCGAAATAGGCGCTGTAGCCGGAGCTGCCGCAAAGGTCTGGATGGGCGCCGGATTATCACCGGGCACCATCACCGTTACACCGCCATCCTGCTGCTGTGGCGCCTGGGCAGCCATAGGCGGCAGTGAATTAGTCGGCATGCGACCGCCACTACGCGCCAGCTCCTGATTGGAAACAGGCGTGCTTGAATCCACAACCGGAATAGCACCTTGCTGTGGCGTGGCACAACCAGCCAGAACTACCGTAGCGGCCAGTGCCGCCCATACCGCTTTAGTCACGTTCTACCCTCTTAATTCAACCAACCGCGGACCCAGTCCATGACAGAGTCGGAAGGGTTCTGTCCACCACATGCCGGCCCAGGGGGCGGCTCACTTCCCTGAATATAGGGCATTTGGACCGCGCCGGGGCAATTTGGATCGGTCCCCTGCCCTGTGGCCGGATTAACCCATGCCTGAACAACATTATCGGGCAGCGGAAGGTCCAGCGAGGTTGGCTTGGCACGCTTCATGAATCCGGTCCATACCTGCAGGGCTCCTGTCGCGCCGGTCAACGGCGTCTTGCCATTGTCATCACGACCCAGCCAGACTACGGCAAGCAAGTCCTGACTGAAGCCCGAGAACCAACTGTCTCGTGAATCGTTGGTCGTACCGGTCTTGCCCGCCAGATTCAAGGATGAAGGCAGCTGGTTATAGACCGAGCGAGCTGTGCCCTCGCGCACGACACGCTGCATCGCGTATTGGGTCAGGTAAATAGCCCCCGGATCGAAACGCTGCTGAATCTGGAACGGATAACGCTTGAGCGGCTCACCGTCAGATGCCAGAACGCTACGAATGCTACGCAGCGGTGTATTGAACCCGCCATTGGCCAGCGTCTGATACATGGTGGCGACTTCCATGGGAGTCAACGCACCAGCACCCAGAAGCGTTGAAGGATAAGGCGGCAACGAGCGACTCACCCCCAGACGCTCGATGGTCTTGAGCACCTCAGGCACGCCCAGATCCAGGCCCAGCCGGGCAGTAGACAGGTTGTAGGAATGAGCCAGTCCCTGATACAGGAAAATCGTCCCGTGGGAATCACGTTCGTAATTTTGCGGACGCCAAACCTGACCATCACCGGTCTTAACGGAGAACGGTTCGTCCTTGATGAACGTGGTCAGGGTGTACTGACTCGGCCTTTCCAGTGCTGTCAGGTATACCGCAGGCTTGATGATGGAGCCGACCTGCCGAACTGCATCCAGTGCCCGGTTATAGCCGGCAAAGCGAGGATCACGCCCGCCCAGCAATGCCTGAACTTCACCGGTTTCCGGGTTGGTGACCACCATGGCCGCCTCAATGCCTTCCACACCCTTGCGGCCGTCGAGGCGCTTCAAGGCCTCGGTCATGGAGGTCTCGGCCTTGAGCTGAAGAATTGGATCGAAGCTGGTGAAAATACGCAGCCCTTCACCAGTCAAATCTTCTTCCCGGTAGTCTTGTTGGAGCTGACGCTTAACCAGATCGATGAAGGCGGGATAGGAGCTGTTTGTCAGCGAGCCTGCCTTACTGATCCCCAAGGGCCGCTGCTTGGCCGCTTCCGCATCTTCCTTTGTAACCGCACCCTGTTCGGCCATCAGGTCGATGACCAGATTACGACGAGCCAGGGCACGCTCCGGATAACGCCGCGGATTGTAGTAGGAAGGTCCTTTTACCATTCCTACCAGCAGAGCGACCTGGTGCAGTTTAAGCTCGGACAACGGCTGGCTAAAGAAATACTGACTGGCCAGACCGAAACCATGAATGGCGCGGGTGCCATCCTGCCCCAGGAAAACCTCATTGAGGTAGGCCTGAAGGATTTCGTTCTTGTCGTAATGCAGCTCCAGCAATACCGCCATCAGGGCTTCGGTAAGCTTACGCGTCAGACTGCGCTCACTGGAGAGGTAGAAGTTCTTGACCAACTGCTGAGTCAGCGTACTGCCGCCCTGACGCAACTGCCCTGTGGTGACGTTGATCCAGGCGGCTCGCCCAATCGACTTTAGCGAAACACCATGGTGATCCCAGAACTCACGGTCTTCGACCGAGACCAGTCCATTGATAAGTGCAGGCGGAACCTGATCCAGCTTAACGAGGATTCGGTCTTCGTTGTGGGCGGGGTATATTCCGCCGATCAGCAGAGGCTCAAGACGCGCCACAGCCAGATCTGAGCCGTCCTTGCTACTTAGCCCCGAGACAAAATCGCCAGAGAAGTTCACCTTGATCGAGCGAGGAGGTTCCTCACCCTCGTAAAACTGAAAGCCTCGGGTATCCAGCTCAACGCTGGAGCCTGCTACCGAGACGTCACCCGGCCCCTGAATGGCTTTTTCACGGCGATAGCCTAGTGCATCAAGCTCGGTCAGGAAGTCATCCTTGCTGAGCTTAAGCCCTGTAAACAGCTCAAGCGGCCGTGCATATACCTTGGCAGGAACCATCCAGCGCTTGCCGGAAAATTTCTCCTGCACGATAGCGTCGAGATAAATGGAAAATCCCGCAAGGACGACCAAGCCCACCAGGCCTAATTTAAGAGCCCAGCCGGACAGGGAGCGCCAGTTGAAGAATTGGCGGGACGGTTTTTTTGAGCGAGAGGATCGGGTGCGTTTCATGGCGGCGCATTATACGCACTTTGCTTCTAGCGGGCAGACGCCAGCCAGCGGTTTGCAGGGTCACTCACAGCGGCCATAATGGCGATCACTTTTTCATGGCTACGCTAAGGACCGCTTGTGAGTCAGACCCTGATCGCTGCGCTGCAGAACCCGGCCCTCTATCCGCACCCGGTTACCGCGTTCAATGTTATCGAGACGCATATTTCCTGGGTTGTTCTGACAGGGGAGTATGCCTACAAGATCAAGAAGCCGGTGAACTTCGGCTTTCTTGACTTTACTGACCTGAAAGCCAGAGAGCATTTCTGTAGCGAGGAACTACGCCTCAACCAACGCCTGACGAAAGGACTGTATCTGGATGTCGTTCCCATTACAGGCCGTCCGGAGGCACCCCAGATAAGTGGCGAAGGTCCGGTTATTGAATATGCCATCAAGATGCGCGAGTTTCCTCAGAGTCAGCTATTAAGCGAGATTGAAAAGCGCGGCGAACTCACCGAGCAGCATATTGATGCACTGGCCGAGCAGATTGCGCGCTTCCATTTGAGCGCACCGGTTGTCGATGCTTCAAACGAACTGGGGTCGCCCGATGCGGTGATGGCACCTGTGCGTCAGAACTTCGAGCAGATCCGCCCGATGCTTGAGCATGCACAAGACCTTGCCCAACTGGATCACCTGGAGGCCTGGGCAGAGGAACATTTTGCCCGGCTGCATCCCCTGTTCGAGCGGCGCAAGGCGGAGGGTTTCATTCGTGAATGCCATGGCGACATCTACCTTGCCAATGTGACCCAACTGGACGGACAGGTCGTACTCTTTGACTGCATCGAGTTCAACGAGCCTTTCCGTATGACGGATGTGATTGCCGATACCGCCTTCCTGGCGATGGACCTGGAAGACCGCAAGCACAAGACGCTAGCCCGCCGCTTCATCAATGCCTATTTCGAGATGACCGGCGATTATGACGGGCTGCATGTTCTGCCGTTCTATAAGGCTTACCGGGCCATGGTTCGGGCCAAGGTCAACCTCTTCCAGTACGGACAGACCTCCGATCCGGCTCAAAAGGCTGAAATCCTGGCACGCTACCGCAATTATGCGTCTCTGGCAGAAAGTTACTGCGCCATTCCGTACTGCCTGTTGGCCATTACCCATGGCGTATCCGCTGTAGGCAAAAGCAGCGCAGCGCTCAAACTGGTGGAGGCACTGGGCGCGATTCGTATTCGCTCGGATGTCGAGCGCAAGCGGTTGATTCAAGACGCTACGCCTGACGTGCTGTATAGCGCTGAGTCCGGGAAGGCAACCTATGATCGCCTGCATCACCTAGCGGCAGATATCCTTCAGGCCGGCTATCCGGTAGTACTGGATGCAACCTATCTGAAACAGGCCCAGCGCGAAGCAGCTGCTCAGGTGGCAGAAACGGCAGCCGTCCCCTTCCTGATTATCGACTGCCACGCCCCGGATACCGTGATTGCCCAGTGGCTTGCCGAGCGCCAGGCTGAAGGCCGTGATCCGTCTGATGCAACCCTGGCGGTCGTCCAGGCTCAGCAGCAAGGCCGTGAAGCACTGACAGAGCAGGAATTGATCCGAACACGGCATGTTGACATGACCGATCCGACCAACCTGGATGCGCTCGTCAAGGCCATGCAAGACAAGCTACCGGTCAACTGACTGCAGGCTCCACACATCGTTTCCTCCTCCAGCGCCCGGAGAGACCGCTACACTGAAGAGGTACTCAGGCGAGTGCATTCAGTGAGCACTAGGCAAAACGGGCCTGGAGGGCACGATGAGTAATGACTTACTGTTGTTGAAGAATCTCGGCAAGACGTCAGTACTTTGGTTACATGCGGTAGGTATCCGTACGGTAGACGAGTTGCGCAATCGGGGCTCGGCGGGAGCTTACATGGCGGTATGTGCACGCGGTTTTCGTACATCGAAAGTTCTGCTTTATGCCCTGGAGGGCGCTCTGCTCAACATTCACTGGAATGAACTGACACCTCAACACAAGCAGGCCCTACTCGCTCAGGCCAGAGCCTTGGCTCAGGAACACGAGATAGCTCACAAGCTCCGCTGATGAGGATTTACGCCGTCCACCGGCTTGCTTATTGTGCGAGCTATTTCACACCTCTGATATAAAGGATTCAGGGCCATGTATCTCCTTGGCGAGCAGCCTACCTATGCCGACCAGCTGATCAGCCGTCTACAGGGCATTCCGGCGCAGTTGCTCGAAGGACTTTCCCCTTCAGGCGAGCCTATTTCCGTTTACTGCCTGTATGGCTTGAGCGAGCTTGAGCCAGCCAACCATCTTTTTTTGATACAGAAAGGCATGGTGCATGCCTTAGTGGAGGGGCGTCCCCTGTTTTATTTGCAGGAAGGCGACCTGGTTGGCATGAGACAAGGGCTGGACCTTCCCGAGTGCACCTATAAAAGCGACGAGCCCGTCACGCTCATTCCCTATCGGCGCTCGGATGTGTTTCGCCATATCCACAGCAGCGAACAGCGCCAGGAGCTGCTGCTTCAATACCTTATTGGTCAAAACGCGCTGCTTTCCGATGCACTGGTGCGACTCAAGCCCCAGGAAGTACGCCCCAGCACAGGCTTCAAGCAATTTGCCATAGGCGAAGAGTTGATCCGTCAGGGGGATGAGGCTGACCACGTCTTCATTATTATCGAAGGCCACGCCGAGGCGCGGGTCAATGATCAGAAGGTAGGCGATGTGTGCAAAGACGAAATCTTTGGCGCCATGGCGGTTTTCACCCAGGAGAAACGCAGTGCGACTGTAGTAGCGACAGAGCCCTGCACAGTGATGATCATTCCCAAGGATCAGTTCTTAAGCCTGATGTACAGCACGCCCCGTATCGCTCACAACCTTATTGAGAATATGGCTCGCCGCATCGATCTGCTCAATAAGGAAGTCACGCAGTTGCGCCAGCAGCTCAAATCATAAGCCTGCTTCCTATTTGAGAATAAGAAATATTCTCGAATAGCTTGACACAGAAATGAGAATAGCTATTATTTGAATCAGCTGGTCGCGAGACTGGCTCTGATAACTGAGAGACTAGCAGGTCGGCCTTTCAGGTTATCTCCTCATCAGGCTAATCACGGTTTCGACCCGGCTCTGCCGGGTCTTTTTTTGTCTGGAGAAAAGCGACTGCGCTGAGTGCGTAACTGGTTATCCAGCCTTCAGATGTACTCGTGAATCAGTCTGCCGGGCACAGGGCTCTCCATTCCCAAGCGGTAGGCACGCTTGATCGAGACAGCTGCTTCCTGGGCTTTGTCCTTATTGGCAGCATGAACCCAGCAGAGAGGTTTCTGCTCGTCTACGGCCTCGCCCACAAAAGCCAGCTCACTTAAACCAACCGACAGATCGATCTGATCGGCCGGGTGCTGACGACCGCCACCCAGGACTACAACTGCCAGGCCTACCGAACGTGTATCGATGGACACCACACGTCCCGGTCGCTCACTGAAAACAGGCATGACGACAGGCGCTTGCTGTAGATACCGCTCCGGTGCTTTGGTCAGGTTAACCGGGCCGCCCAGCGCGGCCACCATACGAGCGAAACACTCTAGGGCGGAACCGTCTCTCCAGACCCCGAGCAATTGTTCATGGGCCTGGACTATTGTATTGGCCTGCCCTGCCAAAACCAGGGCCTGTGCAGCCAAGGCCATTGTTACCTCCCAAAGTCGCTGACTACGGATCTCGCCTTTGAGAAGCGCGATAGCCTCAGCCACTTCCAGGGAGTTTCCCGCACTGCGTGCCAGCGGCTGGTTCATATCGGTAACCAATGCCCGGGTTTTGACACCTGCCCCGTTGGCTACCGCGACAATGCTCTGTGCCAGCGCTTGCGCCTGGCTAGTCTCTGCCATGAAGGCACCGTTACCCATCTTGACGTCCATGACCAGAACATCCAGTCCTGCCGCCAGCTTCTTGGCCAGGATCGACCCGGTAATAAGATCAATGGACTCAACCGTACCGGTCACATCGCGAATGGCATAAAGCCGTTTATCCGCCGGTGCCAAGTCAGCGGTCTGCCCAATGATGGCGCAGCCCACTTCAGCTACGACTCGCCTCAACTGTTCAGGCGATGGCTGGCAGTTATAACCGGGAATACTGTCCAGCTTGTCCAGCGTACCGCCGGTATGGCCCAAGCCGCGACCTGAGATCATCGGCACGTAACAGCCACAAGCTGCCAGCAATGGCGCAAGAACGAGGCTTACCACATCACCCACACCGCCGGTGGAGTGCTTGTCGACTACAGGACCGGGCAGGATCCAGGAGAGCGTTTGTCCCGAATCGCGCATGGCAGTCGTAAGGAAAATGCGCTCGTCGACCGTCATGCCCTTGAGAAAAACAGCCATGGCGAACGCCGCGATCTGGCCTTCGCTGAGGGTTCCGTCCGTTATTCCTGCAACGAAACGCTTGATATCCGAGCGCTCCAGTACCAAGCCGTCACGCTTGCGACGAATCACTTCCTGAGCCAACCACATCCTGGCAGTCCTCCGGGCTAATCCACCATCACGAGGTAGGCGCAGCATATAACTACCGCGCCGCCTGGTTCATATCGAGATGAAAAATCCCACAATCGCTGCGCTCATGAAGTTGGAAAGCGTCCCGCCAATCATGGCGCGCAGTCCAAGCCGTGCCAGTTCAGAGCGGCGTTGCGGAGCAATGGAACTCAAGCCACCCAATTGAATGGCAATGGATGCCAAATTGGCGAAGCCGCACAAAGCAAAAGTCACAATGATTTGTGTATGGGTAGACAAGACCTGCACGCCTGCAGCAGCCGCCTTGGCAGGATCCATATAGTTGGCAAGATCCACATAGGCCACGAACTCATTCAGAACGATTTTCTGGCCGATGAAACCGCCTGCCTGAACCGCTTCATTCCACGGCACGCCGAGGAGAAATGCGACAGGCGCCAGCAGATAACCCAAAATCAGCTGCATCGTGATCTGCGGATAACCCAGCCAACTGCCAGCCCAGCCGAGCAATCCGTTAAGCATGGCAATGAGCGCAATGAACGACAGCAACATTGCGCCTACGGCCACGGCAAGCTTCAAACCCGCCTGAGCGCCTTCTGCGGCAGCATCAATAACGTTGGCTGGCCGATTCTCGCCCTGCCCCAGGTTACCCACGATGGTTTCGTCCCGGGTCGCCTCGGTTTCAGGCTCCATCAGCTTGGCCATAAGCAAGCCTCCCGGTGCGGCCATGAAGCTGGCAGCGATCAGATATTTGAGATCAACACCCAGCCCGGCATAGCCCAGCAATACCGATCCGGCAACGGCTGCAAACCCGCCAACCATCACTGCAAATAACTCTGACCGGGTCATATCGGCGATAAATGGCCGAACGACAAGCGGTACCTCAGACTGACCAATAAAGATGGCCGACGTTACTGCCATCGACTCAATCCGGCTGGTCCCCAGCATCAGCCTCAAGCCCCCTCCGATCAGCCGAATGATCCAACCCATGATCCCCAGGTAGTAGAGTACGGAGATAAAGCTTCCAAAGAAGACAATGACCGGCAGTACTTTGATGGCAAATACAAAGCCGCCATTGCCGAACACCTCGAACATGCGGGCACTGCTCAACCCGCCGAAGAGAAACTCGATGCCCTTGTCCGCATAGAGCTGTAGCGACGAGACGCCACTGGAGATCGATGCCAACACGGTCTGGCCCCAGGGGATATAGAGTGCAAAGGCCCCTAGCGCGACCTGAATGCCAAAGGCACAGAGAACCGTACGCGGCCGGATGGCGCGGCGATGGCTGGATAGCACGACGGCAATAGCGACGAGCACAGCCATCCCGACAAGACTGATCATGGTGTTGTCTCCGAACACAATAGGACCTCAAGCGCCGACTCGAACGCCGGCAAGCCTTCGGTGACGTTAGAAAGAATCAAAGGCGCCCGGAAGCAATTCCTTGAGTGTCCAGACCTTGGTGGCCAACGCGTCGCTACCCTGGCAGATGATCACTGCATCAGGCGCCATAAGTTCGAGCAGGACCTGACGGCAGGCACCGCACGGGCTGATCAGCGGAACCTTGGGAGCATAAACGGCAATTGCCTTGAAGCTGCGTGGAGCAAATCCCTGACTGATGGCCGAAAACAATGCGCTACGCTCGGCACAGTTGGTGAGGCCGTAGGAAATATTTTCGACGTTTACGCCGCGAATTACGCGTCCGTTCTCGGTCAGCAGTGCTGCGCCCACGGGGAACTGAGAATACGGTGAGTAAGTTTGGTCAGCAGCCAGCTTGGCTTCTTCCAACAATTGTTCATGCTCAGTGGCGGCATGCTCGCTCATAAGGAGGTCCTCGCAGATAAAAGGCCGGCACTTTAAACGTTCCAGCCTCGTTTTATGAATCAGAATTGATAACCCACGCCGAAGTAATAGCCCCAACCGTTCGAGCGAGCCCTGAAGGGGCCGTCACCAAAATTCAGTTCGGTGCCATCCTTCCATTGTCCGCCATTATGGAAATAGCGCCCCACTGCCATCAGGCGCAGGTGCGTAAAGGAATACAAAAGGACGTTGGTAGCAACGGTCGCGTTGGCGGTACGAGCAGGGCCTGCCTTGTCATGCAGATCCGAGCCGAAGTCAACGTTGGTAAAGCCGACATATGTTAGGGACGCTCCGTTGTCGAACGTCCCCAAGGGTAGAATGTACTTTAGCTGCGCCCGGTAGCCATCCCAGGAGTTTTCATTGGCAGCGCCATAATTTTCCCACTGACGGCGCACATACAGGTTAGCGGAGAGGTTGAGACGCGTCCCCGTCTCGATATCCGTTCCCAGGCCGCTATAAAGCGTGTTGCCCCGGTTCTCGCGGTTATGACCGTGATCATAAATCCAGTCAAACGCAACATAGAACTCCTTGAAAGGGCCGAACCCCAGCTTGCGACCCAGCAGCTCATCGATGGATACCCGCGGCTCATGCTCCATGAACACGGGAGAGCCTTTATCCCATACACCGCTGTCGTGACTGTTACCGATCCCTAACACCTTGGGGATATCGACATACCCATAGAGCTCGAAAGGCCCTTTACGCCCGAAATATTCATATTCGAGATAGATATCATCGACGGGCCGTGGACCGAAGCTGATGTCCTTGCTACCGATCAGTGTCACGTTCTGGTTATACCAGGAGGACAGATAGGTTCCTTTCTCCGGCGGAGCGACTTCGTAGCTGAGGTCCTCGCCCTGGGCACTCTCCTCTCCTTGCGCAGGTGGCGTCGCTCCAAACACGGGCATGCCAATGCCTGCAGTCAGCGAGACACCTAACAAGACCTTTTGAGTCCGCTTGGTCATAGGTAAACAGGTGAAGAAACGAGAAATAACCGCGTACTCCAATGTTGCACTCCTTCGAAGGGTTACATCACCCGCCAGATTAGGCACAGCAGAAGGCCATAAGCTTTACCCTGTACGGAGTAACCGCATTACAAAAAGGTTACGTATTGATACGTTTGTAAAGTGGGAGGGAGCGTAAGCACGGGATGTGCCAAACCTGACTCGCTGAACAGGATTCAGGCAAGAGCCGCTGCCGGCCCGCATTTTCCCCATGCACACCGGAATCAGTCGGCCTCACATTACTGAATCCATTGGTCGCTGCACCGTCATGACTCATTCGTGCCCTGTGAAGGGCACAACGGCGTGGTCGAGCTCATCCCACCGAGAGTTACATCACGACCTTAAGCCGACGAGTCACCTGTATGGCCTGTGGCGTAACATCAGCACCGTAAGCCAGAATCTCGACTCCGGCCTCCAGCGCCTCGCGCAATGCACGTCCGTAGACAGGATCGATATCATCGGCAGGACGAACCGCCTCGATACCTGTGAGATTGACGCAATACAACAGCACCGCACGCGCGCCCTCACGCGCCAGCGCCGACAATTCACGTAGATGCTTGGCTCCCCGAACCGTAACGGCGTCCGGGAAAGCTGCCACACAGTCCATGTTGTAGCCGAGCGTTACGCTCTTCACCTCGACAAAAACCTCTCCTGAGGGATACGTCAAACGAAAATCCGCCCGGCTATTTTCAGCGCCATAAGCCACCTCACGACGCAACGCGCTAAAGCCGGCAAGTTCTGGAATTGCCCCAGCCAATAGCGCTTCCTCCACCAACCGGTTCGCTCTGCTGGTATTGATGCAGGCGAGCCGCCCGTGAGGCGTCTCTACAAGCTCCCATGTCCCAGGAAGCTTGCGCTTGGGATCATTGGAACGGCTGAACCAGACACGAGCACCCTCTGCCTGACAATTGAGCATTGATCCCGTATTCGGGCAATGAATCGTCAGAGTCTCGCCCGTCACCGTCTCGATATCAGCTAAAAAACGTTTATAACGCCGGATCAAAAGCCCCTCTTCCAGAGGTGGATCAAACTGCATGGACTACTTCCGCTTCGATGATCAGGGACGCCAGGTTTTGAGGCCGCGAGCAATGCGTGTGACGGCCTCCTCCAACCGCGGCAGGCTTTGGGTATAGGCAAAGCGGACATGCTGACCGGCACGGTAGCGTCCGAAGTCGAGCCCCGGAGTAAAGGCTACATGCTCGGTCTCGATAAAGTGCTGGCAAAAAGCATACGCATCACCGCCAAAGGCAGACATATCGGCGTAGAGGTAAAACGCGCCTTCCGGCTCGACCTCAACTTTAAA
Source organism: Pseudomonas sp. HPB0071 (assembly GCF_000478505.2). Taxonomy (NCBI): domain Bacteria; kingdom Pseudomonadati; phylum Pseudomonadota; class Gammaproteobacteria; order Pseudomonadales; family Pseudomonadaceae; genus Pseudomonas; species Pseudomonas sp. HPB0071. Next base: position 2,458,264 of record NZ_KI517367.1, on the reverse strand, counting down.
GCCCAGCGCCCGCAAGGCTGGCAGCAGGAAGTCGCGACGCTGCTGAAACGCTGTACGCCGGGCCTCGAAAATCTCGATCGCGTCTGGCTTGAAACAGGCCAAGGCCGCATGCTGAGCAATCGTGGGTGCGCTGATATAAAGATTTTGTGCGAGCTTCTCGAGCTCTGGAATAGCCTCCGACGGTGCGACAAGCCAGCCCAGGCGCCAGCCGGTCATTCCAAAGTATTTGGAAAAACTGTTCAGAACGAAGGCCTCGTCATCGACTTCCAACACGCTTGCCGCGTCCAACCCATAGGTCAGACCATGGTAGATCTCATCCACTACCAGATGACCGCCTCGCGTGGATAGACTCCTGGAGAGCGCCTCCAACTCATCCCTGTGCAGGACCGTTCCCGTGGGATTGGCAGGCGATGCTACTAGAGCACCTACGCTGTCTTGCGTCCAATGGGCGTCGACGAGCTCGGGCGTCAACTGGTAGCGCGTCTGCGGACCAGCCGGGACCAACTGGGCCGCCCCTTCGATCAGGCGCAGGAAATGGCGATTACAGGGATAACCGGGATCAGCCATCAGCCAGTGCTTGCCCGGGTCGACCAGAAGCGCACTGGTTAGCAGAAGTGCGCCTGAGCCTCCGGGCGTAATCATAATGCGTTCGGGATCAATATTGACGGCATAGCGCTTGGCATAGAATTCGGCAATGGCTTCGCGCAGCTCAGGCAGACCTCGCGCAGCGGTGTAACGGGTATTACCATTCGCCAGCGCCGCCTGCCCAGCCTGGACGATGGGTTCTGCTGTCGTGAAATCCGGCTCGCCGATCTCCAGGTGAATGACATCATGTCCAGCGGCCTGTAACTGATTGGCACGAGCCAGCAGGGCCATGACATGGAAGGGCTCAATGGCACGGCTACGCGCACTAAATGATTTGGTCATGGTCTATCCGAACTTGTTAGAGAGAGGGGATTCTAACCAAGGCTATAAAGACGGCACCAATACATATAACTCGAGCAAGACCCACAAGATATGCCTTGGGGCTTGATAACAAGGACTTCAGGTAGTAGCGCCGCACCAAGGCTTCTGGTAAGTTCGCCCGCTTGCATCCGCGGGGGCCTCTTGCCCAGTAGACGTATCCAGCCTGCGGACAGGATTAGCGAAAGTGAGAGGGTCATCCATGGCGACCGACGAAAAACAGCAAAACACCCCTTTGACCCGTGGCTTCGAACCTTATCAGGAGGAGTCTGGCGAGGAGTACATGAGTGAGCGCATGCGCGCCCATTTCACTAACATCCTGAATAAATGGAAGCAGGAACTGCGGGAAGAAGTAGACCGCACTGTAAGTCACATGAAGGAAGATGCCGGCAGCCATGCCGACCCGGCCGACCGTGCGACCCAGGAAGAAGAGTTCAGCTTCGAGCTACGTACCCGTGATCGTGAGCGCAAGCTGATCAAGAAGATCGACGAGACGCTTCAGCTGATCGAAGACAACGAATACGGCTGGTGCGACTCTTGCGGTATCGAAATAGGTATCCGCCGCCTTGAAGCCCGTCCGACTGCCAGTCTGTGCATCGACTGCAAGACACTGGCGGAAATCAAGGAAAAGCAGATCGGTTCCTGATCGATCAAGGGGCGCTCAGGCGCCCCGCTTGCTTTTTAACGATTGTCATTCCCCACCATGACGACCTCATCCTATATAGGCCGGTTTGCCCCGACACCTAGCGGTTACCTGCATTTCGGGTCACTGGTTGCAGCCGTTGCGTCTTATCTGGACGCCCGTGCCGCAGGAGGGCGCTGGCTTGTACGCATGGAGGATCTCGATCCGCCTCGTGAGGTTCCAGGCGCCCAAACAGCCATTCTCGACACGCTGGAACGCTATGGCTTCGAATGGGATGGCGCCGTAGAGCGGCAAAGTGATCGTCATGATGCCTATGAGGCTACCGTAGCGCGCCTGCTGCATAGCGGCCTGGCCTATGCCTGTACCTGCTCGCGCAAACAGCTGGAAGGCTATGGGGGACTGTATCCAGGCCACTGCCGTAACGCCCAGCATGCCCATGACATGGCCGCGATACGCATCCGGGTTCCTGAGCTCGAATATGCCTTTACCGACAGGGTACAAGGCGAATTCCGCCAGCATCTAGGACGGGACGTAGGCGACTTTATTATCCGTCGGCGTGATGGCTTGTTTGCGTATCAACTCGCCGTGGTACTGGACGATGCCTGGCAGGGCATTACCGATATCGTCCGAGGTGCAGACCTTCTCGACTCCACGCCGCGTCAGCTCTATCTGCAGGAACTGCTGGGCTTTCCCCAGCCTCGCTACCTGCACGTCCCGCTGATCATTCAGCCTGACGGACACAAGCTGGGCAAATCGTACCGCTCCCCGCCTCTTCCGCACGATCAAGCCGGACCGCTACTGCTCAGAGCCCTGCGTGCGCTAGGCCAGCAGCCATCCTCCGAGCTCCATGGCGCCAGTGCCCGAGAGATTCTGACCTGGGGTATACAATCCTGGCAGCCTGCCCGGATACCACATACCCATACACTTGCCGAAGCTGAACTCCGGTAACAACGCAGATTGTCTCAAAACGGATAAGGCAGACCTGCGTTAACGGATGCAGGCCCCCCGTCCATCGGCTACCATCGAGCCAAGGCCTATTTGAGAATGCAGTATGTATATCTACCGGTTGGTCCTGCTCCTGGTTGTGGGCATCTACCTGTTTTCCCCTGCCATCATGGATTGGTGGATCGACCCGACTGGTGCCTGGTATCGCCCTTACCTGCTCTGGCTGATTCTGATCGTGGTTACTTTTATTCTTCAGAGCCAACGCGATGCCGATGAGCTTTAGTATTTCCCAACTGCTTGCCATTAGCGCAGGTTATCTGCTGATTTTCTTTGGCGTAGCCTGGATGACCGAGCGAGGCTGGGTCCCCCGCCGCCTGGTCAGACATCCGATCATCTATACCCTGTCGTTAGGTGTCTATACCAGTGCCTGGGCCTTTTATGGAACGGTTGGCCTGGCTTATGACTATGGGTACGGCTTTCTTTCCTATTATCTGGGTCTATGTGGCGCATTTCTGCTGGCGCCTGTGCTGCTCTACCCCATTCTGCGGCTGACCCGTGTCTATCAGCTGTCTTCACTGGCAGACCTTTTCGCCTTTCGCTTTCGAAGTACCTGGGCAGGCGCACTCACGGCCCTGCTGATGGTGGTTGCCGTTCTGCCATTATTGGCCCTTCAGATCCAGGCGGTCGCTACCAGCACCGGCATTCTGATCAGCGCACCGGCACAGGACGGCCCGGCACTGGCCTTCTGCTTTCTGATTACGCTGTTCGCCATGCTGTTTGGCGCGCGACAGATTACCGCTCGCGAACGTCATGAAGGACTCGTGGTAGCGATTGCTTTCGAATCGCTGGTCAAGCTCATCGCGCTAGGTGCTGTTGGCCTGGTAACGCTCTATACCGTGTTCGATGGTCCCTCTGGGCTTGAAACCTGGCTGACCCAGAATCAGACAGCACTTTCCACACTGCATACACCCTTGCAGGAAGGCCCCTGGCGGATCCTGCTCCTTGTCTTTTTTGCGGCGGCCATCGTGATGCCACACATGTATCACATGGCGTTCACGGAAAATCTGAGCCCCCGTGCCCTTGTCAGCGCCAGCTGGGGCCTTCCGTTATTCCTGTTATTGATGAGCCTGGCTATTCCACCGATTCTCTGGGGCGGTCTTGCTCTTGGAGCGCCCACGAGCCCGGAATATTTCACATTGGGTGTGGGCATGGCGCTGGATAAACCGCTGCTGGCGCTGGTAGCGTTTGTAGGAGGCCTGTCCGCCGCCAGCGGCGTGATCATCGTGATGACCATGGCCTTGTCTGGCATGGTGCTCAACCACCTGGTGCTGCCCCTGTATCAGCCACCTACCGATGGCAATATCTATCGCTGGTTACGCTGGACGCGCCGCGGATTGATTGCAGCCATCATCATGGCCGCCTATGGGTTCTACCGTCTGATCGGTAATCATAGCGACCTGTCGAGCCTTGGCATTGTTGCCTTTGTGGGCACGGTGCAGTTTCTACCAGGCGCATTATCTGTTCTCTACTGGCAGACCGCCAATCACCGCGGCTTCATCGCAGGCCTTCTGACCGGCATGGGCCTGTGGACGCTGACCATGCTGCTGCCGGCGCTTGGCTTCATGAAAGGCTTCGAAGTCGGTCCTTTCTCCTACTACATCGATGCCACCAACTGGCACTTGGCAGCCCTGGCGTCACTGGCCGCTAACGTTCTGGTGTTTGCACTGGTCTCTCTGTTCACCGAAGCCAGCGATGAGGAAAAAAGCGCGGCGGAAGCCTGTGCGGTAGACAATGTCAGACGGCCCCAGCGACGGGAGCTGATTGCCGCCTCGCCCCAGGAGTTCGCTACTCAGCTGGCCAAGCCCCTGGGTGCCAAGACCGCCCAGAAGGAAGTAGAGCGCGCCCTCAGCGATCTGCTGCTTCCCTTCGACGAGCGCCGCCCGTACGCGCTACGTCGGCTCAGAGACCGTATCGAGGCCAACCTGTCAGGCCTGATGGGGCCACGGGTCGCCCAGGATATCGTCGAAACGTTCCTGCCTTACAAGGAAGGCAGCGAGGCCTATGTCACCGAAGACATCCATTTTATTGAAAGCCGTCTGGAAGATTATCAGTCCCGTCTTACAGGTCTTGCAGCCGAACTGGACGCATTGCGTCGTTACCACCGGCAAACCCTGCAGGAACTGCCCATGGGTGTTTGCGCGCTAGCCCAGGACTGCGAGATCCTGATGTGGAACCGGGCCATGGAGCGGCTGACAAACATCGACTCAGTGCAAGTTGTAGGCTCGCGCCTTTCGGCACTACCTGAGCCCTGGAAAGCCCTGTTCGAACGCTTTCTCCGCTCTCCCGACCAGCATCTATACAAACAGCGCCTGGCACTCGACAGCAACCAGCGCTGGCTCAATTTGCACAAGGCGGCCATCGACGAGCCCCTTGCCCCCGGTAACAGCGGCAACGTTCTGGTCGTGGAAGACATCAGTGAGACCCAGCTGCTCGAAGATCGACTGATTCACTCCGAGCGCCTCGCCTCTATTGGCCGCCTCGCAGCAGGAGTCGCCCACGAGATTGGTAATCCGGTTACCGGTATTGCCTGCCTGGCACAGATCCTTCAGGAAGAACGCGAAGCGGATGCAGAAATTCAGGAGATTAGCGGACAGATCGTCGAGCAGACACGCCGCATCACCCGCATCGTTCAATCGCTGATGAGCTTTGCCCATGCCGGTGGTCGGCAACATGACCCAGAGCCGGTCAGACTGTTAGATACTGCACAAGAAGCCATCTCGCTGTTGTCGCTTAACCGCCGCAGCGTCGATGTCGAGTTCCAGAACCTGTGCGATCCGGAGCACTGGGTCAAAGGCGACCCGCAGCGGCTTGCTCAGGTATTGATCAATCTATTGTCCAATGCTCGCGATGCCTCGCCACCCACCGGCACGATTAAGGTGCGTAGCGAAGCCCGTGGGCAGACGGTAACGCTTATCGTCGAGGACGAAGGCTCCGGCATCCCAAAAGCCATAATCAGCCGTCTTTTCGAGCCCTTCTTTACAACCAAAGACCCTGGTAAAGGGACGGGACTTGGCCTTGCTCTGGTCTATTCCATCGTGGAAGAGCATTATGGAGACATAATGATCGACAGCCCGATCGACCTTGTGCAAGGCCGCGGTACGCGTATACGTGTGAATTTGCCGCGTCATTTTGAACAACCTGATCGAGCCGTAACCGGAACGTAGAGCGGAAACGAGATGCGCCACTGCCTGGCGCCTCCGCTCTGCCACCGTCGAGAGAGCCCAATATGGCACATATTTTGATCGTCGAAGACGAAACCATCATTCGCTCGGCCCTGCGCCGATTGCTCGAGCGCAATCAGTTTCAGGTCAGCGAGGCTGGCTCTGTGCAGGAAGCGCAGGATCGTTACGACATTCCATCGTTCGACCTGATTATCAGTGACCTGCGCCTGCCCGGTGCCCCTGGGACTGAGCTGATCGACCTGGCGGCAGGCAAGCCGGTGCTGATCATGACCAGCTATGCCAGCCTGCGCTCTGCCGTAGACTCCATGAAGCAAGGCGCTGTCGACTACATCGCCAAGCCATTCGACCATGACGAGATGCTGCAAGCGGTTGCGCGCATTCTCATCGAGCGCGAACAGGCCCCGCAGCAGACACCGCCGGAGCGTCCAGCCACTCGCGGCGAAGCGCTGCCAGTCCACGACAGCGACATTGGTATCATCGGCAGTTGTGCTCCCATGCAGGATCTGTATGGCAAGATTCGCAAGGTTGCCCCTACCGATTCCACCGTGCTCATTCAGGGGGAGTCCGGTACGGGCAAGGAGCTGGTGGCTCGTGCACTTCATAACCTGTCACGCCGGGTAAAAGCGCCTCTGATTTCTGTGAACTGCGCTGCCATTCCCGAAACGTTGATCGAGTCCGAACTGTTCGGCCATGAGAAAGGTGCCTTTACAGGTGCTAGCGCAAGCCGCACTGGCCTGGTCGAGGCAGCTGATGGCGGTACGCTCTTTTTGGACGAAATCGGCGAGCTGCCGCTGGAAGCTCAGGCACGCCTGCTGCGTGTCTTGCAGGAGGGCGAGATTCGCCGCGTCGGCTCGGTGCAGTCGCAAAAGGTCAATGTCCGCCTGATTGCAGCCACTCACCGTGATTTGAAGACGTTGGCCAAGACCGGGCAATTCCGGGAAGACCTCTATTATCGTCTGAATGTTATTTCCCTGCGCCTTCCGCCGTTGCGTGAGCGAAGCAATGACGTGCTAGAAATCGCCCGCGTATTTCTGGCCCGCCAGTCCAACCGCATGGGTCGCGAGACCATGCATTTCAGCCAGGAAGCTGAACTCGCCATTCGCCATTACAGCTGGCCGGGTAACGTTCGGGAGCTGGAGAATGCAATCGAACGAGCCGTCATTCTCAGCGAGAAGAACGAAATCGAACCGGACCTGCTCGGCATCGATATTGAACTGGAAGATTTGGACCTTTCCGAACACTTCCTTGATCCACTCGAGACGCCTCTGGGCTCCTCCAATGTCAGCCATGAGCCTACGGAAGACCTCTCCCTGGAGGACTATTTCCAGCACTTTGTGCTTGAACACCAGGACCACATGACCGAGACCGAATTAGCCCGCAAGCTTGGCATAAGTCGCAAGTGCTTGTGGGAGCGACGTCAACGGCTTGGTATTCCGCGCCGAAAAACGGGCGCTACCAGCACCGACCTGTCCTGATAGACAGAAAACGCATCGTTACCGATGCGTTTTTTTTGCGGGTAACACAGGGCCATCGTTTCAGAATGTGTTACCGCCGTAACATCAGGCGAGGTTAACGGTAACGAATTTCTCATGTTGCCCGCCTCAAAAAACACTACATATTTTCACAAGCCATTGTTTTAAAACGATTTTTAAAAGTTGGCACAGCATCTGCTTTATATCTGGCACAACAAAAATAAAAAATCAGTAAAACCCCTAATAAAAATAAGACGTAACGACTCCAGCACAATAAGAACAAGCAGGCGGAGGCGTAGCTAACTGATCATTTTGGAGAAGAGTCGATTGCGGAGCATTTGCCCCGTACCAGGCCGAGAACAATAAAACTGCCCTGAGGCAGCACCTGCACTGGATAGATCAATTGTGATCATGACGACATCAGCGTCCAAAGTAATCCGTTTGCTCTTGGCCCCGAATTTGGGAGCCCTCCTGGCGGCAGGTATCCGACCAGGACGGACCAGACAAGAAAAACAACAGGTTCGATATAACAATAAAAACAAAGCACGTACCAATTTGGGGGGGAGCTTCGGCTCCCCCAGTGCCTTAAGCTTCACGCCAGCCATCATTCAAGATCCCCTCCTATAATGCTAGAATCCGCCATAACCGCGGGTTTCCGCTCGCTCCGCCGACCTCAAGAACAGTGCTATCAATGCTGAAAAAGCTGATCCAGTCCCTGCGTTCGCCATTACGTCGCGCACCCAGTAAGCCTGAACTACCTATCGTGATTCCTCGTAGCCAGCACGCGCTGGAGCGTGAACAGATTAGTCGCCATGCCCTGAGCGTTGTGGATCGGCTGGAGAAGGCTGGCTACCAGGCCTATCTGGTCGGTGGTTGCGTAAGAGATCTGATGCTGGGCGTTGAGCCGAAGGATTTCGACGTCGCGACCAACGCAACGCCTGAGCAGGTACGCGCTGAATTTCGCAATGCACGCGTCATTGGACGTCGCTTCAAGCTGGTCCACGTACATTTTGGCCGAGAGATCATTGAAGTGGCGACTTTCCGCGCCAATCACCCCGAAGAAGAAGAGGATGAAGACTCCGTTCACTCCGCCCGCCACGAAAGTGGACGCATCCTTCGTGACAACATCTATGGCAATCAGGAGCAGGATGCACAGCGGCGTGACTTCACGATCAATGCCCTGTACTACGAAGCTACCCAGGAACGTATCTTCGATTATGCCAATGGCGCCTCGGATATTCGTAATCGCCTGATTCGCTTGATTGGAGATCCCGAGCAGCGCTACCAGGAAGATCCAGTGCGCATGCTGCGAGCCGTACGCTTCGCGGCTAAGCTGGGCTTCGAGATCGAAGAGCAGACAGCAGCACCTATTCGCCGCCTGGCACACCTGTTAAGGGATATCCCAGCCTCCCGTCTGTTCGATGAAGTGCTCAAGTTGTTCCTGAGCGGTAACGCAGAGCGCACCTATGAGCTGCTGGTCACCTATGATCTCTTTGCCCCTCTATTCCCGGCAACAGCTGAAGCGCTCGAAAAGAACCCTGAATACACAGGCCGTCTCATCAAGCAGGCGTTGGCCAATACGGACGCACGTATTCGTGAAGGCAAGCCGGTAACACCCGCCTTCCTGTTTGCAGCGCTGCTCTGGCCTGCCCTTCCCGCCCGCGTGGATTACCATCAGGAAAAGGGGCTGCCACCGATTCCAGCCATGCAGGAAGCGGCTCACGACATTACGCTTGAACAGTGTCGCCGGATCGCCATTCCCAAGCGCTTTACTATTCCCATGCGCGAGATCTGGGACATGCAGGAACGCTTGCCTCGTCGTCAGGGCAAACGCGCCGATATGCTCTTGGAAAACCCCCGCTTCCGGGCAGGCTATGACTTCCTTCTGTTGCGTGAGAGCGCCGGCGAGCGTACCGGTAACCTGGGTCAATGGTGGACGCGTTATCAGGAAGTCAGCGACAGTCAACGTCGAGAGATGATTCGTGAATTGAGTCAGGAAGACGGCAAGGGCGCGGTCCGCAAGCGCCGCCGTGGCGGTGGGTCACGCAAGCGTCGCACACCTGGCACCGACAAACCTACCCCGTCAGCGGAGTAATCGATGGAGCGTGTTTACATCGGGCTCGGCAGTAATCTGGCGGAGCCCCGTACCCAGCTTGAATCAGCGCTGGCGGCGTTGAGTACACTTCCGCAAAGCCGACTTGTCTCCCGATCCTCCTTTTATGGAAGCGACCCATTGGGTCCGGCTGATCAGCCCCGCTATGTAAATGCTGTCGCAGCGCTTGATACCGCTCTGGAACCACTTGCGCTGCTGGATGAGCTGCAAGCCATCGAGCAACAGCAGGGTCGAGTCCGCAAGGATGAGCGCTGGGGCCCCAGAACACTAGACCTTGATATCCTGCTATTCGGCAGCCACACGATCAATGAGCCCCGCCTGACCGTACCGCACTATCATATGCATGCCCGGGCGTTCGTTCTCTATCCTCTGGCCGAAATTGCCTCGGATGAGTTGCGCCTGCCCGATGGCAGCCTGTTGCAGGCTCTGCTGGACCAGTGCCCGTTCGTGGGCCTGGAGCGACTGGAATAAGGGACTTGCAAGTCATAGTGTTACCGTAACGTTCCGGTAACACATCGTGATTGACTTCCCCTGAACTCGCCGAGACTATAGGCACCCACTTGCCTGGCCATCCCTTTGTTACTGCCTACAGACAGGCTGTGTCCTCTGCAGAATTGGCAGGCAAGCGATGAGATCTGTAGTTCGCTACAGCCATCAACCAGAATAAAAAGATACGACTGTATGTCCCCAGCCATTCAGGACACAGCCTGAAGAGGAAGTTTGATATGCCTGAGGTTACCCTCACCACTTTGCAGGCGCTGAAACAGCGTGGTGAAAAAATCACCATGCTGACCTGCTATGACGCGACCTTTGCCCATACGGCTAGCCAGGCGGGCGTCGAAATACTGCTGGTAGGCGACTCCCTGGGCATGGTCCTTCAGGGCCACGACAGCACCCTGCCTGTTACCACGGCCGATATGGCCTATCACACGGCCTGTGTAAAACGCGGCAATCGTGGCGCACTTATCGTGGCCGATATGTCCTTTATGGCTTACTCGACACTGGAGCAGACCTTCCAGAATGCTGGCGCACTGATGCAGGCCGGCGCGCACATGATCAAGCTGGAAGGCGCTGCCTGGCTGGCAGAGCCTATTCGCCAGCTGGCTGAACGGGGCGTTCCGGTCTGCGCGCACCTGGGCCTTACGCCTCAGTCAGTAAATGTGTTTGGTGGCTTCAAGGTACAAGGGCGTGATGAGGCTCGCGCCCAGCAGCTGCGTGAAGATGCCAAGGCGCTTGAGGCAGCCGGAGCTGCCATGATTGTGCTTGAGTGTGTCCCCAGCCCGCTGGCGGCCGACATTACACGCGCTGCCAACATACCGGTCATCGGTATCGGTGCTGGCGCGGACACGGATGGGCAGGTACTGGTCATGCACGACATGCTAGGCCTTGCTCTGACAGGCCGCTCACCCAAGTTCGTGAATAATTTCATGGCCGGCCAGAGCAGTATCCAGGAAGCCTTCACAGCCTATGTTCAGGCTGTCAAGAGCGGCACCTTTCCCGCACCAGAACACGGATTTTCGGCATGATTACCGTACACACTATCAGCGAGCTGCGAAACGCAGTCGCCGAGGCCCGCCGCTCAGGCAAGCGCATCGGTTTTGTTCCCACCATGGGCAATCTGCATGCAGGCCATGTCGCCCTGGTTGATACAGCGCGGGTCCATAGCGATTTCGTGGTTGCCAGTATTTTCGTCAATCCACTGCAGTTCGGTCCCACCGAAGACCTGGACAAATACCCGAGAACGCTTGCCGCTGACCAGGAGAAACTGGCAGCGGCCGGCTGCGCAGTTCTATTTGCACCTGCCGTATCGGAGATGTATCCCGAAGGGATGGACCACCAGACACGGGTCAGCGTCCCGGTCGTTTCGGAAGGCCTGTGTGGCGGCAGCCGCCCCGGTCATTTCGAAGGCGTCGCCACGGTTGTCAGCAAGCTGTTCAACATGGTCCAGCCTGATGTCGCTGTGTTTGGTGAAAAGGACTACCAGCAGCTCGCTGTTATCCGCAAGATGGTCAATGACCTGAACATGCCTATCGAGATCATAGGTCAGCCTACCGTTCGAGACACCGATGGGCTGGCACTATCATCACGTAACGGCTACCTCAATGGCGAACAGCGCGCCACGGCCCCTTGCCTGTATAGCCTGCTGAAACAAGTGGCCGAGCGTATCCAGGCAGGTCGCCGCCACTACCCTGCCCTGCTCGACGAGGCCAGACAGCAGCTTGAAGCGGATGGCCTGCGAGTGGATTATCTGGAGCTTCGTCAGCAAGGCACATTGCGCCCGGCGGCAGAAGCCGATCGGCAACTGGTAATACTATTGGCCGTCTATGTTGGAAACACACGGTTGATTGATAATTTGTCATTCGAGCTTGATATCTAATCAGCAGGATGAGCACCGCTTCGCTAAAGCCCGGAACACCCCGGGCTTTTTCGTGTCTGACGGCCATCATTAGCTTGACTGACGCGCTCTATTTGGCGTGCTATAGCCGGGCGTGCCACAAGCTTTATCCCAAGATGTAGTGCACAACGTACGACAATACCTACAGAAGGAAGCGAATCCCAATGGAGTATTACAAACAGCCTATCAACGTTACCGAGTTGAAGTCCTGGCAGGCACTGACAGAACATCGTCAGGAGATGCAGTCCTTCACTATGCGTAATGCGTTCGCGGCGGACCCAGGACGCTTCAAGCAATTTTCATTGAGCGCCTGCGGGCTGTTTCTGGACTACTCCAAGAATCTGCTAACTCAGCAGACTCGCGACCTGCTGATCAACCTGGCACGTGAAGCAAACCTTGAAGGCGCGATCAAGGCGTTATTGTCAGGCGAGCCCGTCAATTCCTCGGAAAATCGTCCTGCACTCCATACAGCCCTGCGCCGCCCGCTAGGCGACAAGGTGATGGTGAACGGGCAGGATGTCATGCCGGAGGTACATCGGGTACTGGGCCGCATGACCGACCTGGTCAACCGTATCCATAACCGCCTCTGGCGAGGACACACAGGCAAGCCGATCACAGATGTCGTCAATATCGGAATCGGCGGCTCCTTCCTCGGACCCCAGCAGGTTGCCGAGGCACTCACGCCTTACGCACAGTCGCAGGTCCGCTGCCATTACCTCGCAAACATCGATGGCAGCGAATTCCATGAGCTGGTGACCGGCTTGGAAGCCGAAACGACCCTGTTCATCGTTTCTTCCAAATCCTTCGGTACCCTGGAAACCCTGAAAAACGCCCAGGCTGCACGTGCCTGGTGCCTCGGTCAGGGTTGCGCCGAGCAGGATCTGCACAAGCATTTCATTGCGGTCTCCAGCAACGTGAAGACAGCCGTTGAGTTCGGGATCAGCGAAGAAAACATTTTCCCGATGTGGAATTGGGTCGGCGGCCGTTACTCGCTGTGGTCGGCAATCGGCCTGCCTGTTGCCATTGCCATCGGTGTATCCAATTTCAAGGAATTGCTGGCCGGCGCCTATGCTATGGACCAGCACTTCCTGAACACGCCCTTCGAAAGCAACCTGCCCGTGCTGCTGGGCCTGCTGGGTGTGTGGTATGGCAACTTCTGGGATGCTCAGAGCCACGCTGTACTGACCTACGATTACTATCTGCGCGACTTCACTAAGCATTTGCAGCAGCTGGATATGGAGTCCAATGGCAAGCGTGTTCGCCAGGACGGTACTCCCGTCGCCACGGCAACCGGCCCGGTCATCTGGGGTGGCGTAGGCACCAATGGGCAACACGCGTATCACCAGCTGATGCACCAGGGCACCCCGATGATTCCATGCGATTTCATCGTGCCGGCCTCCAGCCATCATCCCATTGCTGACCATCACCCCTGGTTGTATGCCAATTGCCTCTCCCAGAGCCAGGCCCTCATGCGCGGCAAGACGCTTGAAGAAGCGGAAGCCGAACTGCGCGCTAAGGGCCTGCCTGATGAGCAAGTAGCATTCCTGGCTCCGCACAAGGTCATCCCGGGCAACCGCCCCAGCAATACGCTGGTATTCGAGCGCGTAACCCCGAGCAGCCTAGGCGCCCTGGTGGCGCTCTATGAGCACAAGGTATTCGTACAAAGCGTGATCTGGGGTATCAATGCCTTTGACCAGTGGGGCGTAGAGCTGGGTAAAGAGCTGGGTAACAGCGTCTATCAGCATTTGGTTGGCAATGGAGAAGAGGCTGCGGAAGATGCCTCGACTCAAGGTCTGATCGAGTACTTCCGCCAGCACCATCGCGGCTGACCAATCCGCTCCGCTCAAAACGCCGCTCTTGCGGCGTTTTTTTATTTTCACCTACGACTTTCGGCCAGAAATACACACACTCTATCGCCTGGCTGAACCCCATCGCCCAAATAGCGCCTAATGTGGATGGAAGCGGAGAACAACCACAACAGGAGCCCGCCATGTCGGAACACCATCGCTACCCCGTGCCCGAAGCAGTGCAAAAGCAAGCCCTTCTGGATAAAGAAGGCTATGAGCGTCTCTATCGCCAGTCCATTGAAGACCCTGAGCGCTTTTGGGGTGAGCAGGCCAAAGCCATGCTTGACTGGTTCAAACCGTGGGATGAAGTTCACCATAGCGATCTGGCCAAGGGTGAAGCCTCATGGTTCAAGGGTGGTCAACTGAATGTGTCCTACAACTGTGTCGACCGCCATCTGGACAAGCGTGCGGACCAGGTCGCCATTATCTGGGAAGGCGACAATCCCTCCGACTCCCAGAAAATCACCTACCGTGAGTTGCACCAGAATGTTTGCAGGCTGGCTAACGTTCTGAAGGCTCATGGCGTCAAGAAAGGTGACCGTGTGTGCCTGTATCTCCCCATGATTCCCGAAGCGGCCTATGCCATGCTGGCCTGCTCCCGGCTGGGTGCGGTCCACTCTGTGGTGTTTGGCGGTTTTTCTCCCGACGCCCTGCGCGACCGTATCCTGGATGCCGATTGCCGTACCGTCATTACCGCCGATGAAGGGACCCGCGGCGGCAAATGTGTCCCGCTCAAAAACAATGTGGATAAGGCCTTGGCCTCATGCCCGAATGTTTCCAACGTGATCGTAGTACAGCGCACCAAGGGCAATATTGCATGGACCGAAGGTCGGGACGTTTGGTACCACGACGCCGTGCAAAACGTCAGTGATGAATGTCCAGCCGAACCGGTGGATGCGGAAGATCCGCTCTTCATCCTCTACACCTCGGGCTCGACCGGTAAACCCAAAGGGGTATTACATACCACCGGGGGTTACCTGCTGGGCTCTGCAATGACCTTCAAGTATGTATTCGATTATCACGAAGGTGAGATCTTCTGGTGCACCGCGGACGTCGGCTGGGTAACCGGCCATAGTTATATCGTCTATGGTCCCTTGACCAATGGGGCGACAACGCTGATGTATGAAGGCATGCCGAGTTACCCGGATGCCTCACGCTTCTGGCAGGTCGTGGATAAGCATCAGGTTAACATCTTCTATACAGCCCCCACCGCCATTCGGGCACTAATGCGTGAGGGAGACGCCTATGTGCACAAAAGCTCCCGCGCCAGCCTCCGCTTGCTGGGTAGTGTAGGCGAGCCCATCAACCCTGAAGCGTGGGAATGGTACTACCGCGTCGTAGGTGAGAAGCGCTGCCCTATTGTCGACACATGGTGGCAGACCGAAACAGGCAGCATCCTGATCGCACCGCTCCCTGGCGCAACGGACCTCAAGCCAGGCTCGGCTACACGCCCCTTCTTTGGCGTTCAGCCTGTTCTTCTGGACGACAAAGGCAAGGAGATCGAAGGCCCTGCCGCAGGTGTTCTGGCTATCAAGGCCAGCTGGCCCAGCCAGATCCGAAGCATCTATGGCGATCATCAACGTATGATCGATACCTACTTCAAGGCTTACCCCGGCTACTATTTCACCGGTGACGGTGCCCGCCGTGATGAAGATGGGTATTACTGGATTACCGGCCGCGTGGATGACGTAATCAACGTATCCGGCCACCGGATCGGCACGGCAGAAGTGGAAAGCGTGCTGGCTTTACATGACGAAGTGGCCGAGGCCGCTGTAGTAGGCTGCCCCCATGATGTGAAAGGCCAGTGCGTCTATGCATTTGTCACCCCAATGGGCGGTGTGCAACCCACGGATGAGCTGAAAAAGCGCCTGCTGGCTCAGGTCAGTTCCGAGATTGGCAGCTTTGCAAAACCGGACTTCCTCCAGTGGGCGCCGCGGCTACCCAAGACACGCTCTGGCAAAATCATGCGACGTATCCTGCGCAAGATTGCCTGTGATGAGCTGGACACTCTGGGCGATACCTCCACCCTGGCTGATCCTTCCGTCGTGCAGGAGCTGATTGAGCATCGGCAGAATCTTGCAGCCAAAAAGTGAGTAAAACCGCCGCCGGGCATAGCGTTGGATGTCTGGCGGCTCGTTATCCATTAAGCTTTACGTGATGAAGCATCATTTGGGGCTGTAATGGAAATTCTGCGACGCCGTATTGAAAGTCAGGTTATGAGCCTTACCGGGCTAAGCCTGGGCGGAGTCGATTACGAAAACCCACCTGGGGACCCTGGCCTGTTCGGACCTGATTCCGCCTGCTGGAAGGTACACAGTGACTTTACCTGCATGATGATCGGCGGGGTCGCCGCCCTGCTTCTGCAAATGCTGCATCCCTTGGCACTGGCAGGTGTCTGGGATCACTCCCGCTTTCGAGAAGATATGCTGGGCCGATTACGGCGTACCGGCCAATTCATTGCCGCCACTACCTTTGGCAACCAGGCCGATGCACAACGGTTGATCGAAAAAGTCCGGATGATTCATGGCCATATCAAAGGAGTTGCCCTGGATGGACGCCCTTACGCAGCCGATGACCCTGATCTTTTGACGTGGGTACATGTCGCAGAGGTAAGCAGCTTCCTGAAAGCCTACCTTCGCTATTTCAATCCCCACTTTTCCCTTGCTGAGCAGGACCGTTATTACCGAGAAGTTTCCCTGATTGCCAGGCAACTGGGCGCTCAGCAAGTCCCGGTATCACGGGTAGAAATCGAACATTACCTCAATACGATGCGCCCACAGCTGGTCTGCGATGAACGTACACGCGAGATTACGCAGATCCTGCTTTCAGCCCCAGCCCCCAGTGCGCTGGCCAAGCCATTCGGTTCACTGATCATGAGAGCAGGGATTGATCTGCTACCCGAATGGGCCGCTCAGCAACTGAATATCCTGCCCGGCCATGCGGAGCGGCATCTGGTAAGGGCCGGCGTCAACCGTACAGCCCCCCTGTTACGCTGGGCGGTTCGCAACGGCTCTTCACATCGGGCACGCCGCCGCATGGGTCAGCCCACCAAGCCCTGATCGATCGCACGGCAGCCCACAATAATCTGTATTCTGTACGCCTTTATTGCTCTTCGCTTCAAGGCCTGCCCATGCAAACCCTTTTCTCCGCTCTGGACGCAGCATTGTCCCGCCGTGAGTCGCTCCTTGCACGACTTCATACCCAGGGTACAGATTGCTATCGACTGTTTCATGGATCACAGGAGGGAGCAGCAGGACTTACACTCGACCGGTACGGCCCGCAGTTACTGATTCAGAGCTTTCACGCCCCTGTTGAAAATGAGGTAATCCTTGCACTGCATCAGCAGGTTCAGCGTTTTTTGGGCCAGGAATTATTTCTTGTCTATAACGACCGGTCGCAGGGCAATTCCCGGATTGATCGCAGCAGCACCGCCCATACAACCGAACCAGATGCACTGGAGGCCACCGCCGCTCGCGAATGGGGCTTGACCTATCGTGTGCGGGGCCGCCATGCCGGCCAAGACCCGTTACTCTTTCTTGACCTGCGTAACGCGCGAGGCTGGGTCAAGCAGAACAGCCAGGACAAGTCAGTCCTGAATCTCTTTGCCTATACTTGCGGTGTAGGACTCTGCGCGGCGGCTGGTGGAGCGCAGGAGGTCTGGAATCTGGACTTCGCTACGCGCAATCTGGCTGTAGGTCAGGAAAACGGTACTCTCAATCCTTCATTGCCGCCCATGCAGTTCGTTCAGTCGGACTATTTCCCCGCTATTCGCCAGCTAGCCGGCTTACCTATCACTCATCGTCGAGGCCAGCGCTTGCCCAGTTATCCTCGCCTGGACCCAAAGCAATTCGACCTTGTATTTCTTGATCCACCGGCTTGGGCCAAAAGTGCCTTTGGAACGGTAGACCTTCAGCGTGACTATCAAAGCCTGCTCAAACCAGCGCTTCTGGCTACTGCCGAAAACGGCACCCTGGTGTGCTGTAACAACCTGGCCAAAGTCTCCATGGCAGAATGGCGCGAGTCTGTCCTGCGCTGCGCCAGCAAACAAGGAAGACCGGTACGTGACTGTCAGGTTATCGCGCCAGACGAGGACTTCCCGTCCTTTGACGGCCAGCCGCCCCTTAAGACCTTGATTTTACAGTTGTAACGATCACGCTTTGCGCATGCTGCCGTTGGAACCACAGCGGCATGTGCGATACTGGAGAGCACTCTTGATGGATAGACGCCATGCCCAAAGCATTGAAACGCGCCGCCATTGTGTTGTCGCTCCTCCTGCTGTATTGCCTGCTTGGTTTTCTGATTCTCCCGCGCGTTGCGTTGCACGTTGCAAACCAACAGTTGACGCGTTACACCACGCAGCCTGCTCAGATTGATGAGATCACCTTCAATCCCTTCACATTTGAAGTAGAACTGAAGGGGTTTCGCATTGGTTCTCCCGAACACCCCGTCTTGGCAGCCAAGCGCCTCTATGCTGACCTTGAGCTGAACAGCTTATGGCGAATGGAAGCACATCTGGCGCGTCTGGAGCTGGAAGAGCCCGTTATCGACGTTACGCTCGAGAAAGACGGTACGCTAAATCTTACCGAGCTGTTTAAAACGCCTGAGAATTCCGACCCTCAAGACAAGCCTACGGCAAATTCAACCGAGCAACCCTTTCCCTTGACCATCGATGCTCTTGCCCTTCAGAAGGCCCAGGTGCATTACCGAGATCAACAGCTCAAACAGCCCGTCGAAGTGAGTTTCAACCCCATTGATCTGACCCTAGAAAACATCGGCACCCGCACAGAAAACCCAGGCCGCTACAGCCTGAATGCCCAAGCAGGCCAGGATGGTGCACTCACAAGCGAAGGAACGCTCCACTTGGTCCCTTTCACCCTTAATGGCTCTCTGGAACTCAAGGAGGCTGCGCTGGCCCCCTGGTGGGCCTACGTCAGCGAAGCGCTACCGCTTTCACTCGATAAGGGTCGGTTGAATGGGCATGCTCAGTACCACCTCGAAACAGGAAAAACCTTTCAACTACAACTGTCCAAGACTAGCCTGAGCCTTGATGAGTTTTCCAGCAAAGCAGTCAATGCCACGCCACAAATACATCTAAACCACCTCGCTATTGCCGATGCCACACTGGACCTGACCAAACGCCAGATTCATCTGGGAAAGCTCGAGACCCGAAACTTGGAGGCCTGGGTCTCTCGGGATCGGGACGGGCAGCTGGATTGGGCCAAGTTGTTCACCTTCCCGGAGCAACCCGAGGCGTTGCCCGACACACCGAATTGGCAGATCAGAATTGGCAAGACTGACCTACAAGGCGGCCGCCTTCATCTAAAAGACCTGGCCGCTTCAGCACCAGTGGATCTGAACATAAAGGACATCAACCTGGCGTTATCCAGCCTTGATCTGGCAGGCCAAATGCCGACCACGGTCAACCTCAACGCTCAAGTTGGTCTACATGGGCAGCTTGAGGTTAGCGGTGAGCTGACATTGAATCCTGTGACTGCTCGCCTGCATATCATTAACAATGATATCGATCTACGCCTAGCCCAAGCCTATATTGGCCCCTATATCCGTCTTGAAGTGCGGAGCGGCATGCTGGCAAGCGACATCAACCTCTCCCTCCATGATACAGCGCCTCTTGCCTTGTCCGTGACCGGGCAGGCCCAGCTCACCCAGCTACATACTCTAGATACCCAGCGCCAGCGTGACTTCCTGCGCTGGCAAACGCTTACGCTCAAAGGTATCAGCTACGAGCATGGCCAGCGTCTCGCCATTGATGACATTACCCTGCTGCGTCCCTATGCCCGTCTTATTATCAACGAAGACCTGACCACCAACTTTCGTCAGCTGCTGATTCCTCAACCCAAAGACGACGCACCTGACAACACCACTCCGCTAACCCTGCACATCGGCGGTATTCATGTCGTTAACGGCTCGGCCAATTTTGCAGACTATAGCCTTACGCCCAGCTTCATAACGGCTATTCAGGAGCTGAACGGTCAAATCGGCACGCTGGATACAAAGGCCTCCGATCCGGCGGAAATAAGCCTGACCGGCAAGGTGGATCGCTTTGCACCCGTCAATATCAAAGGTCGTCTGAACCCACTGGATCCGCTCAACAAACTCAACGTGACAGCGGCATTCCGTCATGTTGAACTTACGACCCTCACGCCCTATTCCGGAAAATTCGCCGGCTATGCCATCCGCAAAGGGCGCCTGGACCTGGATCTCAACTACCGGATCGACAACAGCAAGCTGGATGCTCAAAACCATCTGGTATTGGATCAACTTGAGCTAGGTGAACGGATTGACAGCCCTGATGCCGTCGACCTGCCTGTCAGGCTTGCGGTTGCACTACTCAAGGACTCCCACGGCAGGATTGACCTGACTCTCCCTGTCGCGGGTAACCTCAACGACCCTAACTTCAGCGTGGCGCCCATCATCTGGCAAACGATGCGCAACGTCATTGCAAGGGCCGTCCAATCGCCCTTCAAGATGCTGGCAGGCTTGGCAGGTCGAGCAGAAACGGATCTCAACGAGATACCCTTTGAAGCGGCCTCGGTCAACTTGACGGGTGAGGCGCGTCAGTCGCTCGATACGCTGGCCCAGGCGCTAAAAAGGCGTCCGCAGCTGCAACTGGATGTAGAAGGCCGTAGCGCGGTTGAGATCGACGGCCCTTCACTTTCTGCGCAGCGCTTGGAGCGCGAATTCCAGACACAGTACTACAATTTGCTGCAGCGGCGAGGCGACAAGGTTCCCGCAGATGCCACCCAGCTTGCCGTACCGGAAGATATGCGACCTGCCTTGCTAGAAGGGATTTACCGTACCCGCCTTAAACAACAGCCGCCTGCCGAGTGGACACACCTGAGCGATACCGAGCGGCAGCAGCGTCTGAGTGCTGCCATTCTTGATTCATGGAAAACGAGTGATCTGCTTCTGCGACGACTGGCACAGGCGCGTGCTCAAAACATCAAGCAATACCTCGTAGAAAAGACCGGGCTTGAGGAAGGCCGTATTTATTTAATTGATGTCAATACAAGCCAGCAAGGCAATAATGGGCGTATCGCGGCACAACTTCATCTTGGCAGTAGCTAGGACAGCAGATGAGATACACCACAACCGCCATAGCCCTATTACTAGCGCTCTCCGCCTCGGTGGCGCTAGGTGACACGCTCCGCTGCGGCAGTAACTTGGTTAACCGAGGCGACCGTACGTTTGAGGTACAACGGAAATGCGGCGAACCTGCGCATCGAGATTTTATAGGCTACACGCAAGGTGACTATGGTCGTAGGGAATCGACACGGGAAGAATGGGTTTACGGTCCCTGGAATGGTGGAACCTACATTTTGACATTTGAAGCCAACCGGCTTGTCAGCATCGAATTCACACGTGATTAGAGCCTGTTCATGCCCTTTAATGCTCTTCGAGTCTCTGTACTGCTCATCCTCTCTACCATAGTGTGGCCTGCTCATGCCGAGTCCTTACGATGCGGTAGTCAGCTGGTCAATACAGATGACCATATCAGCGAAATTTACCGTAAATGTGGAAGGCCCGGCAGCCGTGCTAACCTGGGTTACATTGAGGTTGTAGACAGTTACAGAAGACGCAGCGACGTTAAAGTCGAAGAATGGGTATATGGCCCATGGAACGGCATGTATCACTATTTGACGTTTCGCGGCGACCGGCTGTTCAAGATTGAAAGCAAGCGCGGCCAGTAATTAGGCCACGTTAAGGCGAAGCTTGAGCTCTAAAAGGTGATCATGACACAGCTTGGCTTTTTGTAGCTGCTCCTGAACCAGCGGCTTGGCTTCCAGTTCCGGCATATCGTGTATGGCCTGTTCCAGCAGGTGGAGAAGCTGGTCCTCAGACTCCTCTAACACTTGAATATAGGTGGTATCCCCCGCTTCTGCCAGAGCAGCTCTGGTCTGTTCATAAAGTACTTTGAAAGAGCTTACAAAAAGACTGTCATTAGCAGGCTGCCTGCCATGCAAGGATGTCTGGCTACTTAACAGGATAACCAGACCCGCTTTCATCTGAGCCATCTCAGAGAACAACGCCTTGAGCTGGGGACTGCTCACTGCATTGATCGCTGACTCGTAGAATGTTCTGCCATTACGAGAAACTTCAATCAGATCCACAAAGGCATCTGCTTTTCCAGACATGGCACTTACCTCACAGATACTAAAAGTGGCGGGCTTCAAGCCCGCCACCTTAGATTACTCGGCCGATTTCAAGCCATCAGCCGATACGGCTTTAACACCTTTGATATTTTTCGCTTTTTCAACAGCCAGCTCACGCTGAGCGTCTGTCGCAACGGTACCTGAAAGGGAGACTACACCTTTGTTGGTCTCGACCTTGATATCGGTCCCTTTGATATGATCATCAGCAAGGAAAGAAGATTTCACCTTTCCAGTGATCCATGTGTCGGAAACTGTTTCCTCTGCCTTCTCCACGTTGTCATTAGCGGCCAACGTCATCGTTTGATGGTTTGTGGCAGCAAACGCACCTCCGGCAAGCGGCATGCTTAGAGCGGTAACAGCAGCGGCGGCAAGAGCGAAATGGCTGAAAGTCTTCTTCATGGTGTGACTCCTGTTTTGAGTGTACGCCGTATCCTGGCGCTAGCACTAATCATGATCGCAATCAGCATGCCAAGTCGGCTTCACAAAAAAATCATTAAATATCAATAAGTTAATAATTTAGCTTTTTAATAAACCGTTGCACATTGCAATAAATCGTTCATGCAATACATGCAAGTTGCATGAACAACGGACATAAAAAAGCCCAGCCAAGGCTGGGCTTTCAACTTACTAACTATCAGGCGCCAGAAGCTTCAGCTGCTGCGACATCCTTGATAGAGAGCTTGATACGGCCGCGGTTATCCACGTCCAATACCAATACCTTCACTTCCTGTCCTTCTTTCAGTACATCGGAAACCTTCTCGATGCGCTGATCGCTGATCTGGGAAATGTGTACCAGACCATCTTTGCCAGGCAGAATATTTACGAACGCACCGAAATCGACAATGCGCTCGACCTTACCAACGTAGATCTTGCCGATTTCAGCTTCTGCAGTAATACCCAGAACGCGCTGTTTGGCGGCCTCGGCAGCTTCACGGGTTTCGCCGTAAATCTTGACGCTGCCATCATCTTCGATGTCGATCGACGCCTTGGTTTCTTCACAGATTCCACGAATAACAGCGCCGCCTTTACCGATGACGTCGCGGATCTTGTCCGGCTCGATCTTCATGGCAATCATGGTCGGTGCATTGGCAGACAGCTCTGCACGCGGCTTGGCGATTATCTGATTCATTTGGGACAGGATATTGAGGCGAGCCTCTAGAGCCTGAGCCAAAGCGACTTCCATGATCTCTTCGGTAATACCGTTGATCTTGATGTCCATCTGCAGAGCGGTAACGCCCTTGTCAGTACCGGCCACCTTGAAGTCCATATCGCCGAGGTGATCTTCATCACCTAGAATATCGGTCAGAACAGCAAATCTGTCGCCTTCCTTTACCAGGCCCATCGCAACGCCAGCAACCGGAGCGCGAACTGGAACACCAGCATCCATCAATGCCAACGAGGCACCGCAGACAGAAGCCATGGAGCTTGAGCCGTTTGACTCAGTGATCTCTGAAACAACACGAATGCTGTAGGGAAACTCTTCCTGAGAAGGCAGCATAGCCTGCACACCACGGCGTGCCAGACGGCCATGACCAATTTCACGGCGGCCTGGGCTACCCATACGTCCGCACTCACCGACCGAGAAAGGCGGGAAGTTGTAGTGCAGCATAAAGGTGTCACGGCGCTCGCCTTCCAGCATGTCGAGGATCTGAGCATCGCGGGCAGTACCCAGGGTAGTCGCTACCAGCGCCTGAGTTTCACCACGCGTAAACAATGCGGAGCCGTGAGTCTTGGGCAGCACACCCACTTCAATATTCAGCGGACGAACAGTACGGGTATCACGACCATCGATACGCGGCTTACCGCCTACGATGTTCTCACGTACAGTGCGATATTCCAGCAGGCCAAAAATTTCCTTGACCTCGGCGGCACTGTACTGACCCTCTTCCTCACCCGCAAACTTGGCCACAGCCTGATCGCGCAGCTCACCCAGAGCCGCATAACGGTCCTGCTTGATGGTAATGGTATAAGCCTGAGAGATTGCCTCACCAAATTCGGCACGCAGCTGGTTAACCAAAGCTGTGTTCTCGACCGGAGCTTGCCAGTCCCACGTAGGCTTGCCTGCTTCAGCAGCAAATGCCTTAATTGCCTCGATGACAACCTGGAACTCTTCATGGGCAAACAGTACAGCGCCCAGCATCTGGTCTTCAGTCAGCTCGTCCGCTTCGGACTCAACCATTAGAACCGCGTCAGAGGTACCTGCGACAACCATGTCCAGGCTGGAACTCTGAAGCTGCTCATAGCTTGGGTTGATGATATAGCCCAGCTCTGGGTGGAACCCTACGCGTGCAGCACCAATCGGACCTGCGAACGGAATGCCGGAAATAGCCAGAGCGGCAGACGTACCGATCATGGCAGCAATATCCGGATCAGACTTCTTGTTGGTAGAAACTACAGTACAGACAACCTGTACTTCGTTCATGAAGCCTTCGGGGAATAGAGGACGAATCGGGCGATCGATCAGGCGGGAGGTCAATGTTTCCTTTTCGCTTGGACGACCTTCACGCTTGAAATAGCCACCGGGGATACGACCTGCCGCATACGTCTTTTCCTGATAGTGGACAGACAGCGGGAAGAAGTCACGGCCTTCTGCTGGAGACTTGGCACCCACAACAGTGACCAGAACGCTAACGTCTTCAGTACTGACAAGTACTGCACCACTGGCCTGACGCGCAATACGGCCCGTCTCCAGGGTTACGGTCTGCTGACCGAATTTGAATGTCTTGATTACTGGATTCACAGTATTTCCTTCTTGTATTGCCCTTGGGGAAATCTTGAGAGCGGCGGGGTATCGGACCCGGCGCGATCTCAGGGGACGCATGAAGCAAAAAAGCTGGAAACCGGCATAGCCGACCCCCAGCTTTTAAGCGACTAGCGTCCAGCTTGCATCGTGATCAACGACGCAGGCCCAGACGGCTGATCAGGTCACTGTAACGAGTAGTGTCCTTGGCCTTCAGGTAGTCCAGCAGCTTACGACGCTGGTTAACCATACGGATCAGACCACGACGGCTGTGGTGGTCCTTGCTGTTGGCCTTGAAGTGACCCTGCAGCTTGTCGATATTGGCAGACAGCAGAGCAACCTGCACTTCCGGAGAACCGGTATCGCCTTCGCCGCGCTTGTAGTCGTTAACGATCTGGGCTTTTTCTTCAACGCTAAGTGCCATGATAGGGCTCCTAGATATAACAGGCCGAGGGAACTACCCCCGTGTTCAGAGAAGAGGAATGACCATGCCTGTTAACAGCCACCCTCATATCAGTCTTACGACCGAACCAAACGACGCGGCGCAATACGCCCGTCGTCAGTCACCTCACCGATACCGATGAAGCGACCTTCATTATCCTGTACTCGCATCCAGCCAAATTTGGGCGCGTTCGCCGCTCGCACCGGCTGACCATGCAACCAATAGTAGGCTGTGTGCTCGGTCAGTTGTAGCAGCGGCCAGTGCTCCAGACCACTATCAACCGGGAGCAGGAAGGCATCCAACGCTTCTGCACCACCTTCTTCGTGCGCTTTTTCAAGCACCTCAAGGCTTACAGACTGAGCCAGAGCGAAGGGGCCTGCCTGAGTTCTGCGTAGTTCCGCTACATGAGCTCCGCAACCAAGCGTCTGGCCTAAGTCTTCGACCAGGGACCGAATGTAGGTGCCCTTGCTACAGTGCACATCGAGTGTAGCGCGATCCGTTGTCAGCGCCAGCAGCTCGAGACGGCTAATAGTAACAGAACGCGGTTCACGCTCCACCACCTCGCCTGCACGAGCCAGCTTATAGAGCGGCTGACCGTCTCGCTTCAGTGCCGAATACATAGGCGGAACCTGTAGGATATCACCTCGAAACACTGGCAGGGCTGCTTCTACAGCCGAGGCGTCAAGGTTTACCTCTCGACGGTCAACTATTTCTCCCTCGGCATCACCTGTCGTTGTAGTGACACCTAGCTGCATAACCGTTTCATACCCTTTATCCGCATCAAGCAGATACTGGGAGAACTTTGTTGCCTCACCAAAGCACAACGGCAAAACACCTGTTGCCAATGGATCAAGGCTACCGGTATGCCCCGCTTTTTCAGCATTAAGCAACCAGCGTACCTTCTGCAGGGCCGCATTAGAGGTCAGGCCTCTCGGCTTGTCGAGTACCAGAATACCGTTAACCGATCGACGGATTCGTTTCACTTGCGCCACGCTTACTCTCCATCCTCGTGACGACGATCTTCAGATACTGCACGCTCGATCAACGCAGACAGTTCCGCTCCGCGACGGATGCTCTCATCATAATGAAAGCGCATTTGCGGGATCGTCCTAAGTTTCATTGCGCGTCCTAACTGCTGACGCAAAAAGCCAGAGGCTTCATTCAGAATCCCTAAATTCTGGGCAATATCCTTAGACGAATCTTTACCCAAAACAGTAATAAATACTTTGGCGTGGGAAAGATCACGCGCCACATTGACGCCAGTAATCGTTACCAGGCCCAGACGAGGATCTTTAATTTCCCGCTGAATCAAAAGCGCTAACTCACGCTGCATCTGATCACCGATGCGCTGAGTACGAGTGTATTCTTTAGCCATCTTCGCTCTCTCTTAAAGCCAGGTGCTGTTAAAAAGACGAAGCTGGAAGCTGCCTTGCGGCAACTTCCAGCTCCTGGCTTTTCGCTTGCGTGAATTACAGCGAGCGTGCTACTTCGACCTTCTCGAAAACTTCGATCTTATCGCCGACCTTAACGTCGTTATAGCTCTTCACACCGATACCGCATTCCATGCCGGCACGAACTTCAGCCACGTCATCTTTGAAGCGACGCAGAGATTCAAGTTCACCTTCAAAGATCACAATATCTTCACGTAGAACACGAATCGGACGATTGCGATGGACCATGCCTTCAACAACCATACAGCCTGCAACAGCACCAAACTTCGGCGAGCGGAAGACGTCACGAACTTCTGCAATGCCCAGAATGTTCTCGCGAACATCGCTGCCCAGCATACCCGTTAGCGCTTTCTTAACATCTTCGATAATGTCGTAGATCACGTTGTAATAACGTAGATCCAAACCTTCCTGCTCAATGATCTTACGAGCACCAGCATCGGCACGAACGTTAAAGCCGAAGAGAACCGCATTAGAAGCCAGCGCTAAGTTCGCATCACTTTCAGTGATACCCCCTACACCACCAGCAACAACACGCACCTGAACTTCATCGTTACCCAGACCACTTAGCGAGCTTTGCAGAGCCTCTAGAGAACCGCGCACATCGGACTTGAGAACGATGTTAAGCGTCTTTTTCTCGTCTTGGCCCATGTTTTCGAAAATATTTTCGAGCTTGCCTGCCTGAGCACGTGCCAGCTTGACCTCACGGAACTTACCCTGACGGAACAAGGCAACTTCACGCGCTTTTTTCTCATCGGTCAGAACAGTCAGCTCATCACCGGCATCCGGCGTGCCATCCAAGCCAA
This sequence comes from Pseudomonas sp. HPB0071, assembly GCF_000478505.2. Lineage (NCBI taxonomy): Bacteria > Pseudomonadati > Pseudomonadota > Gammaproteobacteria > Pseudomonadales > Pseudomonadaceae > Pseudomonas > Pseudomonas sp. HPB0071. Next base: position 2,431,037 of record NZ_KI517367.1, on the reverse strand, counting down.
GAATTTCGACGGGGATGGATGGGCCTGCCTCTTTGATCGGCTTGCCGTTCTCATCGAGCATGGCACGGATACGACCGAAGTTAACACCGACCAGGGCCATATCACCCTGACGCAGAGTACCGTTTTGCACCAGAACAGTAGCAACCGGTCCGCGACCCTTATCAAGGCGCGACTCAATTACTACACCACGACCTGGAGCCGAAGGTGTTGCAGTCAATTCAAGAACTTCAGCCTGCAGAAGAATGGCTTCTAACAGCTCATCAACGCCAGTACCTGCTTTGGCAGATACATGAACAAACTGAGTATCACCGCCCCACTCTTCTGGGATGACATCACGCCCAGCCAGATCATGTTTAACACGGTCCGGATCTGCATCAGGCTTGTCGATCTTGTTTACTGCAACAACGATCGGCACACCAGCAGCCTTAGCGTGCTGGATAGCTTCTTCTGTCTGTGGCATGACACCGTCATCGGCAGCGACAACCAGAATAACAATGTCGGTTGCCTGAGCACCACGAGCACGCATGGCGGTAAATGCTGCGTGACCAGGGGTATCCAGGAACGTCACCATGCCACGATCAGTGTTTACATGGTAGGCGCCGATATGCTGGGTAATGCCACCCGCTTCGCCTGCTGCAACCTTGGCGCGACGGATGTAGTCCAGCAAGGAAGTCTTGCCATGGTCAACGTGACCCATGACCGTAACCACCGGCGCACGGTGAACCTGCTCGCCCTCGAACTTGAGGGACTCAGCCAGCTGCTCTTCCAATGCATTTTCGCTAACCAGCTTAACCTTGTGACCAAGCTCCTCAGCAACCAGCTGAGCGGTTTCACGATCCAGCACTTGGTTGATCGTGGCAGGCGAGCCCATCTTAAACATGAACTTGATGACTTCAGCTGCCTTGACAGACATCTGCTGGGCCAGCTCAGCAACAGTAATTGTTTCGCCTAAAGCGACTTCACGAACAACCGGCCCTGTAGGGTTCTGGAAGCCATGCTGGTTACGCTTTTTGAGCTTGGACTTGTTTCGGCCGCCACGGCGACCGCCAAAACCATCATCTTCATCATCGCCGGCGCTACGAACAACGCGCGGACTACTAACCTTATCCTTCTCCTTCAAGGAAGGACGGTGCTGTGCATGCTTGCGATCGCGACGCTCATCCTCATCCCGCTTGCCTGCTACAGGCGGCGCTACGGGACGACGCGGTTCTTCGCGCTTACGCTCATCAGATGCAGCTGCCGGCGCTGCCGGTGCTGCTTTATTTGCAACCACTTCTTCCACTACTTCCTCGGGCTTGGTTTCTGTAGCGGCTTTCGCAGCCGCTTCTGCCACTTCTTGAGCGGCCTTGGCAGCAGCTTGCTGGCGAGCTTCTTCTTCAGCTTTAAGGCGAGCTTCCTCTTCGGCCTTCAAGCGAATCTCTTCTTCTGCTCGCTGGCGAGCTTCTTCTTCGGCCTTCAAGCGAGCAGCCTCTTCGGCCTCGCGCTGCGCCTCAAGCTCACGCTGCTGTTCGGTCGCCAACTCATCGGGACTTTGCTTGACGTAGGTCTTCTTTTTACGGACTTCGACATTAACCGTCTTGCTTCCAGACACCTTCAATGTCGTTTGAGTCTTGCGCTGGAGCGTTATTTTACGCGGTTCGTCCAGCTTGGTGTTTCCTTTCAGATGAGACAGCAGTTTTTGCTTTTCAGTGTCGGTCACAACCTGGTCTGCACTGCTATGGGACAGACCCGCTTCCCGCATTTGCTGCAGCAGGCGTTCAACCGGTGTATTGACCGTTTGGGCCAGTTCTTTCACCGTGACTTGCGTCATGCACTCTTCTCCTCAGGCAGCACCGCTCACTCAAACCAATGGGCACGGGCAGCCATGATCAACTTGCCGGCACGCTCTTCATTCATGCCGTTAATATCGAGCAGATCATCAATGGACTGCTCGGCAAGATCTTCGCGATTGGCAACGCCTCGCTGCGCCAGCTCAAGCGCGAGTTCCTCAGTCATGCCTTCGAGACTAAGCAAATCTTCTTCCGGCTTCTTGTCAGCCAGTTGTTCTTCCGTCGCGATGGCACGGGTTAACAGGCGGTCCTTAGCCCTATTACGAAGCTCATTGACGATGTCTTCATCGAAACCATCAATATTGAGCATTTCCTCCATGGGAACGTAGGCGATTTCTTCGAGCGTGGTGAAACCTTCTTCAACCAACACTTGAGCCAACTCTTCATCTACGTCCAGTTCGTCTACAAACTGCTGAAGAATATCGCCCGTCTCTGCCTGCTGCTTGGCCATGATGTCCTCTTCGGTCATCACGTTCAGCGTCCAGCCTGTCAATTGACTTGCAAGGCGAACGTTTTGGCCACTACGACCAATAGCCTGAGCCAAATTATCAGCGGCAACTGCGATATCCATGGTGTGGGTATCTTCATCAACAATGATTGACGCAACCTCAGCAGGCGCCATGGCATTGATAACGAACTGAGCAGGGTTGTCATCCCACAAAACGATGTCTACTCGCTCACCGCCCAATTCGCCAGACACGGCCTGGACACGCGATCCCCGCATGCCGATACAGGCACCCTGCGGATCGATACGCTTGTCTTTCGAGCGCACGGCAATTTTTGCACGCGAGCCTGGATCCCGAGCAGCGGCCATAACATCAATCAGCTGCTCAGATATTTCCGGTACTTCAATCCGGAACAGCTCAATCAACATTTCAGGCGCTGTGCGCGACAGGATTAGCTGAGGGCCACGATTTTCCGTACGGATTTCCTTGAGCAGTGCACGAACCCGAACGCCAACACGGAAGTTTTCCCGTGGGATGATCTGATCACGAGCCAGTAAGGCTTCTGCATTGTTGCCCAAGTCGACGATTACATTGTCTCGCGTAACTTTTTTGACTGTACCAGAAATGATCTCACCCACTTTTTCCCGGTAAGCATCAACAATCTGAGCACGCTCAGCTTCACGCACTTTCTGGACAATAACTTGCTTGGCTGTTTGAGCCGCGATGCGGCCGAACTCTATGGATTCGATCTTTTCTTCAATCAGATCGCCAATCTTGGCATCTGGATTGATTTCCTGAGCCTCATCGAGCGTCAGGTTTGCTGCTGGATTATCAAAGTCTTCATCTTTGACAACTGTCCAGCAGCGAAACGTTTCATAACTACCGTTGTGGCGATTAATAGCCACACGCAGCTCTACATCTTCTTCGTAGCGTTTCTTTGTGGCAGTGGCCAGGGCTAGCTCCAATGCCTCGAAAATGACACCGGGCGGAACACCTTTTTCATTGGAAACCGATTCCACTACCAGTAGAACTTCTTTACTCATCGTACGCCTCGCCTGTCGCAATCCTTTGGGATCCGCGGATTTGCGCCTTATTCAAATCGGGGAATGACATTAGCCTTATCGATCATCTCGACGGGAAGCAGATATTCATGGTCATCAACCTGAACCACGACATCCTGTTCTTCCACACCGCGCAAAAGGCCTTGAAAATTGCGGCGGCCTTCATAAGGCGAACGAAGCCTTATTTTTACTTGCTCACCGACAAAAGCGTTGAATTGCTCAAGAGTGAATAAAGGTCTATCCATACCTGGAGATGAAACCTCCAAGGTGTATTCGCCCGGAATAGGATCTTCTACGTCTAAAATCCCGCTAACTTGACGACTGACTTTTTCACAGTCCTCAACCAGAATTCCGTTTGAATGATCGATATAGACCCTTAGCAGAGAATGCCGGCCCTGGGAAATGTACTCGATGCCCCAGCATTCATAGCCAAGCGCTTCGATGACGGGGGCCAGCATGGCTTGCAACTGTTCTAGCTTGCTCGACACCTGGTTGCCTCACGCATGCTGTGCAAATAAAAAATGGGCGATAACGCCCATCCCTTGTGGTCGCTGCAAGAACGCACGACCTGATTGTTCAGCTAACAAAAAGCCCCTATAAAGGGGCCTTTGTTGACTGGTTGCGGGGGCAGGATTTGAACCTACGACCTTCGGGTTATGAGCCCGACGAGCTACCAGACTGCTCCACCCCGCGTCAAAGCTGGAGCGAAAGTATAAGAAAGAGTCTCTTTCAGGTCAATCTACTTACGCTCACGACACTATTTTCAGTGTCTAAATATGGTGCCGAAGATGGGACTCGAACCCATACAGCCGTTGGCCACTACCCCCTCAAGATAGCGTGTCTACCAATTCCACCACTTCGGCAAAAACTTCTTACTATTTCTGATTTCCCGGAACATCACCTTCTGAGGATGCCGAAGGTTTCTGCTGTGGCATGGGAACATCATCATTTGCCGCAGGCTTCTGAACTTCAGGCGCCTGCTGCATGGCTGCAGGCTTAGGAAGCCCCACTTCCTGCAACGCGTTGGCTTTTTCCTTAGCGAAATAAGCCAAACCTAAACTAGTAGCAAAAAAAACCGCCGCCAGTATAGCAGTAAAACGACTCAAAAAGGTAGCAGAACCTTGGCTTCCAAAAACAGTACCCGAAGCACCTGCACCAAAAGAAGCACCAGCGTCCGCACCTTTACCCTGCTGAAGAAGAACTAGGACAACCAGTCCCAGCGCCATTAGCAGATGCACGACAACAACTAGAGTTTCTAACATCATTTACTTCCAGCAGCGTGATAAATCACGCCAAATTCATTCGCATTTAGGGAGGCTCCACCTACAAGCCCACCATCGATATCAGGCATACCGAACAATTCGGCAGCATTACCGCCCTTTACACTTCCACCGTATAGCAGCCGAACTTTATCAGCCACAACATTGCTATAAGAGCGGATAAACTGTCGCAGTTCCTGATGCACCGCCTGAGCTTCATCAGGAGTTGCTGTCAATCCTGTACCTATCGCCCATACAGGCTCATAGGCTACAACCGCAGACTCAAAAGCCTCGATACCCAGCACATCTATTACAGATTTGAGCTGCCCTTTAACAACGTCAAAGGTCTTACCAGCTTCTCGCTGCTCTCGAGTCTCACCAACACAAAGGACCGGCACTATACCCATCTTTTGGGCTGAAGCAAACTTTTTTGCAACTGTATCGTCATCTTCTAGCAAGATCAAACGACGCTCGGAATGCCCTACAAGGACATATCCACAGCCCACATCACGCAACTGAGAAGCTGCTATCTCACCAGTGAGCGCACCTTGCTCAGGCTGCACGGCACAATCTTGCGCGCCGAGGCCTATACTACTATCCGCAAGGCCTACCTCTACCCGATCAATAAACAGAAATGGCGGAAACACTACCATCTCAACTTCATCAGACAAGGCGAGCTTACTCAACCCTTCTATCAGCTCGGCTACATCTGCACGTGTTCCGTGCATTTTCCAGTTACCAGCGACCAAAGGCTTGCGCATGCTAATGCCTCAGTGAGCGAAGTGGGCGCAGATATTATCTAAGTTTTTTTGCTTTGACAAGCCAAATCAAGCACATACCTCACTTACCAGCTTAGCCAAGGCTTCTGCATGCTTGTGAACCTGGCGTTCGTCGCTGCCTTCAACCATTACTCGAACAAGCGGTTCTGTTCCCGACTTACGCAGTAAAACACGCCCTTTACCCGCCATTTGCTCGGTCACTTCTGTACATGCTTTTTGTACGTCAGGATGCGCCAAGGGATCTACGTCTCCGGAGTAGCGCACATTGATAAGCACTTGAGGATACTTTTTGAGGCCCTTACGCGCCTCTGCCAATGTTTGCCCAGCGCGCCTCAATGCCATCAAAACCTGCAAAGCGGAAATAATGGCATCGCCCGTTGTGGTGTACTGGCAACATACAATGTGACCAGAACTCTCGCCACCTAGCGTCCATTTCTTGGACAAGAGCTCAGCCATGACATAGCGGTCGCCGACCTTGGCCCTGGCAAATGGAATTCCCAACTCAGCCAGACCAAGCTCCAACCCCAGATTGCTCATCTGAGTACCCACGACCCCACCATCAAGGCGATTGCGGCCCTTGAGATCCTTCGCAATCAGGAACAAGAGCTCGTCCCCATCAACGATTGCGCCTGTATGATCAACCATCAACACACGATCACCATCGCCATCAAAGGCAATACCAAGGTCAGCATGCTGATCCCGCACAGCCTTCTGCAGCTCGCCTAAATGAGTAGAGCCGCAATTTTTGTTGATATTGAGACCATCTGGCTGAGCACCGATAACACTAACCTGAGCACCCAGCTCACGGAAGACACTTGGGGCAATCTTGTAAGTCGCACCGTGAGCACAGTCGACTACGATCCGCATACCAGCAAAACTGGTACCCGCTGGCACACTACTTTTGCAGAACTCTATATAGCGCCCTGCGGCATCATTGATACGAGACACTTTACCGATGCGAGCAGACTCCACAACAGTCATCGGCTGATCCAGTAACTCCTCAATCATCAGCTCTACCTCATCAGGCAACTTAGTGCCCAACCCGGAAAAGAACTTGATCCCGTTATCGTAGAACGGGTTATGGGAGGCACTGATAACAATGCCGGCATTAGCCTGGAATGTACGTGTAAGATAAGCGATACCTGGCGTTGGCATCGGCCCTAAAAGCATGACATCTGCGCCAGCGGCTGAAAGGCCGGCCTCAAGTGCAGATTCGAACATATAACCAGAGTTACGCGTATCCTTACCTACTAAGACACGACAGATACCCTGACTACGAAACGCAATGCCCGCAGCCCATCCCAACTTCAACATAAAGTCAGGCGTAATGGGATACTCACCTACGCGACCACGAATTCCATCTGTTCCAAAATACTTTCTAGCCATTGCTATCGCCTTGCCTTAAGCCTGCTCTACCGCAGCAATCATTTTTATAACATCAACCGTCTGCTCTACATCATGCACCCGGATAATACTGGCTCCCTTGGCAACCGCGAGTGCAGCTAAAGCGAGACTGCCATATAAACGCTCTTCGACAGGTTTGGTCAGGACCGCCCCGATCATGCTCTTACGTGAAACGCCTACTAACAGCGGCAACGCTAGCTCAAACAACTCTGGCATACGCTTGAACAGAACAAGGTTATGCTCAAGCGTTTTGGCAAACCCGAAGCCAGGATCAAGAATAAGTTGGTCGCGACGAATCCCTTCATTTTCACAAGCAGCAACCCGCTCACTCAAGAAGGCAATCACATCGGTAACCACATCCTCATAATGAGGGTTTTGCTGCATTGTCCCAGGCTCACCCTGCATATGCATCAGACAGACAGGTAAGCCTGCTGCAGCGGCAGCCTCAAGCGCACCGGGACGCTTCAAGGCACGCACGTCATTAATCAGTCCCGCCCCCACCTTTGCACTCTCAAGCATCACCTGAGGTGAAGAGGTATCAACCGAAATGATAACGTCCAATTCTTTAGATATAGCTTCAACTACAGGCACTACCCGACTGAGCTCTTCGTCCTCTGAAACAGCAGGAGCTCCAGGCCTTGTTGACTCGCCGCCAATATCAACAAGGGTGGCACCTGCCGATACCAAAGCACGTGCATGAAACAGCGCGCTATCCAAGGTATTGAACCGGCCGCCATCAGAAAAGGAATCAGGGGTGACATTGAGGATCCCCATGACATGGGGATGTGATAAATCAAGAACCCGACTGCCGCAAAGCAGTCGGGTTTGGATTGAAACAGGAATCATGGAGAAATTAGTGCTCGCCTGCCGGTCCACCTATTGGTGTTTCGGGACGACTATCTCCTTGAGTAGCATTGGTGCCGGTAGGACCTGAACCGTCCTGCCAATCACGCGGCTCCCTCGGTACACGACCTGCCATGATGTCGTCGATCTGATCAGCATCAATCGTCTCGTACTTCATCAGAGCGTCAGACATCATTTCCAGCTTGTCTCGATTCTCATCCAACAGACGCTTGGCTGTGTTGTAACAGTCATTGATGATTCGCCGGATTTCAGAGTCGATCTCTTTGGCTGTCTCACCTGACATGCTGCCGCTACCACCACCCGAACCACGACCCAGGAAGCTTTCACTTTCTTCCTCACCGTAGAGTAGCGGGCCGAGCTTTTCAGACAAGCCCCACTTGGTGACCATATTGCGAGCCAACTGAGTAGCGCGCATGATGTCATTCGAAGCGCCAGTAGTGACACCTTCGAAGCCAAGCGTCATCTCCTCAGCGATTCGTCCTCCAAACAGCGAGCAGATCTGACTCTCCAACGCCCGTTTGGACAGACTGTAACGATCCTCCTCAGGCAGGAACATGGTTACACCTAAAGCGCGTCCACGAGGAATAATCGAGACCTTGTAGACAGGGTCATGCTCAGGCACCAGGCGACCTACGATAGCGTGCCCCGCCTCGTGATAAGCAGTGTTGCGCTTCTCCTTCTCGGACATGACCATTGTCTTGCGCTCTGCGCCCATCATGATCTTGTCTTTGGCCAACTCGAATTCACGCATATCTACGGTGCGCTTATTGGAACGCGCTGCAAATAGAGAGGCTTCGTTTACCAGATTGGCAAGGTCAGCGCCCGAAAACCCCGGGGTGCCACGCGCAATAACAGCGGCATCCACACGATCTCCCATTGGAACTTTCCGCATGTGAACCTTAAGGATTTGCTCACGACCACGAATATCTGGAAGACCTACTACGACCTGACGATCGAAGCGACCCGGGCGTAGTAAAGCAGGGTCAAGTACATCAGGACGGTTGGTAGCAGCTATGACGATAATACCGTCATTCATTTCGAAGCCGTCCATCTCAACCAGCAATTGGTTCAGGGTCTGCTCACGCTCATCATGACCACCGCCCATACCCGCTCCACGGTGGCGGCCAACCGCATCGATCTCGTCGATAAAAATAATGCAGGGCGCATGTTTTTTCGCCTGATCAAACATGTCACGAACGCGGCTAGCACCAACGCCCACGAACATTTCAACGAAGTCGGAACCTGAAATAGTGAAAAAAGGTACCTTGGCCTCACCGGCAACAGCCTTTGCCAACAGGGTCTTGCCTGTACCGGGCGGACCTACCATCAGCACACCACGAGGAATACGTCCACCCAGACGCTGAAACTTACCGGGGTCACGCAGAAACTCTACCAGCTCGGTAACTTCTTCTTTCGCCTCATCACAGCCAGCAACGTCTGCAAACGTTGTTCGCACCTGATCTTCAGATAGTAGTCGTGCCTTGCTCTTGCCGAAGCTCATGGGGCCGCCGCGTCCACCTGCGCCGCCTTGCATCTGCCTCATAAAGAACATGAACACGGCAATGATCACCAGAATCGGGAAGCTCGCTACAAGTAGCTGCGTCCAGATGCTCTGCTGTTCAGGCATTTTGCCTTCAATGACCACATTATTGTTGACCAGATCACCAATCAGACCGTTGTCCTGAATAGCAGGCCGAACCGTCTTGAACGTATCGCCGCCACGATGTTTTCCCGTGATGACGTAACCGTCGACAGTCACACGCTCAACCTGACCGTCCTTCACTTGCTGAATGAAGTCAGAATAATTGAGCGTTTGCGGCTCATTGGGACTGGAGAAATTGTTCATCACCGTGACCAGTACGGCTGCGATGATGAGCCATAGAATCAGATTCTTTGCCATATCGTTCAATTGACTACCCTCTGAGCCGGCTTCGCTTGGAACCGTTCGTATCGAAACCGGCTATTGGCCGGTAAGTTACTACACAACGCTGACGCTGAGCAGCGGCCGTCTGTAACCCTTTATGAGATCCGTCGCTCTTCTCACTTTAGCTGAGACTTTCAGAAGAGTCTGCCGTTGCATCTGACTGCGCGTTACCTTTAGGCCTCGCACCAGCAAATACTGCTCATGCAGACGATCTTGTGACGCAGAAGACGTGCGCATAACAACCTTGTCGAAGTTCTCCCGCTCCAGCTTCAGGTAACTGCCAAACCCCTCGTCTTGAAATATTTTGATTAAGAATTCACCAGCCGGACGCAGTAGACACTGCGCAGGATCAGGCGCCAGCTTACAAAATACTTAGCTTGCAGCTGACTTACTGTACTCAAACCCCACATATTGGGGCCCTATCAGAAATAACAAGGTCTTCGGAAGCTCCACTAGTCGCCTCGCCAATTCGTTCAAAACTTTATGTTGCGCGAAAACACTCTGAACAATGTTACCTGAGCAAAAACACGCTGCTTTTCTGATCGAGCCACGCGTACTTTATCCTGTCCTTCTGGGCTATACCTAGCCGCTAGGGTACAATAGATACCTTTTCTCTGGGGTTTAATTATGGCTCTCAATCAAGAGCAGAAAAAGCAATTCAAATCTATCGGACACCATTTAAAGCCTGTATTGATAGTAGGTGAAAATGGTCTTACTGAAGGTGTACTGGCTGAGCTTGAGCGGGCACTCAACGATCATGAACTCATCAAGGTCAAGTTCAATTTAAGTGAGCGCGAAGATCGGCGAACCCTAATGGAAGAACTTTGCCAGTCCGCCAAATGCGACCTGATTCAGACCATTGGCAAAATGGCACTTATCTATCGCAAGGCTCAGCCGCAGAACCGTTCGCTTTCAAACGTAGTCCGCCACAGCCTGTAATGCCCGGGACGAATCAGGCATACAGATAATTGCATTCTGTCTGATGGGAAGAGAAAGCAGGCCCACCTTGGGCAGACCTCTCACCTTAATGCTTGTTCGGCAAGTCATCTTTTGACAACCTGCCTACCCGCCTCCAATCGCTACCTCAAGGGAAGCGATTGGACAGCTGGCTACCTACATCAGATATGACGCACTTCGACGATTTCGTATTCAACATCGCCGCCCGGGGTCTTAACGATCACCGCGTCGCCCTCTTGCTTGCCGATTAATGCGCGAGCAATTGGAGAACTAACTGAGATCTTGCCAGACTTTATATCTGCCTCGTCGTCACCAACGATCTGATACGTCACCGACTCGTCCGTATCAACATTTATGATCTCAACGGTTGTACCAAAAATCACCTTGCCCGAGCGCGGAATCGTTGTGATATCGATTACCTGGGCATTGGATAAACGCCCTTCGATATCACGAATACGCGCCTCGACCATGCCCTGCTGCTCGCGAGCCGCATGATATTCCGCATTTTCTTTCAAATCACCCAGCTCGCGCGCCTCGGCAATCGCCTGTGTAATTTGGGGACGAAGCTCCGTCTTGAGATGCTTGAGCTCTTCCTCCAGGGCGCGAGCGCCCTGGATTGTCATAGGATATTTGTTCATGCCTTGATTCCTGCATGTAAATCTTGAAGCCGGCGCACAGTCTTTTCTGCACCAAACTTCAAAGCTTCACAAATCGCTTGGCCGCCTGCAAGCGTTGTCGTGCAGCAGATCTTGTGTTGAAGCGCATTCCGGCGAATTGAGTAGGAGTCAGCAATAGACTGACGACCTTCGGTTGTATTGATCACCAATGTAATTTCATCATTTTTGATCATGTCGACAACGTGTGGGCGACCTTCAGTCACCTTGTTAACACGGCGAACCGGCAGGCCAGCTTCCTCAATGACACGGGCCGTACCAGCTGTAGCAACAACCTCAAAGCCCAGCTCAACCAGCTCTTTAGCCACTTCAGCGACAAAAGGCTTATCGTCATCCCGAACACTGATAAAGGCACAACCACTATTAGGAAGAATCTCACTCGCACCCAACTGGGCTTTCGAGAATGCCTCGGCGAAGCTGTCGCCTACGCCCATGACCTCTCCGGTAGATTTCATTTCTGGGCCGAGAAGCGGATCGACGCCAGGGAATTTGGCGAAGGGGAACACTGCCTCCTTAACACTGTAATAAGGCGGAATGATCTCCTTGGTAAACCCGATCTCTTCCAGGGTTTTACCCGCCATTACACGTGCCGCTACCTTGGCCAGTGACTCGCCAATGCACTTGGAAACGAATGGCACTGTACGGGAGGCACGCGGGTTTACTTCCAGCACATAAACATCGTTCCCCTGAAGGGCCAACTGCACGTTCATCAGTCCGACCACGCCAAGCTCCAGCGCCATTTTCCGGATCTGCTCACGCATTTCATCCTGTATGTGTGCCGGCAGGGAGTACGGAGGCAATGAGCACGCCGAATCACCCGAGTGGATACCCGCCTGCTCGATGTGCTGCATGATAGCGCCAATGACTACGTCCTTGCCGTCACATACTGCATCCACGTCTACTTCTATCGCGCAGTTCAGGAAGTGATCCAGCAACACAGGGCTATCATTGGACACCTGCACCGCTTCGCGCATGTAGCGCTTGAGCTCTTCTTCTTCGTAAACGATTTCCATGGCACGGCCACCCAACACATATGAAGGGCGAACCACCAACGGATAACCGATACGCTTGGCACCAGCAATCGCTTCTTCTTCGCTGCGAGCAGTAGCATTCGGCGGCTGGCGCAGATTCAAACGCTCGATCATCTGCTGGAAGCGCTCACGATCCTCAGCACGATCGATTGCATCGGGACTGGTACCGATAATCGGAACCCCGGCCTCCTCCAGCGCGCGAGCCAGCTTCAACGGTGTCTGGCCACCGAACTGAACGATTACACCCTTAGGCTGCTCGACACGCACGATTTCCAACACGTCCTCAAGCGTAACCGGCTCAAAATACAGGCGGTCAGACGTGTCGTAATCCGTCGACACGGTTTCGGGGTTGCAGTTGATCATGATGGTTTCGTAACCATCTTCACGCATAGCCAGAGCCGCATGAACACAGCAGTAGTCGAACTCGATACCTTGTCCGATACGGTTGGGGCCACCCCCAATCACCATGATCTTGTCACGGCTGGATGGGTTGGCCTCACACTCCTCCTCATACGTGGAGTACATGTACGCAGTGTCGGTCGCGAACTCTGCGGCGCAGGTATCGACACGCTTGTAGACCGGGAGCACTTCCAGCTTGTAGCGATGGCGACGCAGGCTTTTTTCCGTCACACCGAGCAGCTTGGCCAGACGTGCGTCCGAGAAGCCCTTGCGCTTGAGCTTCCACATGAGATTACGATCGACATCCGCCAACCCCAGGGTTTTGACCTTTTCTTCATCCTTGATCAGGTCCTCGATCTGCACCAGGAACCACGGATCGATCTTGGTCAGCTCAAACACACGCTCAACGCTCAGACCACGTCGGAACGCATCTCCGACGTACCAGATACGCTCTGCGCCAGGCACTGTAAGTTCGCGCTTGAGAATGCTATCGGCTTCAGGATCTTCTGGATTGAGCTTGGGATCAAATCCATTTACGCCAACCTCCAGGCCACGCAATGCTTTTTGGACCGATTCCTGGAAGGTACGACCGATCGCCATTACCTCACCCACTGACTTCATCTGGGTAGTCAGGCGAGCATCAGCCTTAGGGAATTTCTCAAAGGCAAAGCGCGGTATCTTGGTTACGACATAATCGATAGCCGGCTCGAACGATGCCGGGGTGCGCCCACCGGTAATGTCGTTCTGCAGCTCGTCCAGCGTGTAGCCAACTGCGAGTTTGGCTGCAATTTTGGCAATCGGGAAACCTGTGGCCTTGGATGCCAGCGCTGAAGAGCGGCTGACACGCGGGTTCATCTCGATGACAACCATGCGACCTGTATCAGGGCAGATACCGAACTGCACGTTGGAGCCACCGGTTTCTACACCAATTTCACGCAGCACCGCCAGGGAGGCGTTACGCATGATCTGGTATTCCTTATCGGTTAGCGTCTGCGCAGGCGCAACGGTGATGGAGTCGCCCGTATGCACCCCCATAGGATCGAAGTTTTCGATGGAGCAGACGATGATGCAGTTGTCCTTTTTGTCGCGGACAACTTCCATTTCGTATTCTTTCCAACCGATCAGAGACTCATCGATCAAAAGCTCGTTGGTTGGTGAAAGGTCCAGACCGCGAGAGCAAATCTCTTCGAATTCTTCACGGTTATAGGCAATACCGCCACCACTGCCACCCATAGTGAAGGATGGGCGGATGATACAAGGGAAACCAACCTGCTCCAGCACGCCGTACGCCTCTTCCATGCTGTGGGCAATACCCGAGCGCGGACAGGCCAGGCCGATGGCACGCATGGCCTTGTCGAAACGGGAGCGGTCCTCTGCCTTATCAATCGTATCAGCATTGGCACCGATCATTTCGACGCCAAACTTTTCCAGGACGCCATGACGCTCAAGGTCCAGCGCACAGTTCAACGCTGTCTGGCCACCCATGGTAGGCAGCAGCGCGTCAGGGCGCTCTTTCTCAATGATTTTAGCTACCGTCGCCCACTTGATAGGCTCGATGTAGGTCGCATCAGCCATGGATGGGTCAGTCATAATGGTGGCCGGATTGGAGTTCACCAGAATGACGCGGAAACCTTCTTCTTTCAGGGCCTTACAGGCCTGTGCACCGGAGTAATCGAATTCGCAGGCCTGGCCGATAACGATAGGGCCGGCACCGAGGATCAGGATGCTCTTTATGTCTGTACGCTTGGGCATGGGATTCTCGTTGCAGTAATCAAGTCAGAGTTGCGGTCGCCAGCTTCACACCAAAGCCAACGAATAATGCGCCTACACCAGTATTGGCACTGGCGGCGAGCCGCTGCCGCTGGCGGAACCAGGCCGCCAAACGCACACCGGTAAAAATCAGAAAACTGAGGTATATCGCGCTAATCACTTCAAGAATCAGCCCGAGCACCCCGAATGCCAACCCTGGATGAGCGTACCCGGGATCGACAAACTGTATGAAGAAAGACACAAAGAACAAAATGGCCTTTGGATTCGACAAACTCAATAGAAGTGCCTTTCTAAAAGGCTTGTCGATGCCCTCTTCTTGAGTCTGCTGCTCAATGGGCGACAGGGGATAACGCCACTGACGCCAAGCGCCACGTAATATTCCTACACCTAGATACAGTAGATAAGCTGCGCCCAGGTACTTGAGTCCCATGAAAAACAGGGGCTCGGCTTTCAGGAGTGAGGCTACTCCCAACGCGGATAGCGTCATAAGCAACGCATCCCCAAAGAAGACGCCAAAGGCAGCACGATAACCGGCTGCCACGCCTCTTCTTGCAGAGGACGCCAGCACAAAGAGGGAGTTGGGACCGGGCAGCAATACGACGAAAATCACACCCGCTATATATGTCCAAAGGTCAGTGATACCCAACTCCGACCAGGCCATTTATTAACGCCGCCCCGCCATGGCATTGATGAAGCGATCAAACAGTGGCGCCACATCATGCGGCCCCGGACTTGCTTCCGGATGACCCTGGAAGCTGAACGCGACCTTATCAGTACGCTCGATGCCCTGGAGGGTACCGTCGAACAGCGACTTGTGAGTTGCACGAACGTTGCCCGGCAATGTCGCTTCATCTACAGCAAAACCGTGGTTTTGACTGGTGATCATCACAACACCCGTATCGAGGTCCTGCACCGGGTGGTTTGCACCATGGTGCCCGTTAGGCATTTTCACTGTACGCGCACCAGAGGCCAACGCTAAAAGCTGATGCCCCAAACAGATACCGAAAACGGGAATGTCTGTTTCGAGCACTTCCTGAATAGCCCGGATTGCATAATCACAAGGCTCAGGATCTCCCGGACCATTGGCTAGGAATATACCATCAGGATTTAACGCCAAGGCTTCGCTAGCTGGGGTTTGCGCGGGCAGAACAGTAATTCGGCAGCCGCGAGCAACCAACATCCTGAGGATGTTGTATTTGACACCGTAGTCAAACGCAACCACATGGTAAGGCAACTGGTCAGCCGGAATCTCTGGAGCACTATCTGTCTCCAGCCCCCAAACAGAGCGGCGCCATTCGTAGGACTGCTTGACGCTCACCTCTTTGGCAAGATCCATTCCCTTGAGGCCTGGGAACGCACGGGCTGCTTCAAGCGCCTGCGCCTCAGTGATGTTATCACCCGCAAGAATGCAGCCGTTTTGAGCGCCCTTTTCACGCAGAATCCGGGTCAGCTTGCGGGTATCAATTCCAGCAATGGCTACGGTCTGATTGGTACGAAGATAGTCAGGAAGTGACTGCTTGTTACGCCAGTTGCTGGCTACCAGGGGAAGATCACGAATAATCAGGCCGGAGGCCCATACCTGATTGGCCTCACCGTCTTCAGGTGTCGTACCGGTGTTGCCAATATGAGGATAAGTAAGGGTTACGAGTTGCTTGGCATAGGAAGGATCGGTGAGGATTTCCTGATAGCCGGTCATAGCGGTATTAAACACCACCTCACCGACTGTAAGACCGTCGGCACCGATGGATTCTCCGTGGAAAATCGTGCCATCGGCAAGTGCGAGAATGGCTGGCTTAGTCAAGAGACCTCCCAAAATCTAGTCTGAAGAGGCAAACGCAGGCTGTAAAAAAGCGGGATGTGGTATGAACCGCATCCCGCTTTTTTATTAGATTATGCCGCGCTGGCTTTAGTGGACACACTAAAGCTGCATTATACGGAAATTACTTGAGCAAATCCACACTTATTGATGCAACTCATCGGCTTAGATGCTAAAACGAAACTAGATAATCTAAAGCACCTCTAAGCGCACCTCATAAGTGCCTAGCGAAAAGATAATTTAACGCAGCCCTAAAACATCCTGCATGTCGTAAAGGCCAGGCTCTTTCCCCTCCAGCCACAGCGCTGCGCGGACCGCACCCTTTGCAAAGGTCATGCGACTTGACGCCTTGTGGGTAATCTCGACTCGCTCACCCTCGGCAGCAAACAATACCGTATGGTCTCCAACCACATCGCCCGCCCGGACAGTAGCAAAACCAATCGTCTTGCGGTCACGTGCTCCGGTTTGACCTTCACGACCGTATACAGCCACCTCATTCAGATCTCGGCCCAAGGCCTGCGCAACGACTTCGCCCATACGCAACGCTGTACCGGAAGGAGCATCAACTTTATGCCGGTGGTGAGCCTCAATGACTTCAATGTCAACTTCATCTCCAAGCACACGAGCAGCCGTGTCAAGAAGCTTCAAACACAGGTTGACGCCTACACTGAAATTGGCTGCAAACACGATCGGAACCTGTTTACTCGCCTCCATGAGCATAAGTTTCTGCTCTGCAGTAAAGCCGGTGGTCCCAATGACCATGGCTTTGCCTGCCTGACGGCAATAAGTCAGATTCTGTAGCGTTACGGTTGGATGAGTAAAATCAATCAGCACATCGAACTCATCGGCAACCCGCGCCAGATCGCCAGATAAAGGCACACCGATACGACCAATGCCAGCCAACTCACCGGCATCCGCTCCAACCAAGGTACTGTCAGGACGATCCACCGCTGCCGTCAGTCCCGCCGCGCCACTGGTTTGCTGCACGGCTTCAACCAGCGTCTTACCCATGCGCCCGGCGGCGCCCATTACTGCTATACGTCGCATTGTTATGCTCCATGCCGCTAGCAACAGGCCGACACGCCGCCAGGCCTGTGCCCGCCTAGCTTATAGATCGTCGAAAAACCGCTTCATACCATCGAACCACCCACTGGCACGCGGCGAGTGCGAGCTATTGCCTTGAAGTGTATTACGGAACTCTTCGAGCAGCTCACGCTGGCGCTTGTCCAGATTAACAGGCGTCTCGACCACCACACGGCACATCAGATCACCCGCACCCCCCCCGCGCACAGGCACAACACCCTTACCGCGCAAGCGGAACATTTTGCCTGTCTGGGTGGCTTCTGGAATCTTGAGCTTCACGCGGCCGTCGAGCGTTGGCACCTCTAGTTCGCCTCCCAGCGCCGCATCGGCAAAGCTGATCGGCACTTCACAATAGAGATGCTTACCGTCACGTTGGAAGATGGCATGCTCACGAACGTTCACAACCACGTATAGATCGCCGGCCGGGCCACCCATTGTTCCCGCCTCGCCCTCGCCAGAAAGGCGGATGCGGTCACCGGTATCAACACCTGCCGGAACCTTGACCGACAGCGTCTTCTGCTCTTCGATACGCCCCTGACCATGACAGGTCTGGCATGGCTCAGGAATGATCTTGCCAGTGCCATGACACCGCGGACAGGTCTGTTGAACCGAAAAGAAGCCTTGCTGCATGCGAACCTGACCAATACCACCACAGGTCGTACAGGTAGTTGGCGACGTGCCGGGCTTTGCACCGCTGCCATCACAGGTCTTACACCCGACCAGTGTTGGGACACGGATCGTGACATTAGTGCCACGTACAGCCTCTTCAAGGTCTAGATCCAGCGTATAACGCAGGTCTGCGCCACGCTGCGGACCACCACGTCCGCCTCCACGAGCGTTACCAAAGAAATCACTAAACACATCGCCAAATATGTCGGAGAAGCTGGCGCCTGCTGCTCCGGCGCCGAAGCCACCAGCCCCCATGCTGGGATCAACCCCTGCATGCCCATATTGGTCGTATGCAGAGCGCTTACCCGCATCAGACAGCACTTCATAGGCCTCATTGGCCTCTTTGAATTTTTCCTCAGCGGCCTTATCGCCCGGATTACGGTCCGGGTGATATTTCATCGCAAGGCGCCTGTAAGCCTTTTTCAGGTCAGCATCACTAGCGCCACGCTCGACACCAAGAATCTCGTAATAATCACGCTTGGCCATAAGTTTCCTGCACCTTCATTTTTCAACCCTCCAGACACGCCAACGCGGGAGGCAGGCTCCCGCGCAGCGGATCAGGCAGGTCAAGTGACCTGCCGGGGCTCAAGCAAGCGCGAGGCTTACTTATTGTCCTTGACCTCTTCGAACTCGGCATCCACAACGTCATCGCCGGCAGGCTTGTCGCTGTTGGTATCTGCCTTGGCTGCGCCTTCTGCATTTGGAGCAGGCTGCTCAGCATACATCTTCTGAGCCAACGGAGCAGAAGCCTGAGACAAAGCGTTCATCTTGGCCTCGATGGCCTCTTTGTCATCACCCTTCACCGCTGCTTCAAGCTCACCAAGCGCTTTTTCGATGGCCGCTTTTTCGTCAGCGCTCGCCTTGTCACCCGCTTCGGTAAGCATCTTGCGCGTGCCGTGCGCCAGCGCATCGCCCTGGTTACGTGCAGTTACCAGCTCTTCGAACTTACGGTCCTCATCAGCATTGGCCTCGGCATCACGAACCATCTGCTGGATCTCTTCTTCGGAAAGACCAGAAGACGCCTTGATGACAATGGACTGCTGCTTACCAGTGGCCTTGTCCTTGGCAGACACATGCAGAATGCCGTTGGCATCAATATCGAATGTGACCTCGATCTGCGGTACGCCGCGGGGTGCTGGCGGAATCTCAGCCAGGTCAAACTTACCCAGGGACTTGTTCTGTGCAGCCTGCTTACGCTCACCCTGCAGCACATGAATAGTCACAGCGCTCTGGTTATCATCTGCCGTCGAGAACACCTGCGACTTTTTGGTTGGAATCGTAGTGTTTTTCTCGATCAGCGGAGTCATCACGCCGCCCATGGTTTCGATGCCCAGCGTCAGCGGACTTACGTCCAGCAGCAGAACATCTTTAACGTCACCTGCCAGTACGGCACCCTGAATCGCAGCGCCGATAGCTACCGCTTCGTCAGGATTGACATCTTTACGTGCTTCTTTGCCAAAGAACTCAGCTACACGCTTCTGAACCAGAGGCATACGCGTCTGACCACCAACCAGGATCACCTCATCGATGCTGGACACATCGATACCGGCATCCTTCAGTGCCGTACGGCAGGGCTCGATGGTGCGCTCGACCAAGTCCTCAACCAGCGACTCCAACTTGGCACGGGAGATCTTCACGTTCAGGTGCTTGGGACCTGTTGCGTCTGCGGTAATGTACGGCAGGTTCACATCAGTCTGTTGAGCAGAAGAAAGCTCGATCTTGGCTTTCTCAGCAGCTTCTTTCAGACGCTGCATAGCTAGCGGATCGCCCTTGAGGTTGATGCCGCTTTCTTTTTTGAATTCGTCTACCAGATAGTCGATCAGACGAATATCGAAGTCTTCACCACCCAGGAAGGTATCACCATTGGTCGCCAGTACCTCGAACTGGTGTTCCCCATCCACTTCCGCGATTTCAATCACGGACACGTCGAAGGTACCGCCACCCAGATCGTACACGATAACGGTGTGGTCGCCCTTGGCCTTGTCCAGGCCATACGCCAGCGCAGCAGCCGTCGGCTCGTTGATGATTCGCTTAACATCCAAGCCTGCGATACGACCGGCATCCTTGGTAGCCTGACGCTGGCTATCATTGAAGTAGGCCGGAACGGTAATTACCGCTTCGCTTACTGTCTCGCCCAGGTAATCCTCGGCGGTTTTCTTCATCTTCTTCAGCACTTCGGCAGAAATCTGCGGAGGAGCCATCTTCTGGCCCTTCACTTCTACCCACGCATCACCATTGTCTGCCTTGACGATGCTGTAGGGCACCATCTGGATATCTTTCTGTACCACATTCTCTTCGAAGCGGCGGCCGATCAGACGCTTGACGGCGTACAGCGTGTTTTGCGGGTTAGTCACCGCCTGACGCTTAGCAGGCTGACCTACCAGTGTTTCGCCATCGTTGGTGTAGGCAATAATGGACGGCGTGGTGCGAGCGCCTTCAGCGTTCTCAAGCACCTTTACATTGCCGTTTTCGAGGATGGCCACGCAGGAGTTGGTCGTCCCCAGGTCGATACCAATGATCTTACCCATGTTCACTCTCCAGAAATCTTGATTCCGTGCGATCCGTCTGCGGATCTTTTTTGCTCGGTTGTTTCACCAAATGGGGATCGAGCAGATTATTTCAAGCCTTTTCGTTAATTGTCGGCTGCTGACTCGAAGGCGCCTTGCTGACAACCACCATGGCCGGACGCAACAGGCGTCCATTGATGGAATAGCCCTTCTGGAAAACTTTCAGCACACTGCCCGGCTCGACATTGGCACTTTCCTCCATTGCCATAGCCTGGTGATGCTCTGGATTAAAGGGCGCACCATGCGGATCAATAACCTCTACCTGGTAACGCTTGAGCGTGTCCTGGAAAACCTTGAGCGTCAGCTCCATGCCTTCACGCATAGGGCGCAGCGCCTCGTTGTTGGCATCCGACATCTCAAGACCACGCTCAAGGCTATCGATCACAGCCAATAGGTCGCCCGCGAACTTTTCCAAGGCAAACTTGTGCGCTTTCTCGACATCCTGCTCAGCGCGGCGACGGACGTTCTGCAACTCAGCTGCGCTACGCAGCATCTGATCTTGTGCAGCCGCTAGCTGCTCTTCCAATGACGCTACGCGAGCAGCCAGGTCATCTCCCTGAGAAGCCTGGGCGTCTTGATTGGTTTCAGGCTTTTGAATATCTGGATTTTGTTCGTCAGCCATGTCGTCCTCCTGTCGAATCAGTTGGCAGGCGAGGCACCATATAAAGCGCTGCAAAGCCTGCGGTTCTGCCCGCTATATGGGGCCGGCATTTAAAGCTTCAAGGGTTGAGCTTATTGCCAGAACGAAAAGAAAAACTGTATAAATGAACACCACTGAATAAATAACCAGATCAACAGATTTCGGAGCCCACCCACATGCTGGTGCATCTGTCCGTCCGTAATTACGCGATTGTTGAACATCTCGATCTTGAACTTGAGCGTGGCATGACAGTGATTACCGGCGAAACGGGCGCCGGCAAATCGATCATGCTCGATGCGCTCGGCCTTACCATGGGCGACAGGGCAGATAGCGGCGTAGTACGCCCTGGCGCTGACAAGGCGGACATCCTGGCCACCTTTGATCTGAAACGCATCCCCGAGGCGCAAAGCTGGCTGGCCGAGCGAGACCTTGATAATGATGGGTTGTGTATTTTGCGTCGTGTTATTACAGCCGAAGGTCGCTCGCGGGCCTACATCAACGGGTCGCCCTGCCCTCAAGGGGACCTTAAAGCATTGGGCAGCCTGCTCATCGACATCCATAGCCAGCATGAACATCAGTCTCTGCTGAAAACGGATACCCATCGCCGCTTGCTGGATGAATTTGCCGAGGCAAAAGAGCTGGCACGCCAGGTACAGCTGGCTTCACAGCGGTGGCGCCAGACCAAGCAAACCCTTGAGCGACTGTCGAGTAGCAGTGAAGAACAACGAGCTCGCTATCAGTTGCTGAGTTACCAGCTTGAAGAGCTGGCAAATCTCGCTTTGAGCGAAGGGGAAATCGAAGCACTTGAACAGGAGCAGAAGACACTAGCCAGCGCAGAGCAGCTTCTTGTTGCCTGTCGTCAGGTCATCGACCTATGCAGTGAGGGTGAAGGCGGCAACGTCCTGTCGGCCCTGAACACAAGCACTCACCGCCTGGGCGGATTCAGTCATGCGCCCAAACCGCTGGAGGAAGCGACAAACCTAATTGGTTCGGCGCAGATACAGATCGAAGAAGCCGTGTCCGAACTCAACCGCTTTATCGATAACTTCGAGGCCGATCCAGAGCGCCAACAGGTAGTACAGGAGCGCCTGGATGCCATCTACACCATGGCGCGTAAACATCGCGTACAGCCCGAAGAACTTGTTCACTTGCAGACACAGCTTCAGAGTGAGCTCGAGTCGCTTAATGCTGATGATGCAGCGGTTGAGCGCCTCCAGGAAGAGCTGGCAGCGTATGCACGTCATTATCAAGAAAAGGCCAATGAACTGAGCGAACGGCGACAAACCCGTGCGCCCGAGTTGGCGGCAGCCGTAGAGACAGAGATGCAGCGCCTCGGCATGCCTGGTGGTCGTTTCTCTATTACGCTACAGCCTGAACCCTCAGACGACCTGCAACCTTACGGTCAAGAAACGGTGGAGTTTCGCGTAAGCGCAAACCCTGGTCAGCCGTTGAAAACTCTGGCTAAGGTAGCGTCAGGAGGCGAGCTGTCTCGTATCAGCTTGGCCATTCAGGTCATCACAGCCCAGACGTCACGCGTCCCTACGCTTGTATTCGACGAAGTGGATGTAGGGATCGGCGGGCCTACCGCTGAAATTGTAGGTCAATTGCTACGACGCCTCGGCGAAGATGGACAGGTTTTAACCGTTACTCACCTGCCACAAGTAGCGGCTCAGGGACATCACCACCTCTTTGTTCACAAGGAGCGTGGCGTCAGTGAAACACGGACGGCGGTTGCGATACTCGACAAACAGCGCCGCATTGAGGAAGTGGCCCGCATGCTAGGGGGCATCGACCTGACGCGCGAATCCCTTGCGCATGCCAAAAAGATGGTTACAGCGAAATAACAGCGTTAAGACGAAACAAAAACAGCGGCAAAGGCCGCTGTTTTTTATTGCGCAGCAAGGCTTATTTTCTTTTTTTGACGTACAGCACAAGATTGTGATCGACCAGCTCATAGCCGTGCTCTTCAACAATCTCACGCTGACGCTTTTCGATTGAGGCATCTGTGAACTCGATGACCTCGCCTGAGTCTACACACACCATGTGATCGTGATGTCCCGTATCTGCCAGCTCAAACACAGCATGGCCACCATCGAAATTGTGGCGATCCACCAGTCCAGCGGCTTCAAACTGGGTCAATACACGATAAACAGTAGCGAGCCCGACATCCTCGCCGGCCTCCATTAACGCCTTGTATACATCTTCAGCACTCATATGGCGCTGACCGGCGGAATCCAGCATTTGCAGGATCTTGACCCTTGGAAGAGTCACTTTTAGCCCGGCTTTACGGAGCTCGTTATTTTCAACCATGTTCTTTCTCGGCTTCGAACGCTTCGCAGCACTTCGGAATGCAGGTATGATCAGAGTTCATTGCCTAGCAAGATAGTGGAAGTCTTCCCCCGATGCAAAACCTCAAGCTAACGCTGACCGGGCTTACCTTTCTGAGCCTCGCCACGCTCGCCGGATGTTCTTTTCCGGGGGTCTACAAAATTGATATCCAGCAGGGCAACGTTGTCACGCAGGACATGATAGACCAGCTTCGCCCAGGAATGACCCGACGACAAGTAAGGTTTATCATGGGGAGCCCCCTGATTACCGATACTTTTCACGCTAATCGCTGGGATTACCTCTATAGCATGCAGCCGGGTGGCGGTCAGCGCCAGCAGGAGCGTGTGAGCCTGGTTTTCGATGACAGCGATCATCTTGTAGGCCTCGCCGGCGACTTCAAACCGGGTGTTACCCGGGAGCAGGAAATCATGGGCACAGACGGTCAAACCGCTGCTCCAGAGACTTCCAGCCCAGCGGACCAGCCCGCTCAACAACAACCTCAGCAGCCGGTTGATCAACCGCCAGCACCTGGCTCAGTTGAAGAGCAGATCCAGCAGGAAATCGATAGAACACAGTCGACTCCAGTCCCTACGCCAGCCCCCATTGATACACAGAACGAATAGATTCCATTATCTATTTCAAATAAAAAAGCCCCGGTTGACGGGGCTTTTTTATAGGGGCGCCATGGTTAGCTGTCTGTCTTTAACAACAGGCTCAGCCCCTCACGCATAGACGTAACGTGATCAAAAGTGAAATATGCCTTGAGACGCGAGTTATCTGCTTTTGAATGACGGATATCACCTGCGCGTGTTGCTGCATGTGTGATCTTGGGAAGACCGCCTACTAAGTCGCCAACTTCCTGTAACAATTGATTCAGGCTAACGACTTGGCCGTGTCCTACATTGACAGCCCCAACCACGGGTTCAGCCCTTTCAAGGCCTTGGACAATAAGCCCTACCAGATCGCCCACATATACAAAATCGCGGGTCTGCTCGCCATCGCCGTAAACGGTTATTGGCTCTCCCTGACGTGCTCGATTTGTAAAGATACTGATGACCCCCGAGTATGGTGAAGACGGATCCTGCCGAGGGCCATATATATTGAAGAATCGGAAGACGACCGGCTCCAGAGCGTGCTCACGGCGGTAGAAATCAAAGTAATACTCGCCAGCCAGCTTATCAGCTGCATAGGGCGTAAGCGGCGCCTTGGGCGTTTCCTCGGCAATGGCCTGCCCTTCTCCGTTCGGCCCATATACCGCAGCACTTGAAGCAAAAACCACACGGCGAACATGATGCTTGCGCATGGCTTCGCAGACATTCAACGTGCCTATAAAATTGCTCTGATGTGTACTAACTGGGTTGTCTACCGACGCCTGAACCGAGGCGACAGCTGCCAAATGCACAACAGCACAGCAACCTGTCATCGCTTGGTGGACCGTATCGGTATCGGCCACGTCCCCTTGAATGATTTCCAACCAAGCATTATCTGCTGGGAGATTGTCCCGTTTACCGGTAGAGAAATCGTCCAGTACCCGGACACGTTTGCCTTTGGCTAGTAGCACATCAACCAGATGAGAACCGATGAACCCGGCTCCGCCCGTTATGAGAATTGGTTGCTCAGTCATGGCGACTTCCTGTTTGCCGATAATAACGGTCCAGCAAAGCGGACATTCCGCTACGCCAGTTACGCGGCTTGACGCCAAACGTGTTCAAAATCTTTCTGCAAGCTAACACTGCATTTTGCGGCTCTTCAGAAGCATCAAGAGTCGCGCCATGAGCTCTTGGCTCAAGGTTCGGCTCTGGCATCCCGTGCAGAGTCAGGGCCTCGGCAATAATCGCCTGTCCCAGCGTCAATTGAGTAACAGCCTCAATACCGCCGTAATGATAGGTCCCCCACAGAGGAGCACTGCAATCCAGTTGCTTGATGACGGCTAGGATAACCCGCCCGGCGTCATCGACAGGGGTTGGGCTTCCACGACGGTCATCAGCAAGCGGCATCAATTGCCCTACCTCA
Source organism: Pseudomonas sp. HPB0071 (assembly GCF_000478505.2). Lineage (NCBI taxonomy): Bacteria > Pseudomonadati > Pseudomonadota > Gammaproteobacteria > Pseudomonadales > Pseudomonadaceae > Pseudomonas > Pseudomonas sp. HPB0071. The sequence continues at coordinate 2,405,524 of NZ_KI517367.1, read as the reverse complement.
GCCCGCGACAGGAAACGGTCCAGTTCACCTTGCGGGCTTTCATCCAGAAGCCATCCCAATCGCAACAGAACATGCTGGGGGCACAAGGCACGTACTGTTTGCTCTATAGTCAATAGCGCCTGTCCGCGCACACCAAGAGGATTGGGCTCATCTTTCTCGCTATACGCACTCGCTCTACTCCCATCGAAAACACGGTAGCTGGAGGGCTGTATCAAGGCAATTGAGTAATGTTGGCAGAGTTCAGCCAGCCGCTCGATAGCGCTGGCCTGCCGAGAGAGCTGGTCATCATCGACGTGCTCGGCCTGAAACCAGTCGAAATAATAGGCCAGGTTGATAATTACATCGGGACGGGTGTCATCAAGCAACTGAGTCAGGTGGCTGGCGTTCCAGCCCTGCGCTGGCGGACGAGGTGCAAGAAAGTGAATATCTTCTTCAGCACCCAGACGGATCAGCGCCTGACCCAGGGCATTACCGCCGCCCAACAGCATGAGGCGCATGCGCATGGAGTTCGGGTATCTTCCAAAATCTAATCATAAATGGCGTGCCTGAAAACAGGCACGCCGACAGTGTCATCATTGTGCAGCATAGCGGAAGCTTTCGTCATCCGCGTCAGGATGGGACAGCCTCAACGGTTGTCTCATCTTCGGTATTTTCTTTTGGCGCACGTAGCACATAGGCCGCTGCGCTCTTGAGGTTGGGTAGCAGACGGCTGATCAAGGCCAATTGGGTCAGTACCAGACGATGCCCATCGTCAAGATCATCCGGAAACTGTTCCAGCTCATCAGCCAAGGCATTTTCTTCTTCTGCCGTAGGCACCAGAGAACGCCGCTCATTGAGCGCTTGGGCTATTTCAAGCAGCCCTGCGCTCAAGCGTTCCATGGCTTTTTCAATCAGGACATCTACGGGATGCTCAGCCAGCTGTATACGGTGAGCCCCTAATGCTGAGAGATAACCCAACAAGGTATTGGATAACGCCAGAAAGCGAAACCCTGCCTCTAAATTGCGGCGAAAATGCCCAGGCTCTCGCAACATGTTAGCCAGTGCTGCCGATAACGTCGCGTCTGCGTTGTGTACGTTACGCCGCGCCACCCGGTAGTTCAGATCATCCCGCTTGCCGTGGCGATACTGGTCGATAACGCTACGCAGGTAGTTATTGCTGGTCAGCAGTGTGTTGGCCATCACCTGATGCAAGCGTCTTCCCTGCCAGTCGGGCAAGATAAAGAAGACAGCCAATACTGCAATTAGGCAACCGATAAGGGTATCGATCAGACGCGGCCAGATCAGGCCGAAACCATCGCCCACCTGGTTGAAGCAGAACAGCACCATGACCGTGATAGCCGCTGTGGCGATGGTATATCGATCGGTCCGGGTCACGAAAAAGACCGTACCTGCGATAACCGCCAACGACAGCTGAGCCTCGGTACTGCCAAAAAGCTGCAGCAAGGCATTTCCCAACAATAGACCTATGACGGTACCCACTATTCGCTGAACCAGGCGCACCCGTGTAGCGCCATAATTTGGACGGCATACGAAAACAGTCGTGAGCAATATCCAATAGCCGTAGTTCGGGTGAATCAGATGCAAGATGCCATAGCCGGCAGCCAGAGCAATAGCCATTCTCAGCCCATGGCGAAACAGAAGCGATGTTGGCGTAAGTTGCAGCCGTATGCGTTGCAACATGTCCTTGAGGGAGCGCGGCGTTGGATCAAGCAGGCTGGTATCCAACTCTCCTATATTGACATCAGGCTGGCTGGCATTGGAAAGCTGGCGCTCCAGAGTCGTCAGATTGGTGGATAACGAATCCAGAGAACGTAACAGCCCACGCCAACGGGGGTTGTTCTGCTGTTTGAGGTGTTCGATCGATGCGTGCAGATCAGCCATAGCCTGATGACTCTGCTGGCCATACTCAAAGGGCTGACGCAATCGAGTAGCCTCACCTAGCAAGGCACAAGCCTTTGCCTGCAGACTCAGCAAGCGCTGGCAACGAAACAGCACATCGCTATGGAAAAACGCCTCGGTCAATGCGCTATAAGGATAATGGGAAGAGCTGGCCCGCTCGTGAATATCCTGAGCCATGAAATAGAGCTTGAAATAGAACCCCGAACGTACGCCTGGTCTACCTGAGCGGCCAAAGCGAATCAGAATAGTGGCCTTGGCCTTGTTCAGTGCATCGACAACACGCCCATTCTGCTGCGCCAGTTTCAAACGGCGCTCATGGAGATCTACCTGACGCACCGGCTCAAGCAGATCAGCCTTGTAGCGTAGAAAGAGACCCAGTTCATAATACAAAGCTGCTAGGTGCTGCCGCACCGGCTGATGCGCAAACAAGGCACACCATAACACCGATAGAAAGCCGTACCACGTGGCACCCGCCAACAAAAGCGCGGGCTCATGCCAGATCGGCACCTCGCCTCCAAGCCGCTGATCCACACCGATCATTCCGTAGATGGACAAGATCACTGTTGCTTGGGCTATTGAGCCATACCTCTCGCCAAGCGCGCCCAGCAACGTCAACAAGAATGTAGCCAGCGCCAGCCCGCAGACAAAGATCCAAGGATAGGGGAACAGTATCTCCACAGAAAATGCAGCGATGGCAAAGCAGACCAGCGTTACCAGCAGGGACTTCAATCGTCCCAGCCAATTGTCATCGGTCTCGGCCAGGGCACTGGCAATAATTCCGAGAAAGACAGGAGAAATGGAGCGTAGATCCCCTAGATACCAGCATACGGCCATAGCCCCTGTCAGGGCGACAAACACACGAACACTGTAGCTGGCCTTATCATGGGCCCACAAATGACGCAGAGGTTTGCCGAATAAAGTCATAGTGAGGCTTCGTTAGCTCCGTTGTGCCTCTTCAGCGAGGCTGTTACCAATAGACGCTGGGCAAAGAGGAAAAGACATCCTACAGATGAAAGTGTTTTTATTGTTTCCAGGCCAATCCACCAATACAAGGACAAGCAGCCTTAAAGATCGGCTCGAACAGGAATAACTGAAACACACGTCTTGAGCGGTAAAAATAAAAAAGCCCAACTCTTTCAAGTCGGGCTTTTCGTTCAGAACCAGCTCAATACGTATCAGAACGGTTGTACATACCACAGATCATTTTAATTAGCCGTAACTTATTGATTTTTAATAAATAAAAAAACAAAAAAAGAAATTCTGTAAGGTTTTTTGTAAAATCACCAACCTAAAGGAGCCAGAATCTTTACATTTCTTGCCCTATAGGGCCGGCCGAGCATTAAAATGCTTGGAGGGAAAACCTCTTGCCTATGCTGATTTAGGTCAGCCACCTACCCGCTGTACAAAGCAGAGACTCCAGCATGCTCCTCATTGAAGATGCCGTATACAACGACGCCGACTGCCAATCACCGTTCCTGATAGTGAGTCCTTGAGATGGGAAGTAAATTACTATTATTGAACGGTAGGCAGCAGTGATGAAGTCGCCCATGGTTTCGTAGGTATTGCTCTATAGATAGGTTGAGCGACGTCTAAGCTCAGTGCCTCATTAAGGCGCACTAAATCGTCCCGCGGCGGGAGCCTGCTTTTTAAAGTTCTCATCAAATCCTAATAGCTTGATAATAGTACCTAATTGCTGTGCGGTAGCCGCCTCAACTTTTAAGCATGGAAAGCCAATTTATTATCAAAGCAGAATAGCGCTATTTGAAGTTCACCATAAACATCGAGAAAGTGGCTATCCACTTCAACCAGATCAGACACCTTTAGATACATCAGGCGACCAAATCCTCGGCCCTACTTGTCAATTTTATGGTCGGAATCGAGGGTTTTAAATGGTTTCAAATTGGCCTGGTCAAAAACGCAGCCATTGTCGGAGATAGCGAAGCCGATGATTGTGGATAGAGATTTAACGTCTCAATCCAGACCGCCCTAGCTAGCGTGATTGATACGAAGAACAATCTTGCCATTTTCGGCATTCGCTTTTTCTTCGATAGAGTGAATGGAGTTTTCAACCACCTCAACACCGGCGTTAGACCGTGGCTTTTCGGAAAAGAGGTGTTTCGCAAGCGGTCTTTGAGTTTAGTTTGTAAACTCCATTCACTTTATTGAATTAGAGATCCCCTTTAAAGGCAGAGTCGAGAATCGATGCTTTCAAGCTTTTAAGATCTTCTATTTTTCCGAGCAGGACTTCTTCTGCATCGTGAACTTTGCTTTTCAGTGCTTCAATAGTTGCCACTAAAGCTTTTTGGTCCTCTAAGCAGCACATCGGAACCTCAATTTTGCCTAAGCGAGTTAACGCTAACTTTGGCTGAGCAACTGTTTTTGTGGCTAGCCCTGCTTGCGCAGAGAAATCCGAAGTTAAAGTGAACAGATACAGGTAGTTTAAGTTCAACTGCTGCTTGTCTTTGATAACTAATTTGGCTGCGTTTTCCGTCAAGTTTGCGCCGTTTAATTCTGGTGGTACAAAGCCTGTCTTACCGATAGTGCCGGCGATACTGATATACAGATCATCCTTAGAAATAACATAGCGCTTTATTTGCTCATGGACTTCTTTGGATATGTACTTGATATCACATAGGTCTATCGTTCCTTTATCAGTAAAATCTGCCACTCGGATATAAGGATGCGCAGTCGCTTCATCACTTAGTTTTTCACCTTTTGGCAAGCGCTTTCCACCTTTTACCTCGGCCAGCGAATCAATCGTCATGCGCTCGGCGATGGCCGAGAATTGCCCGTCGAGTGCTGATTGAAGAAGGCTGCTTTTTAGCGCAGCGCTTTCCTGCAAATGCTCGATGGCGGTGTCGACGCGGGTAAGCAGTTCATCGAGTTTTTCGACAATACGTTTTTGTTCTTTTTGCGGAGCCAGTGGAATAAGAAATCTTGATAAACTTTTAGCAGACAAATTAGGCTGCGCAGCGCCATTATTGTAGCGCTCAATGAAATTTGCGCACAGCGAACTATTAAAATAATACAGCAAGTAATTTGGATCGAGAGCGTCAGATGGTCTAACAATCACCAAAGATGAGGCAATTGCACCCTCGGTAAGATTATTTACTATAGCGCACTTTCCAAGTGATCCTCTTAAGCAGAACAGAAGATCGCCCTGGCGAACTTTCCCGGAACCCAAAATATCGTAACGCTCACGGGTTATGTAATTTAAACCAGCCTCAACTATTTTTCGTCCATCCAAGCTTCCTGCGTTAATGACAGGAACCCCCGAGTTTACAAAAGCATCTTTGGATGGATAGTTTTTTCCTCGATCTCCATTTTCAAACTTACAGAGTGAGGCTAATTCCGTGTATTTCCATCCATCCGGCAATGGAGATAAAACCTGTTCCATGCTTATTTCTCCGCCAGCAGATCTTCAATTTCATTCAGCAGCCCAGATACCAGTTCCTCCTTGATGCGGATCCGCTTCAGAATATCGCTTGGTGCTAAATGCTCGGCATCTTTTTGCTTGGTGGGGTTTTTAACGGACAAGTCATAGTCTTCAGCCAGTTTGCTAGCCGAGACTATCCAAGAGCGATCAGTGACTTCGCGACTGATATACAACTCAACAAATTCTTTTAAGTGCTGATCGGTGATAGGTTTGTTTTTGGTGAGCTTTTGCTCGGGTTCGCACTCGTAGTACCAAACATCGCTAGTGCCGCCGCTGCGCTCAAAAAATAGCACGTTGGTTTTTACACCCGAGTAAGGCAAAAACACCCCGGCAGGCAGGCTCAAAATAGTGTGCAGGTTGAAGTTTTCTAGCAGTTCTTGTTTAACCTGTTTAAAAGCGCTGTTGGTTTGGAACAACACACCCTCAGGCACGACAACCGCGGCCTTGCCCCCGCTTTTTAGAGTTTTCATAAAGTGCTGTAAGAACAGCAATTCGGTAGCGTTACTCTGGATAGGGAAGTTCTGCTGGATCTGCGACTTCTCTTTACCGCCAAACGGCGGGTTAGCCAGAATAATGTCGTATCGATCTTTCTCCTGAATGTCGCGAATATTCTGGGTCAGAGTATTACCACGGAACAGATTGGGTGACTCGATGCCATGCAAAATCATGTTCATCATCCCCATCACATAAGCCAGCGAGGTTTTCTCGTAACCGAAGAAAGTATCGCGCTGGATAAACTCCCACTGCTCGGTAGAGAGCTGCTTCTTTTTCCTCTTCAGGTGTTCAAAAGCTTCCACCAAAAATCCACAGGAACCGGCTGCCGCGTCATAAATGGTCTTGCCGGGTTTTGGATCAACTGCCTGCACCATCGCGCGTACGACAGGACGCGGCGTATAGAATTCACCAGCATAACCACCTGCATCCCCCATATTCTGGAGTAAGCCTTCATAGACTAACGAGAGCTCAAACAGATCAGATTCTGACTGGAAGCTCAGGCTATCCACAATATCCAGCACTTCACGCAAGGTATGGCCGGATGCTACCTTATTATCCAGATACTGAAATATCGCACCAATTTTATAGGTAAAGGATTTTGGGTCTGCACCGGTTGCGGCTGCATTGGAAAAGCTTTTCAAGTAAGGGAATAGCTGCTTGTTTACATAATCGGTGAGGTCATCCCCGGTTTTAGCACGTGCAAGATCCAACTTGCCATCAGTTGTTTTAGGGCAAGCCCAGTTTGACCAACGGTGTTCATCATCCAATACCGGCTGATAGTTCTTGCCGGAAAATACCGCTTCGTCTTCTTTCTCTGACTCATAATCATCGAGAAACTTCAGGAATAAAACCCATGAAGTTTGCTCTGTATAATGCATGGCACCGCTGATTCCATCGTCGCGGCGCAGGATGTCGGTAATGCGATCAATTTTCTGTTGCAGTGACATGCTTAGAGCTTTCCGATAATAAAATTGTACATATTGGTGATGTCTTCGCTGATTTCTGCGGGTGGAATCAGGTCAATATAGGCTTGGAGTTTTGCAGGGTCTAAACCCTCACCATCGGTATTAATCAGCGGATTGATAACATCTTTGACATTCAACCTGCGAATATCATCGTTATCACCAGGGTTATTTGGTTGCAGGTGATTGCGCTGCGCAATATCAACATTGTTTATTTGTCCAAGCAGATTGCGGTGCGCCAATGCGGTGTAGGAGAGCAAATAGTTTTTAATTTCGCGGCGTTTCCACGCGAGCAAATAAGGTGTCACCCTTATGGTTTGCGGCCAGAGAATGGCAGTCAGTAAGTCGCGGTACACTTGCCCATTCACCTGAACGCCATTGGCAGCATTCCAATCGAGGGTGGCCTCGTCACGATCGCAAATCATAAAAATTTTGGTTGTGACCAGCGTGGACTCGATCTTGCTAAGGCCATGTAGCCAATCAATCTTGCCCTTGCCAAAGGTTTCGTTGGAAGTAGCGTAACTGGATGACTTTTTCATGGCATGCACAGCGGCTAGCCGGTTTACGTCTAGCCCTGCACGTGCCGCGAGTTTGGTGAAGATAATCCAGTCGTTATAGTCATCTAGCAAGGCGATGTTTGGCAGTTTACCGCACACCTCAAATTCCACCGATTTCGCTCGTGACAGCACACTCAGGCGATTGATCAATTGCTTAATTTTGTTGTCTTCGTTGATCTTGCCTTTTTCGACGACTTTCAGGTGCTCTATACGATTCTCTTTTGCTGAAATGGAGTCGAGTAAGTGTGTGGTAGTGATGGCGTGCCCTTTTATGCTGTGCAGCAATGCCCAAAGCTTTTCGACGTTTTTATAGTGAAGATGCGAATCTGCCTCATCGAATAAGAACAGCGTATTTTCTGAGTCGAATAGGTCAATGAGGGCATACAAGAATAAGAGCTGGTATTCGCCGTCGCTTAGCTGATCCAACTCGATATTATTGTTGAATACGAGCTGACAACGCGGTTTATCTATAAAGTAGTTGTTGTCGGCAGCCTGAGTGAAAAAAGCCACTTCCGGGTCCCAGTTGGTAGTCATGGCTTGGGCGTTTGGCTCACCGGCTTCATCATCACCAGCTTGAACTTGCCGTGGATAGTCGAAAGAGACTTGGATTAACCCATTGGCTGTGAGATCAACGGCTCGCTTTCGCAGTGGCTCTTCAAACTCATAATTATGAGATATCAGGTTGGTAATAAAGCTTTCAAGTGAGCGAAAGTATGGCGTTGCACGCAGCGTGTCAGCCTCACCGCGCTCCTCACGCTTGAGTGCATCTTGCACACGTGCGATGTAGTTTTTATCCACTTCAAAGGCGCATTTGAAGACTGTGCTCAGATCATCTTTATCTGGCTGCGACTCATTAACGTATTCATGCTCAACCAGGAAAGATCTAACTTTGCCATTGCGTTTGATGGCTGTAGCTAAAAAAATCAGAAGCTTCGACCAAGATTTGTCGAAATAAAAGCAGTCAAGATTGAGACCGCGCCCAGCTTGCCTTTCTCTTTTCAAATACGCCCTGAATTTTTCTGAGTAGTTCTCGTTCTGGCCAGACGAGAAGCACACAACCTTTAGGTTTTCGTGGTCGCGCCCGGCTAATCGTTGTTCAAACACCGACTGCAAAATACTGGATTTGCCTGAGCCATTCTCGCCGATCAGCGTTGCGACCTTATCAATCGTTAAGGTCTGCACTTGTTCATGTAATGGATTTGGGGCTAAGTTAAGTTCCATTGGTTAGCTCAAATGGTATAACTGGTGTTGTAGTTGTTTAAATGCAGCGAGCAATTGAGCAGGTTTTCCACCAAAAGCCATGGAGGCCTCTTTATTGGTGCCAAGGTCAGATAGCTCAATCAGCGCTGGCAGGCGCTCACGCGCCAGCTCGGTCACACCCGTCTGCTCGTAGCGATTCAGCACAAAATGCAGGAACTGCCTGGCCTTTTCCTGTTGGTACTGATTGAAGAAGGCATTATTGGCTCTTACTGCTTCCGCTCGTGATTTACGGGTAGCCATGGGTTGTTCGAACGCTAAAAACGCCAGCAGATCGAACATGTCGCAGTCGTCGGCCTCAAACATACGGCGCAAGGTTGTGAGCTGCTCTTTGTCAAAGCCCGCCTGCACCAGCTTGGCCAAGATTTGTTCACGCAGGTCTGGGTCTGACCAGATATCACGAAGATCATCAACACTTTTGAACAGGCCCGGCAGTTGTTCAATTAACCGTTCAACAAACTCTTGAATAGTAAGGGGCCTACCGTTTTCGTCGATATAACGGGTTTCAATATCGATGACCTTGAGCTCGCGGTGCTTGCCAAGTTTTATCTTCAACCTTGGACGCGGCTCACTTGGTTCACTATCGCCGCCTTCGGGCGGTTCAGGTGTGTTGGGCGGTGTGGTTGGTTCTCTGATTCCGCCTGGTTCCGGCGCCTCGGGCTCGCCGTCCCATTCTTCATCATAAAAGTTGTTGGTAGCGCCTCGAAAATCGACGATAGTGAAGTAGTCTTTCCCGTCAAATACTCGGGTGCCACGTCCAACAATCTGCTTGAATTCCACCATCGTACCAATGGTTCGATCCAGTACCACATTTCGCACATTTCGGGCATCGACACCGGTAGTGAGCATTTGTGATGAGGTAATAATGGTTGGGATGTCTTTGTCGTTGTCCTGAAATTTTTCCAGCAGCTCGCGGCCAACCTTGCCTTCGTCACTGGTCACTCGCACACAGTAATGCGGGTCTTTAACGGCTTTGTATTTGTTGATCATGTCGCGCATGGTCAGCGCGTGGTTCTGGTTCTCACAGAAGACTATGGTTTTTTCCAACGGGTTGATGTTTTGCAAGATGGCTTTGGCGACCAATTCAGTGCGTTCATCAACAATTATTTTGCGGTCGTAATCTTCGACCTGATATATACCCTGACCGGACTCACCTTCGACTATCACGTCATCTTTGGTAAGCACCAACTCATCAAGGTTGGTTCTTATACGCTTAACCCGGTAGGGCGTTAAGAAGCCGTCGTTGATACCGTTTTTAAGTGAATACACATAAGCGGGCTGGCCAAAATATTCATAGGTGTCCACGTTGTCTGTGCGTTTGGGGGTGGCCGTTAAACCCAGGTGAACGGCGCTGCTGAAGTGATCGAGAATGGCCCGCCAAGATCCAGCTTCATTGGCAGCACCACGGTGACATTCATCAATCAACACCAGATCAAAGAAATTCTTGGGATAGGCTTTGTAATAGCCACCAATGTTTTCTCGCTCCGCAATCGCCTGATAAATCGCAAAAAAGATGTGCGCATTGGTGGGTACCACTCCATTGCGCTTGCGCACTTCTTCCCCATTGATTTTGATTAGGTCTTTTTCATAGGGGTTGAACGTGTTAATGGCTTGGTCGGCCAGGATATTACGGTCGGCCAGGAACAGGACGCGCGGCCTGCGTGAACCAGCATTATCGCGGTTCCAGCGAGCCTGAAATACTTTGTGAACGATTTGAAATGCAATAAATGTTTTACCGGTACCGGTGGCCAGTGTGAGCAAGACGCGGGATTTGCCTTGGCCGATGGCATCTGTGGCAGCATGAACTGCCAGCTCTTGGTAGTAACGCGGTTGCATAGCCCCTTCCAAATGGAAAGGGATGTTTCTTAGTTCTTGGCTTAAATCCGTTGTTTCACCATCATAGCGCTTTTCCAGCTCAGCAGGTGTTGGGTAAAACTCAATGTATTCGCCTTTGCCTGTTTCCAGATCGAATTCGTAGGTTTGCTTGCCATTACTGGAATAGACGAAACGTACGCGAAGCTTGTTCGCATAGGCGATGGCTTGTTGCAGGCCTTTGGTTGGATGTTCGGATTCTTTCTTGGCTTCTACAACGGCCAGATAGCGGTTGTCTTTGTGAAGTAGGTAGTCCACAAAGCAACGTCTCCCACGTACACCGCCAGCCATCTTTCTACCGTCGGTGAAGTAATGCTCCCGAATGATATTGCTTGGTTGCCAGTTCGCTGCCCGTAAGGCTGGATCGATATAGTTGGCTCGGGTATCTGCTTCAGATGCCATTAGGCCACTCCTTAGTCCTTCTTCTCAGGCTAAAACTCCGAAGCACAAGACCTGCAGCCGGTACGAATAAGAGAGGGCGGCATTCGGAGCCAGACTCGGTCTATTGCGTGACAGGGTGTAATCAGCCCTACCATGATACATCGCCGCCTTCTTGCACGTATTGCGTCAGTTTTAGGCCCGAGCATTACCCTTAAAAACCAAGCAAAAGCCACGAATAGCAATCGTACTAGGCCCGGGATTCAGCAAGGTAGCCCCCCTGCATACCTAGCGAAAGGATATGGCTCATTTAGTTTTCTTATCCTGAAACACCGCAGCCGGCTGTTAGCGTGCCTTGGTCAGTTCCTTTTTGATGAATCGCGATCAATGGTAGGGAGTGGCGCATTGAGCTTTGCGGGTGTCATTCCGTGCTTGTAGGCGTTGTACTGCCAAGTAGCGAACCGTTGCAGCAGAAGCTGATTTTCACGCCTGAGCCGATCATTTTCGCTTTCCAGACGACTGATACGCTGCTCCGCAATAGCTAAGCTTGCAGGTCTCTTTGAGCTTTGGAATCCGGACTTAATCTGCTGTTTTTTGAGAGCGAATGCCGTCTTGACGCGCTCCTGGGCATTCAATGTCTGTCTAGTAGGCCGCGTACCGATCAATGGAGCAACGGCGTCACATAAGCCATCCCAGGTCAGCTTGTCCCGTGTACTGTCGATCTGGTTGATAATGATATCGATATCTTTTCCCGCTAGATGTTTGGCCATGACCTAAACCCCCAGCAGCGCGCGCAGTTCATCGATTTTCGGCTCCTCAATATCTTTAGCTGGAGCTGAAAGCTTAGGTGTTGCGGACTTAGCGGTGAGTGCCCGCTTTAGCGGACTGAATTCCTGATCATGTCGCATACGAATGACTGCACCATCTGTAGTGTCAGGCGACTCAAGAATTTGAATGAGTTGTTCAACTCGCTCAAGCGTCTTGATCTGGTGCGCTGTCCAACGGTCAACACTGCCTATATCGAATTCACCAGAACTGCTGGCGTCCTGCGCTTTCTTGAGTTGCAATCGAATACCCTCGCGCTGCTGCTTCAAACGCTGCAATTTGCTGTCATCGCCTTTCACGCATACCTGCTCCGTGCAATTAAGACAGTCCCTATACTTTTGACAGGGCAACATCGAAAAATCATGAACACAGAAACCGTACTCAGTCACATGAGCAATACCCTCGCCGGCAGCTTCAAGATCGGCAAAGCTCACCGGCATGTTGGCCTTGATCTTTGCTAGCGCCGAGCCGACACCAACCCCTTTAGCTAGAGTCACGTACTCATCGGTGGTCATGTGGTTGTAAGTGGCATTTTGGTGAATATTTGCCCGCCCAGACCAGCGAGCAATGTAAAGCTCACCAAGGGCGTTCTGCTGACCAATGGTATTCAAATAGTGCCTAACTTGATGAGAGGTCATCGATATGTCGGACCCATCTAAATTCTTATAGCCATTACGCTTCCAGATGCTTCTTTCTTGGCCATTGATATAATTCAAGTCGGTTGTGAAGGTACTCTTGGAAGGCACCCACAACAACACTGGGCTTGGGCTCATATCTCCACGCAGTTCGTTCCAGCGAAAGCAGCAGAGCGCATCGGAGTACTTGATATGCCGCTCCTTGTTTTTCCAAGGCCAGCCTTTGGGCAACTGACTTCGGCAATAGGCATTAAGAAACGCGAGAGTCAACGGCTCGCCTTTAGCCTTAAGCATCTGATAAGGCTCATATGCCTTAAAATATTGCCTTATGGCGGTGCGTGAATTTTCATTAGTCAAGCCCAGCGCCATGCATGCCTGTTCATCAGTCAACGACTGCGTCTCCCCCACATTGGGGCAGCTCTCATGGCGAAAGAACTTATCAGGGTTCTGTTCGTACCATTTGGCTAAATCGCGCCCTTTTTTGGACAACTCGGTGAGCCGCCGAACAGCCTCGATGGCCGTCTCGTTAAAGACTTCAGAAGACCATTTGATGTCAGAGCCAAACCCCTTTCCGCCATAAAACCGAAGACCAATGCATTTGGTGTGCTGGTCATCATCTTCGTAGTGCAAGCAGTTAACAGGTAAATCCTGAATCTCAGTAATGCGCGAAGGCGCGCACATCAACAGAGCGAAGATAGACGTGGTGAATCGGTCTCGCGGCGCCTGAAGGTCATTTGCGAACATCTCGGCCATCCAGTCTAACCATTGCTCAGCTGGGATCTTCGCATTGCGCTTAGCCTTACTATCTGAGTCTGTTCGTATGAGCTCTGCAGGCTTTGAGATCGGATTTTTCCAGATAATTTGGCACGAGACTATTCCACTGTCATTGAGGAACTCAACGAGCTTGCGAAGGGCAATTCCAGATTGATAAGCAGTCGCAGGGGATGCACGCGCAACATCCACAGCAATATCCATGACATTTGCATCTGCCAAGGTGATATCGGCTTTGCCTTTGACTTGCAACAAGGCTTTTTCAATGCAGCGAATGGCCTTGATTTCATTTTGAGCTTTGTTGGATTGTGGCCCTGCTGGTAACGTATATAAGCCTTGGCGAACGGGATAATCTCTGCGCTCAGCAACTGTTCTTGTGAGTACCCACGCGAGGGCGCTCCCATGACAGTAAAATTGCATACTTTTGGCCAAGCATGGCTTTCCCAGTCCCAATTACCCCGAACACTGTCAGCTTGTCACGGCACATGGCAATGAACGCTTCCAAGTTAGTCCGAGCATCAAGCTCTGCTTTAGGCTTAAAAAGCAGAATATCAGACATACTCGGCCTCCTCCTTCAGAGCCTTGCAACGACTCACAACATCGCTAACCGCAAGTATCAAGCGGTCATTGACTGACGCAATTTTTAAGTCGTTGGTCTGTTTAAGAACGAGGTCTCTTTCATTGATTAGCCTCTCAAGGACTGTTTCGTGAGGGCCGTCGAGCCACGGTTGGAATCTGTTGCAGGTGTAACAGGCAATGGGGGCAATCGCTCCACAAAAGCCATAGCTCCCGCACGTGCCGAGGCCTTTCGACCCATTAGTGATGCGACTAGCTTGGTCATTGCCGCGCACCGCATCTTTCTCAGATACAACAATAACTCCCTGAAATGCCTGAGCTAGCGGCGCAAGCCGCAGGGCTACAGCCTTGTTGATATGCTTGACGATATCGGGAATGTTTTTGACATAAACACCAACATGCTGTGTATCAGTGTGATCCAGTGCTTCAGCAATCAAGTATTCACGCTTGCCTTCACGCGCTAGGTTCGTACCCAGCGTATACCGGAAGCGATAGGGAAAGAGCTTGATCGGCTGGCCGGTGCGCTCGCTGGTTACATTAATTGCCTTTGAGACCTTACACATCAAGTTGCCCGTTTTGCTGGTTCGCATGTGCAAGTAATCCATCCTCAACTGTTCTTCTAAACTGATATTGGGATTGAGCACACTCAGATTGGGGAACAGCGGCAACTCGGGAATCAACTTGGCGGGCACTTTACCGCCGATCATGTTCGTGAATTCTTGCTGAACAGCCGTTGCTTGCTGCTGCAAAACAAGCCAGAGGTCTTCGCTGATTGGGAACTTACTGAATGACCTACGCCAGCCCTGATAAAACTGCTTAGCACGCGGAAAGCTGATAACAAACCTGTCGATTCCGTCTTTGCCGGTCTGCTTGATGAGATCTTTGATCTTCAGTGCAGTAACCTGTACTGGACGCCGACCTGTCAGCGCAAAAGTGAGCGTCAGAGCGGTGTCCACAAGCGCCAAGCGCCCTTCGCTAAAGGCAGTGGTTATGGCTTGGATCACACCTTGCATTTCTGTATCCGTCAAAGGTCCGCTCTCAGGGCACATTGACTGGACTGCGTAGCCTTTTTCACCGGCTTTGAGGCGCCACTTGGACAGCACCTGAATAACCTCTTCGGCAATGCCTGGGTACCCCATTGCATGCCACTGCTTGATGACAATACGCAGATTACCTAGATACCACTCGGTCTTTTTGTCGAGCATGGATCTGTACGATATCAGCGACTCGACGCTAAATGGCTGTTGCCCATTGGTGGCCTTTAAATAGATTTTACAATGGTAAAAACAACTTCTAACAAACCCAGCTGAGGTTGTAGTGGCATAGAACGCAAGCACTAGTCGAAATGCCAGATACAGGTCCGGACTCAGCAGTTCTTTGACCGCATAAACCGGAACCGCCTCGTCCTTGCTAAGTCTCCAACGATCATCGCCAAACCTGAACTTGTAGCCGTCTCGGGAAATAAGCTCTTCATCTGCCTCCGCCTGCTCAGCCCACCGGTTCATGTCTTGTCCTTGTTGTTCAAATAGCGCTCTTGCAATCCAAGCACCGCCTTAGCCGCTTCTTCTTTTATGTGCCGCTTGTTGTATGTCCCCGCAGTGCCAGATGTTGGGCTCCACCCCATCAGATAGGAGCGCACTTGCTGCTCGCGTTCAGGAGTCACTCCGTTGTCATCCAACTGCTTCGAGAACACATAATTCCAAGCATGGCGCAAAGCATGAGCATGCACGCCGCTAAACTCTGGTCCTATGCTTTTGATTTCACGCATGAACTTGGCAAATCCGGCAATCGACAATGGACGCCCGCAGGAAGGGCCGGATTTGTGCGTCACAAATAGATAGCCGTGCCTCTTCGCTCCAGACACTTTGCTCCGATACTTGAGCACGTAGTCATGAATTCGACCAGCCAATAAAGGATCGACGGGAATGGTGCGCTCCCGCGTCTTCGCAACGGGCTGATATGAGCGCAGATCGCCTTTTGCATCTGGCCGTCGCACAACCGACAACGTATTGGCAGCAAAGTCGATGTCTTCGACTTTCAAGCTCAACATTTCTCCGCGCCGCATGCCTGTGACGCGCAAAATGGCGAACATCAGCGCATTGCGAACTTGAGCGCCATAGTCTTTAACCGGATTGTTCTTAGAGCCAGGTTTGAGTGCATTTTCGAGCCTGTGGAGCAACTCAACGTCAAGATTCATCTCATCTCGATCTTTTTGCGACTTGTCGGAAATTCTCGGGCGGTTGGCCTTGATCGTGTTGACCATGGCCTGAACACGCTTCTTGCTTTCCTCAGAGCCATGCTGAAGCTGAACCGCTAGAAAGCCAAGGTAATCAGCAATCACCGTCAGGCGAGCATATTGCACCTTTGTCGAGACGATCGGTTGCTGACGCCTACGCGCCGAAATTGATGCGACTTTTTTTTCGGGCTGCGCATCATCCCTGATTGAGCGCTGCATGAAATCGCGCAATGCGTGAATTTGATAGGCCTCAAGAAGCTCGCCACAGGCAAAGCTCGATTCAAGATTGATCTTGTAGTCGACCTGCCAGTCATAAAGAGCCTTAATTGCATGCAAAGCATTTCTGACGGTATTCGCCGCCCTGCTGCTACCACGGACAACCACGGTGATGTACAGAGTCGGGAAGTAAAGAGGCGTGCCCCTTTCGTCAACGAGAAGCATGTAGCGCTCACCGTCATCAAAAAGGATATGCCTAACCGAAAGCTTCATTACTGCCCCTAAAAACATACATATTTACACAGTATTTTACTTCATATTTACGTCAATAATTTTTTATACACACAAAAACAAAAAACCCCCGCAATGCGAGGGCTTTGAGCCAGAACTATACATTCCTATCTAAGGTATCCCCTAGAACGGGATATCGTCATCAAAGCTGTCGTAGTCTGGTGCCGGCTGCTGTGGCGCAGGTGCCGGACGGTTTTCACGCTGAGGCGCCGCAGCTTGCTGGGGACGAGGTGCCCGAGGCGCCTGTTGAGTCTGATTGTATTCATCGCCACCACTAGCAGACGCGCCACCACGGCCGCCCAGGAGCTGCATGGTACCGTTGATATCTACCACGATCTCGGTGGTATAGCGGTCCTGTCCGTCCTGGCCCTGCCACTTACGGGTGCGCAAGCTACCTTCCACATAGACCTGTGAGCCTTTACGCAGGTATTCCCCGGCAATTTCAGCCAACTTGCCAAAGAAAACCACGCGGTGCCACTCGGTACGCTCTTGCTGCTGGCCGGTCTGCTTGTCTTTCCAGCTATCACTGGTTGCCAACGTGACATTGGTCACTGCATTGCCATTGGGCATATAACGAGTTTCCGGGTCGCCGCCGACGTTCCCGACCAGGATTACTTTATTAACACCACGAGCCATTTACTTCTCCTGAAATCTTCATCAATCAATGAGCTACCGCCGCGGGATTTACCAACCGCTCCAAGGCCTCACGATTGACCTGTTTGGTATCTATTTTAACGTAGACCGCAGCTTCTTCCGCTACGACTACCGCGTCGGTAACGCCGGGCAAAGCCATTAGCCTATCAGTCAATGCCGCATCCTGGGCAACGGATGGCACCAACGGCATGCGCAGACTGGTGACATAAGGGGGTTCGCGCATCGTAACAGCTATTAGCAGCCAAACGACACAAAGCGCCGCACACCCTAGAAAAACGGTATTCAACCCTCCATGCTGGAACAGCCAGCCACCTAAAATGCCACCGGCCGCCGAACCTAGAAACTGACTGGTGGAATAGATGCCCATTGCCGTCCCCTTTCCTCCAGCAGGGGCCACCTTGCTTACTAGCGAGGGCAGTGAAGCCTCCAACAGATTAAAGGCAGCAAAGAACACAACGATGCCAATTACCAGTGCCGTCAGACTTTCATCAAAGGCAAAGAAAAACAGCTCACACAAAGCCAGTACCGCAATAGCGCCCACGAGCACCCGCTTCATCTGCCGCTTCTTTTCGCCATAGATGATAAAGGGCACCATGGTAAAGAACCCTACGACCAAGGCAGTCAGATAAACCCACCAGTGCTGCTCCTTGGGCAACCCGGCATGCTCAGCCAGCGCCAATGGCAGCGCTACAAAGCTGGACATCAGCACGGCATGCAATACGCCAATGCCAAGGTCCAGCCGCAAAAGATCCTTGTTGCGCAACGTTTTGCCCAATGCCTGTTTGGCAACACTGGACTCGCGATGTTGCATGACGCGCGACCCCTTGGGCACGAGGAAAAGAATCAACAGGAGTCCAATCAGCGCCAGCGCAGAAGTCGCCCAGAAGAGACCTGACAAACCAAACGAGCGCGTCAGCAGAGGACCGGACACCATTGCAACCGCAAAGGACACGCCAATACTCATTCCAATGGTAGCCATGGCCTTCGTACGATGCTGTTCGCGAGTCAGATCGGACAGCAGTGCCATCACGGCGGCAGAAATAGCTCCGCCCCCTTGAATGACACGACCCAGAATAACACCCCATATGCTGTGCGCATTAGCAGCCACTGCAGCACCTGCAGCAAACACCAGCAGGCCGGCAATGATAACCGGCCGCCGACCAATACGATCAGAAAGCGTACCGAAGGGAATTTGCAGTACAGCCTGGGTCAAACCATAAGCACCGATTGCCAAACCGATGAGGGCTGGCGTCGCATCTGCCAGCTCCTGACCATAGGTGGCCAGCACCGGTAACACCATGAACATACCAAGCATGCGAAAGGCAAACACAAGGGCCAGTCCGACCGCCGCGCGGCGCTCTAAAGCGCTCATGCGGTCGCTGAGCTTATCGTGCATGAATACTCCTCTTGTCGGCACCTCAAAATTCATCGTGCCGGATAACTTTAAAAATAGCGAAAAAATGACCACATATAAGAAAGCGGGACGAAGCCCAAGCATGCCGACTTATACTCCAGACATGCTGTCCCTTGGCTGTACCGTTGCCAATTTGGCAACGCGGCAATTACTGCTGAAGAGCACTCACAATTTTACCAGTCTTGACCTGTCCGGCACAGGCGCGACGTTTCGACGCGCACCCGGCCGACGTCGTACAATTGCGGGTTCTCAGATGCCCGCCAAGCGAGGCCATAACATACGTGGATAAGATCCTTATCCGTGGGGCGCGAACCCACAATCTAAAAAATTTCGACCTTACCCTACCCCGCGATCAGCTCATCGTCATTACAGGCTTGTCCGGCTCGGGCAAATCGTCTCTGGCATTCGATACGCTTTATGCCGAAGGGCAGCGCCGCTACGTCGAATCATTATCGGCTTACGCTCGCCAATTCCTGTCAATGATGGAAAAGCCTGAGGTCGATAGCATAGAAGGCTTATCACCTGCGATTTCCATTGAGCAGAAGTCTACCTCGCACAACCCTCGCTCAACGGTAGGGACTATCACCGAGATCTACGATTACCTGCGCCTGCTTTACGCGCGTGTAGGCACGCCACGGTGTCCCGATCACGACGTGCCTCTGGAAGCACAGACCGTCAGTCAGATGGTCGATCAGGTCGTCAGCATGCCGGAAGGTCGCCGCCTTATGTTGCTGGCTCCTGTCATCCGTGAGCGCAAGGGTGAGCATCAGGCTATCTTCGAAGAGATGCGTGCGCAGGGCTTTGTTCGTGCCCGGGTAGATGGTCGCCTGTACGAATTAGACGACCTGCCCAAGCTAGACAAGCAAAAAAAGCACACCATCGAAATCGTGGTCGATCGCTTTAAAGTACGCGGCGACATCCAGCAGCGCTTGGCAGAATCGTTTGAGACAGCGCTTAAACTGGCCGATGATATTGCTGTAATCGCTCCCTTGGAGGGCGAGGACGGTGAAGAAGTGCTCTTTTCAGCTCGCTTCTCCTGCCCGATTTGCGGATTCTCCATCGGCGAGCTTGAGCCCAAGCTATTCTCGTTCAACAACCCGGCCGGTGCCTGCCCTACCTGTGACGGCCTAGGCGTTAGGCAGTTTTTCGATGCACGCCGGGTTGTAAATAGCGAGCTTTCCCTGGCAGAAGGGGCCGTACGCGGGTGGGATCGCCGCAACGTCTATTACTTCCAAATGCTGGGTTCACTCGCAGCCCATTACGGCTTCAGCCTTGAAGAACCCTTTAAGAACCTCAGCGCCAACCATCAGAAAGCGGTGCTCAACGGCTCTGGTCGTGAGGGCGTAGAGTTTCGCTATCTCAACGATCGCGGAGACATCGTCAAGCGCTCTCACCCATTCGAAGGCATTCTGCCGAATCTGGAGCGACGCTATCGTGAAACCGAATCACAAAGCGTACGGGACGAGTTGGCCAAATACCTGAGCACACAGCCGTGTTCGGAGTGTAATGGTACACGTCTGCGCCGTGAGTCACGTCACGTATGGGTCGGGGACAAAACGCTACCTGCCGTGACGCGCTTACCGGTAGGAGATGCAACCAGCTACTTTGCGGACCTGACCCTGGCCGGACATAAAGGCCAGATCGCAGACAAGATTCTCAAGGAAATCCGCGAGCGCTTGCAGTTCTTGGTCAATGTAGGACTGGACTACCTCACCCTGGACCGCAGCGCCGACACACTTTCCGGGGGCGAGGCTCAGCGTATTCGCCTCGCCAGCCAGATTGGCGCAGGCCTTGTCGGGGTCATGTACATTCTTGATGAGCCTTCTATTGGCCTGCATCAACGGGACAACGAACGCCTGTTAGGAACACTTACGCACCTGCGTAACCTGGGCAATACTGTCATCGTCGTAGAACACGATGAGGATGCAATCCGCCTTGCCGATTATGTTGTAGATATTGGCCCAGGGGCAGGCGTACACGGTGGCCAGATCATTGCCCAAGGTACACCGGCAGAAGTCATGGCACACCCAGAGTCTGTAACGGGGATGTATCTTTCAGGACGAAAGAAAATCGTCGTGCCTGCCGAGCGCACCAAGCGTGACAAGAAGAAAGAACTGGTCATTAAAGGTGCCCGCGGCAATAACCTACAGAACGTTGAGCTGCGTATTCCAGTAGGCTTGTTCACATGCATTACAGGTGTTTCAGGCTCAGGCAAGTCAACACTCATCAATAATACCCTGTTCCCTATTACAGCTACCGCACTCAACGGCGCCACTACGCTGGAAGTAGCACCCTATGATTCGTTCGATGGTCTGCAGCATATCGACAAAGTTGTCGATATCGACCAAAGCCCTATTGGACGCACCCCTCGATCAAACCCGGCGACTTATACGGGCATTTTCACACCCATACGTGAGCTGTTCGCGGGTGTGCCAGAGGCGCGCTCCAGAGGATACGGGCCGGGCCGCTTCTCCTTTAACGTGAAAGGTGGCCGCTGTGAGGTATGTCAGGGTGACGGCGTTATCAAGGTAGAGATGCACTTCTTGCCCGACATTTATGTGTCATGCGATGTCTGTAAAGGTAAGCGCTATAACCGTGAAACACTTGAGGTCAAATACAAGGGTAAGACCATCACAGAGGTGTTGGACATGACCATCGAAGAAGCGCGTGAGTTCTTTGATGCAGTGCCTGCCCTGGCGCGTAAGCTTCAAACCCTGATGGATGTCGGCCTGTCGTATATCCGCCTGGGCCAAAGCGCAACCACGCTCTCTGGTGGAGAAGCCCAGCGCGTCAAACTGGCTCGAGAGCTATCCAAGCGTGATACAGGCAAGACACTCTATATCCTTGACGAACCCACAACCGGTCTTCACTTTGCGGATATCCAGCAACTGCTTGACGTACTTCACCGACTACGTGACCACGGCAATACCGTCGTAGTGATCGAGCATAACCTGGATGTTATCAAGACGGCAGACTGGCTGGTGGACCTAGGACCTGAAGGCGGCTCGAAGGGCGGTCAGATCATCGCAACAGGTACACCAGAAGACGTAGCCGAGAATCCAGCCTCGCATACCGGACGGTTTCTGCAACCATTGCTGGAGCGTGACCGGGCGTGATGCCCCCTACTAACCTTTATAGGTTAGTAGGCGTTGCATCTACAACTTGGAGCTCTGTCGGTCTACTTTGCTGGCAGCGCTCCAGCTCCTTTGCATCATGACTACAAAAAAGCTCCACCTCACTCTTATGTGTCAACGAAAGCTCACGCAGCCGCTGCTGATTACGCAGACGTAGCTCTCGGTTAACTTCCATCATCGTTTGATAAAAACGCAAACCTGGCGTACAGGAACGCTTCGGCTGCCCGACTTCTTCACGATAAAAGTAAGCATCGCCAGCGTGAAGCAACCAACCTGTCGGTGTCTGAATGGCAATCCCCGCATGCCCCCAAGTATGGCCTGCCAATGGAATCATGAGAATTTCTGGAGGCAGACCTTTCAAATCCCGAACTGCAGAAAAGCCATACCATGCCTCGCCTTGAGACTCATATAGTTCCCAGCGCCTTACCTGGTCCCATTGATGAAAACGGTAGCGTCGCTTGCCTATATAGCCATGAGGCAAACGGGCCATACTTATCTCACGTTCTAGCACATGAACCGTGGCGTCTGGAAAATCCTCCAGACCACCCGCATGGTCGAAGTCCAGATGGGTAAGCACAATATGGCGTACATCGCTGGCCTGGAATCCAAGCTGCCGAATTTGCTCGATAGCGGTATAACGCATCTCAAACTGGATATTGTTGAACCCAATGAAAAATCCGCTAAGACGCTTGTGCGGTGCATGAACATCACGGGCACCAAACCCTGTATCAACCAAGACAAGGCCATCGTTGTCTGTCTCAATCAACAGACAATGACAAACAAGATGTCCTGTCAGGCCTTTGCTGAATCCATCAAAAAGCGCACCGCCCCACGGACACATACAACCGCAGTTAAGATGATGTATACGCATGAGATCAATCCCAGTGTGGTTCTTTTATTGCGACACACCGCGGGCGTCAGGTGTTTCCTCTATCTGTACATTTATTTGCAGACAATAAAAAAGCCCCTCGTAGGAGGGGCCTTCTGAACTGACGATACTTATTCCACTTCGCTTAAGGACACACCCAAACCACTGGCGATCCCCTCACCATAAGCGCGATCCGCCTTAAGGAAATGAGCAATCTGGCGGCATTGAACGTCACGCGTAACAGAACGCATAGCACCAGTGATGTTATCGATCAACAATGCCTTTTGCGCATCGGACATCAGGCGGAACAACGCTCCTGCTTGAGAATAATAATCCTCGTCCAGGCGATGATCATAACGATCCGCTGCACCACTCAATGTCATTGCAGGCTCACGGTACTGAGGGGCCTGCTTGGGTGCATTGCTAAAGCTGTTTGGCTCATAGTTGGGTGCTGCCCCACCATTACCATCAAAACGCATGGCACCATCACGCTGGTAGTTCTGGTAAGGCGAACGCGGAACATTTACAGGCAGCTGCTGATAGTTGGTTCCGACGCGATAACGCTGAGCATCAGCATAAGCGAACACGCGCCCCTGCAACATTCGATCAGGCGACAGACCAACCCCTGGCACTACATTGCTAGGAGCAAAAGCTGCCTGTTCAACCTCTGCAAAATAGTTGAGCGGATTACGGTTAAGCACCAGCTCACCCACTTCAATCAACGGAAACGCTTTTTGCGACCATACCTTGGTGACATCGAACGGATTCTCTGTGCGGCTAAACGCTTCAGCTTCGTCCATCACCTGAATGCAAACGCGCCATTTCGGAAAGTCACCCCGCTCGATTGCATCGAACAGATCACGCTGAGCATAATCTGGATCAGTACCGGCCAACCTCGTAGCTTCCGCGGGAGATAGGTTCTTGATGCCCTGCTTGCTCTTAAAATGCCACTTCACGAAGCGCCGCTCACCCGCTTCATTGATAACGCTAAACGTATGGCTCCCAAAGCCATGCATGAAGCGATAGCCGTCAGGAATACCACGATCAGAGAATAGAATGGTTACCTGGTGCAGTGACTCCGGAGAATGCGACCAGAAGTCCCACATCATTTGCGGGCTCTTTAGGTTAGTCTGCGGATTGCGCTTCTGCGTATGTATGAAATCGGGAAACTTCAGTGGATCACGCAGGAAGAAAACAGGCGTGTTGTTACCAACAATATCCCAGTTGCCCTCTTCCGTATAAAACTTCAAGGCAAAACCACGAGGATCACGTTCGGTATCTGCCGAGCCACGCTCACCGCCAACAGTAGAAAAGCGCAAGAATACCGGCGTCTGCTTACCTACGCTTTCAAAAAGCCGAGCAGAGGATAGATGGGTAATATTTTGAGTAACGGTAAAAGTGCCGTAAGCCCCAGAACCTTTCGCATGTACACGACGCTCAGGAATCACTTCACGGTTGAAGTGAGCCAGCTTTTCAACAAGATGAAAATCATCTAACAGCAACGGGCCACGTTCACCGGCAGAGCGAGAGTTTTGATTGTCGGCAACTGGAATGCCGCTAGCAGTAGTGAGCGTATTGTTCTGGCTCATGAAAAACTTCTCCCTTGGAATTGCGCTTCAGCGCGTCTTGCAGAGAAGTATGTTAAAAGCGGGACGGTAGATCTAATTTATTAGATCTAGCCTTGTGATAGAAAACCCAACTACTTTAAGCATAAAAAAGCCGGACACTAGGCCCGGCTTTTGATAACACTCACTGCTTATTCAGCAGATTCAGCCTCAACTGTGCCGCCAATAGGACGGTCAACCAGCTCAACATAGGCCATAGGAGCGTTATCACCAGCACGGAAGCCGCACTTGAGAATACGCAGGTAACCACCTGGACGATTTGCATAACGCTTGCCCAGATCGTTAAACAGCTTGCCGACAGCAGCTTTCGAACGAGTACGGTCGAAAGCCAGACGACGGTTGGCAACGCTATCTTCTTTGGCCAGAGTAATCAGCGGCTCGGCAACGCGACGCAGTTCCTTGGCTTTCGGAAGAGTAGTTTTGATCAGTTCATGCTCGAACAGCGACACAGCCATGTTCTGGAACATAGCCTTGCGGTGTGCGCTCGTGCGGTTCAGGTGACGACCACTTTTACGATGACGCATGGTTAAATTCCTTACCAAACTAACGTTCGGTGACTAATAACGATCAGGCTGTAGCCTTATCGTCCTTCTTAAGACTTGCCGGGGGCCAGTTGTCCAGGCGCATGCCAAGCGACAAACCACGTGAAGCTAGGACATCCTTAATCTCGGTAAGCGACTTCTTACCTAGGTTAGGCGTCTTGAGCAGCTCTACTTCGGTACGCTGAATCAGATCACCGATATAGTAGATATTCTCAGCTTTCAAGCAGTTAGCCGAACGGACGGTCAGTTCAAGGTCATCAACCGGACGCAGCAGAATCGGATCAATTTCGTCTTCCTGCTCAACGACAACAGGCTCACTGTCACCTTTGAGATCAACGAAAGCAGCCAATTGCTGTTGCAAGATGGTTGCAGCACGACGGATAGCTTCCTCAGGATCTAGAGTACCATTGGTCTCAAGATCAAGAACCAGCTTATCCAGGTTAGTACGCTGCTCAACACGAGCATTTTCGACCACATAGGCCACACGGCGAACCGGGCTAAAAGAGGAATCGAGCTGCAGGCGACCAATGGCACGCGTCTCGTCTTCTTCACTCTGGCGAGCATCAGCCGGCTCATAGCCACGGCCACGAGCAATCTTAAGCCGCATGTTCAGCGAACCGTTATCAGCCAGATGAGCAATGACATGATCGCCGTTGACGATTTCAACGTCATGCTCAAGCTGAATATCGGAAGCCAGAACGGGACCTTGGCCTTTCTTGGAAAGGGTCAGAGTCACCTCGTCACGACCATGAAGCTTGATAGCCAGACCTTTAAGGTTAAGCAGGATTTCAATAACGTCTTCCTGCACGCCTTCGATTGCGCTGTACTCGTGTAGTACGCCATCAATTTCGGCTTCGACCACCGCGCAGCCAGGCATGGAGGACAACAAGATGCGACGAAGCGCGTTGCCCAAGGTATGACCAAAACCGCGCTCGAGAGGCTCGAGCGTGATTTTGGCGCGGGTTGGACTGACCGCCTGCACATCAATGTGCCGGGGGGTCAGGAACTCATTTACCGAACTCTGCATGGATGCACCTATTTTCTAGCCCTTACTTGGAGTAGAGCTCGACAATCAGGTTTTCGTTGATGTCGGCGGAAAGGTCGCCACGAGCCGGAACGCTCTTGAACGTACCAGACTTCTTCTCGGAGTCGACTTCTACCCACTCAACACGACCGCGCTGGGCGCAAAGCTCGAGAGCTTGGGCGATACGCAGTTGATTCTTTGCCTTCTCGCGTACTGCTACCACATCACCAGGCTTAACTTGGTAGGACGGGATGTTTACAGTCTGGCCATTAACAGTAATGGACTTGTGAGAAACCAGCTGGCGAGACTCTGCACGAGTAGCACCGAAACCCATACGGTAAACAACGTTATCCAAACGAGTTTCTAGCAGCTGCAGCAGGTTTTCGCCTGTTGCACCTTTGCGACGAGCAGCTTCTTTGTAATAACCAGCAAACTGACGCTCCAGGACGCCGTAGATACGACGAACTTTTTGCTTCTCACGTAACTGCAGACCATAGTCGGATAGACGACCACGACGCTGACCGTGAGCTCCAGGAGCAGTTTCAATATTGCACTTGGATTCAATCGCGCGCACACCGCTCTTCAGGAAGAGATCGGTGCCTTCACGGCGGGACAGTTTGCACTTGGGACCAATGTAACGAGCCATTTCTTACTGTCTCCTATTACACGCGACGCTTCTTCGGCGGACGGCATCCATTATGCGGGATGGGCGTCACGTCGGTAATGCTGGCGATCTTGTAACCACAGGCGTTCAATGCACGCACTGCAGACTCACGGCCCGGGCCTGGGCCTTTGACGTTTACGTCAAGGTTCTTGAGACCGTACTCAAGAGCTGCCTGTCCGGCACGCTCAGCTGCAACCTGGGCAGCGAACGGAGTGCTCTTACGGGAGCCACGGAAACCGGAACCACCAGAAGTAGCCCAGGACAACGCATTACCTTGACGATCAGTAATGGTTACGATGGTGTTATTGAAAGACGCATGGATGTGGGCGATGCCATCAACCACTGTCTTTTTGACTTTCTTACGAGGACGAGCAGCAGGTTTTGCCATGACTAAATTCCTGTCGATTCGCGGATGCGATTACTTGCGGATCGGCTTACGCGGGCCCTTACGGGTACGCGCGTTGGTCTTGGTACGCTGACCACGAACCGGCAGACCGCGACGATGGCGAAGGCCACGGTAGCAACCCAGGTCCATCAAGCGCTTGATGTTCATGTTGAGTTCGCGACGCAGGTCACCTTCAGTGACGAGCTTAGCGACTTCATTACGCAGCTGATCGATCTGCTCGTCGCTCAGATCCTTGATTTTGGCGGACGGGCTGATGCCTGTGGCCGCACAGATATTCTGAGCAGTAGTGCGACCAATACCATAGATATAGGTCAGCGAGATAACAGTATGCTTGTTATCCGGAATGTTAACGCCTGCAATACGGGCCATTCTAGAAAAACTCCATGTGACAGCAACCCACGCCCTGGAAGCCAAGAAAAGGGCGCGAGATATTAACGCTGTAATAAAAAATGATCAACCCGACAGCACACTAGCTGTCGGGTTATACGCGTGTATTCACACTCAGCCTTGGCGCTGCTTGTGACGCGGCTCCGCGCTGCAGATCACCCGAACGACGCCGTCGCGACGGATGATTTTGCAGTTACGGCACAGCTTCTTGACCGATGCACGAACTTTCATCACCAACTCCTTAACCTTACGGGTACTGATCAGCGGAGCATTCCGCCGCCGTAGCCCTTCAGGTTGGCTTTCTTCATCAGAGACTCATACTGGTGGGATACAAGATGCGATTGGACCTGGGACATAAAGTCCATGACCACCACAACTACGATCAGCAGCGAAGTCCCGCCGAGGTAAAACGGCACGTTGGCTGCAACCACCAGAAACTGGGGCAACAAGCAGACCGCCGTCATATACAGGGCGCCGAACATGGTCAAACGCGTCAACACACCATCTATATAGCGTGCAGACTGCTCACCAGGACGGATTCCTGGAATAAACGCACCAGACTTCTTTAGGTTCTCGGCAACGTCTTTGGGGTTAAACATCAAGGCTGTATAGAAGAAGCAGAAGAATATGATCCCTGCACTAAACAGCAAGATATTAAGCGGCTGTCCTGGAGCAATGGCCTGAGCCACATCCTGAAGCCAACCGAGCCCTTGAGACTGACCGAACCACGAGCCTAGCGAGGCCGGGAATAGCAAAATGCTACTTGCAAAGATAGCAGGTATGACACCCGCCATATTTACTTTCAGTGGCAAATGACTATTTTGCGCTGCAAACACCTTGCGGCCTTGCTGGCGCTTAGCATAATGAACAGCGATACGACGCTGGCCGCGCTCGATGAAGACCACGAACGCAATGATAGCAACAGCAACAAGGCCCACCGCTATCAGAGCGAAGATATTAATATCGCCTTGACGAGCAGACTCGAAGGATTGACCAATCGCTCGCGGTAAGCCAGCAACGATACCCGAGAAGATCAGCATGGAAATTCCATTACCAACACCTCGCTCGGTTATCTGCTCACCCAGCCACATCATAAAAAGTGCGCCTGCAACAAACGTGGTTACAGCAACAAAATAGAAGCTGAACCCTGCTGAAAAGGCTACACCTTGACTCGCCAGTCCTACAGACATACCCGTAGCCTGAACCAGCGCAAGCACGAGCGTACCGTAACGAGTGTACTGACTGATCTTGCGGCGACCAGACTCGCCTTCTTTTTTCAACTGCTCTAGCTGTGGGCTGATAGCAGTGAGAAGCTGCATGATGATCGACGCCGAGATATACGGCATGATCCCAAGTGCAAATATACTCATCCGCTCCAGCGCACCGCCAGAGAACATGTTGAACAGGCTAAGAATGGTCCCCTCGTTCTGCCGAAACAGTGCAGCCAATTGATCAGGATTTATACCTGGAACTGGAATATGCGCACCAATTCGATAAACGATGATTGCCAGAAACAGGAAGCGCAAGCGCGCCCACAGTTCCGACAAACCGCCATTGTTGAGCGCAGAGAGAGAACCTTGCTTAGCCATTTATTCCTCGATCTTACCGCCAGCTGCTTCGATAGCCGCGCGAGCGCCCTTAGTGGCAGGAATGCCCTTCAAGGTAATAGCGTGACCGATTTCGCCAGAGAGAACGACCTTAACGCGCACAACGCTACGATTGATAACATTGGCATCTTTCAGCGCTTGCAAAGTGATCACGCCGCCTTCTACCTTTGCCAGCTCTGAAGTACGAACCTCAGCGCGATCAAGGGCTTTCAGCGATACGAAACCAAACTTCGGCAGACGACGGTGAAGGGGCTGTTGACCACCCTCGAAACCAGGAGCAACCTTACCGCCGGAACGGGAAGTAGCACCCTTGTGGCCACGGCCGCCAGTCTTACCAAGACCGCTACCGATACCACGACCTGGACGCAGCTTTTCACGACGTGCACCAGGAGCGGAACGTAGATCGTTAAGTTTCATAACTTAACCCTCCACACGCAGTAAATAGTAAGCCTTATTAATCATGCCGCGGTTTTCTGGAGTATCCAGAACTTCAACGGTATGACCGATGCGACGCAGGCCGAGACCCTTGACGCAGGCTTTGTGATTAGCCAAACGGCCATTCACGCTTTTGATCAGCGTAACTTTAACAGTTGAAGTAGCCATGATCAGAGAATCTCCTCGACGCTCTTGCCACGCTTGGCCGCGACCGACTCAGGCGACTGCATGTGCTTCAAACCCTCAAACGTTGCATAGACAACGTTTACTGGATTAGTGGAGCCATAGCACTTAGCCAGAACGTTCTGAACGCCAGCCACCTCTAGAACGGCACGCATGGCACCGCCGGCAATGATACCCGTACCTTCAGAAGCAGGCTGCATGAAAACTTTGGATGCGCCATGAGCAGACTTCACTGGGTATTGAAGTGTGTTGCCGTTCAGATCAACCTGAATCATGTTACGGCGCGCAGCTTCCATAGCCTTTTGAATAGCTGCAGGAACTTCGCGCGCCTTACCACGGCCAAAACCAACACGACCCTTACCATCACCCACCACGGTTAGTGCAGTGAAAGCGAAGATACGGCCACCTTTAACGGTTTTAGCAACACGGTTAACTTGAACGAGCTTCTCGATGTAACCTTCGTCGCGCTTTTGATCGTTGTTTGCCATGACTTAGAACTCCAGCCCGCCTTCACGAGCGGCATCGGCCAGCGCCTTAACGCGACCATGATACTTGAAGCCAGAACGATCAAACGCTACTTGAGTAACGCCAGCCGCTTTGGCACGCTCTGCTACCAGCTTGCCGACCTTTTGCGCCGCTTCGATGTTGCTGGTTGCGCCTTCGCGCAGGTCTTTGTCCAGCGTAGACGCACTGGCCAGAACCTTGCTGCCGTCGGCCGCGATGACCTGGGCATAGATGTGCTGAGAGGAACGGTAGACGCACAGGCGTACAGTTTCCAGCTCGCGCATTCTCAGGCGTGCCTTGCGAGCGCGACGCAGTCGAGTTTCTTTCTTTACGCTCATTTGCTATGCCCTACTTTTTCTTGGCTTCTTTACGGCGAACGACTTCATCGGAATAACGTACACCTTTGCCCTTATAGGGCTCTGGCGGACGGAAATCACGAATCTCTGCTGCCACCTGTCCAACGAGCTGCTTATCAATACCCTTAATCAGGATATCAGTCTGGCTCGGGGTCTCAGCAGTAATGCCTTGCGGCAATTCATAGTCGACCGGATGAGAGAAACCCAGGGAAAGCGAAAGAACCTGGCCCTTGGCCTGAGCTTTATAACCAACACCAACCAGCTGAAGCTTGCGCTCAAAGCCTTGGCTCACGCCAATGACCATATTGTTGACCAGCGCACGGGTAGTACCAGCCATGGCACGAGTCTGCTGATCACCATTACGAGCGGCGAAACGAAGCTCACCGGACTCTTGAGAGACTTCAACAGAAGGATGAACCTTAAGCTCAAGAGAGCCTTTGGAACCCTTAATAGAAAGCTGTTGACCAGCCAGGTTAATTTCAACACCGGCAGGAAGCTTAACGGGGTTTTTAGCAACGCGAGACATGCTTCTTCCCCTTAGAAAACAGTGCAGAGCACTTCGCCGCCAACACCAGCAGCACGGGCTGCACGATCAGTCATCACACCCTTGTTGGTGGACACGATCGATACACCCAAACCGCCGCGCACTTTCGGCAACTGGTCAACAGATTTGTACTGGCGAAGGCCAGGACGGCTAGAACGCTTAAGCTCTTCGATTACAGGCTTACCTTCGAAGTACTTCAGCTCGATGGACAGCAGCGGCTTAACTTCCGTGCTGACCTGAAAACCCGCGATGTAACCTTCGTCCTTAAGGACTTTAGCTACCGCCACCTTCAGCTTGGAGGAAGGCATGCTTACGACGGACTTTTCAGCCATCTGGGCATTACGGATACGAGTTAGCATATCTGCTAACGGGTCCTGCATACTCATGGGCTTGTAGCTCCTAAATGCATAAATGAGCCTATAGCTCTGAAACTGCCCAGCCGAAAACATGCCGACTCGGGCGAGCCGGATATTCTAGTAGGCATACAAAAACGAATCAAGCCCCAAAAGGGGCTTGATTCGCATACTTACTGCAAATTGCTATGAAATTACCAGCTGGCTTTAACCAGACCAGGAACATCACCACGCATTGCAGCTTCGCGCAACATAATACGCGACAGACCGAACTTACGGTATACACCGTGCGGACGACCAGTCAAACGGCAGCGATTACGCAGACGACTGGCGCTAGCGTCGCGAGGCTGCTTTTGAAGTGCAACCTGTGCAGCCCAACGATCTTCCGGAGAAGTGTTGGGATTGGCAATAGCTGCCTTTAACTCAGCGCGCTTAGCTGCAAACTTAGCAACCGTTTGCTGACGCTTCAGCTCACGGTTCTTCATGCTTTGCTTAGCCATACGTAGCTCCTATCAGTTACGGAACGGGAAGTTAAATGCACGAAGCAGTGCACGACCTTCCTCATCCGTACGAGCAGTTGTAGTCAGAGTAATATCCATACCGCGGAGCGCATCGATTTTATCGTAATCGATTTCCGGGAAGATGATTTGCTCTTTAACACCCATGCTGTAGTTACCGCGACCATCAAAGGACTTGGCATTCAGACCACGGAAGTCACGAACGCGCGGCAAAGAGATAGCCAGCAGACGATCCAGGAACTCGTACATGCGATCGCTACGCAGAGTTACCTTGACGCCAATCGGCCAACCATCACGGATCTTAAAACCAGCGATCGACTTACGCGCATAAGTTACAACCGGCTTCTGACCAGCAATTTTCTCAAGGTCAGCCAGCGCATTGTCGATAATCTTCTTATCGCCTACCGCCTCACCAACACCCATATTCAGAGTGATTTTAGTGATACGCGGAACTTCCATCACGTTAGCCAGCTGAAGCTGTTCTTTCAGCTTGGGCGCGATGTCCTTCCGATAAACTTCTTTCAATCGTGCCATGGTGATCTACCTAGCAACCTTAAGCCTGAACCGCTTTCTGGTTCGACTTAAAGATACGAATTTTTTTACCGTCCTCTACCTTGAAACCTACGCGGTCAGCCTTGTTAGTTTCAGGGTTGAAGATAGCAACGTTGGAGACATGCAGAGGAGCTTCCTTCTCAACAATGCCACCTTGCGCGCCCAGCATGGGGTTAGGCTTGGTGTGACGCTTGACAAGGTTAACACCACCAACAACCAAACGGTCATCAGCCAGAACCTTGAGCACCTTACCGCGCTTGCCCTTGTCCTTGCCTGCGATGACGATTACTTCATCGTCACGACGAATCTTTTGCATGACGGCTACTCCTTACAGCACTTCGGGGGCAAGGGAGACGATCTTCATGAACTTCTCAGAGCGAAGTTCACGCGTCACCGGCCCAAAGATACGGGTACCGATAGGCTCCTGCTTGTTGTTCAACAGAACAGCCGCGTTACCGTCGAAGCGGATGATGGAGCCGTCAGTACGGCGCACACCGTGCTTAGTACGTACCACAACAGCCGTCATCACCTGGCCCTTCTTCACCTTTCCACGAGGAATGGCTTCTTTTACGGTGACCTTGATGATGTCGCCAATACCTGCGTAGCGGCGATGCGAACCACCCAGCACCTTGATGCACATAACACGACGAGCGCCGCTGTTATCGGCCACATCGAGCATGGATTGAGTCTGAATCATGGCTCTTCACCCTTACACTTGTACGGCGCGCTCAACGACATCAACCAGCGTCCACGCCTTGGTCTTTGCCAGAGGGCGGGTTTCACGAATGGTGACCAGGTCACCAGCGCGGCACTGATTGTTTTCGTCGTGGGCGTGCAGCTTAGTGGAACGCTTGACGTATTTACCGTAGATCGGGTGCTTAACGCGACGCTCGATCAATACAGTGATGGTTTTGTCCATTTTATCACTGACCACTCGGCCGGTCAGTGTACGGACGGTCTTTTCAGCTTCAGCCATGATCACTTACCTGCTTGCTGGTTCAGCACAGTCTTGACACGAGCAATGTCGCGCTTCACTTGCGAGAGCATGTGAGACTGCCCCAATTGGCCAGTTGCCTTCTGCATACGCAGATTAAACTGGTCACGCAGCAGGCTGAGGAGCTGCTCGTTCAGCTCCTCGACGGATTTCTCACGTAATTCTTGCGCTTTCATTACATCACCGTCCGCTTAACAAAGGAGGTTTCAACGGGAAGCTTGGCAGCCGCGAGCGCAAAAGCTTCACGAGCCAGAACCTCAGAAACACCCTCGATCTCGTAGAGGACCTTGCCCGGCTGGATCTGGGCTACCCAGTACTCAACACTACCCTTACCTTTACCCATACGCACTTCAAGGGGCTTCTTGGTAACAGGCTTGTCCGGGAACACACGGATCCAGATTTTACCGCCACGCTTAACGTGACGAGTCAAGGCACGACGAGCTGCTTCGATCTGGCGAGCAGTAAGACGGCCACGGCCAACAGCTTTCAGCGCATATTCGCCAAAGCTTACTTTACTACCGCGATGAGCCAAGCCACGGTTGTGACCAGTCATCTGCTTGCGGAATTTTGTACGCTTAGGTTGCAGCATGATGCGTACTCCTTACTTAGCAGCTTTTTTACGCGGAGCAGGAGCTACAGGCTTAAGCTCTTCCTGGCGGCCACCAATGACCTCGCCCTTGAAGATCCAAACCTTCACACCGATCACACCATAAGTGGTGTGCGCTTCCGCAGTTGCGTAGTCAATATCGGCACGCAGTGTGTGCAGCGGCACACGACCTTCGCGATACCACTCGGTACGAGCAATTTCTGCCCCGCCAAGACGACCACTCACCTGAATCTTGATGCCTTTGGCACCTAGACGCATCGCACTCTGCACCGCGCGCTTCATCGCACGACGGAACATAACGCGACGCTCGAGCTGCTGAGCCACGCTTTGCGCAACCAGCGCACCGTCGAGTTCCGGCTTACGGATCTCTTCGATGTTGATGTGCACAGGCACACCCATTTGCTTGGTCAGGTCCTGACGCAGCTTTTCTACATCCTCACCTTTCTTGCCGATAACGATACCGGGACGAGCAGTGTGGATGGTAATGCGTGCAGTTTGCGCCGGACGATGAATATCGATACGGCTTACGGACGCGCTTTTTAGTTTGTCTTGGAGGTACTCACGAACCTTCAGGTCGGAGAGCAGATAATCAGCATAAGTGCGCTTATCTGCATACCAAACGGAAGTATGCTCCTTGACGATGCCCAGGCGAATGCCATTGGGATGTACTTTCTGACCCATCTGATCGACTCCGTTACTTGTCCGCAACCTTGACCGTGATATGGCAAGACCGCTTCACGATGCGATCAGCACGACCTTTGGCGCGCGGCATGATGCGCTTCAGCGAACGCCCTTCGTTGACGAAAACCGTGGAGACTTTTAGGTCATCCACGTCTGCGCCTTCGTTGTGCTCGGCATTGGCAACAGCCGACTCCAACACTTTTTTCATGATCTCGGCAGCTTTCTTACTGCTGAAAGCCAGGAGGTTGAGCGCCTCGCCCACCTTCTTCCCGCGAATCTGGTCGGCGACCAAGCGGGCTTTCTGGGCGGAGATTCGAGCGCCCGACAGCTTAGCGGCTACTTCCATCTTTCCTTACCCCTTAACGCTTGGCTTTCTTGTCAGCCGCATGACCGCGATAAGTGCGGGTAGCAGCGAACTCGCCGAGTTTATGACCAACCATGTCTTCGTTGACTAGCACCGGGACATGCTGGCGGCCGTTGTGTACAGCGATGGTCAGGCCGACCATCTGCGGAAGAATCATCGAACGACGCGACCAAGTCTTAATTGGCTTACGATCGTTCTTCTCTACCGCAACTTCGATCTTCTTCAGTAGGTGAAGATCGATAAAAGGACCTTTCTTAAGAGAACGTGGCACAGTCGTATCCTCAATTCGTTACTTGCGGCGACGGACGATCATCTTGTCAGTGCGCTTGTTCGCACGGGTCTTCGCGCCCTTGGTCGGGAAGCCCCATGGAGACACCGGATGACGGCCACCGGAGGTACGACCCTCACCACCACCATGCGGGTGATCAACAGGGTTCATCGCCACACCGCGGACGGTTGGACGAATACCACGCCAGCGCTTAGCACCTGCTTTACCCAGGGAACGCAGGCTGTGCTCGGTATTGGATACTTCACCCAACGTTGCGCGACATTCACTTAGAACCTTGCGCATCTCGCCGGAGCGTAGACGCAGCGTTACATAAGCGCCTTCACGGGCAACTAGCTGGGCGGAAGCACCAGCTGAGCGGGCGATCTGTGCGCCTTTGCCTGGCTTGAGCTCAATACCGTGAACAGTACTACCTACCGGGATATTGCGCAGAGGCAAGCTATTACCTGCTTTGATTGGAGCACCAGCACCAGAGATCAGCTGATCACCTGCTGTCACACCTTTCGGAGCGATGATGTAACGACGTTCGCCATCAGCGTACTTCAGCAGCGCGATGTGAGCAGTACGGTTTGGATCGTACTCAACGCGCTCAACAACAGCCGGGATACCATCCTTATCGCGACGGAAATCAACTAGACGATAGTGCTGCTTATGACCACCACCCTTGTGACGAGTGGTGATACGACCGTTGTTATTACGGCCACCGGACTTACCCTGCTTCTCCAGAAGAGGAGCATACGGGGCGCCCTTGTGCAGATCAGCATTGACAACCTTGACCACGAAACGGCGGCCAGCGGAGGTCGGCTTGCATTTTACGATTGCCATGATGCCCCCTTACTTACTCAGCATTGCTGGAGAAATCGAGGTCTTGGCCCGGCTGGAGAGCAATATATGCCTTCTTCCAATCGTTACGCTTGCCCAGACCACGTGCGGTACGCTTAGTCTTACCCTTTACATTCAGGGTGCTAACGCTGCGCACTTTAACGTCGAACAGCTGCTCGACCGCCTTCTTGATTTCCAGCTTGGTTGCATCAGTAGCAACCTTGAAAATAAACTGCTTTTGGTTTTCCGCTAGCACAGTTGCCTTCTCGGAGATGTGCGGACCAAGCAGTACCTTGAATACACGTTCCTGGTTCATCCCAGCAGCTCCTCGAATTTCTTCACGGCAGACACTGTGACCAAAACCTTGTCGTAAGCGATCAGGCTAACAGGGTCGGAACCCTGTACATCACGAACGTCAACGAAAGGCAGGTTGCGGGCAGCCAAGTAAAGGTTCTGATCGACGTTATCAGTCACAATCAGGACATCTTTCAGGCCAAGGCCGTCAAGCTTGTTTACCAACCCTTTAGTCTTAGGGGCATCGATAGAAAACTCGTCCACTACGACCAGACGATCCAGACGTACCAGCTCCGCCAGAATGGAGCGCAGCGCGGCGCGATACATCTTCTTGTTGAGCTTCTGCTCATGGTTCTGCGGCTTAGCAGCAAAAGTGGTACCACCGCCACGCCAGATAGGGCTACGAATAGTACCTGCACGGGCACGACCGCTACCCTTTTGACGCCAGGGCTTTTTGCCGCCGCCAGATACTTCGGAGCGAGTCTTTTGAGCGCGAGTACCCTGACGACCGCCAGCCATGTAGGCGACTACTGCCTGATGGACCAGCGTCTCGTTGAATTCGCCACCAAAGGCGCGCTCAGAGACTTCAATAGCCTGCGAGCCATTTACATTTAGTTGCATGTTCCGTTCCCCTCTTAACCGCGAGCCTTGGCTGCAGGACGAACAACCACATCACCGCCAGGCGCGCCAGGAATGGCACCCTTGACCAGAAGCAGGTTGCGCTCAGCATCAACACGGACAATTTCAAGGGACTGCACAGTTACACGCTCAGCACCCAGGTGACCGGACATCTTCTTGCCCTTGAACACTCGACCAGGAGTCTGGCACTGGCCGATAGAGCCAGGTGCGCGGTGAGAAACGGAGTTACCGTGAGTATTATCTTGGCCACGGAAGTTCCAACGCTTAATGGTACCGGCATAGCCTTTACCTTTGGACTGACCAGTCACATCGACCAGCTGTCCAGCTTGGAAAATATCAACCGTGATCTGATCACCAGCGTTGTACTCGCCTTCTTCAAGACGAAACTCCAGAACGCTACGACCAGCAGCAACGCTAGCTTTGGCAAAGTGACCTGCCTGAGCCTTGCTAACACGAGAAGCACGACGCTCACCCACTGTCACTTGAACAGCACGATAGCCATCAGTCTCTTCTACTTTCATCTGTGTTACACGGTTCGGCTCAATCTCGATGACTGTAACCGGAACGGAAACACCTTCCTCGGTGAAAACGCGGGTCATGCCGCACTTACGACCGACTACACCAATAGTCATTGTATAAACCTCTTGAGTGTACGGGGCTTTCACCCGCTATGGCCGCCCATTTCAGAGCGTTACACGACTAAAACCCCAAGGTTTTAGCCGAGGCTGATTTGTACTTCTACACCAGCAGCAAGGTCGAGCTTCATCAGCGCATCAACGGTTTTATCCGTTGGCTGGACGATATCCAGCACACGCTTGTGAGTACGAATCTCGTACTGGTCACGTGCATCCTTGTTGACGTGCGGAGAAATCAGCACTGTGTAACGTTCCTTGCGGGTAGGCAGAGGAATCGGACCACGCACCTGAGCACCAGTACGTTTCGCGGTTTCCACGATTTCCTGGGTGGACTGATCAATCAGGCGATGATCAAAAGCCTTCAACCGAATACGGATTTGTTGGTTTTGCATTTGACCTCAGACTCCAAGCTTTCCCCTCAGGCAGAATATGCCCGATAAAAGGAGGCGCAATTCTATAGAGACGCCAGAGGGGTGTCAATAATAGACAAAGCAGAAAAGGCCCCGAAGGGCCTTCTCTGGACGAACGTCGATATTATTCGACGATCTTGGCAACCACGCCGGCGCCTACGGTACGGCCGCCTTCGCGAATAGCGAAACGCAGACCTTCTTCCATGGCGATCGGAGCGATCAGGGTAACAACCATCTTGATGTTGTCGCCCGGCATTACCATTTCAACGCCTTCCGGCAGTTCGCAGTTACCAGTCACATCAGTAGTACGGAAGTAGAACTGAGGACGGTAGCCCTTGAAGAACGGAGTATGACGACCACCTTCTTCCTTGGACAGAACGTACACTTCGCACTCGAACTTGGTGTGCGGCTTGATGGTGCCCGGCTTGGCCAGAACCTGACCACGCTCAACGTCTTCACGCTTGGTACCACGCAGCAGGGCGCCAACGTTCTCACCTGCACGACCTTCGTCTAGCAGCTTACGGAACATT
Source organism: Pseudomonas sp. HPB0071 (assembly GCF_000478505.2). Classification (NCBI taxonomy): domain Bacteria; kingdom Pseudomonadati; phylum Pseudomonadota; class Gammaproteobacteria; order Pseudomonadales; family Pseudomonadaceae; genus Pseudomonas; species Pseudomonas sp. HPB0071. The sequence goes on along the minus strand of NZ_KI517367.1, from coordinate 2,367,086 downwards.
TCAACGCCGGTGCAGGTAGTTTTGGTCGTAGCTTTGATACCTACGATTTCAACTTCCTCACCCACCTTGACGATACCACGCTCAACACGGCCTGTTACTACAGTACCGCGACCAGAGATGGAGAATACGTCTTCGATCGGCATCAGGAACGGCTGGTCGATTGCACGAACTGGCTCAGGGATATAGGCATCCAGAGTTTCAACCAGCTTACGCACAGCAGAAACACCGATTTCGTTGTCGTCTTTGCCTTCCAGCGCCATCAGCGCGGAACCTACAACGATCGGAGTGTCGTCACCTGGGAAGTCATAGGTGTTCAGCAGATCGCGAACTTCCATTTCTACCAGCTCGAGCAGCTCAGCGTCGTCAACCATGTCAGCCTTGTTCAGGAACACGACAATGTAAGGAACGCCTACCTGACGGGACAGCAGGATGTGCTCACGAGTCTGCGGCATGGGGCCGTCAGCTGCCGAGCAAACCAGGATCGCACCGTCCATCTGCGCAGCACCGGTGATCATGTTCTTCACATAGTCAGCGTGGCCAGGGCAGTCAACGTGAGCGTAGTGGCGAGTGGCCGAATCGTACTCAACGTGGGAAGTGTTAATGGTAATACCGCGCGCTTTTTCTTCCGGAGCGTTATCGATCTGGTCGAAGTTACGGGCAGAACCACCCCAAGTTTCAGAGCAAACCTTGGTCAGTGCTGCAGTCAGCGTTGTCTTACCATGGTCGACGTGGCCGATGGTGCCGACGTTGACGTGCGGTTTGTTACGTTCAAATTTTTCTTTAGCCACGAGTATAAACCCCTACTAGAAAGCGTTTATTAAGCTTGTTTCTTGATAATAGCTTCGGCGATGTTCGATGGCGCTTCAGCGTACTTGGCGAACTCCATGGAGTAGCTAGCACGACCTTGAGACATGGAACGCACATCAGTAGCGTAGCCAAACATCTCGCCCAGCGGAACTTCAGCACGAATCACCTTACCGGATACAGTATCTTCCATACCCTGGATCAGGCCGCGACGACGGTTCAGGTCACCCATTACGTCGCCCATGTAGTCTTCAGGCGTTACCACCTCGACCTTCATGATTGGCTCAAGCAGAACAGCACCACCCTTCTGGGTCAACTGCTTAGTCGCCATCGAAGCAGCGATTTTGAACGCCATTTCGTTGGAGTCGACGTCATGATAAGAGCCGTCGAATACAGTTGCTTTCAGGCCAAGCAGCGGATAACCGGCAACGATACCGTTTTTCATCTGCTCTTCGATGCCCTTCTGAATAGCAGGGATGTATTCTTTCGGAATCACACCACCTACTACCTCACTGGTAAATTCGAGACCTTCCTGACCTTCATCAGCCGGGGCGAAACGAATCCAGCAGTGACCGAACTGACCACGACCACCGGACTGGCGAACGAACTTACCTTCGATTTCGCACTTGTTCCGGATAGTTTCACGGTAGGCTACCTGAGGCTTGCCGATGTTAGCCTCAACACCAAACTCGCGCTTCATACGATCAACCAGAATATCCAGGTGCAGCTCACCCATACCGGAAATAATGGTTTGACCAGACTCTTCGTCGGTCTTAACTCGGAAAGACGGGTCTTCCTGGGCCAGCTTGCCCAATGCAATACCCATTTTCTCCTGGTCAGCCTTGGTCTTCGGCTCAACCGCAACCGAGATTACCGGCTCAGGGAAGTCCATACGCTCAAGGATAATCGGCTTTTCTAGCGAGCAAAGAGTATCGCCCGTAGTAACATCCTTCATACCAATCAGAGCAGCAATGTCACCTGCACGAACTTCCTTGATCTCTTCACGGGTGTTCGCGTGCATCTGCACCATACGACCCACACGCTCTTTCTTACCCTTCACAGAGTTTAGAACCGAATCACCTGAATTCAGAACACCAGAATAAACGCGCGCAAAAGTCAGCGTACCTACAAACGGGTCGGTGGCAATCTTGAACGCTAGAGCAGAGAAGGGCTCTTCGTCATTAGCATGACGCTCATCTTCCTGCTCCTCGTTGTCCGGATGGACACCTTTGATCGCAGGAATTTCTGTCGGAGCCGGCAGGAAGTCAATCACGGCATCAAGAACCAGTGGAACGCCCTTGTTCTTGAAGGAGGAACCACACACAGCCGGAACGATTTCGCATGCGATAGTACGCTGACGCAGGCCAGCCTTGATCTCTTCGATCGACAGCTCACCTTCTTCCAGGTACTTGTTCATCAGCTCTTCGTTAGCTTCAGCTGCTGCTTCAACCATGTTGGAGCGCCACTCATCAGCCAAGTCCTGAAGCTCTGCAGGAATTTCTTCCTCGCGATAGGTCATGCCCTGGTCATCATCGTTCCAGAAGATCGCTTTCATCTTCAGAAGGTCAATCTGACCCTGAAAGTTATCTTCAGCACCGATAGCCAGCTGAACCGGGACAGGTGTATGACCTAGACGCTTTTTGATCTGCTCAACAACACGCAGGAAGTTGGCACCAGCGCGGTCCATCTTGTTGACATAGACAATACGCGGAACACCGTACTTGTTAGCCTGACGCCATACAGTTTCAGACTGAGGCTCAACACCCGAAGTACCGCAGAAAACAACAACAGCACCGTCCAGCACACGTAAGGAACGCTCAACTTCAATAGTGAAGTCAACGTGACCAGGGGTATCAATGATGTTTACACGGTACTTGTCATACTGCTTAGTGGAGCCGGACCAGAACGCTGTGGTAGCAGCAGAAGTAATGGTAATACCACGCTCCTGCTCCTGAACCATCCAGTCCATGGTAGCTGCGCCGTCATGAACCTCACCCATCTTATGGTTCACGCCGGTGTAGAACAGAATACGCTCCGTGGTAGTCGTTTTACCTGCGTCCACGTGGGCGCAGATACCGATATTACGGTAGCGATTAATTGAGGTAGTACGAGCCACGATAAGGTCCTCGCTTGATTAGAAGCGGTAGTGCGAGAAGGCCTTGTTGGCCTCTGCCATGCGATGCACGTCTTCGCGCTTCTTGACTGCGGCGCCCTTGCCTTCGAATGCATCCATGAGCTCTCCCGCCAGCCGCAGAGCCATGGACTTCTCACCACGCTTACGCGCAGAGTCCACAAGCCAGCGCATGGCCAGAGCGTTACGACGGGACGGACGAACTTCGACCGGCACCTGGTAGGTAGCACCGCCTACACGGCGGGACTTCACTTCGACCAGCGGAGCGATGGCGTCGAGCGCTTTTTCGAAAACTTCCAGGGGGTCGGCATTCTTGGAACGCTCTTTGACCTTGTCCAGAGCACCATAAACGATACGCTCAGCAACGGCTTTCTTGCCGCTTTCCATTACGTGGTTCATGAACTTGGCCAGGATCTGGCTTCCGTATTTTGGATCGTCAAGTATTTCGCGCTTGGCCGCTACACGACGTCTTGGCATTGATAAGCCCTCAAAACGGTCTTCAGGTTAGCTCAGGACTGTAACAAGCAGGTTACGCCTGACCTTACTCTTATCGACTCGAACAAAAAGAATAGATTACTTCGGACGCTTCGCGCCGTACTTAGAACGACCCTGCTTACGGTCTTTAACACCAGAGGTGTCCAGAGAGCCGCGTACAGTGTGGTAGCGCACACCCGGAAGGTCCTTTACACGACCGCCACGGATCAGTACCACGCTGTGCTCTTGCAGGTTGTGACCTTCACCACCAATGTAGGAAGTCACTTCGAAGCCGTTTGTCAAACGTACACGGCATACTTTACGCAGTGCCGAGTTAGGCTTCTTAGGGGTAGTTGTATATACGCGGGTGCAAACACCACGACGTTGCGGGCAGTTTTGCAGCGCAGGCACGTCGCTCTTTTCGACGAGACGCTTGCGCGGCTTACGCACCAGCTGGTTGATAGTTGCCATCTATAGCTCCACTGATTGTCTTACGACACAAACGAAATGGCAGGACCATGGGCCCTGCCAATTTTCGGGGTACGAAAGTCTAAAGAGGTTCTCCCGTACCGTCAATACGAAGCCCTGACCACTCGGCCAAGGCTTCGTTTGATTTACTGCTTAGCTACCACTTGAGTTCAACGCTTCGGTCAGCGCAGCTTCCGCCTCGCTCGCACTCACACGCTGAGGCTTGCCAATCTCCCGTTGACGCTTGCGCTCGCTGTGATAAGCCAGACCAGTACCCGCCGGAATCAGACGACCCACAACAACGTTCTCCTTCAGGCCACGCAGGAAGTCACGCTTACCTGTTACCGCCGCCTCAGTAAGAACGCGCGTTGTCTCCTGGAAGGAAGCTGCCGAAATAAAGGACTCCGTTGACAAGGATGCCTTCGTGATACCCAGCAGCACACGCTCGTACTTGGAAATGAACTTATCTTCTGCAACCAGGCGCTCATTTTCTTCCAGCACCTGGGTCAGCTCCATCTGATCACCCTTGATGAAGCTTGAATCACCAACTTCACTTACCTCCACCTTGCGCAGCATCTGGCGCAGGATGGTCTCAATGTGCTTGTCGTTGATCTTCACGCCTTGCAGACGATATACATCCTGAATTTCGTTCACGATGTATTTCGCCAGCGCACTTACGCCTAACAACCGAAGGATGTCATGCGGATTGCTTGGGCCATCGGAGATAACCTCACCGCGACTCACCTGCTCGCCCTCAAAGACGTTAAGGTGACGCCACTTAGGAATTAGCTCCTCGTACGGCTCACTACCGTCGGTAGGCGTAATTACCAAACGACGCTTGCCTTTTGTTTCCTTACCAAAAGAAATCGTACCGCTGATTTCCGCAAGAATAGCCGGCTCTTTTGGACGACGCGCTTCGAACAGGTCAGCCACACGCGGCAGACCACCCGTAATATCTCGGGTCTTCGATGTTTCCTGCGGGATACGTGCAATGACATCACCCACATGAACCTTGGCACCATCGTTCAGGTTAACCAATGCATTGGGCGGCAGGAAGTACTGGGCCGGTACGTCAGTACCTGGCAACAGTAAGTCGCGACCATTTGCATCAATCAACTTTACAGCCGGACGAATGTCTTTACCGGAGCTTGGACGATCTTTGATATCCAATACTTCGATATTGGTCAAACCTGTCAACTCATCGGTCTGACGCTTGATCGTGATACCTTCTTCCATGCCGACAAAGGCTACGGTACCGTCCATCTCGGTTACGATCGGGTGGGTATGCGGATCCCACTTGGCCACCACAGCACCCGGCTCAACCTTGTCACCTTCCTTGACAGAGATTACTGCACCGTACGGCAGACGATAGCGCTCACGTTCACGACCAAAGTCATCCGCAATAGCTAGCTCACCGGAACGGGATACAGCAACCAACGCACCGTCAGCGCGTTCAACGTGTTTCAGGTTATGCAGACGGATGGTACCGCCGTTCTTCACCTGAACATTGTCCGCTGCGGATGTACGGCTGGCCGCGCCACCAATGTGGAACGTACGCATGGTCAGCTGTGTACCAGGCTCACCGATCGACTGAGCAGCAATAACACCAACCGCCTCACCGATATTAACCTGATGTCCGCGAGCCAGATCACGGCCGTAGCACTTGGCACAGATACCATGACGTGTTTCACAGGTAATTGGAGAGCGAACCACTACCTCGTCTACGCTATTCAGCTCGAGGAACTCAACCCAACGCTCATCTACCAGAGTGCCTGCAGGAACAATGACTTCGTCATCCGCACCGGGCTTGAAGACATCACGTGCAATGGTCCGACCAAGGACGCGCTCGCCCAACGGCTCGACCACGTCGCCACCTTCGATGTGCGGCGTCATAACCAGGCCATGCTCGGTACCACAGTCGACTTCGGTTACAACCAAGTCTTGCGCAACGTCAACCAGACGGCGAGTCAGGTAACCTGAGTTCGCAGTTTTCAAGGCGGTATCCGCCAAGCCTTTACGTGCACCGTGCGTGGAAATGAAGTACTGGAGTACGTTCAGACCTTCACGGAAGTTCGCAGTAATAGGCGTCTCGATGATGGAGCCATCAGGCTTGGCCATCAAACCACGCATACCGGCTAACTGACGAATCTGTGCAGCGGAGCCCCGCGCACCTGAGTCAGCCATCATATACATGGAGTTAAATGACTCCTGATCAACTTCCTTACCCTCACGATCGATCACCTTCTCCTTCGAGAGATTGGTCATCATCGCCTTGGATACTTCGTCGTTAGCCTTCGACCAAAGGTCGATCACCTTGTTGTACTTCTCACCCTGAGTAACCAGACCAGAGGCATACTGGCTTTCGATCTCTTTTACTTCAGACGTAGCGGCATCAATGATACGAGCCTTCTCGTCTGGAATAACGAAGTCGTTCACGCCAATGGAAACGCCCGACAAGGTCGAATAGGCGAAACCGGTGTACATGAGTTGGTCTGCAAAAATGACGGTATCCTTTAGACCTACCACGCGATAGCAATGGTTGATCAGTTTGGAGATCGCCTTTTTCTTCATCGACTGGTTTACGACATCGAACGGCAAACCGGCAGGAACAACCTGGAATAGCAAGGCACGACCTACTGTCGTATCAACGATACGGGTGTTGCTAACGACAGAGCCGTCCTTCTGCTTCACCTTTTCATTGATACGAACCTTGATCTTGGCATGCAGCGCAGCTTCGCCAGCGCGGAATACGCGATCGACTTCCTGCAGGTCAGCAAATACACGACCTTCACCCTTGGCGTTCACCGCCTCGCGCGTCATGTAATAAAGGCCCAGCACCACGTCCTGCGACGGCACGATAATCGGCTCACCATTAGCAGGCGACAGGATGTTGTTGGTCGACATCATCAATGCGCGAGCTTCCAGCTGAGCTTCCAGTGTCAGCGGCACGTGGACAGCCATCTGGTCACCATCGAAGTCAGCGTTATAAGCCGCACACACCAATGGGTGCAACTGAATCGCCTTGCCTTCAATGAGCACAGGCTCGAACGCCTGAATACCCAAACGGTGCAACGTCGGAGCACGGTTCAGCAATACAGGGTGTTCGCGAATGACTTCGGCGAGAACGTCCCAGACCTCAGGCAGCTCACGCTCAACCATTTTCTTGGCGGCCTTGATGGTAGTCGCCATACCGCGAGCTTCCAGCTTGCCAAAGATGAATGGCTTGAATAGCTCCAACGCCATTTTCTTGGGCAGACCGCACTGATGCAGACGCAAGGTCGGACCTACGGTAATAACCGAACGGCCTGAATAATCCACGCGCTTACCCAGCAGGTTTTGACGGAAGCGGCCCTGCTTACCCTTGATCATATCAGCCAGCGATTTCAGCGGACGCTTGTTAGAGCCCGTGATTGCGCGACCGCGACGGCCATTATCCAGCAGTGCATCAACCGCCTCCTGCAGCATCCGCTTTTCGTTACGCACGATAATATCGGGCGCAGACAGATCAAGCAGGCGCTTCAGTCGGTTATTACGGTTGATAACGCGACGATAAAGGTCGTTTAGATCAGACGTTGCAAAACGGCCGCCATCCAGCGGAACTAGCGGACGCAGATCTGGAGGCAGAACGGGCAGCACCGTCATGACCATCCATTCAGGCTTATTGCCAGAGCCCTGGAAGGCTTCCATCAGCTTTAAGCGCTTGGATAGCTTCTTGATCTTGGTTTCAGAATTGGTTTGCGGAATTTCTTCGCGCAGGCGGCCAATTTCGTGCTCCAGATCAATGCCGCCCAGCAATTCGAAAACCGCTTCGGCGCCCATGCGGGCGTCAAAATCGTCACCGAACTCTTCAAGAGCTTCAAAGTACTGCTCGTCATTGAGCAGCTGATATTTTTCAAGCGTGGTCATGCCCGGATCGATGACAACGTAGCTCTCGAAATAGAGCACTCGCTCGATATCCCGCAGAGTCATGTCCAGCAGCAGGCCGATACGGGACGGCAGTGACTTCAGAAACCAAATGTGTGCAACTGGGGACGCCAGCTCAATATGACCCATGCGCTCACGACGCACTTTGGCCAGCGCAACTTCTACACCACACTTTTCACAAATAACGCCACGGTGCTTAAGGCGCTTGTACTTTCCGCACAGGCACTCGTAGTCCTTTACTGGACCAAAGATCTTGGCACAGAAAAGACCATCACGCTCAGGCTTGAACGTACGGTAATTGATGGTCTCGGGCTTCTTCACTTCGCCAAAGGACCAGGAACGGATCATCTCGGGCGAGGCCAGACCGATACGAATGGCATCGAACTCTTCGAGTTGACCCTGGTTTTTCAACAGATTCAGCAAGTCTTTCAAGGCCTTTCCTCCTCACGGACCAGGCATGACCGCCTTGACGGCCATGCCTTCTTGGCGTCGCGTGTTATTCGGTTTCCAATTCGATATCGATACCGAGCGAGCGAATTTCCTTGATCAGTACGTTGAAGGACTCCGGCATACCGGCCTCCATACGATGATCTCCGTCCACGATGTTCTTGTACATCTTGGTCCGGCCATTCACATCGTCCGACTTGACCGTCAGCATCTCCTGAAGGGTGTAGGCGGCACCATAAGCTTCCAGCGCCCAGACCTCCATCTCTCCGAAACGCTGTCCACCGAACTGCGCCTTACCACCCAGCGGCTGCTGAGTAACCAGGCTATACGATCCTGTGGAACGGGCATGCATCTTGTCATCGACCAGGTGGTTGAGCTTCAGCATATACATGTAGCCGACAGTAACCGGACGCTCGAACTGATTACCGGTACGGCCGTCAAACAGGCACATCTGACCACTTTCGGGCAGATCAGCCAGCTTCAGCATAGCCTTGATTTCACGTTCCTTAGCACCATCGAAGACCGGCGTAGCCATCGGCACGCCACCACGCAGGTTTTTAGCCAAACGCAACACTTCTTCGTCGCTCAGCTCATCCAGGTTTTCCTGGCGGCCACCGATCTCGTTATAGAGCTCATGCAGGAAACTACGCAGCTCAGCTACTTTGCGTTGCTCTTCAAGCATGCGATTGATCTTCTCGCCCAACCCCTTGGCAGCAAGGCCTAGGTGCGTTTCAAGAATCTGACCAACGTTCATCCGTGACGGAACACCCAGCGGGTTCAATACGATGTCAACCGGAGTACCCGTCTCATCGTAAGGCATGTCTTCAACCGGCATGATGACCGATACCACACCCTTGTTACCGTGACGACCTGCCATCTTGTCACCAGGCTGGATACGGCGACGGATTGCCAGGTAAACCTTCACGATCTTAAGCACGCCAGGTGCCAGGTCATCGCCTTGCTGCAGCTTGCGCTTCTTGTCCTCGAACTTGTCGTCCAAGAGCTGACGGCGATCGGATAGATAGGCTTGAGCCTTTTCCAACTGCTCGTTTTGCGCATCTTCTGCCATACGCAGCTTGAACCACTGGCCACGCTCCAGACCATCCAGGTATTCGTCAGTAATGACAGAACCTTTTTTGACATTCGGTCCGCCATCCGCAACCTGACCTACAAGTGCCTGACGGAGACGCTCGAAGGTGGCACCTTCAACGATACGGAACTCCTCGTTGAGGTCTTTGCGAATCTCGTCGAGCTGGGACTTCTCGATTGCCAGTGCACGAGAGTCACGCTCTACCCCATCACGGGTAAAGACTTGTACATCAATGACCGTACCCTTAGTACCCGTTGGTACCCGCAGGGAAGTATCCTTAACATCGGACGCCTTTTCGCCGAAGATGGCACGTAGCAGCTTTTCTTCTGGAGTCAGCTGGGTTTCACCTTTCGGCGTTACCTTACCGACCAGAATGTCACCTGCTTGTACCTCGGCACCAACGTAAACAATACCGGCTTCATCAAGCTTGTTAAGCGCTGCCTCACCTACGTTCGGGATATCAGAAGTGATTTCTTCTGGGCCAAGCTTTGTATCACGAGCCACACAGGTCAACTCCTGAATGTGGATCGTAGTAAAGCGGTCTTCCTGCACAACGCGCTCAGACAACAGGATCGAGTCTTCGAAGTTGAAGCCGTTCCAGGTCATAAACGCAACGCGCATATTCTGACCCAGTGCCAGCTCACCCATATCGGTAGACGGGCCATCAGCCAGAATGTCGCCACGCGCAATGACGTCACCCTTATTTACCAGCGGACGCTGGTTAATGCAGGTGTTCTGGTTGGAGCGGGTATATTTGGTCAGGTTGTAGATATCTACACCCGCCTCGCCCGTTTCAACTTCGGCATTAGCAACGCGTACCACGATACGGCTTGCGTCAACGGAGTCGATCACACCGCCTCGACGTGCCACAACACAAACACCAGAGTCGCGTGCTACGTTACGCTCCATACCTGTTCCGACTAGCGGCTTGTCCGAACGCAGAGTCGGGACAGCCTGACGCTGCATGTTCGAACCCATAAGGGCACGGTTCGCATCATCGTGCTCGAGGAAAGGAATCAGCGAAGCAGCAACGGAAACCACCTGCTTGGGTGACACATCCATCAGAGTTACGTCTTCCGGGCTCTTAACCGTGAATTCGTTCTGATGGCGTACCGCTACAAGCTCATCGACCAGTCGGTTATTTTCGTCCAGAGCCGCAGAGGCCTGAGCGATGACATGATTGGCTTCTTCGATCGCTGACAGGAACACAATCTCATCAGAGGCCACGGCATCCTTGACTACGCGATAAGGACTTTCCAGGAAACCATACTGGTTCGTGCGTGCATAGGTTGCCAGCGAGTTGATCAGACCAATGTTCGGGCCTTCTGGTGTCTCAATCGGACATACGCGACCGTAATGAGTCGGGTGAACGTCACGAACCTCAAAGCCCGCACGCTCCCGTGTTAAACCACCCGGGCCGAGTGCTGAGACACGACGCTTGTGCGTGATCTCAGAAAGCGGGTTGTTCTGGTCCATGAACTGAGACAACTGGCTCGATCCGAAAAACTCCTTGATCGCAGCAGCCACCGGCTTTGCATTGATCAGGTCTTGCGGCATCAGTCCTTCACTTTCGGCCATCGATAGACGTTCCTTGACCGCGCGCTCAACACGCACCAGGCCAACACGGAACTGATTTTCAGCCATCTCACCTACGCAACGTACACGGCGGTTACCTAAGTGATCGATATCATCGACGATACCTTTACCGTTCCGAATATCTACCAGCGTTCTGAGCACGTCAACGATGTCTTCGCGGCTCAGTACACCCTGGCCTTCGATTTCGTCACGGCCGATACGACGGTTGAACTTCATACGGCCAACGGCAGATAGATCGTAACGCTCGGCGCTGAAGAACAGGTTGTTAAATAGTGTCTCGGCAGCTTCCTTGGTTGGAGGCTCGCCTGGACGCATCATACGATAGATTTCAACCAATGCTTCGAGTTGATTGGTTGTGGAATCGATCTTCAGCGTATCGGAAACAAACGGACCACAGTCAATGTCGTTGGTGTACAACGTTTCGATGCGGACGACATTTGCCTTTGCAATTTTTGCCAGCATATCGAGGGTTAACTCGGTATTGCACTCGGCAATAATTTCACCAGTAGCAGGATGCACGATCGCCTTGGCAGTAGTACGGCCAATAACATAATCGAATGGCACTTCCAGCTCGGTAATACCTGATTTTTCAAGCTGATTGATATGGCGCGCAGTAACACGACGCCCCTGCTCTACAATCACCTTGCCTGCATTGTCCTTAATATCAAAGCTGGCAATTTCGCCACGCAGACGCTGCGGCACCAGTTCCAGATTCAAGGTTTCACCCTTGATGTGGAACACGTTGGTGTCGTAGAACATATCCAGCACTTCTTCAGTACCGTAACCAAGCGCGCGCAGTAGAACGGTCGCAGGTAGTTTGCGGCGACGGTCGATACGAACGAATACGCTGTCCTTGGGGTCGAACTCGAAGTCTAACCAAGAACCACGGTAAGGAATAATACGAGCGGAATACAGCAGCTTACCGGAGCTGTGGGTCTTACCACGGTCGTGATCGAAGAAGACACCAGGAGAACGGTGCAACTGGGAAACGATGACACGCTCGGTACCATTGATAATGAAGGTGCCGTTTTCTGTCATCAGGGGAATTTCCCCCATGTAAACTTCTTGCTCCTTGATGTCTTTGATCGCCTTGTTGGACGACTCACGATCAAAAATAATCAGGCGCACTTTTACTCGCAGCGGAACAGCAAATGTCACGCCGCGCAGAACACATTCTTTAACATCGAACGCCGGCTCGCCAAGGCGATAACCGACATATTCCAAGGCAGCATTGCCGGAATAACTGATAATCGGGAAAACGGACTTGAAGGCCGCGTGCAGACCGATATCGCGGAGCTGATCTTTGCCTGCGCCCGCCTGCAGGAATTCGCGATACGAATCCAGCTGGATAGCCAATAGATACGGCACGTCCATAACGTGCGGCAACTTGCTAAAGTCCTTGCGGATACGTTTTTTCTCAGTGTATGAGTAAGCCATCAGCGTTCCCCAGCTTGGTCACCTGCTTGTTTGGCCTCTCCGACGGGAGCAGCCGGAAAATCTTGCAAACGTTATCGTTTGCGCCATCACCTATGATGGCCTTCTTTATTTCTATTTGATCACAAGCCCGACCGGGCTGCATCGAAACAGAAAAAGGCCGGTGGCTATTGCCACCAGCCATCAGCCGAACTTTAACGCTCAGGCTGTAGACGCAATGTCTGAGCTTACTTGAGCTCGACCTTGGCGCCAGCTTCTTCCAGAGACTTCTTGGCAGCCTCGGCTTCCTCTTTGGAAACGCCCTCTTTAACAACGCCAGGAGCGCCGTCAACAACTGCCTTGGCTTCTTTCAGGCCCAGACCAGTCAGTTCACGAACGACCTTAATGACGTTCACTTTCTTGTCGCCAGCTTCGGTCAACATGATAGTGAATTCAGTCTGCTCTTCAGCAGCAGGAGCGGCAGCAGCCGGACCAGCAGCTACAGCGGCAGCAGCAGTTACACCGAACTTCTCTTCCATCGCCTTGATCAGTTCGACCACTTGCATGACGGACATTTCGGATACGGCGTTGATGATATCTTCGTTGGTCAGAGCCATGACTCTAATTCCTGTATCGTTTAGGGGCTTCGTAGCCACTAGAATTAAACAAAAAAGCGAGAAAGTAGATGCTTAGCCTTAGGCTGCAGCAGATTCTTTCTGGTCGCGAATAGCTGCCAGAGTACGAGCCAGCTTGCTGGTTGCGCCCTGGATAACGCTCATCAGCTGGGACACAGCTTCGTCGTAGGTTGGCAGAGTTGCCAGTACGTCGATCTGGTTAGCTGGGATCAGCTTGCCTTCAAACGCGGCCGCCTTGATCTCGAACTTGTCCTGACCCTTGGCGAATTCCTTGAAAATGCGAGCAGCAGCGCCCGGATGTTCAGTGGAAAAAGCAATCAGGGTCGGGCCTTTGAACGCGTCGTTCAGTACGTCAAATGAAGTACCTTCAACAGCGCGACGCAGCAGTGTGTTACGCACAACTTTCACGTAAACACCAGCCGCACGGGCCTCTTTACGGAGTCCGGTCATTGCACCTACTGTCACGCCACGGGCATCAGCCACGACAGCAGACAGGGCACTTTGGGCAGCCTCGTTGACTTCAGCGACGATAGCCTTCTTGTCTTCGAGTTTAATTGCCACGGGTTTTACTCCTGGATGTTACCGTATCGCCCAACCTAAGCCGGACGTCGTTTTGGTGTCTGACTCGGTAACCGAATCGGGAGCACCATCTGCGTAGGCTTAATTTAAGACTTTCGTCACCTACGGTCTTGGACAGCCCCCGCCAGGCAGGGACCCCAATAAGAGAGCGAAGCAGTGCTTCGCTCGAATCACTTAGGCTTCCAGGGAAGCCTGATCAATCTGCAGACCTGGGCCCATAGTGGTGCTCAGAGTCACGCGCTTGACATAAATACCTTTGGAAGTAGACGGCTTGAGTCTCTTCAGGTCAGCCAGCAGCGCTTCAACGTTCTGCTTGAGCTTAACGGGTTCGAAATCAACCTTGCCAACGGAGGCATGGATGATGCCGTTCTTGTCGGTACGGAAACGAACCTGACCGGCCTTTGCGTTCTTGACTGCAGTAGCAACGTCCGGAGTCACAGTGCCAACTTTGGGGTTAGGCATCAGACCACGAGGACCAAGGATCTGACCCAACTGACCTACTACGCGCATTGCATCTGGAGAAGCAATCACGACGTCATAGCTCAGATCGCCAGCTTTCATCTCGGCAGCCAAGTCGTCCATACCCACTTTTTCTGCACCAGCAGCCAGCGCTGCTTCAGCATTGGGGCCCTGAGTAAACACGGCTACACGGACGCTCTTGCCAGTACCGTTTGGCAGAACGGTAGCACCACGAACAACCTGGTCAGATTTACGAGGATCGACGCCCAGATTAACTGAAACGTCTACCGACTCTTTGAACTTGACAGTGGACAGCTGAGACAGAAGCGCAGCAGCCTCTTCAAAGCTGTACTGCTTGCCTGCTTCAATCTTGGCAGCAATAGCCTTTTGACGCTTAGTGAGCTTGGCCATTACACGCCCTCCACATTGAGGCCCATGCTACGAGCAGAGCCAGCGATAGTACGTACAGCTGCATCCATATCAGCAGCAGTCAGATCAGCATTCTTGGTCTTAGCAATCTCTTCAAGCTGAGCACGCGTTACGGTGCCTACTTTCTGAGAGTTAGGACGGCTAGAACCGCTCTGAATGCCCGCAGCCTTCTTCAGAAGAACAGAAGCAGGAGTACTCTTGGTCTCAAACGTGAAGCTACGGTCACTGTAAACGGTAATAATTACCGGAGTAGGCAGACCTGGTTCCATACCTTGGGTACGGGCGTTGAATGCCTTACAGAATTCCATGATGTTCACGCCATGCTGACCCAGCGCCGGACCTACTGGCGGGCTCGGGTTAGCTTGAGCCGCTTTAACTTGCAGCTTGATATAAGCTTGGATTTTCTTAGCCATTTGCTACTCCAATGACGGGTCTAACGCCTTAAGGCTCCCCGGTTTGATTCACCTTATCCCACTGACGACAAAACCCCGCAGCCTAAACTGCGGGGTATGGGACCAGGCATCAGTTAGACGACTTTTTCGACCTGACTGAATTCCAGCTCAACCGGCGTAGAACGTCCAAAAATCAGGACAGCCACTTGAATCCGGCTTTTTTCGTAATTCACTTCTTCCACAACACCATTGAAGTCAGCAAACGGACCATCGATAACACGAACAGTCTCACCTGGCTCAAACAATGTTTTCGGCTTGGGCTTATCGCTACTATCGGAAACACGACGAAGAATCGCCTCTGCCTCACGATCAGTAATCGGTGCTGGCTTATCAGCCGTTCCACCAATAAAACCCATAACCCGCGGGGTATCTTTAACGAGGTGCCATGTACCTTCGCTCATTTCCATCTGAACGAGCACATAACCTGGAAAGAATTTACGTTCGCTTTTGCGCTTCTGGCCATTACGCATCTCCACTACTTCTTCAGTGGGAACCAGAATATCACCGAACTCATCTTCCATTCCGGCAAGCTTGACGCGCTCAATCAAAGAGCGCATGACATGCTTCTCGTAACCCGAGTATGCATGCACTACGTACCAACGCTTAGCCACGGCGAACCCTTAACCTACGATCATGGAAACAAGCCATCCGAGCAGGGAATCTAATCCCCATAGCAGCAGCGCCATGACCAGCACTACTGCAACCACAATCAATGTGGTCTGAGCTGTCTCTTGCCTACTAGGCCAGACAACCTTACGAATCTCGGTGCGCGCCTCTTTGAGCAGCGTGAAAAACGCTTGCCCTTTGACAGTCTGTAATGCAACGAAAGCAGCTACAGCACCCAGAACCAGCAAACCGATAACGCGATACAGGATCGGCTGGGCTGAGTAGTAGTGGTTAGCAACAACACCTACTGCTACCAGCAAGACGACCACAAGCCACTTCATCGCATCGAAGCGTGACTCTTTGGCTTCCGCCTTGACGCTCATCAATTGAAATCCTGTCAGGAAATGCCAGATTAAATCTGGCAGGCCAGGAGGGAATCGAACCCCCAACCTGCGGTTTTGGAGACCGCCGCTCTGCCAATTGAGCTACTGGCCTGTAACTTAAATCAGGCCGGCTATTATGCCGGCCTAACAACCCAAGATCAAGAACTTATTCGACGATCTTGGCAACCACGCCGGCGCCTACGGTACGGCCGCCTTCGCGAATAGCGAAACGCAGACCTTCTTCCATGGCAATCGGAGCGATCAAGGTAACAACCATCTTGATGTTGTCGCCCGGCATTACCATCTCAACGCCTTCCGGCAGTTCGCAGTTACCAGTCACATCAGTAGTACGGAAGTAGAACTGAGGACGGTAGCCCTTGAAGAACGGAGTATGACGACCACCTTCTTCCTTGGACAGAACGTACACTTCGCACTCGAACTTAGTGTGCGGCTTGATGGTGCCCGGCTTGGCCAGAACCTGACCACGCTCAACGTCTTCACGCTTGGTACCACGCAGCAGGGCGCCAACGTTCTCACCTGCACGACCTTCGTCTAGCAGCTTACGGAACATCTCAACGCCGGTGCAGGTAGTTTTGGTCGTAGCTTTGATACCTACGATTTCAACTTCCTCACCCACCTTGACGATACCACGCTCAACACGGCCTGTTACTACAGTACCGCGACCAGAGATGGAGAATACGTCTTCGATCGGCATCAGGAACGGCTGGTCGATTGCACGAACTGGCTCAGGGATATAGGCATCCAGAGTTTCAACCAGCTTACGCACAGCAGAAACACCGATTTCGTTGTCGTCTTTGCCTTCCAGCGCCATCAGCGCGGAACCTACAACGATCGGAGTGTCGTCACCTGGGAAGTCATAGGTGTTCAGCAGATCGCGAACTTCCATTTCTACCAGCTCGAGCAGCTCAGCGTCGTCAACCATGTCAGCCTTGTTCAGGAACACGACAATGTAAGGAACGCCTACCTGACGGGACAGCAGGATGTGCTCACGAGTCTGCGGCATGGGGCCGTCAGCTGCCGAGCAAACCAGGATCGCACCGTCCATCTGCGCAGCACCGGTAATCATGTTCTTCACATAGTCAGCGTGGCCAGGGCAGTCAACGTGAGCGTAGTGGCGAGTGGCCGAATCGTACTCAACGTGGGAAGTGTTAATGGTAATACCGCGCGCTTTTTCTTCCGGAGCGTTATCGATCTGGTCGAAGTTACGAGCAGAACCACCCCAAGTTTCAGAGCAAACCTTGGTCAGTGCTGCAGTCAGCGTTGTCTTACCATGGTCGACGTGGCCGATGGTGCCGACGTTGACGTGCGGTTTGTTACGTTCAAATTTTTCTTTAGCCATCGACACTCTCTCCCATCAAGAATTGAGCAAGTAACGCCGCCATAAAATAAAGGCAGATATTCTCATATCTGCCCTTAATAATGGAGCTCATGAGCGGATTTGAACCGCTGACCTCACCCTTACCAAGGGTGTGCTCTACCAACTGAGCTACATGAGCAAACTACAACAAACTGGAGCGGGTAGCGGGAATCGAACCCGCATCATCAGCTTGGAAGGCTGAGGTTCTACCACTGAACTATACCCGCAGAGCCTGTAGCTCTTGCAATTTGGTGGAGGGAGAAGGATTCGAACCTTCGAAGTCGTAGACGTCAGATTTACAGTCTGATCCCTTTGGCCGCTCGGGAATCCCTCCAAAGGAGGCAGCATTCTATTTGTCTGCTGCCGTCGTGTCAAGGATTTTCTTACTTTTCCTCAACTTACGTTGCCTTGACCGCCAACCAGTGGACTTACATGTTCAAGGCGGGCGCATTTTATGCATTTAATTTTTCACATGCAATCATTAAATGCGGTTTTCTTAAATTTTTTCTTAAAAAACAAAGGGTCGCTTAAGCGACCCTTTGTTTTCAGCCTAACGATTATAACTGTGGACCAGCTGCCTTAATCGCTTCGGAGACGCCACTGAACTTTTTGAAGTTCTCGATGAACTTGCCTGCCAGCGCCTTGGCCGATTCATCATAGGCATTTTTATCTTCCCAAGTGTTACGCGGGTTGAGCAATGCAGTATCGACACCAGCTACGACCTTGGGAACATCAAGGTTGATAATGGGCAAATGCTCGGTTTCAACATCGACCAGCGCCCCACTTTGAATAGCGGCAATCACTGCTCGTGTCGTTGGGATATTGAAGCGCTTGCCTACACCGTAACCGCCCCCGGTCCACCCAGTGTTCACCAGGTAAACTTTGGAGCCGAACCCATTGATACGCTTGATGAGAAGCTCAGCGTACTCGGCCGCCGGACGCGGGAAGAAGGGTGCACCGAAACAGGTAGAGAAAGTGGATTTGATGCCAGCCCCCGATCCCATTTCAGTAGAACCCACCAGCGCAGTGTAACCCGAAAGAAAATGATAAGCCGTCTGCTCGTTATTAAGGATAGATACAGGAGGCAGCACACCCGTCAGATCGCAGGTGAGAAAGATTACTGCATTAGGCTCGCCACCGCGGTTCAGTTCCGCACGCTTTTCGATCAACTCACGAGGATAGGCCGCCCGGCTGTTCTGGGTCAGACTATCGTCCGAATAATCTGGCTGGCGCGACTGTGGATCAAGCACCACGTTTTCCAGCACAGCGCCGAACTGAATGGCTTTCCAGATGACAGGCTCATTCTTTTCGGACAGGTCGATACACTTAGCGTAGCAGCCGCCTTCTATATTAAAGACGGTGCCGACACCCCAGCCATGCTCATCGTCACCGATCAGGTAACGGCTTTCATCGGCAGATAGCGTCGTCTTACCTGTTCCCGACAGGCCAAAGAACAGCGTAACGTCGCCCTCTTCGCCCATGTTGGCCGCACAGTGCATAGGAAGTACATCATGCTCAGGCAGCAGGAAATTTTGCACCGAGAACATGGCCTTCTTCATTTCACCGGCATAACGCATGCCCGCGATTAATACCTTGCGAGCAGCAAAGTTAATGATGACGGTGCCATCGGAATTGGTTCCATCACGCTCCGGCTCGCAGACAAACCAAGGGGCGTTAAGGATTTCCCACTCCTGGCGGGACTGAGGGTTGTAACTTTCCGGATTGATGAACAGGCAACGGCCAAACAGGTTGTGCCAGGCGGTTTCCGTAGTCATCTTGACTGCAAGGTAGTGCTCTGGATCGGAGCCTACATGCACATGCGAAACGAAGTGATCCCGCTCACCTACATAGGTTGAAACGCGATCCCATAGCGCATCGAACTTTTCCGCTGGAAAAGGACGGTTGATAGAACCCCAATCGATGGCATCACGGGTAGACGACTCTTCAACAATGAAGCGGTCGGCTGGCGAGCGGCCGGTGCGATGTCCAGTCTTGACTACAAGAGAGCCATTGGCGGCTAACTCACCCTCGCCGCGCCGAAGCGCCTCTTCTACCAGCTGCGCGGCGCTAATATCGGTATAAACGTTGGCTTGCGTCATGTAGTTCCCCGTCGGCCCTCGGCCGGTCCTTTTGCGTTTTGTAGCTTAACCCGAGTTTGGCTACATAAAAAACGAAGTCGCGCGATTATGCCAGAAAGCCTATTCCTGAATGCAATGCTTAGTGACGGGTTTCTTGCGGTGTTTGGCTTCCACCGCCTGCAAAAATCTGCGCGACATCGGCAGCGTCGAACAGGTATCGCTGATTGCAGAACTGGCAGTCGATTTCTATCTGACCACCCTGCTCCTGCAATAGCAGTTCGACATCTTCCTGGCCCACAGAGACAAGCGCATTGGCAGAACGTTCCCTAGAACAGCCACAATGGAATTCGACGATTTGAGGATCAAAGACTCTGACGGTTTCTTCATGATAGAGGCGATGAAGTACCGTTTCGTTGGGTAACCCCAACAGTTCTTCTGCAGTCAGCGTATTGCCAAGGGTTGTAAGGTGCTCCCAGCTGGCGTCGCGCGACTCTTTGTCCTTGTGTTTGTCCGCTGGCAGCTGTTGGAGCAGGAGCCCACGAGCGCGCCGTCCATCGGCATTGAGCCAGAAGCGGGTAGGCAGCTGCTCGGACGTGGCGAAGTAGCCTGAAAGGCATTCAGCGAGCGTCTGGCCTTCGAGAGGAACGATCCCTTGATAACGCTGACCGTTGGTCGGATCGATCGTGATGGCAAGAATACCTTCGGGCATTAGATCTTTCAGCGCGGCATCAGGAGCGATGTCGTCGGCATTGTAGCGGGCGATACCGCGCACCTCTCGGGCGCTCGAGCACTCCACCATCAATAGAGGAATCGCACCGCTGGAGCGTGCCTGCAATACCAGCAGACCGTCGAACTTGAGCGTGCCGCACAGCAAGGCAGCTGCTGCAAGCATTTCACCCAACAGCTGCGCGACGGGTTCCGGATAGGGGTGTTTGGCAAGCACCTCTACATAGCTTCTTTCAAGCAATGCAAGTTCGCCGCGAACGTCGGTGTCTTCAAACAGGAAACGCTGTGTGTAATCGAATGGGGTCATGACAAAAGTACGCTTGAACAGGGAAAATGACAAAAGCGTGACAACACTCCCGTGCGGTCACGCTTTCTGTTTATTCATATGGATTCATTTCATTCTATGGACAATGCCACACTCTTCCAAGCCAAGTGGCAATGGCGAGCATTTCTAATCAGCCACCTCGTGGCGCTGCTGTTGATTATTCTCTGGCTTATCCCTTCCGTACGCACCACTCTTCTGGATCTGGATGCGCATCTCTTCCGTGCGCTGAACGCACCGCTGGAAAGCAATACGGTCTGGCTACACGTCTGGGCCGTTGCCAGCCTGAGGCCATTCGACATCGTTGTGGGCATCATTCTTCTCACACTTACGATACGTGGGAATTGGGTGTTCAAACCAGAGCAGGTCCGTAGCGCCTTCTTCGGCTTGCTTACGGTACTGCTAGCCTTGCTGCTGATCCGCAACCTGTTCACCAAGGCTATCGAAGCCGCCGGCCTGCAGCATGCCAGTCCATCCGACATGCTGACGTATGCCATTCACATGAGCGATTACTTCCAGTCCTGGGAAAGGGCCTGAGAGCTCAAGGATCGATCCGGCGCCAGCTTTCCGGGGGATCATGCTTCGGTTCTTCTGCTCTGGGGCCTCTTTCTAACGGCTTTTACGCGCAACCCATTACAACTTGTCGTCACTTGGCTACTGGTAATGCTTTTCATGATGCCGCGCCTGGTCGCCGGTGCTCACTGGGCTTCGGATGACTATATGGGCGGTATTGCCGTTGCACTACTGGCAATGGCCTGGGGGTTTTATACGCCGCTGGCCAATGCCGGTAGCCGCATGTTCCTTCGTTTAACTGCGCCGCTGTTTCGTGTAGCAGCTCATATTCCTGTTATCCGGCAGATGAGCCTGGTCAAGCACTACTGACTGCTCATCTAGTCATTGGCCCGAGAATCAGCGTCGCCCCGGAATCGATGAATCTGACGGCGCTGTTTCTTGGTTGGCCTTCCATCCGTTGCCAACCCAAGCGCTCCTGCCTTGCGCATGGCCGTAGCCCGCTCGCGACGCTCAAGACTTTCCTCTGTCTCCCGATACAGTAACTGGGCCTCGGGTGCTCCGCGACGCTGTTGAGACAGGGAGAGGACTATGACGGTCTTCTCATCGAACCCCTGACGAATCGTCAGCTCATCACCGACCTTGGGCTCTTTGCTGGGCTTACACCGCTCACCCCGACATTGAACCTTGCCTCCTTCTATAGCAGCCTTGGCCAGTGCTCGTGTCTTGAAGAACCGTGCAGCCCACAGCCACTTATCCAGGCGGACTTTTTCATCTATATCTTGAATAGACGTCATTAACGAAAACGCTCCGAATACTTATCAATTTTTGCCATTAGACCAGGGCTGGTTACGGGCATTCTAACGGTACGATCATGAAGACCTTCTTTCCTGAAGAATTAACCAACCCTATGCGCTGCCAAGGCTGCCACCAGAGTGAACCCCTTGGGTTCGATTTCGCCTTTGCCTATCAGCCTATTGTTGACGTAACCACTCGCAGTATCTTTGCTCACGAGGCGCTGGTCCGTGGCCCGGAAGGCCAGGGTGCGCTTTCAGTGCTTGAGCGGGTGGATGCGCATAACCGCTATCGTTTCGATCAGTTATGCCGCACCAAGGCGATTTCAGGCGCAGCAAAGCTTGGAATGAAGGAAAAACTTTCCATCAACTTTCTTCCAAATGCCGTCTATCGACCGGAGCTGTGCATTCGCAGCACACTGGAGGCGGCCAAACGGCATGACTTTCCGTTGAGCAATCCTATTTTTGAAACAGTTGAAAGCGAGCATATTGGTGATAGCCAGCATCTAACGCATATCCTGAAGGAATATCGGCAGTTCGGCTTCATGACGGCGATTGACGACTTTGGTGCCGGACATTCAGGCTTGAACCTGCTAGCCGCTTTTCAACCGGATCTGATCAAGCTGGATATGGCCTTGATTCGCAATATCGATCATGATCGAGTCCGGCAGGCCATTGTTCGAGCCGTCGTCTCCATGTGTACGGAGTTGAACATCCGGATCATTGCCGAAGGTATTGAAACCGCTGCCGAGCGTGATTGCCTGCGTGACATCGGTATCACGTTGATGCAGGGTTACTGGTTTGCCAAGCCTGCGTTCAATGCGCTGGCCTCCATCGATAAGCAGATATGGGGACACTGATCCCGACTTCAAGGATTACGCTTGGACACACTCGACGAGCTGGCCATTATCGGCCTACGTGAATGGGTCGCCCTGCCGGACCTGGGCGTAATCGGCCTGAGGGCCAAGATCGACACAGGTGCGAGCACTTCAGCCCTGCATGCAACGGAAGTTGTTCCTTTTGAGCGTAACGGTGAACGCTGGGTGCGTTTTACGGTCCATCTGGGCACACTGGTGCAGTCCCGGCACCGGCATTGCGAAGCGCCGTTGGTAGCCAAGAAGACCATACGAAGCTCCAATGGCCATGCTCAGAACCGCTATGTGATTCGAACCAATCTCGCCCTGGGTAATCGATCCTGGCCAGTGGAATTTACCCTGGCCTGCCGCAAGAGCATGCGTTACCGCATGCTTCTAGGCTCGAAAGCCTTGGTCGAGGGTGGCCTGATCGTGAATCCGGCCGTCAGCTATGCGCAAGACAAACCCATCCTATCCCTCTCTCCCGCTCCGGGTGCTGCATGAAAATCGCTGTGCTGTCGCGTAATCCTCGCCTGTATTCCACTCGTCGCCTGGTGGAAGCCGGAGAGCAACGTGGTCATCAGATGGTCGTGATCGATACGTTGCGCGCGTATATGAATATCGCAAGCCACAAACCGCAGATTCACTATAGAGGCAAGCCGCTCGAAGACTTCGATGCCGTGATTCCGCGAATTGGGGCATCGGTAACGTTTTATGGCTGCGCAGTGCTGCGGCAGTTTGAAATGATGGGCGTCTTTCCGCTCAATGAGTCCGTCGCCATCAGCCGAGCCCGAGACAAGCTGCGCTCCCTGCAGTTGATGTCACGCAAGGGTGTTGGCCTGCCGGTGACAGGCTTTGCGCACTCTCCAGATGATGTACCGGACCTTATCCGCATGGTGGGTGGTGCTCCGCTGGTCATCAAGCTGCTGGAGGGTACTCAGGGAATCGGCGTGGTGCTGTGTGAAACCGAAAAGGCTGCCGAGTCGGTACTGGAAGCATTCATGGGACTCAAGCAGAACATCATGGTGCAGGAGTATATCCGCGAGGCAGGCGGTGCGGATATTCGCTGCTTTGTGGTGGGTGACAAGGTGATTGCCGCCATGAAACGCCAGGCCAAGCCCGGTGAGTTTCGCTCCAACCTGCATCGCGGCGGCACGGCAAGCCTGGTGAAAATTACGCCTGAAGAGCGTATGGCCGCCATTAGAGCCGCCAAGGTGCTGGGGCTGAATGTGGCCGGTGTCGATATTCTTCGCTCCAATCATGGTCCGCTGGTCATGGAGGTGAACTCTTCACCGGGCCTGGAAGGCATCGAGCAAACGACCAACCAGGACATTGCGGGCATGATCATCCAGTATCTGGAAAAGAACAGTGGCCCCAACCTGACACGTACCAAAGGCAAAGGCTAAGGGATGACAGGCAGCACGTCTCTTCTTGATGCCTCCAGTTTCGGGGGCAAGGTAGCGCTGATCGCGCCAGCGGCAGCGCTTGCCAACGATGCACTGGAAACCACCTACGCCCGGTTGCGTGAGATGGAGGTTCCGTATGTTGCAGGCGAGCACGTACAGGCACGTCATCGTTACCTTGCGGGTACAGTGGATCAGCGTCTGGCCGATGTTTATGCGGCCTTTGAGAATCCAGAGGTTAGTGCTGTCTGGTGCTTGCGGGGCGGTTATGGATGCGCTCAGCTTTTACCGTACCTTGATTGGGAGCGCATCAGGCGGGCTGGCCCTAAACCGCTGATTGGTTTCTCCGATATCTCGATCATGCTCAGTGCCTTTCATCGGCAAAGTCTGCCTGCAGTACATGGTCCAGTGGCTACGGCATTGGCCAAACGATATGACGGTGAAGAACAGCTGCGTCATGAGGACTCGTTTCGCAGTCTCGATCGGCTGCTGAGAACGGCCGGAGGGCATCTGCCAGCCCAACCGGTCAATCACTCGCTCAAGTCCATACAAGGACCGCTGATTGGCGGCAACCTGACGGCACTGGCCAGTACCGAGGGCACCGGCTATGGACTGTATGCGCCTGACGGCGCCATTCTGATCCTGGAGGATGTAGGTGAGCCGTACTATCGCATCGAGCGTAGCCTGTGGCAGCTATTGAACAGTATCGATAGCGCCAGGCTTGGCGCCGTATGCCTGGGCACCTTTACGGATTGCCCGCGCAAGGGTGTGGTACACAGCCTTCAAGAGATTATTGCTGAATGGCTAGAGCCTTATGGTGTTCCGTTGTTCTCGGGTCTGCCTAGTGGACACGGCCCGGATAACCAGGCCTGGCCATATGGTCAGGAAGCCCGCCTCGATCATGACGGACTCCACTGGTAGCGTCAGATCAGCTGGCGGTACGAGGCAGCAGCAGACCTAGTGGCAACAAGACGCGTGCCTCGACTCCGCCACTTTCACGATTACGCAGCTCTACGCTGCCACCATGCTGGGCGGCAATACGCCTGACGATGGCCAGCCCCAGCCCGGTACCAGAGCCGGTACGCGCCCGATTGCCGCGAATGAAGGGATTGAAAATTTCCTCTATCTCACTGGGATCAATGCCCGGTCCCTGGTCCAGAACGCTCAGCACAACATAGGGCGCTGTCGAATCTCCACCTACGTGAGCCCTGACCTCCACGGCGCCGCCTCCATGCTTGAACGCATTTTCCAAGAGGTTGGTCAGCATCCGCTTGATCGACACACGCCGCAAAGCCACGGGCGGCACATCGGTCTGGGAGAGACGGACCCGCTCCTCATTCTGGTTGTAAGGCGCCACGGTTTCCTGAATCAGGTCATTCAGGTTCGTTTCTTCTAAAGGCTCATCGCGTCCATCACGTATAAATGCCAGGAACTGATCGAGAATCAGATTCATATCCTCGATATCGCGGACCATGTCCTCCGTCATCTCGTCCATTTCAGGCAGCAATTCGACTGAGAGGCGTAGACGGGTAAGCGGCGTGCGCAGGTCGTGGGACACGCCGGCCAGCATCAGCTCACGCTCGCGCCCAGCCTGCTCGACATCGTGAGCCATCTGATTGAAGGCATGATAGACCTCCATGATCTCGCTTGGCGCATCACTTTCCGGCAGGCGTACGCTATGCCCTTTACCCAGCTCGCGGGCGGCATAGACGAGCCGTTTGAGTGGTCGGTTCAGCTGGCCGACAAACACCCAGGCCACGGCGGTAGAAAACAGGCCAATCCCGAAGAACCAACCCAGCACACTCCAGATTCGCTGGCCTCGCAGGGGGTGAGCGTACAGCGGTATCTTGATCCAATCAGGCCCCAGCGATGGCGCCAGCACCCAAAGTGCAGGCCCCTGCTGTACACGAACCCTGACTTGGGTATCCGGACCCAGTTCCTGCTGCATCTGGCGGTCGAAAATTTCACTGTAAGGCCAATGATACTCACCCGCTGGCACCGTTTCCGGCGATTCATAGTGCAGCCCGGATGCCTGAGCGACAGCGGGACGGTCATCCGGATCAGCGGCCCAGTAGGCCCGCAACGTCAGTGCAGCGCCATGACTGTATTGGCGATCAACCAATACATCTTCGTTGAGCAGCAGGTAAACCAGCGTCAGCGCCTTGGAAAACAGTACGGCAATCAGAACCAGCCAGAGCGAGCGTGCGAAGAAGCTTTGAGGGAACCAGGCAGGCGTTTTCATAGTAACCACACGTCATTGACGCTCCGAGCATATTGCCACCCTATAAAGACTTGCTTCATAGAAAAGGCATCGATTTTGTTGAGTGACTGAACAAAACGGCTTTTTAAATGCCTCACAGCCTCGTTTCGCTAAGAAACACTTTGATACATTTGCCCGGCTCTTTTCAAAGACCTCCCACACTGGAGATATTTCGTGTCCGATATGTGCCATACCGGCTTGGACATTGGCTTTGCTTCCCTTAGTTACGCCCAGGTTATTTTCCTAGGTGTTGTGCAGGGTATCACCGAGCTCCTGCCAATTTCCTCTACTGCTCACATGCGTGTCGTTCCAGCCCTGTTAGGTTGGCAAGATCCTGGTTCCGCCTTTTCCGCTGCAATGCAGATGGCAGCTCTGGCAGCCGTCATCAGTTATTTCTGGCGTGACGTCAGCTCCGTTACCACTGGCAGCGTCAATGCAATTTGTCATAAGGACTACAACAGTCGCGCCTTTGTCCTGGCCATGGCAATCATTCTGGCGACAATCCCTATCTGTGTGGTCGGGCTTGCGCTTTCCCCTGTGCTCAATGCCTGCGACTCGCCTTTACGGGGCTTGAATGTCATTGGCTATGCCTGTCTGGGCATGGCGGCGTTGCTGGCCATTGCCGAGCTGACCTGCAAGCACAAGCGCGACATGAGTGAAATGCACCTGCGTGACGCCCTGATTGTTGGAATTGCACAGATTGGCGCGTTGATTCCAGGAGTATCCCGCTCCGGCTCGACATTGACTGCAGCCATGTTCCTCAACTTAAAGCGTGAAGAAGCAGCCCGCTTTTCTTTCCTGCTGGGCCTGCCCGCGATTGCCCTGGCTGGCTTGAAAGAACTGGTCGTGCTCTGGCATGCGTCCATCCCGGCAGAAGCCTGGTCGCTTCTGCTGGTAGGCATCCTGGTGGCAAGCCTTTCGGCGCTTGCTGCCATCTGGGGTCTGATGCGCTTTCTGGAACGCTTTTCGACCTGGATCTTCATTGTCTATCGAGCGCTGCTGGGCATCTTCCTGTTGGTAGGTGTTCACAACGGCTTGTTCGCCTGAAGGCGTCCCTAAGTGCCGGACTGTTACTTGTTGCCGTCCGGCACGAATACGTAGCCAACACCCCAAACCGTCTGGATATAGCGAGGCTTGGAGGGATCAGGCTCGATCATGCGGCGCAGACGGGAAATCTGTACATCGATCGACCGTTCTAGCGCATCCCACTCACGGCCACGTGCCAGGTTCATCAACTTGTCGCGGGTCAGCGGCTCGCGCGCATGCTGGACCAGCGCCTTGAGCACGGCGAATTCACCGGTGGTCAACATATGCACTTCATCACCGCGCTTAAGTTCGCGGGTCGCCAATGAAAGCTCATAATCACCAAAGGTCACTACGGCATCTTCACTGCCCGGTGCGCCTGGCACTTGAGGGGCCTGACGACGAAGAACCGCCTTGATACGAGCCAGAAGTTCGCGAGGGTTGAAAGGCTTGGCCAGATAGTCATCGGCGCCCTGCTCAAGCCCCTGGATGCGACTGCCCTCATCGCCCTTAGCCGTCAGCATGATGATCGGGATCTGGTTGTTCTGCTCACGCAGACGGGCGCAGGCCGACATACCGTCTTCGCCCGGCATCATCAGATCCAGCACGACCAGATGGAAAAGCTCACGGGACATCAGGCGGTCCATCTGCTCGGTGCTTTCCACGGTACGCACACGGTAGCCCTGCTCGGCCAGAAAACGCTCGAGCAGGCGACGCAGACGAGCATCGTCATCTACGACCAGAATCTTTTCACCTTCCGTAACGGGGGTGGTGCTCATGTCAACTCCTTCAAATAGGGAAGTGGATTATGGCGCAGGCCTCGTCCGCAGAGGGACAGTCCATTGTTAGCAGATTTTTCCTGAGAATGGGGGATTAGCCTGCATAAGAAGTTGAAAGCACACACTTATCCTTGGCAAATTGCCGCAGCGCGTTGATACCCGACGGGTATAATGCAGCGCTTCAAGCCTGCCGGTCAGGCCCGCTTCTCTGGTTTTCAGGTGGTTTCATGGACAGTATCAACTCCCGCATCGCCGAAGAGCTCGGCGTCCGCCCACAACAGGTCGCCGCAGCCGTGGCGCTGCTCGATGAGGGATCGACGGTTCCTTTCATCGCCCGTTATAGAAAAGAAGTCACCGGCAGCCTCGACGATACGCATCTGCGTCATCTGGAAGAACGCCTGCGCTACCTGCGCGAGCTGGAAGAGCGTCGCACGGCGATCCTGGCCAGCATCGACGAGCAAGGTAAACTCACGCCGGAGCTAGCCCGCGAGATCAAGCAGGCCGATACCAAGACCCGTCTTGAAGATCTTTATCTGCCCTATAAGCAGAAGCGTCGTACCAAAGGCCAGATTGCCTTGGAAGCTGGCCTTGGCCCGCTAGCGGATGCCCTGCTCAATGATCCAATGCTTTCTCCCGAGACCGAAGCCGCTGGCTATATAGATGCGGACAAAGGCGTCGCCGATGTAAAAGCGGCCCTGGAGGGTGCTAAATACATTCTGATGGAGCGTTTTGCCGAAGATGCCGACCTCCTGGAAAAGCTGCGCGCATTCCTGAAGCAGGAGGCGACACTTTCAGCTCGTCTGGTGACCGGGAAGGAGCAGGAAGGCGCCAAATTCAGTGACTATTTCGAACATGACGAGCTTTTCAGGAATGTACCGTCCCACCGAGCCCTTGCGATCTTCCGCGGCCGTAACGAAGGCATCCTGAGTGCCTCGCTCAAGGTAGGCGATGAAGCACCTGGGACCATGCACCCTTGCGAGGTAATGATTGCCGAGCATTTCGAGGTGAAGAATCAGAATCGCGCAGCAGACAAATGGCTGGCGGAAGTCGTACGCTGGACCTGGAAGATCAAGCTGTACACCTCGCTGGAAACCGATCTGCTGGGCGAGCTGCGTGAAAAGGCTGAAGATGATGCCATCAGCGTATTCGCACGCAACCTGCATGATCTGTTGCTGGCAGCACCTGCTGGCCCACGTGCCACGCTGGGTCTGGATCCAGGACTGCGGACGGGCGTGAAAGTCGCCGTGGTCGACTCAACCGGCAAGCTGCTGGCCACCGATACCGTGTATCCGCACGCCCCGAAAAACCAGTGGGACCAGACCATCGATACGCTGGCGAAGCTGTGTGCCAAGCATGGCGTCGACCTGATTGCCATTGGCAACGGCACGGCTAGCCGCGAGACCGATAAACTGGCGGGAGAGTTGATCAAGAAATACCCGGGCCTCAAGATGACCAAAATCATGGTCAGCGAAGCTGGCGCCTCGGTGTACTCAGCTTCCGAACTTGCAGCCAAGGAATTTCCGGATTTGGATGTTTCTTTGCGTGGCGCTGTATCTATCGCTCGCCGCTTGCAGGATCCGCTAGCTGAGCTGGTCAAGATCGAGCCCAAGTCGATTGGCGTGGGCCAGTACCAGCATGACGTCTCACAACTCAAGCTGGCTCGTAGCCTGGATGCTGTGGTGGAAGACTGCGTAAACGCCGTGGGCGTAGACGTGAACACGGCTTCGGCGGCGCTGCTGGCCCGTATCTCCGGTCTGAACGCAACGCTGGCGCAGAATATCGTGGCCTACCGCGACCTGAATGGTGCTTTCAAGTCCCGTCACGAGTTGAAGAAAGTGAGTCGCCTGGGAGACAAGACATTCGAGCAGGCTGCCGGCTTCCTACGGGTCATGAGCGGCAGCAATCCACTGGATGCCTCTGGCGTTCACCCGGAAGCCTACCCTGTCGTCGAGCGTATCGCTGCTGATACCGGCCGTGATATTCGCTCCCTGATTGGAGACTCCAGCTTCCTGAAGCGTCTGGATCCAAAGAAATTTACCGATGAAACCTTTGGCCTGCCGACCGTGACGGATATCCTGAGCGAGCTGGACAAGCCGGGGCGAGACCCGCGCCCCGAGTTCAAGACAGCAGAATTCCAGGAAGGCGTTGAATCCCTCAAGGATCTCAAGCCCGGTATGATTCTCGAAGGTGTTGTGACCAACGTGACCAACTTTGGTGCGTTCGTCGATATCGGTGTACACCAGGACGGCTTGGTACACATCAGCGCCTTGTCCGAGAAGTTTGTCAAAGATCCCTACGAAGTGGTCAAGGCAGGCGATATCGTGAAGGTCAAGGTCATGGAAGTGGACATTCCCCGTAACCGTGTGGGTCTGTCCATGCGCATGAGCGATACGCCTAGTGAAAAGGTCGAAGGCCAACGTGGCGGGCAACCTCGCAGCGGCAAGCCTGGTAACAGCCCATCGCGTGACCGTAATGCACCCCGTAACGAAAGCAAGCCTGCTGCCAGTGGTGCCATGGCAGCACTGTTTGCCAACGCCAAACAATTGAGGAAGTAACCATGAGCCAGTCCGTGGCAGGTAATGACAGTGCATTCAGCCAGCTGCTGGGGATGCGTATCCTCAAAGCTGAGCAGGGGGAATCCGAAGTCCGGATGAGCATGCAGGACAAGCTGCTCAACTTGCACGGCAAGATGCATGGTGGCGCGTTGTTCTCGCTGATCGATACGGCGCTTGGGCAGGCGAGCCACAGCCTGTTCGAGGGCAAGCCAGGCAGCGTGACCCTGGAGTGCAAGGTCAACTACATTCGGGGCGTCAGCGACGGTGAAATCGTCTGCCGCGCCAAGGTGATCCATCCCGGGCGGAAGACGCACGTCATCGAAGCGGAAGTGCATCAGAACGATAAGCTGGTGGCCAAGGCCCAGGCAACGTTCGCCTGCCTGTAATGCGTTCGCCCGGCGTGTTCTGCGCCGGGCTTTTACCCTGCCACAACGGCGATCGTACCCGCGGTGCACTTCGTCCACTTTCGGATGCAACCGCGGTAGGCCTATTGAAGTCTATTCGACAGACTTGTACACCGGCTCACTCATCCCCATAGTGGGGCCACTGTCGAGTGAAGGAAAACATCTTGAGCGATATCTTGACCCGCCGCCTGGCCCTGCTCGGCGATTCTGCCCATCTGTCGCTGTTGACTGAGTGTCAACACGGCATCGAACGTGAAACCCTGCGTGTGGACGAGCACGGCCAATTGGCTCAGACACCTCATCCGGCAGCCCTGGGCTCGGCCCTGACTCACCCTCAGATCACGACGGACTACTCCGAAGCCCTGCTTGAATTCATTACTCCGACGGCGCATGACCCTGCCAAGGTGCTTGAGCAGCTCGACATCATTCACCGCTTCGCTACGCGACAGCTTGACGGTGAGCTCCTATGGAGCCCGTCGATGCCGTGTCCGCTGCCGGAGGAAGAGCAGATTCCGATTGCCCATTATGGCGATTCCCATATCGGCAAGCTCAAGCATGTCTACCGCCGCGGGCTGGCCGTGCGCTACGGTCGGACCATGCAGTGCATTGCTGGTATCCATTACAACTTTTCGCTGCCGGAAACGCTCTGGCCCTTGTTACGCCAGGCCGAAGGCGATACCCGTAGCGATCGTGACTACCAGTCCTCCCGCTATATTGCGCTAATCCGTAACTTCCGCCGTTACAGCTGGATGCTGATGTATCTGTTCGGTGCCTCTCCTGCGCTGGATGTCGGATTCATGCGTGGCCGCCCGCATCAGCTGGAGATCTTTGATGCCGACACGCTGTACCTGCCGTACGCGACCAGTCTGCGCATGAGCGACCTGGGCTATCAGAGCGAGGCGCAAGCCAGCCTGACGCCGTGTTACAACGACCTGCAGAGCTACACGGAGAGCCTGCGCAAGGCAGTGGCGACGCCCTACCCGCCTTACGCTGAAATCGGCACTCACCGCGATGGTGAATGGGTGCAGCTCAACACCAATATCCTGCAAATTGAAAACGAGTATTACTCGAACATCCGGCCCAAGCGGGTTACCCGTACGGGCGAGCGCCCCGTTCAGGCACTGATTGCCCGGGGCGTGCAGTACATCGAAGTCCGGTGCCTGGATATTAACCCGTTCCTGCCATTGGGCATCGACGTGATGGAGTCACGTTTCCTGGATGCGTTCCTGCTGTTCTGCGCACTTGAGGAAAGTCCGCCGCTGAACGGCGAGTGTGGCGAATGTACGCAGAACTTTACCAAGGTTGTGAAGGAGGGCCGCAAGCCAGGCTTGTTCCTACAACGCCAGGGCGCCCCGATTTCGATGTTGGACTGGGCCGAGCGGCTGCTGGGCTGCATTGATCGCTGTGCCAAACTGCTGGATACCGCCTACGGTGGCAGCGCCTACCATGTATCAGTCGAGGAGCAGCGCCACAAGTTTATCAACCCGGCCCTAACGCCTTCGGCTCGAGTCCTGGCTGAAATGCGCGAGCATGGCGAAAGCTTTGCCGAATTCTCTCTGCGACAGAGCAAGGTCCACGCTGACTATTTCCGCCAGGCTGAGCTAAGCCCCGAACAGCAGGCCCTTTTCGAGCAGATGGCAGAACAGTCATTGAAGGACCAAGAAGAACTGGAGACTGCCGACCAAGGCGACTTCGATACCTTTGCGGCAGCCTACCAAGCCAGCATCCTCGGCACGCTGAGCGTGTAGCGTTCGGGCTCTGGCCGGGCTGTCCGGCCAGAATCACCTATAGCGCTTTTTCAAAGATCTTTGAGTTGCGCTGATAGTTGTACAGCGATGCACGGGCACTGGGCAGTCGATCGACGCTGCTGGGCTCGAAGCCTCGCTCGCGAAACCAGTGAGCCGTGCGGGTCGTCAGGACGAACAGGGTCTTGATGCCTTGAGCGCGGGCCCTCTGCTCGATGCGTTCCAGCAACTCGTCCCCCCGCCCACCATGTCGATAGTCGGGATTGACCGCCAGACAGGCCAGCTCGCCTGCGTTTGAATCAGCGATCGGATACAGCGCGGCACAGGCGATAATAAGCCCTTCCCGCTCGACGATACTGAACTTGTCGATTTCACGCTCCAGCACTTCCCGCGAGCGGCGTACCAAAATCCCTTGTTCTTCCAGCGGACGGATCAGTTCGATCAGACCGCCCACATCGCCAATATCCGCCTCGCGAATGGACTCGAACTGCTCCTGCGCCACCAGCGTGCCGCTACCGCTGCGGGTAAAGAGTTCGTTGAGCAGCGCGCCATCCTCGGCATAGCTCACGATATGCGTGCGGCGCAC
This sequence comes from Pseudomonas sp. HPB0071, assembly GCF_000478505.2. Taxonomy (NCBI): domain Bacteria; kingdom Pseudomonadati; phylum Pseudomonadota; class Gammaproteobacteria; order Pseudomonadales; family Pseudomonadaceae; genus Pseudomonas; species Pseudomonas sp. HPB0071. The sequence goes on along the minus strand of NZ_KI517367.1, from coordinate 2,333,779 downwards.
TCCACCCCGGCAGGCCTGAGCGGCCGCATCCAGCAGCTCCGCCTGGTAGTTGCCACTGCCAAGCCGCTCCAGATGCGGCGGCACTTGTTGAGGACGTAGCTCACGGATCAGGTTGCCTTCGGCATCCAGCAGACCTTGCTCGGCGCCGTAGAGCACCAGCTTGTCGGCGGCCAGATCGACAGCGGCACGGGTCGCGACGTCTTCACAGGCAATATTGAAAATCTCCCCGGTGGGCGAATACCCCAGCGGTGACAGCAGCACAATAGTGCGCTCATCCAGAAGACGACTGATGCCCTTGCGGTCGATGCGGCGGACCTCACCGGTATGGTGAAAATCGACACCGTCATGGATACCGTAGGGTCGCGCAGTGACGAGGTTGCCACTGGCTACCCGCAATCGCGCGCCCTGCATGGGGGAGGCAGCCATGTCCATGGACAGACGGGCCTCGATGGACAGGCGCAGACTACCCACGGCATCGATCACGCACTCCAGCGTCGCAGCGTCGGTGATGCGCAGGTCACGGTGAAAGCGTGGGGCAATTCCGCGCGCAGCCAGTCGCGTCTCGATCTGTGGCCGCGAGCCATGCACCAGTACCAGGCGCACACCCAGGCTGTGCAGCAGCACGAGGTCGTGGACGATATTGCCGAAATTTAGATGCTCCAGCCCGTCGCCAGGCAGCATGACCACAAAGGTCCGGTCACGGTGAGCATTAATGTAGGGAGACGCGTGGCGAAGCCAATTAACGTAATCGTGCATTAAAGAGAAAACCTTGTGCAGCAAAAGTAAAAGGTGAACGGTGAGGGCTCGTTCATCGTCGTCGCAGCAACACGGTCACTCCTTGGCTATTGGTAGCGTTATGCAGTAATGGTGAATCAATTGACGAAGCACCTTTACGGTTGGTTCGATCTGGGAAAGCTCCAGATGTTCGTCTGGCTGATGGGCGCAGGCAATATTTCCAGGCCCCATGACCAACGTCTCGATCCCCAGCTGTTGAAGATACGGCGCTTCGGTGCCAAAGGCTACCGCCTGGGCCTCGCAGCCGGTGAGTTGTTCGGCGATGCGGACCAGTTCGCTGGTAGCTGACTGCTCGAAGGGTGGAACCGCCGGAAACAAGGGTTGGTAGTCGATCTTGACGGCATGGCGCTCTGCAATCGGTCTCAGCCGCCCCTTGATCAGATTGCGCAGCTCGTCCGCCTGCATGCCCGGCAGGGGACGCAGGTCAAACTCCAACGCACACTGCCCGCAGATCCGGTTGGGGTTGTCGCCGCCGTGGATACAGCCCAGATTCAGGGTCGGCTGCGGCACGTTGAAAAAAGGGTTGTGGTGCTCATGCTGCCATTGCTGCCGCAGTGCCATGAGTTCGCCCATGACGGCATGCATGGCCTCCATGGCGCTTCGCCCAAGGCTCGGGTCAGACGAATGGCCGCTCTGCCCTAGGATATCGATACGCTCCATCATGATGCCTTTGTGCATGCGGATGGGCCTGAGACTGGTCGGCTCGCCGATCACCGCGGCACGCCCCAATGGCCTGCCTGCCTCGGCGATTGCCCGGGCACCGTCCATGGAGCATTCTTCATCACAGGTCGCCAGGATGATCAGGGGATGACGGAACGGCTGGTCGATCAGCGTACGAACCGCCTCGATCACCAAGGCGAAAAAGCCCTTCATGTCGCAGCTACCCAACCCATACCAGCGATCATCCGCCTCACGTAGTGTTAGCGGGTCACCGGTCCAGAGCGGCTCATCGTAAGGCACGGTGTCAGTATGCCCGGATAGAACCAGCCCACCCGGTCCGCTGCCATAGGTCGCGATCAGGTTGTATTTGCCGGGCAGAATCTCCTGGGTCTCACAGCGAAAGCCCAGATCCCCCAACCAGCTCGACAACTGCGTAATGACGCCCGCGTTGGACTGGTCCAGCTGTGGTTGTGTGCAACTGACGGACGATTCGGCCAACAAGGCCTTGAATTGCTGTTTGAGCGCGGGGATGGGCATAGGCGTACTCCTTCGGCTAGTTCCCATCTTAGAGTGCTGAATGACCGGGTCAACGCCGCTCCTCGAAAAGATGACGCCAGCGCCATGCGAATCTCCTGTCATGGGCCGCAGGGTTAGATACACTGATACCCAATCAGTCGACTCATAGCCCAGCGAACCTTGCCGGCCTAGCTATACCGCTGCGCCAAGGCGCCGGTCGAACGCTTCACTTCACAGATCTTTCAGGCACCAGACCTTTTTGCCATGGCCAAAGAAACCGAAATCAAATTACGCGCGACTCCCGAAACCCTTGCTGCCCTGCGTGAGCACCCTGTGCTGAAAAAACGCAACAAGGAAGGCTGGAAGCGCCGCGAGCTGTACAACCAATACTACGACACCGACACCCGTGAGCTGGCCCATGCCCGAGTGGCGCTAAGGGTCCGTCGCGATGGTGACCAGTACATCCAGACCCTCAAGAGCCGTGGCCAGAGCATGGCGGGCCTGTCCGAGCGCAACGAGTGGGAGTGGAACCTGAGCGGTCCAGACCTGGACACCAGCCTGCTGGGCCCTGAATGCTGGCCAGCGGCTCTGGCTGATCTGGACAAACACCAGCTCAAGCCGATCTTCACAACCGATTTCACTCGCGACTATGCCGATATCGCATGGGAACGCGGCAAGAGCCGTGCTGTAGTCGAGGCAGCGCTGGACCAAGGTGCGGTCCTGGCTGGCGAGCATCAGGAAGCCATCTGCGAGTTGGAGCTTGAGCTGCGCGAGGGCGAGCCGGCCGATCTTCTTGAGCTGGCTGAACAGTTGGCGGCTGACCTGCCGCTAATGCCTTGCGACATCAGCAAGGCCGAACGCGGCTATCGCCTGCACGATGCAGCCAGCTACACCCTGCATCTGACGCCCCCTACCCTGACGGCGGAAACCACCCTGGATGACGCATTCGCGGCCATTGCCTGGCACCTGCTCGGCAGCAGTCAGCGTCTGGCAGAACAATACCGCTGGAATGGCCACTGGCGTCTGCTTGTGGAGTGGGTACATCAACTCGTCGACCTGCGGGCGCTGCTGAGCAGTCTGGGCCAAGCAGTTCCCCGTACGTCCAGCCGTGATCTGCGCCAGGCACTGGACGCGCTGCTGGCGGATTGGAAAACGTTTGCAACCATTGGCCAAGAAGATGAAGAAGCACGTCAGCAGGCACCAGAGCGCTTTGCCAACGAGCTGGCAAAGCCGCGCTGGGGCCACTTCTCGTTGGTGGCGGCCCGCTGGCTGCATGATCGTCGCTGGACAGAAGCCCGTAATGACCGAGGCAACAAGCTAGGCCAGCTGTCGCTAGGCAAGTGGTTGCCCCGAACCTTGAGCGAAGAGGCTGATGCCATTCCTCTTCAGCGCGGCATGAACCAGCCCGAGCTGGTAGCAGAGCAGTTGCCACGCGTCGAGCGTATGCTGGTCTGGCTACGCCTCGCCCGTCCGGTGCTTGACCTGCCCGAAACGGATCGTCTCTATGGCGAGCTTGCCAAGCTGCCAGCGCTGATCGCCCATGAGCAACACGACGCAGTAGCCAACCAGGCAAGAACGCTTATTTCACTGCCAGCCTGGAAAGCCCTGCCCCGCTAATCAGACAGCATGGCGCACCGGCCCTGATGGCGGTGCGCCATGATTTCACCGCGACGGCGCTGTTCATATAATGATCAGCCATCCTCTGGGCGCCTCTCTAGCGTTCATTGACGTATCGTCGGACGCACCGAACTTCCTATAGGCTAAAGGCTCAGCTGTGTATAAGCGGCCGAGCGCATGCCTGACGATCAAACGAAATTGCTGTCTGCCGTTATCCGTACGGCCAGGCGCTCCGATCGAAGGTTAAAGCAGTACATTACAGACGAGGAGACCTGCATGTCCGCTATCGCATCCCCCGCTCAGGACCGTTGGCTGGAGCTCTCCGACGTCCTGCGTGAACTGGTTACACAAGGTCGGGTCGACCAACAGGCCGCCGAGCAATGTCTGACCATTCGCCGCGGCGCTAATAATCCCCAGCAGCACCCGCTTGAATTTCTGGCCGCCCAGAACGTAGAAGATTTGAAGCGTCCCGGGAAGAAACTGGACCTGGAAACCCTGACTCAGTGGCTGGCAGAGTTTTCCGGCCAGCCTTACTTCCGGATCGACCCGTTGAAGATTGACGTAGCCTCGATCACGCCACTGATGTCCTATGCCTTTGCCCAGCGCAACAAGATCCTGGCGGTGGCCGTTGCTCCCGATGAAGTGACCATTGCCAGCGCCCAGCCGTTTGTCAGCAGCTGGGAAAGCAACCTCACCCATGTGCTCAAGCGACCCATCAAGCGTGTGGTGGCCAACCCTGTCGACATTCAACGCTACACACAGGAGTTCTTCCGCCTGGCCAAATCGGTCAGCGGCGCTTCGGCAGTCGAGCAGCGCGGCATCAACGTCGGCAACTTCGAACAGCTGGTCAACCTGGGCGCCAGCGATCAGGAGCCGGACGCCAACGATGCCCACATCGTTAACATCGTGGATTGGCTATTCCAGTACGCCTTCCAACAGCGCGCCAGTGATATTCACGTAGAGCCGCGCCGTGACCAGGGTACCGTTCGCTTTCGTATCGACGGCGTGCTTCATAGCGTTTACCAGTTTCCAGCGCAGGTAACCCTGGCAGTTATCAGCCGCATCAAGAACCTGGGCCGCATGAATGTGGCCGAGAAGCGCAAGCCGCAGGACGGTCGCGTTAAGACGCGTATGCCCGGCGACAAAGAAGTGGAACTACGCCTTTCCACCATGCCGACCGCCTTTGGCGAAAAGCTGGTGATGCGTATCTTCGACCCTGATGTGTTGCTCAAGAGTTTTGACCAGCTGGGCTTTTCGGCCGATGACCTGCGCCGCTGGTCCGCCATGACCGGCCAGCCCAACGGCATTATCCTGGTAACCGGTCCGACCGGCTCAGGCAAGACCACGACGCTGTACACCACGCTCAAGCAGCTGGCGACGCCGGAAGTCAACGTGTGCACCATCGAAGACCCGATCGAAATGGTCGAGGACTCGTTCAATCAGATGCAGGTGCAACACAATATCGATGTGAATTTCGCCAGCGGTGTGCGTGCTCTAATGCGTCAGGACCCCGATATCATCATGATCGGTGAGATCCGCGACCTGGAGACGGCAGAGATGGCCATCCAGGCAGCCCTCACCGGCCACCTGGTGCTCTCCACCCTGCACACCAACGATGCGCCCAGCTCCATCAGCCGCCTGATCGAGTTGGGTGTGCCCTATTACCTGATTCGGGCAACGGTGCTGGGTGTCATGGCGCAGCGTCTGGTGCGGACACTCTGCCCCCACTGCAAGGCGCCGATCGAGCTCAACGAGCAGGACTGGCAGGAGCTTACCCGCCCCTGGAGCGCGCCGCTTCCCACCGGTGCCATGCAGCCCGTAGGCTGTTCCGAATGCCGTGATACGGGCTATCGAGGCCGGGCTGGCGTGTACGAGATCATGGTGCTTTCGGATGCGACCCGACAGTTGATTTCACCGGATACCGATATCACGGCGCTGCGTCGACAGGCCTTCAAAGAGGGCATGCGAAGCCTTCGTCTTTCCGGTGCGCAAAAAATTGCGGCAGGTTTGACTACTATGGAAGAAGTCCTCCGCGTTACACCACAAAGCGAGCGATGAATGATCTATGAACTTCGCCAAAAAAGGGTATCACTGCATAATGAAGTGACGCAGAATGGAAATTCCCTGATGTTGTATATGGGTTTTATGGACGATGATGAATCATGCGGAGCCTGTGTTGAGTAATGCCCCCGTACTGCCAACAGGCTGGAGCGAACGCGAGCGACTCGCGGAGCTTGACCGTTACGATATCCTCGACGCCCCCTCCGAGCCCGCCTTTGACGATATCGTCCAGTTGGCCTCGCAGATCTGCCATGCGCCCATCGCTGTCATCAACCTGATTGCCGAGAATCGGGAATGGTTTCTGGCTGAAAAAGGCTTTGGCGTGCGGGAAATGCCTTTGCATCTCTCCATATGCGCCAAAACCATCGAACACCCAGGCCCGGTGGTGATTCCTGATCTACGTGGGGATGATCGCTTCGCCAGCAATCCGCTCGTCAAGACCGCAGACGGCCTGCGCTTCTATGCTGGCGTCCCGCTGGTGTCATCTGCCGGCATACCTCTTGGAACGCTGTGTGTGCTGGACTGGCAGCCTCGCGTTCTGACTGCAGCCCAAACGCAATCCCTTGAGGCACTTGGCCGGCAGGTCATGCAGCTCCTGGATCTGCGCCTGGTGAAGGCTGCGTACGAACGCAGCGAGTCGATGAACCGTCAGCTGATGCATAACCAGCCGGGTCAGGCACTGCTGATTCTGGATAACCAGGGGCGCATACTGGCCTGCAACCCTGGCGCCGAATCGGCCCTGGGTTGGGATGAGCATGAATTGAGCGGACAGTCGCTGGAACTGCTCTTCACGGCCGAAGACCAAGCCCGCCAGCTTCCCCAGACTTTGCTGACCTACGCTCGGCAGCAAGGGCATCATCAGGGCGAAGGGCTTTACCTGCGCAAGGACAAGCACATCCTGCAGGCCGGCTACAGTCTCCACGCCTTGCAGACCGAGCAGGACGAGACTAACGGATTCCTCCTGACCCTGCAGGACCTTACAGCTGAACGCCTGCAACAGCGGACAGCGGAGCAAAACGAAGCCCGCTACCGGGCTTTAATGGATGTCAGCCCACAGATCGTCTGGTTTGGTGACCGCCACGGTTTCATGGAATACACCAACCGCTATTGGTACACCTATACCGGCCTTGACCCGGACGACATGAATCCAGACAGCTGGATGCGAGCGGTCCATCCAGATCATATCCAGCGCGTCAAAAGCACCTGGCGTGACACCATCCTTCGCCGTACAGCCGCCAAGATCGAGGCGCCCTTCCGTGCCGCAGACGGCCAATATCGCTGGTTTGAAGCGCGCGTCACCCCGGCGTTCAACGCAGCCGGCGAAATCGAGCGCTGGGTGGGTGTGGCGCTGGACATTGATGACCGCAAGCGGGCAGAAGCGGCGCGCCTTGAAAGCGAAGCCTTCACACGCCTCTTGATCGACTCGATCAGCGAAGGGTTCTACTCTGTAGATCAGCAGGGCAGGACCACACTGTGCAATGAGGCGTTCTTGCGCATGTTGGGCTTTGCTGACCGCAGCCAGGTTCTCGGGCGAGCCCTGCACGGCATCATCCACCACAGCCGTGCAGACGGGACGCCGCTCCCAGAAACCGAATGCCCGATTTTCCAAACAGCCAACACCGGCACGCCCCACCATATCGAGCAGGATTGGTTTTTCCGCCAGGACGGTAGCCGCTTCCCCGTCGAATACCGCTCCGAGCCCATCTGGCGTGACGGCGAGCTGCAGGGCGCCATCTGCACGTTCATGGATATCAGCGAGCGGATTCGTACCCACGACCGCCAGCGCTTCCTGCTTGAACTGGGGGACCGCCTGCACGGCACCCTGACGCCTACCGACGTGGCCGACGCCCTGGGCCAAAGTCTTGGCAACGTACTGGGCGTACAGCGTATCGGCTATGCGCTGCTCGACCGCTTTGGCGCGCTTAATGCCGAGAGCAGCTGGAACGATAATAGTGTTACTCCAGAAATCGGCAGCTTTTCGCTCAGTGACTTCAGCGCGGACCTGAATGCCGACTTGGTTAGCGGTGCGATTATCGTGGTAGACGATACGGCTACCGATCCACGTACTCATGCCCAGCGGGAAAATCTCGAACAATGGGCCATTCGCGCCATGATGCTGGTTCCCCAGCATGACAAGGGCCAGCTCAAGGGCGTGCTGTATGTCCATGCCAGCACCCCGCACAGCTGGTCGGCCGAAGATATTGCGCTGGTTCGCGAAGTGGCTGAACGCATCCGTGTAGTTGTCGAGCGTACCCGTGCTGCAGAAGACCTGCGGCTGGCTGAACAACGGATCAGCCTTGCCGTCGATGTCGCGGCGCTGGGTGTCTGGGATTACGATATCGACCGCGATGTGATCACCTGGGACAACCGAATCACCGAGATGACCGGTATTCCAGCCAGCGCCTCCCGCAGCGTGACCGATCTGCTCATCAACATTCTGCACCCGGAGGACAGCGAGAGCGTCCAGGCTATGTTCAGGACGGCTACCGCTGGCGATAGCGATAGCGAAGCACAATTGGAATTTCGCGTACGCGCCCATAGCAGCACCGAACCGGTCTGGCTAAGCGTGAGAGGCCGCCGTGTGACCGACCCGGATGGCACCCGCCGTATCATTGGCATTGCGCGAGACATCAGCAAGGAGCGCCGGAATGCCGATGCACTCAACGCCATCAATCGCGAGCTCACTCGCCAGATTCAGGAGCGCACCGCTGCCGCCGAGCGACAGACTGCGCTGATCGAGCTGGGTGATGCCCTGCGTGAGGCAAGCGACACCGACGATATCGGCGGTATTGTCTCCCACACCCTCGCGCACATCCTGAATGTTTCACGGGTTGGTTATGCTCAAGTCGAGCCTGACGGCGAAACAGCCGTTGTTACCCATGACTGGAGCCATAGCACAACTAGCCTGACCGGTACGTTTCATATTAGTGACTACGGCACCTACCTTGACGAACTGCAGCGGGGCGAGGCTGTTGTGGTTCAGGATGTCGAGCAGGATCCGCGCACCCGGGACTATCAAGCCTTGTATGAGCCCAACGATGTTAGGGCCTTTGTCAGCGTCCCTCTGATCGAGCATGGCCGCTTTGCAGCCTATCTGTTCATCTGCGATAACCAGGTACGCTCTTGGTCCAATGAGGAAGTCAGCTTTTTGCGCGATATCGCCGATCGCGTCTGGGCGGCTATCGAGCGGGCCCACTCTGAACAGGCGCTCCGGCAGAGCGAGGCGCGCTTCCGGCTGATGGCGGACAACGCACCGGCCCTGATCTGGGCCGTGGATGCCGAAGGTAACACCCTCTTCGTCAACAGCCGCTACGAACGCGAGTATGGCCTTTCTTATGAAAGTGCCCGGGACGGTGGATGGACACGCATGATTTTCGAGGAAGACCGCGAACACTGCGTTGCCGAGTACCAGCAAGCTTTCGAAGCGCGTCAACTCTACCGCAGCGAAATACGGATGCGAGACATCCAAGGTGAGGTTCGCTGGCTGCGCTGCGAGGCTGTCCCTCGCTTCGACGACAAAGGCGGGTTCCTGGGTTACATCGGCTGTAATGTCGACATTACCGAGGCACGTCTAGCAACCGATGCCCTGGAAGCCAAGATTGCCGAGCGTACGCAAGAACTGGGCGAAAGCCATACACGACTCATTACGGAAATCTATGAGCGTGAACGTGCGGAAGAGGCCTTGCGCCAGTCTCAGAAGATGGAAGCCATCGGCCAGCTTACCGGTGGGATCGCACACGATTTCAATAATATGCTGACCGGAATCGTCGGAGCGCTCGATCTTATCCGCATGCGTGTCATCAGTGGTCGTACCGATGATCTGGATCGCTACATCAATGCCGCCACAGCCTCAGCCGACCGAGCCTCGGCGTTGACCCATCGGTTGCTGGCATTTGCCCGCCGTCAAACCCTGGATACGAAGCCGGTCAATCTGAACGAGCTTATCGATTCCCTGCGTGATCTGTTCGTCCGCACCGTAGGCGAGCAGATCAAAATCCGAACACACCTGGACACTGAGCTGTGGATGGCATTCAGCGATGCCCACCAGCTTGAAAATGCCTTGCTCAATCTGGTCATCAACGCGCGCGATGCTATGCCGGATGGCGGTGACCTGAGCATCGAGACCTCAAATGTTACCCTGGACGCCGAAACGGCACGACGTGAAACCATCGAACCGGGCGATTACATTCGTATCCAGGTCAAAGATACCGGCCAAGGCATGACACCCGAAGTCATGACCAAGGCATTCGAGCCGTTCTTTACCACCAAGCCCTCCGGACAAGGTACTGGGCTTGGTCTGGCGATGATCTACGGTTTTATCAAGCAATCCGGCGGAAACGTACGGATCGATAGTGAAGTGGGACGAGGAACAGCCATCACCTTGTTGTTGCCGCGCCACCTCGACCCTGTAATGGAAACTCTCGTGACCGAAACACCCCGTGGAATGCCCCGCGCCCAGGAGGGCCAGACGGTACTGGTGGTCGAGGACGAGGCGGCGGTACGCATGATCGTACTCGAAGTGCTGTCCGAGCTTGGCTATACCGCCTTCGAGGCCGGCGATGCCGAACAGGCCATTCCTCTCCTCCAGAGCGACCAGCGAATCGATCTCCTGGTAAGTGATGTGGGGCTGCCCGGCATGAATGGCCGCCAGCTGGCAGAGGTGGCGCGCAAGCACCGACCGAATCTGAAAGTCCTGTTCATTACCGGTTATGCCAAGAATGCCGAGATCCGTAGCCAATTTCTGGGGAAGGATATGGACATGCTGACCAAGCCCTTCGATATCGATGCGTTGGCCAGCAAGATCCACGAAATGATTCAGGCGCCCTAAGTTCGAACCAAGTACCCGCTCGAAAGCCAAGCGGCTCACGTCCTTTGAAGGCACTCTGCCTTCAAAGGAACTCGTTTGGCCCGCACCTTATCTAAAGGGAACCTTTAGAAGGAGATGTTGCTATGCGCCTCAAGAAGTTTGCATTGGTTCCCCTTGTACTGCTGCCGTTTGCTGCCGGATCTGCCATGGCCGATGCCAAATTCTGGCGTCATGTCGCCACCTCAGGAGCGACAACCGGCTCGACCTACCTGAGCAGCCGTGACGACCACAAGATGGTCATTGCAACCCAGGACGACGCCAGCGCCTTCCTCGCAAGCAATGGTGAAATTCGCGGTCCTTACCTGGAAGCCGCCCTGCGCGAAATGCGCAACGCAACGCCAGGAAGCTCCGCCAGCGATATCGACTTGGCGACCAAGATCCTGACGGCCCAGCAGTAAAACCATGCGGCCATGAAAAAGCCCCGCCGGAATCGCCCGGCGGGGCTTTTTCTTTCAATGGGATCAGTCGTTAGCAGCGCTATAGGCGTCGGCATCCATCAGCTTGTCCAGCTCAGCCGTATCGCTGGGCTTGAGCTTGAAGAACCACGCCGTGTAGGCGTCGGCATTGACTTGCTCAGGCGCATCAGCCAGCGCCTCGTTTACAGCGATGACCTCACCGGAAACCGGTGCATAGATATCCGATGCTGCCTTTACCGATTCCACAACGCCTGCTTCCTGACCAGCCGCCAATGTTTTGCCCACTTCAGGCAGCTCGATGAACACGACATCACCCAACGCCTCCTGGGCATGGTCGGTAATGCCGACCGTGATAGTGCCATCGCTTTCCTGGCGGGCCCACTCGTGACTGGATGCATAGCGAAGTTCAGCGGGAATCGTGCTCATGTTCGGCTCCTTGTAAGGCAATCGGCTAATCGTTATAGCCCAAGCGTAGCGTGTCGAATGGTCTGCTCGCCACGCCTGACGTGAAAAAAGCGCAAAATAGCCGATTACCTGTCAACGTGCTCAAATAAGTGTCTTGCCAAAACGTACAAAACACGGCTTGACCACACGCACCGGCAGCCATTTCCCACGAATCTCGACCTCAGCTCGGTCTCCTGTCTCTACCGGTACTCGGGCCAGCGCAATGGACTTGCCTAGGGTAGGCGCATAGCTGCCGCTGGTGATCTCGCCTTCGCCACAACCGGCGATACGTACCACCTGATGCGCGCGCAACACGCCTCGCTCCTCCAGCACCAGGCCGACCAACCGTGAGCGGGGTCCGGCATTACGCTCTTCCTCAAGGGCCTTGCGGCCAATGAAATCACGCCCTTCCGGTGCCCAGGCAATGGTCCAGTCCAGATTGGAGGCCAGAGGAGAGACATGCTCATCCATTTCATGACCATACAAGTTCAAACCGGCTTCCAGGCGTAACGTATCGCGCGCCCCCAACCCCACCGGCCCGATTCCGGCCCCTACTAGCTCATTCATAAAGCTGACGACTTCATCCGCAGGCAGGATGATCTCCAGTCCATCCTCGCCGGTATAGCCGGTCCGGGCAATGAACCATTGTCCCTCCGGCATGGCCTGGAACGGCTTGAGTGAGCGAATCAGCTCGGCGCGCTCCGGCGAGACTACATCCGCAACCTTCTCGCGGGCCTCTGGACCCTGAATGGCCAGGATAGCCAGCTCCGGGCGGGGCGTGAGGGTAACGGCGTACCCCTCGGACTGCACGTCCAGCCAAATGAGCACCTTTTCGCGGGTCGAAGCATTGGTAACCAGTCGATAGCCCTGTTCGAGGCGATACAGGATCAGATCGTCCACCACGCCGCCATGGGCGTTGAGCATGATGGAGTACAGCGCCTTACCCGGCGCGGAAAGACGCGCCACGTCACCGACCAGCAGGCGGGAGAGATAGCTTTCAGCCTGCGCACCGTCGATATCGACAATGGTCATATGGGAGACATCGAACACACCACAGTCACGCCGCACCTGATGATGCTCTTCGACTTGCGATCCATAGTGCAGCGGCATATCCCAGCCACCGAAATCCACAAGCTTGGCGCCCAGGGCCACATGCAAGTCGTAAAGCGGGGTGCGCTGTCCCATGGGGATCTCCTTGTTGTCCGGCTGGCTGCAGCGGCCGGCATTGTAGTCGTTCGAGATGACAAGCGGGCGTTTGAATTTCTCCCGTCTGTCTTGATGGCAGACACAGACCGCGGCAGACGCGATCAGTGCCGTGCCGAACGACGAATCAGTCCGATGACTGGCAACAACCCTACCAGGACCAGCGTCAGAGCCGGCAGCGCCGCACGCGCCCATTCGCCTTCACTGGTCATCTCGAAGATCCGTACAGCCAGCGTGTCCCAGCCGAACGGGCGCATCAGCAGCGTGGCGGGCATCTCCTTGAGTACATCCACGAAGACCAACAAGGCAGCCGACAGCGCTCCTGGCGTCAGCAGTGGAAGATACACACGAATGAACAGCCCCAGTCCGCCGATACCCAGGCTTCGGGAAGCCTCCGGCAGGGACCGGCGGATACGCGCCAGAGCGGATTCCAGCGGCCCGTAAGCGACTGCCAGAAAGCGGATCAGGTAAGCCAGCAGCAACGCACCCAGGCTTCCCAGCAGAAGCGGCTTGCCCGCACCGCCCAGCCACTGGGACATCGGCACGATCAGCTCACGGTCCAGCAGACTGAAGGCTAGCATGATAGCCACCGCCAGTACCGAGCCCGGCAGTGCATAGCCCAGGTTGGCGAGCCCGATAGCGGAGCGAACCGTGCGGCGCGGCGCCTGACGACGAGCAAACACCAGCAGCAACCCTACGCTTACGGCCAGCAGCGCGGCAATCAGCCCCAGCCCCAGGCTATGCAGGATCAAACCGACATAGCGCTCATCCAGGTCGAAACGGCCACGCTGCCAGAACCAGACGACCAGCTGCACGACCGGAACGGCAAAGGCGCAGGCAAAAACAAGGCTGCACCAGCCCGTGGCAAAGATTGCCTTCCAGCCTGTCAGTCGATACAGCGCGCCGCTACGAGCCCGCTCATTGGCGGGCCGGGCTACGCCACGCAGCCTGCGCTCTCCCAGCAGCACCACACCGACCCCAAGCAGGAGCAGACTGGCCAACTGGGCCGCGCTGGAGAGGCTGAAAAAGCCATACCACGTCTTGTAGATTGCCGTGGTGAACGTGTCGAAATTGAATACCGAAACGGCACCGAAATCGGCCAGCGTTTCCATGATGGCCAATGCCAGACCAGCACCAATGGCCGGCCAGGCCATTGGCAAGGCAATCCGCCAGAAGGCCTGCCAGGGCGAAAGCCCCAGTGTGCGGGCCGCCTCTGTAAGCCCTCTGCCCTGCGCCAGAAAGGCGCTGCGGGCCAAAAGATATACGTAGGGATAGAACACCAGAACCAAGACGACGATGACACCGCCCGTCGATCGCACTGGTGGAAACCGCAGACGCATGTGAAACAGCTCGCGCAGAAAGCTCTGTACGGGACCGGAAAAATCCAGCAGCCCCACGAACACAAACGCCAATACATAGGCCGGGATCGCAAAGGGCAACATTAGGGCCCAATCCAGCCAACGTCGGCCTGGAAACTCGCAAAGGCTGGTCAGCCAGGCCAGGCTTACCCCCAACAGTGTGACGCCCACCCCAACGCCAATCAGAAGCATCACGGTATTGCTTAGCAGGCGGGGCAGCTGCGTACTCCACAGGTGCGACCAGATCTCGGTATCGATGTGCTGCCAGCTAAGCAGGAGCACGCACAGTGGCATGAGCACCAGACCTGCTGCCATGAAAGCAATGACATACCAGCGGCGAGCAGCGAAATGAGACACGGGGTATACCTGAAAGCAGTCCAAGGGCGTGCGGTCTAGGCATCGCCTCAGGACGGTATGGCAGTAGATTCGTAACTGTCAGGACTGGGCGCACCGCGTGATAGCGGTGCGCTGGATATCAATTCCAGCCGACGCGGTCCATCATCTTGATGGCTTCTGCCTGACGCCGCCCTGCGACCTCGACAGGAATCGTATCGGCCTTGAACTGGCCCCAGCTGGCAACCTCTGCCGAAGCCGGTACGCTCGGGTTGGCCGGGTACTCCTGGTTGATACCGGCAAACAGTGCCTGTGCGTCTGGGCCGGTCATCCATTCGACCAATGCCTTGGCGGCTTCTGGATGAGGCGCATGCTGCGTCAGGCCAACACCCGACAGATTCACGTGAACGCCACGGTCGTCCTGGTTGGGCCAGAACAGCTTCACGCCCAAATCAGGGTTCTGCTTGTGCATTCGGCCGTAGTAATAGGTATTCACGATACCCACATCGCACTGCCCTGCATCGATAGCCTGCAACACGGCGTTATCGTCCGGGAAAACGGTGGTAGACAGGTTGCGTACCCAGCCCGCCAGGATTTCTTCAGTCTTGGCGGCGCCATGGGCTTCGATCAGGGTAGCCGTCAGCGATTGGTTGTATACCTTCTTGGCGGTACGCAGACACAGGCGGCCCTCCCATTCCGGGCCAGCCAAGGCTTCATAGGTACTCAGCTCGTCCTCGGAAACGCGGTCTGGTGCATATGCAACGGTGCGCGCCCGGAGCGTGAGCCCTGTCCAGCGCCCCGTCGAGGAGCGGTACTGTGATGGAATGTTCTGGTCAATGATGGCCGACTGCATCGGTTGCAGAATACCCATCTGCTCGGCCTGCCACAGGTTGCCGGCATCGACGGTGATCAGCAGATCGGCTGGCGTGTTGGCACCCTCTGCCTTGATCCTGGCCATCAGGGGCGCTTCCTTGTCGGTGATGAACTTGACGCTTACGCCGGTCTGCTGGGTATAGGCATCAAACACAGGCTTGATCAGCTCATCGATTCGCGATGAGTAGACCACCACCTCATCAGCCGCCTGGGTGACCCCAGCCGTTAGCCACACTGCGCACGCAGCAACCACTTTGCGAAACGGCATGTAAAGCACCTCCGTGAAAGACAGGTGCAAATGATAAAGACTCTCGCTTATCGAGCCGTCTCAACAAATGTGTCGAGTTGTGTCATTACCCTCATCAGACACGGGCCAGTGTCGGCAGATCGCCGGTCTGGCCCAATGCCTGACGGACAAAGACAGCCTTCGCCTCAAAGTGATCGTTGACCAGCTTGAGGCCGGTGTTACGCAGCCAGCGCACGGCCAGACTGTCGTTCTGGAACAGGCGCTGAAAGCCCTCCATCGCGCCCATCATGGCAAGGTTATGCGGCATGCGACGGCGCTCATAGCGGCTCAGCACACGCACATCGGCCAAATGTTCGCCCCGCTTGTGCGCATGCAGCAGGACCTCAGCCAGGACAGCGGCGTCCAGAAAGCCCAGGTTCACCCCCTGCCCGGCCAACGGGTGAATGACATGGGCGGCATCGCCAATCAGAGCCAGCCCCGGCTCGACATAACGCTTGGCATGGCGCTGGCGCAGCGGAATACAGACGCGCGGATCGGACTGCTCGATCGCGCCCAGTCGGTTTTCAAATACACGACCCAATGCGGCGCAGAATGCATTGTCGTCCATCGCCATCAACCGCTCGCTTTCCTTGGGCGTGCAGGACCAGACGATCGAGCACCAATGTAAGTCCCCCTCGCGATCCAGAGGCAGGAACGCCAGCGGGCCATCGTCCGTAAAGCGTTGCCAGGCGGTTTTCTGGTGGGGATGCGCGCAGCGGACACTGGTCACGATGGCGTTATGCAGATAATCCCACTCCCGCGTCTCGACATCGGCCAGACGCCGTACCGCCGAGTGGGCACCATCCGCCGCAATGACCAGCGAGGTACGGACGGCCTGCCCGCCAGCCAGCTGAATCAGCCAATCGTCACCAGAATGACGCAACAGCTCCATGCGGGCGTCAGGCATCAGCTGGACACTGGAGGCCTGCAAGCGCTCCATCAGCGCATCCTGAATGACACGGTTTTCAATGATATGTCCCAGCACATCGGCATGAACGCTACTGGCGGTAAAATCAATGGCACCGGTGCCTGAGCCGTCCCAGACATGCATGCGTCGATAGGGACTGGTACGGCGAGAGGCAATACCCTCCCAGGCCCCGAGGTTCTGCAGGATACGCCGGCTGGCTTCGGACAAGGCACTGACACGCGCCTCAAAGGGCTGGGCGGAGTCGAAGGGCTTTACCGTCATCGGACCGCGGTCCAGGAGGAGCACCTTCAGGCCGCTGCCCTCCAATGCCAGCGCCAGGGCGCTACCCACCATGCCGGCACCGACAATCGCGATGTCTACTTGGGTTTCCACGGTCAAAGCTCCTTTGCAGCGGTTATGGACCTAACAGGACAGGAATGATCAAAACAGGGCATGGGCCGGGCGTGTCCCGAGTCCCATTGCCTGACGGGCAAACGTCCCCTTTGCAGAGGGCCATAGTTCTAGGCCGATCAGCCCGGCATTACGCCCCGCCGCCAGCCACGGATTGCCATTGGAAAACAGCCGCGTCACCTGGTCGGAGAAACCGATGGTCAGCTGCTGATCAAGACGCTGACCCTCCAGGTACTGTTGCAAGGTTGCAAAGTCACCGGGCTTGGCTTCGCTGTTTTCCAGTGCTTCAGCCAACGCGGACACATCCCGTAGCGACAGGTTGAAACCCTGTCCGGCGATCGGATGCAGACTATGGGCGGCATTGCCCAGCACCACAAGGTGCGGCCTTACCTGCTCCTGCGACTTGATCAGGGTCAGCGGATAACTGTGGCGTACGCCTACCTGCCGGAATGTGCCCAGTCGATAGCCGAAAGCCTGTTGCAGCTTAGCCAGAAACGATCGCTCATCAATCGCGGCCAGCCGTTCTGCATCAGCCTGCGGGCGGGTCCAGATCAGGGCGCAGCGGTTTTCAGGCAGCGGCAGCAGGGCCAGCGGCCCGGTATCGGTAAAGCGCTCGAAGGCCCAGCCCTGATGCGGATCACCCGGGGTGATGTTGGCAATCAGGGCCGTCTGGTCATAGGTCGTCTGTTCCACATGAATGCTCAGCTGCTCGCGCAGCGCCGAGCGGCCGCCATCGGCCAGAACCGCCAGATCGCAGGTCAGCTCACTGTCATCATCCAGGGTCAGTGTATAGCCATCCGGCCCTGCAACCAGACGACGAACCTCGGCAGGACAACGCCATTCGATGATGTCACGGTCCAAGGCGTGCCACAGGCAATGCCCCAGCCAGGCATTCTCGATGACATAGCCCAGCGCATCGACGCGCTGCTCGGCAGCATCCAGGCGAGCTGCACCAAAGCGTCCACGATCCGAGACATGGATGTGTTTGATCGCCTCGGCGCGCTCGGCCAGGGCCTTCCATACGCCCAGCCGTTCGTAAATCAGACGCGAGCCATAGGACAGCGCCGAGGAGCGGGCATCATAGCTGGGCTGAAAGGCATCACCCGGCGCGAAGGGCTCGACCATCACGATCTTCCAGCCACGCGCCCTTGCCAGCTCCTGAAGCGACAGGGCCAGGCTGGCGCCTACCAATCCGCCACCAATGATTGCCACCGTGCAGCGCTGCATGTCTTCTCTCCTTACACGGCCGCGTCGGACGCCGAAGCGCCACGGGCATCAGCCATCAATCGTTCAATCTCATCGATCGCCTTGGGTACATGGCGGCTCAAAATTTCGCAGCCGTGGCGGTTGACCACGACATCATCCTCGATACGGACGCCAATGCCCCGCCATTTCTTCGCTACGCGCAGATTGTCTGACGCCACGTAAATGCCCGGCTCAACCGTCATGGTCATGCCCGGCTCCAGCATCCGCCACTGATCACCGATGCGATAGTCGCCAACGTCGTGTACATCCAGCCCCAGCCAGTGTCCAGCCCGATGCATGTAAAAGTCACGATACGCGCCCTTCTCGATTAGGGTATTGATCTCACCCCGTAACAGGCCAAGATCGACCAGCCCTTCCGTAATGATGCGGACCGTGACCTCATGGGCCTCGTCCCAATGGCGCCCGGGCGCAATGCAGGCAAAAGCCGCCTCGTTGGCTGCCAGCACGATCTCGTAGATAGCCTTCTGTTCAGGCGAAAACCGACCATTGACCGGAAAGGTACGGGTAATGTCACTGGCGTAGCAGTCGATCTCGCAGCCGGCGTCGATCAACACCAGATCGCCGTCCTTGAGCAGCGCATCGTTCTGCTGGTAGTGCATGATACAGGCGTTGCGGCCGGAAGCGACGATAGAACCGTAGGCTGGCATCCGCGCCCCGCCCTTGCGAAACGCATAATCAAGCTCCGCCTCCAGATGATACTCCCTGAGCCCCGGCCGACAGGCCTGCATGGCCCGAATATGAGCATCACCCGACACACTTGCCGCCTCACGCATAACCTTGATCTCAGCCGCGGTCTTGAAGAGACGGGCTTCATGCAGGAGAGGATCAAGTGCAATCAGCTCCTTGGGTGGCTGTGCCCCCTGGTTGGCCTTGGCGCGGATCAGGTTGATCCAGTCCAGTAACTGACGATCGAAATCGGGGTTTGAGCCCATGGCGTAATAGACCCGCTCCCGCCCTTCGATCAGCCCCGGCAGGATGTCGTGGATGTCGCTGATGGGAAAGGCATCGTCAGCCCCGTATTGACGAATCGCGCCTTCCTGACCGGCGCGCGGGCCCGTCCACATCTCCTGGACAGGATCCTTCTCCCGGCAGAACAGCACGTACTCACCATGTTCCCGCCCCGGAATCAACGCCATGACGGCATCCGGCTCGGGAAAGCCGGTCAGGTATTGAAAGTCGCTGTCCTGACGGTAGGCATATTCAATATCGCGGTTACGCACACGCACAGGCGCGGCGGGCAATATCGCAATACTGCCCGCCGCCATCTCGGCCATGAGCGCTCGACGCCGACGGGTGAACTCGGCCTTCGGAATGCGGATCATGCGAACTCCTTAACGGAAAGCTCGCCCTCGCCCGCCGGGTCAATCCTCAATGGATTGAAGGCTTGGGTGCAGGCGAAGGATCCTTGCCGTACTCGCTATAAAGAATGACAGGCGCCACACGAAGGTACTCGGTGACCTCCATGTAATCGTTTTCGCCCTCCTCGGACTCCTCGAGCGTGTCCTGCACCTGCGCGATGGCGGCAAGATCCTGCAAAACTTCTTTGGCTTCGTTGGACAGCTCCGCCGTACGACTGGCCAGCCCAAAGCCAGACAGGAAACCCTGGCACCACTGCGCCATAGCGGCCAGGCGCTCCTTGAGCGGCGCTTCGTCGGTTGGCAGGAGCAGCACGATGGCCACTTCGTTGGTGGCGAATTCCTGCTGTACCATGCCCAGAAGCCCTATCAATGCTGACTTCAGGCGGTCACTTGGCGCCCCGCCTAAGAGGTCGGTAGCGGCAACGAGCCAGTCGGATTCGTCAAACCCGGCGCCGGCGCAGATACGGCCCATCAGATGGCCATGAAGCTCGGCCGGGGAGACAGGAAGAGCCGCTTCGCTCAATAATTGTGTGAACGCGGCGTATGCAGATGATGTACTCGTCATGGATGGCTATGGTCGTTAGTCGACGTGATGGCTAGAATGAACCTTGTATCCTACGCGTTGACCTTGTTACCGGCCAACCTTGTATAGCTCGGAGCAGCAGCCATCCATGCGCGAGTCCTCGATCGAAAACGATCTCCAAGTACTGACCGATAAAATTGAGCAACTGCTCGAACACATCGAACAGCTTAGGAAAGAGAATCGCCAGCTGCGCGCCCATGAGCGTGGCTGGCGAGAAGAACGCGCCAAGCTAATCGAAAAGAACGATTTGGCTCGACATAAGGTCGAAGCGATGATTTTACGCCTGAAAGCCCTGGAGCAGGACTCATGAGCACCGACACCGTCACCGTCCACATCCTCGACAAGGACTACTGCATCAGCTGTCCACCGGACGAGCGCGCCAATCTTGAAACCACTGCGCGCTACCTCGACGGCAAGATGCGAGAAATCCGTGCCAGCGGCAAAGTGATTGGCGCCGACCGCATTGCGGTCATGGCAGCCCTTAACATCACTCACGACCTGCTGCACCGCCAGGATGGCGTGAACTTCGAAGTCAGCAGCACACGCGAGCGCGTTCGCGACCTGCTGGACCGTGTCGACCGGGCTCTGACGACAGAGCAGGACGAACGGGGGGTTTGATTCTCGTGGCGAAGGGGTATACTGGACACACTCTCTGGTGTGTTTGCCAGTCGGTCATGTCCCTGAGCCGATAAGCAACACCACGGGGGTCGCTCGCTGGGCTTGTGTGCATGTCCGCACGCCGGAAAGCCTAATGGCCCACGACTTCTCCCACCTTGAACTCTCGGGTTCAAGGGCTACACCGGCAGCGGCATTCCGGGGAGCTATCTTCACTCATGATCAAAGCTTCTGATCATTCTCGTCCGGCCCTGCGCCGAATCCTGCGTCAGAAACGTCGGGCATTGAGCCCTACCGAGCAAAAGCAGGCTGCTCGACAGCTGCATCGTCAGCTCAGCCATCATCCCTTGTTTCGCCGTGCCCGGCAGATTGCCTTTTATCTTCCCAATGACGGTGAAATCGACCCGCGTCCGCTGCTTCGAACAGCCCAGCGCCGCGGCAAGGCCACCTTCCTGCCTGTATTGAGCCGTTGGCCAGCCACGCGTATGCATTTTCAGCGCGTCCGCCCCCACGAGCGCTGGGTGCGCAATCGCTTCAGGATCGTCGAACCCAGACCGAATCGGATACAGCAGCGCAAACCCTGGACACTCGATCTGATTCTGATGCCGTTGGTAGGATTCGACGCACAGGGCGGTCGCCTGGGTATGGGTGGCGGCTTTTATGATCGGAGCCTGGCTTATCTCAAACGTCGCATCGCCTGGCGCTCACCTAAATTGTTAGGATTGGCCCACGAATGTCAGAAGGTGAATCAGCTGGCCCTGGCCAGTTGGGATGTGCCGATGAAGGCAACCGTGACGGATAAGGGATGGTACGGGAAGGAAGAGAAGGCCTGAACCCTGCGCCAGACTACAACGCAGGGTATTCCACAGCGTGTTGCGAAGATTCAGCGAGACACTTGCTGAATCACATGAGCGGACGGTGAATTGTCCTGCTGCTTTTCCCAGAGACTTTGGGTATAGCCTGTCGTCACAACGCCCAAGCTAAACAGCGCGACCAATACCCAAAGCAAGTCCGGCTTGCGTTTCATCTATGTGCCTACCCCTTCATTGGCATAATTAACGACACCGCCGACCTGTTTATATGCCAGGCCGTACGGCTACTCAAAAACCGCGGCATTCTGCGCTAACCAGTTTTCTGACGCAAACATTGCGTCAACCAACCGTCAGAAAGTCCAGAACCGTTTTGCCAGGAGCAATCTTCGTGCCTTATTGGCTGATGAAATCGGAACCCGATGAGTTTTCTATCCATGATTTGCAACGCCTCGGCAGTGGGCGTTGGGATGGCGTTCGTAACTATCAGGCACGCAACTTCATGCGGGCCATGGCTGCTGGGGATCTCTTTCTGTTCTACCACTCCAGCTGCCCCGAACCAGGCGTAGCCGGCATTGGCCGCATAGACAATGATCCCTTTCCTGATCCGACCGCGCTGGATCCGAAAAGCCCATACCATTCGTCGAAAGCCACCCCGGAGAAAAACCCCTGGGTTGCCCGCGACGTCAGTATTGTCGAGGTATTCGATCAGGTCATTTCACTGGCGCGTCTGCGCGAGGTGGCTGCCCTGAGCAGTTTTGCATTGCTGCAAAAGGGCAGCCGCCTGTCAGTCATGCCAGTAACTGACGAAGAATGGCAGGCCATCCTGGCCTACCGATGACTTAGGGCTGAACGATCAGGTTGTTGAACAACAGGTCCTCGACCATTGGTTTGCCTTCTTCGCCATTGATGATGTCCTGGACCTGCTTGAGCGCCGCCTGGCGAAGCGCTTCACGGGCGTCGGCACCGGTCAGGGTCTCATCGGTCTGCTGCTCGAACAGCATGATGAGCTGATTGCGGATCAAGGGCTCATGAAAGGACACGCGCGCCGAGTCTTCCTTGCTCATCGTCATCAGGGCAATATCGGCTTTGTAGTACTTGAGCTTTGGACCAGAGCCGTAATTACCGACCAGCGCGGGCGTCAGGTTGATGTAGTTAGGTTGTGGGGCGCCCTCTTCGGCCTCCTTTTTTTCCTCCGCCCAGGCTGGCAGAGCGAGTGAGAAAGCAAGTACGAACGCAAGCAGGGCTTTCACGGGGCAATTCCTCGAACAAAAAGAGTGGTGCATAGCCAACCGATAGCTATGCCTGTCACAGCTTATCGACTAAACGGTGCATTTCTGAAGCCATAGGATTCAGATGGGCAACCACCCGAATATGACAGACTATAAAAACAGCCTCTTTAGTCGTCGCGGACAGGTTCCGCCCAGGATGGCGCTTTGAAACAACAGGATAGCACCTGCCTCACGCTTGACCTTTCATCAGCAGACGCTCACACCCAACCTCTCTACCTGAGCATGCATCGGCATTGCCGTGTAGGGCTGGTACTGGTTGCCGCCTTGTCGATCCTGGCTGGCATGACAGATGCCATTGGCTTCTTGTCGGCTGGTGACTACGTATCCTTCATGAGCGGCAATACGACGCGACTGGCCGTAGCCGTTGCCTTGGGCGACAGCACCACCCTCTTGCGGCTGCTCCTGATTGTCGCCCTGTTTGTCCTCGGCAATGCACTCGGAATTGTCATGGTGCGCGTGAGCGGCCGTCGGGCGTTGCCTCTCCTGCTGCTGACATCGGCCTTGTTGGCCGCGGCGGCGGGCTGGTCCACCGGCGGTCTTCCAGGTGCAGTCTTGCTACCTCTTGTAGCCGCCGTGCTCGCCATGGGCATGATCAACGCCGCCGTGGAACAGGTGAACGGGCAGTCCATTGGCTGACCTATGTCACGGGTGCACTTTCACGACTGGGACGAGGCCTGGGACGCTGGCTGCTGGGTGAGCGCTACTCAGGCTGGCTGATGCAAGCGATTCCGTGGGGCGGCATGCTAGCCGGCGCCATAATGGGCGCATGGCTCCAACACCACCTTGGCCTCAAGGCTCTCTTTGTCAGCAGCGCTTGGGCGGCCCTGATCGGCCTGGCATCCCTGTGGATTCCTAGGCGTTGGCAGTTGCATTACATGCCCAAATAGCCGTTAGGGCGTTACCTCGAAGCGCAAGGTGCCGATCATCTGCCCGTCCTCGGTTATGATCTGTACCTGCCATCGGCCGGCCACATCACTCGGGAAGTTCTGCTTGTGTGTCCAGGCCCGGTAGCCAGCCTCGCGGCCTCCGCTGATCTCGAGTGGGATACGGTCGACCTCATCCCCATTATGCAGCCAGACATGGTAAATCCGCTCACTCAGCCCACGGGGCGCGTTGATGGCCGTATAGGCATAGAGACCTTGTGAACGCAGCTGGACAGCACTGATTTTTTTCAGACTCTTACCCGGTTCGCGCTTGAGGTTGTCAAAGCTGCTGGTAACCGCCACATCGGTCAGCCACAGCGTGGCGGGCGGCACCCAGGTACGCAGTATCCATCCTAGGCCTCCCACCATCAGGCTCAGACCAAGCACGACAGGCCATTGCCACAGGCGTCGGATCGAGAGCGCCACAAGAATGCTTGGAAACGACAACAATACCGCCACGCCTAATGCCAGCCGGTAGCTCTGCATGGTGGTCAGTTGCAGGATGATGGGCAGGGACGTAAGCAGAACGGCAAACAACGTCAGCGTGTGATAGCCCAGAAAGATCCAGCGCCGGCTCGACAGCGCTTTGTAGTACAGCGGGTCGACAATCGATACGACAGCCATGGCGGCCAGCAGGCCGGTAAAGATGGCCTGTCCGCTGTTCCAGGTGGTTGTGACAAACAGGAACGGCAGGACAAAGAACAGGCTTTCCTGATGAATCATCTGGGTTGCGTAGCGAAACAGCCCAGGGGGCAGGTTCCAGCCAAACCGCCTAGTCACCCACTGACGCAGCACGTTCTCTACCATCAGCCATAACCAGCTGGCCAACATTACGATGGCCATTACCTTCGCAAAGCCATGCTGGCGATCAACCAGCAAAAAGCTGCACACACCCGAAACAAAGCCTGCCAGGGCAATCAGGCGTGGATAACGGTTGATCAGGACGGTAGCGAGATCAACCAGACGTGATACGTAGCGCTTCCAGGTGGGCATAACGATCAGAACACAGGCGGTTATGGTTGAGACCCATCACGTGCGGTCAAGTGCGGTCCGGCGGGGCAGCATACGCATCCCCTTATAGAACGCCAACCGCGTTCAGTTCACACGTCACAACCTGTGACTGAACGGCCATTAGGACCTATACGTTCGGAAAGCAACATTTTTGCGAGCGTTTATTTTCGTTTATCGCACAGCGGTATCGGTCATTTTTCTGAAATGAAACTGTAATATTTGCCCTGCACGTCTCTTCTCATAAAAACAACGATCTTCGGAGCTCAAATGCTTGGTATTTTTCGTCCGGCCCCGCATACGGCGCGCCTGCCTTCCGATCGCATCGATCCTGCTTACAAACGCCTGCGCTGGCAGATCTTTGCCGGTATCTTCATCGGTTATGCCGGGTATTACCTTCTGCGCAAAAACTTTTCTCTGGCGATGCCCTACCTAGTAGAGGAAGGCTACAGCCGAGGAGAGCTGGGTATTGCGTTATCGGCCGTTGCCATCGCCTATGGTCTTTCCAAATTCCTCATGGGCATGGTGTCCGACCGCTCGAATCCCCGCTACTTTCTGCCCTTCGGCCTGCTGGTCTCGGCGGGTGTGATGTTCATTTTCGGTTTCGCACATTGGGCAACCTCAAGCGTGACCATCATGTTCATCCTGCTGTTCATCAATGGTTGGGCGCAAGGGATGGGCTGGCCACCCAGCGGGCGCACCATGGTGCATTGGTGGTCCCAGAAGGAACGCGGCGGCGTGGTCTCGGTCTGGAACGTTGCCCATAACGTAGGCGGTGGCCTGATTGGCCCGCTGTTTCTGCTGGGGCTCGGCTGGTTCAACGATTGGCACTCAGCCTTCTATGTTCCAGCGGCCGTAGCGCTGGGTGTTGCAGTTTTCGCGTTCCTGACCATGCGCGATACGCCGCAGTCCTGTGGGTTGCCACCTATCGAGGAATACAAGCAAGACTACCCGGAAGGCTACAACGAGAGCCATGAACGCGAATTCAGTACAAAGGAAATCTTTGTCAAATACGTGCTGAAAAACCGCATGCTCTGGTACATCGCACTGGCCAACGTATTCGTCTATCTGCTGCGTTACGGCGTGCTGGATTGGGCGCCTACCTACCTGAAGGAAGCCAAGCATTTCACGGTGGACAAGTCATCCTGGGCGTACTTTCTGTATGAGTGGGCCGGTATTCCCGGCACGCTGCTGTGCGGCTGGCTATCGGACAAACTGTTCAAGGGCAATCGTGGCGCCACCGGTGTAGTGTTTATGGCTCTGGTGGCAGTCGGCACCGTGGTTTACTGGCTCAACCCGCCAGGAAATCCCATGGTCGATATGTTCGCACTGATCGCCATTGGCTTTCTGATCTACGGCCCGGTGATGCTGATCGGTTTGCAGGCCCTGGAGCTGGTGCCCAAGAAAGCCGCCGGGACAGCTGCCGGCTTTACCGGCCTGTTCGGCTACCTGGGGGGCTCGGTAGCCGCCAACGCACTGGTTGGCTACACAGTGGACCTGTACGGCTGGGACGGCGGCTTCATGCTGCTGGTCGCGTCATGCGTATTGGCCATTGTGTTCCTGGCCTTGACGCTGCGCCATAAAAACCCGGTATTGAGTTAAGGTAGCGGACCGATCCAGCTACGGGCTGGATCGGTCCGGCTTACAACCCCAGCGCCTCTCTTGGCGCATAGGCGAACACGTCGGCCCGCATTTGGTGAGGATCCATCCCACCTTCGACCAGCGCATCCAATGTGGCATAAACCATGGCAGGCGACCCACTGGCATACACGTGGAGTGACTTCAGATCGGTGAAGTCCTCTCGCACCGCTTCATGCAGAAGGCCACAACGTCCCTCCCACCCACACAGGTCACTCACTACCTTGTTCAAGTGAAGACGGGGGTCCTGCTCCCACTCTTCCCAATGGGGTAATGCATAGAAGTCATCGGGATGACGCACGCCCCAATACAGGTGCAGGGGTTGATCGAAGCCGCGCGCGCGGCAATCCTCGATAAGGCTGTGCATTTGTGCCATTCCCGTTCCGGCCGCGATCAGAACAAGCGGACCTGGAGGCAGATCGGCCAGATGCGCATCGCCAAAAGGCAGCTGGACGCGCACCATGCGTTCTCGCTCAAGCTGCTGGATAATCGCCTGACTGCTCTCTTCACGCGTCAGAATATGCAACTCCAGCTCACGCCCCTGATGTGGTGCGGATGCCAGCGAAAAGGCCGACTGCTTGCCATCGTCCCGCTCAAGCATCAGGTATTGTCCAGCGTGATAGCGCGGGGGCTTGCCTGCTGGAGCCAGCAGCCGAACACGGCGTACATCTCCGCCCACATCCTCACATGCCAGAACCTGACAGGCAAAGGTGCCTACTGGAAGCTCGCCCGGCGCCAATACTCCATCCCAATGCAACTCGCATGTTTCGAGCGGCTCGGCCAGGCAGACAAAAATCTCACCGTGGTCGATGACATCGTTCTGCTGCCTGACCCGCCCTTCGATCAACAAGGCTGCACAGACATGGCAATTACCGTTGCGGCAGCTGTGCGGACACTCATACCCCAGCCTGCGTGCCGCATCCAGGATACGCTCGCCAGGTAACGTCTCGAGTACCGCCCCAGAGGGACGTAACGTGACCTTCATCTCAGGACGCCTTGTGAATGGAAGTGGATGTCTGGGGATAGCTCTGCACGAATCCCATGCCTGCAAATTCCTCTGTATGCATAGGGTTCGACGCACAATGTGCGCAACTTATCCCCGTCGGGCCAACAGTATCCATCAATCGATCCCCAGGCTGGACCAGATCTCATCGACCCGCTTGACCACGGCTTCGTCTTTGACGATAGCCCGCCCCCATTCCCGATTGGTCTCTCCGGGCCACTTGTTGGTGGCATCCAACCCCATCTTCGAGCCCAGGCCCGAAATCGGTGAAGCGAAATCCAGATAGTCGATAGGCGTATTGTCGATCATCACGGTGTCGCGCTTGGGGTCCATGCGGGTCGTGATAGCCCAGATCACATCATTCCAGTCCCGAGCGTTGATGTCATCATCGGTCACGATCACGAACTTGGTGTACATGAACTGGCGCAGGAAGCTCCAGACGCCCAGCATTACCCGCTTGGCATGGCCTGGGTACTGCTTTTTCATGGTGACCACAGCCATGCGGTAGGAGCACCCTTCCGGCGGCAGGTAGAAATCGACGATCTCGGGAAATTGCTTTTGCAGGATCGGCACGAACACTTCGTTCAATGCCACACCAAGAATGGCCGGCTCATCCGGCGGACGTCCGGTATAGGTACTGTGGTAGATCGCGTCACGGCGGCGAGTGATACGCTCGACGGTAAACACTGGGAAACGATCTACTTCATTGTAATAGCCGGTATGGTCACCGTAAGGCCCCTCATCAGCCATCTCGCCGGGATAGATGAAGCCTTCCAGAATGATCTCGGCGCTGGCTGGAACCTGCAGATCGCTGCCGATGCATTTCACCAACTCGGTACGGCTGCCACGCAGAAGGCCAGCAAATGCATATTCGGACAGCGTATCCGGAACCGGCGTAACAGCGCCCAGAATCGTTGCCGGATCTGCACCCAGGGCTACCGCCACGGGATAGGGCTTGCCTGGATACTTGGCGCACCATTCACGAAAATCCAGGGCGCCGCCACGATGGCTAAGCCAACGCATGATGACCTTGTTGCGACCAATGACCTGCTGACGGTAGATACCCAGGTTCTGCCGTTCCTTGTTCGGTCCTTTGGTAACGGTCAGGCCCCAGGTGATCAACGGACCGACATCGCCCGGCCAGCAGTGCTGGATCGGCAAGCGGGACAGATCAACCGCCTCGCCCTCTTCGATCACCTCATGGCAAGGGGCGTCCTTCATCACCTTGGGCGCCATGCTGATGACCTTCTTGTAGATCGGCAGCTTTGACCAGGCATCCTTCAATCCCTTGGGCGGCTCCGGCTCCTTCAGAAATGCCAGCAGCTTGCCAATCTCGCGCAGTTCACCGACATCTTCTGCACCCATGCCCATCGCAACCCGCTCAGGTGTGCCAAACAGGTTGCCTAGCACAGGCATGTCGTATCCGGTCGGATTTTCGAACAGCAGAGCCGGCCCCTTGCGACGCAGGGTACGGTCACACACTTCGGTCATTTCGAGGTTGGGCGAGACGGGGGTCTGGATGCGCTTCAGCTCGCCACGCTGTTCCAGGCCGCGGATGAAGTCGCGAAGGTCGCGGTATTGCATAGCGGGAGGTATCTCGGCAGAGAATGAAGCGGAAAGTGTACCGCTCCTGGCCCCCTTTTCGAAAATGAAAAGCCTGCCCGGAATGTAAAAAGGCCGGGAAACCCCGGCCTTTTTAGTCTTACTTGCGCTTCATCGAGTCGAAGAACTCGTCGTTGGTCTTGGTCTGACGCAACTTATCGAGCAGGAACTCGATGGCACCGATCTCTTCCATCGGATGCAGGATCTTGCGCAGAATCCAGATGCGCTGCAGCTCTTCCTCACCGGTCAGCAACTCTTCGCGGCGGGTGCCGGAGCGGTTGATGTTGATGGCAGGGAATACGCGCTTCTCGGAGATCTTGCGATCCAGCTGAAGCTCCATGTTACCGGTGCCCTTGAATTCTTCGTAGATGACTTCGTCCATCTTCGAGCCGGTATCGACCAGAGCTGTTGCCAGAATGGTCAGGCTACCGCCTTCTTCGATGTTACGTGCCGCACCGAAGAAACGCTTGGGCTTTTCGAGCGCATGGGCGTCCACACCACCGGTCAGTACCTTGCCGGAGCTCGGGATCACGGTGTTGTAGGCACGTGCCAGACGGGTAATGGAGTCCAACAGGATTACCACGTCTTTCTTGTGCTCGACCAGACGCTTGGCCTTCTCGATTACCATTTCAGCAACCTGTACGTGGCGGGTTGGCGGCTCGTCAAAGGTGGACGCCACTACTTCGCCGCGCACGGTACGCTGCATTTCGGTTACTTCTTCCGGGCGCTCGTCGATCAACAGAACGATCAGGTGGCACTCGGGGTTGTTACGGGTGATGTTGCTGGCGATGTTCTGCAGCATCAGCGTCTTGCCCGCTTTCGGCGGAGCGACGATCAGACCACGCTGGCCCTTGCCAATCGGCGCACACAGGTCGATCACTCGGCCGGTGAGGTCTTCGGTGGAACCATTACCGGCTTCCATCGTCAGGCGCTTGTTGGGGAACAGCGGCGTCAGGTTTTCGAACAGGATCTTGTTCTTCGCATTCTCGGGTCGATCATAGTTGATGGTATCGACCTTGAGCAGCGCGAAGTAACGCTCGCCTTCTTTCGGCGGGCGAATCTTGCCGATGATGGTATCACCGGTGCGCAGATTGAAACGGCGGATCTGACTGGGAGAGACGTAGATATCGTCGGGGCCGGCCAGGTAGGAGGAGTCCGCACTACGCAGGAAGCCGAAGCCATCCTGCAGAATCTCCAGCACGCCATCACCGGAAATCTCTTCACCGCTTTTTGCGTGTTTTTTCAGCAGAGAGAAAATCACGTCCTGCTTGCGGGAGCGAGCCATGTTTTCCAGGCCCATGGCTTCCGCCATTTCCAACAGTTCCGTGATTGGCTTTTGCTTGAGTTCGGTAAGGTTCATAGACGTTGCTAACTGAGAAAAGGAGGGAGTAAGAATCTTTTTGGCTTGAGAGGCCTCGCCGCGGCTAACGACAGAATCGCGTTGGTTATTCTAGTAAGAGAATCGGCGAAGGCATGCAGAGGGCGACACGCGTTTGTGTCGTTGCGAGATCGAATGTAGCACCCTGCTAGACAGGACGTCTAGTGCTAAATAACAAAAAGCCCCGCTAAACGCAGGGCCTTTGATCGAGAGCAATAAAATCAGATATTGCTATCGAGGAATGCCGCCAGCTGGGATTTGGACAACGCACCCACCTTGGTGGCTTCAACGGAGCCGTTCTTGAACAGCATCAGCGTCGGGATACCGCGTACGCCATACTTCGGCGGGGTGTCCTGGTTTTCATCAATGTTGAGTTTGCAAACCTTCAGCTTGCCCTGATAGTCCTTGGCGATTTCATCCAGAACCGGCGCAATCATTTTGCAGGGACCACACCATTCGGCCCAGTAGTCGACCAGCACGGGACCGTCAGCCTTGAGCACGTCCTGCTCGAAGCTGGCATCGCTGACGTTGGTGATGTATTCGCTCATGGACTTTCTCCGAATTCGGAAACGACAAAAAAGAACGACCACTATAGCCCTGCCAGCGCTTAACAGGAAGGCACAAGCCATTAAGTCTCTTTATTGGGACAGCTAAAGCCTCTCAATTACACCATTTGGCAGACTATTGGAAAATCAGCGGGCTGCCTGTACGAATACGCCTTGTTTTGCCCTTCTCAGTGAAGCTGCGCACTAGAACGGAGCAGCATGCCTTATCCGCATGGTCTCAATATCGACACGGCACAGCGGGTGCCGAGAAGCTGGATACCAGACTCGAGCTGGTACCAATAACCAGCACCAATCGTATTCCTTTTAAAATCAAGGCAAGGTTGATTAAGTGATTTTCAGCCTAGGCAAGAATCTTTAGCAGGAAGCAGCGGGTCCAGGATGGCATGACACTGATCATGACGCTTCATAAGACGCGCTTTGCCGCCAAGTGGGCGATGTACAGGTGTTCATGCGTCAGGGCAAGGTGCATGAACTGAGCAATCCCAAGAAATTATTCGCCAACCCCGGGACGCCGGAGCTGGCACAGTTCATCGGTTCGGTTCATTGATCCAGGCCACAGCCCATCGACTGAAACAGTCTGACTGCACGTTGAGGTTTGGCAGACCTCTTCGATCGTGGCACGATTGTCGACGTTTATGTATGAGACCGTCAGCATGCCGCATTCATCCGCAGAACCGTTTCCCCTGATTGCTGCCATCGATCTTGGCTCCAATAGCTTTCACATTGTTCGGGCGCGGACTGACCATGGCGAAATTCGTATCCTTGAACGTATGGGCGAAAAGATTCAGCTGGCCGCTGGGCTGGACGAATCACGGATGCTCAGCGAAGAAGCCATGGAACGCGGGCTTGAATGCCTGCGCCGCTTTGCCCAGTTGATCACCGGCCTGCCGCTGGGCGCCGTACGTATCGTGGGCACCAACGCGCTTCGCGAGGCCAGGAACCGCAGCGACTTCATCATGCGTGCCCAGCAGGTACTGGGGCATTCCGTGGAAGTCATCTCCGGCCGTGAAGAAGCCCGCCTGATCTACCTGGGCGTTTCCCATACCATGCCAGATATGGAAGGCCGTCGCCTGGTGACTGATATCGGTGGTGGCAGCACCGAGTTCATTATCGGCCAGCGCTTTGAAACCCATCAGCGCGAAAGCCTGCAGATGGGCTGCGTCAGTTATACCAAGCGGTTCTTCGCGGACGGCAAGATCACGCCGTCCCGCTATGCCCAGGCCTACACGGCCGCCCGGCTGGAGTTGATGAACATCGACCAGAGCCTGCGCGAAAAAGGCTGGCAGGAAGCCGTAGGCGCCTCCGGCACCATCCGTGCCGTGGCCCTGGCCATCCAGGCCGCCGGACGCGGCAAGGGTGAGGTCAATGCCGAAGGTATCGAGTGGCTCAAGCGCAAGATCTTCAAGCAGGGCGAGATCGACAAGCTCGATATCGAGGGGGTGAAACCTGACCGCCGCACTATTCTACCGGGCGGCCTGGCTATTCTTGAAGCAATCTTCAAGGCGCTGGAGCTGCAGGAGATGAACCTGTCCGAAGGCGCACTGCGTGAAGGTGTGCTCTATGACATGATCGGTCGCCAGCACCACGAGGATGTACGGGAGCGTACGCTGTCAGCCCTGGCAGAGCGCTACCACGTGGACAAGCGTCAGGCCGAACGGGTCGAGCGCCGTGCTCTGAAGGCCTTCGAGCAGGTTACCGAAGCCTGGAACCTGAGCAATCCTTGCTATCGGGAACTGCTGACCTGGGCAGCGCGCGTGCATGAGATCGGGCTGGATATTGCCCACTACCACTATCACAAGCACGGCGCCTATCTGATCGAGCATTCCGATCTACCTGGGTTTTCCCGACGCGACCAACAGATGCTGGCCCTTCTGGTACGCGGCCATCGCCGCAATATCCCGCGAGATCGCTTCGCCGAGCTGGGTGACGAAGAAGGCGAAAGCCTGATCCGCCTGTGCATCCTGCTGCGCTTTGCCATTCTGTTCCATCATATCCGCAGCAACCAGGAGCGCCCCATCGTGACGCTCAAGGCAGGTCCGCGCAGCCTCGCGGTATGCTTCCCGGTCGGCTGGCTGGAGCAGAATCCGCTGACCCAGGCTGACTTCGAACAGGAAGCGCAGTGGCTCACGCGGATCGGCTATACCCTTACCGTGTGTTAATACCCGGACTGCTCAGGCGCTCCATGAGAGTCGCCTGCACAGTCCGCGGGTTCTGGTTGCCCGTTGGCGAAATGCGCTGGTAACTCCCGTCCTCCTGCAGCACCCAGCTCTGGGTGTTGTCAGTGAGGTAGGCTTCCAGATCCTTCTTGACCCGTGAGATGAGCTTTTTGCCTTCCACCGGGAAGCAGGTCTCCACACGCATGTCGAGGTTTCGCTCCATCCAATCTGCGCTGGACAGGTACATGCGTTCATCTCCCCCATTGAGGAAGTAATAGATCCGGCTGTGCTCCAGGAAGCGGCCGATGATCGAACGCACCTGGATGTTATGCGACACGCCCGGTACGCCCGGACGCAGACAGCACATTCCGCGAACGACCAGATCGATTTTCACACCCGCCTGACTTGCCTTGTATAGCGCTCGGATGACCTTGGGATCGGTCAGACCGTTGACCTTGGCCATGATGTGCGCAGGGCGACCCTCGGCGGCTGCGGCGGCCTCACGATTGATCATTTCCAGCAGGTTCTTCTTGAGCGTAAACGGCGCATGCAGGAGCTTTTTCATGCGCAGGGTCTTGCCCATACCGATCAACTGGTTGAACAGCTTGTGAACGTCTTCGGTCAGGGCTATGTCGGCCGTCAGCAGGCTGTAGTCGGTGTACAGCTTCGCGTTGCCGGCATGGTAGTTACCAGTGCCCAGGTGCGCATAACGCCGCAACTCACCATTTTCACGGCGCAGAATGAGCATCATCTTGGCGTGAGTCTTGAAGCCGACCACCCCATAGATCACCACGGCCCCTGCCTGCTGGAGACGGCTCGCCAGTTGCAGGTTGGATTCCTCGTCGAAACGCGCCCGCAATTCGATGACAGCCGTCACTTCCTTGCCGCTACGCGCCGCTTCTACCAACGCATCGACGATTTCCGAGTTGGCACCGCTGCGGTACAGGGTCTGTTTGATGGCCAGAACGCTGGGATCCTTGGCAGCCTGGCGCAGCAGGTCAACCACAGGCGTAAAGGACTCGAACGGGTGCATCAGCAGCACATCGATCTTGCCCAGTACGTTGAAGAGGTTTTCCTTCTTCTGAAGCAGCTTGGGAATGCTGGGCGTCAGCGGGGCGTTCTGCAGCTCAGGGTGGCTGTCGAGTCCCGTCACACTGAACAAGCGCGTCAGGTTGACCGGGCCGTTGACCTTGTACAGCTCGCTTTCAGCCAGATTGAACTGCTTGAGCAGATAGTCCGTAAGGTTCTTCGGGCAGCTTTCGACCACCTCCAGGCGTACCGCATCCCCGTAGCGGCGGGAGAACAGCTCGCCTCGCAGTGCGCGGGCCAGGTCGTCTACATCTTCGGCGTCCACCGACAGGTCGGCGTTACGGGTCAGACGGAACTGGAAGCAGCCCTTCACCTTCATGCCGGGGAACAGGTCGTCGGCATGAGCATGGATCATCGAAGATAGGAAAACGTAGTTGTCGCCCGGGCCGCCAATTTCTTCGGGCACGCTGATGATACGCGGCAGCGAACGCGGCGCCGGAATAATGGCCAGACCCGAGTCGCGGCCAAAGGCGTCCATCCCTTCCAGCTCAACGATGAAGTTGAGACTCTTGTTAACCAGGAGCGGGAACGGGTGTGTCGGATCCAGCCCGATGGGCGTGATAATTGGGGCGATCTCGTCGCGGAAGAACTTACGCACCCAGCCCTTGATCTTCAGGTCCCAGTTGCGGCGGCGAATGAAGCGGATCTGATGTTTGGACAGCTCCGGCAACAGCACATCGTTGAGAATGGTGTACTGGCGCGCCACCTGCTCATGCACGATGTCGCTGATGCGGGCCAGGGCCTGATGCGGCAGCAAGCCGTCGGCACCGGCCTGCTCGCGGGCAAAGGCGACCTGCTTTTTCAGACCCGCGACACGAATCTCGAAAAACTCGTCCAGGTTGCTGGAAAAGATCAGCAGGAACTTGAGCCGCTCAAGCAGCGGATAGGACTCATCGAGGGCCTGTTCGAGCACCCGGATGTTGAATTGCAGCTGAGACAGTTCCCGGTGAATATACAGGCTACTGTCGTCAACACTTAAGGCCGGCACGGCCGGTGCTTCTGGCACCGCGACCGCAGGCGTGGTTTCAACGGTGGGCGTAGCGTCGGTCAATGCGGCCTCCTCGGTGCGCGCAGTAGTATCAATGAGTCCTTGGCTGTTCATGGCAGCTCCTTGGGAGCGTTAACGCTCCTGACGTAATTGTTGGGCAGCGCGTTTGGCAAAGTAAGTCAGAATGCCATCAGCGCCGGCACGTTTGAAAGCGAGCAGAGATTCCAGAATCACCGCCTCGGATAGCCAGCCGTTCTGGATTGCGGCCATGTGCATGGCGTATTCACCGCTGACCTGATACACAAAGGTCGGCACGCGGAACTCGTCCTTCACCCGGCGCACAATGTCCAGGTAAGGCATGCCCGGCTTAACCATGACGGAATCGGCCCCCTCGGCCAGATCGCCCGCCACCTCCTGCAAGGCTTCGTCACTGTTGGCCGGATCCATCTGGTAGGTCGCCTTGTTGCCTTTGCCCAGGTTGGCGGCCGAGCCGACCGCATCCCGGAAAGGCCCATAATAGGCACTCGCATACTTGGCCGAGTAGGCCATGATCTGCACGTTGTGATAACCCGCGTCTTCCAGGGCCGCGCGAATGGCACCTACTCGGCCATCCATCATGTCCGACGGCGCAACGACTTGGGCACCGGCGGCCGCATGGGACAGCGCCTGCCTGACCAGCACCTCGACGGATATGTCGTTCAGCACATAGCCCTTCTCATCGAGAATGCCATCCTGTCCGTGGGTGGTAAACGGATCGAGCGCAACGTCAGTAATCACGCCCAGCTCTGGAAAGTGTTCACGGAGCGCACGCGTGGCCCGCTGGGCGATACCATCAGGGTTGTAAGCCTCGGCACCATCGAGAGATTTCTTCTCAGGCGGTGTGACGGGGAACAGAGCGACGGCAGGAATGCCTAATGCTACAAGCTCAGCCGTTTCTTCCAGTAGAAGATCGATGGATAGACGCTCGACGCCCGGCATGGAGGGCACGCTTTCACGGCGATTTTCGCCGTCGAGCACGAACATCGGCAGGATCAGGTCGTCTACGGTCAGCGTGTGCTCACGCATCAAACGGCGGGAAAAGTCATCCCGGCGCTGGCGGCGCATCCGCGTGAATGGAAAGGAACGGCTTACTGAAGTGAAACTCACGGTGTACTCCCGGACTCAAGCAGAGTCATTGTGATGAGTTATAAGTCACTATCATGACCGAATGGTAACAACTGATGACAATAAGGCATGTCTATCAACCCTGTTTAAGGCAGACGACCTCTAGCTTCGGCTTGGCACATCGCTATGCAAATCCCCTGCTTTTAAAAAGGGTTAGACGAAGCGATAGCTTCCTTCCGGCGGCTAACCGAGTTAGGCTGCGCCTTCATTTCGCCCTGTTGTCGTGACGATGCTGCAACAATTCCTCCATGATTTCGGTTATTTCGCCCTCTTCCTCGGCACGTTCTTCGAGGGTGAAACCATTCTGGTTCTGGCAGGTTTTCTAGCCTTCCGCGAATACATGAACATCCAGACGGTCATCATGGTGGCCTTCATGGGAAGTTATGCAGGCGACCAGCTGTGGTATTTCCTGGGTCGCCGTCACGGTCGCAAGCTGCTCAAGCGAAAGCCTCGCTGGGAAGCCATGGGAGACAAGGCGCTGGATCATATTCGCCGTCATCCCGATCTGTGGGTGCTCAGCTTTCGCTTCGTCTACGGCCTGAGAACGGTAATGCCGGTGGCCATTGGCATGTCGGGCTATCCTCCGGCGCGCTACCTGCTTCTCAATGGTATCGGCGCCATTGTCTGGGCCACGGTCCTGGGATTGGCGGCCTATCACTTTGGAGCAGTGCTCGAAGGGGCCTTGGGCAATCTCAAACGCTACGAACTGATGGTGCTCGGCGCCCTGCTGGTCCTGGGCGTGGTACTCTGGCTGTGGCGCCGGATACGCGCTCCGAAAAAATAGTTTTTCTTTCTTTTTCCCGCCTCCACCTGTCGGTCACCCTCAAGCTTGGCCGACGGGCGGCCGATAAGGCCATTACCAACGTATTCAGTAGCCTTGCCGTGGCGATATTGAAGATATCGATGCAGTAGGATGTCCTTTCGAGTCTGTAATCATGTTGCTTGCCACATCCCTGCCTGACGGCTTCGTACCGGTCGGCTCCGATCATCATCATTTCGTTCTGGTTCTGCTGTCCTATCTGGTGGCAACAGC
Organism: Pseudomonas sp. HPB0071; assembly: GCF_000478505.2. NCBI lineage: Bacteria > Pseudomonadati > Pseudomonadota > Gammaproteobacteria > Pseudomonadales > Pseudomonadaceae > Pseudomonas > Pseudomonas sp. HPB0071. The sequence continues at coordinate 2,296,561 of NZ_KI517367.1, read as the reverse complement.
GGCCGGTTATACCGCGCTTTATATGGCCAGACGCGCCTCGTCGGCCGCCTTGAGTAAGAACCGTCTGCTCTGGTGTGGTGTAGGCGGCCTGGCGCTGGGCAGCGGTATCTGGTCAATGCACTTCATTGCGATGCTTTCCTATGCCTCGCCGGTCAGCATGCAGTACGGCTACAGCATGACGTTGCTGTCGTTAGGCATCGCCGTTGCCGTGTCCTGCGTTGTCATGTGGCTTATCAGTCGTGAGCGGCTTGCTACCTGGGAATACCTGGCAGCATCGGTCGCGGCGGGCTGCGGCATTGCAGCCATGCACTACACCGGAATGTCCGCAATCAATTCCATTGGTGTCCAGGTGTACGACCCGCTCCTGTTCCTGGTCTCGATCCTAGTGGCTATCCTGGCGTCTCTGGCGGCATTGATCATGGCGTTTTACGTCCGTAACCAAGCCGGTCGCCATACCCAATTACTTATGATCTTGGGTAGCCTGATTCTAGGCGGTGCGATCGTGTCTATGCACTTCACTGGCATGGCCGCCCTGACACTGGCAGTGCCTGAAAACACGCCTCTCATGATGTCCCATGAAACCCATCATGGGCTTCTGGGCACCATCATCGCGTTTCTGACCATGACTGTGATCTGTGCAGGCCTGACAGCCGCCCGCCTAGAGCAACGCTTCCATGAGCAGAGCGTGCGCCTGGAGGAAGTATCGACGGCGCTGAGTCAGGTTACGCTGCTCGATCCGCTCACCCAGCTGCTGAACGATTACAGCTTTACCCAGACGCTGGCGCGCATCATCAACAAGGCCACCCCTGAAGAAGGCCTTGCCCTGCTCAATCTGGATCTAGATCACTTCAAGCGAATCAATGACAGCCTGGGTTACAACGTGGGCGACGATCTGCTTACCCAGGTTGCCCAACGCATCACGGCCGTGCTTGATAGCACCGTGCACGTCGCTCGTCAGGGTAACGAGTTTCTAGTCCTAGCTCCTGAGGCACAGCCTGAGCACAGCGAAAACCTTGCCATGCGGCTGTTGGAGCAGCTTCGTCCGCCCTTCAACCTGAGCGGACAGCAGATAGGCATGACGCTGAGCATCGGCATTGCCCACTATCCCAAGGATGGCCGATCCGCCAATGAACTGCTGCGCAATGCAGGCCTCGCCTTGGGGCAATGCAAGCGCAACGGGCGTAATCGCTTCCTGCATTTTGCTCCAGAATTGCAGACCCAGGCGGAGGAAACGCTTCATCTAGAGCAGGAACTGCGTCAGGCCATTACTGAAGGCACGCTGGAAGTACATTACCAGCCTATTGTTACCAGTGATGCGCGGACTACCGCCAGCTTGGAAGCGTTGGTTCGCTGGAATCATCCGACGCTTGGTCCCATTAGACCTGACCGCTTTGTCCATGTAGCAGAGCTGAGCGGGCAAATTGGTGAGCTGGATCATTGGGTCATGCGGCGTGCCTGTCGAGACCTCAAAACCCTACGGGAGCTGGGTTATAGTGATCTACGGGTCGCTGTAAACTGCTCGCCGCTGAACCTCACCGACCGCACGCTTCCCAAGCGGGTGGAAGAAGCGCTCAGCGCGGCCGACCTGCCGCCCGAGGCGCTGACGCTCGAGCTGACTGAAAATGCTCTGATGCATAACCTCAACCTGGCGATTGAGTTGTTAGAACGAATTCGAGCGCTTGGCGTAAAGGTTTCGATCGATGATTTTGGCAGTGGCTACTCCTCCCTGGCGTACCTAAGCAAGTTCAAGGTCGATACGCTCAAGGTCGATCGCTCGTTTGTGCGTGATATTCCTAATCAGCAGACCGATATGGAGATTACTGCCGCGATTATTGCCATGGCGCACAAACTGCAGCTCAGAGTTGTGGCCGAAGGTGTGGAGACCCTGGAGCAGCTGACTTTCCTCAGGGAAAACCAGTGCGACTTCATCCAGGGTTATTTTTTCAGCAAGCCCCTATCATTGCCGCAGCTGCAAGTCTGGCTGGCAAGAGCCGACCAGGAGCAGAACGTAGAGCCAGCCTGAGCCAGCTCTACGCCGAGCGGGTCAACCGGGTAAGCAGGCGGTCGAGCGAATTGGCAAAGGCCTGCTTTTCCTTTTCCCCATAGGGCGGCTGACCACCGCCCATCTGGCCTTGATCGCGCAGGTCCGTCATCAGGTTACGCACCGCCAGACGCTCGCCCATATTACGGGTATCGAACTCCTTGCCGCGCGGGTCGAGCGCATCCACGCCCTTTTTCACCAACCGATCCGCCAGCGGCACGTCGCTGCAGATGACCAGATCACCCGGTTGGGCCTGCTCGACCAAGTAGTCGTCTGCCGCATCCATCCCGCTTTCCACAATAATCAACCGCACGCAGGCATACGGTGGTTTGATCTGTGGCTGGCCCGCCACCATGATCACGTTGAGCTTGCGCTTCAGGGCAAACTTAAAGACCAGCTCTTTGGCAGCCCGCGGACAGGCGTCCGCGTCGATCCAGATATGCATGTAAACCTCTTACGCGTTTCCGACAGAGCCGCCTGACACCTCACGACGGCGTTCGGCATAGCGGCTGCGGGCATAGAGTAGCGCAATGGCCACGATCGCGATGCCCTGGGCGGTCAAGGTATAGGCATCGGCGTGGATACCCAGCCAGTCGAAATCAAAGAACGGTACCGGACGGGTACCGATCACACCTGCTTCTTGCAGCGCTGCGACGCCATGCCCGGCGAAAATCACTGACAACAGACACAACAGGACAGCATTGGCGCTGAAGAACAGGCCCAGCGGCAGACGCATGGAACCCCGCAGGATGATCCAGGCAAGCCCTACCAGCAGGACAACCGCGGTAATCGCACCGCCCAGTACCGCCGCATGACCTGCCGGGCCGGCCTGTAGCCACAGGGTCTCGTAGAATAGGATCACTTCGAATAGCTCGCGATAAACCGAAAAGAACGCCAGCACGGCAAAGCCGAAACGACCACCGCCACCCACGAGGCTGTTCTTGATGTAGTCCTGCCAAGCGGCGGCGTTGCGGCGGTCATGCATCCAGACACCGACCCAGAGCAGCACTACACTGGCGAACAGACCGGTAATGCCTTCCATCAATTCCCGCTGGGCACCACTGATATTGAGCGCATACGCTGCCACCGCCCAGGTAGCGACACCAGCCAGCATGGCCAGGCCCCAGCCGATGTTCACGCTACGGATGGCGGACTGCTGGCCGGTCTTACGCAGGAAAGCCAGCACAGCGGCCAATACCAGAATGGCTTCCAGACCTTCACGGACAAGAATCAGAAGGCTGGCGAAAAAGCTCAGCGAGGTAGACATGCCACCACCGCTCAACAGGTCGCTGGCTGCTGCCAGTTTCGTCTTGGCTATGTCCAGGCGAGCCTGGGCTTCCTCCACGGCAAGGCCATCCTGTAAGGACTGCCGATAAGCCATGAGCGCCTTTTCGGTGTCCTTGCGCAGGGTCGCGTCCAGGTTATCCAGGGCGCTTTCCACCAGTTCGAAACCTTCCAGATAGGCTGCCACAGACAGGTCATAAGCCTGGTCATGTTCGCCTTCGCGATAGACCGCCAGACTTTTATCCAGGGTTGCCCGGGTGTAATCGATCAGCTGGGCAGGGCCGCGTTGCTGCACAGGCGGCTTGGCACGCTGGGCACGGAACGCGGCCGCAGCCTCATCCCCTTGTGCGGCGGCCACTTCGGCAGGTGTGCGGCCCGCCAGCTGCGCTAGATCGAACGAGGCCGCACCCGCTTTTGCCGGGTCGGCACTAAAGCTTGCAATATAAGACGCCACATCCCAGCGCTGACGCTCATCGAGTTGATTGGCAAAGGAAGGCATGTCCGTGCCGTCGATGCCCCGCGTGACGGTGTTGTAGATATCGTAGAGGCTCAGGTGATCCATTCGCGCCGGATCGCGCAGATCGCCGGGAGAGGGTTCCAGACCGATGCCGGCCGGCCCGTCGCCCGCCCCGGTATTACCATGACAGACCCCGCACTGCTGGGCGTAAAGCGGTGCGCCACGGGTTGGATCCGGAGTAATGGCCGGCGCCTGCGTCACGTGGTACAGCTGAGCCAGTCGAGCGGCTAACGCCCTCGCCTTCTGTCCGACCGCATCGCCGTCGGCCTTTTTCGTGATGGCCTCGCGCAGGTGGGTGACGCCCTGCTCCAACTCGGTCCGTTCAGGACGCGCCGGCAGACCTTCGATCAGGGTTTGCAAGGTATGCAGGAGATCCAGCTGATCGCGGTATTCCGCTTCCTTGATAACGGCGCCCTTACTCACCGTGGCGGGATAATCCGCGCCAAGGTAGCCCAGGATATGCAAGGCGTGGGCGGCCTCATCCTCGGGCTCGGCCTGCACGGCCGGACTGAGTGAAGCAAGCATGGGCAACAACAGTACAGCAAACAGCCGGTACAGCTTAAACATGAACGGATTCCAAACAAGAATGGATGGCATTAGCCATAGTGTTCTACTTGTAATGCTTTGTTACAAGCCTGCCGAGTCGCTGTTTTCAGGTTTTCGTCGGGAGACGGGATTGGCGCAAGGGCGCGCAACGAGATATCAACAGGCGAGAGCGCTCAGCCAAACCGCTCTGGCAAGCGGATCAGCTGGCATGAAAGGATTAGCGGTGTAGCAGACTCAGCTGACAGCTTGCCGAACCGTGGCCAGCAGCCCGGCAGCGCCCATGAATAAGCCAGAGAAGACGCGGTTGGTGAGCCGCTGCTGACGTGGCGTGCGCAATACGCGCAGCACCCTGGCGGCAAGACCGGTATAGCCAGCCATAACGATCAGGTCGACCGTGACCATGGTAGCGCCAATGATCAGGTACTGAGCCAGCAACGGCTGACTGGGATTGATGAACTGAGGCAATACCGCCAGCATGAACACAACAGCCTTGGGATTGCTGGCATTCACCAGGAAGCCGCGAAAGACCAGCGAAGAGGCGCTGGCGGTAGCGCCGGGTTTGGGTGCGTTGGAAAAGTCCATGGGCGCGGCTTTCCACTGCCGGATGGCGAGGTAGACCAGGTACAGCACGCCGAACCATTTGATTACCGCGAACGCCAGTTGCGAGGTTGCGAGCAGAGCCCCTACCCCGGCGGCCACGATCGCAATCTGCAGAGCAAGCCCCAACTGCAGGCCAATAGCGTTCCAGTAGCCATGCCAGAAACCATGACGCAACCCCGCCGACATGGAAGCAATGGCGCCTGCGCCAGGGGAAAGACTGATCACCCAGCAGGCCAGCAGAAAGGCCAGCCATGTATGCAGCGCCATCGGGAACTCCTTTTATCAGCGATCCAGGAAGGTGAAGGGTACGTCTGTACCACGCCAGCGGCGAACAGCCTTCTGGAAAAACAGCGAATTGGGAATCTGCAACAGCGCAGCTTCCTCGCTGTTGACGCCTTCGGTCATGTCTTCCAGCGTGGTATACAGCATGTTGATCGCCACGACACGTCCTTTCACGCCGGGCTTGTCCGCCGCATCGATGATCTCGACCCGATCGCCCAGCCGAAACGGCCCCACCGTAAAGATGAGCAGCGCACAGAACAGGTTGGACAGGACGCTCCAGATAGCAAAGAACGCAACTGCAGCCACCGCGATAAAGCCGGAAAGTGCCGCCCAGAGCACCGAGCCGGACACACCGAAGCGCTCTAGAACCATGAGCAGTGCACTGCCCATGATCAGCCAGCGCAGCAAGCCCCGCATGACCAGTACGAATTGTGGCGGCAAGTGGTAACGCTCGCCGATGCGGGTAATGGCCCGTGCGATGAAGCGTTGCAGGATATACCCGGCAAGCAGGATAGCCAGGACCTGCACGCCCAGAATGACGCCGCGCTCCCAACCTGCCGGAATAAGAGAATGAAGTTCTTCGATCACGAGGCGTTCTCCAGTTCCAGCTGCAGACTTTCCAGCCGCTCGAGGGCTTCCAGCCAGCCTTCTTCCAGTTCGCTCTCGCGTGATTTCAGTTGTGCCTGTTCCGCCAAGGCCACTCGAAGCTCCTCTTTACGTGATGCTTCATACAGACCACTGTCGCCCAGACGTGTTTCGAGTGCGGCCAGCTTTTCCTGGACCTTGCCCAGCTCCTTTTCGAGCTTGTCTGCCTCGCGCTTGAGCGGGGCGAGCTGCTGGCGCAGCGCAGCCGCCGCCTGGCGCTGGGCACGCTTGTCGACCTTGTCGGCATTGGCATCCGGGGCGGACACAGGTTGCTGGCGGGCGCGAAACTCCACCAGCCACCGCGCATAATCGTCCAGGTCGCCGTCAAAAGCCTGTACGCGGCCATCGGCGACCAAGAGAAACTCATCCGTCGTGCTCTTGAGCAGATGACGGTCGTGGGAGACCACTAGCACCGCGCCGGAAAACTCCTGCAGGGCCATGGTCAGCGCCAGGCGCATATCAAGGTCCAGGTGGTTGGTCGGTTCGTCGAGCAACAGAAGGTTGGGCTTTTGCCAGGCGATCAATGCCAGGGCCAGACGCGCCTTTTCACCACCGGAAAAATTCAGGACAGCCTCATCGCAGCGATTGCCACGGAAGTCGAATCCTCCGAGGAAATCCCGTAGCGTCTGCTCACGCTCACCCGGCGCGATACGCTGCAGGTGCAACAGCGGGCTGGCCTTGGGGTCAAGCGAGTCCAGCTGATGCTGGGCAAAGTAGCCGATGGCCAGATTCTCACCGCAGGTCAGACGGCCGCCCAGCGGTTGCAGTTCGCCAGCCAGGGTCTTGATCAGAGTGGACTTACCCGCCCCGTTCGGCCCCAGCAGGCCGATACGGGCACCGGGCGCCAGCTGCAGCTTGACCGGGTGCAGAATGGTCTTGTCGCCATAGCCGAGACGGCCTTCGCTCAGGTCCAGCAGCGGATTGGACAGCTTGTCGGACTCACGAAAACTGAAATCGAACGGCGAATCCACATGGGCAGGCGCCAGTTCTTCCAACCGCTCCAGGGCCTTGATCCGGCTCTGGGCCTGGCGTGCCTTGGTGGCCTGTGCCTTGAAGCGCGCAATGAATTTTTCCATGTGCGCGCGCTGCGCCTGCTGCTTCTCGTACGCTTGCTGCTGTTGGGCCAGCCGCTCGACGCGGGTACGCTCGAAGGCAGAGTAACCGCCGCGGTAGAGCGTCAGCTTCTGCTGTTCGAGGTGAACGATCTGATCCACCACGGCATCGAGGAAGTCGCGGTCGTGGGAAATCAGCAGTAACGTACCGGGATAGCTCTTGAGCCACTCTTCCAGCCAGAGGATGGCGTCGAGATCAAGGTGGTTGGTGGGCTCGTCGAGCAGCAGCAGGTCGGAAGGACACATCAATGCCTGTGCAAGGTTCAGACGCATCCGCCAGCCGCCTGAGAAGTCGCCTACACGGCGCTCCATCTGCTCCGGCATGAAACCAAGCCCAGCCAGCAGTTTGCGGGCTCGGGCGTCCGCAGTATACCCATCGGCCGCTTCCAACTCGGCATGCAGGCGCGCCAGAGCATTGCCGTCGTGCGCGGCTTCTGCCGCTACCAGCCCGGTCTGAATATCACGCAGGTGAACGTCCCCATCCAGGACATAGTCGACCGCCAGCCGATCAAGGGTATCGACTTCCTGGCGCATGTGGGCAATTCGCCAGGCCGCCGGTAGCTGGCAATCACCGGCATCCGGCACGAGCTGCCCCCGCAGCAGGGCGAAGAGACTGGACTTGCCCGCTCCGTTGGCACCCACAAGACCGGCCTTCTGGCCTGGGTGCAGCGTCAGTTCGGCACCTTCCAGCAAACGCTGTGGGCCACGTTGTAAGGTAAGGTTATGTATTCGAATCATGGCGGCGAGTGTAGAGCCTATTGACTTGGTGAGGCGAGCCGGACAGCACCGGTGCCTTTGGAAACTGGCGAGTAAAGGCGGTTTCGCGCCCGCTGGCAAGCACTCTTCGCTGACCGTCATGCCCATCGTCAACAGGACCGCCTTGCCTACAGGACTCTTATCATGGAAAAAATGCTCTGGCCCTATGCACTTGCGCTGTATGCCAGATCCGATGTCACCCAGGCCTGCCTGACGTTACAGAGCGCCGGCGCGGATGTCTGCCTGCTGCTAACCGGTGCCTGGCTGGGTAACCGAGGCGTGGCACCAATGATTGAGCGCCAGCGGCTATTGGAGATCGTGGCGGCCCCCTGGCGAGCAACTGTTGTGGAGCCCCTGCGCGTGCTACGCACTTACTGGAAGCCAGCCGCGCAAACCGATACTGCACTCGCCGCGCTGCGTGAACGCTTGAAACAATTGGAGCTGGACGCCGAGCACGAACTGCTTACACGTCTGGAGCAGGCCAGTGTAGGCTGGCCCCTTACTTCCCAGCCTGACCCGGCTGGCTGGCTGACCGCACTGGCTGGCCCGGCGGGTACGGCTGAACCTGGCGCTCTGGATACGCTTATCCAGGCTGCTCTTCATGCATGAGGATGTTGTAGATGTTACGCCTTTCGCTGTTAAGCCTGTGTCTGCTCCTTCCTCTGGCGGCGCACGCCGAGGACAAGGTCAAGGACGAGCTGGCCTATAGCCTGGGGACCGAAATCGGCAACCGCTTGAAAAGCGAGCTGCCGGATTTGCAAATCGACGACCTGATCAAGGGCCTGAATCAGTCCTACAAGGGCGAGCCGCTGGCAATGGATCAGAAAAAGATCGATGAGCTGGTGGCCCAACATGAGGAAGTGATCGACCAGCAGGAGGAATCCAACAATGTGGAAGCCGCCAGGCAGGCGGAAACCCGCTTTCTGGTCAATGAGAAGACCCGTTATGGTGTGAAGGAATTGCCAGGCGGCGTGCTGGTAACCGTTATCCGCCAGGGTACCGGGCCGCAGCCCAAAGCCGATGGCCAGGTGCAGGTCCGCTATATCGGTAAACTGCCTGATGGCAGCACTTTCGATGAACAGCAGACTCCTCAATGGTTCAAGCTGTCCAGCGTCATTCCCGGCTGGCGTACAGCCCTGACCCAGATGCCGGTTGGCTCGCAATGGCGCATCGTGGTGCCCTCGTCACAGGCCTATGGCGATGAAGGTGCCGGAGATCTGATCCCGCCTTATTCGCCACTGGTCTTCGAGGTCACGCTGGAGGCCACCCGCTAGGATCGAAAAGTGTTCAATAATTTGAACATATCAGCCTTGTAACAAAGGCTTTGTTAAATATTGCTAACACCCTTGGGCTGGTTTAGGGTGGCTGACAGCTTTGCGGATGCGCCAGGCTTCACGGCCACCGCCTCTTCTACCCTGTTTGAGAGGAAACCAGCATGAGCACGCCAACCCGCGCCGAATGGGAACAGCGCTTCCAGAGCCTAACCATTGAAGGCCGCGCCTTCATCCAGGGCGAATACTGTGATGCTGCCTCCGGTGAGACCTTTGACTGCATCAGCCCCGTCGACGGCCGCTTTCTGGCCAAGGTAGCAAGCTGTGATGTTGCCGATGCCGACCGGGCAGTTGCTAGCGCCCGTGCCACGTTCGAATCCGGCGTCTGGTCGCGCATGGCACCCGTCAAGCGCAAAGCGATCATCATCCGTTTCGCCGATCTGCTCGAGCAGCACGCTGCAGAGCTTGGCCTTCTGGAAACGCTGGATATGGGCAAGCCCATCAGCGACTCCTATCACATCGATATTCCACTCTCCGCCCGCGCCCTGCGCTGGAATGGCGAGGCCATCGACAAGATCTACCATGAAGTCGCAGCCACTGCCCACGACGAGCTGGGCCTCGTCACGCGTGAGCCAGTGGGTGTCGTTGCCGCTATCGTGCCGTGGAATTTCCCGCTGATGATGGCCTGCTGGAAGCTCGGCCCGGCCCTGGCGACCGGTAACTCGGTTGTGCTCAAACCTTCCGAGAAGTCCCCGCTGACCGCTATCCGCATTGCCCAGCTGGCCATCGAGGCCGGCATTCCGGCGGGCGTACTCAACGTGCTGCCAGGCTATGGTCATACCGTAGGCAAGGCGCTGGGCCTGCACATGGACGTAGACACCCTTGTGTTTACCGGGTCGACCCGCACCGCCAAGCAGCTGATGGTCTACGCGGGCGAATCCAACATGAAGCGCGTTTGGCTGGAAGCGGGCGGCAAGAGCCCGAACATCGTGTTTGCCGATGCACCAGACCTGGAGGAAGCCGCCAAGGCAGCAGCCAGTGGCATCGCCTTCAACCAGGGCGAAGTCTGTACAGCCGGATCACGCCTGCTGGTCGAGCGTTCGATCAAGGATCAGTTCTTGCCGTTGGTGATCGAGGCGTTGAAAACCTGGAAACCAGGCCACCCGCTGGACCCGGAAACCAATGTCGGCGCCCTGGTGGATACGCAGCAGCTCAATACCGTGCTCGGCTACATCGAAGCCGGTCACGCTGACGGTGCTCAGCTGGTAGCTGGGGGCAAGCGCACCCTGGAGGAAACCGGTGGTGTGTATGTGGAGCCGACCATTTTTGATGGCGTTTCCAATGCCATGAAGATCGCTCAGGAAGAAATCTTCGGGCCGGTATTGTCTGTCATTACCTTTGACACGGCTGAGGAAGCGATCAAGATCGCCAACGACACCCAGTACGGATTGGCCGCGGCGGTCTGGACGCGTGACATCTCCAAGGCGCATCTGACAGCCAAGGCGCTACGGGCCGGCAGCGTATGGGTCAACCAATATGATGGTGGTGACATGACAGCTCCCTTCGGTGGCTTCAAGCAGTCGGGCAATGGGCGGGACAAGTCGCTGCATGCCTTTGACAAGTACACCGAGATCAAGGCGACCTGGATCAAGCTATAAGCCGATCGACCTTTTCTGCGCTGCGCTTATCATTGCCCTGCCGCAATTGAGCGTAGCGCAGTACCCTTACCAGCCCAGCCCCAGCGCTCCTATAAGGGGTAGTTTTGCGTCATCGTTGCTGCTGGCGCGTACCTGTTCAGGGTGGAAACCTATGGCGAAGCGAATTAATAAGGCCTGATTTGCTTTGCCGATCACGCTTCTGACCAACGGTGTGAGCAAATCCCTCTCTAGCCTGTCTCTAGCGACAGCGCGTACTATGCGCGCCGGTCAATCCCTTAACGAGCAGGACATGCGTATGAGAGAGTACACTTTGGGTCAGCCTGCCATGCAAGGGGTGGGCTATCAGCACGCCGATCGTTCTGTCAGCCAGTCGATCCAGGCCGCTATCAATGTACAGCGCAACCGCGTGACCAGTCAGGTCCAGCGGATCAACGATCAGTTGTGGGAAGTTTGGCCCGATGGCCGTCGTAAACTGCTGAATCGCTGAAGCAATGGATGTAAGAAAGCCGTGCCGGTTTGACCGCGCACGGCTTTTTTGTACCTGCCTTTCTGACGCCACAACCGGAAGGCTTATCCTCGGTAATAGCGCTGCGGTACGAAAGGCATCCTGGCGACCTTAACGGCAACCGGCTTGTTGCGCACCATGGCAAACAGCTCAGTGTCCAGAGCTGCATAGGCGCTGTCGACATAACCCATCGCAACCGGCGCACCCAGGGTTGGGCCAAAGCCGCCACTGGTCACCTTTCCGATCACCGCACCGTTTGCGTCCACCAGTTCCGCACCCTCACGGACCGGCACCCGCTCCTGCACCAGCAGACCGACACGCTTACGCGCCACACCATTCTGTTGCTGGGCAAAGATGGTCTCGGCGCCAGGAAAACCACCGGCCCTCGCACCGTCTGCACGGCGCGGCTTGGATAGCGCCCAGACCAGACTGGCTTCAACCGGCGTTGTCTGCGTATCCATATCATGGCCGTACAGGCACAGGCCTGCCTCCAGACGCAGGGAGTCACGCGCGCCCAGGCCAATGGCTTGTACTTCCGGCTCGGCCAGCAGGGCCCGGGCCAACGCTTCGGCGCCTTCTACCGGCACGGAAATTTCAAAGCCGTCTTCACCGGTATACCCGCTGCGGCTGACGATGCAGTCGTAATCCAGCAGCGTGACGCGGGCAATGTTCATGAACGTCATGCCGGACACCTGCGGCGCAAGTCGCGCCAGCACGGCCACGGCTGCCGGTCCCTGCAAGGCCAGGAGCGCCCGCTCTTCGAACAGGGGTTCGACATGACAGCGCGAGCCGATATGCTCTTTGAGGTGAGCCAGATCCTGATGCTTGCACGCGGCATTTACGACCAGATACAGGCAATCGCCCAGGTTCGCGACCATGAGGTCGTCGAGAATGCCGCCCTGCTCGTTGGTGAACAAGGCGTACCGCTGCATGCCTACCGGCAGGCCTACGATATCGACCGGAACGAGCCCTTCCAGCGCGGCGGCGGTACTGTCGCCCGTCAGCAGGATCTGGCCCATGTGGGAAACGTCGAACAATCCGGCCTGGGCGCGGGTGTGCTGGTGCTCCTTGAGCACGCCAAGGGGGTATTGCACCGGCATGTCATAACCGGCGAACGGCACCATGCGTGCGCCCAGTTCAAGGTGCAGGGCATGGAGTGGGGTTTTGAGCAGTGATTCGGTCACGGGGACTCCTTCATGAGTCGTGCAGTCGCGTCCAACGCGAGCAAAAGGGCCGGTCAGGCATGGCTAACGGCACACCGCGCCAAGCATGGACGTGCCTTACAGTAAAGCCGTAAAAGCCGTAACGGTGAAAACCGCGTTGAGGCCATGTGCCCGGCCAGTTGACAGGCATCACGGCGCTCCATCTCCTCCTGTGGAATAGGCAGGAGGAGATGGGCAAGGTGATACGCATCCGCTGCGGATCACGCGTCCTGATACGCCTCGATCGGCGGGCAGGAGCAGATCAGGTTGCGGTCACCGTACACATTGTCGATCCGCGCCACGGGCGGGAAGTACTTGCCGTTCACCAGCGATGGCAACGGGTACACCGCCTGTTCGCGGCTGTAGGGATGCGTCCATTCGCCGGTCAGCTCGCGTGCGGTATGCGGCGCGTTCTTGAGCGGATTGTCATTGGCATCCAGCGTACCGGCCTCGATGGCACGAATCTCTTCGCGAATAGCGATCATGGCGTCGCAGAAGCGATCCAGCTCGGCCTTGGACTCGCTCTCGGTCGGCTCGATCATCAGCGTGCCGGCTACCGGGAAGGACATGGTAGGCGCATGGAAGCCAAAGTCGATCAGGCGCTTGGCCACATCGTCCACGGTCACGCCACTCGTTTCCTTGAGCGGACGCAGATCGAGAATGCACTCGTGCGCCACCAGGCCGCCTTCACCCGAGTACAGCACTGGGTAGTGGGTTTCCAGACGACGGGCGATGTAGTTGGCATTCAGGATCGCAATCTGCGAGGCGCGGGTCAGCCCCTCGCCGCCCATCATCTTCATGTACATCCAGGAGATGGGCAGGATGCTCGCGCTGCCATAGGGCGCTGCCGACACTGCACCTTCTTTGCGCTCGAGCCCGGCATGACCCGGCATGAACGGCGCCAGATGGGACTTCACACCAATCGGGCCTACGCCCGGACCGCCACCACCGTGCGGGATGCAAAAGGTCTTGTGCAGGTTCAGGTGAGACACATCGCCGCCAAACTTGCCTGGCGCGCACAGGCCCACCATGGCGTTCATGTTGGCGCCATCGATGTAGACCTGACCGCCATGCTCGTGAACGATGCTGCAGATCTCGCGGATCGCCTCTTCGAACACACCGTGAGTGGAAGGATACGTAATCATCAGCGCGGCCAGATTGGCAGCGTGCTGCTGGGCCTTGGCACGCAGATCACCCACATCCACGTTGCCGCGGCTGTCACAGGCCACCACGACCACACGCATACCGGCCATCGAGGCGGTTGCCGGGTTGGTGCCATGGGCAGACGACGGGATCAGGCAGATATCGCGCTGGGTGTCGCCGCGGCTTTCATGATAGGCGCGAATGGCCAACAGGCCCGCGTATTCACCCTGGGAGCCGGCGTTGGGTTGCAGGGAGATGGCGTCGTAGCCCGTAGCGGCGCACAGCATCTGCTCCAGCTCGGCGGTCATCTGGGCATAGCCCTCGGTCTGGTCGGCTGGTGCGAAGGGATGCAGATTGCCAAATTCGGCCCAGGTGATCGGAATCATCTCGCTGGCCGCGTTGAGCTTCATGGTGCAGGAGCCCAGCGGGATCATGGTGCGATCCAGCGCCAGATCCTTGTCCGCCAGGGTGCGCAGGTAGCGCATCAGCTGGGTTTCGGAGCGGTATTGGGAGAAAACAGGGTGCGTCAGGAAGGTGGACTGACGACGCAGCGTCGCAGGCAAATGCTCCTCGGCCTGGTCCAGCAGGCTATCCAGGGAAGGCACGGGCTGGCCATCGCTGAAAATCTCCAGCAGGGCCATGACGTCTTCGACTGTGGTGGTCTCGTCCAGCGAAACCCCCAGGTCGGTGTCACGGATCACGCGCAGGTTGAAGCCTTTGGCGCGGGCCGCTTCGTGAATCGCATTGGTTTTGTCGCCAAATACCAGCGTCAGCGTATCGAAAAAGGTTTCCTGGGTGCGATGGCCTAGTGCATGCAGACCGGTCGCCAGCAGGGCAGTCAGGCGATGAATGCGCGTAGCGATGTGCTTGAGACCTTCCGGACCGTGGTAGACGGCATACATGCTGGCAATGTTGGCCAGCAGGACCTGAGCTGTGCAAATGTTGCTCGTCGCCTTCTCACGACGGATGTGCTGCTCACGGGTCTGAAGCGCCAGCCGATAGGCCGGGTTGCCATGACGGTCAATGGATACGCCCACCACACGGCCGGGCATGTCACGCTTGTATTTGTCCTGAGTGGCAAAATACGCAGCGTGCGGGCCGCCAAAGCCGAGCGGTACGCCAAAGCGCTGGGCCGTGCCGATAGCGACATCCGCGCCAAACTCGCCGGGTGGGGTCAACAATGTCAGGGCCATCAGGTCAGCCGCGACGGCGACCAGGGCACCCGCCTGATGGAAGGCCTCGATGACTTCACGGTAATCGCGGATTTCGCCCGTGGTCATCGGGTACTGGAACAGGGCACCAAAGAAACGGCCGTGATCGTCGATGTCCGTTTCCACACCCACTACGATTTCAATACCCAGCGGCTCGGCGCGGGTGCGGATCACATCGATGGTCTGCGGGTGGCAATGCAGGGAAACGAAGAAGGCCTCGGCCTTGCTTTTGGACAGACGACGGCAGAATGTCATGGCCTCGGCGGCAGCCGTGGCCTCGTCCAATAGGGACGCATTGGCTACAGGTAGCCCGGTCAGATCGCCGATCAATGTCTGGAAGTTCAGCAGTGCCTCCAGACGACCCTGGGAGATTTCCGGCTGGTAAGGCGTATAGGCCGTGTACCAGGCGGGATTTTCCAGCAGGTTGCGCAGGATGGGCGCCGGGGTATGGCAGTTGTAATAGCCCTGTCCGATAAAGGACTTGAACAGCTTGTTCTTGCGGGCGATGCCACGCAATTCGGCCAGGGCGTCGGCTTCGGACAGCCCCTGGGGCAAATCCAGTACGCTGGTGCCCTTGATGCTATCCGGGATGACCTTGGCTGTCATGGCGTCCAGCGAATCGTAGCCCAGCAGGTCGAGCATGGACACGATGTCCAGCTCGCGCGGGCCGATGTGGCGCGAAATGAATTCGTCAGCGGTGCTGAATGAGTCGCGAAAATCGGTCATGGTCACCTCCTCAAGCCTTGATCAATTGAGCGTAGCCGTCTTCGGTGAGCAGCGTGCCGAGTGCTTCTGGATCGGCAGGACGCATGCGGAAGAACCAGCCGGCGTCGAGAGGGTCCTGGTTGACTTTCTCAGGGGCATCGCCAAGCGCTTCGTTGATTTCCAGGATCTCGCCATCGATCGGCATGGCAATGTTGCTGGCGGCCTTGACCGACTCCAGTACCGCCACCTCTTCGCCCTTGGCGTAGGTGCGCAGCTCCGGCAATTGCACGAAGACCAAGTCGCCCAGCGCATCCTGAGCATAGTCTGTAATGCCTACGGTTACAGTGCCATCGGCTTCCAGACGCAGCCATTCGTGTTCTTCGGTAAAGCGCATAACCATTGCAGACTCCTGAATAGGGGTAACCCAGCTGGGCACTAGCTGACCTCCTTCATAGCAAGGCAGATGCCAAGGTCTTACCGATGGCGCAATGCCAGAGCACGCGCGGCCTACAGAAAAATGAGGTAATAAAAGGCGGTGTAACGAAAGTGCTACACCCCATGGAAAGAAGTCTCCCAGAGGCCATGCGAGCCTAGAACAGATAAGGCATTGTCAGCGTTCGTATCGAATCCATTACAGTGCAATGAATTCGATACAGATTTAATCTAGGATGAAGTGGGGGCAGGAAGCGCGAGCTGTCTTGGGTAATTAATGTTGCATCCTCACGGATACCCACCCCACAGGCCGTGTCACCTACCACCCAACTGCCAATAACAGGGTAGTTACCGGAAAAACAAGGCAACGGGTGACATTGCTGCACGATGCTGGGGCCCGCGTATGGGCCCGGCACGTCCAGACGCGTGCCGTCCAGACTGTGCAGTTCGATGTTGGCACCCTCCCGTGAGAACAGCGGCTTGCGCACCCAGCCTGGCGCGACCGGACTACCGGCCTCTTTATCGAAAAAGGCTGGAAGCAGATTGGGATGCCCTTCATGTCGCTCCCACAGCAAGGCCAGAATACCTTTGTTGCTGAGCAGCGCCTTCCACGGCGGCTCATAGAATTGCGTAAAGGAGCTGGGAATAGAATGTCCAAACGCCTCGTCCAGCATGAACTCCCACGGGTAGAGCTTGAACAGTGACGGGATGAATTCATCGTTCAGGTCCACAAACCCCTGTGACCTGTCCAGCCCGATATCCTCCACAGCGATATAACGCGTCTGAATACCCGCCTGGGTGGCACAGTCCCGCAGATATTCGACCGTGCCGCGATCCTCCTGCGACTCTCTGACCGAGGCCAGATACAGGGGCTGATGCGGTCGCAAGGCACGAATTGTCTGGATTAGCTGCTCCTGAATGCTGTTGTACTGATCCGCCCCGGCGGGAAGCCTGCCCGCCTGTTGCATCTGCTCCAGCCATAGCCACTGGAAAAAGGCTGCCTCGTACAGCGAGGTCGGCGTGTCGTAATTCAGCTCGAACAGCTTGGCCGGTCCCTGACCGCTATAGACCAGATCCATACGGCCATACAGATGGCGGTCCCGACGTCTCCAGCTGGCAGCCGCACACGCCCAGAAGTACTCCGGTACAGCCAGACGCGAGAGCAGTGCCTCGCTGCCGACGATCTCGTCGACCAGTGCCATGCACATCTGATGCAACTCGGCTGTGGGGGCTTCCAGATCGTTTTCGATCTGCTTCAGGCTGAACTGGTACGCGGCCCGCTCATCCCAATAGGGTTCGCCATCAAAGGTGTGGAACAGAAAGCCAAGCTGCTCCGCCTGCTCGCGCCAGTCCGGGCGCTCGGTCATATCGATCCGCTTCATGATCCGCTCGACCGTGACGAGTAAGAGGCTGCCCGTGCTCCAAAACCGCCCCGGCTGACAACCCTAGACTCGCTGGAGGCATAGGCGCTCTTGTTCAGATAGGCGATACCCGGTCGTGAACCGACCACCTCGTTATTGGCAGTGCGGTAATGCGCCAGGTCGTCCCGTGACTGGTACAGCGGCTGGCTGGGAAAGGTACGCGTGTACTCGCGCTGGCGTTGTCCTCCGCTGACGCTACTGGAATAACCATAAGAGGCACCGCCCGAGGACGATGATTCACTCTCCCGCGGCGGGCGCTGGCCCAGCAGAAAGCCGGTCATGAGCGGAACGTAGAACGAAGACCGGGGCTCCAGCAGCTCGCAGCCATTGGTACCAAAGTCGATCTCGCATTCACCCAGGGAGGCATAACGCGGCGCACTACGGTGATGGACCGCACGGGAAGATTCATACTCCGAGGAGCAGAGGCTGGGCGTGAAAGTGCCGTCGCGGATGCACTCGGCAACGGATCGGTACAGATAACCCGGCTTGGGTTGATCACACCCGGCCAGCATGAGGGGTGTCACTCCAACCAGTACCAGTTGGATGGCTCGGCTGCGTTTCATGCCCTGCCCTCACCCGCTGATGGCGGCGGCATTAAGCACGCCAATCGATACAGACATCGTCGCCACGAGAATACCGCTGGCCATTTCGTTATTGCTGAGCCGTTGGGGCAGCCCCGGCACGAGAAGGCGCAGCACGACGAATGTAACCAGCTGAGCGACTGCTGCGATCAGGGCCCAGAGTAGGTAGTCCAGCGCACTGACCGAGACCCGCATCGCGCTGGCCAACGGCAGGACAAACCCCAGCAACGTACCACCGAACGCCAGGGCCGCCGCTGGCACGTTGTTGCGAATCAGCTGCCACTCACGGTGTGGAGTAAGCCAGCTGAAAGTGAAAGCAAACGCGCCCAGAAGCGCGAGCGAGAGAATGAAATAAATGGCGAACGCCGGCAGACCACTGAGGTAGTCAAGCACGCTGGCAAGCATGGGACACTCCTTGTCACGAATGAGCCGGCAGGCTAAGGCACCTGCCGGGGGCGCGCATTTTCGCAACTTCGCGCCCGTTCATCCATGCTCTCTATCCGCCAGCCGCTCCGCTGGTCACTCCCCCTTGCTACGGTGGACCATGTCCTGCACGCGGGCTGCCAGCATCTCGATCGGGAAAGGCTTGGTGATCATGGCCATGTTTGGCTCCAGGAAACCATTGGCAATCACCGCATTTTCCGCATATCCGGTCATGAACAGGACCTTGAGGTCTGGCCGCGTGACTCGGGCCGCATCAGCCATCTGCCGCCCATTGATGCCCGGTAGACCAACGTCGGTTACCAGCAGGTCGATGCGCAGATCGGACTTGAGTATCTCCAGACCGGAAGGGCCGTCGACAGCCTCCAGCACCCAGTAACCCAACTCACTCAAGACCTCTACCACTAGGCTGCGGACAGCATGCTCGTCTTCGACCACCAGCACGACTTCGCTGGCCTCGGACTGCCGACTCAACGATACCGGCTGCCGGACCTGAGGTTCTTCCCTGCGCTCACCGTAGTAGCGCGGCAGGTACAGCTTGATGGTCGTACCCCGACCAACCTCCGAGTAGATCTTGGCTGCACCTTCCGATTGCCGGGCAAAGCCATAGATCATCGACAGCCCAAGCCCGGTCCCCTCGCCCAGCGGCTTGGTCGTAAAGAACGGGTCGAACGCCTTGGCGATAACATCTGGAGTCATCCCGGTTCCAGTGTCGGTCACGCTGATGCAGATGTACTGGCCAGGCTTGATGTCCCGATCACGAGACGCATAGGCCTCGTCCAGATGAGTGTTGCTGGTTTCGATGGTCAGCCTGCCTCCGTCCGGCATGGCAGCGCGGGCATTGATGGCCAGATTGAGGATGGCGTTTTCCAGCTGATGAGGATCACACAGCGTCAGCCAGAGCGCCCCCGTCTTGACGATTTCCAGCTGCACCGATTCACCCATGGTGCGGTGCAATAGATCATCCATACCGGTGATCAGGTCATTGGCATTGACAACTTTGGGCACCAACGGCTGCCGGCGGGAAAAGGCCAGTAGCCGGTGCGTCAGAGCGGCCGCTCGACTGGCCGAGGACATGGCCGTGCTGGCGAAGCGGTCAAGATCCGCCAATTTGCCCTGCTGAATTCGCATGCGGATCAGGTCGAGCGAGCCGATGATCCCGGTCAACAGGTTGTTGAAGTCATGGGCAATACCGCCTGTGAGCTGGCCAACCGCTTCCATTTTCTGGCTCTGGCGGAGTTGCTCCTGCGCCTGGGCCAGCTCGGCTGCTGCCACTTTTTCCGACTCGATATCACGGCCAACCGCATGGATGTAGCGCGCATCGGGCACTGCGGTCCACGAAAGCCACCGGTAGCTACCATCCTTGTGCCGATAGCGGTTCTCGAACCGCAGTGTGGTATGTCCTAGGGAAAGTTTGCCCACTTCAGCCAGGGTGCTTTCCACATCGTCGGGGTGAACGAAATCCAGCAGTACCTTGCCCAGCAGTTCATCTTCCTGCCAGCCCAACAGGTGCTTCCAGGCCGGGTTGGCGGCCATCACGACGCCGTCAAAGCGCGCGACCAGCATCACATCGGTAGTCAGGCGCCACATGCGGTCAAGGTCTGCGGTACGCTCGGCCACCCGCTGCTCCAGGGTCTCCGTCAGACGCCGGGACGCTTCCTCGGCCTCCTTGCGGTCATGGATGTCACTGTTATTGCCCATCCAGCCGGTGACGTTTCCGGCCTCATCACGCAAGACCTCCGCACGGATATCGAACCAGCGATAGGCTCCGTCCTTGCGCCGTAGCCGTGCTTCAAGCTGATAGAACACGCCTCGGCTGCGGGCATCGAGCCAGACATCCAGGAGCCGCTGGGTGTCATCAGGATGAATGACTTGCGCCCAGCCCATCGGCAGCGCTTCTTCTGGTGTCTGGCCGGTGTAGTCGTACCAGTAACTGTTCAGGTAGCTGAGCGAGCCATCAGGATTGCCGAACCAGACGATGGCAGGTGACAGGTCTGTCATTTGCCTTAGTCGCGTCTCGCTGACTTCCAGCCGCCGTAAGGTCCGCCGCTGTTCGGACAGATCGCGCGCAATGGCAGCAATCCCCATGACCTCGTCTTGTTCGTCCCGTATCGAGAAGACGGAATAGTGGACCGGGATAGCCGCTCCGGTGTGATGATGGCGGAACCGAAATTCGCCTACCCACTTGCCCTCGTTCAAAACGGTCGGAAGAATGGTCGACTCGGCAAAGGCACGATCCTCAGGCAGGAAATAATCCAGCACATGGCTCTGCCTGACCGCCTCTTCACTGGCCAGCCCAACCAGCCGGCGTCCGGCTTCGTTGACAAAATAGGCCTGACCGTCCGGCGCAGCGATGCCAATGAAGTCATCCGACTGCTCAACGATCATCATTGCCCGGCGCCAACCCTCATAGGCACGGACCTGCTCGCTGTTATCCACGATCGTGCAGATGGCGCCCTGCGGCTTGCCATTCTGGAAAATGGCCTGGGCCCGATACTCTACAGGAATACAAATACCGTCACGCCGGTAGAAGGCACCGTCCGCCACGTATTCAGCAGTCCCCTCGCGGGCCGTGCGATAAATAGGATAGTCCGCCATCGCCCGGCGTGCCGCCTCATGAGCCGGATCAATCAGCTCCTCCAGGCGCCATCCGACAATATCTTTTTCACTTTCGGCGCCGAACAGCCTGACGAAAGCAACGTTGCACAGGGTAACCACGCCGTGCTGGTCGATTGAATAGAATCCTTCAGAAATCGAATCCAGCAGCAGGCGATAACTGTCGCGGCTGGCGCGAAGCTCCTGTGCGGCCAGACGCTGCTCGGTACGGTCACGGAGAATCTTGATGAATCCGTCGACCTGACCGGATGTATTCCTAAGTGGCATGAGTTCGCCACTTGCCCAGAAGCGCTGTCCGCTTTTGAGCACATGCCAGCGCTCGTCCATGCTGCGCCCCTGTTCTAGGGCTGTGTCGCGTTCTTTTTCAGGAATATTGGCAGCGCGGTCTTCGGGTGTGAAGATGATCGCAGCAGGCTTGCCCAGCACTTCCGCCTCTGTCCAGCCAAGCGTGCGACGAGCACCTTCGTTCCACGTGGTGATGTGACCCTCAAGGTCCATGCAGAAAATGGCGTAATCCACCGCGCTGTCGAGAATCTGTTCGCGTTGGGAAGTCGCATGTTCTGCATATTGCTGCTCTTCAGCCTGGCGGGCCCTGTTTCGCTCGACCGTAAGGCCGTGAATCTCCAGTTGCGCCACGGTTGAACGGGCCAGTTCCTGAAGCAACAGGCGCTGCGTAGCATCCAGCCGGCGTGGCACTGTGTCCATGAGGCTGAGCACACCAACAGGCACACCCGCAGCCGTTTTCAGCGCAACCCCTGCATAGTAGGACGAACCGGTACTGGCATTCAGGGCCGATGGCGGAGTAAAGCTCAGATCGCCCCTCGGCTCGCTGAACTCCAGAATATCGGTCGCCGTTAATGCCTCTTCCCAGGGCGCATAGGCCTCGGCCGTAGGACAGCCGCCCTGCTCCGCGGCCAGCCAGAGCCCTTCTGCATCACATAAGTGGATGACGGCTTGCGAAACGGAATAGGTCTCCTGGGCTCGCCGGGCAATATCGGCAAGTTCGGGCAAACGTGGATGGGCTAACAGGCCGTAGCGTTCAAGCGCATCCTGTAGCGCAGCAGGTGGCTGCTCGGGGTCTTGGTGAGCGTTGGTCATGTACAACTGGGTCGTGTTTGGGGGCATAAGCACCGCTCATCCTTGAGAAACTAATGACAGCCCCTCCATGGAGGTCCGTCGCGAACGGTCTATGGCTCATAGACCAGCAAGACGCGGACGAATTCGCCCAGGTCTTCAAACAGTGTCCTTGTAGAAAAACACTCAGCTCTTGCCGGGAATGCCATACTTGCGCAGCCGGTGGGCAATGGCGGTGTGAGAGGTCTTGAGACGGGCCGCCAGTTGACGACTGGACGGGTAATGTGGGTAGAGTTTTTCGAGCAGGGCTTTCTCATAGCTTGAGACTGCCTCATCCAAGCTGTCTACCTCGCCATCTACCTGCCGTGCGACTTCCGTACCGGCAATATCCAGATCGCCAATATCCACCACGGTGCTTTCGCTAATGGCCGCCGCCCGGAAAATGACATTCTGAAGCTGCCGCACATTGCCGGGCCAGCGATTGCTCAGAAGCGCCGGATACGTTCCCGGCGACAGTCGGCAAGGGGGCCGCTGGATCTGGGCGCAGGCCTGCTGCATGAAATGCCGGGCCAGCACCAGAATATCCTGCCCACGCTCACGCAGCGGCGGTACGTCGAGATTCAGGACGTTGAGTCGGTAGAACAGATCCTCCCGAAAGGTCCCTTCGGCAACGCGCTTTTCCAGATCCCGGTGCGTGGCACTCAAAATACGTACATTGACCTTCAGTTCGCGCTCACCGCCCACCCGGCGAAACGTACCGTCGGACAAAAACCGCAGTAACTTGGCCTGAAGATACGGGGACATCTCCCCAATTTCGTCGAGAAACACGGTGCCCTTGTCGGCCAGCTCGAGAAGACCGGGCTTGCCGCCGCGCTGGGCACCGGTGAACGCGCCCGGCGCATAGCCAAACAGCTCGCTTTCCGCGAGGCTTTCCGGCAGAGCCGCACAGTTGAGTGCCAGAAATGGCGCATTGCGACGAGGGCTGACCGTATGACAGGCCCGCGCTACCAGCTCCTTACCAGTCCCTGTCTCACCCTGAATCAGCAGCGGTGCATCCAGCGCCGCGACTCGCTGGGCGCGGGCCTTGAGCGCACGTATCGGTGCCGAGTCGCCCAGGATCGATTCGAAGCCTTCGGCCGGGTCATGGCGCAGCGCTGAAAGACGGGCTCCTATCCGGCTGGGGGCGTAAAGCGTCAGCAGACCACCGGCTAGCCGCTGGGCGTTGCCTTCGGCAGCCTCGCTGATTGGGGTCGAATCCAGCAGGAGTGCCTGCCCGCGCAAGGTGACCTCGCGCATGGGAATCCGAAAGGCCTGCTCCAGCAGTTCCCGCTGTAGAGCTGGATCATCGAACAGCGTAGCCACCGTCGCGCCCTGGGGCGACGGGTCGTCCACCATGGCGGCAAAGGCCGGGTTGGCCAACAGAATGCTACCTTCGCGGTCCACGGCCAGAACCGGGTCGGCCATAGCGGCAAGTAAGGCATCCAGGTGCAACGTACGGCGCTGCCCTGGCAGGATATCCACCACTCGGACAGCCTGTACCCCACGCACCGTGAGCAGGGCACCACGCAGCTCTTCCAGTACCTCGGCACTTAGAGTCGGCGCATCGATGTAGACATTGGGCGGCACCATCTCGACTGCATCAAGATTGAGGTTGCGCGCCCCCAGAAGCGCCAGCACTTCCTGGGTAATGCCGACACGGTCGATAAAACTGACGTGGATTCGCATGGGGTGGGCGGGGTCTCGAACAGGTATAGCCAAGGGCAAGCCCGTATCGTACCGGATGCCACTTCCCCATGGGCACCCAACCCCAGAATTCCTTGTATTTATTGTTGCTCCGCCTGGCGAAGCGTCTACGCTAGAATGATGGCTCTTTTCTATTAGCCGGGCCGTCCTGCGAGACCTCCATCCTATGAAAGACGAAGACCGTTTGAAACTTGATCAGCAGCTCTGCTTTGCCCTGTATTCCACCTCCCTCGCCATGACGAAGGTCTACAAGCCGCTCCTGGAAGCCGTCGGCCTGACCTATCCGCAATACCTGATGATGCTGGTGCTCTGGGAAAGCGACGGTCTCACGCTCAAGGAGTTGGCCAAACGCCTGCATCAGGACTCCGGCGCGCTGACACCGGTACTCAAGCGGCTCGAAGCGGAAGGCTATGTCACCCGCAAGCGCAGCCTTCAGGACGAACGCAACCTCTCGATCGAGCTGACGGCTGCCGGGAAGACCTTGCGTAAGAAAGCCGAAGAAATCAACGGCTCAGTACAACTGGCCTGTGGCCTGGGTAATGATGACATGGGGCAGCTTCGGTCCAGCCTGATCAAGCTACGCGACAGCCTGAATCAATAGAGGCATGCCTAAGCGGCCGCAGCACTGACGCGCCCTCCAACCCATGGAATAACCGTTCGTCGGACTCGCAAATAAATAGTTTGCGCGATAATCAATATCGTAATAACTTAATTCCTGTAGACAACGCGGTAACGAGCAACGACTTCCACGTCGTTTTTTAAAGACCAAATGATTATCGCAATAATCAAATTAATCCGAGGACGATGCACATGAACATTCTGTACAAGACTTCCGCAACCAGCACCGGTGGCCGTGACGGTCGTTCCATCAGCGCCGACGGTATTCTCGATGTAAAACTGGCTACCCCAAAAGCGCTAGGCGGACAAGGCGGCGAAGCAACCAATCCTGAGCAGCTGTTTGCAGCGGGTTACTCGGCCTGCTTTATCGGCGCCATGAAGTTTGTAGCGGCTAAGGAAAAAGTGGCGCTGCCCAGTGATCTCAGCGTGACGGCAGAAGTCGGTATCGGTCCGATCCCTACTGGCTTTGCCCTGGACATCGAACTGCGCGTCAGCGTGCCGGGCCTGGATCGTGCCAAAGCCCAGGACATCATCGAGAAGGCCCATCAGGTCTGCCCATACTCAAATGCCACCCGCGGCAACGTGGATGTACGCCTGACCCTCGTCTAAGCCTGACGCGGGACGCCCCAGCGCGGCGTCCCTGGAGAACCGGATCATGAAAATGCTTGCTCAGCTGTTCACTGTTTCTGCCCTTTCCCTGGTCGTTGGTCATGCCCTGGCCGCAGATGACGCCGGCCTTGAACGTACCACCCAAGGTTTTCTGAACACCTTGAACCAGAGCGGGGGTAAGCCTCTCGAGCAACTCTCGCCCAAGGATGCCCGTGCTGTCCTGACGGGTGCCCAATCAGGCGTGAAGGTCGATCTGTCCAACGTAGAGGTGAGCGAGAAGACCATTACCGCTGATGGGCAGAGGATTTCGCTGACCATCGTCCGACCTGCCGGTGTCACCAAGGCGCTGCCGGCGTTCATGTTCTTCCACGGTGGCGGCTGGGTGCTGGGTGACTTCCCTACTCACCAGCGTCTGGTGCGGGATCTGGTGGTCAACTCGGGTGCGGTGGCCGTTTTCGTGAATTACACGCCTTCGCCTGAGGCGCATTATCCGGTAGCCATCAATCAGGCCTATGCCGCTACCCGCTGGGTCGCCGAGCATGGCAAAGAAATCAACGTAGATGGCTCTCGCCTGGCTGTCGCAGGCAACAGCGTAGGCGGCAATATGGCGGCAGTTGTCAGCTTGATGGCGAAAGAGCAAGGCACGCCCAAGCTCCGCTATCAAGTGCTGCTCTGGCCTGTCACCGATGCCAACTTCGACACCGGCTCGTATGACACCTATGCCGAAGGGCACTTCCTGACCCGCAACATGATGAAGTGGTTCTGGGATAACTACACCACCGATCCCAAGCAGCGCCAGGAAATTCATGCCTCGCCGCTGCAGGCCACGACTGAGCAGCTCAAGGGCTTGCCGCCCGCACTGGTACAGACCGCAGAGTACGATGTGCTGCGCGATGAGGGTGAGGCATACGCCCGCAAGCTTAATGCAGCCGGGGTGGATGTGGTGCAGGTCCGCTACAACGGCCTTATCCATGACTACGGCTTGCTTAACGTCTTCCACGACGTTCCTGCGGTACAGAGCGCCATCGCCCAGGCGGGTGATGAATTGCGCAAGCATCTGAAGTAACAGACAGGCCCCTGGTTCGGAATGACTCCAGGGGCTCTGCTCTTTTTTATTATTGCCAACAAGATGCTCAGTAAAAGCAGAATTCACCAATTTATTCTGAAAACCTATTATTAGGTGTCGCAAATACCCTTTCCAACCTTATCTTTAGCAACCTAACATCAGCACTACTCTCCTAGGATGAGCGTATCGCCCTTTTGTGGATGTTCGCGCATGTCCTCTTCTTCGCTCACGACAGGTTCATCGGTTGCCGACACCGAAGCGTCCGCTTTCTCCAACCGGCGTGCCGCCGAAATTTCGGCACGTATCGACCGGCTACCCGCCACGGCAACGCTCTGGCGACTAATCGCCCTGCTTTCCATCGGCGGTTTCTTCGAACTGTACGACCTGTTCCAGACCGCCTATATCAGCCCTGGCTTGATACGCGCCGGGCTGTTTGCCACTGGCAGCGCCGGTGTATTCGGTATCGCCGACCAGGCTGCGTTCGCTTCGGCAACCTTTCTGGGCCTGTTCGTAGGGGCAAGTCTGCTGAGTCCCATCGCAGACCGCTTCGGCCGCCGGCGCATCTTTACCTTTGCGCTTATCTGGTACACCGCGGCTACGGTGCTCATGGGTCTGCAAAGCACAGCACTAGGCATTATCGTAATGCGGTTCTTCGTCGGTATCGGGCTGGGAATCGAGCTGGTCACTATTGACGCCTATCTATCCGAACTGGTGCCCAAGCGCATCCGTACGTCAGCCTTCGCCTTTGCCTTTTTCGTCCAGTTCCTGTCCGTACCCGCGGTCGCCCTGATGTCGGCCTGGCTGGTGCCGCAGGACCCCTTCGGAATTTCTGGCTGGCGCTGGGTTGTACTGGCCAGTGCAGTATTCGCCTTGTTTATCTGGTGGCTGCGCTCACGCTTGCCCGAGTCGCCCCGCTGGCTCGCGCAACGTGGCCGTCTGGACGAGGCGGATCAGGTTTTGTCGACCCTGGAAGCCCGCTGTGCCAGGGACATCAAGGCCCCGCTTCCCGAACCGCACGTCGAAGCGGTTACGTTCGAGACCCAGGGGCGCTTTACCGAAATCTGGCAGCCGCCCTACCGCCGGCGCGCCCTCATGCTGATCGTCTTCAACATCTTCCAGGCTATTGGATTCTTCGGTTTTGGCAACTGGCTTCCAGCCTTGCTGTCTGGCCAGGGCGTCAGCGTTACCCACAGTCTGACCTATGCCTTCGTGATCAGTCTGGCCTACCCGTTGGGACCTTTGTTGTTCGTAAAGATCGCCAACCGTTTCGAGAACAAATGGCAGATCGTGGGTTCATCAATCGGCACCATGCTGTTCGGCACCCTGTTCGCGTTTCAAAGCTCAGCCACTGGTCTGATCGCATGTGGGGTGATGATTACCCTGTGCAACGCCTGGCTGACCTTTAGCTTCCACTCCTACCAGAGCGAGCTGTTTCCCACGCCCATTCGTGCCCGAGCTGTCGGGTTCTGCTATTCCTTCAGTCGCCTTTCCACAGTCTTCAGCAGTGTACTGATCGGTCTCTTTCTCCAGCACTTCGGTACGCCGGGCGTGATCACGTTTATCGTGACCAGCATGCTGATCGTGATGATTACCATTGGCGGCTTCGGACCCAAGACTCGCAACCTGGCGCTGGAAGATATCGCGCACTAACAAAAACGCCGTACAGGATCGCTGTACGGCGTTTTCAAGAGCGCAGGCCCGATCAGGACTGCATGGCGTCGCGGATATCCCGAGCCAGCTCACGTACGCGGGACTCCTGAGTGTCCCAGGAACACATGAAACGGGCACCACCGCTACCGATAAAGGTATAGAAGCGCCAACCACGAGCACGCAACCGCTCCAGTGCCGGCTCGGAAAGCTGCAGGAACACCGAGT
Organism: Pseudomonas sp. HPB0071; assembly: GCF_000478505.2. Taxonomy (NCBI): domain Bacteria; kingdom Pseudomonadati; phylum Pseudomonadota; class Gammaproteobacteria; order Pseudomonadales; family Pseudomonadaceae; genus Pseudomonas; species Pseudomonas sp. HPB0071. The sequence goes on along the minus strand of NZ_KI517367.1, from coordinate 2,268,607 downwards.
TGGCCTGCACCGGAAACATCAGGCTCAGCCCGGGCACGTCTTTCACCAGATCAGCCAGGAGCTGGGCGCAGTGGTTGGCGTGTTCGGCATAACGCAGCCAGGCATTGTTTTCGAGGATGCCGACCCATGGCGCGGAGAGAAAACGCATCTTCGACGCCAGCTGACCGGCCTGCTTGCAGCGGTACTCAAAGTCTTCGGCCAGCTCACGGTTGAAGAACAGGATCGCCTCACCTACCGCCATGCCGTTCTTGGTGCCACCAAAGCAGAGTACGTCAACGCCGGCCTTCCACGTCACCTCGGCCGGTGTGCAGCCAAGGCTTGCCACCGCGTTGGAAAAGCGCGAGCCGTCCATATGCAGACGCAAGCCGAGGTCGCGGCAGGTATCGGCTACTGCATTCAGCTCGTCGAGGCTATACAGCGTGCCTACTTCTGTGACCTGGGTAATGCTGACCGCTCGGGGCTTGGGAAAATGAATATCCTTGCGCTTGGTGGCAATCTGGCGAATGGCATCAGGCGTCAGCTTGCCTTGGGTAGTGGGGGCCAACAGGAGTTTGGAGCCGTTGGAAAAGAACTCCGGGGCACCGCATTCGTCCGTCTCCACGTGGGCCGTCTCGGCGCAGATTACGCTGTGATAGGACTGGCATAGGGCCGCCAGGGCCAGGGAGTTTGCAGCAGTACCGTTGAAAGCAAAGAAGACTTCGCAATCGGTTTCGAACAATTCGCGGAAATGATCTGCGGCGCGGGCCGTCCAGGCATCATTACCATAGGCGGTATCGTGCCCGTGATTGGCTTCGGCCATGGCCGCCCAAGCTTCCGGGCAGATCCCTGAATAGTTGTCGCTGGCGAATTGCTGACTATGGTCGTTCATGGGTATTCCTTGAGAACCACCCGAGGAAGCCCGCTTGTGGCCGACTTCCATGGCGGTAAATAAACGGACGCTTATAGCGGCCGGGTTCGAGTGTCCAACCAATCGCGCGCCGCACCGCTGACCAGCGGACGGACACGCTCACGCACCTCGGTGTGGTAGGCGTTCAGCCAGGCGATCTCATCTTCACGCATGAGCGTACGGTCGATACAGCGGGTATCGATCGGGCACAGCGTCAAGGTTTCGAAACGCATGAACTGGCCGAACTCGGTTTCAGGCTCGGCCACGTTGAGCAGCAGGTTCTCGATCCGCACGCCCCATTGCCCGGGCCGGTAGATACCGGGTTCGTTGGACGTGATCATACCTTCCCGCATGGCACTGTTGGGGGATGGTTGACCATAGAACGTGATGGATTGCGGCCCCTCGTGTACGTTCAGGAAGTATCCTACCCCATGCCCGGTTCCATGACCGTAATCGATGCCCGCTTCCCAGATGGGCGCACGGGCAATCGCATCGAGCATCTGTGACGCGATGCCTGCCGGAAAACGTGCTCTGGACAATGCGATCATGCCCTTGAGTACACGGGTGAAGTCACGCTTCTGCTCGTCGTTAGGCGTGCCAATGGGCACAACGCGGGTGATATCCGTCGTGCCTCCCAGGTACTGACCGCCGGAGTCGATCAGCAGGAGGCCGTCGCCCTCGATAACAGAATGTGCCTCTTCTGTTGCATGGTAATGGGGCAGCGCCCCCCCTGCGTTATAGCCTGCAATAGTAGAGAAACTCAGGGAGACAAAATTGGGGCGGCGTGCACGGGCAGCGGTCAGCCATTCATCCACCGTCAGCTCGGTCACCCGCTCTCCAGCCTCAAGTGCCGCCTCGAACTGGGCGAAGAATTCGCACAAGGCCGCGCCATCCTGCTCCATGGCCTCACGCACATGCTGTGCTTCGGCTGCCGTCTTGCGGGACTTGAACAGGGTGGAAGGGTTGATCGCTTCGATGCGCTTGACGCTGGAGGGCACGCCTTCCACCAGGCCGTAGGTGACGCGCGCCGGATCGACCAGCAGACTTGACCCGGCAGGCAGCGCCGCCAGAGCACCATGGGCCGCGCCATAGGCGGCCAGCTGGATACCGGCTTCGTTCAGGGTGCGCTCAAGAGCCGCCGGAATTTTCCCGGCACCCACGAACAGCTGCACCTGACCCGGCCCGATCAACGCATGGGCCAGAAAGACCGGGTTATAGGACACATCGGCACCACGCAGGTTGAACAGCCAGGCAATATCATCCAGGCTGGAAATGAAATGCCAGTCAGCCCCTTGCCCGGCCATCGCCTTGCGTACCTGCTCCAGCTTTTCAGTGCGGGATACCGGTGCGTATGGCGCCTCGTGAGCGTATACCGGCGCCGCAGGCAATGCGGGCCGCTCGGGCCAGATACGGTCGATCAGGTCGATAGTGGTGCGTAGCGAAATGTTCTTATCGGCAAAAGCCTTGCGCAGCGCCTCGGCGGCACCCAGCGACAGCACAGCCCCATCCACCGCCACGGCGCCACCCGTCGGTACATGCTCGGCCATCCAGTCGATGTGGGCCTGCATGCCGCCGGCCACCAGCTTCATCAGCTCCACGCCCGAACCTGCCAGCTCAGCCTGGGCCTGTTCCCAGTAGCGGCTGTCCGTCCAGACGCCAGCAAAATCCTTTGCCACGATCAGCGTACCGGCCGAGCCCGTGAAACCCGATAGCCATGACCGCCCTTGCCAACGCTCGGGCAGGTACTCCGACAGGTGCGGATCGGCGGACGGAATCAGGCAGGCATCGACGCCCTCTTCATGCATGACCTGACGCAAGGCGGCCAGACGATCAGGAATGGAAACGAGGTCTTGATGGGACATGTACTCTCCGGTAGGCAAGGGATGCAGTTGAAGCAGTCCTGCAATAAATACCGCAGATATAAAAAAGCCGCATCAAGGGATGCGGCTAAAACATGAAAAACCAAAGGAGCAGAATGGTTTTTCCTTGAGAACCTGCGCTATCGACAAGCAGTTGCGTCACGCCTGAAGGCAATGGAAATGCACATCCTCACACCGTGAGCATGGTCCATAAGGGGGGAAACTTCTGGCAGTGGCGGAAACGCTCCGAAAACGAGCAGGTCCTGAAGACGACGTTTGGCGCGGCGGGCGCCTGGGCCAAACGGGATTAACGCTGGGAAACCTGCTGGTCTTGCTGGGCTTTCTGAGTCTGTTGCGCTTGCTGGAAGCGCTCCATGACAGCATGGTTCTGGTTAACGAGCTTGTAGTTCTGCTCGTAGGAATCACGGGCAAAGCTCACCTGGGTAAAAGCAACAGCAGATACAGCAAGAATCGAGGCAGTAAACAAACGTAACATGATGAACTCCTGACACCCTTGGATTGGGTTCATCACTAGGATAACGCGTAACAATTATTGAAAAATATCGCCTGGGTACATAGAGATTTACCAATTGCGCAAGTATTCCAGGCGAGGCAGGCTCAGATGGCCCAGTAGGAATGCATGGCTACGATGTCATCATCGTTGCTGAAACGTCTGGGTAGCTCTTCCTTGAGGATATCCACCCACGCCTTGATCTTGGCATCCAGGAAGCGTCGGGACGGATACAGCGCATAGACACTGCGCTCACGCAGGCGATACTCGGGCAATACCCGCACGAGTCCGCCTTCCCGCAAGGCCGGTGCAGCAATAAAGCTGGGCAACAGGCACAGGCCGAGTCCGGCCTTGGCCGTATTGGCCAGTGCATCCGCAACATTTACCTGATAGATCGAGCGAGGCTTGATCGACGTTTCTTCGTCCGGCTTGGTAAATACCCACTCCTCGGGAAATGTCGGGTCCTGAAGCAACAGGCATGTGTGCTGGTCCAGATCGCGTGGGTGATGGGGCGTGCCCCATTTGGCCAAGTAATCGGGCGAGGCACAGACGACGCTATAGACCTCACCAAGCCGTTGGGCGACCAGTTCGGAGTCAGGCAGATGCCGATCCATGGTAATCGCAATGTCGTAGCCTTCTTCGATCAGGTCAGGACGATTCTGGGACAGGGTGAAATCCAGCGTGACATCTGGATAGCGCTCGGCATAGAGCGCCGCCAGAGGCGCCAGGTGTTCGGTTCCCAGGCCAGTCAGGGAGTGCACGCGCAACCGGCCGGAAGGCTTAAGGTGTGCACCACTGGCCTCAGCCTCGGCTTCGGCTACCGAATCGAGAATGCCTCGGCAGCGCTCCAGATAGCGCTCCCCAGCCTCCGTTAGCGCCAGCCGGCGGGTGGTACGGTGTAACAACCGTGTTTGTAGATGCGTCTCCAGGTCGGAAATCACCCGGGAAACCTGCGCCGTCGATAAGTCCAGCAAGGCCGCAGCGGCCGTAAAACTGCCCGCGTCGACCACCCGGGTAAAAATCCGCATGCCTTGTAACGTATCCATTATTGTTGCCTGCTCCGTAACGCTGTTTCGCTTAGCAGCCTATTTATTTCCAGATGTTACGCTTTTATTCTTGTCCATGTGAGCTGCAGTACTGCCGGTGCTCTTCTCGTTAGCCCTGACGAGAATCTTTTAGCACTGGGTTTCTCCCTCCCGTACCCTGCTGCAGCTCCGGAGATAGCTCCTTGTGGCATGCTGGAACCGCCCGACCCCTCCGGGGCGGTTCAGCTGCCGTTTTTTCCTTCTTTCCTTATTGCGCTTTGCTTGGTTCGCGGATGCGATACCAGGTCACGTATAACGCTGGCAGGAACAGCAGCGTGAGCAGGGTTGCTGCCACAATGCCACCGATCATCGCATAGGCCATCGGCCCCCAGAAGACCTCCCGGGCGATGGGAATCATGCCTAGGCTAGCGGCAGCGGCTGTCAGCAGAATCGGCCGACGTCGATGATTGGTCGCCTCAATGACCGCATCCCAGGGATGACGCCCATCCTGCTCGAACTCATCAATCTGGGTTACCAGGATGACCGAGTTGCGGATGATGATCCCAATCAACGCCAGCACCCCTAGAATGGCCACGAAGCCCAGCGGCGTTCCCGTGGGCACCAGCGCCAGTACGACCCCGATCAGCCCCAGCGGCGCCACACTGGCAACCAGGAACATCTTCTGAACGCTTTGGAGCTGGATCATCAGGAACGTGGCCATCAGGAACAGCATGAGCGGGATTACGCTTGCAATAGGCTTTTGCGCCTTGCCGCTTTCCTCTACGGTACCGCCTACGTTGACCTGATAGTTGAGTGGCAGGTTACCTTTGAACTCATCAATCTTGGGCTGAAGAGCCTTGATCAGATCCGGCGCCTGGATAGAACCCTCGATAGTGGCCTTAAGCGTAATGGTTGGCTGGCGGTTACGCCGCCATACTAGCGGCTGCTCCATCTCATACCCCACCGTGGCAAAGGATTTGAGCGGAATCGAGGTGCCCGAGGGCGTCACGATCTGCAGGTTTTCCACGGTCTCGATAGAGCTGCGCTCGGCATCTTCAGAGCGTCCTACCACGTTGACGAGGTAGATGCTGTCACGCACCTGGGTAATGGGCGTACCACTCACCACGCCGTTCATGATTTGGGCCACGTCCTGGGACGATAGCCCCAACTGGCGGGCACGGTCCTGGTTCACATCGATTTTCAGCATCCGCCCCGGCTCGTTCCAGTCGAAAAGGATATCGCTGATATGCGGGTTGGTACTGATGGCGCTGGCCAATGCCAGCGCCTGCTTACGCACCTCGGAAATGCTTGGACCACTGACGCGATACTGGATCGGCCGTCCTACTGGCGGCCCCATCTCCAGAGGCTGAACATACCCATCAAGCCCCACGAATTCGTTCTTGAGCCGCTCCTTGAGCTTGGGAATGAGTCGATTACGGGCTTCCAGGTCCTTGCTGACAATAACGACCTGTCCATAAAACGGGTTATTGAGCTGCTGATCCAGCGGCAGGTAGAAGCGCACCGCGCCCTGTCCTACATACGAACTCCAGCGGGCAATGTCTGGGTCTCCCTTGAGGGATGCCTCGAAACGATCCATTTGCGCACGGGTTTCCAGCACGGAGCTGTTCTGCGGCAGGTTCAAGTCCACCAGAATTTCCGGCCGATCCGAGGACGGGAAGAACTGGTTCTGCACGAAACGCATGCAGAACAGCGCGGCCGCAAAGAGCAACACCGTCATGATGATGGTCAGCCAGCGGTGCCGCATGGACCAGACCAGCGAGCTCTGGGACCAGCGCGCCAGTCGTCCCGGCCCCTTTTCCTTTTTATGCTTGAGCGACTTGGGTAGCAGGTGTACGCCCATCACCGGTGAGAACAGCACCGCCACGATCCACGACAGGATCAGCGCCACGGCAATCACGGCAAACAACGTAAAGGTGTATTGCCCGGCGGTACTCTTGTTGAGGCCGATAGGCACGAATCCCGCCACGGTGACCAGCGTGCCGGTCAGCATCGGAAAGGCCGTGTGGTCATAAGCGTAGGTGGCCGCCTTGTGGAGCGAGTCGCCCTCTTCCAGCCGGGTCACCATCATCTCGACGGTGATCATGGCGTCATCCACCAGAAGGCCCAAGGCAATGATCAAGGCACCCAGGGAGATCCGCTGCATGGTGATACCGCTGTATTCCATGAACAGAAACACCATGGCGAGCACGAGAGGGATTGAGCAGGCCACCACCAGCCCGGCACGCAGACCCAGGCTGATAAAGCTCACCACCAACACGATGATGACCGCCTCGAACAGCGCATGGGTAAAGCTGCTGGACGCCTTCTCTACCACCTCGGCTTGGTTGGACACCTGATGCACGCCCACCCCGACCGGTAGCTCACCGGTAATCGCCTTCATCCGTTCGGACAGCGCCGCACCAAAGGTCTGCACGTTGCCGCCCTTGCGCATGGCAATTGCCAGGCCCAGGGCCGGCTCGCCGTTAAAGCGGAACAGGGATGTAGGCGGATCGGCGTAATCACGGTGGATGGTGGCCAGATCAGCCAGACGGTAGAAGCGGTCATTGATCCGAAGGTTGACAGCCTCCAGATCTTTCTCTGACTTGAATTCACCGGAGGTACGTACCGAAACGCGTTCTGGACCGGCCTCGATTACGCCGGAAGGCGTCACGGCATTCTGTGCCTGCAGGCTCTGCATGATCTGCCGCTGATCGAGCCCTAGTGCTGCCAGCTTGCGCGTCGAGAAGTCGAGGTAGATGACCTCGTTCTGCGCGCCCATGAGTTCAACCTTGCCCAGGTCCGGCACTGCACGGATGTCCAGGCGCACCCGCTCTACGTAATCGCGCAGCTGCCGGTACGAGATACCGTCGCCAGTAAAGGCATAAATACTGCCGAATACATCGCCGAACTCGTCATTGAAGGCCGGCCCTTGAATGCCTTGTGGAAACTGTCCCTGTATATCGGAAATCTTCTTACGGACCTGATACCAGATATTGGGGATTTCCTTGTCGCTAGTGGTATCGCGCAGGTACACAAACACCGTGCTCAAGCCCGGCCGGGTAAAGCTCTTGGTGTAATCCAGCGAATCCAGCTCTTCGAGTTTCTTTTCGATCCGGTCGGTGACCTGCTCCAGGGTTTCCTGGGTGGTCGCGCCCGGCCACTGGGTCTGGATCACCATGGTCTTGATGGTGAACGAGGGGTCCTCTTCGCGGCCAAGGTTGAAGTAGGAATAGGTTCCCATCAACAGCGCGACAAACATGATGTACCAGATAAAGGACTGGTGACGCAGCGCCCAGTCAGAAAGGTTAAAGGATTTCATCAGCGCTGTTCCACATCCATTTTCACGTCTTGTCCAGGTTTGAGGCTGTGTACGCCGGCCGTCACGACCCGCTCGCCCGCGTTCAGGCCGTTATCGACCGTAATGCTCCGCTCATCTCGGGTCAGCACATGGACCTCGCGCAGTGAAACGGTTTTGGTATCAGGGTCGACGATCCAGACGCACGTCTTGCCATCCCGCTCGAGCAATGCACTGGCCGGCAGCTCGGTAAGTTCACGGGGCGCATCATTGGTCAGCGTTACCGTTACCAGCGAGCCCAGGCGGAACGTTGGGGGCAGTTCGGCCAGCGTGAGTCGTACCCTCCGGGTTCGCGTCATGGCGTCGGCCTGAGGCGCCAGCTCACGGATGCGGCCGGTGGTAGAGACCGAAGGCTCCAACTGCGAGGTGATGGTAAACGTCGTGTCAGCCGGCAGTGTCTCTGCCAGCCCTGCCGGCAGGTCTACAACCGCCTCCTTAACTTCGGGACGCGCCAGGGTGACTACCTGTTGGCCAGGGGATACCACCTGCCCGGTTTCGGCATGCCAGGCCGTAATCACACCATCGAAATCGGTATACAGCTCACTGTAGGAGAGCTGGTTGCGGGCCTGATCCCGGGCGGCCTGGGCACGATCACGCGCAGCGCGAGCCGTATGCAACTGGGCCATGACCTGATCCAGCTGAGCCTTGGACCCGACACCCTTGGCATACAAGGCCTGCTGCCGCTTGGCATCGGCCTCGGCGTCCATCCACTGGGCCTGAGCCTGGGCCAGATCACCTTCGCTGCTGCGGTAAGCATTCTGCTGATCGGTCGGGTCCAGCGCAGCCAGCAAGGTGCCTTTCTTCACCACATCGCCTACATCAGCCTTGCGTTGGGCAATGCGCCCGCCTACGCGAAAGCTCAAGGTTGATTCATACCGTGCCTGAATATTCCCGGTAAAGGCACCGAGCGCGCGTGCCTGCTGGGGTTTGGCCTCAACGAACAGTACCGGGCGGACCGGAGGCGGTGGCTCCTGCTTGTCGGAGCACGCGGCCAGCAGCGCCACGAGGCCCAGTAGAAGAACACGTATCCTGCTCATGACGACGCTCCCTGTTGAGTCTTAGCGTTATCACCAGGGTGGATGGCAGCAGGCTGAACAGGGGGCGCATGATCCGTGACCTCGACGACTTCGACCTTGAGTCCGTCATAAAGCAGCTGACCACCAGCCGTCACGACGCGGTCATCAGGTGCCAATCCGTCATCGATCATGACCTGTCCGGTGATGTACCGGGCAACTGTCACCGGTTTGAGGTGGGCGCGGTTGTCAGCGTCCAGTACCCACACGGCGGGCTTTTCCACGGTGCCATTGAGCGCTGTCCAGGGCAGCACGACGCGCTGCTTGTCTGGCGTACCCAATGACGCCGTAACGGTTGTCCCCAGCGCCATCTGCGGCGGGACCTTGTCGAGCAGCACCTTCACACGCACGGTGCCGCTCTGCTGGGAAATGACCGGCGAAACCTCGCGCACATGGCCGGTAGTGCGCACCGTCGGATCATTCAACAGGGCGACCTCGATAGGCTGGTTGCCCGGATCGCGGGCAAGTAACGATTCCTGCACATTGAAGACGGCATCGCGGTCGCCCTCCTGCGCCAGGGTAAAGATCGGCATGGATGCCTGAACGACCTGCCCGACCTCGGCCTGCCGCTCGGTGATCACGCCGCTGGCGGCCGATACCAGATTGGCATAACTGAGCTGCTTGCGTGCATCGTCCAGCTGAGCACGCGCAGCACTCAAGGCACTTTCTGCACCCTTCAGGGCAGCCAGGGCCTCGTCATATTGGCTTTGGGTGGTGTAGCCCTTGGGCATCAACGCCTTTTGCCGTTCGAACTGCACACGGGCAAGGTTCGCCCTGGACTGCTGGGAAAACACCTGCGCTTCAGCGGCGGCTACGTTGTTGCGCTGATCCTGCGGATCGAGACGGGCAAGAACCTGACCCTGCTTGACGTGATCACCCACATCGACCAGACGCTCATTGATCTTGCCGTTGATACGAAATGACAGTGTGGTCTGGATACGCGCCTGCACATCGCCTGTCAGGGTGGTGGTAGTCGCTACCTCTTCCAGGGCTACACGCTGGACTCTTACATGAGGAGGATTGGGGGCCGGTTGTGAATCGTCCGAGCAGCCTGCCATACCGGTCAGGGCCGTCCCTAGCAGAAACAACGCGGAAGTGCGCTGAAACAGGGGTCTAGCGCGCCGCGAAAAGAAAAGCATTGCCAATTAACCTCCCTCACAGTCCATATGCATGCCAGCAGTCGACGTGGCGATTTACCCGCGAGTCGTCCATCAAGGTCTGCTGCGCAGGGGTTGTTCTGGTTATAGGCGACTGACTTTAAGCCTCAGGCAAGGTTCCGGCAATTCAATAGAAGCCCGGGCACGGTGCTGAAAAACGCACGCACAGGAAAATCCGGCAAGGCAAGGGGCCGGTTAAAGAGAGGAAAGAGAAGAAAAACGCGGGAGGGGTGTCATGGGAGCCGCTATCAATGACGGCTCCCGACAGGTCTTGCCGGTTACGGTGTGCGTAACCGTAACACTTAACGCCAGAACGGCTTGTGCAGTTCTTCGTAACGCTGGGCTTCAGTGATACCGGCGTCGGCCAGCATACGGGCATCCAGGCGGGCCAGCTCGTTGCGGCTGACGATACGACGATGCCAGACCGACAGCGTTGTCAGAACGCGCAGCACCAGCGAAGTATTGGATTTAGAAGCGTTTGAAGCGGTGAATGAGTTGGAACGTAGGGTGTGTTCCATGATGCTTTCCTTCCTGCTTATGACAGGTAGCTAACTATTTAAGATGCGCACATTGTCGTGCCGCGGAAGTGTTACCGCCATAAACAGTCAGGAAGAATTGTGCAGGAGCAGAAGCGAAAAAATAGAAACTGTTATGTTCCAAACTGGGTCAATCTGTAACGCAACGCACCAGAATTGGGCGTTTTTACGTTACCGATGGAAACAAGACCTGCGTTTTTATAACAGCATGGCGCGTTTGGCGCCGAGAGATAATCCTTTTTTACCCAAGCGCCGCAGAAATGTCTACCTTTTTGCCGCTTCGTCTCAGAAAAAAGCCCTGAAACGGTGCGTAGCTCTTTTTGACAGGACTTGCCACTATGCCGAGAACAACTGAACAGAGCAGGCAGTCTCGTACGGTGTAGATCAGACGTGCCGGCGTTACAAAAAGGGAGCAGCTATTAATGAAGAAACCAGGAAGGGAAGACCGGTAACGAGCCCTCGTTACCGGTCCTGGAGGATCAACGGCTTTGCGAGGCCGTCATCAGGGTAGCGTTGCTACGATCCCTGGCGCCTAGCCAGGAACCGATGGCAACCACAACCAAGGCCAGCAGGCCGGTGGCCAGGATTTCCATGCGGTGCGCTTCTGTCATTAGCATGATACCCAGCGCCATGATGATGAAGCCGATCACCAGCCAGGTCAGCCAAGGGAACAACCACATGCGGCACTCGATGGGCTGACCACTTGCGTTCAGCTTGCGACGCATGCGCAGCTGCGACACGGCAATCACCAGATAAACCAGCAGGGCCACTGCACCAGAGGTTGCCAACAGGAAGCTGAACACGGCCTCCGGCATAGTGAAGTTGGCGATCGTTGTTGCAAAGCCCACAGCAGTGCTCGCCAGAACGGCGGCACGCGGCACACCGCCGGCAGCCGTCCGACCAAAGGCCGCCGGTGCATCACCCCGGCGGCTCAGGGAGAACAGCATGCGCGATGCCGTATAAAGCGCCGAGTTCAGACAGCTGGCCACCGCGACCAGCACCACCAGATCGACGATCAACTTGGCGTGGGGAATAGACAGAAACTCCAGCGCACGCTGGTAGGAGCCTACCACCGGAAGTTGCGGATCCTGCCAGGGCACGATGGAGATGACCAGGAAGATCGAGACGATATAGAACAGACCGATACGCCAGATGACCGAGTTGGTCGCCTTGCCGATCTGTTTGGAAGGGTTTTTCGACTCGGCCGCAGCAATGGTTACGATCTCGGTGCCCATGAAGCTGAACATGGTGGTCAGCAGTGCCCCGATGACGGCATTGAAGCCGTTGGGCATGAAGCCGCCATGGGTAGCCATCAGCGTACCCAGGCCGCTGACTTCGCGCCCTGGCAGTGCCCCGACCATGGCCACTGCACCCAATACGATGAATGCGATGATCGCGAGTACCTTGAGCAGCGCGAACCAGAATTCAAACTCACCATACTTGGCGACGCTGAAGAGGTTGGTCACCGTCAGAAAGGCTGTAATCGCCAGCGCGAACTGCCAGGTGGCAATTGCCGGAAACCAGGCATTGAGGATGGCCGCAGCCGCCACCGCTTCGAGCGGAATCACCAATACCCAGAACCACCAGTACAACCAGCCAATGGTAAAGCCGGCCCAGCGTCCGATGGCCTGATGGGCATAGGATGAAAAGGAGCCGGTATCTGGCGAGGCCACGGCCATTTCACCGAGCATTCGCATCACCAGCACCACAAGGGTTCCAGCCAGGGCATAGGCCAGCAGCACGGCAGGCCCTGCCGCGGCAATGGCATGACCTGAGCCCACAAAGAGCCCGGCACCGATAACACCGGCAATGGAAAGCATGGTGACGTGGCGCGGTTTCAGCGCCGGAGAAAGGGAGGTTCCATCCGAAGAAGACTGTTTCGTTATTGTCATAATAATGCCTGTCACTTGCTGAAATGATTTAGCGCAAGGCTAAGTAACCCTGCCATATCAGCGATACTTGGACGGCTTTTCAACTCTATAAACGACGTTTCCCTGGCTCTAGCGAGGAATCAGTCACAAAAATGTCGCATATATGACTTATTCAACAGGCCTGCGACACCATGAAGCATTGCCTCCAGGTGCAACCCGAGCCACGTGGCAGGTTCTAATGAAGCATCGTCCATGAAACATCGCCATGAATCCGCTTCCTACCCATACGGCTACTGATCATCGCCAGCAGGCCATGCACGAACAGGGTTTCGTCTTGCTGCATGGCGTGCTGAGTCCTGCTCTGGTCGATGAGATCCGCGCGGCCATTGATCAGCTGGAGCCCATCCACTGGGACTACACCGGTCTCGTTGACCATTACAAATGCGTTTTCAATCGCGATCCCGTATGGCTGCCTTACCTGGATCTGCCCGGCGTGATCGAACTGGCCGAAGCGTCCCTAGGCGAAGATTGCCATATCATTGGGCAGACAGCCTGGCGCTGCCATCCTGGCTTTATCGGCGCAGACCTGCACGTGGATTACTTGGCGATGACACTGCCCCGCTCCCTGCTGGCAGACCCGACATTTGAACTGCCCATGCAGATCTGTACCGCCCAGGTCTATCTGGATGAGATCACCGAGGATCTGTGCCCGACGCTGGTCATTCCAGGCAGCCACCGCGCAGGTCGTAAACCATTGGAAGGCGAGACAAACTGGCAAGGCCGGGGGGCGCAGCCGGTGCTCTGCCAGCCGGGCGACGTGCTGTTTCTGCGCAGCGAGCTGTGGCATGCCGGCAGCCGCAACCGCACCCGTGACCGGACCCGCTATCTTCTCCAGATTCATTATGGTCGGCGCATGGTGGCTCAGAAGTTCTCACCTTACCTCGCCTGGCAGTTCAATCCGGCGGTGCTGGATGCCTGTACGCCCCGACAGCGACGTCTGCTCGGCGAGCATGAACCGGCAGAATACGACTGAGTTGACATCGAAATATTCTGTTACACGAATCGTTGATGTGCTTTTGACCGATTTTTGACCTGCTCCCCTGCACCTTAGGGCCTCTGAAGTGCCATCCATGCGCTCAGCTTTCTCTCCCCCATCAAGCCCTTGAGCAGGGAACAACAATGAACAAACTTCCACAGATCACCCTTGCATTCTGGGTCATGAAAATCTGCGCCACGACATTGGGCGAGACGGCCGGTGACCTGCTGTCGATGACCCTGGATGTAGGCTATGCCTTGAGTTCGCTGATTCTGATCAGTGCGTTTGTGGTCACCTTGGTTGCTCAGCTATCAGTCAAACGCTACATCCCCCCGCTGTATTGGGCGGTGATCCTGTCGACCAGCACGGCAGGCACGACCATGTCCGACTTTATGGATCGAACCCTGGACCTGGGCTACGCCACCGGCTCGGCCGTGCTGATCACGATCCTAATCGCAATTTTCGTGCTGTGGCGCCTGAGCGGTACATCGTTCTCGGTCGACAGGATCCATACCTTCAAAGCCGAGCTGTTCTACTGGGTTACGATTCTGTTCTCTAACACGCTGGGTACCGCCCTGGGTGATTATCTGGCGGACGACTCGGGCCTGGGCTTTGCGGGCGGCGCGCTGCTGATCGGCAGCATTATCGGCGTGATCGTACTGGCCCACTTGTTCACACGCCTCTCGACCGTTCTGCTGTTCTGGATGGCGTTCATCCTGACCCGTCCGTTTGGCGCCACGCTGGGTGACTTCCTGACCAAGGCGCATGACAAGGGTGGCCTGGGTTTTGGTACGGTCGGCTCCTCCGCCATCCTGGGCGCCATTCTGGTCATACTCGTAATCGGTGCTTGCGTGGCGCAAAACCTTCGTGCCCGTCAGAACGCTTTACCGGCTGCCCTTTAGCCCGGCACGCCTCAAGTCTGCACAAAGGCTCGAGGCTTGCTGGTTCACGCTTTTGCGATATCGCCCTGTGAGCGAGGAGTAGAAGCGACCAATGACCGGTCCCACTTGTATCGTGATCCACCGCCGACCGGAGCCTTTTCATGTTGTTATCTGCCTACCGCACTTGCGCTCGCCTGCTGATCGGCGCCTTGTTTCTACTGGGTCTTGCAGCCTGTAGCACCTTGGGCCAGCGGGATCCGTTGCGAATTGCCGTGGCAGGCATCGAACCGCTGCCAGGACAAGGGCTGGAAATGCGCTTCAATGTGAAGCTGCGTGTGCAGAACCCAAACGATACAGCCATCGACTACAACGGCCTGGCGCTGGACATGGATATCAACGGCCAGCCGCTAGCCAGCGGTGTCAGCAGCCAGAGTGGCAGCGTACCTCGGTATGGCGAGACGGTACTGACCGTTCCGGTTACCGTCTCGGCTTTCTCGGCTGTACGCCAGTTCTGGGGCTTTGCCGAGCATACCCCTACCAAAAGCGTGCCCTATACCATCCACGGCAAGCTGGCAGGGGGTCTTTTGGGAACAGTACGGTTCAAGGACAAGGGCGAGTTGACGCTGCCTGAATCGACAGGGGCCGGCACCTGGTAGGTACAGACGGCGCTACCAGAGCGTTTGCTGGAAAACGGGTCGGTCAACCACACGACAGGCCCCATCACAAACGAAACGGAACCAGGTTCCGCTGCCGAATAGCTGGAGTTGTCGTTCTGCCAGACCGCGGCTAGGCTCAGGCTCTCCTTCAAGGCGAGCCGTACCGATGAGCATCGATACAGAGTCTGGCGCTGCAGTCTATTCTCCCTTGACCCTGGCCCTGTATGACGTCTGGGTGCTGGGAATTTCCAACCGCTTTGCCTGGCAATGCAGCACACGGAACGTCTTATTACCGTTTTTCAATCGCCATGTCGGTACGCAGCATCTGGACGTTGGCGTGGGGACCGGCTTTTATCTGGCAAAGGCAGATCTGCCAGACACCGCTGATATCACGCTGATGGACCTCAATACCAGCAGCCTTGCTGCTGCCAAGCGCAGGGTGAGCCGCGTGTCGACACGAACCGTGCGGCATGACGTCATGCAGCCCTGGCCTGTGCCCGCTCAGTTCGATTCCATCTCACTTTTCTATCTGTTGCATTGCCTTCCAGGCACCCTGACTGACAAGGCGCACGTTTTTGCCAACCTGAAGCCACACCTGAAGTCTGAGGGCGTCTTGTTTGGAGCAACCATCCTGGGCGACCGAGCCGGGCATAACGGGTTCGGACGCACACTGATGAATGTCTATAACCGCAAGGGCATCTTTTCCAACCGTCACGACGACGTGCCAGGATTGAAAAGCGCTTTAAGCGCTCATTTTGAGCAGGTGGATATCACTGTAGAAGGCAAGGTGGCGCTGTTTACCGCTCGCCGCCCCGTCAGCTGACACGCCTTACGAGGCGGCCTCGGCAGATGGATGCTCATGGCGCTCGGCCGCCGGACTGTGGTCGAAGTAACGTTTGTACTCGCGGCTGAACTGGGACGCACTCTGGTAGCCAACCTGGAGCGCTACCTGGGAGACGTTGAACCGCTGAGCCACGAGCAGTTGCTGTGCCTTGATCAGCCGCAGCCGCTTCAGGTACTGCACAGGTGACACCAGGGTGCTGCGTTTGAAGTGCTCATGAAACGCCGACGTGCTCATGTTGGCGCAGCGGGCCAGCTGATCGACGTTCAGCGGCTCGGCGTAGTGGTGATGCAGATATGTCAACGAGGCCGCGATCCGGGCAAACTGCCCCCGCTGCTCGACCAGTGCCTTCAGTGCCCCGCCCTGCGGCCCTCGCAACGCCACGAACAAGACCTCGCGCAGGCGCATCGCGCCCAAGATCCGGCATTCCAGCGGATCGTGCAGGCACCGCAGCAGTCGCTCCACCGCCTCCCGCATGGCGGTGTCGAGTGGGGAAGACACCATGGACTCTGGCGTCTGCACACGGGCCGGCTGAACCTCTTCCGGTCCCATCGCCAGCACCAGCTCGCCCAATACGCTTCGGTCAATGCCAATGGACACTCCCAGTAAGGGGGCCTCAGGTGTTGCGAACGTCTCACACTCGAACGGCACGGGCAGCGCCTGGACGAGGTAATGGCCGGCACCGTATTCCAGGGTTCGCTCGCCGAGATAGGCCAGCTTGCTGCCTTGCGCCACCACCATCAGGCTGGGCTCGTAGATCTGAGGCGATCGCGACACATTGCTGCGCGCCGTCACGATTCGAACCTGCTCCATAGGCGTTGGCAAAAACCCTTCGCGCGTGGCAAGTGGCTGGATCAGGGAAACCAGGGTGGCATTGGCATCGAGATGGCGGGTCAGCTGCATGGAAACGGCATCGGCAAGAGAAAAAGGCATTACTATAATCGCAAAAACAGAAAGGTAAAGAGCCTATAACACCTACATGCTGGAGAAATAGGCATAAGCTCAGGAGGAATCGTCATGACCTGTCCTCACCGATTCCTCACAATAGGCCTCCCCCCTTTTCGATGAGTCTGATGCGGCGCCTGCCATCGCCCAACGGTGATGTGCGTTGCCTATGCCAGGCAGTCGCCAGATTCGAAGCGCTATCTTTTGTCTTGTGAGGCTCTATATGACCAAAGCATTCGGCTATGCCGCCCTGTCGCCTACCACCCCTCTTGTCCCGCACACCTTTGTGCGCCGTGCTACGCGCAACGACGATGTAGCCATTGAGATCCTGTACTGTGGTGTGTGCCACTCCGATATCCATCAGGCCCGTAACGAATGGGGAATTGCGGTGTATCCGCTGATGCCCGGCCACGAAATCGTAGGCAAGGTGACCGCTGTGGGCGCTGATGTCAGCCGCTACAAGGTGGGCGATCTGGTTGGCGTAGGCTGTATGGTCGACTCCTGCCGTCATTGCGAAGCATGCCAGAAGGATCTTGAGCAGTATTGCCTGGAAGGTCCTACCATGACCTACGCTTCCCCGGATCGCGTGGATGGCAGCAATACCATGGGTGGCTACTCCGACAGCATCGTGGTCAGCGATCGCTTCGTTGTGAGCATTCCTGAAAAGCTGGATCTGGCTTCCGCAGCACCTATCTTGTGCGCCGGTATCACCACTTATTCGCCGCTCAAGCACTACGGTGTAAAGGCGGGTGACAAGGTAGGCGTACTGGGCATGGGCGGCCTGGGCCACATGGGCATCAAGTTCGCCAAGGCCATGGGCGCGGAAGTCACCGTATTTACCCGCTCGCTAACCAAGGTGGACGAGGCCAAGCGTCAGGGCGCAAACCATGTAATCATTTCTACCGACGAGGCCCAGATGAAGGCCGCAGCCGGTCGTTTCGACTTCCTGCTCGACACCATTCCGGTGCAGCATGATTTGAATCCCTACCTCGAAACCCTACGCTTTGACGGTGTGCATATCCTGGTCGGCCTGATCGAACCTATCGAGCCCGCCCTTCATGCAGGCAACCTGGTCATGAAGCGCCGCGTCATTGCCGGCTCGCTCATTGGCGGAATGGCGGAAACCCAGGAAGTACTGGATTTCTGCGCCGAGCATGGCATTACCTGCGATATCGAGATGCTGGATATCCGCAACATCAACGACGCCTACGAACGCATGATCAAGGGCGACGTGAAATACCGCTTCGTCATCGACATGGCGACACTGAAGGCGGCACAGGCCTGATGCTGAGGCGGGGCAGCTCAGGCTGCTCCGCTACTGCTCAAACCTTAATCGCGCAATCCGCTTTCACACCTGCCAATTCAGCCTACACTCTAGGCACGTCTTCTGATGCAGAACACGCATGCCTACAACAATACGCACACTGACTTTCACCGCGCTGGCCATGCTGGCCTTTGCGGGCAACTCCCTGCTTTGCCGTCTGGCGCTCAAGCACGCTGAAATCGACCCGGCCAGTTTTACAACGCTACGCATTTTTTCAGGCGCACTCGTGCTGTGGCTTCTACTACGCCAGCAGAACGGCAAACCGGCCGGCAACTGGCCTTCGGCAATCTATCTCTTTATCTATGCGGCGGCCTTTTCCTTTGCCTATACGCACCTGGAAGCAGGTACGGGTGCACTGCTGCTCTTTGGGGCAGTGCAGGTCACCATGATCAGCCTCGGGCTGTTACGTGGCGAGCGGCTGAACCGTTGGGCGACAACAGGGCTGCTCCTTGCGCTGGGTGGGCTGGTCGTCCTGCTCCTACCCGGCGCGACCGCGCCTTCGTTGACGGGTGCACTGTTGATGCTGACATCTGGCGTAGCCTGGGGGCTCTACTCCCTCAAGGGCCGAGGGGTTACCAGCCCGCTGGCCGCTACGGCAGGCAACTTCCTGCTGGCGTCTGTTCCGGCGCTGCTCATCAGCCTGGCCTCGATTGCCTATAGCCATTCGGATCTAATGGGAGTGCTCTACGCCGTACTCTCGGGTGCCGTTACCTCGGGAGTGGGATATGCGCTCTGGTATACCGCCCTGCGAGGGCTGGGCTCATTGCAAGCCGCTACGGTACAGCTCAGCGTACCGGTACTGACGGCCCTGGCCGGCGCGCTGCTGTTGGGCGAAGCCCTGACGTTACGCCTTTTGCTCACCGCCCTGGCAGTGCTGGGCGGTATCGCGTTGGTGCTTAATACCCGGCAAAAGCCTTGAGCCTTTGCCGGGTAGACTTTACGAGCGCTTCATCAGCCTCAACGCCATTAGCCCCAATCCTGCAATCGCCACCGATGACACCACCGGGTGTTTGGACATTTTCACGTAATAGCTGCGCGAGCGATACGAGCAGCCCTGGTGCGTACCACGCTCATGCAGCCCATAACCCGGCTCGTACAAGGCATTGTCTTCCCGGCTACGGGAGGGCCGGTCGGCATACTGGGAGTGGTACATGATCTTGTTCATCAGCTTGTCGGTCAGCCGCGGCGACAGCGCCGACAGCCATGCCAGAACCTTGGCCTCGCTGCCCACGAACATATCCCGTTTGGGATTTTCCGCAGCGAACAAAATAGCCTCGGCCACCGCCTCCGGGGGATAGATCATGCCCCGATGTGCCGGCTGGTTGGGCATGTAGCTACGGGCGTGCTCGTTATAGGGCGTATCGATTCGCGCCGGATGCACCAGCGTGACCGAGATAGGGTACTGCTTGTGTTCCAGCTCCATGCGCAGGGCATCGGTCCAACCGTGCAGGGCATGCTTGCTGGTCGAATAGGTCGACTGGACCGGCGTTGCCCGATCACCGAAAAAGCTGCCCACATTAATGATCGCACCCGGGCCGCCGCGCTTGATGAAATAACTGGCCGCCAGACGCGAACCGTAGACGACACCCCAGAAATTAGTGTCGAACATGCGCTTCATGTCTTCGATGGTCACTTCCAGGCAATCGCCAAAAATGGAAACGCCAGCGTTATTGACCCAGGTATCGATATCGCCAAACGTCTCGATAGCCTGCTCAGCAATGCGGGAAACATCCTCTTCCTTGCCAACATCCGCCACCACATAGGCCGCCTGACCGCCCTGCTGCTGAATCTCGGCGCACAATTGCTGGAGCGCCTCTTCATTCCGCGCCGCCACAACGACCTTGGCACCGGCACGCCCAGCCATGCGGGCTGTAACCAGCCCAATGCCGCTGGACGCCCCGGTAATCACTATCACCTGTTGGCTGAGAGGCTTGAGAGGTAGCTTCGCCATGTTCATCTCCTGTCAGAAAGGTATCTATAGTCCTGACAGGAGCCTCGCAGGAGGGTTCGGCTGATTTCAAAATGCCAGACTACCGGAGCGTGTGCAGATTCAAGATGCGCTCCACTTCACTCAATGCAGACTCATCATCCATCAAAGGGATGGCCTTTATGGCCTTGCTAGATGAAACGGGTTGAGTTATCTGCTCATTAACGGTCTCGTGCAAAGAGGCATTGTCTAGCGATATGGCAAGCTTGGGTTTACTTGAAACATAGCCTTGAGGAATAAACTTCTGGTCGTGACATTGCTCCCGTAGCGCTGGATTGGCCAGGCTTTTGCAGCCTTTGCCATTGGATAGCCCACCCGCATTGCATGCAAATTTCTTATCTAGGTCCTGCACAGAGAGGCAATCAAGCGAACCAAAAGTCTTGCCTAATATGGTCACCGGCGTCTCTGCAGACGTCGTAGGGGTAATACCGACAGAGAGGACAAGACCTAGCAACCCAGCAATGCGATAACGCATCGGCACCTCCTTGCAATTTTATGTGTTATTTACCAGCTAAAGAACATAGCTGCCTAACGTGACGACAGCTGCTTTCCCATCGAAACCGACCGTATCCCGTAGCCCAGCTCCTCATACAGCCGCTGCGCGTCCTCATTGAAGGCCCACACGGTGAGGCGCATATCCACTGCACCTTTCTCCTGGGCCCATTGCTCGGCTAGAACCATCAACGTACGGCCAACGCCCTCTCCCCGGCGCGTTTCGTCCACACAGATCGAGCCTACGTGGGCATAACGCATTGGATTGAAAAAGGAATGCGTTTCACTGATGAGGTAAACGCTGATGAACCCGATCAGTTCACTGTCCTCTTGCGCCACAAAGGTTGTGGCATTCGCCGCCCCAATCGCGCGCCGCCAATTCGCCTCGTCACGTCGCACGTCTTCGGCCGACGCAAAGATCTGCGGCCAAGCCTGGTGGTGCATATCATTGAGCAGCTGCCCCAGCCTGGAAATTTCAGCGATGTCATCGGGTGTCGCTTCACGGTAGAGGGGCATTGGAGGTCTCACAATCACGTCTGATAAGGAAGCGGCCACCTCTAGAGGAGGCCATGAGGCATTATGTAGCCTCGCCATCAGCCTGCCGTGACGGCATTCTGATCTTCCTGGGTCGTCATAAGGGCAGCATCAATCGGGTCAAATGACCTATGCTGTACGTCATCACTCTTCACAACTGCAAGGAAGAAACATGAAACAGAACGGCTTTCTCCCGGCGCTGGCCTTTTCGACCATGCTGCTGACGGGAGCCGGCCTGTCCACTACGGTACAGGCACAAACCGCGCCTGGCGATGCACAGGGCAAGCCTACCGCGACAGAGACCTACGGTGACTGGTCGGTGATCTGCCGGAACGTTCCTGAAGAAGGCAAGGTTTGCGCCATGTCTCAGGTTATCAACAACAAGGATGGGCAGCGCATGCTGGCCATCGAGCTGCGTCCTGGAAAAGAGGGCTTGGGCGGATTCATGGTATTGCCCTTTGGCGTTGCCGTAACCAAAGGCGTGCGCTTGCAGGTAGACGACCAGGACACCCGCACGGTGGATTTCCATACCTGTCTGCCAGTAGGCTGCATCGCCCCACTGGACTTTGACAACAACCAGCTCAAGGCCCTGCGCAAGGGCAAGGCGCTTAATGTAACGGCGGCCATCGCCACCGGCGGCGAGGCCCACGGCCCGCTGTCACTCAAAGGCTTTACCAAGGCGGCCGAGCGCACCCGGGCGCTGATGAAATAAGCTGACCGCTCTGGAAGGAGACTGTCAAAGACAGTTTCCTTCATACTCGCGTGCTTGCCTGGCGCACGCTTACCGACCTTAGAGCCACGAGCCATGCACTCAGATAGCGTTACCGCACTCGTCACACAGCTCTTTGGCGCAGACGTACTGGTGCCCGTCGATGCACTGATCATCATGGGCAGCCCGCACCATATCGATGAGATTGCACAGGCAGCGAACATCATCATCCAGATAACCAAACCCCGCGTCATCATTCCGAGTGGTTATCAGGGCGAAGCCGAGGCCTTGGCCCATGCCTGCATCAAGCGCGGTGCCCCTGCTGAGCGTTTCGTACTAGAACAGCAGGCGCGTCACACAGAAGAAAATGTCAGGTACTCATTGGCGCTTGTAAATAACCTCCCTGGCAAACAACGCGTAGGCTATGTTTGCAAGAACTACGCAAGCCTCCGATGTCGACTTACCTTCGAGCGTTACCGCAACGGCCATGAGTGCTACGGTTTTACCGTCAATCTATTCGAAGAAGCGCTGGAAGATTTTCAGCGTAACCCTCTTTTTAAGCAAAAACTGGCTGGCGAGCTGAAAAAGGTACTCAATTATTCAGCTCGAGGCTGGATAGCCCCGATCCCGCCAAATGCAGCTTATACACGAGCAGATATCGAACAGCTCTATGGTGCGCTGGCGGCCTCCCAAGAAACTTTACCTATAGCGCTCCGCTAACGTTCAGCGTCAGCGTCAGCGAAAGCCAATAAAACCCTATATAATGTCAGGCTTTTATCGCCCACCAAGGAAGTCCAGTGAGCACATTGCCGCCCTGCCCTCAATGCAACTCCGAATTCACCTATGAAGATGGCACCCAGCTCGTTTGCCCAGAGTGCGGACACGAGTGGTCTGCCACCGAAACGGCGGAAGCCTCCGAGGGCGGTAAGGTCATCAAGGATTCAGTAGGCAATACGCTGCAGGACGGCGATACCGTAACGGTCATCAAGGATTTGAAAGTGAAAGGCTCATCCCTGGTCGTGAAGGTCGGCACCAAGGTCAAGAATATTCGTCTGGTTGAAGGCGATCACGATATCGATTGTAAGATCGACGGCATTGGTGCGATGAAACTCAAGTCGGAATTCGTGAGAAAGGTCTGATACCTCGCTGATCCTGCCGTCCTTGGTTAGCGTGCCCTGTGAATAGACAGGGCAGCCACGCCGCATTACTGAACCGGCAGGAAGTTCATGAATAGCAGGCTTTGTGCATAACTCACCCCCAGGCGCCGATAACGCTCGTCCAGCACCTCGCTGATAAGATCGAGCCGCGCCACAATCTTGCCAAACTCCACCGCAAAGCTCAGGTTGCGTCCATCCTTGGACAACTGATTGGCCAGCAGCAAACGCTTACCCTGCAAGTCCTTGCGCTGCCCCAGCATCCAGGTTGCCTTTTCGATATTGCGGGCAGCATTGTTGATGAACTCGGCGCTGATCGTATCGGTGATATAGAACTCCATCCGACCGCCGTGGGCGGTGATCAGCATGGTGCCAATGGCATAGATGAACGCACCGGCCCGGTCGCCCTGAAACTCGGGACTCAAGGCATAGCTGAGCGCCTGGATATCCCTCAGGCCATTGAGCGAAGGCAGGTCACGGTTCTGCTCGATAGCCGTCTGGATGAGCTTTTCTGCCGCCTCGATCGTTGGCTGACCCGTCTTGCGCCACTCGGCCGGATTGCGGCGGTACAGCTTATCCAGCAGTCGATAAAGGCTGTTGAGGTTGTCACGCATCGCCAGCGTGGCCATACGATCCACATTGGTCTGGAAGAACTCGCCGGCATCAGCCGAATCATCCTTGTTCATGATGTCGGAATGGCTGAGCTGCCCGCAGCCGCCCAACGTGAAGAGCAGGGAAACCACCAGCAGCATTGTGCAGCAAGGACGGTACAGCTGTACGCGTCGGATCAGCGCAGCGAGCGGAAAAAAACAGGGAAACACAGAGATCATCGGCTTTCGTCAATTACTGCCCGGACGCTTAGTCCCGCGCAAGGTAGGCCAGTTCAGCCGGACAGTAAAAACGATGCGCTCACCTGATGCTGTGCGATACCCCTAGGAAATAAAGATCGGCCCTTAAAAGTGCTGATTCGCAAATGCTGCGTTTAATCGACGCACGGTTTTCAACTCAAACAGTTAGCAAAAAATGCCAATTACGACACAACTGAGCAAAATATGTCGCAATTAGGCAGTCCAGCAGTGGCGAAAAACCGCCAACCAGCGACATTAGTGGCGGATTACCGCCAACGCTTAGCAAAAGCTCTGCCGCCTCGTTAAGAGGGCTAGACCGATGGTACCCAAGAGACTTCCAGGCGGTGCTCTAGAGCGCCTGTCTTGAAATCATTGTGACATGGTATTGCACACCAGCGATCCCTACCGTTTCTCGGCATATTGCTTGCCCTATGATTTGTAGAGGCGAACTCTGCGTGTGCCGTCTAAGGTCGTTAATGATTAACGAATTCTGATATACATGCTGCCCTCACTGCCTCACCAATAATCACAACAAAGGAATACAGGTATGTTCAAGATGACGCTCAAGGCTCTGGCCTGCGCACTCGCGCTTGGTGCTGCCGGATTGGCTAATGCTGCAGATCCCATCGTAATCAAGTTCTCCCATGTCGTAGCCGAGCACACACCCAAAGGGCAAGGCGCCATTCTGTTCAAGAAGCTGGCGGAAGAGCGACTACCCGGCAAGGTAAAGGTCGAGGTCTATCCGAACTCGTCCCTGTTCGGCGACGGCAAGGAAATGGAAGCGCTATTGCTGGGTGATGTGCAGATCATTGCGCCGTCACTGGCCAAGTTCGAGCATTACACCAAGCAGATACAGGTATTTGACCTGCCCTTCCTGTTCAATGACATGGCCGCCGTGGACCGCTTCCAGCAGAGCCCCGCGGGGCAGAACCTGCTCAAGTCCATGGAAGACAAGAACATCACCGGGCTGGGGTACTGGCATAACGGGCTGAAGCAGCTGTCTGCCAACAAGCCTTTACGCGAACCCAAAGATGCCCGTGGATTGAAGTTCCGTGTCCAGGCGTCTGCCGTGCTTGAAGAGCAGTTCAAGGCAGTGCGCGCTAACCCGCGCAAGATGAGCTTTGCCGAGGTGTATCAGGGCCTGCAGACCGGTGTGGTCAATGGTGCTGAAAACCCTTACTCCAACATCTACAGCCAGAAGATGTATGAAGTGCAGAAGTACATCACCGAGTCCAACCACGGTCTTCTGGACTACATGCTGATCACCAATACCAAGTTCTGGAATGGTCTGCCTGCCGATGTGCGCAGCGAGCTGGACAAGATCGTTGTGGAAGTCACGGCTGAAGTGAACAAGCAGGCTGATGCCCTGAACCAGGGCGACAAGCAGCGCATCCTGGATGCCAAGACCACCGAGATCATCACCCTGACGCCTGAAGAGCGGGCCAAGTGGCGCGATGCCATGAAGCCGGTTTGGCAGAAGTTCGAAGGCGAGATCGGTGCTGACTTGATCAAGGCCGCTGACGCGTCCAACCAGATCTAAGCACACCCCTGTAGCGCAGGCGAGCCCAGTGCCGCCTGCGCAGTGACGGATGGGCGGCCCTCGGCTGGCCCATCCCACGTCTGCCCTGCTTGGCGGGAGATCAATCGATGAGCGCCCTACGACGTATCTGGGACCACTTCGAGGAAGGTTTCATTGCCTTTCTCCTGGCGGCCATGACGCTTGTGACCTTCACCTACGTAATCCTCAATAACTTCTATACGCCTTTCTATACCCTGGGCGACTACCTGGGCGGCAACGAAACGGTGCTGGCCATTGGTGACAAAATCCTCGACATGGCGCAGTCCATGACCTGGAGCAGCGCCCTGACCAAAGCCCTGTTCGCCTGGCTGATCTTTTTCGGTCTGGCCTATGGCGTGCGCACGGCAGGCCATATTGGTGTCGACGCACTGGTCAAGCTGGCCAGCAAGCCGGTCCAGCGCATCATTGGCCTGATCGCCTGTCTGTGCTGCCTGGGTTATGCGGGCCTCATCGCCGTTGCCAGCTTCGATTGGGTCCAGACTCTGCTAGGCGCCAGCATTGGCGCAGAGGACCTGGGCCATTTCGGGATCAAACAATGGCATATCACCCTGATCGTGCCGTTCGGCTATGCCATGGTATTCATTCGCTTCCTAGAAATTCTGGTCAGGATCATACGCAACCAGCAAACCGGCCTTGGGCTGGCCGACGAGGCCGCCGATGCCTTGAAACTCAAAGAGCATGAGGGAGAGAAACCATGACCGTCATCTTTCTCTTCGTCGTGCTGTTTGCACTGATGTTTATCGGCGTTCCGATTGCCGTGTCGCTGGGTCTGGCCGGCTCGGTCACCATCATGCTGTTCAGCCCCGACTCGGTTCGTTCACTGGCGATCAAGCTGTTCGAGACGTCCGAGCATTACACCCTGCTGGCGATTCCGTTCTTCCTGCTGTCTGGCGCGTTCATGACAACGGGCGGTGTGGCAAAGCGGCTGATCGATTTCGCTAACGCCTGCGTAGGCCACATCCGCGGCGGTCTGGCCATCTCGGCCGTACTGGCGTGCATGCTGTTTGCGGCCCTGTCCGGCTCGTCTCCGGCCACGGTGGCGGCGGTAGGTTCCATTGCCATTGCCGGCATGGTCCGCTCCGGCTACCCACAGGCTTTTGGTGCGGGAATCGTTTGTAATGCGGGCACCCTGGGCATTCTGATTCCACCGTCCATTGTGATGGTGGTCTATGCGGCGGCTACCGAGCAGTCGGTGGGCAAACTGTTCATGGCCGGCGTGATCCCCGGTCTGCTGCTGGGCGTGGTGTTGATGGTGGCGATCTATATCGTCGCCCGAAAGATGAACCTGCCCGCCTTGCCTCGTGCGTCGCTGCGTGAGCTTCTTACCACGGGACGCAAGGCGATCTGGGGCTTGCTGTTGATGGTGATCATCCTCGGCGGGATCTATTCGGGCATGTTCACTCCGACCGAAGCCGCAGCTGTCGCCGCGGTTTATGCCGGATTCGTGGCCCTGTTCGTGTACAAGGACATGACCTTCCGCGACTGCCCAAAGGTGCTGCTGGAGTCCGGCAAGCTAAGCATCATGCTGATGTTCATCATTGCCAATGCCATGCTGTTCGCCCATGTATTGACCACAGAGCAGATTCCTCAGCAGATCACCGCCTGGGTGGTTGAAATGGGTTTGCAACCCTGGCAGTTCCTGCTGGTGGTCAATATCCTGCTGCTGGTTGCCGGTGCGTTCATGGAGCCGTCGGCCATCATCTTGATCCTGGCGCCGATCTTATTCCCCATTGCCATGCAGTTGGGGATAGATCCGATCCACTTGGGCATCATCATGGTCGTAAACATGGAGATCGGCCTGATCACGCCGCCGGTAGGGCTGAACCTATTCGTAACATCCGCCGTGACAGGCATGCCGCTGGCCAACGTCATCCGCGCGGCCATGCCGTGGCTGATGCTGCTGATCAGCTTCCTTCTGATCATCACTTACATCCCGGCGATCTCGCTGGCGTTGCCTAACTGGCTGGGCATGAGCTGATCGCTTACTGTGCCCATCCTTGCAGCCCGGCTTTTATGCCGGGCTGTTTCATTTCGTTTAAAAGAACAGAGGCACGCGGTCAAACAGATGCAAGCGGTGGAAAAATAGCTCATCTGCCCACAACGCCTCATGCAGCAGCACGATGATCCAGAAGACAGCCTGATAGCTCACCTTGCGGGTCTTGTGGCGAAAGACCTGTTGCGCCACAAGACCACCCGGCCAACCGCCGGCCAACTCAAGTATGTGCAGGGTTTTCTCAGGAATACGCCGCTGCGCCTTCAGTGCGCTCTGCTTGTCATGCCAATAGAACAGGAAGGCCACCAGGCTTGCGCTACCATAGAGGGCCAGCGGGAAGAGGCTGTATCGTGTAGACAGAACATGCAAACTTCCCCAAACAGGCAACACGCAAAGTACCGCGAAGAGGACGAGCTTGACCGGCAGGTCCTGGATACCGCCATGGCGCTGTTGACGCGGACGTGGTGTCTGGGCAGACCGGGAAGCCGTTCTGGCAGGCGTGGATCGTTGACGGATGGACGGTTTGTCCAGCGTCATGCCTGCATTCAGACGAATATGCTCCGCCCGCAGACGCCCTTTGCCGTCAGGCCCCGCGACATACAGGACCTTTTCACCGGCTACCGGCCGCCGATCACCCCGTACCGCTGAAATATGAGCGAACACCTCATCCCCGCCCTGCTCCGGCCGGATGAACCCAAAGCCCTTTTCGTCATTCCAGCTCTTCAACGTCCCGCGCTGTTCCATCGTCCGCTCTGCCTGGAAAAAGCAGGCATGCTACCGGAACGACAGAAGTCAGTAACAGGGCGGACAGTGGATGGGTATTGCGTGCCCTACCCATCCGCTTACCTCTAAGTACTTCGGAAACGCATCCTCCGCTCAACCCTTTCGGCTGTCTTACTTACCCGTTCAGCTCAGGCCTCTGGCGTCAGCAATTCGATCAATGCCTGCGTTGCCTCGGGAATAGACAGGCGCGCTGTGTCGATTTCGCAATCAGCATCATAAGGTGGCTCGTAGGGACTATCGAACCCGGTAAAATTGTGGATTCTTCCCTCCCGCGCGGCGCGGTACAGCCCCTTGGGATCACGCCGTGCACACTCCTCAAATGATGTGCTGACGTACACGCAACGAAACTGGCCCGGCTCGAACAAGGCCCGCGCGGCATCACGATCGGCCTGGAACGGTGAAATCGCCGAGACGATCACCACCAATCCCGCCTCTACCATCAGCTTCGCCACCTCGGCTATTCGCCGGCTATTTTCGCTCCGCTCCGCCGCCGACATCCCCAGGTCACGGCATAGCCCATTGCGCAGGTTATCGCCGTCCAGCACGTAGGCATGCAGCCCGCGCTGGTGCAGTGCCAGATCAAGACTGTTCGCCAGGGTAGACTTGCCCGCACCGGAAAGCCCGGTCAGCCACAGGCAACAAGGCTTTTGCCCCAACGCCTGTGCACGCGCCGAGGCGGGCAGGGTCAGATCATAAGGCCGGATACAGCTTCCCATCGGTGTCCTCACGCATAACCTAATAATTCGAAATCACGTGCATACACCCGGCGAATCAGCCGCCGTGTGCGCGCCGTACAAAATGCATGCGCAGGCCCCGCCTCCCGCTGCCGCGACGGATTGATATGTGGCAGCGTCGCCGACAGGTCCAAGATATCCGTCAGTCGAGCGAAGTCTTCCTCAAGCGACTCCTGGCGCCCAATGAAATCCATTGCCAGCCGCCCCAGGGAATCTGTCAGAAAGTCGGTCTGCGGCGCGAAGTGAATCTGCCGCCGGATGTTGTCCTCATGCAGCCACTGTGCGACGAACGTATTGAAATTGTCATAGCGCGACATCAACCGCCATGCGGAAAGATCACGCGCGATGGGCTCATTTCCCTTTAAAAAGGCAAATGCCGAATACGCTCGCTCCAGCGGATGGCGCACAAAGGTAAATTTGAAACTCTGCTCGAAGGCCTCGGGAAACTGCTGCTCATACCAGTATAGCGGCAGATGCCCCGGTCGCCAGTCATCGAACAAGGCCTTGCACAGGCTGCTTCCGGCGCACTTGGGTACATGGATGAATAGGCAGTTTTGATCGGCAAACGGCCTGGGAAAAATCACATTCCCGGACATGACCTTGTTCACCACTTGCCGATCGACCACTGAAAGACGACCCAGCAGAAAGCTTCGCTGCGCCTTGGGGATAAGCTTCCATAGATACCGCTGCAACATACCTGTTTGTACCGCCTGAATTTTGCGCAAAGCCATCCGTAGATACACATGGCTGAAAAGGCGAAAAGGCTAGCAGAGGCCCTCGCCATTTAAGGTTTCGAGTAGGTAAAAGCCATGTAAAGGCGCTGATACAGAAGCGATCCGCCTCACACGGCTACTTTTGTTCTGAATAGGCGTACAAACCGCTCTACAGTAGGCTTTCGTCCATTTCGCCTGCTATGCGGCTGTGTATCGCCTGGGTAAATTCGGCACGACAGCCGGGAGGGCTGTGCTTAGATAGCTCAACAGCACGACAAGGACCGGGTATGAAACAAGCACCCCTTCTTTCTACAGCTGCACTGGCGTTGGGCCTGTTTGGCAGCGTTGCGCTGGCCGATCAGGAGCCGCCGCCCCGCGGCCAGTATGACCGTATGCCGCCGCCCGCGGCGTTTGAAGTGTGCGAAGGTAAGCCTGTCGGCGCGCCAGTCATGCTTACTCTGCCTGACGGCAAGGCACTCAAAAGCGTCTGTAAGGACTTCCAAGGCCGGCTCGCCGCCATGCCTGAGCATATGCCACCGCCACCCAAAGACGGCGCCCCGCCCGGCTCTCCGCCAGACGCGCGGTAGCCTCTATAAAAAACCGCCTCTAAGGGCGGTTTTTTATAGCTAATCCAGAGTGCGTCTAAGCGCCCCGACCTTTCCTGTACTTCTGAGGCAGGTGCGCCTCCAGCCAACGGCGCAGGGGGCCGATCAGAAAACGTTGAATCAACAGCCCCAGGCCAATAACTACGATCAGGTGAGGGATAAGGCTCCACAGGGGAATGGTGACCACATCGCCCAACACATCGCTGACGGCATCACTGATCGCGTCACTGGCCGCTTCCTGCGCCTGGGTAAAGAAGGCCAACAGATGCCGCGTCCACGGGTCGATCAGGCTGATCATGGGTGTGTGGATGGCAAAGATACACAGCGATGCCTCACCCAGCCGCCGGGCCAGTTGTTGCAGGGAGGCGCTTTCCGGTGCGCGGAAGGTAGCGCAGGCCAGCAATAGCAAGCCCTGAAAAGGCGTCAGTAGACCATTGTGAACCAGATAGAACCAGCGGCGCCCGTCCTGCTGCAAGAGCCATGCCCCAATGAAAAGGCCACTCAAGCCAACGGCAATCAGGCAGTACCGGTAACGTTCCGCCAGTTGTGCCAGAGAAGGCTCCTGCAAGGCGCGATAGAGAATGATGCCAATCAGAAACTCCGGCAGGCGAATTACCGGGTTGCGATGGATAACGCCTACGGTCACATAGTCATAGGCATGCAGCCAGGTCGCCAACAAAGGCACCAGCAGGTAAGCGCCCCATAATGCGAACCCTATCAGTATCCAGCGGCGCGCCGCCATCAGGCGTGGCGCAAGCAAGGGGAACAGGATATAGAAGAACAGCAGGGCAGAAATGGACCAGGTCGCACCATTGAGCCAGAGAAAGCGTGGCTCCCAGGACTGAAGCAGCAGGATCTGCATCAAGATATGAACACCTGCCATGAGCCAGGAGATGGGCAGCAATTCCTCCAGCCCCTCGCCATCCTCCAGCGACGCGTAGGGATGCTGGTTGTAATACACGGGCACACCGTCTGCCGAGGGTGCATTCATCGCCAGTACACCCAGCGCGATGGCCAATGTCATCAGGTGGATGGGATAGAGATTGCACAATCGCCGCGCGATAAAGCCGGCTTGGCTGCCCTTCATTTTGCCCTGATCATCCAGGCAGACATGCGCCAGCAGAAAGCCCGAAAGCAGGAAAAAGGTACTGGTAGCGTAAAAGCCCATGCCGACGAGCTTTTGAAAAAGCCACGGTGCGTCACCGTACAGGCCGCCCAGGTGGTAGACCACCATGTAAAGGGCCATCAGAAAACGAAGCCATTCAAGGCCGTAGTAATGCTTGGTCATAGTGAAGGCGAAACGATCAAAGCAGTCATCGAACCGTCATTATGCCAACATTGGACGCCGGCTCGTTGCAGGATGTGTTAGTGCGCTGAAACACCTTGGCCACGTATCGACCGCCTTCCCTGAAACATCAATTTCCGCAATGGTCGTTATCTCTGCGCTTCATTTCTAGCATCAAGCGATTGATTCGATAATGAACGTATCGAATCTTCTTGCTGAGGCAACCATGAACACGCTTATCCAACACGGTAAGGCAGCCTTGCTGATCGCGCCCCTGTTACTGGCAGGCTGTGCAATCAGTGCCCCCTTCAACGCAACCCCTGAAAGCAACACAGCTCAGGCACCGGCTAGAACCCAGGGCGGATCGCTGACCGTCAATCGCATCGAGCCCGCTGCCGGGCAATACGTCCTGAGCCTCGCGACAACAGCGCAGCACCCCTCCTACTCGGATTGCAGCACTGCGCTGATCACTTCCGGCACGGACCAGTTCCAGGCCGATGTCGTGCAACGCCAGCAGTACACCAAGTCGGACTACAACGTCACGTACGACGTGACGCTGAGCAACGCTCAGATGCAGCGCCTGGCAGGTAATGACACTTTGAACGTTCAGCTCTGCAATGTTCAGTACTCGGTGTCACACGCACAGATCAATGACCTGCAAGCCAAGTTTCTGGCCGTGACCAAACCGACTCCTCAGGCTTGAACATATCCACCGTTGCCCAGTGTTAACGGAAAAACAAAACCGCCCTTAGAGGCGGTTTTTTGTAGCAGCAGAAAGGGTTATGGCTTTGCCTCCCAGAAGAGGCTGCCAGACGCACGCAAATCTCTGTGGAGGCTGGCTGAAAATCCGACAAACGAGACATAGCACACACTTTAAATTAGGCGTATGTTAGCGAAATCCTGCTCTCACGGATCGAGCCATGCCAAGCAAAGGAAGTGCGTCGCCTCAACAGAAACATCTCGCCGTCCTCATCGATGCCGATAACGCTCCGGCGGCTATCGTCGAAGGGCTGTTCGAAGAGATCGCCAAATACGGCGTCGCCAGTGTGCGGCGTATCTATGGTGACTGGACCGGCCCGCAGCTGGGCAAATGGAAACAGGTCCTGCTCGACCACTCCATCCAGCCCATGCAGCAGTTCGCCTATACCAAGGGCAAGAACTCAACTGACAGCTCCCTCATCATCGACGCCATGGACCTGCTCTACACTCGGCGCTTCGATGGGTTCTGCCTCGTCTCCAGCGACAGCGACTTCACCCGTCTGGCCATGCGCCTGCGTGAAGAGGGTTTGACGGTCTACGGCTTTGGTGAAGAAAAGACGCCCAAGCCTTTCGTCGCCGCCTGCGACAAATTCATCTACACCGAAATCCTGCGCGCTGATGCCGAGCCAGCCCCCGAGTCCACCCCATCCGACAAGGCGGGTACGCCAGGGCAACCCACTGGCGAAGAACCCAAACCTGCCGCCACGCCTAAACCGCAGAAAGTCCCGGTGGACTTCATCGCCAAGGTTATTGACGACCTCTCCGACGAAGACGGCTGGGCCAGCCTAGGCGTGCTTGGTCAGAACATCACCAAACTCCGCCCCGCCTTTGACCCACGCCTGTACGGCTTCAAGAAACTCAGCGAGCTGCTCAAGGCCCAGCAACGGCGTTTCGAGGTGCAGGAAGATGGGACTAGTAGCCGTCGGACATTGTATGTGCGGAATCGCCAGGGGAAGAAAGGCGAGAAGTAGGCAACAGTGCTCGTTCCTTTCGATGGGTGTCGCATGCTCAACCTACGCGCCCGACCCGTCCTACAAAACTCTTCGTGCCTATAGGTTGGCATTGATTGAACGAAGCGATATCTATTTTAACTTAATCCATTACAAAATTTTATACCTTAAATATGTCATCTTTGAAGAAACAACTAGTCGAGCACTTCCGGTTAGCTAACTCAGCACCTTTCTTATTCATAGGATCAGGTTTCTCTCGCCGCTATTTAGGGCTGGATGACTGGAAAGGCTTACTTTCCAAGTTCAGTCAAGGCCTTAGAGATTTTGATTATTACCTATCTACAGCCAATGGATTACTACCAGAAGTTGCCGAATTAATGAGCCATGACTTCCATGACATTTGGTGGTCCGCAGATAAATATTCAGAAAGCAGAGAAAAACATAAAGGGAAGGTTAGAGATAAAACCTCAGCCTTAAGGATAGAAATATGCTCTTACCTAGCATCAATATCTCAAATAGACATATCTAAATCTGAATATAAGAATGAAATAGAATTACTATCAAAACTTAACGTTGATGGAATCATAACGACAAATTGGGATACTTTTCTAGAGTCATTATTCCCTGAATACAAAGTATTTGTTGGCCAAGGGGAGCTTCTATTCTCGCACCCGCAATCTATTGCAGAAATATACAAGATACATGGGTCCGTAACAAAACCTTCCTCGCTAGTGTTAACATCAAATGATTATTCTGACTTCGAAAACAAAAATCCCTACCTTGCTGCAAAGCTAATAACACTTTTCGTTGAGCATCCAATTGTATTTATTGGATACTCACTTTCAGATCCTAATATATGTGCACTATTGCGTTCAATCGTATCTGTTCTCGGAAAGGACAATATAGAGAAGCTGCGCAATAATCTAATTTTCATACAAAGGAAAAAGAATGATCACGACTCTGAACTAAGTCAAACATTCCTAACTATAGATGGCGGACAGATACCAATAACTGTAGTTCACACAAATAGCTTTGTACCAGTTTACGAAGCTCTTGACGAAGTAAAAAGAAAAATACCTGCAAGGGTATTACGCTATTGTAAAGAACAACTTTATGAATTAGTTAAATCTAACGATCCTGAAGCAAAACTATGCGTAGTGGACATTGATGACATAGAAAACAAAGGCGACATCGAGTTCGTTGTCGGCGTAGGCGTAGCAGCAGAACGTGCAAGCCTTATTGGTTACCAGCCAATAACCTTACTCGATTTATTCAAAGATTCTCTGCAGGAAAACTCAGAATATGATCCTAACATGATAATAAACCACACTCTTCCACTATTAGCTAAAAGTGCTACATATATACCAATTTATAAATACATAAAACTTGCCGGATTGAGCTATAAAGATGCACGTTTCAAAATAAGCCCTGACCTCTCCAGACAGTTATTTGAAGACACCTCACCATACAAATCCAAGACCTACACAAAACCCTTTTTAAAAAACGGGAAAGAAAAAAGCGCTATAGATATAATTCAAAGCAACACACCTGAAAAAGCTGCTGCTTATTTAGCTTTCTTACCAAAAGAACTATTTAACACTAGTGCAATAAAGGATTTTTTAAATATGCATATAGATAAACTTGACGCTAACTCTAGCTCAAGCTATTCAACATACTTTAGAAAATTAGCCTGCCTATTAGACTGGTATATGTACAGAACAGAAGAATAGGGCCTTTAATTAGCAAGGCCCTAAGAAGCTCTTATTACCCACCACTTGGAAACGCAAACTGCGCCGCTTCATGGCTGGCGCGTTGCG
This sequence comes from Pseudomonas sp. HPB0071, assembly GCF_000478505.2. Taxonomy (NCBI): domain Bacteria; kingdom Pseudomonadati; phylum Pseudomonadota; class Gammaproteobacteria; order Pseudomonadales; family Pseudomonadaceae; genus Pseudomonas; species Pseudomonas sp. HPB0071. The sequence goes on along the minus strand of NZ_KI517367.1, from coordinate 2,233,709 downwards.
GCCAGCGCTGGGTAATAGTTTTGCGGCGGGTGTAGAAGCGTACGCCGTCCGGGCCGTAGGCGGCGAGGTCGCCGAAGATCGAGCGCTTCCAGCCGCCAAAGCTGTGGTAAGCCACCGGAACGGGTAGCGGGACGTTGATGCCGACCATGCCTACTTCGATTTCGTCGCTGAAGAGCCGTGCGGACTCGCCGTCGCGGGTAAAGATGCAGGTGCCGTTTCCGTATTCATGGGCGTTGATCAGCGCGATGGCGTCTTCCAGGCTGTTGACGCGCACCACGCACAGCACCGGGCCAAAGATCTCTTCTTTATAGATACGCATCTCCGGCGTGACATAGTCGAACAGGCAGCCGCCGAGGAAGAAGCCGTTGCTGTGGTCGGCAACCTTGAGGCTGCGACCGTCGACGACCAGCTTGGCGCCTGCCGCTTCGCCGTCTTGCACATAGCCGGTGACTTTTTCCAGCGCGGCCTTGGTGACCAGTGGGCCCATGTCGAGGCCCTTGCAGGTGCCGGGGCCAACCTTGAGGCTTTGGATTTGTGGCGTGAGGCGCTCGATCAGCGCATCGGCAATCTGGTCGCCCACACACACGGCCACGGAGATGGCCATGCAGCGCTCGCCGCAGGAGCCGTAGGCGGCGCCCATCAGTGCGCTGACGGCGTTGTCCAGGTCGGCATCGGGCATCAGCACTGCGTGGTTCTTCGCACCGCCCAGGGCTTGGACGCGCTTGCCGCGGGCTGCGCCTTCCTTATAGATGTATTCGGCAATCGGGGTGGAGCCGACAAAGCTCAGCGCCTTGACCTCAGGTGCATGGATCAGTGCATCCACGGCGTCCTTGTCGCCATGCACCACATTGAGCACGCCCTTGGGCAGACCGGCTTCATATAGGAGTTCGGCAATCAGCAGTGTGGAGCTGGGGTCGCGCTCGGAGGGTTTGAGGATAAAGCAGTTGCCGCAGGCAATCGCCAGCGGGTACATCCACAGCGGCACCATGGCCGGGAAGTTGAACGGCGTGATACCGGCAACCACGCCCAGCGGCTGGAAGTCGGACCAGCTGTCGATGGCGGGACCGGCGTTGCGGCTGTACTCGCCCTTGAGCAGTTCGGGCGCGGCGGTGGCGTACTCGACGTTCTCGATACCGCGCTTGAGTTCACCGGAGGCATCTTCCAGCGTCTTGCCATGCTCTTCGCTGATCAACTGCACGATGCGCTGCTCGTTCTGCTCCAGCAGTTGCTTGAAGCGGAACAGGACCTGGACGCGCTTGGCCGGTGGGGTGTTGCGCCACGCGGGGAAAGCCGCCTTGGCCGCATCGATGGCCTTTTGCACGGTGTCGCGGCTGGCCAGCGGCACCTGATGAATGACTTCGCCAGTTGAAGGGTTGTAGACATCTGCCGTGCGGCCGTTGTCGGCAAAGGCTTCGCCGTTGATGAGGTGGTTCAAGGTGGTCATATCGATTCCTTGTAAAGGCGGCGCGTCGGGTAGCCGTATCGCGCCGCTGTACGAAAAATAATCAGGCCGTGGCGTTGAGGGCTTCGCCCACGGCGTCGAACAGGCGGTCCAGTTCTTCCGGCGTGCTGATAAAGGGCGGGCCGAATTGCAGGGTATCGCCGCCGAAGCGGACATAGAAACCGGCCTTCCACAGTTTCAGCGAGGCCTCGTAGGGGCGGACGATCGCATCGCCATCACGCGGGGCGAGCTGGATCGCACCGGCCAAGCCGTAGTTACGGATATCGACGATGTGCTTGGCACCGCGCACGCCGTGGATACGCTGCTCGAAGTGCGGCGCCAGTTCGGCTACGCGCTGTATGAGGTTATCCCGCTCCAAAATTTCCAGCGCAGCCAGACCTGCCGCGCAAGCGACCGGATGCGCGGAGTAGGTGTAGCCGTGGCCAAACTCGACGGCGTAATCCGGCGTGCCCTGGTTCATAAAGGTGTCGTGGATTTCCTTGGTTGCCACCACCGCGCCCATAGGGATCACGCCGTTGGTGATCTGCTTGGCGAGGTTCATGATGTCGGGCGTAACGCCAAAGCTGTCCGCACCAAACATGGAACCGGTGCGGCCAAAGCCGGTAATCACCTCGTCAAAGATCAGCAGGATATTGTGCTGCGTGCAAATCTCGCGCAGGCGTTGCAGGTAGCCCTCCGGCGGCACGATTACACCGGCCGAGCCGGACATAGGCTCGACGATGACCGCCGCGATGTTAGAGGCATCGTGCAGTTCGATCAGTTTGAGCATTTCGTTCGCCAGCTCGACGCCGGTCTTGGGCATGCCCTTGGTGAACTCGTTGCCCGGCAGCAGGGTGTGTGGCAGGTGGTCTGCATCCATCAGCTGGCCGTACATCTTGCGGTTAGCCCCAATGCCACCCAGGCTGGTGCCAGCAATGTTCACCCCGTGGTAGCCACGGGCACGGCCAATCATCTTGGTCTTGGTGGCCTGCCCTTTCAGACGCCAGTAGGCGCGGGCCATTTTTACCGCCGTGTCGGCGCATTCGGAGCCTGAGTTGACAAAGAACACGTGGTTCAGGTCTCCCGGTGTCAGGCTGGCGATCTTTTCGGCCAGCTTGAAGGACAGCGGATGGCCGTACTGGAAGCCCGGTGAATAGTCGAGTTGCAGCGCTTGCTTACCTACCGCCTCGGCAATTTCCTTGCGACCATGCCCCGCACCCACACACCACAAGGCAGACAGGCTGTCGTACAGCTTGCGGCCCTGATCGTCGGTCAGATACGCACCCTCGGCCGCCACCAGAATGCGCGGGTCCTTCTTGAACGCGCGATTGGCGGTATAGGGCATCCAGTGATGGGTCAGGTCGAGTTCGCTGGCGAGCGGTGGCGATACGGTCAAGGGCTGGTTCATGCAGGGCCTCGGGGTACAAGACATGAGCTGGACGGGGCGATGGGAATCGTCCCGACGAAAGCCTCAGCTTGAGCCTGACCTTGGATGAGTTAAAGCGTATTCTTCTTACGTTTACTCAAGAAAAAACTCACCCAATGAGCACACCTCGCAAAGCCCCGCTTGGCCAAGTCAGCGATTTCGATATCCGCCTCCTGCGTCTGTTCAAGACGGTGGCGGAATGCGGGAGCTTTGCCGCGGCGGAAAGTGCACTGGGCATAACCCGCTCGGCTATCAGCCTGCACATGGGCGACCTGGAAAAACGGTTGGGGATGCGCTTGTGCCAGCGCGGCCGCGCCGGGTTTGCACTCACAGATGAAGGTCGGGAAGTGCTGCGGGCCAGCCAGAGCCTACTGGCCGCGCTGGAAGGCTTTCGTAGTGAAGTAAACGCCCTGCACCAGCAACTGCGAGGCGAGTTGAACATCGGCATCATCAACAACCTCGTCACGCTGCCGCAAATGCGCGTGACCCATGCGTTGCGCAAACTGAAGGCATTAGGACCGGGTGTGCGGGTAAACATTGGCATGATGACGCCGGGCGAAATCGAACGTGGGGTGCTGGACGGACGGCTGCATATTGGCGTGGTCCCGCTGATCAACCCGCTGTCCGGCCTGGAATACACCGCGCTCTATGAGGAGCGCTCGCAACTGTATTGTGGTCATGAGCATCCTCTGTTCCACCGGCCCGATGAAGAGATCCCGGACGAGACATTGCGCATGGCCGATGCTGTGGCGCCGAATTATCGGCTGACGGCCGAGGCGTTGGAGCGACACCAGACGCTCAACTGTACGGCCACCGCGTCAGACCGCGAAGGGATCGCCTTTCTACTGCATACCGGCAGCTATATCGGGTATCTGCCAGATCATTACGCCGCCAGCTGGGTGATGCAGGGCGTCCTGCGGCCGCTCAAGCCGGAGCGTTTCTTCTACTCTATTCCGCTCTGTGCCGCGATGCGCAAGGGCCGCCGCCCCAACCTGATCCTACAGCGGTTTCTGGAAGCGCTTGAGCATACCCAGGCTTGATGGGCTATACGTTCTTATCCATACGTTTTAAAGGGTCATCAGGAACCTGCCCGCGGCGCGCCGGTCGATGATGAGGCAATCTGTCGCAGATCCGCACAAATTGTTACACTTAAATGCTTAGCTTACTAACATTTAAAGCCTGATGGCTGATGGGAACCCTCATGTCCGCTGATGATACGTCTAACGCCCGCCGCGACTTTCTACGTAAGTCTCTAACCCTGATCCCCGTGGTGACACTTGCCACTACAGGCGGCGCCAGCCTGGCTCTGGCCGAGACGAAGGAGCGACAGCGTGACGAGGACAAGCCGGGCCAGAGCGCCCGCGCAGACGCCTATCAGCCCACCTTTTTCACGCCGGAAGAATGGACGTTTATCCACGCCGCCGTCGCCCGGCTGATTCCCGCTGATGATCGCGGCCCTGGTGCGGTGGAGGCTGGTGTACCGGAGTACATCGACCGGCAGATGAATACCCCCTATGCCCAAGGGGCGAAGTGGTACATGCAGGGGCCTTTCCAACCCGATGCACCTTCGGAGATGGGGTACCAGCTCAAGCTCAATCCGCAACAGGTTTTCCGCCTGGGCATCAAGGCCGCGGATGACTGGTCGCGCCAGCAACACGGCAAACCGTTTGCCGAGCTGGATACCGGCACCCAGGATGCCGCACTTCGTCAGTTTGAAGCCGGTGAGGCCGAGTTCGCCCCGCTTCCTGCCAAGACCTTCTTTGCCGCTCTGTTGCAAAGCACCAAAGAAGGCTTTTTCTGCGACCCGATCCATGGTGGCAATAAGGATATGGTGGGCTGGAAGCTAGTGGGCTTTCCCGGCGCCCGCGCCGACTTTATGGATTGGGTGGAGCGCGATGTGGCGTACCCCTTCCCGCCGGTTTCCATTCGCGGCGAGAGGGCTTGATCCATGGCAAAAGTGATGCAGAAAGCCGATGCGGTGATCGTAGGCTTTGGCTGGACTGGAGCCATCATGGCTAAAGAACTGACCGAAGCGGGTCTTTCCGTGGTCGCGCTGGAGCGTGGCCCAATGCGTGATACCTACCCGGACGGTTCCTACCCACAGGTGATCGACGAGCTGACCTACAGCATCCGTCGCAAGCTGTTCGTGGACACATCCAAAGAAACCGTCACCATTCGCCACAACGTGAGCCAGACGGCACTGCCCTATCGTCAGCTCGGCGCCTTTCTGCCCGGCGATGGCGTAGGCGGTGCGGGTTTGCACTGGTCCGGCGTGCATCTGCGGGTCGACCCGGTAGAGCTGCGCCTGCGCAGTCACTATGAGGAGCGGTACGGCAAGAATTTCATCCCAGATGGTATGACCATCCAGGACTTTGGCGTGACCTACGAGGAGCTGGAGCCGTACTTCGATTTTGCCGAAAAAGTCTTCGGCACCTCTGGTCAGGCCTGGACGGTAAAGGGTGAGTTGGTTGGCAAAGGCAAGGGCGGCAACCCCTTTGCGCCGGACCGCTCCGATCACTTTCCGCTCACGCCGCAAAAGAATACGGTGTCGGCGCAGCTGTTTCAGAAGGCCGCCTGGGATGTGGGCTACCACCCTTATGACCTGCCCTCGGCCAACACGTCCGGCCCTTACACCAATCCCTACGGCTGCCAGATGGGGCCGTGCAATTTCTGCGGATATTGCAGCGGGTACGTCTGCTACATGTACTCCAAGTCTTCGCCTAACCTGAACATCCTGCCGGCGCTGCGCCAGGAACCCAAGTTCGAACTGCGCGCCGATGCCCACGTACTGAAAGTCAACCTGACCGACGACAAGAAGCTCGCCACCGGCGTGACCTATGTGGACGCCCAGGGCAACGAGATTGAGCAACCGGCCGATATCGTCATTCTCGGCGCTTTCCAATTCAACAACGTGCGGCTGATGCTGCTTTCAGGCATCGGCAAGCCCTATGACCCAAAAACCGGCGAAGGTGTGGTCGGCAAAAATTTCGCCTACCAGAACATGGCGACCATCAAGGCCTACTTCGACAAGGACCAGCACTTCACTAACCCCTTTATCGGTGCGGGCGGTAATGGCGTGGCGGTGGATGACTTCAATGCCGACAACTTCGACCACGGCCCTCACGGCTTCGTAGGTGGCTCACCGTTCTGGGTGAACCAGGCGGGCACACGCCCTATCGCCGGCGTAAGCAATCCCCCCGGCACGCCCAACTGGGGCAGCCAGTGGAAGGCGGCGGCGGCCGATTACTACAATCATCAGCTGTCCATGGATGCCCACGGAGCGCACCAGTCCTACCGCGACAACTACCTGGACCTCGATCCGACCTACAAGGATGCGTATGGAATGCCACTCCTGCGCATGACCTTCGACTGGAAGGAAAACGACATCAAGATGACGCACTTCATGGTCGACAAGATGAAGCGCATCGCCGAAGCCATGAATCCCAAGGCCATCAACGTGCAGGTCAAGGCGCCGGGAACGCATTTCAATACGGTCAGCTACCAGACCACCCACCTGAACGGCGGCGCGATCATGGGCACCGACCCCAAGACCAGCGCCCTCAACCGTTACCTGCAAAGCTGGGATGTGCACAACGTGTTCGTTCCGGGCGCCTCGGCTTTCCCACAGGGGCTGGGCTACAACCCGACAGGCCTTGTGGCAGCCCTCACCTACTGGTCGGCACGCGCCATCCGCGAACAGTACCTGAAAAACCCTGGCCCACTGGTGCAGGCATGAGGACGTCGACCATGAAAGCACTCATCTCTGCACTGGCCCTGGGGTTCATCGCTCTGCCTGCTTTTGCTCAAGAGGCCGGACCTGATCAGGAATTGATCAAGAAAGGCGAATACTTGGCTCGCGCCGGTGACTGTGTAGCCTGTCATACAGCAGCCGGTGGCAAGCCCTTCGCTGGCGGCCTGCCCATGGGAACGCCCATCGGCACCATTTACTCGACCAACATCACGCCGGATAAGGAAACCGGCATTGGCAATTACAGTTTCGAGGATTTCGATAAGGCCGTACGTCACGGCATCGCCAAGGAAGGGCATTCGCTCTATCCGGCCATGCCGTATCCCTCTTATGCACGCGTCACCGAAGAGGACATGCGTGCCCTGTACGCCTACTTCATGCACGGCGTTCAGCCGGTGACTCAGCCCAACCAGGACGTGGCGATTCCCTGGCCGCTGTCGATGCGCTGGCCCCTGGCTGTCTGGCGCAAGCTGTTCGCGCCGGAGGTTGCCGACTTCAAACCGGCGCAGGGCATGGACCCGGTGGTTGCCCGTGGCGCCTATCTGGTGGAGGGCCTGGGCCATTGCGGTGCCTGCCACACACCCCGCGGCATTGGTATGCAGGAAAAAGCCCTCAGCGATGCCGACGGCAAGGACTTCCTCGCGGGTAGCGCCCCGCTGGAAGGCTGGGTTGCCAAAAGCCTGCGCAATGACCACAAGGAAGGCATTGCCCGATGGGATGAGGCGCAGCTAGTGGAATTCCTCAAGACAGGCCGCTCGGATGACATGGCCGTCTTTGGCGGTATGACGCAGGTGGTCGAGCACAGCCTGCAGTACATGAGCGACGAGGATCTGACCGCAATCGTCCGTTACCTGAAGACGCTTTCGCCGGTCCATCCGGATGCCCCGCCCTATCAGCGCAACAATGCCGTTTCGGAAATGCTGGTAAAAGGGGATGAAAGCAAGCGCGGCGCAGCGGTCTACATCGATAACTGCAATGCCTGCCACCGCTCGGATGGCCTGGGCTACACCCGAGCGTTCCCGGCACTGGCCGGTAACACCGTGGTGCAGACGGAAGACCCGACGTCCCTTATCCACATTGTGCTGGAAGGGGGCAAGCTGCCGGGTCTCAAGAGTGCGCCCTCGACCATCGTCATGCCTGCCTTCGGCTGGCGGTTGAGCGATCAGCAGGTAGCGGATGTGGTGACCTTTATCCGGACCAGCTGGGGCAACAAGGGCGGTCCGGTGGATGCCGATGCCGTCGCCAAACTGCGCAACAGCGATAATCGCACCACCTCGGGCGATGACATCGGGCAAACGGCGTATGGCAATCAGCCGGAGCAGAATCCGACGCCCCGGTAATCGGTCGCTGACGGAACGCAGGCAGACATGAGAGGCCTGCGGTCCGTCAGTTTTCCTCCTGATGGATCATTCTTCGTTTTGAGCAGGCCTTAACTGCCGGTAACCTTGCAGCCTGCCTTTACGCCGGTGATCACGTGATTCCGCTCCATAACCTGCCTGCCTCTGCGCCGCCCACCAAGCCCGAACCCAGTGTCACCTGTGACACCTGTGCGGCCAAGTGCTGCCGTCTGGAAGTCATGCTGATTACGGATACCGGCGTTCCCATGCGCTTTATCGAGGAGGACCAATGGGGCTCGATGACCATGGCGCGCCTGGACGACGGCTGGTGCGCCGCGCTGGATCGAAAAACCATGCGATGCAGCATCTATGAGAATCGCCCTTTGATCTGCCGCGAATTCGAGATGGGTGGGGACGACTGCCTGGAAGAGCGCAACGCCTTCTGATAACCAGAGCACGCCCTAATAGATAGGCTACTCAGCGAGTACATTCGCTGTATGTAAGTCTGTATGCAAGGCATTATGTGCGCCCGAGCGTTTTAGTGGCCGTTGTCGACAGAGCAATCGACAGGTACGGCATTTTCAAAAGGCGAATCCGCTTCCAAATTGAACAATAGTTGTACAACCGGCGAACCGATGCCCTTTATGCGCGTCAATATCGACCAATTGAAATGATCCTTGCGTTCTGTTCCACGGAGAGGAAGCCCAATGCGTTTTATGGCCCTTTGGATGGCTTTGTCACTTTTGCCCTTGAGCTGCCTGGCAGATATCAAGGTTGACCTGACCGATTACATCGTGCAGGCCTCGGAACCCAAGCGGACCGAGACGTTAGCCAAGTTGCCGCCTATCATTGAGCAATTCGGCAAGTCGCTGGGCTGCTCCTTCTCGATGGACCCACGCAATATCATCCCCTACCAGCTGGATGGAAAATCGGTTTTCCTGGCGGTGTACGAGCTGGATGTCGGCTGCAGCGGCACACCTACCGCCACTCGGCCGCTCATGGCCATCCTGCGCCAGAGCCCGGGCGGCGACTATTTCATCGATGCCGATTACTCGATGCCCAAGCAGAGCTCAACAGAACTTCCCAAGCATATCAGTAGCCTTTTTATCCGAAACGATGACCTCTGGTATCAGGGACTCACCTTCAAGGCAGCCGATGCGTCCTGCTGTCCGACACTGGATGTCACTGGCCGTATCGCCCTGGAAAATGGCGTATGGAAAGAACATCAGCGCATGCCGCTGGAACGCATTCCGAGCACTGTAACGCCATGATCTTTCGCATGGAGCTGGTTATAATTTAACCAGCCACGGCAGGCCTACCTGACTGTTTTGCAACATGATTCAGCAGGTGGGAAAGTCAGGATCGGCATTTGACGTCACGGCCTGATTTCACCAAGCTACCGGCTCACTCATCGACAAGAACAGTTGACGTGCTTGCCTATCGTTACCCCTGGCGGCTCATGGCCTGTGCCGCCGTATCTCTATTAGCCTTGCTGGCCGGTTGTGACGACGGCTCCAAGTTCAAGCAAAAGCCGCCGCCCAAACCGCCGGAAGTTGCCACCTACACTCCTGTCCGCTGGGAGGATCTTCCTGTCACCAGTGACGCCGACCTTATGGCAGGCTTCAAGGCTTGGCAGGCAGGCTGCGAGAAGCTCAAGAACAATGAGGCCTGGAGTGGACCATGTCAGGCAGCCGCGCAGGTCCCGTATGATCCACGCGCCGTACGGGACTTTCTCAAAAGCCAGCTACAGGTCTACAGCCTGCGCTCTTTGAAGGGCGAGCATGGCCTTATCACGGGCTATTACGAGCCGGTCTACCACGGCAGCCTCGTGCAGGATGAGGCCCATCCCGTGCCGGTCTATGGCACACCTACCGACCTGATTACCGTCGATCTGGCCAGCATTTACCCTGAACTCAAGGGGAAACGCCTGCGAGGCCGACTCGAAGGCCAGACGCTCAAACCCTATGACGACGCCGCCACCATCATGCAGCAGGGTGTAGATGCCCCTGTACTGGCCTGGCTGCGTGATCCGATGGACCTGCAATTCTTACAGATCCAAGGCTCGGGCCGTGTTGAACTGGAAGATGGTCGCCAGCTGCGTATCGGTTACGCAAATCAGAACGGGTATCCCTACAAGCCTATCGGCCGCTGGCTGGTGGAGCAGGGGCTGCTGCAAAAGGAAGAGGTCAGCATGAGCAAGATTCGCGAGTGGGCCACGGCCAACCCGGATCGTGTGCCGGAGCTCTTGGGCAGTAACCCGAGCTATGTGTTTTTCAGCCAACGCCCGGACAGCAACGAAGCACCCCGCGGCTCGTTGAACGTTCCATTGACGCCTGGCTACAGCGTGGCCATTGATCGCAAGGTGATTCCGCTGGGCAGCCTGCTCTGGCTGTCCACTACCCGCCCGGATGGCAGCCCCGTGATTCGCCCGGTGGCCGCACAGGATACCGGTGGCGCCATTACGGGAGAGGTCCGGGCCGATCTTTTCTGGGGTACAGGTGATGATGCCGGCGAGCTGGCTGGCCATATGAAGCAGGACGGTCGAATCTGGATGCTTTGGCCAAAAGGCGCTCCCCTGCCGGACGCAGCGCCCAAACCTGCGGTTACGCCTGAAAAGCCGCAGAATCCAACGAACACAGAGAACACCCCATGAGCAACGAACTGACGATTGAAGATATCCAGCTGGGCGAAGGCAAGGAAGCTGTCAAAGGTGCCCTGATCACGACCCAGTACCGAGGCACTCTGGAAGATGGCACCGTATTCGACTCTTCATACGAAAAGGGTCGGCCGTTCCAGTGCGTCATCGGCACGGGCCGAGTCATCAAGGGCTGGGATATCGGGTTAATGGGGATGAAGGTGGGCGGCAAACGCAGGCTGGTCGTGCCGGCGCACCTGGCCTATGGTGAGCGCCAGATTGGCGCACATATCAAACCGAACTCGAACCTGATCTTCGAGATCGAGCTGCTGGAAGTCCTCACCCGGGACGATTGAATCTATAAAGGGCTGCGAGCAAATACATTTTGCCTCGCAGCCCTTTTCAGCCTTTACACGTCGAACGGCGTGTTGGGCAGGGCACCTACGATCCGCAGGCTGAGCCCCTCATACCCTTCCAGATTGATCGTCAGCTCACCGTTGTCGGTGAGATCACCTTCAACCGTCTCGTTGATCATATCCACGACCGGCCCCGGCGTAACGTTGGTCAGGGTGATGGTTTCCTGGATCGAGGTGGCGCCAAAGTTTAGCGCGGTAATCTGGGTGCCACGCCCGGCGGGCAGCTCGTGCACCATGATCAGAAGCCCCGGCGAGGTGACATCCGGCACCGCAATCTGGTGGCTGGACGCAATGCCATAGGCCTGGCGTACCGAGAGGATGCGCTTGAGCTTGTTGGCAAAGGAGTCCGGGTCGGCCAGCTGCTCGGTCAGGCTGCCATAAAGGTTGACGGCCTTGGGCAGACCTTCGCCGGAATGGGTCGCCTCGTTATTGGCGTCTGCCAGATCATAGGCACCGCGCTGAATCCATCGTGTATCGCCATCGCGCATCCGGTCTTCCACCATACCGAACGGTAGCGGCAACGCTCCTACCAGATCCCATCCGGACAGGGCGAATACGCCGGGTTGCAAGGCGTTGTACATGGCAAGAAGCAAATGAACCCGCTTGACCCGTTCTTTGTCCTCGTCGGTCATGCTGTCCAGTTCGCGGATGCCCAAGGCTGCTGCAATCACGCTCGCCGTGGTACAGGCTACGCCGTTGGTAACAAACCTCAGGTTGTAGGGCGCATGCTCACCGCTAAGACGCTCGTACATGACCTCACGAATATGCTCGCGCAAGATGCTGCCGCGCCAGGTCTGGCCCTGGTAGACGAAATTAGTGTCGGCATGCAGGGTCCAGAAGTGCACCAGCTCCAGGGTCAGCTCATCGTGGTTTTGCAGGGCATGGATAAGCGACGCCGGGTCGATGTTGAATTGATGCATGGTACGCAGCATCAGGCGCAGGAATTCGGTATCGCCCGTTAGCACGGCGTGATGGTAGGCCGGACGGGTGATGAAGTCGTAAGAGAGATCTGCCCCGCCCTGGCCCATGGCCGCGATATCATCCACGGTCAGGTTCAGCTCCTGAAAGCTAAAGCCGCCGGCCTTGCGCACCATGCCGCCAATCAGTTGGTTGCCGACGATGGACAAGGGATGCCCTTCAGACCAGGCTTTGTCGTTGGCGCGCCGTTCAACACCCAAGAAGCCGTTGGCATCCAGACGCAACCCGCGTGCACCAAGCACATCCAGCGAATGCAGTGCATCGCCAATGATCAGTTGCTGTGCAGCGAAACTGGGGTCGAGCCAGTTCAGGGAAGGTTGACCTTCCTTGAAGTAATGCAGGTATACCCAGCGCCGGTTCTTGCCATCCACACCGGTAACGACCGGTGTGGCACTCCAGTCAGTCTCTTTCACACCCGGCTCGAAAAAGATGACGCGCTGGAGCTGGCCGACGATATAGCACTTCTCTTTCAGGGCATCGACGACCTCGGGCGACAGGTTGACTGCATCGCGTCCTTCCGGCACCTCCGGCAGCAATTCCCAGTCCTCCGGCTTGATCTCCACCATATGGTAAAGGCCCGGATAATCTTCATAGCCCAATTCGGCGAGCCGAAAATCGGCGCCCTTGCCAGTGTGAGCCGGGATGATGTCGTCCACAACTACCGCGTTGTGGGCAGAGGCCATTCGGCTCAGGGCGATGAACTCTTCTTCCGTTCCGTAGAGCGGGTCGATGTCGAGACTGATCCGGTCGAAGTTGCCGTCGATGGTAGGCGTAATCTCCCGTCCCTTGAGCCCGCCGGACAGCTTGGTCGGCCCCGTATGGATCGCCTGCACGCCAATGGAAGACAACGCATTCCATAGCGGAGCGCTCCCCAGTGTCTTGATGACGGAATCGCCTGATCCGGTGATCACTGAGCTGGGGTAGGCCGTGAACCAGACGGAGGCAATGGCCGTGGCCCGACGCGGACGCGTTTCAGCATAGGGATGCATCCAGAGCCGCGCCTGACCGCCATACGCCTTGGCACGTTGACGAGCCTTGTAGAGCATCGACTGGTTGACTAACCATTGAACGTATTCTAGATCAGGCGCGTTTACCTGCTCTTCTGTGTCTGGCGCTGTCATATCGGACCCTGAACAGTGAATTTGTAACTTGGACTGCGCCGGTTCGCGTTTGTATCCCAACCCTTATTGCCCCTCGCCGCTCCGGTGCCTGAACGGTCATTGAAGAGCCCTCAGGCGTAAACCGCACCCGTAAGCAGTCATAAGACAGACGCTTACACAAAAAAGATGGTTCTGCCGTATGACAAAGCGCCAAAATGACTGGAAAACACAGCAATTTTCGCCTTATCTGCTATGAAGGCAGAACCATGACCATGGAGAGTGCTATGAGTCCCAACGATCGCATAACCAACGGCCCGGATTCCGTATCCTATACGGCAGATTCGTTTGGCTCGAAAAAGCGTCTTGCCGCACGGGAAACCATCCTGAGCGACAGCAACGTTCTGGACTGCACGGTCTACCGCCCGGACGAAAATCCGGAAGTTGATGCTGACGACCTGGGTGATGCCAAGATCCTGTTTACGGGTGAATTCAAGGTGCCCGAGGACTGGGACCAGGAAACACGCGACGATTTTTTTGGCGACATGGACCCCGAATTGTTTTCCACTGCTCGCATCGAGAGCGAAGCCGAGCCGGGCACGGCAGGTTTTTTTACACCTGAGCCGGGTGACCTCGTGGCTGCCATGCCAGGAGCCGGAGTGGTCGAGATGTTCTATGTGTACGACTACTGTGAAGACGAAACCGGTCGCCATTATGTGCTGGTACGTGAAGTAGACCCAACGCTGTAAGCCTCCCTGCACCCTGGCTTGCGCCTTTCAGGCGCGAGGCAGGTTTGCCTGTCTGTTGTTCAGCCCTTAGTCATGAACGGGCCCTATCTGCAAAGCCCCTGCCCTGTCCGCGTCGACTGTCATCCGCTCTAGCTCCAGGCTCTTACCTAACAGACCATTCGCCCATTATTGCCTTGGTTGGGGAACGATGCGTACGGTCTGTACGTCTATCCCGGTCACAACGATTCAAGCATCGCATCAGGTGCTTACCCGGCAGATGCCCCGATGGGCGCTGCTGCCTTGCCGTTTCGATCACCGCTTATTCCCATTCTCAGGAGCCAGCCATGAATCCGAACGACCTCTCCACGTCCCGCCGTAAACTCATGCAAGGTGCGGCTGTCACGATTGCCGCCGCCGCAGCGGCCCCCGCCTTTGCTCAGACGGCCAATGGCAAGGCTGCAGCCGACCCAGCCCCGTTGAGCGATCCCAAGAGCGGCCATCCCCGCCCTCCGTTTCAGGAGCAAACCCAACCCTGGCCAGGGCTGGCCAGCAAGATGACGCCTCGGCCAGATCACGGTGAAGAAAGCTACAAAGGCAATAACCGCCTCGCCGGCCGCAAGGCCCTGATCACCGGAGGCGACTCGGGTATCGGCCGTGCCGCAGCCATCGCCTTTGCCCGCGAAGGCGCGGATGTAGCCATCAACTACCTGCCGGATGAGGAACCCGATGCAAAGGAAGTGGTTCAGCTGATCCAGCAGGCCGGCCGCAAGGCGGTAGCCATTCCCGGTGACATTCGCGACGAAGCATTCTGCCGCGAGCTGGTGGACCGCGCCGTAAAGGAACTGGGTGGACTGGATATCCTGGTCAACAATGCTGCGCGCCAGCAGAGCCACGATTCGATTCTTGACCTGAGCAATGAGCAGTTCGACTGGACGCTCAAAACCAATCTGTACGCCATGTTCTGGATTACCAAGGCTGCCATTCCGCATCTGCCGGAAGGCGCTTCGATCATCAACACATCATCGGTCAATGCCTACGATCCTTCGGCCAATCTGGTCGATTACGCGTTGACCAAGGCCGGCATTGCCAACTTCAGCAAGGGATTGGCCAAACAGCTGGCAGACAAGGGTATCCGCGTCAACGCCGTAGCACCCGGCCCGTTCTGGACACCCTTGCAGGTCTGCGGTGGCCAGACCATGGAAAAGCTCAAGAGCTTTGGAGGCGACACCCCGCTCAAGCGTCCCGGCCAGCCTGTGGAAATCGCACCGCTTTACGTGCAGTTGGCTTCCACCGAGGCCAGCTATGTCACAGGTCAAGTCTTTGGCGCCTCCGGCGGAAATGGTCAGCCTTAACTGAGTCAAGCCAGCCAGGCGGTTTTGCCGCCTGGCTAACCTGCCTGGTCCGATACCGACTCGGTATCAAGTAATTGCCTCTTTTCGACGATGTTTACCCTACCGGCTATTGATTTCCTCAGGCCGTGTTCTGGCAGCCATCACTGACGCCCACCGCCTGGGAATTCGTCAGCCTTTCACTCAGGATTCTGTGATGCAGATACTCCTCAGTGGCTTTTTTTGAAACCACTCTCCAAGCACGTCAGTCTATTCCTATGAGCCCCATACGCTCGATAACGTGGGTTCCAAACGCATCGATAGCGTCGCACGGGCAATCAATCTCCCGGCCGAAGCACGTGCATTTAGCGGACCCGCCCAGTATCAAGGCACCTTGGACTGCCTCGTGATCAACCAGGGATGGATGAGCGTCACGGCTTAACGTGCAAAGAGAAATCTATGATAAAAACCCCATCATCCCTCGCCTCGCCTGCAAATGCAGAGCCTTCGACAACAGACTCCTCGCCTACCAACCACAAGCGCAAGATGCAGATCATCACCACGATCTCAACCTTTGGCGGCTTGCTGTTTGGGTATGATACTGGCGTCATCAACGGCGCGCTTCCCTTCATCAAGGAAGACTTTGGCCTCACGCCTTTTTCTGAAAGTCTGGTGGCGTCTTCCCTAGTCTTTGGCGGTGCCATCGGTGCCGCTATCAGCGGCCGCCTCTCCGACGCCCGTGGCCGACGCAAGATCATCCTCTTGCTGTCGATCATTTTCATCCTTGGCACATTGGGCAGCACCCTTGCGCCCAACGCCGAGATCATGGTGCTGGCCCGCTTCATCCTGGGGCTTGCCGTTGGTGGTGCCTCGGTCACCGTTCCGGTCTACCTGGCGGAGATGTCGCCTGCGCACAAGCGCGGGCAGATGGTGACGCGCAATGAACTGATGATCGTGTCGGGCCAGTTACTGGCCTTTACCTGCAACGCTGCGATCGCCCATTTCTTCGAGGGCAGCCATATCTGGCGCTGGATGCTGGTCATTGCCACGCTTCCAGCCGTGGTGCTCTGGCTAGGCATGCTGGTCATGCCGGAAAGTCCCCGTTGGCTCGCGTCCAAAGGCCGCTTCGGCGAAATGCTGCGTACGCTTAAAGAGGTTCGCGCCGAGCACCAGGCACATAAGGAGGCCAAGGAAGTACGCCAAGCCGCGCAGGAGGACTCCAAGGCCAAAGAGGGTAGTTGGGAAGACCTGAAAACGCCCTGGATTCGCAAGATCTTTCTGATTGGTATAGGTATCGCCGTCGTGCAGCAGATCACCGGCGTCAACTCGATCATGTATTACGGCACCCAGATCCTGAAGGAGTCCGGCTTTGATACGCAGGCTGCGCTCACAGCCAACATCGCCAATGGCGTGATCTCCGTACTGGCTACCTTTCTGGGCATCTGGCTACTGGGCCGGGTCGGCCGCCGGCCGATGCTGATCACCGGCCTGATCGGCACGACTACGTGTCTGCTGCTGATCGGTCTGGTCTCGATGAACATGGCGCCAGGCACGGAGCGCGCGTTTATTATCCTGGGCCTTACGGTCAGCTTTCTGGCTTTCCAGCAAGGGGCCATCTCACCAGTGACCTGGTTGATGCTGTCTGAGATCTTTCCCATGCGTATCCGGGGCCTGGCCCTGGGCTTTACCGGCGGCGTGCTATGGCTGACCACATTCCTGGTAGGCTTTTTCTTCCTGCAGTTGGTGGCGTGGTTCAGTATCTCCACGACGTTCTTCATGTTCTTCGCGTTCGGCCTGCTGGCCATTGCGTTCGTGGTCCGTTATTTACCCGAGACCCGGAACAAGACGCTGGAAGCCATTGAAGAGGAGTTCAAGAAGGCCTGATACGAAAGGTTCGCAAGGGGCCTATATGGCCCCTTTTATTGACGGTCGGTCCGGGATATTCCCTTGCCTTCTCCAGCTCCAATAAAAGACGATGTTGACGGGTAGTAGTCACCGGGACAGGCGAATGAGTGCACACGTGTTGCAGGACGAGCTGTTTTCCACTTTCGACCCCAGGGAGCGACTCGATAACCAGCGGAGCCGCCTCGACGAGGCATTGGCCGCGCTGGATGAACACCGCCTGCTCAACACGGCGCCAAAGGCGCTGATCGATTACTTCATCGCGGTCTATCGGATCGAGCCGCCGGCGCTGCGTCGCCATGAGTGGCAGGCTGAAACCGATGACCATGCGGATTTCGAGGGCAATGCGGCCAGCCATCGACTCGATATCGATATACCCTTCGATGGCGACGCGGAGTGGTTTGGCGCACAGGCCGGTCCCTGGGCGGGTACGTCAGGTACAGTACGGATCAGCGGGCAATCCCTGATTCTGACCTTCGAGATCAAGCGCGGCGCGGAGCAGGCCGCACGCGCGCTGATCGACCGTGAAGTCAACGAGATCGAAAAAGCGCTCGCCTGGATTCGACAGGAAGTGAATGCCTACAACGACAGCCTGTCGGCTACCGTGGAGACGGTCATCAACACCCGCCGCACGCGGCTGCTCTCCCATCAGGCCCTGGCGCAAACGTTGGGTATTCCACTGCACAAGCGCTCCGACGGTCCACTGGCACGGCTTACGCCTGTTTCACAGGAGCAGCTGTTTCCTGAGCTCCCTCGCATGGGCCATGGGCCCGACTTGCCGGAGCCAGCGCTGAGCCGTGATCAGCATGAGCAGATCGTGGAAACCTTGCAAAGCGCCATTACGCTGCTGGCCTACAGTCCATCACTGTTCGCCACATGGAATGAGGCGCCGTTAAGAAACTACCTGGGTATTGCACTGAACGGCCAGTTCGAGCGCCCGGAAACAATCGAGCCCTTTGTGCCTGTCGGCTATAGCGCACTTGGCCTGCGTCATCGGGAGCGGATCGCCTGTCTGGCCGACTGCCTGTTTTGGAAGAGTGCCGAGGCGTATCGGGAGCAACTTGACTACCTGCTGGCCCATCCGTTGAGCCGGGAAGCTCGGCTTATCCTGCTGGTTTTTTATAGAGGTCAACGGCTGACCCGAACGATCAACGATGTCCGTGCACAAAACCGTGCTCATCCCGCTTACCAGGAGGCGCCGGAAGAGCAGCCTGAGCACGGTAGCGAGGTAACGCTCCGCCTGCCTGATGACCCGATGCGAACAATCCGCCTCACCACACTTGTCTTCAAGGCGCCCAAGGCCCAAAACAACGTTACTACCCCCCACCGCAAACCCCATAGAAAGGCCGAACCGAATCGGACTCAGATCGGATTCGATTTTTAAATCGTTTTAAGCACGTTATGGTTACGCGCACGACGTGTTGAGACGCGCGCTTGCTGTCCTATAAGGACGTAACTCGTACAGAGGGAATTGAAATGAAAAGACCCTCGCTGCCCTTGTCCTGCTTTCAGCTGCACATGCGTTTGCGGCAGACTCGGCGCCAAGCGACAGCTCTGTCCATGAGCTGCTGATGGTGATCAATACCTCACAGTTGATCGACTCATCGATTAGCCAGATGAACAGTTATTTCAAGGCCGTTCTTGAGCAAGGCCTGCCGGGCAAGACGCTGACTGCCGAACAGCAGAAGATCGTCGACAATATGCAGCGCAAGAGCCTGGCCGTTATCTAGAAGGCGCTGTCATGGAAGAACATGGAGCCTGTGATGACGGACATCTATAAGAAGTCCTTCAACCAGCGCGAAATGAAGTTCTACCAGTCTTAAGAAGGGCGCTCAGTGGTGACCAAGATGCCCATTGCCATGCAAAACAGCATGCAGGCTATCCAGGCCAGCACGATGAACATAGCGCCCGAATTCAATAAAATCATTGCGGACGGGAAACAGCAACTCATTGCACTGGATAAGGCACAGCCTCCGGCTAAATAAGCCCCCCTTTCCGGGCCGCTCCTGCCGGGAGCGCGAATCTCATACTCTTTGCGCAGCAATAGAGCTTTAATCGAAGAATTGCATTCCCGCATAGGGTTTGACACGGCACTGCGCCAGGCGTGTTGCCAGGGTGCCGACATGCAGCTCCAGCTTGTGCCCATCCGGATCGAGAAAATAGAACGAGTCGCCCTCGCTGCGGTTGTCTTTCCAGACGTCAACGTCGTGCGTCTTGAGCCGATCCATGAAAGGCCCGAAGTCAGGCTGGGAGATAGAAAACGCATAGTGCGTGTAGTCTGCTCGCGGTCCTTTCACAATAGCGTCCAGAGAAAGGCACAACCATAGCGATCCCAGCTCCAGATAAGCACCTTGCGCCCATCGGGCAACCAGCCGACCACCCAGCAGCGCCTGGTAAAAGGTAACGCTGCGGTCCAGGTCGCTCACGGCCAGGGTGAGATGATTCAGGCCGGTGAGCATCTCAGGAGGTTGCCGTACGACGCATCCCGATATGCGGGATGTCATCTTCAAGGTAGATGTCTGTAACCGGCTCGAAGCCGTAGCGGCCGTAGTAATCCTGCAGGTGCGCCTGGGCAGATAAATAGATGGGAAGACCGGCCCAGTGCGTCTCGCAAAAGGTCAGGCCCTGCTTCATCAGCTCATGCCCCAGCCCGCGACCCCGTGCGGCGGGCGCGGTTACGACGCGGCCAATCACTACTTGCCCGTCATGCAGTACCGGATCCAGCACTCGCAGATAAGCCGCCAGCGTATCGCCTTCCCAGCCCATGAGGTGATAGGTATTGCCGGTCAGGTCCTGGCCGTCCACCTCCTGATAAGGACACTTCTGCTCTACCACGAAGACCTCGGTACGTAGCGCAAGAATGGCATACAGGGTCTGAACGGTGAGATCGGTTTGCGGTGTGGCGATCCAGCGGATGGACATGGGCAACTCCCGGACAAGGTAATCGCCGCATTGTCGATCACCTTGTTCTCAGGCACCAGTCCTATACCGGCAGCATTTCCTGGCTAGCTAATTCTGCCTCCAGTTCGCGTGCCACGGCTTTCAGGTCCAGCAATGTAGCGCGCCAGCGATTGAGGCCGGAGCCAATGCTTACCAGCGTTCGCGCCCGCTGCCCAACGGAGAGGGAATCACCTGTCGGGGTTTGCCAACCCTTTTCGAGCATGCCGGGATCGAAATCGTTGAACGTCTCGATCGCATCGATCTGGCAGACCGCAAAGCCAAAGGTCATTGCCTCGCCAGTCACTAAAAGAATACGCGAGCTTTCGGTTGCCTCACGCGGCGACGAATTGATCAGGCTGCTCAGGCAGATCAGCGAGACCTGTTGCCCGCGAACGTTGATCATCCCAATCAGATGTCCTTGGGCTTGCTTGAGACGCATGAACTGCGTGGGGATATGAAGAATCTCATCCACCTGATGCAGCGGCGATGCAAACTGGATACCGGCCTCGTATACCAGACACGCCTGCCGGGATCGCGCCTTGGGCACGATACTGGAGGCCTCGCTGCTGCGGCCCTTGGCGTTTTCAAAGATTTTGGAAAACGCCTGGATATCCTTGCGACGCAGCAGCGCCGTATGGTTGAGCAGCAACGCATCATGGCCATCTTCGCCGCTCATGACCCCGGAAAACATGGCGGGGTGCTGCAGGCCGAAACGCGGCATAGGCACAAGATCGTCCGGGTTGCGCCGCATCATGGCCAGAAGTTCGGTAAAGGCAAAACCAAAAGCATGGCCGTTGGCTGTCATGACCAGCAGCTGTTTTTTGGTCTCGCCGGGGACCTCTTCAAGCCCTAGGATGCGGGAAAGATTGAGCACTGGAATCGGGGTACCCCGCAGCTCCGTGACACCCAGGCAATACTCACTCTGAAAGAACGTCGTATCGATCCGGGGATGTTCGACCAGCTCACTGACTGCCGTAGCCTCCAGGCAGAACCGGCGACCATCACAGCCCAGCAGTATGTAATGCTTGAGCTTGAAGCGAGCCGTACGGCCGCGCTCACGCAACTCCTGCGCATGATCGAAGGCCATGAACAACTCCGGCAGCGACGCCAGCGCCTCGATATCAAGCAGGTAGATGATGCGCTCGCCCTGGCTGCCGCCCATGAAAAGGCGCGGCAACAAACCCTGTCCACGTTTGTGGGTGCCCAGTTCGCTGAGTTGCCTTTCATCGATGTGGATGACATCCGCCACGGCGTCAATCCCAATCCCAAAACGTCCTTCCTGATGATGCAGGAGTGCCACTTCGCTGGGCATTCCGTCCTCCCCAGCCGGTGTGAGCCCGAGCAGCACGTGCAGGTCCACCAGCGGGACCGCGCGGCCCCGCAGGCTGAACACACCACGCATGTAAGACGCTACCGGAGGGCGTGGCTGTATCTGGTCAGGCCAGCGCACTACCTGTTGCAGGGCCGATGCCGGAATGGCGATCTCGATGCCACCGACACGGACTACTCCATATGCGCTGCCAGTCATGATGGCGGTCATCCACGCGGTCCAACACCGGACGTGACGTTATTGAGGTCACGAATCAGCTCGTTCACTTCACCTGCCGTCGTCAGCTGGTCGCCCGTCGAGGCGTTGATGGCATCGATGGAGCGCGTGGTACGCACTACACCCTTGGCGATACGCTCGAAGGCTTCGCCTACGCTTCGAGAGATTTCATTACCCACCGTGATGCGCTTGGAGGACTCCTGAATCAGCTTGTTGATCTCCTTGGTCGCCTGGGACGATTTCTCGGCCAGCTTGCGCACCTCGTCCGCCACGACCGAAAAGCCCAGGCCATGCTCGCCCGCCCGCGCCGCCTCGATGGCTGCGTTGAAGGCCAGCATGTTCGTCTGGCTGGCGATGTCGCTGATGACCTGAATGATGTCCTGGATGTCCTCAGCAGACTTGGCAATAACGGCCATAGCTTCAACGGAGCGCTTGAGCGTCTCGGCGCCTTGGGCGGCCTCTTCCTGCGTCATGCGCGCCAGCCCATTTGCCTCCCCGGTGCTTTGGGCAATGTGGTTGATCGATTGCGTCAGGTTTTGTACGGAGCTGCTCATGGCTTGCGTCTTGGCCTTGACCAACTGCTCCATTTCCACCTGCTGGGTAATGTCTGTCGCAAACTTGATAACTTTGTATGGCTGGCCGTCGGCATTGAAGATCGGGTTATAAGTCGCCTGGATCCAGATCTTCTGTCCGAACTTGCCCAGGCGCATGTAACGGTCGCTGAAGAACTGCCCCTGCCCCAGACGCTGCCAGAAGTCCCGATACGCGGTTGAAGTGACGTAATGCTCCTCACAGAACATGCGGTGGTGCTTGCCGACGATCTCTTCCAGGCGATAGCCCAGGGTCGACAGGAAGTTCTGGTTGGCATGGAGAATGTTGCCCAGCAGATCGAACTCGATGACCGCCTGGCTACGATCAATGGCCGCAATCTTGCCTTCATACTCGGCACTCTTGATCTGCAAGGCCGTGATATCAGTAGCGAACTTCACGATTTTGTAAGGCTTGCCCTCGGCGTCCAGGATCGGGTTATAGGTCGCTTGAATCCAGATTTCACGCCCTTCCTTGCTGATGCGCTTGTAGACCCCTGTGTCGAACTTACCACGGCCAAGCTTTTCCCAAAGCAGATGGTACGCAGTGGAGTTGGCATGTTCTTCGTCACAGAACATGCGGTGATGCTTGCCCTTGATCTCTTCCAGGCTATAGCCCAGCACAGACAGGAAATTATCGTTGGCCCGCAGCACATGGCCGGTCAGATCGAACTCGATAACCGCCTGGGCGCGTTCGATAGCATTGACCTTGCCCTGGTGGTCGGTGCTGCGTAATACAGCCTCGGTCACATCGGACGCGAACTTGACCACCTTGTACGGTTTGCCTTCGGCATTGAAAATCGGGTTGTAGGTCGCCTGAATCCAAACCTCCCGGCCGCCCTTACCCAGGCGCTTGTACTGCCCTGCATCGAACTCGCCGCGGCCAAGCTTTTCCCAGAACTGGCGATAGGACATGCTACTGGCGTATTCGGCATCGCAGAAGATCCGGTGATGCTGCCCGGCGATCTCCTCAAGCCGATACCCCAAGGCGTCGAGGAAATTCTGGTTGGCGCGCAGGATGGTGCCATCAAGGTTAAACTCGATGACGGCTTGGGAGCGATCAATCGCTGACCAGAGTGAATTGAACTCCGCCGCCTGGGCGTCAGCGTTGAAGTCTTGGGGGGCATTCATTGGATTTCTCTCCGGTAGCATTCGTGGGCAAAAAACCGCCCTATGGTTTTTGCGATAACGATGCTATCGGCTGAGCCGGATCCGGCTTGATACTACCGCCTATTATTTTGTCGCCCCGTCACTACCCCTTGTCCAACAGCGTACCCAGGACTCTGAATAAAACCTGAACAAGCCCATATGTTAGCCAGCCAAGCGGCTGAGTAGGTCCTTTCCAGGCCTATAGTCCGCCCCGTCTTCAATCGTGGAGTTTCTCTTGGCTTCTCTTGGACTGTTGTCCGTATAGCCGATTGCGCATCGGTAACTGATGGCAAGGCCCACCCAGACATTTTCTGCCACTGCCCTTGCCGTTCGAGCCGATAGTGGCATTGGTCGACCACGCAGATCAGAACCAATCCCTGTCGACACCTTATCGTGAGCAATGCCGTAGCCGATGTGGGTCTTCATGCGTCCCCATAATGCCTACGCCCCGCCCGGACAGTGACCTGCGCTCGCCCATTGAACGCCGGGGCAAAACGCCATTGGCAGGGCGGTTATATGCGTCTGGAAAACATCAAGCCGCAAGATGTCCGTTTCACGCTATACATTGGCTTTTTAGCGCTATCCCGAAAAGCATAATCGGGTTAAGTTCTAACCTGTGATATTTAATATGTATGCATTAAATATTTAGTTGAATATATTATTCAAACCAATGCTTAACTTATCTTGAAGCAGAGCAAATTTACCTTACACATTTATTAAGACTGCATCCCATTGATTTCGAATAAAAAAGCCCGCCCTTAAAGCGGGCTTTTTTATTTCACAAAGATATTAAATAGCTTCAAAAAAGTGCCAAGCGCACCAAGTTAGAGCAGCAAATTATACTTATGGATGAACATATCCTTATATTTTAACGCCAACACCTTAAAACATAAGGAATATATAAAGCTGGCATATCCATTGCTCTCGTATTCATATCGTTATATAGCCCTCGGAAACTTCCATGAATACGAAGATATTGGTAGATAGTCGCGCGCCAGGCAGCGCTCTGGGCACTCGCTGGTTTCAACTGGCCGCAGGCGTTGTCTGCATGATGGCCATTTCAAGCCCGCAATATGTCTGGACATTGTTTACGGCGCCATTGACCCAAAAGCTGGGTGTCTCACTGGCTCAGATCCAGATTACCTTTTCCATTCTGATCGTCCTGCAAACGTTTTTCTCGCCAGTACAAGGTTTTCTGATTGACCGTTTCGGCTTACGCAAACTGATCGCCTTTGGTTGTGCCCTCACAGGGCTGTCCTGGATTCTGGCAAGTCAGGCCAATTCACTCGCCATGATCTACCTGACCTACGGCCTAATGGGGGGCTTGGGAACCGGCATCGTGTATGTGGGCATCGTTGGCTTGATGGTTCGCTGGTTTCCTGATCACCGGGGGCTGGCAGCCGGTGCGGTTGCCGCAGGTTACGGCATGGGTGCGATGATCACGACCTTTCCCATCAGCAATAGCCTCGCAGCGGCTGGCATGGAAAATACCCTGGTCACCTTTGGTCTGATCCTAGGGATTGTCGGCCTGCTCGCCGCACAGTTCCTGCGCCAACCGCCAGCCGAGTTGGCAGAGCGGATTGCCGACACCAGCCCTGCCTCCAGCACCGCACCGGACATTGCACCCAAGGCTATGCTCAAGACGCCGCTGTTCTGGCTCATGTTTGCCATGTTCGCGATGATGTCGACCTCAGGCCTGATGGTAACGTCGCAGATGGCCAGCTTTGCCAAGGATTTTGGCATGACCGGTGTCATGGTCTTTGGCATGGCTGCACTGCCGCTCGCAATGACCATCGACCGTGTCTGCAATGGCCTGACCCGCCCGCTGTTTGGCTGGATCTCGGACCGATATGGCCGCGAAAACACTATGGCCTTCGCCTTTTTCGCAGAAGGCATTGCCATGACCCTGTGGCTACTGACCAGCGATAACCCTGTGCTGTTCGTATTGCTCTCCGGTGTAGTCTTCCTGGGCTGGGGCGAAATCTTCTCCCTGTTTCCCTCCACCCTGACCGACACCTTTGGCACCCGCAACGCCACGACCAATTACGGTTTCCTGTACATGGCTCAAGGGATCGGCTCCATCTTTGGCGGTCCGATGGCCGCCCTGCTCCACCAGTCCACAGACAGCTGGATGCCGGTGTTCGCCGTGGCCATCAGCTTTGACCTGATCACAGCGGCCCTGGCCCTGTTCGTGCTCAAACGCATGCGCCGTCAATGGCTCGCCAAGAACTCCAGCGTCGCTTAACTGAAGTGGCTGGGAGGCTCCAGATAAGCGGAGTCTCCCCCTCTGCTCTCCCGGCGGGACCCTTTGTTCGTCAAGGAAAAGAAGAATGCTTAATACCACTGTTGCTGCCCGCGGAATTGCCGTCGCTCCTCACAGTCTTGCTGCTCAATCGGCCCTGGCCGTGCTGCGTGAAGGTGGCAATGCCATCGAGGCCATGGTCGCCGCGGCGGCCAGCATTGCCGTTGTCTATCCCCATATGAACAGCCTGGGTGGGGATGGCTTCTGGCTGATCGTTCCGCCTGAAGGTGATCCGGTTGCCATTGATGCCAGCGGCCCGGCAGGCAGCCACGCCACCCTCGAGCACTACGCGGGTATGGATCGTATTCCAACACGCGGCCCGAAAGCCGCGCTTACCGTTGCGGGCACAGTTGGTGGCTGGCAGGAGGCGTTGGCGGTTTCCGGGGAGCTGGGCGGTAAGATGCCATTACCACGCCTTCTGGCTGATGCCATCCATTACGCCGCAGACGGTATTCCGGTCACGCTGTCCCAGCATCTTGCCACCTCCAGCAAGCGGCACGAGTTGGAGTCTGTTCCCGGCTTTGCCGAAACCTTTCTGGAAAATGGCGAGGCACCCGTAGCCGGAAGCCTATTCAGACAACCACGACTGGCCGCCACCCTGCATCAGCTGGCGGAAGAAGGGCTGGATACCTTCTACCGTGGCGCCCTGGCAGCCAGTATCGCCCATGATCTGGAGGCGCTGGGCTCTCCTGTTTCACGCAATGATCTGGCCGCCTACTACGCCCGCCGGGTAAAGCCACTGGCGCTTCAGCATAGCGCCGGGATGGTCTACAACCTGACACCTCCATCCCAGGGTCTGGTTTCCCAGCTCATTCTTGGCATTGCCGACTACGCCGGGCTGGACAGCTGCACGGCCGACAGCGCCGAGCACATTCATACGCTGGCCGAGGCGACCAAACTGGCCTTCCGGGTACGCGATGAGCACATTACCGACCCCGAGCACATGACCATCGATCCACAAGCGTGCCTCACCCCCGACTATCTTGAAGGACTGGCCGCGGCCATCGACCCGCAAAAGGCGGCGCCCTGGGGCGAAGGCAAAGGGCCGGGTGATACCATTTGGATGGGCGTGATCGATGGGAACGGGCTGGCCGTTTCGTTTATCCAAAGCATCTACCATGAGTTCGGCAGCGGTGTGGTCTTGCCAGCCAGTGGTCTCAACTGGCAGAACCGGGGCGCATCGTTCAGTCTGGACCCCAATCATCTGCTGGCCCTCATGCCTGGCAAGAAGCCCTTTCACACCCTCAACCCCGCCGCGGCACGGCTCCAGGATGGAAGAACCCTGGTGTACGGCACCATGGGTGGCGATGGCCAGCCGCAAACTCAGGCAGCGGTTTTCAGCCGCTACGCCATCTTCAATCAGCCGCTCCAGCAGGCAGTCACTGCGCCCCGCTGGCTGCTGGGTCGGACCTGGGGTGAAAGCACCGATACGCTCAAGCTCGAGTCCCGCTTTACGGCAGACGTGTTCGAGGCGCTGCGCGCGCGCGGTCATGACGTGGAAAGCCTGCCCCCCTTCAGCGAGACCATGGGCCATGCCGGTGCGGCCGTACGCCATCCGAGCGGTGTGTTCGAGGGCGCGTTTGATCCCCGTAGCAACGGCGCGGCAGCAGGGTACTGATATGAAAAGACCGGGCCTGGCCCGGTCTTTTTTCGTCTGTGTTACTGGAACTGACTGCGGTTTTCCGGTGTGATCAGCTTGAAAGGCACCCAGTTCACAGGCTCGACCCGCTCACCCCGGATCATGTGCAGTGCAACCTCTACGGCACCGTTGGCTTGCCCTGCCGCATCCTGGAGTACGCTGACGGTCAGCTTGCCCTGATCCATCAACTTGAGCGCATCGGGTGTGCCGTCGATACCGCCGATCAGGTAGTCCTTGGGATTCTTGCCTGCCTTCTCCAGCCCCATCACAGCGCCGATAGCCATCTCATCATTATTTGCGGCGATGATGTCAAAGCTCACGCCTTGCTTGAGCCAGTCCATGACAGTGCTCGCCGCCTCGCTACGCTGCCAGTGGGCAATGGTCTTCTGTACGATCTTCATGTTCGGATATTTGGCCACAACGTTCTCTACGTCTTCGGTACGAATTTTCGAAGCCTTGTTGCCTGGATCGCCAACCAGAATAACGACGTTGCCCTTGTAGTTGGCCCGGCGCGCCAGCTCTTCCATTTGCAAGGTGCCTGACTCGATCTCATTCGAACCGACGAACGCAGTCTGCGGCGCCCAGGCGGCTGGTTCGGGATTACGGTTGATGAAAACCAGCGGAATCTTCGCCTCGTTGGCGAGCCGGGTCATTTCCGGTGCGGTTTTCATGTCCACCACGGTCACGATAATGGCATCCACCTTAGAGGCGATCAGGTTGCGAATCTGTCGCATCTGCAAGGTGCCGTTATCCTGCGCATCCTCCATAAAGACATCGGCCTCCAGACTGCTGGCGTGGCGCTGTACGTTATTGCGCAGCAGGACCTGGAAGTTGTCGTTGTTCTTGGCGACACCCACGCCGATCAGGGGCGTGGCGGCCTGGGCCAGACTGCTCAGGAGCAGGCCGGCACTGAGTAGAGAGGTCATCCAGTGTTTCATGTTCGCCTCACACGCTGAAATGATGAAGTAGCCGACGCTGCACCTGAGCCATTTCGGACAGGTCCTGGCTGCTTTGTGCGGTACGCTCGGCACCCTCGGCGGCCAGCTGGGCCGCATCGTTGATGTACGTGACCATGCGGCTGGTTTCCTGCACGGTCGCGCTTTGCTCTTCAGTGGCCGCCGCGATCTGGATGTTCATGTCACGGATGCTGTTCACCGCGCTGCTCATGGAGCCCAGCAGCTCATCTGCGCCGGAGGCCAGGCGAACACAGTCGTTGGACTGGGTCTGGCTCTCGTTCATGACCTTCACGACCGAGTGGATCTTGCCCTGCATCTGCTCGATCATCTTCTGGATCTCGCTGGTGGAGGTCTGTGTACGACTCGCCAGGGAGCGCACCTCGTCCGCCACCACGGCAAACCCACGCCCCTGCTCACCGGCGCGCGCCGCCTCGATGGCCGCGTTGAGGGCCAGCAGGTTGGTCTGCTCGGCGATGGTGCGAATCGCATCCACAATGCCATCGATCTGCTTGCCGTAGCCCTGAAGCTCGTCGGTTTCCAGCGAGGCCTTGTTGATCTGGTCGGCCTGCAGACGAATGCTGCTGATGGTTTCGGCGACGCGCTCCTGCACCTTACTGGTCAGCTCATGGGTGTCGTCTACCGCCTGACGGGTATCGTTGGCCCGTCTGGCGACCTCATGCACGGTACTTTCCATCTCGGTCATGGCCGAGGCGGCAGAGTTGAGGCGATCACGCTGCTCATCCACGGCACGCGTGGTGCGCTCGCTGATCTCGGCATTACTGTCCGCCGTCTGCGCCAGGCTGTCGGCTGAGCGGGTCAGCTCACGCAGCGTGTCCTGCAGGGAGGCGGTCAGCTCGTTCAGATAGCCGCCCAGCTCGCCAAACTCATCCTTGCGGGAGACATCGAAGCGCACGCGCATGTCACCGCTCGTGACCTGCTTGAGCACCTCGCGGAAGGTTGCCAGCGGACGCCGGATACTGTGCGCGACCCAACCACCGATCAGGACGGCAGCCAGAACAGCCAGGACGCAAGCGACCAGCAACAGGCTGCGGCTGGTGGAAATGGTCGAATCGGCACCGGCCTTGGCACTGTTGGCCACGGCAACGGCCTGACTGCCAAACTCAGCGATCTTGCCCAGCACGGCTTGCAGATTGCCGTCTACAGCCTGACGCTGGGCTGCAACCTGCCCTGCCAGCGCTGCGTCCTGCTGGTAGATGTAGAAAAGGCCATCGTTAGCGGTCAGGTCCCTTAACAAATGGTTCACCATCACCGTCACAATCCGGCCAGTCCGACCATCCTGCGCGACAAACACCTTGAGTCGATCACGGATGACCTCATCCTGAAGCGTCAAGGCGCGTTTGAGCTTGTCGATATCAGAAACAGCCGCATGCCCGGCGAACTGGTCATAGGTCTTACCGATTTCCAGCAGCAGCGCCTCGGCAGCGGCTGCACTGTCAGTGGACCCATTGGCACGCTGCCTGGCCATGTAATCCCGCAGCATATTGGACAGCCGCGTGCCTTCCTGAGTCGCAAAACCTTGCAGCGTACGGGCCTGGATGTTCAGGGCAACCTGCTGGCCGTGCAGCTTCATCAGCGTGGCAGCCTGCTCGGCATAGGCCGTGCTCAGCTCACGCTGCTGAGTCAGGTTTTCCTTGAGTTCGGGACGATCGTCAATGTAACGCACCGTGGTTCCCAGGAGCTCATTGAAACGCCCCAGGCTATCATCGAAGGGCTTCTTGCCTTCGGCAATCTGTTGGCCGTCACGGCTGATAAGAACGGCCAGTACAGCCTGATTGGCGCGCAAGATATGCACGTTGAGCTCACTGGCGGCCTGACTGAGCGGCGCCGATTGCCCGGTAATGATGGAAAGCCGGTCACTGATGGAATGCGTGCTCTGGTAGCTGA
Source organism: Pseudomonas sp. HPB0071 (assembly GCF_000478505.2). Taxonomy (NCBI): domain Bacteria; kingdom Pseudomonadati; phylum Pseudomonadota; class Gammaproteobacteria; order Pseudomonadales; family Pseudomonadaceae; genus Pseudomonas; species Pseudomonas sp. HPB0071. Next base: position 2,203,649 of record NZ_KI517367.1, on the reverse strand, counting down.
TGCCCACGATGGAGAGCAGCAGTACTAACAGCAGCGCAAAACCACCAATCACACGTTGGAGGATGGTCATGATAGTAACCCGTACGTTTGTCATTATTCAGGGGTCAACAACACGGCGCGAGGTGCCAGAATCGAAGGCATTCTGGCTTTTCACTTCCAGGCTATCGGCTTGACATCATGCCGACTGAAGCGGCCTGAAGGTCATTTTCAGCGGTTTTGAAGGGGCTGGGGATCAATGGCAGCCGTTGGCCACCAGGCAACCGCAGGCTAGAGCGGATGTGCTTTAGATGGACCAGTTAGTCCTGGCGACGAACGGTCATGGCTGTTCTGAACGCCTGTCCCAGCGCACAGTGCGGTCTCCATGCTTCAGGGGCCTGTACCTGACATCCAAGGCACGAGCACAACGCGTGCAGTCCGCCTCGGCAGCCGTTATAAGGAAAGGGATTTGCCTCTACCTCACAGGAGCCACCATGCAACTGATCGGAATGTTCGACTCGCCCTACGTCCGTCGCGTAGCCGTCTCGCTGAACCTGCTGGACCAGCCCTTCGAGCACAATCCCCTTTCGGTCTTCAGCGCCTTCGAGGAGTTCCGGTCAATCAACCCGGTCGTGAAGGCACCGTCACTGGTGTGCGATGACGACACGGTGCTGATGGACTCGACATTGATCCTGGATTACGTGGAGGCGCTGGCGGCCGAGTCGGGACGCACCCTCATGCCACGCGATCTGGCCGAGCGTCAGCATGCGCTGCGCATCATCGGGCTCGCCTTGACCGCCTGTGAGAAAACCGTCCAGATCGTCTACGAGCGCAAGCTGCGCCCGGCTGACAAGGTGCATGAACCCTGGATTGACCGCGTAATCGGGCAGTTGCTGGCTGCCTACGGTACGCTGGAAGCCGAAGTGGCGAACCGCCCGCTCAAGGCAGGCGCCGACGACATCAATCAGGCTGGCATCACCACGGCTGTAGCGTGGCGCTTTACCCAGCACATGACGCCCAATGCCGTTATTGCCGACAGCTTTCCACACCTGCGCGAGCTGTCGGCGCAGGCAGAAACACTCGACGCGTTCAAGGCAACGGTCTTTGTCTAGGACCACTGATTGATGGAGGCAGGCGAACCATGGATGGACTTCTGAGTGTCATTGGCAACTTCATTCTGGAGTTCGTTTTCGGCACCCTTTTCGCGGCCATTCTGTTCTGGATCGGCTGGCCCATCGTCAAGGTTCTGACCTTGGGTCGCTATCCTCATGGCCAGAAATGTCTGGACGAGACGATGCAAGCCAACTGCGTTCGAGCCACTGCTATCGCTGCGCTGGCCGTGTCACTCATGGCCGCGTTGGGCCAATTCCACCCCTGAGCCGCATACAAGGTCTACATGAACATCATCCGCAGCAAGCACTTTACCGCCAGCCGAGCCTGGGGAGCGCTCGACATTGCCAACATGGGCGGAATCACTACCCGTCTGCATTGGACGGATCAGCCCTACAAATGGCATGTCAACGATGGCGAAGAGGTCTTTGCTGTTCTCGACGGCGTTGTCGATATGCATTACCGCGAAGCCGGAGAGGAGAAGTCCGTACGCCTGGAAACAGGAGATGTGTTCTTTGCCGGAATCGGCTGTGAGCATGTCGCACATCCTCATGGCGAGGCGCGCATTCTGGTGGTGGAGCGCGAGGGCAGCGTCTGAAAGGACTCGTATGCTGATACGTCAGACGGAGCGTGCCGACCTTGATGGCTTTTACAGTCTCTTCGCCTCCGTCTGCGCGGAGGGGCTGTACACTCACCGGCAACTGCCGCCTGCCCGGGAGCGTATTCTGGAAAGCCTGATTCAGGCTCTGGCGCATGGCTGGCCCAATCAAGCTATTGAGCATGAGGGCCAGATTATCGGCTCGGGAGAAATCTTTCCGGCCAGTGTTTGTGGTCAGACGGACCGGGATGATTCAGTGGGTTTCCTGGGCATGCAGATTCACAAAGCCTTTCGTAACCAGGGGTTTGGCACACGCCTGCTGGGCACACTTATCGAAAGCAGCCGGGCATTCGGCTTTATCGCGCTTGAGCTGGATGTCTACACATCCAATCGGCGGGCTATTCATGTATACGCAGCGCACGGGTTCAAGTGGCAACACGACCTGCCCGGTCGCGTCATGCCTGATGGACGGGAAGATCAGCCACAGCGTATGCGACTTGAGCTTGCCTAGTGAGGTTTATCTGCCAAAACGCTACAAAACCGGGTGATGTTCCGGTTATAACGCTCAGGCGCTTATAAGAGATAAAAGTCCATGAGCATCCTGACGTTAGAGGCAGAGCGGGTCCGACTGATCATCCCCACCGAGCGTGATGTCGTGCGGCGACGGCGGTTCGAGCTTGAAAACCGCGAGCATCTGCGCATCTGGGAGCCCTTGCGGGAGGAGACCTTCTATACACCCGAGACGGTTCGCCAGCGGATTCGCCTGAACCTGCAGGATTTCATGGCCGGTGCTTCCTGCTGTTTCAGCATTGTCGACAAGCGCACCGAGGCGATCATCGGCTGCTGCAACTTTTCCAATATCATCCGGGGCTCGTTTCTGGCCTGCCACCTGGGTTATTCCATCGCTGAAAGCCATCAGGGCAAGGGGTTCATGTTCGAAGCGGCCAGGACCGGTATCGACTACATGTTCACCCAGCGCAGGCTGCATCGCATCATGGCCAACTATATTCCCCATAACGAGCGCAGCGCGCGGCTGCTCAAGCGTCTGGGTTTCGAGCGTGAGGGGTACGCACGGGCCTATCTCAAGATCAATGGCGTCTGGGAGGATCACGTCCTCAACGCCTTGATCAACCCGGCCAGCAGCGTCTAAACCATTACATACCCCAAGGACTGCGATGACTCCTCCCTTGCTGCGCACCATTCCCGAACAATTTGAAACCCAACGGCTGTTGCTACGGGTTCCCCGTGCCGGTGATGGCCCCATGGTCTACGCGGCCGTGGTGGAGTCGCTTGCCTCGTTGCGCCGCTTTCCGGCCTCGCTGCCGTGGGTGATGACCGAGCCATCAGTCGATACGTCCGAAGCCTACTGCCGTCTTGCGGCATCGAGCTTTATCGTACGCAAGGACCTTCCGTTTCTGTTGATCGACAAAACCACCGGTATGCTGGTGGGCTGCGCCAGCTTTCACCATATCGACTGGAACGTACCCAGCATGGAGATCGGTTATTGGTGCCGGGACAGCCAGTGCCGACAGGGCTACATCACCGAAGCGGTCAGCGCCATGACGCACCTGGCGTTCACTGACCTCAAGGCCGAGCGCATCCAGATCCTCACGGATGAGGAAAATCTTGCCTCCTGCCGGGTCTGCGAACGGGCAGGCTTCAGCCTTGAAGGGACACTGCACCATGAGCGCAAGGCACCGGACGGCACGCTACGCAACACCCGCGTATATGCCCGGATCGCCTGAACTGTGATGCCATGGAGCTGATCGTATTCATAGGCATTCAGGCCGCGGGCAAGTCGACGTTTTACCAACGCTGCTTTTTCGACACGCATGTCCGTATCAACCGGGACATGCTGCGCACCCGCCACCGTGAGCGGCTTCTGCTGACGGCCTGCCTGGAAGGCAAACAGAAGGTGGTTATCGATAACACCAATCCCACTGCTGCCGAGCGGGCACGCTACATCGAGCCCGCTCGAACGGCCAGCTTTACCGTGATCGGCTATTTTTTCGAGCCGGACCCGCGTGGCTGCGAGGCGCGAAATCAGTCACGCGCCCGCCAGGTGCCGCCAGCGGGACTCTTCGGAACCCTTAAACGGTTGGAGCGGCCACGCTTCGAGGAAGGGTTCGATGAGATCCATCGCGTTGTGTTACAGCCGGATGGCCGCTTTCTGGTTTCACGGTATCAGCCACCAGACGGCGGCTGACCCAGCGCCAACATCCTCTGTGCCGGACGCTTGAGCACTCTGGCCCAGCCTGTCTGTTTTGAAACGGCATAGACACTTTTCTACCCGACGAACGATCCGCGGCTACGCTGTTCCTTATCTATTCAAGAAACGTATTAGCCAGCCCTATTGTAGAACGGGCTGATGAGAGGAGCAGCGGATGGTCGAGATCGAAATCGAAGGCAATAACGTCGTCTTCACCGTCAAAGGCATTCACAAGCTGTGGGCACTCAAGAGCCAGCTGACGATCCCCCAATCGCATATCCTGGCGGCTCGCCAAGACGATACGGTCCTGCAGGGCTGGAAAGGCTGGAAGGCGCCGGGCACCAAGATTCCGAATATTCTGACGGCCGGGACCTTCTACCTTGAGGGCGAGCAGGTATTCTGGGATGTCAGCCATGCGGAACGGGCGATCATCATCGACCTGGAAGATGAGCAGTACAAACGTCTGATCATCGAAGTCGAGCATCCTGAAGGGGCCATCGAGCTATTGTCTAGCCTGATCGAAGCCAACAAGGGCAACGTCTGAATAGGCGCGATTCAGGTACTGCCGCACGCTGGATCAACCAGAACACTGCCATACTCTGGAGGTGCCTTTCATGGATAGGGAGTTGCAATGGCCCGCAAGGACGACGGACACTCACTTGAAACCCGCATTATCAGCCTCCTGGTCGCCCTGCCGTTTACCCTGGTAACAGCGGCGCTGCTATGGCTTGCGCTCAATCAGGGGCTGGCTTTCACGGGCGGATTTCTCGGGACAGGATACTTCTGGGGCTGCCTGGGATTATTTTTGCTGGCAGCATTCATCTGGCCCACCCTGTTTCCCGGTTGGCTGGGTATGATCTGGCGTGGCTTTATCCGCCTGTATCACTATTGGGTCTGAACAAAAAATATCCAAGGACTGATCATGTTTCCAATCGATATCTGGCTCGCCTATACCGCAGCCTGCGCGTTGTTGATCCTGTCTCCCGGCCCGGACAATCTGCTTGCCATTGGCCGTGGCCTGAGCCAGGGTAGCCGGGCCGCCATCGTTTCCGGACTGTCCTCAGGCGTTGGCATCCTGTTTCACGTCACAGCCGCCACCTTCGGCCTGACGCTACTGATGAAAACATCAGCCGTGGCATTTTGGGTCGTCAAGCTGGTGGGCGCCGCCTACCTGCTGTGGCTGGGGATCAAGGTATTGCGTTCGCGCAACCTGATCACCTTCACCCCGGCAGCTCACCAGCCGCTGAAAACCATCTTCCTTACCGGTCTGCTGTCGGCTGTGCTCAACCCCAAGCCGGGCCTGTTTGTCCTGGCCTTTCTACCCCAATTCGTAAGCCCTGCCCGCGGCTCCGTGACGATCCAGATGCTGGTCTACGGCGCCTGGTTTGCCTTGCTGACCTTTATCGGCTTTTCCATCATGGGCTCCTGTGCTTCGCGGCTGGCCCGCTGGCTGAAGCATCGCCCACGCGTCGTAGGCGGTCTCAATTGGGGCGCGGGTATTGCCTTCATCACGTCTGGCCTGACCGTGGCGGCCTTGCAACAAAGGTAGCCATATGCACCCGTCTCTGGAGCCTGCCCTTTACGAAACGGCCCGCCTGCGGCTTCGCCCATGGCGTGACGAAGACCGTCTCCCTTATGCCGCGCTGAACGCTGATCCAGAAGTACGTGAATACTTTCCGGGTGTACTGGATTTTGCCGGCAGCGAGGCCGAGCGTGAGCGTATCCAGGACAGAATCGAACAGCAGGGCTGGGGCTTCTGGGCAGTCGAACTGAAGGAGACAGGCGCATTCATCGGCTTTACCGGCCTGAATGCTTCAGAAGGTCTGCCCTGCTCGCCGTGCGTGGAAATTGGCTGGCGATTGGTCAGGGCCTACTGGGGAAAGGGATATGCCTCAGAGGCCGCGCGTGAAGCCTTGCGCATCGGGTTCGAGCAACTGGCGTTAGACGAGATCGTCGCCTTTACAGCCTTGAGCAATCACCGCTCTCGAGCCGTGATGGAGCGGCTCGGAATGCGAAGTACTCAGGAAGACTTCGATCATCCTCGCGTCCCTGCTGGCCACCCCCTGCGCCGGCACTGCCTGTACCGGCTCACCCATGCGGACTGGCAGCGCCCCTGACTTAGAGTGGTTTACTCGTCCAGCTTCTTGTCGCCCTTTTCTTTGCCCTCGTTGGAGTGGTGCTCGATCACCGCGTTGATTTCCGCGCCAAACAGCAGCACTGCTGATGAGATGTACAGGTACAGGAGCATGATGATGATCGTGCCGATCCCGCCATACATGGCGTTGTAGTTGCCAAAGTTCTGGACGTAAAAGGCAAAGCCCAAGGAGGCGGCAATCCAAACCACTACAGCGAGCACCGAGCCGGGTGTAATGAACCGAAAGTCCTGCTCCACATCGGGCGCTGCGTAATAAATGATCGCCACGGCCAGCATCAGGAGGATCACAGCAACGGGCCAGCGGATCCAGGTCCAAACCGTGATAAAGACCTGTTCAAGGCCAATGTAGCTGGTCAGCCAATTCAGGAACTGCGGGCCAGTAACCATCAGGGCGGCAGCGCTGATGAGCATCAGCGCCAGCCCGATAGTATAAAACACCGACAGTGGTAACCGCTTCCAGACGGGTCGTCCTTCCTCGACATCATAGGCCATGTTCAGGGCCGTCATCAGCGAGCGCACTGCCGCCGAAGCCGACCACAGCGCCACGATGATCCCTACCGACAGCAAGCCGCCCTGCTGATTTTGCTGAAGCTGATCGATCACTGGATTGACTTGCTCCAGTGCCTGCGCCGGCAGGACATAGTTGGCCTGCTCGCGTAGCCAGTTGAAGAAGTCGGGCAGATGCAGAAAGCCCACCAGCGAGATCAGGAACAGAATGAAAGGAAACATCGAAAAGAACATCTGATAGGCCAATGCCGAAGCATAAGTCGCCATATCGTCTTCATTGAATTCCTTGACTGCCCGCTTGAGTACGTCCAGCGGGCCCAACCCACGAAGACTGAATCCCAACATCCCCATCTCCTCTCATACTTTATCTACAGGCAACCGGACTTGGCTGTTTGTAAAGGTGAAGGCATAGCCTTGTAGGGGGTAGACCGGACTGAGCGGCAGATGTCACCGCAGAAGAATCAAACGGCTGTTCGCGCGCCTTCCGCCATAAGCCGAGCAATCCGATACTGTGACGGCTGTTCGTTCGTGAAAACAGGCAAACAACTCCTGATGAGATCGTCTGTCCCACAGGGAGACCCTCATTGAAAGGAGACGAGCAATGCGTTACGAACTGCATTACTGGCCCACCATTCAGGGACGAGGCGAGTTCATCCGCCTCGCGCTGGAAGAAGCCGGCGCTGACTACGTGGATGTGGGCAATGGCTCCGAAGAGGATGGCCTGGGCATGCCCGTCATGGAAACCTATCTGAACGGCGAGGCAACGCCCTTCCCCCCCTTCGCCCTCCCCTTTCTCAAGGCGGGCGATCTGATCGTCTCCCATGTTGCCAATATCCTGCAGTTCCTGGGACCCCGCCTCGGGCTGGCTCCGGAAGATGAGGCCTTACGCCTGTGGGCCCATGGTCTGCAGCTGACCCTTGCCGACCTTGTAACCGAAGCCCACGACATTCATCATCCCATAGGCTCTTCGCTGTATTACGAAGACCAGAAGACGGAAGCCAAGCGCCGTGCGGAAGGGTTCATCAAGGAACGTATCCCCAAGTTTCTCGACTATTTCGAGCACGTTCTAGAGGACAACCCCAAGGGAGATCGCTATCTGGTTGGAGACTCGCTCTCCTATGTCGACCTGTCGCTCTTCCAGGTCGTGAGCGGGCTGCGTTATGCCCTGCCCAAGGCCATGCAGCGGATCGAGGCGGATATGCCCAAAGTCGTCGATCTGGTCTCCCGGGTAGCCCAGCGTCCCAATATCAAGGCCTATCTGGCCTCCGATCGACGCCTGCCCTTCAGCGAAAACGGCATCTTCCGCCATTATCCTGAGCTCGACGAGGTGTGATCCAACTGAAGGCTCGACAGATCCGGGCCTTCAGTCCAACCGTTTCCATCGGGTCTGAACATGCCAGACGTGTGCGATCTTTTTGGCATCAACCACCTGCACGCCTTGATTCTCCCGCCTGAGCAGCGCATCGTACGCGACTCTCGGATTCTGTCTGAAAGCGCCTGTTGCGCTGCCGATCATCAAGGAGAGGCCCATGCGGACATTAGCCAAGACCCGCCTGTCGATACTTGATCTTGCCCCTGTCACGGCTGGCCAGTCGGTAGGCGAGGCCCTGCGCAACACCCTTACCCTGGCCGAGCAGGCCGATCGCTGGGGTTATCACCGTTACTGGTTGTCCGAACACCATAACATGGACGGTGTAGCCGCCTCGGCCACCGCCGTGCTGATTGGGCAGGTAGCGGCTGCCACCCGCCGTATCCGTGTGGGGGCAGGCGGTGTCATGCTGCCGAACCATACCCCCCAATACGTGGCCGAGCAGTTCGGTACGCTGGAAATCCTGTACCCAGGCCGCATCGATTTGGGCATAGGTCGCTCTCCCGGCGGGGATTACGCCACCATGGAAGCGCTGCGGGTCAACATGATCACGGCGAGCCGGGAGTTTCCAGAGCGCGTCCGTGAACTGCTTGCGCTATTCGACGAAGGCACGGAATCAGCCTTGAATACGCAGCCCTTCACCCGCGCCCCAGGCGAAGGGCTGAGCGTTCCGATCTGGATGCTGGGCTCCAGCCTGATCAGTGCTCGCTTGGCCGCTGAGCTTGGGCTGCCCTATGCGTTTGCCGCGCATTTTTCGCCGGCCCGCCTGCATGAGGCGATAGCGGCCTATCGCGAGCATTTCAAACCTTCTCTGCACCAGCCGCGGCCGCGGGTCATCGTGGCTGTTCCCGTCATGGCGGCGGATACCCGGTCAAGAGCCAAGCGTTTGATGCACTCCCTGTATCAAAAGGCGCTGGATCTCGGGCGTGGCCGCTCCAGCCGGCTGAAGCCTCCGCCCGAAACGATGGAGTGGACGCCTCAAGAGCGGCTGGCCGTGGAAGACCAGTATGCAGCGGCCATCATTGGAGACCCTGGTGAGGTGCGGGCAGGTTTGCAGAAATTGCTGGAAAGCACCCAAGCCGATGAACTCCTGATTCATACCGAGACCTATGACTTTAAGGAGCGTCTGCGGTCCTATGAGATCGTCTGGCAGGCAAAGCAGCAGGCTCTGCTGGAATTGTCCTGATCCTCAACGGCCTTCGTGGCCATTTGCCACAGCCAGGGTCTACTCAGCCTAAACGAGGCGCGAAAGTGATAAGCTGACTATCTAAGTAACGTCTGGATTGATCGTCTGGAGAAATACGATGACCTTGAATGAACTGAACAACCTGCCGGGCGTCACGGCCCAGCCTGACGCGGCCACCGCCGAATACGTCTACAACCACACCATGATCCGTGTGAAGGACATTGAGAAGACCCTGGACTTCTATACCCGCATCCTTGGCTTCACCATGTTGGAGAAAAAGGATTTCCCGGCAGGCAAGTTCAGCCTGTACTTCCTGGCACTGATTGCCGATAAGTCCCAGATCCCGACGGATCCGGAAGAGCGTCATCGCTGGCGTAAATCCCTTTCCGGGCTTCTGGAACTGACCCACAACCACGGCACCGAAGACGATGCGGACTTCAGCTACCACAGCGGTAACAGCGATCCACGCGGCTTTGGCCACCTGTGCGTTGCCGTACCGGACATCCACGCCGCCTGTGCGCGCTTCGAAGAGCTGGGCGTTACCTTCCAGAAGCGCCTGACCGACGGCAGCATGAAAGACATCGCGTTCATCAAGGACCCCGATGGCTACTGGGTAGAAATCATCCAGTTCACGCCGGTCGCATAAGACCTTCAGGGCGGCGTTCCGCGCCGTCCTGCCTTTTTCGGCTATACCGTCTGGCTTAACACCTGCTAAAGATATACTGTATATTCAAACAGTATATCTCTGAGACAAGGTCATGACTCATCAAAAGCCTCCACGCGGTCGGGGGACCGGTAGTAATCCGCACAACCGCTATGCCCCTACCCGGTCGGAAGCTTATGACGATGGCTGGTTCCAGGATATTCCTCCCACCCAGGCAACCGAGATTCGGCTGGAAACGGCCAAGACGGTTATCTCGCGTAATACCTCGCCGGACATTCCCTTCGAACAGTCTCTTAATCCCTATCGCGGCTGCGAACATGGCTGTATCTACTGCTATGCCCGCCCAACCCATGCCTATTGGGACCTCTCGCCCGGCCTCGACTTCGAGACCCGGCTGATTGCCAAGACCAATCTGGCCGAAACTCTGGAGAGGGAGCTGTCCAAACCGGGTTATATCTGCAAGCCCATCGCCATCGGGGGTAATACCGATCCCTATCAGCCCATCGAACGCGAGCAGCGCCTGACGCGCCAGGCGCTTGAGGTACTCCTCCGGTATCGGCATCCGGCCACGATTATTACCAAGGGTACGCTTATCCTGCGTGACCTTGACCTGTTAAGCGAGCTGGCGGCCCGTGGCCTGATCAAGGTCGGAATCAGCCTGACCACACTGGACGATGAGCTGAAACGTACCTTGGAGCCCAGGGCAGCGGCCCCGTCCGCGCGGCTCAAGATTATTCGCACCCTGCGTGAGGCCGAGGTTCCGGTTGGCGTCATGTGTGCCCCGATTATTCCAATGATTAACGACCGAGAACTGGAGCATCTGCTTGAAGCAGCCCATGATGCCGGGGCTCGCTCGGCAGGGTATGTTCTGCTGCGCCTGCCGCGGGAAGTGGCTCCCTTGTTCGAGGAATGGCTCGGAGCTCACTATCCGCAGCGTGCGGCCCACGTCATGAGCCTGATTCGCCAGAGTCGAGGTGGTGAGGTCTACGACAGTCGCTTTACCACGCGCATGCATGGCGAGGGGGTATTTGCCGATCTGCTTGAGCAGCGATTTCGTATCGCCCTGCGCCGCCTGGGCCTGAATCGTCGCGAAGCACGCATTTCACTGGACTGCACTCAGTTCAGCCCTCCCGGTCAGCAGATGCCACTTTTCTGACCTTTGCTGGTAAAGCGTGCGTAATATCGGGAAATATCTGAGATAACCCTGAAAACGCTTTATTCAGACACGCTGAAAAGAGAACGGCAACTTTCAGCCTTTACCGCTTGTCCTTACTACACCCTGCCTGGCCTTATAAGGTTTGGCGCCAGCATTTTTGTAGCTATAACTCCAATACGGTGCGTACTTTATCGCTGCGTGCATGATGCCTTGAATATCTGAGCGCCATGGTGAGGCCAGTCCATAGGCTGGGTCTCCAAGCCTTGCGGGTTCTTTTTGCCCCAGCCCCACATGGAGCCACCGCATGCATGAAATGCCCCTGATTACTACCTTGGCCGCCGGCCTGGTTCTGGCCTTTTTTCTGGGCCTCCTCGCCAACCGCCTGCGCCTGCCTCCTCTGGCGGGCTATCTTCTGGCCGGCGTACTGGCCGGCCCCTTTACGCCAGGCTTTGTAGCCGACAGTGATATTGCCCATGAGCTGTCCGAAATCGGTGTGATTCTGCTGATGTTTGGCGTAGGCCTGCATTTTTCCATCAAGGACCTGATGTCGGTCCGCAAAATCGCCATTCCCGGTGCCATTGGGCAAATTGCCGTAGCCACGCTTATGGGGATGGGCCTTGCGCACCTCCTGGGCTGGGGGTTGGGTGCAGGGCTGGTCTTTGGCCTGTCACTTTCGGTCGCCAGTACCGTAGTGCTGCTCAGGGCCATGGAGGAACGACAGATGATGGAAAGTCGCCGCGGTCGCATCGCCGTCGGCTGGCTGATTGTGGAAGACCTGATGATGGTGCTGGCACTGGTTCTGCTGCCAGCACTCTCCGGCATGCTGGGCGGCAAGGCCGCCGAAAGCGACACTAGCCTGAGCATGCAACTTCTGCTGACGCTGGTGAAAGTGAGCGCCTTCGTAGCGCTGATGCTGATCGTGGGCCGGAGAGTCGTTCCGTGGCTACTCAAGCGTGTCGCCCGCACCGGATCACGGGAGTTGTTTACCCTCGCCGTACTGGCACTGGCCATGGGGATTGCCTTTGGCTCATCGGTCCTGTTCGGCGTGTCCTTTGCGCTGGGTGCCTTCTTTGCCGGCATGGTCTTGAACGAGTCGGAACTCAGTCACGAGGCAGCCGACAATTCCCTGCCGCTGCGTGAAGCCTTTGCCGTGCTGTTCTTCTTTTCTGTCGGCATGCTGTTCAACCCGGAAGTGCTGCTCTCGCACCCGCTGCACCTGTTGGCCACGGTACTGATCATCATCGTTGGCAAGTCCCTGGCTGCGCTGATCATCGTACTGCTGGCCCGGCGCCCGCTCAGCGTAGCCCTGACCATTTCAGCAAGTCTTGCCCAGATTGGTGAGTTTTCATTCATCCTGGCGAGCCTGGGCGTCAGCCTGGAGCTGCTGCCTGAGGAAGGTCGCGACCTGATTCTGGGCGGTGCGATCATTTCCATCATTCTGAACCCTGCCCTGTTCAGCATTATCGACCGTCTCCAGCCATGGCTCGAGCGACGCGAAGGGCAGGCGCTTCCCAATGCCAAGGCGCCCCACGCGCCCGAAGTGGTAGAGCCGCCCCCCATTATCGAAACCGATCATGTGGTTCTGGTCGGCCATGGACGGGTTGGCAGGCTGGTCAGTGCTCGCCTGCGCCGTGAACACATGCCGTTCGTGGTGATCGAGAATGATCGCGATCATATCGAGGAGCTGCGAGCAGATCAGATCAGTGCCGTGCTGGGTAATGCTGCGCAGCCGAATGTGCTTCAAAAGGCTCATATCGAGCAGGCGCATACGCTGCTGATCGCCATCCCGAACGGGATTGAGGCCTGCGAGGTCTCGAGGCGTGCGCGAGAGCTGAATGCGTCCCTCAATATCGTTTCCCGCGCCCATTACGACGAGTTGGTGCAGCACCTGCAAGAAAGTGGCGCTAACGTTGTCATCATGGGCGAGCGCGAGATTGCCCGAGGCATGTTTACCGAGCTGGGCCTGCCCACCCAAGAGCGTGGAGAAGACCTGCATCCGCATCCCGGCTAATGGGCGACAGCGGGAGCCCGCTGGCTCCCGCCCTGTCTACTTGAGCGACTTGTATTCGCTCTTGGCAGCCTCGCGGTAGTCATAGGTCGGATAGAACTCGGTATGAAAGGAGCCCCAGGCGCCCTTTTCTACCGCCATGTTCACGTCCGGCAGTTTGTCTGGCGGTACGCGCAGGGTCACGATCTGACCAATTCCCATCACGACATACCAGGACACCACCTCTGTGCCCGGGGGCGGAAAATTGTCAAAAAAGCCCTGACGCCTGAGCTCCTGCTTGGTTTCGGTCAGCGGCTTGGACTGGTCGTGCCGCAGGATAATGGTCAGCAGCACGCCTGAAGCCGTGCTCCCCGACGCGCCTGTATCGGCTGGCGAGGCTGGTGACGATGCAGGCATCGGTTGCGTGGTCTTTTCAGGGCTGGACGGTGGCTGTGACGGCTCGGCCGCCAAGGTCAGTGTGGCCAGCAGGCAAGCCGGAAGGGCAAGGGCGATACGTCGGGCAAATCTCACTGCAGGTTCTCCTTGAAGGGCACATCAAGCCCTCTGCACAGCGTAGTTCAGCCTTGAGCATCCTTCCTGTCGGCAAGCCAGGATGTATTCTGTTACAGCTGCCTGGCCAGCAGCCACTGGTAGATTCGTATGTCCCGATAAGCCAGGCGAGCAGCACCTACATGGTCCTGCCCCTGATCCAGATACAGGCGGTCTCCCTCCTGGGAGGTCTCAGCCGAGGCCAGGCCCAGGCGGCTGATAAAGGCAGGCGTTGCCCGGCGCGTCACCTCGCCAACACTGATCCAGACCGGTCGTTGAGAATCGGATTGAGGCACGCGCGTCAGGTCTACCGGCCATAACGCCGCCCAGAAAGCAGGTTGAGAGAGCGCCAGATCGAATACACCGTTTCCGCCAAAGCTGAAGCCGGTGAGATAAGTCCGCCTGCGATCACCGTAATAGGACTTTTGCACGTCCACCACAATACTGCCGACCTCATCAGCAAAGCGATGCCAGCGATCACCCTTGGATGGCATCTGTGGCGCCACCACAATAAAGGTCTCCCTTACCTGTTCCGGATTGCCCGGGTTGAGCGGGCCATGCACGGTCAATGCCTTATGGATCGGCATGGGTGCGCCCTCATCGTAGCCATGCAGAAAACAGAGTACCGGCCAACCTTCCGTGGGTGGCAAGCCCTCAGGCACGGAAAGCAGGTACGGCAAGGCAGCCGACTCGATCAGCTGGATGTCAGGCAACGGCATAGGGCCTCCAGAAAAACCAGGCGTGTAAACGGTTGGACCCTGCATTCCACCTGACACTCACCCCTGCCCATGCCGCCGGTCTAATGGTGGACTGCCGATCGCTGGAACGAGCCGAAGGCCTCTCTCTGTGGTCAGGAGTTATAGCCACTACCTGAATTACAGGAGGAACCATGCAAAAGCTGAAGGTTGATTGGGATACCACCCGTGACGTATTACGAGCAGGCACCCGCGAGGACAGCGTCTCGGTACGCACCATTGCGGTAGACGTTGCCCGCCGTCAGGACACATCTGCCGATGACCCTCAAGTCATCGAAGCCATTCTCAAAGCAGCGGATGAACTGGTCCGCAACGGCTTTATCGACGCGCCTTATCCGTTCGAGAAAGATTCGGAGGTCAGGGGTATCAAGCCGCTGGGGCAGGAGCTGTTCGAGTGGATGGAGGATGAGCACAAGTGGAATCGGCTGCGCCCTGCATTGGAAGAGGCCCTGCAAAGTGGTCTGGGCGCCGATCATCAGTACCTGAGCGCTAACGCGCTGGACGCAGCCATGCGCGGAATCGGTGTCCGCTGATCGGATTTCGCTGGGCAGGTTGATGATCTACCTGCCCGGTATCCTGGTACTGCCGTACTGCTTTACCTGATAACTCATTACACTTTTATCTCCACCTCAAGCCGTGCAATGTGGCGCAATAGACATTTGCTCACTTCAGCATTGAATAAAAATGTTCTATCTGTGAACTATTCCAGATTTAAACCCTGCCCTAAAAAATTCAATAGCTCCAAAAACCTCTTTTAAGCAATTAGCCACCACATGATGGCTATTTGATCGCAATAAAATTTGGAAATATCTTCAAACCGTTCCTTTCACTACTTTTTCTTCAGGGTGAATTAAGCTTCGCGCTCTAGGCTTGTTTCGAGCCTGGGGCATATGCCCAACGCTACGTGGTCCGGAGGGTTTCGGGATTAAGCTGTAACCAGACGTTGGTGGGCAGCGTCTGCTTCAAGCAGTACCCGATCGGACAATGGTTAGTTGTTTCGTCCACGTAAAGAGGTTGGACCATGAACGAGAAAAACATGAACATCCCTTGTGCGGATGACGCCTTGCAACAAATTGTCGATGGCTTCAAGCGCTTCCGAAAGGAAGTGTTCCCAGAACAGGAGGAGTTATTTAAAAAGCTGGCCAATGCACAATCGCCACGCGCCATGTTTATTACATGTGCCGACTCGCGCATCGTGCCTGAGCTGATCACCCAGAGCTCCCCAGGCGATCTGTTCGTTACCCGTAACGTTGGAAACGTCGTTCCGCCCTATGGGCAAATGAATGGCGGTGTTTCGACGGCGATCGAATACGCCGTATCGGCACTGGGTGTCCAGCACATCATTGTCTGCGGTCACTCCGACTGCGGCGCCATGAAAGCGGTGTTGAACCCGGCATCGCTGGAAAAAATGCCTACTGTGAGAGCCTGGCTACGCCATGCTGAAATTGCCAGAACGGTTGTTGCCGACCACCAGATGTGTGAACACACTCATGATGGAGAGCTGAACTTCCTCACTGAGGAAAACGTTGTGGCGCAGTTGACTCACCTGCAAACGCATCCATCCGTGGCTTCGCGTCTGGCAAGTGGACAATTGTTCATTCACGGCTGGGTCTACTCGATCGAAACCAGTGAAATCAAGGCATACGACGCTATCGAAGGCCGCTTCCGTCCCCTGGATGGAGAAGGTCCGATGCCAATCGCCACGCCACGTCCCCGTTTGAACTCAAACTGATCCAAGCCTTCGGCGCGCCTTGCGCGCCGAAGTCGCCAGCACCTCAATAAAAACAACATAGCTGGTCATTTTCAGACGAGGCCCATGGCTGCCTGCAGTCATGGGCGCTGTCCGTCTTCGTGTGGGTAAACGACTCTGCCAGAGCCGGTTAGGAAGGGTTCTGGCACAGGTTGCTATGCGTTTTTACGGAGGATAGGACCATGCTCGGAAACACTTCTGCAGCATCACTCAAGCAGACCTTTCCACGCGATGCCTTGGCCTCGCTGGTAGTCTTTCTCGTTGCCCTGCCTTTGTGCATGGGCATCGCCATCGCCTCCGGAATGCCGCCAGCCAAGGGCTTGGTGACCGGCATCATTGGTGGCCTCATCGTCGGCTTTCTGGCCGGCTCCCCCTTGCAGGTCAGCGGCCCGGCCGCAGGGCTTGCCGTACTGGTATTCGAACTGGTCAACCAGCATGGCATGAAGGCCCTCGGGCCGGTGCTGATCCTGGCCGGGATCATTCAGGTCGCAGCGGGCTTTGCCCGGCTGGGCGCCTGGTTCCGCGTCACCTCGCCTGCCGTGGTGTACGGCATGTTGGCCGGTATCGGTATTCTGATTGTCTTGTCCCAAGTCCATGTGATGCTCGATGCCTCACCGCAAGCGTCGGGCCTTTCCAACCTGGTCGGTTTTCCGAAGGCCGCCGTACAGGCAGCCGGTGAATGGGGCGGACACGAGGGCAGCGGTGCCTATGCGGCCATGCTGGGTATCGCCACCATCGCCATCATGTGGCTTTGGGAGAAGAAACGGCCACATTCGCTACGCTTTTTGCCAGGCGCGCTGATCGCCGTAACGGCAGCTACGATGGCCAGCCTGTGGATGAATCTGGACGTCAACCGGGTCAACGTGCCGGACAACCTCGGCGATGCCATTGACTGGATCACCTTTGCCGACCTGGGCATGCTGACCAACCCGACACTGTTCATGGCAGCGGTTGCCATGGCGTTTATTGCCAGTGCCGAAACGCTGCTGTCCGCCGCAGCGGTTGACCGGATGCACCAGGGGCCCCGTTCCCAGTTCGATCGTGAGCTGTCAGCCCAGGGCGTCGGTAACCTGCTGTGCGGTATCGTCGGTGCGCTACCTATGACCGGGGTAATCGTTCGTAGCTCAGCCAATGTTCAGGCTGGCGCTAAAACACGTGCATCGGCCATTATGCATGGTGCCTGGCTCCTGGCGTTCGTCGCCGCGCTCCCCTTCGTGCTCAAGCAAATCCCGATTGCCAGCCTGGCAGGCGTCCTGGTCTATACCGGCGTAAAACTGGCCAGTCCTTCGGCGTTGCAAGGCCTGAAGCAGTATGGACGTACGCCTATCCTGATCTATGCCGTGACGGCGCTGACCATTGTCTTTACCGACCTGCTCACGGGTGTCGTTCTAGGCTTTGCCCTGTCGGTAGCCACCCTGGCGTTCAAGGCCTCACGCCTTAAAGTGGCTCTGGTCTATGACAAGGAAGACGAGACCCAGGCAGAACTGCGCATGAGCGGCTCGGCCACCTTCCTGAAGGTGCCCAAGATCACTCAAGTGCTGGAAGGCGTTAAGCCGGGTACAACCCTGCATGTACCACTGGATCGCGTGAGCTATATCGATCATGCCTGCATGGAGCTGCTGGCAGACTGGGAACGGACCAACGAGTCCAATGGCGTCAAGCTGATCATTGAGCCTCGCGCGCTCAAGCGTCGTCTGGAAGGTCGCTACCATAAAGCGGCTTCGCTGGGCGGATCACCCTCGACAGGCGGCGTGCAGACGGCCGCCTAGCCTGTGTGTCCGGCGGGTACAGAGGTGCCCGCCGGATAGTTGAAAGCAAATGCCTTGTAACAGTCAGAACCGGATAAAACTGTCTGGAAGGCGGAAGAAGGCCAGACAGGCATACCTGACACACCGTCATCGGGCAAATGCAGGAGAGATCAGCTGATGCTGTCGCGCAAGGCCTTGCCGGGCTTGAAGGCCACGGTATTGCTGGCGCGAATCTTGACCGGTTCACCGGTTTGCGGGTTCTTGCCTGTACGGGCTCCGCGATGGCGGGGAAGGAAAGTACCGAAGCCTACCAACGTGACGTTATCCTTGCGGTGCAATGCATTGGCAATTTCATCAAGCACGGCATTGAGAACGGTATTGGCCTGTTCCTTGGAAAGACCGACTTTTTCAGCGATGGCGCTGGCGAGTTCCGGTTTGCGCATAAAGATGCCTCTTGTAGGTGTTTATTGTTGTTGTATCCGTACTCTCCACCCCTTGTCTGGAGCGGAGCAGCCGCGTTTAAGCAGGCACTCTGAGCATGGCACGGCCCAAACCCGCGCGCCAGTCGCATTCAGCGCTTTTTCCATACGACTGATGCGTCTTGAATGTAACGTTGTATTTCAGTCACTACGCCAGAACGGGTGGTAATTGCTTGTTTAACGCCAATTTTTCGCTGACGGCTGCTCCGCTCAAGGCATAACCCAGCAATTTACCTTCACTATCAACGCACAACGCCTTGATATCCGCTCCACTTCCTTCAACCCGCCATTCACCCTTGCCCCCTTTGTTGACCAATGCGACAACCAGCGGGCAGGCTGGCGTTTTTACCGTTACTGGCATCGGACCATAAGTAACTGCCGTGGGCTTTCCGGCCAGCGTCTGGGCCAGAGCACGGGCACAGGCCATCAGCGGCATCACATACATCAGGCTTTGCCCTTCCACTTCGGCGCAGTCTCCCAAGGCATAGATGTTTTCATGGGAGGTACGCAGCTCGCGATTGACCACAATGCCGCGCTCGACCTCAAGGCCTGCCGCCTGCGCCAGATCAACCCGTGGTTTGAGACCTACAGCCGACACCACTACGTCGCAGGGTAGAGTCGCACCATCGGAAAGGTGCGCCAGATACCCATCCCCTTCGCGCTCCAGCCGTGTCACCGTCTGCCCCAGGTGAAACCGCGCGCCAATGCTTTCCAACCCGCTCTGAACGGCTGCTGCCACCTGGGCAGGAACAAGATTGGGCATGACCTGCTCACACGGTGCGACCACATCCACGTCATAGCCGCCGCTTCGCAGGTCATTGGCAAACTCACAGCCAATCAACCCGGCCCCCAGAATCAGCACGCGCTGCTTGCCTTCAGCTGCCTGACGAAAACGGGCATAGTCCTGCAGGTCGTTGATTGGGAAGAAAGCGTCCTCGCACCCTCCTGCAACGGGCACCTGAATAGGTTCTGCGCCCCAGGCCAGGACAAGGTTTTCGTAGCGAATCTCTTCCTCACCTAGCCAGATTCGCTTGTGGCCAGGGTCGATAGCCGTGACGCGGGTATTGGTAAAGATTCGGGCATTGAACTGATCAGCCATTGCCCCCGGCTCCGCCATGACTAGCTCATCCGGCTGCTTGTTCTTGGCGTAGCCGTTGGACAGCATGGGCTTGGAATAGGAACGCCCGTCATCGGCCGTAATCATGAGTAGAGGCGTCTGGCTATCGAGCTTGCGCCATTCCTTGGCCAGGTTGTAGCCCGCCAACCCTGTGCCGATGATGACCAGGGGTAAAATTTCGCTCATAACGTTCTCTCTGCGTTGGTTCAGGCGTGGCGTCACCGGGCGCCCCGCTCAGATAGGTTCACGCATTATTGAATGTGTCACCGGGCCTGTCATCAACGCAGACCCGGGACGAAGACAGCAACCGGTCGGCCGCTTGGGAAGGAGCGGATCAGGCGATCTCGATCATTTCAAAATCGGATTTGCCGACGCCGCAATCCGGACACATCCAGTCTTCCGGAACATCCTCCCAACGGGTCCCAGGCGCAATACCATCATCCGGCCAGCCTGCCGCTTCGTCATAAATGTAACCGCAGACAATACATTGCCACTTACGCATCGTTATCGTGTCCTTAAAAACTCATCAGGGCTGGTGATCCGGTGAGGCTCTGGGCATCACACATGTCACCGGTTCTTCTCAGCCTATCGGAAACGTATTTTCTCCTCTAGTTCATCTGTCCTGCGTGTCACGCATGACCACTAGCGCACAACAGGCACGCGCCTGTATACAAACGCTACCGGCGGATATCGTCCAGCCATTACACTGCGCGTGCTCGTCAGCTGCCGCGAGCCGCTTAACCTGTGTTGCCCTGTAAACGGTGGGTGCCAAGCGCTAGCCACCGAGACAAGAAAGCCAACAAACAGGCCCTGCCTGTCTGCACTTACCGGTAACGATCATGACCCGTCGCTTCAGTCAAACCAAACGCCGCGCTGTTGCACACGCCATTCTGGCCATGGACAACAGCTGGATTGCTCATTTCGGCGATTTGGGGCTAAGCGATCTCAGCTACTCCGACCTGTTCATCAACATGTGGCAGCGGCAGGATCAATCCCTGCGCAAAACCGATCTCTATGCGTTCATGCCCAGCATCAGCCGGCGCACCGCCGTCAAATATGTCCAGCATCTGATCGACCGGGGCTATCTGACTGAAACCAATGGCGATGTTGACCGTCGGGTGCGCTGGGTCAGCCTGACACCGGATATCGTCGACCGGCTGGAGCGTTTCTGCGATGCCGCCTGCGAGCATTTCGGCAAGCTGAACAAAGCGTAACTCTCGCCGGCACGTGCTGTCCTATTACCCTCTGCACCACAAGGAGCGCTCATGCGCTGGGGGACCTATTTTGCCGTGCTGGGCGCCATCATCAGTGTGGGGCTGGCATTGGGCATCACCATGCCGCTGGTATCATTGAGGCTGGAAAACTGGGGCTACGGCCCGTTCGCCATTGGGTTCATGGCGGCCACGCCGGCCATCGGCATCATCGTGGGGGCCGGTATAACCGGACGCCTGGCCGCTCGTATCGGTACGCCGCGGCTGATGCAGCTCTGCCTTCTGGCGGGTGCGCTGTCCGTACTGCTGCTGTCCCTCCTGCCCTATTACAGCGTCTGGGTACTGCTCCGGTTACTGCTGGGCGTTATTCTGACCATGATCTTCGTGCTCGGTGAAAGCTGGATCAACCAGATCATCGTTGAACAGTGGCGCGGCAAACTGGTGGCGTTGTATGGCAGCGCCTATGCCCTGAGCCAGCTGACCGGCCCCCTGGTTCTGACCCTGATTGGCACTGAAGGCAACGGCGGCTTCTGGATCAGTACCGCCCTGCTCATCATGGGCTCCCTTGCGCTTGTAGGCCGCAGCGGTGCGCCCAAAGCCAGCGATCATGGCTCCATTGGCCGCGGCCTTTTGCGCTTTTGCCGGCAACTCCCCGCCATCGCCTGGGCTGTTGTGCTATTTGCCGCCTTCGAGGCCATGATGCTGACACTGCTGCCGGTGTACGCATTGAACCAGGGCTTTGACCAGCGTACCGCCCTGCTCATGGCCAGCACGGTCGTGACCGGAGACGCCCTGCTACAACTGCCGCTGGGCGCACTGGCTGACCGTGTTTCGCGCACCGGTCTGTTCAAGGCATGTGGTGTCACACTGCTGCTGACCAGCCTCGCCATGCCGCTCCTGCTGCACACCACCTACATCTGGCCGCTACTGGTGATCTTTGGTGCCAGCGCCGGTGGTATTTTCACCCTCGCCCTGATCCTGATTGGCGAGCGTTACCGGGACGCCGAGCTGGTCCAGGCCAATGCCCGTATCGCCCAGCTCTGGGGCTTCGGCTGCCTGCTCGGCCCCTTAACCACCGGAGCCGCCAGCCAATGGCTGACCGGTCATGCGATGCCCTTAGTGCTGGCCGCAGGGGCACTCGGACTGATCGCTATTACACAGCTGCGCGGCATACTGCCTGAGACTAAAAGCAAAGCCTGTTAGAGATATATGAACTGGCAGATTTTTTTTGCGTGATTCAATTCTCAATTTTAATGATGGCCTTTTAATGCTATCTTTGCGCGCGCCAAGGTAGGCGAACGCATGTACAAGGACTTTAGCCTCTCTTTTTGTCCGTCTCCCTCTGTCTTCCTTGGCCCAACCTTTGACAGGCTGCACTCACCTGCTACCTATTCTGCCAATTCAAAAATGCTAGGGATTGAAATGAGAAAAAATGGACTCGCGTTATCTGCTGTCGCGGCTGCAGTAATTGCCCTTTCCGGTTGCCAAGCCACCGGAGAAAATTACGCTGCAAATGTTTACAAGGCTGGGCAAGTCAACGCCCGTCAAGATGCCAAGACGGTAAACATTCTGGCTGTCATGCCTGCCAAGATCGAAGTCGACAATACTCAGGCCAAGCAGGGCGCTCAGGTCCTTGGCGCTGTATTGGGTGCTCTTGCAGGCGGCGCGATCGGACATAATGTAGGTTCTCGCAGCGGCACGAACACGACAATTGGCGCTGTTGGCGGTGGTGTCGCCGGTGTTGCCACAGGTTCTCTGGTTAAAGACACGACGCTGGTAGACGGTGTTTCCATCACCTATGTAGAAGAAGGTAAGACATTCAACTCTGCCCAGGTTGGCCGCTCCTGTGAGTTCAGCCCTGGCATGGCGGTTGTAGTTTCAACTGAAATGAATGAGACCCGTATCCAGCCAAACGCTACCTGCCCTGTCGCAACAAAAGGGTAAGGTCGATGAAAAGAAGATTTGCCAGTGCCTGTCTGTTGATTCTGGCGGCACAAGCGCATGCCGCACCTAGTCTGCAGGATCAGATTTCTGCAATCCATCAGGCGGAGCTGAACCAGCAAGCTGCAGAACGTGCTGCGGCACAAGCCCGCCAAGCTGAGCTGGATCGCGCCGCACAAGCCCGCGCGGCAGAGCAGAGAAGAGCTGAACAGGCTAGAGCTGCACAAATTAAAAAGGCTGAACAGCAACGCGCAGCAGTGGCCGCCGAAGCCTACTCCGATAAAAAACGTGATCAGGCATACGAAGATGAGCTCCGTCAGCTTGAGATTGAAGAGCGCAAGCTAAAGCTTACTGCGCTCAAAGCAAAAACCAATCGCACGGACGATTACATCGACCAAGAGCTCAAGCAGAAAGCGGCGGAAACTGAGGTCATTCAATCTCAGGCCGATGCAACGCGAAACCTGTCAGAAGGCGGTAAAGACCTGCTCAAGAGCGAAGGTCAAGCTAGAGAGAAAGAGGCTTCCAGCTGGTTCAAGTAACAAAGGCTTTCAACGCCGTGTAGAGCTGAAGCCCGCTTTTCAAGAAGCGGGCTTTCTATTAGGACCTTAGCGCTCCAATGCTGACTACCGGTAAGAGCCCGAACGTAAATGCCCCACAGATTCAAGCCTTTCCCCGTCTGTTGCATCATCTTTAATGGAGTTTGGTTTTCATCCGCGGTATAGCCTGAACGGCCAAGCTTTACTCAATCTTTACTTACCTGTTCTCAGTGCAAGAGGCTCAACGAGATACCCTTAGGCGACTAGCCATGGATATTTTTGATGTTTTCAAGCGAGCCTATTACCGTCTTACGCCGTTCCGATTACCTCAGACTTGTTGTTCCGTCACTGGCTGAGTCGCTGAATTTTTGGGCGGTTGCCCTTGGCTTTACGCTCATCCGCCAGAGCAAGTCCCCCTGTGATGAAGCGCTTGCGGGCACCCAGGCGACCGCTGTTGCCGAGCTTGAAGTTCATGACTACCGTGTGCTGCTGATCGAGCAGCCTATCCCTGCGCATCAGCTACCGGAGCCTGAAATCCCTGCGGTCGTTCCCCTCCTGTTTCAGGTCCATGACCTTGAGGCGCGACTGGTGCACATTCGCAAGGCGGGGTATGAGGCGCCAGCGCCCCGTATCATTACCCAGGGTCCCCGTGAGGGCTGGCAAGTCGTGACGATCCACGGGCCCGATCGGGTTGTGGTTGAGCTGATGCAGCCCGGCTAATCCGGATCGTACCCATAAAAAAAGCCCGCCGGTTCAGGGCGGGCTTTTTGTTATCGAAGCGATCAGAACGCCGGAGCAACCGCACCGTTGTACTTGTCTTCGATGAATTTCTTGGTTTCCGGGCTGGTCAGGGCCTTGGCCAGCTTTTGCATGGCATCGCTGTCCTTGTTGTCCGGGCGGGCAACCAGCAGGTTGGCATAAGGCGATTCCTTGCCTTCCAGCAGGAGCGCATCCTTGGTCGGGTTCAGCTTGGCTTCCAGCGCATAGTTGGTGTTGATCAGCGCCAGGTCCACCTGGTTCAGCACACGCGGCAGCGTAGCGGCTTCAAGCTCCTTGAACTTCAGGTGCTTGGGATTGGTGGCGATGTCACGCGGGGTCGCCAGGATATTGGAGTTATCCTTGAGAGCGATCAGACCGGCTTTTTCCAGGAGCAGCAAGGCACGGCCACCATTGGTGGCGTCGCTAGGAATGGCAACGGTTGCGCCTTCCTTGACCTCATCCAGGCTTTTGACCTTCTGGGAGTAGATACCGAACGGCTCCACATGCACTTGAGCGACCGGCACCAGATCGGTTCCGCGGCTCTTGTTGAATTCGTCCAGGTAAGGCTTGTGCTGATAGAAGTTGGCATCCAGACGCTTCTGGGCTACCTGTAGGTTGGGCTGAACGTAGTCAGTGAAAATCTTGACGTCCAGGTCCACGCCTTCCTTCGCCAGCTGGGGCTTTACGAATTCCAGAATCTCGGCATGCGGAACAGGCGTTGCCGCCACGCTCAGCTTTTCTGCCGCATGGGCAGTGACGGCGGCAGCCAGCAGGGCAGCAGCGGCAATCAGTTTCTTCATGGTCAAACTCCTCGGCAGATTCAAAAGCATGTCAACGACACGCGGATCAGTCCAGGAGATGGGGGTTCAAGATCTACCCCTCAACCCCTCTCCTTATACCCGATCAAGTCATTACGATCAGAACGCGGGAACAACGCCACCCTGATATTTCTCCTGAATGAATTTCTTCACTTCAGGTGTGGTCAGGGCCTTGGCCAGCTTCTGGATGGCTGGATCGTTGGCTTTTTCCGCACGGGTGTACAGGTAATTGGCGTAGGGCGACTCGGCGCTTTCGATGAACAGCGCATCCTTGGTCGGCACCAGCTTGGCCTGCAGCGCATAGTTGGCGTTGATCAGCGCCAGGTCCACCTGGTTCAGTACACGCGGCAGCGTAGCGGCTTCAAGCTCCTTGAACTTCAGGTGCTTGGGGTTATCCACGATGTCGCGCTGGGTAGCAGAGATGTTGCTCGGGTCTTTCAGGGTGATCAAACCCTGCTTGGCGATCAGCAGCAGCGCGCGACCCGAGTTGGTTGGATCGTTGGGGATGGCAATGGTCGCGCCGTCTTTCAGTTCGGAAACCGACTTGATCTTCTGGGAATAGGCGCCAAACGGCTCGACGTGTACGGCTACGACCGGCACCTGATTACTGTCCTTGTTGCTCTTCTGGTAGGACTCGTAATAGGGCTTGCTCTGGAAATAGTTGGCATCGACCTGCTTCTGGTCGGTCTGGCGATCCGGCTGGATATAGTCGTTGAAGACCTTGATCTCCAGATCTACACCTTCCTTTGCCAGCTGGGGTTTGACCAGCTCAAGGATCTCCGCGTGGGGAATAGGGCTCGCTGCCACCTTCAGGGTCTCGGCATGAGCCGCTGTCACCAGACCAAAACCAAGCGCAACGGAAAGCAGGGTACGTTTCAGAGACATAGCGGATTCCTTTCGAAAATAAGAGGGAACAGCGTGTAATGCTAGTGTTTTCCGCCGGACCTTGAGGCCCGGCGGGCAACCTGTTAGCGGCGGCTGAACTTTACAACCAGACGGTCACCAACCATCTGCAGCACCTGTACCAGGATCAGCAGAAGTACGACGGTGACCACCATGACATTGGTCTGGAAGCGCTGGTATCCGAAGCGGATCGCCAGATCACCCAAACCACCGCCACCGATCACGCCCGCCATGGCCGTGTAGGACACCAGCGCAATCGCTGTAACGGTTGCAGCGGCGATCAGGCCAGGCAGGGCCTCGGGCAGCAGGGTACGGGTCACGATCTGCCAGAGGCTTGCGCCCATGGCCTGGGTTGCCTCGATGATGCCACGATCCACTTCGCGCAGCGCCGTCTCGACCAGACGTGCCAGGAAGGGCGCAGCCCCCACCACCAGCGGCGGAATAGCACCCTCGACGCCCAGCGAGGTGCCGATCAGCCATACGGTAATCGGGATCATCAGAATCAACAGGATAATGAAGGGAATCGAACGCAGGACGTTCACCAGGAACGACAGCAGGCCATACACGATGGGCTGTTCCAGCAACTGCCGCTTGCCGGTCAAAAAGAGCAGAACGCCCAGCGGCAAGCCGAGCAGTACGGTAAACAACATCGACCAGCCCAGCATTTGCAGGGTGTCGAGGGTAGCCTGCCAGATTTCAGGCCAGTCGATATCGGCAAAAAAGGCGAGAAAAGCGTCCATCAACGAATGACCTCCACGGTTACATCAGCGGCGTCGAAACGAGCCAGAGCGGCGTCCAGATCCCCTCCCACGAGGGCAATGGTCAGCTGGCCGTAGGGTTCTTCGCGAATACGGTCGATTCGACCGCCCAGAATGCTGTAATCCACGCCGGTTTCCCGGGCTACCTGACCCAGAAGAGGCGCATAGGTGGCTTCGCCACGGAAGGTCAGGCGCAAGATACGACCCTCCACATGGCTGTAGGACGACATCAGATCGCCCTCGTCCACGTGTTCGGCCTCGAACACAAAGCGCCGAGTGGTGGCATGCTTGGGATGCAGGAAGACATCCGCCACCGTGCCCTGCTCGACAACTGTGCCGGCATCGAGTACCGCCACGCGGTCACAGACGCGACGGATCACATCCATCTCATGGGTGATGAGCACAATGGTCAGACCCAGCTCACGGTTGATCTCCGCCAGCAGCTGCAGCACCTGTCCGGTGGTCTGCGGGTCGAGAGCACTGGTGGCCTCGTCGCACAACAGGATCTTTGGCCGCGTCGCCAGCGCACGGGCAATGCCGACCCGCTGTTTCTGGCCGCCCGAGAGCTGTGCCGGGTATTTGCGGGCATGGTCAGTCAGGCCAACACGGGCCAGCAATTCATCCACGCGCGCGTTGATCTCGGCGCGGGAATGTCCACCTGCCAGCTCAAGCGGCATGGCGATATTGGCCGCCACGGTCTTGGATGACAGCAGATTGAAATGCTGAAAGATCATGCCGACGCGACGGCGGAAGGCACGTAGACCGGCGCTGTCCAGCGCGGTGACGTCTTCGCCATCCACAATGATCCGGCCGCCGCTGGGTGCTTCCAGCCGGTTGATCAGGCGCAGCATGGTGCTCTTGCCGGCCCCGGAGTGGCCGATGAGGCCGAAGACTTCGCCCGCCTCGACGCGCAGGTTAGTCGACTGGAGCGCCGGCACCTGGCGACCTGAAACGAGGTAGGTCTTTTGAACGTTCTGAAATTCGATCACTTAACGCGAAACCTTGTGGGTATTGCTGTAGGCGTGGTCAGCCCTGATAAGCGGCTGTGCCTCCTGATTTATCGATATGACGCTGGCAAAGCGCCCACATAAACGCACAGTTTACCGCGGCTGTTTATATCTTCTTAATATTTGTTTTCTAAATGCAGCGGCAAAAATGGCATATGGACACGGCGGCGGACTATAACGCACCCCTGCCGCGAACACCTTACCTTGTGTCGATTCACAATCAGTCAGACGCCATATTCAGCGAAAACGCTCCCGACCTAACTCGCGCCGTCTGCCGAGCTAGAGCGTTTACGGTGTGCTCCTGCGCCCCTAGCGCGAAAAGGCCGCTCTCCACAGGCTGAACATATGCCTTACACAGGCGACTAACCCTGTATAGCCCCGATTACCGTCCTGCCGTCTCAGCAGACGCTGCGGCCTGCATGTCATATGAATGTGAAACTTTTGTTACAGCCTGGCCAGGCAGCCGGGAAGCAGTTGCGCCGGGAGGGCGCCTGAATGCTGACACTACTGAACCTTCTTTCTGCGGTGGCCCTGCTGGTATGGGGAACGCACATCGTCCGGACCGGCATCATGCGGGTCTACGGGGCGAACCTGCGTCGCGTACTCAGCCGCAGCGTACGTCACACCCCGCTAGCCTTTGCCGCTGGCATTGGGGTTACCGCACTCGTGCAAAGCAGCAATGCCACCGCGCTGCTGGCAACCTCCTTCGTAGGCCAGGGGCTTATGACCCTCAGGCCTGCCCTTGCGATCATGTTGGGCGCCGACGTAGGGACGGCACTAATGGCCCGTGTGCTCACCTTTGATCTGTCGTGGCTTTCTCCGCTGCTGATCCTGGTGGGCGTCATTCTTTTCATTGGTCACAAGCAGTCCCGTCCCGGGCAATTGGGCCGAGTGGCGATCGGGCTGGGACTGATCATTCTGGCGCTGGAGCTGATCGTAGCGGCCGCAACACCCATGACCCAGGCTGCGGGCGTCAAGGTGCTGTTCTCCTCACTGACCGGAGACGAAATGCTCGACGCCCTGACCGGGGCTCTGTTCGCCATGATTTCCTATTCCAGTCTTGCGGCTGTCCTGCTGACGGCAACGCTGGCCGGCTCAGGCGTCATTTCGCTGAAAGTGGCTCTCTGCCTGGTGGTGGGTGCCAATCTGGGCAGCGGTCTTCTGGCCATGTTGAGTGCGTCCCGCCAGACCCCGGCCGGTCGACGGGTAGCCCTGGGCAGCCTGCTGTTCAAGCTGGCCGGCTGCGCGCTGGTACTGCCGTGGGTCGACACCGTAGCCGACTGGATGGACAACTGGGAACTGGCAGCCGCAGAGCTGGTAATTGGCTTCCACGTACTCTACAACCTCGTCCGCTGTGTGGTGTTCCTGCCCCTGACACGTCCGATGGCGCGCTTCTGCACACTCGTCCTGCCGGACCGGCCGCAGGCAGACATCACCATGAACCCACGTCATCTGGATACGT
Source organism: Pseudomonas sp. HPB0071 (assembly GCF_000478505.2). Taxonomy (NCBI): domain Bacteria; kingdom Pseudomonadati; phylum Pseudomonadota; class Gammaproteobacteria; order Pseudomonadales; family Pseudomonadaceae; genus Pseudomonas; species Pseudomonas sp. HPB0071. Next base: position 2,174,939 of record NZ_KI517367.1, on the reverse strand, counting down.
CCGTACTGGATACCCCCGCCCTGGCGCTTGCCAACGCCGCCCGTGAGGCGCTGCGTATGGGCGATGTGGTAGAGCATATGCTCACGGAGCTGATGGCCTTGATAAGCGGTGGCACCAAGGCCCAGGGACGGGAAGTCCGCCGCCTGGATGATGATGTTGATGCGCTCTACACCGCCATCAAGCTCTATCTGGCCCGTATTCCGCGAGAAGATCTGGGGGATCGGGACAGCCGTCGCTGGGCGCAGATCATCGAACTGGCCATCAACCTTGAGCAGGCCGGAGATATCATCGAGCGCATGGCCAGTGATTTGGAAAACAAGAAAATCTCGGCCAATCGCTCCTTTTCCGAGCAAGGCCTTGAAGAACTCGCCGCATTGCACGGCCACCTGATGGCCAACCTGAGGCTATGCCTGTCAGTCTTTCTGTCTGGCGATGCCGACTCGGCCCGTCGCCTGCGGCGTGCCAAGCAGCGCTTTCGCGTCCTGGAGCGGCGATACGCCCACGCCCATGTGGAGCGTCTGCACCATCAGGTCGTACAAAGCATCGAGACCAGCTCGCTACACCTTGGCCTGCTGTCAGACATGAAGCGTCTCAATTCGCTGTTCTGCAGTATCGCCTATGGCGTCCTGGAGCAGGCGGAATCCGGATATGAGACCGAGCACGCAGCTTCAATGGAAACCCCACCCGACCTTCATGAGTCGTAGCCTTCGAAACGCACACCGTGGCGCGAGATAGCGCTACTCTATTCACCTTATCCGGCAGGTCTTGTCATGTCCTGCCGGAACCGATTGACGCGGCCAAACCGAACAGGCCCAGCGCTCACTGATAATAACGACCAAGGAATTATTGATGACCCAAGCCGCTCCCCTCGTTGAACAGATCCAGAAGGGCGAATTGCCCTGCTGGCGTATCCGTATCGGCCGTGCCGAAGCCGTGATTGCCTGCCAGGGCGCCCATATCCTCAGCTTCGGCCTTGATGGCGAGCAGCCGATCATCTGGGACAATCCGGATGCCGAATTCATTCATGGCCAACCCATTCGTGGCGGCGTACCGGTCTGCTGGCCCTGGTTTGGCGATATCAAGCGCAACCCGCCGGCCGTTCAGCACATGCTGACCGAAGTGGAAGGCGCCCCGCAGCATGGCCTCGTTCGTCAGGCCGGGTGGGCAACCGGTGACATGGATGTGGATGTGGACCGCGTCCGCCTGGACTTCCACTACCAGACCTCTGCCGCCCACATGCCTGGCTGGCCCCACGCCGCCGACTTGACCCTGTCGGTTGAGGTAAGCGATCGTCTCACCATGACGCTTACCACCCGCAACATTGGTGATCAGACGCTGACCCTGAGCCAGGCCCTGCATACCTACTTTGCCGTGAGCGACTCCCGTCAGGTCGGTATCGAGGGCTTTACCCACGCTGACTACTACGATTGCCTCGACGGCTGGGAACGCAAGCGCCAGAACGGCGAGCCGGTCATCGACCAGGAAGTGGACCGCGTCTATCAGGGTCTGCCCTCCCGCCTGGGAATTCGTGACCCTCAGTGGAATCGCCGTATTTTCATCGAGACCAAGAACACCTCGTCTGCTGTGCTATGGAACCCCTGGATCGAAAAATCCAAGCGTCTGACACCGTTCGCCGATGATGCCTGGCAGCGCATGCTGTGCATCGAGACCGCCCGTGTCATGGACGATGTGATGGTGCTGGCTCCCGGCGAGACCGGTCAGATCAGCGCCACGCTCTGGAGCGAACCGCTCTAATCGTTCTGCTCTGCCTGCCGCTCCGCCAGGGCTTTCAACCGAGCCTGGCGGTCGGCGGCTGGTAACGCTGCCAACGCCCGGACACGTGCATAAAAGGCTGGCCAGTTTCCGGGATGCTCGGCATACAAGGCAGCAAAGGCCGGCACCCACTGCTCATATAGCCCGAACGGCAAGAGCTTTGCGTTATTTAGCGGACCCGCCATCCAGGCATCAAAGCGGTGATCGCCTCGCCACTGCGTATCCCTCAGCTGTGCATAGTCACGCCGCATCGTCTCGAATACCTTGCCCTTTGCTTGTCGTATCGCCTCGGCTGCAAGCGGCTGAGCATAAAGCGACTCAAGCTGCTTACGTGTATCCAGTATCAGCCCTACGAATTGCCGGTACTGTTGTTCGCGGAGTGGATCAGGTGGCGGTAGCCCTTGAGCCGCACGCCACTGGCGAAGCCCTTCCTGCTGGACGAAGTTGGCATAGGACTCATTAAAGGTCGTGTCGTCCTGCACATAGAGGTTCTGATGGGCCAGCTCGTGGAAAATCGTTGCAATCAACTGATCGTCATCCCAACGCAGCATGCTGCTGAGCAGCGGGTCATCGAACCATCCCAGCGTCGAATACGCTGGCACACCTGCCACATAGGTATCCCACCCCTTGGCCTTGAGCGGCTCTGCCGCCTTTTGCGCTGCCTCTTCATGGTAGTAACCGCGATACGCCACGCAACCGGCAATGGGAAAGCAATGCGTCAGGGGCGAGAGTGAGAACTCCGGTGCTGCAAAGACATTCCAGACAACGTAGGGCCGGTCCAGCTTTACGAACAGACGATAGCTGCGGTTATCCGGCAAGCCCAATTGCCGACTGGCGAACTCACGGGCGCGCAGGGCCAGCTCAAGGCGACGCCTCAGGGCCGGATCGGTAGAAGGATCATCAATGACCTGGGTGATGGGTGTGCGCTGCCATAACAGGGCCGCCTGCCCCTTTGCCATCTGCCCGTAATATCCGACAGACGAGCAGCCGCACAGCCAAAGGGCCGCGATAAATGGAACCCATCTCAAGCTTTTAAGGTCGACTTGGGCTAACCAGAGACGGGACATGGTAAATAACCTGGAGCGCCGGTATGAGGAGGCGACACTCTAGTATGAGTATCGGCCCCATGGAAACCGGCACTGAGGAAGGAAGTCGAGAATCCTGCCCCGTTGCATTACCTTTGTCTGGAGCTCATTCATGCGTCGTATTCTCCTGTTGTGCCCTGCCCTGGCACTGACTGCCTGTTCCCTGATGCCGCTGCCCAAGCCGGACCCTTCCCAGGCCTGGATCGACCTCAAGACCGAAAAACCGGATCTGCTCCAAGCCCAGCAAGCCGATCGCCAGACCCTTGAGGACGACCGTTACTTCCAGGTGCAACCCGGTAGCCATGATCTTCAGGTGCGCTACCAATTCAAGGTCGATCCGGCCAATATCGGCCCCAGTGCCACGCCCTTGGTCCGCACTTGCCTGCTCAATGTCCATTACAAGGATTTCTCGGCGGGCGAACGCTATCGGCTACAGGCTGAGCAGGCCGGGTTCCGCGCCTGGGCCAAGCTGTATGATGCCAGTCAGCAGGAAGTCGCACGGGGTGGAGAAAGTCGCTGCGGCGATGTCTAATCGATACTCTCAGACTCGCTCGGGCTAAAGGCCATGAAAAAGCACCTGTTGTTCGCCGCCGTACTGCTGGCAGGCTGCGCCAGCCCTCTTCCGCCCAAGAACCCAGACATGGCCTGGGTGGATCTGCACATGCAGATGGCCTCGGTAGGCAACGTGCTGATGGCGGATCGTCTGGATGGCAAGCGGCTCGACGATGGACGCTATTTCCAGGTCTCGCCCGGCGCGCATGAGCTACAGGTTCGCTATCAGTTCGAGCTGGGTGGCATGGTTCCGGGCGGCGGCATGATGGGCTTTGGCTACGAGCCGGTGGAGATCAACTGCTACATGATCGTCCAGTACGGTGATTTCAAGGCAGGCGAACGCTACCGCATCGAGGCGTCAGCCTACATGGACCAGCCCCGGCTGGAGCTGCACGATAGCCGGGGGCAGCCGGTTGGAACGGTTCGTCAGCGTCAGTGCATCCCGCTCTAGCCGTCGTTACGCTGGTAAATGATCTTCTTGGTGCCGTTTTCACAGCTGCCCACCACCATGTTGGGATCGGTGACGTCTGCGTTCGGTACGATTTCCAGCGTGTACGAGCTGACTCCGGCGGCCTGGATCTTTACCTCGATCTCAGATTTGAGCTGATCGCATGGTAACGGTGCCGCCCAGAGCGGGGCTGTAAACAGGCTGGCTGCAACGAACAATCCAAGCGTTTTCATGGTTTCACTCCTTGAGCGGGAAATGCCCTTCTTGGTTTTTGACTAGGGCCGTCACATTGAGTTTCTAGTACCCGATCACGGAAAGGCAACACGCGGGGAACCAGCCTACCGGGGACTCTTCCAATAAGGTGCAAATTTTCCCTTAAAGGTAGCCCAATGCTGGATTGGTTACGCGAGTACCGTGACGTCCTGACGCTGTTCATCTCCGGTTGCACGTTGCTGGTATGGATCTTTTATGCGCAGCTGCTGCTGAGCGGCTTCAAGCGCCAGCGTCAACCGCGGCTCATTATCAACCGCGGCGCAGGCAAGGGAGTAGGCGCCCTGTGTCTGCTTTCCAACATGAGCGCCGAGCCGATCTTCATTAACCAGCTGATCGTGCACCTGCACACCTCGCGCGGTACGCTCAAGGCGGATGTGACCGATGTTCGCGAGAGCAGCGAGGATGATTTCGATCAGGATGCCGAGCTGTATAAAGCCACCCGCCAGGGACCGCTGAAAACGGGTGACTTTACGCACATTGACACCTTTCAACGATTGATCTCCCGGGTAGCCGCTGCACACGATCTGGAACTCAATGGCATGCACCCGCCGGAAGGCTGGGTCTTTGATGGTCTGGAAATCCACGTGATCGCATTTTATGGCTCCGACAGGCACCCCATCGGTGTACGCCGCCGCTTCCGCCTGGGTCAGTACAAAGGGCATTACTGTTCACTGATTGCCGAAAGCCGGCAGACAGAACAGTTCACGACCCGTCGCCAGCGCCGCATCGTTCGCAAGCACTGGATGGCGGAATTCGAAAATTGATGACTCAGCCGAAAAACCAATAGCAGACCAGGATGGACGCCAGCACCCCGGCGCCATCGGCCAACAGTGCGCATCCGACAGCATGGCGAGCCCGCTGGATTCCTACCGAACCGAAGTAGACAGCCAGCACATAAAAGGTCGTCTCGGTACTGCCCTGGACAGTGGCCGCAATCAGGGCTGGAAAACTGTCCACGCCTTTGGCCTGCATCGTCTCGATCAGCATGGCGCGGGCGGCGCTGCCCGAAAACGGCTTGACCAGTGCTGTAGGCAGCGCATCGACGAAGCGGGTATCCCAACCCAGCCAGCCCACGGCATGGCGAACACCGTCAAGAATGATTTCCAGTGCGCCTGATGCCCGTAACACGCCCACCGCGCACAACATGGCAACCAGATAGGGCAACAGGTTCTTGGCAACCTCGAACCCTTCTTTTGCACCCTCGACAAAGGTTTCGTAAACCGGCACCCGCTTGAGCGCGCCAAAGATCAGGAACATCAGGATCAGGCCGAACAGCACCAGATTACCCAATAGCGACGACAATGCCGCCAGGGCCGTTGCCGACAAGGTGACCAGAATGCTCATGAAGCCGCCCAAAAGCAGTGCGCCGCCACCCAGCCACGCCAGGACGACCGGATCCCACAGCTTGAGCCGTTGCATGAATGAAACGGATAGCAGCCCGACCAGCGAGGAGACACTGGTCGCCAGCAGGATAGGCAGAAAGACCAGGGTTGGATCAGGCGCACCCTGTTGGGCGCGATACATGAAGATAGTGACGGGCAGTAATGTCAGGGAGGACGCATTGAGCACCAGAAATAGAATCTGTGCATTACTGGCCGTTTCCGGCTTGGGGTTCAGGTCCTGTAAAGCCCGCATGGCCTTGAGGCCAATGGGCGTAGCCGCATTATCGAGCCCCAGGCCGTTAGCTGCAAAGTTGAGCGTGATCAGCCCCAGCGCCGGGTGGCCGGCAGGTACTTCCGGCATCAAACGGCGGAACAGCGGCCCAAGGACATAAGCCAGCTTTTCGACCAGCCCGGCCTTCTCGGCAATACGCAGGATACCCAGCCAGAGCGTCAGTGTGCCGAATAACAGGATCATCACCTCTACCGACAGCTTGGCCATGGCAAACAGGCTCTCGACCATGGCTGCAAACACGCCTGCATCGTCTCCGATCAACCATCGTCCCAGCGCACTGATCGCCGCCACGATGAAAAAGCCCAGCCATAACCCGTTCAGCATGATGCATCTCCCCGAAACCAGCCGGGGATGATACGAGGGTTGACTCCCGATGGCGAAGGTCGAGCAGCCCTGCGCCTGTAAAAAGTCGAACGCGTCGATAGGTATCAATCAGAATTGAGATGGTTCAGGAAGAGAAACCTGCCGACGATTCCTGACCGCTGTTGTCCTTTCTTAAGCTATCAAAAGGCCGTCACTCGGCCCTCTGTTTTAACCAAGGAGACGACATGAAGAAAGTTCTGGTTCTGTACTATTCCATGTATGGACATATCGAGCGCCTGGCTGAAGCCATGGCAGAAGGTGCGCGACGAGTACCGGGCGTTGAAGTGACGATCAAGCGCGTCCCCGAAACCATGCCTGAAGACGTGGCCCGCAATGCTGGCGCCAAGCTTGATCAGGCAGCGCCAGTCGCCACGCCTCAAGAGCTGGCTGACTACGATGCAATCATCTTTGGAACACCAACCCGTTTCGGCAACATGGCGGGCCAGATGCGCACCTTCCTCGATCAGACGGGCGGTCTGTGGGTCAAGGGTGCATTGGTGGGCAAGCTGGGCAGTGTGTTCGTTTCGACGGGAACCGGGGGCGGTAGTGAGACTACCATTACGTCCTTCTGGAACACGCTGGCGCACCATGGCATGTTGATTGTCGGTATGCCTTATACCGACCCCATGCTGGCGGATATTACTGAAGTGAGGGGAGGCTCGCCTTACGGCGCAGCCACGCTGGCAGGAGCCAATGGCTCTCGATTGCCCAGCGCCAAGGAACTACAACTGGCGAGCCATCAGGGCGAGCATGTCGCCAAGCTGGCGGTAAAAATGCAGTAACCCAAAAATTATGTCCCCCAGGCGTTTTAGTCCTCAAGACCCACGGTCGAGGCCCAAAACGTCTGGGGGATATATCGTCCAGCCTGGCTCGTAACGACGAAGGTACTCCCTGTACCCTGAGGATGCTCCTCTTACCGCAAAGCACCCAAGCCCCTTGGCCTAAACGCCCCGACAAGTCGGGGCGTGTGTTCGGTCAGGTCATTAAACCGGCCTACGGCTACGATTTGATGACAATCGCAGGCCCCGTGTCAGGGTCGGCGGCGACCGAAGAAGAAGGACACCACAAACAGGATCAGGAACAGAACGAACAGGATCTTGGCAATACCTGCTGCTGTACCGGCGATGCCGCCGAAGCCCAAAACACCTGCAATGATAGCGATGATTAGAAACGTGATAGCCCAGCTCAGCATGATGATTCTCCTCGTCTTACTTTTCTCTGGTTTCTAGTTTGGATTTCTAGTTGATTATCGAGACACACTTACTTTCTCAGGCCAGGCCGACTGTCTTATCCGAGACTCTCTGGCACCGCTTTCCGAGAAAGATAGGCTCCTCGGTATGGATACTTCTAAATCGCGTGTGTTCCGGCTATCCGTCTGTTTTAACGCACGGCCGATCAAAATCATGCTGGCTACAAGGCCCAATAGAACTATCGCGCTGGCGAAGGTCAAAGCGAAGGTTGTGTAGGTCCCGGACATCGCAAGCGTCTCCTTAGAAAACCCAGCGAGTCTGACGGGGGAAACGGTCAACAGTAGATTGAGCCGGAATGGCTTTTTGCTGCTCGACGCTTACATGGCTTGCCAGAGGCTTGGCCGCCGGTGCCTTCACTTCAATGTGAGGTACGGCTTGCGGAGCAGCAACAGGAGTAGAGGTATGGCCCGTGGTGAACAGCACTGCTGCTACACCTGCGAAGAATGCCGAACAGATCATATTGTTACGTGCAATCTGGCTGACCATGGGTTTACTCCTTCAACTGTTATTGGCCGTTTCAGGCTCTATGCAAGATATATTGCAGACGGCATGCCAAGTTTTTGAATAAAAAAAATCATTTAAAATCAATAAGTTAAAAATTAGATCCGCTTTCTGCCGCTTGCATACTGCAAGATGCAGGGTTTCAAGCATTGCGTTTTGCATGATGCCTATAGAGAAAAACTGACCGTTCTGGCGAACTTCTCAAGCCAAGCGGCCTCTACTTGTGTTGCCTTCCTTAAAGGAAAAGGCGAAACCTCAGCGTCAGTGCCTCGTTGTCTGTACCGAATTCCTGGCCGGATCGGTAGTAAGGCTGGTGTTTTTCGAGGCTTCCCTGCAATTTGCATGGCCCCTCCTCCATCTGCCCCTGTCAGCGCGTCATGACATCTCATCAAAAGACTTGCATCGTTTGTCGTGCATATTGCAACTTGCACGACTTACAACTGACTAAGGCACAGACCTCCCGCCCCCTTCTGTTTATATAGGTGCGGGATGTACCTACGGAGAACATTCCATGGATCAACCGAGCGGAAGGATTCTTCTCGTCGATGACGAGGCAGCGATCCTGCGTACTTTCCGTTTCTGCCTTGAAGATGCTGGTTATAGTGTCGCTACGGCCAACTCGGCCGCTCAGGCCGAAGCCCTGCTGCTACGACAGGTATACGACCTTTGTTTTCTCGACCTACGCCTGGGCGAGGACAACGGTCTGGATGTATTGCAACAGATGCGTATCCAGGCACCCTGGATGCGGGTAGTCATCGTTACCGCCCATTCGGCGGTGGATACAGCGGTCGATGCCATGCAGGCTGGTGCTGCCGATTACCTGGTTAAACCTTGCAGCCCTGATCAGCTGCGCATGGCCGCGGCCAAGCAGCTGGAGTTTCGCCAGCTGTCCGCTCGCCTTGAAGCGCTCGAAGGTGAAGTACGCAAGTCCAGCCTGGGTCTGGAATCCCGTAGTCCGGCCATGATGTCGATACTGGAAACGGCCCGACAGGTCGCTACGACCGACGCCAATATTCTTATTCTGGGCGAATCCGGTTCCGGCAAGGGTGAGCTGGCCCGCTCCATCCATGCCTGGAGCCGCCGCGCCAAGAAAACCTTTGTCACCATCAACTGCCCGTCCCTGTCCGCCGACCTGATGGAAAGCGAGTTGTTTGGCCACACCCGCGGTGCGTTTACCGGAGCCAGTGAAAGCACCCTGGGTCGCGTCAGCCAAGCCGATGGCGGTACTCTGTTTCTCGACGAAATCGGTGATTTCCCGCTTGCCCTGCAACCCAAGCTGCTGCGCTTCATCCAGGATAAGGAATATGAGCGGGTGGGCGATCCGGTCACGCGCCGTGCCGATGTACGCATTCTTGCCGCGACCAACCGCAACCTCGAGCAGATGGTGGCGGAAGGTGAGTTCCGCGAAGACCTGCTCTACCGCCTGAACGTCATCGTGCTGACCCTGCCGCCGCTTCGCGAGCGTAAGGAAGACATCATTGATCTGGCCGAGCGTTTCCTGGCCCGCTTCGTCAAGGACTATGGCCGTCCGGCCCATGGATTCAGTGAGGAAGCCAAGGAAGCGCTGCGCAAGTATGACTGGCCCGGCAACGTCCGCGAGCTGCGCAACGTAATCGAGCGCGCCAGCATTATCTGCAGCAAGGATCTGGTGGACGTTACCAACCTTGGCCTGACCGAGCAGCCCAGCTCCGCCAGTAGCGCTCCGCGTGTGGGTGAGACCATGAGCCTGGAAGCGCTCGAGAAGGCGCATATTGCGGCGGTCATGGCGACAAGCGAGACGTTGGATCAGGCCGCCAAAATTCTCGGCATCGACTCGTCGACGCTCTACCGTAAACGCAAGCAGTACGGGCTATGAAGCTTCCGATAAAACTTAGGACACGCCTGTTCCTGAGCATTTCCGCGCTCATTACCGTTGCGCTGCTCGGACTCATTATCGGGTTGGTCAGTGTCCTGCAGTTCTCCAATAGCCAGGAGAGCTACAACAAGCACACGCTGCTGTTCATCAATGCCTCACTGGGCATGCGACAGGAGCTGAGCAACGAGCTGTACTCGCTCATGGATGGGGCGCCGGACGCCAATCAGCTTCGCAATCATGATCAGGAGTTTCGTAACTACCTGGCCACGACCCAGAGCCTGGTCAGCCATCCGGACGATATCCAGCAGCTGAGTCAGCTCGAGAGCAAGTACAACCAGTACTACAAGATGCTGGGCAATCCACCGGATGGATACTCTGCGCTCAGGGAAAACAAGGTTTTTCTGGACTTGGTCAACAGCCTGCGCAATCAGGTGTATGACCTGCAGACCAGCTTTATCAGCGACATGGACAGTACCCAGCAACACGCCCATAACCGGGCCACGCTGATTGCCGTCCTGCTGGGGCTCGTCGGGCTGGCTATCCTGGGGATTGGATTTGCAACGGCCAACACCATTGCTCGTCGCTTTGGCGGTCCCATCGACTCGCTGGCCAAGGCAGCCGACCAGATCAGCCAAGGGCATTTCGACATTACCCTGCCGACCTCCAAGGTGACCGAGCTGGCCTTGCTAAGTCGCCGCTTCGGTTCCATGGCGGAGTCCCTGCGTCAGCTGAGCCAGACCAACATCGAGGCCCTGGTGGCCGGGCAACGTCGTCTTCAAGCGGTGCTGGACAGTATCGACTACGGCCTGATCATCCTCGACTACCTCGGACATATCGAACATGCCAACCCGGTGGCGAACCGTCAGCTAGGTTGGGATGACGAGCGTCAGGGTCAGCTCCTGGGCGCGGCCCTGCAACGCCCGGATATCGACGAAGCCGTCCAGCGTGTCCTGTCCGGCAAGACGCTGGAAGCTGTCCCGGAAGATCTGCAGATCGATATTGCGGGTGAGACACGCCTGCTCGCCTGGACAGTCACGCCGGTCAACCATGCCGACGGCCGCAGCGTTGGTGCCTTGATGGTCCTGCGTGATGTGACCGAGCAGCGTGCCTTCGACCGGGTCCGCAACGAGTTCGTCCTGCGAGCCTCCCATGAGCTACGGACGCCGGTAACCGGCATGCACATGGCCTTTGCCCTGTTGCAGGAGCGCCTGAAGTTTCCCGAAGACTCGCGTGAGGCTTATCTGCTGCAGACAGTGGATGAGGAAACCCATCGCCTGGTCCGCCTGATCAACGACCTGCTGGACTTCTCACGCTACCAGAGCGGCCTGCAACGTCCTGAGAAAGTCCCGAGTGAAGTCAGCGAGCTGCTCGATCAGGCCCGCGCACGGCATGCCGATGCCGCTCGGGACAAGTCGGTCGAGCTGGTGGTGGAACTGCTGCATACCCCGCTTCCCCGCGTCACGCTGGACCCGGCACAAATGGGCCGGGTGCTGGACAACCTCATCAGCAATGCCCTTCGCCATACCCCTGCGGGCGGCCGCGTTTCGCTTCAGGCCATGCGTCAGAACGATCGCCTGCTCATGGCTGTACAGGACAACGGCGAAGGGATCGCCTATGCCCAACAAGGCCGGGTATTCGAGCCGTTTGTGCAGATTGGTTCCAAGAAAGGCGGTGCCGGTCTTGGCCTTGCGCTCTGCAAGGAGATCATTCAGCTCCATGGCGGGCGCATTGGCGTCGTCTCGCGACCGGGACAGGGTACGCAATTCTTCATGACCCTGCCGACCTGAACGCAAAAGCCGCCCAACGGGCGGCTTTTTTCATGCCTTGTCTTCCTTGGGCACGTGCCAGTTGATCCAGGCCGCCAGCAGACCCAATGCCGAAGCCAGGGCCAATCCCAGACGAGGCGCTCCCTCCGGCCACAGATGCAGCAGGATGGCCAGCGCGGCGGCGCCCAGGGCCATGCCGGTCTGCCGTGCAGTCGCCTGCATGCCTCCTGTCGCTCCGGTCCGGGAAGACGGCGTGGACGTCAGCATGACCCGGTTGTTGGGCACCTGAAAAAAGCCGAAGCCCAGCCCGCCGATGATCATGAAAGCCACCAGTGGGCCTTGCCCTTGTGCCAGCGGCCAGACCGCGGTAATTCCCAATCCCAGGGCGATACCCAATCCACCCAGCATGCACAGTGTCTGGGGGCGGTAACGATCCGCCAGACGCCCGGCGACCTGAGCGGCCACGGCCACCGTCAGCGGCCAGGACAGCATCAGCAAGGCTACGTGTACCGGTGTGAGCCCCAGCTGATGCTGCAGGTAAAACGGAATAGCCAGAAAGCACAGCATTTGTGCAGCGAACGAGCAGATAGACGCCATGATCGCATGGCGGAACGCTGAGTGTTCAAGCAGATCCACCGGCAGCAGCGGCGCCGTCTGACCCCGTTCACGGCGTAGCAACCCACACAGGCAGCCGACCGCCACGAGCAATAGCACAGCACCTTGCAGGGGCTCTACTGCCAGTCGCTCAAGCCCACCGATGGCACCGCAGAACAAGGCAACATTGAGCAGTGCGCTGAATGGATCGATACGGCGCTGCGCCCGTGGGTTATCCGGCAAGGCCTTGAGCAGCATCAGAACAGCCAGTCCTATGGGCAGATTGATCGCAAACAGCCAGGGCCATCCACCCAAGGCCAGGATGCCGGCGCCCAGGCTGGGTGCCAGGGCTGATCCCAGGGCAACGCAAAGTGCATTGATACCGATGCCCCGTCCCAGCAGATGCCTGGGATAGGTCAGCTTTACGATGCCAGCGCTGACACACATGATGGCAGCAGCCCCAATGCCCTGAAGTGCTCGCGCCAGCACCAGCCAGAAGAGATCCGGCGCCAGGGCACACCCGAGCGACGCCAGGCTGAACAGACAGACCCCGGCGCCGAATACACGGCGCAGACTGATCCGCTCGGACAACGCTGCCAAGGGCAGCAGCAGGGCCACCAGCGCCAGCTGATAGGCACTGACGATCCAGACTGACTGCGCGGCGGAAACATCAAGTGCCTGGGCAATGGTAGGCAGCGCCAGATTGGCAATACCCGAATCCAGAACTGTCATGCTGATGGCCGCCAGCAGCGCCGCAATGGCCTGATAGCGCCGGGGCGTTGGCAGGCCATCAGTGCCCGCCGGGGCTGAGGAAGAGGTAGTTGTGTTCAATCTTCAAGCTTCACGTGCTGATCGCTTTCGCCGCGCTTCCAGTAGCCGGCTGCCTTGACCCATTCGCGAGGCAGTCCGTGCTGTTCGATCATCACCTGCCGAGCGGCGCGGGCAGCACCGGCTTCACTGGCGATCCAGGCGTAGCCTTCACCTGCGGGCAGTTGCAATCGCGCCAACGAGTCCGCCAGCGAATCACTCGTCGTCTCGCGGTAGACCCAGATCAGCGTCACGGCCGCCTGACTCGGCAAGGGGATTTCGCCGCCTGGTCGGGCTACCTCTACCAGCGCAATAGCTGTCTTGTCGGCGGGCAGCTCCTCAAGACGGCGTGCCATGGCCGGCAGGGCCGTTTCGTCACCAGCCAGCAGATACCAGTCAAAGTCGCTGGGCGGAAGCATCGAGCCTCTGGGACCGCCAATGACGATCTCGTCACCCGGCTGGGCCTGGGCAGCCCACGCGGTGACTACACCTGTTTCGTGCAGGTAAAAGTCGATGTCGAGTTCACCGGTAGCAGAGTCATAGCGGCGCGGCGTGTAATGGCGGCCCACAAGTCTATCCAGCGGAACGCTGCGGATAGGCGCCCCATCGGCTGGGAGAAACAGTTTGATATGGTCATCGAAGGCCGGGCTGTTGAAATCCGCGAGATCCGGGCCGCCAAAGGTCAGGCGCAGCATATCGCCACCCAGGCTTTCACGGCGTACGACCTGGGCCCAGCGACGTTTGAGTTCATGGCGGACGCGCTGAAAAACGTGACGTGTACTGGAATCTGCCGTGCGGCTATGAAATGATGCAGTCATTAAAGAGGACCCATTCATTGAGGTTCCTCACTATATTCAAGATAAGTGATGCACCATGTCAACCATTTTTGAAATTGCCGAAGCCCTGCACGACATCAAGCGCAGCATGCGTCAGCATCTGGATAGCGCTCTGCAAGCCTCGGGGCTCTCGTTTGCCCGTTATAAGGTCATGAGCCTTCTGGATAAGCTAGGCCCCTGTCGCCCCGGTGTGCTTGCGGAACATTTGAAGCACGCGCCCCGCACCCTGACAGATGCCATTGATGCGCTGGAACGTGACGGACTGGTTCGCCGTGAGCCCCACCCGGATGACCGCCGGGCGGTCCTAGTGCACCTGACTGATGCCGGCCGGCACGCACTTACGCTCGCGCAGGCACCCCGTCGGCAGGCGTTGGAGGCTGTCTTTGCACCGCTTGAAGCCGATGAGCAGGCGCAGCTGCTGCGCCTGCTAGGCAAGGTTCGTGACGCGAACCCGAAGGGAAGCTAACGGCCCGTTGGCAGGCTGAGCAGCAAGGCTGCCGTCTGCAGATCCGGCTCACCGTCGAATCGACCTGGGCGGTACTTTATCTGGAAGGCCGAAATCACATCGCGGGTCGCCTTGTCCAGCAGGCCGGTCTGCGGTACGGCATAACCAACACGGGCCAGCTGCTGCTGGAACCACGCAGGCGGAGGGAGAACGCCACCCAGGCTGGCCTGCCGCTGTGCGACCGTGGCCGGGGTTGGCCAGTTGATGATACCGGCAGCGGCCAGACGCGCCCAAGGGAACATCGGGCCCGGGTCCTGCTTGCGGGACGGTGCGATGTCGCTATGGCCAATCACGGCATTCGGCCCCAGGTGGTGACGCTGCTGGATATTCTTGAGTAGCGGGATAAGCGCCTTGATCTGCTCTTCCGTGAAGGGATACCACTGACGTCCTGTGGGCGTGTCACGGAAGCCCAGGTTTACCATCTCGATCCCGATGGACGTCGCGTTGAGCCAGGTCCGCCCTTCCCACTCGCTCTCCCCTGCGTGCCAGGCACGGCGATTTTCGTCGACCAACCGGTAGATCGTACCGTCCCGGTCAATCATGTAGTGGGCGCTTACACCGCCATGGGTCAGCATGGCCAGGGAGCGTTGCGAGTCCGATGCGGTGTAGTGCAGCACGATGTACTGCACACGGCTATCCTGATCCTTGGCCGTGTGGTCCGTATTGATGCGAAGCCCGCCGGCACAACCGGCGAGCAAGGTGCTGAAGAGCAATAACAAGGGCAGTAGCAGACGCATGACGCAAGAACCTCGGACAACTTTTGTAGGGTATGGCAGGCCGTCAGGCCAGCTCGATTCGGTTCCGCCCTCCGCGCTTGGCGCGGTAAAGCGCCTGATCCGCACGTTCGAAAGCCTGCTTGCTGCCTTCGCCTGTCTGGAACGCCGTGAGGCCGGCCGAGCAGGTTATGGTGACGCGCTCGCCCTTGAAATGAAATGGGCAGGCTTCAATGGCTGCACGTAACGCCTGAATCAGGGGCTCGCCCTCCTCCATGGACGTGTTAGGCAACAGGACGACAAATTCCTCTCCACCGAAGCGCGCAATAAAGTCGGTCCGCCGTAGCTTCTTGCTCAACTGGGTACCGATGATCTTGAGCACCTTGTCTCCCGCCAGATGGCCGAAATCATCGTTGACCCGCTTGAAGTGATCCACGTCGATCACTGCCAGCAGCAGACTGCTATGGTAACGCTGCCAAAGCGAGACTTCGGCATCCAGGCGCTCGGTCCAGGCCGCACGGTTAGGCAGGCCGGTCAGCGGATCGGTCAGAGCTTTCTTGCGCTGCTCTTCGACGTGGGAGCGATAGTCGTTGGCCTCCTGCTCCATGCTGACCACACGCTCCGAAAGCGTTTTCAGCCGCTCGGCCATTTCCAGCTCGCGCGCCTCACGCTGTTGCTGATACTGCTCCATGTGAGTCAGCATGCCATCCAGGCGGCTTTCCAGCGCCTTTTTCACATTATCCGGCTCAGCGGCTTCCTGCACATGAGTCTGCAGGTCGCTGACCTGCTCACGGAGCTCTTCGCTGAAGGAGCGCTCTTGCTCACGAGCCTCGTCATGGCCTTCGTTGACCTGTTGCAGGTGATTCTGGAAGCTGTCCAGGCGCTGATTGAGCTGCTTGAGATAGCCCTCGAACTCGCGATGGCCTTGGTCGTTGAGTGAAAGCACCAGGCCCGACAGGTCATCCAGCAACGGCACCAGCTCATACCAGTTCAACCGTCCGAACATGCGCTGTCGCAAGGCTTCAGCCTGCGGTTTGTGGCTATCCGGCAGCTGCAGCTCGTCCAATAGATGAATCAGCGTCGCCTCGATATGCGGAGCGATAGCGCTGTATCCAGGCTCTGGCGGTGGTGGCAGATCAAAATGGGACTCGTCTGACGTAACTTCAGCCGTAGCCATTTTAGACTGCTCGGCCTCAGTACTTTCCATGACTTGAGACGGCTCTTCTACTGCGGCTTCTAGCTCGGCGGGCTTCTCGTCTTCGACAGTAGCGGTTTCAATAGCAGTTTCTGTAGGCTCAGCGACCTCAAGCTTATCGGCCTCAGCCTCAACGGGTGTGCTGGCTGGCGTCTCGCTGGGTACATCCGGTGCGATGGCAGCAATCGGCTCAGCCTGAGCAATAGGCTTGGCAAGCGGTTCCTGCTCGCCCGCAGAGCTGGCTCCCTCGATCGGCACAGTGATAGGCGAGGGCTGAGGCGTCTCTGCTACGGGCAGTACGACTTGCTCAGGCGTAGCGGGCTCCGCAACCACTGGCAGGTCGGCAGCGTTCGAAGCCGGCTCGTCCTCCAGGTCGTCTTCGTCATCCGCCTCGTCATGCGGGGCTGGTACGGGTTTGGCAACAACAGGCGCCTCCTCCTTTCCCTTACCCAGCAGCCGCTCCAGAAAACCAGGCTTATGGGGCTGGGCATTGGCCTGAGCTTCCAGGGCCTGACGCTGCAGTCGGCTCAACTCGATCACCAGTTTGGGGAAATCACCTGGCTGCTCGGCTGAATTGGCCGCCTTCTTGGCAAAGCGCTTCAGCGACTTGCGGATATCCCGAGGCAGCGGTAGCGCCATCAGCATATGAGACAGGTCCGCAAAGGCCTTGGCCGCATGCTCGGCGCGCTCGCTACGGCGACGCTCCGACTCGAGTACAGTTTTCTCCAGACGCGGAATCATGCGCGAGAGCTCGTCGTCCATATTCTCGTGGCGCAGGATATTGCGCAGATCATGGAGACACTCATCCACAGCCTTGTCGTTGCCTTCGGCTGCGATACTGGTGCGGGTCAAGCCGCGGCGTACCAGGTCAAGACGCGCTTCCCAGCGCGCCTCCACTTCTTCCTGGCGCTCGACGACCTCCAGGTACTTGTTTTTCCAGCGTTCGAGATCGTCCTGGCTCATGTCAGGCCCCGAGAGAAGAGCATGGGTAAATCTAAAGCGTTATGCATGTTTTAGCAGACGCCACAGGTTGTATCGCTTCGATAAGGTTCATGGCAGTTGTAACGGCCGAAATAACCCGGCCTTTAACGTACACAGCAGAAGTGTGATACAGGTTGTAAATAACGACAGGTTTACGCCAGCTGGTTGGGCAGCATAGAAGATCCAGCCAGCAGCGCAGCCTGGAAGGGCCCGCCAGAATGGCAGGCCCGGCAGGGTATTACTTGGCGGCGCGTTCCTTCTGGATCAAGAAATCAGCCACTTGCAGGGCCTGGTCCGGACCACCTGCGCTACCCAAGTCAAAGCGGTATTTACCGTTGACGACCATGGTCGGAACGCCGCTGATCTGGTAGGCCATTGCCAGTTTCTTGTCCTTCTCGACCTGTCCCTTCACGGCGAAGGAATTGTAGGTGCTCAGGAATTTCTCGCGATCAACACCCTGATTAGCCAGAAAGTCCGCCATCTCCTCAGGAGTGGCCAGCTTCTGTTGGCCGTTATGAATGGTCGCAAAAATCGCCTCATGCACCTTCTGCTCGACGCCCATGGCTTCCAGCGTCACGAACAGCTGGCCATGAACGTTCCAGACACCACCAAACATGGCCGGCACGCGACGGAAACTCACATCGTCAGGCAGCTTTTTGGCCCAGGCATTCAACGTCGGCTCGAAGGCATAGCAGTGCGGGCAGCCATACCAAAACAGTTCGACCACTTCGATCTTGCCCGGTGTAGCCACTGGGACCGGGTTGCTCATTTCCGTGTATTGTTTGCCAGCCTCAATCTCCTGGGCGTTGGCAAACGTACCAAACAGGCCGGAAAAGGCTAATACAGCGGTAAGAATCAGGTTACGCATTAATCTACTCCTGGGCTGAAAGGCCATGCTGCGAAGCCCGCAGCAGGCAGGCCACGCCGGATAAAGCCATGCTTCAATCGAAGCATGCGACGGGGTCTGCCATTGTAGCGGTCATAACCACCAAAATGAGGGCTGCTGCGGCGCTTTTTAACGTGACATTCAGGCTTGATTCAACTTCTCAACGCGTCCACCCAATGGGACGCACCGTAAACAGCTCTAGTGCAATCCTTCAATATAGGTTGCCAAGGCTGAAATATCCTGGTCAGACAGCTTGCTGGCAATGCTGCGCATCATCATGGCTTCGCCATCATTGGTGCGCTGTCCTTCGTGAAAAGCGGTCAGCTGCTTGAGGGTATAAGCGGCGTGCTGGCCTGAAAGCAAGGGAAAGCCGGCCTGGCGATTGCCGACACCATCCGGCGCGTGACAGCCCGTACAGGCAGGCAGACCCGTTTCCAGACGTCCGCCTCGATAAAGCGCTTCGCCAGCAGCCACAAGCGCAGGGTCAGCGGCACCGATCACCGGCTTCTGCGAGGCAAAATAGGCCGCCAGGTCTTCTATATCCTGATCGCTCAGGCCTGGCATGAACGCCATCATTTCAGGCACGGGCCGGGCGCCGCTCTTGATATCGTGGAGCTGTTTGATCAGATAGCGCTCGCCCTGACCGGCACTCTTGGGAAAATTGGGTATAGGGCTGTTACCATCGGGACCATGGCAGGCAGCACAGACCATCGACTTGCTTTGTCCGGCGGCAACATCGCCTGCGGCCTGGGCCGTCATGCTGATTCCCAGGGTGAGCAAAAGGCTCACCATCAGTGTTTTCATCCGTCGATCCATTACGCCTGTGTACGGGACGCAAGCCAGCCTGCTCAACCCCAGGCATACTATGCGTACAGAATCTGCATCATTCTATAGAGACGGCTCCGCTGAGCGAAAGCGGGAGTCGCAGCGCTGCGGCGCCATCGAGACCTACTATGACGTTCAAAAACCCTATTATCGGCCTTTGCCAACAAGCGACCTACCAGATCAGCGCCACCCGGGTGGACCAGTGCCCGCCGGATATTGGCTACGAAGTCGCCTTTGCCGGCCGCTCTAACGCGGGCAAATCCAGTGCACTTAATACCCTGACCCATGCCAGCCTGGCCCGTACCTCCAAAACCCCTGGCCGTACCCAGATGCTCAACTTCTTCCAGTTGGATGAGGAGAGACGTCTGGTCGACCTACCTGGCTATGGCTATGCCAAGGTCCCGATTCCGCTCAAACAGCACTGGCAGCAGCACCTGGAAGCCTATCTGGGCAGCCGTGAGAGTCTTGTGGGTATCGTCTTGCTGATGGATATCCGCCACCCGCTGACCGAATTCGACCTCCTGATGCTGGACTGGGGCAAGGCAAGCCACATGCCGATCCATGTTCTGTTGACCAAGGCCGACAAGCTGGCTTTTGGCGCAGCCAAGAATGCACTGCTCAAGGTGCAGCGCGACATCAAGAAAGGCTGGGGCGACAACGCCAGCGTACAGCTGTTCTCGGCTCCCAAGCGCCAGGGGATTGAAGAAGCCCACAAGGTGTTGGCTCAATGGCTGGGGCTGCTTGAGGACGAAGCGGCCAACGACGTGGAATAAGCACAGGAGCATGGCGCACTGAATTGTGGGTGCGCCATAGGCTGGCAGCACATGTCCATCGAAGCGCTACCGCTCTTGTTCAGGCAAAAACCTCTGCCGCACTTTTCCAGACGCAAAAAAAACCCCGATCTTCATTGGGGAGGGGAAAAGATCGGGGTTTAAGTTCGGACCGCTAGGGCGGGGTCCGTTAATCTGCCAACACTAAACAGCAAAGGAGCATCGAAGGGCTTCTCCAAGCCATTCACAAAATCAGACAGAACGGCTTCACAAAAGTTCTCCGTTCATCGAAAAAATGTCATAACCGCTTGTTATTTTTTCGAAGACTCATTCCTGAACCTCAAGATACTGGCCAATTCGCTCCTTTT
This sequence comes from Pseudomonas sp. HPB0071, assembly GCF_000478505.2. Taxonomy (NCBI): domain Bacteria; kingdom Pseudomonadati; phylum Pseudomonadota; class Gammaproteobacteria; order Pseudomonadales; family Pseudomonadaceae; genus Pseudomonas; species Pseudomonas sp. HPB0071. The sequence continues at coordinate 2,154,919 of NZ_KI517367.1, read as the reverse complement.
AGCCACTATTTCGCCATAAAAGGCTACAAAAGGCCCCAGCGGAGCCTTCTGCGTTGCCCTCTTAGTGCGCCTCGTCCCAGTTACAGCCAACGCCTGCTTCCACCAGCAGCGGTACGTCCAATTCAGCCGCACCACTCATCAATGGGCAGAGTTCTTCACGGACGGTCTCGACGAGATCTTCCCGTACTTCCAGTACCAGTTCGTCGTGTACCTGCAAAATGACGCGGGCATCAATACCCGAACGCTGTAGCCAGTCATCCACACGCACCATGGCGCGCTTCATGATGTCTGCCGCCGTGCCCTGCATGGGTGCGTTGATCGCCGCACGTTCGGCACCACGACGGATGTTCTGGTTCTTGGAGTGAATATCCGGCAGGTACAGACGACGGCCAAACAGCGTTTCCACATAGCCCTGATCCACGACCTGGGCGCGGGTGCGCTCCATGTAGGCCAGCACGCCGGGGTAACGCAGGAAGTATCGGTCGATATAGGCCTGGGCCTCCTTGCGATCCACACCGATCTGCTTGGCCAGGCCAAACGAACTCATGCCGTAGATCAAGCCAAAGTTGATGGCCTTGGCGCGGCGACGCTGCTCGTTGGTTACCTCGTCCAGGCTTACGCCCATGACTTCGGCAGCCGTGGCACGGTGTACGTCCAGGTCGTTCTGGAATGCATGCAAAAGGCCTTCGTCCTGGGCCAGATGCGCCATGATGCGCAGCTCGATCTGCGAATAGTCCGCCGCCATCAGCTTATAGCCTTTGGGCGCGATGAAGGCCTGACGAATGCGGCGACCTTCCGCGGTGCGGATCGGGATATTCTGCAGGTTCGGATCGGATGAAGACAGTCGCCCCGTCGCCGTCACCGCCTGATGATAAGAGGTGTGGATACGTCCGGTGTGCGGGTTGATCTGCTGGGGCAGCTTGTCGGTATAGGTGCTCTTGAGCTTGCTCATCGAGCGGTGCTGCATGATGACCTTGGGCAGCGGATAATCCTGGTCGGCCAATTCCTGCAACACGGCTTCGGCCGTGGACGGCTGGCCGGACGCGGTCTTGGATACCACCGGCAGGCCTAGCTTCACAAACAGGATCTCGCCGAGCTGCTTGGGCGAGCCCAGGTTGAACTCCTGGCCGGCCAATTCGTAAGCCTCTTTCTCCAACGCGATCATCTTTTCACCCAGCTCGCGGCTCTGCACGCCAAGCAGATCGCGGTCCACATAGGCCCCGTTCTGCTCGATACGCGCCAGTACCGGCACCAGTGGCATCTCGATGTCTTTCAGCACGCTGGCCAGCGCCGGAACGGCCTCCAGCTTGGGCCAGAGGGCCTGATGCAGGCGCAGGGTAACGTCAGCATCTTCGGCGGCGTAAGGGCCGGCCTGCTCCAGGGCAATCTGGTCGAAGGTCAGCTGCTTGGCGCCCTTGCCGGCAATGTCCTCGAAACGGATGGTGCTGTGGCCAAGGTATTTGAGCGCCAGGCTGTCCATGTCATGACGGGTGGCGGTAGCGTCCAGCACATAGGATTCGAGCATGGTGTCGAAGGCAATGCCGCGCAGGGTGATGCCATAGCGGGCAAAAACGTTCTTGTCGTACTTGCCGTGCTGCATGACCTTGAGCTTGGTCTCGTCTTCCAGTAGCGGCTTGAGCGCAGCCAGTACGGCGTCACGGTCAAGCTGGGCGGGTGCCCCCATGTAATTGTGCGCAACCGGCACATAGGCCGCCTCGCCTGCTGTTACCGCGAACGAGATACCGGCCAGATCCGCCTGATGAGCGTCCAGGCTGTTGGTTTCGGTGTCCAGGGCAAACAGGTCGGCCGCCTTCAGCTTTTCCAGCCAGGCGTCGAATTCGTCCTGGGTCAGGACCGTTTGGTAATCGAGCTCCAGCATCGCCTGCTCGCTTTCACCCAGTGGCAGCGGCTCGCCGCTGTCCTTGGCCTCCCGCAGCAGGTCGTCCAGCCAGGATTTGAATTCCATTTCCTTGTACAGGGCGATCAGCGCTTCGCGGTGCGGTTCCTCCGGCATCAGTTCATCGAATTTCACGTCGAGCGGAACATCGATCTTGATGGTTGCCAGCTGATAGGAAAGATACGCCTGATCGCGGTGCTGCTCGAGCTTGGCCGCCAGCGACTTGGCGCCGCGGATTGGTAGCGTAGCCACCTTGTCCAAATTGGCATACAGCGCGTCCAAGCCGCCGCCAATCCCGTTGAGCAGGCCACAGGCCGTCTTCTCGCCAATGCCCGGTACGCCGGGAATGTTGTCGATCTTGTCGCCCATGAGTGCCAGGAAGTCGATGATGTGCTCAGGCCCCACACCAAACTTCTCTTTCACACCCTCGACGTCCAGCACGCTGCCGCTCATGGTGTTGACCAGCGTGACATGCTCGCAGACCAGCTGGGCCATGTCCTTGTCGCCTGTGGAAATCACCACCGGACGAGAAGCGGCTGCGCAGCTGCGGGCCAAAGTGCCGATCACATCGTCCGCCTCGACGCCTTCCACATTGAGCAGCGGCAGGCCCAGGGCGCGAATGCAGGCGTGCAGCGGCTCGACCTGACTGCGCAGGTCATCGGGCATGGCCGGGCGATGGGCCTTGTAGTCGGCGAAGAGTTCATCGCGGAACGTTGGGCCCTTGGCATCGAAGACTACGGCAAAGGGGCTGTCCGGGTATTGTCTGCGCAGGGACAGCAGCATGTTGAGGACGCCTTTCACGGCGCCGGTCGGCCGGCCGGTCGATGTCATCAACGGCGGCAGGGCATGGAAGGCACGGTAGAGATAGGAGGAACCGTCCACCAGGACGAGAGGCGCTTGGCTCATGAGCGAGATCAACCTTTTCGCGAGGCCTAGAGGTAGAATTTCCTCTGACCTATTCAAAAGGACAAGGTTACCATGCGAGTGCTCAGCAGACTTTTACTCATCGGTCTTTTAGCTGCCCCTACCGTACCCGTACTGGCCCAGGAGGACCCTTCGCCCGAGCCGGACGTGACCATCCGTCATGATGGCGACAAGACCATCCAGGAATACCGCGTGAACGGTTTTCTGTATGCCATCAAAATCACTCCCAAGCACGGCAAGCCGTATTTTCTGGTGCGCGCCGATGGCGACAGCAATTTCATCCGCTCGGACCAGCCCGACATGCTGATTCCCCAATGGGAAATTTTCCGCTGGTGATTTTATTCGGCCCTGTCGGTACGGGTGGCTGTTCCTCAGGCGGCAGCAGGCGGTAAACTGCCCGCCGTTTTTCGGCTTGCAGGCCGTTCTCGTCCATGACGCTTTGAGGAAAGCTTCACCCCATGTCCGTCTTTACCCCGCTCGACCGCCCGACGCTTGAAGCTTTCCTGGCAGACTACGGCCTTGGCCGCCTGCGCGACTTTCGCGGTATTGCCGAAGGGTCCGAGAACACCAACTACTTCATCAGCCTGGAAGGCGGTGAGTTCGTGCTGACACTGGTCGAGCGCGGTCCGGCAGCCGATCTGCCGTTTTTCATCCAGCTCCTGGATGTGCTGCATGAAGCCGATCTGCCAGTGCCGTATGCGCTGCGCACCGAGGCGGGAGACGGACTACGGACCCTGAAGGGCAAGCCTGCCCTGCTGCAGCCGCGGCTACCAGGCAAGCATGAGCGCGTACCGAACCCTCATCACTGCCAGGAAGTCGGCTCGCTGCTGGCCTGCATCCACTTGGCAACACGCGATCGAATCATCGAGCGCCCAAGCGACCGGGGTCTTGCCTGGATGCTGGAGCAGGGCCCACAACTGGCAAACGAGCTACCCGAATCGGCCCAGGCGATGTTGCATAACACACTGGAGGAGATTCGCGCGCTGCAGGAGCGAAACCCCAACCTGCCATGCGCCAACCTGCATGCCGACCTGTTCCGCGACAACGTAATGTTCGACGGGCCGCACCTGTCTGGCGTAATCGACTTCTACAATGCCTGCTCAGGCTGGATGCTCTATGACCTCGCCATCACGGTGAATGACTGGTGCTCCCGCGAAGACGGCTCGCTCGACGAGCCGCGCGCCCGCTCATTACTGGCCGCCTATGCCGCCAAGCGCCGCTTCACGCCGCTCGAAGTCGAACTCTGGCCGGTTATGCTGCGGATTGCCTGCGTACGCTTCTGGCTGTCCCGCCTGATTGCCGCCAAGGCCTTTGCCGGTCAGGATGTGCTGATCCACGACCCTGCCGAGTTCGAGCACCGTCTCGCCCAGCGCCAGAGTGTTGCGCTGCGACTCCCCCTGTCGCTGTGAGCTTTTCGAGGGCTTCGTCCTGTATACGAAGCCCCTGCCTCAACGACTCAGCTAGTCAAAATCGCCTTTGCCTAAATTTTACCCAGGCAATCCGTCAGCTTGCCCGTCAGGTTGGTCAGCAGCGTCTCATAACCGGAGGCATTGACTGGCGCATCAGCGCCCAGCGGATCCAGTTCGGACAGCGTGACTGGCAGGCCCTGGCTTAGCGTATCGGCCAGACGTGGGCGCAGCGGCGGCTCGGTAAAGACACAGGTGGGCCCGGCGCTCTTCAGCATGGCGCGCATTGCGGCAACATGGCGGGCGCCCGGCTGCACATCCCCACTGATGGCAAATACACCACGGTGTGACAGGCCGTAGGCTTCCTCGAGGTAGTCGAAGGCCTCATGGAAGACGAAATACGGCTTGCCGATCAAGGGCGTCAGATCCTGCTTGAGCTGGCCATCGAGGCGGTCGAGCCGCTGATTGAAGGCTGCCAGATTCGCCTTGTAGCGGTCGGCGTTGGCACTGTCCTGGGCCGAAAGATCAGCCGCCATCCTGGCAGCGATCACACGTGCGTTGTTCAGCGAGAGCCAGAGATGCGCATCGATGGAGCCGGGACGATGGTCATGGTCGTGCTCGAAAGCTTCGTCATGGCCATGGTCGTGTTCGTGCTCGTGATCTGCTTCGGCGCTGAAATTGACGAAGCGCCGCAGGTGCAGATCAGGTAGCTCTTGTATGGCGACGCTGGGCTTGTCCCGGCCGGGCAACACATCCTTGAGAAAGACTTCCATGTCCGGCCCTACCCAATAGAACAGCTGCGCCTCGCGGATGCGCCGTATGTCGGAAGGCCGCAGGGCGTAGTTGTGCGGGGAGGCGCCTGGTGGCAGCAGGACATCGGGCGTATCGACACCCTCTTGCACCGCCGCAGCAATCAGCTGTAGGGGTTTGATGCTGGTCAGTACGTTGACCTCGGCATGGGCCGAGGCTGCAAAAGCGGTCAGGCCGAACAGAGCGCCGGCAATCAGGGATCGGATCACGGAAGGGTCTCAAAGCAGTACGTTTGCAATATAATAACGTCCCTATTCATAAACGGCTCATTTCAATGACGAGTATCCCTCTGGCTTCTCGCCCGCATGACCATTCCCATTGCGTCACCCATGCGCTGGGTGAGGCCGAATCGCTGTGCACGAAGTCCGGTGTACGCCTGACCGACCTGCGCCGCCGCGTGCTGGAGCTGGTCTGGCAAAGCCACAAGCCGCTCGGGGCCTATGACATCCTGGCGGTTCTCAGCGAGCAGGACGGCCGCCGTGCTGCACCGCCGACCGTTTATCGTGCGCTGGATTTCCTGCTCGAAAACGGCCTGGTGCACCGCATCGCCTCCCTGAACGCCTTTATTGGCTGCAATCACCCAGGGCATGCCCACCAGGGTCAGTTCCTGATCTGCCGCCATTGCCATGTGGCAATCGAGCTTGAACAGCCTGCCATTCATGAGGCTATTCAGGCAGGTGCCGGCACGGTCGGCTTCAAGGTCGAAGGCCAGACAGTTGAAGTCATCGGCCTCTGCTCTGCCTGCCAGGACGCTCAATGAGCGATGCGCTGATCCAGCTGTCCGATGTGGGCGTGCGCTTTTCCGGGCAGAACATTCTTGATCAGGTAAACCTGACCCTCACGCGTGGCGAAATCGTCACGCTGATCGGGCCCAACGGGGCCGGCAAGACAACACTGGTGCGCACCGTACTGGGTCTGCTCAAGCCGGACACCGGCAGCGTCTGGCGTCAGCCACGCCTGACGATTGGCTACATGCCGCAAAAGCTGCACGTAGATGCAACGCTTCCGCTCTCTGTGCTGCGGTTCCTGCGGCTCGTGCCGGGTGTAGACCGTACAAGTGCCGCCAGCGCCCTGGCCGAGGTAGGTGCAGATCACTTACTCGACAGCCCTTTGCAAACCATTTCCGGAGGCGAGTTGCAGCGCGTGCTGCTGGCCCGTGCGCTCTTGCGCAAGCCCGAGCTGCTGGTGCTCGACGAGCCGGTCCAGGGTGTGGACGTAAGCGGTCAGGCGGAGCTCTATCGGCTCATTACCCAATTGCGCAACCGCTACGGCTGTGGCGTGCTGATGGTTTCCCATGACCTGCATCTGGTCATGAGCACCACTGATCAGGTCGTCTGCCTGAATCATCACATCTGCTGCTCCGGCCATCCCGAGCAGGTCAGCGGCGATCCGGCCTTTGTCGAACTGTTCGGCCAGGACGCGCGCAGCCTCGCGATCTACCACCATCACCACGACCATGCCCATGAACTGCATGGCGGCGTCGTGATGAAACCCCACGTCCATGGTGAACACTGCAAGCATGGCTGATTTTCTTCTTTACGCCTTGCTCGCCGGGCTTGCATTGGCGGTTGTTGCCGGGCCGCTGGGCTCGTTCGTGGTCTGGCGACGTATGGCCTATTTTGGCGACACCCTTTCCCACGCAGCCCTGCTCGGTGTGGCAATGGGCTTTTTGCTTGATGTCAGCCCGACCCTGGCGGTTACCGTTGGCTGCGTCGTTCTGGCTGTCCTTCTGGTATTGCTCCAGCGCCGCCGGGGCCTGGCCGCCGATACGCTGCTGGGCATCATGTCCCACAGCACCTTGTCGCTAGGCCTGGTGGCTTTGTCCTTCATGAAGGACGTACGGATCGACCTGATGAGCTATCTCTTTGGGGATCTGCTTGCCGTCAGCCAGAGCGATCTGTGGTGGATTCTGATCGGCAGCGTGATCGTACTGGCCGCGCTGGCCGCGCTCTGGCGCCCCCTGCTAGCCATTACCGTCCACGAGGAATTGGCCCAGGTGGAAGGCCTGCCGGTTACGGCCATCCGCATGGCCCTGATGCTGCTCATTGCCATCGTGATTGCGGTCGCGATGAAAATCGTCGGCGTCCTGCTGATCACGTCGCTGCTCATCATTCCCGCCGCTGCCGCGCAGCGCCATGCCCGCAGCCCCGAGCAAATGGCCTTTGGCGCCAGTGTGCTGGGGATCATTGCGGTGTGCCTGGGCCTATCGCTGTCGTGGTATCAGGACACGCCTGCCGGCCCCTCCATCGTGGTCTCGGCCGCAGCGCTCTTCCTGCTCAGCTTTACCCTGCCCCGACGGGCTTAAGCGTCACTGGACCTGAAAAGCCCCGCCTAGGCGGGGCTTTTTTATTGGTCAGAGAACACTCTTTAGAACTGCGCGGCAATGGCCTTGCCAAGCGCCTCGGTCGTTCCCGTCCCGCCAATATCCCGTGTCAGCGGTGCATTGTCCGGACCTTTTGCCAGAACGGTCTCGATGGCAGCCAGTACTGCCGCGCCAGCGTCATGGTGGCCCAGGTGCTCCAGCATCATCGCGCCGCACCAGATCTGCCCGATGGGATTGGCAATCCCCTGGCCTGCAATGTCCGGCGCCGAGCCATGGACGGGCTCGAACAGGCTAGGGAAGCGGCGGTCCGGATTGATGTTGGCCGAAGGCGCAATACCGATCGTACCCGTGCAGGCCGGGCCAAGGTCGGAAAGAATGTCCCCGAACAGATTGCTTGCCACGACGACGTCGAACCAGTTCGGATGCAGCACAAAATTCGCCGTCAGGATATCGATGTGGTATTTGTCGATCTTGACCTCTGGATAGCCTGCCGCCATGGCTTCCACCCGCTCGTCCCAGTAAGGCATGGTGATGGAAATGCCGTTGGATTTGGTGGCCGAGGTCAGGTGTTTCTTCGGACGCCGCTGCGCCAGCTCAAAGGCGAACTTGAGGATGCGATCGACCCCGATACGGCTCATGACCGTTTCCTGCATGACCACTTCGCGCTCGGTGCCGGCAAACATCTTGCCGCCGATGCTGGAGTATTCGCCTTCGGTATTCTCGCGCACCACATAGAAATCGATATCACCCGGCTTGCGGTTGGCCAGCGGGCTTCTCACGCCCGGCATCAGGCGGCAGGGGCGCAGGTTCACGTACTGGTCGAAGTCACGGCGGAATTTCAGCAGCGACTCCCACAAGGAGACATGATCAGGAACCACCTCGGGCCAGCCCACCGCGCCAAAGTAAATCGCGTCGTAGCCCTTGAGCCGTTCGAACCAGTTGTCCGGCATCATCTTGCCGTGCTTCACGTAGTAATCCGCACAGGCAAAATCAAACCAGTCCCATTGCAGCGTCAGGTTGAATGCCTTTGCAGCGGCATCCATGACCCGAATGCCCTCAGGCATGACTTCCTTGCCGATGCCATCGCCGGGAATGACTGCAATCCGGTAACAGGGCGTGCTCATGGGCGAATCCTCTTGTAGTTGATACACAGTCCGGCCAGTGTTATTCACTCCTCCGATCCACACAATTCGCCTTTGAAGAAAGCCATTATTGAATTCAGGTAAAGAATTGCATGTCCGCCATTGATGACCTCAGCTTTTTCCAGCGCGTCGCCACACGGGGCAGCCTTACCGCCGTGGCGCGTGAGCTGGGGCTGTCACTCCCTGCAGTAAGCAAGCGACTGACGCAGCTGGAACAGCGCCTGGGTGTTCAGCTGGTACAACGCACGACGAGACGGCTTGACCTGACGGCAGAAGGCGAGCTGTACCTGGAGGGCGCCCGGCCGATTCTCCAGCAGCTGGAGGAGTTAGAAAGCGCCTTGGGCAACCAACGCCAGACCTTGCGCGGGCAGCTCAGAATCAACGCAACCTTTGGCTTTGGGCGACGCCACCTCGCCCCTGTCCTGTCCCGCTTTGCCCAGGAGTACCCTGATGTCGAGCTATCCCTTGAGCTGACCAGCCAGCCGCTCAGCCTGCTGGACCAGGGCATGGATATCGGTATTCGCATGGGCGAGCCGCCGGACTCACGCCTGGTCGGCCATCGCCTGCTGGGCAATCCGCGCCTGCTCTGTGCCTCTCCAGCCTATCTGAGCCGCGCCGGTACGCCCCATGAGGTATCCGAGCTGAGTGCACATAACTGCATCGTGCTGCGCCAGGATGGCAGCGACTACGCTATCTGGCGTTTCCATAAGGAGGGACGTGAGTACGCTCACAAGGTCAGCGGCAGCCTGTCGAGCAATGATGGAGAAGTTGCCCTGCAATGGGCGCTGGACGGCCATGGCCTGATCCTGCGCTCCTGGTGGGATGTCCATGAGCACCTCGCCTCGGGCGCCCTGCTGCCGCTGCTGACCGCGTACGAGGCACCCCGTGCCGACATCTACGCGGTCTACCCGTACCGCCGGCACGTGCCTCGCCGTATCAAGGTCTTTGTCCGCTATCTGGCCCAAGCGTTGGAGGCGCGCCTGCCCAATGCTCCCGAGCCCGTTCGTAACGCGCCGGGATAGAAACGGCTCCTCCCCGGTCGTATCACCGATACCGCCGGAAATATACGACTCCCTTCATCTCGACACAGGAGTAATCATGTCCTCGATTCCGAGCCTTCAACTCAATGACGGTCACCATATTCCCCAGTTCGGCCTGGGCACTTGGAAAACCCCGAACGAAGAAGCGCCCCAGCTGATCCGCTCAGCCCTCGAAATGGGCTACCGCCACATCGATACAGCGGCTGCCTATAACAACGAGGAAGGCGTAGGCCAGGGCATCGCCGAATCCGGCATCGACCGCAGCGAACTCTTCGTGACAACCAAGCTGTGGAACGAGCGCCAGGGCTTCGACGAAACCCTCAAGGCCTTTGACGAGAGCCTGTCCAAGCTCAAGCTGGACTACGTAGACCTCTACCTCATTCACTGGCCCTGCCCCAAGGCTGGCAAGTTTCTGGATACCTGGAAAGCGTTCCTGCGCCTGCGTGAAGAGGGTCGCGTTCGCTCGGTAGGCGTATCCAACTTCCGCCAGGAAGATCTGGAGCAGATCATTCTGGAGACTGGTGTAACCCCAGTGGTGAACCAGATCGAAGTTCATCCGCTGCTACAGCAAAATGACCTGCGCGAAGTGAACCGTCAGAAGAATATCCTGACCGAAGCCTGGAGTCCGCTCGCTCAGGGCGGCGAGCTGCTCAAGCATCCCTTGTTCCAGGAACTGGCGAAAAAGCATGGCAAGACGCCTGCCCAAGTCATCCTGCGCTGGCATGTCGAGCTTGGTTCAATCATTTTTCCCAAATCCACCAATCCCGAACGTATCCGCGAAAATGCCGATATTTTCGACTTCAGCCTCGACAGCGATGACATGCAAAAGATCGCCGCTCTGGATGAAGGCAAGCGCCTGGGCCCGGACCCGGCAGAATTCTGCTAATCCATCGGGCACAAAAAACCCCGCTTAGGCGGGGTTTTTCATGTGCATCGATCAGCGCGTCACTCAATAGACCGGCTGTTGAGACGCGGCCACGCCGGGCGTGGACATTGGCTGCAGCTGATGCGAATTGTGCAGCACTTCGATCAGGCAGTCTTCAAGCTCGAAGCGCTCATCGAGCAGTTTGCCCAGTTGCTGCAGCTCAACCAGCAGGCGAGCCGGCTCATGGCAGTCGCCACTGTCGCAACGGTCATTGAAATTCAGGGCAGCCTCGGTCAAGGCCTGCAGGCGTGGATAAACGGTATGGGCAAATTCCATGGCACGCTGATCATCAAAGGCCTTTGCCTCGTTCATCAGTTGCTCATAGATTTCGAAGTGCCCTGCCGATACATAGTCCACGAGCAGATCGCACAGCTGCTCAAGGCCCTTGTGGTTTACCATCGGAGCCAACTGAGGCTCTAGCTGCAGGGCTTGATATGCCGTTACCAGTTTTTGACGTTCCTGCAACCAGCGATCAATCATCTGGTGCACCCCACCCCAACGTTCTTGTGCATTTCGGCAACGTTCAAGCATGACGAACTCTTCCTCAGCGGCGAAACAATAGCCCCGACGGTCTTCGTCGTAAGGCGTTCGACCCGGTTAATCCAACCAGAGACTGTTCGGACACCGTCGAAGCAGAGTAGTGCCGTTCAGTGATCGACTGCAACCCCTGTGACCTGCTGAACGGCATTCCGATTATCGGACAATGACACCACGGGAGCGGCGGAAGAACTGATAGATCGAAAGCAGAATAAAGCCGGTAAAGGCCAGCAGGCTCCACTCCGGCACGCTCATGCCAAACAATGTCCAGTTCACTTCAGCGCAATCGGCCGTGCCATGCAGAACCAGGCGCACAACGTCCTGGAATGGCAGGGCCTGCATCATGTAATCCAGGCTGGGCAGGCAGGCAGGCAGCTGGTCGGCCGGTAATGTCTGCAGCCACACTTGCCGACCGGCGGTCGCAGCGCCCAGGGCCGAGGACAGAAAGATCAGGACCGCATAGACACGCTGGCCGCGGGTAGCCGGATTATGCAGGGCCGCGATGAACGCCAGGATACCGGCGATGATGAAGAATATCCGCTGGACGATACAGAGCGGGCAGGGTTCAAGGCCGAGGACGTGCTCAAGGTAAAGGCCGGCGGCCATGAGCACGGCGCAAGCAATAGCGATCAGCGAAAAAATAAAACGCGGGCTAGTCACGAGCAGGACGGCTCCAAAAGAAATAGAGGTCGCTACGGTAGTGAAAGCGTTGCGGCCTTTCAAGCGAAGTAAAGCAGCTTATACGCGGTAGGGCGGATGAGAGGTGCTGCAAGAGGGATAAAGGGTCTGGCGTGAAGAACCGCACCAGACCCTGCCTGAACACCTCTTAAGCCCGCAGCGCCGGAGGAGTCGGGCGGCTGCCGGTGCTTTCCAGCAGCAATTGGTTGCTGCGATCCGTCTCGCCCAGATGGATCAGAAGACGCGCCAATTCACCGCAGGCCTCGGGTGTGCGCTGGGCGCTCAGGCTGGCCTCGAGATAATCCCGCGCCTTACCCCAGAGTTGGTTGGTCTGACACAGACGGCCCAGCGTCAGCAACAGAACGGGGTCGTTTGGACGGTTGCGCAGCCAACCCTCGGCCAACTGCAGCTGTTTGGCCGGGTCACGGCTCTTGATGTAGCCATACAGGCGGACCAACCGGTCGTCGTAATTACGCTTGATGGCAGCACGCAGTACGTCCTCGGCATCATCCTCTCGGTTCAGCTCATGCAAACGAGCCGCGTAGGCATGGGCGATTTCCACGTCGCTTTTCAGCGCACTGGGGACCTGCTGCCATTGGCGCGCTATTGCCTGTGTAGGTGCCTCATCGCCAATGGGGCTAACCTCATCCAGCGAGGCCAACCAGGCGCGGCGCTCAAGATCACTTAATTCCGATTCGCCCAGAACCCGCTGTTTGCGCAACTCCGGCAACAGGCCGATCAGTGCCGGCCAATCACGCGTGGTCACATACAGGCGCTGCATCAGTGAGAGTACGTAGGGATGCTTGGGATACTTTGCATGCAAAGGCGCCAGGCTTGCCAGTGCCTCGGAATACTGCGCCCGATGGATCTGCAATTGAGTCTGAGTCAGACCGATGGCCACATCGGCATGGGGCTCGCGCTCTCGGGCCTTCTGCAGAAGCGCGTCGCTTTCTTCGTACTGACCCATCTCGTTGGCAGCCCGGGCGGCACCCAGATAGTGAGTCAGCGGGTGTGCATCGCTTTCCGCTGCAGTCTTCAGGTGCTTGAGCGCTGACGACCAGTCACCTTCAGCCAGCTCCAGCTGACCACGATGAGCGGCCTGGGCGACACGGCGTTGCTTGTTGTAACGCGACCAGGGATTGACCACTCGGCCCGAAACGCCAAGGGCCGACAAGGCCAGCCGCAACAGGTACAGGACGATCACGGCCGCTACGATCAGGGCGAGGAACCCCCAGAAGCTCGATTCGTAACGGAAGCTGTTGTAGGAGAACAGCACATAGCCTGACTCATCCGCCATGATGACGGCTACCCCGAGGGCAACCAGTACGGCAAATAGGAACAGCAGGGTCAATCGTTTCACAGTTGCTCCTCCTGGGCAGGCGACGCAGCCGGGGGTGCAGGCTGGGCAGAAGTAGTCGATTCAGGTTGCTGACGGCGGGCGATATACGCCTGAAGAGCCGACAGCGTCGGGCTGAGATCCGGTGGATTGAGCGTTACAGGCTTGTCCGCCAGCTCGCTCAAGGTCTCACGAACCGCGCGGCTTTCAGCGTTCTGGCTATTGAAGTGAGCCTCAAGAACGCCTTGCGCCTGGGTCAGCGCACGCTGGTAGACCGCCTGGTTGCCATTGAGTGCTCCCCACTGAGCTTGCTCAAGGGCCAGGTTCATGGCCAGGCGGACCTGGGCCAGGCTTTCCTCAGCCAGCAGCGGCTTGATGGGTTTGTCCGCTGAAAAATCGATCCGGAAGTAGCCGGAAACACGCTCGCGCAGACGCTGCCAGGCACGCACGAAGCGGTTCGTGCTTTCCTCGCTGGCCTGGACACCGGGCTGATCCCCTTCGGGATGCACAAAGCGCGGCGGCAGCGGCTCAAGCGTTTGTACCTGATCTCGCAAAGCGGACAGCTGAACGAACAGGCCGGTGCGGTCCAAGTCCGGCAGCTGGCGCAGCGCCTGCTGACTGTTCGCCAGCTGCTGGCGCACGGCAAAGGCGCCCGGATCGTTCTGCGACTTGAGAATCTCATCGACCGCCTGGAGCAGGTTTTGCGCGCTGGGCACATCCTGCAGCGCTGCCAGGCGCAGCGTGGCCATGCGCATCAGGTGCTCGGCCTCGGTCAGGCGCCAGACTTGCCGGCTCTGCCCAACCACTTCATTGAATTGCTGGGCCAGGTGCTGCTGGTCGGCCTGCAGCTGGCTCATCAGCCGGCGGCGGCTTTCGAAATCTTCTGCATTGGGCAGTTTTTCCAGCTGAGCGGCCAGGGCCTGCTCACGCTGCTCGACCTGACGCGTCAGGCTACGGGCATCTTCAAGCTGAGCCAGCTGGGCATGATCCTGCTCATGCAGGGTCCGTGTCTGCCAGAGGCTCCAGCCACCGGCCGCCAGGCCGGCAGCGCCTACCAGCAATGCCAGCAGAGCCAGCCCGGCACTGCCACGCCGGGGCTTTTCCGGAGTCGGGGCAGGTGGAGGCGTCGCGTTGACGGTCTCGCCAGATGCCGGTACGGCATCGTCAGTGGGAGTGACTGTTTCGCTCACAAGTCCTTCCTTTGATCGGTTATTCAAGGATGATGCTCTTCAAGCGCCGCCAGTACCGCAGCGGTACTGGCGCCATGACAGGTAATGACACGCTGGATACCGGCCGCGCGGGCCTGCTCGGCCACACGCTCGCTGGGTACCAGCAGCGGCACCGAACACACGTCCGGCCATGCGGAGCCGGCCAGGGTACGCAGGTGCGCGAAACTCTGCCCACTGCTGACCATGATGCCATTGAGGCGTTCCGCTGCAAGGCACTCGGTCAGGGCATTTTGTGGATGATCCGGCAATACGCGCCGGTACAACTCAAGGTAGTCGACCTGCACGCCTCGCTCACGCAGCGTGTCGGCCATGGTTTCCCGGCCACCTTCGCCCCGCAGGATCAGCACGCGGGAATCGGCCTCCTGCAAGGCTTGATCAAGCTGCGGCAAGGCCAGGATGCCCTCGCTGTCTTCGCTCTGGTCGGGCGTGATGATCGAAAGACCATACGCTTCGAGAATATCCGCCGTGGCGGCGCCTACGGCGAACCAGGTCTGGTTAATGGGCAGCTGCGGCCAGTACTGGTCAAGCCGCTCCAGGCCGAGTCGGGCGGCCGGCTTGCTGACCACGATGACCGCCTTGTAGCGGTCCAGATCCAGCATAAGGGTGCGCTGCTCCGGTGTCTCAGGCAGCGGCTCGATGGCCAGTAACGGCAGGCTGGCGCTGTAAATGCCCCGCTCGTCCAGTGCAGCCGCCAGGGGTATGCACTCTTCGGCCGGACGGGTCAGAAGCAGCCGCCAAGCCGTCATGGCTGGGCAGCCTCGTCGTAAACGGCCCGTAGAATGTCACCGGCGCCCTGGGCAAGTAGCTCATCCGCAACCTGGATACCCAATGCAGACGGGTCGATAACCGATCCCCGCGCCTCGGCGCGCAGCAGCAGGGTGCCATCCGGCTGACCCACCAGGCCACGCAACCAGAGTTCTTCGCCTTCGCGGATGGCATAGCAGGCAATGGGCACCTGGCAACCGCCGTTGAGATGGCGGTTCATGGCGCGCTCGGCAATGACGCGCTGCTCGGTCTCCAGATGATGGAGCGGCTTCAGGAGTTCGTGGACTTCGGCATCGTCCGTGCGGCACTCGATGCCTACCGCGCCCTGTCCACCTGCCGGAAGGCTGTCTTCGACACTGATGGATTCACGGATGCGGTCCTGAAAACCCAGACGGATCAGCCCGGCCGCTGCCAGAATGATGGCGTGATAATCGCCTGCATCCAGCTTGGCAAGGCGCGTATTGACGTTGCCCCTTAGGAAACGGATCTCAAGGTCTGGGCGTTGGGCCAGCAGCTGGGCCTGACGGCGCAGACTGGAAGTACCCACAATGCTACCGGCCGGCAGATCCGCCAGACTGGAATAGGTGTTGGAAACGAAGGCATCGCGTGCATCTTCCCGCTCGCAGATGGCGTAGAGCCCAAGGCCTTCGGGAAACTCCATCGGCACATCCTTCATGGAATGCACGGCAATGTCGGCCTCGCCTTCGAGCAGCGCCGTTTCCAACTCCTTGACGAACAAGCCCTTGCCACCAATCTTCGCCAGCGGTGCATCGAGCAGCTTGTCGCCCCGGCTGGTCATCGGCAACAGACTGACGTGCAACCCCGGGTGGGCTGCCTCCAGACGGGCCTTTACATACTCGGCCTGCCACAGGGCAAGCGCACTTTGACGCGTGGCAATGCGAATCTCGCGGTTCATGAGCCTATTCCGGGATTGAAACATGACCGGAATGATAACAGGCTCTCCTGTCGCAAGCCGCTTTCGCCCTGATAGGCAAGACCAATCGTCCGCGCGCCGTGCGCACAGAACGGCAGGTCCTGCCCCTCAGCGTCACAGGTTCTGCATCAGGCGTCGTACACCGGCTACATGTCGTCGGCTGACCGTCAACGCATCGCCATTGAGCCCTTTCAGATACAGCTGGAAATGGCCCAGCGGCGTACGCTGCAAGCGCTCGATCCGCTCCCGCGCCACCAGGGCATTGCGGTGGATACGGACGAACCGGTCACCGAACTCGTCTTCCAGCGCCTTCAGCGGCTCGTCCAGCAGGACTTCACCGTTGCCGTGACGCAGGGTCACGTATTTGTGATCGGCAATGAAATAAACGACATCATCCAGCGGAATCAGCTCGATGCCCTTGCGGGTCCGGGCGCTGATATGGCTGCGCGGCCCCGGACCGCCGCTGGACGGCGGCTTGGTCAGTGCAGCCAGCTGAACGCGATTAGGGCGTTCGGCTTTTTTCAGGGCCTCCTCAAGATCTTCCTGGCGTACCGGCTTGACCAGATACCCCACGGCACTGACCTTGAAGGCCTCCAGTGCAAATTCATCATGGGCGGTTACGAAAATAACCGCAGGCGGTGCTTCTCGCTCGCATAGTCGGGCAGCTACTTGTAGCCCGTCCAGACCTGGCATACGAATATCGAGCAATACGATATCCGGCTTCAGGCTTTCGACCAGGGCCAACGCTTCTTCGCCATTGCTGGCGGAGGGCTCCAAGACTTTATAGCCGTCTAGTTGCCCAACCAGACGGGCCAGACGCTCGCGCGCCAACGGTTCGTCATCGACGATTAGGACGTTCATAGGCTCAGGCTTCCTGCGTGAGTCGCTCGCATGGATAGCGAAGACAGGTTATGTGCCGTTGGTCACGGCGTTCGATTTTGAGACTCGCTCCCGGGCCGAAAAGTGCCGTTAGTCGCGATTCGATATTGGTTAAAGCCTGTTTCGTACCTTTTGGCGGCCGAGGATGTTGCTCGGCCTGCTCATCGAATGGATTGCTCATCGACAATTCGAATATCCCTGCGACATAGGTCGCCTCGACCACCACACATCCACCCTCGATCCGCGGCGCAATCCCGTAGATCAAGGCGTTTTCCAGAAGCGGTTGCAGCGTCAACTGCGGGATCGGCAGATCATCCGGCACACCATCGATGCGCCAGTCGACCTGAAGACGATCTCCCAAGCGTAGCTTCTCGATCTCCAGGTAGCGACGTGACAGCTCCAGTTCTTCCGACCAGCGAACCCGTGTTCCAGGCTTGGACAGGCTTGCCCTGAACAGGCTGGA
This sequence comes from Pseudomonas sp. HPB0071, assembly GCF_000478505.2. Classification (NCBI taxonomy): domain Bacteria; kingdom Pseudomonadati; phylum Pseudomonadota; class Gammaproteobacteria; order Pseudomonadales; family Pseudomonadaceae; genus Pseudomonas; species Pseudomonas sp. HPB0071. The sequence goes on along the minus strand of NZ_KI517367.1, from coordinate 2,137,631 downwards.
CAGGTCTAGCACGGCACGCTCAGCCTTGTCGGCATCGATGGCGATCAGGCTGGCAATACTGTTGAGGCTGTTGAATAGAAAATGCGGACGGATACGGGCCTGAAGCGACTCGATCCGTGCCTTGAGTTCGGCCTGCTGCTGGCGCCGCCACTGGCTCTGCAGGTAGAAATACCGCAGCATCAAGGCCGACATGATCAGCGCGATAAGGGCATGCCGCTCATACAGCTTGACCTCGCCGGACTGCTGCATAGGGCCGGCCAGCTCCAGCCAGTCAGCCACGGCAGTGCAGGCCAGGGTCAGCCCCACCACCAGGGCGCAGCAGATAACTCCAGCCAATGCCGGCTTCAGGCGTGCCAGAAAAGGCCGCAAACGGCAGAGAACGGCAGCCGAGAGCAGCACGTTCCATTGCACGAACAGCGAGACCAGCGCCAACCGTACCCAGTTGAAGGATGTGGTCAGGGGATCGGCCAAAACGAGCACCAGGACCAGCAGTTCCGCCAGCACAATCAGGACAAGCAGGGCTTCCGACTCGCATAGCTCCGGTACGAAAAACTCATCGACCGGGGCAGGCCGGCGCTTGGTCAGGTATTTGATAGGCATGGTCAAAGTGTTTACTACTATCCGACGAACGGCAAGGTTGTTTTAAAGTTAACGGGATAACTGTGGTGCACGTTGCACCAGCGCAAGGCTGTTATCATCCCGTTACGTCCATTCACGTTCAGTGCCATTTGCGAGCCCACCAATGAGCAACGAAAAAACCAATCAATCCTGGGGCGGTCGCTTCAGCGAACCCGTCGACGCCTTCGTCGCACGTTTTACCGCTTCGGTCGACTTCGATAAGCGCCTGTACCGCCACGACATCATGGGCTCCATCGCTCACGCCACCATGCTGGCCAAAGTGGGTGTATTGACGGATGCCGAACGCGACGCCATTGCAGACGGACTGAACCAGATCCAGCACGAAATCGAGACAGGCCAGTTCGAGTGGCGCGTCGATCTCGAAGACGTGCACATGAACATAGAAGCCCGTCTTACTGACCGTATCGGCATCACTGGTAAAAAACTTCACACCGGTCGCAGTCGAAATGATCAAGTCGCGACAGACATTCGGTTGTGGCTACGCGACGAGATCGATGTGATCCTCGCAGAGATCACCCGCTTGCAGCAGGGTCTGCTGGAGCAGGCCGAGCGTGAAGCCGACACCATCATGCCCGGCTTCACACATTTGCAGACCGCGCAGCCCGTGACGTTCGGGCATCACCTGCTGGCCTGGTTCGAGATGCTGTCACGCGACCATGAGCGTCTGGTGGACTGCCGCAAGCGCGTGAACCGCATGCCGCTGGGCAGCGCCGCCCTGGCCGGAACCACGTACCCGATCCAACGCGAGATCACATGCGAGCTGCTGGGCTTCGAGGCCGTTGGCGGTAATTCGCTGGATGGTGTATCCGATCGTGACTTCGCTATCGAATTCTGCTCAGCTGCCTCGCTGGCCATGATGCACCTGTCGCGCTTCTCTGAAGAGCTAGTACTGTGGACGAGCGCCCAGTTCCAGTTCATCGACCTGCCCGACCGCTTTTGCACGGGCTCCTCGATCATGCCGCAAAAGAAGAACCCGGATGTGCCGGAGCTGGTACGTGGTAAGACAGGTCGCGTATTCGGTGCCCTCACAGGCCTGTTGACGCTGATGAAGGGCCAGCCCCTGGCCTACAACAAGGACAACCAGGAAGACAAGGAGCCGCTGTTCGACGCTGCCGACACGCTGCGTGACTCCCTGCGCGCCTTTGCCGATATGATCCCGGCTATCAAGCCCAAACGCGACGTCATGCGTGAAGCCGCCCGTCGTGGTTTCTCCACGGCTACCGACCTGGCTGATTATCTGGTGCGCAAGGGGCTGCCCTTCCGTGACTGCCACGAGATCGTGGGACATGCAGTGAAGTATGGCGTGGATTCCGGCAAGGATCTGGCCGAGATGAGCCTGGAAGAACTGCGCCGCTTTAGCGACCAGATCGAGCAGGACGTATTTGAAGTCCTCACCCTGGAAGGCTCGGTCAACGCCCGTGACCACATCGGCGGCACCGCACCGGCGCAGGTCCGCGCCGCCGTTCAGCGCGGCCGGGAATTACTGGCGAGCCGGTAAATCGGAACAGGGCGCCATATACGTGATGGCGCCCTGCTCTGCCTATGCCTGCCCGGAGCGCTTGAGCGCACGACCGCCCAATGCAGACCAGTCCAGATGCCCCTCGCCCTGGGCGACGGCTTCCAGCAAGTTATCCCGCAGCACACTGCCAAACGGCAGCGGTACGTTCTTCGCCTGACCAGCACTCAGCGCCAGCCCGACATCCTTCAGACCAAGGGTCAGCTTGAAGGCAGCCGGCTCGAAGCGCTGCTCAGCAATCATTGCTCCGTAATTCTTGTAAGCCGGTGCCGCAAACAGGGTGTTGGTGAGGATATTCAGCAGATCGGCTGGCTCGACGCCATAACTCTTGGTCAAGGCGGACGCTTCGCCCATCGTCTCGATAGCGCTTGCCAGCATGAAATTACCGGCAATCTTGACGATATTGGCCCGTAGCGGGTCCTCGCCCAGCGGCCACGTCGTTTGGCCCATGGCATCCAACAACGGTTGGACCTTATCCACCGCAGCCTGCGGGCCGGCCACCACAATGTTCAGCTTGCCCGCCACGGCCACATCGGTACGCCCGAAGACTGGTGCGGAGATGTAGTCGACGCCTGCCTTGGCATGACGCTCGATCAATTCGGCTACAAAGGCAACCGACAGCGTGGCCATGCTGAGGTGGATCGCCCCCGCGCGGGCACGGTCCAGCGCGCCACTGTCGAGAATGACGGCGCGGGTAGAGGCGTCGTCCGCCAGCATGGACACCACCACCTCGGCATCAAATGCGTCCGCGGGCTCGCTGGCGGCCTTGGCACCCTGGCTGACCATTTCCTGAACCGCCTGCTGCGAGCGATTCCAGACCAGGACCTCATGGCCGGCCTTGATCAGGTTGCCGGCCATGCCCTTGCCCATTCCACCCAAACCGATGAATCCGATACGCATGACAATGTCCTCGTTACTGATGGCTAAGTGCTGGATTGACCATCATGCCAGACGAGTGTGCCCTGCGATCGACAAAACGCTTGGGTCAGGCGCTTTCCAGACGCTTGCGAACCATGGCCAGGAAACTGCTCATGGATTGAGCCTTTTCTTCATATAGCTGCTGCACATGGGCGTTCTGCTTCAAGCGATCCAGCAGCGCCTGGGCAGCCGGAAAGCCTGCCATCAGGTCAAGACTGAACAATTGCTCGGCAACCCCACGGGCAAGGTCGATGCTGTAGAGAAAGTAGACATCGGCCAGGGTCAGAGTATCGCCTGCCACATAAGGCGAGAACGACCCCTGCCGCTTGAGCGTAGCGATACCGGACCTTAATTCGTGACGGGCCTTTTCCTTGATGGCTTCGTCGACCTTGGCGCCAAAGAACACTTCCGGGTAACACTGGCGCGCCGGCAGCTCGATATAGAGTTCGATTTCGCGCATGAGAGTACGCACGCGGGCACGCGCGAACGGATCGGTCGGCAACAGCGGCGTTCCCGGTTGGGTTTCCTCGATGTACTCGAGAATCACGCTGGTTTCGCTGATAAAGCCATGTTCGGTTTCCAGCACCGGTATCTTGCCGCAGGGGCTGATCGCAAGAAACTGTTCGTCCTGGCTGGGGAAAACCGTAACGGATTCGAATTCCAGCCCCTTTTCGAGCAACGCAAACTTAACCATGTTGTAGTAGTTGCTGACGGGAAACCCATAGAGCTTGAGCATTCGACATGCCTCCAAGGCATTGGACAGATAAGCCAGATAACCGTAGACGCCCAATGCGTCGGTGAAAAGTTTTTCTTGTACAAGACTTCGCGCGCTGCCTTTGAACCGGAACTCTACACGGTCTTAAAAGCCCTACAAGAGAGCTTTTTGAGCAGGAGCGATCTACATGATGAGCTCTACGGGAGCCGCGCATCCCCGTACGGACAAGGCGGAAACACTCTTTGGCAGCCTCCGGGAGCAGCTTGATTTCTACCGCGCGGAGATCCAGTTTGAGTCGTCGATGTTGTCCAACCGGACCAACGCCTATCTGTCGTCGCAGTCCTTTCTGATGATTGCGTTCGCGTCTTCAATGAGCAATACCAACAGCCAATGGGGCACTCAGTTCACCCTATATGTGCCCACTCTGCTGGCATTGTTGGGGTTGGTGACATCGATCCACGCCTGGCCTGGCATCAAGGCTGCCTTTGATGTAATCGAGCATTGGCACCGCAAACAATGCGAGCTGCTGGACACCCTGAACGAACCCTGTGTAATCCGCGTGACGCCGCTTTACGGCGCAGGAAACGAGCCTCTCAATGGCAGCCGTTACCGAAAATCGCTGCTGTTTTCGCTGCGCTCCCCGCTTATCTTTAGTGTGGTATGGGCGTTTCTGGGTGTGCTGGCGGTCTCGCTGCATCTGCTGTACGGCTAAGTAAAAGGCTACGGATGTGAGCTGCTGATCATCGGTCAGCCTCTACAAACGTTGCCAACAACGCCGTTACGACCGACGAGTAACGGTTAGCAACCACTCATCGATACTGAATCAACTTCCGCGATAACCAGCCGATGGCATGGCACCCTTTCGAAGAGACAGGATGCCATGTCCACAATAACCGACCGACTCGCCACCTCGCTGAACGTTGCCTTCCAACCGCCATCCACTTCGCCTTCATCTGCCACTTCTGCAGACACTGACACCTCTGCGACGTCCGTGGAAAAGAGCGGGAAAACCGATCAAGGCCTGACACTAAAGGATGCGCCTGCCGGTGGCGGTCAGGTTCAGAGCGGCAGTGACTCCGATAGCACGATCGAAAAGCTCAAGAAGACCATCAAGGATCTGGAAAAACAGCTGCAGCGTGCACAAAAGGAGTTGCAGCAGGCCCAGGCCAGCAATGCCTCCGAGCAGGAAAAGCAGATACGAGTACAGGCGGCGCAAGCCCAGATCAGCAGCCTCAGTGCCTCGCTGCAACAGGCCTATGCGGCGCTGCTGCAAGCCACCAGCGGTAGCACGGGCTCCGTTGTCAGCACGACAACCTGATTCTTACAGCCAGTCGCGGAATTTGAACCAGGCATATGGAATGATGGCCGATACCACCATGGCCACCAGGGCAAGGGGATAACCGAAGTGCCAGCTCAGTTCGGGCATGTTTTCAAAGTTCATCCCGTACACCGTACCGACCAGCGTGGGCGGCAGGAACAGAACGGCAGCAATCGAGAACACCTTGATGATGCCGTTCTGCTCGATATTGATCAGGCCCAGGGTGGCATCAAGTAGAAAGCTGATTTCGTTGTTCATGCGGTTCTGGTAGTCCCCCAGCGAGCGGGAGTCACGCTCGACGGTTTTCATCCAGGCTTTGGCTTCACGACAGATCCACTCGCTGGCGGCTCGGCGCAGGTAGCTGAGCAATCGATTGATGCCCAGAAGGCTATCGCTCAACCGGGCCAGCAGCAGGCTGCTGCGTCCTAACTGCTTCAGAATGGATTGCAGATCCGACTTGGGTGCCTTGGGGCCTTCGTCATCAGGCTTGGGCTCCCGAAAAATGGCATTGGCCAGCCGGTTATGATGGGCCTGCACCGATTCGAGAATATCAGCGATCCGGTCGACCAGACTGTCGAGCAGCGAGATGAAAATGGTGTCGCTGCGCTTGTGCAGTCCCGGGTGCTGGCTGAGCTTGGTGCGAAACGCACGAAACGCTGACAGCTCAGCGTAACGCACCGTTACCAGCCACTCGGGCGTCAAAACAAAGTTGAGCACCGAAGCCGTCGGCTGGTGTTCGCTGAATCCGCTGACGACCGTTGTCGTCATGTGCAGGGCCCGCTCACTCTCGTACAGACGGGACGACTCTTCGATTTCGGCCATCTCTTCCCGGGTCGGAATGTTTACCGCCAGGCTCTTTTCCAGGAACTGCTCTTCCTCATCGGTAGGCGATAAAAGATCGATCCACAAGGCATCCTGAGGGAAAGGCTCGTCGGGCGTGATGGTCTTAGGGGTTAACATACCGTTAACGAGGGTGTAGCAGGTAATCATTGCTGCTTGAACTCCATTATCTGCCAGTGACTGGCATCAACTGTCCTGAGTGAACCAATACCATGTCTGACCATGATGACAACGAAGAATCCTTTGTCGAATCCCATCTGATCTCGGCGATCGAGAACCAGTTGGCGGCCGGCGAACCGCCTTTTACACAGGCCGTCTTCAATAAACTGACCCTGGTAGGGCACGAACGTGAGGAAATCGTCCACCTGATGGCGATCGTGCTGGCCAACGAGATCGAAACCATGATGACCGAAGACCGCCCCTTCGACACGGCCCGCTACGAACAATTGCTGCGGGCGCTGCCGGACCTGCCGGAAACTGGTACGGACGTGGAGTAGCACAGAGCGAACCGCCCACCGGTGCTTTTGGACAGGCGGTAGCGTCCAGCGAGACGAACGCACTGTGAACCAGTCGTACTTTATGGGTACGACTGGTACGCTTGCGGCTTAGCTATGGACCCGTCATGACCCGTTTCCCTGACCTTCAACTGGATGACGACGAGGGCATTGATCGCAAAGCCCTCAAGCAGGTGCGCGCGCGCTTTCTGACCATCAACACTGGTCGCCTCGTTCGCGCTCTGGAAGGCCTGCCCAGCCGACAGCAGCCGGTATTGACCCTGCTGCCCCTGTTGCTGCACGTCAATCATCCCATGCTGCCGGGCTATGTCTCGGCCAGTACGCCGGCCGGCCTGACCGGCTTTGAGCCGACGGACGAGCAGCTGGCAGAAGCCCGTCGCCTGACCCGCTCGTTTGCCTATAAGCCCGCACGTACACATCGGGACGAGCCGCTGCATGGCCTTTACCTCATGGGCAGCCTGGGCACCCTGACCCAGGCCGACAGCAGCGACCTGGATATCTGGCTCTGCCATGCCCCCGGCATGAGTGCACAGGCGCTCGCCGAGTTGCAGCGCAAGTGTGCCCTGCTTGAAACCTGGGCGGCCTCGCTCAATGCCGAGCTGCATATCTTTCTGATTGACGCCGACCAGTTCAGCCAGGGCCAGCGCCCGGGGCTCCTGACGTCGGACGATTGCGGTACGGCGCAGCACTTTCTGCTACTCGACGAGTTCTATCGCACCGCCATCTGGCTAGGCGGCCGTACGCCTTTATGGTGGCAGGTGCCGGTCGCTCAGGAGGAGAGCGACTACGAAGGCTTTACCCAGCGACTATTGCACCATCGCTTCATCAAGGCGCGCGAGGTACTGGATTTCGGCCATATCGACCACATCCCTCCAGGCGAATACATTGGCGCCGGGCTGTGGCAACTATTCAAAGGGATCAGCTCGCCCTACAAATCAGTCCTGAAACTCATGGTGACCGAGCTGTACGCCTGCGAGCACCCGCACACGGTCACGCTCAGCCGACGCCTCAAACAGCTGGTCCATTCGGGCGTCACGGATCTCGATCAGGTCGATCCCTATAGGCTGGTGTACCAGCGCCTGGAAGAATATCTGCTCCTGCGCGGCGACCTGGATCGGCTCGAACTGGTCCGTCGTTGCCTGTACCTCAAGGTTGGCAAGCCCCTGAGCCGTCCGCCCCGGCAAGGCCGCAAGAGCTGGCAACGTCTGCTGATGGAAAAGCTGACCCAGTCCTGGGGCTGGGATGAGCATATGCTGCGCAAGCTGGACGAGCGCCAGGGCTGGAAGGTAGATGACGTCAGCGCCGAGCGTCGGATTCTGGTCAATGCCCTGACTCACAGCTACCGCTTCCTGGCGCAGTTCGCCCAGCAACAGCAGGTTGAAAGCCACCTCGCCCCGCGCGACCTGAGTATTCTGGGGCGCCGCCTGTATGCGGCGTTCGAGCGCAAGGCCGGCAAAATCGACTTTATCAACCCGGGCATTGCGCCAGACTTGGCCGAAGAGTTCGTTACCCTGGTGCAGGAAGAGCGTCCCTTTGGCGAGCGCCGCCGCCCGTGGTCATTGCACCGTGGCAACCTGACGGCAGAAGAGTGCCATTCGCACTCCCCACTCAAGCGCACCTGGGAACTGGCCGAGCTGCTGGCCTGGTGTCGCTACAACGGCATTATCGACAATGCCACCCGCCTGACCTTGCATGCCGGCGAGAGCGACCTTACCCCGTTCGAACTCAACAATCTGATCCAGAGTTTCCAGCAGAGCTTCAACGACCGACCGGACACCGTACCGGAAGCCGTCTTGCTACGCCCGGCCGCGCCCCGCGAGGTGTTGCTGCTGATCAACGTAGGGATCGATCCGCTCTACCAGCACAGTCAGCGCAACGTCTACCTCACCAGCGATCGTATCGACGCCCTGGGCTACGCCGGGATGCGTGAAAACCTGGTGCTGACGCTGGACCAGATCACCCTCAACAGCTGGAACGAACTGTACGTCAACCGCTTCGAAGGGGCCAATGCCCTGCTCGACTGCTTATGCGCCTACTTCAACAGCCTGCCCTCTGGCGATCAGGAGTCATTGCCTCGCCTGTCGATACGCAGCTTTTGCCGGAACCGGGCACCGCTGATCGTAGAACGCGTGGAAGCAGTGTTCGACGAAGTCCGCACGGCCATGCTGCGTGAGCACAAGACGCGCTATCTGCTCCAGATCCAGCAGCGTTTCCACATGCTCGAGCTGCGCGAGGGCAAGCTGAGCCATACGCCACTGGCCGACCGGGATTCGTTGCTGCTGCACCTGTCCGCTCCAAAGCAGGAATGGACGCCCCTGAGCCTGGACCCCCATGCGCTGGAGGGTGACGAACTCGGCCTTATCCTGCCGCTGGGCCGTACCGGCAGCATTCAGGTGTTTTATCGACAGGAAGGTGAAACGGCACGTGTCTACGTACTGGATGAGCACAACGCCCTCTGGTCACAGCGCTTGCCTTTCCATGATGAGCATACGCTGCTGGCCCCCCTGCAGCGTTTCCTGCATTCCATTCACCGCCGGCAGAGTGCCCAAGTGCCCCTGGAGGCCAGTCGGGTACCGCTGGCTGAGATGCACTATTTCCAGGTCCTGCCCCCAGCACCTCAACGGGCGCGGCATCTGGAGCGGCGACAGATTGATCTGCCCCTGGAAACGGTGCCGTACTATGCGGTTCAGGCCATTGTGACCGCCACCAAGGCCGGGCGCCGTCTGGTAACCCTATACTGCGATCACCGTGAGTTTTCCGAGCTCGACTACGGCCCACGGCTGTACCAGGAGGTGGCACGCCATATCCTGGCGCGCCGCCGTACCGGAGAACGTTACCGCTGCTACCTGACGGATCTGGATCTTCTGCACGTGCCTGGCGAGCCTCGCCCGCACACCCTGGCCTACCTGAGGCTCAAGGCAGAGCTGGAAGAGGCGCTCAACCAGGCATTCATGGCAGTCTGATCAGTAGCCGACTGCCTTGGCCGTCGGCTCTAGCTCCAGTAGCGACAGGTGCAGCGTTTTCCCGCCGGGTGCCGTGCACTCAACGCGCTGACCTATCGTCTGCCCTAGCAGTGCACTGCCCACGGGCGTTAGCACGGATACGGTGCCTTCTTCCCGGGCTTCGTTGGGATACACCAGACGCAGATGGTATTCCTTGCCACTGCCCTCTTCGCGGCAATGCACTTGGGAATGCATGGTCACAACACCTTCCGCCTCATCAGGCGGTACCACCTTGGCGCGCTCCAGCTCCTCTTCGAGCGCCTCGGCGGCAGGGCCAAATTCCTCAAGGCTATCGAGCAGGCGGTCGAGCTGCTGATAGTCAGTCTGCGTAATGATGGGCTGAGCGATCTGGCGCATGATGCCTCCTTTGGCGGCTGGATGTCGGAAACGCGCTTGCAGCAACGGCTGCAGGCGGCGCTTCGAGGTACTGAACAGCATGTCTCATGCCGAAACGGATGCCGCATGGGCGGCGTTGGGAGTGCAGCCCTTCGGCTGCAGATGGACTGACCGTAACACAGGGATCAGGGTAGACGGAACCACCGGTCAGCTAGTAGCGGATCGATGGTTCCTGCGCGCCTGTGCGGCCAGAATGATGGCCCGACGCGCTTCGGCTGACGCTTCGCCCCAGGCCAGAATCTCATCCAGCGTGCGGCCGCAGCCCAGGCAGATATCATGACCGTCCAGGCAACAGCGTCGAATGCAGGGCGAGGGCACCGATTCGGCGTCCTCCCCTGATAACGAGAGATCAGAGCTGGCTGAAATCGAGCTCATCGCCCGTCTGCTCGCGAATGACACGGGTCAGCAGTTCGCCCAGCGGCTCCTGGGTGCTGTCGCAGATCCACTGGTTGCCCGCCTCGTCATAATCGAAGTGATACCCGCCTGAGCGGGCCGCCACCCAGAGCTGCCGTAGCGGAGGCTGACGACTCAGAATGACCTGACTGCCGTTTTCCAGGCGAATCGTGAGGACACCGGCGCTGTTCTCCAGATCCAGGTCCAGATCGCTGTCGTCGAGGATGTCTTCGACTGCCTGCTGGGTAGTATCGACAAGATCGTGGAAGCGGGCTTCGCTCAGACTGCTCATGGGATTCCTTGAATCGGTATTGAAAAGACCTTGACGTTACCCCGGCGACCGCCCCTCGTCCAGTCGCAAAGACGGCTGCACCGCCCAGGCCTGTCAGGCACGCGCGGCGTTACATAGGCAAGGGGGCAGGTGCCGGGTATACTCCGGGTCAATCATGCTTTTCAAAGGATTCGCCATGAAGCGCCTTTCCCTTGCTCTAATTGCTTTCGCATGCCTGCTGGCAGGCTGCGGCCAAAAAGGTGACCTGTACCTTCCGGACGATGAAAAAGCGGCTCACGAGCATCGCCACGACACGTTCTGACCAGGGAGCCCTCCATGGAGTCATTTACATCCCGCGCAGGTAGCCTGCATGCGGAAGGTGTGCCGCTGAGCGCTATTGCAGAGCGCTTCGGCACGCCCACTTACGTGTATTCCCGGGCACACATCGAGGGCCAGTACCGCGCCTATACCGATGCGCTGGCCGGGCTGCCCCATCTCGTCTGCTTTGCCGTCAAGGCCAACTCCAACCTGGGCGTTCTTAACGTCCTGGCACGGATGGGTGCAGGGTTCGACATCGTGTCCCGCGGCGAGCTGGAGCGTGTACTGGCCGCTGGCGGCGAAGCCGCCAAGGTGGTGTTCTCCGGGGTCGGCAAGACCCGTGACGACATGCGCCGTGCGTTGGAAGTCGGCGTGCACTGCTTCAATGTGGAGTCCCGGGTGGAGCTTGAGCGCCTGCAGGAAGTCGCCGCCGAAATGGGCCGCAAGGCACCCGTCTCGCTGCGGGTGAATCCTGATGTGGATGCCGGCACCCACCCGTACATCTCCACCGGCCTCAAGGAAAACAAGTTTGGTATCGATATCGCCGAGGCCGAGGCCGTATACGCCCGCGCAGCGGAGCTGCCAAACCTTGAGATCATCGGAGTGGACTGCCACATCGGCTCCCAGCTCACCACGCTCGAGCCGTTCATCGATGCGCTGGATCGTTTGCTGGCACTGATTGACCGCTTGGCCGAGCGTGGCATCACAATCCGTCACCTGGACCTCGGTGGCGGCCTGGGCGTGCGCTACCGCAACGAGGAGCCGCCTCTGGCGAGCGATTACATCAAGGCGATCCGCGAGCGCATTGCCGGACGGAATATCGCTCTGGTTTTCGAGCCCGGCCGCTTCATCGTGGCCAATGCCGGCGTGCTGCTTACGCGTGTGGAATATCTCAAGCACACCGAGCACAAGGACTTCGCCATTATCGATGCAGCCATGAACGACCTGATCCGCCCAGCGCTTTACGACGCCTGGATGGACGTTGTGCCGGTTACGCCTCGCGACAGCCAAACTCGTGCGTATGATCTGGTCGGCCCTATCTGCGAGACCGGTGACTTTCTAGCCAAGAACCGCGACCTGGCTCTGGCTGAAGGTGATCTGCTGGCCATTCGCTCAGCAGGTGCCTATGGCTTTACCATGAGTTCGAATTACAACAGTCGCGGTCGTGCGGCTGAGGTGCTGGTAGATGGCGAGCAGGCCTTCGAGGTGCGCCGCCGTGAGACGGTCAAGGAACTCTATGCAGGCGAAAGCCGGCTACCGGAGTGACCTCTCATGCTATTGCGGTTTACCAAGATGCACGGGCTTGGCAATGATTTCATGGTCCTTGACCTGATCAGCCAGCACGCGCATATCCAGCCCAAGCACGCCCGCCAGTGGGGCGATCGGCACACGGGGGTCGGCTTCGATCAGCTCCTGATCGTCGAAACGCCAAGCAACCCGGATGTCGATTTCCGCTATCGGATTTTCAACTCCGACGGCTCAGAGGTCGAGCAGTGCGGCAATGGTGCTCGCTGCTTTGCCCGCTTTGTCTTCGACAAGCGTCTGACGGTCAAGAAAGTTATCAAGGTCGAGACCAAAGGCGGCATCATCGAGCTGCGGCTGCGTAACGACAATCAGGTGACGGTCGACATGGGTGCGCCGCGCCTTGAGCCCAGGCAGATTCCATTCGAGGCCGACGCCGAGGCGATCAGCTACCCGGTACAGGTCGAGGGTCGTACCGTCGAACTTGCAGCGGTGTCCATGGGTAATCCCCACGGCGTCCTGCGGGTCGACAATGTCGATACCGCGCCAGTGCATGAACTCGGCCCCAAACTTGAGCATCATCCCCGTTTTCCGAACCGGGCCAATATCGGTTTTCTCCAGGTCATCGATGAACACCGGGCGCGCCTGCGCGTCTGGGAGCGCGGTGCCGGTGAAACCCAAGCCTGCGGGACCGGCGCCTGTGCAGCCGTGGTTGCGGGTATTCGCCAGGGCTGGCTAAATTCGCCTGTACAGATCGAGCTGCCCGGCGGCCTGCTCGATATCGAATGGGCCGGCCCCGGCAAGCCGGTGCTCATGACAGGACCCGCCGTCCGTGTATACGAAGGCCAGGTACGTTTATGACAGACCAAACGCCCCCGCTCGATGCCGATCAGGTTGCGGCCTGGCTGGAACAGCATCCGGACTTCTTTGCAAACCGCGAGGACCTGCTGGCCGAGATGCGCATTCCGCACCAGCGCGGCACGGCGGTCTCCCTTGTGGAGCGCCAGCTGGGTCTGCTGCGCGACCGCAACGTCGAGATGCGTCATCGGCTGGCGCATCTGATGGATGTGGCCCGCGATAACGACCGCTTGTTCGATAAAACCCGCCGTCTCGTGCTTGATCTCATGGATGCCAATACATTGGAAGATGTGATCAGCACAGTCGAAGACAGCTTGCGCCATGAGTTCAAGGTGCCTTACGTCGGGCTGATTCTGTTTCACGAATCGCCCTTGCCGGTAGGCCGCAGCGTAACCAGCGCCGAGGCGCACCAGTGTATTGGTGGACTGCTGTCGGGCGGCAAGGCGGTCAGCGGGGCGTTGCGCTCACATGAACTGAAATTCCTGTTTGGCGAAGCCGCGCAGGACGAGGTTGGATCGGCCGCGGTTGCACCCTTGATTCACCAAGGCATGCATGGCGTACTTGCCATTGGAAGTCCTGATCCACAGCATTACAAGAGTTCACTAGGCACGGTGTTTCTAACCCATGTTGCCGAAGTGTTATCTCGCGCCCTGCTGCGCTTTCCCACTCCTCTTCGCTCGGTACGCTGACATGGAAGAACGCCTCGACGCTTACTGCCAACACCTACGCAGCGAGCGTCAGGTGTCGGTCCATACTCTCGATGGTTACCGCCGTGACCTGCTGAAACTCCTGGCCTTCTGCCGCGAAGAACAGCTCACCGACTGGAGCAGCCTCGATGCGCGTCGGCTGCGCGCCCTGATCGTTCAGCTGCACCGCAAGGGACAGTCCAGCCGCAGCCTTTCCCGTCTGCTCTCAGCTATCCGGGGCTTTTATCAGTACCTCATTCGCGAGGGGATCTGCCAGCATGATCCCGCCAATGGTGTCAGTGCACCCAAAGGCCAGAAACAGCTACCCAAGAACCTCGACGTGGACCGCACCACACAGCTCCTGGATGGCGCTGTGGAGGATGACTTCATTGCCCTGCGCGACCAGGCGATGCTTGAGCTCTTCTACTCCTCTGGTCTACGCCTGTCCGAGCTGGTCGGGCTGGATATTGTCGATCTGGACCTTAAGGATGGCCTGATCAGCGTTCGCGGCAAGGGCAACAAGCGGCGTATCGTCCCGGTGGGCAGCAAGGCGCGAGAGGCTATGGAACGCTGGCTGCCGCAACGTGCCCTGGCCGCCCAGGATGATGCCGTGTTCATCGGTCAGAGCGGCCGACGCCTCACGCCAAGAGCGATCCAGCTGCGCGTCCGTGAAGCGGGCGTACGCGAACTGGGCCAGCACCTGCACCCGCACATGCTGCGCCATAGCTTTGCCAGTCATATGCTGGAAACTTCCCGTGACCTGCGCGCCGTACAGGAGTTGCTGGGCCACGCGGACATCGCCACGACCCAGATCTATACCCATCTGGATTTCCAGCACCTGGCACAGGTCTATGATGATGCCCATCCACGTGCCAAGCGAAAAACAGAATCCACATGACTATCCGCCTGATTACCTTCGATCTCGATGACACCCTCTGGGATATAGCCCCGGTCATCCACAGCGCCGAAGATGCGCTTCGTACCTGGATGGAAACCGAGGCATCACGGCTGGGACCGGTCCCGGTTGAGCACCTGTGGCAGATCAGGGACCGGCTCCTGGAGCGAGACCCCGGCCTCCGGCACCGCGTCAGCGAACTGCGCCGCCGCGTCATTCATGGGGCCTTGCAGGATGCCGGTTACGAAGAACCTGAGGCCGGGCAGCTGGCCGAAGCCGGTTTCGCCATCTACCTGGCTGCTCGTCAGCAGGTCACCCTGTACGAGGACGTGCACGAGACGCTGGAACAGCTATCGCTGCGCTATGACCTGGGCGTACTGACCAATGGCAATGCTGATGTTCACGAGATCGGCCTGGCTGACTATTTCCGTTTTGCTCTGTGTGCAGAAGAGCTGGGTATCGGCAAGCCCGACCCGCATCCCTTCAACGAAGCGCTACGCCGGGCAGGCGTGACCGCCGATGCGGCGGTGCACGTAGGCGATAACCCTGTCGATGACATCCTGGGCGCTCAGCAGGCCGGGCTACGGGCCATCTGGCTCAACCCTACAGGCAAGCCCTGGTCTGGTGAAAATGCACCGGATGCCGAGATCCGCAGCCTCAACGAGCTCCCTGCGGTACTGGAGCGCTGGAACTAACCGACACGGTGGATCAGTCCTGATCGAACGACTGATCCATCACCAGTGCAGGTTGTTCGTGGCGTGGCGTGCCAACCGGTCGGGCCGGGTTGCCGACCACGGTGGTATGCGGTGCGACCGGCTTGAGCACGATGCTACCCGCCCCGACCTTGGCCCCTTCGCCAATTTCGATGTTGCCCAGAATCTTCGCGCCGGCGCCGATCATCACGCCACGTCGCACCTTGGGATGCCGGTCACCACACTCCTTGCCCGTCCCGCCGAGGGTGACCGCCTGCAGAATGGACACGTCATCCTCGACCACCGCCGTCTCGCCAATCACGATCCCGGTACCATGATCAAGCATGATGCCCTGCCCGATACGGCTGGCCGGATGGATGTCTACAGCCAGCATCTCGTTACAGCGAGCCTGGATATAAAGCGGCAGCATGCGGTTCCCGTCGAGCCAGAGCCGATGTCCGAGGCGGTAGGCCTGGATCGCCAGGAAGCCCTTGGAAAACAGGAAAACCTCCAACGGGGTATCGAAGGCAGGATCGCGTGTGACCGTGGCCTCAAGGTCAGCCCAGGCGCTCTCGATCAGCGAGGGATGCTCCTGCTGCACCCTCAAGAAACGCGCGTGCAGCGTCTGCCGCTGCACCGCATCGACGGTAAGCGTTCGGCTCAGGCGAAACGCCAGGGCACTCCCCAGCTCTTTCTGCTCCAGAATGGATTCGGTCAGCCAGGGCTCCAGGGCGCGCTCCTGGACAATGGCACTGGAGGCAAGGTCACGCAGGCTCTGCCAGCGTGCCTGAAGGGTTGGGGTTGAGGTCATCGGTATGAAGTCTTCCTGCAGATGGACTGCACAGGATAATGTCCACGCCAGAATCCGACACCCATAAAAAACCCGCCATACAGGCGGGTTTTAAAATCATATCGGGCGGCTGCCGTACTTGCTGTCAGGCTTTTTAGGCGGGTCAGCAACAACATTCGCGTCGATCTCCTGCACTTTACCGCCACGGGCCAGAAACTCTTCCATGGCCTTGGCGAGCGCATCACGCTCCTTCTGCTTGGCCTCGATGGAGGGCAACTCCTCGGGCTCGGCTTCTTTTTTCTTCTTCCCTTTGCCTGCAGCAGGTTCTTCCGCCTCGGCACTGTCGTCGACTTCTACATCAGGCTCGTCTGCAGCCGCAGCAAAGTCCTCGGTATCGTCATCATCAGTGGACTCGATATCGTCCTGTTCCAGCTCTTCATCACTCATAAAAAACCCTCGAAAACCAGGTTAGTTACTGACCAGCCGCGAGTTTGACGTGGCTGCTCAAGAAAAATTCATGCTGGCATACCCTGCAAGGTAGCCATTATCCGACGAGCGCCGCCATGGTCACGGTGCTCACCCAGGTAAATACCCTGCCACGTCCCTAGCGCCAGCCTTCCGGCCTGCACGGGTATGGTCAGGCTGCAGCCCAGAAGGCTGCTCTTGAAGTGCGCCGGTAGATCGTCCGGCCCTTCGTAATCGTGTTCGTACCCTGGCACGTTCTGCGGCACGAGCTGGTTGAAGAACCGCTCGAAATCGCGACGCACCGCACTGTCGGCATTTTCATTGATCGTCAATGAAGCCGACGTGTGCTGCAGCCACAGGTTCAGCAGCCCGATCTGACAGCTTTTCAGTTCGGGCAAAGCCGATTCCACCTCATCCGTGATGAGATGGAATCCACGGCTTCGGGCGCGCAGCGTGATCTGTCGCTGATGCCACATGGCGGACTCCTAGGCTTGCTGGGCGCGCATTCTAGCGCGGCTTTCGAAAAAACAAAGAGGCTCTTTAAAGCTGACGTTCAGACCGGGGCTGCGAGCGGGTGTTCCGGGCAATAACGCACGAAAAATGACTTTCTTTCGTGCATACGAAAAGAGCGCCCGAAGGCGCCCTTTTTTGACCGACAAACGGTAGCCGGTTCGCTATTACATATTGTAACCACGCTCGTTGTGCAGCGTCAGGTCCAGACCCACGGTCTCTTCCTCATCGCTGACACGCAGGCCCATGACCATGTCGATCACCTTCAGGATGACGAAGGTGAGGATGCCGGTATATACCAGTGTGAACAGCACGCCCTTGAGCTGAATCCACAGCTGGCCGCCAATATCGGTCACGGTGCCGAAGCCGCCCAGAGCCGGTGCAGCGAAGATACCGGTCAGCAGCGCGCCCACGATACCGCCGACGCCATGCACACCAAAGGCGTCCAGGGAATCGTCATACCCAATTTTGCGCTTGAGGCTGGTAGCGCAGAAGAAACAGATCACACCCGCGACCGCACCGATGATCAGCGCACCCATCGGGCCGACTGTACCGGCAGCCGGAGTAATGGCCACCAGACCGGCAACCACACCCGAGGCGATCCCCAGGGCGCTGGGCTTACCGTGGGTGATCCATTCAGCAAACATCCAGGCCAGAGCTGCCGAGGCGGTTGCGATCTGGGTGACCAGCATCGCCATGCCGGCAGTGCCGTTTGCCGCAACGGCGGAGCCTGCGTTGAAACCGAACCAGCCCACCCACAGCATGGCAGCGCCGACCAGGGTATATCCCAGGTTGTGCGGTGCCATCGGGGTGGTCGGATAGCCCTTACGCTTGCCCAGCACCAGGGCAGCCACGAGACCAGCAATACCGGCGTTGATGTGAACCACGGTGCCACCAGCAAAATCCAGCACGCCCCAATCCCACATCAGGCCACCGTCACCGCTCCACACCATATGGGCGATCGGTGCATAGACCAGAGTGAACCACACACCGGTAAAGACCAACATGGCCGAGAACTTCATGCGCTCGGCGAACGCACCCACGATCAGCGCCGGGGTGATGATCGCAAAGGTCATCTGAAAGGTGACGAAAATGCTTTCGGGGAACAGCGCAGCCGCACCTGTCAGCCCATCATGGGTAATGGAGCTCAGGAAGGCCTTGCCGAAACCGCCGATAAATGAATTGAAATTGGTTACGCCTTTTTCCATGCCTGTGGTATCGAAGGCAAGGCTATAACCGTAGATCATCCAGAGAATACTGATCAGGCCGGTAATGGCGAAACACTGCATCATTACCGACAGGATGTTCTTGGCACGAACCATGCCGCCATAAAACAGCGCCAGACCCGGAATGGTCATGAAAAGCACGAGTGCTGTAGACACCAGCATCCATGCCGTATCGCCGCTATTCAACGTCGGCTCCGCCGCTGCTTCCTGAGCCATGGCAAGGCTCGGCATAGCGAGGGACAAAAGGGCTCCTAGCCCTGCGTACTTGCGCAGAGTCATGATGTTCTCCTGGGGCTTTGGGGGTATGGAGTACGGTGTTTTTTAAATAGCGTCGGTATCGGTTTCGCCGGTCCGGATGCGGATGGCTTGTTCCAGATTTACAACGAAAATCTTGCCGTCACCGATCTTGCCGGTGTTGGCTGCCTTGGTAATGGCCTCGATGACACGGTCGAGCTGGTCATCGGCAATGGCGACGTCGATCTTCACCTTGGGCAGGAAATCGACAACGTACTCGGCGCCACGGTATAGCTCCGTGTGCCCCTTCTGGCGACCGAAACCCTTGACCTCGGTGACGGTGATGCCTTGAACGCCGATCTCGGACAACGACTCGCGGACGTCGTCGAGCTTGAACGGCTTGATGATGGCGGTGACTAGTTTCATGAACTTCTCCCGAAAAGTGGACTTGCCCCAGGAACGAACCCCGTCTCAAGTCTAAGCGCAGTCTGTGGCTTTGTAACGTCGCCCCGCTCTAAAACGGTTCGCCGGCACCCTCGCCCGCCTACGAAGCAATCACCGCTTCGCTTCCGCATCCCTGGTGCGTGATGCCTCTGTCATAACGGCTAAAGCAGAAACCTTGCCATTTCGTGCAAAGCCGCATGGCGCAACGCCTCTATGCGCTTCGGTTGAATGAGATAGCGTCCATTTCACAGCAGATCGCACCATCTTGGCGCACAGCGCCCGGAAGAGGTGCCCAAAAAATGTGCAGATGCCCGGCATCCTGGCGCTGGAAAGGAGCGTGATACACTGGTCCGAACACTTTTTAATGGATGAAGCGTATGTTCCCACCCAAAGCGCTACTCGACTCCCTGACCCAACAAGCCAGCCGTCTATTTGGTGAAGGCTCGCCCCGTGCCGATATCGAAAACCAGTTCAAGGCGCTGATGCAGAGCGGATTCAGCAAGCTCGATCTGGTTAGCCGTGAAGAATTCGACACCCAGATGCTGGTCCTTGAACGCACCCGCGCTCGTCTTGAGGCCTTGGAAGCTCGCCTGGCCGAATTGGAAGGCCAAGGCAAAGAGCCTGTTGCTGCCGCCCAGCCTGCACAGGACGCACCGACATCAGCCAAAATGGCTTTCCAGAACAACAAAACGGAACCCACCCCGCCGACCGCCGAATAACCCGGCCGGCGGGACACTGATCAAGGAGTGATCATGTCCCTCGCCATCGTTTGTAGCCGCGCCCAGGTGGGCGTGGAAGCCCCCTGTGTCACTGTAGAAGCGCATCTGGCCAACGGTCTGCCCGCATTGACCCTGGTCGGCCTGCCGGAAACCGCCGTCAAGGAGAGTAAGGATCGCGTGCGTAGCGCCATCCTCAATTCAGGCTTCGACTTTCCGGCACGCCGCATCACCCTAAACCTTGCTCCTGCCGACCTGCCCAAGGATGGTGGCCGCTTCGATCTGGCCATTGCCCTTGGCATTCTGGCGGCCAGTGCGCAGTTACCCGCGGATGCCCTGGCCGATATCGAATGCCTGGGTGAGCTGGCGCTCTCTGGTGCACTGCGCCCCGTCCAGGGCGTATTACCCGCAGCGCTTGCCGCACGGGAAGCCGGACGCACACTGATCGTGCCCCATGAAAACGCCGAGGAAGCCAGTCTGGCGGGCGGGCTTAAAGTCATCGCGGTGGGCCATCTGCTGGAGATCGCAGCGCACTTTACCGGGCAGACGCCCCTTACCCCGTATGAAGCCCAGGGGCTGAGACGGCAGGAGCAACCCTACCCCGACCTTGTTGACGTGCAGGGCCAAGTGGCTGCCAAACGCGCCCTGGTGGTTGCAGCGGCAGGCTCGCACAACCTCTTGCTGGCAGGCCCGCCCGGGACCGGAAAAACCCTGCTGGCCAGCCGCCTGCCCGGTCTGCTGCCGCCCCTGAATGAATTCGAAGCCCTGGAAGTGGCTGCGATTCATTCGGTTGCCAGCCACACGCCCATGGCTCACTGGCCGCAGCGGCCATTCCGGCAGCCGCATCACTCGGCCTCGGGCCCCGCCCTGGTGGGTGGCGGTAGTCGCCCTCGCCCGGGCGAGATCACTCTGGCGCATCAAGGCGTGCTGTTTCTGGACGAGCTGCCCGAATTTGACCGCAAGGTGCTAGAGGTTCTGCGCGAGCCACTGGAAAGCGGCGAGATTGTGATTTCCCGCGCCCGGGACCGTGTCCGCTTTCCGGCCCGCTTCCAGCTGGTCGCCGCCATGAACCCCTGTCCATGCGGCTATCTGGGTGATCCGGCCGGCCGCTGCCGTTGCTCGCCCGATCAGGTACAACGTTATCGTGGTAAACTTTCCGGTCCACTGCTGGACCGGATCGACATGCATATCACCGTCGCCCGGGAAAGTGTGCGTCTGGGCGGCCCTGACACCAAGAACGATTCCGGCCGCCTTACAACGCAACAGGCTGCCGAACAGGTCGCCGCCGCCCGTGAGCGGCAACTGGCTCGCCAAGGGGTGGCGAATGCCTTTCTGGATTTGCGTGCCTTGCACCAACACTGTGCATTAACGGCAGACGACCAGCGGTGGATCGAGAGCGCAGGTGAACGGCTGGGGCTGTCCCTGCGCGCCCTGCACCGAGTGATCAAGGTGGCACGTACGTTAGCCGATCTTGCAGCAGAGCCGCAGATTTTGCGGTCTCATCTGGCTGAAGCATTGCAGTACAGACCCGCGAGTGCCTGAGGTGACCTGAGCGACAACCACCTCGTGTTTTAATGCCGACCCTCGGAGCGGGTCGGCTAGGCACTCCTTTGCAGCCACCTTGGCGCCGACAGAAAAGGAGAAAGTGCCTGATGGCCACCGAAAGCCAATCACCACCTACCCGTACCCTCAATCCCCCGGTTTTCTGGGGCTCGACCTTGCTTATCCTTATCCTGGTCATCTATGCCAGTGCCTTTCACGAGAGCGCGCAAAGCGTCTTTGGTCTCATTCAGTCCTGGATTATTACGAACGTCAGCTGGTTCTACATTCTGGCGGTGGCGCTGATCCTCTTGACCGTGGTCTTTCTGGGCGTCAGCCGTTATGGCGACATCAAGCTCGGCCCGGACCACAGCGAGCCGGACTACAGCAGCACGACCTGGTTTGCCATGCTGTTTTCGGCGGGCATGGGGATCGGCCTGATGTTCTTTGGCGTGGCCGAGCCGGTCATGCACTTCCTGTCGCCGCCCACTGGCCAGTCTGGCACGGTGGACGCCGCCCGTGAGGCGTTGATCATCACCTTCTTCCACTGGGGCCTGCATGCCTGGGCTATCTACGCCATCGTGGCGCTGATCCTCGCGTACTTCAGCTTCCGTCACGGGCTGCCGCTAACGCTGCGCTCAGCGTTGTATCCCCTGATTGGCGAACGTATCTACGGGCCAATCGGCCATGCGGTGGATATTTTCGCCATTTTGGGCACCGTTCTAGGGGTGGCAACATCCCTGGGCTTTGGCGTCGCGCAGATCAATACCGGTCTCAACTATCTGTTCGGTCTAGAAGTGTCGGTGCCGGTGCAGATCGGCCTGATCATTGCGACTACGGCCCTGGCGACCCTATCGGTGGTTACCGGCCTGGACAAGGGGGTTCGTCGCCTGTCGGAGCTGAACCTGGGACTGGCCGTACTGCTGCTCCTCATGGTACTGGTCCTGGGGCCCACCGTGTTCATTCTGCAAACCTTTGTGCAGAACACCGGTGGCTACCTGACCGAGATTGTCAGCCGTACCTTTAACCTCTATGCCTATAAGCCCAACGACTGGATCGGCGGCTGGACGCTGTTCTACTGGGGCTGGTGGCTGGCATGGTCGCCTTTTGTGGGCCTGTTCATTGCCCGCATCTCCCGCGGCCGCACGATCCGCCAGTTTGTCTCCGGAGTGCTGCTGGTACCGGCCGGTTTTACGCTGTTCTGGATGACCGTATTTGGTGATACCGCCATCCACATGATCTCCTGGCAGGGCATTACGTCGCTAGGCGATGCAGTGAACAAAGACAGCTCCCTGGCGCTGTTTGCCTTCCTCGAGCATTTCCCCTTCGCGTCGGCTATTTCAATAGTGGCCATTATCATGGTTGTGGTGTTTTTTGTTACCTCGGCCGACTCCGGTGCCATGGTCGTCGACATGCTTGCTTCAGGCGGGCTCGACAAGACACCGATCTGGCAGCGAGTATTTTGGGCCTCCTCCATGGGCATCGTGGCGATTGCACTGCTCCTGGCCGATGGTCTCAAGGCCCTGCAAACGGCGACAATTGCCACGGCGCTGCCCTTTACTATCGCACTACTCTGTTCGATGTGGGGTCTGCTCAAGGCGCTCAAGCTCGATGCCACCAAGCGGGGTATCCGCTACCAGGCGCTGAACATCTCCCGCCCTGCGCCTCGTTCAGCCGGTGGCTGGCAGCGTCGCCTGCGTAATCTGGCCATGTTCCCGCGTCGTACCCACGTGGTGCGCTTCATCGGGGAGGTGGTTAAGCCTGCGTGTGAATCTGTTGCTGAAGAGCTACGTAAGCAGAGCTATCTGGTTAGCGTAAAAGATGGCGACGATGGCCGGGTACGTATTGAGGTCGGCCCTGAGGAGAACCCTGAGTTCGTGTATGAGGTTCGCCCGCGCGCGTATGCCATGCCGAGCTTTGTCATGGGGGACACACAGAGCGACCAGAACGAGCGCGAGGATCGCAAATACTTCCGTGCCGATGTGCACCTGAAGGAAGGCGGTCAGGATTATGACGTGATGGGCTGGAGCCGGGACGACGTGATTGGCGACATCCTGGATCAATACGAGCGTCACATGCACTTCCTGCATATCGTTCGCTGATCGTTACCCATAAAAAAGCCGGTGCCTCTGCACCGGCTTTTTTGTGCCTGCTACCGTACGATCAGCTGAAGCGGTTCACTTCATGGCTCAGCTCTTCCGCCAGACGCTTGAGCTCATAGGCCGTGCTGGCCAGCTCTTCCGCCGCTTCACGCTGGGAGGCGTTATCGACGGCAATGGTCTGGATGTTGCGGCTCAGCGCAGTCGCCGTGCTGCTCTGCTCTTGGGTGGCCTGGGCAATGCTGGTGAACTGCTCTACGGCCTGATCGATCTGCGCTTCAATACGCTGCAGGGCCTGGGCAACGTCACCGTTAAGCGACAAACCTTGCTGCATCAGGCGGTTGCCTTCATCGATAGAACTCATGGCGCGGTTGGTTTCTTCCTGCACCGAACCGATCATCTCGGAGATTTCACGCGTCGCCTGACTGGTACGGCCGGCCAGGCTGCGAACCTCGTCAGCCACCACGGCAAAGCCACGGCCCTGCTCACCCGCTCGCGCAGCCTCGATGGCGGCGTTAAGCGCCAGCAGGTTGGTCTGCTCGGCGATACCACTGATCACGCTGATGATCCCGCCAATCTGCTGGGAACGCTCGCCCAGGTTATTGACCACGGTAGCCGTCGTGCCCAGCGATTGAGCGATCTGCTCCAGCGCTTTCGAGGCAGCACGCATGGAGGCCGTACCGTTACGGGTTTCGGCGGCGTTTTCGTTGGTCAGCTGCTCGGTTTTGCGCATGCTGTCGGCAATGTTCTGCGCGGTAGCGCTGAACTCTTCCACAGCGCTGGCCATGCTGTCGATCTGGGAAGACTGTTCGGCCGAACGGCGCTGGGTAGCACCGGACAGGGTGCTCAGCTGATCGGAGCGAGTAGTCACATCGTGGGATGAATGACGTACGCGATCTACCGTGTTCGACAGGGCTTCAGCCATCTGGTTGAAGCTGTGGGAAAGCTTGCCGATTTCATCGTGGCTTTCAACCTGCAGCCGGACGCTCAGCTGACCTTCGCCTAGAGCCTGGGCCTGCTTGACGAGGTTATCCAGCGGCTTGAGCTTGTGACGCAGCATTACGACCGAGGCACCAATTGCCAGGATCAAAGCCAACAGGCTACCCAGCGCCAGCTGCGTACCCACCTTCCAGATCAGCTCGCCCACTTCCGCTTTTGGCAGGGTGGCGACCACTTTCCAGGCATCACCCGGCACCTGCGCGACAACGCTCTGGAACGCCGCCTTGCCATCTTCCCACTCGACCGTCGTGCCCGGCTTGGCGTTCAGGTTGATAGAGGCTAGCGCAGCGTCAGGCTTGTCGGTACCGGCCGGCGTTACCAGCCACTTATTCTGCTCATCCAGCAAGGCCAGCGAGCCGGTCTTGCCGATACGGAACGCGGACAGGTTATCGAACTGCTCTTTCTGAGTATCGGTGTAATCGAAGCCGACATACAAAACAGCCATGACCTGACCCGAGGCATCACGCACCGGCGTGTACTGGTTCATGTAGTTGCGGCCAAACAGTACCGCACGTCCAGCGTAAGGCTGACCTTGAAGCAAGCCCGCATACGCCGGGTGCTTATGGTCCAGCTGCGTGCCGATGGCACGGGAGCCGTCTTCTTTCTTGACCGACGTGGTGATACGGACAAATTCGTCACCATCACGGACGAATACCGTAGCGGCGCCGCCAGTAAGCGAGGTGAACTCGTCGACCAGTGTGAAATCGCCGTTCAGGCGATTGCCTTGCAGGCTAAGCGCAGGGGTGGAAGCACTTCCCACGGTGACACGCTCGTTCGTATCGCGTGTCAGCCCGGCCGCAAAGCGACGCTCAAACAACCCGGCCAAGCGTTGGGTACTGATTTTCAATGTGCCATGGAAAGTCTTGAGCTGATCAGCAAGTAACCGTGCCTCGCTGGCCAGATGCTGGCGGTGAGCCTCTTCTGTCGACACACTCAGGGAGCGCAACGCAAACAATCCACTTCCTGTGATAACCACAACCAATATGACCGTCAGAGCAAACGCAAGCTGCCCGGCGATACCGAAACGACGTCCCGACATGGGATTATTCTCCTGAAGAACACCAGTGTTCCCCGACTGGCATTCGCGTTAGGTTGGCTTTTGACGACCTGAGATGCTGTACACGCAAGGCCCTCTTCGGGGCGAATCTTCTAAGTCGGTCGTTTGATTATCGGCGGGATGTAAGACAACTTGACCCATTAGCACGATGGACGTCGGAATGTTTATTATGAGTGGTAGGTCACATCAGGCAAGGTCATGGCGTTGACCTCAGCCAGAAGAAAATCTCTCAGCAGAGAGAGACGCTTCGGGTTGCGTCGAGCCTTGGGCCATACCAGGTAATACGCCTCACCACTCGCCACCGCTGTAGGCCAGGGGAGCGCCGTCCGCCCAAGCTGAAGATCCTCCGAGACCATTACCAGGTCTCCAATGGATACCCCATACCCGCGGGCAGCGGCCGCCATTCCAAGCTCTAACGTATCGAATACCTGTCCGCCTCTGATCGGTATGTCGTCCGACAGCGCCATAGCTTGAAGCCAGCGCCGCCAATCGCGACGATCGGGCGTGGGATGCAGCAGCTCGGTCTCCCGCAACCGCTGTACATCCCAGGGACCCTCCGCTGCGGCTTCAGGCGAGCAAACTGGAATCAGCCATTCCTGAAACAACAAGGCGCTTTCCCACTCTTCCGGGAAACGACCGTGGCTCAGCAGCACCGCACAATCGAAGGGTTCGTGGATGAAGTCGACATGATCACTGTCCATCCAGGCACTGGTCAGCTGCACTTCGATCCCCTCATTCGCCTGCCGAAAGCGGGACAGTCGCGCCAGCAACCAGCGCAGGGACAACGTGGAGGGTGCCTTGAGCCGGAGCGCACCTTCGTCCACCGACAACACGGAGCACGCCCGGCCCAATGCCTCGAAACCTTCGCTGATGCCTGGCAGCAACAGCTTGGCTGGCTCCGTAAGGATCAGCTGACGTCCCGAGCGCTCGAACAGTCGACACCCAAAATGGGCCTCCAGGGTGCGGATATGTCGGCTCACGGCGCTCTGGGTCAGTGAAAGCTCCTGCGCGGCACGCGTGAAAGACGAATGCCGGGCCGCCGACTCAAAGGCGCGCAAGGCATAAAGCGGAGGAAGACGAGTCGACTCAGACATGATTAAAACTCATGGCAGGCAGGTTTATTTTCAGTTTGTGGGCCAGCCCAAGTGTATCCACAATCACCCTGCCTTTCTGCCTGCCTGGCAGACGTCTTCTCTGCCTTTGTGAGTTTGACTCATTCATGACCCTGCTACGTACCGAACTGTCCGCGCTGGCTCGTCTGGCCGTTCCACTGATTACCGCCCAGCTGGCCTACGTGGCCATGGTCTTTACCGACACGGTCATGATGGGCCGCATCGGCCCCGAGGCGCTGGCCAGTGGAGGACTAGGGGCCGCCACTTATTCCTTCGTGACGGTGGTTTGCGTGGGGATCATCGCCGCGGTCGGTAATCTGGTGGCAATCCGGCACGGTCAAGACGATACCGAGGGCGTAACAGAGGTCGCCTGCGCGGGCGTCTGGATCGCCTTGGGCCTTGCATTGATCGCCGGGCTTATCCTCTGGAGTCTGGAGCCTGCGCTGCTGGCCCTGGGGCAGGCTCCGGCGACAACAGCCGAAGCCATGGGCTTTATCCACGCCGTAAGCTTTGCCCTCCCCGGCTATCTGGTGTTCATGTCCCTGCGCGGCTTTACCAGCGGTATCGGCCGCCCTGGGCCGGTGATGTCGATTGCCATTGGCGGCGCACTGGCCAACCTGGTGCTCAACCTGGCCTTTATCGAAGGCTGGATGGGTCTGCCGTTTCTTGGTTTGAAGGGTATCGGCCTGATCACAGCGCTGGTCATGACGGCCATGGCGCTGGCCATGGCGCTGACCATCCGGGCACGCAGTGCCTATGCAGCCTACCCGATCGCGCGGAAACTGCTCAGCCTCAACCGGGGCGCTATCAGCGAAACCCTGCGCCTGGGCCTGCCCATTGGCGGCACCTATGCCGTCGAGACCGCCCTGTTTGCCGCCGCTGCCCTGTGCATGGGCGCGCTAGGAAGCACTCAGCTCGCCGCGCACCAGATCGCCAATCAGCTGGTGTACGTTGCCTTCATGATTCCGGTGGGGTTGGCTTATGCCTCCAGCCTGCGGGTCGGGCTGCACTTTGGTGCGGGCCGGTTTGCGGAATCACGTCTGGCTGGCCGTATCGGCATTACCGTTGGCGCCACCTGCATGCTGGCCGTCGCCATTGCATTCTGGCTCATGCCGGAGACCCTGGTGGGTCTGTTCATTGATCGGGACGACCCTGCCGGCCGCACCGTTATGGCATTGGCCGTAAGCCTGCTGGCGATCGCCGCCTGGTTTGAATTTTTCGATGGTATCCAAGGCATCGCCTCGGGCGCGTTGCGGGGTATCCGGCAGGCTCGCCAGGCCATGTTGATCGGCCTGATCTGCTACTGCTGTGTGGGAATTGTCTCAGCCTGGCTCTTAGGGCTGGTATTAGGCTTCGACGCCCGTGGCGTCTGGTGGGGAATGGCTCTGGGTCTGGCCTGTGCAGCGGTTGCGCTCACCTGGGCCTTCGAGCGGCATATGCGGGGTCTGCTCTACCATGAGAACGTCGAATCGCCTGCGGAAAAACAATGGGCTACCCAGAGTTAAGCGCGCTTTTTTGAGGATTGCCAGTCATGGCAGCCGCGGTGACACGCGGTCCGCTCAGTACCAGCCAAGGACCAGTGCCGAGACGGCCAGATAACGCGCCGTCTTGGCGAAGCCGACGAGCAGGATAAAGACGGGCAGCGGTTCGCGCATAACGCCTGCTACCAGCGTCAGCGGATCGCCAATGACCGGTACCCAGCTCAGTAGCAGCGACCAACGTCCATAACGGCGATACCCCCGTTGTGCGCGTTCGAGCTGACAGGGCGAAACAGGGAACCAGCGGCGGTCCCGAAAGTGCTCGATTGAGCGCCCTAGAAACCAGTTCACCACCGAGCCCAGCGTATTACCAAGAATCGCCGCCAAGAGTAACAAGGGCACGGAATAACTGCCCTGTAATAACAACGCGGCCAGCGCTGCCTCAGACTGAGCTGGCAACAAGGTAGCAGCGGCTAGGGCAACCAGAAACAACCCGACATATACCGTCAGCTCAGCCATGCGCTCTGCCTGTTTCCACCATCTCCTGGCTCCGCTACTGTCATCCCCTCAGGCTATCGATACGGCATCGGCCAGAGGGCGGCTAAATATTTCCGGATGTTACGGAGCGCTCAGCCGTATCGGCAGTCTATGCAACGTCCACAGGCAGCGGCGAAGCGGTTTATACGCCTCAGCCGAAACGGATTATGTGAAAAGAACAAGGCCCTCACGGCCCACCGACGGGATAACAACTGCATGGCATCCACTACATCGAGGCGTACGTTCGTAAAAGGCTTGGCAGCAGGCAGTCTGCTGAGCGGCCTAGGCCTCTGGCAAACCCCCGTCTGGGCATTGACCAGCCCCGGACAACCCACCGTACTGTCCGGCACCGAATTCGATCTGGTCATTGGCGAAACGCCCGTCACCATCACTGGCGCCAAGCGCACCGCCCTGACCATCAACGGCAGCCTGCCCGGCCCGCTTCTGCGCTGGCGCGAAGGGGATACCGTTACGCTGCGCGTTCGCAATCAACTCGATGAGGCCACCTCGATCCACTGGCACGGCATCATCCTGCCGGCCACGATGGATGGCGTACCCGGGCTGAGCTTTAGCGGCATCGCACCTGACGGTCTGTACGAGTACCGCTTCAAGGTCCAGCAGCACGGCACGTACTGGTATCACAGCCACTCGGGCTTTCAGGAGCAGCGGGGGGTCTATGGCCCGCTGATCATCGAGCCGCGTGAACCGGAGGCCTTTGCCTATGACCGTGATTATGTAGTGATGCTGACGGACTGGAGCGATGAGACGCCCGAGCACATCCTCTCGACGCTCAAGAAGCAGGCCGATTACTACAACAACAACCAGCGCACCGTGGTCGACTTCGTCAATGATGTGAGCGAGAACGGCTGGTCCGCTACTGTAGCGGACCGCACTATGTGGGCCAGGATGCGGATGACACCTACCGATCTGGCTGATGTGACAGGCGCTACCTACACCTATCTCATGAACGGGGCAGCGCCTGACGGCAACTGGACCGGCCTTTTCAAGCCTGGGGAAAAGATTCGGCTGCGCTTCATCAATGGGTCGGCCATGTCCTATTTCGATGTGCGCATTCCCGGTCTGAAGATGACAGTCGTGGCGGCAGATGGCCAACCCATCGAGCCGGTCAGCGTAGACGAATTCCGTATCGCGGTGGCGGAGACCTATGACGTCATCGTCGAGCCGTCCGACCAGCAGGCCTACACGATTTTCGCCCAGTCCCTGGACCGCACCGGTTATGCCCGCGGCACGCTGGCCCTTCGCGAAGGCCTTAACGCACCGGTACCAGACATGGACCCCCGCCCGCTGGTAAGCATGGCGGACATGGGTCACGGCGACCACAGCGCACCGTCGTCCCAGGGCCACGCAGGGATGGATCACGGCAGTCACGGCAGTCACGGCATGGATCACAGCGCCATGAACCATGGCACACCACACGGCGGACATGACACCGGAGCCATGCAGACGCACCCGGCCAGCGAAGACGGCAATCCACTGGTAGACATGCAGACCATGATGCCTGCCCCCAAACTGGACGACCCCGGAATGGGCCTGCGGGACAACGGCCGCCGTGTCCTCACCTATGCCGATCTCAAAAGTACCTTTCCCGACCCGGATGGCCGTGAGCCAACCCGCACCCTGGAGCTGCACCTGACGGGGCATATGGAGCGCTTTGCCTGGTCATTCGACGGGATGAAATTCTCGGATGCCGAGCCCATCAGGCTTACTTACGGCGAGCGGGTTCGTATTGTGCTGGTCAACGACACCATGATGATGCATCCCATCCACCTGCACGGCATGTGGAGTGACCTGGAAGACGAACACGGCCGCTTCCAGGTCCGCAAACACACCATCGACATGCCGCCCGGCTCGAAGCGCAGCTACCGCGTGACCGCCGATGCGCTTGGCCGCTGGGCCTATCATTGCCACATGCTTTTCCACATGGAAACCGGCATGTTCCGCGAAGTTATTGTCGATGTTTAAGGAGAGGCCTGTGAGCACATTATCGACCCGCCTGTCGGCCTGTACGTTTGCGCTGGTACTGGGCAGCATCTCTGTTGCCCAGGCGGCAGATCCGGCTTCTCAGGCTGGCGCCACGGGAAATCCGACCCAGGTGCAACACGCGCATGGTGGCATGGATCATGGGCAGATGGATCATAGCCGGATGTCGCACGGCTCCATGGACCCCCACTCGATGAATCATGACGGCATGGCGCACGGCAGCCCTACTCCAGACAGCACGGCCACATCCCAGAGCCGTACACCCATCCCGCCTGTCACCGCGGCCATGCGCGAGGCGGCCTTTCCTCCTCTCGCCGGCCATGCCGTGCATGACAGCGCCATCCACAGCTACCTGCTCTTCGACCAATTGGAGTGGCAGGACGCCAAGGAGGGCAGCACGCTTAACTGGCAGGCCGAAGGTTGGATTGGTGGCGATGTAAACCGATTTAACTTCCGCTCCGAAGGCCAGCGTACCAACGGTCATACCGAAGAAGCCGAAATTCAGGCACTCTGGGGACATGCCATCACGCCCTGGTGGGAAACGGTGGCCGGTGTCCGGCAGGATTTCAAACCCGGTTCGCCTCAAACATGGGCAGCGTTTGGTATCCAGGGCGAAGCCATCAAGGATCTGGATCTGGAAATAACGGCCTTCCTTGGCGAAGGCAGCCAGACCGGTCTGCGCATAGAGGCCGAGTACGACATGATGCTGACCAACAATCTCATCTTGCAGCCGCATACCGAGCTCAACTTCTACGGCAAGAACGATGAGGCCCGTGGCACGGGGTCCGGTATTTCCGAAACCGAGTTCGGTCTGCGCTTGCGCTACGAAATCACCCCGCAGTTTGCGCCCTATGTTGGCGTGTCATGGAACAACACCCATGGTCAGACGGCATCCTATGCCCGAGAAGAAGGCGAAGACACTCACGATGCCCGGCTGGTAGCCGGTGTTCGTATGTGGTTCTAACCCATGACCTTCCTGAAGGCTGCCCTGCTGCTGACGCTTGCCGTTCTGGCGCTCATTGCAGTGGCAGTCTATTCAGGTGTGATCAACATAGGAGCGGATACGCCTCACGTAGAGCCGGTACACCGCTTGATCGTCATGTTGCGTGATCGCTCCATTGAAGTGCGATCCGAACGGATTACGGTCCCCAACCTGGAAAGCAAGGCACTGATTCGCAGCGGCGCGGGTAATTACGATGCGATGTGTGCCGCCTGCCATCTTGCACCCGGAATCAATGAGACGGAGCTGAGCAAAGGTCTTTATCCGCCTCCTCCCAACCTCAGCCAGCAGGGAATCACCGATCCGGCAGAGGCGTTCTGGATTATCAAGCATGGCGTCAAGGCCACCGGTATGCCGGCTTGGGGCAAAAGCATGAGCGACGACTATATCTGGGGACTTGTCGCATTCCTGCAAAAACTGCCAACCTTGGATGCCCAGCAGTACCATGTATTAGTAGCTTCCAGCGAAGGGCATTCTCACAGCGGTGGACAACTAGACCATCATGCACACGGAACGCTGAGCTATCCACAGGATGAGCGTGAAGCCCAGGAAAATCAGCCTGTGGAAAAGATTACTCCATCCACTCACCAGCCCAGAGTTATACACAAGCACGCTAATGGCAAAGACCATGTGCATTAAATAAAAGGTATGTGGATAACTCGAAACGGCTTAAATTCTGTTCAAAGCTGCTTGGTAACAGCGCCTTGAAAACAGAGTGGGGTGTACGAAATCAGGAGGCAGACGATATGCCATACAGAGCTGCCGTACGGATGCTCATGACTGCTGCATAAAGTAGAAACTGAATCCGGCCAAGAACAGGACGGATGAAGAAATGGGGCAATGGCTTGACGCCACTGCCCCTAATACTACTTAGCTACGGCCACCGCCGTGGCTATTCTGGCCACCTTTGCGGCCCGCTTCGGAAGCCTTTTCACGGTCATTGGCGAAGTTGCCGCCGCTGTTGTGACCGCCTTTACGACCTGCTTCAGATGCTTTCTCACGATCGTTTGCGAAATTGCCTGGGTTGTTATTTGCCATTGTCTTTCTCCTCATATACGGATTGGGACTGGACTGAAATACAACGTGTCAGTTCAGCTAGGTGAGCGAAGCACAAGGCTTCGCCTGTCTGGGGTCACTTAGCTACGGCCGCCGCCGTGGCTATTCTGACCGCCTTTCTTACCTGCTTCGGATGCTTTCTCGCGATCATTGGCGAAATTACCGCCGCTGTTCTGTCCGCCTTTCTTGCCGGCTTCGGACGCTTTTTCACGATCGTTTGCAAAGTTGCCTGGATTGCTGTTCTGAGTCATGGTCTTGCTCCTCTTTCGGATTGGGACTGGACTGATAAACATCTCAGTTCAGAGTGGATGGAGTCACATGCTCCATCCTCTTAGTGATCAATCAGCTACGGCCACCGCCATGGCTGTTCTGACCACCTTTCTTGCCTGCTTCGGAAGCTTTTTCGCGGTCATTGGCGAAGTTACCGCCGCTGTTCTGACCACCTTTCTTTCCAGCTTCAGATGCTTTTTCACGATCGTTTGCAAAGTTGCCTGAGTTGCTGTTTGCCATTGTCTTTCTCCTAATGGATTGGGACGTCATGCCTTGTGTTTTCGCTAACCGTTTTCCGTCAGCGTTCGTAATTTCTGAGGGTTGTTATTGAAGGGAGTTCCTGCTTTTTAACCGTCTCGATCAGGTGCAGACGAGCGGTACAGGAGCTGTTCAGCTACCACTCAGAACAAGCGAAGCGGCTGATTTATAAGTGTTTTTAGGTTTCAGGTGACTGGCACCAAAATGAGGCAATACTCATCAAGGCGGCATCTAGTCTGCTTTATAGCGGAGCGGTAACCGTTTCGTTTTGGCGTTCATTAATATGTACTTTTACATGCAAATAAACATGTAGTTAGGCGTTAGGCCGGACTCGTTTGAAGCAGCGGAATATTTCAAAACTTTCCTGGAATCGATCGAACTTGCATGTCCATTCAAGAGCGAAATCAGTTCGAATGCGTAACCCAAGACATACTCAAACGCAATCCATCCTGACCGGTCAGAAAACTTTTGAGCATTCCGGTGCTGATGCTCAATTTCATGACTCGACGACACTCAGGTCAGCTATTTTTTATTCCCTACGGAATAAAACGCGAGCGCAGCCGTCATATCGCTTCACAGGTATCGCCTGCCTTTGAACGGACTCACCCGCGGGAGCGGAGACTTCATGCAAATCACCCTTGTACGCCATGGCAAACCCGATCACTCCGGCACGAAATGGCTGTCACCCCGAGAGATGATGGAGTGGGTCGAAGGCTACCAGAAGGCCGATGTACTCTGCCGTAAGCTTCCAGCCGATCTCGTCGAGCTGGCAAGCAGTGCCGGTGTGCTGGTCTGCAGTTCCTTGTCACGCTGCATGCAATCGCTCAATCATCTGGCCGGTGAGCGTCCTTATACGTGCGACAAAACCTTTGCTGAGGCACACCTGCCTGGGTTCGATCTCCCTTGGCCCAAACTCCCCGTAAAAATGTGGCGTTTGATGCTGCGGTCAGCCTGGTTTCTGGGCTTATCCACTCACACTGAGTCCATCTTTGCGTCCAACCGACGGGCCAAGCAGGCCGCCGACAAGCTGATCGCCCTCGCCCAGGAACATGGCTCGGTTCTGTTGATGGGCCATGGGATCATGAACGTACTGATCGCTCACCACCTGCGTAAACAGGGCTGGGCCGGACCGCTTCACTTGATCCTGAAGGACTTCTGGCACCCTACCGTTTACAGGAAGGCATGAGTCAATCCATGACACTTCAGTGATTGACTAAACGAAAATCGCTTTTTTCAGATGCCATACAGGCAAATTGACGTATCGTCATGCCTGCGCGGTGATGACTGTTCCAGCCTGGAGCAGCCACTGTTTCTATCGGTTGCCGTTCTGCCAATGACTATCATGCCTACTTCGTCCTGTTCCACGCTTCGTTTATCCACCGTGATGGGTGCCGCGCTGCTGGCAAACCTGTCCATGATGCCTTTTGCGCAGGCCAGCGACAGCAGTCAGCTCATCAGCCTGATCAACCAGTACCGTGCTGCGCCACAACGCTGTAACGGGCAGCGTACGGCTCCTGCTGGCCCACTGGCCGCCAACGAAAAACTGGCCCAGGTGCGTCTTTCACAGGGCATGCAGCTGCGTGAGGTCTTGCGCGGGGCGGGTTATCAGGCAGCCCAGGTGCAAGCCATGGCTATTTCGGCACCGGCCGGGGCGGAAGCTGCCATGCAGGTGTTGACCCAGAGTTATTGCAAGGCGCTCTTGGACTCACATTACGCCGAGGTTGGCGTCTCGCGTTCGGGTAATCGCTGGCAAATCGTCCTGGCCCAGCCGGTGTTGTCGGGCAATATCGGCGACTGGCAGTCTGCCGGTAAGGAAGTCCTCAGGCTGGTCAACGAGGCGCGCGCCAAGCCGCGCCGCTGCGGGAGTCAATCCTTCAAGAGTGCCAAGCCGCTCACCTGGGACGCTAAGCTGGCCAACGCCGCCCTCGCTCACAGCCGCGAGATGGCCTCGCTCGATTACTTCAGCCATGCCGGCAAGGATGGCAGTCAGGTGGACAAGCGCGCCCAGCAACAGGGTTATCAATGGCGACGGATAGGCGAGAACATTGCCGGTGGTCCCGGCTCACCCAAGCAGGTCGTCTCCGGCTGGCTGGCCAGCCCCGGCCATTGCAGCAACATCATGAACCCGGACTACACCCAGATGGGTACGGCTTATGCCGTCAATCCCAAGAGCAGCGAGG
This sequence comes from Pseudomonas sp. HPB0071, assembly GCF_000478505.2. NCBI lineage: Bacteria > Pseudomonadati > Pseudomonadota > Gammaproteobacteria > Pseudomonadales > Pseudomonadaceae > Pseudomonas > Pseudomonas sp. HPB0071. The sequence goes on along the minus strand of NZ_KI517367.1, from coordinate 2,102,446 downwards.
TCATCTACTGGACGCAGGTGTTTGGGACACCGCGTTGAGTAAGGGGCAGGATGTGGGAGTGATGGGTATCGCGTTGTTCAACCCATCAACAAACGCTACGCCCTACATTCTTAACCCACAAAAAAGCCGCCTCGAATGGGCGGCTTTTTTATATGCAGCGAGGCTTACAACACCATCGCGGCAACCCAGCCGAATACCATCAGCGGCAGGTTGTAATGCAGGAAGGTGGGCACCACGGTATCCCAGATGTGGTTGTGCTGACCGTCCACGTTGAGACCGGCGGTTGGGCCAAGGGTGGAGTCAGACGCCGGCGAGCCCGCGTCACCCAAGGCGCCCGCGGTTCCGATCAGGGTCACGATAGCCAGCGGGCTAAAGCCCAGCTGCACGCTAAGCGGCACAAAGATCGCGGCAATAATCGGGACCGTCGAGAACGACGAACCAATCCCCATGGTGACCAGAAGGCCTACCAGCAGCATCAGGAATGCCCCTACCGCCTTGCTATGGCCAATCCAGTCCGCAGACGCATCCACCAGGCTCTTCACCTGTCCTGTTGCGGTCATTACCTCGGCAAAGCCCTGGGCGGTAATCATGATAAAGCCGATAGCCGCCATCATCTTCATGCCTTCGGTAAAGAGGTCATCCGACTCCTTCCACCGCACAACGCCGGAGGCCGAAAACACCAGAAAGCCAGCCAGTGCACCGATGATCATGGAGTCCAGCCACAGCTGTACGCTAAAGGCGACCGCAACCGCCACACCCGCCATCAGCAGACTCTTGGGGTTGTAGCTCGCCTCGACATGCTCGGCCTGCTCCAGCCGCGCCAGATCATAGACACGCTTGCGGCGATAGCTGAAAGAGGCGATTGCCAGCCCACACACCATCCCCAGCGCCGGAATGGCCATCGCGTGCGTGATGCTGATACCACTGATATCCACGCCCGCCTTTGCCACATTGGCCAGCAGGATATCGTTCAGGAAGATGGTGCCAAACCCCACCGGCAGAAACATGTAGGGCGTCACCAGACCAAACGTCATCACACAAGCAATCAGCCGACGGTCGATCTGCAGACGTGTCAGCACATACAGGAGCGGCGGAATCAGCAACGGAATAAACGCAATATGAATCGGCAGTATGTTTTGCGACGAAATGGAAACCGCCAGGATCAGGGCCATCAAGATCCATTTCACCATGCCGCCGCCCTTGTTCTCGCTGCGACCGACCATGACGAGCACCTTGCTCGCCAACGCATGTGCCAGCCCGGATTTGCTGATAGCGACCGCAAAGGCTCCCAACATGGCGTAGGACAACGCCACCGTGGCCCCTGAACCCAGCCCCGTATTGAAGGCCTTGAGCGTGCCATCCATTCCCAACCCGCCCAGCATCCCGCCGACGAGCGCACTGGCGACCATGGCGATCACCACGTTTACGCGGCACAGGCTGAGGACCAACATGAGTCCTACGGCCGCGACTACTGCATTCATTACCATCCTCCAGCGGAGTGCAAGCCTACCCAAAAAGGCGCGTACTCTGCCGTAATGCAGTAGATGGAGTCAAAAACGGATGCCGAAGTGCAGGCATCAAGGCTGACCCGACAGGCTGCCGGGCCGGTGAATGCGGGGCTATTCCTGTTTGGGGGACAGCGGCGTTCCCACCACCGAATCGCCAATCACCAGGAAATGTCCGCCCGCAATATGGTGCAGCGTGCGCAGCTCATCGTGCCCCTCGAATGACCAGTGCCCATCCTTGAAGACGCGCTCGTCGGCCTGGGCAGCAATCACCTCACCCAGGAACAAATCATACTGCTGCTCATTGTGCGGCTCCGGCAGCAGGCGGCACTCCAGCCACGCCACGCAGCCTTCCAGCAGCGGCGCTTCGGCCTGCTCACCGGTAAAGGTCTCCAGCCCATACAGCGCAAACTTATCCTTTCCGCCCCGATCCAGCTCGCGGCCCGACGTGGTTCCCACGGTCTGGGCGATGTCCGCCTGCGTTACCACCGGCACGTTCAGCACAAAGGTGCCGGACTGCTCCAGCAGCTCCCGCGTCCAGGTGGACTTATCCAGGACAACCGCCACCTTGGGCGGCTCGAAATCGATCGCCATCGCCCAGGCCGCCGCCATGATGTTGCGCTTGCCTTCGTGTGCCGCACTGACCAGCACCGTCGGCCCATGGTTAAGCAGCCGATAGGCCTTGGGGAGAGGAACGGGGCGGCGGGTTGATGTGGTCATGAAGGGGCTCCTTTAAAGTGGATCATATGTAGCTGCCTGCTCCTGTAATCAAGCCCTACTCAACGGTTACTTTCCTGTTGGAACCGCTTAGTCCGCTTACGCAAACTTTCGACTAGCGCCTCGATTTCATGCGCCATTTGTGGGCCGCGGTAAGCAAACGACGTCTCGTGATTAACGTATTGCTCATGGCGACTGGCACTGAACCAGTTGAACGAGCCGTTGCAGTACACGGTGTCATCACCAGTCAACGATTTGCTATGCACACGGTGCACAAAGAGGAGTTCAACTCCCTCCTGTCCAAGCGCATGCCGCGTTTTTTCCAACCGTTGCCATTGCTTTGCATTAGCCTCCGGGTCGGTCGCTTTTGTCACCCAGCCTGGGTCCGTATACACATGAATACGAACACCCCGCTGTACGGCCAAACGCATAGCCTCCATTGCTCCAATTTCATGAATACGGTCAAGGTTTATCCAAGGGGTTACTAGATGGACTTCCTGGCAGGCCTCATCAAAAAGCTTTAATAAAAAAGCGTCATGCTCGACCGCGTCACGCAGAACGGTCAGCCCGTGAGAAGCCCCACGCAAATCTGGCCGCGGTAGATACTCAAAGGACAACCGATTATCAGCTCGGGCGAAAAGGTAATGCGCCAAAAGACCGCGTGGCTGGCTTTTGGGTACAAGCTCGAATACATCCATGTCACCAAACACCAGGAAGCTATCCTTGGCTCGCGAAACCGCTACGTTCAACATACTTGGACTGCGATCGATAAAACCACCGTCAGCGTGCTTGGAATATACAGCGGAGAAAATAACGACGGGGCGTTCAGCACCCTGTAGCGAATGTACCGTACCTACTGTCATGCCATCCTTGCCACCCACAGCGATACCATGTTTTTCACAAGCATGTGCAATAGCAGCCACTTGCCCGCTAAAGGGCGTGACTACGCCAATAATGTCAGCCAGTGGTTTGTTATAGATACTCTCAAGCTCAGCTTTTTGTGATACCAGCCAAGCCGCCAAAGTGTCAGCTTCCAGCCTGTTTTGCCGGCTACCACCATGGCCCTGCTGACAGATCCCGTCAACGTGCAGATAGCCCAAGGCAGGCCACTGACTCTGAACGCTTTTGGGGCCTCGCCGTGGTATTAGCTTGTCGTGATAACAGAGCCGGTTGCAGTAGCGAATAATATCGTCATAACAGCGGCGGTGCTCGTACAGGAACATACCGCGGGCCAAGTTTGGGTCGTAATGGTAACGTGTGGCTTGCTGTGCGATTCGCATGACACTCCCGCTTGCAGCGGTCTTACCTAAGTCAGATAGCCGTTTGTAGAACTGTTCGTAAGTATCGGTGTTAATTAGTCCAGTACTGATTAAATTGCCAACATCTACGCGAGATGGAACCGACCAAATAGGCTCGATCTGCAAGGTATCGCCAATGACTAATGCCTGCCTCGCCAGGGCAAATGACGCACCAGCTACTTCAGGTAATACCTGACCCGCCTCGTCCACGATCAATAGATCGGCAAAGTCATACAGATAGTCCGTGCGGAAATCCTTGTCGGCGACATGCCGCTTGACGGCCATGAGGCTGGGTAACATGAAGAACGTTGACACCACACACGGCGTGAGCTTCATGCGACGATGCCAGCGGCGCTGCATGGCCTTGGGACCTTGACTGCGCCGCTCCTTTTCTACATCTAGCTCGCGCATTTCAAGTAACCAACGCCCCTCCCAATAGTGCGTTGCAAGCCGGAAGGCGTGAAAGCGGATCTGCGTATCGGCAAGCGCATCAGCTTCTGACAAGGTAAGCGTTTCTGCAGAACTGGAGATATTCAGTACAGCAAGAGCATCTTTCCAGCGCCCTAAAGCACGCTGCTCGGCTTGTTGCAGGAACTCGGCATTCAATATGCGCTGCCGCTGGACATGCTCAGCTTGTTTGGCATCTGACAAGCGCGTCTGCACGGTAGATTCAATGTGGTTAAGGCTCGTCCAGATAGGCGATTCCTCGTTTTCTCTAGGCCAATGCTCATGCACGAACAGACGCGCCCGGCGTAGTCGCTTTGCGGCTACTGGCGGTAGCCAAGCGAATAAGCCGTAAAATAGTGACTCATTAGCTCGCCATGCTTCCCATTGCTGCAACAGGTGTGCATAGCGTTGTACAGCCGCTTCGAGCTTGGCGGCCTGTTCGCGGCGCTGAGCCATGGTCTGCACCGGGTTTTCGCCTAGCTCGGCCTGTACTGCCATGCGTGCCTGTGCCAGAGCTGCCCATGCAGACTCCAGCGCTATTAACTTATCGGCCTCACCTTGCAGTTCCTTTCGTAGTCGCGCTACCAATACACCAACATCAGCGTCACCCAGCTCTGGAAATGCGATCCGTCCTGCCTTCAAATAATCAATTTCAGCTTGGTCAGCATATCCGGACGTTTCGACACGCTCGAAAAATGCACGAGTCTGATAGTGCTCCGTTTGTTTGCCTTCTTTGCCGATAGCGGGGAAATAAGCGCCAAAACTCTTTACCGAGGGTAACCAGCGTCCAGCCAGAGGCCCTTCTCCCTCAGCAAAGTCCTTACCAAAGGCATCGATTACATTAGTGACCGCCTGATTATTGGTGGAGGCTGCCACAATCACTGGAGGCTCGCCTCCAGCCAAAGCCGCGCGGGCCCAGAGGGTCGCGACAACCGACAGCAACATGGTTGTCTTACCTGTTCCCGGCGGGCCATTCACGGCCAGAATGTCTCCGTGCCGCGCCACTAACAAATGCGCCAGCGCATCTCGCTGAGCTTCAGCCAGGGGGAAAGTATTTCCAGAATGTGCCAACCGAGCGGAAAAGGCTGCATGTTTGGGCAAGCACGGTTCAGGCTCGCTTACCGTTTCGTTAGCGTAGGTATCAAACAACGGTACGGCGGGATTCGACTCGCGCAAGTGATCATATAGAGGCAGAACATGCTTATGGCTCGGACTAGAGAGCTGATTCTCTGGCAATAGCAGCCCATGATCCAAAGGCAGGAAGCCAGTATCGTCTGAAGAAAATCCCCGCCCAACCTTCTCCAGCAATCGCCGGCAAGCTTCAAGATATTTTGTCCACGCTTGCCTATAGCGCGCTACAGCCTGCTCATCATCTTCATCCTCGACAAATACCGTCACGGCCTCGAATGGATAAGTCGTCAAGTATGTATCTAGGTCGTCCATAGTCCCCAGCGCAAACGATCCCTGCTCAACGGGTTCTAGCAAATCACGTGGGATTACTGTACAGGCTTGCGGATATAGGCGTCCGTCACGCCTAAGACAAGCCTTGCTTAAAATCGGTGCAACAAATTCAGGAAGCCCTCGATTACGCTGCTTCCCATGTTCAAGCTTTACCTGATACAAAAGTGGCCGCACGATAACGTTGAGGCTATCTACCGAAGGCAACTGTTCCTCGAATAGCTTTTCGGTCAAGGGTAGCGGTAACCGCCCTTCGTATAGAATGTTTTTATCCAGCCGAGTGTATGCATTCAAATCATTTTTAGAGAGACTGCCACACCCTAATGCGGCATCAGCGAGAGAGTTACGCCAGTATTCGGCGAAGGTGCGAGATCTATCTTTCATGTCCTACCTTGGAGCGATGCATGGCCGTCTGCCATGCGGATTGTCGGGTAAATAATTGCCCGACCCTACCATCAATGTTCCAAAGCAAGTAATGCCCTTTGCTGAGTAAATGTTTACTTATTCAACAGAGTATTCTTCGCTAACCTATAGGTTAAAAGTTCTAAATGAGCTAAGAGCTGTGTTTAACTATCCATCATGCTGGCTCGCTTGATGCTAACTTCTGTACAGGTTCAATAAGTGCTACTACCGTCCAGCTTGCCTGGGGCTGCCAGCTGCTGTCCGGTGTGACGACACGGATCTTGTCCTGCGGGTCGCGGGCGAACAGTACCAGCGCCTTGCCTTCATGCAGCGCCTGATAGTCAGTCCAGCTAAAACCGTCCGTTAGCCGCGTGGTTCGGATCTCGTCTCCTCGCGCCAGTCGCCCGGCCAGCTGTGGATAGGTAAGGGCCGGACTGCCAAGCGCCTGACCACGGTGCTCTTCACTCGCGCGATGCTTATCGCTCCGCTGGCTGTCCTTGCCGCTGTACACGGTGTACAGCTCGTTGGCACCGAACTCATGGCGAAACCGCATGCTGGCGAGGGTGTTCAGTTCGCCCGCGGGAGATACGCCAAGCAGACGGCCGATCCCTACCAGATCCATATGCGCCTCGGCGTGCTGCGACGCCGGATTGCCAAAGTAGGTGGGCAGCTCGTCCATGCGCGCGCTACTGATGTTGTCCCAGTTCGAATCGGTCAACATGACGCGCACGCCCAGCTGTTGCAGGGCTTTGCCCAAGGCGCGAGCCACTGGGTTGGCGCCGATGATGAGAAAGCCGGTCGGCGCGGGTTCGGCCACCTTGAGCAGACGAGCAAGCGGACGAGCCGTTGCGCTTTGCAGCACCACCGTGCCGATGATGACTGCAAAGGTAAGCGGCACCAGTAAGGCGGCATCAGTATTCCCTTCGCTGGTCAGGCGGATCGCAAAGATTGCCGAGACGGCGGCCGCCACGATGCCACGCGGCGCAATCCAGCCCAGCAGCACCCGCTCGCGCCAGGACAGCGTCGACCCCCAGGTCGAGACCAGCACGTTCAGCGGTCGCGCCACGAACAGGATCACCAGCAGCAGGACGAGTACCGCAGGTCCTAGCGCCAGCAAGGCATTAAGGTCCAGCCGCGCCGCCAGGAGAATGAACAGCCCGGAAATGAGCAGGACGCTCAGGTTCTCCTTGAAATGCAGGATCTCCCGTACATCGACATCCTTCATGTTCGCCAGGCACATGCCCATCAGCGTAACCGCCAGGAGACCCGACTCATGCACAAAGTGATTGGATACGATGAAGACGCCCAACACCGCTGCCAGGCTCGCCAGGTTGTACAGGTAATCCGGCAACCACTGCCGCTTCAGTACCTGCCCCAGCAGCCAGCCTCCGGCCAGACCGAACACACAGCCGCACACAATCACTGCGGCAAACGTCGTCAGGCTCTGACTGACCCCGCTACCGGCATCCCGGGCGACCACAAAGCTGTACACCACTACCGCCAGCAGCGCGCCAATAGGGTCGATGACAATACCCTCCCAGCGCAGGATATTGGCCACCGACGCCCGGGGGCGCACCACCCTCAGCATCGGCACGATCACCGTCGGGCCGGTTACCAGCGTCATGCTGCCAAACAGCAGTGCTAGATCCCAGGCAAAGTCGAGCAGATAGTGGGTGGCAATGGTAATGACCGCCCACGTCACCAGTGCTCCGGCCGTCACCAGCCGATGCACCACACTGCCGATTTCCCGCCACTCGGACAGATGCAGCGTAAGGCTGCCTTCGAACAGGATCAGCGCCACCGCCATCGAGACGACAGGAAACAGGAGGGGTCCCAGCAGCGCCTGCGGATCGAGCCAGCCCGTGACCGGGCCAGCGAGGATGCCGCAGACCAGCAGAAACAAGATCGCCGGCAAGCGCAGCCGCCAGGCCAGCCACTGGCACATCAGGGCGATAATGCCGATACCGGCAAAAGCGAACAGGAGTTGTTGTTCGTGCATAGCGGTCCTTGGAATACGAGGGGGAAACATCAAGCGAGGAGCAGCACAGATGGCTGTCATGACTAGACCGTAGCGCCTTTGCGGCAATTCCTGACCTTACGTCGGCATCCCACCTGCCACGAATTGCGAGATAAAGGCCGGAAACGACAACGCCCCGAATCACTCGAGGCGTTGCAGGTATGCAAACTTAAACAGTCAGCCTGACGAGTGAGCCGACACCCTTCTTTTTATTCATGCCTATAAAAACGCCGTTACCTCATCCAATAACGCTTCCGGCACTTCTTCCGGCAAGTAATGCCCACCGGGTAGCGCCTTGCCCTGCACATCGGTCGCTACCTTTTTCCATTCTGCGAGCGGGTCAAAGCATTTGCCTACGATGCCGTTAGCGCCCCAGAGTGCAAGGGTGGGCATGGTCAGCATTCGATTGGCGGCGCGATCGGCGCGGTCGTGCTCAAGGTCAATCGTGGCGCTAGCCCGGTAGTCTTCGCAGATGCCTCTGGCCGTGCCGGGCAATTTGAGGCAGCGCAGATACTCTTCAAACGCGCCATCCATGAACGGTGCAAGGCCTGCGCTGCGAGTGCCCATAACGCTGCGCAGGTAGAGATCCGGGTCGGCGTCGATAAGGGTTTCTGGCAGCGGCGCCGGGCGGATCAGGAAAAACCAGTGCCAATAGGCGCGAGCAAAGGCTTCGTCGGTCTGGTTGTACATAGCCAGCGTAGGGGCGATGTCGAGCAGGATCATTCGCCGTACCGCGGCGGGGTGATCCATCGCCAGACGGTGGGCCACTCGGGCGCCGCGGTCATGGGCGAGCAGATCAAATGTGTCGAAGCCCAACGTTTGCATGAGCTCGATATTGTCTTGCGCCAGAGTGCGCTTGGCATACGTCAGGTGCTGCGGGTCAGCAGGCGGCTTGCCGCTATCGCCATAACCACGCAGGTCCGCCGCCACAACGGTGAATCGCTCAGCCAGTATAGGCGCTACCTTGCGCCAGATAATATGCGTTTGCGGATGCCCATGCAGCAGGAGCAATCCCGGCCCACTGCCCCCGATCCGGTAGGCAATATCAATACCGTTGACATGGCACTGCGCTTTTTGAAAACCAGAGAACATGGGTGGGCGCTCCAGGTTAAGGTCGGGTTTATCCGGTGTACCGATTAGCGGCCCCGTTGAAAAGAACCGGTGCCCAAAAGATGGCCGACACCTTGGTTTACCCATCGTTGGCAAACGGCCATTATTTTTTTTGCCAAGAGCGATTTATTTCACATTTTTGCACTCAAAGGGGCTCCGTCACTCATACCCTAAAACAATATGAGACTACCTACTCTCCTTTCCCGCCCCTTACTGAACGCGCTGGCCTTCACGACCTTAGCCTTGGGGAGCCATGCGGCGCTGGCTGCCGAGCCGTCTACCGCTACGCCGGTAGCCGTCAGTCAGGTGAACACCTCTGTTACCAGCTCCATCAATGACTTCACTAATGAGGACTGGCAGAACGGGGTCTATCGCAAGGCCGCAGGCTTTTCGATTCCGGCCACGCAGACTAACCAGAATGCGTTCAAGCCTGGAGCAAAGGTGCTCTTGGCAACGGGCGCGGTTGTGGCGGTCAAGCAGGTGCAGGTTGGCGACAAGAACATGGCCGTGTGGGTAGAGGGTCCGCTGCTGGATGGCAGCACCGTAGGTTATCCGCGTCGGCTGACGGTTGGGCTCAATGGCGGCGATCCCGTCCCGCCCAAGGTCGTGCCGCAGGAAGAGTTCAGCACGCGTATCAATAACCTTACGAACGAGGACTGGCTCAAAGGCGTGTATCGAAAGGCAGCCGGCTTTTCCATTCCCGTTACCACCATGAACCGCAAGGGCTTCAAGCCCGGCGCAATCGTTCGCCTGGGGGATGGGCAAGAGCTGCTGGTGAAATCCGCCCAGGTAGTGGGGACAAGCATGGCGGTGTTTCTGGACAGTCCCGTATTGAATCCAGAATTGGTGGGATATCCGAAAAGACTGAGGTTCATAGCACCCGCACCTTGATAGAGTGCAGGCGTGATTGGAAGGAGGCGCTTGGCACGGCCATGCCGGATGCCTTTTCCTTGATGGGTATCGCTTCGCTTAACCCATCCTATAAGGATGGCAGCGTCGCGGTAAGATGGATGGAGTGTAACGATATCCATCGCTGGCTAGCGCCCGTTACGCTTATAGAAGCAATACAATATGCAACTTTGGTAAGAATGCTGAACATACGCGATAGATGCAGCTCTACTCTAACGCTTACTCATTAGCCTAGCTGGCAAGGATGTCACACCTAAATGGCTATTTTGCTTGTCTGCGCGGTGGTGGCACTGTTCTGTTTCTTGTTAATTCGTGAAGGCGACAGATCAAAAAATAAACAGCTGGCGAAAGATATCAATCCGTTATTTCTCAACGTCCTGCGCCAACATAACGTACATACCTTCGAAATTCTTCAAGACAAGCTTTACCCTGGCATCAGCACTGGACCTAAACAAAAACCGTTCGAGGTCCATCGCATCCTGTATGACAAGCAAGGCCGATATTTCCTTTACCTTCAAATACAAGACTCGCCCCCTACGCTGATGGCAATTTCCAAGGAGCGAGCACTGCGGGCAATTGGACGCTAAGTTGTAAGTGCCAGGAGTGCCGTAGTGCTTAAACGGAACGACGGCTGATACGTCTTGGTGCTGCCTGGATATATCAGACGCCTCCCCCCTTGATGGGTATCGCCTTGCCTACGGGTCAGGTGCTTCGATCCAGGCTGCGGCGCTATATGATTACCGTCAGCCAACCGGTGCCCTATCGTGCCATCACCGCTGGTAGAATGCGCCGCCTGTTCCACCAGCCCTCGATGTCTCCATGTCCCGATTGAATCCTCGTCAACAGGAAGCCGTAAATTACATCAGCGGGCCGCTCCTGGTGCTGGCCGGTGCCGGTTCCGGCAAGACCAGCGTGATCACCCGCAAGATCGCCTACCTGATTCAGCAGTGCGGTATCCGCGCCCAGTACATTTGTGCCGTGACCTTTACCAACAAGGCCGCGCGGGAGATGAAGGAGCGGGTCAGCAGCCTGTTGCGTGGCGGGGAAGGCAAGGGTCTGACCGTATCGACCTTCCACAACCTGGGCCTGAACATTATCCGCAAGGAATACGCCAAGCTGGGTTACAAGCCGGGCTTCTCCATCTTCGATGAGGGCGACATCAAGGCGCTGCTTACGGACATCATGCAGAAGGAGTATTCCGGAGACGACGGCGCCGATGAGATCAAGAACTACATCGGCAACTGGAAGAATGACCTCGTGCTGCCTGAGGAAGCGCTGGCCAAGGCCCGTACGCCCAAGGAGCAGACGGCCGCTGTGGTGTACCTGCATTATCAGCGCACGCTCAAGGCCTATAACGCTGTAGACTTTGACGACCTGATCCTGCTGCCGGTCAAGCTCTTCCAGGACAACCCAGACGTGCTGGAAAAGTGGCGCAACCGCATCCGTTACATGCTGGTGGACGAATACCAGGACACCAACGCGAGCCAGTACCTGCTGGTCAAACTTCTGGTGCAGGATCGCGCGCAGTTCACCGTGGTGGGCGACGATGACCAGTCCATTTATGCGTGGCGTGGGGCACGGCCGGAAAACCTCATGCAGCTCAAGGATGACTTTCCTTCGCTCAAGGTCGTGATGCTGGAGCAGAACTATCGCTCCACCAGCCGTATTCTCAAGTGCGCAAATATCCTGATCGCCAACAACCCGCACGTATTCGAAAAGCAGCTGTGGAGCGAGATGGGTCATGGTGATCCGATCCGTGTGATCCGCTGCCGCAACGAGGATGCCGAGGCCGAGCGCATCGCGCTGGAAATCCTTACCCTGCACCTGAAGACGCAACGACCATACTCGGACTTTGCCATCCTCTACCGGGGCAACCACCAGGCCAAGCTGATGGAGCTCAAGCTCCAGCACCATCAGATTCCGTATCGGCTGTCGGGCGGCACGAGCTTCTTTTCCCGTCAGGAGGTAAAGGACCTGATGTCCTATTTCCGCCTGCTGGTAAACCCGGACGATGACAACGCCTTTTTGCGTGTGATCAACGTACCGCGCCGCGAGATCGGCTCGACAACGCTTGAAAAGCTTGGCAACTACGCCACGCAGCGGCAGATCTCCATGTATGCCGCAGCCGACGAGATGGGGCTGTCCGAGCACTTGGATGCGCGCTACACCGAGCGCCTTGCCCGCTTCAAGCGCTTCATTGATGGCGTGCGCCAGCAGTGCGCTCAGAACGATCCGATCATGGCGTTGCGCAGCATGGTCATGGACATCGACTACGAGAATTGGATTCGCCAGAACGCCTCCAGCGACAAGGTGGCCGAATTCCGCATGGGCAACGTCTGGTTCCTGATCGACGCGCTGAAGAACACGCTCGAAAAGGACGAAGACGGCGACATGACCATCGAAGAGGCCATCGCCAAGCTGGTCCTGCGGGACATGCTTGAACGCCAGCAGGAAGAAGAGGAAGGCGCCGATGGTGTGCAGATGATGACGCTGCACGCCTCCAAGGGTCTGGAGTTTCCCTACGTGTTCATCATGGGCATGGAAGAGGAAATCCTTCCGCACCGCTCCAGCATCGAGACGGACAGCGTGGAGGAAGAGCGCCGTCTGGCCTATGTAGGTATTACCCGCGCTCGCCAGACGCTGGCCTTCACCTTTGCCGCCAAGCGAAAGCAATACGGCGAGGTAATTGATTGCACCCCGAGCCGTTTCCTTGATGAACTACCACCTGAAGACCTAGAGTGGGAAGGACAGGAAGATGCTCCGGTAGAAGTCAAAGCGGCGCGGGGCAATGACGCACTGGCTGCGATGAGGGCAATGCTAAGACGAGGATAAGAGTTTAAATCAGAAAGGTGCGCTGCTATTACATTAGAAACAATGCTTTCTTAAAATTTTAATATAGTTATATTGTTTAGCTTAAAGAAGCCTAACAAAGCGAGCTTATAAATGATTGGAAGAAGTAGTCTAACAAAGGCTATAAGAGGCAGCGTTTCATATTTTATTCTTTATATTATGGGAAAATATAAAGATCTAAATAGTAATTTTTATGTACAACACTATCCGGATGTAAAACTAGCTGGCATTCATCCAGCAGAACATTATTTAAGATTTGGAATACAAGAAAAGCGCATAGGTAAGCCTATATCGCTAGATTTTTTAATTGAGCTAAAAAATATAGCTACAGATAAAGAGACGATATTGATTGTGGGCCATGAGGCTTCTCTCACAGGGGCCCCAATATTAACTCTTAATCTAATAAAAAAAATGTCAATCCGTTATAACATCATAACGATCCTTTTGAATGACGGATACATATTTAAAAATTTCAAAGAAGAGAGCTCAGTCGTAATCGGACCTCTGATTTTAAAAGAAAGTGATCTCCCTTTCAAACTAGCTATAGAAGAAGTCACAAAAAAAACTGCCATAAAATATGCTTTAATAAACAGCGTTGAATCTAGATTTGTACTACCAGTGCTGGCTAGGAAATATATTCCTACAGTAATACTATTGCATGAATTTTTTGCATATACAAAACCAAGTCAAGCGTTTAGGGAAGCATTGTTTTGGGCAGGAGAAAGTGTTTTTTCAACAAAGCTCACCCAGGAAAGCGTAATTGAAGCATATAAGGATTTAAATGAGCACTCATATCCTATAATTCCACAGGGAAAATGCCTTACTCCTATCATTCAGGATGAAAACATCAAAAAGCGCCATAATTTAAAATATAAAAATCTCTTTCGAGAGAAAAAGACGGAAAACAACTTTATCGTGCTAGGTGTTGGAACAGTACAGCTTAGAAAAGGAGTAGATCTATTTATAGAGTGTGCTGCAAAAACAATCCAATCATCTAAATTGAATTTTCACTTCATTTGGATCGGCAAGGGTTACGATCCAGAATACGATACAAATTACTCTGTGTACTTAGAAGATCAGATCAAAAGGCATAATTTGATTGGAAAGATTTCCATTATTCCAGAAACTTCTCCCTTAGATGAATTGTATAAACTATCTGATGCTTTATTAGTAACTTCAAGACTAGATCCTTTGCCTAATGTAGCTATTGATGCTTTGCAATTAGGGCTGCCCGTTCTCTGTTTTGACAAGGCTACGGGAATTGCGGACTTTATGAAAGAAGTTAGCCTTTCGGAAACTTGCGTAGCTAAATATCTCGATACATTAGATTTAAGTAAAAAGCTGGTGTCGCTTTTAGATTCAGAAAGCCTATATCAGCAAGTTTCAAAAAAATGCATGGATTCATCAAAAAAATATTTTAATATGGATCAATACATTTATAAATTAGAGCTTATTGCAGAAAAAGCAGAGAAAAAATTTAAACAAGAGCAAAAGGATGTAGAAACCATATTAAATCATGGCAACTTGAATCCAAATTTTTATTCACCACACGCCACCAAATTTATACATAATGTAGTAAGAACCTATGTAAGAGCTTGGGCAAGTAGTATTGGTAAAAGGAAGCCGTTGCCAGGTTTTCATCCTGGGATCTATCTAGAGGAACATGGATTGTCAGATATGGATGCTGATCCGTATGCGGATTACTTAAGATCAGGTAGCCCAAAAGGCCCATGGGCATATAAAGTTATCACTCCAATAGATTGTTACTCTAGAGAAAACTCTACAACCATACACGTTAAAGCTGCCCTGCATATACATGCTCATTATCCTGAACTGCTTCCTAATATCATAGACAGAGTAAATCAAAACGATACAAAGCCTGACCTATATATAAGTGTGAACAGTGAAGAAGCATACAAATTAGTAGACGAATTCCTCTCAAAATACAAAGGCCATGTAAATACCATTAAAATCATCCCGAACAAGGGAAGAGATATAGCACCGCTGCTTACCACTTTTAGAGAGGATATTCAGAAATATGAGATAATAGGTCATATACATACAAAAAAAACCGCAAATATAAAAGATAATAAAATTGGAGAAATGTGGCTTTTATTCTTACAAGAAAATCTTTTAGGAGACAAATCTAAAAAGATGATAGATATAATTCTCAGTGAGTTTAAGAAAGAGCCTGCTTTAGGTTTAGTTTTTCCTGAAGATCCAAATGTTATTGGCTGGAGTGCTAATAAAAGTTATGCAGAGCTATTAAAGAAGAGCCTAAAACTCTCAAACTTACCTAGTAACTTCAATTTTCCTATAGGTACAATGTTTTGGGCCCGTGTTAATGCTCTTAGCCCCTTATGGGATTTAAAGCTCGAGTGGTCTGACTATCCTGAAGAGCCGTTACCTTATGATGGCTCAATCTTACATGCTCTGGAAAGAATTTTTCCACTAGTAGTTTCTTCAACCAACCACTATAGTGCTGTAACTCACGTAGAAGGGGTAACCAGATGAAAATAGTTATTTTTGGTGGTGGTGGTTTTATCGGATCCGCTATAGCAGATCGGTTATTAAAAGATGGGCATAGTATTAGAATATTTGAACGTCCAAGAGTACAGCCTTATCGCAAATTTACTTCAGCAGAAAAAATCGAGTGGCTGACAGGTGATCTTATGAGCACCCATGATGTTAGTGAAGCTATTGAAGATAGTGATATTGTATACCATTTAGTTTCTACGACATTACCTAAAAGCTCTAACGATGATCCTATTTATGATGTTCAAACAAACCTGGTTGCTACTCTACAAATGCTCAATGCGATGGTGGCTCAAAGAGTAAAACGCATTGTATTTATTTCCTCCGGCGGGACCGTTTATGGGCCTCCAAACTACCTACCTATTGATGAACGTCATCCCACTGAACCGTTAGTTTCTTATGGAATAACGAAGCTTGCGATAGAAAAGTACCTAATGATGTATGAGTATCTGCACGGTATCCGAGCTCATATTCTGCGCGTGACTAATCCTTTTGGGGAAAGACAGCGTGTCGAAACTGCTCAAGGTGCAGTCGGGGTATTTCTAAGTAGGGCTCTACAAGGTAAAAAACTGGATATTTGGGGTGACGGCACAGTTACCCGTGACTATCTCTATGTTGGAGACGTTGCGGAGGCCTTTGCAAAAATAGTCCATTACAATGGTTCTAAGTCGGTTTTTAATATAAGTTCAGGAAGAGGGATCAGTCTAAATCAATTAATAGGCCTGATTGAAGAGGTTCTAGGAAAGCCTATAGATTGCACCTATTTACCTAGACGCCCTTTCGACGTACCAGTGAGCGTTTTAGGTAACAGTCTAGCTCAACATGAGCTTGGATGGTCTCCAAAGGTTGATTTAAAGAATGGTATAAAAAGAACTGCTGAGTGGATGAAAAATGAATTAGAAGGAAAAAATTAAAGCACCGGAAAACATTAATATTTATCTTCAATCTAACAGGCATATAAATTGAAAAAAGAAAATAATCTCGTTTGGCAAAAAAGCCTTGTTATTCCCGAGCAGCGCGCAAGAATACTAAGGCAAAAACCTATAACATTATGGCTCACGGGCTTAAGTGGGTCAGGAAAGTCCACCATAGCATTTGAATTAGAAAAAGAACTTCTTTCACAAAATAAATTAGCTTTTGTATTAGATGGCGACAACTTAAGACATGGACTATGCAAAGATCTTGGATTCACTGGAACCGATAGATCTGAAAATATAAGACGCGTCGCCGAGGTCTCTCGCCTTATGAATGACTCAGGCCTTATAGTAATAAGTGCGTTTATTTCTCCCCTACAAAAAGATAGAGATCTAGCACGAGAGATAATAAAACCTTCACGATTCCGAGAAGTTTACATAAGTACCAGCTTGGAAGTTTGTGAAAAAAGAGACGTTAAAGGGCTTTATAAAAAAGCTAGAGAAGGAGTTTTAGATAACTTTACCGGCATCAGCTCTCCTTATGAGAAACCTGTTTCTCCTGATTTTATCTTTGATACCAGCGCAATCAGCATATCAGAATGCACAAAAAAATTACTTGAACATATTAACATGCATTCTAAAGATTTCTGGCCTATTAACTGACAAATAATGGAAATTTTATTCCCGATATAATAGGCCCTAACAAATATTTTGAAAATACAGCTAGTCGATGACACCCGCGTACGCAGAAATATTTTATCTTTGATCTTGCTATTATAATAACCTTTAACGCTCAGCCTAATTTAATAATAAGCTAACCTAACTGGGTCTAGCACATACCAAGATCCGGACGCATTAGGCCCCAATCTTATACAGTGACTTTCTGCAGGCATAGCCCAAATCCTAAAAATCAAGCCGATCTAGAACAAAAAGACGACTGATTAAAGCATCAATAAGCATTTACTCTGTAAAAGCTTAGCAACAGCCTACCTATCGACAAAAATAAAAAAAATTTGATAAACCTATACGAATTTTATTAGCCTTATGAAAAAGCTTAACTAAAAAGGTCTTTCTCTATGCGCGTGTTTCCTGCTGGCCCTGCTGAGATCTTAAGGAGCTTATGGGGGAACAAACACCTCATTAAAGCTTCAACGAAGCGTGAGGTTCTAGGCCGCTATCGTGGCTCCGCCCTAGGCATCCTGTGGTCGCTTTTTAATCCTTTATTTATGTTAGCAGTTTATACATTTGTCTTTAGCATAGTTTTTAAGGCTAGATGGAATGTAGAAAGTAGCTCCAAAACCGAATTTGCTCTCGTACTTTTCTCGGGCCTTATTGTTTTCAATATATTTGCCGAGTGCATAACCAGAGCTCCTAACCTTATTTTAACTAATGCTAACTATGTTAAAAAGGTTGTTTATCCTTTAGAAATACTGCCCTTGATAATATTAAACTCAGCAATGTTTCATGCTCTTGTCAGCTTAGTTGTTTGGCTAGCTGCATATTGTATTTTCTTTGGGACGCCCCATATCACCATATTATGGCTTCCATTAATATTAATACCATTTATGATGTTCATCATGGGACTAAGCTGGGCACTTGCCTCTTTAGGAGTTTACTTAAGAGACTTTTCTCAATTCATTGGCATCATTACTATGGTATTAATGTTCCTTTCCCCTATTTTTTATCCTGTTACCGCTCTTTCAGAAGATCTACGTCCGCTACTGTACCTAAATCCGTTAACACCCGTAATAGAGCAGACTAGAGATATCTTGTTCTGGGGAAAGACACCTAACTTAACCTTATTAGGGATATATTGGTTAACAACCTCAATTATCGCTTGGTTGGGCTTCGCTTGGTTTCAAAAAACACGTAAGGGTTTCGCTGATGTCCTCTGAAATTTCAATCAAAGTAGATAACTTGAGCAAGTGTTATCATATATATGATCAACCTAGGGATCGACTCAAACAATTTATTCTTCCTCGCCTGCAGAAAATGTTAGGAGTAAACCCAAAACAATATTTCCGTGAGTTTTGGGCTTTAAATAACGTTTCCTTCGAAGTAAAAAGAGGCGAAACAGTAGGAATCGTAGGGCGCAACGGGGGAGGTAAGTCAACCTTGCTGCAGCTGATCTGTGGAACGTTAAATCCTACACATGGGACAGTTGAAACAAAAGGAAGAATAGCTGCTTTGTTAGAGCTAGGGTCCGGCTTTAACCCTGAGTTTACTGGACGAGAAAATGTCTATATGAACGCAGCAGTATTAGGCCTAAGCACTAGCGAAGTAGACGCCCGCTTCGATGACATTGCCAGCTTTGCAGACATTGGAAATTTTATTGAGCAGCCAGTAAAAAAATACTCCAGCGGCATGATGTTACGCTTGGCTTTTGCAGTCCAAGTTGCCATCGATCCCGACATATTAATTGTTGATGAAGCTCTTGCTGTAGGGGATGAAAAGTTCCAACGTAAATGTTTTTCTCGCTTGGAAGATTTGAAAAGCAAAGGCACATCAGTTCTTTTTGTATCACACTCAGCTTCCAGCATTATCGAACTATGCGATAGAGCATTATTAATAGATGGAGGCTCTAGACTAATGTATGGGGTCGCGCCTCAGATAGTTCGTTCCTACCAGAAACTAATTTATGCTCCACCCTCTGAGTATGAAAGGCTGATCAACTGTTATAAAAAAGCTGATAATGAAGGGGATTTAGAAAGCATAGATAAGCTTACAAATTCTTTAACAGCAGATAATTCGGTAAAAACTGCAAGATCTAGTACTGAATTTTTTGACGCTGGCTTAGTGCCTGAGACAACAACTGTTTATCCAACTCAGGGCGCGGAAATAAAGTCTTTTGATATATATGACGCCAAACATAATAAAGTTAATATACTTGAACGCGGAGAAACCTATAGGATTGAAGTCTCAGGGGAGTTTCATGATAATTTTTCAGGCCTATTTTGGGGTATACACATAAAAACAATTTCTGGAACAGTTGCTACAGGCCAGAGATACCCTGAAGAAGGCAAATTTTATGAAAACATAAAGTCTGGTAGTACCTTTAAAATAAGCTTTTATTTTACAATGAACTTATTATCAGGTATCTATTTTGTGGGCGGAGGGATATGGTCGGCTCACGAGCCTGAATGTCCACATCGAATATTAGACGCAATCATGTTTAGGGTTCTCCCCCCAGACTATTCGGGCTCATTTGGAACAGCTGATCTGATGGCAGAAATTCCCTCTTTAGAAATTAGTAGAGGCTAAAGTGTCTGGAAAGCATTTAATTGCTCTTGGTGACTCTCATTTAGAGGTCCTCGAGTTTGCCGCTGAGCTTAATATTCTAAATATAGAAACTAGTAATTTTTCTATAGTTCCTGGTGCAACGGTTATAGGATTGCGAAACCCAAACTCGTTAACAGACGCTATAAATATATTTAAAAGCAAGCTAATATCTCAACCTTTAAATTCTTACATTCTTATTCAATTGGGTGAAGTCGATTGTGGCTTTGTCATGTGGTGGCGAGCTAAAAAATACTCAGAAAGCATTGAGAATCAATTTAAAGAATCTATAAAAGCATATAGCAGCTTTGTAAATTACTTACTAAAGTTTGGCTTTCATAAAATATGTATAACAGGGGCCAGCCTGCCCACAATTCGTGACGGCTTAGATATGGGCGAAGTAGCGAACAAGCGAAGCGAAATCAATATAAGCATAAAAGATCGCACCGATCTAACCATGAGATACAATTTCGCTTTAGAGAGGCTAGCTGGTAGTTTAGACCTCCACTATTTTGATATAACAAACGCAATATTAGATCGCTCTAAAAACACTGTACACGAGTTTTATAGAAATACTGACATATTTGACCACCATTTAGACAAAGCAAAGACTGTCGGTATATGGGCATCAAAATGCAATGATTTTTTAAACACTTAAACAATATCATAAACTATTGGTAGAGAAATGTCTAAGCAAAATAACTTATCAATTTTCAACGATAAAAATTTAACAGAATATTTAAAGTGGAACAGCTACCTTTCTGAAAAACACAAGCTTTTATATATTGCCACACCCAAAGCAGCGTGCACTTCTCTTAAATGGTGGTTTGCCACTCTCGAAGGATATTCAAAGAAGCTAAACGAAAAGATAGAAAGCTCCGAATCAGATCCAGAATTATCTATACATGACACTTTTTATAAAGTAGCTCCAAATGTAACAGGCCTTTCGGCGCAAGATCTTTCAGAGCCTCTCTTATCTGATTCTTATTTTCGATTCGCTGTTGTAAGAAACCCATACAAAAGAATTTTTTCTGCTTGGCAGTCTAAATTATTACTTAGAGAGCCGCTGCAAATATCACCTTACTTGAAGTACGATTTCTTTTATAGACCAATTAAAGAACTAAATGATATATCTATTGCTTTTGAGGAGTTTCTTGAACATTTAATTAATAACGAAGCGCCCTCATACTGGGACTATCACTGGACTCCACAAGCAGACTTACTCCGGCCTGACTTAATCAATTATTCAAAGCTAGTGCGCATTGAGGATAGAGAAGAGCTCAATAAGGCTTTAATCAAAAGGCTTGGTGAATACGCACCAAGCCCATTTTCTGGCCGCCGCACAAATGAAAGCTTAATACCTTATTTACCTGAAATTATTACGGATAGAGCGTCTGAGCTTATTTGCAAACTCTATGCAAAAGATTTTGATATCTTTGGATATGACACTCATCCTCCTAAAGCAAGTGAAAAATTTTCAGAGGAGCAATTTGACCTCACCTTAAAAGCAATTAAACTCATCAGAGGACGGCATCAAAAACTAGCCGAGCGAAATGATCAAATTGTCCATTTAAGGGAAGTAGTAAACTTTAAAACTGAAGAAGCTATAAAGCTTAGCCAGGCCGTAGTTGCGCGCGACGGACAGATAACCGAGCTTAGCCAGGCCGTTATTGACCGTGACAGCAAGGTAGCTGAGCTTAGCCAGGCCGTAGTCGCGCGCGACGG
>NZ_KI517367.1:1905496-2081253 GCF_000478505.2 Pseudomonas sp. HPB0071 | reverse complement strand
GTAGCTGAGCTTAGCCAGGCCGTAGTCGCGCGCGACGGACAGATAACCGAGCTTAGCCAGGCCGTTATTGACCGTGACAGCAAGGTAGCTGAGCTAACCAGTAAATTAGAAACTATCGCTATGAGCAAAAGCTCTGATACTAGTGAAAGTCTAAAAGAGCTTTTCAATCGACTTACAGACATAGAATTAAAATACTTTAGTGGTAAAGATGCTCAATCCAGTCACCAACCAAACCTTGAGCTGCAAAAGAACAAAATTGACGCTTTGGCTATTACAAAGCAGGTAATGCTTGAAGAGAATAATGAGCACGAAATAAAAATAACAATACTTAATGAAAAAATTAGCTATTTAGAGAACCAAAACAAAGTACTAGAAGATGAATTAGCTAAAAAAAATCACGATTTAGAGTATTGCAAGAGTCTTAACAATGAGAAAGAAATAACGATAAATTCTATTTTAAGCTCACGCTCATGGCGTCTTATGTCGAAGCCGAGGGCCATCGTTACCATGCTGAAGGGATTAAGGCGTAAAGAGCCTCTCTCTAGTCAGGATGTAGCAGATAGAGCTCAAGCCAAGTTTGAAACTGTAACTCAATTACCTGCCATTCCCTCTGAAATAGATTACAAAAATCTAGGCTTTGACCCCGATTTTTATGGCCTCATTTACCCAGATGTTTCTGGCCCAGCCGAAGCTCTATATCATCACTACTTAAATCATGGGATAAATGAAGGGCGTGCTCCTCAGTCTAAGCCTCTATCAGTAAATAAACTATTAACTGACGAAGGAAAACCTTTTGTTATCGTAGTCTGTCATGAGGCATCGAGAACAGGAGCACCTGTTTTAGGCTGGAATATCTGTGTAGAACTTAAGAAAAAATATAATGTTATTGCTATTCTTTTAGGGGATGGTGAGCTAGTAAGCTATTTCCAAGAATCTTGCTCTGTCGTAGCGGGCCCTTATTCCGTTCATGAGCGTCAAAAGCTAGCGCTAGACTATGCAATCAATAATATAATCAATGCCTATGCGCCGAAATTCGCTATCGTTAACAGTTTGGCATCAAGTTCAATATTAAAACCTCTTGCAGAAAACTATATACCCTCCATCCTGTTAGTCCATGAGTTTTACAAATTCCATTGTAGCCCTTGTGAACTTGTGGATACCTTTGCTTGGGCTGGAAAAGTTATATTTTCTGCTGAGGTTGTTAGACAGAGCGCATTGATTGAGCGAACTCGCGTTGCTGTAAATAATAGTCTAATTATTCCTCAAGGGAAATCAAGAATTCCTTCAGAACAGCCAAAGGATTATGCAGAGGAAAAAATTTCAAATTTCTATGAAAAGATGTTGTTTGGCATACCTTATGCTAAAACACGTAAGCCTTTTATTGTGTTAGGCGCAGGGACTGTTGAGTATCGAAAAGGTATTGACCTATTCGTAACTACCGCGATGGAAATCCATAGAACAGACCCCAACAGTGAAATACTGATGGTTTGGATAGGTCGAAAAATAGATGTTGAGCCATATAAGCAATATGCGGACTTCGTTTTGGAGCAAATGCAAGCCTCCGGTATAGGCGCTCGGGTTAAGCTTTTGGACGAAAC
Source organism: Pseudomonas sp. HPB0071 (assembly GCF_000478505.2). Taxonomy (NCBI): domain Bacteria; kingdom Pseudomonadati; phylum Pseudomonadota; class Gammaproteobacteria; order Pseudomonadales; family Pseudomonadaceae; genus Pseudomonas; species Pseudomonas sp. HPB0071. Next base: position 2,079,655 of record NZ_KI517367.1, on the reverse strand, counting down.
GCCTTATCTCGAAAGTATCTATAGTATGGTAGATATGTTCTTTGTTTCTTCTCGCTTGGACCCCCTACCAAATGTCGCTATTGACGCGATGATGAGTGGAAAACCTGTAATTTCTTTTGAGAGCGCTACTGGTATATCAGAAATATTAGCTTCTAGCCCTCTGACATCCTCTTGCGTTATGCCGTTTTTAAGTACTGACGCTGCAGCAAAATTCATTTTAAGCTTGAGTAAAGATAAGGAAAAGCTCAAATCTTTAGGAAGCCATGTTAAGAATATTGCAGAAAATGTATTTAACATGGAAAGTTATGTAGAAAAGCTTGAAAAAGCTGTGAGTGATGTCAGCCAATCCTATAATAGCTTAAAAACTGACGAATCGTTCCTGCTAGAGAGGAATGATTTTATTGAAGGTTTTTATATTGCTCCTGATGAGAGATGCACCAAAGAGCAAGCTGTAAGAAAATTTGTTAAATACAGCCAAGGTTTTATTTTTAATCGTAAACCGAGGCCAGGGTTTAACCCAGAGCGCTATGTAACTGATAACACCATTGCTCCAATAGGTAAAAATCCTCTTGTTCATTTCGCTGAAGCTGGCAAACCTAATGGCCAGTGGCTAGACAAAGTAATTTATATAAAAGATAGATCAACACTAAAAATAGCAAATCTTAAAATAGGTGTTCATATACACGCTTATTATCCCGATATGCTGCCAGACATAATAAATAGGTTATCAGAGAACAATACAACGCCTGACCTTCTAATAAGCGTAACTTCTGAAACTGCCAAAAAAGAAGTTGAAAGCCTGTTAAAAGATAACTATCCCGCCAGACTTACAGTAAGAACTGTTCCTAATGTGGGTAGGGACATTGGCCCATTTTTTACAGAATTCAAAGATGACCTAATTACTTATGATGTTGTAGGGCATTTTCATACTAAAAAGAGTCCACATGTGCCCGCAGAGTCTCGCTTAGTAAAGGATTGGGTTAATTTCCTTATGGAGAATTTAATAGGTGGCCGTTTCAACTCAGCTGACGCCATTATTAAAGAATTTGAAATGTCTCCACAGCTAGGCTTAGTTTTTGCAGATGATCCCAATCTTATTGGGTGGGATAAATATCTAGAATTTGCTCAGGAACTAGCACAGCGCATGGATATCGTGCTAAAAAACGGATATTTCTCTTTCCCTGTCGGTACTATGTTCTGGGCTCGCCCTAAAGCGCTTGAGCCTATGTTTAATCTGGATCTAAATTGGTCTGACTATCCAGCAGAGCCCTTACCTATTGACGGGTCTCTTCTTCACGCAATGGAAAGATTATTACCGATCGTAACTAATAAAGCAGGCTACACTCACAGTGTTACTTATGTAGAAAACGCAAGACGTTGAATCTACCAGCCAAAATAAAAGCAAGCGCTCATATAAATATATGTGCGCTCTTCTGTATATTTGGTAGCCATCATTAAAAAATCGTCTTTTAAAAACGAATAATTAATATGCTGTTATATTATAAAAATATTTTTATCATATAGCTTTGGGCTATAAATTGTTATTAAAATAAATTTTTATGAACTTATTAGGAGCCGCTATACTCTATAGAATATCCTTATTGTATAGCCGTTTGGATTAACGGTCTTTTTCGATATTCAACAGAGAGGTCTAGATATGGCTACTGCAAATGCCAAGCAAGAACTGAAATCCGTTGAAACTATTAATGCACGCGCGTCCACTGGTCAGGACGCTACCCTGACTCAACAGGGTGAAATTGGTAAGGCGCTAAGTGTCCTGCTGTCGGATGTCTTCGCCCTGTACATCAAGACCAAGAATTACCACTGGCACATGCACGGCACCCACTTCCGCGACTATCACCTGTTGCTGGAAGAGCAGGCAACCCAGTTGTTCGCCATGACTGACCCCATGGCCGAGCGTGCACGCAAGATTGGTCAGCCTACCATTCGCTCTCTGGAGCAGATGGTGCAGCAAAAGCGTCTGGCCAGCAGCGAAGCTGAAGACCTGACCGCTGAGCAGATGCTGGAAGAGCTGCATGCCGATAACCAGGCGCTGGCTGCATTCATGCGCACTACCCACACCCTGACCAGCGATGGTAATGACGTGGCGACCACCAGCCTGCTGGAAGAGTGGATCGACCAAGCTGAAGAGCGCGCCTGGTTCCTGGGCAAAACTGTCGGCAAATAAGTACCGATTGGCAGGCTTTGGCTCTCTTTTGTAGAGATGCCTAAATACAGCCGAATCCGATCAATCCGGAATCCTGCGGGGTTCCGGATTTTTTATGCCTGTCGCTTATGTTCGCTCTGCCAGCTGCCATAACTCCCTCTGCCTCGGCGCATACATAACACTCCCTGTACAACGGGTCGATCTGAGCGAAAATAACGGTTTGTTGTTTTAAGACCCGAACGTGAATGTAACCCTGTTCAGGCCGCGTCCTCCCAGCCCCTACACAGACCGCACGTATGTACGATAACCAGCTTATCCTCGTTCCATCCATTTCCACCCTGCCAGGCCATGAGGCCAAGGCATTGAGCGCGCTGCGCTGGCTGATACGCAGGGACATCGTGCAGGAACAGGTAACGACCTGCGGCCGCGGCTCGCGGGGCATGGCCTATGGCATTGCTCCAGGTGCCGAACGGGTGGTCAGATACCCCGAACGTCTGCCGTTCGGTCATCCTGTCAACGGACTGGAAATCATCACTCGCCGCTGCATCTTTACGCCGGACAAGGGATTCAAGGAGGAGGCGGGTTGCCCTGAGTGCCGCCGGGAGATCGGCGAGGCGCTGTTCGACAGCCTGGAAGACTGGATGCCCGGCCATACCGACAATTTCCGTTGCCCCGAATGTGGACACGAAGATGACATCAACGGGTTCCTGTTCCTACAGCCCTGTGGCTTTTCCAATCTGGGCTTTATTTTCAACGGCTGGGCAAAAGCCGTCTTTCAGCCCACCTTTCTTGAAGAGTTTGCAGAACGGCTTGGCTATGGCATTACACAGGTAACGGCTGAGCTCTGAACGAGGGCCCGGTAATAGAAGGCGAGAACACAAAAATAATTAAACAGGCAGAGCGTTGATAAATAAGAGAATTGTGCCTACTGCCGCTGCTTGCCGGAAAATAAAGGTATACAACGGCTCAAAAGCGCGTATGGTGACGTCACTGCTCTGCAATTGTCACTTCGATACCCTGGCTTGATGTACTGCTTCACGTTTCATCTCCTTGGCTCGTTTTACTTTCGCATCTCAGTCTCGGCCTGAACGGTTCAGCGCCGCAGTCTTACTTTTACCTTGGAGATACATCATGTCTACTCGCCAAACGGGTACCGTCAAGTGGTTCAACGATGAGAAAGGTTTCGGCTTCATCACGCCTGAGAGCGGTCCTGACCTGTTCGTTCATTACCGTTCGATCGAAAGCGCCGGCTTCAAGAGCCTGAGCGAAGGTCAGCGCGTTTCTTTCGTGGCCGTCAAGGGCCAGAAAGGCATGCAGGCTGATCAGGTTCAAGTCGTCTAAGACGCCTGATCCAAAAAGCCCCGCCTAGCGGGGCTTTTTTATTGCCTGCGTTTTTTAAAGTCGGCTGTTCGCCGCTATCGCCTCAATGGCAAGCCCTTCGTCCTGTACTGCTGCTCTTTCAGAGTGGTGCCTGTTCGATCAAGCCCTGTCTTGACGCCAACATCATCCAACCTAATGGATCAGCATGTCCGGTTATCGAGTCAAATATCAAACCGTCACCGTTGGTGATGTGGATTTTCACATCCAATCCCTAAAAGACCATCAGCAATACTATGACCCCAACGGCGAAGCGGAGCTGCTGGGCATCTCGCCCGAAAGCTGGCCGCTGTTTGGTCAGGTCTGGCCCTCAAGCTATGTACTGGCCACAGCCATGCAGACCATTGATCTCAAGGGCAAACGTGTCCTGGAACTGGGTGCGGGTCTCGCGCTGGCCAGCCTCGTGGTGCATAGCCGGGGCGGCAACATGACGGTGAGTGATTACCATCCGTTGATCCCAACCTTTCTGAACGAGAATCTGCGGCTCAACAACCTGGGGCCGATCAAATACCAGGCGGCAGATTGGGGCAGAACCGACCTGGACCTAGGCCAGTTCGATCTCATCATCGGCAGTGACCTGATCTACGAGCGCGACCAGCCTGCCATCCTGGCCGACTTCATTGACCGGCACTCGGCAGATGAAGTGGACATCATCATTGTCGACCCGGACCGCCGCCAGCGTTCCAGCTTCTGCCGTGAGATGGAGGAGCTGGAATACTCGTATCGGAGTACGCGAGCAGACTGTGTACTGAGTACCGGCGAAGCCTATAAAGGGTCATTCCTGCATTTTCATCGGGACGAGGCCACACTGAGCCTCGCCGTCGGTTAGGTTTTCCTACAGCGGGCCGGGGTCCGGAATCGGGCCAGGAATCTTGGCTGGCTCTTCCAGGTTTTCGCGCGCTTCTTCAGGCAGGTCTTCCGGGCGGGTCTCGGGATCGAGTTCGCTTTCCAGCTCACTATCGGCTTCGTCAAGATCGTTCAAAGGCGCCTGATCAGCACAATAGAGGCCTATAACGGCCGGATCAGGCGTGAACGCTGAAGGACTTGGGTGCGTCAGCATCGGCATATCCTCATGGCTGGGCTCTTTTGTTTAGTCCAGCCACCCGAGAATAGGTTGCAACCGCTTACCGATGACGCATCCGTGCCGCTACGAGCAAGGAAACAAGACAGCCGCCAGCCAGATACGCCGCGACCAGATGCCAGGACCCGTTATTGGCACTGACCAGCGAGGCGGCAATGAACGGTGTAAAGCCGCCGCCAACCACGCTGGCAACCTGATAACCGACACCGGCCCCGCTGTAGCGATACTCGGTACCAAAGGCTTCCGTGAACAGCGGCTGTTGCACGCTGACGATCATGTCATGGGCCATGTTGGCAAGCATGATGGCAAAGAACACGATCCAGCCAATCGAGCGCGCTTCCAGGGCCAGGAAGAAGGGCACAGCCGAGAGCACACCAATCGTGGCGCCGATCAGGTAGATACGGCGCAGCCCATAGCGGTCCGCCAGCCAGGCGAAGCAGGGAATGGTTACGCAGCTGATGGCACCCACCAGCAGGCCGATATTCAGGAACAGCTCGCGGGAAAGGCCCAGGTTGGCAGTCGAATAACTGAGCGCAAAGGTCGTCACGATGTACATGGTGAACAATTCAGCCATACGCAGTGCGATGATCAGGAGGAACGCGCGTGGATGGCGACGTAGCGCTTCCACGATGGGCAGCTTGACGGCCTTGTGAGCCTGTCTGACCTCACGCACGAACTCGCGGGATTCTTCCATGCTGGAGCGCACCCATAAGGCAATCAGCACCAGCACGATGCTAAACAGAAATGGCAGGCGCCAGCCCCAGCTGTGAAAGGCTTCATCGCTCAAAAAATGATCAAGTAGCGATACGCTGCCCGTAGCCAGGATCAACCCTACGCCAAAGCCTACCTGCACGCCGCTACTGTAGAAGGCACGCCGGAGCGGCGGTGCACTCTCCACGGCCATCAGGGCCGCGCCGCCCCACTCGCCGCCTACGGCAAACCCCTGGATTGCACGCAAAATAACCAACAGCACAGGTGCCCACCAGCCAATGCTCGCATAAGTCGGTAACAGGCCAATCAGGGCGGTCGAAATGCCCATGAGCATGACCGTCAGCACCAGCATGCGTTTGCGGCCAAGTTTGTCGCCGTAGTGACCGAATATAAAACCACCCAGGGGACGGAACAGAAAGCCCACGCCAAAGGTGGCGAAGGCAGCCAATGTCCCCATGGCCGGGCTTACGTTGGGAAAGAATTCCTTGTTGAAAATCAGCGCCGCCACGATGCCGTAGAGCAGAAAGTCGTACCAGTCCACAACCGCCCCGACAAAACTGCCAAGGGCGGCCTTGCGGGCCTGTGAATCGGAGCGCCCCGGGGGCGATGCGTCGGTTGCATGGGTCATTGCGGTCATGGCTTGGGTACTGATAACAGGAGGCGAGCCGTCAGAAGTGGCTCAAAAATCCGCCCGTCGGCACATTCATACTGCAGGTACAGGAAGGAAAGCAGACGGGAAGGTGTGAAACAGGCGCAGGGGTGGCCAATTACTCGTACGTCATACAGGACGGAGCAAACAGGCAAGGCGCAGAGAGATACATAGAGACGTCCTTATAGTTTTAATGGGCTATACGAAGAGAAGGCTTCGCACCGGAGGACGGGATAGTGTGTTGCGAGGGGTTATGAGGTCAACTGTAGGGTCACGTACAGCTCATGAAGAACGTGACCGTTAGTCGATTGACACCCGTGGCAGGACGCCAGAGGGGCGGTAAATCATTCGTCCATTAACTTCTTGCGATCTTCTACCGGCAGGCTGCGAGTCTCGGGATCGAGATCCTCCAGCTCGCCATCGGCTTCGTCCAGGTCATTAAGAGGAGCCTGATCCGCGCACCAGAGCTCATTGGCAGCAAGCAGGGTGCTGTAGTTGGCCAGGCGGCAGGTGTGTGCAGGAATACCGGTAATCATCTTGAGTCCCTCCCAGGAAATACCGATGAATGCTGTTTTAGCTTAGTCCGGTAATCGCAGCGGGAGGTTGCAACCGATCATCGGTTGGTGTGGCGAAGGATGTCTTGCTGAAGAGGCGGATGGCTATCCGACTTTCATACACAGGATGGTTGAACGCAGCGGCTCTCATCACAGGCGCCTGCTCTCGAAGACCTGGCGCCTGACAAAGGACAGCTTAGAAGCGGTCGCGAATGACCACTTCGTCGTAGGGCAGCTTGCCAGTGCGCGCATGCGCCGGCTCGGCGGCCTTGCCGATGGAAATCATCAGGCTGACAACATGGTCGTCCGGCAGATTGATCAGCTGGCCAACGGCCTCGAAATCAAAGCCGACCATAGGGCAGCTGTCGTAGCCCATGCCCTTGGCAGCGAGCATCAGCGTCTGGGCCACCAGGCCGGTGCTGCGCATGGCCTCGTCACGCTGGGTCTGTGGCTTGTCACGATAGTACGCGTCGATGGCGGGCACCATGAAATCCTGCACGGCCTGGGGAGCTTCGCTCCAGATACGGGCGGCATTCTTTTCCCAGCTGGCAACATCGGCACACACGATGACGAGCAACGAGGAATCGGTAATCTGGGCCTGATCCCAACCTACCGCACGAATCTGCTGACGCAGCGCCGGATCTGTCACTGCCACCAGACGCACATGCTGCAGGTTGAACGACGTCGGCGCCAGCAGGGCATGACTCAGCAGTTGGCGCTGCTCGTCATCGGTCATCCGGTGAGAAGCATCGTAACGACGGATGGCGCGACGTGCATTGATGGTTTCAAGGATATTCATACTGCGTTCCTTTAAATAAAAGTCAGGCCAGCACAAGCGTTTGGAGCCGCAACGGCCGTTTGGAAATCGTGGCGCAGAACGTAAAGGATAGCCGCGCATTTATCCAATCAAGCGTACTGATTCATTCCATCGATATCGCCAATACCGCTTCGCTAGCTGCTTTTGCTGAAACGATTGCGCAAAAAGGTGATCGAATCCCGTTTGATGACAATTTGTTTCTGAACCCTGTGGCGTCAGAGCAGTCTTTTAGCGGTTCGCCTGCTCTGGCAGGCGCGTCTGGATACAATAAAAGCAGGCAGCATCACATGGAATCTCCCACGCTCACCCTCTCGGCCCCTGCCGCTCCGGCGCGTAAAGGCCTCGTCCTTCTCATCGCAATCATCGCCGCCCTGGGTGGCCTTCTCTTCGGTTACGACACTGGCATCATTGGCGTCGCCCTGCTCGGCCTTGGCCGTGAGTTTGCGCTGAATGACACCCTCAAGCAGCTCGTCACGGGCGCCATCATCTTTGGTGCGCTGTTTGGCTGCCTGGGCACCGGCCCGATCTCTGATCGACTCGGCCGACGCCGAACCATCATCCTGGTGGGCATAGTATTCGCGCTCGGGTCGATTCTATCGGCCGTCTCGCCCAACGTGACGCTGCTGATCCTGTCGCGCTTTCTGCTTGGCCTGAGTGCCGGCAGCTCGACGCAGATCATTCCGGTCTACATTGCCGAAGTGGCCCCGCCACAGCATCGCGGAAAGCTGGTGGTACTGTTCCAGTTCATGGTGGTCAGCGGCATTACCGTCGCCTATTTCACCGGCTTTGCGCTGGACGAGCACTGGCGCTGGATGTTTGCGCTGGGCGTGGTTCCGGCCGTGATCCTGCTCGCCGGTATGTCGGTACTGCCTGAAAGTCCACGCTGGCTCCTGTCCCGCGGACGCGAGCAGGACGCACTGGCGGTCCTGGAGCGCGTCCGTGGTGATGAGGCGGCTGCCCGCCGGGAGCTGACCGAGATCAAGACGGTGAGCGATGCACCGGAAGGCACCTGGCGGGACCTGCTCCAGCCCTGGGTTCGCCCTGCGTTGCTCGTGGGCGTCTGCATCTCCATGTTTTCGCAGATCACCGGCAATAACGCCCTCGTCTACTACGCACCGACCATTCTGACCCAGGCAGGCTTTTCCGATAAGACGGCGGTTCTGGCCACTGGCTGCAGCACCATCCTGGTGGTGATCATGACCGTGATCGGCAGCCTCCTGGTGGACCGCATCGGCCGCCGGCGCTACCTGCTGATCCTAATCCCCGGCTCGATCATTGCGCTGGCCATCATGGGCTACCTGTTCCAGGGTGCAGGCCCCACCACTGACGTGCAGCGCTGGCTGGTCGTGGGTTGTCTGGCGGCCTACCTGATGTTCAACTGCGGCGGCTTCGGTGTATGCATCTGGCTGATCAACTCGGAAGTCTACCCGCTGTTCGTGCGCGGCAAGGGCGCCAGCGTTGGGGCCTTCAGCCACTGGTTCTTCGATCTGGTCGTCACGCTGACTACGCTGAGCCTGGTAACGTGGCTGGGCGCTGCCCATACGTTCTGGGTTTATGCCGGAATCTCGTTGCTGGCTCTGGTCTTCATCTGGCGCTTCGTGCCTGAAACCCGTGGCAAGAGTCTGGAGAAGATCGAACACGAGTTGCGCGAGCACCGCTTCTACCCCTACCAGCAGCGCCACGACCACTGACGCTGCATGGCATGGCCCAACCGCATGAGGTTGGGCCATTTCTCCTTACGCCCTGCCAGCCTCACGCTGGCGGGACTGCACGATCCACATGATTACCATCGCCAGAAGCGGCACCAGCGTCACCACGGCGGCAAAGAATTCCCCTGTCTGCCGTAGCCCGAATGCCTCCGCCGATACCCCTACGCCAATTACCGGCACCGACATCGCCACGTAATACGTGACAAAGAGCGTTGAGGTTACAGCTGCCTTGTGTTCACGTGGGCTGGCACCTGTCACGGCGTTCATACCGGCTCGAAACACGATGCCCTGGCCCGCTCCTGCGATTACCGTTCCCAAGAGCAGAAACCCGACCTGTGCAGTGGCAATGCTGACACCAATAGTGGCCGTGCCCAGTGATAGGGCAATGCAGCCAATCGTCATGTGTAAGTGTGCAGGCAGCTTTTTCAGCAATGCCTGCCCGATGATGGATGAGACAAACAGCAGGCAGATAACCGCGCCAATGGTAACGCCATGGGTATGCCCCATGACTTGGCCCATGATGGCCGGCACGACGGCCGTAAACAGCCCCGCCACGCTAAAACCCGCCATCCCCGAGAGGGCAGCCGGGATAAACAGGGCTCGCACCTCCCGCGGCAGATGAGGCTTTTGTATTCGTAGCCTCGGCTTAGCCGGGCGCTGGACCGTCTCGTGTGCCAACAGCACACCCACTGCGGCTACCACCAATAAGATCAGGTACAGGCTGAACACCAGATGCGTCGGATAGGGCAGATACGTCGATAGGATGCCTGCCACCAGAGGGCCCAACCCCAGCCCGAGCATGTTGGAAGCCGTAGCCACCAGGGTCGAGACATTGCGCCACGGCTCAGGCGCCAGCTCCAACACCGCCACGGTGGCCGTACCGGTATAAATCCCGGCGGAAAAACCGGAGAACAGCCGTGCCAGCATTAATCCGCTAATGCTGTGGCTGAAAAGAAACATCACCGTACTGATGGCCGACAACGCGATACCGGCCAACAGCATCGGTCGCCGTCCCAGCTGATCGGACCAGCTCCCCGCCACCAGCAGCGCCGCAATCACACCCGCCGCATAAATGGAGAAGATCAACGTTACCCACGTCTCGCCAAAGCCCATCTCCCGTTGATAAAACACATACAGCGATGTGGGCAGCGTAGTCCCCATCATGGTGATCAGAAAGGCACAGGCCACCCAAATAAAGGCGCGACGGGGATGTGAAGCACTCGCAGGCATGCTTGCTCCTAGGCGTATTGATCATTATTTGAACAGCCCGACCGGAGGTGGTCGGGAAAGCGGTAGACCGAACGCGATGGCGAAGCGTTCGGCATGAAGGACAGCACGGAGAGGTTTAGCCTGGCGGAATGCCTAGCTCGACGGGTGTCTTATGAGAATGAAATGATGGGTATGGCTCTGCTCAACCCATCCTACGAAGCGGTTTGTGACGAGGCCGGTAAGTGGCACATACAGAGGATAGGCGAAGCGATACCCCTCCCACATATGCCAACCTGACTAGCCACATCAGCCCCAACCGCGCCCTATTCCGCCGCGCTGAAATACCGCTCGATAGTGGCCATGTCCGCCCCGGTTGCGAGAGCCAGCGACAAGAGAATGCGTGACTTCTGAGGATTGAAAAAGCCGCTGCCAATGCCCTCTTCCTTCCTGCTGACGAATCCAGAGCCGGTACGGGTGGAGCGGATCACGGGAATGCCCTGCTCCATAAGCCGTTTGACCGTCTCCTTGGTGCGTGTCGGGATAGAGCCGTTACCTGTACCGGCAATGACAATGCCTTTTGCACCATCCTTGATCGCTGCGTCGATCAGTGCACTGTCCTGGTCCTGGTAGCTGTAGAGAATTACGACCTTGGGCAAGCTTTCCTGCTTGGAGACATCGAAATGCCTCTTGCCGGTCGGTGTGGCAGGAGAATAGTAGAACCGGGGCGTAATGCCGACAAAACTGCCCAGGTAGCCCTGCTCGACCGCGCGGAAGGTGTCGGGCATGGTGGAGTTGGTCTTGGTGGTATAGAAGGCCGAGCCGATGCGGTCGTTCAGAACTACCAGGGTGCCACGTCCGTTGGCCTTGTCATTGGCTGCCAGACTGACCGCTTCGAGCAGGTTCATGGGCCCGTCGGCCCCTACAGCTGTAGCAGGGCGCATCGCTCCCACCACTACCACGGGCTTTTCGCTTTTGACGGTCAGGTCGAGGAAAAAAGCCGTTTCTTCCAGCGTATCGGTACCATGGGTTACGACCACGCCATGTACTGCCGGGTCTTCCAGTTTTTGGCTGATCGTTTTTGACAGCTTCATCAGTGTCTTCTGGTCCATGTCCTGGCTGGGCATGTTGGCGAGTTGCTCGCCTGTCACCGTAGCCACCTGATTCAGCTCCGGCACAGCCTTGATCAGGGTTTCGATACCCAGCTTACCGGCGTCGTAGTCAGTGGTATCGGTGCTGGAGGCCGAGCTGCCAGCAATGGTGCCGCCAGTGGCGTAGATGACGACGCCGGACTTGGCGTCTGCGGCAAACAGGGAGGCTGTAGAGAGCGCAAGGGCGACGCTCAGGAACGCAGGGGTAAAACGAACAGGCATGCAATGTCCTTACTGTGAACCGGGAAAACGTGGCTGTGACCACGTATTTCCTTACGCAAGGACTGTGCCCTGCTGATCAAGCGATGGGTATTGCCCTGCTCTATCCATCTTGCCAAGGGAGAGTACATTGATAGATCGGGGCGCTGTATTCGCTACACGCCCCGGTCTATTGGCAGCGCCGAAACGGCGGTCCTACTTGTCTTTGTTCTTGCGTCCGGGCAGCACTGAATTAAGTACCTGCTTGGCCGTTTCCTTGATGATGCCGCCTTCATTCGGGTCGCCATGCAGAAGCGATGAGGCAAAGCTCTTGGCCTGCTCGATAGTGAAATGCGGTGGCAGCGGTGGTACATCCGGATCGGTCTTGAAGGTGATAACGACTGGACGCTCGGAGGCGAGTGCCTCTTCCCAGGCGGAAGCTACCCGGTCGGCGCTGTCGACATAGATACCCTTGAGACCGATGGACTCGGCGAACTGGTGATAGGGCACATCCGGAATGTTCTGCGAGGCTTCGAACTTGGGATCGCCGTTCATGACCCGCTGCTCCCAGGTCACCTGGTTCAGGTCTTCATTGTTGAAGACGGCGCAGATCCACTTGCCGTTACCCCACTCGCGCCAGTATTTCGCTACCGTGATCAGCTCGGCCATGTTGTTCATCTGCATCGCACCGTCACCCACCAGGGCCACCACCGGGCGGTCCGGGTGGGCAAACTTGGCGGCGATGGCGTATGGCACTGCCGCGCCCATGGAGGCAAGGCCACCGGACAGCGAACACATCATGCCGCGGCGCATCTGGACGTCACGGGCAAACCAGTTGGCGCAGGAGCCCGAGTCACTCGTCACGATGGCGCGATCTGGCAGGCGCGGCGACAACTCGTAGGCCACCCGCTGTGGATTGATCGGTTTGGCATCCGTGAGTGCACGGGCCTTGAGCGTCTCGTCTGAATCCTTACGCCAGTTTTCGATGGACGAGCGCCAGGCGCGATCTGTCTTCTCGCGCAGCAGCGGCAACAGGGCGCGCAGGGTCTCGGCCGAGTCACCTTCAAGGTTCACCTCCATGGGATAGCGCAGGCTGAGCATGTCGGCCTTCAGATCGATTTGCACGCCGCGGGCCTTGCCTTCTTCAGGCAGGAATTCGGAATAAGGAAAACCGGAACCGATCATCAGGAGCGTGTCGCATTTACTCATCAGCTTGTAGCTCGCCTCGGTGCCAAGCAGGCCGATGGAGCCGGTCACCCAAGGCAGCGCATCGGGAAGCGCGGCTTTGCCCAACAGTGCCTTGGCTACGCCGGCACCCAGTTTTTCGGCTACCGCAATCACCTCGTCCGTTGCGCCCAGCGCGCCGGCGCCCACCAGGATGGCAACCTTCTCGCCCGCATTGAGGACGTCGGCGGCCCGTTGTAGATCCGCCTCGTAGGGTACGACCTTGGGCTTGCTGTAGCCCACACCGGAGTGGATGGTGCCGTGCTTGTGGGGCGGATCGGAGTACTCAAGCTCCTGAATGTCATTGGGCAGGATGATGGCCGTGACACGCCGCTCACCTACCGCCGTACGAATCGCACGATCCACCAGATGACGAACTTGGGACGGCGCCGAAGCCTGTTGTACGAACGCACCCGCTACGTCCTTGAACATGGAGACCAGATCCAGCTCCTGCTGGTAATGGCCGCCCAAGGCAGTGCGGGCCTGCTGTCCGCAGATGGCCAGCACCGGTACGTGGTCCATGCGGGCATCATAAAGGCCGGTCAGCAGGTGCGAGGCGCCAGGGCCTGAGGTAGAGATGCAGACGCCCAGTTCCCCGGTGAATTTCGCATCGGCTGCCGCCATGAAGGCGGCCATTTCCTCATGGCGGGCCTGAATGAACTTGATCTTCTCGTTCGAACGGTTCAGTGCGCCAAAGACACCATTGATCCCGTCACCCGGGTAGCCATAGATGCGGCGTACGCCCCACTGGTACAAGCGTTCGACTATGAAATCACCGACGGTCATCGCCATGAGAACCTCCCTAGATCGGCTGTAAGCGGAATGGGTGCTTACTGACCTAGACAGGCTCACTCGGCGAGAAGTCCTCAGTATCTGAAAATAGATGGCCGACTCGTTCGTGAGCCTCTGCGTCTGCAGGAGACTTATGCCTCCCGCGCAGGCGTTTAAAAGGGCTTCAGGCGACGCAGCTTGGCCAACGCCATTAGTCCGGCACCCGCAGCCACAAGGGCCACCATGCTGACGATATCCGAATCCACCGAAACGGCCTTGTTGCTGGCCTTTTGGTTGAAGCGCCCGTGGGTGCGGTGCAACCCTTCGACCGGCTCGAACAGGTAATCCGCCCGCTCGGGGTTTTCCGGCTCGTTGGTCATCTGCCCGCTGTAGGCCTGTTTAGCCATGACCGTATCCAAAAGGCCTGGCGCCACCATATTGCCCAGGATGGCCTGGATCGTGGTCTTGCCCAGCCAGATTTCGCGGGGCGCACGCATGGCGGCATCAAAGATGGCCCGTGCTGCGACTTCCGGCTGATAGATGGGAGGCAGTGGCTGGCCGCGCTTGCCCAACTTGTTGCGGGCCCAGTCGAATTGCGGCGTGTTGAGGGCTGGCAGGTGAACCATGGTAAGCCGGACACGACTCTTGTCATGGATCAGCTCACTGCGCAGGGAATCAGTAAATCCACGAATGGCCGCCTTGGCACCGCAATAGGCCGATTGCAGTGGAATCGACCGGTACGCCACCGCCGAGCCGACCTGCACGATAGTGCCACGGTCCCGCACCTTCATCCGCTTGAGGGCAGCCATGGTGCCGTACGTGCAGCCCAGGTAGGTCACATCTGTCACGCGGCGGTATTCCTCCGGCGTCATCGAGCCAAAAGCCCCAAGAACCGTAGTCATGGCGGCGTTGACCCAGACGTTGATCGGTCCGAGTTCTGTTTCTACACGCTCCGCGGCCTGCTCGACCTGGGCGGCATCAGCCACATCAGCCTTGCAGCCCAACGCCTTGGCACCCAAGGCCTCCAGCTCGGCGACCGTCTCGGTCAGCCCCTGCTCGCCTCGGGCGATGACTGCGACCTTGTAACCCGCTTGAGCAAAATAGTGAGCGGTTGCGCGACCGATACCGGCCGTGCCGCCCGTGATGACGACTACAGGTGATTCATGCGCCATGTTGATGCCCCGACATTGTTGGAGGTGTCTTCAACGGACTGCCCTGTCAGGAAGCCAGTTCACTCCGCTGCGATGACGCCCATCGGGTTTACGGCTCTGAACCGGGCAGACGGGATGCCAGTCTTATGGTCAGGCGTATCGCTTTACAGGAGGCGCAACACCATGATCGAGGTACTCGATGCCCATCAGTGGCGGGCTTATCAAGGTGAAGACTTCCCGCTTGGCAGCTGGAAAGACGATAACGGAATCCTGCATGCCGATCCTGCTGCCGCGCGAGTCGATCTGATCTCACGGCAATCGTATCGAAACTTTTCCCTGACGTTTGAATTCAGCCTGGCGGCGGGTGGAAATGCCGGGGTGCTGTACCGGGTTGCCGAATCCTGGCCCGAATCCTGGCAGGGCGGCCCAGAGATGCAGCTCCTGGACAATGCCAGCCACCCGGACGGGCAGAATCCGCTCACCACCCATGGCGCGCTTTATCAGCTATTGGCACCTACCGAGCCCACTCCGATTCAGCCCGGCGAATTCATGAGCGGCCAACTCATCGTTCGCGAAAACCACGTTGAACACTGGCTCGCTGGACGATGTGTATTACGCTACGATCTATACGATACTGCCCTACGTGAGGCCATCAGCCAGAGTAAGTTCAAACACAATCCTGATTTTGGTTTCACAGAGGGACATATCATCCTTCAGCACCATGGCGATGAAGTGTGTTTTCGTTGCCTGCAAGTCGAAGCCTTGCTCTGATCACTGCTGTATACGCCATGCCTTAAGCAGTACGCCGTCCTTGCCTGTGACCGGATCGGCCTCAGGCATAGGCACCTGGGCGATACGAGTAACCGAGGCATCATGAGTGGAGGCATTGGCACGCTGGATATCATAGTCCTCCTGCCCGCGCGGATAGGCCCCAACGACCACGAAGTCATCGCTTTCCTCGATGCGGCAGTGCCCGGTTCCGGCGGGCAACACCAGCACATCCCCTGCCTCCACCGTTAGCTCCTGGCCGGACTCGCCTCCCAGAATGATCCGCGCGTGCCCGGATGCCACACCTAGCACCTCGTGAGCAGTCGAGTGGTAATGGTGATAGTCGAAGATGCCGGCCCGCCATTGCGGTGGCCAGTCGTTCGCAGCGAACAGCTTTTCGAAGGCGGCGGCGTTGTCCTTACCCTCAAGCGGTACGGCACGATAGACCAGCACTGGAAACGTGCTGTTGGGAATACGTCCATCATCCTTGAAGAACAACCGATCCGGCTCGCCCGCCTGGGCGGGCATACTCAGCGCCGACACCGCGGGCGCAAGACTCAAGGCAAACAGCACCGCATTGTAGGTAGAGCGTGTGGAACCCATAGCTATTCCCCCGATAGGTATAACAGATTCGAAGGGCTATCCGGGTGGGAAGTTTCACAGGCCGTGCAGCCAGTTCCTCAGCAGCTCGGTAGTTCGCTCCGGCCACTCCAACGGCGGCAGATGACCACATTCGGGCAGTATCTCCAGGCATGAGCCCGGGATGCCGGCGTGCATCCTCTGCGCCTCAGCCACAGGCGTGAGCTTGTCGTTTTCACCCACGACAATCAGCGTCGGCACAGTAATGCTCGCCAGGGTCGGAATCGAATCCGGACGATCGATAATGGCCTGCTGCTGGCGTAGAAACGCATCGCGCCCTACCCGCTTGCCCATGGCGATCACCTCATCGGCAACCGGCGTACCGATCCGGCTTGGATGGATCAGGTTTGGCAACAACTGAGGGCTGATTCCCAAGAAGCGTCCACGCTCGGCCAGGGCCTTCATGCCGACCCGCTGGCGGGTACGCTCAGGGGCATCGAGGCTGGCCATGGTGTCGACAAGCGCCAGCCGCATGACCCGCTCCGGCGCCTGTCGCATGATCTCGAACGCCACGTATCCCCCCATGGACAACCCCGCCAGCGCAAACCGGGCCGGTGCCTCGGCCAGTACCCGTCTCGCCATGTCTTGAATGCTTCCGTCACGGGTCAGGTCGGCAATGTGCGTATCGGCCACGTCGGCCAGCGCTTCGGCTTGCAAACGCCACAAGGCGGCATCGCACAGAAGTCCGGGAAGAAACACCAGCGGGACGCGGGCCTCAGGTCTGGAGGATGCAGCAGAAGTGATCATCAGAGGGTTATTCAGCAGCAAAAGCTGCGTTCTATACGGCCTTCGTCAGCGATGCAAGTACTGACCCCTTATGGCGGCGCAAAACAGGATGGATCACACCTGCATCAAGCTGCCCTGCACCACAGAGTGATGCCCATAGGCTGCCGGACTGCGTAAGCCGTTGATTCAGGCACACCCTATCGACTCTCACCCCGCTGGAGGGGCGTGACTAGCCTGGCAACGAGCCCTCAAGCCTCATGACAGGGCAGCCGTGGCACAGTTGCGTCTGTTATGGGCAGACGCAGTGATCTCATCACGGGCACGTCATCATTTGACGTTGAAGCCGGCCTGGGCCAGCCAGGCTCTTACTTCCGCATAGGGATAAGCCTCCAGCGCAGCAAAACCAGGCAAGCTTCTGGCTTTGAGTCGAGTGAAGGCGGGTGTGTTGAGGCCACATAGAAACCGTGTCATGGACTCAACACTGGGTACTTCTCCCCGGGAGGCCATATAGTGCTCCCGAAAGGCGCCACATAGCGTTTCAGGGTTTTGCCTATCCAAAGGCGGTAAGGCGGCCGGGGCTGGAAGGACTGCCACCGTGCCGCGGCAGACGGAACAATGCCCGCATTGCTCAGGCGCCTGCGTATCACCAAACCACTCAGCCAGACGGTGGCTCAGGCAACGGTCACTGGCGAATAGATCAAGCATGGCGTGGGTTCGTGCAACCTCGGCCTGCTCTTTTTCCTGGAAGTACCGATGCAACGTAGCGCCTAGTGTCTCGACGTCGATTGCAGCCTGTAAGCGACGATACACCTCGGTCATCTGCTTACTTTCCAGTTCAATCCAGCCTTGCTCGTGAAGCCACTCCAGCGCAGTGATTACCCGGCTACGTTCAGCGCGATACTCACGGTGCAACTGATCAAAATTGACCGTGCACCAGGTACGCGCCCGAACAGAGGTTTCGACAATAGCCTCAACAAATTGCCGACGCTCACCTTCAAATCGTTCAATCAAGGCTTCAGGTTCACGAAGGTATTTGAAACGATAATCAGCGAAATAACTGTATTGCGGCGCAATCAGGCCCTGAAGCTCCAGTTGCACGAGCAAAGTCTTGAGCGGCAACAGGCGAATGTCACTTTGATCGGACAGGCTGTTGAACTGCAGCACCCATTCGCCTTTCGGCGCCGCCTGCAAGTCCTCAAGAACGCTGCGGATACCACTCAGCTCCGGTGTGTCACCATAAACAAAATTTTCCAGCACATTCAAGGCATCGCGGTTAGCCAGTACCAGGCACTCGGAGCGCTCACCATCACGTCCGGCGCGACCGATTTCCTGGCTATAGCTCTCGATTGATTTGGGCAGGTCGTAGTGCACTACGTAACGGATATCGCGCTTGTCGATTCCCATGCCAAAAGCAATGGTGGCCACAATGCAGGTCAGTGTGCCGGCCATGAACTGCTGCTGAATGCTGTCGCGCCGTTCATGAGGCAGACCAGCGTGGTAAGCCCCGGCACGAATCCCGGCACGTACCAACTCATCCGCCAGCTGCTCGGCTGTTTTCTGCTGCGTGACATAAACAATGCTGGATTGACTGGTCCGTGGCGCAATCCAATCCAGCAAATAACGTCGTTTGTCCTCCCCGCTGACAGGTTCGACCTGCAGGTCCAGATTGGAGCGATAGAAGCCGGTCGTCACCACATCGTCATGAGCGATTCCAAAGCGGGCCTGCATGTCTGCAATAACCCGAGGCGTTGCCGTCGCAGTTAGCAGCAAGACCTGAGGGATCCTGAAATCACGTTGATAATCAGGGAGCTTAAGGTAGTCAGGACGAAAATTATGGCCCCATTCGGATAGGCAATGGGCTTCGTCGATTACCAACAGAGAGATAGGTACTTGGGCGATAAACTGGCGAAAGCGTTCATTCTTAAGCCGCTCTACCGAGATCATCAGAATCTTCAATTCACCGGAGCGGGCTCTGGCCATAGTGGCTTGGATATCTTCACGGCGCTGTGCCGAATCGATACTGGCAGCAGCGATCCCGCGGGCCTTCAGAAACGCAAGCTGGTCCTGCATCAGGGCCAGCAGAGGCGAAATGACCAGAGTGAGGTGTGGCAGAAGCAAGGCGGGCAATTGATAGCACAGCGACTTACCCGAGCCGGTTGGAAAGATAGCAGCAGCCGAACGGCTAGCCATGACGGTACGAACTACCTGACCCTGACCAGGGCGAAAAGAGGTATAGCCGAACACATCGGCCAGAGTTTGCTCGATCACAGCGTTTCCAGAAAATTGGTGTAATCGCTAAAGAGTGAGCAAGCCGGTGCTGTCATGCAAGAAGTCTTTAGGCCATCGAAGCGGTACGCGCCTTTTCGATAAAGTGGTTGTATCACGCTGGCGTTCAACATGGGCGGTGTGCTGTAAACAATCCATGCACAGAGTCAATTCAGAGGTGATCTGCAGGCGTAATAACGCCAAAAAACGATGAGATGAAACAAAATTACTGCTGTTTTTTATTAGTGGTATGTCGATACGTCTTAATATCCGGCAAAATTGTCTTTTCCCCTTAAACGATTTCGATCAGCAGCGCCTCTTACCAAGGCGTTGACAGTATTTTTTTACCGTCTCTGATCGCCTTTGAAGGACACCTGTGTGGACACCCTTAAAAGCAAGATCCAGGCTGAAGGCCAAGTTCTTTCCGACCAAGTACTGAAAGTCGATGCCTTTCTAAACCATCAGATCGATCCGAGCCTGATGGGTGAAATTGGCGACGAGTTTGCCCGCCGGTTCGCCGATGCAGGCGTGACCAAGATCGTTACGATCGAGGCCTCTGGCATCGCGCCCGCCATCATGACTGGTCTGAAGATGGGTGTGCCGGTGATTTTCGCTCGCAAGCATCAGTCCCTGACGCTTACCGACAACCTGCTGACCTCCACGGTCTACTCGTTCACCAAGCGTGTCGAGAGCACCATCGCGATCTCCATGACGCATCTGTCCAGCGACGACCACGTCCTGATCATTGATGACTTCCTGGCCAACGGTAAGGCGGCCCAGGCACTGATCTCCATCATCCAGCAGGCTGGCGCCAGCATCGCCGGACTGGGCATCGTGATCGAGAAGTCCTTCCAGGTCGGCCGTCAGGAGCTTGAGAAACAAGGGTATCGTGTCGAGTCCCTGGCTCGAGTGAAATCGCTGGAAGGCGGACAGGTCACGTTCGTCGAGTAATCCTGGCCTCGATAGCGACGCGCGAAGCCGTTAGCACGAAAACAGCCGTCTTTTGCCATAAACGGTTGCGATCCTTCACGATTGATCGACAGTCGGTTCCCGGAAACAAGGAACCTCGCTGAATGCCTGACCTTCTACTGATGTGAATGCCCGACACAGCCAGCGGTTGTGCTCGGTTTCTTTTCCTCACAGAAAGGAGGACACATGAACGTCAGGCTTAAACCGCTCAACGAGCAAGTGATCGTTATTACCGGTGCCTCCAGTGGTATCGGTCTTGCGACGGCCCGAATGGCTGCGCAGCAGGGTGCCCGTCTGGTTCTGACGGCACGCAATGAAGAAGCGCTGCAGGAGATCGAGCGCAGCCTTGGAGGCGGCGATACGGTAGTGACGGTTGTTGCCGATGTTGGCCAGCGTGACGAGCTGCAGAAGGTGGCCGATAAGGCACTGGAGCGCTTTGGTGGCTTCGATACGTGGATCAATAACGCGGCGACCTCCGTCTGGGGCACGGTTGAGGAGGTCAGCGACGAGGACTGCCGCCAACTGTTCGAGACCAATTTCTGGGGTACCGTATATGGCTCAAAAATCGCGGCGGCCCACCTGCGTGAGCGTGGCGGTTCGATCATTAACATCGGTAGCCTCGAGTCCGCCGCACCGCTTCCCTACCACTCCATGTACAGCGCCAGCAAACACGCTATCAAGGCGATGACGGATGTATTGCGGGTCGAACTGCGCAAGGAGAAGGCACCTGTATCGGTGACGCTGATCCGCCCAGCCTCCATCGACACGCTGTTCAACGACCACGCCAAGAACTACCTGTCCAGTGCGCCTGTGCTTCCCCCACCCATCTATACCCCGGAAACCGTCGCCAGAGCCATCCTGAAGGCAGCCGTCCACCCGCAACGCGATGTGTTTGTCGGCAGCCCCGCCAAGACCATGACCAAGATCGCTCAAAACTTCCCGCAGCTGTATGACCTCATCAGCGAGAAGCTCCTGGCTAATGTCATTCCCAGCGGACGCTCCGACAATAACCGTGAGGGCGAGATGTATTCGGCCGATTACACCCCAGGCAATTACGGTCAGGCCAGCGGCCGCAATCCCGGCCCCAAGATGCAGCACAGCCTGTACACCCAGGCCTCCCAGCATCCGATTGCCAGCACAGCCCTGGCTGTGCTGGGCGGTCTCGTCATTGGTGCGCTGGTAAAAGGACGCCGACACTGAGGCTGCCTACCCTGCCTGCCGCTTAACACCGCGAAGGCAGGGCTTTCACCCCGCGATAAAAGCGACGGATCGCCGTATGTGATCGATCAATCGGCGAGCAAGCGCTCGTCAGGCCCGGTATGATCCGCGCCCCGCTTCTCCTGCTGATTGATCCATGAAAAAACCGCAACTGGTCGCCGCGGCCGAACTCGACCGTCTTGATACCTGGGCCAAATACTACAAAGGGCTGTGCCGTGATTGCATGGCTACCTGCTGCACGCTTCCCGTAGAGGTCCGCATCAAGGACCTGATACGGATTGGTGTAGTGGATGAGTTCGAAGCGGGCGAGCCGCCCAAGAACGTCGCCAAGCGCCTCATGAAGGAAGGCATTGTCGAACGCTTCAACCAGAAAAGCGGCATCTTTACCCTGACCCGCCTGGCCAATAACGACTGCCTCTATCTGGATCGCAAGAGCCGCCTGTGCACCATCTACGACAAGCGCCCCGATACGTGCCGCAACCACCCGCAGATTGGGCCGCGTCCAGGCTACTGCGCCTACAAGCCCAAGGGCTAAGGCTTCAGCACACCATTTTTCGATATCAAAAAGCAAAAAACCCAGCGGTTAGGCTGGGTTTTTTGTGTGCCGTGATTCCGCCGAAGCGGTCACGAAAGACAGGATCAATTACTTGATCTTGGCTTCCTTGTACATCACGTGCTTACGCACAACCGGATCGAACTTTTTGATTTCGATCTTTTCGGGCTTGGTGCGCTTGTTCTTGTCGGTGGTGTAGAAGTGACCGGTACCGGCACTGGACACCAAACGGATCAATTCACGCATGATGAAGCTCCTTAGAATTTTTCGCCGCGAGTGCGCAGCTCGGACAGTACGGTATCAATACCGCGCTTGTCGATGATACGCATGCCCTTGGCAGAAACGCGCAGACGCACGAAACGCTTCTCGGACTCAACCCAGAAACGATGGTAGTGCAGATTCGGCAGGAAACGACGACGGGTTTTGTTGTTAGCGTGGGAAACATTGTTCCCAGTAACCGGACCCTTACCGGTCACTTGACAGACTCTAGACATGCCTCAGCCCTCATAAACCACATGCCAAACCCGGCATGGGTTGGCCGCTTGAATCGTTTGAAAATTCCGTTTAGTCGGGGCGGTGTCGGCTTTTCTGCAACACTCACAGAGCCATGCCCCGAAAAAAGAGCGCTGTTTTATACCAGAAGAGCCTTGATGTATCAAGGACATAACCTATTGGGCCGACCAGGTGAGACCCGCATGGATACTGCGCTGCAGAGGGGCTTCCCAAAACAATTCGACCATTCGTCGTGAAATTGAATTGAGATGAACGGTGCAGTGGTCTAGCGTAGACCCTTGGCACCATGAGCTCCATGGACGACCACCTACCTCTTCAGAAGGAGCACCCCATGCGCTTTGCCGCTTTGCCACTGCTGTTCGCGCCGCTGCTGGCCCAGGCCGCCACATTGAGCGTCTGTACCGAAGCAAGCCCTGACGGCTTTGATGTGGTGCAGTATAACTCGCTGACCACGACGAATGCTTCAGCAGATGTGTTAATGAACCGACTGGTGGAGTTCGATCCGACGCGTGGAGAGCTGGTCCCGAGCCTTGCCGAGCGGTGGCAGGTCTCCCAGGACGGTCTAACCTATGATTTCACGCTGCGCCCGGATGTGAAATTTCACCAGACCGACTACTTCAAGCCCAGTCGGGACCTCAATGCAGACGATGTGGTGTTCAGCTTCGAGCGCATGCTCGACCCCAAGCATCCCTGGCATGGGGTCGCCAAGGGTGGCTATCCTCATGCGCAATCCATGCAGTGGCCTGACCTGATCAAGTCAGTGGAAAAGGTTGGCGACCATCAGGTGCGTATCGTCCTGAACCGTCCGGATGCGACATTCCTGCCCACGTTGAGTATGGGGTTCGCCTCGATCTATTCCGCCGAGTACGCCGATCAGCTGCTCAAGGCAGGCAAGCCCGAACAGCTCAACAGCGAGCCCATCGGCACCGGCCCGTTTGTGTTTAACCGCTTTCAAAAAGATGCAGCCATCCGTTACGAGGCCAATGCCAATTATTTTGGCGGCAAGCCCAAGGTCGATAACCTGATCTATGCCATCACGCCCGATGCCGCTGTGCGCATGCAGCGTCTCAAGCGTGGCGAGTGCCAGGTTGCACTTTCCCCCAAACCACAGGATGTCACCGATGCTCAGAAGGATTCGACCCTGAAGGTTGTCCAGACGCCAGCATTCATGACTGCCTTCGTAGGAATCAATACCCAGCATGCTCCCCTTGATAATCCCAAGGTCCGGCAGGCCATCAACCTGGCGTTCGACAAGAAAAACTATGTGAAGGCTGTATTTGAAAACAGCGCAACCCCGGCTGACGGTATCTACCCCCCCACTACCTGGGGCTATGCCAAGGACATCACGCCGTATGCCTACGATCCGGAAAAAGCCAAGGCGCTACTGGCCGATGCAGGGCAGAAAGAGGGTTTCAGTACCACCATCTGGACGCGCCCCAGCGGCAGCCTGTTGAACCCCAATCCCAGCCTGGGCGCCCAGATGCTGCAGGCGGACCTGGCCAAGATTGGCGTCAAAGCAGACATCCGCGTGATTGAATGGGGTGAGCTGATCCGCCGCGCCAAGAATGGCGAGCACGACCTCCTGTTCATGGGTTGGGCAGGCGATAACGGCGACCCGGATAACTACCTGACACCGCAGTTCTCCTGTGCTTCGGTCAAATCCGGCCTTAACTTCGCCCGTTATTGCGATCAGACGCTCGACACGGCCATACGCGAGGGCAAGGCAGTATCCAATCAGGCGGAACGCACCAAGCGTTATCACACGGCTCAGCAGATCATTCACGATCAGGCCCTATGGCTACCGCTGGCTCATCCCACCGTCTCGGTTCTGACCCGTCAGGGTGTTGAGGGTTATCAGGCCAACCCCTTCGGTCGCCAGGACTTCTCCAAGGCCAGCGTCAGACGATGAGGCGAGGGCGGCAGGCTTGCGTCATGCAATAGCCTGTCGCCTCAATACTTTTACAGCCAACCATATTCAGCCATGGACAACGGCTCGCCTTCGCCCACGATGAAGTGATCGAGCACCCGCACATCGATCAGCGAAAGCGCTTCCTTGAGCCGCTGGGTGAGAATGCGATCCGACTGGCTGGGTTCCGCGATGCCGGAAGGGTGGTTATGGGTGAGGATCAGGGCTGCCGCGTTATGGGCCAGGGCGCGCTTGACGACTTGTCGTGGGTAGACGCTAGCGCCATCGATGGTGCCGTGAAACAGCGCTTCGAACGCCAGAACACGGTGTTTGGCGTCCAGGAACAGGCAGCCGAAGATCTCATGGGGCTCATGACGCAGGCGGGCCTTCAGGTAGTCCTTGACGGCTTGCGGACTCTCCAGCGCGGAATCACGCCGCAGACGCTCTGCCAAGTGGCGGCGGCCCATTTCCAGAACGGCCTGCAGCTGGGTGAACTTGGCCGGCCCCAGTCCCAAATGCGCGCTGAACGAGGGCAGATCAGCCTCCAGAAGCGCCCGCAGGCTGCCGAATTCCTGCAACAGGTGGCGCGCCAGGTCTACCGCGCTCTTTCCGGTCACACCGGTACGCAGAAAGATAGCCAGCAGCTCGGCATCGGTCAGGGCAGCCGCGCCCTGCTCCAGCAACTTCTCACGGGGCCGCTCGTTGGCGGGCCAGTCGCGAATACTCATCGAACGCTCCTTGTCGATATCGGCCCGCTACTCCATGGCGGGCGCTGTGCTATCTTAGCCGCACTTTTTGCCTGGCGAACGGCTTATCGACCGCCGTTCGTACAGACGCGATATCCGTCATAAAAAGCTCCTGTAACCGGCCTCCGGGCCAGTCAGGCTCAACATAAGGCAGGCTCATGCAACGGCTTTATCGTAAACGCATCGTGCTTGGCGTCGGCGGCGGAATCGCCGCATACAAGAGTGCCGAGCTGGTGCGTCGCTTGCGCACCTGTGGCGCGGAAGTCCGGGTCGTCATGACTCAGGGCGGCCGTGAATTCATCACTCCCCTGACCCTTCAGGCCCTATCGGGCCACCCGGTGCATCTTGATCTGCTCGATCCGGCAGCCGAAGCGGCGATGGGACATATCGAGCTGGCCCGCTGGGCGGACCTCGTCCTGATCGCGCCGGCTACAGCCGACCTGATGGCCCGCCTGAGCCAGGGCATCGCCAATGACCTGCTGACCACGGTCGTGCTGGCGACCGATGCACCCGTGGCGCTGGCTCCAGCCATGAACCAGGCCATGTGGCGGGACCCGGCGACCCTGGCCAACACCGAACTGCTGAAAAGCCGTGGCTTCAAGCTCTTCGGCCCCGCCTCAGGCAGCCAGGCCTGCGGAGATGTGGGCATGGGTCGCATGCTCGAACCGGATGATCTGGCGCAACTTGCCGCTGACTGTTTCGCCCGGCAGAGCCTGACGGGTCAGCACATGCTGATCACTGCAGGCCCCACGCAGGAAAACATCGACCCGGTGCGCTACATCACCAATCACAGCTCTGGGAAAATGGGCTTTGCCCTGGCCGAGGCGGCCGTGGAAGCAGGGGCTCGCGTCACCCTGGTGACGGGCCCCGTCCACCTGCCGACGCCTGATCGCGTCAGCCGTGTGGATGTCGTCAGTGCCCGCGACATGCTGGCCGCCTGTGAGGCGGCCATGCCATGTGATGTGTTGATCGCCGCAGCCGCCGTGGCTGACTTTCGCCCAGAAGTCGTCGCGCCACACAAGCTCAAGAAAGATCCCGCCAGCGGCGAGGGCATGCTGCTTCAGATGGTGCGCAACCCAGATATCCTGGCCACCCTGGCGCGCCGCCCGGATCGGCCGTTCAGCGTAGGTTTTGCCGCCGAGACGGAGCACCTGCTCGACTACGCCTCGCGCAAGCTGGTGGACAAGAATCTCGACCTCATCGTCGCCAACGACGTAGCCAACCCGGCCATTGGCTTCAACAGCGAAGACAATGCCGTCAGCGTCATTGACCGCGACCTGCACGAAACCCGCTTCGCCCAGACCAGCAAGGGCAAGATCGCCCGCCAGCTGATCGACTTTATCGCCAACCGACTCAGACAAACACAGACTCATGCATAGCCTTCAAGCCAAGATTCTCGATCCCCGCCTCGGTACTGATTTTCCGTTGCCAGCCTACGCAACGTCCGGCTCTGCCGGGCTCGATCTGCGCGCCATGCTCAAGGACGACATAACCCTGGAGCCGGGCCAGACGGTTCTGATTCCAACCGGCCTGTCCATCTACATTGCCGATCCGGGCCTGGCGGCTCTTGTTCTGCCGCGCTCGGGCCTGGGCCATAAGCACGGCATCGTGCTGGGCAATCTGGTTGGTCTGATCGACTCGGACTATCAGGGCGAACTGATGGTCTCATGCTGGAACCGTGGTCAAACCACTTTCACCATTACTGTGGGTGAACGCATCGCCCAGCTCATGCTGGTACCGGTCGTTCAGGCGCATTTCAAACTGGTGGACGAGTTCGAGCAAACCGAGCGAGGCGCAGGTGGTTTCGGACACTCCGGTACCCGCTGACCGCCGAGCCTGCCTCCCAGGGACAGAAACGAGGTGCTGCATTGAAAAACACCAAGCGCAAGGCCACGCCCAAAGGCCCCGCTCAAGAAAAGAACAAGAACGTCTCTCTGCTACCCAGTCTTCTACCTGCCCTGGCGGGCTCCCTCCTGGGACTGGGCCTGCTGTGGGGTCTCGCCATCGAGCCGCTGCAGCGGGACTCCCAGACACAATTGACCCAGGCCTGGGGACAAGGGCAGGCCGCCGCTGTGAGCCAGGCGCTGAGCCAGCTGGAAAATCGCGCCCGCATGACTGCTGCCGAGCCCATGGTGGTCCAGGCACTGACCCAGTCCAACGAGGACTTGCGCTCATCAGCTGAGCAGATTCTTCAGCACGGCGGCCTGATCGATGCCCATCTGGTTCGTCAGAACAGCAGCCAGCCCAACGAGACAAGGCCGGGGCCCTTGAACTTCGCCGCTCTGGATCTGGCACGTCGTGTCAGCTCAGGGCAGCCTGCCGGATCAGAAGCCTACCGGGTCGGCCAGAAATGGCTGGTCTATACCGCAGCCCCCGTTACTGCAAGCGACAGCCGGGTCGTTGGCACCGTCCTGCTGGTACAGGACCTGCGCGTCCTGCTAAGCGGCCTGACAGGCATGCCCATCGAGGCGGGCCACTGGCAGCTGACCCAGCGCTTCAACCAGGCTGCGCCTCAACGGTTGGCAGAGGGCGGCATACCGGTCACTGCCGATACGCATACCTTCAAGACCAATAACCCTCTCTGGACGCTGGAAGTAATACCGGCCACCTCGTTCAGTGCTGGCTGGCCGTTATGGACGTTGCCAGCGGCGCTCATCCTGTCGCTGGCCGGGGCCGGGGCCGGGCTTTTGCTGCTGCGCAGGCACCTGCAACGGCGTCTCGTTGACGATGTGTGCAGTCTCTCCCGTTTTCATCAGGAACTTGTTAGCGGTCTTGTGGCCCAACGGCCTGTTTTGCGGTTCTCACAACTCGAACCCCTGACACAGGCACTGGTCGGGCCACCGCCGAAATCCACCGAAGCAGCCGCTTCGGTCACGGCGCCTGTAGAGGCGACCGTAACGGCATTGGCCAAGCAAGGCAGCGCGTCGTATACAGACCCGATGTTTCCAAGCAGTGACGACATACTTGATATCGATATCCTCGACGAAGACCAGGATCTCCTGGGATTGGAGAAACCCCTAATGAGCAACACCGTTCAAGCCCCGAAACTCAATACCAGCATTTTCCGCGCCTACGACATCCGTGGCGTAGTGGGCGACTCCCTGACGCCGGAAACCGCGTACTGGATCGGTCGCGCCATCGGCTCCGAAAGTCTGGCCCGTAACGAGCCCAACGTGGCCGTAGGCCGTGATGGCCGCTTGTCCGGCCCGGAACTGGTCGAGCAGCTGATCAAGGGGATCGCTGATACCGGCGCAACCGTCAGCGACATCGGCATGGTGCCCACACCCGTTCTGTACTACGCAGCCAACGTTCTGGCTGGCAAGTCCGGTGTGATGCTCACAGGTAGCCACAATCCGCCGGATTACAACGGTTTCAAAATCGTGATCGCCGGCGAGACCCTGGCCAACGAAAGCATTCAGCGCCTACGCGAGCGCATCGAGACCGGCGACGTTGCAACCGGTCAGGGTACCGTTGAAAAGATCAACGTACTGGATCGCTATTTCGACCAGATCAAGAACGACATCGTCCTGGCCAAGAAGCTGAAAGTCGTGGTCGACTGCGGCAACGGTGTGGCCGGTGTGGTTGCACCCCAGCTGATCGAAGCCCTGGGCTGCACGGTTATTCCGCTGTTCTGCGACGTTGACGGCAACTTCCCGAATCACCATCCGGATCCGGGCAAGCCCGAGAACCTGGAAGACCTGATCGCCAAGGTCAAGGAAACCGGCGCCGACCTGGGTCTGGCCTTTGATGGCGACGGCGACCGCGTAGGCGTCGTGACCAACGAAGGCAACATTATCTATCCAGACCAGCTGCTGATGCTGTTCGCCAAGGATGTGGTATCCCGCAACCCGGGCGCCGATATCATCTTTGACGTCAAGTGCACCCGCCGCCTGAACAACCTCATCGCCGGCTACGGCGGTCGTCCGATCATGTGGAAGACCGGTCACTCCCTCATCAAGAAGAAGATGAAGGAAACCGGCGCGCTGCTGGCGGGCGAGATGAGCGGTCATGTGTTCTTCAAAGAGCGCTGGTATGGCTTTGACGATGGCATCTACAGCGCCGTGCGTCTGCTCGAGATCCTGAGCCAGGAGAAGGGCACCGCCCAGCAAGTATTTGATACCTTCCCGGTGGATATCTCTACACCCGAGATCAATATCCAGGTGACCGAAGAAGGCAAGTTCGGCATCATCGATGCCCTGCAGCGCGATGCCAAGTGGGGTGACGCACAGATCACCACACTGGACGGCGTGCGTGTCGACTATCAAGAAGGCTGGGGTCTGGTCCGTGCGTCCAACACCACGCCGGTACTGGTGCTGCGCTTCGAGGCTGAAACCCAAGAAGAGCTGGACCGTATCAAGGATGTCTTCCGCAAGCAGCTGCTTGCCGTTCAGCCTGACCTGAACCTGCCGTTCTAACATTCGAACCGCAGAATAAAGGGCGCCCAGGCGCCCTTTATTTTTATCGACCTGAGGAGTACGCCATGACCCTGAGCCGCGATGATGCCTCGCATGTCGCCCAAGTGCTTTCCGAAGCGCTGCCCTATATTCGCCGTTTCGTCGGCAAGACGCTGGTAATCAAGTACGGCGGCAACGCCATGGAAAGCGATGAGCTCAAGGCCGGCTTCGCCCGAGACATCGTGTTGATGAAGGCCGTGGGGATCAACCCGGTCGTGGTTCATGGTGGCGGCCCCCAGATCGGTGATCTGCTCAAGCGCCTGAGCATCGAAAGTAATTTCATCGACGGCATGCGCGTCACCGACAGTCAGACCATGGACGTCGTGGAAATGGTGCTGGGCGGTCAGGTGAACAAGGACATCGTCAACCTGATCAACCGTCATGGCGGTCGTGCCATTGGCCTGACCGGCAAAGATGCCAACCTGATTCGAGCGACCAAGCTCACTGTCAGCCGTCAGACACCGGAAATGACCAAGCCGGAAATCATCGATATCGGTCAGGTCGGAGAGGTCAGCGGTGTAAACACCGAACTTTTGAACATGCTGGTATCAGGCGATTTCATTCCCGTCATTGCACCCATTGGTGTGGGCGCAAACGGGGAGTCCTACAACATCAACGCGGACCTGGTGGCAGGGAAGGTAGCCGAAGCCCTCAAGGCTGAAAAGTTGATGCTTCTCACAAATATCGCCGGTTTGATGGACAAAGAAGGGCAGGTTCTGACCGGATTGACCACTGAGCAGGTAAACGGCCTGATTGCCGACGGCACCATTTACGGGGGCATGCTGCCCAAGATTCGCTGTGCTCTGGAAGCGGTGCAGGGTGGGGTACAAAGCGCCCACATTATTGATGGCCGCGTCCCTAATGCTGTACTGCTGGAGATCTTCACCGATATCGGTGTGGGCACATTGATTACCAATCAGCAGCTGTAAGCCTAAAAACGGGGCTCAGGCCCCGTTTTCAGTGGAATCGCTTACTCATCCAGAAGCTGTACGATCCGGGCGCGATCCGCATTGAAGTTGGCCTCTGCCGTCTGGCGATCCTTGATATACCGGTCCAGCTCGCTCTGCAGGCGATGCTCTTCCCCCTTGAGCGCCTCGATCCGCTGAAGCAGATCGTCCGGCACAGCCTGACCACCACGCTGATAACTGGCCGCCTGGCTCATGAGCGTGTCGCGCTGCTGGTTGAGCGCCTGAAGATTCCCGCGCTTGACGGCCGCCAAGCCGTCCAGCTCGTTCAGTTTACGCACCTTGGCGCGATCGACATCCGCCACACTGCTGTACAGCCTGAGGAGATTTGCGTCCGCCTGGGCCTGCTGTTTGGCTGCCGCCCGTCGGAGAATTTCTTCAGCAGGCGGGGCAGGGGGCACGACCTTCATGACGCGCCCCTGCTCGTTGAGAATATCGTATCCCTTGCCTGCATATTCGGCCGGCACGCCCTGCCGATCGATCACGGTCACACCGTTGCGATCCACATAGCGATACAGCTGGATGGGGGTGGACTCAGCAGCCAGAACACTACTTGTCAGTAAAATCAGGGCGCTCCCAAGCACCGCCTTTTTTCTTCTCGCCACCGCCATCTCGCCTCATGCGTCAGTTCAGATACCGTAATTCGCGCGGTAGGCTTCAACAGCCGGCAGATGCTGCTTCAGCTCAGTGTCACCGGCCAGATACTCCAGTACCTGATCCAGGGCCACGATACTGACGACCGGCATTCCAAAGTCCCGCTCGACCTCTTGAATGGCCGACAGCTCGCCTTTACCACGCTCCTGGCGATTCAATGCAATCAATACGCCAGCAGGCGTGGCACCTTGTGCCTGAATGATCTGCATGACCTCGCGGATTGCAGTACCGGCCGTGATGACATCGTCGATAATCAGGACGCGACCCGCCAGCGGAGCCCCCACCAACATGCCGCCTTCACCGTGATCCTTGGCCTCTTTTCGGTTGAAGCACCAAGGCAGGTCACGACCATGTTCTTCGGCCAGCGCAACGGCTGTAGAGGCAGCCAGCGGAATCCCTTTATAGGCCGGACCGAACAATACGTCGAAATTAAGGCCTGAGTCTGTGACCGCAGCGGCGTAGAAACGTCCTAGCTGAGCCAAGGCGTTTCCGCTGTTGAACAAACCGGCATTGAAGAAATACGGACTAACACGTCCGGACTTCAATGTGAATTCACCGAAGCGCAGAACTCCGCGCTCGATAGCAAAACGAATGAAATTGCGTTGATACGCCTGCATTACGAAAATCCCGGGCGGCATGAATTTAGCTAAAGCGTTTGAGCTCGGGTATCATACATCCACGATTTTTTGGGGGCCATTTATGCGGATCATTAGTATGAACGTGAATGGTATTCAGGCTGCCGTTGAGCGAGGGTTGCTCAATTGGCTTCAAGGCCAGAATGCCGACGTGATCTGCTTGCAGGACACCCGCGCCTCCGCCTTCGATCTGGAAGATCCTGCCTACCAACTGGATGGCTACTTCCTCTATGCCTGCGACGCCGAGGTACCCAGCCAGGGCGGTGTTGCGCTGTATAGCAAGCTCCAGCCCAAAGCGGTCATCAGCGGCCTGGGTTTTGAGACTGCAGATCGTTACGGACGCTACCTGCAAGCTGATTTTGACAAGGTGAGTATTGCCACACTGCTTTTGCCTTCCGGCATGGGCGGTGATGATGAACTGAACCACAAGTTCAAGTTCATGGACGACTTCACCAATTACCTGAACAAGCAGCGCCGCAAGCGCCGCGAGTACATCTATTGCGGTTCGCTCTACGTCGCACATCAGAAGATCGATGTGAAAAACTGGCGCGAATGCCAGCAGATGCCGGGCTTCCTGGCACCTGAGCGGGCCTGGATGGACGAAGTGATCGGCAATATGGGCTATGTGGATGCCCTGCGCGAGATCAGCCGTGATGGCGACCAGTTCAGCTGGTGGCCGGACAGTGAGCAGGCCGAGCACCTGAACCTTGGCTGGCGCTTCGACTATCAGATCCTGACACCGGGTCTGCGCCGTTTCGTGCGTTCGGCACGCCTGCCTCGGCAGCCGCGCTTCTCACAGCATGCTCCGCTGATGATCGATTACGATTGGGCGCTCAGCATCTGAGAGTTGTTGGTAATAAATAAAAAACCGGCCCAGGGCCGGTTTTTTATTGTCTGACGCTCAGTCCACCGGTCGCCAGCAGAAGGGATACCGGTAAGGGCGGCCCTTGTTGGCCTTGAGGCCCGCGATAACGGTCAGCACAAAGGCCCACACGCCTACGAGAACCATCAGAGGAAAACCGATCAGTACCCAGGCGAGCAGCCAGCAGAGCAGGGTGGCCACCGTGATGGTGAGCTGGAAGTTGAGTGCTTCCTTGCCCTGATCATCAATGAATGGATCAGCTTCCCGCTTGAACTGCCACACGACGAGCGGTCCGATGACATTGCCGATCATGGGCGCCACGAACCACAGAAACGCCGAATAATGGCAGAGCATGGCCCAACGGCGTGCATCTGCACTGGGGACTTGCTGTAGTTCGTTCATACGCCCTCGTCAGGTCATTCGGCCAAGGCGGCCTTTTGTATCTCGAACAGATCCTTGATGCCTTTCTGAGCCAGCGCCAGCATGGCGTTGAACTCTTCAGGTTGGAAGGGTGCACCTTCCGCCGTGCCCTGGACTTCGATGAAGCCGCCAGCATCGGTCATGATCACGTTTAGATCGGTCTCGGCAGTGGAATCTTCAAGATAGTCCAGATCCAGCACCGGTGCGCCCTGGTAGATACCCACAGAGACGGCTGCAACCATCTGCTTGAGCGGGTTGCCCTTGAGCCCGCTACGCTTCTTGAGCGCCGCCAGCGCATCGACCAGCGCCACACAGGCTCCGGTCACAGAGGCCGTACGGGTACCGCCATCGGCCTGGATCACGTCGCAGTCGATGTACAGGGTGTTCTCGCCCAGCTTGGTCAGATCTACCGCCGCACGCAGCGAGCGGCCGATCAGGCGCTGGATTTCCAGGGTACGGCCACCCTGCTTGCCACGGGAGGCTTCACGCTGGGTACGTTCGCCGGTCGCACGTGGCAGCATGCCGTATTCGGCCGTCAGCCAACCTTGACCCTTGCCCTTCAGGAAGCGTGGCACTCCGGCCTCGACGCTGACCGTGCAGATCACTTTGGTGTCACCGAACTCCACCAGAAC
This sequence comes from Pseudomonas sp. HPB0071, assembly GCF_000478505.2. Taxonomy (NCBI): domain Bacteria; kingdom Pseudomonadati; phylum Pseudomonadota; class Gammaproteobacteria; order Pseudomonadales; family Pseudomonadaceae; genus Pseudomonas; species Pseudomonas sp. HPB0071. The sequence continues at coordinate 2,045,964 of NZ_KI517367.1, read as the reverse complement.
CGAACCTTCGGCATGCTTGGTGTAGTGACGGGTGATGCGGATCTCGCGTAACTGGTCGGCAGCGCGACCACTCGGACGATTCATGTAGGGATACCTGTTGCAGGAGAAAACTGGTCGTCATTATAGGCCCCATAGAGGATCATGCGACATCACTACGTTGGGCCCACCGTCAGGCTGGGGTAGACTTACCTCTTTTTTGCGGACCGCTCTGCAGCGAAAACGCTTCCGTGATCGTTGCCGGGTATTCCCGCACTGCTTAAGCGAGGACATTCCATGGTGCATAGCATGACGGCCTTCGCCCGCGTTGAACGCGCGGGTGTGTACGGTACGCTGAGCTGGGAGTTGCGCTCGGTCAATCATCGCTATCTGGAGCCGCACCTGCGTTTGCCTGAAGCGTTTCGTGACCTTGAAGGCAGTGTCCGCGAGGCACTGCGCCAGGGCCTGTCACGTGGCAAGGTGGAATGCACCCTGCGTTTCAGCGAAGAGAATGCCGCACCCAGCCTACAGATTGATGAACAGCGCGCCGGTCAGCTGATTGCAGCAGCCGAACGCCTGGCGTCGATGATCCAACAGCCCGCCCTGATCGATCCGATGACCGTCCTGAGCTGGCCGGGTGTACTGATTTCCCAGAGCGCCGACCCACAGGCCCTGAATGCCGAGGCAAAAGCCCTGTTTGCAGCCGCACTGGATGAACTCAAGGCCGGCCGCAACCGTGAGGGAGCGGAGCTGGCCCGCCTGATCGAGGAGCGCCTGCAGGCCATTCTGGTCGAAGTGGCCGCGCTTCGTGAGCTGATTCCCGAGATGCTCGCCGCCCAGCGCCAGAAGATTCTCGACCGCTTTGCCGAGCTAAGCCTTGAGGCCGATCCACAGCGGCTCGAACAGGAGCTGGTCATGCTGGCCCAGAAAAGCGACGTGGCAGAAGAGCTGGACCGTCTGACGACGCACGTAGGCGAGGTGAGCCGTGTGCTCAAGGCTGGAGGCGCCGCCGGCCGTCGCCTGGACTTCCTCATGCAGGAACTCAACCGCGAAGCCAACACCCTAGGCTCAAAAGCCTTTGACCCGCGCTCCACCCAGGCGGCGGTCAACCTCAAAGTATTGATAGAACAAATGCGCGAACAAGTGCAGAACATCGAATAGGCCATTCACTATGACAGCCCTCCCTGGCACCCTTTACATCGTTTCGGCGCCTTCGGGTGCAGGCAAGACCAGCCTGGTCAAGGCCCTGCTCGATGCCCTGCCTGAAGTCCGTGTATCCGTCTCCCACACCACACGCGCCATGCGCCCGGGCGAGGTTGATGGGGTCAACTATCACTTCGTGGATGTCTCGACCTTCCAGGGCCTGCTGGAGCATGGCGATTTCCTGGAGCACGCCGAAGTGTTCGGCAATTATTACGGCACGTCCCAGCGCCAGCTGGAGCAGACCCTCGCCGAAGGTCACGACCTGATCCTCGAGATCGATTGGCAGGGTGCCCAACAGGTGCGTCGCAAGATGCCTCATGCTCAGTCCATCTTTATCCTGCCGCCCAGCCAGGAAGCCCTGCGCCAGCGACTGAACAACCGCGGGCAGGATAGCCATGAGGTGATCGAGCGACGCATGCACGAAGCGGTCAGCGAGATGAGCCACTATGTCGAATATGACTACCTGATCATCAATGATGACTTCGCCTCGGCACTGGAAGATCTGAAGTCCGTCTTCCGAGCCAGGCAACTGCGTCTGGACCGCCAGCAACGCCGACACAACGAATTGCTCGAAAAGCTCCTGATCCAGCGGTCATGAGCCAAACGGCACTTCCCTTAGCACTGCCGATTTTTTAGACTACACAGTCCTCCCGCTTCGGGATCACATTACCACCGAGGAACACCATGGCCCGCGTCACCGTTGAAGACTGCCTGGATAACGTCGATAACCGTTTCGAACTGGTCATGCTCGCCACCAAGCGCTCGCGTCAGCTCGCAACCGGCGGCAAAGAGCCCAAAGTACCGTGGGATAATGACAAGCCGACCGTAGTGGCCCTGCGTGAAATCGCTGAAGGCCTGGTCGATGACGAAGTGGTTCGTCAGGAAGATATCGTTGAAGAAGAGCCGCTGTTCGCTGCTTTCGAAGAAAACAACGAGGCCGATAGCGAGGCGCTGTAAGATGCCGGACCGACGAGCCGTTACGTGGGCCGGCAGGAGATAAGCCATCTATGCCAGCCATAGACACGTTCTCCGAACGGCTCGCGTCCTATTTGGGCCCTGATCAGGTCAACCTGGTCCGCCGCGCCTATTACTACGCCGAGCAAGCTCACGATGGGCAGCGCCGCCGCAGCGGTGAGCCCTACGTGACCCACCCGCTTGCGGTCGCCAATATCCTGGCCGATATGCACATGGACCATCAGAGCCTGATGGCCGCCATGCTGCACGACGTCATCGAGGATACCGGCATTGCCAAAGAGGCGCTCACGGCGCAGTTCGGCGAAACCGTGGCCGAGCTGGTGGACGGGGTCAGCAAACTGACCCAGATGCAATTCGAGACCAAAGCCGAAGCCCAGGCGGAAAACTTTCAGAAAATGGCCATGGCCATGGCGCGTGACATTCGCGTCATTCTGGTCAAGCTGGCCGACCGGCTGCACAACATGCGTACCCTTGATGCCATGCCGCCGGACAAGAGCCGTCGCATCGCCAAGGAAACCCTGGAAATCTACGCGCCGATCGCCAACCGGCTGGGCATGCACAATATGTATGCCGAGTTCGAGGATCTGGGTTTTCGGGCCATGCATCCCATGCGCGCCGAGCGTATCCGGCGTGCAGTCAAGGCCGCCCGGGGCAATCGCCGCGAGATCGTCAGCAAGATCCAGGAGTCGCTGACCAGCTGTCTGCAGCGTGAAGGGCTTCCGGGCGAGGTGATCGGTCGCGAAAAGCACCTCTACAGCATCTACCAGAAGATGCGGGGCAAGCGTAAGTCGTTCAATGAAATCATGGACGTCTATGCCTTCCGCCTTATCGTCGACAAGGTCGACACCTGCTACCGCGTCCTGGGCGCGGTGCACAGCCTGTACAAGCCGATTCCGGGCCGCTTCAAGGATTACATCGCCATTCCCAAGGCCAACGGGTACCAATCCCTGCATACGACCCTGTTCGGCATGCATGGCGTACCGATTGAAATCCAGATTCGCACCCGCGAAATGGAAGACATGGCTAACAACGGCATTGCAGCGCACTGGCTCTATAAGTCAGGTGAAGAGGAGCCAAAGGGCTCCCACGCCCGTGCTCGCCAGTGGGTAAAGGGCATCCTTGAACTCCAGCAGCGCGCCGGCAACTCCCTTGAATTCATCGAGAACGTGAAGATCGACCTGTTCCCGGACGAGGTCTACGTCTTCACGCCAAAAGGCCGGATCATGGAGCTGCCCAAGGGCTCCACGCCGGTCGACTTTGCTTATGCGGTACACACCGATGTGGGCAACAGCTGCATTGCCTGCCGCATCAACCGCCGTCTGGCACCGCTGTCACAGCCGCTCAACAGTGGCGAGACGGTAGAGATCATTACTGCACCTGGCACACGGCCTAATCCGGCCTGGCTGAATTTTGTCGTGACCGGCAAAGCGCGGACGAATATCCGCCATGCACTCAAGCAGCAGCGCCGATCCGAATCGATCAGCCTGGGCGAGCGTCTGCTCAACAAGGCGCTGGCCAACTTCAATACCCAGCTCTCCAGGATTTCCCTGCCGCGTATCCTGCCGGTCTTGGCGGAATACAAGGTAGTGGTACTCGAAGACCTGCTGGAAGAGATCGGCCTGGGCAACCAGATGGCCTACGTGGTCGCCCGTCGCCTGGTATCGGCCGATGCCGAAAGCCAGGAAGATAAGGCGCAGACCGAAGGCCCGCTCGCGATTCGGGGTACCGAAGGGCTGGTCCTCAGCTATGCCAAGTGCTGTACGCCGATTCCAGGCGACCCGATCGTTGGGCACCTGTCGGCGGGCAAGGGCATGGTCGTCCACCTGGACACCTGCAAGAACATCGCCGAGATTCGTCAGAATCCCGAGAAATGCATCCCGCTCACCTGGGCAAAGGATGTGGTTGGCGAATTCAATGTGGAGCTACGCGTTCAACTGGAGCATCAGCGCGGCCTGATCGCCATGCTGGCGACCAGCGTAACGGCAGTAGATGCCAACGTTGAAAAGATCAGCATGAACGAGCGCGACGGCCGCATCAGCGTGGTTCAGCTGGTGGTCAGCGTGCATGACCGTGTACACCTGGCTCGGGTCATTCGAAAACTGCGTACGCTTTCCGGCGTCGCCAGCATCACACGCGTTCGCAGTTAACGAGCCTTTCCACCTGTCCCTGATGCCTGCTAGCCTGTCGGTTCTATCGACAGGCTTTTTGTCATCTGGATAAAGGAGCGACTCCATGAGCAAGACCGTGATCCATACCGAGAATGCACCGGCCGCCATCGGCACCTACTCCCAGGCGATCAAGGTCGGGAATACGGTTTACCTGTCCGGGCAGATCCCGCTGGATCCCAAGACCATGGAGCTGGTAGAAGGCTTCGAGGCGCAGACCGTACAGGTATTCGAGAACCTGAAAGCCGTTGCGGAAGCCGCGGGCGGTTCGCTGGCTGATATCGCCAAGCTGAACATCTTCCTGACTGACCTCAGCCACTTTGCCAAGGTGAACGAGATCATGGGTCGTTACTTCCAGCAGCCCTATCCGGCGCGTGCCGCCATTGGCGTAGCAGCGCTGCCCAAGGGTGCCCAGGTTGAAATGGACGGTATCCTGGTTCTGGAATAAGCACGACAGGGCGCAGCCCCACGGCTGCGCCTGCTTGTCCTAGGCATTCAGGATAGCGGAATAGCCTTCGCGAAAGTTGGGGTATTGCGGCGTCCATCCTAATTCACGGGCGCGCGTATTGCGGCAGCGCTTGCTACCGGCCCGGCGTACGGCAGATTCCTCCGCCCAATGGGTAACGCCCAGTTGCTCACGCAACCACATGACGACATCGTGGAGCGGAGCGGGCTCATCATCCACCCCCAGGTAAACAGACTCCAGCGCAACGCCCTGTTGATCCGCGCTCAACAGATGAGCGAGCAGCGCGGCAGCATCGTCAACGTGAATACGGTTGCCATACAGCGGTGGCTCACTGGCGACGCGATACCCCTGGCGAACCTGATTGAGTAGCCATTCGCGGCCAGGGCCATAAATACCGCTCAAGCGTACAGCTGTAGCAGGCAGGCCGCTTGCCTGTGCCACCTGCTCGGCCTCCAGCAGGATCTTTCCAGAATAACCTTCGGGCTCGGTCGCTGAGGTCTCGTCCACCCACTCGCCGTTTTTCTGCCCGTATACGCCAGAGCTGGAAATAAAGACCAGCCGACGCGGCGTTTGCTGGTGCTGTTCAAGCCACGCCAGCACATGCTGAAGGCCCTCGACATAGGCAGTACGGTAACCGGCTTCATCGTGCTGGGTCGCCGCTGCGGCGTATACGACGTAATCCAGCGGCCCGGTCGGCCATTGCGCTGGCGCCTCCGCAGCTGTCAGATCGCCTGCGACCGGTAGAATAACGCTGGGCAGCTGTTCCACCGAGCGGCGCAGCCCATGCACCGTCCAGCCAGCTGCCTGCAGGCGTACACCCAGGCGGCTGCCAACGTCGCCACAGCCGGCAATCAGAACACGAGGAGAGACGGACATAGGAATACCTGCATCAATAGCGATCGAATGGAGTAGCTTGCCGAGTCACGTTTTAAGCCTCAAGCATTGCAACACAGCTTGGTTCAAAAAAGAGCAGCCGTTATGCTTGCAGGTGATAGTATTTGTTAATTGGTCATTAGCTGACCCGTCTGGCGAACGACTCGGAACGGACGACCTTCAAGCGTCGCCGTCATTTCGGAATGGCGCCTTGCCTGACACCTCGCCGAGCCTCGTGCGCCGCTGTGTATGGAAAGGCTCTAAGGATTGATTCAATCATGACCCTCACTGAACTGCGCTATATCGTGACTCTTGCCCAGGAGCAGCATTTCGGCCGTGCCGCCGAACGTTGCCATGTCAGCCAGCCGACTCTGTCGGTCGGGGTGAAAAAGCTTGAGGACGAATTGGGCATCCTGATCTTTGAACGCAGCAAGAGTGCGGTTCGCCTGACACCCACGGGTGAAAGCATCGTGGCCCAGGCCCAGAAAGTACTGGAACAGGCCCAGGGTATTCGCGAGCTGGCCCAGGCGGGCAAGAACCAGCTCAGCGCTCCGCTGAAAATTGGCGCCATCTATACGATTGGCCCTTATCTATTTCCCCACCTGGTTCCCCAGTTGAACCGTGTGGCGCCGGAAATGCCGCTGTATATCGAAGAGAATTTCACGCACGTTCTGCGGGACAAGCTGCGCACCGGTGAACTCGACGCCATCATCATCGCGTTGCCGTTCAGCGAGCCGGACGTTCTGACCAAGGCGCTCTATGACGAGCCCTTCTACGTCATGATGCCCGCACGTCACCCATGGACGGAGCTCAAGTCGATCGATAATGCCCAGCTCAGCGACAAGAGCCTGTTGCTGCTGGGTGAAGGGCACTGCTTCCGCGATCAGGTGCTTGAAGCCTGTCCGACGGTGCGCAAGCATGGGGATGAAGCCAAGCATACCCAGGTCGAGTCCTCGTCGCTGGAAACCATCCGCCACATGGTGGCCTCCGGGCTAGGCGTGTCTGTCCTGCCGTTCTCGGCAGTGGAAAGTCACCATTATGCACCGGGCGTGATCGAGGTTCGCCCGTTCACCGCGCCGGTGCCTTATCGTACGGTCGCCATTGCCTGGCGAGCCAGCTTCCCGCGTCCGCGCGCCATCGAGGTGCTGGCCGACTCGGTACGCCTGTGCTCCGTGGCCCGACCTGAAGCGGCAGGAGTCGTACAACCGGCATGACCGAACTGTCCGCGATCCCGGTCACCGCGCTGAAAGGCATCGGCGCGGCCATGGCAGAGAAGTTGGCCAGGGTAGGGCTCGAGAACCTGCAGGACGTCCTGTTCCATCTGCCTTTGCGCTACCAGGACCGTACCCGGGTCGTCCCGATCGGGGCCTTGCGCCCTGGGCAGGACGCTGTTGTAGAAGGCGTCGTAGCCACCGCTGATGTCATCATGGGTCGCCGCCGCAGCCTGCTGGTTCGCCTGCAGGACGGCAGTGGCACATTGAGCCTGCGCTTCTTTCATTTCAGCCAGGCCCAAAAGGATGGCATGAAGCGTGGCACGCACCTGCGCTGTTACGGTGAAGTAAGGCCCGGCGCATCGGGGCTTGAAATCTATCATCCGGAATACCGGGCCCTGAAGGATGACGCGCCAGCGCCTGTCGAACAGACACTGACGCCGATCTATCCGACCACCGAAGGGCTGACCCAGCTGCGTCTGCGACAGTTGACCGAACAGGCACTGGAGCGACTGGGGCCGCATAGCCTGCTAGACTGGCTGCCGCCGGAAATGGCAAAACAGTACAAGCTTGGCCCTCTGGCCGAGGCCCTGCGCTATCTCCACCGCCCGCCGCCGGACGCCGATGTTGAGGAGCTGGCAATAGGTCATCATTGGGCACAGCGCCGGCTGGTTTTCGAGGAGCTGTTGACCCATCAGCTCTCCCTGCAACGCCTGCGTGAAACCATGCGCGCGCAGCAGGCACCGCCATTGCCACCTGCTAAAAAACTACCCAAACAATACCTGGCCAACCTGGGCTTCAAGCCTACCGGCGCCCAGCAGCGGGTCGGTGCAGAAATTGCCCATGATCTGGCCCAGCATGAACCCATGCTGCGTCTGGTACAGGGTGACGTAGGGGCAGGCAAGACCGTGGTCGCGGCCATGGCTGCACTGCAGGCTATTGAGGCTGGTTATCAGGTCGCCCTGATGGCGCCGACGGAAATCCTGGCCGAGCAGCACTACCTGAATTTTCAACGTTGGTTCGAGCCTCTGGGGCTGGAGGTTGCCTGGCTGGCTGGCAAGCTCAAGGGCAAGGCGCGCACCGCGTCACTGGAGCGCATTGCGGCCGGAACGCCCATGGTTGTCGGCACGCATGCTCTTTTTCAAAGTGAAGTCCACTTTGCACGGCTGGCCCTTGTCATCATTGATGAGCAGCACCGCTTCGGTGTTCAACAGCGGCTGGCCTTGAGGCAGAAGGGTGTAGAAGGGCGCCTGAGCCCCCATCAGCTCATCATGACCGCAACGCCCATTCCGCGCACACTAGCCATGAGCGCCTATGCGGATCTGGATACCTCGGTGCTGGACGAATTGCCCCCAGGCCGTACGCCGGTCAATACCGTCACCATTACCGATACCCGTCGCGAAGAAGTCGTGGAGCGTGTGCGCGCCGCCTGCCTGGAAGGCCGACAGGCCTATTGGGTGTGTACGCTGATTGAAGAGTCTGAGGAGCTGACCTGTCAGGCCGCGGAAACCACCTTCGAGGAATTGTCGCTGGCCCTGGGCGAGCTGCGGGTCGGCTTGATCCACGGCCGGATGAAGCCCGCTGAGAAGGCCGAGATCATGGCGCAGTTCAAGGCGGGCGAGTTGCAGCTGCTGGTAGCCACCACAGTGATCGAGGTTGGCGTGGACGTACCCAACGCGAGCCTCATGATCATCGAGAACCCCGAGCGGCTGGGCCTTGCCCAGTTGCACCAGTTGCGCGGCCGGGTAGGGCGGGGCAGTGCGGTCAGCCACTGTGTGCTGCTGTTCCATCCTCCGCTGTCGCATATTGGCCGTGAGCGGCTGGCGATCATGCGGGAGACGAACGACGGCTTCGTGATTGCCGAACGGGATCTGGAATTGCGTGGCCCGGGTGAAATGCTGGGTACCCGGCAAACCGGTCTCCTGCAATTCAAGGTCGCCGATCTGATGCGCGATGCCGATCTGCTCCCGGCGGTACGGGATGCCGCTCAGGAACTGCTGGCAAAATGGCCCGCCCATGTCAGTCCACTGTTGGAACGTTGGCTACGCCATGGTCAGCAATACGGCCAGGTCTAAATAAAAGTTTGTGACCTTTGGTCAGAGGCATTCCAGTGCGGCGCGAGGTAGTTATACTGGCTACATCTGGCCTAGCGGAAATACCATGACTGACGTAGCCCACACCTCCGAGCCAACCCCTCATGCACCAGCGCCCATCAAGGAGATGCTGGATAAGCTGGGGGTGTCCTATCGTGAAGTGAATTCCACGATGGGCCTCTCTTCCAATGCCCAACGCGTACAGGCCGTCCTGCTGGATGACTCGACTGGGGTTCTGATGGTTCTGTTTCCGCAGAACCAGCTGCTCGACCTTAACCGTCTGTCGGAATTAACCGGCCGCACGCTGACCGTCATGAAGCCTGAACGGCTGTCCCAGGCGCTGCACAAGCACGAACTCAAGGTGCTGCCGGGCCTGCCTACGTTGAGTAGTTCGCCCTGCCTGTATGACGAACGCCTGCTCAAGGAGCCCAACCTGCTGTTGGAGTCTGGCGAGGAAGATGTCTTGCTGGAAGTCTCTGTGGATGATTTCCGTCGCTTGCTGGCCGAGGCCAACCCGGGCCGTTTCGGCGAGCCGTTGCTGGACATTCAACCCAATCAGACGCGCCCGGAAGCGGACGATGCGGAAATCACCCGCGCCGTCACGCATTTCACGGCGCGCCGTATCAAGCAGCGCCTCGATGAGACGCTGGAAATTCCGCCGCTGTCCAAGACAGCCGAGAAAATCATCAAGCTGCGCGTCAATCCCGAAGCGACGGTCGATGATCTGGCCGGCGTGGTGGAAACCGACCCGGCGCTAGCCGCTCAGGTTATCAGCTGGGCGTCTTCTCCGTATTACGCGGCACCCGGCAAGATTCGCTCCGTGGAAGATGCAATCGTCCGGGTTCTGGGTTTCGACCTAGTCATCAACCTGGCGTTGGGCCTGACACTCGGCAAGACGATCACGTTGCCCAAGGACAAGCCGCAAAGCGCAACGCCGTACTGGAAGCAGTCCATCTTTACCGCCGCCGTCATCGAAGGGCTGGCACGCGCCATGCCACGCAAGGTTCGTCCTGAGATGGGCATTGCCTACCTGTGCGGACTGTTACATAACTTTGGCTATCTGGTGCTGGCTCATGTATTCCCGCCGCATTTCTCACTGATCTGCCGTCACGTGGAAGCCAACCCGCATCTGGACAGCAGCCTGATTGAGCGCCACCTGATCGGCATCACCCGTGAGCAGATCGGCGCCTGGCTGATGCGTAACTGGGAAATGCCGGAAGAACTGGTAGCCGCGCTTCGCTTCCAGGCCTATCCGGCCTATGACGGGCCCAACGCCATCTATGCCAACCTGACCTTCATGGCCGTGCAACTGCTGCGCGCTGAAGGCATTGGCAGCGGCCCGGCACGTCCCATTCCGCCTGAGCTGTATGAGCGCCTGGGGCTGACTCCTGAAAAGGCGCAGGAATGCCTGAGCCGCATCATGGGTGCCGAAGCGGCCCTGCGCGAACTGGCGTCTCAACTGCCTCAGTAAAAACTGCAGGCTAGACGGCTTTCTTCATGAACAGTCGTCCAGCCTGAGGAACTTCACCCCTCGCTTGCTTGCCGACAGAAATAAGGGTCAGGCTTTTCGCCTGCCCATCGAATGGAGGACAAGCAACATGCCAAGTGCAGAGGGCAAGATCCGTTATGCGGTTGTCGCGGGTGGCTGGATTTCCCAGGGTGCGTTCATGCCGGGTGTCGGCCAGACCAGCAATTCGGTCATGACAGCGTTGGTGACAGGCGATCCGGTCAAGGCCGACGAACTGGCCAAACGGTACAACCTCAAGAGCTATCGCTACGAGGACTTTCCGGCACTGCTGTCCTCCGGTGAGATCGACGCCATTTACCTGGCTACACCCAACTTCCGCCACCGCGAATTTGCCGTACCGGCACTTGAGGCAGGTATCCACGTGCTGCTGGAAAAGCCCATGGCCACCAGCGAGGAAGACTGCAAGGCCATTATCGAGGCGTCCAAGAAGTCGGGTGCCAAGCTCATGATCGCTTACAGGCTGCACTGCGAGCCGGGGACGGTCGAGATGGTCGAGCGCATTCGCAACGGCGACATTGGCGACCCGCGTATCTTCACCTCCACGTTCGCCCAGCCTTTAGACCCTCAGAATCATCGCGCCCTGAATGGTTACTGGGCAGGGCCAGTTCCGGACATGGGGCCATATCCACTCAATGCCGTTCGCAACCTGTTTGGTGACGAGCCGATCGAAGTGCATGCCGTGGGGGTCAATACACCCGGGCGTGACATCACGACCTATGACGCAGTGTCCGTCACCCTGCGCTTCCCTCAGGAGCGCCTGGCGCAGTTTACCGTCAGCTACAGTGCACCCAATACCGAGCGCTTCCAGGTAGTCGGCTCGAAAGGCGAAATCGAGGCGTCGCCCTGTTTCGGTTTTGGTGAAGGTGTAGCTATCACCTATCGTGCGACCATCGAGGGTGAAACGCAGGAACATAAACATCCTGTTGTCGACCAGTTTGGTGGCGAGACCGAGTATTTTTCCGACTGCATCCTGAATGATCGGGCACCTGAAATGGACGGCGATGAAGGCTGGCGGGACATTCGGGTGTTGGCTGCCATCGAGCGGGCGCTGGAAACCGGACAGACCCAGACGCTGGAGCCATTGCCGCCCCGCCAGGGTCCTACTCAGGCGCAGGTGCGTACACTGCCGCTCGCCAAGGTGCCGGACTACATCAATACCACCGAACCTACCACCTGATGCTGTTACAGGCTCGCGAAGCGTCTTGAAACGCTTCGCGGGTCAATCCGGCCTGCTGACGGTGCGAGGCGGGCCTACATCCAGTACCCTGATGCACATTCCGTTGCTCAAGGTTGTCCGTCATGACCAATGCTCGCCGTCTCGTTCTTATTCTTGCCATCTTTCTTGCCGTGATTGCGGTGGCAGCCCTCGGCTACCGTGCCTATCGAACCGATGCGGCGCCAACACCTGCCGAGCTGATGGACGCGGGCATCGTCATGCTGCCTCAAGGCAAGGCACTTCCTGCACTCAACTTTACGAATCAGGACAAGGAAGCGATTACGCTCGACTCGCTGAAAGGGCAGTGGCGATTGATGTTCTTCGGCTATACCTTCTGCCCGGACGTCTGTCCGGCGACCCTGGCGCAACTCAAGCAGCTGTTCACCAAACTGCCTGAAAAGGATCGCAATGCGCTGGGCGTAACGTTTGTAACCGTCGATCCTGCCCGGGATACACCGGAGCGGCTGAAACAATACGTAGAGTTTTTCAACCCAGGCTTCAAAGCCCTGGCAGGTGACATGGCCGACACCCAGACGCTGGCCAATACCGTCGGGATTCCCTTCATTCCGGCCGATACCACCCAGCAGAGCTACACCGTGGACCATGGCGCCAATCTGGTTCTGATCGACCCGAACGGCCGTGCTGTCGGTTATGTACGCCAGCCCATGCAGCTGGATCTGTTGGCCCAGCAATTGCCACGTCTGATGGAAGCCAAGCGCTAATGACTATACGCTTGCTGATCAATCTGGATGTCGACGACCTGGAGCGCGGCATCCAGTTTTATACGCAGGCGCTGGATCTGACGGTGCAGCGTAAGCTCTATGATGGACAAGTCGTTGAGCTAGCCGGGGCAGATGTTCCGATCTATCTGCTACAAAAGCCAGCGGGTAGCGAAACCGCAGGACAGGTGCGCCAGTACGGCCAGCACTGGACACCTGTACATCTCGACGTTGTAGTCGATAATCTTGATGCTGCCCTGGCAAGGGTGTTAGCCGCCGGGGCTACATTGGAGGGTGACGTCCGGCGTTCGGCATTTCGAGACATGGCCGTGCTTCGTGATCCTTTTGGCCATGGCTTCTGCCTGCTGCGCTTTTATGGCGAACCCTATAGCGACGGCTAATAGCCTCACTTGGCGAATAGTTGACCGATGTCCTTGAACGCCTTGAACTCCAGCGCGTTACCGCATGGGTCCAGCAGGAACATGGTGGCCTGTTCACCTACTTGTCCCTTGAAGCGCACGTAGGGCTCGATAACAAACGCTGTTTCACGTGCCTTCAGGCGATCCGCCAACGCTTCCCATTCCTCCCATCTCAATACGACACCAAAGTGCGGCACAGGCACATCATGGCCATCCACCGGATTGGTATGGGCATGTTCCTGCGCAGCGGTAGGCGGGTGCTCGTGAATCACCAACTGATGGCCAAAAAAGTCGAAATCGACCCATTGCTCGCTGCTGCGACCTTCAGGGCAGCCAAAAACGTCACCATAAAAATGCCGGGCGGCCGCCAGGTCGTACACAGGAATAGCCAGGTGGAAAGGGGAGAGCGCCATGAGAAATCTCATCAGATTGGGCAAGACCCTATTGTCAGCCACAAGCGTTTCGATGGAAAAACGAATATTCTTGCTGCCGAGCAGCAACTATTTTGAGGCTGACAGTGCTTCGGGAATTGAAAACCTTTATTGCAGTTGCACGACATGGCACCTTCTCAGCGGCTGGGCAACAGGTTGGCCTGACGCAGTCGGCAGTCAGTGCACAAATGCGCCAGCTGGAACGCGACCTGGGCGTACGGCTCTTTGACCGGACCGGCCGCGCGGCGCTGCTCAATGCTTCCGGCCAGCAAGCGCTTCCGCTGGCGGAGCAGATCCTCTCGCTGTACGAGCAGATGGCGGCCCCCACAGATGTCGCCCACTGGCAGGGTGAACTAAAGATCGGCGCAATCGCCACGGTTCAAACCGGCGTGCTGCCCGAGGCGCTGATGCACTTTCGCCAAGATGCTCCCCAGGTAGACCTCAAGCTGATTCCTGGTGTCTCGCTGCAGCTCCTGGGCCGTGTGGACGCTGGCGAGATCGATCTGGCGCTACTGATCAAACCGCCATTTGCCTTACCCAAGGAGCTGGATGAAATTCCGTTGGCCCAGGAGCCATTCGTGCTCATCACGCCCGCCACGTTGCCAGGCGACGATCCGCTGGCCTTATTGGCAACACAGCCCTTCGTTCGTTATGACCGAGGCTCCTTTGGTGGCCGACAGGTGAGCCGGTTCCTTCAGGAGCACCGGATTACCGTTCGCGAAGCGCTAGAGCTTGATGAGCTGGAAGCTATCGTCAGAATGGTCGAGTGTGGCCTGGGGGTGGCGTTGATTCCTCAGGCTGGTCTGCAGCTGGCTCAGGCGCGCGTGCGCACGCTTTCCCTAGGGCCGCTCACGTTTCACCGCGAGCTGGTCGCCATTTGCCGCCGGGGGCTGCGCAAGCAAGCGGCGCTGTCGTTCTTTCTGGAATGCGTAAAGGCGGCAAAAGGCTGATCAGAGCATACGCTCAAGGCCTACTGCACGCACGATCCAGGCGTTGAATCGGCGCCACAATCCGCCAGGCTCATGGTCCAGCTCATACAGTTTGCCGTCGCGTTCTTCCAGCCAGATCAGCTTGGTTGTTCCGTCGCGGTCGACCCGCTTCACCTGATAGCTGACACCCAAGGCCATACCATCGAGAATCAGCTGACGGACCCGGCCGGCAAGGGCAGGGCTGTCTACCATGATGCCAACCTCGGTATTCCACAGGATAGAACGCGGGTCGAAGTTGAAGGACCCGACAAAGGTATGCTCACGGTCAATCACCATGGCTTTGCTGTGCAGGCTGGAAGCCGACTGACCAAAGCTATAAGGCGAGGCATGCAGGCCCTTTTCCGGGCGGTTGCGCATTTCATAGAGCTTGATGCCCTGCTTGAGCAGTTCGTCGCGGTACGGCGCATATCCGCCATGAACAGCGGGAACGTCCGTTGCCTCCAGCGAGTTGGTCAGCACGCGAATATCTACCCCCTCGTGGGCTTTCTCACCCAAGTATTCCACTCCTGTCTGGGTTGGAACGAAATAGGCAGAGACCAGGAAAAGCTCCTTGTGCATGTCGTCAAGGCTGGGCATCAACTGAGTCGTCAGTAACAGATTTCGGTCCGGCTCGCCCTCTGCCAACACTTTACGTGGCGCGTCCCAGAGCGCCTTGCCATTGGCCCAGGTCAGCTCATGAAGCCAACCCTCCATTTGCGGTGCAGTGTCGTAACGGCGCAATCGGTTGTAGAGCGCCGAATCCTTTACCCGCTCGCTGTCCAGATAGCGCTTGAGCCCTGTGCGCATTCGAGTCAGCGCGTGAGCTGTGGGCGGGCGGCGCAGAAAGCCTGTAATGGGCTGGCTGATCTCGCTGTTCCAGTATTGGTCGAAGCTTACACCGAGCTGATGGGCGACAGGACCCGCTCCAAGCAGGTCGAGGTCCGTGAAATTCATTTCGGGCTTGGCATCGAAATACTCATCCCCCAGGTTGCGACCGCCTACAATGGCTACGCTGTTATCGGCAAGCAGCAGCTTGTTATGCATGCGGCGATGCTGCTGCGACAGGTGCAGGAAGCGCCCCATGTAACGCGTAACGCCGGTACTGCGACCGATATGCAGCGGGTTGAAGACGCGAACTTCGATGTTGGGATGGGCTGCCAGTGCCGCCAGGGCATAGTCATTACCATCGCTGCTGGTGTCGTCAAGCAGGAAGCGAATCCGCACACCACGGTCAGCAGCGGCCAACAGCTCATTGACCAGCATGCGCGTGGTCACCCCATCGTGAACAATGTAGTACTGAATATCCAAACTGCGCTGGGCCATGCGGATCAGCTCGGCGCGAGCGGTAAAGGCGTCGGTGCTGGACTCCAGAAGGCGAAACCCTGATTGTCCGGGATGCTTGACGGCCTGCCGTTGAAGCACACTGTTGAGGTGCGTGCCGGCTGGCGCGAGCATGGATGAGGGAGTTGGTGTCTGGACCTGAGCGCAACCCGTCAACAGGACGAAGGACAGCAGTAATAAACGGGCGTACACAGATTCCCTCCAGGTCGAATGCGTATCCCTTCGACGCTTACGTTGCAGTTAAATTCAGAGGAGCAAGGCAGAAGGCCATGATAAGACCGGCCTGTACCTGTCATTGTTCAGGCCGTTGGCAGGCAGACCATTTGTTGGGAGTAATGTCCCTTTTCAGGCCCTTGCAAAATAAGGTGGCCTTTATGGCTAAGCTCGCGGGCACGCCAGCCTAGAAAGGTATCCGTCGCGAAAAATCCTTCGCTGCGTACCATGACTTCGGCTATCACTCGTGCGAGCGGTTGCCATTCTGGCGTGCAATGCTGGAGGAGGATAGTGTCGACCGTTTCGTAGTCGCTGTACCAAAAACCACCGTCTAACCATCGCCTGATACCGGCCTTGGCTTCGACTGCCTCATGCCAGGCTTTAGCCAGATCCTGTTGCTGCTCGGGCAGGATGAGGACAGGGCTATACAGTTGCTTCAACAACTCAGGTGAGCATTGGCCAACCGCACGGCGAGTCTGTACATCGCTACGATGTGTTCCACATGGAACACTGTATAGCGCAACAGAAGAATCATGCAGAGCGGCAGCGATACGATAGAGCAGAAGCTGCTCAGAGGCACTATCGCCGTGCCAGACAGTAATGGGGCGATTGCCTTGTGCTGCATGCTCAAGCCACGTGGCATCGTCCGCCAGTTGGCGGGAAAAGTCGGGAGCGGGAACATCGTCTGGCCAGACGGCCTCCCAGAATGCCGACCGAACCGGACAGGGCGGCTGATGTACATCCACCAGCGGCCCTACGGCCAGATCGTCACGCATTATCCGTAGCGATGAAGTGGCCTCGGTATCAATCACCTGACGGACACCTTCAGCCGCGACATCACCACAGACAACGTGCCACATCAGTCAAGCTTGTCCTTCTTGAGCTTGGGATTCGGAAAGAACTGAGCCACCTTGACCTGAGCCGTGGCAGGCTTTGACTGCTTGGGCGCATTGACGCGCGTAGGCAATTCCTTGGGAACCGAATTGCCTCGCTCGTCCAGCGTATCCCCATAGCCACAGGAGGCGCACTCGCGATGCGGTACGCCATCCTCATTCCACATCTTCATCGTGTCTACCGATTGGCAGGCGGGGCACACGGCCCCGGCGATGAAGCGTTTTACCGGTCCGCTCATGCAGCCTCCTCGGTAAGACCGGAGTGGCGTAGCAGCGCGTCGATGCTGGGCTCACGGCCGCGGAAGTCCACGAACAGCACCATAGGTTCCAGCGAACCACCACGAGCCAGGACGGCCTCACGGAAGGCGCGGCCGGTTTCAGCATTGAACACACCTTCTTCCTCGAACTTGGAGAAGGCATCGGCTGACAGGACTTCCGCCCACTTGTAGCTGTAGTACCCCGCGGCATAACCGCCAGCAAAGATGTGGGCAAAGCTATTGGCGAAGCGGTTGTAGGCCGGCGGACGCATAACCGAGACTTCATCGCGGATGGATTCCAGCACGTCCAGTACGCTACGGCCATCGCCGTGGGTGGCATGCAGCTCGAAGTCGAAGAGCGAGAACTCCAGCTGACGCACCATCATCAGTCCGGACTGGAAGTTTTTCGCAGCCAGCATTTTGTCCAGGAGTTCCTGGGGCAGTGGCTCGCCGGTCTCGTAATGGCCGGAGATCAATGCCAGACCTTCTGGCTCCCAGCACCAGTTTTCCATGAACTGGCTCGGCAGCTCGACCGCATCCCATGCCACACCGTTGATGCCGGAAACACCTGCATGCTCAATGCGGGTCAACAGATGATGCAGGCCATGACCGAACTCGTGGAACAGGGTGGTCACTTCATCATGGGTCAGCAGGGCAGGCTTGCCACCGCTGGCCGGGGTGAAGTTGCAGACCAGGTAAGCAATCGGGTTGATCAGCTCGCCCTGGGCGTTGCGACGCTTGTCGCGAGCACCGTCCATCCAGGCACCGCCACGCTTGTTGGCACGGGCGTAGAGGTCGAAGAAGAAACGACCTACGTGCTTACCGTTTTCGGTGATTTCGAATAGACGGACGTCCGGGTGCCATTTGTCGAAGCCATCCTTGATCTCGCTGATCTCGATACCGTAAAGCTTTTGCACCACAGCGAAGAGACCGGACAGTACCTTGTCGACCGGGAAGTAGGCGCGTAGCTCTTCCTGGGAAAGTGAATAGCGGGCCTGGCGCAGCTTCTCGGCGAAGTAGCCGGTGTCCCAGCTCTTGAGATCAGTTACGCCCTGCTCAGCAGCAAAGGCCTTAAGCTGATTCAGATCGCGCTGGGCAAAAGGTTTGCTGCGCTGGGCCAGATCACGCAGGAAATTCAGGACCTGCTCGCTGGATTCAGCCATCTTGGTCGCCAGGGATAGCTCGGCATAGTTGGCGTAGCCCAGCAGGCGCGCCAGCTCCTGGCGCAGGTCGAGGATCTCCTCCATCACCGGACCATTGTTGAACTGGCCGGCATTGGGGCCTTGGTCGGAGGCACGGGTGCAGTAAGCCGCATAGACTTCCTCACGCAGGGCACGGTCGTCGGCGTAGGTCATCACGGCGTAGTAGCTGGGAAATTCCAGATTGATCAGCCAGCCGTCGAGCCCTTTGGCCTGGGCAGCAGCGGCCATCTGGGCCTTGGCGGAATCTGGTAGACCTGCCAAAGCAGATTCGTCAGTCACATGCTTGGTCCAGGCCTGGGTAGCATCCAACAATTGGTTGGAAAATTTGCTGGACAGCTCGGACTTGCGCGACTGGATCTCGCCGTAGCGCTTCTGCTGTTCAGGCGGCAGATCGATACCCGATAAGCGGAAATCACGCAGGGCGTTGTCGAGAATCTTCTTCTGAGCAGCGTCGAAGCCCTTGGCCTCTTCGCTTTCAGACAGTTTCCGGTAGGCCTCAAAAAGGTCCTTGTTCTGCCCGATCTCCGTGGAGTAAGCAGAAAGCTTAGGCAGGCAGGCCTCATAGGCCGTACGCAGCTCAGGATTGTTACACACGGCATTCAGATGAGTAACCGGGCTCCATGCCTGGCCCAAGCGGTCGTTCAGCTCGTCGAACGCCACGACCAGCCCCTGCCAGGTCGGGTTTTCCTTTTGGGTCTTCAGCAGCTCGGCAATGGCGGCGCGGTTGTCTGCCAGAATCTGATCAATGGCCGGCTCGACAAATTCAGGCTTGATCGCGGAATAGGGTGGCAGATCGTAGGGCTGTAACAGAGGATTGCTGGCGCTCACGGTGTTCCCCTTAAGGATATATACGGGTAGCTTGAGCCCCACGCCGACCGGGATACGGCTATGCTGCCTCAGAGGACGCATTGGCCGGGTCTGCCCAGTCAACGAAAGGCTCTCAAAGAAGACTATATGGAGCCCATCTTAACCAGACTCAAGGCTCGCCTGATTAGAAAAGGTATCTATCGTGACCATTCGCACTTACCAGAATAAAACGCCCGTCCTGGGCGAACGCGCTTTTGTAGACGCAACCGCCGTGGTCATCGGTGACGTGGAGCTGGGCGCAGACAGCTCCGTCTGGCCGCTGACCGTGATCCGCGGTGACATGCACCGCGTGCGCATTGGTGCGCGTACCAGCATTCAGGACGGCAGCGTGCTACACATCACCCATGCCGGCCCATACAACCCGGACGGCTATCCTCTGATCGTAGGCGATGATGTGACGGTCGGCCACAAGGTCACCCTGCACGGCTGCACCATCGGCAATCAGGTCCTGGTGGGGATGGGCAGCATCGTCATGGACGGGGCCGTAGTGGAGAGTCAGGTGATCATCGGCGCCGGTAGTCTGGTGCCGCCGGGCAAGACACTGGAAAGCGGGTTCTTGTATGTAGGCAGCCCGGTCAAGCAGGCGCGCCCGCTAACGGAAAAGGAGCGTAGCTTCTTTGAGTACAGCGCAGCCAACTACGTGAAGTTGAAGGACCAACACCTTGCCGAGGGCTACGACCAACACGACGCCTGAGCCACGGCGGCAACGGATTTACGGTTGGGAAGAGGAAGAGCGCTTTGCCGGAGCACAGCGCTCCTCCTCCTATCAGCCAAGCCCTCAGGCGTCAGGGCTTGGCTGGTTGCTGGGCAAATAGTTACCGTGTGGCAGGGGCGACCGATCCGTGGCAGCAGTTTCGCTTGGCATGACCAGATAGGTACGTGGGTCGGCAATGGTGATACCCAGCTCGCGGAAGCGCTTGAGGATGCGGCGGTTGGTTTCGCGTTGCACACCCCAGCGGCCCTTGTCGATACACCGCATCTGACCCAGTACTGTCACCATGGAGCCGTCGACCGCGTCCACCCCCCAGACCTCCAGATCATTGATGATCAGATCCTTGAAGGCCGGGTCCTGTCGCATTTCCGCACCGATGGCTTTCAGCTCGTCAAAGACCTGATCGATGTCGGTGTTGTAGCCCACGTTGATACGAATGGACGCATTGCCGATTCCACGGTTGATATTGTTGACCGTCGAGACCGAACTGAACGGCACGATATGCAGCGAACCGTCACCGGCCCGGATACGTACCGTCCGAATCGACAGGTACTCTACCGTACCGGAGACGCCTGCCACGGTGACCCAGTCCCCCACCTGCATGGCGTTTTCCATCAGCAGGAAGATACCGGTAATGAAGTCCTGCACCAGTTTCTGCGAGCCGAAACCGACAGCCACACCGATAATACTGGCACCGGCCAGCAGCGGCGTGGTGTTGATACCGATCTGGCTGAGTGCTGTCAGGCCGACCACCAGTACGATAATGATGAGCAGGAAGCTGCGTAGCATGGGCAAGAGCGTACGCAGGCGCGCAGCCCGGACCAGATCCCCCTCGTTTGTCCACTGCGTCAGACGCCGCTGCACCGAGGCGTTGGCCGACTCCCAGACAACAATCGCCACAAGAGCCGCCACCAGGATCGTCAATACGGCAGAAAGCAGACTGCGCCCGATGGTGCCACTGGCAAACCAGCTCAGCGCGTCAAGGCCCCAGAGCTGAAACAGGACAATGACGGTGCACACGGTGATGGCTGCGGTGATCAACCGGCGGGCGAGCGGGTAGTAACGATCAGCCAAGCGGCTGCGTACAGACGAGGCAGGCGTATTGCTCTCATCTGAAGGCGCGTCGGTCTTAGGTTGAAAAGCACGCCCTACTGCGCCCAGGACGAGGATCGCCAGCAGCCGCGCTGCAATGACCACCGCCCCCGATAGGGCAATAAAGTTGATCAGCTTGGGAAAGCCGTTCTCGACACCCAGCGCCCACACCACCCACAGCCCGATAACGAATGCTGCGGCAAAGAAGGCCCAGACGAGCGCCAGCCAGTTACGCAGGGCGGCCACCGGCCCGGTTGCCTCGGCAGGTGCTTCGATCAACGCACCGACCGGCTTGCGGACCTTGAAGATAAGCACGACCAGACAGAGGTGAACCAGCAGCGAGAACAGTTTGACGATTGCCAGATGGCCCGCCCGGCCTGCGCCCAGCGCCTCGACTGCCTCAGCCAGGGCGATACCGAACGCCGCCAGCACAACGGTGAACCGTATCCAGGTTTCCAGGGTTTGGGCAATATCGGTTCTGACGCGGATGATGCGCATCCCGTGGCCTATCGGCGAGATCAGCAGGCGAACCACGGCCATGCAGACGCGCACTGTAACGTAGGCGCCCACGAAGCCCTGAACAACCGTCATGACGCTCTGTTCATCACCCGACAGTGCCCGCATGATCAGCGCCGCTGCACCAAAGAATAACGCCAGCGGCAACAGGTCGAAGATTAGCGAGCCCAGTGCATAGGGCAGGTGGCGCAGGGTACTCCAATGCTCGCCCGGCATGGCGGTATGCCGGGGTGAAGCAGCTGTATCATGCGTAGCGGCATCAGCAGTCGCCTGCTGTTGGGACTGGGCTGCGGAGTCGGACGCGGTACTGGCAGGGCCACCCTTGGCGGCATTTGTCGCACCGACCGGTACGGCCTCGATCTGCTCGACACCATCACGCGTCGTCTGTACCAGCGCCACTTCTTCGCTGGCCGGGCGAATGCCGCCCACCTCGGCAGCATTAACGGCAGCTGCCTGCTCGGCCTGTTCCCGCTCGGCCCGCGCCCTGGCCTGGGCCTGAGCCAGTCGTTGCCTTTCATCCCGCTCGGCCTGCTCGCGTCGGGCGCGTTCGTCTGCTTCTTCAGCATGCTGGATCAAGGCGCGGCGGGGTCTGCCCAACAGGTAGCGCAACCCCCATTCAAGGGCGAGGCCTACGCCGAAAACAATGGTTAGATCGACCAGCGCCTCGCTCAGGATATGCTTGCCCTGGCCACTGGCGGAATGGGTTCGTAACCACACCGGGAACGCCAGGGCGGCCTGTTTGATCTGGTGAAGCTGATCTTCCAGCCCATCACCCCACCGACTGACCTGACGGAGCGTTCTGGCAATCAGACCGTTCGCTTCGATCGCCACGGCAGCAGGTGCTTCGGCAGGGGCAGCGGTATCGGCAGCAGTATCGTCCGCCAATTGATCATCGGACTTCGCTGCATCGGCGTCCTTGGCTGGAGCCGTGTCGGCAATCGCCTTGAGGGCCCGCACCGCCTCGGCGCGCTGCTGTTCATCCTGCAGTACGCTAACAGCGCGGCGAGCATCGCCTGGAGAAATGGTTTCATCAGCCGTTGCGGATTGATCGGCCGCTAGGGCGTGGCCTAGAGAAAGGATTAAAAGGAACGCAAGGCACACTCGTGAAATCTGTTTAGGCATGGCTCTCGAATCGAATGATGATATGTCTCGTACTCTGATCGTCATAGGACTGCTGATAGTTGCCGTTGGCCTGCTATGGCCCTGGATCGGACGCTTACCGCTGGGTCATCTACCGGGCGATATCGTCGTCAAACGGGAGAACGTCTCGTTCTTTTTCCCTATCACCACCATGATTCTGATCAGTGCGGTGGTATCCATCGTGCTGTGGCTGATCAATCGCTGAGCCCTGGCCGGACTGCCAGGGCTCAGTTCACTTACACCGCGCCCACCCCGGCCGGTGAAGCCGGCTCGGACGGGACGTTGCGATCCTTCACCACGGCGATGACCTTGCGCAGCCGAATCGGAATGGACTTGGCGGCAGGCACTTTGCTGCGCTCCGCGTAATGCCAGAGCGGAATCAGCGGATTGCATTCGGGGTAGTAGCCACCGCAACAGCCCTCAGGGATGTCGTACGGCGTCACCCGGAGTGGGCCGACTTCCCGGTGTACGCCATCATCCACCGCAGTAATGGCCTGGATCATGTCGCCTTCGGCCAGCCCGTGGCGGGCCATATCACGACGGTTCATGAGGATGACCGCCCGCGTCCCATAGACGCCGCGGAAGCGGTCGCTGTAGCCATAAACGGTGGTGTTGAACTGATCGTTACTGCGCAGCGTCATCAGCTGCAGCACGCCCTGCTTTTTGAGATCAGGCTCGATGTCATCATCAGGCGTGAGCTTGTCGGGAGTGATGAAGTTGGCCTTGCCGGTCTCGGTGGCCCACTTGCGCTCGGAGGCACCGAGTGGACGATGGAAACCGCCGGGCTCCAGCATCCGCACGTTGAAGTCATGGAAGATATCGGGATAGCTCTCGGCGATGGCGTCACGGATCAGACTGTAGTCGGCGACCCAGGCATCCCAGTCGAGCCGGGGATTGGGCTCCAGTGTCGCCTTGGCCAGTGCCGCCACGATGGCGGGCTCCGATAACAGATTAGGCGCCGCCGGCTTGGCAACGCCGCGCCAGGCCCGGATGCACCCTGTGCTGTCTTCGGTGGTATGGCGCTGTTCACCGGTGGCCTGCACATCGATTTCCGTACGGCCCAGGCATGGCAGGATGTAGGATTTCTCACCGTGCACCAGATGGTTACGGTTGAGCTTGGTGGAAATCTGCACGGTAAGCCTGAGCCTGCGCCAGGCCGGCTCCATCAGCAGTGTTTCCGGAACGGCCCGTACAAAGTTGCCGCCCAAACCGATAAAGGCCTTTACCTTACCGCTGACAATGCCTTCGCACGCCTCGACGGTGTTCACGCCGTCATCCTGGGGCGCTTGGAAGCCGAACTGCTTCTTGAGGTTTTCCGCCGGGACGTGGCTGGCCTTCTCGGTGATTCCGACGGTACGCTGCCCTTGCACGTTCGAATGACCACGAACGGGCAGGATACCGGCGCCTTCCTTGCCCATATTGCCGCGCAGCAGCAGCAAATTGACAAGCATCTGGATGTTCATTACGCCCTGGCGGTGCTGGGTAAGCCCCATGCCATATACGCCAATGACGCGCTCGCAGCGGGCATAGACCATTGCCGCCAGCTCCATGGCACTGCGGGTAAGGCCGGAACGACGCTCCAGCTCTTCCCAGGTATAGCTGCGAATCTTCGCTTCGAAAGCCTCCAGGCCATGGGTATGCTGTTCGATAAAGTCTACATCCAACACGCGTGGTTTCCCGGCGGCACGCGCCTGGTCGTCCATCTCGAACAGCTTTTTGCACATCCCGGCCATGGCCGCAATATCACCCCCAATGGCGACCTGATTGTAATGGGTGCTGATGGTGATTTCCTTGCCGGTCGCCATCTCGGTCGGGGACTGCGGGTTAGTAAATTTCTCCAGCCCGCGCTCACGGATCGGGTTAAAGGTAACGATAGGCGCGCCGCGCTGACGCGCCTCTTCAAGCTGGTGAAGCATGCGCGGACTGCTGGTACCGACGTTCTGACCGAAGAAAAACAGGCCGTCGGTTTTTTCCATGTCGTTAAGCGTCACAGTGGCCACCGGCACACCAATGCTTTCCGGCAGGGCGATGGAGGTGCTCTCGTGACACATGTTGGAGCTGTCGGGCAGGTTGTTTGTCCCATACATACGGGCAAACAGCTGGAACATGTAGGAAGTTTCCAGCGCCGCCCGGCCCGAGGTGTAGAACACCACGTCGTTTGGGTCGGCCATGGCCCTCAGCTCATCGCCAATCTCGCGAAAGGCAACGTCCCAGCGAATCGGCTCGTATTTGTCCGTCTCGGCATTCCAGCGCAGCGGGTGAGTAAGTCGACCCTGCTGCTCTAGGTCGTAGTCACGCCAGTTGAGTAATTCCGTCACGGTATGCTGCGCGAAAAAATCAGGTCCGCAGCGGTTGCTGGTGTTTTCCCAGGCGGTGGCCTTGGCCCCGTTTTCGCAGAATTCAAAAGGGCGGGCCGGGTGGGGTTTGGCCCAGGCGCAGCTGACGCAGGCAAAGCCTTCGATCGGCTTGTTTTGCTTGAGTAAAAGAAGACCGGAGCCGACAGGCGACTTCTCACGGATCAGGATATTCGCGACTGAGAAAGCTGAACCCCAGCCACCAGAGGCTGATTTATAAGGCTTGAAACGAGGTTTGTTCACGCGTAGCTCCTTGCAGGCAGATGGCCGCTGACCTTGTCAGCTCACGGTTGGCCACATTCCAAAGCGAAAGGGCCCGGCGCCGGAGCGCCGGGGTACGGATGGATCAGGCCGCCATGCGCTCGCATTCTTCCGCGCAGCTCAGGCAAGCCTTGGCACAGGCCTGGCAGTGGTCCATGTCATGCTTGGCACACTCTTCACCGCAAGCACGGCAGGCCTTGGCGCACAGTGCACAAAACTCCTTGGCCAAAGGGCTCTCGCGCTGCATCAGCACCGCTGCCAGGGCGCACAGGTCGGCGCAGTCCCGGTCAAGCTGGATACAGCGTGCCATCATTTTCACGTCCTCTTCCCGTAGGCACGCCGATGCGCACATTTCGCAGACGAGGGCACAGTTGGAGCAGGCTTTGATGCAGGCGTCGTAAGCAGAAGTCGTCATGATCGTTCTCCGTTTGAAATAAGGGTTAATCGATGGGCTCAAACGGGCACGGCCTTGGGAGGTGGATCAGGCAGGGAGGGGTATACGGAGTGGTAGAAGGACGGCGCGTAAGGGTCCGAAGGAAGGGGGGCACGGGCAAATGTTAGTCGTACCGCAGCAGCCTGTGCCGGAACGCAGCAGCATGCCTTGACCATCAGGGTATTCTGAGAGGCAGGAGAGGGCGACGAGTAGCGAACGTCAATCTGTTCGGCCTGCATGAAGGGGCACGGAGATCCGGGCGCACGGCATGCCTGGGCGTAGCCACTTCCAAGGAAGAAGCCCAGCAACAGCACCAGAAAGGAGGCGCGCATACCCATGCCTGTCGTCACCTGCTTGTACACGATACAGGTATGAACCGCAGGAGCCGCCCAAGGTTTCATCCCTGGGCAGGAAAGCTGGCGCTATACCATCAAGGGTGCGCTGCGGCGCAGGATTGCCTCATGCGCCACGCCCAGAGGCAGCGTGCCATAGACATAACCGTGGCGCTCGCCCAACCGGCTGACCAGAAAGGCATCGCTTACCTCATGGTTGCCCGCATCCAGCAGCAGACGCGCCTGGAGGGCCAGGGCGATGCTCTCCGTGACCTGTCGGGCGCGGTACGGCAGATCATCCTGCTTAGCCAAGGCGGCCTTCAACCGCGCTACATGGGTTTGCAACCGCACATCTCCACGGCCTTCATCCAGATGTTGGAACAGGACGGCTGCCACGTCCGGATCACGTGACAGCGTACGAAGCACATCCAGACACTGCACATTGCCGGAGCCCTCCCAGATGGAATTCACCGGCGCCTCGCGATATAACCGTGGCAGGAGGCTGTCCTCGATATAGCCCGCCCCGCCCAGGCACTCCTGCGCCTCGTTGATAAAGGCGGGAGCCCGCTTGCAGATCCAGTATTTGCCCACCGCTGTGGCCAGCCGCGCGAAGGCCCGTTCGCCCGTATCGTCCGGCTGATCCAGCGCTTGCGCCAGACGCAGCGTAAGTGCCAGGGCGGCCTCGCTTTCCAGGGCCAGGTCAGCCAGAACATTTTGCATGAGCGGCTGCTCAATCAGCCGTTTGCCACTGACCTGCCGATGGGCGCAATGGTGCATGGCTTGCGTAAGCGCCTGCCGCATGAGCGAGCTGGAGCCAATCATGCAGTCGAAGCGGGTCATCCCCACCATGGTCAGAATATTCGCCACACCACGGCCTTCCTCGCCGATCAGCCAGGCCAGCGCACCGCGGTACTCCACCTCGCTGGAGGCATTGGAGCGGTTACCCAGCTTGTCCTTGAGCCGCTGGATGTAGAATTGATTGCGGCTGCCGTCCGGCCGGAAGCGTGGCAGCAGGAAGCACGAGAGCCCTTGGGCGGTCTGTGCCAGCGTCAGGAAGGCATCACACATGGGCGCCGAGCAGAACCACTTGTGGCCAACCAGTTCATAGGCCTCGCCCGGGCCAGGGGAGCCCACAGGGTGAGCCTGAGTGGTGTTGGCGCGCACATCAGTGCCGCCTTGCTTCTCGGTCATGGCCATGCCAAGTGTCACACCGCCCTTGGTCTCCATGGGCGCATGGGACGGATCGTAGACGCGCGCCGTGACCTTGGGAAGCCAGCGCGCAGCCAGCTCCGGCTGGTGCAACAGGGCTGGTACGCTGGCAAAGGTCATCGTCGGCGGGCAGCTCGTACCGGCTTCGGCCTGATTATGCAGGTACATGAGGCCTGCCCGTGCCACATGAGCGCCAGGCTGCGGATCGGTCCATGGCAGGGAAGGGATACCGTGCTCGACGGCGGTACGCATCAACTCGTGGTAGGCAGGGTGAAACTCGACCTGGTCGATACGATGACCGTACCGGTCATGGCTGTGAAATTCGGGGGGATACCGGTTCGTCAGAAAACCGGCCGCCATCAGAGGTCCTCCCGCCAGCGCCCCATAGACGCCGAGACGGTCATCCGCCCAACCACCGCGGTAGCGGTGTATCCACTCCTGAAGTGGCGTATCCAACCGATAGAGGTTGACTCCTTCCAACGGCGGGACCTGATTTAACACCTCGTGCGTTTCGGCGAACTGACTCCACAACATGGCGACCGCTCCCTGACTAAGGTGGGTTAGTTATAGCGCCATTGTCCGGGGGCGGGGAGTGCTATTTGCCGAGACCGATGAAACGCGGCGGCATCAGCCAGCCACCGCGTGCACCAGAATCACTGTGCTTGGGGCGCCAGTGCTGACATGGTGATAGCCGCCAGCGCGGTGTTCTGCATTAGCATGGCGAACTGCTCCGGGGTCATTTTCTGGCCGTTGAAGTCGACCATCTGGTCGGCATAGTTGAGCGTAGCGACAATGTCATCGCCTTCCACCCGAGCCATCTGCGACGACGCCGCCATGTCGCCTATCGCCTCACCTGCCGCCTTGGCATCCTGGGCAGCGTCGGCAACATCCTGGGACGGGTCATTCTTGAGCGCAAGCAGGTCAGCGATCATCGGCTTGGAAAGGCGAAGCTGCATATCCAGCCGGCTGATCATCTGCTGGTACACCTCGGCGGGCGACAGATGATCATATTCCGCCGGACGCGTCAGATTGACCGCCATGTTGAAGCGGCTCTCGCCGTGGGCGGTCTTGAAGGACAACTCGTCCAGCGTGACCACGGGATTGGCCGCCAGCAACGTACTGCCAAAGGACTGCATACGGGCCCGCTCTTCCGGCAGCATTGCGGGCATCTGCTGGGTTTCCGGATCGATTTGGACACGCTCGGCATACTGCGAATAGGTGGTCGCCATGCCTTGCAAGGCTGCCGCATCGATATCCCTGAAACTCAGGGACATACGGCCACTTCCTACCTCCTTACCGTCAACCGTCATACCACCCAGTGTGTAGTGGATGGTATCGGCGAGCCTCAGGCCGTGCTCCTGCAGATTGTCCTGGGCGGTAATATCGCGCATGACCACCGGTGGAAGGGTGTCCCCCTGGATCTGCATCGACTGGAGGCCCAGGTCCGAGCGGCCCGTATACAGCCCGCTCTGTCCCAGGCTGCGATCGGCGGTAACACGCATGCCTTTCAACGTTGTGCTGACCATCGCTCCGTTTTTGGTCGGCGAGGTCAATACCAGGCTATCCGCCGACAGGTCGAGCTGATAGCGTTTCAGCTCAAGGTCAGTCTTGAACCCAAGCGTTGCCCCAGCGAAGGCTACGTGTCGCTCATCCTCATTAAGCTCGAAGGGCTGCAGTGTCAGCGTGCCATTCACCTGCTGGTCGTAACCAATTACCGCTGTGCCGTACGCGGGTACCGCATTGTTGGCAGCCGTGAACCAAGCCTGCAGGCTGGGGCTGGATTCCAGCGCAAAATGGCTGCTGGCCATGACCGGCGCCAGCTTGAAGGAGGCCAGACGGGACGCAGGGAAAGGGCCGTGCTCCAGGTGGTCGACCATGAGCACTTCAATCGGCGTGTCCAATCCCAAGCCGCTACCCGGCAGGACGATGCGGTAATGGGCGGTGCTCTTGAAGAGCCCCTTGTCCAGACTGACCAGCTCCATATGCGCCGATTGATCAGGTAGCGTCTTGGCCCATTGTGCATTGGTCTGGTCAATGGCCTGGTTGAGCGCACCTTCCAGTTGGGTACTTGTATACCAGGCACCGCCTACAGCGACCGCTCCAACGACCAGGGCAACACCGACAGCAATTCCAGCTGCTTTTTTCATGAGAGAACTCGTATAAGGGGTGAAAATCCATTTTCAGCCGGTCGAGCACCAGCGGCGCGGCCAGTCGAAAGGTCCGGCTTGCGGTTTCAGGCCTGCAAGCCGGCGCGATTATGCCAATCGCCTTGGGTATCGGCTATGTTGATACGTGATCAGACACGGCTCAACGGCAGATAGATACGAAACTGTGCGCCGCCACGCGCCGACTCACCGGCCTCAATGCGACCACCCTGCAGCACCGTGAGCGTCTTGACGATGGCAAGGCCCAGGCCGGTTCCGCCACTGGCCCGATTGCGCGAGGCATCCGCGCGTTGAAAGCGTTTGAACAGATTGGCCTTGATGACATCAGGCAGGCCGGGGCCGGCATCGCTCAGCACGATTACGGCCTGTTCGGCATGGGTACTCAGGCGAAGCTCCAGCCAGCCGCCTTCCCGTGCATAGCGCAGCGCATTTTCGATCAGGTTGTTAAGGATCTGTCGCAGCCGATCCTCGTCGGCCTTGACCGTGAGGTCCGGGGCCTCCACCGCCAGCTCGGCCTCAATCCCATAACTGTCCAGACGGCTGGCATATTTGCCCAGGGTGTCCCGCGCCACTTCAGCCAGATCCACCGTGACCATATGGAGCGACAAACGCCCGGCATCGGCTACCGACAGGGTATGCAGATCATCCACCAGCCGCCCCAGGTGTTCAGCCTGTTCGAGTAGCTTTTGAAATTCCAGCGGCTCAGCCGGAATAACGCCATCGCACAAGGCATGTAACCGAGCCTGCAGGATAGCGATAGGTGTGCGCAGCTCATGGGAGATAGCAGCCGCAGTGGCCTTGCGCTCATGCTCTAAAGATTCCAGGGAATCGGTCATGTGGTTGAAATCGCGTACTAGATCCGCCAGCTCGCCACGCTGGCTCTTGCTGTGCGCCCGCACGCTGAAATCGCCCAGGGCGATCCGGTTGGCCGCCTCGGCAATGGACCCCACCGGCAAGGTCACGAGTCGCGACGTCCAGAGCCCGGCGATCAGACCGAACGGCAGACAGAACACCAGCCCCAGGACAAGCGCCAGCTGCTCGCCGTCCCAGGGATCGCCCCGCCAGTACTGGCTGTAGATCTCAATCATCCGAGGACTGTTGTCCTGATCCTGCGCCTCGAGCTGATCCATCTCCTGCCGGACGTTGACGGGTAGGTTGTTGTAGAAGCGGTCGTACTCGTACTGTGTGTAGATGAAGATGGTGGCCCAGAGCAGGCCGATGGTCACAAAGACCGTGGCAACAATATTCAGCCCGAAGCGGACCCATATGCGGTCTAGGACTCGGGCCATAGTCGATACCCAATGCCGCGTACAGTTTCGATCAGATCATCACAACCGGCATCCTGAAGCTTGCGCCGCAGCTTGCTCAGGTGCGAGTCGATAACCCGGTCCAGCGCGTCGCTTTCCGGCAGGCAGGACTCGATCAGCTCGCTGCGCGAAAAGCAGCGGCGAGGCTGGTTGGCCAGCGTGCTCAACAGACGAAATTCGGTCAGGGTCAGTGGCAGGACCTGAGCTTCGCCGCCTTCGCTGTATGCCCGGGCCATGTAGGCCTGCTGGTCGATTTCCAGACGACCTACGCGCAGCGGGGCAGACGTATGTGTCTGCGTCTGGACAGCGCTGGTGCGGCGCAATACCGCCCGGACACGGGCCACAACCTCGGCCGGGTTATACGGCTTGACCACATAGTCGTCGGCCCCCAGGCGGAGGCTGAGCATTTTGTCGAGATCGTCGGCCAGGGCGCTGACCATGATGACCGGCGTCTCGCTTTCGTTGCGAATGGTCTTGAGGATATCCACACCATCCATGCCGGGCAGGCGGATATCGAGCAGCACGATATCCGGACGCAGGCGACGGAACAGCTGGAGGGCTTCGAGCCCGTCCGCCGTATGCACGGTACGCAAGCCGTCACGTTGCAGATAAGCCACCAGAATATCCGAGATGCTCGGCTCATCCTCCACGAACAGGACGAGAGGACCTGATGGCCGGGGGTCGTTACTCATACATAGCGCCTCTGAGTTCAATCCGAAGCAGTATACGGACCTGCTCACACCTCTACGAGGGTAGCCCGCGGACTACCAAACTAGCGCAAACCAAGCGTATCGACTTGGACTTCATGCCTGCGCGTTCATTCATCCGCACCGGACGTTCGCGTCTCCATCGTTCCTCCACAAAACCTGCAAAGCCACGCAAGTTTGACTTTGCACAATTCCCTCACGCCGTAGCCTCGGGCTACACAAACCTCTTTCGATTGGATACTCGCTGTCCAGGGTTCGCTGTCGTATGGTTCGCTTTCCGGTCAGTTTTTGCTCTACCTGCAGCCTGGCACTTACGGTGCTGGCGGGTTGCTCGCAGATCGATGCACCGGCGCTGCCCCAGACGCTGCCGGGCCAGTGGCAGCAACAGGTTGCCCAGCCTGCATCGGCAGCGCCGACCGTTGATCTGCACGGCTGGTGGAAGTCCTTCAACGACCCCGTACTGGATAAGCTGTTGGCACGTGCGGTATCCGATAACCTGACGCTGGCCCAAGCCTCGAGCCGTCTGAAGCAGGCCCGCGCGCTGACACGCCAGACTGACGCCGATTATCTGCCCCAACTGTCATTGGCAACCCGCAGCAGCGAGGAAGTCTCAGCCACGGATACCTTTTTCCAGATCAGCCTGGACGCGGTCTGGGACCTGGGATTGTTTGGCGCGCGTGAAGGTGCTGAAAAGCAGGCCGAAGCCAGGATAAAGCAGGCCAAAGCCGAGCAGCAGGCCGCCCAGGTCACTGTAGTTTCGGAAGTGGTGCGCCAGTACCTCGAACTGCGCGCCGCCCAGCAACAGATCCAGACGCTTGAAGCCCTGGCGGCGCTGGATCAGAAGGCCCTGGCCCTGCTGGATATCCGTATTCCCAGCCATCTGGCGTCGCCCGATCAGCGCCTGCAACTCCAGGCCCAACAGGCCGAGACCCTGGCACGCCTGGCGCAACCCCGCCAGGTCCAGGCACGAGCCCTGCAATCCCTGGCCGCCCTGCTGGGGCAGACCTCACCAGATGCCTCTTGGAATACGGTACAGCCGCTGCCGCGCATCAAGCAGGTCTCGGTGCAGCAGGTGCCCAGTGACCTCCTGCGCACCCGTCCCGATATCCAAAGGGCAGAAGCCGACGTCCTGCAGGCAGCCGGTGAGCTGGGTCTGGCCCATGCCAATCTCTATCCTCACGTCGCGCTGGGCACTTCCTATCTGTATGCCTACAACATGACAATGCACGAAAAGGTCCGCTCAAACAGCGTTCCCATGGTAGGTCCGATTATCGACCTGCCTATCTTCAATTGGGGCCAGCGCAAAGCCGCAGAGAAAGCCCAGAAGTACGCTATGAAGGCCGCCTTGCAGGGTTACCGCCAGGTCTTGCTCGACAGCGTTGCCCAGACCGAAGCAGCCCTGGCGGCCTTTGGCCAGGAGCAGGAGCGGGTCACGCACCTGCAGCAGGCAGAAGCGGCACTGGACGAACGGGCGCAACATGGCCTGACCTTGACTCAACTAGGTCTGACCAGCCAATGGGAGCAGCTAGACGCCCAGCGTGACCAGTTGCAGGCCTCGCTTCAACTTACCACGGCCCAGGCTCGTCGAAGCCTGGCATTCGTGGCGCTCTATAAGGCGCTGGGCGGCGCACCGCTTCCTGCCGGAGCCGGGGAGAAGCACACATGATTGCCCTGGCCCGCAAGACGCTGTTCCACGAATGGCGCCGCTTTCTACCAGCCATTCTGGCCATTGGCTTTTCCGGTGTGCTGCTGACGGTGCAGGCTGCACTGGTGCTGGGTATCTTTGGCAGCGCGGCGGTGTACGTCTCGTCCTCATCCGCCGATTTATGGGCGGGCTATCCAGGTACCCAGAGCGTCAACTTTGGTC
The DNA here is from genome assembly GCF_000478505.2 of Pseudomonas sp. HPB0071. Taxonomy (NCBI): domain Bacteria; kingdom Pseudomonadati; phylum Pseudomonadota; class Gammaproteobacteria; order Pseudomonadales; family Pseudomonadaceae; genus Pseudomonas; species Pseudomonas sp. HPB0071. The sequence continues at coordinate 2,012,853 of NZ_KI517367.1, read as the reverse complement.
GGACGATCAGTCCTGACGTGGAAATGCGCCTGCGCATGGACCCGGATGTTACCGATGTAGAACCCTATATCTGGGTGGAAGGCGACTGGCATGGCACCCATGAGAAAAGCGGTGGCGTCTCGGTCTTTGTATCGGGGATCAATCCGGGCCGCCAGGGCATGATGTTTTCCAGCCTGCTCTCCTCAGGACTGCGCCAGCGCCTGGAAGAGCCCAACGCCGTCATCGTCGACCGCTCGGAACTGAATCAGCTGGGCGTCAGCCTGGATCAATCCGCATGGATCAATGGCCATCGCGTTCATGTCGTCGCGGCCATTGCCGGTCTGCGCGGCCTGGGTGGCGTCAACGTGCTGGTCTCACTGGACACAGCCCGCCTGCTGCAGGGGGATGACAATCCTGGCAGCGGACCGACCTATTACGTTGCCAAGGTGCGCAAGCCCAGCCATGTCGAGGCGGCCCAGGCCCGCCTGGTCGCCAACCCATCTTTCGGTCCCTTCGAGGTCTGGACAGCCAAGCAGTTTGCCTGGCGCTCCCAGCTCTACTGGATGTTCGATACCGGCGCGGGGGTAGCCGTACTGTTCATGGCAGGCATTGTCTGCCTGGTCGGCGGGGTGATCACCAGCCAGTCGTTGATGGCCATGGTAGCCGCCTCTGCCCGCGAATATGCCGTGCTTAACGCCTTGGGCGCCAGCTTCCGATCACTGTGTCAGGTGGTGCTTGAACAGTCCTGCTGGGTTGGCGGGCTCGGCTTGCTTGTTACCGGGCTTACCAGCACGGTCCTGCTAAGCGTCGCCGCCCGCCATGACGTCCCCGTGGCCATGAACACCCCGATCGCGTTGATTTGCGCCGCCCTGGTCCTGGGCCTTGCGCTCGTGTCCGGGCTCATTGCCATGCGCGGCCTGCTGCGCGCTGACCCTGCACTGCTGTTGAGGTAATGACATGACTCCTGTGAAGCGTCCCGCTCCCAGCCTGGAAGCCGATGAGGTCAGCAAATCCTTCCTCATGGGCATGGTTCGCCTGCACGTATTGCAACGGCTGTCCGTCTCCATCTATCCGGGTGAGCTGACCCTGATTTCAGGGCCTTCGGGCTGTGGCAAGAGCACCTTGCTGTCGCTGCTCAGTGGGTTGCAGGCGCCGGACGAAGGTGAGACCCGCGCTCTGGGCCAGAAGCTAGGTGGACTGGCCAAGCGTGCCCTTGAGCGCTTCCGCCTCAAGCACACCGGCTTTGTCTTTCAGGGCTTCAATCTGTTTCCGGCGCTGACCGCTACCGAGCAGGTGGCATTGCCGCTGGGCTATCTGGGCTTTTCCAACCAGGACGCCCTGGAGCGCGCCCGGCAGGTGCTCAAGGAAGTGGGGCTGGCTCACCGGCTCGACCTGCGCCCGGCTTCGCTGTCTGGCGGCGAGCGGCAGCGTGTGGCACTTGCCCGCGCCTTGGCCAAGCGCCCCCAACTGCTGTTTGCCGATGAGCCTACCAGTGCCCTGGATGCCGAAAACGGACAAAACGTCGCCCGGATGCTGCAACGCATCGCCCATGAGCAAGGTTCGACCGTGCTGTGCGTCAGCCACGATCCGCGCCTGATCCGTCATGCCGACCGGGTACTGGAGATGGAGGACGGACAGATTCAACGTGACTGGCGACCCTCCGAACAGGGCAGCCACGCCCGCAGGGAGTTTGCCTGATGAACATGCGTATTACCCACAGTCTGCTGGCCGCCTTGATGATCGCATCGGTCGTAGGCTGCTCGGACAAGAAACCTCCGCGACCGGCAAAGCCAGCTGCAACCGAAGCCGCAAAATATGTAGCCATGGCGAGGGGCAAGGTAGAGGTGCAGGGTGGACTGCTGGAGCTTAAATCCCTGCAGACCGGCCGACTTGTACGCCTTACCGTGGCCGAAGGCGACACGGTCCAGCGCGGCGCCGAACTGGCAGCACTGGACGACCGGAGCGCCCGTACCGAACTCAAGGCCTATGAAGCAGAGCTGGCGCAGGCGCAGGCCCGGCAGAAAGCGGCGGAGCAGCGTCTGCCGCCAGCGCGCCAGCGTGCGCAGCAATTGCAGAAGGCCGCCCGTCAGGGTGCAGTGGACCCTCAACAGGCAACCGAGGCCCGGCAACAGGTTCAGCAGCTGGAGTCGGCACAGGCCGTTGCCAAGGCAGGGGTCGAGATTGCCCGCCAGCATGTCGCGCTGGCCAAGGATCAACTGGCCGAGCGCGTATTGCACGCACCGCAGGCCGGGACGGTAGTGCGCGTCAACGCCACCCAGGGTTCGCTCGTTTCGCCAGAGGATGCCAGGCCGCTGCTGGTGATCCTGCCGGAGCGCCCGCTGCAAATCCGCGCCGAACTCAATGAAAGCTTTGTGCATCGTGTGAAGCCGGGCATGACAGCAGATGTTGTGCTGGAAGCCGAGCCCGGCCAGCCGCCCCTGAAGGCGCACGTCACACGCCTGGGCGATCTCTTTGGCAGCAGCCACCTGGACGACGACAGCCAGGGACATCCCAACGTGCGAGTGGTCGACTGCCTGCTCGCGTTCGATCAGCCGCCGACGCTTCGTATCGGCCAGAATGTACGGGTGAATTTCCATGAATAATCTTTCACACTCCGTGCTCGACGAATCGCTCAGGCCCTATACGCCTGTCGTTCGCGAGGTTTTGCCGAACCCTTCGCAGCCCTGGATGATCCAGTGCGATTTCGACGGCACCATCAGCCAGGTCGATGTGATCGACTCCCTGCTCGAACGTTTTGGCCGCCCCGGCTGGCAAGAGCTGGAAGACGATTGGGAGGCCGGTCGGATCGGCTCACGGGACTGCATGCAGGGCCAGGTGGCACTGCTGGACATGTCACAGGAGGAGTTCCACGCGCATCTCGACGGCATCGCCATCGATCCGGGCTTTCGTGCTTTTGTCGAGGCCGCTGGCGAGCGGGGGCTGCTGATTCAAGTCATCAGTGACGGGCTAGACTATGCGATCCGCTATATCCTGCGTCGCCACGGCCTGGGCGGGCTGCCCGTGCAGGCCAACTACCTGACCCAGACCGGCGAGCGAAGCTGGGAACTTGCCTCTCCCTTTGCCAGCCCGCACTGCCTTCGCGACAGCGGCACCTGCAAGTGCGAGCGGCTTGCCCTTCAGCACCAGCGCCAGCAGCGAGTCCTGTTCATTGGCGACAGCACTTCGGACTTCTGCGTCTCGGGCCGGGCTGACTTTGTGCTGGCCAAGTACAAGCTGATCGATCATTGCCGCCAGCGCGGCTATCCCTTCGCACCGATTTCCACTTTCAACGACGCCCTGTCCTGGCTGGACGAGCTCGTTCCTCAAGAGCAACCCTCTCGATGACTGAACATGAATTTCTTCTGGAAGGCGGCCGCACCGGCGTCCTTCTGATCCACGGTCTGACCGGAACTCCCAACGAGATGCGCCTGTTCGGCCGTGGGCTGAACAAGGCTGGCTTCACGGTCTATGGTGTTCAACTGGCCGGCCACTGCGGCACAGCCGATGATCTGGTCGACACGCGCTGGCAGGACTGGTATGCCAGTGTTTGTGCTGCAGCGGACAAGCTGCGCGAGCAGGTCGATCATGTCTTCGTGGCGGGTCTGTCCATGGGCGCGCTACTGGCACTCAAGCTGGCAGCCGATCAGCCGGACCGGATTGCCGGCGTAGCCGCGCTGGCGACCATGTTCCGCCACGACGGCTGGAGCATGCCGTTCTACACCCGTTTCTGCTTCATCCTTCCGATCTGCAAGGCGCTGGGCATTGGTCGCAAGACCATGTTCATCGAGCAGCCGCCCTATGGCATCAAGGATGAAATGCTGCGCACCTACATCGTCGACCAGATGAATTCTGGCGACAGCGCCGCAGCAGGCTTGCCGGGCAATCCCTGGTGGGCCGTGGCAGAGATGTATGCCCTGGCTACCCAGGTACGCAAACAGCTCGGCGACATCACCTCACCCTGTCTCGTGATGCACGCGACCCAGGACGACATTGCCAGCCTCGACTATAACGCGCGACTGGTAGAGCGCTCGGTCAAGGGACCGGTGACAACGGTCTGGCTGGAAGACAGCTATCACATGATCACAGTGGACCGTGAGCGGCGCAAGGTGGCCTCCGAAACGGTTGCGTTCATCAAGAGCGTGCTGGGTGAGCAGGCAGTATCGCCTGTGGCGGACAGGGTCACGGCATGACGGCCGAAACCTTTCCGGGGCTCGTCATCGTGCTGTGGATCGCCAATGTGGTGGTCGACAGTGTCGGCCAGCTGGCGTTCAAGGCTGCAGCGACCGAGTCGGCGGACAAGGACGGACTTGCGCACTGGATAGAGATGAGCCGTCGCCCGTGGCTGTGGCTGGGAATCGGCTGCTACGTGATGGAGTTTGTCGTGTGGCTGGCGTTTCTGTCGTTGGTGCCGCTGTCCCAGGGTGTACTGCTGGGCTCGATCAATATTGTGGCCATCATGCTGGCGGGGCGTTTTTTCTTCGCTGAAAAGCTCACGCCATTGCGGGTGCTGGGTATCAGCCTCATTTCCATTGGCGTTGCCGTAGTGGGGATACAGGCATGAAGCGTTTCTACCTGATTGGTTTTCTGCTGCTCATGGCGTTCGATACGCTGGCGCAGCTGAGCTTCAAATACGCCGCCATGCAGGCCGAACCCCTGTCGATGACCACCGAGTGGCTGTGGCGGGTATTCGGCCATCCATGGATCTACGGTGCGTTCGTAGGCTACATCGGCGCCTTTTTCTGCTGGATGACCCTGCTCAAGCACGTGCCGGTCGGCCCGGCCTTTGCGGCCTCGCACCTGGAGATCGTCTCCGTGATGCTGCTGTCCGTGTGGCTGTTCAACGAGCATCTGGGCTGGCCGCAACTGCTGGCTGCCGGTTTGATCATCCTGGGCATCGTTTGCCTGGCCCTGAGTGAACACCGTGAAGCCGCTTCCTCGTAAAGCCTACTTCGACGCACCGCCCACAGCGGGCCTGCCCTTGCGGTTGCGCGACCTGCTGCCCGGCGGCGAGCGTAACCTGAGCACCGCCCTGGCGCGTTTTCTAGGCGTGGAGCATGTTCAGCTGGAAAGCTCTGGCACCGCGGCAATGGTCATTGCGCTTACAGCGCTGAAAAGGCTGTCACCTGCGCGTACGACCGTTATCGTTCCGGCCTATACCTGCCCGCTGGTGGCGCTGGCAGTTGTCCAATGCGGGCTTGAGTTGCAACTCTGCGACCTCAAGCCGGACAGCCTCGACCTTGATCCATTAATGCTCGAGACTTTGTGCAACGAGCAGACCCTGGCCGTCGTCCCAACCCACCTGTGCGGCCGGATCAGCGATATCGACCCAGCGCTTGAATGCGCCCGGGCGGTAGGCGCCTGGGTGATCGAGGATGCCGCCCAGGGCTTGGGCAGCCGTGTCGGTGGTCATAGCATCGGCACACGCAGCGACATTGCCTTTTTCAGCCTGGCAGTGGGCAAGGGGCTTACGATTTTTGAAGGCGGCGCCCTTATCGCCCGCGAGGAGACGATTCGTCAGGCCTTGCGTCATGCCAGTCAGGCGCTGGCGCATCCAAAACCCTGGCTGGAATTCAAGCGCAGTGTTGAGCTACTGGGCTATGCCGCCCTCTATCGGCCTGCGGGTCTGCGGCTCGCTTACGGCCTGCCACTGCGGCGTGCGCTGAAGAAAGGGGATTGGGTGGCCGCTGCCGATGAATATTTTTCCCTGCCCATTACGTTGCATCAGGTTGGGTCTTGGCGGCAGGCCGTTGGCGTTCGCGCCCTGAAGCGCCTGCCCGACTTCCTCGCACAACAGCGCATGCAGGCCGAACTCAGGCTCAAGCGCCTGCGCACCCTTTCTGGGCTGGTTCCCCTTGTAGGTCATGAGGGCGAGGGGAGCTGGCCCGTTTTATTAGTGCTCATGCCCAGCCGCGAGGCCCGTGACTCGGTACTGGAAGCACTCTGGGGAAATGGCTATGGTCTGAGCATTCCCTTCGTGCATGCCTTGCCGGATTACCACTATCTGAACACGACGCTTACCTACAAGCCGCCCGTCGAATGCCAGGAAGCCCGCCGGCTGGCGGATCGAATCCTGGCCATCAGCAATAGCCCCTGGTTGAGCGAGGCTGATTTCGATGTGGTCTATGGGGGGATTGAAGAGGCTTGTCACGCCGAGCGCATGACACGCTCATAGCCCTGCGCCGTGTTCAGCCGGCTAACCAGACGCTGATTGAGCACATGCTGCTCCACCTGCCAGGATTGTAAGGTCAAATCAGGTATTTCCAGCGTCTGGCCATCGCCGGCGCTTAGCCAACGCTTCCAGGCACTGGGGTGCCGATAGACTGAGACATCACCGGTGATATCACTGCCCAAGAGCTGCCCTTTCAAGGCCTCAATCGCCTGCATGACATGATGCTCAAGCATGACACCCTGATCCCAGTTGGTGCGGACGACCGAAGGACTGAAAACATCCTTGTCGATGGATAGGTACGTGGGGTGCTGCTCACGGATCAGGAGCTCACTCAGGGTATCAGCCAGGGTGTCGGCATCGGCAAAGTTGCGAAAGGCCGACTGCACACCCAGCCAACGCGCCCACCCCGTGTCTACGCCCAGGCTCCAGTAGCTCAGCTTACCGCTGCGCAGTGGCGTCAGGTAATTCTCCCAAGCATGTCCACGGCCGATGTCTGGCGAGGTGATACCCACCACATGAACGTGGCTGACCTGCGGCAACAGGGCGACACGACGCACCCAGGAACCGCAATGGATACCAAACAGATAACGCATGTTGTCCGGGTGATTATCGAACACTACGACCCGAACGCCCCGTGTACGGGATGTCTGCCGGGCAATGAGCGGCCAACTCAAATGATGAAAATCACCACTACCCATCAGTACAGGGCCGTGGTTGACGGGTAGGCGGGCCACCACATCACGGCCGAAGGCATCGAGAGTCGAGACGCGGCAGCCAAACCGCACCCGTGCCTGCCAGTCACGCAGGTCCAGGCGCAGGGCGTTGTCTACTGCACCGATAGAGCCATCAAGATCCAGAACGATAGGCTGGTTCACGGCTGTCACTCCATTGGCGGTCACTTTCAAAGTACCGGGAAAAGCGTCGCGCCAGGCCACGCAACAGGGTGTTGCGCACATAGACGGCGTGACAGGTGAAAGTAAAGGAAGCACCCAGGTAGGATTTGATTTCCGGGTCTGTCCAGCCGGCTACGTAATGGGTCAGGCCGTGGCTGAGGGCATAGTCCAGATTGATGAGCCAACTGATGAAGTACAGGTTGAACGACCGGGCTTCGGGATATTGCAGCCCGATGTACTTGTCGATCAGCTTGCCGTCATGCACGAAGCACACGTTATAGCCGATCAGACGATCTTCATGGCGATACTCGAATACCATTCCACCGCTGCCTGCATCTCGCAGCATCTGCTCGAAAAACCCTCGAGACAGACGATCGAAGTGAATCTCGCTCTGGTCGTACACATTCAGGTATAGCCGGTAATACTCGTCGATCAGCTCGTCACACAGGAACTGCGCATCGCCTGTCGACACCTCACAAATCGTCAACGCCTCGCGCTTGCGCCATTTACGGCGAATATCCTTGCGGCGGCTCGACGAAAGACGGCCCAGGTATTCCTCCACGGAGGCGAAATCGATGGGTACATAGGCCAGTGCCTGACCTTCCACCAGAACGAAACCCTCTGCCTTGCAGGCCTCAAGCAGCCGCTCCGCATACCGGTTGGCCGAGTCGTCCAGCAGGGGGGAGTGTTGGGGAATATCCTTGATGATCATCATCGGATAGCACCACCCCAGCGCCTTACGCAGACGCTTGACCAGCGAGCGAGCCGACCAGGCTGCCGGGAAGAGGGCATATTCGGAAACCGTCGTGCCGATGAAGGCTGTACGGATACGCAGCCATTTGGACCAATGGCGATAAAGGGGGAGTGATTCAATCCTGCGCTTGAGCGATCCGTCTACTGTAGTCAGCAGATCGAACTCCGCCTCGAAGCCCGGTGTTGCCTGGGGCAGGCGCAGCACCTGAAACCCGTCGGGCGGATGGGCGCTGAACTGATTGATCAGCGCCCCAGGCTCGAGCTGATTGCCGTACAGCGGTCCGGCAGAGCCGGACCTTTGTTCGAGCCCCACCGCGTCAGGCCTGCTTGGCGCGAGTGATCAGCTGGTCAAGCAGTACCATCGCCTGATCGATCTCGGCGAAGGAGATTTCCAGCGACGGTGCAAACGTGATGACGTTCTTGTAGTAGCCGCCCACGTCCAGCACCAGACCGGTCTTCTTGCCCTGGTATTCGAGATCGCCAGCCAGACCGATGTCCACCATCTTGTCCAACAGCTCGCGGTTCGGGGTAAAGCCGTCCTCGGTGCAGATCTCGGCGCGCAGGGCCAGACCCAGACCGTCGACATCACCGATTTCCTTGTGACGCTTCTGCAGGTCCTTCAGGCCTTCCAGGAAGTACGCACCGCGATCCATCACGTGCTTCTCGTAGTCCACTTCCGAGGTCATGCGCAGGGTTTCGAGGCCCAGCGCCGTACCCAACGGGTTGGACGCGAAAGTGGAGTGCGTGGAGCCCGGCGGGAATACATCGGGGTTGATCAGCTCTTCGCGGGCCCACACGCCGCCCAGCGGGTTCATGCCGTTGGTGAGCGCCTTGCCGAAGACGATGATGTCCGGCTTCACGCCAAAATGCTCGATCGACCACAGCTTGCCGGTACGGTAGAAGCCCATCTGGATCTCGTCGACCACCATCAGAATGCCGTGATCGTCCAAGACCTTTTTCAGGCCGGTATAGTAGTTTTTCGGTGGAACGATATAGCCGCCGGTGCCCTGGATGGCCTCGACGTAGAAGGCCGCATATTCCGACTCCTTCGCCTTGGGATCCCACACTGCGTGGTATTCGTTCTCGAACTTACGGGCAAAGTCCTTCACCAGGTGCTCGCCGTACTCTTCGGCCGTCATGCCTTTCGGGCGGCGGAAGGGATAAGGGAACGGCACGAAGTTGGCGCGCTCGCCAAAGTGGCCGTAACGGCGACGGTAGCGGTAGCTGGAGGTAATGCTCGATGCGCCCAGCGTACGGCCATGGTAGCCGCCTTCGAAGGCAAACATCAGGCTCTTGCCGCCAGTAGCGTTACGGACGATCTTCAGGGAGTCTTCAACGGACTGAGAGCCGCCAACGTTGAAATGCACGCGGCCCGGCAAACCAAACTTGCGCTCGGCGTCCTGAGCGATGGTCTTGGCCAACTCGATCTTGGTGGGGTGTAGATACTGGCTGGCAACCTGGGGCAGGACATCCAGCTGCTTGCGCATCACGGCGTCGAGACGCGGATTCTTGTAGCCGAAGTTGACGGCCGAGTACCACATCTGCAGGTCGAGGTAGGGTGTGCCCTCGGCGTCATACATGTAGCTGCCTTCGCAGCCAGTAAAAATCTTGGGCGGATTAACGTAGTGGACGGTGTCGCCAAAAGAACAGTATTTGGCTTCGTCAGCCAGCAAGGCTTCGTTGTTCATGGATTGCTCCAGACTGCGATTGGGTGAGGATCACCGTGGTCTACAGCAGACGCGCGATGACAACTGCCATGCATTGTGCAAAGGCAACCTTGCTGGCCTGTCGAGGGATTGTGTGCAAAGTGTGGAGATGAAACAGAACGTTTCGCAAAGCGACAAACGTAACGTTTTCAGGCGTGAGCTGGCATTATCAAAGCCAGAACGAACGCAGGAGTGCTCTTATGAATATTCGCCCCATTACCGCCGCTGACTTTGATCAGGTCTGGCCGATCATCCAGGCAGTCGTCCAAAGCCAGGAAACCTATGCGCTTGATCCGGCCATGGACCGTGACGCCGCCTGGAAGCTCTGGGTCGAGCTACCCAAGGCCACCTTTGTCGCTGAGCGGGACGGGCAGATTCTGGGTACCTATTATATTAAGCCCAATGCCGCCGGGCCGGGCAGCCATGTGTGCAACTGCGGCTACATGACTGCCGAAGCCGCACGTGGGCAGGGAGTCGCCAGTGCCTTGTGCGCCCATTCGCTGGGAACAGGCCGCGAGCTGGGCTTTCTGGCGATGCAGTTCAACTCGGTGGTCTCCACCAATCAGGTGGCGGTCGCCCTGTGGAAAAAGCATGGCTTTGAGATCGTCGGCACGCTGCCCAAGGCCTACCGCCACCGCACCCAGGGGCTTGTGGACTGCTACGTGATGTTCCGCGCGTTGTAACAGTTAGTCTGCCTAAGCGAACCGCCCACGAAACGGTTAACGTCTATTGGCCGTTTCGCTTCATACTAGATAGTTGTGGGCCTCCAGCACTTTTTTGATGGCCTACAGCTTTGCCACTAATGGCCGATAAGTCTCACACTTCCTCCCCTTAACAAGCCGCAGCGCTTCTTGTTGCTCTTTCACATGCACTCCTGAACAAATGCTCATTTTCTCCAGTTTACGTACTCGATTCGCGTTAATTGTGGCGCTTCTCATTATTTCCCTAAGCTGGATCTTTGGCGCGCTCATCGGAACCGCCTCGGTCAACCGCTTGAGGGATCAGATCGGACGCGAACTGGCCGAATCGGCGCTCGACATGGTCGATCATCTCGACCGGGACATGGATGGCCGCGCCCGAGAGCTGACTGTATTGAGCCAGCTCCAGGCACTGCGCGATCCTAGTCACAACAAAGAGGCGAAGCGGCTACTTAATCACCTGCAGGAGCAGTTCCCCAGTATTGCCTGGATTGGGCTCACAGATGCCCAAGGAAACGTCATGGCATCCAATGACGGTATTCTGGAAGGCGCCAGCATTGCCAAGCGTCCGGTTTACTTGAACGCGCTGCAAGAGCCTTTTATAGGAGACGTGCACGAAGCTGTACTGCTGGCCAAGCTTTTGCCTAACCCTACTGGTGAGGCAATGAAATTTGTGGATATAAGCCTGCCCATCAAGGACGACAATGGAAAATTGATTGGGGTATTGGCGTCGCATCTCTCCTGGGGCTGGGCTGATGAGGTGAGGCAGTCTTTGCTCAAGCCCATTCAGCAACGCTTGCCAGGGCTTGAGTTCATGGTGGTTAGCAAAGACCACACCATCCTCTTAGGCCCGAAGGAGATGATTGGCCAACAGCTGAACTTCAAATGGGACGCTATTGAACAACAGTCTTGGTCGCTTCAACGTTGGCCGGATGGACAGGTTTACCTTACCGGCTTCGCAATGAGTGATGGGCACGGTGACTATCCCGGCCTGGGCTGGACTGTTGTAGCACGCCAACCACTGGACGCTGCATATGCCTCTGCCCATGAACTACAGACAGAAATACTCACAGGGGGCATTGTGCTGGCTGTGATATTTGCCGTCATCGGCTGGCTGCTGGCGGGGTTCATTACCAAACCGCTCAATCAAATCGTAACGGCCGCCAGGCGTCTATCAGCCGGTGAAAACGTTGAAATTCCCGAATTGAAGGGAACTGTCGAAGTACACAGCTTGAGCCAGGCCATCCGCCAACTCGTTCAGAGCCTGAGCCATCAGGGAGACCAACTGGATGCGATGGAAAGCATTGCCTACCAGGACACATTGACTGGTTTAGCCAATAGAGCTGCGCTTGAACGCTATCTACCGCAGGTTCAACAACATATCCAACAGCAGGGCGGTAGCCTTGCTTTGCTATGCCTGGACCTTGATGGGTTCAAGCCCGTCAATGACCGTTTCGGCCATGGTACGGGAGACCTGCTTCTGCAAGGCGTTGCACAACGATTGCTCACATGTTTTCGAGAGAATGATCTAGTTGTACGGCTAGGCGGTGACGAATTTCTGATGCTTGTACCGTTCGCTATCACCGATACGAAAGAGGTTATCGATGCCGTCGCCCTGCGCATCATCCGTTCCCTTGATAACCCCTTCTTCTTGGCCAACGAAAAAATCAAGGTAGGGTGCAGCATAGGCATAGCCCTGTGGCCACAGGATGCGATGGACATCGAAGAGGCTATAACCTTGGCTGACCAAGCACTGTATAGCGCCAAGCGCGCCGGTAAAGGCCGGGCTCACTTCCATGAGTCAGCTGCCACCCAAATCACCCAGGACACAGCGCTCATAAAAGCGTCGGCCCTTAAGGCCCCGACTGAGCAGGACCTTTCCTAAGATCAAGCTCAGGCAGGGGTAGCCGTTGGCATCTCTACATAACCCTTCAACGCCTGCACACGACGTAGCCATTTCTGAACGGCTACAAAGGGGGCAAGGTCAATGCCGCCTTCCGGCGCCATGGCGGTGTATGGGTAGCAGGCGATATCGGCAATCGTCGGGCCGCCGGCCTCCGGCACCAGCCACTCTTCGCCAGTCAGCTGTTTCTCCAGAACCTCTAGTCCAGCCAGACCCAAGGCCTGACAATCCGTCAGGTTGCCGGTACGCGCAAAGACCGACGTGTTGTTAAGGCTGATCGACCGGGCACGGCCTAGTCCATAGCGACCTTCGTTCTGTTCGAAGGCCAGCCATTGCATCACCTTGGCCATGGTCACGGGATCGGTAGGCAGCCACAAACCACGTCCATACTGACGAGCCAGATACACCAGGATCGATGTGGAGTCCCAGAGCGTCACGCTGTCATCCACCAGAACCGGAATCTGCCCCCGAGGGTTGATGGCTAGAAACTCCGGCTGCCGGTTCTCGCCGGCATTGAGATCGACCTTGACCCGCTGATAGTTCAACTCCAGCACGGACAGTAGCAGACGGATCTTGTAGCAATTACCGGATCGTTCCAGATCGTAGAGAATCAAGGCTGTAACCTCATACAGGAGTCAGGCCGCACGGCAGCAAAAACGTCATCTTACAATGTCCGGGACATGAACACGTTGTAAGGCCCTTTTAATAGAAAACGGCCTCTCGCCAACACCTTGCGTTTTACGCGGTTACTCATAGCATGAGGAGACGTCCAAGCGAGGTGATCGGCATGACCGCCAGTGGCATCCACCCATCTGCTGTAGAAACCTTTACCGCTCAAGAGCGCGAGCGTTTTCTCGCCAACAATCCGAACTCCGTGGCACTGGCCGAACGCGCCCGAAAGTCGCTTTACGGGGGCGTTCCCATGCACTGGATGGCCGACTGGTCGACACCGGTGCCCCTGTTCGTCGAGCGGGCCAAGGGCGCACGCTTCTACGACGTGGATGGCCATGAATACATGGACTTCTGCCTGGGCGATACCGGTACCATGTTTGGTCACTCACCGGCCCCCATTGCCAAGGCATTGGCCGAACAGGCGTCCAACGGCCTTACCACCATGTTACCGGGCGAGGATGCGGTCGTGTGCGGCGAGTTGCTGGCCGAACGCTTCGGCTTGCCGTATTGGCAGGTCACCGCCACGGCAACCGATGCCAATCGCTACGTGCTGCGCTGGGCGCGTGCCGTAACCGGGCGCAAGACGCTTCTGGTATTCGATGGCTGCTACCATGGCACGGTGGACGATGTGATGGTGCGCCACCGCAACGGTCGGACGGTGCCTCGTTCTGGCCTGATTGGCCAAGCGTATGACCTGACCGAATACAGCCGCGCTATTCCCTTCAACGATGTGGCAGCTTTGGAGGCGGCCCTGGCCGAAGGGGATGTCTGCGCGCTGTTATGCGAGCCCGCCATGACCAATATCGGCATGGTCCTGCCGGAAACAGGCTTTCTACAAAAGTGTCGGCAGCTGACCCGCCAGTATGGCGTGCTGTTGATCATCGACGAGACTCACACGATCTCTACCGATATTGGCGGCTGCACCCGCCTGTGGAACCTTGAGCCAGACTTTTTTGTGATGGGTAAACCCATCGCTGGCGGCGTACCCTGCGGCGTATTTGGTTGCAGTGCGGAAATGGCCGAACGCATGCACACGGCGCGCGAACAGGCGCAGGCACATAGCCACGGGCACGGCCATAGCGGCATGGGCACCACACTTTCCGCCAACGCCCTGGCCATGCACTGCATGCGCGCCAACCTGGAACAGGTGATGACACCCGCTGCCTATGCTCACATGCTGCCGCTAGCCAAGCGCCTCGCTGATGGCTTCCGCCGGTTGATCGCCGGACATGACTTGAAGTGGTCTGTGACCGAGCTGGGCGCACGGTGTGAGTTTCAGTTCTGCCCAACCCCGCCCAAGACGGGTGCCGAAGCCGAGGCAGCCTTTCATGATGAATTACAGATGGCGCTGCACCTGTATCTGATCAATCGCGGCATCCTGATCACGCCGTTTCACAACATGACGTTGTGCTGCCCCGACACCACCGAGGCAGACGTGGATCGTCTCATCGCCACGCTGGATAATGCCCTGATCGATCTGCTGGCCCTGCCCAACGCCCGCGAATAACCCTAACAACAAGAGCTCTGATCATGACCTTTGCCGATCCCCAGGAAGCCCACGATTTTCTTGCCCAGCACCCTGACGTGCGTAGCATTGAGCTGATATTGATCGACGCCAACGGTGTCCCACGCGGCAAGCTCCTGCATCGCGATGAGCTGCTGGCCATTTATGAAAATGGTCGCCCGCTGCCCAGCTCTATCCTGGCGCTGACCATCCAGGGAGAGGACGTTGACGAGACAGGGCTCGTCTGGGACGTGGCGGATGCCGACTGTTGGACATACCCACTGCCCGGCAGCCTGACGCTGCAACCCTGGCGCACCGTGCCCACCGGGCAGGTGCAGGTCAGCATGCACCCGGAGAAGGGCCTGCCTGCCGCTCCGGCAGACCCTCGGCATGTGCTGGTGCGCGCCGTGGATCGACTCAAGGCGGACGGTTATCACCCGGTCATGGCGGTGGAGCTTGAGTTCTATCTGTTGGACAAGCAGCGCGACGCCCAGGGCCGCCCACAGCCTGCCGTGCAAATGAATGGCATCCGCCCACAGGCTCCGCAGGTATACGGAGTGTATGAGCTGGAGCAGCTACAGCCGTTCCTGGATGACCTGTACGCCGCCTGCCAGGTGCAAGGGCTGCCGGTACGCACAGCCATCTCCGAATACGCTCCATCCCAGATTGAACTGACCCTGGAGCACCGCTTCGATGCGCTGCAGGCGGTAGATGAGGGCGTACGTTACAAGCGGCTGGTCCGTGGCGTAGCCAACCGGCACGGCTTGCAGGCCTGCTTTATGGCCAAACCCTTTGGTGATCTGGCGGGCAGCGGCCTGCATTTGCACGTGAGCCTGGCCGATGCCAACGGTAACAACCTTATGGCCAGCGAAGACCCACACGGTACGCCGTTACTGCGCCACAGTATTGGCGGCATGATGGCGACGCTGAATGACGCCTTGGCGATCTTCTGCCCCAACGCCAACTCGTTCCGTCGTTTCCAGGCCAACAGCTACGCCCCGCTGGCCAAGAGCTGGGGTGTAAACAACCGCACCGTCTCTTTCCGTGTTCCTGGCGGCTCGGCACCCAGCCGCCACATCGAGCACCGCATCTGCGGCGCCGACGCCAACCCGTACCTCGCCGCCGCCGCGCTTCTTTCCGGTATTCATAAAGGGATTCGTGAAGAAATCGAACCCGGTGAGCCCATCACCGGCAATGGCTACCAACAAGCCCGCGAAACCCTGCCCACCGATTGGCTCACGGCGCTGCGCAGTCTGGAAACTTCAACCTGGGCCCGGGAGGCTTTGGGTGAGGAGTTCTTGAAAGTCTATCTCGCCATTAAATGGGCCGAGTACCGCCAGTTCATGGGGGAGGTAGGGGAGCAGGATTGGCGGTGGTATTTGACGCATGCTTGATATGGCTAAGTGAGGCAACAATTTTCAAATAGGCAAGTCAAAAAAGAACATGCATTCTTGTGTAGTTAGCATAAGCAGGCTATGCGCTCAATTCAGCTTTTAGAATGGCCACAATGTATCGCACTTAAAATGACCATCCTTTTCTGAGGCGCATATGGTCTTGCTTAAAAATATAAAGCTTGTAACAACTACACAAGTTTAAAAAATACTGAGCTGCTTCTATGAGGAACTACCCATTATATGGTTAAGCGCATGGGAATGATGAAATCACCCAGCTTAATTCTATATAAAAAGTAAATTTCTATTCGCAGAATAAATAATTCAGCTTTTATGGAATTTGAACACCTATTGAAAACCTAGAAGACCTCAGACATGCAGCACTAAAAATTAAATTTGTCTATTTATATAAGTAGAAAATCCTTATGCAGGCAAAGATTAGGGAGCCATTAATTTATAGCACGGGCTTTTAAATAAGGCGCGAGACTATGTGAAGCAGAAAAGAAATCGCCGAACAAAGAAATTGAGTGACTTAATAGTTTCTGCATCAAACAAGTTTACCTAATAGCTAATTCAGATCTTTACCTTCATTCGCAAAATATTTCCTCAATACGACTCCTCAAAACTTCCGGCTTCATAAGTGCTAATGGCTGCAAATCATAGATATAGGAACTAGATTTATAATCACTCTGTATTCGAGCTAGAAGCTAAGTAAAACTTATTGTTGGATGGGCTTGTTTCTTATAGAAACTTAGAAAAATTGGAGAAAATATAAAACAAACTAAAATATACCAAGAGCAGTAGAGATTGATCAAAAAGGTATGAAAAATCTACATTCCTAAAACGGACCGTATCGCAGCTACAAGAGTTAGTATTTTTACAGCTGCCTACTCAGCCTTAGGTTCGTTAGTAAATTGTTTTTTGAAGCTAAAATTCTTTCAGCTACAGCTTGCCTAGCTTAAAAATACGGCTCTAAGTTTCCATAAACAAAAAAACAGTGGATAAAATAGATAAAAATATAAATGCAAATACTCTTATCCATAAATCCACACTTTCCATACAGTGAAGAAAACCACCACTTTTCCCTTGTGAATTCATTAAAACCCCAAGATACCAAAAAGAAAAGTTAAGTAAAAAGGCTAGCGCAACTAATAGTATTAATCCTGTGCTTATAATCCAAGCCTTCCATAAATCAACACTCCCAACCACTGGATCTGAATATATCAGCAATTGTCCAGTCAATAAACCAAGTGAAAGCCCCCCAATCGCATAAGTATTTACCAAAAGATGATAAGCACACCTTGCAATAAACTTTGATCGAGGCAACAAAATTGCGAAGCCAACAAAAACAAAAGATATGACCCCAATTACATTCCACAAATGAGGGCCTATTCCCTCTGAAACAGCCGCCTTCAAATAATTAGCAGGAAGATAATCATGAAAATACTCCACAAGACAAACTATTAAAAAAGCAGGAATAGCCCAGCAAAATATAATCAGCATTCCTACATTTATATCACGCGCAGACCATAATGATTCTTTTCCAAAACAACTTAGCTGCGACCTCATATAACGACTAAATCTACCTAACATCGCAAACTCCCCTTTAAATAAAATTAGCTTTCAGGGTCAGTTAAGCTTCTTATACAGCTTTTCTTAATTAATCGAAGACAACCGCTATGTTTATCCCCGCCCTATATACGGCATCTTAGTCGCCATCACTGTCATGAATTGCACATTCGCCTCCAGCGGCAAACCGGCCATATAACGCACCGCGTCTGCCACGTGCTGCACATCCATGCGTGGCTCGATGGCTTTTTCGCCGTTGGCTTGCAAGATGCCTGTGCTCATGCGCTCGGTCATTTCGGTGGCGGCGTTGCCGATGTCGATTTGGCTGCACGCGATGTCATAAGCGCGGCCGTCGAGGGAGAGGGATTTGGTCAGGCCGGTAATGGCATGTTTGGTCGCGGTATAGGCTACGCTGAAAGGCCGTGGGGCGTGGGCGGAGATGGAGCCATTATTGATGATCCGACCGCCGCGGGGTGTCTGGTGGCGCATGAGGCGGAAGGCGGCGCGGCTGCACAGAAAGACGCCGGTCAGGTTGGTGTCGACCGTAGCGCGCCAGGCACTGACGTCCAGCTCATCAATAGGTACGGCCTGGGCACCGATACCCGCATTGTTGAATAGGACGTCGAGCCGGCCATAAGTAGCCTTAATGCGCTCGAATAGGGCGTCTACGCTTTGCTCGTCCGTCACATCGCAGACAACGGCCAGGGCTTCCTGACCTGCAGCCTTGGCTTCTTCCATAAACGCCTGCAATGGCGCTTCGCGGCGAGCAGCGACTAAGACGCGATACCCATCATTCAATAGCGCCTGGGCAACGGCCTTGCCGATCCCTTGGGAGGCCCCGGTGACAAGCGCGACTTTACCGGCTGCGTTCATGCGTGAATCCTTCTTCTTATTAGGTAAGGCCTGAGCCTAAACCAGCCCGCGCGGTTAGGGTAGGCTCTGTTATCCACAGCCTTGATGAGAAGACTTTATGCCTTATGCCAATCTCCTGTTCGATCTGGACGGCACACTGACCGATCCCAAGCTCGGCATCACACTGTCCATCCAATATGCACTGGCTCAGATGGGTATCAATGAGCCGGATCCAGACACGCTCACTCATTTTATCGGCCCACCGCTGCACAGCGCCTTCATGGCATCTTATGGATTCGACGATGCCCAGGCCTGGCAGGCCGTGGAGCACTATCGGGTGCGCTTTAAAGAGAAGGGCCTGTATGAAAATA
Source organism: Pseudomonas sp. HPB0071 (assembly GCF_000478505.2). Classification (NCBI taxonomy): domain Bacteria; kingdom Pseudomonadati; phylum Pseudomonadota; class Gammaproteobacteria; order Pseudomonadales; family Pseudomonadaceae; genus Pseudomonas; species Pseudomonas sp. HPB0071. The sequence goes on along the minus strand of NZ_KI517367.1, from coordinate 1,994,393 downwards.
CGCCGTACCCAGCCATCCGTGAAACGCTGGCAGCGCTCAAAGAGAAGGGGTACAGCCTGTATGTGGTGACATCCAAGCCTTGGGTGTTTGCTAATGAAATCGCGCGCCACTTTGAGCTAACGGGGTATTTCAAGGCCATTTATGGCAGCGAGCTGGATGGCACGCGTACGGATAAGGGCGATCTGATCAAACATGTGCTGGAGACGGAAAAGCTGCAGCCCGAGACCTGCCTGATGATTGGAGACCGCAAACACGACCTCATAGGTGCTCGACGCAATGGTGTAGATGCAGCCGGTGTGAGCTACGGTTATGGAGGCCGTGCAGAGCTGGAAGCGGAAGGGCCGCGGTTTGTGTTTGAGACACTGGAGGCGTTGAAAGAAGCGCTGGCGTGACGAGCAGGATGGGTTGAGCTACGCGATACCCATCATCAAAACACTCATGCCACTGAATACAGAGAAAAGCAGCAAAATCGCTTCGCTCAACATGCTCCTTAACCGCCGATATTCCCTCCAATGTAGGCCGCGAAATCATGTGTAGCGCTCTCTAAAGCTCGCTACACGACCCAGTGAAGTTACTCATAACCGCCCCACTTCGTTAGCAATAGGTATGACTATTTATCTGGCGATTTCGCACAGCCTTTTAAGTCATACGATGTCTGACGTATGACGTTTCATAAGCTCATGGAATACAGGAAATAAGGGGGTATAGCCGATAAGGGACATTTTTTTTCCGCTGCACACGGTGCGATAAAGGCTATCGCCGTGTTGTGACAGCCTAGTGAATATGGCTATCGATAGGGGCTGTTTCAGCCTGTAGCTGCAGGGAAAACGGGTTAGTAATACATCCCGTTTTCCCTGCGCAATCATGTTCTACAACTTTGCCTTGACCGCGTCCAGACCATCGTTGCCGTCCTTGGTTTTCACACCCTGCAGCCAGGGCTCAATGGCCTGTGGATTAGCCTTGAGCCAGTTCTGTACAGAGTCGGCATAACTGATCTTTTTCTCCACCACGTCGTTCATGATGGCGTTTTCCATATCCAACGTGAACGCAAGGTTGGAGAGTAGCTTGCCTACGTTCGGGCACTGCTCGGCATACCCTTTACGTGTCAACGTATGAACCGTGCCCGCCTCGCCAAAGTATTTCTCACCGCCGGTGAGGTACTTCATCTCGTAATTGATGTTCATGGGGTGAGGCGTCCAGCCCAGGAAGACCACCCACTGGTTGCGCTTCACAGAGCGGCCTACCTGCGCCAGCATGGCCTGCTCACTCGATTCCACCAGTTGCCAGCCGCCCAGATCAAACTCGTTACCGTCGATCATCTTCTGGATCGACTGGTTACCCGGGGCACCCGAGCCGATGCCGTAGACTTTCTTGTTGAACTTGCCAGCATGCTTGGCCAGATCGCTAAAGTCTTTCACACCGGCGTCCCAGACATACTTGGGCACGGCCAGAGTGAATTCGGTCCCGTTCAGGTTTTCCCTGAGGTCGGTCACCTGGCCGCTTTTAACGAATTGATCGTAATACCCTTGCTGCGCAGGCATCCAGTTGCCCAGGAAGGCGTCGATCTTGCCATCCTTCAAGCCGCCAAACACGATGGGGACGGAAAGCGTGTCGACCGTGCTCTGGTAGCCCAGCGATTCGAGCAGAAAGCCGGCAACGGCGTTGGTAGTGGATATATCGCTCCAACCCGGATCAGCCATACGAACAGTGCCGCAAGCGGCATCTTCAGCGTGAACCTGCATACCAAACAGGGCGGCGCCAACCATCAAAAGCGTGGGTATTGGTTTCATGCGTGCGTCCTTCAGCGTGTGTTATCGGGTCTACAGTGGCCCGTCAGCATCCTTCGGGCAAGGGTTGATTACAGCGGCTGTGGATAACGGGCACGCCGCTCCAGATCATCCAGGTCGATGTGGTTGCGCATGTATTGCTGGCTCGCATCCACGAACGGCTGGTGGTCCCACGCCGTGCGCATGCCCTTATTCAGCGCCTCGGCGACAAAGCGGCGACGCCGCTGGCTGGCCAGCACATCGGCATGGATATGGGGTATGGACCATCGGGTACGGGCCTCCTGTACAAAGGTATCCAACACGCTCTGGTATTCACCGCTGGTTGCAAGGTTTTCCAGCTCCTGGGGATCATTGGCAAGATCGAATAGAAGCAGCGGGTCCTGCTCGGAGTAGATGAACTTGTAGCGGCCACGCCGAATCATCATCAGCGGGCTATGAGTACCTTCGGCCATGTATTCGCCGATCACTTCATCGTGGCCCTCACGGTTTTCCAGGTGCGGCAGCAGTGATCGACCATCCAGGGGCAGGCCGTCCTGCACACAGCCTCCGGCCAGCTCCACGAGGGTCGGCAGGAGGTCCATGGTGGAAACCGACGCACTGACGTGCCGCGCCGCAAACTGTTTGGGGGCGTGGATAAGCAGGGGTACACGGGCAGACATCTCGAACCAGTGCATCTTGTACCAGAGGCCGCGTTCACCCAGCATGTCGCCATGATCGCCCGAGAAGACAATGATCGTATCCTCTGCAAGTCCGCACTCTTCCAGAGTCTTGAGCAACTTGCCTATATTGGCATCCACATAGCTGCATGCCCCATAGTAGGCGCGGCGCGCATCCCGAATCTTTTGCTCCGGCAACGGCTTATCCCACAGGTCGATGACCTTGAGCAGGCGCTGGCTGTGAGGGTCCTGCTCATCCTGGGACAACGTCACCTGTGGCAACTCGATGTCCGTTTCCTCATACAGATCCCAGAATTCCTTGGTAATCGTGTAGGGGTCATGCGGGTGGGTCATGGAGACAGTCAGGCAGAAGGGCTGGTCATCCCCCCGGCGGACATGGTCGTAGAGGTATTGCCTGGCCTTGAAGACCACTTCCTCATCGAAGTCCAGCTGATTGGTGCGGATGGAAGGCCCGGCCTGCAGCACGGATGACATGTTGTGATACCAGCTTGCACGCACATCCGGCTCGTCCCAGTTCACCGCCCAGCCATAATCGGCAGGGTAGATGTCGCTGGTCAGACGTTCCTCGAAGCCGTGCAGCTGGTCCGGTCCGCAGAAATGCATCTTGCCGGAGAGGGCAGTGCGATAGCCCAGGCGGCGCAGGTAATGGGCATAGGTCGGAACGTCCGCAGGAAAGTCAGCGGCGTTGTCGTAGGCTCCGATTCTGGAAGGCAATTGCCCACTCATCAGGACAAAGCGAGAGGGCGCACACAACGGGCTGTTGCAGTATGCCGAATCGAACACCACGGCCTGCTGTGCCAGACGCTCAAGATTGGGAACCTTGATGGGCGAGTCGGCACGGTGGAACGGCAGCAGCGGCGCAGCCATCTGGTCCGCCATGATGAAAAGGATGTTTGGCTTTTTCACATACCCTCCGACCTGTGTTGATGATTACATACTCACATTTGCAATCATCATCAGACGAGGGCTCCTGATCGGTAAACCGCATAGAGAGGCATGACTTGGATAAGTACAGCTTATGCCATAACCGGGCTCCATCCGTGGAGCCGGATCCTGTACTTACAATTTGAACTGAGCAACCAACTCATTAAAGGAACCAGCAAGACGTGACAACTCTTGGCTGGAGGCGCTGGTCTGGTGAGCGCCTGTGGCAGTCTGGGTAGATAGGTCGCGGATATTCAGCAGATTACGGTCTACCTCACGAGCAACCAGTGCTTGTTCTTCCGTTGCACTGGCAATCACCAGATTACGCTCGTTGATGCTAACGATCTTGTCGGTGATCCGCTCCAGCGCCTGATCGGCCGACTGCGCCATTTGCTGAGTGTTGCGAGCCAGTGTCTGGCTATTTTCCATAGCGCGAACCGCTTCCTCGGCGCGCGCCTGCACACTAGCAATCATGGTTTCAATCTCACCTGTCGAAGCCTGGGTCCGGTGAGCAAGCGAGCGGACCTCATCTGCAACCACTGCAAAACCACGGCCTTGCTCACCGGCACGGGCGGCTTCAATGGCGGCATTAAGCGCGAGTAGATTGGTTTGTTCCGCTACAGTACGGATGACATCCACAACCTTGCTGATATCGCGTACCTGCTCGGCCAGGTTTTCAACCGTTCCTGTCGAGACATCAAGCTCATTGACCATGCTGGTGATGGCTGTAGCCGCTTCCTGTACCTGCTGGCGACCCAAACGTGCTTCTTCAGTAGAGCTTTGCGACGCTTCGGATGTAGACACGGCGTTACGGGCTACCTCTTCAACGGCTGAAGTCATTTGATTGACGGCCGTTGCTGCCAGCTGGACTTCGTCATTCTGGCGAACCAGCCCTCTTGAGCTTTCCTCGGTTACAGCGCTCAGCTCTTCAGCAGCGGAAGCCAGTTGATCCGATGCGCTGGCAATCTGTTGGAGCGTACTCTTGAGGCTATCCTGCATATCCACCAAGGCCAGCAACATCTGGCCAGGCTCATCTTGACGAGTTGTCTCAATACGCTGAGTCAGATCACCCGCGGCGATACGCTTGGCACTGGCCACTGCCTCAGCGATAGGACGAGTAATCAGGCGGGTAATAAAGAGGCCCAGCCCAATTGCCAATACAAAGGCCAATGCAACACCACCAAACAGGGTCAGCATTGCGCTGGATTGCAATGCTTTAGATACTTTGGTGCTTTCTTCAACCTGGCGGTTATTAGACGCAAGAATAGTTTTGAGGTCGCCAATCAGTTGCTCGAATTGAGGCTGGATCGTCGAGATCAGTAGTTCCCGGGCATGGCTGATATCACCCTGAGCCAGGTTGTTCAAATATTGGTCAACGCTGACCAAATAAGCAGGCCAGATACGTGCGAAATGATCACCCGCCTGCTTTTCATCCGGTGCCAGGCGTGTGTTCCGGTAGGTGGTAAAGGCATTTTCACCTGCCGCTTGTTCTGCCTTGAGGTTTTGCAGAATTTCAGCTTTTTCAGCTTCCGTCGCGCCGCCTACCGTGACAGCCAATAGACGATAAAGGTAGCGGTTTTGAGAGATGACGCTTCCCAACGCTTCGTTGGCCCGGCTCACCGAAACCAGATTATTGGCGGTTAATTCATCCATCATGCCTGCCAGGCGATTGATACCTTGCAGACCTAAAGCTCCTACGCCCAAAGTAATGAAAGCACACAGGATAAATGTCAGGGTCAACTTGTACGCGAGCTTTAACTGCATAAACCAGCTCATGGGATTAGCCTCGATAGTTGCTGCAAGATGGCAATTTAATATCGCGAGCTTGGAGCGAAGAATTGTGAAACAGTTCGCATAGTTTTTCTTTATGGTTGTTGATGATCCTCCCTATCAGAGAGAGCCATAGCCGATTCGCCCCTATGGATCACTGTCAAAGGGATTGCCATGATTAACGCCTCGCCCTCCTTGGATACATTAAGAATTTTCAGTGTTGCTGCACGCCTGCTCAGCTTTACAGCCGCAGCCTTGGAATTAGGAACAACCCAGCCAGCGGTCAGCCAGCAGATCAAGCGTCTGGAGCAAGACCTAGGCGTACGGCTTTTTGATCGAATCTACCGTGGCCTTGTCCTGACTGAAGCGGGTAAGTTGCTCCATCACCACGTACAGATGGGAATGGAAAACATCGAAACGGGATTGGCTACGCTAAGGGAGCACCCAGCCCATGAGGTTTTGCAGGTGGCGACTGATTTTGCCTTTGCGTCCTACTGGCTGATGCCTCGTCTGCCGCGCTTTCATGCTGCCCACCCCGAGCTGGATGTCAGCCTGATTACAAGCGACAGGATGATGAATCTGATGCGTGAAGACATCGATGTAGCTCTGACCTTTGGCGATGGTCGCTTCAAACATGGTGAGTCGCTGGCCTTGTTTCGGGAAGAGGTTTTCCCGGTCTGTAGTCCGCGCCTTGTTCAGGGTATGACATTGCCGCTCCCCAAACAGATGTTGGCCAGCCTGCCCATGCTGCATTTGAAGCCGGAGCTGTCGAGCAAGTGGTTCGACTGGAAGGGGCTCTTCCAGGCGCTGGATATTCAGGCACCGCCTATTCCGGCGGTGTTGAGCTTTGATAACTACACTCTGGTCATTCAAGCCGCTATCGCCGGCCAGGGCGTTGCGATTGGCTGGCGGCATCTGGTAGACAATTTGGTCGAGCAAGGGTTGCTATGTCGCCCGATCGCCGAGTGCGCCACGTCTGCCTATGGCTATCATGCACTGATTCCCGAGCGGAAGCGGCGGGGCAGGTTGGTCGAGCAGTTCGTCGGATGGCTGCATAATGAGATCAACGGCGAAACCCTTGTGCTAGACCGCTTTCGCCTTAGTGTATGAAAACCCTTGTATTGCGATATGTAAAAAGCCTATCAAGCTAATAGCGCCCGGACCGATAGGACAAGCAAAGGCTTTCTGCCTACTTGTTCCTGAGGATGGACTCATGGCGTTACGCACTCTGAAAATCGCTCCCCGCCTGGCCGTAGGCTTTGGCCTTATGGCACTCATCGTTCTAGGGCTCGGCCTGTTTTCAATGAGCCAGATGAGCAACATGCGTGAGCAATCACGGCAGGTTGATACGCATTGGTTACCGGCTATCAATGCGCTGGGCGAGATCAACATGGACATGATGCGTATCCGTGTCTTTACCTTGCGCCTGTTTACCGCGGATACGGCGCAGCGTCGCCAGGAAGATAGCCAGAAGGCAAGCGATATCAAGGCGAGTCTTCGCGATACTCAGGCCCGCTATGAAACGCTCCTGGTACTGGACTCTGAAAAAGAGGCTTACGCTCACTTCAAGCAGTGGCAGGACAAGTATTTTACCGATCAGGCTGAAGTGACACGCTTGGCGCTGGCGGGCGACATGCAATCAGCCTCGGCCATACTCAACAAGAGTCTGAACGAATACGCCAACCAGATGGCTACCCAGCTCAAGAAGCTGGCAGCGCTCAGTGCAGACGAATCCGGCAAGGCCGCCGACAAGGCGGAGGCAGCTTATAACGCCGGCAAGCTGGGTGTCGGCCTTGCCATCGCACTGGCGTTTGCAATCACGGTATTGCTGGCCTGGGTCATGAGTCGCAGCATCGTACGTCCGCTGGGCCAGGCTGTGAGCAGTGCGCGCGCCGTAGCATCTGGCAACCTGAGCGTGCCGGTTCCGGTAGACGGCAAGGATGAAGTAGGGCAGCTGCTCGAATCCCTCGCCGTCATGCAAGGTAACCTGCGCGATGCGATCGAACAGATCTCTTCGTCCTCCACACAACTGGCCTCTGCGGCAGAGGAGCTGAATCTGGTTACGGAAAGCTCATCCATGAACCTGACCCAGCAGAACCACGAGATAGAGCAGGCTGCAACTGCCGTGACCCAGATGAGCACCGCTGTTGAGGAAGTAGCCCGTAACGCCGTGTCCACCTCCGAATCGTCCAAGCGCTCGGCGCAGGCCGCTCACGAAGGCCGCACCAAGGTCGACAACACAGTTACAGCCATTGAGCACATGGCCGGCGAGGTGGACAAGACGTCCACATTGGTCAGCGGACTGGCCGAACAGGCCCACGATATTGGCAAGGTGCTAGATGTAATTCGGGCCATTGCCGAGCAGACCAATCTGCTGGCCCTGAACGCGGCCATCGAGGCAGCACGGGCCGGTGAAGCGGGGCGCGGTTTCGCCGTGGTCGCGGATGAGGTGCGTGCCCTGGCCCACCGCACCCAAGAGTCCACCCGTGAAATCGAACAGATGATCAGCGCCATCCAGGGCGGTACGCAGGAAGCCGTAACATCCATGCAGAGCAGCGCCAGCCAAGCGCAAAACACGTTGGCGATTGCCCAGTCTGCCGGTGCGGCGCTTGAAGAAATCACCCAGCTCATTGCCGAGATCAACGAGCGCAACATCGTGATTGCCAGCGCGTCGGAAGAGCAGGCGCAGGTGTCTCGTGAAGTGGACCGTAACCTCGTCAACATCCGTGACCTGGCCTCCCAGTCCGCAACCGGTGCGGCCCAATGCAATGCTGCCAGTGCGGAACTGTCTCGCCTGGCGGTGGACCTGAACGGTCTGGTGAAACGTTTCGAGATCTAACGCTGACGCCTACGAAAAAGGCAGCTCCTAGAGCTGCCTTTTTTATTGCCGCCGGGTATTGCCCTTAACGCTCGTAGAGCTCAAGGGGCAGGTCGTCCGGATCGCTGAAAAAGGTAAAGCGTTTCTGCGTCAGCTCATCTACCCGGATAGGCTCTACGTCAACGTGATGCTGCTTGAGATGCGCAACGGCAGCGTCCAGATCTTCCACGGCAAAGGACAGATGGCGCAGGCCTTGCGCTTCCGGCCGGGAAGGGCGCGGTGGCGCGTCTGGGAAGGAGAACAGCTCGAGCTGGGCGTGATCACCAACAGCCAGATCCAGCTTCCAGGACTGGCGCGCCTCACGAAAGGTCTCAGCTATCACCCTGAGCCCCAGCACCTCGGTGTAAAAACGCTTGGACGTGGGGTAGTCGGAGCAGATCAGCGCCACATGGTGCAAACGGTCGAACATCAGGGCACCGCCACGAACTTCAGGTCGGACGGCATGGCTACGTCGACACTCTGCAGCTCTTCGCCCAGCTTGCCAGTCTGCGGATCACGCGCGAACACCTTCAGCTGGCTGCTGCCCTGGTTGGCCACCAGCATGTAGCGTCCCGTCGGATCAATGCTGAACTCGCGGGGCTCGCGACCGTTGACGGAGCGGCGATCAACAAAGGTCAGCGTGCCTTCCACCGGATCGACGGCAAACACATCGATGTGGTTGTCATCGCCTCGGTTGGCAGCGTAGAGGAAGCGGCCATCGTTGGAGAGATGGATGGCGCCTGCTCCTACCTTGCCGCTGAAACCTTCCGGCGCCAGGGTGTAGACCTGTAACTGTCGCAGTGCACCGTTTTCGTGGGCGAACACCATGACCTGTCCAGTCAGCTCAAGGGTCAGGTAGGCGAAACGGCCATCACCGCTAAAGACGATATGGCGCGGGCCGCTGCCTGACGGAACGGGCGTATAGGGAGTTTCAGCCGGAGACAGCGGGCGCTCCTGTCGCGCAGGGTTGTAGCGATAGGCAAAAATCTTGTCAGCGCCGAGGTCTGGCGAGAACAGATACTGGCCGTCTGGCGTAAACGTCACCCCATGTACATGGCCGGACGTCTGCCGCTCCGGGTGATTATTACTGGCCTGGAAGAATTCGATCTGGGCAACCGGGCTCAGCACACCGTTGCTTTGCACCGGCAGCGCGGCCAGAGAGCCTTCGGGCTCGACGGAATAATTGGCGACAAACAGGAACTGTCCGTCAGGGCTGAGCGTCGAGTGGGTTGGATGATCCCCCAGGGTCTTGACCTGGCTGATTTGTTGCAGCCGGCCGCTTTCTGGATCGAAGCGATAAGACGTGGCGCGGCCAATGTCATCGCCCTGGCTGCCACGACCGTTTTCATTGACGACAAATACGGTACGGCCGTCGCGCGCAAGCGTAAGGTAAGACGGATTGGAGGCCTTGACGACGCGCAGCGGGCCGGTAACCTGCCCAGCGCGACTGTCGAACCGGTAGACATAAAGCCCCTGGCTACTGCCGTTGGTGTAGGTCCCTACCAGCAGGTTATACAGTCCCGGCTCAGCGCTGGCGGTGGTCGCGATGCCGGTCAGTGGCGCGAGCAGGAACAGTGGTAGCAAAGAGGGCAGCTTCATGGCGTTTACTCATTCTAATCAGTGAGGCACGGGCAAAAAAGTTAGCTAACAGACCTGAACCGGTGATATCAGTTCGCTTTGTGACACATTCTGTTGAGCTTCATCGTTTCCATGCGGTCCGACCCAAGTGTAACGGTTTGAACCTTTTTCTGTGGCGGCCCTGAGCCCGCTCATTTCTCAAACAGGAGAGTACGATGCGTTTCTATTGCCTGCCTAAAGCCGAATCCTATGCCGACCTGACTCTGCGCGAGCGTGATACACCCAAGCCGGGACGCGGCCAGGTTCTGGTCAAGATGAAGGCCGCCTCGCTGAACTACCGCGACCTCATGGTCGCAACCGGCCGTTATGCACGTGGCGGTCTGCCCAAGGACTTGGTACCCCTATCCGACGGTGCAGGCGAAGTGGTGGAGATTGGGGATGATGTCGACCGTGTGAAAGTAGGCGATCGCGTAGCCGGTATCTTCATGCAGGCCTGGATTGGCGGCCATCTGGACCCCACCCACGGTGCCTCCGCCCTGGGTGGCGCCATCGACGGGGTGCTGTCCGAGTACGTACTGTTCGACCAGAACGGCGTGGTTACGCTACCCGAGCATCTCTCCTATGAGGCCGGTGCCACCTTGCCCTGCGCTGGCGTAACGGCCTGGCATGCGCTGTTCGGCAGTGTTCAGCCATTGGTGGCTGGTCAGACCGTGCTGCTGCTGGGTACAGGCGGTGTGTCCATCTTTGGTCTCCAGTTCGCCCGTGCAGCCGGGGCGCGTACCATCATTACCTCATCCAGCGATGAGAAGCTACAAAAGACCAAGGCCTTGGGTGCCCACGAGACCGTGAACTACAAGCAGCATCCAGAGTGGCAGGAGCAGGTGCTAGGCCTGACCGAAGGGATCGGCGTTGACCATGTGGTAGAAGTCGGCGGCGCCGGTACGCTGCCTCGCTCGCTGCGCTCGACTCGTCCGGGCGGCGCCACCCACCTGATCGGTGTGCTGACGGGTGGAGAGATCAACCCGGCAGCGCTGATCCAGCGCTCTGTCGTACTGGAGGGTATCTATGTCGGCTCACGCGAGATGTTCGATGCCATGAACCGTGCTATCGCCCTGCATCGCATCGAGCCGGTGATCGACAAAGCCTTCAGCTTCGACGAGGCCGAAGCGGCGTATCGCTACATGGACGGACAGAGCCATGTGGGCAAAGTCGTCATTCGCTTTGAAGGGTAAGACATGACAGCGGCAATCCAGGGCTACCACGCCCATGTTTATTTCGACGCCACGACACTGGAGCAGGCCAGGGCGCTGTGCGAAGAGGCCGCGCGCCGCTTTGCCGTGACGATGGGCCGGGTTCACCAGCGACCGGTCGGCCCTCACCCGGACTGGAGTTGTCAGCTGTCGTTTCGTCCAGAGGTATTTGCGGACGTGGTGCCCTGGCTGGCGCTCAACCGGAACGGGCTGGTGATCTTTCTTCATCCCGTGACCGGCCATGATCGTGCCGATCACCGCGACCATGCCCTATGGATGGGTGCGGTAAGGCCGCTTGACCTGTCCGTGCTACCCGAAGAACCCGTGCAATACGACTTTCAGTAAGCCCGTTATGACGCACTGTGCGGCACCACGGATTGCTTCAGTCTAGGTAAAGGCGCACTAACGCAGGGTTACTGTGCCACCACCCAAAGAATTGACCAATCAATCCAGCACGTTGTGCAGGACCTCATACACGATGCCGGTCGTGATAGCGATCAGCACCATGTCCGTGCCCAAGCGGCGCCACTCATAACCGTCATAGCGGGGCAGCTGCTTGGCGATGCCGGGTGGCAGCGGCTTGCCATATCCATGGGGTAGCGGCTTGCCCTTGGCGATCACCAGTCCCGGCGGAAGCGGTGAGCCGCGGCCGATCTCGCCCTTGTGGGCCCGTATGGTTTCACGTACCGGGCTGAAATCCTGCGGAGGTAACCGCTTGCCATGACCCTGGCTGGCCTGCGGACCACCATGTCCTTGATTGCCCTGGTTACCCTTCGACTGGGCAGAACCGCCTTTATGGTCCTGGCCATGCGGCATCTGCGCGCCCTGACCGTGTCCCTTGCTGCCACCCTGCGGCCCGTTCATTTGATCCGGCGGCGAAGCCAGCGCAAGTGGCGATCCCACACACAACGTAACGCATACGCTGGCGATGGCTTTTTTCATGCGATTCATGGTGGTCTCCCACATGGCGATCCAGAGGATCCTGATTCAAAACAACCCGTTACCTACGGTATGGGCTGTTTTCAGTCTATCGTCATCCGCGTCGTCAGAGCGCTATGTCAGCAAACCTTTACCTTCGCGCCACGAAAAAACTTGGGTAAGGGGGTTCCATCGCCCGGGAGGGTGCCCTTTATACTGCCGCTGCGCCGGACTCGGGACCTGCCAGAGTGCCTTTCGAGACGCCAGACAGGTCGAGTCTGCTATTTACCTCTTCAGCCGGACGATATTCACGTGAAATATCTTTCTCTCGTATTGAGTGCTGTATTGATCGGGGGCAGCCTGGGGGCTGCAAATGTCAGTGCAGCCGAGGCCAAGGCCAAGGCCACTGTGCCGATGCGGCAAGAACTGGCATCGGGCAGCGCCCTGCTGGTCGACATGCAAACGGGCCAGCCCTTGTATTCCAGCAACCCCGACGTCGTGGCTCCCATTGCGTCCGTGACCAAGCTTATGACCGCCATGGTGACTCTGGATGCCAAGCAACCCATGGATGAAATGCTGACCGTCAAGATTGACGATGTGCCGGAAATGCGTGGTGTGTATTCGCGTGTGCGTCTGGGCAGCGAGATCAGCCGTCATGACATGCTCTTACTAGCCCTGATGTCCTCGGAAAACCGTGCTGCCACCAGTCTGGCCGAGCATTACCCGGGCGGTGTAAAGGCCTTTGTGGCCGCCATGAACGCCAAGGCACGCGCCCTGGGCATGACCAATACCCACTATACCGAGCCGACAGGTCTGTCCCTGAACAACGTCTCGACCGCCCGTGACTTGGTCAAGCTGCTCCAGGCCACCCGCAATTACCCACTGATTGGTCAGCTGAGCACCACGCAAGAGAAGACTGTGGCGTTCCGCAAGCCCAACTACACCCTAGGCTTCCACAACACCAATCACCTCGTGGGCAAGAGCGACTGGAATATTCAGGTTACCAAGACCGGCTTTACCAACGCAGCCGGTCATTGCCTGGTCATGCGCACGGTCATGAACAACCGTCCCGTAGCGTTTGTGGTACTGGATGCCTTTGGTAAATACACCCACATGGCTGACGCTAACCGTCTGCGCAAATGGATAGAGACCGGCAAGGTCACTCCAATTCCAGAGGTTGCCAAGGCTTACAAGCAGCAGCGCCATATGGCCGCTCGCCAGGCGGTCGCCGCGCAGTAAGACGCGGTATGTACGGGAATAATGGGTATCGCCAAGCTCAACCCATCCTGCAAAACAAAAGCCGCTGCAAATGCAGCGGCTTTTTTGTTTGAGGCGAGTGCGTTGCGCGCAGTACCGGCAGGGTATTAACCCATAAGGTAGATTGAGCGAAGCGATATCCATCACTCAGGCCACTTATCTATCACCGCCTCGCACTGCGTACCGCTTCCGCCAGACTGCCACACAGGCTCAATACACCCTCGACGGCCTCGGTGCTGCTTTGCGCCTTGGCGATCTGGTCGACCAAGGCGGAGCCCACTACCACCCCATCCGCCAGCTGAGCAACCACTCTGGCCTGCTCGGGCGTCCGGATACCAAAGCCTACGCACAACGGAAGCTGAGTGAACTGCCGCAGCCGCTCGACCGCATGCTCGATGTGTTCGTTCGTGGCCGAACCCGCCCCTGTCACACCCGCCACCGAGACGTAATACACGAAGCCTGAGCTGCTGTTCAGCACACGCGGCAGGCGGTTATTGTCTGTAGTAGGTGTCGTCAGCCGGATAAAGTCGATGCCTACGGCCTGAGCCGGGTCACACAGCTCGGCGTCGTGCTCGGGCGGCAGATCCACCACGATCAGGCCGTCTACACCGGCATCCCTGGCTTCGGTCAGGAAGCGTTCAACGCCATAACGGTGAATCGGATTGTAGTAACCCATCAGCACCAGGGGTGTTTCGGCTTCTTCCTGGCGAAACTCACGCACCATCTCCAGCGTTTTTGCCAGGGTCTGCCCGTTCTTCAACGCACGCAGGGCCGCAGCCTGGATGGCCGGGCCATCCGCCATGGGATCGGTGAAGGGCATGCCTAGCTCGATCACATCGGCACCCGCCTTGGGCAGGCCCTTGAGGATTGCCAGCGACGTAGCGTAATCCGGATCACCCCCGGTGGTATAGGTCACGAGCGCGGCGCGACCCTCTTGCTTTAACTGGGCGAAACGGGTTTCCAGACGACTCATAGCTTGTCTCCCAGATGGCTCATCACGGTTTGCATGTCCTTATCGCCGCGGCCGGAGAGGCAGACGATCATGATGTGATCCTTGGGCAGCGTAGGCGCGCGCTTGTAGGCTTCAGCCAGAGCGTGAGCGGATTCCAGCGCTGGAATGATGCCTTCCAGACGGCAGGTCTGGTGGAAAGCCGCCAGCGCCTCGTCGTCATTGATCGGCACATACTCAACGCGCTTCATGTCATGCAACCAGGCGTGCTCCGGACCGATGCCAGGATAGTCCAGGCCGGCGGAGATGGAATGCGCGTCGATGATCTGGCCGTCGTCATCCTGCAGAAGAAACGTACGGTTGCCGTGCAGGACACCAGGAACGCCACCGTTCAGGCTGGCAGCGTGCTTGTCGGTACTGACACCGTGACCACCGGCTTCAACGCCAATGATCGCCACGTCCTTGTCATCCACGAATTCATGGAACAGCCCCATGGCGTTTGATCCACCGCCCACACAGGCGATCAGGCTGTCGGGCAGGCGACCCTCTTTCTCAAGAATCTGCGCCTTGGCTTCACGACCGATTACGGCCTGGAAATCACGAACCATGGCCGGGTAGGGGTGCGGACCGGCAACGGTGCCAATCAGGTAGAAGGTATCGGCGACATTGGTCACCCAGTCACGCAGGGCCTCGTTCATCGCATCCTTGAGCGTGCCCGTACCGGCAGTGACCGGGATCACCGTCGCACCCAAGAGCTTCATGCGAAAGACGTTGGCCTGTTGCCGGTCGATATCGGTGGTGCCCATGTAGATCACACAGGGCAGGCCGAAGCGGGCCGCTACGGTGGCAGTGGCCACGCCGTGCATGCCGGCACCGGTCTCGGCAATGATGCGGGTCTTGCCCATACGCTTGGCCAGGAGAATCTGGCCGATGCAATTGTTGATCTTGTGCGCGCCGGTGTGGTTCAGCTCTTCGCGCTTCAGATAGATCTTGGCGCCACCAAAATGCTCGGTCAGGCGCTCGGCGAAATACAGCGGATTGGGGCGGCCAATGTAGTCGCGCTGGAAATAGGCCAGCTCATCCAGAAACGCCTGATCCTTCATCGCGGCGGTGTACTCACGCTCGAGATCCAAAATCAGCGGCATCAGGGTTTCGGCCACATAGCGGCCACCAAACTGGCCGAACATGCCCTGAGCGTCAGGGCCTTGGCTGTAGGTCATGTCTGTCATGGGAGAGCTCCCTGTGAATATGGTTTTACACTAACCGGTTGCTGGACAGGAATAAATTGATAAGATCGCCTGTATCTGTTAGAAAAACTCACAGGTCGGATAATGAACGATCTTCCTCCTTTAAATGCTCTGCGTGCCTTTGAGGCAGCTGCGCGCCTGGGTAGCGTCAGCAAAGCAGGAGCGGAGCTGTTCGTTACCCATGGCGCGGTAAGCCGTCAGATCCGTGCATTGGAGGAACAGCTGGGCGTGGTGCTGTTCGTCAGGGAAGGGCGGGGCCTTGCGCTAACCGAAGCGGGTCTTCGACTGCGGGACGCCAGTGCCGAAGCGTTCGAGCGGCTGCGCAGCGTCTGCGCCGATCTCAAACGCGGCGCCAGCGATGCCCCCTTTGTGCTGGGCTGTTCGGGCAGCCTTCTGGCTCGCTGGTTCATTCCGCGGCTGGATCGACTCAACCGTGAATTGCCTGAACTACGGCTGAGCCTGTCCACCAGCGAGGGCGAGCTCGATCCCCGCCGTCCCGGCCTCAACGCCACGCTCTTGTTTGCCGAGCCAACTGCACCGCCGGACATGCATGTACACGTGCTGGCCCCTGAATGTATCGGCCCGGTCGTCAGTCCCCGGTATGCCAATGCGTCCCTGTTTCAGAACGCACCCCCTACGGCGCTGTTGGGCGAGCCACTACTGCATACGGCTTCCCGCCCACAGGCCTGGCCTGCGTGGGCGCAACGCCATGGTCTGCCAGCTGACAGCCTGACGGTTGGCGCAGGCTTCGAGCACCTGTATTACCTGTTGGAAGCAGCCGTGGCCGGGTTGGGCGTCGCCATTGCGCCTAAACCCCTGGTGGCTGGAGATCTGGCGGCAGGACGGCTGATAGCACCGTGGGGATTCGTTGAGACCGAAGCGGTTTTGGCATTATGGGTGCCGGGGCGGCTGGCGGACCAGCGAGCACAGCGGCTTGCACAATGGCTGCGAGCAGCGCTGGCAGAAGACTAGGAAGGATCATCGCCGCCCGGCAAGGCGAGCGGCGAAAAAGGCGACATTATTATTCGTCGCGCAGCAGCCACCAGCCTGCCAGTACGGTCAGACCGGCGACCACGCCTACAGTAGCCCAAGGGTGCTTGCGCACACTTGTACCGGCTATTTTGCTGGCTTCTAGTGCTAATACACGTGCTTCGTCATAAAAATCTTCCAGGCTCTCACCCGAGCGGTGCAGCGCGTGGCTGGTGTTGTCCTTGAACGACTTCAACGAATGACGGGACTCCGCCGAAGCACTGCGCTTCAAGGAGGAGAGAGAATCTTTCAGTGTTTGAATCTGGTCTTCAAGATTTTCAAGGGTTGCCTGATAGGAACTGTTACGAGCCATGGCGTGAACCTCCTGTTTCATTGGGTGTTCCGGGTCTGACTTCACCCGGCAGCGAAAGTGCGACACAAACTTGATCAACACTTGTACACACTGAACTAATCCACGTTTTGATGAGACTCATTAAACAAGCGGTTTTTTCCTTGGCCAGATGATTGGCCAACTACAACCAGGAGGTTTTCATGTCTGATCATCACACGTACAAGAAGCTGGAAATTGTCGGCTCCTCCACCACCAGCGTCGAAGATGCCATCAACAACGCCCTGGCGGAGACCAGCAAGTCCATCAAGAACATGGAGTGGTTTGAAGTCGCCGAAACGCGCGGTCATATTCAAGACGGCAAGGTGGCGCACTACCAGGTAACGCTGAAAATCGGTTTCCGTATCGAAAACAGCTGATCTGATAAAAAAGATTTCGCAGTGAACCAATAAGCGGCGAAACGCTCTATTGCTGCGAGAACTTCCTGGAGCTGCCCGGCAGGTGATAGCGCAGCGGCCTTTGCGCCGATCCGCTATCAACCCCCGCGCAGCTCCGTAATCCCATTCCTCTGCATTTCCCCTCTCGTTATCCCATCTGCAACAAAAACCTAACGCCTGTTCCGGGCAGTTCCGTCTGCCAGATAATGAGCCTCGCTCAGCCTTAACTCAATGGGCAGTGGTTGCGATTTTCGTGACAACAGCGGAGGCGATTGGCCTGAACTCTTGCGGGGTCGCGCTATCCGTATTTATACGCACGCTTCGTCATCACGAAGCCATGACTGCCACCCATATTCAGGTATACAAACGGAGAGTTACACGCAATGCATATGACCCAGGGACTACGCTTGAGCTGGAAGATTGCGGTCTTCGCCGTGCTGGCTTCGCTCTTGAGCGGCTGCGGCATTAACACTATTCCTACCTATGACGAGCAAGTGAAGTCGGCCTGGGCGCAGGTGGAAAACCAGTATCAGCGCCGTGCCGATCTCATCCCGAATCTGGTTGAGACCGTAAAGGGTTACGCCAAGCAGGAGCAGGACACCCTCACCGCCGTGATCGAGGCCCGCGCCAAGGCAACCTCCATTCAGGTCGACGCGAGCACGCTTAACGATCCCCAGAAACTCCAGCAGTTCGATCAGGCCCAGCAGCAGCTGAGTGGTGCCCTGAGCCGGTTGATGGTGGTGTCCGAGCGTTATCCGGATCTGAAATCCAATCAAAACTTCATGGCCCTGCAATCCCAGCTGGAAGGTACTGAAAACCGTATCGCCGTGGCCCGCCGTGACTTCATCGCCTCGGTCGAGCGCTATAACACCGAAATCCGCACTTTCCCGGGCAGCATCTGGCACAAGATCTTCTACAGCGACCTGCCGGTTCGCGAGAACTTCAAAGCCACGACGCCTAACGCTGATCAGGCACCCAAGGTCAACTTCAATCAATGATTGATCGCCCGGTGTTTCGCGCCTTTGCGCTGTGGATTCTGTTCTGGGCTTGTGCAGCGGTGGCACAGGCCCAGCAGGCTCCTGGTTTCCCACCCTTGACCGGCCGGGTTGTTGATCAGGCCGGAATGTTGGATGCCCAGACCAAGGCCCGACTGGAGCAGATGCTCAAGGCCCATGAGCAGGCGACGAGCGAACAGGTGGTGGTCGCTACCATCCCCAGCCTGCAAGGCCGTTCCATTGAGGAGTATGGCTATCAGCTCGGTCGCCATTGGGGGATCGGGCAGAAAGGCAAAGACAATGGTGCGCTACTTCTTGTCTCGCGTGACGACCGCAAGGTCCGAATCGAAGTCGGCTATGGTCTGGAAGACCGCCTGACGGATGCGCAGTCCTTCCTGATCATCAATCAGGTCATTGTTCCCGCGTTCCGGCAGGGTCAATTTGCTCAAGGCATTAACGAGGGGGCTAGCGCCATGCTCAAGGTACTGGGCGGCGATCCGCTGGCACGCCCGGCACAGGATGATACATATCACGACAGTGAAGATCGTCCTACCCCGATTCTGTTCATCGTCCTGTTCGTCATCATCCTGTTCATGATGAAAGGTGGCGGAGGCGGTCGTGGTGGACGTGGCGGGCGAGGCAACTCGGTGCTAACCGGCGCAATCCTTGGCAGTGTTCTCGGCGGTGGTGGCCGCTCGGGAGGAGGTGGTTTTGGTGGGGGCGGCGGCAGCTTTGGCGGCGGCGGGGCTTCAGGTGATTGGTAAGGAGAGCGGACCTCTATGACATTACTCAACGAGCACGAGCAGCGACAGGTCGCTGAAGCCATCTCTCGCGTTGAACGCGATACCGATGCAGAGCTGGTCACGGTGCTGGCCGCACGGGCCGATGATTACACCTATATCCCGTTACTCTGGGCGAGCCTCATTGCATTGATCGTTCCAGGCGCGATCAATTACTACCCAGGTTGGCTGAGCCCCCATGAACTCCTGCTGGTCCAGTGGGGCACGTTGATTGCGCTGAGTCTGATCTTCCGCATTCCAGCCATCACGACGCGTCTGATTCCACGCCAGGTGCGTTGCTGGCGCGCGTCCAACCTGGCACGCCGTCAGTTTCTCGAGCACAACCTTCACCACACACAGGCGGAAACTGGCATGCTGATCTTTGTATCGGAAGCCGAACGCTATGTGGAAATCCTCGTAGACCGAGGTATTTCGCAAAAGCTGAGTGACGAAACCTGGCAGTCGATCATCGCAACCTTTACACAGCAGGTTCGTCGCGGCGAAACCTTGCAGGGCTTTCTGACCTGTATCGACGCATGCGGTGAGCACCTGAAGCAACACCTGCCGGCAACCCATACGCGTAACGAGCTACCGGACCGGCTGATCATCCTACCCTGAGGGGTAGGCGTTTCCCTTGTTTGACGCGGGCCACTGTGGCCCGTGACAGGTTATTCCCCTTGCAAACGACCACCACCTCTATTCCTCGCTATCCCGTGATGGTGCTGATCCTCGGCGCCCTGGCCTGTATCGGCCCCATGTCGATTGATGCCTACCTGCCGGCCTTTGGCGCCATCGGCCGAGATTTTCAGCTGACACCTGAAAAGACCCAATTGACGCTCGGCCTGTATATGCTGGCGTTCGCATTCATGACGCTTCTGCATGGCACCCTGTCCGACTCGTTCGGCCGCCGGCGGGTCATTCTTTCGGCCCTGGCGGTGTATATCGCCGGCTCGCTGATCGCGGCATTCGGCCCGAGCTTCGACTGGCTGCTGGCAGGCCGTGTCTGCCAGGGCCTGTCCGCTGGTGCAGGAATGGTAGTGGGACAGGCCATCGTGACGGACTGTTACAAGGGTCCGGTGGCCCAGAAAACCATGTCCTACATCATCATGGTCTTCAGCGTGTCCCCAGCCTTTGCGCCGATTATTGGCGGCTACCTGTCAGAACACACCGGTTGGCGCAGCGTATTCTTTTTCCTCGCGGCGCTTGCCGTTTTCAGCGCCTCGCTCTGCGCGTTCCTGATGCCCGAAACCCTGGCGCCAGAACGCAGACAAGCCTTCGATCTGAGCGTCCTGTCGCGCAATTACGGACGAGTCATGCGGGACGGGCAGTTCATGGCACGCGCCGTGGTCTTCGGCGCCCTGTTTGGCGGCTTCGCCTTCCTGATCGGCGCCGCCCCCGATTTTGTCACCCAGGTACTGGGGCTGGCCGAAACCGACTTTGGCTATCTGTTCATTCCTATCGTGATCGGATTGACCAGCGGGTCCTTTCTGGCAGCACGGCTTTCCTCACAATTGCCTTCCGGTCGACTGATCGGCTTTGCCTACGCCATGCTTGGCCTGAGCTGCTTGATCAACCTGACCTATACAGGTCTGGCTACCGACCTGAACGTCTATGCGGCCGTCATCCCGCACGGGCTGTTCGTCTTCGGCCTGTCGCTGGGTATTCCTACCATGACACTACGCATCCTCGAGCGCGTACCGGAGCTGTCTGGTACCGCCGCGTCAGTCCTGGGGTTTGTCCAGATGATCTTCTTTTCCATTGTCAGCGGCTGGCTTGCACCATTGGTGTACGGCAGCGCCTTCCGTCTGGCCGTGGCGCTGTCCATTGGAGTCGTGGTAAGTGGCTTGGGTTGGGCGCTGGTCACGCGCCTTTCCTCATCGGCCGA
Source organism: Pseudomonas sp. HPB0071 (assembly GCF_000478505.2). Classification (NCBI taxonomy): domain Bacteria; kingdom Pseudomonadati; phylum Pseudomonadota; class Gammaproteobacteria; order Pseudomonadales; family Pseudomonadaceae; genus Pseudomonas; species Pseudomonas sp. HPB0071. Next base: position 1,973,765 of record NZ_KI517367.1, on the reverse strand, counting down.
GCCCGCCTCAACGCGGTAATGTCTTTCCGGGCTGGCCATTTAAATAGCCAGCCCGCGTCTTTGTTCACAGCCCCCTTGACCCTATCGTAACGTGAGGCCTCAGGATCAATTCCGCACGTGGAAGAAAGGAGCAATTCGATGCTATTGAAAGTGGGCGAACTGGCTAGACAGTCGGGTCTTACGATTCGGGCTCTTCACCATTACGACAGCATCGGCCTGCTCACACCCTCCGCGCGTTCCGATGCCGGCTACCGACTGTACAACCGGGCCGATATTGCCCGGTTGCACCAGATCCAGGCCCTGCGTGGCATGGGCCTGTCGCTGGCCGAGATCGGAGCCCTTCTGGCGCGGCCAGACGTTGCGCTCCTGACCATCACCGAGCAGCAGATCCGCCGGCTGGACCGACAGATTACCCGGCAAACGAATCTGCGTAATCGTCTGGCAGACCTGCATCGACAACTCAGTGAAGGAGAGGAGCCTGACCTGGCCGATTGGTTGAAGACCCTGGAATTGATGACCATGTACGAACAGCATTTCGCCCCTGAAGACCTGAATGATCTGCCTTTCTACACTCCCGCCAATCAGCAGGCTTGGCGCGCACTGGTGCAGGAAGCCCATCAGCTCCTCCAACAAGGGCTCCCCCCTGAGTCCTTTCAAGCACAGTCGCTGGCACGGCGCTGGATGACGCTCCTGGAGCGCAATACATCAACCAACCCGGCCCTGGCCGTACGGCTCAACGAGCTGTTCCGCCAGGAGGCCCCGCTACAGGAGCAGACAGGTGTCACCACCGAGATGACCCGCTTTATCCTGAAGGCCTTCACGGCCGGCAAGCTTGCGATTTATGAACGGTATCTCACACCCGAAGAGTTCGCCTTCATGCAGGCAAACTATGGCGAGCAGGTCCCGAAATGGCTACCGCTTCTGGCCGATCTACGCCGCATTATGGATAACGGACTGCCTCCCCACTCTCCAGAGGCGCTGCAGCTGGCGCAACGCTGGACCGCATTGTTTACCGCCTATGCAGGCACAAATCCCGAGACCCACCATAAACTGCGCCAGGCCCATACCTGCGAGCCGCAGCTGGCTGAGGGCACCTGGATGACAGACGATATCCAGCGCTATCTCGGCCAGGCCATGGCAGCACTGCACACCTAGCCCTGCAAGCCCTGATCCTGTGATCAGGGCTTGGCAAATGAGAGAGATAGCGAGGGCAGCTCCAGCGGAGGCTTGGTCAACCAGGCCTCCTCTTCCGCCTGGGTCGGCACGAACCGGCCTCCTGTCGCCTCTTGTGGCACCTGACCGGCCAAGGCGAAGGAACCCATGCCGAGCATACAGGCCGAACTTGGATAGTGACTGGAGATGGCATAGTCATCCGTCAGGGCATGGGCACTCATTGCACCGTTCTGCGCGAGCACGGCCTCAACTACGGCCTGCTGCTGGTACTCGGTAAGCGTGACCGTCAGGACAGTCGAGTGCTCGGTAATGGCCTCGCGCGCGGGCTCATCATCGGCCAGGTCGAAAAGCGAACAGAAGAAATGGCTGATTCGTTCACCCAGCGAACCTGTGGAAGAACCTGCCGTCTCATTTCGAGAGGCTGAAAGTGAGATATGCCGACCGGCTACACCTTTTGCGATCAACTCATGTCGGACATGCTCGGCTTCGCTTAGGCAGCCGAAGGCTGCTTTGAGAATGTGCTCCATCGCTACCACCCTTTTTAGTTATTGTGTTCACAGCCCGCTTAGCCGGGCCTGTCGCTAAAGGCAGACAGCGCCACCTGAAGGGAAAGGGCTCATCTGCCTGCCAAGGGATTCTGCAACAAGGTAAAAAGGGTTGGTGAGAGCATTTCGTCCGCCCGGCACATGCCGATGGGCAGCAATACGACTAGGACTGGACAGATCCGAAAGACCTCTCTGACGGGATCACTTTAAGCCGCTGCGCTGGAGTGCCTCTACTGAAACCATTCCAGCGAAACCGCTTCGATGGGCAGGGAGAAGAAGGCTCGTTTCGGAACGCGCCCGTAAGCGTTGAGTCACCTTATATGTTTTTAGACGAAAGGCTATGCCAGCATATCCTGGCGTACGGCAGGGACGAACAATACCGTGACTGACATTCTGACGCAGGGCTGCTCCAGCCAGGGCCACAAGATGTGATAAGAACAGAAACGATCGGCAGCCCGGAGGGTCCTATCCGTTCGAAAAGACAGTCCAGGCACTTGAGCTAACGGCCTGTGGCTTTAGCACAAACCCATGCTTATTTACATGAACCTGCTCACAGCTCTGCACGGCAGCTCCCCATTTTCTTCGGAGCGCGCGTAGGATTTCAGGATGCAGTTAACCTGCCTGACTGCTTGAAAAGGAATTCAGCATGAAATGCCCCCACTGCAAACAAAGCATCAGCGCCTTCCACGCTGCAGTCTTCGGTCCGCCTGAGTCGGATGGAAGCCGATTATGTCCCGAATGCCACAAACCCTTTACCTTGAAGCTTGATGTGTTCAGAGCTATCCCAGCAGCAGCCAGCGGTGCCGCCGCCGCCCTGTTGATTGCCTTCAGAATTCCCTATGTCGGCTTTCTTCTGGGTGCCTTCGTCCTGGTATTTTCGCTATATCTGACCTCAATGCGCCTGACCAAACCTGCATCGGCTGAAGAAGAGGCGGTTTCACCATGAGCGTCCGGCTGCCACATCAGGCGGGCAGCCCAGAAAGGAGAGGGGGTACGTCAGGACTTGGGCATGCCTTCCAGCATGTACTTCTCAAGCTCGACCCGGCACGTAAGGCGGGTGCAGGCAAAAACCCGGTCATTCCAGTCGGCCAGTTCCGGATAGTCATTCTGTTCGAGCGTATCCAGAAAGCCCTTGAGGCGGTATGCCTCGCTTGCGCCAAGGCGCATCAAATCAAAGCCGTGACTGATCGCAACGATCTGCAGCAGCTCGCTGACTCGCTCACCCCAAAAGACATGCTGCTCTTTGGGTACAAAACGTCCAATACTGGGCGCGGAGTGAAGATAGCTCATTCAGTGTTTCCTGAAGAATATTCATTCAAATCCCTTGTGTTGATAGCGTTAGCGCGAAAGCCGAATTTCCTGTGGCCTCTTTAATAAGTCGACACAGTAAAAGGAAACTTTAGGATCACAATGTTTTTTGCTTAACCGATTCTCCCATGTTCAGGAATGATTCAGATTTCCCTACAATACCGTGAATTAGTGCACACAAATATTTGGTTAACCTAATCGCCAATGCTTGACCTAGAGCCTTTTGCCATCATCGCATTTGTGTAAGTCATTAAAATGACCAGCGCTGTGCCGGTTAATTCTCCAAAGGCCGTATTGAAATGCTGAGATGGCCTACTTGCCTTACAACGGCGTACTAATACGGGTGACGATCGATAAACGCACATATGAAGCGTTTTGTGTCCGATTATCGGACACAACCACCTTTTTCAAGGGATGCAATCGCATATGCTCGGTGCATGCGGCTTACCTCCTCGGCTGGTGCATGAGCAACAGCGAGACCCTTGAATGAGGACATATAATGATCAACAAGATTGTCGAGAGCCTGAGCCAGGCGGTGGAAGACATCCACGATGGTGCCATCGTGATGATTGGCGGCTTCGGCCCATCCGGACAGCCTTCTGAGCTGATTGATGCGTTGATAGCGCACGGTGCGAAAGATCTCACCATCATCAACAACAATGCGGGCAATGGCGATGTAGGCCTGGCAGCCCTGCTCAAGGCAGGTCAGGTTCGCAAAATCATCTGTTCATTTCCACGTCAGACCGACTCCTATGTATTCGACGAGCTTTACCGTGCCGGCAAAATTGAACTGGAGTTAGTGCCGCAGGGCAATCTGGCCGAGCGTATCCGCGCTGCGGGTGCCGGTATCGGCGCCTTTTTCACACCGACCAGCTACGGCACGATTCTGGCCGAAGGCGTGGAAACACGCGAAATCAACGGCAAGCACTACGTTATCCAATATCCCATTCATGCCGACTTTGCTCTGATTCGCGCGGACCGTGCCGACCGTTGGGGCAACCTGACCTACCGCAAGGCTGCCCGCAATTTTGGTCCCATCATGGCGACGGCCGCAAAGACTACCATCGTGCAAACCCGTGAAATCGTGGAGCTGGGCGAGATCGATCCGGAAATCATCGTTACGCCAGGCATTTTTGTGCAACGCGTCGTTCGTGTTTCAGGAGATCAGGAATGAACAGACTCAACCGCAACCAGATCGCTGCCCGAGTCGCCCAGGACATCCCGGAAGGAGCCTACGTCAATCTGGGGATTGGACTGCCGACGCTAGTGGCCAACCACCTACCGGCTGACCGCGAAATTTTTCTGCACAGCGAGAACGGCATACTAGGCATGGGTCCGGCGCCAGAGGAGGGCAAGGAAGATTCTGATCTGATCAACGCTGGCAAGCAGCCTGTCACCCTGCTGCCAGGCGGTGCGTTTTTTCACCATGCGGATTCGTTTGCAATGATGCGCGGCGGCCATTTGGATATCTGCGTGCTCGGCGCTTTCCAGGTATCCGTCACAGGCGATCTGGCCAACTGGCATACCGGCGAGCCTGATGCGATTCCTGCCGTAGGGGGTGCCATGGACCTTGCAATAGGTGCCAAGCAGGTCTTTGTCATGATGGATCTCATGACCAAAGCCGGGCAAAGCAAGCTCGTCGAGCACTGTACCTACCCGCTGACGGGCGTAGGCTGCGTATCTCGTGTGTATACCGATCTGGCTATTTTCGATATTGCTAACGGCCGCGTGTATGCCAGCGAACTCGTCGAAGGCCTCACACTTGAAAGTCTTCAGGAAATGACTGGCCTTGCACTGGTACAGAAGCCGGTTTGACCCTTATCAAAGAAGAGCGGCCTTGCCATGGAACTCACAAGCCTCAAGGTACTAGGCCCGCTTCTTCTGCCAACTTCATGGCCTTTCAACAGCCTCTGTAAAGGTTTGTCTGTCTTGAAACAACTTTGCTGACAAACCGTCACAAAGGTGTGTTAGTGTTCGCCGACTAAGCACGCTGTTATTGGCACGTTTTATGACCAATCTCCTTTTCTGGCTGCCCACGCCGCCATAGCGCTCCGCCCCGCCTCTGGCCTTGCCCGTATAGGCAGGCACACTATCGCCCTGGTTTTTTATAAACTGCGGTGCTCTGTTTTTTCGCTTTATTTAAAGTTTGCTTAACTTTTAAACGCGTTCAACATAGCGACCATCACATTGATTTATTGTTGGGCAATAATTGAGCATCAGTCGCTCATTATTAAACCAACCACTATCGGGTTCTTAATCAACTAGCTCACTGCTTTTGGGTTAATGCCGCTCGATCAGGCTGGAGAAGTATGAAAATTTTAATTACAGGTCGAAGCGGTCAGGTCTCTCAAGCGCTGCAAAGAAGCCTTAAAACCGATCATGAACTTGTTGTTCTGGGTCGTGATGCCATGGATCTTGCAAATGAAGAGGCCATTCGTGAAACCGTTCGACGTGTGCAGCCAGACCTGATTATCAATGCTGCTGCGTATACGGCTGTGGACAAGGCCGAGACCGACGCCGAGATGGCTTTCAAGGTAAACGCAGAGGCACCGCGGATTCTGGTGGAGGAGGCTGTGGCACGGGCCATTCCGTTCATCCACTATTCGACCGACTATGTATTTGATGGTGACAAGAACGAGCCCTACAGTGAAGAGGATGCCACCCACCCCACCAGCGTGTATGGCGAAAGCAAGCTGGCTGGCGAACAGGCGGTTCAGGCCGTAGGCGGACAGTATCTGATTCTGCGAACCAGTTGGGTTTACTCCCAGGATGGTCACAACTTTGTTCGTACCATGCATCGCCTGCTGCAGGAAAAAGACGAATTGCGCGTTGTAGATGATCAGATCGGCATACCGACTTGGTCCGATACGATTGCCTCAGCCACTAGCCACATCGTAGATCGCATTACCATGGGCAACCCAGGCCCCTGGGGTATTTACCACCTTACCTCGACAGGCAAGACATCCTGGTTTGGCTTTACCGAAACGATCGCTCAGAAACTTGAAGAGCAAGGCCGTTTACGTGCCCGGCTTTATCCTATTGCCACGTATGAGTATCCCACTCCAGCGAAACGTCCAGCTAATTCACGAATGGATTGCTCACGTATTCAGACTAACTGGGGCGTGCAATTACCCGAGTGGAAAGAAGCCTTCGAACAGTTCTGGCAACAGAACTTTGCAGATAAATAGCCCGCTAATAAAGTAATATTAACTTAATAGCTGATTGATATCTCTTTAGAATGCGCTGATATCAGTATTATTAGTTTAACGTTATGAAAAAGGGCGCCATAGCGCCCTTTTTATATCAGCCTTTAAGTTCGGCCAGAATCTGATACGATTTGAGTCGATCAGCATGTTCATACACATCGCAGGTGAAAATCAATTCATCAGCGTCGGTCTTCTCAAGCAGCAAATCGACCCGCTCGCGTACCTTGTCCGGCCCACCAATAATCGCCATGCCCAGCATGTTCAGCACAGCGTCTTTTTCATGGGGCAACCATTCAGGACTCATGTTTCGAACCGGCGGGCGAAGCACCAGGCTTTGGCCACGCATCAATGCCAGGACGCGCTGATAAACCGTGCTTGCCAGGTAATTGGCTTCCTCGTCGCTGTCTGCAGCAACCAGCGGAACACCCAGCATGACATAGGGCTTGTCCAGCACCTCGGAAGGGCGGAAGTTTTCACGGTACAGACGAATCGCTTCATGCATATAGCGTGGCGCAAAATGGGATGCAAAGGCATACGGCAAACCTTTGGCAGCCGCCAGCTGAGCACTGAACAGGCTCGACCCCAATAGCCAGATCGGTATGTTGCTATCGACACCCGGCACGGCGATTACCCGCTGTTCTTCCTGTCGTGGACCCAGAAAGTACTGCAGCTCCTCTACGTCGGAAGGGAAGTCATCGGCGCTTCCCAAACGATCGCGACGCAGCGCATGGGCGGTCATCTGATCGGACCCGGGCGCACGGCCAAGCCCCAGATCGATACGGCCCGGATACAGAGCATCCAGCGTGCCGAACTGCTCGGCCACAACAAGAGGGGCGTGGTTGGGCAGCATGATGCCACCGGAGCCGATGCGGATCGTGGATGTACCACCCGCCAGGTATCCGAGCAGAACGGCCGTGGCTGAGCTGGCGATACCGTCCATGTTGTGATGCTCAGCGACCCAGAATCGGTTATAGCCCAGCCGCTCCGCATGGCGAGCAAGGTCGAGTGAGTTGTGCAGAGCCTGGGCCGCGTTGCCATCGTCCCGTACCGGCGCCAGGTCCAGAACGGAAATGGCAGTGTCTTTGAGTTGAGTCATGCAGAAGTCTCCTCGTTAGCCGCGGCAGGCTCTTCAATTTGCCGCTGCCGCACGGCCAGATCGTAGGTATCGCGCGCCTGCTGAATGATCGGCTGCGATTGAGCGGCCCAATCGGCCAAGGCTCTGATGGGAATGACCAGGCTTTGCCCGATCCCGGTCAGGGCGTATTCCACCTGGGGCGGCGTTGAGGGAATGACCGTTCGGGTAATCAATCCATCGCGCTCCAGGTTGCGCAACGTGACGGTCAGCATTCGTTGGGAAATGCCATCGATCTGACGCTTGAGTTCATTGAAACGCAGTGGTCCGCTGTCCAGCTTGAAAACAGCCAGTACCGACCAGGCATCGCCTACACGGTCCAGCACATCACGGATAGGGCAGTCGTGGTTTTTCAGTCGGCGGCGCCCGGTAGCGGACTTGTTAAAATCGTCCATGGCAACCTCGCTGAGCGTGATTACATCAAGAAACTCACTTTACGCCTTTAAGGCAGTTATTAAAAGTAACCTGGCTCTTTTTAGTGACTATGAAACCGATAGGGTGAGGTAATGGCGCGGTCTTTCCGGTACGACAGGTGTCGTACCGGAAAGACCGTGATCAGGCAAAACCGACCACACCATGAGGGACGTAAGGTTCCTCAAGGCGGGCGATCTCTTCGGCGGTCAGGTTGAGCGAGAGGGCGGCCACAGCGTCTTCGAGGTGCTGCGGTTTGGACGCACCAATGATGGGTGCACTGATGCCCGGTTTTTGCACAACCCAGGCCAGTGCCACTTGTGCACGCGGTACGCCACGCTCGTTGGCAATCTCGGCCACACGCTCAACCACACGGCGGTCGGCATCGGCCGTATTGGCATACAGGCTCTTGCCAAACTCGTCACTCTCAACGCGTGCGCTGCTGGTATCCCAATCTCGGGTCAGCCTTCCACGTGCCATGGGGCTCCAGGGAATGACCCCTATGCCTTCGTCACGGCAGAGCGGCAGCATTTCGCGCTCTTCTTCGCGATACAGCAGGTTCACATAATTCTGCATGGTGACGAAACGGGTCCAACCATTTCGATCCGCCACATGCAGAGCTTTGGCGAATTGCCAGGCGTACATGCTGGACGCACCGATATGCAGCGCCTTACCCGCCTTTACTACATCGTGCAGCGCTTCCATGGTTTCTTCGATGGGCGTTTCATAATCCCAGCGGTGGATCTGGTACAGGTCCACGTAGTCAGTGCCCAAGCGCTTGAGGCTGGCATCGATACTGGCAAAGATCGCCTTACGTGACAGGCCGCCCACGTTGGGCTTGTTGCGCATCGGAAAATAGACCTTGGTGGCCAGCACAATCTCGTCACGCTGGGCAAAATCCTTCAGCACCCGACCGACGATTTCCTCACTGGTACCATCGGAATAGGCGTTGGCGGTATCAAAGAAGTTAATGCCCATGTCGAGGGCTTTCTTGAATAGCGGGCGACTCTCTTCTTCGCCCATCGTCCATGGATGATTACCACGTTCAGGCACGCCGTAGGTCATACAGCCCAGGCACAGCGGAGAAATTTTCAGGCCCGTAGACCCGAGGTTCTTATAGTCCATGACGACTCCTTGAAATGAATCAGACCGGAGAAAAGGCAGGTCATAGGCTGACCACAACCCTGGCCATTTGCTCCGGCCTTTTTACCTTACCCTGATGAACACCACCTGTACGCCTTACGTTTCGCCGCACCCTCCAACGAACTTTGCCCAGCATCCGATTTCACATATAACTCGAGTCATTCACAGGAGAGGAACCATGAAAAAGACAGCATCTGCTGTATGGCAAGGTGGTTTGAAGGACGGTAAAGGTACGATTTCCACCGGCAGCGGCGCGCTGAAGGAAAATCCCTACGGTTTCAACACTCGCTTCGAAGACCAGCCCGGCACTAACCCTGAGGAGCTGATTGGCGCAGCGCATGCGGGCTGCTTCTCCATGGCCTTTTCCATGATGCTGGGAATGGAGAACTTCACAGCCGAGCGTATCGAAACCAAGGCAGTGGTTACGCTCGATAAAGTAGGCGAAGGCTTCGAAATCACGACGATTGATTTGACCATGTCGGCCAAAATCCCAGGCATCGACAACGACCAATTCCAGGCCATCGCCAACAAGGCGAAGGAAGGCTGCCCGGTCTCCAAGGTACTGAACGCCAAGATCAGCCTGGATGCCACATTGCTGAACTGATATTCAACTCAGTGCCTGGCTACGCTGCCGGGCACTGGTTGCCGCAAATACCTTCCAGCGTCCTTCTTCAAGCGTAGATAAAGACAACATGAAGCCTGTGTATATCTCCCCAATTACGCACAGGAATTGAATCTTATCCACATCGCTATAGCAAACTCTATTGCTACTTCGTCTTAATACGCCTGTCTTTTGCCTTCAAGCCATAAATCCTGTCAGTCAAAAAAGGCCTGCTGCAATATCCATTTTCAGCGTGGATAATGTTCGGATCGTTTTGTACAGGCATTACTTATCCACATGTGTCAGCAGCAGGTCTCTTAATAAAGCTATCCAGAGGACGCAATGCTCTAATCAGGACGCCGCTAGCTGCTGTCTGAGTTCATGCAATACCGGGCCGCTCTCCGGCCGTATGCCGCGCCAAAGGTAAAATGCTTCGGCAGCCTGCTCAACTAGCATACCCAGACCATCCAGGGCTTGTACTGCGCCGTGTGTGGTTGACCAACAACAGAAGGGCGTTGGCTCCTTGCTGTACATCATGTCGTAAGTAACGGTTACCCCAGCGCGGACCAGGGCAGGGGTGATAGGGGGAACATCGCCGGAAAGGCTGGCAGCAGTGCCATTGACGATCAGGTCGAACGGCTCCGCCTCAAGGTTGAACGCTGCCGCCTCGATCATTCCCAGCGCTGCAAATTCACGCGCCAGTTGTATGGCCTTGCTCTCGGTCCGATTGGCAATGACCAGAGCGGCAGGCCGCTCCGCCAGGATAGGCTCCAACACGCCACGTACGGCACCACCAGCGCCCAGGATGAGGATACGCTTGCCAGTCAGGGACAGGCCTGCATTTACCGTCAGATCACGAACCAGTCCGGCACCGTCAGTGTTGTCACCCAGAAAGGTCCCGTCTTTCCGCTTCTTTAGCGTATTGACCGCACCGGCACGTCGGGCACGCTCAGTCAGCTCATCGGCAAATCGAAAGGCATCCTCTTTGAACGGGACCGTCACATTAGCGCCTGCCGCATTGGCAAAAAACTCACGCGCGCTGCGCTCGAACTCGCCAAGCGGCGCAAGCCAAGTGTCGTAGCGCATGGCCTGTCCTGTCTGCTCGGCAAAGCGGCTATGAATGGCAGGCGACTTGCTATGGGCGACAGGGTTGCCAATGACGGCATAACGGTCCATGAGATGTCCTTGAAGCAAAGATCAATGGGTCGGTATCAGGTATCAGCCAACCAGTCACGGTCGGTCAGGAAGTACTCGGTCAAACGAGCCTCTTCGCTACCGGGCGCCGGCTTCCAGTCATATCCCCAACGCACGATGGGTGGCAGGGACATCAGGATCGACTCGGTACGGCCTCCCGATTGCAGACCGAACAGGGTGCCGCGGTCATAGACCAGGTTGAACTCCACGTAGCGGCCGCGACGATAGGCCTGGAACTCGCGCTGTGCTTCGGTAAAAGGCTCGTTCCGACGACGCTGTACAATCGGCAGGTAGGCGTTCAGGTAGGCATCGCCAATAGCCCGCAGAAAGGCAAAGCTGGTCTCGAAGTCCCACTCGTTCAGATCATCGAAGAACAGGCCACCGATTCCACGCGGCTCGTTGCGATGCTTGATCTGGAAGTAACGATCACACCAGGCTTTGTAACGCGGGTAGACGTCTTCACCGAATGGCGCACAGGCATCCCGTGCCACCCGGTGCCAGTGGATACAGTCTTCCTCGTTACCATAATAAGGCGTCAGATCCAGACCGCCACCAAACCACCAGACCGGTTCTTCACCGTCTTTTTCAGCGATGAAGAAACGCACATTGGCGTGGGAGGTGGGTACATTCGGGTTTTCAGGGTGGATCACCAGCGAGACGCCCATGGCCTCGAAACTACGACCTGCCAGCTCAGGACGATGGGCGCTGGCCGAAGGCGGCATGCTGTCGCCGTGGACATGAGAAAAGTTCACACCGCCTTTTTCGATGACGGCACCTTCACCAATCACACGCGTACGACCACCGCCGCCGGTAGGGCGTGTCCAGGCCTCCTCCATGAACCGGGCATGACCATCCTCCGCTTCCAAGGACTGGCAGATGCGATCCTGTAGATCGAGCAGGTATGCCTTTACGGCTTCGATTCGGTCTTTCACGGTCATCACCTGGAGTAGGGCAGGGTAAAGAAAGTCCTGAATCATACCACCGGAGGGTGCTTTGCCGGTTGACGCAGGCCTCTGCAAGGGATTGGATTAAGGTTCAGCCACTATTCTTACAAGGAAATCCCCATGGCAAAACGTATCCAGTTCAGCCGCACCGGCGGCCCGGAAGTGCTCGAATATGTCGATTTCACACCTGCCGAACCAGGGCCGAACGAGGTACGTGTCCGCAATGAGGCCATTGGACTCAACTTTATCGATACCTACTACCGGGGCGGCCTGTATCCCCTTGGTACTTTGCCATCCGGGCTGGGCAGTGAAGGCGCAGGGATTGTCGAGGCCATCGGCAGTGGCGTAACGCGGTTCAAGGTTGGAGATCGGGTTGCCTATGCCACCGGCCCGCTGGGCGCCTATGCCGAAGTCCACACCCTGCCGGAGCGTAATCTGGTTCACCTGCCTGCAAGCGTCAGCTTTGAGCAGGCGGCAGCGGTCATGCTCAAGGGGCTGACCGTCCAGTACCTGCTGCGCCAGACCTATCGTGTCGAAGCGGGCGAAACCATCCTGTTTCATGCCGCTGCGGGCGGCGTCGGCTCCCTGGCCTGTCAGTGGGCAAAATCGCTGGGTGTGCGCGTGATCGGCACGGTGGGCTCTGCGGCCAAGGCCGAACATGCCCGTCGCCTGGGCGCCTGGGAGACAATCAATTACAAGGAAGAGGATATCGCCAAGCGAGTCCTTGAGCTGACCAATGGCAGGAAGTGTCCGGTCGTTTATGACAGTGTCGGCAAGGATACCTGGGAGGCGTCGCTGGATTGCATCTCACCGCGTGGCCTGATGGTCAGTTTTGGAAATTCGTCTGGCGCTGTGACAGGGGTCAACCTGGCGATCTTGAACCAGAAAGGCTCGCTGTTTGTCACACGTCCGTCCCTGGCAGGCTATGCCGATACGCCAGAACGGCTGCAATCCATGGCAGACGAACTCTTCGGCCTGGTCGCCAACGGTACGCTCAAGATCGAGATCAACCAACGCTACCCGTTATCCGAAGCCGCCCAGGCGCAACGTGCCTTGGCAGGCCGTGAAACAACGGGGTCAACCGTTCTGATCCTGGAACGGTCATAATTGCAGGAAAGGAGGCAAGCCTGGCTTGCCTCCTCCGTAGTACCGCTGATTTGGAGCCTGTGTCGATCGTATGCCTCATCAAGCCCTCCTCGCTGCGATCCTCGACAGCGCTACGGATTACGCCATCATTACCACGGACCTGGACGGGCGACTGACCAGCTGGAATGCCGGTGCCCAGACGCTGTTCGGCTGGAGCGAGGCCGAGGCAGTCGGGAAGACCGTCGAGTTCCTGCTCAACGCCGAAGACCTCATCGGTCCCATTCTTCATCAGGAACGGCAAACGGCCCGAGCGAAAGGTCATGTGAACAGCCAGCGCTGGTATGTACGCCGCGACGGCACGCAGTTCTGGGGAAGTGCGCGAACCGTACCGCTCATGAAAGACGACCTTCATCTCGGCTTTCTGCTGACCCTGCGGGATCGAACCCAATCCCTGCATACCGAGCGCGACCGCGATCATCTGACTGACACGCTCAGCCGCCGCGTGACCCAGCTCAAGGCATTGGCCGAAGCAACGCGGGCGATTACCTCGGCGCCCGACATGAAAACCACCGTGGACGCCATTACCGAGCAGGCCCGCCTGATCGTTGGGGCTCACCAATCCGTAGTCAGCATGACCCAGGGTGAAGACTGGAGCCAATCCATCACCAGCGTGTCGCTTTCCGAGAAATACGCGAAGTGGCGCCATCTCGACGCCCTGCCCAGCGGCGGTGGCATCTATGCCATGGTCTGCGAGACCAATCAGCCCGTGCGCATGACCCAGGCCGAGTTGGAAGCGCATACGCGCTGGAAGAACTTTGGCACCTATGTCAATGAACATCCACCCATGCGCGGTTGGCTGGCGGTCCCGTTGATCAGCCATCAGGGCACCAATCTGGGTCTGATCCAGCTTTCGGATAAGTTCACGGGTGAGTTCGATGAGGCGGACGAAGCCATTGTGGTGCAGTTGGCGCAGTTCGCGTCGGTCGCCATCGAAAAGGCCAGGGCACAGGATCGACTTCACCAAAGCCAAGCCCGGCTACAGCTCGAAAGTGGCTTGCTGACTAGCGTCCTGGAGCAGGCCCCTCTGGGTATTTCCATCTCCGAAGCGGGCACCGGGCGCTCATTGATGCTGAACAAGCAGATTCAGAACCAGCTTGGCATTACACCGGGCGGGGAGAGTCTGCATCGCTACAAGCATCTGGGAGCGGTTCATTCTGATGGCCGACCCTATGCCATTGAGGACTACCCGACGGTACGAGCGCTTTCCTCTGGAAATCCCATACCACCGGAGCCCATGATCTATCGGCGCGCGGACGGGACCGTTCGCACATTTGAAGTTTCCAGCGCGCCCGTGCGTAATTCCGAAGGCGAGGTCATCGCCTCGGTGACTGTTTCCATCGATATCGAAGATCGGCTTCAGGCTGAAGCCACTCTGCAGGACCGTACCAACCGCTTGTCCACGTTGATCAACCAGGCTGCGGTCGGTATCTGCCAGACGGACCTCAACGGCACGATCGTGCTCGTCAATGCACGCTACTGCGAGATTCTCGGGCGCTCCGAAGAAGAGTTGATCGGCAGTAATGTCGATGCACTGACGCATCCGTCAGATCGCCAGACCAGCAAGGTGCTGACCCAGCAGATGTTCAAGACGGGGGAGTCCTATCTGGTCGACAAGCGCTATATGCGGCCGGATGGCTCCCATGTCTGGACCAGCTTGCACGTCTCGCTGGCCCACGACGCAGAGGGCATGCCTCAGTATGTCAGTGCCGTGGTTGTGGACATTACCCAACGCAAGCAGGCCGAAGCGTCGCTGCACCTGTCCAACCAGCGGTTCCGCGCCGCGGTCGATGCGGTTCAGGGGGTGCTGTGGACCAATAACGCCAAGGGCCGCATGATTGGAGAACAGCCAGCCTGGAGTGCTCTGACGGGCCAGACGTATGAGGAATATCAGGGCACGGGCTGGACCCGCGCGCTGCATCCCGAAGATGCGCCTCGCTCGCTCAAGCGGTGGCGTGCTGCTCTACGTGGACGCAAGACCTTTCACGACGAACAACGCGTGCGTTGCCAGAACGGCAAGTGGCGGATCTTTTCGGTCCGGGCGATCCCGGTCATTGAAGAGGGCGTCATTGTCGAATGGGTAGGCGTACACACAGACATCACCGAGATTCGCCAGGTCGAGCAGCGTTTGCGCCAGCTGAACGAAACCCTGGAGCAACGGGTTGCCGAACGAACCGCCGAACGCGACCGCACCTGGGCACTGTCTGACGATCTCTTGGGTGTGTTCGCGCGTGAGCGCTGGCAAAGCCTGAACCCGGCCTGGACGCGCCAGCTGGGCTGGTCCCAATCGGAGCTGCTGGCATTTGAGCCTTCCCGTCTCGAGTATCCCGACGATCCATCGCCCACACAGCATTTTCGACAGCTCCCGATCGGCGAGACGATCAATGGCCTTCGCAGCCGCTACCGAGCCCGCTCAGGCGAATGGCATTGGATCGATTGGAAGGCCACGGCCGATAAGGATGGACAGGTTTATGTCTTTGCGCGGGATGTCACAGCTGAAGTGGAGGCGGCGGTCATGCTCAAGCAGACCGAGGAAGCCCTACGCCAGTCGCAGAAGATGGAAGCGGTCGGGCAACTCACCGGCGGTATTGCCCATGACTTTAATAACCTGCTGACTGGCATTATTGGTTCGCTTGAAATCATGAAACGCCGAATTGGCAGCCAGCAGCTTCAAGGGCTGGAGCGCTACATGGAGGCCGCCAGTGTCTCGGCTCATCGTGCTGCCACATTGACGCAGCGCCTGCTGGCCTTTGCTCGTCGCCAGACACTCGATCCTCAGCCCATCGATCTGAATGCCCTCGTCACTTCGCTGGAAGATCTGGTCCGGCGAACCCTCGGCGAGCACATCGAAATCATCACCCAGCTGCATCCCCATCTCTGGCATGCCCTGTCGGATACCAACCAGCTGGAAAACGCCCTGTTGAACCTGGTCATCAACGCGCGCGACGCAATGCCTGACGGGGGCACTTTGGTACTCAAGACAGGTCATTTTTTCAATGAGGCAACCCATCCGCTGGAAGATCTGAATCCAGGTCACTACGTCACGCTAACAGTACGGGACAGCGGTACCGGTATGAGTCCGGAGGTCGTAGCCAAGGCCTTCGACCCGTTCTTTACTACCAAGCCCATCGGGCAGGGCACAGGCCTGGGTCTGTCGATGATCTATGGTTTCGTCAAACAGTCCGGCGGCCATGTCACCTTGCAAAGCGAAGTAGGGCAAGGCACAACGATTACCCTGTATTTCCCCCGTGCACTTCAAGCCGAGTCTCTGGATCAAGAGGAAGTCGAAGCAGTCGTAGCGCCAGGAAACGGCGAGTCCATTCTGGTCGTGGGTGATGACTCGGCCGTTCGCCTGCTCGTGGTCGAAGTACTCAATGAGTTGGGGTACGCGGCCCAGGATACTCACCATGCACATGAGGCCCTGGCTATCCTGGAATCCGACGCGCCGGTGGATCTACTGATTACCGATGTAGGGCTACCCGGCATGAGCGGTACGCAACTGGCCGAGCGGGCACGAGCGTCACGTCCGACATTGAAGATTCTCTTCATGACCGGCTATGCGGGCGAAGCCGTCCAGCCCAAGGGTAGTCTGACCGAAGGTACCGACATAATCGGCAAGCCTTTCCTGATCGATGAGCTGGCCAACCGGGTCCGTCATATGCTTGTTGACGAACCCCAGAGCTGACTATTTAGCCATAGAGGTCAGCTCTACTATCAGGGACGAAAGACCTGACCTGTTTCCAGATCGCGGATAACGCTGGGGCTTCTGCGACCACCCAGCGCACCGCCCAGCACGGCGTCCAGCTCTCCGGAAAAATACTGCTCAACCTTAAGCCGTGAACGGGCGGCCGGACGTCCCGCCGGGTTGGCGGAGGTAGAAATGATCGGGCCGCTCAAGGCACACAGTTCACGCACCAGAGGGTGGTCAGTCACACGCAACGCTACCGTTTGATGCACACCCGTCACCCAGCCCGGCAAGCGGTTCTGGTGCGGTACCAGCCAGGTATTGGGCCCTGGCCATGTGCTCGACAGTTTGTCCTTCCATTCCTTGGGCAGATCATGCAGCAGGAAATCGAACTGCCTGATGTTGTCGGCCACTACAATCAAACCCTTTTCCAGCGGGCGCTGCTTGATACGCAGCAACCGATAGACCGCAGCCGCATCCCAGGGATCACATCCCAGGCCCCAGACTGCCTCGGTCGGGTAGGCGATTACACCGCCGTGACGTATGACGTGAGCAGCATATTGAACGCGCCAGCAGCTGAGCATCGGTTCACTCCTGTCCATAAAAAGATCACGAGTTTAACCGAGACTGACCCGTCACGCTCGATAGACCCAAAGTCCATTTTCACGGGCCACACGGCCATCCAGCTCAAGCTCCGTCAGCTCGGCCAGCAAATGAGAAACCTCGTAACCGCTGAGCTGGGCAAGCGTCTCGCTGTTTTGGGGGGAAGCCCTCAGCACGTCCAGCAAAGGATGCGTTTCACGTGGAACATCTGCTGGTTCGGGCTCATTCATCAAGGGCAGGGACGACTGTCCAAACGGTGCCTGCCACCCTCTGAGCGATTCCAGAATATGTTCGATACTCTCGACCAGTTGCGCCCCCTCACGGACCAGCTGATGGCAGCCACGTGCGCCTGGATGGTGAATCGAGCCGGGAATGGCAAACACTTCACGTCCTTGCTCTGCTGCCAGCCGCGCTGTGATCAGGGAGCCACTCGAAGGACTCGCCTCGACCACCAGTACACCGAGTGATAACCCGCTGATGATACGGTTACGCCGCGGAAAGTTGGCGGCGTTGGGTGCTGCATCCAAGGGTAGCTCTGACACCAGCGCGCCACCGTGCTCGACAATACGACGAGCCAGGCTGATATGGCGACGAGGATAGAGTCGCTCAAGTCCTGTGCCCAATACGGCAATCGTAGCACCGCTGGCTTCCAGTGCACCTTCGTGAGCCGCTCCATCGACGCCGAGCGCAAGGCCGCTGGTTACGCAGAAACCTGCCGCCGCAAGGCTCTTGGAAAATCGGCGAGCGTTATCAAGCCCATAGGCACTCGCCTGGCGGCTGCCGACCAGGGCGAGCTGGGGCCGCTCCAACAGTTCCACGGCTCCCGCTACATAGAGCAGAGGTGGCGCCCCCTTGGTTTCGGCCAGTAATGCGGAATAGCGAGGATCATCCCAACACACCAAGTGGTGATGTTCACTTTCCAGCCAGGCGAGAGCATGGGCTGCACGTTCACGGGTTTCAGCGGTACGGCGGGCGTCTGCGCAGACGCCCGGAATACCCAATGCCTGCCAGGCGGAAGCCGGCGCACTGAGCGCTGCCGAAGCACTGCCAAAGGCATGAATCAGATGGTGAAAGCGGCGCGGACCAATCTCAGGGAGGTTATGCAGACGCAGGCGGGCTTCAAGCTCCGCCGGGGAAGAAAACGACATACGATCATCCTTGATCGTGGCGCACCCCTTGAAAGGCTGCGCCAGTGTGACTATTTAGGGATTACGGACCTTGTCCAGAACCGAGAGCTGACGAGTCGCATTCAGGACCAGGCCATAGCTGAGCTTGTCATAGGTGCGAAAGATCATCAGCAGACCAGAGCGCTCGTCGGGCACCTTGACGTTATCACCCGTTACCCGGTCGCGTACGGTTTCGCCGGTCTTGTAGACAGCCAGTACGTTGCCTTCGACCAGCCCGTCACGCATACCCTTGTTGATGATGACCACATCGAACTGGCCGATCTGGGTAACACCACGCGGAACATCAAGAATGATTCCGTTGATGTCCCTGTCGGGTGCACTGGGCATAAAGGTCGAGTTGACGACACGCTGCTCGGTGGGGAACAGGCGATCGCCCAGGCGAACCTCTTCATTGGAGCGGCTGAGCACCAGCGTGGTCATGTCGCCTTCAGAGGTCACCTTGTCGCCGCTACCGATATAATCGGCGTTGATGCCCAGAAATTCTTCAGTCTGGGGATCTTTATACGCTTTTCCCTGCCGATAAATACTGTAGGCAGGCTGGTCCTCGGTGAAGTGACCACGTGCGTAGACTCGATCACCGGCGCCACTGACAACACGCTCGGCATTGCCGGCCACGATATAGGGGGCGTTCCTGAATTGATTGGCATCATCGATCACACGGTTCGACAGCAGGAAGCTGTTGATGGCCTCCAGCGGAATCGTCGGTATCGCTTCGGCAATCGGTGTCGACCGGATGGTAGGCGACAGTTTGATCGTGCCACGGGACTCGCCACGGTTGAGCATCAGCCGAGGCTGCCCGTCCACGTAGACAAGACTCAGTCTATCGCCGGGATAGATCAAATGCGGGTTTTCGACCTGTGGGTTGGCATGCCATATTTCTGGCCACTGCCAGGGCTTGCTCAAAAATTTGCCGGAAATATCCCAAAGGGTATCGCCGCGCACCACCGTGTAACTGTCTGGATGCCCCTGGCGCAGCTGTACGTCGGCCTGCACCCAACTGCTAGCCGCCACCAGCAACAGGGCGAACAACGATTTCCTCATCCGGTGAATCCCTTTACTATGTGCAATATGCAAAAAAACCCTGAGGGAATACCCCAATCACTCCCTGGCGGGGCTGTTAAATCAACGCTGCTGCATCTTAGCAGTGCCTTTCGAATTTATTCCACACGTGCTTCACACACATCATGGCCCTTTTAAATATCCTAGAATTCCCTGATCCCCGCTTGCGTACTATCGCCAAGCCGGTTGCGGAGGTGGACGATGCCCTTCGTCAGGTGATCGATGACATGTTCGAAACCATGTACGAAGCACCTGGCATAGGATTGGCCGCTACCCAAGTCAATGTTCACAAGCAGCTGATCGTCATCGATATCAGTGAAGACAAGAGTCAGCCGCTCGTGTTCATCAACCCCAAACTGGAACCCCTGACCCAGGATCTGGGCGAGTACCAGGAAGGCTGCCTGTCCGTGCCGGGCTTCTATGAGAAAGTAGAGCGGCCCGAGCGCGTCAAGGTGAATGCCCTTGATCGTAACGGCGAGCCGTTCGAGATGATCTGTGAAGGTCTGCTGGCTGTGTGCATCCAGCATGAGGTCGACCACCTCAACGGTAAGCTGTTTGTGGATTATCTGTCCTCGCTCAAGCGTGACCGCATCAAGAAAAAGCTGGAAAAGCAGCACCGTATCCAGCAGAACGCCTGATTGCTCTGAAAAGGCCTGCAGCAGCAGGCCTTTTTCATTCTGGTGCCAAGACCTCTATCCTATGCAAGACTCGTCTTTATAGTAGCGAGCAGTTGCTGCCTTGTACTGATCCATGAGAGCCCCATGACTCAACCGTTACGTATTGTCTTTGCTGGTACACCAGAATTTGCCGCCCGCCATCTGCATGCCTTGTTAAGGGTAGGCTACTCGATAGCCGCCGTGTATACACAACCTGACCGTCCAGCCGGACGAGGGCAGAAACTGGCGATGAGTCCCGTCAAGCAGCTGGCGGAATCTCACAATATTCCGGTGTATCAACCTCAGACGCTACGCAACGCTGATGCACAGGCAGAGCTTGCAGCCCTTAAGCCTGATCTGCTGATCGTCGTAGCCTATGGGTTGATTCTGCCTCAAGCTGTCCTGGATATTCCGCGCCTGGGCTGCATTAACAGCCATGCCTCGCTGTTGCCTCGCTGGCGAGGGGCTGCGCCAATTCAACGTGCCATCGAAGCGGGCGATACCGAAACGGGCGTCACGGTCATGCGGATGGAAGCGGGCCTGGATACCGGTCCCATGCTGAGCAAGGTAAGCACACCGATTACCGCCGAGGACTCTGGTGGCAGCTTACATGATCGTCTCGCCTTACTCGGCGCAGAAGCGGTTGTCGAAGCCATTCCTGCGCTGGCAGCCGGTACGTTGCCAGACAAGCTGCAAGATGATGCCTTGGCAACCTACGCTCATAAGCTTAATAAGGAAGAAGCCAAGCTGGACTGGAGTCGTCCTGCTGTCGATCTGGAACGGCTGATTCGTGCCTTCAACCCATGGCCGTTATGCCATAGCACCTTGGCGGGAGAGGGCGTGAAAATCTACGCAGCAACAGTGGTAGACGGTAACGGACAGCCAGGTGAGATTCTGGAGGCCAGCCGTGAAGGCTTACGAGTTGCCTGTGGTGAAGGCGCGTTGCTGTTAACGCGTATACAGTTTCCTGGCGGTAAACCGCTCGCGTTTGCTGACTTGCTCAATGCCCGCCGTGAGCGCTTTGCCGAAGGTCAGGTACTTGGCTTATGAGTCTTAATCCCCGTCTTGCTGCGGCTCGGGCACTGGCTGCCGTACTGGCAGGCCGCGCCTCGCTGGGCAGCAGCCTGCCAGCTCAACAGGACAAGGTTGATCCACGAGATCGGGCGCTGGTGCAGGAGCTAGCTTTTGGCACCGCTCGCTGGCAACCCCGGTTGGCTCTGTTGGCCGAGAAGCTGTTACAAAAACCGTTCAAGGCAGCGGACCGCGACGTGGAAGCGCTGCTGCTGGTTGGTCTGTATCAGCTTTTTTACACCCGCGTGCCTGCCCATGCAGCTTTAGGTGAAACAGTAGGCTGCGCGGACAAGCTTAAAAAGCCTTGGGCAAAAAGCCTGCTCAATGCAGTGCTGCGCCGTGCCCAGCGCGAAGGCGAAGATCTGCTGGCAGGTCTTGAGCGTGATCCGGCGGCCCGGCTGTCGCATCCGCGCTGGTTACAGAAAGAACTCAAGGCCCGCTGGCCGGAGCAGTGGGAAGCGATCTGCCACGCCAACAATTTGCATCCGCCGCTTATGCTGCGGGTAAACCATCGCCTGGGAACGCGCGATGCCTACCTGGCTGAACTGGTCGCCGCAGGTGTTGAGGCCGAAGCCTGCGCCTACAGCGAGGACGGTATTCGCCTGGTGGTCGCTCAGGACGTTAAAACCCTGCCGGGATTTGCCGAGGGACGCGTCAGCGTTCAGGATGAAGCTGCGCAGCTGTCAGCCCTGCTACTGGAGCTGGCCCCGGGTCAACGTGTCCTGGATGCCTGCTGCGCACCGGGCGGCAAGACGTGCCACATCCTTGAGCGGGAAGAGCGCTTGGCCGAAGTTGTGGCTATCGATGCCGAAGAGGCGCGTCTCGCCCGAGTACGTGAAAACCTCAGCCGCCTCAATCTTTCTGCCACCTTGATTGCGGCGGACGGCCGCGCAGTAGATAACTGGTGGGACGGCAAACCGTTCCAGCGTATTCTGCTCGACGCACCCTGTTCAGCCACAGGCGTCATCCGTCGTCATCCCGACATCAAGCTCACCCGCAAGCCCGAAGACATCCCAGCCCTGGTCCAACTGCAGGCCGAACTCCTGGATGCACTCTGGCCCACGCTGGAGGTGGGAGGCATTCTGCTGTACGCCACGTGCTCGGTAATGCCGGTCGAAAATACCGCCAACATCGGCGCGTTTCTAGCCCGAACACCGGGTGCTCGAGAGCTGGATATTCCAGCCCCCTGGGGAATCAAACAGCCCCACGGGCGGCAGCTACTTCCTCAGGAAAATGGCCACGACGGGTTCTACTACGCCAAGCTGATCAAGATCGCCAAATAAGAGGAAATGCCCATGCTCGAATCATTGGAAAAGATGTTGGCCAAAGGCATGGATAACCCCATGTTGCGTTTCGGGCTGGGCAAGGGCTATCTGGATGCCGGAAATGCCGCGCAGGCCGCTATACACCTTCAACGCTGCGTAGAGCAGGATGCCACTTATTCGGCCGCCTGGAAGCTGCTCGGCAAGGCCTTGGAACAGCAGGGAGACAGTGAAGGTGCCCGCGCGGCCTGGCAGTCAGGCCTGACTGCTGCGCAGACCAAGGGCGATAAGCAGTCGGAAAA
The DNA here is from genome assembly GCF_000478505.2 of Pseudomonas sp. HPB0071. NCBI lineage: Bacteria > Pseudomonadati > Pseudomonadota > Gammaproteobacteria > Pseudomonadales > Pseudomonadaceae > Pseudomonas > Pseudomonas sp. HPB0071. The sequence continues at coordinate 1,951,140 of NZ_KI517367.1, read as the reverse complement.
GGAAATGACGGTTTTCCTGAAGCGTCTGGACAAGAAGAAGGGCTAAGCCAACGCCTGGCTTACCCTCGTAGAAAGCGAAAGCCTGCACCGAGCGCATCCACACGCATCAACTCCATGTCGACAACAGGTGCCTCGATGGGCAGGTCCAGCACCTGTCCCTGTACCCGCGTCCCCACAGGCCACTCCGTCAGCGTCTCGTGCTGCACATAGACGCCACCGTCGGAAAGGTCACGCGTCTGGCAGATCAGCTCGCCAAAGTCCGGGTGCGTAATGCGCAACCGGCACTTCATGGCTACACGGGGGTGGCGTCTCTGATTGATACCCATCAGGCTCTCCTACTTACTGCTTTTCCGTCTGTCATCAGAATAACCACTGCACCAGAAGCCACAGGTTGGCGAGACTGATGATACCGAACAGAAACCAGGCCAGCAGCTTGGTATAGGTGCGATTAGCAAAAGGGCCCATGAGTTTCGTATCGCTCGTCATGCGAATGAGCGGGTAGAGCGCAAAGGGAAGCTGCAGACTCAGGACAACCTGACTCAGCACCAATAGCTTGCCCACGGAACCCTCGCCCAACCACCACACGCCAATCAGCGCCGGGACCAGGGCCATGGCGCGTGTGGCCAATCGCTGCTGCCAGCAGGGAATCTTGAGTTGCAGATACCCTTCCAGAATGACCTGTCCGGCTACCGTCCCGGTAAAGGTCGAGCTTTGTCCCGAAGCCAGCAGCGCCACACCAAACAGAATGCTGGCGAGCGCACCGCCAACCAGCGGATCGAGCAGGTGGTATGCATCCTGGATCTCGACCACATCCGTATGGCCGGTACGGTGAAATGCCGAAGCGGCCAGAATCAGGATCGCCGCATTGATCAGCAAGGCCAGCGCCAGCGAGCCAATGGTATCGAAACGCGCCAGCCGAATGGCCTCTAGCCGGCTGGCCTGATCCTTCGCCACCAGACGTGTCTGTACCACCGAAGAGTGCAAATAGAGGTTGTGCGGCATGACGGTCGCGCCCAGGATGCCGATCGCCAGATACAAGGGCTCCTGATGAGCGATCGCCTCCCAGGACGGTACGAAGCCTTTCGCCACGTCGGGCCAGAATGGATTGACCAGCATCAGCTCGATAAAGAAGCAGATACCGATCGTGGCGGCCAGCCCCAGCATGATGGCTTCCAACTGACGGAACCCCCGACGCTGCAAGCTCAGGATCAACAAGGTATCGAAGGCCGTCAGGATGATCCCCGTGGTTAGCGAGCACCCAAGCAGCAGGTGAAATGCCAACGCGCATCCCAGCACCTCCGCCAGATCGGTGGCGATGATGGATATCTGTGCCAATGCCCAGTGCGTCTTGGCTGTCCGCGGGCTGTATCGCTCGCGAGAGAGCTGCGCCAGATCGCGGCCAGTGGCAAGCCCCAGACGCGCGCATAGGCACTGAACCACCATGCCGGCCAGGCTGGCCAGCAACACCACAAACAAGAGGCTGTAGCCAAAGCGGGAGCCTGCCTCGATGGCGGTTGCCCAGTTGCCAGGATCCATGTAACCGATCGAGACCAGAAGACCCGGACCTGCAAACTGGAAAGCCTTGCGCCAGAAGGGGGCACCGGGCGTGACAGGCACCGACCCACTGACCTCGGAGGGACAGAAGGGTGCTGTAGCAATTTTGGGAATTGAGAATTTCACCTGCTGCTCTCGATCAGTAAGACGGTTTGCCTGTATCAAGGCCTGGTCTGAACCCGAACAGACCAGGCATCACACTTGGCTGAATATCAATGATTGACCACACAAGTGCATGGAATACGCTCAGTACCAGCGAGGCTCGCCATCCGGGCGGTTCTTGAAGCGCTTCATGCTCCACATGTATTGCGTAGGGTAGGTACTGACGTAACGCTCCAGCGCCTTGCTCATGGCGGCCACGGACACTTCCGGATCCTTGTCATACATTTCCGGTGGAGCAGCCTCGAGAATCACCTTGTAGCCACTGCCATCCGGCAGGCGCACCGCATGGAAAAACACACCCCGCGCCTTACCCTTGGCCAACAGCGACGGCACAAATTTGCTGGTTAGCGCCGTAGTGCCGAGGAAGGGCACGAACAGCCCCGCACTTCGGCTAGGCTCGGGATCGGCCGGAATACCCACAGCGCCGCCCCGACGCACCTCCTTGATCACACTGATGATGCCTTCCGGGGTAGAAGGTGCCACACGGTTGCCCAGTTGAACCCGCTGTTTCTTCAGGAGCTCATCCACTGCTTTCAGCTTGGGCGGACGGTAGAAAATGATCGGCTTGGCATGGGAGCAATAAAAGTGGTTGAGCAACTCCCAGTTACCCAGATGGCTGGTAATGCCCACCAGGCCATCGCCTGAAGCCAATGCCTCCTGCAGCACGTCCATGCCTTCCACTTCACGAATCAGCTTGAGCGAGCGCTCTGCTGGCCAGATCCAGGCACAGGCGCTTTCGGTCAGGGTCTTGCCGATACCAGCCAGGCACTCCTTGGAGAATTGCTCCAGCGCTTCGCCCTCAAGCTCTGGATAACAATGGGCCAGATTGATCCGGGTCACCTTGCCAGCACGTGTCGGCAGTTTCCACATGCACCAGCCAATGAAGGAACCCAGCCGCTGTACCATGGACCAGGGCAATAGGGCCAACAGACGCAAGAAGCCGACAATCAGCGCGCCTTTGAGCTTTTCCAAGAGCAACTCCCACAAGCATAAAATCCACTATTGTACTGCCGCACGCCGGGGCTGATCAGCCTTTCGGCATCTGATCACCACATAACACGGCGTAACGGTCGCAGTCCGTCGTGTGATCCATCACCAGCCCGGCGGCCTGCATATAGGCATAACAGATGGTCGGGCCGACAAACGTGAAGCCTGCCTTCCTGAGCGCCTTGCTCATCGCCTCAGCCTCAGGCGTGATGGCAGGGACCTCGCTGCGATCGCGGAAATGGTTGATCTTTGGCTCACCACCGACGAACGACCAGAGAAACGTCACCGGATCCTCCAGGCGCAGCCACGCCTGGGCGTTTTGCCGGGCAGCCTTGAGCTTCATCCGGTTGCGAATGATGCCTGCATCCTGCATGCGTATCTCAATCTCCTCATCGGTCATGGCCGCCAGTCGCCCAGGATCGAAACCGAACAGCACTTCCCGATAACGGGCGCGCTTTTTCAGAATGGTGATCCACGATAATCCCGCCTGGAAGCCTTCCAGCACCAGCAACTCGAACAGCCGCTGCGGATCTTTCAGCGGTATTCCCCACTCCTGATCGTGGTAGGCGATATACAGCGGATCGTCAGTACACCAGTAGCAACGCGGCATGAGGACTCCCTAATGGTCAGAACAGGCCGTTCACCTAAATATCATCCGAGTCTAATCGGTTATACTGCCTGACTTTTACCGTCTCCAGCACAGGTGAACGCCGTGACTTCGACTCCACCCGCCGTGCGCACCTTCCAGGATCTGATCCTCGCCCTGCAAAACTACTGGGCGGAGCAGGGCTGCGTTGTTTTGCAGCCTTATGACATGGAAGTCGGCGCCGGTACGTTCCATACCGCCACGTTCCTTCGCGCCATCGGCCCGGAAACCTGGAACGCCGCCTACGTACAACCCAGCCGCCGTCCAACCGACGGTCGCTACGGCGAAAACCCCAACCGCCTGCAGCATTACTACCAATTCCAGGTAGTCCTGAAGCCCAACCCGGAAAACTTCCAGGAGCTTTACCTCGGCTCCCTGAAGGCCATCGGCCTTGACCCGCTCGTCCATGACATCCGCTTCGTGGAAGACAACTGGGAATCGCCTACCCTGGGTGCCTGGGGTCTGGGTTGGGAAGTCTGGCTGAACGGCATGGAAGTTACCCAATTCACGTACTTCCAGCAGGCCGGTGGCATCGAGTGCTATCCAGTGACCGGTGAGATTACCTATGGCCTGGAACGTCTGGCCATGTACCTGCAGGGCGTCGACTCCGTCTATGACCTGATCTGGACTGATGGTCCATTCGGTACCGTGACCTATGGCGATGTGTTCCACCAGAACGAAGTGGAACAGTCCACCTACAACTTCGAGCATGCCAATGTGCCCAAGCTGTTCGAGCTGTTCGACTTTTACGAGTCGGAAGCCAACCGCCTGCTTGAGCTCGAATTGCCGTTGCCGACCTATGAAATGGTGCTGAAGGCGTCGCACACCTTCAACCTGCTGGACGCCCGTCGCGCTATCTCCGTAACCGAGCGCCAGCGCTATATCCTGCGCGTCCGTGCCCTGGCCCGCGCCGTGGCACACAGCTACCTCAAGGCCCGTGCACGCCTTGGCTTCCCCATGGCCACGCCCGAACTGCGTGACGAAGTACTCGCCAAACTCAAGGAGGCCGAACAATGAGCGCCCAGGATTTCCTCGTCGAACTTGGCACCGAAGAGCTGCCACCCAAGGCCTTGAAGAGCCTGGGCGAAGCCTTCCTGGCCGGTATCGAGAAAGGGCTCAAGGCGGCCGGACTGAACTACACCGGCGCCCGCTATTACGCTGCACCGCGCCGTTTGGCCGTGCTGGTCAACCAGCTGGATGAGCAGCAACCTGATCGCAGCGTCAATCTGGACGGCCCGCCAGTCAAGGCAGCCTTTGATGCCGACGGCAACCCTACACAGGCGGCGCTGGGTTTCGCCCGCAAGTGCGGCGTGGATATCAGCGAAATCGACCGTAGCGGTCCGAAGCTTCGTTTCTCCCAGACGATTCAGGGTCAACCAGCTGGCACCCTGTTGCCAGGGATTGTCGAAGCCTCCCTGGGCGAACTGCCTATTCCCAAGCGCATGCGCTGGGCCGCCCGTCGTGAAGAATTTGTTCGTCCAACCCAGTGGCTGGTCATGCTGTTTGGCAATGACGTACTGGATTGCGAAATCCTGGCCCAGAAAGCCGGCCGCGAATCTCGCGGTCACCGCTTCCATAGTCCAGGCAGCGTAAACATCACGGCTCCCGCCAACTATGCTGAAGACCTTCGCGCAGCCTATGTGCTGGCCGATTTTGCCGAACGTCGCGCGTTGATCGAGCACCGCGTCAATGAGCTGGCCGCCGAACAGCAGGGCAATGCCGTTGTGCCGGCGGATCTGCTGGACGAAGTGACCGCGCTGGTCGAATGGCCGGTACCACTGGTGTGCTCGTTTGAGGAACGTTTCCTCGAGGTTCCCCAGGAAGCACTGATCGCTACCATGCAGGACAACCAGAAGTACTTCTGCCTGCTGGACGCCGACGGCAAGCTTCTGCCGCGCTTCATCACGGTGGCAAACGTCGAAAGCAAGGACCCAATCCAGATCGTTTCTGGAAATGAGAAGGTTGTTCGCCCGCGTCTGACCGATGCCGAATTCTTTTTTAAACAGGATAAGAAGCAGCCGCTGGAGCACTTCAACGAGCGATTGAAGAATGTGGTCTTCCAGGCTCAACTTGGCACTGTCTATGAGAAGTCCGAGCGTGTTTCCCAGCTGGCGGCATACATCGCCGAACAACTGGGCAGCGACGTAGAAAAAGCAGCACGTGCAGGCATCCTAGCCAAGTGCGATCTGGCTACCGAAATGGTAGGTGAATTCCCTGAAATGCAGGGCGTCGCCGGCTATTACTATGCACTGCATGGCGGTGAAGCCGAAGACGTTGCGCACGCGTTGAACGAACAATACATGCCCCGCGGTGCAGGAGCTGAATTGCCTCGTACCGCTACAGGCGCCGCTGTTGCATTGGCAGACAAGTTCGATACCTTGGTTGGTATCTTCGGCATCGGCATGCTGCCCACCGGTAGCAAGGACCCGTTCGCCCTGCGCCGTCAGGCCCTGGGTGTGCTGCGCATCCTGATCGAAAAACAGCTGGACCTCAGTATTCCGGCTGCGATCGACAAGGCCATCGAACTGTACGGTGATAAGGTCAAAGCGGGCGATCTGGCTCAGCAGGTACAGGATTTCATCTTTGACCGCCTGCGCGCGCGCTATGAGGATGAAGGCGTTGCCGCTGAAGTCTATCTGTCTGTACGCGCCCTGAAACCCAACTCGGCACTGGACTTTGATCAGCGAGTGCAGGCCGTTCAGGCTTTCCGTGGCTTGCCGGAAGCCGCTTCGCTGGCAGCGGCCAACAAGCGTGTATCCAACCTTCTAGGCAAGGCCGAAGGCATGGTACTGGCCCAGGTCGATGCCAAGCTCTTCGAACACGATGCCGAGCGGGTATTGCTCGAAGCAATCACTGATGCCGAGCAGAACGTCGAGCCGCTGTCACTGGCACGTAACTACCGCGAAGCACTCAACCGCCTGGCAAGTCTGCGTGAACCGGTCGATAGCTTCTTTGATCAGGTACTGGTAAACGCTGAAGACGAGCATATCCGCGCAAACCGCTACGCGCTCCTGGCACGTCTACGGGCGCTGTTCCTGGGCATTGCCGATATCTCGTTGCTGGGTTGATCGATATGAAGCTGATCGTGCTGGACCGGGATGGCGTCATCAATCAGGATTCCGACGCGTTTGTTAAATCGGTCGAGGAATGGATTCCAATCCCGGGCAGTATCGAAGCCATGGCCCGATTGAGCCAAGCCGGCTGGAAGGTGGCGATTGTCACCAACCAGTCTGGTATTGCGCGCGGGCTGTTCGATGGCGAGACACTGGAGGCCATGCACGCAAAGCTCAGGCAGCTGGTGAGCGGGCAGGGCGGCCATGTCGATCTGATCGTTCACTGCGCCCACGGCCCGGATGACGGCTGTGACTGTCGCAAGCCAAGCCCGGGTATGTTCCGCCAGGTGGCACAGCATTACGGCATGACCGACCTGACCGGGGTTCCTGTGGTCGGCGACAGCCTGCGTGATCTGACCGCTGGTATTGCCGTGGGCTGTACGCCTTACCTTGTGAAAACAGGGAAGGGTGAGCGAACCTTGCAGAAGCCGCTCCCGGAAGGAACACAGGTCTTTCCCGATCTGGCGGCTGTTGTACAACATCTCCTACAGGACTAATCCATGCGCGTCCTGCGTACTGTGATCTTCTATATTCTCCTTGGCACCAGCGGCATCATCTGGTCGTGTGTATCCCTGCTGGTCGCTCCGCTGCTTTCCTATCGAGCGCGCTATCGCTTTATCGTCAAGGCCTGGACGGGTTTTGCCGTTTGGCTGGCCAAGGTGGTTTGCGGTATCCGCTATGAGATTTCAGGGCTTGAGAATATTCCCAAGACACCCTGCATCATCATTGCTAACCACCAAAGCACCTGGGAAACTTTTTTCCTGTCTGCCTTGTTTGAACCCACCTCACAAGTGATCAAGCGCGAGTTGCTCAAGGTACCGTTCTTCGGCTGGGCTTTTGCTTTGCTCAAGCCAATCGCTATCGATAGAAACAATGGCAAGGTTGCCCTTCAGCAGATTACCGAACAAGGCGGACGCTACATCAAGCAAGGCTGCTGGGTACTGATTTTTCCCCAAGGTACTCGTGTATCGCCGGGAGAAACTGGCAAGTTTTCTCGCGGTGGCGCTGCGCTGGCTTGTGCGTTGAACGTGCCGGTACTGCCTATCGCTCACAACGCCGGTGAATACTGGCCAAACAAGAGCTGGGTCAAGCGTCCCGGCACCATCAAAGTGATTATTGGTCCGGCCCTATCGCCCAATGGTTCTGATCCCCGTGCGATTGTAGACCTTAATACGCGTAGTCAGTCCTTTATCGATCAAGCGCTGGCCTCTATATCACCTGTGCATAACTCAGCGTTAACTGAGCCTCCAGTCAGGCCCGCCACTAATAGTTGATCAGGTCAAAAAAAAACCCGGGATAACCGGGTTTTTTTATGCACAGATGAAAATTATACAGAGGTCTGTTTCCATTCCTTTCGAAGCAAGCCATACATCATCACATCCTTGAATTGCTCTGCCTTGTGCATATCTTCGCGCCGGCACCCTTCATAGCTCATGCCTAGCTTTTCCAGCACTCTGATAGATGCGCGGTTTCGCTTGAAGCACTCGCCGAAGATCCGATTGAGTCCAAGCGCAGTAAAACCATATTCAATTAACGCCCTTGCTGCCTCGCTACAGTAGCCCTGATTCCAGTAGGCTTTGCCTATCCAATAAGTCAAGCCAGCTTTTTGATGAGGAGAGCCAAAACCGCTCAGGCTTATCGTTCCAATCAACGAAGCATGCTCTTGGATCACAACGGCCAGATTGAGGCTTCTTCCTTCCATAAACCAACTTTCATGATTGGAAATCCAGTGCTCTGCCAGTTCAAGGGTATAAGGCGAAGGCAGCGTTCCGGTCATGGAAGCAATATCGGGATTGTCAGCCAGGAGATAATGAAAAGGCGCATCGGCAGGGAAATACGGCCTTAACTGCAAACGATGTGTTTTCAACGAGGGAAGAGAAGACATGTGTTAACTCGACTGTGTATAACTTATAGATATACACAAGTCGTGTTACTAGCAGGTTTCTAACACAGCTGTGGAAAATCAGCGCATGGTATCAATGCTGCTAAAGTTAACCACAATAAAAAAGGCCAACGTCTCCGTTGGCCTTTTGACTACTACGAGCGGTCAGACGTCCAGGTTCGATACTGCCAGGGCATTGCTTTCGATAAAGTCGCGACGCGGCTCTACCTGATCGCCCATCAGGGTATTGAAGATCTGGTCAGCAGCGATGGCATCTTCAATCGTGACACGCAACATGCGACGTACATTCGGGTCCATTGTGGTTTCCCACAACTGATCCGGATTCATTTCGCCCAATCCCTTATAGCGTTGAATGCTGTAGCGCTTCGCTGTCTCGCCCATTAGCCACTCAAGAGCCTCACGGAAAGTAGAAACTGCCTTGCGGCGCTCGCCACGCTTCACATAAGCGCTGTCTTCAAGCAGGTTGTTGATCTGAGCGCCCAGTGTCGTGATCTGACGATAGTCATTGCTACCGAAGAAATCCCGGTTGAAGGTGACATAACTTGAGAGCCCGTGCGCTTTGGTCTCAACCTCTGGCAGCCAAAGATGACGTTCGCGGTCTTCACGCAAGTTGACTTCGTAGGCAAGACCGGAGCGCTCATTGGTCTTCAGACGCGTACGCAGCATGTCGATCCATACGTTCATCGCCGCTTGGTCAGCCAGTTGCTCCAATTCAACACGAGGCAGGTAAAGCATGTGCTCGCTGATATCCGACGGATACAGGCGGGACAGTCGCTTGAGTGACTTCATCACCGTACGATAGCTATTCACCATTTTCTCCAGCTCAACGCCGGAAAGTCCTGGAGCATGCTCATTCACGTGCAGGCTGGCATCTTCAAGGGCGGTCTGCGTGAGGTATTCCTCCATCGCCTCGTCGTCCTTGATGTATTGCTCCTGCTTGCCACGCTTGACCTTATACAGCGGAGGCTGAGCGATATAGATATAACCACGCTCGATCAACAGGGGCATCTGACGGAAGAAGAACGTCAAGAGCAGCGTACGGATGTGCGAGCCGTCAACGTCAGCATCGGTCATGATGATGATGTTGTGATAACGCAGCTTATCGATGTTGAATTCTTCACGGCCAATGCCGCAGCCCAGCGCTGTAATCAGCGTACCGACTTCAGCAGAAGACAGCATCTTATCAAAGCGCGCCTTCTCCACGTTCAGGATCTTGCCCTTTAGTGGAAGAATGGCTTGCGTACGGCGGTTACGGCCTTGCTTCGCCGAACCGCCTGCGGAGTCACCCTCCACGATGTACAGTTCTGACAGCGCAGGGTCCTTTTCCTGACAGTCCGCCAGCTTACCGGGCAGACCTGCGATATCCAGAGCGCCCTTACGGCGGGTCATTTCGCGTGCCTTGCGCGCCGCTTCACGAGCGCGTGCCGCATCGATCATCTTGCCGACAACCGCTTTGGCTTCACCAGGATTTTCGAGCAGGAAATCAGCGAATTGCTTACCCATTTCCTGTTCTACTGCAGTCTTCACTTCAGAAGAAACCAATTTATCCTTCGTCTGGGAAGAGAACTTGGGATCCGGAACCTTAACGGAAATAATTGCCGTCAAGCCTTCACGCGCATCGTCACCTGTAGTCGCAACCTTGAACTTCTTGGCCAGACCTTCCGCCTCGATATAGGTGTTCAGGTTACGGGTCAGCGCTGAACGGAAACCGGCAAGGTGAGTACCGCCATCACGCTGAGGAATGTTGTTGGTAAAGCAGAGAATGTTTTCGTTGAAACTGTCATTCCACTGCAACGCCACTTCCACGCCGATACCGTCTTCGCGGTCACCTACGTTGAAGTGGAACACCTGATTGACAGGCGTTTTGTTAGTGTTGAGATAATCAACGAATGCACGCAGTCCGCCTTCGTATTTGAACATCTCCTCCTTGCCCGAGCGCTCGTCTCGCAGCAGAATGCCCACGCCCGAGTTCAGAAAGGACAGTTCGCGCAATCGCTTGGCCAGAATATCCCAGCTGAAATGGATGTTACTGAAGGTCTCGGCTGATGGCTTGAAATGGATTTGAGTGCCGGTCCCGTCCGTTTCACCAATCGCCTTGAGAGGCTCCTGCGGAACGCCGTGGACATAGACCTGTTCCCAAACCTGGCCGAGTCGACGGATCGTCAGGCGCAGCTCTTCAGACAAAGCGTTTACAACGGACACACCTACACCGTGCAAGCCGCCGGACACTTTGTAAGTGTTATCGTCGAACTTACCGCCTGCGTGCAGCACCGTCATGATGACTTCTGCTGCCGAAACGCCTTCTTCCTTGTGGATATCGACCGGAATTCCACGTCCATTGTCGCGGACGGTTATGGACTCATCCGTGTGGATCGTAATGGTGATTTCATCACAATGCCCCGCCAGGGCCTCGTCGATAGAGTTATCGACAACTTCGAATACCATGTGATGCAAGCCGGTACCGTCATCGGTATCGCCGATGTACATTCCCGGACGCTTGCGAACTGCATCCAGTCCCTTCAGTACCTTAATACTGGAGGAATCGTAAGTCTGGTTCTCGCTCATGCTTTACTCCCAACGCTTGGGGTCTGCGTAATGGATCCCTGTTCAACATGGAACAGGGCCACTGGCGTGTCGTCTTGCCAGTTGGATTCCAATGATTCTTTCTCGACACACGTGATGAAGATCTGGCAGTTAAGGCCTTCCAGCAAACGGCATAATGCCTTGCGGTGCTGTTCATCCAATTCGGAAGGCAAATCATCTACCAGATAGACACACTGGCCGCGCTTGACTCGATTGATTAATCTTCCCTGTGCAATTCTCAATGCACAGACCACCAGTTTTTGCTGGCCACGCGACAGGATATCTGCCGCGTTGTGGCTACCTAGCCTAATTCGTAGATCGGCTCTCTGCGGACCGGCCTGCGTATGTCCAAGCTGCATGTCTCGGGTCAAGGACGCCTTCAACACATCCTGCAGCTCGCGGTCTTTGTCCCAGCCGCGGTAATAACTGAACGTCAGGTTTTCAATATCGACCAGCTCTTCCAGAGCAGCCTGAAACTCAGGTTTGAGCTCTGTAATATAGGCTCGCCGAAACGCATCGATTTCGTTGCTGGCTTGCGTCAGTTCTCTGTCCCACGCCTGTTGCGAGGCAGGATCCATTTTACCATGTCGCAGCCATGAGTTCCGCTGTCTTAGCGCTTTCTGAAGCCTTTGCCACACTTGTAGAAAACGCGGTTCCACGTGGAACACACCCCAATCTATAAACTGCCGCCTGATCTTTGGGCTTCCTTCAAGCAATCGAAAACTGTCGGGATTGATCAACTGAATCGGCAGAGTTTCAGCAAGTTGGGCTGTACTTCGAGCATTCTGCCCATCGATACGAATAGTGAAATCACCATTACGCTCACGCTGGACGCCCAGACTACTGATGCCATCACTAGGCAAGCTGACCTGGCCAAAGACCGTACAGGCGGCTTGCTCGTTCTGGATAACGGGTGATAGTCGGGTGCTACGAAACGAGCGAGCAAGTCCTAGCAGATGGATACTCTCCAATACACTGGTCTTGCCGCTACCGTTGTCACCGTAGAGGATATTGATCCGCGGGGAGAGCGTCAGCGTCACCGTGTGCAGGTTACGCACAGCGGTGACGGTCAGGCGGATAAGGGACATCGCGCCTCGAAATTACAGACGCATCGGCATAATGACGTAAGAGGACTCGTCATTGCCGGCTTCCTGAACCAACGCACTGCTATTGGAATCGGAAAGGGTGATACGTACCTGGTCCGTCGTCATGACGCCCAGTACGTCGAGCAAATAGCTTACGTTGAATCCGATTTCCAGATCGGCACCAGCATAATCCACCTGCAACTCTTCTTCAGCTTCTTCCTGTTCAGGGTTGTTAGCCTGGATCTTCAGCTGATCGGTTACCAGCTGGAGGCGAATACCACGGTATTTTTCATTAGAAAGGATAGCCGTACGGCTGAACGCCTCCCGTAACAGCTGACGCTCACCAGTCAGAACCTTGTCACCGTTGCGTGGCAGTACACGCTCGTAGTCAGGGAATTTCCCATCGACCAGCTTTGAAGTAAAGGTAAAGTCAGCGGTCGTCGCTCGAATGTGGTGCTGGCCCAACGTAACATTGACCGGCTCCTCAGGCTCGAGCAGCAACCGTGACAACTCCAGGATACCTTTACGCGGCACAATTACCTGATGACGACCTTCGTACTGGATTCCCGCTTCCTGTACGCACATGGCAAGACGGTGCCCATCGGTCGCAACTGCACGCAAATGGCCTTCACTGACCTCAAGCAGCATACCGTTCAGATAGTAACGGACATCCTGCTGAGCCATGGCAAATCCAGTGCGGTCGATAAGACGGCGCAACTTGCTTTGCGGCAGGCTGAAGCTCATCGATCCAGGACCTTCCTCAACGGTAGGGAAGTCATTGGCCGGCAATGTGGATAATGTAAAGCGACTGCGGCCAGCTTTGACGAGCAGCTTCTGCTCATCGGTCCGGATATCGATCAGGGCATCGCTTGGCAAACTCTTGCAAATATCCATGAGTTTGCGAGCCGGTACGGTAATCTCACCAGGCTCAGCTTTGTCTTCGAGCGTTACACGGCCGATCAGCTCAACCTCAAGGTCAGTACCTGTCAAGGACAGTTCCTGGCCCTGGACCACCAGCAGCACGTTGGACAGCACCGGTAATGTCTGCCGACGCTCCACGACACCAGCCACGAGCTGCAATGGTTTCAACAAGGCTTCGCGTTGAATAGTGAAATGCATGGTCTTGTCCCTTGCCAAGTGCTTCTGATCAGGTCGTCAGTGTGCGCAATAGATTTTTGTAGTCCTCGCGAATATCAGCGTCGGACTCTCTGAGTTCGGCAATCTTACGACAAGCGTGCAGCACTGTCGTGTGATCGCGCCCGCCAAAGGCATCACCTATTTCTGGCAGGCTGTGATTGGTCAATTCCTTCGACAGGGCCATCGCCACCTGGCGAGGACGAGCGACGGAACGGGAACGTCGCTTCGACAACAGATCGGCAATCTTGATCTTGTAATATTCAGCAGCCGTTCGCTGGATATTTTCAATGCTAACCAGTTTGTCCTGAAGCGCCAGCAGATCCTTGAGCGACTCGCGAATCAGCTCGATCGTAATTTCTCGCCCCATGAAATGAGCATGGGCGATGACACGCTTGAGTGCACCCTCAAGCTCTCGAACATTCGAGCGAATCCGCTGGGCGATAAAGAAGGCAGCGTCATGGGGAAGGTCAACCTTCGCCTGGTCTGCCTTCTTCATGAGAATGGCCACTCGCGTTTCCAGCTCAGGCGGTTCGACAGCCACTGTCAGCCCCCAGCCGAAACGGGACTTGAGGCGTTCTTCAAGCCCATCGATTTCCTTGGGGTAACGATCACTTGTCAGAATAACTTGCTGTCCGCCTTCAAGCAGGGCGTTGAACGTATGGAAGAATTCTTCCTGTGAACGCTCCTTGCGTGCGAAGAACTGGATATCGTCGATCAGCAGGGCATCAACGGAGCGATAAAAACGCTTAAATTCATTGATGGCGTTCAACTGCAGGGCTTTCACCATGTCAGCCACGAAACGCTCCGAATGCAGATACACAATCTTGGCATTGGGATTACGCTTGAGCAGATGGTTGCCCACTGCATGCATGAGGTGCGTCTTGCCCAAGCCAACCCCTCCATAAAGGAAGAGAGGGTTGTATCCATGCTTGGGGTTGTCCGCAACCTGCCAGGCTGCAGCACGAGCCAGCTGGTTGGACTTACCCTCGACAAAATTCTCGAAAGTAAAAGTACGATTGAGGTAGCTCGTATGCTTGAGCGCCCCTTCTACCTGAACGTTGCGCTCGGTCTTGTTGGCGACTAGAGGCGCTGGCTGCGGATCGGCATCATCAGCGATCGGCATCTCGATCTGCTGCACTGATGTTTCAGGCTCGGCAACCGGATCTCGACCCGTAGACTCAGGTAATGAAGGTGTAGTGGATGCGACAGGAGCAGGCGGCGACGTCATGGAAGGCGCTCGCGTAGGTTTGCTGCTCTTGCGACTTCCAATCAGCAGAGTCAGCTCGGGTACCAACCCATCATCGGACTGCTCCTCAAGCAGCTCAAGCAACCGGCTAACGTACTTTTCATTTACCCAATCCAGTACGAACCGATTCGGCGCATAAACGCGTAGCTCGGCTCCTTCTGCTTCTATTTGCAGAGGGCGGATCCAAGTATTGAATTGCTGAGAAGGCAGCTCATCGCGCAGTACATCGACACAGCGCTGCCAAAGTTCAACTGACACAGTCACTCCAGAAAGAAAGTCACCCTGTTATTGCCTCTGTATATAAAGAAGCAACGTGTTCAGGCAAAGGTGAATGCAGCATGACATTGTACCGTCGCCCCTGTCACTTATCCACATCAACCATTCAATCAGTTACATAGAGAGCGAAAAATCAAAAAATCTTTGTTGTGGATAAGCGCAGATCAAAAGCGGTTTGTTCGTAGGGTAACTGCTTGTTGATAACTCAGCTGTGGCTAAGTACCTTAGATATCCACAGCTAGTATCCAGGCGCAGCACAGCAGTTCGACGGCTTTACCGCATAGTTATACAATGACAGACGTGGGCAGGAATGCAGCCCTCACGCTCTTATCCACAGGAAAGGGCTTCTATATACATTAACACTGTATCTATCTTCTTTTTAATTCGTTCTTTTGTTGTTTTTTGCTGAATTTTTATTGACAACCGGTGCTGTATGGAAATTGACCTATTCACTAGCTTTCTCTAGAATCGCCGGTCTATTTAAACGGGGTGATTTCGCCTCGCTTCGTTCACACCTAGGTAAATGACCATGAAACGCACTTTCCAACCCAGTACTCTGAAGCGCGCCCGTACTCACGGTTTCCGTGCTCGTATGGCTACCAAGAATGGCCGTCAGGTTCTGTCCCGTCGCCGTGCCAAAGGCCGTAAGCGTCTGGCAGTCTGATAGTCCCGGTACAGGTGGTGAGTCGAGACTTCAGCCGCGAAAAACGGCTTCTGACTTCAAGACAGTTTCAAAATGTCTTCGACTCTCCCACTATCAAGGTTCCTGGTAATAGTGTTCTTCTGCTTGTACGTCAGAATGGCTTGTCGCATGCCCGCCTCGGGCTGGTGATAGGTAAGAAGAGCGTCAAGCTGTCAGTCGAGCGTAACCGGCTCAAGCGTGTCCTTCGAGATTCCTTTCGCCACCATCAGCACATGCTTGAAGGTCTGGATATCGTTGTGATTGCACGTAAGGGCTTCGGTGATATTGAGAATCCCGACTTGCATCAGCACTTGGGCAAACTCTGGAATCGTCTGGCACGTAAACAGCTACAAAAGACCGATCCTTCCGAACATTCGAAACAGGCAAACGGTTCTTATGCGTAAGCCGGCTCTGCTGCTTATCCGCTTCTACCGTTATGTCATCACACCGATGATGGCATCTCATTGCCGTTTCTATCCCAGTTGTTCAAACCATACGTCCCAAGTGATTGCGCTGTGCAATTTCTTGCACGATGGCTGGATGGCAATGCGCCAATGGCGTCTTTGCCATTTCAGGCTCGCTGATGGATATGATCCGGTACCAGCAGACCCATCCCAAGCACCGACCTCTTAGATGGCCGAGTAATCATGGATATAAAGCGCACGTTTCTCATCGCCGCTCTAGCGATTGTGTCTTACACAGCGGTGTTGCAATGGAATAAGGATTACGGCCAGCCCGAAACGCCTTCTTCAGCACAATCCTCCGCTGCGGCGCTGCCGACTGACACGCCAACAGGCAATACTGCTGCGGCCGATGTTCCAACCGTTGCAGGCGAAAGCTCGACGAACGGAACGGCTCCACAGACTGTAAGTGGCAATGGTCAACCCATCCATGTCCGTACGGATGTCATGGATGTCACGATTGATCCCCGTGGTGGTGACATCGTCAAATTGGGGCTTGTCCAGTATCCACGTCGCCAGGATCATCCGGATGTACCCTTCACCCTGTTTGATAATGGCAACGAACGTTTGTATCTGGCGCAAAGTGGTTTAACTGGATCCAACGGTCCGGACGCACGTCAGACAGGCCGCCCTGTTTATCAGAGTGCACAGCAGAACTACGTATTGGCAGACGGTCAGGATCAACTGACTGTCGATCTGAACTTTGCTGAAAACGGCGTCAACTATGTCAAGCGCTTTACCTTCCATCGCGGCCTGAAGCTTGATTGCTCGGATACCGAAAAGGCACAGAAGAAAATTTCCTGCATCAACCCCAATGCCTATCAGGTGCAGGTCAGCTATGTCATCGACAACCAGAGCAGCCAGAACTGGAATGGTATTTTCTATGCACAGCTGAAGCGTGACTCCAGTGGTGATCCATCTTCCACAACAGCCACAGGGGTTTCGACTTACCTGGGCGCTGCTGTCGGGACGCCGGAGGAGCAATATCGCAAGGTGTCGATGAAAGATATCGACAAGCAGGCTCTGCAGGAAACGGCCAAGGGCGGTTGGGTCGCCTGGTTGCAGCACTACTTCGTGACGGCTTGGGTACCCAACAAGGATGAGCAGCACCAGATCCAGGGTCGCAAGGACATCCAGGGCAATTATCTGGTGGGCTTTACCGGTCCGCAGCTTAGCGTAGCACCGGGTACCCAGGCAGAAACATCGGCAACCCTTTATGCCGGTCCGAAGCTGCAGGAATATCTGAAGGAGTTGTCCCCAGGTCTTGAATTGACCGTCGACTATGGTTTCCTGTGGTTCATTGCCCAGCCGATCTTCTGGCTGCTGCAACATATCCACAGCATCCTTGGAAACTGGGGATGGTCGATCATCGTGTTGACTATCATCATCAAGGCTATTTTCTTCCCGCTTTCTGCAGCCAGCTATCGTTCCATGGCTCGCATGCGTGCAGTTTCTCCGCGTCTTCAGGCGTTGAAGGAACAGTATGGTGATGATCGCCAGAAGATGTCCCAGGCGATGATGGAGCTGTACCGCAAGGAGAAGATCAATCCGCTGGGTGGCTGCCTGCCGATCCTCGTACAGATGCCGGTATTCCTGGCCTTGTACTGGGTTCTGCTGGAGAGCGTGGAAATGCGCCAGTCTCCCTGGATGTTCTGGATCACTGACCTTTCGTCCAAGGATCCTTTCTTCATCCTGCCGATCCTTATGGGCGGTACCATGCTGGTTCAGCAAATGTTGAACCCCACGCCTCCGGACCCCATGCAGGCCAAGATGATGAAGATGATGCCCATTATCTTTACCTTCTTCTTCCTGTGGTTCCCGTCTGGCTTGGTGCTGTACTGGATCGTGAACAACTGCCTGTCGATCGCGCAGCAGTGGTATATCAATCGTCGGATCAATGGCACTGCCAAACCGGCCTGATAGCCTTACGCTTTACACAGCGCCCCTTTCGAGGGGCGTTGTGCATTCTGGAGAATGAAGAATGAATCCAATTCAAGACACCATTGCTGCTATCGCTACAGCCACAGGCCGAGGTGGGGTAGGTATCGTCAGGGTTTCCGGGCCTGCGGTAAGAACCATCGCAGAAACAATCTGTGGTGGCTCTTTAACACCTCGCCATGCTCATTATGGTCCCTTCAGGGATAGCGCTGGTCTTACCCTTGATGAGGGAATCGCCTTGTTCTTCCCAGGACCCCACTCTTTTACAGGCGAGGACGTTCTCGAGCTCCAAGGCCATGGCGGTCCTGTCGTTCTGGATTTACTGCTCAAGGCTGTCATTGCGGTAGGTGCGCGTTCAGCCCGTCCAGGAGAGTTCAGCGAACGTGCCTTTCTCAACGATAAGCTGGACCTTGCCCAGGCAGAAGCTATCGCCGACCTCATCGAGGCGAGTTCCGAGCAAGCTGCCCGTAATGCTCTACGTTCATTGCAAGGGGCATTCTCCAAGCGAGTAGAAAACCTGACGGAACAACTGATCCAGTTGCGGATTTACGTGGAGGCAGCCATCGACTTTCCCGAAGAGGAAATCGACTTCCTGGCGGATGGCCATGTGCTGGGCCTGCTCAACGGTGTGCGCCAGGAACTGGCGCAGGTGGAAAAAGAAGCCGGTCGTGGCGCACTGTTACGCGATGGCATGACGGTAGTGATTGCTGGACGACCCAATGCAGGAAAATCGAGCCTCCTCAACGCGCTGGCAGGCCATGAAGCTGCCATTGTGACGGACATTGCAGGCACGACCCGCGATGTCTTACGCGAGCACATCCATATCGACGGTATGCCATTACATGTCATCGACACGGCGGGATTACGGGACACTACCGATCGGGTTGAGCAGATCGGCGTACAGCGCGCCCTGAGTGCTATTGAGAGCGCTGACCGGATACTGCTGGTGGTAGATTCCACGGCACCCGAGGCTCGGAATCCCGATGCACTTTGGCCAGAGTTTCTGTTACAGCGACCTGATCAAAATAAAGTAACAGTCATCCGAAACAAAGCTGATCTTTCGGGTGAACCTATCGTGCTTCAGGAAACTTCAGAAGGTATTCATACCTTAAGCCTTAGTGCAATGACGGGTGAGGGCATCGAGCATCTTCGAGAGCACCTTAAAGCCTGCGTTGGATTTGAGCAGACTGCCGAAAGCAGTTTTAGCGCACGGCAACGTCATCTCGAAGCGTTACACACAGCCCGTCATTATCTGGAGCATGGGCACCAGCAACTCGTAGTGAATGGCTCTGGGGAGCTCTTGGCGGAAGACCTGAGAGTGGCGCAGCAGGCATTGGGCGAGATTACAGGAGCGTTCAGTTCCGATGATCTGCTGGGCAGGATCTTCTCCAGCTTTTGCATCGGCAAATAGCCGCGTTTCATTGATTCAAGAAGCCCCACGGGAACCCGCTGGGGCTTTTTTTTGCCTGTTGATAACCCTAGCTGAGGTCTGGGCAGAAGTTAGGGCTTAAGCTGTTCTGAAAAGGGGCTGTTGGTAACCTTCCTAATTATCCACAGCTACTCACGAGCTTTCGATAAGGAGAGTGACAGGTTCTCCTCTGACTTATCATTGGCTGTAACGCCCTGTGGGTAAAGGCAAAAGCACGTTATCCACAGAAAAGAGGCTCACCATACATAATCGCATTAACAAGCTTTTATATATTTCTTTCTTATTATTTCTATTACCTGATGCCACCAAGTCTGCAGTTGATCATTTTTTGTTCAAAAGGACTTCATAGAGAGCAGAGGAGCCCTTATACTTCTGCGCCTTCCTTAATCCCCTAACCAAACAGGCACGAGGTGCGTGGTGGATTTCCTTTCCCGTTTTGACGTCATAGTGGTCGGCGGCGGCCATGCCGGCACCGAAGCTGCACTTGCTGCTGCACGCATGGGTGTCAAAACTTTATTGCTGACCCACAATGTTGAAACATTGGGGCAGATGAGCTGCAACCCGGCTATTGGTGGTATCGGCAAGAGCCATCTAGTCAAGGAGATCGATGCCTTGGGCGGTGCGATGGCTTCGGCTACCGACAAAGCAGGCATCCAGTTCCGGATACTCAATAGCCGTAAAGGCCCTGCGGTGCGTGCAACGCGCGCTCAAGCCGATCGCGTCCTCTACAAGGCTGCAATCCGCTATATGCTGGAAAATCAGCCCAACCTGTGGATATTTCAGCAGGCCTGTGATGACTTGATTGTTGAACAGGATCAGGTCAGAGGCGTCGTTACCCAAATGGGACTACGTTTCCTTGGGGATAACGTTGTTTTGACCACAGGCACCTTTCTGGGTGGGCTTATCCACATAGGCCTGCAGAATTACTCAGGCGGCCGGGCAGGGGATCCACCTGCCAATGCATTGTCCACACGGCTTCGTGAGCAGCCACTGCGTGTATCACGGTTGAAAACCGGTACACCTCCACGCATTGACGGTCGTACAGTGGATTTCTCTGTCATGACGGAGCAGCCTGGGGATAAACCTCTGCCCGTAATGTCGTTCATGGGATCAGTGGATGAGCATCCTCAGCAGGTTAGCTGTTGGATAACTCATACCAACAGTCGGACCCATGACATCATCCGCAACAATCTTGATCGCTCGCCGATGTATTCAGGCGTTATCGAAGGGATCGGCCCACGCTACTGTCCATCGATCGAAGACAAGATCCACCGTTTCGCGGACAAGGACAGCCATCAGGTTTTCCTGGAGCCCGAGGGACTGACAACTCACGAGTTGTATCCCAACGGGATTTCCACATCCTTGCCCTTTGATGTTCAGCTGGAGTTGGTGCGGTCGATGCGGGGTATGGAAAATGCCCACATCCTGCGTCCCGGTTATGCCATCGAATATGACTTTTTCGACCCGCGTGATCTGAAATACAGCCTGGAAACCAAGGTCATTAGTGGACTCTTCTTTGCAGGTCAGATCAACGGAACGACAGGATACGAGGAAGCTGGCGCCCAGGGGCTACTGGCAGGTGCCAATGCAGCCTTGCGTGCACAGGGCAAGGACAGCTGGTGTCCACGTCGTGACGAAGCTTACTTGGGTGTATTGGTCGATGATTTGATCACGCTGGGTACGCAGGAACCGTATCGGATGTTTACCTCCCGTGCGGAGTATCGGCTGATTCTGCGTGAAGACAATGCGGATCTGCGACTGACCGAACAAGGTCGGCAGCTCGGTCTGGTAGACGATGCTCGTTGGGAGGCGTTCTGCCTGAAGCGTGAGCGCATTACCCTTGAGGAGCAGCGCTTGAAGAGTACGTGGGTGCGTCCAGGGACTGTACAAGGTGATGCCATTGCTGAGCGCTTTGGTACACCGCTGACCCATGAGTACAATCTGCAAAGTCTTCTGAGCCGTCCGGAAATCGACTATGTCGGCTTGATGGAGGTAACCGGCGGTGTCATCGAAGACGCGCAGGTTGCCGAGCAGGTAGAGATCAAGACCAAATACGCAGGTTACATCGAGCGTCAGCAGGACGAAATCGAGCGGCTGCGCAGCAGTGAAAGCATTCGTCTACCGGCGGATCTGGATTACACCGCTATATCCGGTTTGTCGAAGGAAATTCAGCACAAGCTGAGCCAGGGCCGCCCGGAAACACTTGGGCAGGCTTCGCGGATTCCCGGTGTAACGCCTGCAGCCATTTCCCTGTTGATGATTCACCTGAAAAAGCGTTCGGCCGGACGCCAGTTGGAGCAGATGGCTTGATGTTGGAAGGAATGATTCGTTACAGCGAGGAGCTTCGCTCAGGAGCTAAGTCTCTAGGTGTCGAGCTGTCTGATGGGCAGGTTGAAAAATTGCTGGCCTACATGGGCCTGCTGCAAAAGTGGAATAAAGCCTATAACCTGACGGCAGTCCGTGATCCAGATGAAATGGTTTCACGTCACCTGCTTGATAGTTTGAGCGTTGTCCCCCATATCAGGGCTGGTCGATGGCTCGATGTGGGCAGTGGTGGTGGTATGCCGGGAGTCCCGCTAGCCATCCTGTTCCCGGAAAGCACTTTTACCGTTCTGGACAGCAACGGTAAGAAAACACGCTTTCTCACACAGGCAAAAATTGAGCTCGGCTTGGATAACCTTCAGGTTATCCACAGTCGTGTAGAAGAATTTACGCCTGACTATCGTTTCACCGGGATTGTGTCGCGAGCGTTCAGCTCGCTCGCTGATTTCACAAACTGGACACGACATCTGGGCGATTCATTGACACAATGGCTCGCCATGAAAGGATTGCATCCTGAGGATGAGCTTGCAGCGTTGCCAACGGATTTTAAGGTTGAAGCAGAACACGCCTTGCAGGTTCCAGGTTGCCAAGGGCAGCGGCATCTATTGATACTGCGCCGCATTGTTGAAGAGGGGTAAAGCGGCTCATGGCCAAGGTTTTTGCGATAGCCAACCAGAAAGGCGGGGTGGGGAAAACTACGACCTGCATCAATCTGGCTGCTTCGCTCGTTGCTACCCGACGTCGGGTACTGTTGATCGATCTCGATCCACAAGGCAACGCGACCATGGGAAGCGGTGTGGATAAGCACAATCTGGAACATTCGGTTCTGGATGTGCTGATCGGACAGTGTGATCTCATCGAAGCCATGCAGTTTTCCGAGCATGGTGGTTACCAGTTGCTACCGTCAAACCGTGATGTGACGGCTGCCGAAATTGAGCTTCTGGACATGAGCAAGCGCGAGAGCCGCTTGCGTGAAGCGCTGGCGCCCATACGGGAAAATTACGATTACGTACTGATTGACTGCCCGCCGTCATTGTCGATGCTGACCATCAACGGGCTGGTCGCTTCGGATGGGGTTATCATTCCCATGCAGTGCGAATATTTCGCACTTGAAGGGCTGACTGACCTGATCGGTAGCATCCAGCGCATCGGACAAGCTCTGAATCCAGGCCTGAAGATCGAAGGTGTGCTGCGCACGATGTATGACCCTCGTATCAATCTGGCGAACGACGTAGCGGCCCAGCTCAAGGCGCATTTTGGCGATACGCTGTACGATACGGTTATCCCGCGCAACGTGCGTCTTGCCGAGGCACCCAGTCATGGTATGCCCGCGTTGACTTACGACAAGGCATCAACAGGGGCTGCAGCCTACCTGGCCTTGGCAAACGAACTGGCTCGTCGGCAGCGCAAGGCTGCAAAAGCAATCGCTTAAGGAATACACATGGCTGTCAAGAAAAGGGGACTGGGCCGCGGTCTGGATGCGCTGCTGAGCGGGGCTACGGCTAGCGTACTGCAGGAAGAAGCAGTCAAGGCCGACCAGCGTGAGTTGCAGCATCTGCCGTTGGACATTATCCAGCGCGGCAAGTACCAACCACGCCGTGACATGGACCCGGTCGCGCTCGAAGAGCTTGCCAGGTCGATTCGCGCCCAAGGCTTGATGCAGCCGATCGTGGTACGTCCCATTGCTGACAACCGCTATGAGATCATTGCCGGGGAGCGTCGCTGGCGTGCCAGCCAGCAGGCAGGGCTTGAGCGTATCCCAGCATTGGTCAGAAACATTCCTGACGAAGCCGCCATTGCGATGGCGCTGATCGAGAATATCCAGCGTGAAAACCTAAGTCCGATAGAAGAGGCCATGGCCCTTCAGCGGCTGCAGCAGGAATTTCAGCTGACGCAGCAGCAGGTGGCCGATGCAGTGGGCAAATCACGCGTCAGTGTGGCTAACCTGCTTCGACTGATAGCGTTGCCAGAAGAGATCAAGACCATGCTGGCGCATGGCGATTTGGAAATGGGCCATGCCAGGGCATTGTTGGGCTTGCCGGCCTCAAAACAGGTCGAGGGGGCGCGTCATGTTGTCGCACGTGGATTGACCGTGCGTCAGACAGAAGCCTTAGTAAGGCAGTGGTTGAATAAGAAAGAAGCGGTTGAGCCTCCAGAGAAGGCTGATCCTGATATTATGCGCCTGGAGCAACGGCTGGCTGAGCGTCTGGGGGCTCCCGTACAGATCCGCCATGGGCAGAAGGGAAAGGGGCAGCTGGTGATCCGCTACAGCTCACTTGATGAGCTGCAGGGCGTTCTTGCTCACATTCGCTAATATTCTAATGGTAGCGAATAGTCGTAAAGACTACCGCATGGCTTGAATGGGCGCGTGCAGACTCCTATACTCTGCGCGCTTTACGTCGGCACAAAGTATGCCAAGGCTTAAATAATAAGCCGACGCCAGAGGACTTCGAGCGCGATGGTTGATCGCACGCCCAAACGCCTGCCTTTTCACCGTCAGCCAGCATTTAACCTGCTGCTCGTCCAACTGGCCGTCACGATATGTGCAGCGTTATTTTTGTTTTGCTTCGTTGGTAGGGTCGCTGCTTATTCTGGTTTGATGGGTGGTTTAATCGCCTGGTTGCCCAATACATATTTCTCTTATAAAGCGTTCCGTTATTCGGGCGCCCGAGCTGCTCGCGACATAGTTCGATCATTCTATGCGGGAGAGGCAGGAAAACTAATTTTGACGGCACTGCTTTTTACAGTGGCGTTTGCGGGGATAAAGCCACTCATGCCACTGGCGTTGTTTGGTGTCTATCTATTGACGCTTTTTGTCAATGGATGCGCTCCCCTACTTGTCAAACGATCTTCTAGACCTTAAAGCGTTCGAGGCAAACATGGCAGCAGAATCCGCTTCGGGTTACATCCAGCACCACTTGCAGAATCTGACCTATGGTCTGCATCCGGCAAATGGTTGGAGTTTCGCCCACACCCCTCAAGAAGCGAAAGAAATGGGCTTTTGGGCCTTCCACCTGGATACTCTGGGTTGGTCGGTCGTTCTAGGCCTGATTTTTATTTGCATTTTCCGTGCCGTAGCGGTCAAGGCAACCAGTGGCCAGCCCGGTAAATTGCAAAATTTCGTCGAAGTCATTATCGAGTTCGTCGACAGCAGTGTCCGTGACACCTTCCATGGCCGTAATCCGCTGATCGCGCCTCTGGCACTGACGATTTTCGTCTGGATCTTCCTGATGAACCTCATGGACTTGGTGCCGGTTGACTGGTTGCCGTCCTTGGCTGGCCTGATAGGTGGTGAGCACACATATTTCCGTGTGGTTCCGACTACCGACCCGAATGCCACTATTGGTATGGCCTTGTCCGTATTTGCCCTGTTGATCTTCTATAGCATCAAGGTAAAAGGAATTGGTGGTTTCCTGGGCGAGCTGACTCTGCATCCGTTCCATAGCAAGAACATGCTGGTTCAGATCATCCTGATTCCGATCAACTTCCTGCTCGAGTTCGTAACGCTGGTGGCGCGTCCCGTTTCCTTGGCCTTGCGACTCTTCGGCAACATGTATGCCGGTGAGCTGATCTTTATCCTGATCGCCATGATGTTCGCCAACGGTCTGGCGCTGGGTGGTCTAGGTATTGTCCTGCAGTGGGCGTGGGCGGTCTTCCACATCCTGATCATTACCTTGCAGGCCTTCATCTTCATGATGCTGACCATCGTCTATATGTCGATGGCGCATGAAGAAAGTCATTAAGAGCTAGAGCACTTGATGATCCTCTCCGAAAGGAGAGGATGCCCGCGAGGGCAATGGGGAATAACAATTTTTTGCTTCAACCTTAACCAAGACGACTTAAAAGTCGGGAGGAAAAATGGAAACTGTAGTTGGACTGACCGCTATCGCCGTAGCACTGCTGATTGGTCTAGGCGCACTGGGTACTGCCATTGGCTTCGGCCTGTTGGGCGGCAAGTTCCTGGAAGGCGCTGCCCGTCAGCCGGAGCTTGTTCCGATGCTGCAGGTGAAAATGTTCATCGTAGCGGGTCTGCTCGACGCCGTAACCATGATCGGTGTTGGTATCGCCCTGTTCTTCACCTTCGCTAACCCCTTCGTTGGTCAGATCGCTGGTTAATCATCCGAATCGATGATTCGTATGATTGACAGACAACGAACGAGCGAGGTGTTGGCGTGAACATTAATGCAACCCTGATTGGCCAGTCCGTTGCCTTCTTTATCTTCGTGCTGTTCTGCATGAAGTTCGTGTGGCCTCCGGTCATCGCGGCTTTGCGTGAGCGTGAAAAGAAGATTGCTGACGGCCTGGACGCTGCCAACCGCGCGGCTCGTGACCTGGAATTGGCTCAGGAACAAGCCACCCAGAAACTGAGCGAAGCGAAAGGTCAGGCAGCTGAAATCATCGAGCAAGCTAACAAGCGTGCTACTCAGATCATCGAAGAAGCGCAGGTCAAGGCCCGTGCTGAAGGCGATCGTCTGAAAGAGCAGGCTCAGGCTGAAATCGACCGGGAAATCAATAGCGCCAAGGAAGCTCTGCGTGCACAGGTTGGCCTTCTGGCTGTCGCTGGTGCAGAGAAGATCCTGGGCAAAACGATTGATCCCCAAGCCCACGCACAGTTGGTCGACCGACTGGCTGCGGAAATCTAAGCGAGGCCATCATGGCAGAACTGAACACGCTGGCCCGGCCATATGCCAAGGCAGCTTTCGAGTTCGCACAGTCTCAGCAGAATCTGGCCAAATGGTCCGAGGAGCTGAGACTGCTCGCCGCGGTAACTCTGGATGGGACCGTGCGCCAGCTGCTTCAGCAACCGCAGTTGACCGCGGACGCCAAGGCCAAGCTGCTCATTGACGTGTGCGGCGATCAGCTGGATGTGCAGGCCCAGAACTTTGTTCGGACCGTGGCAGAAAACAACCGGATCGACCTGATGCCGACCATTGCTGAACTCTACGAAGAGTTCAAGGCCGAGCAGGAAAGATCCATCGAGGCGGAAGTCACCAGTGCTTTCGCTTTGAGCGACGAACAGCAAGACAAACTCGCCAAGGCTCTCAGCGCAAGGCTCGGTCGCGATGTGCGACTTCATGCATCCGAGGATGCAAGCCTGATCGGTGGTGTGGTAATTCGCGCCGGCGACTTGGTAATCGATGGCTCCGTTCGCGGCAAGCTCGCGCAACTGGCCGAAGCGTTGAAACCTTGAGTTTGAAGGGGCAGTAGCATGCAGCAACTCAATCCTTCCGAAATTAGTGAAATCATCAAGAGCCGCATCGAGAAACTCGATGTCTCTTCGCAACCGCGCAACGAAGGTACTATCGTCAGTGTTTCTGACGGTATCGTGCGCATCTTTGGTCTGGCCGACGTTATGTACGGGGAAATGATTGAGTTCCCAGGCGGCGTCTACGGCATGGCACTGAACCTGGAGCAGGATTCCGTAGGTGCCGTGGTTCTGGGTAATTACCTGGGCCTGGCTGAAGGCATGAGTGCCAAGTGCACCGGCCGTATCCTTGAAGTACCGGTTGGTCCGGAGCTTCTGGGTCGCGTTGTTGATGCCCTGGGTAATCCGATCGATGGCAAAGGCCCGATCAACGCCAAAGAAACCGACGCGGTTGAAAAAGTCGCTCCGGGCGTAATCTGGCGTAAGTCGGTAGACCAGCCTGTACAGACTGGTTACAAGGCTGTTGACGCCATGATCCCCGTTGGCCGTGGCCAGCGTGAGCTGATCATCGGTGACCGTCAGGTAGGTAAAACTGCCATGGCGGTGGATGCGATCATCAACCAGCGCAACAGTGGCATTCGTTGCGTCTATGTTGCTATCGGTCAGAAGCAGTCGACCATTGCCAACGTCGTACGCAAGCTGGAAGAGCACGGCGCACTGCAGAACACCATCGTGGTAGCTGCCAGTGCCTCTGAGTCCGCAGCCCTGCAGTTCCTGGCTCCCTATGCCGGCTGCACCATGGGTGAATACTTCCGTGACCGCGGTGAAGATGCACTGATCGTTTATGACGATCTGTCCAAGCAGGCTGTGGCTTACCGCCAGATTTCCCTGCTGCTGCGTCGTCCGCCGGGCCGTGAAGCTTACCCAGGCGACGTGTTCTATCTACACAGCCGTTTGCTGGAGCGTGCTTCTCGCGTATCCGAGGAGTATGTAGAACAGTTCACCAAGGGCGCCGTTACCGGTAAGACAGGTTCCTTGACTGCTCTGCCGCTGATCGAGACTCAGGCAGGTGACGTTTCCGCGTTCGTTCCGACCAACGTAATTTCGATTACCGACGGCCAGATCTTCCTGGAAACCAGTCTGTTCAACTCGGGTATTCGTCCTGCGGTTAACGCGGGTATTTCCGTGTCCCGTGTGGGTGGTGCCGCTCAGACCAAGATTATCAAGAAGCTGTCCGGTGGTATCCGTACCGCACTGGCTCAGTACCGTGAACTGGCAGCATTTGCCCAGTTTGCTTCTGACCTGGACGAAGCAACACGTAAGCAGCTTGAGCATGGTCAGCGTGTTACCGAGCTGATGAAGCAGAAGCAGTATGCACCGATGTCCATCGCCGAGATGGCTCTGTCGCTGTACGCCGCCGAGCGTGGCTTCCTGTCGGATATCCCGCTGGACAAGATTGGCAGCTTCGAGCAGGCCCTGATTTCGTACTTCAACCGTGATCACGCCGCACTGATGGCCAAGATCAACGAGAAGGGCGACTTCAACGACGAAATCGATTCTGGCATCAAGGCCGGTCTCGAGAAGTTCAAGGCCACTCAAACCTGGTAAGCCCAGGCGGGAGCGTCAAGCGCTCCCGCTTGCTAACCCGATAGGTGTTACATGGCAGGCGCAAAAGAGATTCGCGGCAAAATCGCGAGCATCAAAAGCACACAGAAGATCACCAGCGCCATGGAAAAGGTAGCTGTCAGCAAGATGCGCAAAGCTCAGACGCGCATGGCTGCCAGCAAGCCTTACGCTGAGCGTATTCGTGCTGTGATCGGCCACTTGGCCAATGCGAACCCGGAATATCGCCATCCGTTTATGGTGGAGCGTCCGGTAAAGCGCGTGGGCTATATCGTGGTCAGCTCCGACCGTGGTCTGGCGGGCGGCTTGAACATCAACCTGTTCAAGACGCTGATTCGCGACATGGCAGAGCAACGCGATCGCAATGCTGAAGTCGATCTCGGTGTGATTGGCAGCAAGGGTGCGTCCTTCTTCCGCAGCTACGGCGGTAATGTAGTCGCAGCCATCAGCCATTTGGGTGAAGAGCCTTCGATCAACGACCTGATCGGTAGTATCAAGGTCATGCTCGACGCTTACCTGAATGGCCGTATTGATCGCCTGTACGTAGTGTCCAACAAGTTCGTCAACACCATGGTCCAGAAGCCGACAATCGAGCAGCTGGTTCCGTTGGTGGCTGAGCAGAACACCAGCCTGCAAAAGCATTGGGACTACCTCTACGAACCAGATGCCAAGACGTTGCTGGACGGCCTCTTGGTGCGTTACGTGGAATCCCAGGTGTATCAGGCAGTTGTAGAAAACAGCGCTTGTGAACAAGCGGCGCGGATGATCGCGATGAAGAACGCTACGGATAACGCGGGCGAGATCATCAGCGAACTGCAGCTGATCTACAACAAGGCACGCCAGGCAGCGATTACGCAGGAAATTTCGGAAATCGTCGGCGGCGCCGCTGCGGTTTGACGGACTGGTTCTAATTCTTCGAGGAACGCGAAATGAGTAGCGGACGTATCGTACAAATCATCGGCGCCGTAATCGACGTGGAATTCCCACGCGATTCCGTACCGAAAGTTTATGACGCTCTGAAAGTGCAGGGCGTGGAAACTACGCTGGAAGTTCAGCAGCAGCTGGGCGACGGCATTGTTCGTTCCATCGCGATGGGCTCTACCGAGGGTCTGAAGCGTGGTCTGGACGTTAACAACACTGGTGAAGCGATCAAGGTACCGGTAGGCGTGAAGACGCTGGGCCGTATCATGGACGTTCTGGGTAACCCGATCGACGAGGCGGGCCCCATTGGTGAAGAAGAGCGTTGGGAAATCCACCGCAAGGCACCGTCCTATGCTGATCAGTCCGGTAGCAACGAGCTGCTGGAAACAGGCATCAAGGTTATTGACCTGGTTTGCCCGTTCGCGAAGGGTGGTAAGGTTGGTCTGTTCGGTGGTGCCGGTGTAGGCAAGACCGTTAACATGATGGAACTGATCCGTAACATCGCCATCGAGCACAGCGGTTATTCCGTGTTCGCAGGCGTGGGTGAGCGTACTCGTGAGGGTAACGACTTCTACCACGAGATGAAGGATTCCAACGTTCTGGACAAGGTAGCCCTGGTTTACGGTCAGATGAACGAGCCGCCGGGCAACCGTCTGCGCGTGGCCCTGACTGGCCTGACCATGGCCGAAAAGTTCCGTGACGAAGGACGTGACGTGCTGTTGTTCATCGACAACATCTACCGTTACACCCTGGCCGGTACGGAAGTATCCGCTCTGCTGGGCCGTATGCCTTCCGCAGTAGGTTATCAGCCGACGCTGGCTGAGGAGATGGGCGTTCTTCAGGAGCGTATTACCTCCACCAGAACCGGTTCGATTACATCCATCCAGGCTGTATACGTACCTGCGGATGACTTGACTGACCCGTCCCCTGCGACCACGTTCGCTCACCTGGACGCAACCGTCGTACTGTCCCGTGACATCGCTTCCCTGGGTATCTACCCAGCTGTAGATCCGCTGGACTCTACTTCTCGCCAGCTTGATCCGCTGGTGATCGGTCAGGAGCACTATGACGTTGCTCGCGGCGTTCAGTATGTTCTGCAGCGCTACAAGGAGCTGAAGGACATCATTGCGATTCTGGGTATGGACGAACTGTCCGAAGCGGACAAGCAGTTGGTATCCCGTGCTCGTAAGATCCAGCGCTTCCTGTCCCAGCCGTTCTTCGTTGCAGAAGTATTTACCGGTGCGCCAGGTAAATACGTTTCGCTCAAGGACACCATTGCTGGTTTCGGCGGCATTCTGAAAGGTGACTACGACCATTTGCCTGAGCAGGCATTCTACATGGTTGGCAGCATCGACGAAGCTATCGAAAAAGCGAAGAAACTGTAATCCGTGCGCCCGGAAACGGGCGCCTTACGAGGCATGCATATGGCCAAGACAGTCCAATGCGATATCGTCAGCGCGGAAGGAGCCATCTTCTCCGGAGCGGTGGAGATGGTGATCGCCCACGGTAACCTGGGGGATCTGGGTATTTCTCCCGGCCATGCTCCGCTGTTGACTGATCTCATGCCTGGCCCGATTCGCCTGATCAAGCAGGGCGGCGAGGAAGAGGTGTTTTATATCTCTGGTGGTTTCCTCGAAGTCCAGCCGAATGTCGTCGAAGTGTTGGCAGATATTGCCAGCCGGGCGAGCGATCTTGATGAAGCGGCTGCTCAGGAAGCCATGAAGCTGGCTGAGAAGACGCTGAGCGAGAAAGGCTCGAACTTCGATTACAGCGCTGCCTCTGCACAGTTGGCTGAAGCCGCAGCTCAGCTGCGTACCATTCAGCAGCTACGCAACAAGGCCAAGCGCTGAAGCAATACGCTTCGGGTATATGAAAGGGGTAGCTTCGGCTACCCCTTTTCATTTCTGGCCGTGAGCACTTGCTGAGCCCGTTTCTCTTCTGAGACTCTTTATCCGTGTCTAACGGCTTAACGGCCCTATCGAGGCGTAAACATGTCCCTTGAAATTGTCATTCTTGCTGCGGGGCAAGGCACCCGTATGCGCTCCGCTCTGCCCAAGGTTCTTCATCCGATTGCCGGGAAGGCCATGCTGGGACACGTGATCGATCGCGCCCGCGAACTGACTCCGCAAAAGATCCATGTGGTGATCGGCCATGGAGCCGAAACCGTCAAGCAGCGTCTGGCAGCAGATGACCTCAACTTTGTCGTCCAGCAGGAGCAGTTGGGTACAGGCCATGCTGTCGCCCAGGCGCTTCCCCATCTGTCGGCGAAGCGGGTACTGATCCTATATGGCGATGTTCCGCTGATTGAGACGTCTACGCTTGAGCGTCTGCTAGAGCAGGTTAGCGCTCAGCAGCTGGCATTGTTGACTGTAGAACTGGCAGATCCCACGGGTTATGGACGTATCCTTCGGGATAACCGCGGTGAGGTGTATGCAATTGTTGAGCATAAGGATGCCGATGCAACGCAGAAGGCAATCCGCGAAGGTAATACCGGTATTCTGGCCGTTCCGGGCGAGCGATTGGGAGAGTGGCTCGGTAGACTTTCCAACAGCAATGCACAAGGGGAGTATTACCTGACGGATGTCATCGCAATGGCCGTATCCGATGGCTCGCGCGTTGCAACGGCTCAGCCAGACGATGCCATGGAGGTTCAGGGAGCCAATGACAGAAAGCAGTTGGCTGATCTTGAGCGACACTATCAATGGCGCGCTGCGCAAGCGCTCATGACGCAAGGTGTAACACTACTGGATCCGACACGCTTTGATCTGCGTGGGCAGGTCCAGACTGGCCGTGATGTCACTATTGATATCAATGTTATTCTGAGTGGCACGGTGGTTATCGAAGACAACGTCGAAATTGGGCCCAACTGTGTTATCCACAACAGCACGTTGAAACGCGGGGCGGTTATCAAGGCCAACAGTCATCTGGATGGCGCAGTAGTGGGTGAGGGTGCCGATGTAGGTCCTTTTGCTCGGCTACGTCCCGGTTCTGTTCTGGAAGCCAGGGCTCATGTGGGTAATTTCGTCGAGTTGAAAAACGCTCATCTTAATGAAGGCAGCAAGGCGGGGCATCTGTCTTATCTGGGTGATGCTGTCCTAGGAAAGAACTGTAACGTAGGCGCCGGCACCATTACCTGCAACTATGATGGTGCCAACAAGTATAGAACCGAGATTGGCGATGACGTCTTCATTGGCTCCAACAGTTCGTTGGTCGCACCAGTCACGTTAGGCGATGGAGCAACCACGGCTGCAGGTTCTACCATTACGGAAAACGTGCCTGCACAGACGCTGGCACTGGGTAGGGCAAGACAGGTTAACAAGCCTGATTGGCAACGTCCTCTCAAGAAGAAGTAACCCAAAAGGCTGTGAAATACTCACAGCCTTTTTCATTCTGGGTTGACTTTTTTTCCGTTAAGGGTTTTGATTCGAAGTATATAAATTTCGAATCGAAACTTATGGCCAAGCGCAACACTCCGCAACGTCGCCACGACATCCTTGCCCGTTTGAATGAACAGGGTGAGGTGACAGTTGATGAGTTGACCAAACTGTTTGCCACCTCAGAAGTTACGATTCGAAAGGATTTGGCTGCGCTCGAAAAGAATGGTCTCTTACTACGCCGATACGGTGGCGCCGTTTCGATCCCCCATGAGCTTCTGAGCGATCTTGCTCAAGCGCCATCACCGTATAAGCAGGCCATTGCACGGGCTGCCTCTTCACGTATCCGCGAACATGCCCGGGTCATTATTGATAGTGGCAGCACGACCGCTGCGCTTATTCCCGAATTGGAAAACAAAGCAGGTCTGGTTGTGATGACCAACTCGCTTCATATCGCCAATGCCTTGCGTGAACTTGAGCATGAGCCGGTTTTGTTAATGACTGGCGGGACCTGGGACCCTCATTCGGAATCCTTTCAAGGGCAAGTGGCTGAGCAGGTCTTGCGCTCTTACGACTTCGATCAGCTATTCATTGGTGCTGATGGATTGGATCTTGAACGGGGCACGACAACGTTCAATGAATTATTGGGCTTGTCGCGTGTAATGGCTGAAGTGGCCCGAGAAGTCATCGTTATGGCAGAAGGGGACAAGGTTGGTCGACGTATTCCCAACCTGGAACTGCCCTGGTCGAACATTCACACGCTTGTGACTGATGGGCGTTTCCCTGATGAAGCCAGACACCAATTGGAACAACGGGGCATTACTGTCATTTGTGTGGCTGTGGATAAATGATCTCCACCAAATATCCACAGCCACTCTTTAAAATTTGAACGAAGCATTCATATGCATCGCTTGTTTAGGAGTTTTCCATGTGTGGCATCGTAGGCGCCATTGCTGAGCGTAATATCACCGCTATCCTCGTTGAAGGGCTCAAGCGCCTTGAATACCGAGGGTATGACAGCGCAGGTCTTGCCGTACTGACGGCGCAGCAGACCCTTGAGCGCATTCGTCGCCCCGGCAAGGTCAGCGAGCTGGCTAGCGCGCTTAATAGTGAAGGCCTGACAGGTCGCCTCGGTATTGCCCATACCCGCTGGGCCACACATGGCGCGCCAACTGAAGCAAATGCCCATCCTCATTTCTCTCATGGTCAGATTGCAGTGGTCCACAATGGGATCATTGAAAACCATGAACCTCTGCGCGAGTGGTTAAAGGGGCTCGGTTATGTCTTTACCTCCCAGACCGATACCGAAGTCATCGTTCATCTTCTGCATCACAAGCTGAAGGAAACCGGTGATATCACGCATGCGCTGAAGGCAGCGGTGAAAGAACTGCATGGTGCCTACGGTGTAGCGGTCATGAATATCGATCAGCCTGATCGTCTGGTCGCTGCCAGAAGCGGCAGCCCTCTGGTGATCGGCCTGGGTATTGGGGAAAACTACCTGGCGTCGGACCAGTTGGCGCTCCGGCAGGTAACGGATCGCTTTATCTACTTGGAAGAAGGCGACATTGCAGAGATTCGTCTGAATGGCGTCTCGCTGTGGTCGGTGGATGGTGAACCGGTAACACGTGAAGTTGTTCAGTTTACCGAAGGGGCCGAAGCCGCTGACAAAGGTTCGTTCCGCCACTTCATGCTCAAGGAAATTCACGAGCAGCCTGCTGTGGTTCAGCGCACCCTGGAAGGGCGGTTGGGTCTAGACCATGTGGTGACCGAGGCATTCGGTCCTCAGGCAACAGACCTGTTTGGGCGTGTCAGGAATATTCAGATCGTTGCCTGCGGCACAAGTTTTCATGCCGGTATGGTGGCGCGTTATTGGCTGGAAGGGCTTACGGGTATCCCTTGCCAGGTAGAGGTGGCAAGTGAGTTCCGCTATCGGCGCGTAGCGGTACAGGCTGACACGCTGTTTGTGACCATCTCCCAATCAGGGGAGACAGCGGATACCTTGGCTGCGCTTAGAAATGCCAAGCCGCTGGGCTATTTGGGCAGTCTTGCAATTTGTAACGTCGCGACCAGCTCGCTGGTACGTGAGTCGGACCTGACCTTGCTGACACAGGCGGGTCCTGAGATCGGGGTTGCTTCTACCAAGGCGTTCACGACGCAGCTGGTTGCACTGCTGCTGCTTACGCTATCGCTGGGCCGAGTTCAGAACCGTCTTGAGGCTGGCGTTGAGGCTGAATTGGTGGAAGAGCTCCGCCGTTTACCCGCGCGTCTTGATGAAGCGCTTGCCATGGATAAGCGCGTAGAGAAGATTTCCGAGCTATTTGCAGAGAAGCACCATACTTTGTTCCTCGGCCGTGGTGCTCAATATCCGGTGGCAATGGAAGGCGCGCTCAAGCTCAAGGAGATTTCCTATATTCATGCCGAGGCTTATCCGGCGGGTGAGCTCAAGCACGGCCCGCTGGCGCTGGTGGACACCGACATGCCTGTGGTTACGGTAGCGCCCAATAATGAGTTGTTGGAAAAGCTGAAATCCAACCTTCAGGAAGTACGCGCTCGAGGCGGTCAGCTGGTTGTCTTCGCGGATGCAGAAGCTGGTCTTACCAACGGGGAAGGCACCCACCTGATCGGGATGCCCAGCATTCATGATGTGCTGGCGCCAATCCTCTACACTATACCGCTGCAATTGCTGTCTTATCACGTCGCTATATTGAAAGGGACTGATGTGGATCAGCCTCGCAATCTAGCCAAGTCGGTAACGGTTGAATAATGTATTCAGCAAAGCCCCGTTAAACGGGGCTTTTTTATGGGTTGGACGTGCAGCCACCAATACGGCCGCATAAAAGTGTTTGTCGACCTGCAGACGAGCTGGACACGCGTCCACGTGAAGTCCAACCAATGGCCCGTGTAAAGCCGGACCAGATTTCGCCATCCGAGGCGTAACCCATCAAGAAACTGATTCGACCATAGTGTGCCTGGGTTTGCGTCCAGGTGCGCTGGGTTGCAGCATCGTATCCTTGGATAAAAATATGTTTATCCACAACCGATACATGATAGTGACTGCCTGCAAGGTCTTCGCAGCTGACTATTTGCCCCGTACTCATACAATTCACAGGTAAGCCATCGGCAAATGCAAAAGATGAGCACAGCAAGGAAGGGGCAAGTAGTAGAGACCAGGCAGGCGGTCTTTTCATAAGATAGAAAACCGTCAAACAGATTAGGTTGTTATCTTATAACCTATTTGCCTTGTGCCAGTAGCCTTTGCCATCAGCAGGATGATCCATAAAGGCATCAGAGCCTGTCATCATTCAGTCCGCTTGGATGTATCCAGCCACGTGCCCTGGCTCTGCTGTTCACAGAACGGCTTCAAGAAGCGTGCATCCGTAGCAATACTGTAATAATGGATGTCCTGTCTGTACGGCATGCCTTGTACTTGGGCGTTCTGGCAGATACCGAATCCGCCGGTAGGGCATTGTTCAGCAAAGGTAACCTCAACGTTCTGCTCTGCCAGTTGAGGCTTACAAAATCCATCATGAAATAGATTCGCTGGAATCGAGCGATTCTGCTGGCAGACTTTCACATCGACGCCTTTACCCTTGCTGTGGACCAGGCACGCTTCGGCCTGCACATAGAGCGGAGCGAGGAAGGCTACACAGGCAAATAGGCGATACATAGAGATAACCGGCTTAAATCGGCGACTCTACCACTGACCGAATCGAGACATAAACATGCTCAAGCATATACCTACCCACGTGATAACAGGACCTTTGGGGGCAGGCAAGACCAGCCTCATCCGGCATTTGCTGACGCAGCGTCCTCAACACGAGCGGTGGGCAGTACTGGTTAACGAGTTCGGTCAGATAGGGCTTGATGCTGCGTTGTTGCATACCACGGATGCCGGTATCTCATTGACTGAATTGCCGGGAGGATGCCTGTGCTGCGTCAACGGTGCGCCATTGCAGGTAGCCCTGGTGCAGTTGTTGCGCAGGGCTCAGCCCCAGCGCCTTTTCATTGAGCCGTCAGGGCTGGGGCATCCGGCTACATTGCTCAAGCAGCTCGCCGAAGGTACCTGGCAGGGCGTACTGGCGATTCAACCGGCAGTCATGGTGGTTGATGCTCACCGCCTGGCGAGCGGGGAACAGCTGCCTGATGCTCAACGTGAGGCGTTACCTGGGGTTGGGCTGCTGGTACTCAACAAGTCTGAGTTGTTGAATAACAGAAGCCGGCAGGCGCTTCTAGCCTCCTTGCCCGACATCCAGTGGCAATGGACCCAGCAGGGAAGGCTGCCTTTTAACCTTTTGCCCGGAAGCGCTTGTGTAGCTGGCCAACGTGCTCTCGATTCACTCCCAGTGCCTCCCCCTGGTCAGCGGGGACCATTACCTTCGCTGCTGTTACCTGGACAGCCCTTAAGGCAAATTCATGAGGCTGAAGGGCGCTTCGCCATAGGGTGGCGGTTTCACCATAGCAGCCAATTTAACCGCCAAGCAGTTCAGACATGGCTGGGCGCATTACCTGCACTGCTCAGGGCAAAAGCCATTCTGCATGCAGATGGGCAGTGGTGGAGCTTCAATCAAGCCAGTGGACAGGGTGAATGGCGGATCAGTGAGTGGCGCAAGGATAGCCGGGTCGAATTGATCTTCGAAACGGTCGTAGATGCAGCCGCCCTAGAGTCAGATTTGATGAATTACATGCAATAGGAATCCTGTTGTCGCTAAAAGTTGATAAATTCGTTATCTTAATGATAATGATTATTAAATCTGACCGCCTTTGTGGATCATTCCTATGTCGTTGACGTTGCCGGCGAGATCAAAATCGCCTGAGCAAGACCCTTCGCTGCAGCCTGAGCACCCTGCTGAATCGGCTGAAGGAGTACGTCTGTATGTCGTGCGCAGTGAGGTTGAGCCTGTTGATGGTGTAAATGCCAGTCGTACGGATCCAGGCGCAGAGATCATTTCGCTGCAAGGGTATTCACGAAGCGATGAGGTGCCTCCGCTGGAGGAGAACGTCGGCAATGCCGAGCCGACAACCGAAACAACGCCTCCTCGTCGTTGGTGGCTGGCCTCGGGGACTTCCTTTGTTATGCACGCGGCGCTGGCGGCTGCATTGTTTTTTGTCGTACAGACTCCGCCCGAACTCAAAATCAGCAAGGGTGATAGCCCAAGCGAGCTAAAGGTCAGCTTTATCCAGCTGCCCAAAAAGGAGCCTGCCCCAGAGCCTCCGGCAGCAGCGCCTACACCTCCGGCCCCACCAGAGCCCGAACCGCCTAAGCCGGAGCCTCCTAAGCCGGTTGAACCGCCCAAGCCCGTCGAACCACCCAAACCGGTAGTCGAAAAGCCCAAGCCAAAGCCGAAACCCAAGCCGGTTGAGCACACCCAGCAAAAACCGCTACCGGTCAAAAAGAAGCCTGAGCCCAAAGCAGAGCCTGAGCCAGCCCCTGCGCCTGCTGCACCGGCAGCAAGTGCTCCTACGCCTGCGGCTGCACCAAGCGCACCTGTTCAGGCACCCGTGGCCACGCCTGGCGCCAAGACCGCCGCTTCTGCAGGTCCTGCAGGCCTCCCTACTGGGAGCATCGACGACAGCGATATCCGTCCTTTGAAGATGGATCAGCCCAAATATCCTGATGTGCTGCGTCGTCGCGGATTAAGCGGGGAGGTCAAAGTGCTATTTACCGTAACCGCAGATGGCCGTATTACTGATGTGGAAGTACTGGAGTCGTCCAACAAAATGTTCGAGCGCTCCGTGCTCGATGCGTTGAGCAGCTGGCGCTTTGCTCCTCGTGTATCAGGTGGACAAATCGTACCGCGCAAGGCTACCAAGGTATTTATCTTCAAGCTGCAACGCCGCTAACGGCCGACAGGCTCCAATAAAAACGCCGCGGATAATCGCGGCGTTTTTGTTTAGGCCCTGATCAGCCGGATGAAGGAAGTACGTCTTCCTTGATCGCCTGATACCGCTCTTGCAACTCTCGGCGAATTTGCCGGCGTTGCTGTGCCTGTATGCAGCGGCGTTTCTCGTCGAACGTCTTGGGTTCCAGTTGAGGAACGGGGCAGGGCTTGCCGTCATCACCCAATGCAACCATCGTGAAGAAGCAGCTGTTGGTATGGCGTACCGAGCGCTGTTGAATGTTTTCCGTAATGACCTTTACACCGACCTCCATAGACGTCGTTCCGGTGTAGTTCACCGATGCCAAAAACGTAACCAATTCACCTACGTTGACCGGTTCGCGAAAGATCACCTGATCGACCGACAGTGTTACCACATAACGGCCTGCATAACGGCTGGCGCAGGCATAGGCCACTTCATCCAGGTGTTTAAGCAAGGCGCCACCATGCACCTTGCCAGAGAAGTTCGCCAAATCGGGCGTCATCAGAATGGTCATACTGAGCTGGTGATTACCGGCTTCCATATAGGCCTCGTCATATCCTCAAATCACCGGTAATTCCGGCGGCGTCAGTATGCAATGTTATGGCGATTTGCCATAGGATTCGTGCGTTAGCTATATCCGTTTTATGAGCGACCCGCCGACAACCCCCTATCGATAGGCATGTCTGCCCCCGAGATAGCAGAGGCCTGCGGCTGGCATAGGAAGTACACCAGTTCAGCGACTTCTTCAGGCTGGATAAAGCGGGCCTGATCACCTTGCGGATACCGATTGAGTAAGTTGCGCCGGTAGCCGGTAGGATCGCCCTGGCCATAATGGGCCGCCTGAAAATCCAGCATGGGCGTATCGATATCGCCTGGGGAGACAGCATTGACCCGCACACCGTCCTTGGCCAGCTCAATGGCGAGGTTCTGGCTGAAGAAACGAATAGCGGCTTTAGCAGCGCCATAGGCGGCAGCACCCGAGACAGGTTGGCGACCCGCACCGCTCGAAATATTGATGATCGTTCCGCGGGTTTCCTTGAGAAACGGGATGGCAGCGGAGCACATGAAGAAGGTCGATTTGAGGTTGACCGACATGACGAGGTCATAATCCTCTTCGCTGAACGTCTCGACAGGGCCTTCGCGCCAGACACCTGCCGCATTGATCAGAGCATCGAGGCGGCCGGTACGCGCCATCACCTTGCTGATGAGGTTACGACAGCCTTCGGCCGTCCGTAGATCAGCTACGACGCTCGAATCCAGGGGAACATTGCCATTGAGATCATGCAGGCCATCCTTGTCCAGATCTGCCGCTGCAACGCGCCAGTGACTCTGTGAAAAACGCTGGGCCAGTGCTCGACCGAGCCCGCCAGCGGCACCAGTGATCAGAACGACAGGAGTGCTCATCCAGGGATTACCTTCTAGCGGAAAAGATAGCTATATCCAGACCTTGCGCAGCCGCTTACGTTCAGCGTCTGGCCTGCCATTCTCGTGCAATCCGCTACAAGCGTCTCGTAAAGCCTGCCAATAGCGGCAGGCTAACGCTATAGAGCTGATCAATGATCAGCTTTCCAGCCAGACATCTCGTGCCCAGATCCAGACGGAATCCCAAGTGTCATCGTCCAGCTCACCGTCCGTCCAGAGCAGAACCTCGCCTTCCTGACTGACGGCGTAGTAGCCGTCACCGTCCTCACAAATGGGTATCAGATCGCGAGGTAGACCTTCCGACCAGGCTGTAGCGGCCACTTCTGGGAGGTAGGTATGGGACTGCGGATCGGTCACCGTTACGGGCTCGAGCTTGCCGTATACCACATCGCTGACGGTGAGAAGAAACTCGCGAAACTCGGGCGGAAGGCTGATCAACAGTTCTTCTTCGATTTCGACCAACAGGTCCTCATCGGGCAGCTCGAGCGGTACCGGAACAGGCTCGTTCTCTTCGCGCAGCCTTTCAATCACGTCTTCCATCAATACATCCTCTAATGCAGGGGTGCGTGTTATACCCTAGTCAAGAATATAAAAGATGGAAAAGGTGCCATCGAGAATGCGCTACCTGTACGAACAGCGCGACAAACGGTAGAAATGAAAAAGCCCGGCATGGCCGGGCTTTTCTGAAACACAGAGCGATCAAGCGTTCTGACGGATACCGGCCAGCAGCCAGGGCTGGTTGCTACCTGCCAGGCGCTCCATACGCCAGCTTTCGCTGAAATTCTGACCCTGGTCGAAGCGAGACTCTTTCGACAAGCCAGAGAACGTGATGGTAGCGATGGTCTTGCCTTCCAGCTCTTCCACGCCATCCAGTTCAGCCTGCAAGTTCTCGATGTAGGTGGACTGGAAGCCTTCACCCAAGCTGGCACGCTCATCTTTCAGCCACTGGAGCATCTGAGGCGTCACGAACTCGGCGATCTTGTCCATCTCGTTGGCATCCCAGTGCTGCTGCAGAGACATGAAGTGCTCACGGCCAGCTGCAACGAAACGCTCTGCATCAAACCAGGCAGGCGCATTCATGACTGGCGCGGCACCACCCTGACCGAATCCGCCAGGCTGCTGTACAGGCGCTTCACGGTACATCGGCGCGTGGCCTGCCGGAGCGGGCTGATGCTGCTGATGTTGCTGCTGACGGCGGCGCGTGAATAGCTTGAACAGAACAAACGCTATCAGGGCCATGATTAGGAAGTCGAAGAACTGGAAGCCTTCGAAACCGTCGCCCATGAACATGGAAGCCAATAAGCCACCAGCGGCAAGACCGGCTAACGGACCCAGCCAGCGAGAAGCACCGCTAGCGGCTGGCGCCTGACGACCCGGTGCGGCTGCCGCTGCGCCCGGTTGCTGTTGAGGCGGTGCCGCCTGGCGTGTCTGGTGAATGGGAGCTGCACCAGCCGACTTGCCTCCACCCATGCGCTTGGCATTGGCATCAAGGCTCAGGGTCAGGCCCAGGCAGATGATCATGAAAAAACTCATTATGCGTTGCATCGTAAGATCTCTTATCGTGAACTACGTTGATGTCCATCTTGCGCCGGACATTGCGTAAGGGCTAGCGCTAATTGTTTCGGCTTTTTGCATGGTTTACTCAAGCCTTATCGTTTGCTGTTGGACTATTGCTTTATGCGCAATATTTCAAACCACTGGTCAGCTCCAAAAAAGCGTTAGCGCGTACTCAATTAGGGTGTTTTCTAAACATCGGCTGTGGCTAAAAGCACAGATCTGAAATTGATGGCTGAGCGCTATCATTTCATTACTACCTTGAGACGGTATGCTGTCCAAACCATTTGCATCTTGGGCTACGGGAGTGGAGTGTTGTGATGCAAGGGATGGTGGCTATCGCTTTACAAGGATACCGGCCTGTAAATGCCTGACAGAAGCAGTCGTGGCGGGGCTCGGTGGGTAGGGCGCCTGAGCACCTCTATGCAGGGAATAGGCTTGTCTTGCATGCTTCGGCAATCTCCCACCGTTTGACAAGCCTTTCCTTGCGCCTTCAACCCTAGGGTTTCAGCGCCAACAGCACCACGCCAAAACCGATTGCGCCAATGCCGCACCATTGGCGCAGCGTCAGCTTTTCGCCTAGCAGCAGCACACCGAATAGGGCCACGAGCACTACGCTCAGCTTGTCTACTGGCGCTACCAGCGAGGCGTTACCCATCTTCAAGGCTCGGAAATAACAGATCCAGGAGGCGCCGGTAGCCAATCCAGATAACACAAGAAAGAGATAGCTCTTTGGCGAGATCGAGCTTAAGGGCTGATACTGGCGGGTCGCATAAACAATCAGCACAAGCGACAGGAACACTACTCCAGTCCGCAACAAGGTAGCAAAGTCCGAATTGACCTGGGCAACGCCAATTTTGCCAAAAATGGCTGTGAGCGCCGCGAAAACGGCTGACAGCAATGCCCAGAAGAGCCAGGAAGATGCCACGCAATGTCCTTCTTCAAACAGACAGGGCGACCTTGGCCGCCCTGGAGTATACGTTAAACCGGCTCCAGCTTGGCGTAACTCACCATTAACCACTTGCTGCCTTCGGCGTCGAAATTCACCTGAACACGTGCATGTGGACCTGAGCCCTCGTAATTCAGAATGACCCCTTCGCCAAACAAGGCGTGATTGACTCGTTGGCCCAATGCAAACGTCGTGTCTGGAATGGCGGCACCTGCAAACGGATTAGGTCGACCTACGCCAAACGGCTGCTTGACCGAATTGGACAGGCGGACTTCCTGAATCAGGTTTGGTGGCACCTCGCGGATAAAGCGCGAGAGCTTGTTATAGGTCTCGGTTCCATGAAGCCGGCGCGTTTCCGCATAGGTCATCACCAGACGTTTCATGGCCCGGGTAATTCCCACATAGGCCAAGCGGCGTTCCTCCTCCAAGCGGCCGGACTCTTCCAGGCTCATCTTGTGAGGGAACAGGCCTTCTTCCATACCAGCCAGGAAGACCAGCGGAAACTCCAGACCCTTCGCACTGTGCAGCGTCATGAGCTGTACACAGTCTTCATGGCTGTCTGCCTGATTATCCCCAGATTCCAAGGCCGCATGGTCAAGGAAGTTAGCCAGAGGAGAACGATCATCGTCACCACTGAAATCAAAGGACTTCGCGGCGCTGATCAATTCTTCAAGGTTTTCGACCCGTGCCTGACCTTTCTCGCCCTTTTCAGCCTTGTGATAGGCCACAAGCCCTGTCTGCTCGATCACGATCTGAGTCAGCGTATGCAGCGGGACATCTTCAGACCTGAGCCCCAGTTCATCGATCAACTCGACAAAGGCATTCAGACTGGATGCCGCCCGACCGGATACCGACTTGGTGCCGACCGCATCATGCAGTGCTTGCCACATGGAGTAGCCGTTTGTGCGTGCAGTGTTACGCAGAATCTCGACCGTCTTTTCACCAATGCCGCGGGGCGGGACATTGATGACACGCTCCAGCGCTGCATCGTCATGGCGATGACAGATCAAGCGTAGATACGCCATCGCATTCTTGATTTCGGCGCGTTCAAAGAAGCGTTGGCCGCCATAGATGCGATAGGGAATTTTTTCCCTCAGCAACGCTTCTTCCAATACCCGTGACTGGGCGTTGGAGCGATACAGAATGGCCATTTCGCTTAGCGAGAGACCCTTCTTCGATTCGCTTTCGATAGTTTCGACGATGTAGCGGGCCTCATCGTGCTCGTTGAAGCCCGCGTACAAGGTAATGGCTTCGCCTTCACCCGTATCCGTCCATAGCTCTTTGCCGAGCCGATCGCTATTATTGGCGATCAGGCCATTGGCTGCCTGCAAAATCGTGCTGGTGGAGCGATAATTCTGCTCTAGACGAATGATGGCGGCAGAGAAGTCCTGGTTGAACTGCTGGATATTCTCGATACGCGCGCCACGCCAGCCGTAGATGGACTGGTCGTCATCACCCACTACCATCAGGCTCTCTCCGCCCTGGGCGAGCAGCTTGAGCCATGCGTACTGCACGGCATTGGTATCCTG
The DNA here is from genome assembly GCF_000478505.2 of Pseudomonas sp. HPB0071. Lineage (NCBI taxonomy): Bacteria > Pseudomonadati > Pseudomonadota > Gammaproteobacteria > Pseudomonadales > Pseudomonadaceae > Pseudomonas > Pseudomonas sp. HPB0071. The sequence goes on along the minus strand of NZ_KI517367.1, from coordinate 1,907,239 downwards.
GAACTCATCTACCAGCACATGGCGGAAACGGCGCTGGTAATGGGCAAGCAGGTCTGGATTATCGCGCCACAGTTCTAGGGCACGGAGCAGCAGCTCGGAAAAATCGATGACGCCGGCACGAGCACACGCTGCTTCATACGCCTCGTAGATGCTGCGCATGGTGGCCAGGAACAGATCGCCACTGGCCTGGATATGCTGCGGACGTAAGCCTTCGTCTTTCTGGCCGTTGATGAACCACTGCGCCTGCCGTGCAGGCCAGCGCTGCTCATCCAGCCCTAGATCCCGAATGACTCGTTTGACAAGCCGTTGCTGGTCATCGCTGTCCAGAATCTGAAAGTTCTGGGATAACTTGGCTTCCTGCCAGTGAGCCCTGAGCAGACGATGGGCAAGTCCGTGGAACGTCCCAACCCACATGCCTTGCGGATTCATGTTCAAGAGCTGCTCGATCCGATGGCGCATTTCGGAAGCGGCCTTGTTGGTAAAGGTCACTGCCAGGAGCGAGTGGGGCGACGCATGCTCGACCTGGATCAACCAGGCGATGCGGTGCACCAGCACCCGGGTTTTGCCGGAACCGGCACCCGCAAGCACTAACTGTCGGCCAAGGGGCGCCGCCACCGCTTCACGCTGGGCGGCATTCAGGGAATTCAGGAGGAGAGAGAGGTCATCATGCATGAGCACATTGTAACGACTCGCGCGCTGAACTGCATGGGCGGCTGGTCAGCTTCATGCGCGAACCGGCCGCTTTTTTACCGAAATTGCGGGTTTCGAGTGGTCGTACCCGCCTCCAGATTGCGCATCAACAATCCATAGCTGAGATCAATGCCTTCCGGAATCGCCAAGTAGACGGTATGGCTACTGCCCGGAGCAGTTTCCAGGCGGATACCGCGCGCGCTTTCCATCGCTTCGACTGAAAGGTTCAGATTGCCGTTAGGGAAGGTCTGAAAAAGACTTCCCGAATCTGGTGAAATACGCCGATCCCGCCAGCCGAGTTTTTCCATGAAGCAGATGACCTTCGCCGACGCCGAGTACGCCAGCAAGCGCAAGCAGACCCGTAAGGAATTGTTCCTGATCGAGATGGATCAGGTGGTGCCGTGGAAGGGATTGATTGCCCTGATCGAGCCACACTACCCAAAGGGTGAAGGTGGTCGTCCAGCCTATCCGCTGATGGCCATGTTACGTATCCATCTGATGCAGAACTGGTTCGGCTACAGCGACCCGGCCATGGAAGAAGCGCTCTACGAGACGACCATCCTGCGTCAGTTCGCCGGGCTGAGCCTGGAGCGTATTCCCGACGAAACCACCATCCTCAACTTCCGTCGTTTGCTGGAGAAACATGAGCTGGCAGCCAGCATCCTCGGCGTAATCAATGGCTACCTGGGGGATCGCGGCCTGTCGCTGCGCCAGGGCACTATCGTCGATGCCACACTGATCCACGCGCCCAGCTCGACCAAGAACCAGGACGGCAAGCGCGACCCGGAAATGCGCCAGAGCAAGAAAGGGAACCAGTATTACTTTGGCATGAAGGCGCACATCGGTGTGGATGATGAGTCGGGGCTGGTACACAGCGTGGTAGGCACGGCAGCCAACGTGGCGGATATCACCCAGGTCGACAAACTGCTGCACGGTGACGAGAACGTCGTCTGCGCCGATGCCGGCTACACCGGCGTCGAAAAGCGCCCCGAACATGCTGGCCGCGAAGTGATCTGGCAGGTCGCAGCACGCCGCAGCACCTACAAGAAGCTC
>NZ_KI517367.1:1873799-1905476 GCF_000478505.2 Pseudomonas sp. HPB0071 | reverse complement strand
AAATGGCTGCTGCGAGGTGCTCGCGGCGGCCAAAAACGGAGAACTGAGCGGGTTACCTGGTCGATTTTGATCGACGGCCCGCTTTCAAAAGCAGCGAGGGCTGAAGTCGACCGGAAATACAGGGCTACTTCAGACCTTCCTTAGGCGTCATGACCTCGATAGAGTCACCCAAGTCGAAGCGATTCTTTACGATTACTTCAGCCAGTCCGTTGCGACGTTCACCGGTCAACTCACCCACGAACTGCTGGCGCTCGGATACCGAATAGCCCTGGTTATAGTTCTGATATTCGTCATGCACATGGCGGCGCAGAAAACCCTCGGTGTAACCGCGGTGAGCCAATGACTCCAAGGTATCCATCAAGGATTTATCGAAAGGGCGGCCCGCCACTGTGTCGTCGATAGCCTTGCGATAGACCTGCGCCGTACGTGCCACGTAGTAATGGGACTTGGTCCGGCCTTCGATTTTCACTGAGTGCACACCTATCTTTGCCAGCCGCTCGACATGGTGCACGGCTCGCAAGTCCTTGGAATTCATGATGTAGGTGCCATGCTCATCCTCATAGGCCTCCATCAGCTCACCCGGTCGGCCCGCTTCTTCCAGCAGGAAAACCTCATCTGTAGGCGTACCAGAGCCTAGCGTTGGTTCCGGTACGTTGAGTGCGATAGGGTCATGATGCTGCACGATAGCGCCTAATGCATCCTCTTTCCCTAGATGAGCCTTGTACTCCCAGCGACAGGCGTTGGTGCAGGTGCCCTGATTAGGGTCGCGCCGGTTGATATAGCCGGACAGTAGGCAGCGTCCGGAATAAGCCATGCACAGCGCGCCGTGAACGAACACTTCCAGCTCAATTCCCGGCACCTGTTGGCGGATTTCTTCAATCTCCTCCAGCGACAGTTCTCGGGACAGAATCACGCGTGACAGACCTTGGCTCTCCCAAAACTTCACGCTCGCCCAGTTCACCGCATTGGCTTGTACTGACAGATGAATCGGCATCTGGGGAAATGCCTGACGCACCAGCATGATCAAGCCAGGATCTGACATGATCAACGCATCCGGGCCCATGGCAATAACGGGCTCGATATCCTTCAGAAACGTCCTCAGCTTGGCGTTGTGTGGCGCGATGTTGACCACCACATAAAATCGTTTGCCTTGCGCATGTGCCTCATTAATGCCCAGCGCGAGGTGCTCATGGTCGAATTCATTATTTCTGACCCGGAGGCTATACCGTGGCTGCCCCGCGTAGACGGCATCCGCTCCATAAGCGAAGGCATAACGCATGGATTTGAGCGTACCGGCAGGGGAGAGGAGTTCGGGCTTGAAGAAATGCGTGATGCTCATGGGGTAGCGACTTCAAAGCCATGAGCTTATAAGAGCAGACTGTGGACGGTATTGATCCAGGTCTATAAACCTAGGGATGCTGTTCGTAGCAAGGATTCGCTAACGCTTGGCGAACCCTTACTTGAATGCGATTAGGCGACTAAATTGCCCAGCAGCATTGCAAATCCCAGTACCCCCAACGGAAACGCCCAATATTGCATTGGAATCCAGAACAGGGTGTGGCGCTTACGCAGCTCAACGGTTTGCTGGGTTTCTGGGTCAATCAGGATCTTTCCCGGACGGCTATTCAGCCGCTTACCGAAATAGAAAACGGCCATAGCGGATGCAAGTAGCGTTAGCGGGAAAATGATGAGGTTAGTTGCACCTAAAAGGCCACCTAGTAAGGAGCCAATCAAGGCCACAAACAGGGGAATAATAACGACTAAAAAACCAAAACCTTGCCATATTAAGAGCATCTTCATCTTCCTTGATTGAGTTGTAACACATTATCTACCATGTGGAGCGATCTTCAGACTCTGCCTTTATAAGATCTTCCTTCCATTCTATTTTAGCAATTTCATAGTTCTTTGAGAAAGCCTCTTGGATCAACAATCTCATCTGCATACCAGGTAAGTGCTATATATTCTTCCTCTAGATATTCAAAATAAGCGCTAAAATCATGGCTTTCAATAGAAAATAGTTATCCTAGCTTTTCTAAAAGAACAGGTTTATATCTATAAGAAAGACAATTTAATCCAATAAGAGTATGTTTTTATTATTTTATGTCCATCAATTTTTTTGGTTTATTCTTATAGGTCCTTTCTAAGATTTTATTCTCGGTCTTATACTTGTATGTCGCATAAAAATTGGCTAATTTATAATTCGCTTGTTAGTGTAATAATGATATTAAAACTTTTTTGTGACAATTAAATAGACATTAGCCATTTTTCAAAGTAATTTTTTTGATCATCAGGATTTATACATATTCTTTCATCTTCATAATCGAAGATATTAACAAGGTTCTCTCTTAAAGCAGGCCTGCCCATTTTTACCTCATAGGCCATCAGTCCAGATGACATCTGAGACGACATTCTTGAGGGGTACACGTTTATTTTAGCGCCTTTGCAAAGAAAAATAATGTACTTTAGGCTTCTTCGCATGTTAGAAAAACTTTCGAATAAGTTGTTCCCTAATGAAGAAAACTTATTCCCATCTGATAAAAATAACTCGATCCTGCTAGGATTATTAAGACAGTAAATTATTTTGGCAGATTCCAATTTTCCATTATTTAATATGGATATGGTTCTTTCATTATTCATTCTAAATTCTTCTAGGGTTAGGTATGGAATATCCTTTATAGCTACCATCTGCTTTTAATGGTGTTACTCCTAGTATATCTTCTCTTTTCACCTCCTTAGGTACGGCTATTTCTTTTTCATCTGGGAAAGGAACTTTTAACCCTTTTTCATTATTAACGTCAATACCTTTTAGCAACCTCAAGGTATATAGATATCCAGGTTTTGTTCTATATGCAGTACCGAAATCTATCCCTACCTCCGGAGAGGTTGAGGTGCTAATGAAATTGCTAGGAGGCTCATTGTTATCGTAGACGTGAAGCTGTAAGTCGTTGCTGTCTCCTTTGCTTTTAAATCCATCTTCGAAAATTATATCTTGAGAGCGGGTATCACCTCTGTATAGGTATTTGTACTTGCTTTCAGGAGATGCAGGCTGAGGCTCTCCATCATTTACATAAGAAATATCTTTGCTTAAGGATGAGTTTAAATTTGGATTACAAAGGTCTTGCCCTGGGCAATTATTTAAACCCAGCGGATCCACCCACCCCGTTGGGTTAGGCACATACTGATAGTTATTCAACCCACCCGCTAATTTGATCGGGTCGGGTGTCAGGAAGCGGCCCGTATTGGGATTGTAGTAACGGTGTCGGTTGTAGTGCAGACCGGTTTCCTGGTCAAAATATTGCCCCTGGAAACGCAAAGGATTTTCCAGCTCGGCGACTTCCAGTTTTGCCACATTACCGTAGGCGCGATACTTGGCAGACCAGACGATAGAACCCGCTGTGCTGGTCAGCTCCTGTGGTGTGCCGAGGTGGTCGAGCTGGTAGTAATAAGGTTCGGCTGCTCTCCCTTCACCGAGCAGCATCGCCAGAGGGCGGAATGTGCCGGGCTCGTAGACATAGCTACGGTAGTGGTTTTGCCCGCTTTCGGCGATTAGCCGTTCGCCTTGCCAGAGAAATTCAGTGGTTTGGCCGTCAATGATCTTGGCAATGCGTCGGCCAAAGGCGTCGTAACGGTACTCGGCGATTCGCCCGTCCGGGAGTGTTGCGGCAATCAGGCGGTGCTGGCTGTCATAGCGGTATTCAGTGACCAGTCGTTGACTTGCGCCGCGTCGTTCACGAGTCAGATTGCCATAGGCGTCGTAATCGTAGTGGCTATCGCCTTGCATCAACAGACGGTTGCCTTTGACGTTGGCGAGGCGTGCGCCTTCCTGCCCCGTCTGGCTAAGCAGGTTACCGGCGGGATCGTGGGCAAAGCTCTCTGGCAGATCGCCCCGAACAGCTATTAGTCGATCCAGCGGGTCGTAATGGAAGTGCTTGTTGCCTTTGCGGGAATCTTCGATCGCAGCGAGATTGCCGTTGGCATCGTAGGCATAGCGACGTTGATAAACGCTGCGTTCCTGTTGGCTGATACGGTGGGCTTGGAGGCGGCCTTGCTCGTCATAGTGATAATGGCTGAGCAGTGCGCCTTGCTGACGATATTGCTCACGTCCGCCGGGCAGGTACTGATGGGCCGTCAGTGGCTGACCGTTCAGGTCAATAGCGCTCAGCAGGCCACCATGGCGATAGCGGTAGTCGAGCAGGCTGCCATCCGGCAGGCGGCAATGGCTGAGCTGTCCGAGGGCATCATATTGATAACGGAACGTTGCCCAACCCTGATGCTCAGTAATGAGGCGATCCTGAAGGTCATACTCATAGGCGAGCGGCCATTGGCCGTCATCTACACTGACCAGTCGGCCAAGGGCATCGTAGGCGTAATGAATTTTCTGGTCGTCAGGAAGGGTTTTAACGAGCAGCCGCCCAGCTGCGTCACGCTGGTAGCAGGTAACCAGCTGGCTACCGTCTTCGCCGAATTCCGTTTTTTCCGTTAAATGGCCGTTAAGGTCATAGGCATAGGCTGTTGTACGGCCATCAAAGCCTGTTTCTTCTCGAATCAGGCCGTTGGGGTAGTAATCGAGTTGGTAGTGCTCACCGCGCTCGTTTTCGATCTCTGTCAATAACAGGCGAGCATTGTCGTAGCGATAGCGCAGCTGGCTACCATCAGGGTTGATTCGGCGACTGACGAGGTGCAGGTTGTCCGCGTATTCGTAGCGGGTAACACGTCCTAACTCATCCCGCTCGGCTGTTATTTTGCCGTACGCATTGTAGGTAAACGCGCGCGTCCCACCGCCCGGCAGCGTAACCTGACTGAGTCGGCCAACGGCGTCCCATTGATACTGGGTAACAGCGCCTGATTCGTCCTGTCGAGTGATTTGGCGGCCAAGCGCATCGTACCGATAACGGCGTTGACCGCCATCAGGTAGCAACTCTTCTATCAGCTGGCCTTGAGGGTTCCAGGTGAGTTCATGACGGCTACCATCAGGATGTTGAATACTGAGCAGGTTTCCCCGGTTGTCGTAGTGGTAGTGAGTTTTGTTGCCGTCCGGATCCGTCTGAGCGGTAATGTCACCTTGGGCATTACGACGATATTTCCAGACAGCCTTGCCCCGGCTAACCGTGCGTACGAAGCCTTTATGGTATTCGTAATAGGTAGGCTCATCTTCAGGCGGAATGACAGCAATGAGATGACCCGCCTCGTCATGCAGGTATTCAGTGATAGCGCCTAGCGGATCTTTCTCGGCAATCAGCTGGCCTTTTTCATCGTATACCTTGTGATGCTTGGCGCCGTCCGGGTCTATCTGTTGGACGAGGCGAGCGTTTTCATCATGTTGGTAGACCTGCTGGCTGCCGTCTGAGTTATGAACGGTAACGGTACCGTTGTCTTCCCAGACGTAACGCGTATCCATTTGGGCAAAATTGGCCCAGTGATGGACGCAACGGGACTGTTTTCCTTCGCCTTCCCATTCCCAGAAGAACGTCGCTCCGCCCGCCAGTTGGCGCTCTTGGATAACGTGCTGATCGTTGTAGCGATAATGCTCGCTTTCACCTGCCGCATTGGTAGCAGACAGAAGTTGGCCTTGGGCGTTATATCTATAGGTGGCCAGGGTCTGGATGGTATACCAACTCGCTTCTTCATTATCGGCAGGGCGGTAGACCTGATAATCAACCGCTACGATATGAGCGTGCTCATACGTGAAGCGCAGCGCGCGACCCGCAGTGTTCGTTAGGCGAACAATACGGTCTCTCGCATCGCGAGAAATACGTAAGACGTTGTTGTATGTGTCGCTTATCGAAATAAGACGCGCGCTTTGACCTATCCGACGGAAGTGATAAAAGTGAGGCTTTGCGCCCGCCTGCGCAAGAACCAGCTCGCTTAGGTCCTCGCCAAGATAGATCGCTGCAGCGGAAAGCCGGTTCGTAATGGCAGGACGTTGCTGGCTTGGTAGTGGAAACTCGGTGCGGCGATTCTCATGGTCTGTCCAGATAACCGTGTCGCCCTGAATTTCCAACCTATGGGCCAGACTATGGCTCCATCCATAGCCCAAGCCAACATTGTGCTCGATAGCACTAGTGCGATAGAGGCGAGACCAGGGAAAGGCGAGCACCCCATCCAGCTCTCCATCGGTCAGGGTAAGCAATTCCTCACCTGTAACCATGGAAACCGGACAGCCGTTAGTGCAGGTTTTGGCGCATTCCTGCGAAGGTTTGTCGTTAGGATCCTTAGCCGGCTTGGAGACGTCATCAACCTTTTCTTCACGAGACAAACGCGTTTGACGCCGCGTTTTATTTCGGCTTGTTGTCGAGGCATTTTCAATCGTTTGGCTCGGCGTATCGGCTGGGGTAGGGCGTTTGCTTGCAGGCGCCACCTTGGCGTTGATTTTACGGGCTGTATTCGCCTCGCTGATTTCACCATGGGCCGCTAAAGGCTTTAAGGTGTCTGCATGTACAGACAGTGCATGGGATTGACTTGCGTTGATTAACGTATCGGCAAGCTTGCTGATTAAAGCCGTCGCTTGACCAGACTTGAGTGTTTCCAAAGCTTTGGTGCCAACGCGGATTGCAAGCCCCGCACCGCCGCTCAAAATAATCCCGACGACAATATTGATTAAAAGCTCGCCGGTAAATTGAGCCAGTACTTCAACACATGTCTGAGGCGGTAACAGCTTGACCCAGCTAACAATTGCCGCCACGTAAATAAACATTAGTGGCTCATCACTAGCGATCAGTAAGGCTGTACTTAGCGATTCCTTGGAGGCGGTATAGAGCTTTTTCAGCTCGTCTGGACTCAAGTATTTAGCGAGCTTTTTAGCATTCTCATAAGGATGAGCAATCAATTGAAAAAGTGACTTTATGTCGTCCCAGAGCGAGAGCAGTGCATGCTCAAAGCCCTCTAGGGCAGCCTCCAGTTGGAGTTTTAAACGTTGTCCCGAGTTAGCGCTTTGATAGGTGCTCCATAAAGGTTGGAATTGATTGGTCCATTCGCTTTGAAGCCATGCAGCAAGCTTTTGAATAACGCCTTGATAAGAGCTATATAGGGCTTCTACCTGAGCCTTCGTTACATTCGGGAAAAACGTAATGCGATAGAGCTGCCCACGCTTGCAGCCAGAAATAACTTTTATGCCGCTTGGGCCGATTTCATCATTAATGACGGGTCCTGTAACTTCATCTCCGTTCCAGGCTCTCGTGACAGGTTCCAGCCGTACGGGTGTATTGCCAATGGGAACAAAGCGGGCGGCTTCAAAAGCATGAACTAACGTGAATTCTCCATTCAGCGGGCACGTTGCGTAGTTCGTAACAGGGGAGGTGTAATCCTTGCCCTTGCTAACGCTTAACTCATCGCCAATCTTGAATGTCTGATCGGCATCCAATGCCCAGCCAGTCCAAAAACTTTCAGCCAGCTCTTTATAGGTGCCCAAACAGCTTTTGAATTCAGAGATTACTTTGCTTGCATCAGGTGACTCGGCACCCAAACCAATAAACGAGAGCGAGCCGAGCCGAGGAATCATAGTGAAGCATCCTTTTCAAGTTGAGCGATAAGTTGCGCCGTATCGTCCATGTCTGTTTCCTGGCGCTGAACAAAGCGTTTGATCTTTTGTAAAAGATTGATTTCTGGGAATTTGAAGTAAATGTCTGGGTGATTTTCTTGAATGTGCTGCATCAGGTTATCGATCAGCGTTGAGGCATCGTTTTCATGCAATGCATCAAGTACCGTCTGGGGCACGCTCCACCAAGGGTATGTTCGAGCGATTTGGTAAGTACTTGGGGTTATGCTGGCGTTGAATTGATTAACCCAGTACTGATCGAAGCAAGGTAATACGGTAGAGAACTGCTGATTCAGGGTCTGAATCACAGGGACCAGATGCCGACCATCCCAAAAGCGGAAAAACACTTCGCTACCGTCTGGCATAAAGACTTTGGTCAGACTCTTGAGGTGCTCGACGATAGCTGCTGGCTCGTGCGTGGCTAGGGCTAGCCATCCCCAGTCTTTATGTTTTTCTTGAGCTGCCCAATTTAAAAATGTGCTGTTTGGGCTGAGCCTACCTAGGTAGGGCATCACCGGCTGCCAGTCAGCGTAGGGGGTACCTTCCCAAATGGGCAAAGGGACAAAAGCTTCACGAGCTTCGTAATAGGCCTTCAGTGGATTGGCATCGCTGGTGTTACTCATCACGACATAAAGGGATGAGTTATCAGTTGACTGTTGAGCCAACCACTCTTGAGGGGTAAGCAAATTATCAGAGCGCACAGAACCCCTCCTTGCACTTTTCGCATTCTTCACAGAAGGGTGCGTTACGCTTGAAGGTATTGATCTGTGCGGGTGTTAGCAGAGCACCTGCCTTATCTACGTCGGCTGGCCTTACAGGCCCCGGCAGCAGAGGGGATGCACCGGTTCCGCTGCCTGCGTTGCCTCCAGAGTTGATGCGGACCGTTGGGCCGACGATAGTGATGCCGCTGGCGTCCAGCTTGATGAAGCTACCGCCTGCCTTGAAGGTAAGTTCGCTGCCAGCCTCCAAAACAACCTTCAAACCACTGGATAAATGGATTTCCTGCCCCGCACTGACGAACTGACCTGTACCGATCTTGATATGCTGGTTTTGCCCGATGGTGAGGTGGTCGTTGGTCTTGATCTCAACCTTGCGGTCTGCATCCGTGGTGCGGTGTTCCTCGGCTTTGTATTCCGTGTAGCTGTTAGCCTCGACAATGTCGTGTCGCTCGTGTCCTACGCGGATCTTCTGGTCGTGCTCGACGTTCTCGTCCCAGTCCCGTTGGGCGTGAATGTAAATCTGTTCCTGACCTTTCTTATCCTCGATACGCAGCTCGTTATAGCCACCACCACCCGGTGTGCTCAGGGTCTTGAAGACGCTGCGGGTCTTGTTGGCCGGCAGGTCATAGGGAACCTGATGTTCCATGTGGAACAAGCAGCCCGTGACCAGGGGCTGGTCCGGGTCGCCTTCCAAGAACGTGACCAGTACCTCCATGCCGATGCGAGGAATGGCGATACCGCCATAACGATCGCCCGCCCAGCTGGACGAGACGCGTAGCCAGCAGCTGGTCTGTTCGTTGGCCTGGCCTTCACGGTCCCAATGAAACTGCACCTTGACCCGACCGTACTCATCGCAATGGATCTCTTCGCCCTTGGGTCCAGTGACCACCGCGGTCTGGCTGCCCAGGATCTTGGGCTTGGGATGCTCAAGCGCAGGACGGAAGGGTACGTCCCAGGGCGTCGCTGTGAAGCGGTTGCGGTAGCCCTGGGTAAAGCCGTCGTGCTTGTCCACATCGCTGGTAACCGACTCTTCCAGCACCTGGGGCTGCTTGCCCTCATGCCAAATGCCGGTGAGTAGCCAGAGCTGGTTCCAGTCACGGCGGGGATGCTCGGACAGTTCCAGGAAGTGGCCGGTCACCAGCTGGGGTTGATCGCTTTCACCTTCGGCCAGCTGATAGTCGCTGCGGTGACGCTCAAGGGCGCGCTGGGCGAGGTGCTTGCCGCGGGTGCGATCGGTAAAGCGACCTGGGTAGTCGTAGTCTTCCAGATCGGGCTTGGCCTCGCTCTTGTAGGCGGCCTCCATGCGCAGTCGCGGTTGCTCGAAGTCATAGTCGCGGCGCGAGACACGGGCGGTACGGGTTTCCAGGCGTACGCCAAAGCGTTTGACCACCGGCTCGTCTGCCACCAGACCGGAGCCCTGCACATAGGCGGTGGATGGGGTCAGCCTGGGAAAGCCGGTCTGGTCATCACCAAACACCAGGACGTGGTTATCCTGGGTATGCTCGAAGTGGTAGTGCAGGCCTTCCTCTTCGCAGAGCCGCTGAATGAAGTGCAGGTCGGTCTCATCGTACTGGACGCAATACTCGCGAGGCGGATAGACCGTAGGCCCCAGCTGGAAGCGGTAGGCGTCCGCCAGGATGCCGTGATCTTCTAGCACCTGGGCGATGATCTGCGGGACGGTGAGCTTTTGAAAGATGCGCTGATTGGTGCGGTGCGCAAGGTAGGCCAGACGCGGCACTAGCACAACGTGATAGCGGGTCAGGCGCTTGCCGGCATCGCCCTGGCCGATCTGGTAGAGCTGACCATGCACGCCGTTACCGCTGGGCGAGAAGGCCAGAAAGGCGCGCTGATGCAGCAGGGCCTCAAGGTCGAGGTCGGGGCGTTCGCTGACCAGTTCGAGGTCAAAACGAAAGGGCTGGCTGATCGACTCCTGTCCTGTAAAGCTCAGAACCTGAAAGTCAGGCATCTCTCCTTCTGAAGTCGATCCGTGAATGGATAGCGAAAAATGAGCAGTATTCGCTGGGTTGAACATTCCGTGTTCCTCCAGAAGGTTGTTGCGAAAACAATTTCGGCCAGGAGACCTGGCCGAAAAGGCTAACCGTACTAGCATGGAATGAGCCAATGCCAGACATCATGGCGCTTGACTCATTGTGCCACCTCAAGCGGTTAGCAGGCAGTGATTCGGGTCTGTTTCTGACCAATCGGCTTCTGGAGGGGATCAGAAGCCGACACCGATTCACACCTGTCTGACGGATCGCCGCGAAATTAAGCGGAGATCGGGGAGCGCCAGTCGTCGGAGCCGGAAGTGCCGGATACTTCGTGAGTCCAGACGATCTTGCGGTACGTGAAGTACACGTCTTCCAGGTGAGTGAAATGAGCCATGTTCGGGTCCTGGCAGTTCGGCATGCGGGACTGCACGTCAACGATGATGGCGTCTTCCAGCTCGATGGTGAAGTAGTGTTCCTGAGTACCAGTAGCAGAAGTGCGGTACCACTCCAGGCGGCACTTGCTCAGGCGCTCGCCGGAGGTCAGTGCGTTGAAGATCAGCGGAGAGGACTTGTCGAAGACCTTGGTGATCATCAGCGGCTTGTGTACACGCTGACCAGTCGGCTGACCGGACTGCGGATCGCGTGGGATGATGACCTGGTGATTGAAAGCCTGAACCAGAATCTGGTCTTCATGGCCTTCCTGGAAGATATTGCCGACGGAGTCTTCCGTGAAGGTGCCTGCAGTGATCAGACCTTGCTTGGTGCCTTCGAGGGACAGATACGCGGGTGTTGGCATGATGCTCTCCTTGCCTGAATAGTGGGCCCTTGGCCCGGGAGCCATACCTATTACAAACCCTGTGCCAATAAAATAAATTCTTTATTAATCAATAAGTTATGATTTAATGAAGTGTGTGCCGCATGAGCTTTGCGACAGCTGTCACATAAAGGTGCGCAGCTTTTTGCGCATTGAGGCAGAAATCTTGCGCACTACGCTAGAAGCGAGTGAACTCGCCTTGTCTGTGCTTTTTTCAAGGATGTGGACGGGTGAGGGTGTGCCAAAAGTTGCACTGTAGACGGGTTGTCTTATGGCTTCAGTGCAAAGATGTCCATTACGCGAAATACTAAGTGAATGAATGACCTGGCGTCGATGTAGTATAAAGACGTACCACTACATGCCTTTTCCTCCTCTGCTAGTCGAGTGCCGCTTGTGAACCTGATGCAACATATCGCCCAGTCGCGCCATTTATTGCGCAAGTCTGAGCTCAAGGTGGCTGAGCACGTCATGCTGGATCCTGCGGCTGTCATGCACAGTTCGATGGCGGATCTTGCTCATGAGGTAGGGGTTAGTGAGCCAACTATCGTGCGGTTCTGCCGTGCTATTGGGTGCGATGGTTTTCAGGACTTGAAGCTGCGTCTGGCCCAAAGTCTGGCTTCAGGGGCGAGCTTTGGACAGTTCGCCATCCATGAGAACGACTCGGTTGTCGATTTCAGCCTGAAGATTTTCGATACCACGCTGCACACGCTGATGGATATCCGCGAGCGCTTGGACATGCAGGCGCTCGAGCAGGCTATCGAAGAGATTTCCAAGGCCAAGCGGGTAATGTTCTATGGCTTTGGCGCTTCCGGCGCCGTGGCGACGGATGCCCAGCACAAGTTCTTCCGTCTTCTGCTCAGTGCGTTTGCCTATTCTGATCCCCACATGCAGGCGATGTCGGCTGCAACCCTGACGCCGGATGACGCGGCGATCTGTATTTCCCAGTCGGGACGCTCGAAAGACCTGTTGATCACGGCCAACCTGGTCCGGGACAGTGGGGCCAAACTGATCACGATCTGCCCAAGCCAGACGCCTTTGGCAGAGTTAGCCAATGTCAGCCTGACGATCGATGTGCCGGAAGATACCGAGATCTATACGCCGCTGACATCACGTATTGCACACCTGGTCATTATCGACGTGCTGGCAATGGGGGTGGCGATGTCCCGAGGCCCGACGCTGGTCAACCACCTCAAAGGTGTCAAGCGCAGTCTGCGAAGCCTGCGGTTATCACCCAAGAGCATCAAACATCAGGACGAGCGCGACTCGCATTGATGATCAAGTGCAGCTCTTCGGCTGTCCCTTAAGCTTCACCAAGGCTTCGCCAAACCGTCATCTTTCCTGAGCAGGCTAAAGGCTTCACCTTTGCTTGGGAGATACGGTATGGCCATGTCTATGGACAGCGATTTTCTCGACGCCAAAACTCGCCGTAAACTGGCGGATCAACGCCGAATGGCCTTTCGACGTGCCATTGAGGATCGCAACGAGCAGTTACGTCTGGAGCAGGAGTTAACGGATTATCCCGAACTATTTTCTGCTTCGGTCGCTATGAGCGCTCAGCTCTCAGCCCACTGATTCGTTCGGCTAGCGCGGCGATTCGACTCCGTTCTTCCCGAATGAAGTTAAAAAACGCCTGTGCCACAGGAGACAGGCGTTTGCTGCGCGGATGAACCACGCACCAGCTGCGGCAAAGTGGAAGCTCCTGTACCGATAGATCGCACAGTACGCCAGCCTTAAGCTCTCGGTGAACAGCCAGTCGTGGAAGCAGTGCAATACCCAATCCGGCAATGACACCTTCCCGTATGGCTTCCAGCGAGGTCAGTTCTTGCACGTCTGAAAAGTGGGCTCGCTTTTGCTTGAAGTACTCGTCACACGCCTGACGGGTGCCGGAGCCCGACTCTCGTACCAGCAGCGGACAATCGCTCAGATCCTTCAAGGTAAGGCTGCCGGTTTGGCTGACAGGATGTTCCGGAGCGGCCACTGCAACAATCTCGTTGTTGAGAAAGGGAAGAAACTCCAGGTCTCTGTCTGACGGTACCAGAGACATGATCATGATTTCGTCACGGTTTTCAGACAGCCGTCTGAGCATGTGATCGTGGTTGCCTACGCAGAGATGAACACTGACCTCCGGGTGCTGCTGCTTGAAGGCAGCGAACAGATGGGGCGCCAGGTATTGCGCGCTGGTTTCTACTCCCAGACGGAGTTGTCCGTGAAGCGAGCCCAGGAGATTGGAGAGCTGCATATCGAGACTGTTGAGGCGTCCAAAGATATCCTGTCCGGCGCGCAGCAAGGCATCGGCGGCTTCGGTCAGGTAAAGGGTTCTGCCACTGTATTCAAACAGTGGTTGTCCGAGCAGCTCTTCCAGCTGGCGAATCTGCAGGCTGACGGCCGGTTGCGTTAGGGCCATGACGTCAGCTGCACGGCTGTAGGAGCGTGTCTCGCATACGGCCTCAAACACTTGCAGCTGACGTAAGGTGATACGCATCAAGGGTTTACGCATGGCTGGGCCAACCTCATCGTTGATCTATAAGTAATACCTTATAGATACGCTAATAATTATTGATTTTCCATAATCCTTATTGCCGTCTAGGTTTGTGAGCGAACAAGAACAAATGCCCAAAGGGCTCCTAATCTCGCTCAAGAGGCCGGCGTGTGATCAAGAAAATCCTCATCGCCAATCGTGGCGAAATCGCGGTGCGTATCGTGCGTGCCTGTGCCGAAATGGGTATCCGTTCGGTAGCTATCTATTCAGAGGCTGACCGCCATGCGCTGCATGTAAAACGGGCCGATGAAGCACATAGCATCGGCAGCGATCCGCTCGAAGGCTATTTGAACCCTCGCAAGCTCGTAAACCTGGCAGTTGAGACTGGGTGTGATGCGTTACATCCGGGATATGGCTTCTTATCCGAGAATGCTGAGCTGGCAGAGATCTGTGCGCAGCGCGGGATCAAATTTGTCGGCCCTAGTGCTGAAGTTATTCGGCGGATGGGAGACAAGACCGAGGCGCGTCGCAGCATGATTGCAGCAGGCGTGCCCTGTACCCCAGGCACCGAAGGAAACGTAGCCGATCTGAATGAGGCACTGATCGAAGCAGAGCGCATCGGCTATCCGGTGATGCTCAAGGCCACGTCTGGTGGTGGCGGCCGTGGTATCCGGCGTTGTAATAGCCGTGAAGAACTAGAGCAGGCCTATCCCCGCGTCATTTCCGAAGCAACCAAGGCGTTTGGTAGTGCTGAAGTATTTCTCGAGAAGTGCATCGTCAATCCCAAGCATATCGAAGCTCAGATTCTGGCGGACAGCCTGGGCAATACCGTTCACCTGTTCGAACGGGACTGCTCGATCCAGCGCCGCAACCAGAAGCTCATCGAGATTGCACCCAGCCCGCAGCTGACACCTGAGCAGCGTGCCTATATTGGCGATCTGGCGGTACGCGCTGCCAAGGCGGTCGGATACGAGAATGCCGGTACGGTGGAGTTCCTGCTCGCGGAAGGCGAGGTGTACTTCATGGAGATGAATACCCGGGTTCAGGTCGAGCATACGATCACCGAGGAAATCACCGGGATCGATATCGTTCGTGAGCAGATCCGGATTGCCGCTGGACAACCGCTGTCGGTCAAGCAGGAGGACATCATCCATCGTGGATTTGCCCTGCAGTTTCGTATCAATGCGGAAGACCCTAAAAACAACTTTCTGCCCAGCTTTGGGAAGATCACCCGCTATTACGCACCTGGTGGCCCTGGGGTGCGCACGGATACCGCCATCTATACCGGCTATGTGATTCCACCGTTCTACGACTCCATGTGCTTGAAGCTGATTGTCTGGGCGCTGACCTGGGAGGAAGCGCTGGAGCGGGGCCTACGGGCGCTGGATGACATGCGGGTGCAGGGTGTGAAGACCACCGCACCTTATTACGAAGCGATTTTGCGCAACCCGGAATTTCGTAGCGGCCAATTCAATACGAGCTTTGTGGAAAGCCATCCAGAGCTGACGCAGTACTCGATCAAGCGTAACCCCGAGCAACTGGCCCTGGTCATCGCGGCCGCCATTGCCGCCCATGCCGGCCTGTGAGGAAAACAAGAATGTCCAAGAAGATCTTTGTTACCGATACCGTGTTGCGTGACGCACACCAATCCCTGCTGGCAACGCGCATGCGTACGGAAGACATGCTGCCCATCTGCGACAAGCTGGATCGGGTCGGGTATTGGTCACTGGAAGTCTGGGGCGGCGCGACGTTCGATGCCTGTGTGCGGTTTCTGAAAGAAGACCCGTGGGAGCGTTTGCGCACGTTGCGGGCTGCCTTGCCCAATACTCGTTTGCAAATGCTGCTGCGGGGCCAGAACCTGTTGGGTTATCGCCACTATAGCGACGATGTGGTCGAGGCCTTTATAGCCAAGGCGGCGGAAAACGGAATCGACGTCTTCCGGATTTTCGATGCCATGAACGATGTGCGCAATCTGGAAACGGCTATCAAGGCCGTCAAGAAAAGTGGCAAGCACGCCCAGGGCACTATTGCCTACACAACCAGCCCGGTACACACCGTCGAGGCGTTCGTCGAGATGGGTCGGACCATGGCGGGCATGGGCGTGGACTCCATTGCGATCAAGGACATGGCTGGGTTGCTCACACCGTACGCGACGGGCGAGTTGGTAAAGGCCCTGAAAGAGGCCCTGAATCTGCCGGTATTCATTCATTCCCACGATACTGCCGGTGTAGCTGCCATGTGCCAGCTCAAGGCGGTGGAAAACGGAGCGGATCATATCGATACCGCCATTTCCAGCCTGGCGTGGGGGACCAGCCATCCCGGGACCGAATCCATGGTTGCTGCGTTGCGTGGAACGCCCTATGACACAGGGCTGGATCTTGAGCTGCTGCAGGAGATCGGTCTGTACTTTCATGCCGTTCGCAAGAAGTATCACCAGTTCGAAAGCGAATTCACGGGAGTGGACACGCGCGTACAGGTCAATCAGGTGCCGGGCGGGATGATCTCCAACCTGGCCAACCAGCTGCGCGAGCAGGGTGCACTCAATCGCATGGGCGAGGTGCTGGCAGAAATTCCCCGTGTACGCGCCGATCTGGGTTATCCACCGCTGGTGACGCCGACATCGCAGATCGTTGGTACCCAGGCCTTTTTCAATGTCCTGGCGGGAGAGCGCTACAAGACCATCACCAATGAAGTGAAACTGTATCTGCAGGGCCGTTACGGCAAGGCACCCGGCAAGGTCTGCGAGCTGCTGCGCAAGCGAGCCATTGGTAATGAGGAAGTGATCGAGGTACGTCCAGCCGACTTGCTCAAGCCGGAACTCGATAACCTGCGCCGAGAGGCAGGAGAGCTTGCCCGGTGCGAGGAAGATGTCCTGACGTTTGCCATGTTTCCGGATATCGGACGCAAGTTTCTGGAGGAGCGTGCAGCCGGAACCTTGCAGCCTGAAGAACTGCTGCCCATCCCGGATGGAAGCGGTACGCCTCTGGCGCGTGAAGGCGTGCCGACTGAGTTTGTGATTGATGTACACGGTGAAAGCTATCGGGTGGATATCACGGGTATCGGCCTGAAGAGCGAGGGCAAGCGGCACTTTTATCTGTCCATTGATGGTATGCCGGAAGAGGTGGTCTTCGAGCCGCTTAACAGTTACGTTTCGGGCGGTGATGGCAAGCGCCGTCAAGCCAGCGCGCCAGGGGATGTCAGTACGACTATGCCGGGTAATATTGTCGATGTATTGGTCAAGGAAGGTGATGTGGTCAAGGCGGGTCAGTCGGTACTCATCACCGAGGCGATGAAAATGGAGACCGAGATCCAGGCCTCTATCAACGGAACCGTCAAGGCTGTACACGTGGCGAAAGGCGATCGCGTCAATCCAGGCGAGGTTCTGGTCGAGATCGAGGCTTGAGCCAGCGGTAGAGCTGGTAGCGCTTAAAAAGCGGCCCGCTCTGCCGTCCAACGGGTGTGTTGATGTGCCAGAGCTTCCGGCAGGAGGGGCTCCGCCAGGAAAAAGCCCTGGGCCAGATCACACCCCAGCTCACACAAGAGATCCAGGTGCTCCTGGGTCTCGATACCCTCAGCAATGATCCTGGCACCAAATGCGCGGCTCATGTCGACCAGAGACTTGAGCAGGGCCCGGCGCTTATCGGCATCTTCCACCTGAATAATGGAAGAGTCGATCTTTACGGTATTGAACGGTAGCGCAAGCAGATAGGCGATATTGGAATGCCCAGTGCAGTAGTCATCCAGCGATAGGCGGATACCGGACGCTTGCAAGGTGGCGAACGTCTCACGGACCTGTGGGGTGATGTTCAAGGGAACACCTTCGGTCAACTCAAGGATCAGGCGTGAAGGCGCCAGCTTGGTTTCTCTCAAGACCTCGGCTACCCGCGCGGCGAAATTTGGATCGGCGAATTGCAGCGGCGAGACATTTACCGAAAGAGAATAGGCCTTTGGCCATTGAACGGCCTGATGGCAGGCGGTACGCAGGGCCCACTCGCCCAGCTCCAGGATGAATCCGCTTCGCTCGGCCAGAGGGATGAAAAAGTCGGGTGATACCAGACCCCGGGCCGGGTCATCCCAGCGGAGCAGGGCTTCATAGCCGACGACTTCTGTGCTCGAGCATTCATGGATCGAGTGGTACTGCATGTACAGCCGACCCTCATCCAGGGCGCGACGCAAGTCGGCCGGCTTCAATTCGGGCAGGCCATCAGGCGTCTCGAAGAGTTGACTGTCCGCTCGGCTGGCCAATGCAATCTGATTACGGCCCAGCCGTTTGGCCCGATAAAGCGCGCGGTCGGCGAATTCAATCAATTGCGCTTGGTCATCTGGCTGGGGTGATTCCTGATCGCTGCACGCTGCGCCAATGCTGATGGAGACGATGAGCAGCTCATCGCCCCGAGCCTGATGAGGAAGGCCCAATGTTTCAATGGCGGCCCGCAGGCGCTCGGCGGTGATATGGGCCTGTTCCAGGGTGCAGTTAGGCAGGAGAACGGCGAATTCCTCACCTCCATACCGGGCCAGTAGATCGACTTCGCGCAGCTGCTCACGCAAGGCAGAAACAATGCACTGTAGGCAGTTATCACCGGCCGGATGCCCATACAGATCGTTGAAGCGCTTGAAGTGGTCAACGTCCAGGATTAACAGAGAGAAAGGCGCACCGCCTGCTTCGTACCGATTCCATAGATCATCCAGTTGTGCGACGAAATAGCGGCGGTTGGCGATACCGGTCAGCGAGTCGGTATCTGAAAGCGTCTGCAGGGTACGGTTCGTACTGGAAAGACTCTGAACACGCAGTTTTTCCCTGAGATTAAGCAGATAGGAATACCGCTCCGAGCGCTCCAGCCAGAAATTGGCCAGTAGGGAAAAGGCACCGGTGACCAGAGCAATGCAGGTAGCAAACAGCCCTTGGGGAAAGGTCATGTTTACGGTAAAGGCGCAGCCCACGATGATTGGAAGTACCAGTATCGTAAAAGGCAAAGCGTATCGGAACGGCAACGCCGTGGTGTTATTAGCGTAGATCAGGATCAAAGGAAGTGAAAACAGACACAAGGCTCTGTCCGGTGACGAGGACGACAGGATAATGGCTACCGCGGCGATAAATCCTGCAAGGCAGGGCAGCCAGGCACAGACCTCCCTGAGTCGATAAGAATTCGTTTTCTTCAGGGTAAAAAGACAGGCCAGTGTTGGCAGCGAGGCGCAGAAGAGGTGCCAGAGAATGGCTTGAAAGAAAATGTCCTTCAACATTAGCCATTCACAAAGAAGAAAGCTGTTATAGGCGAAGAAAGCGGTTACATGTGACCGATAGATATGTCGCTTGCGCCGCCTGTGGATATCGTCTTGGTATTGATTCTCGACCATGGCGCTAAACATCAGCACGCGAGACGGATAAGCAATATCAATCTCGATTTGCTTGCCAAGATCGCTGGATAAGGTCATGCCGGAACCTGTTTGAAAGTGCGAAGCTCACGGTAGAGCTCATGAATGAGCAGCACCTGGCCTTTAGGGATGTAGCGTTTTGCCATCACCAAAAGACCAAATTTAGCGAAATAGTTCACATCCTGTAATCTTCACCGGACCAGCGGACTAATAGCCGTCTTAATGGTGGATATGACATTTAGATATTGGTATCGCGCTAATTCTTGACTAAAATAGTCAGGCTTAATGATGTCGAGGATTCTCAATGAGCCTTTCTATTACGTCCACGGCGCCTCGCCAGATCACCACGCCAGTAGTGGCGCTGGGGCTGGTGGTTCTGGGGGCTGTGTTTTTGGATATGGCTGTCAGCGGACGGCAAGCTTTGCTGTTCATCCTGGGCGGTGCACTGGGGCTGACGCTTTATCATGCCGCTTTCGGATTCACGTCTGCCTGGCGGGTGTTCATTCGTGACCGGCGTGGCGCGGGCCTGCGTGCTCAGATGCTCATGCTGGCCATTGCCGTTGTGCTGTTTTTCCCGGCCCTAGGTGCCGGTACGCTGTTTGGCCAGCCGGTTACCGGCTTGGTATCGCCTGCGGGCACTTCCGTTGTAGTTGGTGCCTTCATTTTTGGCATCGGTATGCAGTTAGGCGGCGGCTGTGCGTCTGGAACCCTGTTCACAGTGGGGGGTGGTAACGCACGCATGCTGGTAACGCTGCTGTTCTTCGTGATTGGCTCCGTTATCGCCACGCATCATCTGGGCTGGTGGTTCGCGTTGCCCTCACTGCCCAAGATCTCCCTCGTAACCAGCCTGGGCGTTATGCCTGGAATTGCGGTCAGTCTCGCGCTGTTTGCCTTTATCGCCTGGATGACGGTGCGTCTGGAGCGCCGTCGCTATGGCAGTCTGGAAGCGACGGTACCCAATGAGCATCAAGGCGCAGCGCGTTTTCTGCGCGGGCCGTGGCCGCTGGTTTGGGGCGCTATTGCCTTGGCGATCCTGAACTTCTGTACGCTGGCCCTGGCGGGTCGTCCGTGGGGGATCACGTCAGCCTTTGCGGTCTGGGGTGCCAAAGGCGCTCAGCTGCTAGGTATCGATGTTGCCAGCTGGGACTTCTGGCAATTGCCGGCTAACGCCAAGGCTCTAAGCCAGCCCGTGTGGTTCGATGTTACCAGTGTGATGAATTTCGGCATCATCCTGGGTGCGCTGATTGCTGCGGGTCTGGCTGGACGCTTCGCGCCCAGTCTGAAGATTCCGACGCGCTCGCTGGTAGCTGCCATGATAGGGGGCCTGCTCCTGGGCTATGGCGCACGTCTGGCCTACGGTTGCAACATCGGGGCGTATTTTAGTGGTATCGCCTCCGGCAGTCTGCATGGCTGGCTGTGGCTGGTCGCAGCCTTTATCGGCAACAGCGTAGGAGTCCGTATTCGTCCGGTGTTCTTCCCGGGTGAACGTCCTGTTACTCAGCTGACCGGTTGCTAAGCGGTAGGTGAAAAAAGGGCCCTTCGGGGCCCTTTTTTCGTATGGCTTATTCGCCAAGCTCGCCGCAGAGATCCTGTTGCAGCCAGTGGTTGACCTGCTCAGGCGCTAAGCCCGAGCCAATCAGCACCTGCAGTTTGGCGACAGCCGCCTCGCGTGTCATGCCGCCACCCGACACAACGCCGCAGGCATGCAGCCTGCTGCCTGCCTCGTAGACATCGAGTTCGACGCCCCCTTCGTGGCACTGCGTGACGGCAAGCAGTACAACGCCCTTGGCAGACGCTTCGCTCAGGCTGGTCAGGAAAGCATTATTGTCGCTGGGACCTGTTCCGCTGCCATAACATTCGAGCACCAGGCCCTGCACGCCGGTACCTACAAGGGCAGATACGTGCTGAGCCGAGATGCCCGGAAACAGTGGTAGAACCGCTACTTGGGCAACCTGTCTGGCTTGGCCCGCCTTTAGCTCGGCGGGTACAGCCTGACGTGGTTGGGCCAGCCGCTGGCGCGCGAGTGTCTTGAATGGATGACGGCCAAAGCTGCGAATCTTGCTGCAGCGGGCCGCATGTAACAGCTCGCCGTGAAAGTAAACATGCACGCCCTCGGGGGCACCGCCTGCAAGCGTCTGCAAGGCACCGTCCAGGTTTTCCCAGGCGTCGCTGTCCGGTACGCCGGCCGGAAGCATTGAGCCTGTCAGTACAACAGGAATATCGAGCCCCAGCAGGTGAAAACTCATTGCCGCCGCGGTGTAGGCCAGCGTATCGGTTCCATGCAGCACCAGTACGCCGGTGTAGCCCTGTTCGGCTGCCTCGACTATAGCTGCACTGAGCGTCAGCCAATAGGTTGGCGTCATGTTGGCGCTGTCCATCAGAGGCAGCACCTCCCGGAATTGCCACTCCGGTAACGCCCGCTCAGGCGCCTGGGCCAGAAAGGCACGCATGTGTGCCTCAAAGCCTGAGGCCGGCGCCAAACCGTTTTCGGTGGCCTGCATACCGATGGTGCCGCCGGTATAAAGCACCATCAGGCGTTGTGAGTGACCGGTTTGAATCATGGCTTTGTCATGTCCTTGGCCGAGGCAGAGGCTTTCCAGACCGCCGGATCAAGATCCAGATCGGCAAAGCCTTTGGGGTCGAATGTTGGAACCTTGTTTCCTGCCCGGATCTGACGGTCATAGTCACGCATGATGCGCAGACCCACCTTGAACAGGAATGCCAGGGAGATCAGGTTGACCACTGCCAGCAAGCCCATGGTGAGGTCGGCAAAGCCGAACACGGTAGTCAGGTCTTGTTGTGAGCCCCAGATCACCAGCGCCACCACCAGAACCCGATAGATCATCAGCGCCACTCGGCTCTTGGTGAAGAAGCTCAAGGCATTCTCACCCAGATAATAGTTGTAGATGATCGTTGTGAAGGCGAACAGCAGCAGGGCGATACTGATGAAGATACGGCCCCACTCGCCAACCGTCGCGGCCAGTGCCGTCTGGGTCAGAACAACACCGGGGATATCGGCGCCCGGCTCATAGACGCCAGACAGCAGGATGATGAGTGCGGTGGAGGTACAGATGATCAGGGTATCAATGAATACGCTGAAGGACTGCACAACGCCCTGGGCTGCCGGGTGGGAAACTTCCGCTACGGCGGCCACGTTTGGAGCACTACCCAGACCCGCCTCGTTAGAGAACAGGCCACGCTTGACGCCCATCATCAGCGCTGCACCCAAGCCACCGGCAAACGCAGGTTCAAGGCCAAAGGCACTGCGTACGATCAGGGTCAACGCCTCGGGAACACGATCAATGTGCAGAACGATTACACCCAGTGCAATGGCTATGTAAGATAGCGCCATTACCGGTACCAGAATGTCGGCTACCTTGGCGATCCGTACTACGCCACCAAAGATGATCAGGGTTATTACTGCCGTAAAGGCCAGTCCAGTAACCAGTGTAGGCAGGCCCAGCGAGTCGGAGAGCGAGGAGGCGATCGTGTAGGACTGCAGTGCGCTGAAGCCCAGACCAAACGTTACCAGCAGCAGGATCGAGAACAGGACACCTAGCCAGCGCTGTTTCAAACCATGCAGGATGTAGAAGGCGGGACCGCCACGATACAGGCCGTTGCCATCGCTACGCTTGTATAGCTGGGCCAACGCACATTCGAAATAGCTTGTGGCCATACCCAGCAGGGCTACTACCCACATCCAGAAGACCGCCCCTGGACCACCCAGCGTAACGGCAACCGCAACCCCTGCAATGTTACCGGCACCTACACGGCCCGCCACGCTAAGCATCAGCGCCTGGAAGGAGCTCAGCTGGCCGGGTTTTCGTTGAAAGGCTTCACCAAGGATGCCGAACATGCTGCCTAAATAGCGGAACTGCACAAAGCCCGAAAACAAGGTAAAGACAATACCCAGGCCAATCAGGCCGACAATGAGCAGTTTGCCCCAAAGAAAGTCATTCAGGAGATCAAGCATGAGTGCTTTCGCCTAATTGTAGTAATGGAAGCACCTGGGCTCCGGATAATTCCTGGCCAAGGCATTATGTGGGCGAGCGGTAAGCCATCAATGGGATATCCGCTGCCTTCAGTGCCAACCCAAGGGTATGACAGAACCCCTAAATCGCAAGGTGTGCGAGCCGGAAACACGGCAGGCGGCAAGGTTAGCGCGCGTATCATCCAGAAGAGAGCAGAAGAGATCAAATCTAACTGCCTCAAAGGATCTATTGAAACAGTGCTGCTTGTTGCAACGGGCAAGCGGTAAAAACACCTGCCTTTGATAACGTATGTGGCTGATAAGCCTGATTTAGAGAGTTTCAAAAAAAAGCGGGCACCCGAGGGCACCCGCTCAAAGCTCCTCACGAGGGGGTGTGAGGAGCGCCGGTTAAGCGTTGAGTTTTTTCGGCGCCAGGCGCGGAGCGATCATGTTTTCCGGGCGAAGAATGTCAGCCAGGGTCATCTCGTCGAGCAGGTTTTCTTCTCGGACCAGCTCCAGCACACCACGGCCGGTTTCCAGCGCCATACGCGCAATACGGGTCGAGTTCTCGTAGCCGATGTAAGGGTTGAGCGCCGTGACCAGGCCAATGGAATGCTCCACCAGCTCGCGGCAGCGGTCGACGTTAGCCGTGATGCCATCGATGCAGTGCTCGCGCAGCATATCCATGGCACGCTTGAGCAGGCGGATCGAGTCAAAGATCTTGTAGGCGATCAAGGGCTCCATCACGTTAAGCTGAAGCTGTCCGCCTTCAGCTGCCAGGGTTAGCGCCAGATCATTGCCGATCACCTCGAAGGCGACCTGATTAACGGCTTCTGGAATAACGGGATTCACTTTACCCGGCATGATCGAACTGCCTGGCTGGCGGGCTGGCAGATTGATCTCGTTGATGCCGGTACGCGGGCCGCTGGAGAGCAGGCGCAAGTCGTTGCAGATCTTGGACAGCTTGACCGCCAGGCGCTTGAGCATGCCGGAGAACAGTACGAAGGCACCCATGTCGGAGGTGGCCTCGATCAGATCGGCGGCAGGCTTGAGCGGTTGGCCACTGATTTCAGCCAGGCTGCGCACGGCCAGGGTTTGATAACCAGGGTCCGCATTAATGCCGGTACCGATAGCCGTACCACCCAGGTTCACTTCGGTCAGCAGGTCCGGCGCTATGGTTTTCAATTTGCCCAGATCCTCGCCCAGCGTAGTAGCGAAGGCACGGAACTCTTGGCCGAGGGTCATCGGTACAGCGTCCTGAAGCTGGGTACGACCCATCTTCAGAACACTGGCGAATTCCACCGCCTTGCCTGACAGCGACTCGATCAGGCTCTCCAGGCTAGAGAGTAGGGTGTCATGGCCCAGCAGCAAACCCAGGCGGATCGCTGTTGGGTAGGCGTCGTTAGTGGACTGCGCCATGTTTACATCATTATTCGGGTGCAGGTATTTGTACTCACCCTTGCCATGACCGAGGACTTCCAGCGCCACGTTGGCGATAACCTCGTTGGCGTTCATATTGGTGGACGTACCCGCGCCACCCTGAATCATGTCCACCACGAACTGGTCGTGGTATTCACCGTTGATGATCTTGGTACAGGCCATCACGATAGCTTCGTACTTGTCTCCCGGCAGATAGCCCAGGCGATAGTTCGCCTCGGCAGCGGCCTGCTTCACCATCGCCAGCGCAACGACCAGCTTGGGGTAGTGAGACAGCGTAACGCCGGAGAGGCGGAAGTTGTTGACCGCACGCAGCGTCTGAATGCCGTAATAGGCTTCAGCGGGGACTTCGAGGGTACCAAGCAGATCTTTTTCGAGGCGAGATAATGCAGATTCGGACATGATAGGGGATCACTTCCCGGTGGGTGGCAAAAGCCTGATGCGTTATACAATAAGGCTTCCAGCCAGACGCTGACCAATGCTGTATCGGCGCACCCTATGCCGAAATTGCATATGATGTGATGTGACGCGTCAGGATCGGCAGGCGTATCCATCCCCTTGAGTATGACCATGAACCTTGAACTGAAATGGCTAGAAGACTTTATTGCCCTGGCTGCCACCCATAGTTTTTCCCAGGCGGCCGAGCGCCGCTTCGTGACTCAACCTGCGTTCAGCCGACGTATTCGCAGCCTGGAGCAAAGCCTGGGACTGACCCTGATTGACCGATCGCGTACACCAGTATCGCTGACCGAGTCCGGACAGCTCTTTCTGGTCACCGCGCGCAGTGTGGTGGAGCAGCTTGGCGAAGTGATCCGCCACCTTCATCACTTGGAAGGTGGGCAGGGCGAGGTGCTGCAATTTGCGGCGGCACACTCCCTGGCGCTGGGGTTCTTTCCGGGATGGATTGCTCGTCTGCGAAGCGAAGGGCTCAACATTGCGAGTCGCCTGATTGCCACCAACGTCGGCGAAGCGGTTCATGCCTTGAGGGAAGGCGGCTGCGATCTCATGATGGCGTTTTACGATCCCGACGCCGCCTTGCAGATGGATCCGGAGATCTTCCCTTCTATTCATCTGGCGCTGACCTCAATGCTACCCGTGTGTGCAGCCCGGGAAGATGGCTCGCCGTTATACGATCTTGAGAGTGGGCAGAACTTTCCCTTGCTTGCCTATAGTGCCGGGGCCTTTCTCGGGCGCTCGGTCAATTTGCTCCTACGTCAGCGCAAGCTGCGCTATACCACTGTCTACGAGACGGCCATGGCCGATAGCCTTAAGAGCATGGCCTTGCAGGGGCTGGGCATTGCCTGGGTTCCGCATCTGAGTGTGACCGCCGAGCTCTCCCGGGGAGAGCTAGTACCTTGTGGCGGTGAGCAATGGCAGATTCCACTGGAGATTCGCCTGTATCGCTGCTCGCTCGTGCGCAAGGCAGCGGTGAGGCTGTTATGGCGCAAGCTCGAAGCAGGCGCCGGGACGACTGCATGAAGTGCCTCTGGACAGGCAGCCAGACATGAAATAACCCGTCGCTATAAAAGGTCGTTCAACCCCTTTGTCCGGTCTGGCTTTACGGTATACTCAGTGGCCCTTGAGGCCGGTCTACATACCGGTCTGCATATACAAGCCACGTGCGGTCCTCCGACGTGGCTTGTTGGTTTCTGATGCGCCTGCGGGCGCCTGACAAGAGGCACGACGATGAGCGCACTCGTAGGCGTGATCATGGGCTCCAAGTCCGACTGGTCTACCTTGAGCCACACCGCCGACATGCTGGAAAAGCTGGGCATTCCCTTTGAAGTGAAGGTGGTCTCTGCCCACCGGACTCCCGACCTGCTGTTCCAGTACGCTGAAGAAGCGGCGGGGCGCGGCATCGAGGTCATCATTGCAGGCGCAGGCGGTGCAGCACACCTGCCAGGTATGTGTGCAGCCAAGACGCATTTGCCTGTACTGGGCGTGCCGGTGCAGTCTTCCATGCTGTCAGGCGTCGACTCACTCCTGTCGATCGTACAGATGCCAGCGGGCGTTCCTGTCGCCACCCTGGCCATCGGCAAGGCGGGCGCTATCAACGCGGCGCTGTTGTCGGCCAGTATTCTGGGCGGCAAGTATCCCGTGTATCACGAGGCGCTGAATCGCTTCCGTGAGGAGCAGACGCGTACCGTTCTGGACAATCCGGATCCGAGGGAAGCCTGATGAAAATCGGAGTCATCGGTGGTGGCCAACTGGGCCGCATGCTGGCGCTGGCGGGTACTCCGCTGGGTATGGATTTTGCGTTTCTGGACCCTGCTCCGGATGCCTGCGCTGCCGCATTGGGCGAGCACATTCGAGCCGACTACAGCGACCAGGATCATCTGCGTCAGCTGGCGGATGAGGTCGATCTGGTCACATTCGAGTTCGAGAGTGTGCCCGCTGAAACCGTCGCGTTCCTATCCCAGTTCGTTCCGGTTTTTCCCTCGGCGCAAGCCTTGCGTATCGCCCGTGATCGCTGGTTCGAAAAAACCATGTTCAAGGATCTGGGCATCCCAACGCCTGAGTTTGCCGACATCCAATCCCAGGTTGACCTTGACGCTGCCGCCGCACGCATCGGTCTGCCGGCTGTGATGAAGACACGTACCCTAGGGTATGACGGCAAGGGTCAAAAGGTCCTGCGCAGCCAAGCGGATGTCGAAGGCGCCTTTGCCGAGCTGGGTAGTGTACCGTGCATTCTTGAAGGCTTTGTGCCGTTTACTGGCGAGGTGTCGTTGATTGCCGTACGTGCTCGTAACGGCGAGACACGTTTCTATCCACTGGTACACAACACCCACGAAAGCGGAATCCTGCGGCTGTCTATTGCCAGTACAGACCATCCCTTGCAGGCGCTGGCGGAGGACTACGTAGGCCGTGTACTCGACAAGCTCGATTATGTCGGCGTGCTGGCGTTCGAGTTCTTTGAGGTCGATGGTGGGCTGAAGGCCAATGAAATTGCTCCCCGTGTGCATAACTCTGGTCATTGGACCATCGAGGGTAGCGAGAGCAGCCAATTCGAGAACCATTTGCGCGCTGTAGCAGGTCTGCCGCTGGGTTCAACCGCGAAGGTTGGTGAGAGCGCCATGCTCAACTTCATCGGCAAGGTCCCGGCCGTGGAGCAGGTTCTGCAGATCGATGATTGCCATCTGCATCACTATGGCAAGGCGTTCAAGGCGGGCCGCAAGGTTGGCCACGCCACATTGCGCTGCAGCGATGCGGCCACATTGAGGGCACGTATTGCTGACGTCGAAACCCTGATTAAAGCGTGACCGAAACGGACCCTTTCTTCAAAAGGGTCCGAGTTCCGCTTCGCTTCATAAAAAATTCGCTGAACCCCTGCGTTTTTCTTGCTGTCGGATTAAGCAAGCGGCACATGCCGTATCGAGCAACCACAGAAGGGGAAAGATTCATGGGCATTATTGGAACCATCATCATCGGCCTCATCGTTGGCTTGATCGCACGTTTCCTCAAGCCTGGCGACGACAGCATGGGTTGGATCATGACGATCATCCTGGGTATCGTCGGCTCGCTGGTTGCCACCTACGGCGGTCAGGCTATCGGTATCTACCGTGCAGGCGAGGGCGCCGGTTTCATTGGAGCAGTCGTCGGCGCCATCATCGTCCTGTTCATCTGGGGTATGGTGACCAAGCGTCGCTGATTTTCCGTCCGGGCAGTTGGGTTCAACGCCAAGAAGCTTCACACTAGTGCAACCCAACTGTCCGACACTTCTACCATGCGCTATTTCATCCTCGCCGTACTGCTTCTTTTTTCCCAGATTACAACTGCCTTAGCCCGAGAAGGCGAGCCGCCTGAGACCGATTGGCTGGCCCTCATGCCAGAATCGGATCGCAAGGCACTGGAAGACATGCCCGAGATCACCCATGACACGCCCGAATTACCAGGCGGTTTTGAGAGCAAGGGCGGACTCAAGCAAAAAGACAGCAACCTGCCGGCCGTCATGCACTCCACGCGCACAGTGGCTGCCATGAATGGGAAGACAATTCGCCTGGGCGGTTATCCGGTTCCGCTGGAAAGCAACAGCAGAGGCAATTTCACTGAATTTTTCCTGGTGCCCTATCCAGGTGCCTGCATCCATGTTCCTCCGCCACCGCCTAACCAGATCGTACTGGTGCGCTTTCCAAAGGGCGTTCCCTTACCGGATATCTACGAGCCTTATTGGGTTATAGGGGCGATGAAGATCGAAAAGGTAGATAACGATCTGGCCGAAGCCTCATATGCCATCGACGCTACTAAAGTCCGTAAAGTAGAAGAAGCTGATCTGTAATCAGTGCAAGCGATAAAGCTATAAAAAGCCCGACGTGATCGGGCTTTTTTATTTAGCGGCTCGCGGGCGCGAAACGTTTATTGAGATACGCAATGATATCGTTGGACTCATACATCCAGGCGGTACGGCCTTCTTCTTCAATCCGAAGGCAAGGCACCTTGATACGTCCGCCACCTGCCAGCAAGGCCTCACGGTGTTCCGGATCCTTCTTGACGTCACGCAGAGCGATGGGCAAGTTCAGCTTGTGCATGGCACGGCGCGTCTTTACGCAGAATGGACATGCCTGAAACTGATACAGCGCAAGTCCGGCTGTTTGCTCTTCTACCTGCTTCTGCGCCTCGGCGCTTCGCTTGAGCTTACGCGGGCGTGTCAGCAGATCCAGCCCAACAATGGTTTGGCCCAGGCCAATTCGCAGCGCCTTGATCAACATGTATGGCTATCCCTATAGATGTGAGGCGGGGGAGTTTACCCCATTGCACCGTAACGGAACGGCAATTGGTCGGCGTGAAGCTGCTATCGATGCGATTGAGAAAATGGGTATGGGGCGGAGCGCTACCCGAATCCATGAATTCTTTGCCTTTCTGATCGGTCACATAAACAAGAAGCCGATTACGAAGGATGTCCTATGCCCCTCGACCCAAAGATGCAACAAGCCTTTCGTGAGATCGCTAGCACCATTGAAGGCATCGATACAGAGGTCTATGAGAAGTACCAAAAGGATCCACTGGATCCCATTATTGGCTTGGGGCGTAAGGATGCACCTGTTGGTTTCTTTGGTCGGGATCCGGGGCGTGATGAGGTCAAATACGGCGAACCCTTTATCGGTGCAGGCGGACAGATCGCTCGCAAGGTCATTTATGAGCACTTGCATGGCAAGCCCATGCCAGACTTTGACGCGGGCCGGTCTTTAAGCCAGGAGTTTTTCTGGGCCAACACCGTGCCGTATAAGCCCATCGGTAATAAAGCCTGGTCCGAAAAGATCAAGAAACGCTTTCATCCGCTTATGCGGCAGCTGCTCATTGAGCAATGGCATGGCCGCACCATCATCACTTTCGGCCGCGAGGCCTTTCTCTGGTTTGCCATCGACCAGCCCAAAGAAGAGAAACAACGCCTAGAAGCCTTCTGGAAAAGCGAAGATCGTTTTACAAACCATACCGAGGCCACGCTGACAGCAGAGGAGGGGAAAGGGCACGTGTTTACGCTATACCCACTCCCACATCCTTCGCCCTTGAATCAGGCATGGTTTGATAGGTTTCCGGGGCTTTTGAAGGAGAGGGTTAGATTCTTGATGTAGCTTTAAATAATTATCTATATATTCGTTTTGCTTGTATAGCGGTTATGAATTTTAATAAAGTAAATACTAAGTTTTTCTGGAGGGAAAATAAATAAGGAGTTTGGTTTAGTTATAATTAATGACTGCCTAAATCAATAACCAAGATTATAGATTTGGGAAGTTAATTCGCCCGGCTTGCTATTGGCTGAACTAAGGTGCAGGCAAATCTTGGGTCATTCTAAATAAGAAAATTATTTATAATAAACTTGAATTAAATTAATTTAATAGAATGTGGCGGACACATTTATTTGTAACCTATTAAACACGTTACGGTTGCGCTTTGCATGCTGAGATTTTCCTATTTTTACTGGTTGGCTAACGAGTATTAGACTTCTTAATGAAAGTTATTATTTGCTTATGTTTTCATTTATAAATTTCTTAACAGCACTAGCGGTTTTCAGATTAAAGCTTACCTCTTCACCTTCCTGATAACCATCAAATCCAGTTGTCTCTTTAAGAGCTTGAAAATCAAGGTTTCTTTTTAAACAACCACCCTCATCTTTATAAAAGCGTGTTTCGTATAGATTTCCATATGTTCCTATTCCTCTACTATTCACTGACCATGACAAGATTACTATCAAGTTCACTGTTTTTTTTATAGGATAAAAGAAGGCGCTTTCTATTTTCGGCGGCGAGCCCTCCGTTTCATAAGTATCAACAATAACCTCTAAGGGGCTTTTTTTTGCCTGCCCTTTTTCTAGTATTAAAAATGTCTTGTTGTCTTTGTTTTTTGGCTTTGAAAAGTAGATGCGAGAGTTCTCGTATATTTTTGAATTGAAAGGTCCATGGATTATATTTTCAGAATAATTATAGACTTCTTCTGCATAAGAAAATTTAGAGAATATTATCACTAAAAATATCAACAAGATTTTTCTCATTTATATTTCCTGCTCTAGATTTAGTAAAGGTGCTATTGCATTGTATTTATTTTTACGGTCAGTCAACCCATTTTGTCCACCATTTACTATTTCGGTTACCCTAACGACACCTTCGGTTTTAGCTATATCGCTAAGTTTTAAACCATTCGCGGTTTGCTTGCTAAACCAAAAAACAAATGCTGATTCAACGGAATAATCTAAAGAGGTGGATAAAAGCTCAGGATGGCTTATAAAGTCCCGTATATCATCAGGATTTTGCCTATTATGTACGTTTTGAAAGTATCTATAGGCATCTTTTCCAGTAGTTTGGATCATTCCACGACCTCTATATTTATAACCATCCCCACTTTCCTCTGAACCGTTTCCTAGCCTATTAGCATAAACATAGTTCCCAAGATTCTCTGCATTACGAGCATAGTGGCTCTCATTTGTCCATAGTTTTTCTCTCAATACACCAAAATTACAACTATCAGTTAATGAGTTATATCCACTTTTTCTGTTTTTAGCTTTGCAGCCAAATGTCGCCCGCATTTGCATTGGTGAGTAATACAGCCCTTCCTCCACGGCATTCAAATTGCTTTCATGAGCAATTTGAGATAAGAAATGAGCTAATTCTCTTTTATTTTTCAGCTTATAGGCTTTTGTATATTTGTTTAGTATGGGTAGAATATTTTTGTGGTGAATTTCAGTTCCGCTAGGGTTAACAGCCGCTAGCATTTCTAGGGAAGGTCTGAAGTAGCCCTGTATTTCCGGTCGACTTCAGCCCTCGCTGCTTTTGAAAGCGGGCCGTCGATCAAAATCGACCAGGTAACCCGCTCAGTTCTCCGTTTTTGGCCGCCGCGAGCACCTCGCAGCAGCCATTTCCCGCATTACAGG
>NZ_KI517367.1:1483562-1873144 GCF_000478505.2 Pseudomonas sp. HPB0071 | reverse complement strand
GGTAGTGTGGCTCGATCAGGGCAATCAATCCCTTCCACGGCACCACCTGATCCATCTCGATCAGGAACAATTCCTTACGGGTCTGCTTGCGCTTGCTGGCGTACTCGGCGTCGGCGAAGGTCATCTGCTTCATGGAAAAACTCGGCTGGCGGGATCGGCGTATTTCACCAGATTCGGGAAGTCTTTTTCAGACCTTCCCTAGAGTAATAGCGTTACTTTCAAAAGTATTGAAGTTATCTATTAATCCCGCTATAGATATGTGCCAGGTCACGGGGTTTTCAAGGTTATGAATAGTAGTTAAATCATTTTCTTTATTTTGAATTGAGTTTACTTGGTGCCACCAAGATAACTGCTCTATACGTTCTTTTTCCGTACTCCAATCACTGTTCTCTTCTCCTAATAGCATTATAGAATCTATTTCTTCCCACTTATTTTTTTTCCAAAACCATTCGCTTTCGTATTTTGTTATAAGTTTATAGATGGATTGAGAGAGCCACGCTTCTTTCAGCGCTAACTTAGTTTCAGTAGGAGTAAAAGCCTTATCGTTATTTAGGTCTAGTATCTTGTATAGTCTTTCTTTTATAGGTCCGCTTTCAGAGTATTTGATGTTTGCTGAATAACTGGCTTGTTCAATTTCATCGATTTGATTTGTGTTAGTTAAATGACTGGCCAGGTGATCTAGGTTAGAAGGAGTTTCTCTAATAAAGTCAAATCCTTCCCATTCCCAAGGACTGTGAC
The DNA here is from genome assembly GCF_000478505.2 of Pseudomonas sp. HPB0071. NCBI lineage: Bacteria > Pseudomonadati > Pseudomonadota > Gammaproteobacteria > Pseudomonadales > Pseudomonadaceae > Pseudomonas > Pseudomonas sp. HPB0071. Next base: position 1,872,406 of record NZ_KI517367.1, on the reverse strand, counting down.
GCGTAGTAAGTTCGGACTGTTCTGTAAGCCATCCACTAATTTTATTTCCCTGCTGGTCCGCTAAGATATTATCTAGGCGCCACCAAGTTCTGGTTTTGCTAGTTTTACTACCCGGTGATGTTTCGGTTACCGTGATTTTTCGATCTTGGGGATAATTATTGAGGACCTCAAGATTAAAGATCATGTCTACCCCAATTACGGTCCCTGTATCCGAAAGCTTGGGAGGATTAGACGCGCTAATATCAGAGCGATGACTTATTAATTTACTAGCCTCCTTATGAATCTTAAGTAAATTCTTTTTATCATCAGGAAGGCTCGCTGCTGCAGCTTTGGTCTTTTCTATGAACGCAGGGACGTCCTCACAGCTAAACACTTCCAAATGGAGCATGGGTTCAGCGGCAATATCATCGTGGTTTTGATAGATACCTAAATGTCCTATGATTTCTCCGGCCCTTATAGGGTGGGGCGAATCCAGAACATGAATATCATTTAGCGTAGGCGGGATTCTACTGGCCTGCAGACATTCTTTATATACATAACCACTAATATTCTTTATGCAGTCTTCTTTAAGGGGAAGGATGTTTTGACCTGAAATAAATTCTTTGATCTTGCAATAACGACCAGTATCTGTTTCTAAAGTAAAGGTTACATCTACAGGTATTAGTCCTGTAAGCAGTTTTTTATCTGCACCTGTGGCAGCCTTACGTATGTTTAGTCCTTTCTGGGGTGCCAGTGTCGGCTCAGTGTCATTAGCCTTGACGCCAACCAAACGCTCATCTGAAACATCGGTATGGTCAAGCTGGCCCTCAAATACCCAGCACTCCTCATCCAGATTAATGGCGGGTAACGCTTGTCCTTCCAAGATACTAATCAAGCGGTACCATTTATTATTGGTCGCGCTTTGCTCACCTAGCTTGACTCTAGTGCCCTTAGGTAGGACAGCCTTAATCTGGCCGTTTCTAGGTGCTGTGCGTACTCGTAGCCCCTTAACCACGTCAGTCGCTTTATCCGCCTTTACGCTATATACGGCTTTGTTAAGAAAGTTAGGCGGTGTAGGTGCGTTTTCTTTTGTATAACCTGCCCAATCCAATAGATGCATGTACAGGCTGTAAAAGATTAAAGAGGGTTGTTCTGTTGGGGTATTGGTAGCGTTTGCTTGTTCATTTAATTTAGGCAGCTCTAATTTATGTCTGACCAGAACGAATCCGGTAGAAAATAATTTTTCACCACTGCTGAAATTTGACTTTTTGTATGTGTCGTCGACTCGATAAGCAACTACTTCACCATCTGCAATGCAGCGGATGGCAGATTGATCTAGAGAGGCGGCAGTACCACTGTCGAAATGGACACCACCATGCCATAAACCATTTTTACCAATCGGATAATAGCCGCCCTTAGCTTTCGCCAGAGCATCAAAGTACTGTAGTGGGTCAGTTACGGGCTTACTGGATTGGCCTTCTTCTCCCTTTAAGTTAAAGGGATAGCTCCACTGTTGAACGCTACTTAATTCTGTCACTTGTATTACCTACAATCCATGTACTATCTGATAGGTTTGCTTGTTTCTATCAGCTAGAGAAATTCAACATTCGTTTGGGCTTGCGTTTAATCTTTTCGGATTCGTTTACTAAGGCTTGAGTGAGTAATGCCCCAGCCTTATCTACATCCGCCTCGCCCGGTAAGCGCGGAAGCTCAATCGCAATACCTGAGCCGTTGCTGGCTGAACCACCCGCATTGATTTTGGCCATGGGACCAATGATCGTGACACCGCTGGGGTCTAGCTTGATGAAGCTACCGCCTGCCTTTAGGCTGAGTTCGATTCCCGCTTCGATGACCATTTTCTGACCAGCCTTTAGGTGAATTTCCCGGCCGGCTTGGGTGAGTTGGGCTGTTCCCAAGTGGACATGCTGGTTCTGCCCTACGGTGAGGTGGTCGTTGGTCTTGACCTCAACCTTGCGGTCCGCATCCGTGGTGCGGTGCTCCTCCGCCTTGTATTCCGTGTAGCTGTTGGCCTCGACAATGTCGTGTCGCTCATGCCCTACGCGGATCTTCTGGTCGTGCTCGATGTTCTCGTCCCAGTCCCGCTGAGCATGAACATAGATCTGTTCCTGACCTTTCTTATCCTCAATGCGCAGCTCGTTATAGCCACCGCCGCCCGGTGTGCTCAGGGTCTTGAAGACGCTGCGGGTCTTGTTGGCCGGCAGGTCATACGGCACCTGATGTTCCATGTGGAACAGGCAGCCCGTGACCAGGGGCTGGTCCGGGTCGCCTTCCAGGAAGGTGACCAGTACTTCCATGCCGATGCGAGGAATGGCGATACCGCCGTAGCGATCACCCGCCCAGCTGGACGAGACGCGTAACCAGCAGCTGGTCTGCTCATTGGCCTGACCTTCGCGGTCCCAGTGAAACTGTACCTTGACCCGGCCGTACTCATCGCAATGGATCTCTTCGCCCTTGGGTCCAGTGACCACCGCGGTCTGGCTGCCCAGGATCTTGGGCTTGGGGTGCTCAAGCGCAGGGCGGAAGAGCACGTCCCAGGGCGTCGCTGTGAAGCGGTTGCGGTAGCCCTGGGTAAAGCCGTCGTGCTTGTCCACATCGCTGGTAACCGACTCTTCCAACACCTGTGGCTGCTTGCCCTCATGCCAGAGGCCGGTCAGTAGCCATAGCTGGTTCCAGTCGCGGCGGGGATGCTCGGACAGTTCCAGAAAGTGACCGGTCACCAGCTGGGGTTGATCGCTTTCACCTTCGGCCAGCTGATAGTCGCTGCGGTGACGCTCAAGGGCGCGCTGGGCGAGGTGCTTGCCGCGGGTGCGATCGGTAAAGCGGCCCGGGTAGTCATAGTCTTCCAGGTCGGGTTTGGCGTCACTCTTGTAGGCCGCTTCCATTCGCAGTCGTGGCTGCTCGAAGTCATAGTCGCGGCGGGAGACACGGGCGGTACGGGTTTCCAGGCGTACGCCAAAGCGCTTGACTACCGGCTCGTCTGCTACAAGCCCCGAGCCCTGTACATAAGCAGTCGGTGGTGTGAGCTTGGGAAAGCCGGTCTGGTCATCACCAAACACCAGGACGTGGTTATCCTGGGTATGCTCGAAGTGATAGTGCAGGCCTTCCTCTTCGCAGAGCCGCTGAATGAAGTGCAGGTCGGTCTCATCGTACTGGACGCAATACTCGCGAGGCGGATAGACCGTAGGCCCCAGCTGGAAACGGTAGGCGTCCGCCAGGATGCCGTGGTCTTCGAGCACCTGGGCGATGATCTGCGGGACGGTGAGCTTCTGGAAGATGCGCTGGTTGGTACGGTGCGCAAGGTAAGTCAGACGCGGCACCAGCACGACGTGATAGCGGGTGAGGCGCTTGCCGGCATCGCCCTGGCCGATCTGGTAGAGCTGACCATGCACGCCGTTACCGCTGGGCGAGAAGGCCAGAAAGGCGCGCTGATGCAGCAGGGCCTCAAGGTCGAGGTCGGGGCGTTCGCTGACCAGTTCGAGGTCAAAGCGAAAGGGCTGGCTGATCGACTCCTGTCCCGTAAAGCTCAGGACTTGGAAGTCGGTATCAACGCCATCCAGAACCAAAGAAAAATGCGTTTCGTTGGCTGCGAAAAACACAGGCGCCTCCTTGCGTCTGATAGGGAGCGAATCATGTGATCTAGTCGGCTTTTACTCAAGCCCGCCGCTCAACGAAACAGTGATTGCTTCACGTTTCTTGAGCAGCAGCCGACGTAAGTCAGCGTTGTGGCTACGAACGGTCTAGGCGGACTGGCGAAGACCCAGCCAGCGACCCAAGGTAGAGGCCTGTTTAACATGGCGAAAACCCTCCAGCAGACCATTAGCATCGATCTGACGATCGGGCTCTGCGAACTGCAGCCCCGTTCGCAACGCTTGCCAGCACGGCTTTGGTAGTTGGGCAGGAGGTGTGAGTTCTATTTGCATGGCACGTGCCTGTTTCGCACTGAGGCGCCGATAGGGATGCTGACCAGTGGCCAATTCATACAAGACACAGGAAACGGCATATACATCAGCCGAGGGCGTCAACGGTGCTCCATCCAACAGTTCAAGGGAGGCATAACGTGGTGTCCAGGCGGTAAAGCGGCTTCGCGAGAGGCGGGGCAGGCCGGGCAGCACGCCTTCTACCGGCTGACCAAGACCGAAGTCGAATAGGCGAAGGCCGTCTTCGGCCAGGATGACATTGCTTGGCTTGATATCACCATGCAGAACTCCCTGACTATGGGCAAAGGCCAATGCCTCCAATAGCGGAATGGCAATGTCTCGCAGCGCCTCCCAGCCCAGGCCTTGTGGGTGATCACACAGCAACTTGTCCAAGGTCAGACCCCGGAGCATTTCCAGCGTTATGTAGGCACGCTCGCTTTCCCGATCGATATCAAAGCCATGCAGGCGAACAATATGGGGGTGACGGAGGCGGGTTGTCAGGGCGAACTCGCTGTAGAGCAATGCACTGGCATCGGGATATTCCGCAAAGTCCTCGCTCAACGTTTTGATGGCTACAAAGGGTTCGGGGTCGCCGTACTGTTCGCGCATCAGGTCGCGTGCGCGGTAAACCGCGCCCATACCGCCTACACCTAATAGGCGCTCCAGTTTGTAGCGTCCGCTGAGCACATCGGGTAACGGCTTTACGCCGTGAGCCCTGGGCAGGGTTTCCGATGCGGAAGGGGTTTTGTTGGCGAAGGCGAAATAGGTCAGCTCGTCTTCGGCAGCTGCCGCGTTGAGTTCGTCCATGAGGTACATCCTTACTCCTGTCGACGGATGACGATGGCGGTCAGGTTGTCGCGTGCGGGGCCTAGCAAGGCAGTATCGAAAAGCCGCTCCAGGGCAACCTGGACAGACGGCAGGGACAGCGCCGCACCGATCGCGTTCTGACTGATTCCTTTGTACAGGCCATCACTGCAGAGAAGCATACTGTCGCCCGGCATCAAGCTGAATTCAAGAATGTCGAGCGCCAGCGTTTCATTGGCGCCTATCGCCTGGGTAAGGGCGTGTGCTGCAGGATGGCGAGCAGCCTGTTCTGGCGTCAGTCTTTCTTCATCGATCATCCGCTGTCGTACCGAATGATCCTTGGTAAGTTGATAGAGCCTACCGCTACGCCAGAGATAACACCGGCTATCACCCGCCCAGACGCAGGCCGCACGTTCTTCGTCGCACAGCAAGACGACTACCGTGCTTCCAATAATGGTGTCCGTCTGGTCGGCCATGACCGTGAGCTCCTGGTTCAGCCGCCGGTTGAGCCAATGAAGGCACTGGCGGATCTGTTGCAGGCGTTCATCGAAGCCTGCGCCTACGGGGAGCTCTGCCAGGCTTTCGATAATGAGGCGGCTGGCCAGATCACCTTGGCTATGACCCCCCATGCCATCTGCAACAGCCCAGAGACCTTGCTCAGGGCTGTCCAGAAAGGCATCTTCGTTACGCGCTCGTACCTTGCCGGCATCGGTACGGGCTGCGCTGCGCCAACGTGTGGCAACGTCACCCATTTAGAGTGACGCCGGCAGTTTGAAGCCGCGCAGGTTGCCCACGTCGAACGGATTCGGCGAACGCTGGCTGAGCAGCAGATAGCTGGCATGCAGACCTTCCAGATCTGCCTTGACCATGAGGGCGTCCCGGCTGCCGTTCTGCTCAATCTTCATGGCATCTAGCATACGGAACAGGGACCAGGGACCGCTGTTCTGCTCGACACCCACACGGCGACCATTGAGCTCCTCCAGCACGAGGCTGACGCGGCTCTCGTCATTCTCGGCGGGCCAACGGAACGCTGTCTGCACGATCGGGCCATGACGGTATTCCATCTGGTTGTTACCGATGCGCAGGTTGGCACGGGTCAGACTGGAATCCAGTGAGTAGGGCTCAAGCTTGAACATGACCTGCGGCTCCGCCGGATTCTCGGCAAAGAAACTGCGGCGAATCGTCTGGACCCGACCCATCTGAGCGAGGAACTCGCGGGACAGCGGCAGGCTGTGCCCGTCGATGCTACGCAGACGGTAGTTGCCGGAATCACCACTGACGAAAGGCTTCAGGTAGCTGTCAAAGAATTTGTCCGCAACGCCCTGCATCTTGAAGAACTCACGGAAGTCCGCAATGGCTACGTCGCTCTCGCTGTCAGCTTTGAAGGGATACCGCTTGTTCAAAGCATTGTTGTAGAACGAATACATCTCGCTCTGGTAGCGCTGGTTCAGGTAGTCATAGGCATCGTTAAGCACCATCATCCAGCTGTCGTCCGCCAGCAGGCTCAGCCAGTTGTTTACCGGCTGCGGCAAGCGATTGGCCGCGTTGCGCAGGCTGTTGATGGCATCACGTTGACCTGCCATGCGATCACGCGCCATTTCAAAGGCGGCCTGCTCGGGGGCGCTGGCATGGGCAAGCCCTGCCATTTGCAATTGAAGGTCGTTCAGTGCAGCCATGACCGGAACCATATCGGCCGCTGGGCCGCCGTTATCGTCCAGCAGGCGATGCAGTGGCTCGAAGCGTTTCTGCAGCGCTTTCTTGGCCGTATCCGGCAGGTTCTTGGCTAGCGCGTCGCCCGCCTTATCGGCAGCCGCGCTGGCCAGTGCAGCGGCTTTGGCCAGCTTCGCATTACCCTTTGGTGCGGCCTCTGCAATGGCAGCCGCTGCATCGTTGCCGCCAGACTGGAAGCGGGTGTTGTCGCGAATCTCATTGAGTACTTGCAACAGCGGTGAGTTGGAGGCTGTCAGCGCTGAGAGCTGCATGGCACCCTGATTCGCATCGCCAATCGGAGCCAGTACCAGCTGAGTAACTGCTTCGCTCCAATAGTTGGCGTAGTCGTTGAAATACAGCTGTTCCAGCTCAACCATCAGGCGCTTAAGGTCCATACCGGAGAGACCGTCGCTTTCGCCCAGTACCCAGTTGTCTTCAATGATATTGCGGACCAGGTTGATGCCTTGGGTCGTAAATGTCTGCTCGTAACCTTTCTGCGTGTAGAAGCCGGGAATAGCATAGTCTGCACCGCCGTACACGGCACCCTGCGGACCCAGGTGTTGGCTGAAGCGGTATGCCGGCAGGCTGCTCGCCTGATCACGCAACATGCGGTACACCACGTTGGCCAGTGATTCGCTACGCAGGATCTGACGGGCCTGGGCAACGAGTGCATCGTTTAGCGGATAGCGGGTAAAGGATTGCTCCAGGAGGCGGGCAAAGTGGGAGTTGAGCCCATTCTGGACCACGGTGTCGCCGCTGTAGCGGGTCGACCAGTCAGCCGCTACCCAATCCTTCAGGAATCCATTGTCGCGCCGTTCTTCCAGGTTCAGCATCAGGTAGGCGCGCAGACTGCCTAGCAGGCGTTCGCGGTCGTTGAGGTTGGCATGGATCTGCTCTTCCAGCTGGCGCGCCACACGGGGCAGCAACTGATCTACCAGTTCCTGATGATAGGCCTGTTGCAGGGTTGGACGAGCCTTATTGCCCTGATACAGACCGCTGCGTTCATGCAGTGCTACATCGCTGGCAGCTGGAAAGACATTGGCTGCGACATAGGCGCTATCCAGGGATTTCAGCGCTGCCATGGCATCATCGGAGGGTGTCAGCGTCTTGTGCTGATCATTCAGCTGCTGACCCAGGGTACGCAACTGTTCGAGACGGTCATGGTTTGCACTGAATCCTGTGGCCCACAGTACACCGAACAGGCCCAGGCAGGCGGCAGCGCCTGCATAGAGGCCGCGCTGGCCCCAACTGATACGCGACGTTTCACGCTGATCCAGACCTGCCAGGTCGGCTTCCGGGAAGATGACGCGACTGAGCAGCTGGTGGATAAAGCGAGAGTGGCCGGTGCGGTAGGTCGGCAGGGCATTGCTGGGCAGGCCCAGGTTACGGCCGATGTTCATTGTGCTGGGGTCGAGGCTGTTGACCAGCTGTGGAGCGCTGGTGAGGTAGAAGCCACGTAGCTGGCTGGCACGCTGATAACGGTTTCCAGAAAACGCCAATTCGACGAACAGGCACAGACGCTCACCGATCAGTGCCAATTGGTGAGGAAAGTCGAGGATACGACCACGGCGCAGGGTATCGCGCTCCTGGTGGATACGCTGAATGACCTGCGTATTCAGACGGCGCAGCAGTTCTTCGAACTCCTGGCGAACCACTGCCGCGTCTGTAGCATTTTGTTCCTTGCGGAAGCTGGTACCAAAGACCTGCTCGCTTTCCTCACGGGACAACTGGTCGAAAAACTCTTCAAAGCCCAGTACCTGGTCTGCTTTGCTCAGGACAAGGTATACCGGAACGTCGACCTTCAGCTGCTGATGGATGTCGTGCAGGCGAGCACGAATCTGGCGAGCCAGGGTTTCCAGTTCGATTTCGGTACCATTGAGCAACTGATCGACCGGTACGGTAACCAGTACGCCATTGAGCGGGCGTGCGCGACGGCGGCGACGCAAAAGCGTCAGCAGCATTTGCCAGGTGCTGGCATCTACAGCGGCATCCGGCTGGCTGAGGTAGCGGCCTGCGGTATCGACCAGGACACCGTGATCGGCAAAGTACCAGTCGCAGTGGCGGGTGCCGCCGACATCCTTGGTCAGGCGGTTGGCGTCACGGTTAAGCGGAAACTCAAGACCGGAGAAATCCAGAAGGGAGGTCTTGCCACTGCCCTGGGGGCCGATCACCAGATACCAAGGCAATTCCTGTTTCCAGCGTTCGCTGCGGGCGCGGTACAGGCTGGAGCTTTTCAGCGTTTGCAATGCATCCTTGAAACGACTGCGCAGCTCCTGTTGCTCTTCAGTGATCTGCTCGTGGCGACGCAGGCGCTCCTGGCCATCCTCGGTCTCGAGGGCGCGCTTTTTACGCACGCCGCTGCGCCAGCTGACGAATACAATGAAGAGGCCCCAGCAGAGGAATAGGGCACTGAGAGTGACGAGCCGCGTGGTAGCCGGTGCCCAGAATTTATGATCGGCAACGGCCAGCAACGGGCCGACAAACCAGACCAATAGAGCCAGAACCAAAACCAGGGTCAGACTCCAGACCCAGGTCTTACGGAAAATAACCGCCAGATTGCGGAAGAACTGTTTCATTGCGCAAACATCCCTGTCGTCACGTATTTGGCTCGGCCATCTTGGCCGTAGTCAGCTGCTCGTATGGCTGCAGCACGCTTTCGCGTTGCTCGCCCAATACCCAGGCGAAGCCACCGTATAACACACCCAGGCACATCAGGGTGAACAGGGCGACCAACCACCACGGAACAATGCGTACAAGGCTGCGGCGACCATCCTGCAAACCTTGCCAGTGGGGCGACAGCTCACGGGGAATATCGCCACGCAGCTGACGAATCTGCCGGTAAACGCTGTCGCGGATCGCTTCAAGTTCCAGCATGCCGCGGGGCAGGACCCGATACTTGCCCTCAAAACCCAATGCAAGACACAGGTACATGAGTTCAAGCATCTGGAGATGTTTGACGGGGTTGCGCGTCAGACGCTCCAGCAACTGGAAAAACTTCTCGCCACCAAAGGTCTCGTTGTGAAAGGTGCTCAGAAGGCTCATTTGAGACCATTCGCTTTCATTGCCCCACGGTGTTGTGACCACGGCTTCGTCGATGACGGTGCACAGCACATAACGCGCTGCCATGACCTGGCCGCTTTCAGCGCCTTCGCCAAAGGCTCGATGCTCGAACAGTTTGATGGCAGTCGTAAGGCGCTCTTTCAGGGCGTACAGGTCTTCGGCGTGATAGCTGTGCTTTAACTGAACTACTTCGGACAGCAGGCCGGAGGCGGCAGCAATTAGCGGGTTCACGCTCAAGTTGAAGCTTTCCGCCGGACGCAGGCGGGCCGCATAGATCATCCGTTCTTCCAGCTGCTCAACGCGAGGCGAGTCGGCAAAATCGGTTAACGGATTGTGGGCCGAGCTCGCCGTACCCTGGCGGCTCAGCACAACGGTTTTATCATCCTGACCGTAATCGTGATCCTTGATCATCGTCAGCTCCTGACTGCCCAGAATTTGAGTTCGAGCCCGGGAAAATCACCGGACACGTGAATGGCGAAGCCGCCCGACTGCTCCAGTTGCGCCTGTTCGTCGGCACTGAGTTCGAGGGCGAAGTAGGTTTTGCCGGAATGGAACGGAATCTGCCGCGGCGCAACGGGCATGGGCTTGATCCGGATGCCGGGCAGGTGCAGGTTGACCAGCTGGCGGATACGCTCGACCGGGCCGATCTTCAGATGAGCCGGCAGGCGCTGGCGTAGCTCTTCCGAGTCGCATTGCGCACTGGCCGCCAGCACGAAGGAGGCGGAGGTGATGAGACTGTGGTCGTGCAGTGGCGATACCTGAATGCCGTACTGACGCTGCTGCAGGATCAGCTCGACCGCATGCTGCTCCAGCACCATCGACAGGACATGGCGCAGCGAATCCATCAGCTTGCGAAAGCTCTGTGCCTGATCGCTGTGCTGATAGCGGTTATCCAGACGCGGGCGCTTGGTTTCGTTCGAGAAGGTGGCCAGTTCACCTAGAAGACCAAGTAATTCGCGGAAGATTGGTTCAGGATGCAGCTGCTCAAGTGTGAGGTAGTGGCGCAGGGTCGGCTCGTAGCGATTGATCAGCTGGAGCATCATGAAGTCGCCCACTTCCGCGGTGCCTAACTTGCCGGTGGCGCGGATACGCTCGGCCAAGATGTCGCCCCGGTGGGCCAGCATGCTGATGACCTCCTTCAGGCAGGACAACAGATAGTCCGAAGCATGAACATGAAGATAGGTTGGGGTGAAGTCCCCATCCAGGCTGATGACGCCGTCCGGCGTTGTGTCCAGCACTTCACAGACCTTGAGCCTGACGAAGGCTTCATCATTGGATCGCTCGCCAAGCAGCAGCTTGAAGTCCGGGCGACCGCAGCTGACCTGACTGATAATGCTCTCGCCAGCGTTCGAGTCAGCCACTTCCGCCTCATAGGCACGGTAGCGAGCCAACACATCCTTCTGCTCGGGACGGCGTGTCTCGACATGGTTGCCCGTGACCAGCGGCAGGGCTAGATACACGGAGGTGCTACTAGTATTGGCGGGAATGTCCAGTGCCAGGGGCTCGCCCTCGCTGGTCAGCTCAAACAGCGTGCCATCCGGCAGAACGCCGGAGGCCTGGCTGATCACGAGTTTGCCCATGCTCAGAAACTGGCGATCAATGACCAGATTGAAGAAGCCCCAGGCATAGCTGCCCAGTTGGCGTGTACGTGCCTTCAATTGATCATCGTGATACCGATCGCTTTGCTGGAAGTGCTGTGGGCGCAGCAGCATACCTTCCTGCCAGATCACTTTATGTGCAGTCATGGGATCAGTCCTTGGCCTTTTTTTCAGGCGCGGCGGAGTGAATGCCTTCGGCATCCAGGGATAGATCCGCACGGGTGATCTGCTTGGCCGGAACTTCAATCACGTAGCGCCATTGGGTTTCCGGTAGATCACGGTACGCCGCCAGCACACCAACATAGCGGCTATCGTTCTGGACGGATAATTTCAGGTCACGTTTCTCGCCCGGGCGCAGCTCGATCTCTTCGGAGGCGACTAGATCCGGCGACAGCGCTTCGCGCGGGCGCTCGTATAGCGAGAAGAAATCCGCGTTCTGGAAGGCAACCGGATGCTTGAGTTCGATCAGGCGGATCACGATAGGCGAGGGACGACCATTGAGGTCCGGGTTCAGGGTATCGCTACCCGACAGGCTCAGGTCGAGCTTGGACATATCGGAGCTCAGGGACGAGCAGCCTGTCAGGGTCATGGCGGCCAGCAGGGCCAGGGGAGCGAAGCGGATCATGGGTTTCATCCTTGAAAATCGGTGTTGAGCGTTGCGATCAGACGGACCTGCTCTTCATAGGCAGTAGCGAAATCGCGGGCGAACAGGCGCTCGCTCCAGTCTCCATCCTGACGCAGGCTGTGGTGATGACGACGATATGCACGCCAGCGGCTGCCGGCGGTAGCGAATAAAGGTTTGCGGCCCTCGCGCTCGAACCGCAGGGTCAGCTGCTCAGGGTCCAGTTGATCCAGCGTCGCCTTGACTACCGCGCGACTGGCAGCAAGCAGGGCAACCTGATGAGCCTGAAGGTCCCGGTAGGCACGGGTGATGGCCTGATCTGCCGGTAGCTGGCCGGGCTTGTCGCCCTTGAGCATGTGTCCCAACGTTTCAGTGCTGTCAGCGCCATGCTTGAGCGGATTATTACCGGCACTCTGAACGGTCGTAAGAGACAGGCGCAGCTCGTTCTTCACCTCGCTGCGGGTGCGCAGGGTTTGTTGCAGCCCATTCATGCTCTGACGCAGCAGACGCGCCGCATTGAGGGCCAAGGCTTCGCGTGCTTCGTCGTCCAGGCTGGACAGATCCAGGCCAAGCGCCTGACCGTAGCGGTCCCAGAACTCCTGTGATTGCCGCTTGGGTGGCGCCGCCCGTACCGGTTCCGGCTGTGGTACTACTTCCGGCTCAGGTATGGGAATCAGCTTGGGTACGGTCAGGCTTTCCATATCGACACGGGCATAGTCGGCACGGGATTCATCGACACGCGGACTTACCAGGCTGGATAACTCGTCGGGCTCCGTATAGCCCTGATCCTGACGGTCGAGGGCCGTAAGCGGGTCCAATTCGAGAAAGGCATCATCCGGGATCAGACCATTGGCGCTGTTTGCCGGCATGGGGCGGCCCAGGTCCAGATCGAAGCGCGAAGGGTCTTGCAGGAGGCGGGCACGGATTTCGAAATCGCCCAGGCAGAACGTGTTGCCGTGTTCGATACGATGGGGCTGGCCTTTGACCAAGCGGGCGCCGTTATCCTTGAGCGTGATGCCGTTGCTGCTGGTATCCGTGAGATAGAACGCGTCGTCACGGTAGCTGACCAGTGCATGGTGGCCGGACAGGACGCGATTACGATCCGGGATCACCCAGTCGCTGTCCTCGGCGCGGCCAATGATGCCGCCGACCTGTTTGAAGGTTCGCGTCGACAACATGCCGGGTACGAATTGCTGGGCGCTGACCAGATCAAAAACCAGTTCCATGGTGATGTACTCCTTGCGTCAATTGCCGCGGTTGAGTGCTTTCGGGTCGCCAAGCGGGCGATAGTCCTTATCGGTGCTCTTGGGGTTGCTGGAGCAGCCAGCCACGCCCAGCGTCAGGGTCAGTAGAGCGGCGATCCAGAGTCGAGTGGGCATGTTGGCTACCTCAAGTGATGCGTGTAGGGGTGTGAAATGGGTAAAACGGGCATGGACCGGCTCATAGGTCAGTCGGGCTGATATTCAGCCGCTCCATGCGGTACAGCAGCGTGCGGCGTGGCAGACCAAGCTCACGGGCAGCGTGGGTCTGGTTGCCGTTGTTCTTGCGCAGGCAGTCAATGACGAGTCCGCGCTCCAGCTGGTCCATCCGCTCGCGCAGGGTCAGGCCGACTTCCGGGGTCGTCTCCTGGCGCAGCGGAAAATGTTCGGGTCGTAATTCATTGCCATCGCACAGCAGAACCGCGCGTTCAACGAGGCCTTTGAGTTCCCGGACATTGCCTGGAAAGGCATAGCCTGCCAGACGATCCAGGGCGGCTTCTGTCCAGCGGCAGGGCTCGCGCTGCAAAAAGGAGCAGGCGTTCTCGGCAAAATGGCGGGCCAGCCGGGGAATATCGTCGCCACGCTCACGCAGTGCTGGCAGCTCGATGGGGAAGTGCGTGAGGCGGTAATACAGATCCTCTCGGAAATTGCCCTGTAGCACCTGGTTGTAGAGATCGCGATGGGTCGCGGCAATGATGCGAACATCGACCTTGTGTGTCTCGGTAGAGCCGAGCGGGCGCACTTCGCCTTCCTGTAAGACGCGCAGAAGCTTGGCCTGGAGCGTCAACGGCATATCGCCGATCTCGTCCAGAAACAGGGTGCCGCCATTGGCAGCGTCAAACAGGCCTTGGCGATCCCGGTCGGCACCGGTAAAGGCCCCTTTGCGGTAGCCGAACAGCTCGCTTTCGAGCAGATTTTCCGGCAGTGCCGCACAATTCTGAACCACGAACGCCTGAGTACGGCGAGCACCACAGTCATGAATCGCGCGGGCAACCAGTTCCTTGCCTGTGCCGGTTTCGCCGGTCAGTAATACCGTGACCGGGTTATGCAGCACCTTACCGATCAGCTGGTATACGCCACGCATCGCGACGCTGTCACCAATCATGCCGTATCCACTGGCGCACGGCTTGACCGACTCGACTACCGGAGCGGTTTCCGGCTCGGATGTCTGCAGGCGCTGCAACAGGTTGAGCTGAGCGATGGCAAAGGTGCCCAGCGGCGAGAGCAGGCCACTTAAGGTCTCCAAGTCGCGGGTACGGTGTGTCGCGCATACCATGACACCTTGTACGCTGCCTTGTGCATCGGCCAGCGGCAGGCACAGCAGGCTTTTCCAGGTATAACCTGCTGGTAGAAAATCGACGGCATGCAGGCTGGGGTGAAGCTCGGTCAGAGCCAGCGGACGATTCTGGAACAGGCAGTACTGCAACAGCTGGCCGTCGTAATCGGCGGGCAGGCTATCGTCGTGGCAGGACTGACGCTGCTCATCCAGCCAGGCTGCTGACAGGTTCAGCGACGTATGCGTGGCGTCCAGAAGATACAGCTGACAGAGATCAGCCTGAGAGAGCTGGGCAGCCGCTTCGATCAGCTCTCCCAGCAAGCTGTCGCGACTGGCCTCCTGTGCCAGACGCGCGAAGCGCTGAAGCAACACTTCGGTCGGGCGCAGGGGCTGAATGGCTTCGGGAAGCATTGCGACCACCTCAGGCAAACTCACACATGACCGCACCATCGCCATCCAGCGTGGCGTGTACGCGGGTCAATGTTTCCCCTGCCGCCATGGCTTCCAGCAAACGGTCGGCAATGCGGGGCAGCAGGTGCTGATCAAGCAGGTGATCGATCAGGCGGGCGCCACTGTCGCTTTGGGTGCAGCGTTCGGTCAGATGATCGACCAGCGCTTCACTGTGGCTCAGCGTCAGCTGACGGCGGGCCAGACGCAGGCCGAGGCGCTCCAGCTTCACGCCTACCAGCTCACGCAGCACGTCGCCACCTACGGGGTAGTAGGGGACAACGCGCATACGGGCCAGCAAGGCCGGCTTGAAATGGCGGGTCAGTGCAGGGCGAATGGCCTGTTCCAGTTCATCGACGGGTGGACGCTGGCCCTCTTCGCACAGGCTGGCGATACGGTCGCTGGCCAGGTTGGAGGTCAGCAGGAAGAGAACATTGCGGAAATCGATCTCGCGGCCTTCGCCGTCATTGGCAACGCCTTTGTCGAAGATCTGATAGAACAGGTTCAGGACGTCCGGATCGGCTTTCTCGACCTCATCCAGCAAGACGACAGAATAAGGCTTCTGACGTACAGCCTCGGTCAGCATGCCACCCTCGCCATAGCCAACATAGCCGGGCGGTGCGCCGATCAGACGAGAAACTGTGTGCTTCTCCTGAAATTCGGACATGTTGATCACAGTCAGGAAGCGCTCGCCACCATACAGCAGGTCCGCGAGCCCCAATGCCGTTTCGGTCTTGCCTACGCCACTGGGCCCTACCAGCAGAAATACACCGACAGGTGCATCGGGATTGTTCAAACCCGCGGCGGCTGCGCGCATGGCCCGATTGAGCACCTCAATGGCCTGACTCTGGCCGCGAACGCGTGCGCCCAGATCATCGGCGAAGCGGGCAACCTTGGTATTGTGCTCGCGGGCCAGCTGGGACAGGGGTACGCCTGTCCAATGGCTGATTACTTCGGCTACCAGACGCGGGCAGACCTCAAAGCTGACCAAGCGCTCTTCCGCCTGGGCGGCTGAAAGCTCAGCCTGAACGGCTGCCAGCTCCTGCTCCAGTGCGGGCAGGTCAACTTCTTCGGCTGTATCGCTTTCGGCAGCTATGCTGCCTTGCTTCATGCGTGCTTTTGCGCACTGCTGGCGAAGCGTCAAAAGGCGAGTGGCCAGATCACGCTGGGTGCTCCAGCGCGTCTCCAGTTGCGCCAATTCGTCCTGGGCTTCCGCCAGACGGTCTTGCAGACGGTTCAACGCTTCTCCGTCAATGGCAAGGCCGGACTCCTGATCACGGCTCAGCGCAGCAAACTGGTGCTCGCCCTGGGCGATTTCGCTGCGTAGGCGCTCGACGGCTTCTGGCGCAGCGGCCAAGCTGATACGGACTCGGGCGCAGGCAGTGTCGAGCACATCGACCGCTTTGTCGGGTAGCTGACGTCCGGCCAGATAGCGTGCGGACAGCTCCGCAGCAGCCACGACGGCATCGTCACGCAGGTAGATGCCATGACTTTTCTCATAAACGGAAGCCAGGCCGCGCAGGATGGTAACGGCTTCTGTAACAGTCGGCTCCAGCAGCTTGACCGGCTGGAAACGGCGCGCCAGGGCCGGGTCCTTTTCGAAATACTTCTTGTACTCGCTCCAGGTCGTGGCGGCCACGGTGCGCAGTTCGCCACGCGCCAGCGCAGGCTTCAACAAGTTAGCCGCATCAGAGCCACCTGCCTGGCCGCCGGCACCAATCAGGGTATGGGCTTCGTCAATGAAGAGGATGATCGGTTTGGGCGACGCTTTGACTTCATCAATCACGCCTTGCAGGCGGCGCTCGAATTCACCTTTGACACTGGCGCCAGCCTGTAGCAGGCCCAGGTCCAGGGATAGCAGCTCGACACCTTTAAGAGCTTCCGGCACTTCACTGGCGACGATACGCAGCGCCAGACCTTCGACGATAGCAGTCTTGCCCACGCCCGCTTCGCCCACCACGATGGGGTTGTTCTTGCGGCGACGGGCCAGGATATCGATCATCTGACGAATGGATTCATCGCGGCACAGGACTGGATCGAGCTTCCCATCACAGGCCTGCTGCGTGAAGTTATGGGTAAAGCGTGCCAGGAAGGACTCACCGGAAGCCGCTTGTGCCGAGGCAGCCTGCGGCTTCTGGGACTGGGCATAGTCGCGTAGACGCTCGGCATCAAGCTTGGCGATTAAGGGCTGGTACTGCGTACCCGCATAGCGCATCGGATTGCGCAGCAGAGCCAGGATAAGCGCGGCGGGGTCGATGTGGCTCTGACCCAGCTCCAGGCTAGCCACCAGCAGGGCATCCTGAAGCCACTGCACCAGCTCCGCTGAAAAGACCGGATTACGGGACTCGCTGGCTTCTCCGCGAGGTTGCAGAGTGCGCGCCAGCTCACCCGATTCGACGCCTGCATCCTGCAGGGCGCGAGCCAGCAAGCTGTCGGTACGCTCCAACAGATTTAGCATCAGGTCTTCGACCAGGATCTTGCTGCCCCCACGGGTCAGGCAGCGTTGGGCGGCCTGTTCCAGGTCGCGGCGGGTGTCGGCATCCAGTGCCTGTACCAACTGTTGCAGGTCAACGTTGATCATGTCATCAGTCCTTAATGAGTCTTGCCGGCCAGCGTTACGACGCCGTCCGCATGTTCATGGCCAAGCCAGCTGGTCCAACCCAGGCGGCACGGGTTCTCGGCGCCAAGCCGCAGCTCGCGGATGGCATCGGTGCGCAATTCCAGACGCAGGTCGTAGTCCAGCGGATCGCGCAACGTGAAGCGCACCAGGGCGCATAGCGGCGCATAACCTGCGCCAATGGGAAGAAATTCGTGGAAGCGGTTCCAGTCCAGCTCGCGAATATGAATACGAAACTTGCCGCTGCGATCACGCACCTGCTGCCCCAGCACCAGGTTCTCACCCAGGGTGCTGTTGCCCAGGCCCAGGCGGTTCTGTTGATCGGTAGAGATCTGCACCTGACGCTCGATGCACTGCTCGATATGCATGGCGGCATGCTTGAAGTAGTAGCGCAGCACTGCTTCGATCAAGGCCGCCGAGTGAGCGCGCAGGCTCAGCAGGCCCAGATAGGGCAGCAGGCGTTTCCAGTTGAGTTCCTGCGACTGGCGAATCGTCTCTCCACGCAGGCCGATCAGGGCGAACAGCTGTGCGGAAAAGTTATCCACAGCGCCACGTTGAAAGCTGGCGTTGTATCGATATTTACGCCAGATCGGCAGCAACAGGCGCTGGAAGCGATGATTGAAAAGATCCAGAAACTCGCGGGTCGGATTACCGGAGGGGCCATCCCCCAATGCCTGCTCGCTATAAAACGCAGGCAAGGGCGAGCCGGCACCCGCCAAGCTGACCAGGTTCAGGCGCATCCGCGCGCGCATCTCACCGTCTTCTTCGAAGAACTCGATACGATCGATGTCGCTACCCGGAAAACCCAGGCTTGGGTTGGCCTGAAATTCGAGGCGGTCATAGAGCGCTTCGTCATCCAGGCCGGGATTGTTCTGTCTAAGCTTTTCCAGTACCCGCTGTATGCCCTGGAAGAGGGTGTACTCACGGATACCGCAGCTCAGCGAGCTCAAAGCAAGGGCTGTTGCCCCATGCGCGGCGTCCATTGGTACACCTCTCCTTGTGTGCTTTTCACGCGCAGCTCATGGTAGGAATTGAGGCTGGCGTACAACGCGAAAAATTCATTGAGGACCGAGGCGAAGACAAACAGATCGCCTTCGCCCAGAAAGCCTTCCGGGTCCATGGTCAGCTCGGTGCTGATACCGCGAACGGGTAGTCCACGGTGGAGTCGGTCAACCGGCTTGTGGCTGATGCTTTTTAGGGCA
The DNA here is from genome assembly GCF_000478505.2 of Pseudomonas sp. HPB0071. Lineage (NCBI taxonomy): Bacteria > Pseudomonadati > Pseudomonadota > Gammaproteobacteria > Pseudomonadales > Pseudomonadaceae > Pseudomonas > Pseudomonas sp. HPB0071. Next base: position 1,853,894 of record NZ_KI517367.1, on the reverse strand, counting down.
CCTAACTGGCGACGGCTGATCTTTTCCGCATGCTGGTCGTAGTAGCGCGGCAGGTCGTAAGTTTCGAGAATCACCTTGAGCGCCTCTACATCGGAGAGCGACAGGTAATTCAGCGACATATTGGAAATGAGCTTCCACAGGAAATCACGCGATAGGGGCGGCGCATAGCACGGTGTCGCGGTAGTGATATTGCGAAAGCTCAAGAACTCCGGCGTGTCTTCACTAGGCAGGCAGATGTCGCCCAGCTTGAGCTGCAACGGCAAGTTCTGGTTGGTGCAGACAAGCTCGATAGACAGCGTCTCGTGACGCTCCTGGGCTACGGCATCACCAAAGCGACTGCCTGACTCTTGGATGCCAAACGATAGATACGTGTCGACGCCGTCATGCAGGATCGAGGTGCGCTGGCGCACGCTGTAATGCGGGCGCGCCTTGGGCACATCGAAGCTTGCATCGTGCTCGAAAGATTCGAACGGCACATAGTCTTCATAGCCCATGCCGCCGGGTCGCCAGCCGGTCACGCGCTCAACGGAATAGACGCCGCAGTGCTCGGTATCGTATTCGGCCGGCAGCAACAGGTACTCGTCCTGCTTGCCATCCAGGCGGATGGGGAGGGCGTCATGGTTGAACAGGTTTACGATCGGCGTGCAATAGAGGCGTACGTTGTCACGGGTGGGGCGAAGACGCTGGCTGCCCACCTTGCGCAGATCGAAGCGTAGCTCCAGGCCGCGCGTCTTCTTGATGATCTCTTGAGGCAGCGCATTGACGATGCTCAGCCCATCAAGCTCGACGAACAGGAACTTGTCCTGGAAGGCAAAGTACTCCTGCAGGAAGCGGTAACCCCGAAAGGTATTGTGCGGGTAAGGGATCAGCGCTTCTTCCTCGTCGACACCTACCGCACGCAGTCGATCAGCACCCAGCTTGAACTGGATTGGCGTATCGTCGGGAGACTTGACCGGCTTGTTGTCGGCATCCAGCGGTATCAGCTGGACACCTTCCAGATGACGCAGCAGTGCCAGGTATAAGGTCTGACTGATGTAACGCTCTCCGGCCAGATGCAGGCGTAGGCGTTTGAGGCCGATATCGCCCAGGTGGCCTTCGGCGCTCAGGGTCAGGCGCAGGTTGAGCAGGGCACCTTCGCCTTTAGCGGAATACTCCAGTGCGGACAGGTCCAGCGGTAGCACGTCCGTAGCAAAACAGGTCCGGAAGCGGCAGCTTACGTCCTGTACCGGACGCGCTTCCACCGGCGTGTTGCGTGCAACGGTAATGGCTCCACCGGGACGCTTGAGCGGGTCGAACTGAAGCATGCTGAACGCCGGTAGCGGGCGCATGTAGTTTGGCCACAGCAGGTGCATCAGGGAGTGGGTCAGCTCTGGCAGCTCGTCGTCGAGCTTCTGGCGCAGGCGTCCAGTCAGAAAGGCAAAACCTTCCATCAGGCGCTCGACATCCGGATCCCGACCGCCCTGACCCAGGAACGGTGCCAGGGCCGGGCTGCGCTCGGAGAAGCGCTTGCCCAGCTGCCGTAGCGCGGACAGCTCGCTCTGGTAATAGTGATTGAACGACATGTGCTTTCCTTAGCTGACCTTCACTTGTCCGCTGCCATCCAGGCGTGCGGTAAAACTGACCTGCTTCTTGATCCCGTCCACGTCCAGCCAGCCTTCGAGAATAAAGCTCAGGGTCAGCGGATCATGACTGCGGGGCAGGGATAACACTCGAACGCTGAATAAACGGGGCTCGTAGGCGTCGATAAAGCGTTCGATAGCGACACGCGCCTGATTCAGCGAATCATGCAGGGACAGACGCATGTCGTTCAGATCGGGCAACCCGTAGTCGGGCTGCGTTTGCACGCTGCCCGCACGGGTGCTGAGCATTTTGGCCAGATGAGAGGCGACCGATGCCGTAACGGCTTGCTCCCGGGTCAGGCGGGCACGTTGATCCGCTTCCCCGGAAAGACGCTCGAACAGACTGCCGTAGCTCATCACCTGGCTCCTGCTCACTCTTTGTCCAGCTTGCCAACCAGGGACAGTGTGAAATCCGCGCCCATGTACTTGAAGTGCGGACGCACGCTCAGGCCGACACGGTACCAGCCCGGCTCGCCATCCACCTCGGTGACCTTGATACTGGCAGCGCGCAGAGGACGGCGACCGCGAACCTCAGCACTGGGGTTTTCCTGGTCGGCCACGTACTGACGGATCCACTTGTTCAGCTCAAGCTCAAGGTCGGTACGTTCCTTGGTGCTGCCCAGCTGCTCGCGCTGCAGGACCTTCAGATAGTGCGCCAGACGGCTGACGATGAACAGGTAGGGCAGTTGGGTGCCTAGCTTGTAGTTCATCTCGGCGTTCTTGCCTTCTTCGCTGTTACCAAAGAACTTCGGCTTCTGTACGGAGTTGGCAGAGAAGAATGCCGCGTTATCGCTACCCTTGCGCATGGTCAGCGCGATGAAGCCTTCCTCGGCCAGCTCGTACTCGCGGCGATCTGAAACCAGCACTTCGGTCGGAATCTTGGTCTCGATTTCACCCATGCTTTCGAAATGGTGCAGGGGCAGGTCTTCTACCGCGCCACCGCTCTGGGGGCCAATGATGTTCGGACACCAGCGGAATTTGGCGAAGCTGCTGGTCAGGCGAGTCGCGAAGGCATACGCGGTGTTGCCCCACAGGTAATGCTCGTGGCTGCTGGAGACGTTTTCCTTGTAGACAAAGCTCTTGACCGGGTTTTCTTCCGGGTCATAAGGCGTACGCAGCAGGAAGCGGGGCAGGGTCAGGCCTACATAACGGGAGTCTTCCTGCTCGCGGAAGCTCTGCCACTTGGTGAATTGCGGGCCCTCGAAGTGATCTTTCATGTCTTTCAGGTCGGGCAGACCTGTAAACGCCTCTAGACCAAAGAACTTCGGACCGGCTGCCGCAACGAAGGGCGCATGCGCCATGGCCGCAACGCTGGCCACATGCTGCATGGTCTTCACGTCTGGAGAGCTCGGGTCGAAGAAGTAGTTGGCAATGATCGCGCCAACCGGCTCGCCACCGAACTGGCCGTATTCGGCTGTATAGATGTGCTTGTACAGGCCGGACTGAACGATTTCCGGCGAGTCCTCGAAGTCTTCCAGCAGGTCCTGCTTGGATACGTTCAGGATCTCGACCTTGTTGTTCTCACGGAAATCGGTGCGGTCGACCAGCATCTGCAGACCACGCCAGGAGGACTCCAGCGATTGGAACTCGGCGTGGTGAAGGATTTCGTCCATCTGGCGGCTGAGCTTGGCATCGATCTCGGCGATCATGCGGTCGACCAGGGCCTTCTTGACCGGCTCTTTTTCGTTCTGCGGCTTGAGCAGCTCTTCGATGAAGGCAGATACGCCCCGCTTGGCAATGCCATAAGCTTCGTCATCAGGTGTGAGCTTGGTTTCAGCGATGATACGGTCAAGAATGCCGGCTTCGCCTGTTACTTGAGTCGCTTCGAGAGCGGTATTGGTACTCATCTGAACTCTTCCTTGTCCTTGGTTCAAGCGTCCTGGTCGGCTTTGGCGGCCAAACCGAGTTCGCCCAGTACGCGTTCGCGGGAGTCATCGTCCGCCAGTACGCTTTCGATAGCCTTGCGGAAAGCAGGGGCGTTACCCAGCGGGCCTTTCAGTGCGACGAGGGCATCACGCAGTTCCATCAGTTTCTTCAGCTCCGGCACCTGATCCACGATGTTGGCAGGGTTGAAGTCCTTCATCGTATTGATGTTCAGGCTGACGCTCAGCTCTTCACCTTGCGCATCATCCTGCAGGCGGTTCGGTACGCTCAGGTTCAGCGCCAGTTCCTGTTTGCCCAGGACTTCATCGAAGTTGTTCTTGTCGATGCTGATCGGCTTGCGATCCTCGACCTTGCGATCGTCTGCGCGCTGGGTAAAGTCGCCCAGAACCATTAGCTTCAGAGGCAGTTCCTGTTCTTCCTGAACATTGCCAGTGGCGGGTTTGAAGGTGACGTTGATGCGTTCCTTGGGGGCTACCGAGCCTTCTTTGGCCATGGCATTTCTCCTTTCTGTGTGAAGGCCGTGCGGCCTCAATCAAGTACCACTTCGAGATCGATGTGGCACAACCTGCGGTAAAGCTCGTCCTTGTAGTCTCGTAGTCCAGGGTTCTGAGGCAGCAGTTCGCAGCACTGATAGAGCAGCTGCAAAACCTCCAGGGCGAGTTCGGGTTCCCAGTCGGCCAGACCGCTGCGTTGCAGGGTCTCGTCGAGTGTTTGCAATTGGGTCTTGGCCAGGTCGTATTTCTTGGCCTGGAAGCAGAGGCGGGCGAGGGTGAGTTGCCAGAAAAATCGCTCACGGCCGCCTTGTGCGGTGGTCATGCCCTGCTTGAGTGTCTGAACCGCCTGCTTGAGGCCATCCTTTCGCAGGGTAGGCAGCAGTGCAGCCAGTGCTTCGTCCCAGGCGGGACGATTATTGCCACTATTCGAAGCCGCCTCGCGTGGCGCGCTGGGAGCCTGGGTATGTGGGATGACATGGGCGCTGATCCAGGCGCGTGTTTCGGCATCGGCAAAGGGCTGACCGTCATGGAAGCGCAGCTCCACGATGCCAGGTACGCGGGCCAGAAAGAGGGCGAAGGGCATTTCGACTTCCCTCAGGGAGGCTTCAGCGCCTAGTGCCTGCAGGCATTCCCAGGCCAGGCGTTGCCCATCGAACCAGAAGGGTGCACGTGCCAGGCTGGCCTCCAGATCCACCAGCAATTCAGCATACTGACCTTGCTCGAAACGCTCCTTATAGGAGGCGATCTTGTCGGTGGGAAGTCCACGAAGCGCCGTGATCTGTTCGGCGTTGTGCTCGGGTACGCTGTCGATGCCCAGCCACAGCAGGGCACGATTCAGACGTAGCGGACGAATGTCCGTCGCCTTTTGCCGGGTCCACCAAGTGCACAGGAGACGAGCGCTGTCCTGCTGGGCGCGAAGGGCCTTATGGGCATCCTTGTCGTTTTCGATCGGCCCGGTTGGCACGTTGGATGAAGACGAAGCCAGCGTGGGTGCAACCGAAGGGGCGTTGGATGCTGTCGTTGGGGTCGCCGTCTGACCGGCACGCTTTACCTGATCGTCTACCCGCCGGCACAGCGGCAGTAACAAGGGAGCCTCTTCGCCTAGATGTGTGGACAGGCAGGCATCCAGTGCCTTCAGGTGCTCTATCAGTTGCTGGAACAGCGGGAGCTGTTCGGAGGTTGGCGCGCAGTCCGACAGTACAGGCTCCAGACGCGTCAGCAGCCAGCCCAGGGCCGCACCGCGCGTACGTACCTTGCGTGGATGTAGCGCATCCCAATGCTGGGTGCACAGGGCATGAAGCAAGGCGATACCTGCCTGCAAGCCAGTGAAGCGCTCGCGCTGATACAAGGCCCAGACCAGCCAGGCGGCTACACGCAGGTCTTTGGATTGGGTACGCAGCAGTGATTCGCTGCCGTCACAAATCATCTGCCAATCGATCTGGCCGCTTTGATGAAGGGAAGAGGCTTTGGCTAGCTCGGCTTCGAGCTGTTCATACTCGCTGGAATATCGCGCGTCCTCGCCGCCGAAGTTGCCCGCTTCGATGGGCTGTTCGGCCAGGGCCAGATAATGCGTAGCGAGTGAACTGGAGAACGTCATTCCGTGACCTTGCTGAAGCATCCATTGCTTTAGGGGGAGCGATAGTGAGCGGCCATCCAGGCCAATCGTCCCCACGAAATTCTGTGCAATTCATTGCACAGCTCAATGTGCAGCAAATTGCGCACATGAGTAATGGTGCGCATCCTAAAGAGCGAAGCCCTCTAGAACAAGGCGGCAAATGTGACCGTTTGAACATTTAGAAGAATTGATGACCCAGCGGTATTTGTTACCGAAACGAACGGTTACCTGTGGCAACCGTTGCGTCTAGAGTGGGCAATTTGCTACCAAGCGTGACGTGCTTTGCATAGGGCGCTTAACAAAAAGCACCCTTGGCTGCCCGCTTTTTTCGCAGAATCTAGCGGCGAGGAACGGAGCGGGTACGGCCGCTGCCGTCGATGGCGACAAAAACGAAGGCGGCTTCGGTCACCTTGCTCCATTCGTTGGAGAGAGGATCATCGCTCCAAACTTCAACCATCATGCGAATCGAACTACGACCTACTTCCAGCGCCTGGGTATAGAAAGAAAGCTGCGCACCCACCGGAACCGGGACGAGAAATGCCATGCGGTCGATGGCAACCGTGGCGACGCGACCCTGAGCGATTCGACTGGCCATGGACGTGCCGGCCAGGTCCATCTGGGCGACGAGCCAGCCGCCATAGATATCGCCAAACCCGTTCGTTTCGCGTGGGAGTGCGGTGATCTGCATGGCCAGATCGCCTTGAGGTATTGGATCTTCTTGTTCGAGTTCTTCAATCATGCGCGGGGCGCCCCTGGAGCCCTTTTCAATTTTGATGGCTGGGAGACCTTTTAAAGCAAGAATATGGCCAACCTGACCGGGCGTGTCGAATGTCGTCTGATCCTGGGCAGTATATAGACTGTGCCGGTCAGGTACGACAGGGTGTTGACAGTTTAAATAAATTCGCCGAACGGCTTGGGCGTCGGTATTTGAATTTGATATCGTGCAGGTTTGCACATGACAGACCCGACCGGGCCGTGTCATGGCTACACAGGTGATGGTTTGCGTTCAACCGGTTCGGGCCAGGTTCGCAATGTTGTCCACAAGATGACGGAGCGAACGTATCACGGCCCAGTGCTCACACGGCTTTTCATTTCCCTGGTTCTCGCTCTTGTATTAATGTCTCGTCTCCGCCTTGTGCGGATTTACGGTCTCCCTGCTTAACTAGGGGAGACGTTCACCGGTGTAGCTCGAACCTGTGTGCGGGAAAACCCTGCTTGTCCAGGTTCCACGGTCTAGCGCGAACGTGTGCATATAATTCTAACGAGACTTGAGCCATGAGACCGCAATCCCATTCCGCCTTGCCCGAATCACGCCCGTTAGGGCGCAGTGACTATAAGACCCTTTCCCTGTCCGCCTTGGGTGGCGCGCTCGAATTTTACGACTTCGTGATCTTCGTGTTTTTCGCCGCCGTAGTAAGCAAGTTGTTCTTTCCTGCCGAGATGCCCGAGTGGCTGCGCCAGATCCAGACCTTCGGCATCTTTGCCGCGGGCTATCTGGCACGTCCGCTGGGGGGCGTGATCATGGCCCACTTTGGCGATCTCTTAGGACGCAAGAAGATGTTTACGCTCAGCATCTTCATGATGGCACTGCCCACGCTGGGTATGGGCCTGATGCCAACATACGCCCAGATCGGCATTGCTGCACCGCTGCTACTATTGCTGTTGCGCATCATCCAGGGGGCTGCCATTGGCGGTGAGGTGCCGGGTGCGTGGGTATTCGTGGCCGAGCATGTCCCGAATCGTCATGTGGGCTATGCCTGCGGTACGCTGACGGCCGGGTTGACCTTTGGCATCCTGCTCGGCTCGCTGATGGCGACGCTGATCAATACCGTATTTACGCCCGTTGAAGTGCACGATTATGCGTGGCGTTTTCCTTTCTTGATCGGTGGCGTATTCGGATTATTCTCGGTGTATTTACGCCGTTGGCTGCATGAGACCCCGGTCTTCGCTGAGCTTCAGCTACGCAAGTCGCTGGCCAGTGAAGTGCCGCTCAAGGCGGTCCTGCGTGATCACCGGGGAGCCGTTGTCGTATCCATGCTGCTGACCTGGATGCTGACCGCCGGTATCGTGGTCGTTATTCTCATGACGCCCACGCTGTTGCAGACTCAATATGGCTTCTCTGCCGCGGTAGCGCTCAGAGCCAATAGCCTGGCAATCGTGTTCCTGACCGTGGGTTGCATCATATCGGGCTCGCTGTCCGACCGCTTTGGCAGCGGACGGATCTTTTTGATCGGCGGTGCGCTCCTGGGAATCATATCCTGGACGATGTACGCCAGCCTCAAGACGCATCCGGAATGGCTGTTCCCGCTGTATGCGCTGGCAGGCTTGTCAGTTGGGGTGATCGGGAGCGTGCCGCGTGTCATGGTACTGGCGTTCCCGGCCGAGGTACGTTTCTCGGGCCTGTCGTTCTCCTATAACCTAGCCTATGCCATCTTTGGCGGCCTGACGCCGATGATCGTGACGCTGATGCTCAAGCAGCATCCGTTGGGGCCGGCCTATTACGTGGTCGGCCTAGCCATTCTGGGCATGCTGGTGGGCGCCTGGCTGCTTAGCCAGGAGCGCCGTGTCGTACCGGTTGCGGCCTGATCCTTCGCGTACTCGAACGCTGCCTCAGACGAGGTAGCGTTCGGCAAGCTTGGCCCAGTAGCGTGCCCCAATGGGCAGCAGGGCGTCATTGAAGTCGTAGGCGGGGTTGTGCAGGCTGGCGCTGTTGCCATTGCCAATGAACAGATAACACCCCGGACACCGCTCAAGCATATAGGCGAAATCCTCGCTGGCGCTGATAGGCGCAAAATTCGGCACAATGGACTGGCTGCCAAAACACTCTTCTGCCACTGATCGTGCAAACGCAGTTTCCTGGGTATGGTTGACCAGTACCGGATAGCCGCGACGGTAATCCAGCTGGGCAGTCGCGCCAAAGCTTTCCGCTTGGGCCTGGGTAACCGCGCGGATACGCTGCTCCAGCTGATCACGCACGCTGTTGCTGAAGGCGCGAATCGTCAGCTTCATGTCTACCGCATCGGGAATGACGTTATTGGCATGGCCGCCATGAATACTTCCTATGCTGATGACTGCTGTTTCCAGCGGATCGATATTGCGCGACACGATGCTTTGCAACGCCATGATTGTCGATGCACTGGCGACAACAGGGTCGACGGCCTTGTGCGGTACGGCGCCATGACCACCCTGGCCGACAATACGCAGGTCGGCAGTATCGGCGGAGGCCATGGCCGGTCCTTCTACAAAGCAGAAGTGGCCGGCCGGTACACCCGGCATGTTATGGAAGCCAAACACGGCATCGCAGGGAAAGAGGTCGAATAAGCCGTCTTCGATCATCCGCAATGCGCCGCCAAGTCCTTCCTCGGCCGGTTGAAAAATCAAATGAAGGGTGCCGTCAAAAGCGCGTGTCTCAGCCAGATAGCGGGCCGCTGTCAGCAGGGTTGTGGTGTGACCGTCATGCCCGCAGGCGTGCATCCGGCCGGCATTGGCACTGGCATAGGGCAGACCGGTGGCCTCTACAATGGGCAGGGCGTCCATGTCTGCGCGGATGCCAAGTCGCTTGCTGCCCGAGCCGACCCTGAGCGTGCCAACCACGCCGGTGCCGCCCAGCCCCCGATGGACTTCATACCCCCAGGCGCTGAGCGAGGCGGCTACCAGGTCGCTGGTGCGACGCTCCTCATAGCCCAGCTCAGGATGCTGGTGGATATCCCGCCGGAGGTTGACCATGTCGGGTAGAAAGTCTTCGATTCTCAAGGCAGCGTCGTCACGAAGAAGTGTATCGATAGGCATTTGGATTCCTCTTGTTGGCGCATGGCGAGATCAGTCGAGGTGGCGCTCCTGGAAGGCCAGTAGGCCGGCCAGACCGATGCATAGCATGCTGATCAGGTACCAGGCAGGTGCCAGTGGAGCTTGTGTGACTTGCAGCAGCCAGGTCACGATGAACTGTGCCGTGCCACCGAACAGGGTGACGCCGATGGCATAGGTCATGGCAAGACCGGTCGCCCGGACCGGGCGGGGCAGGGACTCGCTGATAAGCAGTAGACCGGCCGTCATGTTCATGCCAAGAGCGGCAACGACGATCAGGCGGCACAGTAGAGCCAGCCCCTGTGTATCGGATGAGTCCAGCCAGGCAAAGGCAGGGTAGATAGCCAGAATGGCAACCACCAGGGCGACAGCAGCCAGACGTTTGTGGTGGCCGAAGCGGTCGGCCGCCAGCCCTGCGAACAGGGCGGATATCATCAGGACAGCACTGCTGGCGGTACCCATCCAGTAGGCCGTTGTGGCTGAAAGGTGCGAGACCCGGGTGGTGTACGTCGGCATGTAGAACAGGATGATGTAGGTCATCAGCGTGGCCGACATGATGATCAAAAGGCCCAGCAGGAACCCTCGGGTATGGCTACGCAGAAAAGCCATGACCGGGGCGGCTTCTGGCTTGTCAGCGCTTTGTGGCTGGTAGGTTTCATCAACGTGGGCTCGGATGTAGAGGCCAACCGGAATAATCAGTAGACCGATCAGAAAGGGTACGCGCCAACCCCAGCTATGCAGCGCCTCTTCGCTGAGCGAGCCGTGCAGGATCGCAGCCAGCATGGCGCCCAATAGGGAGCTGCCGCCCTGGCTGATGACTTGCCAACTGACATAAAAGCCGCGCCGACCCCGGCTGGCTGATTCCAATAGTAACGCGGTGGCTGCCCCAATCTCGCCACCGGCTGAGAAGCCTTGTAACAGACGCCCCACCACTAGAAGCAGGGGTGCGAAAATCCCGATCTGGGCATGGGTAGGCGTCAAGGCGATAAACAGGCTGCCCAATCCCATGAGCAGAATGGTCAGCAGCATGGCCGCCTTGCGTCCGGCACGGTCGGCATAGGCACCCAGGACCATGCTGCCCAGGGGGCGCATCACAAAGCCAACGCCAAAGACAGCAACGGCCATGAGCAGCGAACCGTAGGGTGTATCCGAGGGAAAGTACAACTGGCCGATCAGACTGGCGAAAAAACTGAAGACGGTAAAATCGAACATCTCCAGCCCGTTACCCAGGCTGGCAGCAGCGATCAGTTTGGCGCGGGGGAGTGGGGCGGCGACTGCCGATGGCGTAACGGAGGTGGCGTGCGAAGGAAGCGCATGAGCCATGGGGTATCTCCTTGGACGGCCAGAGGTCGATAGCTAGGCAAGCAAGGTTCGCGCCGGAGGGTGTCAACACGCTGAAAGTGGCCTGATCGGCTAGAAACTGAGGGAAGAATCTGTGCTGTACAGGCGCCTGAGCGCAGCAGGCAGGCGCTACGATGGTGCACTGTGCACCTAATAGGATGGACGCGACGGCCCATGGGCTTGGGTGGCGTCACAATATGTTCATATTTTGGTCATATAGTGGCTCAATGCCCACTTATCGCTAATGGGCGCCACCCAATCATTCTTGCAAGGAATGTGGTATGAGATTCAAAAGGCTGATGGCCGCCATGACGTTTGCCGCTGTGGGACTCAGCGCAACGACTGCTGTAGCGGCCATCGACCCGGCGCTTCCGGATTACCAGAAGGCCAGTGGGGTATCGGGTAACCTGTCCAGTGTCGGTTCGGATACTCTCGCGAACCTTATGACTCTGTGGGCCGAGACCTACAAGCGCAATTATCCCAGTGTAAACATTCAAGTGCAGGCGGCCGGTTCCTCGACGGCCCCTCCAGCCCTGACCGAGGGTACTTCCAACCTGGGACCAATGAGTCGCAGGATGAAGGATTCTGAGGTTCAGGCGTTCGAGCAGAAATATGGCTACCGACCGACTGCGGTCCCGGTGGCAGTGGATGCGCTGGCGCTGTTTGTCCACAAAGACAACCCCATCAAGGGGCTGACTATCGAACAGGTGGATGCCATCTTTTCATCCACACTACTTTGCGGTGGCAAACAGGACATCAGAACCTGGGGTGACCTGGGCATGACGGGCGAGTGGGCCAACCGGCCTATTCAGTTGTTTGGCCGAAATTCGGTATCCGGCACGTACGGATATTTCAAGGAAGAAGCGCTGTGCAAGGGCGACTTCAAGCCAAACGTGAATGAGCAGCCGGGCTCCGCTTCGGTCGTGCAATCCATTAGCCAGTCGCTCAACGGCGTCGGTTATTCCGGTATCGGGTACAAGACATCCAGCGTGCGAACCGTACCGTTGGCTAAAAAAGGATCGGATAAGTATGTGGAAGACACTGAGCAGAATGCCCTGAATGGTAGTTATCCACTGTCCCGCTTCCTTTATATCTATGTGAACAAGGCACCCAACAAGCCCCTAAGTCCGATGGAGAGCGAGTTCCTGAAGATGGTGCTGTCCAAGGCAGGGCAAGAGGCAGTCGTGAAGGACGGTTATATTCCGATTCCAGCCAAGGTTGCCGAAAAAGCCAGGAAAGATCTGGGCTTCTGAGCCCGGCTTCTTTTACAGTTGCCCGCCCGTGTTCTGCACGGGTGGGCATTGGCGTGTCTTATTACTGTCATCTGATTGTCATATCTCGTCTTTAGGCTCTGCGCGACGAAGGACCAGGCTTCCTATTCATGAACCAAACCCGATCCCCTGCACGCATCGATTTCGATACGCCTGCGATGCGTCGCAAGCGCCGCTGGCGAGCCAGCATGGATCGTTTCACGCGGTGGTACGTGCTGGTCGGTGGGTTGGCCGTGCTGGCGGCGATCACTCTGATCTTCTTCTACCTGGCCTATGTGGTCCTGCCGCTCTTCAAAGGGGCTACGCTGACAGCCGAGGCCGTACAGACACCTGCCTGGCTACAACAGGCCGGAGCGCCACTTGTACTTAGCGTGGAGGAACAGAACGAAGTCGGCATGCAGGTCACCCCGGCGGGCGATCTGGTCTTTTTCAGGGTCAAGGATGGTACGGAGCTGAGTCGGCAGGCTTTGCCAATTCCCTCGGGTACCCAGGTGGTTTCGGTTGCCCAGGACTTGGTTAAGCCGGTGCTGGCACTAGGGCTCTCCAATGGGCGGGCACTGCTGGTCCGACACATCTATAAGTCGACTTATCCTGAAAACAAGCGGGTCATCGTGCCTCAGGTCGATTATCCCTACGGGCCGGCACCGGTCGTGGTCGATCCTGAGGGGCGCGCCCTGGAGCATCTGAGCCTGACGGCAGGCGAAGGCGAGTTGACCCTGGCCGCGTCCAATGCATCCGAACTATTGGTGTTCAAGCTGACCCGTACGGAAGACATGCTGACGGGCGAAACCACCCTTGAGCAGCAGCGAATCGACTTGCCTCGCCTCTCACAAACGGTGCAGGCGTTGCATCTGGACCCTCGGGGTCAATGGCTGTATGTGATTAATGGGCGCTCGGCAGCAGATGTTTTTGATCTGCGCGACCGCACCCTTAATGGTCATTACAGACTGATCGATGATGCGCATAACCAGGTTACCGTGACGGCGCAGTTGCTTGGCGGGATTTCGCTGCTCGTAGGCGATGCCAAGGGAGGTATCAGCCAATGGTTCATGGCACGTGGCAAGGACGGCGAACCCCAGCTTCAGCACATTCGCACTTTCCATCTCAAGGACGCGCCGATCACGCAGATCGTGGCCGAGCAGCGGCGCAAGGGATTCATCGCACTGGATGAAAAGGGCAACCTGGGCGTTTTCCACAGCACCGCCGGGCGTACGGTGCTGGCCGAGAAGATCGCTGACGGCAACGGCCGGCTGGCGCTCTCGCCGCGGGCCAACCATGTCCTGCTTGAGCGTGACAGCCAGCTCATGAATTTCGCGCTGGACAATCCACACCCGGAAATTTCCTGGTCAGCCCTGTGGGGCAAGGTCTGGTACGAAAACTACGAAAAGCCGTCCTATGTCTGGCAATCCACCTCGGCAAGCAATGACTTCGAGCCCAAGCTGAGCTTGGCACCACTGACCTTTGGTACGCTCAAGGCCGCGTTCTACGCCATGCTGCTGGCGGCCCCGCTGGCTATTGCTGCCGCGGTCTACACCGCGTATTTCATGGCGCCGCGCATGCGCCGCAAGGTCAAGCCGGTCATTGAACTGATGGAAGCGCTGCCTACCGTAATTCTGGGCTTTTTCGCCGGTCTGTTCCTGGCTCCTTATGTAGAGGGCCATCTGCCGGGAATTTTCAGCCTGATCCTGCTGGTACCGATCGGCATTGTCCTGGCAGGGCTTGTGTGGTCGCGTCTGCCTGAATCCATTCGCTTTCGCCTGCCCGACGGCTGGGAAAGCCTGCTGCTTATTCCTGTGGTGCTGCTTACAGGCTGGTTTGCGCTGAGCATGAGCCCTCATCTGGAAACCTGGTGGTTCAATGGTGATATGCGTTTGTGGCTGCATGAGCACCACATTACCTATGACCAGCGCAACGCCTTGATCGTAGGCCTGGCGATGGGGTTTGCCATCATCCCGAATATCTTTTCCATTGCCGAAGACGCCATTTTCAGCGTGCCGCGCAGCTTGACTTACGGTTCGCTGGCGCTGGGCGCAACGCCGTGGCAGACCCTGACCCGGGTCGTGATCCTGACGGCCAGCCCAGGCATTTTCTCAGCCTTGATGATCGGTCTGGGGCGTGCCGTGGGCGAGACCATGATCGTACTGATGGCTACCGGTAACACCCCCATCATGGATGCCAATATCTTCGAAGGTATGCGGACCCTGGCGGCCAACGTGGCGGTGGAAATGCCGGAGTCGGAGGTTGGCGGCACGCATTACCGCGTATTGTTCCTGGCGGCACTGGTGCTGCTTTCCTTCACCTTCGTGATGAACACGCTGGCGGAAATGATCCGTCATCGACTGCGTAAGAAATATGCCTCGTTGTAAGCGCTGCCCTGGCGGCTGTAGCACCCTGGAAGGGGCTGGAACTGATAAGTGAAGAACTCCGTGAAGCAGGACTCCCTGAAGCAGTGGTTCAAAAGCGGTGCGCCGGGCATCTGGTTGAGCGGGGGCGCCGTGGCCATTGCTGTGATCATGACCATTGGTTTGATCGCCATCATCGCCGTACGCGGTCTGGCCCATTTCTGGCCGTCTGATGTGATCGAGGCGCGTTATGCCGTACCCGGCGAGACGCCCCGCATGATCATGGGTGAGGTTGTCCAAACCGAAGAGGTACCTCGGGAGCGACTCAAGAGCGCCGGACTGCCTGTCGAGGCGGAAGGATCGACCCTCATGACCCGGGAGCTCGTCAAGCTGGGCAACCGGGAGCTGTACGGCAGTGATTTCGTCTGGGTCGTAGGTGATTGGCTTCAGGAACAGAAATCCCCTAAGGATGCTATTGCGCTGGAGCGCCGCGAATGGGGCAACTTCTACGGTTATCTGGTCAACGTCAAGGAGGCGGGCAGGGTCGTTGCGGAAGGGGATGCGGCTCTGCCGGCGATGCGTGAACGTCTCAAGCGCATCGATTCGCTGGCCAGCCGGATCAGCCGTATCGAGAAGGTCGAGATTGGTGGTGTCAACCACAATATCGAGCGTCTCCGGCTCCAGATGCGTAGCCTTGAGCTGGACGATCGGCTTGACGCGGCTGCCCAGGCGGATCTGGCTGCCGAGCGCAGCGAGCTGGATGCCCGCTACCATGACCTCGAGACACAGCTGAACGCATTGCGCCAGGAGTTCGAACGCGACAGCCTCACGGTGCGGGATGCCTCCGGGCAGGAAACCGAGATTCGCCTGGGTAACGTCGTCCACGCCTACCAGCCCAACGCCATGAGCAGCCTTCAGAAGCTGGGCTTCTATTTCGCCAAATTATGGGAGTTTCTGTCTTCCGATCCACGCGAGGCCAATACCGAAGGCGGGGTGTTCCCAGCTATTTTCGGAACGGTGATGATGACCTTGATCATGGCTGTGATCGTGACGCCCTTTGGGGTGATTGCTGCTGTGTATCTACGCGAATATGCCAAGCAGGGACTGATGACGCGCCTGATCCGTATTGCCGTCAACAACCTCGCCGGTGTTCCAGCCATCGTCTATGGCGTATTTGGGTTGGGTTTTTTTGTCTACGTGCTGGGCGGTTCGATTGATCAACTGTTCTTTCGCGCGTCGCTGCCGGCTCCGACCTTTGGGACACCCGGCCTGCTGTGGGCCTCCCTGACCCTGGCTATTCTGGCTGTACCGGTGGTGATCGTAGCGACCGAGGAAGGACTGGCCCGAATTCCAAGAAGCGTACGCGAAGGGTCGTTGGCGCTGGGTGCGACTCAGGCTGAAACCCTGTGGCGCGTCGTGCTGCCGATGGCCAGCCCGGCCATGATGACAGGGCTGATCCTGGCGATTGCGCGCGCAGCGGGCGAAGTGGCGCCGCTGATGCTGGTGGGCGTGGTAAAGCTTGCGCCAACACTGTCCGTGAATCTGAATTACCCCTATCTGCATCTGGATCAAAAGATCATGCACCTGGGCTTTCATATCTTCGATGTCGGCTTTCAGAGCCCGAACGTCGAAGCGGCCCGGCCGCTGGTTTATGCCACGGCGTTGCTGTTGGTCCTGGTGATTGCTGCGCTCAATCTCTCGGCGGTGGCGATCCGTAATCGCCTGCGGGAGAAGTATCGGGCGATGGACAACTAAACGAATCCGGGCGCTCGGCATACCGTGGCGCCCCAACGCGGCCGAGAGGCCCAATGGAGTCATCCATGCGTGAAATGCAACGGCCGAGGTTTGGGCTCAATGTTGGTAGGCGTGAGCGGCAAGGGCTTGACCCGGCGGCCGAGCCCGTGGCCCTGGAAGTACCCGGTCTGAACCTGTTCTATGGACAGAAGCAGGCGCTGTTCGACATCAACCTGAACATTCCCAAACAGCGTGTCACATCTTTTATCGGGCCTTCGGGCTGCGGCAAGTCCACGCTGCTGCGTTGTTTCAACCGGATGAACGATCTGGTCGATGGCTGCCGGATCAATGGCGAGATTCGCCTGGACGGACAGAATATCTTTGCCAAGGGGACCGACGTGGCCGAGCTGCGGCGCCGGGTCGGCATGGTATTCCAGAAGCCCAACCCGTTTCCCAAAAGCATCTATGAAAATGTGGTTTATGGCCTGCGCATTCAGGGCATCAAGAAAAAGCGCATGCTTGACGAGGCCGTGGAGTGGGCGCTCAAGGGGGCTGCACTCTGGGAGGAGGTCAAGGATCGCCTGCATGAGTCGGCACTGGGCCTCTCCGGCGGGCAGCAGCAGCGTCTGGTGATTGCCCGAACCATCGCTGTGCAGCCGGAAGTGCTGCTACTCGACGAACCCAGCTCCGCCCTGGATCCGATCTCCTCGCTCAAGATCGAGGAGCTGATCTATGAGCTGAAGACGCGATACACCATTGTCATCGTGACGCACAACATGCAGCAGGCCGCTCGTGTATCCGATTACACGGCTTTCATGTATATGGGCAAGCTAATCGAGTATGGCGATACCGACACCGTGTTCACCAACCCGACCAAGAAACAGACCGAAGATTACATTACAGGGCGTTACGGGTAATGAAACCGTCACACTCTATAGCCTACCTTATGTCTATTTAACTATCGGGTTTCCCACTGAAAGGTGTTGCTGACCAGGAAGTCAATCACTGCCGCTATACCCAAGCGCGTTTTTGCCGATAACCCAATCGGGCGCTGCGCATGGCTTCAGGTGGTGTTACCGCTCAGCATCTTTTCAGAAAGGAATCTAAATAAACCGGGCAGTCTGACGATACAGTGGCAATCACAGCTTTATAGGAAGCAGTGCCACGTAGTTGATGCGGTCTGTTCCAGGGAGCGCCGCCCGAGGGGGTTGGCTCCATTCTTTACAGGACGACAACGCCATGATCAGCAAAGAAAGCCTCAACCACCACATATCGCAGCAGTTCAACACCGAACTCGAAGAAGTCCGTAGCCATCTGCTGGCGATGGGTGGGTTGGTCGAGAAGCAGGTCAGTGATGCCGTAAGTGCCCTGATCAACGCCGACTCCGGTCTGGCGCAGCAGGTGCGGGAAATCGATGATCAGATCGACATGATGGAGCGCAACATCGACGAAGAATGCCTGCGCATCCTGGCGCGTCGGCAGCCGGCAGCGTCGGACCTGCGTCTGATCATCAGCATTTCCAAGTCGGTGATCGACCTTGAGCGGATCGGCGATGAGTCCTCGAAGATTGCACGTCGTGCCATCGAACTCTGTGAAGACGGTGAAGCCCCGCGTGGCTACGTGGAAGTGCGCCATATTGGCGAACAGGTACGCAAGATGGTTCAGGAGGCACTGGATGCGTTCGCGCGCTTCGATGCTGAGCTGGCCCTCTCCGTCGCCCAGCACGACAAGATCGTCGACCGTGAATACAAGACGGCGATCCGCGAACTGGCGACCTACATGATGGAAGACCCGCGGGCAATTTCTCGCGTACTCAGCGTCATTTGGGCGCTGCGTTCGCTGGAGCGCATTGGCGATCACGCCCGCAATATTGCGGAGCTGGTGATCTACCTGGTCCGTGGAACGGATGTACGCCACCTGGGACTGACCCGGATGGCAGAGGAAGTCAACAAACCGCGTGACTGATGCCATGGCCCCCGACAGGAAGGCGGCCATGTTCTCAGCTACGCTTTTGGGCTGCGAGTAAGCTTGCTTTCCCGACGTGGCGTTCAGCGATCCATGAAGCTGCGTTCGGGGCTTCATGGAGTAATCGATGGGTAAGGTATCTGTACTGATTGTGGATGACGCACCATTTATCCGCGACTTGATCAAGAAAGGGCTACGTAGCCAACTTCCGGGTATCGAAATGGAGGATGCAGCGGACGGACGCAAGGCTCAGACAATGTTGAGCAAGCAGTCTTTCGATCTGATCCTGTGCGATTGGGAGATGCCGGAAATGTCGGGTCTTGAGCTGCTGACATGGTGCAGAAGCGAGCCGGCTCATCAGAAAACGCCTTTCATCATGGTGACTAGCCGTGGCGACAAGGACAACGTCATGCAGGCCATTCAGGCGGGTGTTTCCGACTTTATCGGCAAGCCGTTCACCAATGAGCAACTGATCACTAAGGTCAAAAAGGCTTTGAGTCGCGTCGGCAAGCTGGAAGCGCTCGTGGCTCGTGGCCCCCAGCGTGCAGCATCAGCTTTTGCCAACGATTCGTTGAGTGCATTGACCAATAGCCAGCCGGGCCAAGCCGCGGCGCGCTCTTCTGGTGGCGGAAAAGTTAATTTCGGTCAAGGTCAGCTGCGCTTGGCCAATGCTGGCATGGCTTGTGTAATCAAGGCCCTGAGCCTCAAGGAAGCCGTTCTGATCGTTAAGCGGGGCGATATCCTGCCTCAGGTGCTGGATAACGCTGTACTGGATCTGGAGCAGGGTGAGGAGGTGCAGGAGATTGCCCGCCTCAACGGCTATCTGCACTCCGTTGCAGCCCTAGAGCCCAAGCCTTCCAGCGAATGGTTGCAGCTGTTCTTCCGCTTTGTGGATAAGGACCCGGCCAAGCTGGAATACCTGTCCCGCCTGATCGCCCGCGGTACGGCGCAAAAGCACTACGTTCCCGGCGCGTAAGCTTCCATCATGCCGATGCCGATCATCACATCCCGACGAGTGAAGCCTCGTCGGGAGCGTGTTCCACTGATAGGCTTGCGCCGCCTGAAAAGCGCTTGGTTCTGCACCTGCATGTTGAAACGTCTCTTTTTGCTATGTGGCTCGTTCACGCTGGCGGCAGCGACGTGGGCTTCGCCCATCTACAAATACACGGATGCCAACGGTGTGGTGACCTATACGGACAAGGTTACCAAGGGCGCCAAGGTACTTGTCTTTGAGGACGATACCAACGAGCGTATCGAGCGTCAGGTTCGGCTGAATACGAAAAAACTGGGCAACGAGACTGTTTTCGAGGCTCGTAACGACCTGCTGGTGCCGGTTCAGGTCGAGCTTCGTCTGGATCAGCTCAAGAACGTGGCTGGTATCAACGAGTCGGCTTCGGTCCGCCGCGTTCTACCACCCAACAGCACCACCACCCTGATGCGCTTGAAAAAAGAGGTGCAGGGTGTGGCGATTCATTACAAGCCGACCTTCAACTATGCGATGGGCGACCCAGGGCAGGGCGCGCGAGATTATGCCTATCCGCTGCCATGGGTGGGAGGGCCGTTCCGGATCAGTCAGGGGGCAAACGGTGCATTTAGCCACAACACGCCCAGAGGACGTTACGCCATCGATATTGCGATGCCGGAAGGTACGCCTATCATTGCTTCGCGTCCGGGTACAGTGGTCAAGGTTGAAAATAGTCAGCAGCAGGGCCGTAGCGCCAACCCTTCGGGCAATTTCGTGCGTGTCCTGCACGATGACGGCACCATGAGTGTGTACCTGCACCTGATGCAGGGCTCAGTCAAGGTGCGGGAGGGGCAGCGTGTAGTGACC
The DNA here is from genome assembly GCF_000478505.2 of Pseudomonas sp. HPB0071. NCBI lineage: Bacteria > Pseudomonadati > Pseudomonadota > Gammaproteobacteria > Pseudomonadales > Pseudomonadaceae > Pseudomonas > Pseudomonas sp. HPB0071. Next base: position 1,833,994 of record NZ_KI517367.1, on the reverse strand, counting down.
GGTACGCCGCTGGCGCTGTCCGGCAACACGGGTCACAGCACCGGTCCGCACCTGCATTTTGTGGTACAGCGCAACACAGGACTGGCGTTGGAGTCGATTCCATTCCGGTTTGCCCAGCCGGTCGACAGCCTGCCTAATTTTGCTGTGGGTGGGCCGTAACGCTTGATTGTTTTGCGGTTTACCTCTCAAATTTCTTTCTAGCGTCGTTCTGACTCGCCATACTTGTCTCATTAGAGAGCGGCGGGTTGTTGGGAACGCCCAGTAATTGCAAGCTTTCGGTTGTTTGCAGTGATGGAATGCTGCATAGAAAGCCTTGCTTTCTTAACGTATGAACCGAGCATTCTCAGGTCTGGTCGAGGAATGACTGATGCGTCTGTATGGGGTAATGCTGTTCTGGATCGTGTTCTTCAGCGCGTCGCTGCAGGCTGAGACCTTGTTCGATCCATTGCCCCGGGCGGTGATCCTGAACGACGCGCAGGAGAAGGTCTCGTTACACTCGGTGAGCTACCTGCAGGCTTCCGCTACCCTGACCTTTGAGCAGGCAGCGGCGGCAGGGCTTGAGGATCGCTGGCAGTCACTGGGGGATGAGACGGTCAATCTGGGTCGGCAACAGATCGGCGCCTGGCTACGCTTCGAAGTGCATAACCCCACCGATCGAGCTCAGCAGCGCTACCTGGTGATTCAGCCACCCATTCTCAATCAGGTCGATGTGCGGGTTCGCTCCCAGTCCAGCGAGTCATGGGGGCCGGTCGAAACCGCTGGGGATAGCTTGCCCATGAGCATACGCTCCCTCAAGGAGCGGGCGTTTGTCTTTCCTCTAACCCTTTCGGCAGGTGACAAGGCGTTCGTCTACCTGCGCCTGCGCTCCTATGAGCCGATGCTGGTTCCGATGTGGCTGATGACACCGGAGCATTACCAGGCGCAGGAGAAGACTTCGCTCGCCCTGCTGACGCTCTTCTTTGGCTTCATGCTGGCCCTGCTGGTTTATAACGGTAGCCGGTACTGGCGGCAGCGCGACCCCAATCATTTATGGTATTGCCTCTACCTGGTCAGCATCCTGGGCTATGAACTCAGCCTGACCGGCATCGGTCAGCGCTATCTGTGGCCGGAGTGGCCTGCGTTTTCCATCCGAACTTATGTAGGCTTTGGCTGCTTGAGCTTTCTTACGGCCATCGTGTTTGCCCGGCGCTTCCTCAATGTGGATCGCTACCGGGGATGGCGGCTGGTCGTCCTGGGGTTGATCGGTTATTGGGCCTTGGCAGCAGCATTGATTGCTATCGAGCCGATGCTGGTCCGCTTCCTGATGATCGAGCCGGCAGGTCTTGTGAGTTGCCTGCTGGGGATTGCCATGACCCTGTCGTTGTGGCGAAAGGGCAATCCGTCGGCCAAGTACCTGGCCATTGCCTGGTCCGTACTGGCGGTGAGCACGATACTGATGCTCATGGCCATCCTGGACTGGATCACGCTGTCACCGTTTATCCTGGATGTGCAAATCATCGGCTTTGCCTTCGAGTTCATGCTGCTGTCCGTTGCGCTGGATATCCGCCATGACCATGAGGGCGCCGAGCGTTTGAACATACAGAAGGAAGCCCTTTTGGCCAGCAATCAGCAGGTGCAGCGGCATAAGCAGGCTTTGCAGGCTCAGCAGCAGACACTGGAGCGGCAGCACAAGCGTAATGAGGAGCTGCAACAGCATATCGAGGCGCAGGTGGATGTGCTCGAGCGGGCCAATGAGGCATTACGAGCAGCCAATGACGAGGTCATTCGTCTGAGTACGATCGATACCCTGACCGGAGCCTTGAGCCGTCCATGCTTCGATCGCCACTTCACCGAAGAGGTCAACCGCGCCAAGCGCAATCAGGTGGTTGTGTCGCTGGTCGTGATCGACATTGACCATTTCAAGGAAATCAACGATGCCTTTGGCAGCCCGCTCGGCGATGAATGCCTGCGGGCGCTGGCCGGTCTGCTGAAGAACTACACTAAGCGCGCAGGCGACATGGCCGCCCGCTTCCGGGATGACACGTTCGTGCTTGTCCTGCCGGCCGCTGGCGAGGCTGATGCAGTGGCGCTGGCCAATCGGATCTGCGCCGAAACAAGTATGCTGCGCCTGGAGTACGGCAGTGCAACCGTCAGCTTCAGCGTTAGCGCCGGCATCGCCAGTATCGTGCCGACCCTGGACGACAGTGACAAGAGTCTGATCAACACGGCGCTCAAGGCGTTGAGCCATGCTAAACAGGAAGGCCGCAACCGCGCCTACTTTGGCGAAGTCTAAGCGTGCATGAAAAGAAAAAGGCCGGCATCAATGCCGGCCTTTTTTTATAGGCATCGATCAATGATGCCGTAGGGCATCTTCTTCGCCGCCCAGCTTGATGACTTTGGCCAGAATGATCTTCGGACCTTTCATCTTCTTGATGATGATGCGCAGGCCTTCGGCTTCCAGAACCTCGTCCTCTTCGGGTACGCGCTTCAAGCTGTCATAGACGAGACCGGCCATGGTGTCCGCTTCGACATGATCCAGGTCGATGTGCAACAGGCGCTCGATCTTGAACAGCGGGGTATCGCCACGTACGAGCAGCTTGCCGGGCTGATAGGCCAACACGCCACGCTCGGCCTTGCGGTGCTCGTCCTGAATATCGCCGACCAGCACTTCCAGGACGTCTTCCATAGTGAGGAAGCCTACGACCTTGTGGTCAGCCTCTTCGACCAGCACGAAATGCGCGCCGCCCTGGCGGAATTGCTCGAGCAGGCGGCTGAGCGGCATGTGCTTGGAGACACGCTCAAGCGGGTGGATCAACTCGTCCAACTCGAACGACTCGGCCTGGGAATCCAGTCCGGCGATTGCCAGCAACAGGTCCTTGATATGCAAGACACCGATGAATACGTTCTCTTCCTCGTTGTAAACCGGGTAGCGGCTGTACTTGTGACGACGGATGATGGTCAGGATCTCTTCCAGCGAGGCCGTGTGGTCCAGGTAGATGAGGTCCTCACGTGAGTTCGCCCAGTCCACTACTTCCAGCTCTTCCAGCTCGACCGCCGACGCCAGCACACGCATGCCTTGGTCAGTAGGATCCAGCGCGCGGCTGGAGTGCAGGATCAGCTTGAGCTCATCACGGCTGTAATGGTGCTCGTGATCGCCATTGGACGAGCCCTGGCCGGCGATACGCAGAATGGCGTTTGCGCTGGCGTTGAGCAGCCAGATGGCGGGATACATCAGCCAGTAGAACAGGTATAGCGGGACGGCTGTCCATAGCGATAGCAGATCCGGCTTGCGGATAGCCCAGGACTTGGGCGCCAGCTCGCCGACCACGATGTGTAGATAGGAGATGATAAAGAAGGCTGTAAAGAACGCGATGCCATGTACAAGCTCGGGCGTATCTACTCCAGCCATGCGGAGCAGAGGCTCCAGCAGCTCGGCAAAGGCAGGCTCGCCCACCCAGCCCAGACCCAGGGAGGCCAGGGTAATACCCAACTGGCAGGCGGACAGATAGGCATCGAGCTGGCTATGCACGGTACGCAGGATACGGCCGCGCCAGCCATGGCTTTCAGCCAGACCTTCTACACGTGTGGCGCGCAGCTTGACCATGGCGAACTCGGCGGCTACGAAAAAGCCGTTGAGCAGCACCAGCAGCAGCGCAAAAAGAACAAGACCGAAGTCAGCGAAAAGTACTGAGGTATCGAAACTAGGGGAAGGGTCCATTAGGGGTTCAAAGTGATAAAAGTTGGCCCTAGCATGGGGGTCTGACGAGCGACTTTCAAGTCTCGCTCATCAGTGTTGGTGTACGGCTATTGCAGAGGCCGTCATGGAGGCCGTCTGGGAGGATTCGAAAACACAGGTGAAAACACTGCCCTTGCCGGGAGTGCTCTCGATTTCAAGGTGTCCATGATGGCGGATCAGGACATGTTTCACGATGGCCAGCCCCAGGCCCGTACCGCCGGTGCTGGAGGCTCTGCTGGCATCCACCCGATAAAAGCGCTCTGTCAGACGGGGTAGGTGACGCGCTTCGATGCCCGGCCCGCTATCGGAAACCGACATCTGGGCACCATGGGCGTCCTGCCACCAGCGAATCCTGATCTGACCACCGTCCGGCGTGTACTTCACAGCGTTGAAAACGAGATTCGAAAAGGCACTGCGCAGCTCGGCTTCGCTGCCTTTCAGGGCCAGACTCGCGTCGGCATCCAGGGTGATCTTGTGGCCGCGCTGGCCTGAGAGCGCACGTGCATCCTGCTGGATGATTTGCAGAAGTGGTGTTACGGCGACGGGTTTGTTTTCGGCAGGGTAGTCGGTCGCTTCCAGTTTGGCCAATAGCAGCAGGTCATCAATCAGGTGCTGCATGCGGCTGGCCTGTTGCTGCATCTGGCCAAGGGCCCGCAGCCAGCGCGGATTGGTATCTTCGGCGGCGTTATCGACCAAGGTCTCCAGATAGCCAGCGATCACGGTCAAAGGCGTACGCAGCTCGTGGGAGACGTTCGCAACGAAATCCTTACGCATCTGTTCCAGTTGATGAAGGCGGCTCACGTCCCGGACGAGCAGGAGACGATCACCTTCACCGAAGCGCGTAATCAGAATGTGAAGGTGCTGATTGGCATTCACGGGCGAGGCCAGTTCCAGCGGCTCTTGATAGTCACCCTTGTTGAAGTATTCATAAAATTTGGGATGGCGGACCAGGTTGGCGATGGGCTGACCATAATCCTGCGGCTGACGCAGCCCCAGGAGCTGTTCGGCGGCACGGTTCCACCATTCCAGGTTGCCGTTGCGGTCGATGAGGATAATGGCATCCCGCAGCGCCGCAGTAGAGGCCTGGGCACGTTCGATCACAGCTTCCAAGGCGTGGCGCTTTTCACGTTCGCGGCGCTGGGCATAATAGAGACTGTCAAAGATCTCGCCCCAGAAGCCATTGGCCTCCGGGGGTTCCACCCCTTCTTCGGCCGTGGCCAGCCACTTCTGAAGACGGACGATGTGGTAGGACATCCATATCAGATAGATGAACAGGCCGGCAGCCAGCATGGCGCCATAAGCGTCTGTCAGCCAGCCCAGGGGAAGGCAAATAGCCAGGAGCAGACAGATATGGCGGGCCAGCAGTGAACGCCAATCCATGTTCAAGGCAGCACATCCCGTTTTTAAAGTTTGGTCGAGAAACGATAGCCCGTTCCGCGTACGGTCTGCACAAGATTTTCGTAGGTTTCACCCAAGGCCTTACGCAGACGGCGAATGTGCACGTCTACCGTACGCTCCTCGACATAGACGTTGCCGCCCCATACTTGATCCAGCAGCTGACCACGGGTGTAGGCACGTTCCTGGTGCGTCATGAAGAACTGCAGCAGACGGTATTCGGTCGGTCCCATTTCAGCCGGTGAGCCATCAATGGTCACGCGGTGGCTGATGGGATCGAGAATCAGGCCATTCACTTCAATCGGCGTTTCGCTGTCGTATGTGCCTGTACGGCGCAGTACCGCTTTCAACCGGGCGACCAGCTCGCGAGGCGAGAAGGGCTTGGTGATGTAGTCATCGGCTCCTACTTCCAGACCCTGGACCTTATTGTCCTCGTCGTCCTTGGCGGTGAGCATGATGATCGGGATCGCATCCGTCAGCTCGTCACGCTTCAGGCGGCGCGCCAGCTCAAGGCCGGATGTGCCTGGTAGCATCCAGTCGAGCAGGACCAGATCGGGCTTGCGGTCGACGATTAGGGCATGAGCCTGCTGCGCATTATCTGCTTCCAGGCATTCATAACCCGCCATTTCGAGCGCAACCGCGATCATCTCGCGAATGGGCGCCTCGTCATCGACGATAAGAATCGACTTGCCCGCCATGGTTCTCCTCACTGTTCTGCACGATGCTCGCGCATTAGATAACCAAATTGTTGCAGTCATGTGACAAGTCGTCGAACACTTCTTTATCCCATAATATGGGATATGTATTCACATGTTGAGATTGCAGTTTTAAAGGAATAGAGTGAGCGCCATGTCTGATCAAAACAACAACGCGCCTGCTGGCGCTCAGGCACTGTTTCGAGGCCTGGCCGTTATCGATGCCATCGCTCAGGGCGCCCGTACGCTGGCTGCCATCGGCGAGGTGATCGGCTGTACGCGCAGCACCACCCATCGGTTGGTCAATGCACTGGTACAGGCTGGCTATCTGCGTAGCGTTGCCGGTCAGTATCAACTGGGAGCTAAGCTTATCGAGCTGGGCTTCAAGGCCCGTGACCAGCTGCCGCTGACCAACCTGGCGCGGCCCCACCTGCAGCGGCTCGCGGCGTTGACCCAGGACACCGTTCATCTGGGCGTGCGGGAGGGCGGCGACGTGCTCTACCTGGACAAGCTTCCCGGAGCTCGCGGCCTTGAAATGCGCTCGCGCGTCGGGCTGCGCATGCCGTTGGCCCTGACCGGGGTAGGCAAGGCCCTCATGCTTGATCTGCCCGAATCCGAATGGCACCTGCTCTACGAGGAAGGCCTCAGGCGGCGCGCCGGGCAACCGGGCCTGCGCGAGGACTTTACGCCCTGGCCGGACTATCTGGCCCAGCAGCAGGCCTATGCCGCAGGTGGCTACACTTTTGATCTGGAAGAAAACGAGTTGGGTATTCGCTGCGTGGCCGCGCCTATCCGCGATGCCAGCGGCGCCATCGTGGCGGCCTTGAGTGTCGCCAGCGCGATTCCCTATATGCCTGAAGCACGCCTGCGGGATCTTTGCCCGGATGTCATCGCTTGCGCACGGGCCATTTCCTTTGACCTTGGATGGACAACCTCGGGTGGAGTCAGTCATGAATGAAACGGCAACGCCACGTCTGATCGGCCTCGATTGGGGCACCTCATCACTACGCGCGTATCTGCTGGGAGATAACGGCCAGATAGTGGATACCCGCTCGCAGCCCTGGGGCATTCTGCATACGCCTGAAGGTGATTTCGCCAAGGCCTTTCGTGAGCTGGTCGGTGACTGGCGCGCACAATGGCCATCCGTACCCGCCATTGCCGCCGGCATGATCGGCAGCCGACAGGGCTGGCGTGAGGTTCCTTATGTGGACTGCCCGGCCGATGTGGATAGCTTGGCAAAAGGCCTGCTGACGTTCGACAGCGGTTGCGGTGAGCTGAGCCTGATCCCCGGCGTGATGCAGCGTGGCGCACTGCCAAACGTATTGAGAGGCGAGGAGACCCAGATCTTTGGCGCGCTCGAACTGGAGCCCGCCCTGGCAGATCATGCCTTGCTGGTGTTGCCCGGCACGCACAGCAAGTGGGCAACGATCCGCGGCAGCCGGCTCGATCACTTTTCCACCTATATGACCGGCGAGCTGTTTGCCGTCCTGCGTGAGCATTCGATTCTGGGTCGTCCTGCGCGGGAGGAGAGCAGCGAGCCGTCCAACGACGCCTTTATGCGAGGCCTCACCAATGCCCGTGAGAGTGGGGCGGAAGGCGTTATTGGCCGTCTGTTCACCACCCGCAGCCTATTCCTGGCCGGTGATCTGCCCGCGCGCCACAGCTTGGACTACCTCTCGGGCTTGCTGATCGGTGAAGAGCTGCGCAGTGTTGTGGCCAGCCTGAAGGGAGCCGTCTGCCCACCGCTGGTATTGATTGGCGATCCGGCGCTGTGTCGCCGCTATCAGGACGCCCTGGCCTTTTTCGAAATTACCGATGTACGTCTGCTTGAGCAGGCCACCCGTACCGGCTTATGGCGCATCGCCTGTGCAGCCGGTCTGGTGACTGCCGCCACCCCTTCTCAGGAGGATACCCGCCATGTTTGACGCCTGCATGAAACAACTGCCCCTGATTGCCATTCTGCGCGGCATTACGCCTGCGGAGATCGTGCCGGTCGGCAAGGCCCTGTACGAGGCCGGTTTTCGTCTGATCGAGATTCCATTGAACTCGCCTGAGCCTCTGGAAAGCATCCGTCTGCTGTCTGCCGAGTTGGGCAACGACTGCCTGATCGGTGCCGGAACCGTACTGACCGAGCGCCAGGTGGCGGACGTAGCCTTTGCCGGTGGCAAACTGATTGTGTCGCCCAATGCCAACCTGGCGGTGATCCGCGCGACCAAGGCGGCCGGGCTGATCAGTGCACCGGGCGTGGCAACGCCATCCGAAGGCTTTGCTGCGCTGGAGGCGGGAGCCGACTCGCTCAAGCTGTTCCCGGCTGAGCAGCTGGGTCCGGCGGTGGTCAAGGCATGGCGTGCGGTCTTCCCGAAGGAAACGGCCCTGCTGCCGGTCGGTGGGATTACGCCCGACAACATGGACGTATACGTCAAGGCGGGCGCCAATGGCTTTGGCCTGGGGTCGGCCATTTACAAGCCGGGCATGACTCCTGACGACGTCAGCCGCAGCGCGCACGCGTTTGCCAATGGCTGGAAAGCGCTGACTGGCCAGTAACCATCGGATTTGACCTGGGTCGGTCCGCCGGCCCTGAACGCATCGAGGCATAACAATGAAAATCACCAAACTGACTACCTATATCGTTCCTCCGCGCTGGTGCTTTCTGAAGATTGAAACCGATGAAGGCATCACCGGCTGGGGCGAGCCAGTCCTTGAAGGCCGCGCCCATAGTGTGGCGGCGGCTGTGGAAGAGCTGGCCGACTATCTGATCGGCAAGGACCCGCGCAATATCGAGGATCACTGGACCGTACTCTATCGCGGTGGTTTCTACCGGGGCGGCGGTATCCACATGAGCGCCCTGGCGGGTATCGACCAAGCCTTGTGGGACATCAAGGGCAAGGCGCTGGGCGTACCGGTACACGATCTGCTGGGCGGCCAGGTCCGCGAGAGCATCCGCGTCTACTCCTGGATCGGCGGCGACCGTCCAGCCGAGACAGCGGCCCATGCCCTGGAGCGCAAGGAAAAGGGCTTTACCGCTATCAAGATGAATGCCTCGGAAGAGATGCAGTTCGTCGATACCTTCGACAAGGTCGATCAGGTCATCGCCAACGTCGCGGCCATTCGCGACGCCTGTGGCCCGCATTTTGGCATTGGTGTCGATTTCCACGGTCGTGTTCACAAGCCGATGGCCAAGGTCCTGATCAAGGAGCTTGAGCCCTACCGTCTGATGTTTATCGAGGAGCCGGTGCTCAGCGAGAACTATGAGGCGCTCAAGGAAATCGCTCTGATGAGCAATACGCCCATTGCGCTGGGTGAGCGGTTGTATTCCCGTTGGGACTTCAAACGCATCCTGCAGGACGGCTATGTGGATATCCTTCAGCCTGACCCGTCCCATGCCGGTGGCATCACCGAAACGCGGAAGATCGCCAACATGGCCGAGGCCTACGATGTTGCCATCGCGCTGCATTGCCCGCTCGGCCCGATTGCCCTGGCGGTCAACCTGCAACTGGACGCCAACTGCTACAACGCCTTTATCCAGGAGCAGAGCCTGGGCATTCACTATAACCAGGGCAATGACCTGCTCGACTACATCAAGAACCCGGAAGTCTTCGATTATGGCGATGGCCACGTGAAGATCCCGCAAGGCCCGGGGCTGGGTATCGAAGTCAATGAAGAGTACGTGATCGAGCGTGCCGCCATTGGCCACCGCTGGCGTAATCCGATCTGGCGCCACAAGGACGGCAGCTTCGCCGAGTGGTAAGCCCTGGCCTTCAGGTCGTGAAGACGAGCCGGACGCAAGAAATGCGTCTGGCTCGGCATTTTTCACATCTTGTAACGAACCTGAGCAGAGCCTGACGAGTCACTGGAAAGCCAGGTTGATAGCAAATTCACATGCCTGCATTTGCTGAGGGACCGGCATTACAAAAACAACGCCCAAAAAGGCAGGAGTCCAGTTTATGACGAGTAGTACTCATACCGCCGAGAAGACCAAGGGAACCGCGGTGTTCACCTGCATTCTGGCGGCTTTGGCCGGGCTGATGTTCGGCCTGGACATCGGCGTGATTTCCGGCGCCACGCAATTCATTCAGCAAGAATTTCAAGTTTCCGACCGCGTGATCGAGTGGATCGTCAGCAGCATGATGCTTGGCGCTGCCCTTGGTGCACTTGGTGCCGGCTGGATGTCCGCTGCCCTGGGTCGCAAGCGTTCGCTGATTCTGGGTGCCATTCTGTTCGTGTTGGGGTCGGTACTGTGCGGTTTCGCCTGGTCGCCGAACTCACTGATCGTCGGCCGCTTCATTCTGGGCCTGGCCATCGGCATCGCCTCCTTTACTGCTCCGCTGTATCTGGCTGAAGTGGCGCCTGAGCAGATCCGTGGCTCAATGATCTCGTTGTATCAACTGATGATCACGGTCGGTATCCTGGCTGCGTTCCTGTCGGATACTGCCTTCAGCTACAGCGGTGCCTGGCGCTGGATGCTGGGTATCATCGCTATCCCCGGTGTGCTGTTCCTGCTGGGTGTTCTGGCACTGCCCGATAGCCCGCGCTGGCTGATCATGAAGGGCCGCAAGAAAGAGGCACTGGACGTCCTGCACAAGCTGCGCGGCAATGAAGAGGTGATCCAGCAGGAAGTGCGTGATATCGAAGAGCAGCTGCGCATCCCGCAGCGTGGCTGGCAGCTGTTCAAGGAGAACGCCAACTTCCGCCGCTCCGTTGGTTTGGGCGTACTCCTGCAGATCGTCCAGCAGTTCACCGGCATGAACGTGGTGATGTACTACGCACCGCGTATTTTCGAAGGCATGGGTTACGACACGCATGCGCAGATGTGGTTTACCGCTGCGGTGGGCCTGACCAACGTACTGGCAACTTTCATTGCTATCTTCCTGGTGGACCGTTGGGGCCGCAAGCCGATTCTCTATACCGGTTTCATCGTCATGGCGGTCGGTATGGGCATCGTGGGCACCATGATGAACATGGGTACGCTGAGTCACGGCCAGCAGATCTTCACCGTTGCCATGCTGCTGATCTTTATCGTGGGCTTTGCCATGTCGGCCGGTCCGCTGATCTGGACACTGTGCTCCGAAGTGCAGCCACTCAAGGGCCGCGATTTCGGTATCGGCTGCTCCACGTTCACCAACTGGATCGCCAACATGATCGTCGGCGCTACCTTCCTGACACTGCTTAACGTCATCGGCAACGCTGCAACCTTCTGGCTGTATGGCGCACTGAACGCCTTCTTCATCCTGTTGGTGTTCTGGCTGGTTCCGGAAACCAAGGGTGCAACGCTGGAGCAGATCGAACGTAACCTCATGAGCGGCAAACCACTGCGCGATATCGGGCAGTAACGTTTGCAGGAGACCACCGGCGGCTGTCGCCGGTGAGTCATCCCCGTTGTGTATAACAAGTCCAAGACAGGGTAACGGTGATGCAACATTCTTCAACCCGCACGGCGTACAGCCAGACCCAGGCCCAGGTGCAAGCCCAGCCTGCGTCACGCTCGCGCTACTTCATCATGGTCTTGCTGTTCGTCACGGTAGTGATCAACTACCTGGACCGCAGCAACCTTTCCATCGCCGCGCCCCACCTGGCTCAGGACTTGAACATCGATCCCGTGCACATGGGGCTGATCTTGTCGGCGTTCGGCTGGACCTATGCCGCCATGCAGATCCCGGGCGGCTGGCTGGTAGACAAGGTATCCCCGCGGGTGCTGTACCCGATTGCCATCGCGCTCTGGTCCCTGGCAACTATCGGCCTAGGCTTTGTTGGCAGTTTTATCGGCCTGGTAATCCTGCGTCTTGCAGTCGGTGCGCTGGAAGCGCCGGCGTATCCCATCAACAACCGGGTGGTAACGACGTGGTTCCCGGAGGGGGAGCGCGCCACCGCCATCGGGTTTTATACGTCCGGACAGTTCGTCGGGCTGGCGTTCCTGACCCCAGTACTCATCTACCTGCAACAGACGTTCGGCTGGCACATGGTCTTTGTGGTAACAGGCGGGATCGGTATCGTCTGGGCGGCGATCTGGTATCTGATCTACCGTGAGCCAAAAGACTTCAAAGGTGCCAATGCTGCCGAAGTGGCGCTGATCGAGCAGGGCGGCGGCCTTGTAGATCTGGAGAAAAAGAATCAGTCCCGCGCGGCGTTTCGCTGGACGGATCTGTGGGCCGTGCTCAACAAGCGCAAGCTGTGGGGCATCTACATTGGTCAGTTCTGCCTGAACTCTACGCTGTGGTTCTTCCTGACCTGGTTCCCGACCTACCTCGTCAAATACCGCGGCATGGATTTCATCAAGGCGGGCTTTCTGGCTTCGGTGCCGTTCCTGGCGGCGTTTCTAGGCGTGATCTGCTCGGGTCTGCTATCCGACTGGCTGGTGCGCCGTGGCGTTTCGCTGGGCATGGCACGCAAGCTGCCCATCATCAGCGGCCTCTTGATTTCCACCTGCATCATCGGCGCGAACTTTGTTGACACGCCAGCGCTGATCATTGCCTGTATGGCAATCGCCTTCTTTGGTAACGGTCTGGCGTCGATCACTTGGTCAATGGTGTCGGCCCTGGCACCTGCACGCCTGCTGGGGTTGACGGGAGGCATGTTCAACTTCATCGGCAACCTGGCATCCATCAGTGTGCCGATCGTGGTTGGCCTACTGGTGGATGGCAACAACTTTGCCCCGGCTATCACCTATATCGGCATCACGGCATTGGTCGGCGCGCTGAGTTACGGGCTCGTCGTCGGCAAGGTCGAGCGCCTCGAAGAGTAATAACCCTCAAGTCAAGGTGCCGGGCAGGCACCTTGACCTACCTCTCGTTTCCTGTCTCCAACCTTGTAAATCCGAAATCCGACACATGCAAACGTGCAGGGTTGTTCTACACTTTTCTCACGCTGCTAAATCGTTTCAGCCAAAGGGCAGCGAGGTATAACAACAAACAAAAAGGAAATCGGACATGAACGCATCTGCTCTGCTTGCCAGCTTCGGATTGCTGGCAGCTGCCTCTCCAGCGTTTGCCTGGGATTACACGCTGATCGACTCGAACAAGCCTGCTGAAAACTGGCGCATCACCAGCGAGCAGCTTGGCGTCAAAACGGACAAGCCTTTTTCAGTCACTCTCAAGACGTTGCATGGCGGTCGTCAGGAAGGGGTAAGCCTGATCGAAATCGATACCGGCGCAATGAAAATGACCGTTGTGCCAAACCGCGGCATGAACGTGCTTTACGCCACCGCCGGTACTGTACGACTGGGGTGGGACTCGCCTGTGCATGAGGTCGTCAACCCAGCCTTTATCGAGCTCAATGGTCGTGGCGGGCTGGGCTGGCTGGAGGGTTTCAACGAGATGGTAACCCGTTGTGGCTACGAGTGGGTTGGCCATCCGGGCATGGATAATGGAGAGCTGCTGACTCTGCATGGCCGTGCGGCCAATATCCCGGCGTCCAAGGTCGTGCTGACCATCGATGAAAAGCCGCCATATGCCATTCACCTGAAAGGCGAGCTGCGCGAGCAGGCATTCAAGAAGGTGGATTTTCTGGTCGATACTCAGCTGACCACGCAACCGGGCGCCACTCAATTTACCCTTCATGATCGTCTGACCAACCAGGGCGACTACGAGAAAGAGTATCAAGCGCTCTACCATAGCAATTTCGGTACGCCACTGCTGGAGGAGGGTACCAAGTTCGCCGCGCCAGTGCGTGAGGTCTCGCCATTCAACGAGTACGCCAAGCGTGACCTGAAAGATTGGCAAACCTACCGGGGCCCTACCAAAGGCTTCGACGAGATGGTGTACAACCTGTTTCCTTATGGAGATGCCCAGGGCAACAGCCTGGCGGTATTACATGATAAAGCCGGCAAGCAGGGCGTCAGCCTCGCCTTCAACGTTAACCAGTTACCCGCCTTTTCCCTGTGGAAAAACACGGACACCCAGGGGCAGGGTTATGTGACCGGTCTGGAGCCAGGCACCAGTTTTTCCTATAACCGACGCTTCCAGCGTGACTTGAAGCTAGTACCCAAGATCGGGCCAAAAGAGACTCGTGACTTTGAGATCACCTACAGCCTGCTCAGTGATGCGGGTGCGGTAAACGAGGCACTCAAGCGTGTCGATACGATCCAGCAAGGCCGCCAGACCGATGTACGTGAAACACCGCTGGTGGACCTGAGCAAAGAGAAATAGTGACGGTAAATGAAAAAGGGCCACAGACGTGGCCCTTTCTTTTAGCGCTAGGGTAGGGATCAATCGTCCCAACGACCGTGGCGCTTCCAGTGTTTCTTGTGGTGACCACGGTGCCAGCCGTTGTCATGGGCATAACGGCGGTCATCGTAGCGACGGCCACTGTGGTGACGGTCGCCCGAATCGCCCATGCTGCTGCCAAGGGCTGCACCGCCGCCGCCGCCCAAGGCGGCACCTACCATAGCGCCTGTGCTGCCGCCTACGGCCTTGCCCAATACGTTGCCACCCGCGGCGCCAAGACCGCCGCCAATGGCTGCTTCTGTTTTATCGCCACGCTTGGCGCCTACCGCACCGCCCGCAGCACCACCCAGACCTGCACCGATCGTGGAGCCTGTGCTTCCGCCTACGGCATTTCCTACAACCGAGCCTAACACCCCGCCTAGCGCACCACCGATACCGGCCTGCATATCGTCGCCCGCCATCGCGCTAGTACCTACCAGGCTCAGGGACAACAGAAGGATCGAGGAGTACTTCATAATCAAAACTCACTGTGAGGATGATGGCGCCGATCCTCGTGATTACCGCTTCGCTTGGCAAGTGGAATCTGCTTAAGGGTGCGATAACTTCCACAAAAGGCAAATGTATGAATTTATTACAGAAACTTTATTACGGAACGGTAGTCTGCACCTTTTTATCTTGATCGAAATGTAGCGGAAAAGGGCGGGTTTACGCTCTAAAGCGCCCCTTTCCAGTCAGCCAGTCATGCGCTGATCAGGCCTCTCCCCAGACCTCACGGGCTACGTCTACTACGCGTTGCAGCTTGGCCCACTGTTCCTCTTCCGAGAGCAGGTTGCCTTCCTCTGTCGAGGCAAATCCGCACTGCGGACTCAGGCAGAGCTGGTCCAGGTTGGCATACCGCGAGGCTTCCTCGATACGGCGTTTGAGAGCATCCGGACTTTCCAGTTCGCCGCTTTTTGTCGTGACCAGTCCCAATACAGCCTGACGCTTGCCCTTGGGCAGGTAGCGCAGGGGTTCGAAACCACCGGCACGCTCGGTATCGTACTCTAGGAAGAAAGCATCGATATCCGTGTTGCCAAACAGCACTTCCGCCACCGGCTCGTAGCCACCTTCGCTGATCCAGGTCGAGCGGAAGTTGCCCCGGCAGACATGCAGGCCGATGCGCAAGTCATCCGGGCGACCAGCCAGCGCCTGATTGAGCACGCTTGAATAGATCTCGGCCAGACGTTCCGGATCATCACCGCGCTCGCGGGCGGCGGCCTTTTCCTTTTCTGAGCAGAGGTAAGCCCAGACGGTGTCATCGAGTTGGAGATAACGGCATCCCGCCTCGTAAAAAGCATTCACGGCTTTCTTGTAGGTGCTGGCAAGGTCAGCAAAAAACTCTTCCATATCCGGATAGACGCTTTCACTGATGTTCTTCCGTCCGCCCCGGAAGTGCAGCACGCTAGGGCTTGGAATAGTCATCTTGGCCACACTGCGAGTAGTAGCGCTGGCCAGAAACTTGAAGTCCTCTAGCATCGGATGTTGGGTGAAGTCTAATTTACCCGTGACCTTGATTCCTCGGGATTTGGTTTGTTGACCTTGGAACTGAATACCCTGGTCTGCCTCGTAGCCTTCTACGCCGCCAAGTTGCTCAAGAAAGTCGAAATGCCACCAGGCGCGGCGGAATTCTCCGTCCGTTACGGCGGGAAGGCCAATTGCTTCCTGTTTGGCAACAATCTTGCGGATCTCATCATTCTCAACCGCACGCAGTACGTCTCGCTCCATTTCTCCGGTCTGATAGCGGCGACGGGCCTCCTTCAGAATCGGGCTGCGTAACAGGCTGCCTACAGAGTCGGCACGAAAACGAGGGAAGTGGCTGGACATAGACTTACCTTGCGACTAGCTAAATGAATATCCCTCATGATCATTCAGTAGACTAAACATTTCTAGCGTCTATGCTTCATGGTCACTATCAAGATCATTCATGAAGGTATTGTTTCAGCCTGGCTGAAAGTAGGGATACACATGCTTCGAAAAGCAAAAGACGATGAATATGAGCACATGGTTTCGATCTGGCTGGCCGCCTCCATCCTGGCCCATGATGGTGTCGCGCCCGACTTCTGGCGTAGCCAGCGGCAGGATATGAAGGAAAAGTACCTGCCCAGCGCCGAGAACTGGGTATATGTACGGGACGATACGGTTCTCGGGTTCTTCTCGCTGCAACAGAATGTGCTGGCAGCCTTATTTGTCGATCCGGACCACCAGGGCGAAGGCATTGGCAGCGCGCTGCTGGAGCACGCCAAGTCCCTTGAGTCGCGCCTCGAACTGTCTGTCTATAGCATGAACAGCCGTGCGGTAGCCTTTTACGAGCGGCATGGTTTCAGGACTATGGACGAGCGCTTCGATGACATGACGGGCCAGTGGGAGAAGGTCATGCACCTGACCGCGGAGATGGAAAGCCGTCCCGGCGCTGGAGATCGGGACGGCTCGTCGCTGGGTTAAACCGTTACGACGATCTTGCCAACCTGCTGATTGGACTCCATGTACCGGTGCGCCTCAACGATCTGGTCCAGCGGGAATGTCTTAGCAATCTGTGGCTTCAACTTGCCCTGGGTCAGGCCGTCCAGAATGAAGTGTTTGGCCTTGGCCAATCGATCAGCATCCTGAGTGATTTCGAACAGCTGATAGCCGCGAATGGTCAGGTCCTTACCCAGCACATCCATCACTGGCAATGACAGGTTTTCAGTGCTCAAGGCGCCGTACTGGAAGAAAATGCCCAGGAACGAGAGCGCTTTCAGAATCTTGGGCACGTCTGGCCCACCCACCGGGTCAAAGGCGATGCGCGCGCCCTTGCCATCGGTGAGCTTTAGCACCTCATCCGTCAGATCCTGTTCTTCCGTTGCGATGACATGTTTCGCGCCTGCCTCAAGCAAGGCCTGCCGCTTGTTACTCGTCCGGGTGAGGGCAATCGGTGTTGCACCGACAAAATTGGCAATCTGGATCGCAGCGAGGCCAACACTGCTGGAGGCCGCACGAACCAGAACGGTATCGCCCGCCTTCAGTCCGGCAATATCGACCAGCGCGCCATAGGCCGTGGCAAACATCATCCAGGTAGCGGCAGCCTCTTCGAATGAAAGCGTGTCGGGGTGCTTGACGACGGCATGGGCAGGCGCATTTACCAACTCTCCGTACAAGCCATACTGTTCGAACGAGAATGCCGGTATGACGCTTACGGTGTCGCCTACGGCAAACACAGTAATACCCTCGCCGACTGCCTCGACAACACCCGCGGCCTCGTAGCCAAGAATGGCGGGGAAGACTGGCTGATGCGTGTATTGGCCAGCGCGATACATAGCTTCAGCACGGTTCAGGCCCAGCGCCTTGGTGCGAATCTGTACTTCACCTGGCTGAGGTGGGCGGACGTCTACGTCTTCGATCTTGAGTACATCTGGGCCACCGGTTTCATGAAAGCGTACGGTACGGGGCATGGAGCACTCTCCCTTGTTAAGTCTGAGTTCTCTTGAGTTCTTATGGCTCAAGAGGTTCATGGGAGGGGAAGTGCGGCAAGACATACTCAGCCAGTTCCTGAACCACTTCCTTGGCCGGGCGGCGGGACGACTTCAGATTCAACGCGGCGTGGTTCACCCCTCGGCGTTGCATATGCTCAAGATAATCCACCAGGTAGCGACGACCAATCCTGAGTCCGGCATGAATAGGCATGGGGGCCTGGTCCGGATCTTCAGCCAGATCGAAGAACATGCCCTGGGCAAAGGGCTTGAACGTCTCTTCGCCCGTGACGCGCTTGATGGTTTCGCGCCACAACGTGGTAATGGCCGAGACATGCTCGACGCCAATGAAATAGTAGAACCAGCCGTCGGCATTGGCGGCAATCCAGTCCATTGCCTGACGGCTACGACCTGTAACGAAGGCAGGGATGCGGCCGTTGAATGGTTTGGGGACCAGATCGGCCAGCCCCTGCAGATCGCCAAAGCGGTCGAAATCGCCGTTGGGGAAAGGCGTTTCGCTGGCCAGGCGGAACATCTCGAACGCTTCGCGGAAGCGGTCGCCGCGCTGCTCGTACTCATCTTCCAGGCCAAAGGCGGGATACTCGACAGGTCGATCTCCCGAGGCGATACCCAGCACGAGCCGCCCGCTGGAGAGCTGGTCGACCGAGGCGGCCATTTTGGCCAGGTGCAGCGGGTGGCGCAGGGTGATAACGGCACTGCCGGTCGCCAGCGTAATACGTTTGGTGGTGCCGGCCAGAAAGCCCAGGTAGGTAAACGCCTCGAAGACCTGCCCCATGTCGCCAAAGCCTGGATCGTAAAACGGTACGTCTCTGGCCCAGAGCGCAGCGAAGCCTAACTGATCGGCCAGCTGCGTCAGCTCGGCGTGATGCTCAAGCGAAGGTCCCGGCTCGTTCGGGTAGCTTGCCACCGGCAGAATAAAGCCCAGGGTAAGCCTGTCCGGCGCAAAGACCCGGTTAAACCCATTGTGGTGAGCAAAGGGATGATCGAGGGGGAGCGATGCAGCGTTCATAAGGTTCCTGGGTCCCTGAGCCTGATATCCATGATGACCGGTCTTCCATGAGTGTAATCGGTAGGCAATGGAGTCTCATGGGTTGTTCGAGTTCGAAAAACAATTTTTCCTGTACGGCAATCAGTCCGGCAGTTGGGGCGGTATATGTACTGCAGGTGGAAACCGAAGTTTCGGCCACCGGCGCGCCCAGCCTTTCTCGTGCTGTCGTTGCCTGAAGACATCCGGTTTGTAACGTTTGGGGTTCGGTGTTACGTGCAGCTTGAAGAGACCATGCTGAACAAACGGGCTGGCGATTTTGATCTGCCCACCGGGCAGGAGGCGGGCCGCTAAGGCCGTTTCCACTTCTACCCAATAGCTCATGGCATCCAGACTGCAGTGATAGGGCGCATCCCCGTTGCGCTTATGCATGCGGGCCTGATTCTTGACGGACCAGGGCAGGGCCGCACAGGCCCTGAGCCGGTTCTCAAGCTCAGTATCTCTCTCAGGGTCACGGCAGACAGGGTCAAAATAGATGACGTCGATGTCCGTCAGCGGGGTAGGAACCGTGTAACCGTGCAGGCGATCCCAGACCAGATTGCGCACGAATCCGGCGGCTACCCAGGCATCCGGCAAGTGCAACTGGGCAACACAGGCCAGCACTTGGCAGCGCAGCGGATCTTCAGCTATCCAGTCAGAGAGGCGATACATGGGAAGGAGAGGGGGTGACCTTGGTCCCTTCAGTATAGAGCCCGGCCATAAAAAGCAGCCTGCCGCCTGTATAGACGGCAAGCTGTTCGCTCGGTATCAGGCGACCGAAGCGATCGTGTTGCTGTGCGCTGGCTCCACGCGAATGGCTACGAATTTGGAGGTAGGCGTAAAACTGTCCTTACCGTAGCTTTCCAACGGCACCAGCGGATTGGTCTCAGGATAGTAGGCAGCCGCCTGACCTTCAGGAATATCGAACGGCAGCAGCGTAAAGCCACTGACACGACGCTCGATCCCATCGTCCCACAGCGAGACCATGTCCACCTTCTGGCCTGGCTCATAACCCAGGCGGCGGATGTCCGCTTCGTTGACAAAGACCACGTCACGCTGACCTTTTACACCCCGGTAACGGTCATCCAGGCTGTACACCGTTGTGTTGTATTGATCGTGCGAACGCATGGTCTGCAGGATCAGGTCAGGCTTCTGGCCATTCTGGCGAGCCGCTTCCGGGATCAGATTCTCTGGCAGCTGGCTGGGCGCAAAGTTAGCCTTGCCGGTTGCCGTATTCCAGACGCGATCACGTGCCTTGTTGCCCAGGTAGAAGCCGCCAGGATTGTCCAGGCGCACGTTGAAGTTCTTGAAGCCCGGGATCACATCGGCGATCAGATCGCGGATGCGGTCGTAGTCTTCAATCAACCACTCCCAATCCACAGGGTGGTTGCCCAGTGTTGCCTTGGCAATCCCTGCAACAATGGCCGGCTCGGAGCGCATCTGGCGAGACAGTGGCTTGAGCACCCCTGCCGAGGCATGGACCATGCTGAAGCTGTCTTCTACCGTAATGGCCTGCTTGCCGCTGGCTTGCAAATCCAGCTCGGTACGGCCAAGGCATGGCAGGATCAGCGCTTGCTTGCCTGTCACCAGATGGCTACGGTTGAGCTTGGTCGCGATGTGTACAGTCAGGTCGCAATTGCGCAGTGCCTGATGAGTCCGCGGTGTATCCGGTGTCGCCTGGGCAAAGTTGCCGCCCAGTCCGATAAAGACCTTGGCATCGCCCGCCAACATGGCAGCGATGGCCTCCACCGTGTTATGGCCGCGATTACGGGGCGCTTTGAAGTCGAAGCGCTTTTCCAGGGCATCGCTAAGCCAGGCCGGAGCCTTCTCATCGATCCCCATGGTACGGTCGCCCTGCACATTGCTGTGACCGCGAACCGGGCACAGGCCAGCGCCCGGCTTGCCCACATTGCCGCGCAGCAGTTGCAGGTTGGCGATTTCCTGAACGGTGGGCACGGAGTGGCGATGCTGGGTCACACCCATGGCCCAGCAGATGATCACTCGCTCAGCTCTGGCATACATGCGCGCAGCCTGCTCGATCTCCGCCAGGGTCAGGCCTGACTGCTCTACAATCTGTTCCCAAGACGTAGCATCCAGCACGGCCAGATAACTATCGACACCCAGGGTGTGCTTCTGAATGAAGTCATGGTCGAACACCGGTGACGTGCCGTTCAGCTGCGCCTCACGCTCCCATTGCAGCAGGAATTTGGCTATCCCGCGCATGGCCGCCATATCGCCGCCCAGGGCTGGGCGGAAATAGGCCGTGTTGGTCGGGCGCGAGTTGTTGGTCAGCATCTCGACTGGGCTCTGGGGATGCTGGAAGCGCTCCAGACCACGCTCCTTGAGCGGATTGAAACTGACTACCTGAGCACCGCGCTTCACAGCGTTGCGCAACACCTCGATCATCCGTGGATGGTTAGTACCAGGGTTCTGGCCCACCACGAAGATCGCATCGGCGTGCTCCATGTCCTCATAGGTCACCGTACCCTTGCCAACGCCTATGCTGCGGCCCAGGCCTACACCACTGGCCTCGTGGCACATGTTGGAGCAGTCCGGGAAATTGTTGGTGCCATAGGCCCGCACGAACAGCTGATACAGGAAGGCAGCCTCGTTGCTGGCGCGACCGGAAGTGTAAAACTCGGCCTGGTTAGGGTTTTCCAGCGTCTTCAGGTGTTTGGCGATGGTCTGGAAGGCATCATCCCAGCTGATCGGCACATAGTGATCAGTCGCCGGGTTGTAGCGCATTGGCTCGGTCAAGCGGCCCTGGTATTCGAGCCAGTAATCGCTTTGCGTGCTCAGGCTGCTGACGCTGTGCTTGGCAAAGAACGCAGCATCTACACGGCGGCTGGTCGCTTCCCAGTTCACCGCCTTGGCGCCGTTCTCGCAGAATTTCACCAGGCCGTTTTCCGGTGCTTCACCCCAGGCGCAGCCAGGGCAGTCGAAGCCGTGGTCCTGATTAGTCTTGAGCAGGGTCCGGATATTCTTGACGGCCTTGCCGCTGTCGAGCCAGAAGTGCACGACACTTTTCAGCGCACCCCAGCCCGCGGCAGGGCCTTGATAGGGTTTGTAAGAAGATTTTTGCTTGCTCATGACTACTCCCGATGTTCTGGAATGAGCGGCGCCGGGCTGTACACGCGAGGCGGAGACTGATGAGGTAAATGAATAAGGTTGAGACGATGCCGACGGGCCCATTCCACGGCGAGGCCAGTGGGCGCGGACAGAGTGACAAGCGTTGCCAGGTTTGCGCGAACCGCTTTGTGGATCAGCTCCAGGCTGCAGCGGCTGGTCACCACGACAAAGCCGGCACGGGTATTGATCTTCTGGCGCATCAAGGCGCCGATCAGCTTGTCCAACGCGTTATGGCGGCCGATATCTTCACGGCAAAGGCCTAGCTCACCTTCGGCATTGGCAAACAGTGCCGCATGGACGGCGCCACTACGCTGACCCAACTGCTGAGCCTCGTTGATACGCTGGCGCAGATTGGCCAGATGCTCGGCAGGTGGCAGCTGCACCTTACGCAGCCGATCCAGTTGCGGCAGTGCCTGCTCAAGCGCCTCGACGCCACACAGGCCGCATCCGCTGGTTCCGGCCATCTGGCGACGCTGGCTTTTCAAGGCCCAGAACGTCCGGCTGGAAATTTCGACCTCAACATTCAGGGCTTCACCGACGCGGCGTACCTGCATGCCATAGATGTCGTCGATGGAATGAATGATTCCAGCGCTTAAACTCAGGCCCGCAACGAAATCCTCGATGTCGGCAGGTGTAGCCATCATGACGGTGTGGCTGATGCCATTATAGGAAATGGCAACAGCACACTCTTCAGCCAATGGCGTCTGGCCAGTGACTTCCGAATTCTTCAGCTCGGCATAGATATACCCGTGCAGCGCTTGGCTGGCGGGCTGTTCCGAGGGTGTATCAGCATGCGGATTCGAGCGGGACATAGCAGCAATTGGCCTGCGGCTGTTTGACACAGATCAAAGCCTAAGCCTATTAAGGTGCGACGTCTAATCGCTGGTACCGATATGGCGATAGATGGGGCTTATCAAGCGACCGTTTTCATTTACTTGAGTACAGCAGGCGCGCTTCAGCAAAACAGGCTTCGGCCACTGGCAGGCGCGGCGCGGTACGCCGGATGATCAGCCCAAGCGGTGCCAGGGCTCGCCCACCCTGAATCGGAAGCAGGCAGGAGTGCTCAGTCAGCGCGTCGAACCCACCCTTGAGTGGCATCACGGCGCAACATAGTCCCGCATTGACTGCTTGCAGGAGCAGATGCACGGCATCGCTTTCCAGTACAGGCCGGGGTGTGAGGCCGCGACTGCGAAAACCGTGATCGACCGATTGGCGAAAGTGCATTCCTCCCGTGAGCAGACCCAGGGGCAGATCGGCTACCCGTTCCCAGCTCAGCTCCTGCTCGTCGAACTGAAAATGACGCTGGTCGAACAACAGGCCCATTCGGGTTTCGGTCAGGGACTGGCTTTCAAACATCTGATCGTTGAGATGGCTGAGATAGGAGATTCCCAGGTCGAGCTGGTTGCTCGCCAGCTGTTCGAGAACATGCTCGGTACTCAACACTGATAACTGAAAGCGCAGATTGCTGTGCAACTGGCGCAGGTGATGCAGCAGAGGCATAGGGTCATAGCTGGCCAGGGGGACGATCCCCAGGCGCAGGGTGCCAACCAGCTGCCCTTTATAGGCGGCGGCTTCCGCATAGAGCCCCTCATGTGCCGCCATAAGGGTCCGGGCCCAGGCCAGAATACGCTGGCCCGCCTCGGTAAAGCCTTCGAAGCGCTGACCCCGACGTACCAGCTCAAGTCCCAGCTCTTCTTCAAGGCTGCGCAGGCGCATAGAAAGGGTTGGCTGAGTGACGTAGCACCGTTCGGCCGCTTGGCCGAAGTGGCGCGTTTCATCCAGGGCAATCAGGAATTTGAGCTGTTTGATGTCCATGATCAGGCGGACAGGCTTCCGGCAGCATGAAGGCAGAATCTATCAGCATAGCGCCGTAGATAGAGTAAGGAACAGAATTGAATGACGAAGGGTGCCTGCCGGGTTCCCCATGGCAGGCACGTCAGGCCGTACGTTAATCGGTGGCAGCCACCTGCTGCTGCGGCCCCTGGCAGACATTGGCCATACCGCGGACCAACGCCAGCCGATGCAGAGAATCAAGTGCATGTGCCGTGGCATAGGTGCTCACCGCACGGGCTGCGACATGTGGGCAGTCCGGCGCCTTGCGTAGCGGCTCGGCAGCCTGGAGTGCATCGAGCAGCTCGTTCTGCAGCTGATCGAGCTGCTTACGAACCACGGCAAGGTCCGGGCGCGTCTTGTTGGGTGCCTTATCGATGGCATGCCAGCGATCCAGCAGCCCATACTGGACCCACTTGTTAGCCTCGATCTGATCGGAAAAGAAGCGCTGCGCATCATCGGGCTGCAAACCGTGAGCGGCGGCTTCATTACGAACCCGGGCCAGGACATCCGCCTCTCGTTGGGTGTCGAGGACCGGCTTGCCGCTGTCCCGTTTGCTCAGCGCAACCTGATCGGCCGTTGAGGTGCGAGCGTTGATCTTATCAAGCAAAGGCGTAAAGCCACTTGTGCTCTGGGCAGCATTGGCCGAAGCACAGAACACAAGGGTAATGGCAGACAACCAAACAGCGCCGCGAAGCGGCAGGGTGCGTCGAAAAGCGTTCATAGAGGCAGTCCTGAAAAGGTTAACCAGGGGACTAAACGCCGGCCCAGTGCATCATCACTCCACACTGGGTCGCGCTGAAACGTTGCGCCGCTTCGCCGGCAGGGTCAACCCAGGCATGAGGCGTCTGTGCGTGGGTCACGCTCAGGAGTGTGACGTAGCCACCGTCTCCTGGGATGGTAGCAGCTCTCGATAATCGTCTACCGCCTCGAATTCAGCGGTGTCCCGCGGGCCCTGGCGACTATCGGGATTGCGTACCGCCAGAAGATGAGCGATGCCATACCGCTGGGCGCTGCGCAGAACGGATAGGCTGTCGTCGATGAACAGTGTACGGGCCGGATCAAAGCCGAAGTCCTGCTGCAGTGCAAACCAGAACTGCTGGTCTTCCTTGGGGAAACCATAGTCATGGGAACTGATCATCCGGTCGAAATAAGGCGCAAGCTCGATACGTTCAAGCTTTAGGGAGAGCGAGTCCCGATGGGCATTGGTGATCAGGGCGACCCGCTTGCCTGCTGCCTGAATGGCAGACAGAAACGTGTCGGCATCGGGACGTAAGGCAATAAGATGGGCAATATCCCGCTTTAGTGCGGCGATCGAAAGCCCCAGTTGAGCGCTCCAGTAGTCCAGGCAATACCAGGTCAGTTTGCCGGCATTCTCCTCGAACAGTGGCTCCAGTTCGGCCATGGCCCACTCAAAGGACTGGCCATGATGCTTGGCGTAGCACTGCGGGAGATATTCCAGCCAGAAATGATTGTCGAAGTGTAAATCGAGCAGCGTGCCGTCCATATCCAGCAAGACGGTGTCGATCTGATTCCAGGCAAGGGTAGGCATGGCTTCCTCTTTTAGACTCCACCGTAACCGCGGTGAGCCATCTCTTCGTGATTACGCCAAGACAGATCGTCCCGGCCACGGATTATTAAACAAGGCGCGTTATGATAGCCGACCCGATTCGCTCAGGAGCCGTTTATGCGCCAGAAACCCGCTGTGCTTGCCCGGCAGATCGTTGCCAAGAGTCGTCTTTTCACGGTTGAAGAAGTCGAGCTGCGTTTTTCCAATGGTGAAGAGCGCACCTATGAACGACTGGCCAACAAGGGGACCGGCCCGGGCGCGGTCATGGTCGTGGCCATGCTGGACAATGAGCATGCCCTGTTGATTGAAGAATACTGTGGCGGCACCGAAGACTATCAGTTGTCCCTGCCCAAGGGGCTTGTCGAGATGGACGAGACCGTACTGGAGGGCGCTAACCGTGAGCTCAAAGAAGAAGCCGGTTACGGTGCCCGCCAGCTCGAATATCTGACGCAGCTCTCTCTGTCGCCCGGCTACATGAATCAGAAAATTCATGTCGTGTTGGCGCGCGATCTTTATCCCGAGCGTTTGCAGGGCGATGAGCCCGAACCGATCGAGGTAGACAAGATCAGCCTACGCGAGCTATTCAGTCTGATGGATAATCCCCGGTTTACCGAAGGACGCGCATTGGCTGCGCTCTATTTAGTGCGGGATCTGTTGATCCAGCGTGGCGAGTTCGTCGCCTGACATTTACTGTGCGGTCGTTATTGAGGCGGCCTCATCTGCCTGTGGAGGTTTTTATGATGGTGCCCGTCTCCATTACCGCACCGCTGGTGCTCAACGTTGTCGACCTGGTCCGCCAGGCCGGTGCCGCAATCCTTCCTTTCTGGCGCAATGACGTGGCCGTGACGGAAAAGGCCGACGCCTCGCCGGTTACCGCCGCTGATCTAGCTGCCCACCGCATCATCAGCGAAGGTTTGGCCGCGCTGACCCCGGACATTCCGGTACTCTCGGAGGAAGCGTGTGATATCTCGCTGGAGGAGCGTGCCCGCTGGCGCTGCTGGTGGGTCGTCGATCCGCTGGATGGCACTAAGGAGTTCATCTCCGGCAGCGAGGAGTTCACCGTCAACATCGCCTTGGTGGAAGAGGGGCGCGTTGTGTTTGGTGTGGTCGGTGTGCCCACCCGTGACCTGTATTACTGTGGCGGAACAGAAATGGGCGCCTGGCGTATACGGGGAGAGGACGGCGAAGAGATCAATGTCCGGCCTACACCTGTACAAGGCTTTACCGTCGTTGCCAGCCGCCGACACAGCAGTCCTACTCAGGAGCGACTTCTGGCTGGGCTGGGTGAGCATATGGGCGAGATCAAGCTGGCCAATGTCGGCAGCTCGCTGAAGTTCTGTCTGCTGGCTGAAGGTGCGGCGGACTGCTATCCCCGACTGGCGCCAACCTCTCAATGGGACACGGCAGCGGCTCAGGGCGTCCTGGAAGGGGCAGGTGGCGTCGTACTCAACCTGAACGGTGAGCCACTGACATATGAGGCGAGGGAAGATTTTCTCAATCCCTACTTCCTGGCCTTGCCGGCCGAGGCACATTGGCGGGACACGCTCGTTGAGCTGGCATCCCGCCAGGCCTGATATTACTTGTGCAGCACGTACTGCCCGGTGAAGCGCACGCCGTCTTCACCGTTGGCGGCCAGAATACGTGAGTGCAACGTCAAGCGGCCACGACCGCGACGGCGGAACATGGTCTCGAAACGCTGCCAGTCACGCTCGTCCGGCGCATCGCACAGCGCAATGGCGTCTGTGGTCACAGGCAGCGGATAGGCAATCTGACCTTCCTGAATCACGATATGGCCTTCTTCTTCCAGGCCTGCTTCGCGCAGGCGCAGGTAGAGCCAGCCCCAGCCCGCCAGTACGGCGATGCAATAGAGGCTTCCACCAAACATCGTGTGGGCATGATTGACGTTAGCATCGAGCGGCGCATGCAGACGCAGGGAATGCGCTTCCCAACTCTTCACCTGTAGGCCAAGGGCTTGAGTGATCGGGATATCGCGGTACAGCAGTGATTCCAGGTGGCGGCAATCGCGTTCCATGCCGGGGTCCTATAGAGCAAATGGCGGGGGTAACAGGGCAGACGCAAACATTGACTTGCAAGTCACGTCCGGACTTCATTGTGCCCTAATCGGGGACGTTCAGGGGAGACACTCGGCAGACGGAAGCGAAAACGAGCACCACCTAACGAAGAATCGTCAATCGTCAGGGCGCTACGGTAGCCTTCAAGGATATCCTGCACGACGGCCAGTCCGATGCCTTGACCAGGGTGACGGCTGTCGATGCGTACGCCTCGCCGCAGGACGGTCTCGCGTCGCTCGGCTGGAATGCCGGGGCCATCATCCTCGATATCGATGATCCAGCTGTCGTCGATGAACTCAGCGCTGACCTGTACTTGAGTCAGGCACAGGCGATAACCGTTCTCCAGCAGGTTACCAAAGACTTCCAGCATGGCGGCTTCCTCCGCCTGAACTTTCATACCCGGCGGGAAATGCAGTGACGCCTGGACTTTCTTCTCGGCGTACACCTTGTCCAACGTACTGAACAAGGACTCCACGAGCGGCTGCAGTTCCAGTGGCCGGCTCAATACCGCACCGCGCCGTGTGGCACGTTGCAGCTGGAAAACAACCTGTTGATTCATGCGCTCAATCTGAACCTGAAGCGCAGACACCTCCTGCTCCAGGCTGGGTTTTCGGCGCAGGTCTTCTGTCACACCCTGCAGAACGGCCAGTGGGGTCTTCAGGCTATGGGCCAGATCACCCAGCGTATCGCGATAGCGCTCCCGTTGCAGTCGCTCGAAATCGAGAAGGCGATTGAGGGAGCGGATCAGGCGGCTAATCTCGCTAGGTACATTCTTCTCGTCGAGCAGATCGCGCTGGTCAGTCTCGATAGCATCCAGCTGGCGGCTCAAACGGTGCAGTGGACGCAGGCTCCAGTGCAGTCCCACGGCCAGAAAAATCAGAAGAGCGAATAACACTCCGCTCAGCCAGAGCGTAACCTGGTGCATAAAGCCGCTGCGCAGGCGATCGTATTCCTCGGCCGGCTGCATGGTGACGATACTGAAGCCTGCTACGGGCGGGTTGCCCAGCAAGACCTCTCGGTCAAAGACGAAAAAGCCGCGCCCCTCGTCATCCGTAGTCTTGACCAATTTAACGCCGGTCCCGTCGAAGGTGGGCCGGTAGTTGGGACGCTCGCGTACAGCGGAGCGGGAGCGCCATAGCAGACGACCGTTCTGGTCGTACACATAACCCAGAATCGGCGATTGCGGACGGTCAAAGACCTCCTCTGCAATCATCTCCGGCATCGCCAGACGCCCATCAATGGCCCGGGCCGCACCAATCAACGTGTTGGCGTTAGCCTCAAGGCGCGCCGCCACAAAGTTTTCTACCGTCCCATCAAACGCCTTGCCAATGGCTGGGATCATCAAGCCCAGGCAAATGATGACCAGAAGCGCCGCACTCAATAGCAGGCGCAGGCGGAACGATCGAATCATTGGCAGCGCTCGGTAAACAGATATCCACGTCCGCGGACGGTCTCGATGGGCTGCATACCGCATGACGCTTCCAGCTTGCGTCGCAGACGGCCAACCAGTACCTCGATGACATTGCTGTCATGCTCGCCGTCATCGTCGTAGAGCTGCTCCATGAGGCGCTCTTTCGTGATGACCTGTTGATGGTTGCGCATGAGGTATTCAAGCAGGCGATATTCATAAGCCGTCAGCTGCAGAGGCTGCTCTTCGTTGAAGGCCTGCTGGCGACCAAGGTCCAGACGCAGATTACCGGCCTTGATGCTGGGTTGGATGAAGCCGGCCGAGCGGCGCAGCAATACATTCAGGCGCGCTTCCAGCTCTTCGAACTGAAACGGCTTGACGACATAGTCGTCGGCACCAGCGCCCAAGCCTTCCACCTTGTCCTGCCAGCTACCGCGAGCAGTAAGGATCAGAATCGGCAGGGCCATGCCCTGAGTGCGAAGCTGACGGATCAGATCAAGACCGCTCATGCCGGGCAGACCCAGGTCCACAATCGCCAGGTCATGGTGGAATTCGCGTGCGTTATAAAGGGCTTCCTCGGCATTGCCTACGGCATTGACCACATGCCCAGCTTCGCTAAGGCGCACCTTGAGGTGGTGACGGAGCAGGTTTTCGTCTTCGACGACGAGAATTTTCATGGGTGTTCCTGAATGTTCGGCAAACAAAGGTCAACTCGAATCGATAGGGCATTATCCTCGACTTCTGACCAATACGGTGAGTGATGTGCCCCTCTATCAGGGCAAGTACTCGATAAAGGAGGATAAAGGAAAGGTTTCTGGATATGCGTCATTTGTATCAGACAAAAAAAACCTCTCCGATGGGGAGAGGTCAGGAGCACTTCATGGGGATCGAGAAACTGCCACTGGGGAAAGTGGCTATGCACCACCAGGGATGAACTGGCCTGTGCACAATGGAGCTGCAAGGAACATCGCCGAAGAACATGAGGAGGTTACCGATGCATGTGAACTGGCTGCGTCGATCGGAGCGGGGAACGCAACAGCCAGCTGGGGATACATCATGATCGGGCCTCCTCACTGGAGCATCTTCTGACAGTTTCAGACTACGCCAGGGTGGCTGAATGCTTTCTGAATCCGTGCTGAACAAGAGCTGAACGATACGAGATCGACGTTTTTTGAACCAAAGCGCGACCAATGGTCATCTTTTACAGCGAGACAACGGCATTCTTGTTAAAGGCGCACTGAAGCTGGCCGGCTCCTGTCTATCAAGGCTGGCGTTCAGAGTTATCGCCTAAGCTAATCCATTACTAGACGATATAGATGCCGTCATGCCTGATTTTGAAACCGAGCTGTCTGATCTGAAAGCGCTTATCTACCGCTATCAACCGCTGATACTGACAGGCGCGGGTATCAGCACCGCCTCGGGTATCCCGGATTACCGCGACGTCAATGGCGTGCGCCGGGGCAGGGCACCCATGATGTTTCAGGAGTTCATGAACTCCCCTGAGGCTCGAAAACGATATTGGGCCCGTAGCATGGTAGGTTGGTCCGCCGTGCGTGATGCCATGCCCAATGCCACGCACAAGGCACTGGCTGAATTGGAGGCGGGGCGGCGAATTTCGGGCATCGTTACGCAGAATGTAGATGCGCTGCACGGGAAGGCTGGCAGTCACCATGTTACGGAGCTGCATGGCAACCTGCACCGAGTCGTGTGCATGGATTGCGGCAACCGCATGTGGCGCGAGGACGTCCAGAACGAGCTGAGGGCGCTTAATCCGAATGTACAGGGTATCGATGCTGTCCTGGCACCTGATGGCGATGCCCATCTCGCAGCGTCCTATCTTGAAGGCTTTCGCCTGGCGGGTTGTCCCTGTTGCGGCAGTGAATGGCTCAAGCCGGATGTCGTGTTCTTTGGTGAAGGCGTGCCTGCACATGAGGCGGAGGCAGCATGGGAGGGTGTTCGGCATGCCGATGCGCTGGTTGCAATCGGTACGTCCCTGATGGCCTATTCGAGCTTTCGGCTATGCAAGTTGATCGTAGAGCTTGGCAGGCCTCTTATTCTGATCAATATCGGCAAGACGCGCGCCGATACGATATGCACATTGAAGATTGAGCAACCCTGTCAGGAGGTGCTGCCCTGGCTGATGGCGCAACCTTAATGGTCAGGCAAGAGAAAGGCGCCAGAGGCGCCTTTCAATAAAGCAGATTGACCGCAACTCTTTAATGCCGAATGGCGAAGCGTTCAGGCGTTTGCAGACTGATCACCGAGCTGAATGCATCGCGCAGTGGCTTGAGTTCTTCAGGGCTTTTTTCGCCACGATGAACCTGAGCAATCATGGCGAGTGCGTGCTCGATCAAATCATTGGCGGCCTGTAAATGATCCAGCAGAGAGTCAATTTCTTGCTGTGCGGATAAGCAGGAATTTGATTGAGCCATAGCGGCAAGCTTTCCATAAATGAGCAAAGTATGTTGGCTTGGTGTCGAGCAGGGTTACAGCGCACCATTAACCAAGAGGCGCACAGCCTACAGTAATCAAACTATAAAATCTGATGCGGCGAGCATATAGACTGACTCTTGGTGTGCCTCGGCGACCAATGGCATTTAAAGGCCTCTTTTGCGCAGCGTTTCGCCTCACATTTATGTCGCGGAACCTTGGCTACAGTGATCCGGTTAAAGGATGCTGGGCCTTCATAAGTGAGTCGGTCGCTTGCCGTTCTGATTCAGAGGGATAGTCTCGCTTAAGGCCCTGTAAAGGGTATGCACTGGCTGCAATACACGACCGCCTGCCCGTATGAGAATCCAGAGCTCACTTTCGCAGTTGATCAAGGGAGCGCTTAACGGGCAGAGTTCGGGAGCTGTTTGCAATACAAAGCAGGGCAAGATGGCCACGCCTAATCCTGAGCGCACCAGCTGCGTAACGGCATGTATGCTCTGGCAGCGATACCTTGGGACGAGGGTTGGATAGTTAAACGTGCGCCACGTGACGGTGGGGTGATCGCTGAAAGAGTCATCGAGTGATACCCAGGTCAGCGCATCCCACGGCTTATCCTGAATCTGACTTAGATAAGACGTATGTCCATACAAGGCATACGGCACTTTTCCCAGGCAGCGACCTACAAGGTGTTCCGGCGGTGTCTTCGTCAGCCGTATAGCGATGTCGGCATCCCGCCGGCTCAAGTCAGCGAAACCGTCGGATGTCGATATTTCCAGCATCAGCTGCGGATAGTCTGGTAAGACATCTCCAAGCGCCGGGGCCACAAGATTTGCCAGTACGGATTCGGTACAGGTCAGTTGTACGGTGCCCGCAATGGAGTCGGCTTCCAAAAGACTGGCCCGCGCATTGTCCAGGGCATGCTCAGCCCGTTCGGCTTGATCCGCTAACAGCAAGGCGGTGGGCGTAGGTAAGTAGCCGGTCCGTTTCTTCTCAAATAACTCAAGCCCTAATGACGCCTCAAGACGCCTGATAGAGCGAAATACGGTAGACACGTCTACGCGAAGCCGCTCGGCAGCACGTGAAAGCGAGCCCCCCCTTACCAAGGCAAGAATCAGCGTAAGATCAGAATAGTTGAGTCGATTGTGCATATGTGCAAGGACAGTCTGCCGAGGCGCCAATAGTGGTCAACAGGGTCTCTTTTTATAGTGCCTGCCCAAGAAGCAAAACTATAGAGGAGAAGTCTATGAGCGCACCGGTGAAAAACCTTATATCAGGTAGGCAAAGCGTTCGGGTTGCGCTGGTAGGTGACTACAACCCTGAGATCAAGGCGCACCAAGCCATCATCCAGGCGTTGCACTTGGCTCAAGCCGCTCTGAATATTCCTTTGGTATTCGAGTGGATCGCTACAGCTAATATAGAAGAAACGACTTTCGAAGAAGCTAATGGCGTTTGGTGCACGCCTGGAAGCCCGTATGACAATGAAGAAGGTGCGCTATCTGCTATTCGCTACGCCAGAAATCACGCACTCCCGTTTTTAGGCAGCTGCGCAGGATTTCAGTATGCATTGATCGAATATGCACGCAATGAGCTGAACCGGGCCAACGCAGCGCATGCTGAAATAGCACCGGAACGTGATAACCCGATAGTCTCTCCGCTAGCCTGTGCGCTGATAGAAAGAGGCGAACAGGTAGAATTCACTTCCAGCTCACGTATAGCCGAAGCGTATGGTGCTATAGAAAGCTACGAGGAATACCGCTGTGCATATGGTCTTAATACAGCGGTCGGGCTAGAGATCTTGTCCGGCAAGCTTAAAGCCGTCGGACACAATGCTGCTGGAGAGGTGAGGGCGGTCGAACTGCATGATCATCCCTTCTTTATTGCAACACTCTTTCAATCCGAGCGTCAGGCCTTGAAGGGACTTCTGCCTCCCCTTGTTAAAGCCTTTATAAAAGCTTCTGCCACTCATGCCGTTTCGTCAGGGAGGAACAAATAATGAGCCCTCCCTCTCCGCCATGCTACGCAGTCATCTTTGTTTCCAAGCAAAGTGCTCAAAAAGATGGCTATGAGGAAACAGCCGAGCACATGCTCGAATTGGCCAAAAGGCAGCCAGGGTTCCTGGACGTCCTCTCCGTAAGAGGCGAGAACGGTACTGGAATCACCATTTCTTATTGGACCGATGAAAAGGCCATAAAGGCATGGAAAGATCAACCTGAGCACCAGCAGGCGCGCTGGCAGGGACGCACCAAGTGGTACGAAGGGTACAGTGTGCAGATCGTAAAAGTGGAGCGTGCTTACTCTTTATAAGAGCAAACACAAGAGACCACGTGCGGCCAACTTAAAGAGAGGGGTCCTGCTCTGTAAAACGGCTCAGCTCATCAGCACGAGCTTTGGTCATATCCAATAGGCAGGATGCCGTATTCAGCGCATCAATCGTACCGCCTGTTGCATTGGTATAAAGGCTACAGTTGGCGTCTCGATATTTGATCCACAACCGTTGAGTCTCTTTGAGCTTGGCTTTCTGTGGATCGCTAAAGGTAGCCATCGTGTTCTGATAGGCTTCATTCAGCCGAGTATCCTGAAGCTTTGTTTCGGCAGATATACAGCTCAGCATGTCTCTGGTAGTGCCTTTGGACTCATCAAGGCACGTATTAAAGGTAGCCGAGTAATCCTCTTCATCCATTGCAAATGCCGGTTGAAAGGCAACAAGAGCGGTAAGTCCAAAAGCAAATAGGTAGAACCTCATGTATTCCTCGCTTGTTGGCGTGCTGCTTTTCCAAAGGATTTGGTGATAGACAATAGGGCTACTATTAAAGTGGTATGAATCAGACGTCCTGAAAGAGAAGCTCGGTACATCCATAAGAGCCGCGTGTAGTAACACCTTGAGGCAGTCTGGAAGCTATATATAGGATTTTATCGAAGCCTATTCAAATAAAGCTTGACCTGTGAGCGGAGGGGCCTATAATGCGCCCACTTCCGCTGCAATGGAACGGCAAAAAGCCTTGTAGATCAATGGTTTAGCTGTTTAGTCAGGGTCAGGCCTCCGGTCTGGCAGAAGCGGAAAGAGGGAAGCGGTAGTTGACAAGCCCCTGGGCTTGTGTAGAATACGCCTCCCGCTGCCAGAACAGGTTTCCTGATCCGGCAGGTCCGGCAAGCGGTTCAGCAGGTTAGACCGGTTGAACAAAATGCTTGACAGGACAAGAGGTTAGCGTAGAATGCGCGCCTCGGTTGAGACAAGGTCTTAACCAACCGCTCTTTAACAAGTTGAATCAAGCAATTCGTGTGGGTGCTTGTGCTGTAAGACTGATGGATCGACAAGATTATCAGCAAGACAAGTAACACTCGTGAATTCGAGAGTTTATTTGCGATTGCTGAGCCAAGTTTAGGGTTTTCTCAAAACCCGGATATGTTTGAACTGAAGAGTTTGATCATGGCTCAGATTGAACGCTGGCGGCAGGCCTAACACATGCAAGTCGAGCGGATGAGGAGAGCTTGCTCTCTGATTCAGCGGCGGACGGGTGAGTAATGCCTAGGAATCTGCCTGGTAGTGGGGGACAACGTTTCGAAAGGAACGCTAATACCGCATACGTCCTACGGGAGAAAGTGGGGGATCTTCGGACCTCACGCTATCAGATGAGCCTAGGTCGGATTAGCTAGTTGGTGGGGTAACGGCTCACCAAGGCGACGATCCGTAACTGGTCTGAGAGGATGATCAGTCACACTGGAACTGAGACACGGTCCAGACTCCTACGGGAGGCAGCAGTGGGGAATATTGGACAATGGGCGAAAGCCTGATCCAGCCATGCCGCGTGTGTGAAGAAGGCCCTCGGGTCGTAAAGCACTTTAAGCTGGGAGGAAGGGTTGTAACCTAATACGTTGCAATTTTGACGTTACCAGCAGAATAAGCACCGGCTAACTCTGTGCCAGCAGCCGCGGTAATACAGAGGGTGCAAGCGTTAATCGGAATTACTGGGCGTAAAGCGCGCGTAGGTGGCTTGGTAAGTTGAATGTGAAATCCCCGGGCTCAACCTGGGAACTGCATCCAAAACTGCCTGGCTAGAGTACGGTAGAGGGTGGTGGAATTTCCTGTGTAGCGGTGAAATGCGTAGATATAGGAAGGAACACCAGTGGCGAAGGCGACCACCTGGACTGATACTGACACTGAGGTGCGAAAGCGTGGGGAGCAAACAGGATTAGATACCCTGGTAGTCCACGCCGTAAACGATGTCAACTAGCCGTTGGGGTCCTTGAGACTTTAGTGGCGCAGCTAACGCAATAAGTTGACCGCCTGGGGAGTACGGCCGCAAGGTTAAAACTCAAATGAATTGACGGGGGCCCGCACAAGCGGTGGAGCATGTGGTTTAATTCGAAGCAACGCGAAGAACCTTACCAGGCCTTGACATGCAGAGAACTTTCCAGAGATGGAGAGGTGCCTTCGGGAACTCTGACACAGGTGCTGCATGGCTGTCGTCAGCTCGTGTCGTGAGATGTTGGGTTAAGTCCCGTAACGAGCGCAACCCTTGTCCTTAGTTACCAGCACATCATGGTGGGCACTCTAAGGAGACTGCCGGTGACAAACCGGAGGAAGGTGGGGATGACGTCAAGTCATCATGGCCCTTACGGCCTGGGCTACACACGTGCTACAATGGTCGGTACAAAGGGTTGCCAAACCGCGAGGTGGAGCTAATCCCATAAAACCGATCGTAGTCCGGATCGCAGTCTGCAACTCGACTGCGTGAAGTCGGAATCGCTAGTAATCGTGAATCAGAACGTCACGGTGAATACGTTCCCGGGCCTTGTACACACCGCCCGTCACACCATGGGAGTGGGTTGCACCAGAAGTAGCTAGTCTAACCTTCGGGAGGACGGTTACCACGGTGTGATTCATGACTGGGGTGAAGTCGTAACAAGGTAGCCGTAGGGGAACCTGCGGCTGGATCACCTCCTTAATCGATAGATCCCAGCTTTGGCATAAGCTCCCACACGAATTGCTTGATTCACTGAAATAAAGACGCGAGATGAGTCAAGACTCAAGCGTTAGACGATTGGGTCTGTAGCTCAGTTGGTTAGAGCGCACCCCTGATAAGGGTGAGGTCGGCAGTTCGAATCTGCCCAGACCCACCAATCGATGGGGCCATAGCTCAGCTGGGAGAGCGCCTGCTTTGCACGCAGGAGGTCAGGAGTTCGATCCTCCTTGGCTCCACCATCTAACACCGCGTTAAAGCTCAGAACTGAGTGCTTACCCCCCCCCTAAGGGTTGGGTCGGAGCATTGACTTCTGAACTTTGTTTTCAGACTGTTCTTTAAAAATTTGGGTATGTGATAGAAGTACGAACACATAGGCTGTTTCACTGCAGACTATGTGGTCAAGGTAAATTTGCGAGTTCAAGCGCAAGTTTTCGGCGAATGTCGTGTTCCAAACCAGACATAACTTCAGATTCTTTGGGGTTATATGGTCAAGTGAATAAGCGCATACGGTGGATGCCTTGGCAGTCAGAGGCGATGAAAGACGTGATAGCCTGCGATAAGCTTCGGGGAGTCGGCAAATAGACTGTGATCCGGAGATCTCTGAATGGGGGAACCCACCTGACATAAGTCAGGTATCTCACACTGAATCCATAGGTGTGAGAGGCGAACCAGGGGAACTGAAACATCTAAGTACCCTGAGGAAAAGAAATCAACCGAGATTCCCTAAGTAGTGGCGAGCGAACGGGGACTAGCCCTTAAGCTCAATTGATTTTAACCGAACGCTCTGGAAAGTGCGGCCATAGTGGGTGATAGCCCCGTAGGTGAAAGGATCTTTTGAGTGAAATCGAGTAGGACGGCGCACGTGAAACGTTGTCTGAATATGGGGGGACCATCCTCCAAGGCTAAATACTACTGACTGACCGATAGTGAACCAGTACCGTGAGGGAAAGGCGAAAAGAACCCCGGAGAGGGGAGTGAAATAGAACCTGAAACCGTATGCGTACAAGCAGTGGGAGCCTACTTTGTTGGGTGACTGCGTACCTTTTGTATAATGGGTCAGCGACTTATATTCAGTGGCAAGCTTAACCGTATAGGGAAGGCGTAGCGAAAGCGAGTCTTAATAGGGCGTTTTAGTCGCTGGGTATAGACCCGAAACCGGGCGATCTATCCATGAGCAGGTTGAAGGTTAGGTAACACTGACTGGAGGACCGAACCCACTTCCGTTGAAAAGGCAGGGGATGACTTGTGGATCGGAGTGAAAGGCTAATCAAGCTCGGAGATAGCTGGTTCTCCTCGAAAGCTATTTAGGTAGCGCCTCATGTATCACTCTGGGGGGTAGAGCACTGTTTCGGCTAGGGGGTCATCCCGACTTACCAAACCGATGCAAACTCCGAATACCCAGAAGTGCAAGCATGGGAGACACACGGCGGGTGCTAACGTCCGTCGTGAAAAGGGAAACAACCCAGACCGTCAGCTAAGGTCCCAAAGTTGTAGTTAAGTGGTAAACGATGTGGGAAGGCTTAGACAGCTAGGAGGTTGGCTTAGAAGCAGCCACCCTTTAAAGAAAGCGTAATAGCTCACTAGTCGAGTCGGCCTGCGCGGAAGATGTAACGGGGCTCAAACTACACACCGAAGCTACGGGTTCATCGCAAGATGAGCGGTAGAGGAGCGTTCTGTAAGCCTGTGAAGGTGAGTTGAGAAGCTTGCTGGAGGTATCAGAAGTGCGAATGCTGACATGAGTAACGACAATGCGAGTGAAAACCTCGCACGCCGAAAGACCAAGGGTTCCTGCGCAACGTTAATCGACGCAGGGTGAGTCGACCCCTAAGGCGAGGCTGAAAGGCGTAGTCGATGGGAAACAGGTTAATATTCCTGTACTTCTAATTACTGCGATGGGGGGACGGAGAAGGCTAGGCCAGCTTGGCGTTGGTTGTCCAAGTTTAAGGCGGTAGGCTGACTGTTTAGGTAAATCCGGACAGTTAAGGCCGAGAGCTGATGACGACTCTTCTTATGAAGAGGAAGTGGTTGATGCCATGCTTCCAGGAAAAGCCTCTAAGCTTCAGGTAATTAGAAATCGTACCCCAAACCGACACAGGTGGTCGGGTAGAGAATACCAAGGCGCTTGAGAGAACTCGGGTGAAGGAACTAGGCAAAATGGCACCGTAACTTCGGGAGAAGGTGCGCCGGTGAGGGTGAAGGACTTGCTCCGTAAGCCCATGCCGGTCGAAGATACCAGGCCGCTGCGACTGTTTATTAAAAACACAGCACTCTGCAAACACGAAAGTGGACGTATAGGGTGTGACGCCTGCCCGGTGCCGGAAGGTTAATTGATGGGGTTAGCGCAAGCGAAGCTCTTGATCGAAGCCCCGGTAAACGGCGGCCGTAACTATAACGGTCCTAAGGTAGCGAAATTCCTTGTCGGGTAAGTTCCGACCTGCACGAATGGCGTAACGATGGCGGCGCTGTCTCCACCCGAGACTCAGTGAAATTGAAATCGCTGTGAAGATGCAGTGTATCCGCGGCTAGACGGAAAGACCCCGTGAACCTTTACTGTAGCTTTGCACTGGACTTTGAGCCTGCTTGTGTAGGATAGGTGGGAGGCATTGAAGCGAGGACGCCAGTTCTCGTGGAGCCATCCTTGAAATACCACCCTGGCATGCTTGAGGTTCTAACTCTGGTCCGTTATCCGGATCGAGGACAGTGTATGGTGGGCAGTTTGACTGGGGCGGTCTCCTCCTAAAGAGTAACGGAGGAGTACGAAGGTGCGCTCAGACCGGTCGGAAATCGGTCGCAGAGTATAAAGGCAAAAGCGCGCTTGACTGCGAGACAGACACGTCGAGCAGGTACGAAAGTAGGTCTTAGTGATCCGGTGGTTCTGTATGGAAGGGCCATCGCTCAACGGATAAAAGGTACTCCGGGGATAACAGGCTGATACCGCCCAAGAGTTCATATCGACGGCGGTGTTTGGCACCTCGATGTCGGCTCATCACATCCTGGGGCTGAAGCCGGTCCCAAGGGTATGGCTGTTCGCCATTTAAAGTGGTACGCGAGCTGGGTTTAGAACGTCGTGAGACAGTTCGGTCCCTATCTGCCGTGGACGTTTGAGATTTGAGAGGGGCTGCTCCTAGTACGAGAGGACCGGAGTGGACGAACCTCTGGTGTTCCGGTTGTCACGCCAGTGGCATTGCCGGGTAGCTATGTTCGGAAAAGATAACCGCTGAAAGCATCTAAGCGGGAAACTTGCCTCAAGATGAGATCTCACTGGAGCCTTGAGCTTCCTGAAGGGCCGTTGAAGACTACAACGTTGATAGGTCGGGTGTGTAAGCGCTGTGAGGCGTTGAGCTAACCGATACTAATTGCCCGTGAGGCTTGACCATATAACACCCAAACAATCTGTTGTTTGGTAAAGACCAGCCGAAAGCTTGGTTGAACCGCAAAATACCAATCACATACCCATTCGGGGAAACGACTAGACACCGGTTCCCCACCCGAATTGCTTGACGACCATAGAGCGTTGGAACCACCTGATCCCTTTCCGAACTCAGAAGTGAAACGATGCATCGCCGATGGTAGTGTGGGGTTTCCCCATGTGAGAGTAGGTCATCGTCAAGCACCTATACCCAAAACCCCCAGGCCTAACCGCCCGGGGGTTTTGCTTTTGTGGCAGGAAATAACGGCGGTGGGCTGTTTCCCGAGCTTAAAAAGGGAGGCTGTATCACAACGCCTGCCCTTAGATACTTAAAAAGTTTTGAAGCCTATAGGCTAAGAACCCTGCTCAATATCTTCGCTTGCTCCACCGTTGAAATGTAGGCCATGCTTTTTCAACTTGTCTGAAAGCGTTTTGCGTGGCAGCCCCAGCGCTTCCGCCATGCTGCGCAGTGAGCCATGTGATTGGTTTAGCTCCTGCACAAGTAGTGCCCGCTCGAATGACTCCACCTGCTCGCTCAGGTTACTGGTCAAACCTGGCATTTCCATAACATGAGCGGACGGAGCTGCAGAGCCATGAGCATCATGGTTGTCCAAAGCGAGCTCTAGTCCCAGTGCAAACCGTTCCGCTGCATTTTGTAGCTCTCGAACGTTTCCAGGCCAGCGGTGCCCCATGAGAGCAGCACGCTGTGAACCATCCAGCTCCCGTAAGGGTAAATGATGCCGCGCTGCGGCTGCTTCGCTGAAGTGACGGAAGAGTGTCAGGATATCTTCGCTTCGCTCACGAAGGGACGGGATCTTCAGACTGGCAACGTTTAAGCGGTAATAAAGGTCGGCTCGAAAGCGGCCTTGGTCTGCCGCTTGTCTCAGGTCTTCTTTGGTTGCAGCTATTACTCGAATATCTAACGGTATCTGCTGATTGGAACCAACTCTTTCTACAACACGTTCTTGAAGCAACCGCAATAGCTTGACCTGAACATCTAGGCTCATGCTTTCAATTTCATCTAGAAAGACAGTTCCGCCGTTAGCGTACTCAAACTTCCCGATGCGTCGTTTTTGGGCGCCTGTGAATGCGCCTTGCTCATGGCCGAAAAGCTCGCTCTCTACCACCGACTCGGCCAGTGCGCCAGCATTAATAGCGACAAAGGGCCCGCCTTTTCGTGTAGAAAGATCATGCAATGCCCGGGCAACAACCTCTTTGCCTGCTCCTGTCTCTCCTAGAATGAGCACATCAGCATGAGTAGAGGCCAACGCGCCGATTTGGTCGCGTAAGCGGCTCATGCTAGGTGCTTGACCAATCAGCCGGGTCTGCAATTCCTTGCGTTCAGCCAGTGCCAGCCTAAGGCTGCGGTTCTCGAGTACAAGGCGACGAACTTCCAACGCACGACGCACGCTATCAAGCAGGGCATCGTTCGCAAAGGGCTTTTCTAAAAAATCATAGGCGCCTGCCCGCATGGCCTGAACAGCCAATGGAACATCGCCGTGTCCTGTAATCAATACGACAGGCAGATCAGCGTCCTGGTTATGTAATTGCCCTAGGAGTTCAATACCGTCGATACCAGGCATGCGGATATCGCTGACTACAACGCCTGGCCATTCATGTACAAGTTGCATGTCCAGCGTACGCGCATCTGCAAGCGTTACAACTTTAAGCCCTGCCAGGTCTAGTGTCTGACTTAAAGCCTGACGAAGGTGAGGGTCGTCGTCGATCAAAAGCACTTGGCTGTTGGTATCGAAAGGCAGAGGAGACGTCATGAGTAATTTAAAACCTGATCATCATTAAGCACGAATGAAATATTGTTGCCGTCATAAGTTTTGCATAAGCCGAGCGATCCGAGCGATCAGCCACGCATTTCCTCTTGCGGTACTGATGCTACGCCAGGCTTGCCGTTTAATAAGAACAGGCGAACCTCGGCACCGCCTTCCATATGATTGGATAGGTGCAGATGTCCACCTAATGCACGGAGCAATGTATCGCAGATCGCAAGACCCAGCCCAAGCCCCTGGGTAGTTGCCTTTGTTGTAAAAAAGGGCTCATGCGCTCTGGCCAGTGCTTCAGCAGAAAAGCCTGGGCCATTGTCACGAATAACCAGTGTCACGCCTTTTTCATCCTGATTGGCAATCAGCCAAAGTCGGCGAGGTGGCCCTTTTTCTATCAATGCATCCAGAGCATTAGTGAGCAGGTTATTGATGATCTGGCGTAGCCGTGTTTCACCCGCTTGCACCCATAATGGAGCGTCAGGCAGATCCCGAATCAGCTCGACATTCATGGCCCGCCGACGGGCTGCCAGTAATGCTAACGAGTCTTCCAGCGCCGCTTGTAGCGCAACGCTTTCTGGTGCTCTTCGTGCACCACGAGCATATGCCTTGAGGTGGGAGATGATATTGGCCATGCGCGTCGTCAATTCGCCAATCAGCTTTAGATTGCCACGGGCATCATCCACTCGGCCATGATCCAGCAAGACCGCCGCGTTTTCGGCATAGCTGCGAATGGCCGCCAGCGGCTGGTTCAGCTCATGGCTGATACTGGCTGACATGGTGCCCAGAGCAGACAGCTTCCCCGCTTGGACAACCTCATCTTGTGCTCGCATAAGTTCGCGTTGAGCCTGCTCGCGATCGTGCACCTCCTGTTGCAGACGTTGATTTAGCGTCTGCAAGTCCTGAGTACGCTCCTGTACGCTCAATTCCAGATCACGCTTAGCCCGAGCATCCAATGCGATTCGCTCAAGATAATGTCGACGCCTTAAGGTCATGACGGCCAATAGGAGAAGCAGGGCCAGTAATGTCGCCCCTCCTATGTATAGAACGCTACGTACCTGGCGTTCAAGCAAATCACGGGGAGCCAGGATTCGTGCTGTCCAGCCAATTTCATCTAGAAAGCGCTGTTGGATTAGCCACTGGTTATCACTAATTTCCAAGGGTTCGAGTGAGCCCCTGGGGTAAGGCAGATTGCGTGCGATAACGTCACGTTGTTCATCATTCAACGGGCGGCTGGCT
Organism: Pseudomonas sp. HPB0071; assembly: GCF_000478505.2. NCBI lineage: Bacteria > Pseudomonadati > Pseudomonadota > Gammaproteobacteria > Pseudomonadales > Pseudomonadaceae > Pseudomonas > Pseudomonas sp. HPB0071. Next base: position 1,791,674 of record NZ_KI517367.1, on the reverse strand, counting down.
CGAAAGCGCCACTCATTGCGGGAGGTCAGGATCACTACACCAAAGCTGTCGGTGACCAGGAGTTGTTCAGGCGTTCGTCCCCAGAGCTTTTCAGGGCCATCCAGGTCTACTTTGACGACCACGACTCCGATGACGTTTCCACCATCATGTACGGGCGCTGCGAAATAGTAGCCTCGTTTACCGGATGTGGTTCCAAGTCCAAAGAAACGACCGGATTTGTTCTGCATTGCTTCCTGATAATACGGACGGAAAGAAAAATCACGCCCAACAAAGCTGTCCGGCTCATTCCAGTTCGATGTGGCTTGGCAGTATCCGTCGGCTCGCATCAGGTAAATCACGTCTGCCCCGGTACGCTGCCGAATCCGCTCCAGCAACTGATTAGCTGATCTTTGCGTATCTGCATCGACCGGATCATGCAGCGAGGCGCGAAGCGCGGGCATATCGCCCAGCAGATCCGGTAAGACTTCATAGCGCCGAAGCGTACCCAATAGGTTCGCTACGTAGAGATCCAGCGTTTGTCGGTTCTGCTCAGCCAATTGCTGGCTGTAGTATCTGTGAGCCGCGTAATGCAAGGGCCAAAGCAAGGGCGCAAGAAAAAGGGCCAATACAGCCAAGGTACGCCAACGAGGGCGGTTGGGAAGCATAAATATTGCTCACACTCACGGTGAAATAATGGCTCCTATTATGCGCTGGCCTATGGTGTCGATACAGGACTTCGCTGCCAGCCGAACGATCAGCAAATATAGAAGATAGGGAGAATGATTGATTATGACTTCAGTTATATCGTACGGCGCGCCTGCCGCGGAATAGCCGCGCCGCTCATGGATAATTCAGGTTAAGAACTGCCTGGCTTTATCCTTTCTGTCGCTGTAACCGTTCCAATCGCCGCCACTGCCCTTGATCCTTCACAAAAGTCACAACGCGATTATCCTTCTCGGTAATGGTTGCCTTGGTGTACTCAGGCAAGTCGACCTGAAAATCTCTGCCTTCCAGATAAACCCCGCCACAATTGCTCGGATCATTGCGAAAGTCTGCTGGCTGCGGTCGCAACTCATAAATACCCCGATGAAAGAGCAGGTTTGCATAGCCGCGAACGCTCATGTCAGTAGATAGCACTGCACATTTAACATTCAGCTCCTGCTCGACCAGCGATGCCAGCTGCTTGTTTTGCTCATCAATCTGGGGCCAGGCCGCGTAGTTATTAATGTCCTTCTTATACGTCATGCAGCCTTGTATTGCTGCCAGGGTGATCAGCCCTGCCAATACGGTTCTGCCTTTGGTCCTGAAGTAAAGCAAGGACAACCCAATCAGCAGTGCTGCCGGGAAGATGAACTTCAAACGGTCAAATGAAAACTGCGTGGCATGCTGAAGCATGATCAGGTTTTCCAGTAGCGGTACGCTGGCCGCGATGAGAACCACCAGCGTAATCGATAATGCTCTGTTTGACGTACTCTGGCTTTTCTTCAGCCAGATGAGTCCCGCCGCTGTTATCAGCATGGCTGCGATGAAATAGCCATAGGAGAGCACATAGGCATGCAGCAGATCGGACAAACTGCCGGCACCCGCGCTACGGGCCAGGAAGCGTCTAGCGAAGGCTTTGAGTGTGGGCAGCAAACCGGCAGCAAGACTGTAATGCAGGATAGTGATAACGCCTGCCAGGATAGTGGCTATACAGATTTTCTTGGATAGCCACCGTGAGCCCTCGATTCTCAGGGTGTTTACCCAAAGAATGCAGAACAGCCCGAAATTGAAGAAGTATCCTGTCCATTCGGTTAATGCGCCGAAGAAGGCCAGCGCGCAAAGCGCCCAGGCGTAGCGCTGACGACTCTGTATATCGGTCACTGAGCAGTACTTGAACAAGACAAACAGCGAAGACAGCAGGATCAGCTGATAGAAGCTTTGTACCCAGTAGATAACGCCATGGGAAAGCAAAGCCTCACGGCTGAAAATACCAATCGCGCAACCCATGAGTGCGCCGGAGACTGCTGACCACGCGTTCAGACCATTGAAGCGAAGGACCTTGAACAAGAAGGTAAACAGCAGCAGTGTGATGACCGAGCCCAGGACAAAATTGAAAAAGGCCAGGCTTTCCAACGATATATTCTGGCCCGATACCTTCAATGCAAAGTAGGGTGCCAGAAAGCCATAGGGCGTAAAACTGGTATAGACGTAATCACCTGTTCGTGTAGGAATGGTCGCGCCCCAGGCGATGTGCTTGTCCTTTTCTTCGCCTAGCGAAATGGTGGGTAGATACCAATGGTGCGTGACATCGGACTCGTTTAACGCATTCAGAGTAATCAGGACGTGGTAACTCGCTTCTAGGTTCTGGGAGCCTGTTACCTTCTCAAAATCATGTAGCCTGAAAAAAAGAGAGATGGCCAATAAGATACAGACGGCCACTATTCCTAAATAGAAAGGTTTTTGCTCCGAATACGTGGCCGTTTCCAACGAATAACCCAAACTCTTCATCTTTACCCCCTTTGGCATAGCTGAAAGGTCTTCAAAAGCCGGGCGCAGATGAACAAGCGGAGATAGCCCGGCAGGTGGCAGGCATTCCATGCGTATGTCAGGACGGCAATATCAGCAGGCAATGAACGTCAGGCGGAAGACGCGTCTGGAGCGGGCGCTCCGATGGCTACGCACACTGCTGTAAATCAGAATTTCTCTGACGAAGTGGCGGGTCGATCCTAGAAACAGTGACCCTGGTACAGATGGCACTAAACAATACAGACGATTTCAGAGCGCCATCCCGAAGTCTAGAAAGTAGAGGAGGGGCGTCAAGTTATAGCCGAGGTTGGGTATCTCTATGTTTTGGATATTTGAACTTGCCCATAAAATAGTCAAACTTTTGTATCAAGCTTGGGAAATAGAGTAGAAACTACCGGGGCCTCTCATTGTGCAGGCTTCTTTTCTTCGGCTGAGCGCTTGCTGTAGCGTTCGAATAGCCCGTAGCGCCATTGCCGCACTGCCAGAACGGTTGTGGTGCCAAAGCGCTGCGTTATGGGCAGTCCTGCCTCTTCCTCGCACAGGTTGTTAAATTCTCGCCCCAAGCGCTGAAGCTTTTGTTGCCACTGTGCATTTCCCGCGCGTGATAGCAGGCCGTTGAAGACCAGAAGTTGCTCCGACTCACCCTCGAAGCGTGAGTGAAAGAAATCCTTGGCGACTTGCTCCTGAAAAAGTTGCTGGATCGGACCGCCCGGACGCCAGCGAAAATTTCGGCTGATCAACAGCTTGATGCGATTGTTGGGCAGCAATTCGATAAGCTTCAAACGATCCAGCCGTACCAGTAATCGGGTGCATTCGGCGGCTGTCAGCTGATACTGCTCAATGATGTTGGTAAAGCTATAGCCGTTGATCACGCACACGGCTACGAGTAGGAGCAGGCCATTGCTGGCAATCTCCTGCTCCTGGGCCTCGCTCAGCTCATCGGTTTGTCGCTGCTGCACGGACATGGCTTGCACGAGTTCGGTAATGTCCATGTCGATCACATTACATACAAGTGACAGGCGCTGCAGGGTAAAGCTTTCTTCTGCGAACAGACGCTTGACCGAGGCTTCGCTCAAGTCAAGTGCCGCTGCCACATCGGCATACGTCTTACCGTGTGCCTTGAGCTGTTTTTTCAGGGTTTCGATCAGGGAAGAAACTTGGGCCATCTCGGCATCTCGAAAGGAAAAGGTAATGGCGGCCAAAAGTATCGAAAATTAATACCTAAGACATCTCTTAACGCTACGTTTTGTATTTTAGTTGCGGATCTTGAAGGGCCCCGGCAGTCTGCCTGCACTTCCATCCCGCTCCAGAGGCTTGTTATGGACAAACTGCACCGACTATCGGGCGCCTGGCCTTATCTGATCGCGATCTTTCTGAACGCATTCGTCGATCTGGGCCATAAGATCATCATTCAGAATACCGTCTTCAAAATCTATGACGGCTCTACTCAGATTGTGCTGACGGCCTTGGTCAATGGACTGATGCTTCTGCCTTTCATTCTCTTATTCAGCCCTTCCGGTTATGTGGCGGATACCTTTCGCAAGCTATCCGTCATGCGGCTATCAGCCTGGGCGGCTGTCGGGATTACCGGACTGATTACCTGGTCGTACTATGCCGGCTGGTTTTGGCTGGCGTTTGCCATGACGCTGCTGCTTGCCGTACAGGCTACGTTTTACTCACCGGCCAAGTACGGCTATATCAAGACCTTGTTTGGAAAGGCGCGGCTCGCTGAGGCCAATGGCCTGGTTCAAGCTGTTTCGATCGTAGCGATATTGGCTGGTACGTTTGTCTTTACCGCTCTTTTTGAAGGCAGCCTTTCTGCTGAGTCGAAAACAGCTGACGAGATGCTGCGGGATATCGCCCCGCTCGGATGGCTTCTGGTAATCAATAGCGTGATTGAGCTGGCGCTGTTGTACTGCTTGCCTGGCAAGGAAGTACCCGCCTCCAGCCGACCCTTTAACTGGCAGGATTACATCCATGGTCGTGCGGCTGTAGCAAACCTGCAAACGGTCAAGGCGCAATCGGTTATTCGCCTAGCCATTGTTGGGCTGGCAACATTCTGGTCGGTTGGGCAGGTCATGCTGGCAGCCTTTCCGTCCTACGCCAAGGACAGTCTGGGCGTCAGTAATACTCTGGTCGTCCAGGGCATCCTGGCCTGCAGCGGTATCGGCATTGCGCTGGGTTCGGCGTTGGCAAGCAGCCTGTCGCGCAATCGCATCGAGACTGGCCTTGTTCCGCTGGGGGCGTTGGGTATCGCCGTGGGGCTGGGCGGTTTGCTGCTGCTGGATTCACCGCTCTCTCATGCGCTCAACTTTGTTTTCATCGGTGTGATGGGCGGCCTGTTCATCGTACCGCTCAACGCGCTGATTCAATTCCACGCGCCTGAAAAGGAATTGGGAACAGTACTTGCCGCTAGCAACTGGATACAGAACCTGTCCATGCTAGGCTTTCTGATCCTGACGGCAGTTTTTGCACTGCTAGGCGTCGATAGTCGCTATCTGCTGGGCCTGATTGCCTTGGTTGCGTTGATAGGTGGCGCTTACACCGTAGGCAAGTTGCCGCAGAGCCTGGTCCGCTTTCTGCTCAGCTTTTTCATGACCCGTCATTACAAGGTGGAGGTGCATGGCCTGCAAAACCTGCCGGCGCAGGGCGGTGTATTGTTGCTGGGTAATCACATCAGTTGGGTCGATTGGGCGATTGTGCAGATTGCCTGCCCGCGGCCTGTTCGTTTCGTGATGCTCAAGGATATCTACAACCTGTGGTTCATGCGCTGGTTCTTCAAATCTCTGGGCTGTATTCCTATTCAGCCGGGTGCCGGTGCTGCCCAGGCGCTGGAGCAGGTAGCAGAATTACTCAATGCCGGTGAGGTGGTTTGTCTATTCCCGGAAGGGGCCATCAGCCGCAACGGTCAGCTGGGTGAGTTTCGGAAGGGCTACGAGCGTGCATGTGAAAAGGCCAATGCGGATGTACTGATCGTACCGTTCTATCTGCGTGGTCTGTGGGGTAGTCAGTTCTCCCGTTCGTCCAGCAAGCTGAAGGAACTGCGCGACTCACCTTTGCACCGTTCTGTAGTCGTCGCCTTTGGCAAGACTTTGCCCAAAGACACGCCTGCCGATGTTCTCAAGCGCCGGATATTCGACCAGACCATTCGCTCTTGGCAGATCTATATGGAAGACCTGCCAACTCTGGCCGATGCCTGGATCGAAACCGTTAAGCGTCGCAGTGGGCAATTGACGATTGCCGACAGCCTCGGCAAGCCAATGAAGGCAGCTCAGGCGCTTGCCGCCAGCAGTGCCATGGCGCGTCGTATCACCAAGCTCAGCCCAGAGCAGAACGTAGGGCTGTTGCTACCGACCAGTGCCGGTGGTGTGCTGGCTAATATGGCAACCCTGCTGGCCGGCAAGACGCTGGTCAATCTCAACTATACGGCAAGTCAGGAGGCCCTCCGCTCAGCACTGGAGCAGGCCGGCATACAAACGGTCTATAGCTCCAAGCGTTTCGTCGAAAAGCTCGAGCAGCGAGGGTTGCCGGTCAAGGCTGTACTGGAAGGGCGCCGTGTTGTCTATCTGGAAGATATGCGACAGGAGTTCAGCAAGACCGAGCTTGCGGCAACCTGGCTGGCGATCCGCCTATTGCCTGTCTGGATGCTGCGGCCGCTGCTGAGTCGAGCGCACAATCCTGAGGCAACCGCGGCCATTCTGTTCTCCAGTGGCAGTGAGGGTGCGCCTAAGGGGGTCATGCTCAGTCATCGTAATATCATGGCGAACCTGAAGCAGACATCCGATGTGCTCAATACTGAGAATGACGACGTTGTCATGGCCTCGCTGCCGCTGTTCCATGCGTTTGGTTTGACGGTTACACAGTTCCTGCCATTGATCGAAGGGCTGCCAATGGTCTGCCATGCGGACCCGACCGATGTCATGGGCATTGCCAAGGCAGTCACGACGTATCGTGCCACTATCATGTGCGGCACATCCACCTTCCTGCGGCTCTTTACCCGTAACCGCAAGGTGCACCCGCTTATGCTGGACAGCTTGCGCATCATCGTCGCAGGGGCCGAAAAGCTCAGTGATGATGTCCGCGAGTCCTTCAAACTCAAATTCAACAAGGAGATTTATGAGGGCTACGGTGCGACTGAAACGGCGCCTGTCGCCTCGGTCAACCTGCCGGACGCCATTGATGTAGCCTATATGCAGGTACAGTGCGGCGGTAAACAGGGCACAGTAGGGATGCCGTTACCTGGTACCAGTCTCAAGATCGTTGATCCAGAAAGCTTTGAAGAGTTACCTACAGGCCAAGAAGGCATGATTCTTATCGGCGGCCCTCAGGTCATGCAGGGCTACCTGAACAATCCTGCCAAAACAGCCAGCGCCATTCATGAACTTGACGGCGTACGTTGGTACGTGACGGGCGATAAGGGACGACTGGACGAGGATGGCTTCCTGACCATCGTGGACCGGTATTCACGGTTTGCGAAAATCGGGGGCGAGATGGTTAGCCTGGGCTCTGTTGAACAGGCTCTCATCAAGCTGATCGACAACCCCGAAATCGAAGTCATGGCTGTCAACGTGCCGGATGCCAAGAAAGGCGAGCGCATAGTGATTCTCCATGAGCAGCCTCTGGACACCGGTGCGCTGGAAAAGCGCATGCTTGAAGCAGGTTATAACCCGCTCATGGTGCCTTCTACCTGGATTCACGTGGATGCGCTGCCTAAGCTAGGCTCCGGCAAGGCAGATATTGCCTCGGCCAAAAAGCTTGCGCTGACTTCCGCCGTGGAGGCCAGTGCTTCTGAGTAAGCTCCGCGTTAACGCTAAGGCCTGCTTATGCAGGCCTTTTGTATTTTAGAGCCTCAATAGCTGTCTATCAGGCTCTAACGTATTCGCCCAACATCATGAGAGCTGTTGATGAACGAAAAAGAACTGATCGCTATTGTTACTCGTGCCATTGATTCAGGTGACCTACCTGATTTCAGCCCCTCGATGACAGGCGCCCTGCTTTTCGAGACCCTGATTGAAGAGTGGGACGTATTGAGCGAGGAAGGTCGAGGCAATTTGATGCTGGTATTGAGCATACTGGCCAAAGAGCTTTCGAGCGAAGCCAAGGCAGAGCGGGAGACACAGAAGATTCTGGATAGGCTGCGCAAGGGCTGAGTATAACCCTTGAGATGGGGGTGGTAACGTTGTGCAAGCGGCATAAATAAGGCATGGATAGGATTGAAAATCATTTTAACTGTCCTCTTCCAATCGTCTTTTCAATTCCTGTCAAAGCCTCCTCTCCTGTTTCTCCTGCCAGCTCCTGATACCACGCCTGTCATACCTATGGCTGGTCTTAACGCAGGTGACGATAGAGTTGGCGCGCTCAATGTAGGCTTTGTCGTACGCTTCCAGTGTTGTTTATATATCGTTGTGCTGTGTCAGTAGCTGAGTCTGGATCCTGGCGTCTTTCATGGCTTGGCAGCCGCCGTAGCAGAGATCAAGAAACGGCGTGGGCTGAGTCTTCCAATAGGGCTAGGCGGCCATTGACAAATGAACGCAGCCTTTGCAGTTCATGGCGAAGGCTAACGGTAGGCCGAAGTGGTTATGCCACTTGGGCCTACCGCTGTTCTGCCTTATGATCGGGCGGAGCTTAATGACTAGCGGACGGTTTGCGACGAAACAGCTTGCTGGCGATGCCGACCACTATCATGACCACTGCACCGGCCAGGATGCCGAATACAATATTGAACAGCGTAGGCGTTAGTACGCCTAGAACAGGGCCTATTGCCGGTACGCCTGCAGCCACGTGTTCCAGGGTTTCAATCAGATGATGAAGAGCCGGGATGCCATGGGTCAGAATGCCACCGCCTACCATGAACATGGCAATCGTTCCGACAACGGATAGCCCCTTCATTAGCATCGGAGCCGCATTCACAAGGCCTCGCCCGATTGCCTGTACAGCCGAGCCGCCGCGCTTGGATAGATACAGCCCAAGATCATCCAGCTTTACGATACCGGCGACCAATCCATAGACGCCAATAGTCATGGCTATGGCAATCAGTGACATGACCACGACTTGTTGCATGAGTGACGCTTCAGCCACGATACCCAGGGTGATGGCAATGATTTCCGCGCTCAGAATGAAGTCTGTTCGAACCGCTCCGCGGATCTTTTCCTTTTCATAGGCCACAAGGTCAATGTTTGGATCAGCGACAGCTTTTACGTGCTCTGAAGAATCGTGACCATGAGAAGGTAAAAACTTATGCGCAAGCTTTTCTGTACCCTCGAAGCAGAGGTACGCACCACCTAGCATCAGGAGCGGTGTTACCAGCCACGGTGCAAAGGCGCTGATCAGCAGCGCAGCGGGGACCAGAATGGCCTTGTTGATCAGTGAGCCTTTTCCTACGGCCCAGACCACAGGCAGCTCTCGCTCTGCCTTGATTCCAGTTACTTGTTGCGCATTGAGTGCAAGGTCATCACCCAATACGCCGGCTGTCTTTTTTGCAGCCACCTTGGACATGACGGAGACATCGTCCAGTACCGTGGCGATGTCATCGAAAAGTGCAAAAAAACTACCTGCTGCCACAATGGTTTCCTTTCAAGTTAGATGTCCTTCCAGCGCGCGACCGGGCGAGGTTCGACTCTGGAGCCTGCTTGATAGCGAAGCGGCACCAGTATAAGGGAGCCGGGCGGTGAAGCTGATCAAGAAACTGAAGTAGGGGAGGCGAGGCTGATTGGGAGAGGTGCGGCCATTCCTGCGTGCGACCTGCTCCCAGCGGGCTGAATAACATCTCGCTGATTAGGAGCTGTTATTCGAGGCGTCCTTCCATATCACCTAACCAGTCGAATACGCCTCTGTCGGTAGGTGCTTTCAGGAATTTCATCAATGCCTTAGCCATCGTTTACCTCTCTTCTTCTCTTGTCTCAATAGACCTGAGTCCCGGAGTGAGTCGAGGTTTCAACAGATGGATGTATAGCATTGTTAAGATGCAACAGAATGTTTCGCCTCTGTTTGCAAAGAGGTAAACCAAGCGTTCTGGCGCAAGGGTTTTTCAAGCGTAAAAGAAAAAGGCCCGCATTTCTGCGAGCCTTTGAATTTGATGGTGCCGGCACCAAGAATCGAACTCGGGACCTACTGATTACAAGTCAGTTGCTCTACCAGCTGAGCTATACCGGCATCAATGGGCGCATTATAACGATTCTAAATCAGTTGTAAACCGGTGAATTTGCTCTATTTTCTTTTTTTTCACTTCGAGCCGGTGTTTGGCGTACCGGAGCGCCGTTTGCCATGTAATAGGAGGCGGTGCTACGGGCCAGAGGCTGACGGCCGCGGATGTGGTCGGCAATCTTTTCGCCAATCATGATGGTGGTGGCGTTGAGGTTGCCAGTAATGATCAGCGGCATAATCGATGCATCCACCACACGCAGGCCTTCAAGGCCATGGACGCGGCCTTGCCCGTCGACAACAGCCATGTCGTCGGTACCCATCTTGTTGGTACAGGAGGGGTGGTAGGCCGTTTCGGCATGCTGGCGCACGAACTCATCCAACTGGGCATCCGTTACGCAATCCGCGCCTGGATTCAGCTCGCGACCGCGATAGGGGTCGAGCGCTGGCTGGTGCATGATCTCGCGGGTGAGACGAATGCTGTCACGGAATTCCTGCCAGTCCTGCTCGGTGCTCATGTAGTTGAAAAGGATGCTGGGATGCTGGCGCGGATCGCGTGATTTCAGGTGAACGCGACCCCGGCTCGGCGAGCGCATGGAGCCCACATGAGCCTGGAAGCCGTGGGCTTCGATGGCATTGCTGCCGTTGTAATTGATAGCGATCGGCAGGAAGTGGTACTGGATGTTCGGCCACTCGAATTCATCGCTGGAGCGGATAAAGCCACCTGCCTCGAAGTGGTTGCTGGCGCCAATGCCGGTGCCCTTGAGCATCCACTCCAGACCGATCTGGGGCTGGTTGTACCACTTCAGCGCCGGATACAGAGAGACCGGCTGCTTACACTCGTACTGCAGGTACATCTCCAGGTGGTCCTGCAGGTTTTGGCCAACCCCGGGCAGATCGTGCACGACGGGGATATCGAACTGACGCAGCAGGTCACTTGCACCTACGCCGGAGCGCTGAAGAATCTGTGGCGAAGCGATGGCGCCTGCACACAGGAGCACTTCACGACTGGCATGCACGGTGGTGATATCGCTGCTGTTGCCTTCCAGGAAAGCAACACCGATGGCGCGCTTGCCACTGAACAGGATGCGGTCCGTGGTGGCATGGGTGATGATGGTCAGGTTGGGGCGACCCTTTGCCTGATCCAGATAGCCACGGGCGGTACTGGCACGTCGGCCATTGGGCGTCACGGTACGGTCCATCGGGCCGAAGCCTTCCTGCTGATAACCATTGAGGTCTTCCGTGCGGGGGTAACCCGCCTGTACACCTGCCTCGATCATGGCTTCAAACAGCGGGTTCACGCCGGGCTTGGAGGTGGTCACGGATACCGGACCGTCACCGCCGTGATAATCGTTCGGGCCGACGTCACGTGTCTCGGCTTTGCGGAAGTAGGGCAGGCAGTCGAGGTATGTCCAGTCCTCCAAACCGTCAAGCTTGGCCCAGCCATCGAAGTCCATAGCGTTACCGCGGATGTAGCACATGCCGTTGATCAGCGAAGAGCCACCCAGGCCCTTGCCGCGGCCGCATTCCATCCGGCGGTTGTTCATGTGTGGTTCGGGGTCAGTCTGGTAAGCCCAGTTGTACTGGGTGCCCTGAAGCGGGTAGGCCAGGGCGGCGGGCATTTGGGTGCGAAAATCGAGGCGATAGTCGGGGCCACCGGCTTCCAGCAGCAGGACGGTGACGTCTTTGTCTTCAGTGAGACGGGTCGCCAGAACGTTACCGGCAGAACCGGCACCGATGATGATGTAATCGAATTCTTTAGCCATGGTGGCACTCCTCCGTAAAGGGCGTCGAGATTGGCTGCGTGACGCAGCGGCTCGCGCGAAAGCGGTGGGTCATGCGCGTCGGCTGACCCACCCTACGGGTAACGGTGATGCGATTCAGAAGATCGAGGCGTAGTCGCCCAGCTCAACTTGTACGGACTTGATGCGGGTGTAGTTGCCGAGGGTGACCAGGCCATTTTCGCGGCCTACGCCGGAGTGCTTGTAACCGCCGACAGGCATCTCGGCCGGAGATTCGCCCCAAGTATTGATCCAGCAGATACCGGCTTCCAGACGATGGATCACACGGTGAGCACGGGCGAGGTCCTTGGTCACAAGACCCGCCGCCAGACCGTATTCGGTGTCGTTGGCGCGGCGGATTACTTCCTCCTCGGTGTCGTACGCCAGAATGCTCATGACCGGACCAAAGATCTCTTCGCGGGCAATGGTCATGTCATCACGGCAGTCTGTGAAGACAGTTGGCGCGACGTAACAGCCGTTGGCGAACTCGCCGGTGGTAACACGCTCACCACCACACAGCAAACGCGCACCTTCGCTGCGGCCATGCTCGATATAACGCAGAACGTTTTCCATATGAGCGGTGCTGACCAGCGGGCCGAAGTTGGTGTTTGGGTCCTGCGGGTCACCCAGACGAACGCGTTGTACACGCTCCAGGATCTTGGTTTCGAAACGTTCTTTGAGCGCGCTGGGCACAAAGACGCGGGTGCCGTTGGTGCATACCTGACCGGTACTGAAAAAGTTGGCCATCATGGCAATATCGGCCGCACGGTCGAGGTCGGCGTCATCGAAAATGATCAGTGGCGACTTGCCGCCTAGCTCCATGGTGACTTCCTTGAGCGTCGAGCCGGCAGCGCTGGCCATAACCTTCTTGCCTGTGGGCACGCCGCCGGTAAAGGAAATCTTCTCGATGCCCGGGTGCTCGGTCAGGGCTACGCCTACTTCGGCGCCAGCACCGTTGAGCACATTGAACACGCCATTGGGCACACCTGCCTCGGTATAAATCTCGGCCAGCTTAAGCGCCGTCAGGGGAGTGACTTCGCTGGGCTTGAAGATCATGGCATTACCGGCGGCCAGGGCTGGGGCGGATTTCCACAGGGCAATCTGGATTGGATAGTTCCAGGCGCCAATGCCTGCGACCACGCCCAGCGGCTCGCGGCGGGTATAGACAAACGAGGTATCGCGCAGCGGGATCTGTTCGCCTTCCAGTGCGGGGATCAGACCCGCGTAATATTCAAGCACGTCGGCACCGGTCACGATGTCCACGGCCTGGGTTTCGGTCAGCGGCTTGCCGGTATCCAGGGTCTCCAGGGCGGCGAGCTCATCGTTACGCTCACGGAGGATATCCACGGCCTTGCGCAGAATGCGGGATCGCTGCATGGCCGTCATGGCGGCCCAGACCTTTTGGCCCTCGGCAGCACTGGCCACGGCGCGATCAACGTCCTCCCGGCTGGCCTGCTGTACGTTGGCGATGACCTCGCCATTGGCCGGATTGATTGCCTGGAAGGTTTTGCCGCTGGTGGCATCGACGTAACCGCCGCCGATATAGAGCTTTTGAGTGTCGAGCTGGGTCATGATGATTCTCTCCCTTTTCAGTCGGCCGCACGGGCGAGCTGCTGGTCTAGATAATCGAAGGCAATGCGCAGCGCTTCGTCGATGTCGAATTCACCACCCGCCAGGGCACCGCGCAGCCACAGACCGTCGATGATTGCGGCCAGACCGCGTGCGGCACGGCGGGCTTCCTGTGCAGGCAGCGCCTTGTGGAATTCACAGCACAGGTTCGAATACAGCCGTGCATCGTTGATGCGTTGCAGGCGGTGCAGGGCCGGCTGATGCATGCTGCTGGCCCAGAAGGCCAGCCAGGTCTTCATGGCCGGACCGTTAACCTGACTGTCGTCGAAGTTGCCTTCGATAATGGCGCGCAGGTGGGCGCGCGGGCTGTTATCAGTCAGCGTGGCGCGACGCTCGCGAACCGCAGTGCGCAACGCTGACATCAAGTGGCGCATGGTCGCTTCGAGCAGGCCATTTTTGTCCTGGAAGTAGTGACTGATGATCCCGTTGGATACACCGGCCTTCTTGGCAATGAGGGCGATGCTCGCCTCGCTCATCCCGACTTCGTCAACCGCTTCCAACGTGGCAGCAATCAGCTGGGAACGACGGATAGGTTGCATGCCGACTTTTGGCATTGCGGTTATCTCCTCGCATTCACGCATCACCTGAGTTGCCTTCAGTCTACTGTTTTTTAATTGAACGATCAATCAATAAAAAGCCCGGGACGTGTGAGTGCTAGCCCTAAGCCTGTGTTTACTAGGCTCGGGACGGCTAAGCCGATCTATGTCAGAGGCATTAAGGCCGCCCGGGTGGGGCGGCCTGTCACGGGTCAGCCGGCCTGGGAAAAGGCGGTCGGGAGAGGAGTCACCTCGGACTCCTCATGGCTTTTCTCCAGGTTTTTACCCAACAGCGCATGATAGAGCTCGGTGTCTCCCAGAATGCCTACCACGCAGCCGTTTTGCTGAAGGATGAGCTTGTTGCCGGTGTGATAGCGGATCTCGAGTGCATCGCGCATCCGAATGCTGGCGTCGACCAGGGTAGGCTGACGCTTGAGCGCTTCGACCGGCTCGCCAGGCGCCCAGCGCTGTACGCTGACACTGTCGCCGCTGCGCCGCAGTGATTTGACGTTGCGTGCATCGCTCAGGCTGGCCCAGTAGTCACGGGTGCTGTCCAGGCAGAGTTCATTGCCTTCGCGGCGGCACTGTTCGATCGGCTTCATGAGGCTATAACCGCATAGCACGTTGAGCGGGTTGGTATGGGCTACGAAGGTTCGTACGTAGTCGTCTGCCGGATTGAGCACGATATCTTCGGGCTTGCCATGCTGGATGATGCGTCCGTCTTTCATGATCGCGATATTGGTGCCGAGCTTGAGCGCTTCATCCAGGTCGTGGCTGACGAATACGATGGTCTTGTTGACCTTGCTCTGTAGGGCGAGCAGCTCGTCCTGCAGTTGTTGGCGGATCAGCGGATCGAGCGCGGAGAAAGGTTCGTCCATCAAGAGAATGTCGGCGTCCATGGCGAGGGCACGGGCCAAACCGACGCGCTGCTGCATGCCGCCTGAAAGGGCGGAGGGCTTGCTGTTGCGCCACTGGGTAAGACCTACCAGCTCCAGCTTTTCATCGATGATTTTCTTGCGCTCGGCCGTGGAGCGGCCCTGCATTTCCAGGCCGAACCCAACATTCTCCGCAACAGTCAGCCAGGGCATAAGGGCAAATTTCTGGAACACCATGGCGATGCGGGAGGTGCGCATTTCCTTCAGGGTTGAGGGCGAGCAATTGGCGATGTCCACTTCGCTGCCATTGTGCTCGATGAGCAGGCGACCGCGGCTGACTGTGTTAAGGCCGTTGATGCAGCGCAGCAGGCTGGACTTGCCTGAGCCGGACAGCCCCATGAGGACACAGATTTCACCTTTCTGGATTTCCAGGCAGGCATTTTCTACGCCCAGTACCTGGCCGGTCTGCTCGAAGATTTCGGATCGGCCAAGGCCTTTGTCCAGCAGCTCGACGGCCTGTTTGGTCTGTTTGCCGAAGATGACGTCGACATTCTCGAAACGGATTGCGCTCATCAGTGTTCTCCTCTGGCATTGGGCTGCTTGCAGACACGGTCGAGCAGAATGGCCAGCAGTACGATGGCCAGGCCCGCTTCGAAGCCTAGGGCGATATCTGCCGTATTCAGAGCGTTCACCACAGGCTTGCCGAGGCCGTCGGCACCTACGAGTGCGGCAATTACTACCATCGAGAGCGACAGCATGATGCATTGCGTGATACCCGCGGCAATGCTGGGCATGGCATGGGGCAGCTCAATCCGTGTCAGGAGTTGCCAGCGGGAACAGCCAAAGGCTTTACCGGCATCCATGAGTTCTTCCGGAACGTCCTGAATGCCCAGGCACGTCAGGCGGATCGGGGCGGCGATCGCAAAGATTACGGTAGAGATCAGGCCGGGTACGACGCCCAGGCCGAACAGGGTCAGCGTGGGGATCAGGTACACGAACGTCGGCACGGTCTGCATCAAGTCCAGCAACGGACGCAATGTGGCGAAGAACCAGGGTTTATGGGCCGCTACGATACCCAGCGGCACGCCAATGGCGATACAGACAAGGGTGGCAAAGATGACTTGAGACAGGGTTTCAATGGTCTCCTGCCAGTATCCCAGGTTAATGATCAAAAGTAGCGAGGCGGCGGCAAACAGCGTGAGGGCAAGGCTGCGTTGAATGAGGTAGACCAACACCACAAGGATCGCGGTCAGGGCCAGGGGGTTGAACCAGAGCAGGGCTCCCGTGGTGCTTGAGATGACGGTAGAAAGGGCATCGGAAATCAGGTCAAAGAATCCCGAGAAGTTCATGATCAGCCAGTCGACAAAATCGGAAATGGCTTGCCCCAGCGGGAGCTTATGGTCGGTAAGGAACATAGATAAAATCCCTGGAGTTGAGTATCAACAATCCAGCGACCTGGATAGCCCGCCTTTAGCGGCCGGGCTGTCCAGGTCGTTGGGGTGGTTACTGCGTGAGCTTGGCCATGACTTCGGAGGCGGGCTTGCCGTCTCGAGTCGTCACCCCGGCCAGCCAGGTGTCCACTACCTGGGCATTTGCCTTCAGCCACGCTTTTGCGGCGGCCTCCGGCGTCTTACCTCCATTGAGTACGTCATCCATGAGCTGGTTCTCCATACCTAGCGAGAAGTTCAGATTGGTCAGCAGCTTGCCGACATTCGGGCATTCCTGGACGTAGCCTTTGCGCACATTGGTGTAAATCGTGGCGCCGCCCAGGTTGGGGCCGAAGTAGTCGTCACCGCCTCCCAGATACTTCATCTTGAATCGGGTATTCATGGGGTGCGGTTCCCAGCCCAGGAAGACGACCCACTGCTTACGACGCTCGGCGCGCTGAACCTGGGAGAGCATGCCCGCTTCGCTGGACTCGACCATCTTGAACTTGCCCAGGTCGAACGCATTTTTGTCGATCATGCTCTGAATCAGGCGATTGCCGTCATTACCCGGCTCGATGCCATAGATCTTGCCGCCGAATTTGTCGGCATTCTTGACGATATCGGCAAAGGTCTTCACACCGGCGTCGTACACGTATTCCGGGACTGCCAGGGTGTATTTGGCCCCTTCGAGGTTGGCGCGCAGGGTTTCGACACTGCCGTTGTCGCTGTAGGGCTTGATATCGGCCGCCATGCTCGGCATCCAGTTACCCAGAAAGACATCGATATCCTTGTTTTGCATCGACTTGTAAGTCACAGGAACGGAGATCATGTTGGTCTTGGTCTTGTAGCCCAGCGACTGCAGGATTTCGGACGTTACGGCGGTAGTGACGGTAATGTCGGTCCAGCCGACATCGGCAAAGCGAACGGTGGCGCAGGACTCGGGCTCGGCCGCCTGGGCCATAAGCGGGGCGCCTAAGCTCAGGGCCAGTAGTAACGCATTGCAACCTTTCATGGTGAATGTCTCCTTCCTGATGCTGCCGCGCATGCATAAGGCGCAGGGCAGCAAATCGTGGCAGACGGGCGTGGTTCGGCAAGGGTCAGGCCGATGTACTCCGCTGCGTGATGGGTTATCTGTAACCGATCGTTCATCAACCGCCTACCAGTCACGTCGCATCCAGTGCAGGCGGCGTCGTAACCAGAGGTCGAGGCGTCGTAGCCAGCACAGTTGTGCCGTATGGCAGGCCCTGACCGCGGCAATTTCATGATCGGAGTGTTCGTTAAAACAACGGGTGAAACAGGGCGGCCGGAAAGGGCCGTGCCTGAGGCGGCGGAAAGCGGTCCAGAGGTAAGGACTTTCGCCTTCTGGGTGACCTCACGAATGAGAGAGAATCCATTCATTAAGGGAGAGGATCTACCGGTAAGAGGCAGGGCACCTGAGCGGCCTGCCTGATAAACCCAGGTTTCACGCATCAAAGCGCGAGCGCTTCCCTGTAACCAAGGGAGCATGCCTGGACATTTCCGGTTTCTAACGGGAAAGCGACGGCGACCTCTGCCCTGGAATTGGCGCAAAGGTAAAGCGAGAAGGTGCCCGGTTCGGTGCCGAGTAGTTTTATCGTTCTAATAGCCATGGCAGCCAAGCTGTCTGGTTCATCCAGTTTCATCGAGCCGGCAAGCCGTGCTCGAAACAGAGATAGCGTCTTGCGAGATGGCCGGTCGCCATGCTCAGTCATTCAGGTTACCCAACATCCAGGCAGCCGACAATGTTGCAACCTGTTGCTGCGCCTGTTATGTCCCAAACGCTGTTTTTGCCTCTACGTGTACAGGCTAAAGACATGCAGACCATGGCCTATAGGGGCTGTAGGCGATAGGACAGTTAATAGTCCTTTTTATTGATTACCGGGGCGGCCTAAAAGGAATAGATATGCTTTTTGAGGGGGATTTCACGTTAAGTAATGAGCGTCACCGCAATGCGATCCGTGGGTAATTAGTGAGCCTGAACTGAATTTGCACACGCCGGGAAAGCTTTGCCACCTTTTGGCGCATCTTTGTGCAGGGGACTGCTTGGCAGAAAGCGAAAATTCGATCTGCCCTTTGTTACTGTAGAAATCTTTTTCCACACAAGCCAGCTCTGCGAGTTGCTACGGATTTGCACACGGACACAGCCTGCCATGACCCATCGGTCACTGATGGCCTTTGGCACTACCAGCCTCGGAACCGCTTTGCCAAGCATTTTCTTTCTTTTTAATTGAATGGCTGTTCAAGGTAGGCATGACATTTGCGAAGCCTCTATCCAAGGTCATACGGCCTGGCGATGTTACATCCCGTGACAACGGGTGATTCCGTCAGCAGCTGGACACGACTCACGACGATAAAAAGAGCCTCGATGAGGCCATACCGGGCTTAGCGTGAAGAGGGCGTTCCAATGTCATTGAATCAAAGTCAGCCACAACACCGTGTTCCGCAATCCATCGGGTTCCTGCTGCTGGACAACTTCACCCTGATCTCACTGGCGTCGGCGATAGAGCCACTGCGGATGGCCAATCAGCTGTCGGGTCGTGAGCTGTTCCGCTGGTCTACGCTCAGCCTGGATGGCCGTCCGGTCCAGGCCAGTGACGGCCTGCAAATTACTCCGGACAGTGCTGTCGCGGCTGCACCGGCCATGGACATGGTCATCGTGTGTGGCGGTGTGGGCATTCAGCGAAGCGTCATGCGGGAACATGTGAGCTGGCTGCAGGCGCAGGCACGGCAGGGCCGCAAGCTGGGCGCTGTCTGCACGGGCAGTTGGGCGCTGGCCAAGGCCGGGCTGCTCGATGGTTACGAGTGCAGCGTGCATTGGGAGATGCTGGCCTCCATGCAGGAAGCCTTCCCGCGTGTATCACTGACGACGCGGCTATTTTCCATCGACCGTAACCGCTTCACCTCCTCGGGAGGTACTGCTCCCATGGACATGATGCTGCACCTGATCGGCCGTGAGCACGGTCGCGAGTTGTGCGCTGCGATTTCTGAAATGTTCATTTATGAACGTATCCGCAACGAGCAGGATCATCAGCGTGTGCCGCTCAAACATATGCTGGGCACCAATCAACCCAAGCTGCAGGAAATCGTCGCGCTGATGGAGGCCAACCTGGAGGAGCCCATTGACCTCGACGAGCTGGCCGTCTACGTGAATGTGTCGCGTCGCCAGCTGGAGCGCTTATTCCAGAAATACCTGCACTGTTCGCCGTCGCGCTATTACCTGAAGCTGCGCCTGATTCGAGCCAGACAACTGCTCAAACAGACCACCATGTCTATCATCGAAGTGGCATCGGTATGCGGATTCGTTTCCACGCCGCACTTCTCGAAGTGTTACCGGGAGTATTTTGGGATTCCCCCGCGTGATGAGCGGCAGGGCGTATCGATGGGGCAGCCTGTGATGCTGGTGCCGGTTCCGCAGGAGTTGGCCTTACTCCCGACATCCTCGGCCCTGGCCGCGCTCAGTCAGGCGCAAGGAGAGTCGACGTTTGCCAGTGTAAGGCTTGGCTGATAGACGTGCTGCCCTGGCCTAGCGATGCTGGGCCAGGGCAGGTAGCAGCTGACGAGCAATAGCTTCGCGAACGGACGGTAATAGTGTCGCATGACCTGACAGGAGTTCTTCGACCAGACGCCGCAGGGCTGTGACTCGTTCAGGGTTCAGCCCGCATAGCGCCTGCTGGCAGGCTTGCTCGGGAGTAGTACCCGACGGTACGGCGATACCCAGTGCAATCAGGCGGTCCCTGAAGTCGTCCTGGTCAATTAGGTCTGCATGCATCATGACGAATCCTCCGTTAAATCCCGTACCGATTCTTGGCAGCGGTCAACGGCAAGGCAAGTGCACAAGACGATATTGGATACGCGCAGGTCGCTTTCCAGCAAGCAGAGCGTTCGATGACTATTTATCTGTAATAAAACGAAAGTCTAATGGCGTCAGGGAGGGGCAATATGTCACAGGGTGATTTTGGGAAGGTGCTGCTAAAGTAGCGTTTCTTGTCGAGTTGAGCGGCTTAGCTCCTCGAATCTCCGGGAAAAGCGCCCTTACGCTTGGTCTGGACGAAACACACTGAGGCCCAACAGGGCATTTTAACCCCGCGTGCTTGCTAAGGCATTGCGGGGTTTTTTTTCGACATTTTTTCGCTTTTCCGTCTTTCGTCTGCATTAGAACGTTCTGCTCCAGGCGTCTGCCCGGCTTTTGGCTGGCGCTGGAGACAGGGCGCGGTCAGCCGTTACTGCCTGTTGAACGCGCATTGACGCTTCTGGTAATCCCCCTGTCGTTTTTACGCGATAGCGCAGAAAACCTGAGGGATATGCTCCTTTCAAAGCGTCGGCACATGATCCGGCGTCGCGAAACCTGGGAGCTGCCCTGATGAATGCCACTGAACTGCACGCCGACAGCATCGTTATCGACGGGCTGATCATCGCCAAATGGAACCGTGAGCTCTTTGAGGACATGCGCAAGGGAGGGCTGACGGCAGCCAACTGCACCGTGTCGGTCTGGGAAGGCTTCAAGGCGACCGTGGACAACATCGCGGCGCAAAAGAAGCTGATGCGCGAAAACAGTGACCTGGTCATGCCGGTCTACACCACCGCTGACATCCGTAAGGCCAAGTCTCAAGGCAAGACCGGCATCATCTTCGGCTTTCAGAATGCTCATGCCTTTGAGGATCAGCTCGGCTATGTAGAGATCTTCAAGCAGTTGGGCGTAGGCATCGTGCAGATGTGCTACAACACCCAGAACCTGGTAGGCACAGGTTGTTATGAGCGCGACGGCGGTCTGTCCGGTTTTGGCCGCGAGGTCGTTGCCGAAATGAACCGCGTCGGCATCATGTGCGACCTGTCCCACGTGGGCAGCAAGACCTCTGAAGAAGTCATCCTCGAATCCCAAAAACCGGTCTGTTATTCCCACTGCCTACCGTCCGGCCTGAAGGAGCATCCACGCAACAAGTCCGACGAAGAGCTTAAGTTCATTGCCGATCATGGTGGTTTCGTGGGCGTTACGATGTTTGCGCCGTTCCTGGCCAAGGGCATCGAATCCACTATCGATGATTATGCCGAAGCCATTGAGTACGTGATGAATATCGTTGGCGAAGACGCCATCGGCATTGGTACCGACTTTACCCAAGGCCACGGCCAGGACTTCTTCGAATACCTCACCCATGACAAGGGTTACGCCCGTCGATTGACCAACTTCGGCAAGATCGTGAACCCCCTGGGCATCCGCACCGTAGGCGAATTTCCCAACCTGACCGAGACGCTGCTCAAGCGAGGCATGTCCGAGCGCACTGTGCGCAAGGTCATGGGCGAGAACTGGGTAAGGGTACTCAGCGAGGTGTGGGGCGAGTAAGTCATTTCATTTCTTGAAGATCCGCGGCTGGATCCTGCCATGACCTGATTCAGCCTGCACTGATCTTCGACGATCACCGGTAGGGTGGATCAACCGTACCGCGGCGTAGCCCACCCTACACAAGCACATTCGTTTGGAGTTTCACCATGGCCACACATGCTCCCGAAATGCCAATCCAGGTCGACGACGAAACCGGCGTCTGGACCACCGATGCACTGCCCATGCTGTATGTACCGCGTCATTTCTTTGTCAATAACCACATGGGGATCGAAGAGGTGCTCGGTGCAGAGAAGTATGCCGAGATTCTTTACAAGGCTGGCTACAAGTCCGCCTGGCACTGGTGCGAGAAAGAGGCCGAGTGCCATGGACTGGTTGGCGTCGAGGTGTATGAGCACTACATGAAGCGCCTCTCCCAACGCGGCTGGGGGCTCTTCGATATCGAGCAGATCGACGTGGATGCCGGTACGGCCCAGGTTCGGCTGCGGTATTCCGCCTTCGTTTACGTGTACGGCAAGGTCAACCGGAAGGTGGATTACATGTTTACCGGCTGGTTTGCCGGGGCCATGGACCAGATCCTCGCCGCCAGAGGCAGCGCGGTCCGTACCGTGGCCGAGCAGGTGTACAGCGGGGCGGAAGAAGGCCATGACGACGGCCTGTTCGTGGTGAAGCCGCTGTAACGGCGCAATGAACGATAACAAGACCGACCGTGCGTAATTCGCTGAGATGAGGTGCCGTGATGGCCTTTGAAGCAATGTTCCAACCAATCCAGATCGGCAAGCTGACGATTCGCAACCGCGTACTCAGCACGGCGCACGCCGAGGTGTATGCCACTGATGGCGGCATGACGACCGAACGGTACGTCAAATATTACGAAGAAAAAGCCAAGGGCGGCATTGGCCTTGCCATTTGCGGCGGTTCCTCAGTCGTGGCGATCGACAGCCCGCAGCACTGGTGGAGTTCGGTAAACCTCGCTACCGACCGCATCATTCCGCACTTCCAGAACCTGGCTGATGCCATGCACCGGCATGGTGCCAAGATCATGATCCAGATTACCCACATGGGTCGCCGTTCCCGTTGGGACGGTGGTCACTGGCCAACCCTGATGTCGCCGTCCGGTATCCGCGAGCCTGTGCATCGCGCTACTTGTAAGACCATCGAGCCGGAGGAGATCTGGCGGGTGATCGGCAATTTTGCCCAGGCCGCACGCCGGGCGAAAGCGGGTGGGCTGGATGGCGTCGAGCTGTCTGCTGTGCACCAGCACATGATCGATCAGTTCTGGTCGCCCCGTGTGAACAAGCGTACCGATGAATGGGGCGGCAGCTTCGAGAACCGTATGCGCTTTGGCCTGGAAGTGCTCAAGGCTGTACGGGCCGAAGTTGGCGATGACTTCTGTGTCGGCATGCGGATCTGTGGTGATGAATTCCACCCGGACGGCCTGACCCATGACGATATGAAACAGATCGCCAAGTATTACAACGACACCGGCATGGTGGACTTCTTTGGCGTAATCGGCTCCGGCTGCGACACCCACAATACCCTGGCCAACGTAATTCCCAACATGACCTACCCACCGGAGCCGTTCCTGCATCTGGCGGCCGGTATCAAGGATGTGGTCAGCGTGCCCGTACTGCATGCGCAGAACATCAAGGATCCGAACCAGGCGACACGCATCCTTGAGGGCGGTTACGTGGACATGGTCGGTATGACCCGTGCCCACATCGCCGATCCGCATCTGATCGCCAAGATCAAGATGGGGCAGGTGGACCAGATTCGCCAGTGTGTTGGCGCCAACTACTGCATCGACCGTCAATACCAGGGGCTGGACGTGCTGTGTATTCAGAACGCCGCAACCAGCCGTGAGTATATGGGGGTTCCGCACATCATCGAGAAATCCACCGGGCCCAAGCGCAAGGTAGTCGTTGTCGGCGGCGGCCCGGCGGGAATGGAAGCGGCCCGCGTCTCGGCTGAGCGGGGGCATGACGTGACCCTGTTCGAAAAGCAGGAGCAGCTGGGTGGGCAGATTACTCTCGCGGCCCGGGCGCCTCAGCGTGACCAGATCGCGGGTATCACGCGGTGGTATCAACTGGAGCTGGCTCGCCTGAATATCGATCTGCGGCTGGGGACGGCGGCTGATCCTGACACGATCATGGATCTGCGTCCGGACATCGTTGTGCTGGCCAATGGCGGTCATCCATTCATGGAGCAGAACGAGCATTGGGGCGCGGCCGAAGGCCTGGTCGTCAGCAGCTGGGACATTCTTTCCGGTAAGGTCGAGCCGGGCAAAAACGTGCTGGTCTACGACACCATTTGCGAATTTTCCGGAATGTCGGCAGCTGATTATCTGGCCGATAAAGGCGCACAGGTGGAAATCGTCACCGATGACATCAAACCGGGCGTAGCCATTGGCGGGACCACGTTCCCGACCTACTACCGCAGCCTCTACCCGAAGGAGGTGATCATGACCGGCGATCTCATGCTGGAAAAGGTATATCCCGAGGGCGACAAGAAGATTGCCGTACTGGAAAACGAATACACCGGCGCCAAGGAGGAGCGGGTGGTCGATCAGATCGTCATCGAGAACGGCGTGCGACCGGACGAGACCTTGTACTACGCGCTGAAGGGCGGTTCGCGTAACAAGGGCCAGATCGATATCGAGGCCTTGTTTGCTATCGAGCCACAACCCGCCTTGAATGAGCAGGGTAGCGGTTATCTCCTGTATCGCATCGGGGACTGCGTGGCGCAGCGCAACACCCACGCCGCAATCTACGACGCATTGCGGCTGTGCAAGGACTTTTAAGTACGCGCCTTTGCGAACCGCAGAGTGGGTTAGCTGCAGAGCAGTCTGACCCACCACGAGGGCTACCCGCGGTTTAGGTACCGCCTGACATGTTGAGGATGGGTAATGCCTCTGGCTCACCCACCCTACGAGGCTCCGGTATGTTAGATATCCTTATTCCCGTTCTGCTCTTTACGGCCCTGGCACTGGCTGCGATCGGTGCTTTTCGACGCGTACGGCTCTGGCGGCAGGGCCGGCCCGCCCATGTCGATCTGATTCGGGGTCTGCTGGCCATGCCGCGGCGCTATCTGGTGGACTTGCACCATGTGGTCGAGCGAGATCGCTATATGTCGCGAACCCATGTGGCCACCGCAGGCGGCTTCGTTCTGGCCGCCGTGCTGGCTGTATTGGTTCATGGATTTGGCCTGCATAACCGTGTTCTGGGTTGGGCGCTATTGGCGGCCACCGCTTGCATGTTCACGGGTGCCTTGTTCGTGGCCAAGCGTCGCCGCAACCCACCGGCACGCCTGTCCAAAGGGCCATGGATGCGCTTGCCCAAAAGCCTACTGATGTTTTCCGCGAGCTTTTTCATTGCTACGCTGCCCGTAGCGGGCGTACTCCCGGAAAATTTTGGCGGCTGGATACTGGCGGCCGTGCTGGCCGTAGGCGTGGCTTGGGGCGTGTCGGAATTATTCTTCGGCATGACCTGGGGTGGCCCAATGAAGCACGCCTTTGCCGGTGCCTTGCATCTGGCTTTTCACCGCCGTCCCGAGCGCTTTCGTACGCCGTTCAATGCCAGCGCGGCGCGATCCAGTGGCTTGAAGGCCCTGGACCTGAATGACCCTGCTGCGCCGCTGGGTGTGGAGAAACCCAAGGACTTTACGTGGAATCAGCTGCTGGGCTTTGACGCCTGTGTGCAGTGCGGGCGCTGCGAGGCCATGTGCCCCGCTTATGCGGCCGGCCAGCCGCTCAACCCGAAAAAGCTGATCCAGGACATGGTTATCGGCATGGCGGGTGGCACCGACGCGCGTTATTTCGGCTCGCCTTATCCCGGGAAGCCAATTGGTGAGCACGGCGGCAATGCCCATTCGCCCATTGTTTCATTTGAAGGCAAGGCGCTGGTCGATGCCGAGACGCTATGGTCCTGCACCACCTGTCGGGCCTGTGTGGAAGAGTGCCCGATGATGATCGAGCACGTCGATGCCATCGTCGACATGCGTCGCCATCTGACCCTGGAGAAAGGGGCGACCCCCAACAAGGGCGCTGAGGTGCTCGATAATCTGATTGCCACGGATAACCCCAACGGCTTCAACCCGGTCAACCGGATGAACTGGGCTGCGGATCTTGATCTGCCGTTGATCGCCAACCAACAGCGCGTCGATGTGTTGTTCTGGGTGGGTGATGGCGCGTTTGACATGCGCAACCAGCGGACCCTCAGGGCTTTCGTCAAGATTCTCAAGGCTGCCAAGGTTGATTTTGCCGTGCTGGGGCTGGAGGAGCGCGACAGCGGTGACGTGGCGCGACGCCTGGGGGACGAGGCGACCTTTCAGCAATTGGCCAGGCGCAATATCGCCACGCTGTCGCGGTACCGCTTCAACCGGATCGTGACATGCGACCCGCATAGCTTTCACGTGCTGAGAAACGAATACGGCGCGCTGGGCGGAGCTTATACGGTCCTGCATCACAGTACCTTTCTGGCAGAGCTGCTGGATGCCCAGGCGCTTCATCTCGGGCAGCACAAGGGGGGCAGCGTGACCTACCACGACCCCTGCTATCTGGGTCGATACAACGGAGAGTACGAGGCGCCTCGCAAGGTACTCAAGGCCATCGGGATTGAGGTCAAGGAAATGGAGCGCTCCGGCTTCCGGGCTCGCTGCTGTGGCGGTGGAGGAGGCGCGCCGATTACCGATATTCCCGGCACGCAGCGGATTCCCGACATGCGCATGGCCGATATCAAGACGACTGGAGCGGAGGTTGTCGCTGTGGGATGCCCTCAATGTACCGCCATGCTGGAGGGGGTAGTCGCGCCCCGTCCAGAGGTAAAGGACATTGCCGAGCTGGTCGCCGAAGTTGTAATCGAGGCACCCGCCGTGCTGGTAAAGCAACCAATCACGCCCAGGCGTGAAGCGGTGGAGATCTCCTGATGAACGCATCCTGTATTACCCGATTGGCCATGAGCGCCGCGATACCCACTCAGGCACGGACGTTTTTCAAAGGAGCAGGGCATGACTGACATCATCCGCCGTGATCCGCATGCCGAATGGATCGCCCGTAACCGGCTTCATCCCCTGCACGCTTTGATGCAGGCGAGTACGCGCGATGAGCAGCCTCGCTGGATGGGCCCCAACGGCATCATTCGCAAGAATCCCCACGCAGCTCTGGGCTTCAAGGGGCCTAGCGGCTTGCGCCGTATCGATCGCAGTGGCGCTCAGCAGGGCAACGGGGTTCGTCGGCTGGGTGAGGCCCAGGAGGTGCTACTGCCGTTGCATCGGGTCGAAGAGCCCGCCTTCATTATTGCCGTAGTGCCCGATCTGATAGGGGGACGGCTTTCCAGTCACGACCGCGATCTGCTCGGCCTGGCGCGACAGCTGGCAGGCTCAACAGGGGCAGTGTTGGCCATTGTCTTTGGCGAGCACAAGGAGTCTGGCTTCGATAAGGCAGGCGTTGACCGGCTATTGCAATTGAGCGGTCATGAATACACGGGATACTCGCCTGAACAGCGCGTGCTGGCGCTGCGTGCAGTAGAGAGCCAGTTCTTGCCACGTCACTGGTTGTTGCCGGACAGCCGTACCGGTGGTGGCGAGTTGGGTCGTCGTTTCGCTGCTACGCTACATGAGCGGCCTGCCACACGTGTCTGGCAGATAAAGGATGGCCTATGTACCGGCCGTGCCGGCGCAGGCAGCGAAGATCTGACGCGTCCTGTCCCCAGGGTAGTGTTGGCCTGCGCCGAGTGTGCGGAGCCGGTCAGTGAAACACGACATGAGGCTCGTACGGTCACGCTGGCTGACGGCAATCAGTTGCGAGCGCTTGTGCGTATCGAGGACATGGGAGCCGTGGCCGTCGATCCGGCGCTTGTTCCCATGGCCGAGGCGGAATTCATCCTGTCCGGTGGCAATGGCGTTCAGGACTGGGATCTCTTCCATCGGGCAGCCCGGGCGCTTGGGGCAACAGAAGGGGCTTCGCGGGTGGCGGTAGACGACGGGCATATGCCACGTCACCGGCAGGTAGGCGCTACGGGGACCTGGGTAACGGCACGGGTCTACCTGGCCGTCGGGATTTCCGGCGCGGTACAGCACTTACAGGGCATAGGTGCCTGCGACAAGGTCATTGCCATTAACCTCAATCCGGGGTGCGACATGATCAAGCGGGCAGACCTGTCAGTCATTGCAGATTCGAACGCCGTGCTGGAAGCCCTGATCGATCTGGTCGAGGCCTACCGCCGCGGTGAGCAGAGGGAAGCGGCCTGAAGCGGTCGTCCGCAGGACTACCGCTTCAGCAACGCAACGTGAGTCTTGATGGAGGTAAACGGTATGTCCGACGGCCAATTGAATGTGATTACGCTGGTATCGGTGGGGTCGCATCCCATGTCGGCCCGCGCCCGCCGCGCAGAGCAGGATGCCCGAGCGGTCGAGCTGGGGCTGCATCTGGCGGGTGATCGACTCACGGTACTGCATGCCGGTAATCCCTACGAGGAGTCGCTGCGCGCCTACCTGGGTATGGGATTGCCTGCCCTGCATGTCCTGGAGCAGCCCAAGGGCGCCGATGCTCTACCGGTGCTGGTGGAATACCTTCGGGAGGCTCAGGTCCAGGTTGTATTGACCGGCACTCAAGCCGAGACCGGGGAAGGGTCGGGCATGCTGCCCTATCTTCTGGCCGAATCGCTGGGTTGGCCCCTGGTAGTTGGGCTGGCAGACGTTGAATCGGTAGACGCCGGACATGCCCAGGTACTGCAAGCCCTGCCGCGCGGACAAAGGCGACGGCTAAGGGTACGCCTGCCTTTTGTCGCCAGTGTGGACAACGCAGCGCCAGCCGCCCGTCAAAGCGCCTTTGGGCCCGCAAGGCGTGGAGAGATCAAGGTTGAAGACGTGGATATCGTCGATGACCTCCTGTGGCAAGAGGCTGTCTTGCAGCCGGCTCGTCCACGGCCGAAGCGGCTGAAAGTCATCAAGGCCAAGACGGCTGCCGATCGTTTTCGCGCCGCCACGGCCAAGGCAACAGGAGATGGCGGTCAGATCCTGAGAGATGTCACCCCGCAGGCGGGCGCAGAAGCCATTTTCAAGGTCCTGCGTGAGGAAGGCGTCGTTCGGTAGGACGACTTTCATATCTCATGTCGGCTTCCGGCTTGCTGGAGGCTTTTGGGTGCCTGTCTTTTTATCCCTTCAAGCCCACAAATTGTGTGCACGAGCCTGTGGATAATCTGTTGGATAATTATTCGACCCTAGTAACCATGCGGCTTTAACTAAGGTGATCACTTTTTGATCAAAACAACAGGTGCGGCTTTTCCTGTAATCACAACAACTTGTGGATAAGTTTGTGAGTAATATGTTTGGAAGAGGCTGTAAGCCTTGATTTTAAAGGGATAGAGGCAACTACTGTATTGTTGATCAGTGTTGACAAAGCTAATGAGCCCTCTATTTCAGCACTGTATGAAGAGCATGCGCTTCATTGAGTTATCCACCCGATATAAAGCTAAAAATGCCCTGAAAAGGTGAATGAACCGTGGGAAGAGCTGTGGATAAGCTGTTGCTGAGGGTTGGTTAACTCATCTGTCAATGACTTGGATGAAAAAACTCTGTCATCCACAAAGGCCATTATTAAGCCATTACAGGCCAGTTATGAGACGGTTTAGCCTTTTATTCAGGCAGAGCCATCCAAAGGACTTGCTCGTTCAAGCCATGCCAGCCGCTTTCCCACAATTACTGTGCGTCTGGCTGTGGACAGCATGTTCGTTAATGCCGCCAAGCCTTATGCCATGCAGGGTCCAGACAGTTGCTCATTTATTGATCAATCAATTCAAGATCGATTTTTCTACTCACTATTACTGTGGTTTCGCTTGTGGATACAGTGTTCATGATTGCCTGGAGGCCACGACATACAAGGCCTCCAGAGGATTGATCGTTTTTTGAGCAGTTTTGTTAGTCAGCGAAGCTTGATGGTAATGGCCTGAATAGAGTCGTTGAGCTCGAAGCGTGTTTCCTCAAACGTGGCCTTACGCATCTTCAGTGGAGGGTTCTGGCTGTAGCCATACTGCTCAGTTGGCATCCCGATAAAGTTCGTATCGAGCTTCTGATTGCCGTTGGCATCTCGAATGACCGATACCGCATAGGTGCCGGGCTTCAGGTTCTTGAAGGTATGCTGCACCGTGGTCCCTGTAACTGGGATATGGGCGGATGCCTCCAACGGTTTGTCGTTATCCCACGCGTCGGCCGAAGCGAATACGGCTACCAGCAATTCACCTTTGGCCTCCTCGATATCGGTAAAGGTCACGTTGAGATCAGCAGCATGGGCATGGCCCAGTGTCCAGATAAGGCCGAAAACGCAGAGGGGCAAGCGCTTCATGCAAGCTCCGTTGTAGGGTGAGAAACAAGGGTGTAAGTGATAGCGTCGAGGCGTTCGAAAAGATAGTCGGGCCCGGCTCTGCGTAATGCCTCTGGGCTGGCATACCCCCAGCTGACCGCACCGCAGGCAATACCTGTCTTGCGTGCCGCCTGAATATCCCGCAATTCATCGCCAATGCAGATCGTGGCATCGGGCGAGACATTACAATGGGCGACTACCTGTTTAAGGCGTGAGCTTTTACCGAGCAGGGGCGCGTTACACTCGACATGGTCCAGATAGCGAGCCGACTGGCCAAGAATGCACTCGACATTTTCAAGTGAATTGGACGTGACCAGCGCCAACTGTATTCCGGCCTGATGCAGGGTCTCCAGCATGGCGGGTACGCCCTCGAAAGGGTGTATGGTATGGCCGCCGTGCGCCATCAGGCGTTGAAAGTGGTGCGCGACACGTGGGATTTTCCACAGTGGAATATCAAAGTAACGCAGCAGCTGGCGGGTATCGTAGCTGCGGATGCGATCAAAGTCGGCTGGGTCGTACCGGTTGAAGCGATGTGCCTGAGCCAGTGTGTCGAGCGACTCGAGAAAGAATGGAAAACTGTCGGCCAGGGTGCCATCAAAGTCGAAAATGACGAGTTGGTAGCGCATGGGCAGGGCGGCTGGCCGTGATAGGAAGAGAAGAGAGAGAGTAGCCGGGGCGGACGCCTGCGACAAATACAACCGGTGCCAAGTGTGATGGCACCGGTTGTATCAGGGTTACAGCGAGAAGCGACGCACCAGGCCGTTGAGGTCTACGGCAAGGCGGGCAAGCTCCTGGATGGCAACGCTGGTCTGCTGTGCACCGGCTGCCGTTTGTACCGACAAGTCACGAATGCTGACCAGGCTGCGGTCCACTTCACGGGCGACCTGAGCCTGCTGCTCGGAGGCGCTGGCAATCAGCAGGTTACGGTCGTTGATGTCGGCCACATTCGACGTGATGGTCGACAGGGCTTCGCCGGCCGCGTTGGCTTTTTCCAGCGTGCTACGTGCACGCTCGGCGCTGCTCTGAAGCGCTTGTACGGTTTGGCCGGTCCCCTGCTGGATGCTACCGATCATGGATTCGATTTCACGGGTCGATTCCCCGGTACGGTGTGCCAGGGCACGGACTTCATCGGCCACGACGGCAAAGCCACGGCCAGCATCACCTGCACGGGCGGCTTCAATAGCGGCGTTGAGCGCCAGCAGGTTGGTCTGCTCAGCCACAGCGCGGATCACATCCAGGACCTTGCTGATATTAAGGGCCTGCTCGGCAAGCTCCTCGGCACTCTGGGAGGCACCCAGGACATCGGTGGTCAGGGCTTGGATAGAATTGATAGCCTCGGTCAGTTGAGTACGGCCTTGTGCAGCAGACTGGCTGGCAGCTCGGGAAGCTTCTGACGTCGAAACGGCATTGCCAGCAACATCTTCTACCGCAGCGGTCATCTCGTTCACAGCGGTGGCGGCTTGCTCGATCTCATCGTTCTGGCGCTGCAAGCCGCGAGTGCTTTCGCTCATGACCGCATTCATTTCTTCCGAAGCACTGGAAAGCTGATGGGCAGAATCATTGATTTGACCAATCGTGGAGCGCAAATTGCCCTGCATGGTAGAAAGGGCGCCAAGCAGTTCAGCCGCTTCATCCTGACCTTTTACCGTAATGGCTTGGCTCAAGTCGCCCCCAGCGATGTGCTTGGCAACCTGGACGGCTTGGCGAATAGGCGCAACGATGCTGCTAATCATGATCCAGGCCAACACACCTGTAATGACAAGCGCTGACAGAATCACGAGAACTGATACCCACTGTACATGCCCATACAGAGTGCTAGCCACAGTGCCGGATTTATCTGCTTCGTCGAGATTATATTGCTGCGCTTTTAATAGGCTTCCGGCGAGGTTACGACCCGTCGTTATCATGTTATCCGCCACAAATTGACGCGCCTGCTCAATTTGCTGTTGTGCAACCAGCCTTTGAATAGTGGCAACACCCGTCATGTAGTCCCTGTAGTGAACCTGGACCTCATTGAACAACTGCCGGTCTTCTTCAAGGAAAATGGTTTTTTCATAGGCGGCTAACTGAGCTTGCACATCGGTAGCCAGTTTTTCGATCAGAACGTTTGATGTTTTTAAGATGGCCGGATCGTCATCGGTAACGAGCCGCAGGGCTTCAAGGCGAATGGTGCCGATATTGATGGCTATCTTATCGACACTCGCCAAGCCGGGTAGCCAACTCTGCTCGATTTCGCTCCCCGCTTCGCGAATCTTGGATAGTTGGGTCAAATTGAACGTACCCAATGCCAGCAGGAGCGCCGCGATGACACCAAAGCAGAGCAACGTCCGATGGGCGATTTTTAGATTTCTCATAACAAGCTCTCCTGACAGGCACAAACTAGCTATGCACCCAGGCAGTGGGATAAAGGGTTATGACGAAATATCGGAGCGTTCTGTTATTTCTGGAGGTTTAGATGATCGATGGTCGACATTAAGTTGCAACAAAAGATGAATCGGTTCACCTGCTCTTGGCCGAGCCTTCAAAACCGATAAGACGTGAACGACTGAGGCCCATAATTTTCCTGACAGCAACTTTCATATAACGATATGGGCGTTTTACAGATGACTTCAGAATATTTAGTCAGACAGTCAAACTGTCTATTGCGTTGCGAGTTCCGGCGGCGGCGTTCTATGGTCGTGCAGAGCCCCCTATCAGGCACAGTGGTTGCGTACACAAAAGGCTATTAACGCAAGCAGTTATCAAACATAGCGTCTTTCCCAGCCCAATTTCGAACGCAGTGCTTTGGCCATTTACAACAAGCCAGACGGGCAAGAGCACTATCTCGCTTTGCTGAATATGTTTGAAGAAGGTGCCGGAGGTACCCGGCACCTTGTAGGGTTACAGCGAGAAGCGACGTACCAGACCACTGAGGTCTACCGCCAGGCGAGAAAGCTCCTGGGTGGCGACGCTGGTCTGCTGTGCCCCGGCTGCCGTTTGTACCGACAAGTCACGGATGCTGACCAGGCTGCGATCCACTTCACGGGCGACCTGAGCCTGCTGCTCGGAGGCGCTGGCAATCAGCAGGTTACGGTCGTTGATGTCGGCCACATTCGACGTGATGGTCGACAGGGCTTCGCCGGCCGCGTTGGCTTTTTCCAGCGTGCTACGTGCACGCTCGGCGCTGCTCTGAAGCGCTTGTACGGTTTGGCCGGTCCCCTGCTGGATGCTACCGATCATGGATTCGATTTCACGGGTCGATTCCCCGGTACGGTGTGCCAGGGCACGGACTTCATCGGCCACGACGGCAAAGCCACGGCCAGCATCACCTGCACGGGCGGCTTCAATAGCGGCGTTGAGCGCCAGCAGGTTGGTCTGCTCAGCCACGGTGCGGATCACATCCAGGACCTTGCTGATATTAAGGGCCTGCTCGGCAAGTTCCTCGGCACTTTGAGAAGCGCCCAAG
Source organism: Pseudomonas sp. HPB0071 (assembly GCF_000478505.2). Taxonomy (NCBI): domain Bacteria; kingdom Pseudomonadati; phylum Pseudomonadota; class Gammaproteobacteria; order Pseudomonadales; family Pseudomonadaceae; genus Pseudomonas; species Pseudomonas sp. HPB0071. The sequence continues at coordinate 1,758,645 of NZ_KI517367.1, read as the reverse complement.
ACATCGCTGGTCAGTGCTTCAATGGAGGCAATGGCGTCGCTTAGTTGTGCACGGCCCTGTTGAGCCGAATGACTGGACGCCTGTGATGCTTCAGAGGTGCTGACCGCGTTACTGGCAACGCCTTCTACAGCAGACGTCATTTCGTTCACAGCGGTAGCCGCCTGCTCGATCTCATCGTTCTGGCGCTGAAGACCACGGGTAGACTCTTCCATGACTGCACTCATCTCATCGGCAGAGGACGATAGCTGAGTAGCCGAGTCGCTGATCTGGCCGATGGTCTGGCGAAGACTGACTTGCATGCTCCCCAGTGCTTGCAATAATTCGGCAGCTTCGTCCTTGCCTTCGGCTTTTACATCCTGACTAAGATCGCCACCCGCGATCTGCTTGGCAACAGTAACTGCCTGACCAATCGGCTTGACGATGCTGGCAGTTAGCAACAGTGCCAGAACAATCGTGACGATTACTCCCAGTACGATAATAACAACAACGATCATTTGGGCCTGCTGATAGCTTTCAGCTGCAGCCTGACCGGCTATGGTAGCCGATTCTTGATTGATCTTTTGCAGCAGCAAATTCTGGTCGTTAACGATGATGCCACGGGGTGCCAGTTCAGTATTGATCAACTTGTTGGCTGAGGGTACGTCTTCCTTGGCTACGAACATCTGAACAGTTGCCAGGATATTCATGTACTCCTGAAACGTCGTTTTAAGCGTATTGACTGCCTTGCGCTCCTGGTCACTGGACAGGAGGGTTTCGTACTTCTGGAATGAATCCTTGATCTTCTCGCTCAGCGTGGCGATGGTCTGGTTACTCTTGGCTTGAACGGCTTTATCCGGGTTCGCTACCAGACGCAATACTTCGACCCGAAGGCGAGTGATGTTCAACGCAATCTCATCGGCCGTTGCAAGGCTCGGCATGGAATTGTTTTCGATGACTTGTCCCGCGTGGCGGATCTCAGCCATTTGTATCAGGTTGGAAATGCCAAGGATGATCAGTAGCACGGCTACTGCTCCAAAGCTCAAGAGGGTCCGGTAAGAGATCTTCAAATGTCTGAACATGATCGGTCCTGTTAGAAAAATAAGGGCAGGCGATCCTTCGCTCTGTAAGGGATGCCTGCATATCGGACGCGATCGGGAATGCTTAAGGGTAGCCATCAGCAAAAGGCTAAACGCTTGCAGCCTGACAGGAAAAGACCAGGGCCGCCGAAGATAGCTGAGACAGAATCAGTGCTCGCCCAGGACGTGTTGTACCAGGGCCTTGTGAGCGGCTTCGTCCTTTCGGTCGGACAGCAGCTGTACAACCGCAACCCGCGCATCTGCCTCGGCAATAAAGGCGGTGCTGCGCATGGGCGTGCCGTTCATGACTGACGTGGTTTCCAGTTGCTGAAGGGTCAGGCCGTCGCGCTTTAGGGTCTTTTCCTTGAGCACTTTGAATTTGCTGCCGCTCAGTTTTTGCCGTGCATAGAATGCGGCTTTGGCCTTGGCAAGCACGACTCGGTTGCTGGCGCTTTTATCTTCTGGCACCGGCGTTTCAGAGGTAACGATCAACTGTTGGCTGGCCTTGTTGATATACAGTTTGCCGCGTGCTGATGGGTCTTCGGCAGTTGTGCCGGGCGGCAGGGGACTGACATCGAACCCCTCGGGTAATGCCAGCACTAGCTGATGGTTCAGCAGGGAGATGGGGCGGCTATTGGCTGTCTGGGTGGTTTCGGCCTTGCTGGCAGCCTGGACCGGTAGAGTGACAAGGCCGAATACAAGGGCAGCCGAAGCCAGGGCCATTTTCAGGCTATTGTTGTTCATGTCAGATCCTTGAATGGATTGCGTTGAGTCCTTTGGGTGCCGAAAGGCTTGGCAGCCAGGGCCCAACGACTGGCCGGATTATTTCATAGCGACAAGCCTGCATTGCGCTGCGCTTTCCTGAAGCGTGCAGTGCTTGGCAGTTGAAAATGCAACGGTTTTTGACTGAACAAAAGAAACCCCGCCGAAGCGGGGTTCTTAAAACAAAGTAGTTAATCAGCCATCGGCACCCACTTGACGCAGGTGCGGTGCGGGCTGCTCCTCGCCCAGGTTGGCCAGTAGGCGTTCGCTGTACCAGTCAATGAAATTAATGACGCCAAATTCATAGGTCTGTGAATACGGGCCGGGCTGGTAGGCCTTGGAGTTGATGCCGCGCTGATTTTCCTCGGCAAGCATTCGGTCCTGCTGGTTAGTGGCATCCCAAACCTTGCGCAGATTTTCTACCTCATAATCGACGCCCTCTACTGCATCCTTGTGCACCAGCCACTTGGTGGTAACCACGGTCTGTTGGGCGCTGATTGGCCAGACAGTGAACACAATCAGGTGATCCCCCATGGCGTGGTTCCAGGAGTGCGGTAGGTGCAGGATGCGCATGGAGCCCAACTCCGGGTTCTTGATACGCCCCATCAGCTTCTTGCAGCCGGGCTTGCCATCCAGCGTCATGGAAGCCGTGCCCTTGAGTAGCGGCATGCGCACAATGCGGTTACGCAGGCCAAAGCTGGCGTGGGCATACGGGATCTGCTCGGCCTCCCAGGCGGCAGCGCTTTCGGCAACGTGATCCTTGAAGGCCTGGTTGGCACGTGGATCGGTTACATCGTCCCATTCCAGGAGTGTCTTGAGCAGCTCTGGGTGTGAGCCGTTGCAGTGGTAGCACTCGCGGTTGTTTTCAAGCACCAGCTTCCAGTTGGCGGCTTCCATCAGGTCCGTACGGGCTACGACCTTGGTGTTTTCCATGTCGTACGGCTCCATGTAATGGTCGAGCGTACGCAGGAAGTCATCGATAGCGGGAGGCTCGTCGGCCAGGCAGATAAAGATGTATCCGCCCGCCGTTTTCACATGCACCGGCTTCAGGTTGAAGTCCGCCATGTTGAAGTCAGCGCCCATTTCGGTACCGGCAAACAGCAGGCGGCCGTCCAGCTCGTAGGTCCATTGATGATAGGGGCAGACCAGCTTGGCCACCTTGCCTTTCTCGCTGACGCACAGGCGAGAACCGCGGTGCCGACACACGTTATGAAAAGCGTGTACCTTGCCTTCAGCACCACGCACCACCATGACGGGGTTATCGCCAATCTGCAGCGTGAGAAAATTGCCTTTGGCAGGGATTTCACTCGTCATTCCGGCAATCAGCCACTCCTTGCCAAAGATCTCCTGCATGTCGATCTGGAACAGACGCTCATCGTTATAGAACGGCTGTGGCATCGAGTAAGTTCGCTCACGGGTACGCAGCATCTCTGCGGTGGCCTTGCGGGCCGATTCCAGCGGATCGCCCAGACTCAAAGGGTAGGTGACGTCCATCGGTATCCTCATGCGGCGGCATACAGGTGCGCCGGTGAAAAAGTGGCTGATAGGGTTGTGATGCAAGGCGTTTGGACAGCTTGTTCAAGGCTGCCCGTGTGGTTGGTGAAATCAGTGTGGGGCTGCGTCTGGATGGGGCCTTATCCACGCGCGACATGGTCGAATCATTTCCCGACGCGGCAAGTCCCGTGGACGCTGGGCTGGTCGCTCTAAGCATGCCGATGTCGTTGGCAGGTAAATGCCGACGAAAGGGCCTCTCCACAATCGCCCCATCACCGCCTGAAGATGCGGCGGGTCTCAACGCGTGAGGGCACGTGCATGAACAGCTTTCTGAATCCGGTTACTACGCAGACCTGGGCCAATGGTCGCCATGCGGTACGTTGCGTCAAGGCGATTCAGGAAACCTGGGATGTACGAACCTTCTGCTTCATGGCGGACGTACCCCTGATGTACTTTTTCAAGCCCGGTCAGTTCGTGACGCTGGAGCTTGAGATCGAGGGGCAGCAGGTGATGCGTTCATACACAATCTCCAGCTCGCCCTCCGTGCCCTACAGCTTCTCGATCACGGTCAAGCGTGTCCCGGGTGGCAAGGTATCGAACTGGCTGCATGACAACCTGCGTGAAGGGCAGGAGCTTGCGGTGCATGGGCCGGTGGGGCTGTTCAACGCCATTGACTACCCGTCCGACAAGGTCCTGCTGCTCTCCGGTGGCGTAGGTATCACACCGGTGATGTCCATGGCCCGCTGGTTTTTCGACACGAACGCTAACGTGGACATGGTGTTTGTACACAGTGCCCGCACGCCAAAGGACATCATCTATCACCGCGAGCTGGAGCACATGGCCTCGCGGGTCTCTAATTTCTCGCTGCATCTTGTGTGCGAGCGGAGTGATCTTGGGGAGGCCTGGGCGGGATATCGCGGTTTCTTTGATCGGCGCATGCTGGAATTAATGGCGCCGGATTTTCGTGATCGCGAGGTGTTCTGCTGTGGCCCGACACCTTATATGAATGCTGTGAAAACCATGCTGCGCGAGCTGGGCTACGATATGGCCCGTTATCACGAGGAGTCCTTTGGCGCGACGCCTGCGGATGTCAAGGAAGAAGTTCTCGAACAGGCCGGTCTTGCGGCCGACACACCGCCGGTTCCGCTGGCGGATCAGTGCGAGGTGTTATTTGCGGGCAGCGGCATGAGTGTACGTGTTGGACCAGGTGAGACTGTGCACGGAGCGGCTGCCAAGCTGGGCCTGCATATTCCAAAGGCATGCGGCATGGGCATCTGCGGCACCTGCAAGGTGCTCAAGACCCGTGGTTCGGTTGTCATGGAGCACAACGGCGGCATTACCGAAGAGGACGAGGCCGAAGGTTACATCCTGTCCTGCTGCAGCGTTCCGCAAGGGGACGTTGAAATCGATTTCTAAATACTCTACAGCGGACATGCCTGTTTGGGCGTGTCCGTCACCGTTTCCTTTTCCCGTCTGATATTACCGCAGCGGCACAATGCCCCTATTCTTCATAGGGGTTATTCCTGCTCTAATACCGCCAGGCACTGAGACAGCTGCTAAGGTAAGGTAGAAGATCGCAGCATTGTGTGATCAGATCGCTACAGCATCGCTCCTTTCTGATCGAGGGCGTCAAAATGGATGTCAGAACGCTGCGCAACCTGACGCGGGTGGCGCGTACAGGCTCTCTGTCTGCCGCGTCAGATGAGGCCTGCCTGACCGTGCAGGCCCTGGCGGCGCAATTGAACAAGGCGGAAGACCAGTTCGGGTTCAGGATTTTCAAGCGATCCAACAAGGGATTGCACCTGACCGAGCGTGGTCACGCGCTCATGCCTTATATCGAGAAGGTGGTGGAGTCCGCCCGGCAACTGGACAGCAAGGCTGCCGAGTTGAGCCAAGCCACGCCACGGCTGCTGCGGGCCGCACTGAACAGCACGCTACCGGCCGATATCAACCAGTGCATCGTCAAGCGGATGATGCAGGTCTTCAGCGATTATCACCTGGAGTTCAGCTTTGCCGAGTCCATCGAGAACCTCAGCAAGCTGCGTAACGATAATATCGACCTTGCGGTACTGATCGGACCACCGCAAGCCGATCTGGCCAGCCTTGAGCTGGCTGATCTTCATATTGATGTCGTAGGTGCTTACCACGGTGCCGATGCAGAGGCGTACAGCGACCTGAGTGACAAGCTGCTTGTTAGGCCGACCAGCGACTGCCCTTATTCCACCAGTTTCGAGCGGTTTCTAGACAGTGGTCAGACGGTGAGCCAATGGGGGCATCGCATGATCTATTCGGGTAGCGAAACCCTGACCGTCTCGCTGATCAAACAACTCGATGGCTTGGGCGTCGTTTCACGGGCGGCGGCTTGCAAGCATGGATTGTCCATCGTACCGGGGTTTGAGGATTCGCTGCCGGTACGCCTGGTCGTCAACAATGTCGACTTGCCTATTCGTGCCCTGGAGCAGCTGACCCGTCCCTTACAGCACTCGCCCCAGCGCAATATACGACAACAGGCCTACCGCCACACTGAGGAGCAGGTTCTTACTGAAATAAGCGCATAACAGCGTCGGTATGGCAGCAGCGAATTCGGGCCGCATGAGGCTCACATGCTTTTCCGTCACCACCAGTGGTGTGAGGGTAATGGCCGCAACGATGCAGACGGGCAGAAACTCCAGCGTTCGCGTGAGGAATCCTGGCCAGCGCTCGGTACTGAGCTGCATCGGTAGCACCCGTGGTAGCAGTGTCACCACGGTCATCAGGACGATTATCAGGATCAGGAACGTTTCTTGAGACATACGCCTATCCAGCAGCCAAAGAACGTGGCGATAAAGACATTCAGGGCGGACTCGAACAGCAGGTTCAGCACACCCATGCAGGCCACCGCCGCTAGAGCAGCTACCAGCTTGCCCTTGGAATCACAAAGCGAGACCAGCACGTACAGCATCATGGCGGTCAAGGCATAGTCGAGCTTGTACTGGATCAGGTGGGCAGTGTAGGTCGAGCTGAGAGCACCCAGCAGCGCGCCCAGCACCCAGGCACTGTGACAGAAGAGGTTGAACGAGATCAGGTAACGGGCATTGACCGCAACGCCTTTCTGCAACTTGCTGCTGTGAAAGGCAAAGGACTCGTCCGTCAGCTCCGCCGCATACACCCACCGTTCCAGACGGCTCAGGCCTGTCGTGCGCAGGGCTCTGGACATGTACATCGACATCAGCATGTGACGGGCGTTGATCAGAAAGGTGGTCATCACGATAGTGACGATCGAGGCGTTCGCCGTCATCAGTGCCAGAGCGGCGAACTGCGAGGCACCGGCATAGACGAACAAGCACATGGCGACCGGTAACCAGAGCGGATAGCCTGCACTCACGGCCATCAGGCCGAAAACGAACGAGACCGTAAAATAGCCAGCGACGACCGGACTGGCCTCGCTGAAGGTGCGTAGCTCAGGAGCTTTCCGGGTTAAAACACGCGTATTCACACCATTCTCTCATTGCCGGGCTGAAATCGGACCGTTCATAGGTTTACCGCACAATGTCATGGGCCGTCCCAGGTTTAGAGAAAGAGATGGCGATGATCTGACGGAATGCCGGGCGCTTTGGGTCCTTCGTGGACGCAGGCGTCACGTAATGACGCATCTCCCGGTCCAGGAAAAACGTCGTGTCCAGGATGTGCTCGTAAGTCAGCGCGGCGAGCAGCTCCTCCTGTACGTTATATAACCGACTTTCGGCACCAGCAATGTTATGCCGACCCCAGAAATGCATTGCGCTGAAGGGGTAGCCGTCGCAGTGAATTCCCTCAGGCGTGATTTCGACCTGCTGGCCGGGGTTGATCTCGATCCGAATTTGATGAATCTGGCACTGCCACATGTCGTTATGCAGGTGCGCTGGCAATACGCTTTTGTACACCTCGAAATCCAGGGCGATCAGGCTGCGAAGAACAGGGGAGGCGATCACTTCATCGGAGAAATCCTGGAAGTGCCGCTCCATGCCGCCTACATAGCGATTGTTAGCCAAGGATTGTACATAGGGGCGATGTTCGAGCTGGCGCAGCTCCTGATTGACGGGGTGGTACTCGAAATCGCTGTAGCGTCTGAACCGTGCGCCTGACTCGGCTTGGCCATAATAACTGTCGCGCTCCATGGCTTCCCAGCTATGAGTCAGCCGGACGAATTCGTCAAAGTTGCCCGTCAGGCTGAAGTCTGCGCCTTTCACATTGGCAAACTTGTTTTGACGCAGGGCGTCACCAACCGCCTTGTTGAGAACAATCATGATCGTCTCCGCTCCATTGAACGATCCACTCTAAGCGCTGGGCAGATTTGCTCTATGAGAAATAATTTAAAGCATCTCAACGAAAAGTTGAGATTGGCTGAGGGCCTGCTGCCTGCATGAGGTGCCCACGGTCCGATGGTCATTCATCGGGCGATCGGATGGTCATGTCAATTTGTTGCAGGCTGCGCCGATACAGGGTGTACAAGATGCGTCCTACCTGGAGGCACCCCAGTTACCAGACTTCTGCCATGACCACTTCTGCTTTCATGCTCGATAGCGAATCTCAGCTCCGTGGCCTTATCGATGCCATACAGGAGTTCATTGTTCTCAAGGATGGGCAGGGACGATGGCTGATTACCAACAGGATCGTGATCGACACCTATCGCCTGCAAGGCGTTGACTATGTGGGCAAGACCGACATGGAGCTGGCGCTGATTCGACCGGAGTTCCATGAGGCTTTTGTCTACAACGTGCAGACCGACGAGCAGGCCTGGCAAAAAGGGTCGGCGCTGCGTATCCAGAAATCCTTCATGGGGCTGGACGGCCATCTCAACACGTGGGAAGTGATCAAGACACCCAGTTTCGATGAAGCGGGTAATCGCCACCAGCTTGTGATCGTCAGCCGCAATATTACCGAGCGGCGTCTGGCAGAGCAGGCGCTCGAAGCCAGCGAGCAGCGTTATCGGCTGATTGCCGACAACATGCTCGACATCATTGGTGTGTTCAAGCCGGAAGTAGGCATCGAATATGTTTCGCCTTCCTTTGAGCATGTCCTGGGGCATCGGGCAGTTGCCTATCTAGGACGTGACATGTTCGAACTGATCCACCCGGACGATATCGATCCCTTGCGCAGTGCGTTTCGAATGCTACTGGAGGGTACCGCCTCGCATACGACGGTCGAATGTCGTTGCCGTCACGTTCAGGGACACTACATATGGTTCGAAACGCATCTCTCCAGTACCTATATGAATGAGGGCGTTCTGGACAATGTCGTTTTTGCCTGCCGTGATATCTCAGCACGTAAAGCCTACGATCAGCATCTTCAAACGCTGGCCTACCACGACCCTCTGACGGGCGCGCCCAACAGACGCTTCCTCATGGACCAGATCCAGCTCATGATCGATCAGGCGTCGACCGGTTCAAGTTTTGCCGTCCTGTACCTGGATCTTGATCGTTTCAAGCCCATCAATGACGAGAGAGGGCACGATGTGGGGGACGAGCTGCTGATTGAATTTGCCAGCAGGCTCAAGCAGAACCTGCGTGCCAACGACCTGTATGCCCGTATTGGCGGTGACGAGTTCGTGATCGTACTGGCTCAGGTGAACGAGGCCCAGGCGGTCACCATTGCCGAGCGGTTGTGTCTGGCCTTGCAAGCGCCATGGACGCTGCCGTGTGGAGAGCTCAAGACCACTTCGTCCATTGGTGTGGCGCTTTACCCTGACGCCGGTCTGTCTGTGCACACCCTGCTGCGTCATGCTGACGAAGCCCTGTATGAGGCCAAGCGGGCGGGGCGAGCCTGTGTCATGGTCTACACCGGGTAAAGGCAAAGCGAATAGACAGGCGCCAGGTTTGGCAGACGGGGCGGGGTATTAAAAAGAGGGTAACGCAGGAGGGCAGGCATTGTCTGGCAAGGCCTGCCCCTGAACAGTCACGCGTCGCAGAGGGCGCGCATGCCGTTGACAGTCATCTCAAGGTGCTGCTCCAGACGCTCCAACTCAGCCTGCAGCGGCTCGGGGAACGGATGGCAGTCCAGTGCCTGGGTTACCAGGGTGCTTATCAGGACGAAGAAGGCGAGTACTTCTTCCGGATCGGAGCTGGCATTCAGGCGCGAATAGCGGGCCTGCTCCGAAGCATAATTGGTTTCAGCGACATCAAACTTGCGCAGTACAGCGCCCAGCCACTGGGTCGAATGCACACAAAACGGCGTGCCCCGATAGGCTTGCGGCTGGCGTTGTTCGTAATGCTTTTGAGTGTTGTGTGTATTCATGATCTGTATTTGCTTCTAAGGGCTAACAAGGCTCAGCAAACTGGATGACGCAAACTAACTGGACGGTATTTACGGTCCGTCGAATTTCCTGCCACCTAAGGCTCATGCCTGAGCGTTTTCAGTTGGCTTCATCAGCTCAATCAGCTTGATCGTTGTATCGGCGCCCCTCACAAAAACATGAGTACGAAGGTGCAACGGGCAGACGGACGATCATCTGCTGCTAGCCTTGCCGATTGATGGCTATTTGCCAACAAGAAGCGGCGTAGGGTAGTGAAACGGTTGGCATCCTGCTACTGATTTCTGATCACGTTATGTGACCGCGGCAAGAAAAACAGGCTAAACGACTTGCATGGGTACGCGGGGATGGTAAGGCGAGGAAAAAGACTTTCTGGCGGGCAACAAAAAACCCGCCGAAGCGGGTTTTCTGGTTGACCTTACTCAACGTCCTGTCGAGCTGCCATCCTGGCCTGGTCATTCATCCTTGATCTACCTGAGCGCTTCCTGCGCTGCAGTCCGATAGGTGTAGATTACGCACCTTATGCATTCATACCTAGAGCCAATGACGCCTTGTGCATGTAAGCCTTTGGCTATACCTGTTCTGCGCTCATCTGCATCCGCATGCGCATGCCTCGCACCGGTCGGCTTTCGCTGCAAGTCAGACCTTAAACTCCATTGCTTTCTGCCGATATGAAGACTGGGTTACCGCCTGTCCATCTGACTGTCTCGTTGAATGATCATGTTTCGATCCTCGTTTTCCCTGTGGCTTACCCAGCGCTCCCTCGTACTGGTTTCCAGCGTGGCGGCCCTTGGGCTTACTGTGACGCTGCTTGCCTGGTACATCCTGCAAGGTTCAGAGCAGGAGGCCGCCCGTGAGCGCTTTTCCCGTGGCACATCGGAAATTACCCGGGAGCTGGATGGCGCAATGGCACGCTATGAACACCTGTTGCGGGCGGGGAGTAGTCTGTTCAATGCCGGCGATGAAATTTCCCGACTGGAATGGCGCCAGTTTGCCGAAAACATGCGACTCGAAGAGGATTACCCGGGGATGCAGGGTTTTGGTTTCGCCCCGTTGATTGCCGCTTACGATAAGAGCAGTTTTGAGGAGCGTGTCCAGAAAGAGGGCTTTCCAGGTTACGAGATCAGAACCGGCAGCGGACGCGATACGTTCATTCCTGTTCTCTTTATCGAGCCCTTTATGGGACGCAACCTGAGGGCATTCGGGTTCGATATGTTTTCCGAGGCGAACCGGCGAGCGGCGGCCGAACAGGCCCGTGACTCAGGCCAGGTAAGCCTGAGCGGGAAGATCACGCTTGTGCAGGAGACCGAGAACCCTCAGGCCGGTACCCTGATGTTCGTACCGTCCTATTTCAGCGACATGCCGACCCAGACGGTCGAGCAGCGACGTAAGGCCTTGCGAGGATTTGTTTTCGCCCCCTTCAGGATGGGCGATCTGATGACGGCCGCCCTGAAAGACCGTGCCGATGATCTGGCACTTGAAATCTACGATGGTGAGCAACCTGCAGCGGCAAACCGCCTGTATTCAAGGCGTATGGATCTGGTGAGTACCCTGCCAGGTTACATACCCCGCTTCGACAGCCTCCAACATATTGACGTAGCCGGACGGCAGTGGACATTGCGTTTCGTTACCCTGCCTGCCTTCGAGACAGCAGCCCCTGCCAGCCGTGCACAGGTCGTATTGTTCAGTGGTCTGGGACTTACCCTGCTGCTCTGTGTGTTGGTGGCGTCATTGGCCACCATGCGTGCCCGTGCCGAGCAACTGGCAGATCGTATGAGTCGCGCCTACCGGGAAAGCGAAGCGCGGATACGCTCTATTATCGACGGGGCGGCGGAAGGCATCGTGATCACGGAAAGCGACCCGGCCATGACTGTCTTGAAAATCAATCCAGCAGGTGAGCAGATGCTGGGCTTGCCGGCTGCTGAGGCCAAGGGGCGCTCGCTGGCGCATCTGCTGGCTGTGAAAGGTGATCGCATTTTGGATGATCTGCGTCAGGGTACGGCCAGCAGTGTCTGGCTCGACACGCAATACGCGTCGGCAAAAGGTCAGTGCCGCAGCCTGAATATGGCCATTACGGTCGCCGAGCAGGATGGAGTCCAGCGTTTGATTGTGCTGATCAGTGACCAGACTGACCTGCATCAGGCACGGCAGCAGGCTCTGATGACAGGTGCCCTGAACGAGGCGATCCTGCTGCATTCGCCGTTCTGCATCTTCTCGACCGATCCTGAGGGCCGCCTGCGTACAGTTAATCCGGCCGGTGAGCGGCTGCTGGGCTACTCCCGGGCAGAGCTGGTCGAGATGCAGTACATCAGCGACCTGCTGGATGCCAATGAGCAATCGGTCAAGGCCGAGCAGCTGAGCCAGGCGCTGAGCCGTACGGTGACGGAGTGGGAGAGCTTTGTCAGGCTGGCGCAGGAAAAGCCCGAGGAGGAACACGAATGCGGTTTTGTCTGCCGTGGCGGGGTAAGGTTACCCGTCAACCTGGCAGTGACGGCGTTGCGTGACCAGGCGGGGCAGATCACGGGGTATCTGGGGATTGCCTACGACATTACCGAGCGCAAGCGGGCCGAGGAGCTGATGCGCTACCAGGCTCTGCATGACGGTTTGACCGGCTTGCCCAATCGCACGCTGATGGCCGACCGGATGAGCATGGCCATCGAGCGGGCCAAGCGAAACCAGGAGGTCTTGGGGGTCATGCTGATGGACCTCGATCACTTCAAGGAGATCAACGACACCCTGGGGCATGACGTGGGCGATGAAGTCCTCAGGCAAGTAGCGCATCGCCTGAAGAGTGCTGTACGCCAGAGTGATACGGTGGTCCGCCTGGGGGGCGATGAGTTTGTTGTGCTGTTGGGTGATCTGAAGCGGATCGAGGATGCCAGCAATGTCGCCACGAAGATCCTGAAGACCATTGAGGCTGACCTGATCATCGGGCCGCACCGCCTTTACCTCTCTACCAGCATCGGTATCGCTCTGTATCCGGAGCAGGGTGTGGATCTGGACGAGCTGCTCAAGAATGCCGATCGGGCCATGTATGAGGTCAAGCGGCGCGGCAAGAAGGGATTCGCGCTGTCCCAGACCTCATTGACACCAGAAGATCAAATAAAACAGCGGCTTGTCTGATGACCTTTGGCTATGATTGAAACACTGCGGTGATGGGTTCGCCGTCGTAAGAAGATTATAAGGATAGCGAAGCATGCCAGACCCCCACGAGATCTCGAAGAGGGCCAGCCGATGGCCGTCACAGCGTCTCGCGCTCGGCTTCGTGATCCTGGTCTGTCTGTCCCTTTTCAGTCTGGATATCTGGCAGGCCTTACGGGGGCGGGGCGAGCGGCTTCAGGAGGCCGAGGTTGCCACTTCCAACCTGGCACGCTCACTGGCGCAACATGCCGACGATACGGTCGAAGAGGTCGATATTGTTCTGGCCGGCATCGCCGAGCGACTGGCCTGGGATGGAATCGAAGAGACCAACCGGGTCCGCATGAAGGCCTGGCTGCAGGATCGGATAAATGCACTGCCCCAGCTGCATGGGTTGTTCATCTACGACCAGGACGGGCGCTGGATCGTCACCTCGAACAGTCAGGATCCGGTAAACATAAACAACGGGGATCGGGAATATTTTGCCTATCACCGTACCCATAAGGACCTGGGACCGCATATCGGGCCGGTCATCCGTAGCCGCACGACAAACGAGCTGGTAATTCCGGTGTCTCGGCGGATCAATCATCCCGACGGGCGCTTCGCCGGCGTCGCGCTGGCAACATTGAGAGTCGAGTATTTCAATCGTTTCTACGCAGACTTCGATATCGATCAGCAGGGGACTATCTTCCTTGCCCTCCATGACGGAACCATACTGGTGCGCCGCCCGTTTGACGAAGCCTTGATCGGCAAAAGCCTGGCCAAGGGGCGTATCTTCAGCGAGCTGCTACCGGTCTCAGCAACCGGGACGGGCATGGTGAAATCCATTGTGGATGGGGTCGAGCGTATGTCGGCCTACCGCAAGATGGACAAGTACCCACTGGTGGTCATGGCGGCTGTTTCCAAGGAAGCGGCCCTGGCGTCCTGGTACAAGGACATGAGCCGGTCGTTTATTACCGGGATTCTGCTGATTGCCGTAGCCGGGTTCGGATTGGCCCTGATTCGGCAGATCCGTATCGACCTGGAGACGGAGCGGGCGCTACGTGAGTCGCACCATGCGCTGGAGAAAATGGCCATGGAAGACAGCCTGACCGGGCTTGCGAACCGGCGGCAGTTCGACATGGCCCTCAAGGCCGAGATCAGCCGGGCCCGGCGGGCGCAGACGTCGCTGGGCATCATCATGATCGACATCGATCATTTCAAGCGCTACAACGACCTCTATGGTCATCCAGCCGGCGACGAGTGCATCAAGGCTGTAGCGGAAGCCGTGCTGTCCTGTACCCGTCGCGCTGTCGACCTGGCAGTCCGCTATGGGGGCGAAGAGATTACAGTGCTGCTCCCGGATACGGATGATGCCGGTACTCATCAGGTGGCCGAAAACATGCTCAACGCTGTTCGCAAATTGGCGATCCTGCATGAGGGTAATGAAAACGGCCGTATCGTCACGATCAGTGCCGGTGTCTTCAGTTGCGTACCCAAGGGCAGGGGCGCGACCAGCCAGCACTTGATCAAGTCAGCCGATGAGGCGCTCTACGCCGCCAAGGCGGCCGGGCGCGACCGGGTTTATCCTCCGCTAAGCAAGATGTGAGGCGCTGGGTCAGTATTAAAATGGAATTGAAACGCCATCCCTGTTGTCGCAATAGCGAGGTTTGAAGCCGAGCGGCCAAAGCCTCTCGCTTCGTAACGCTTGCCCTTCAGGTTTTTATGGACGTCACTGATCCCGCCCTGCAGATCGCCCGAGCCCAGTTTGGCATCACTATCGGCTTTCATATCGTGCTGGCTGCGTTCAGCATCGGACTCGCCAATTTTCTCATGGCCTTAGAAGGGCTCTGGCTGTGGAAAAGACAGCAGGCCTATCTTGATCTCTATAAGTTCTGGCTAAAGATCTTTGCGCTGAACGTGGCGGTCGGAACTGTATCGGGTGTGGTCATGGAGTTCGAGTTCGGCACCAACTGGGGACGCCTCTCGACCCAGGCGGGTTCGATCATCGGCCCGTTGATGTTCTATGAAGTCATGGTGGCGTTTTTTCTGGAGGCCGGTTTCCTTGGCGTCATGCTATTTGGCATGAAGAAGGTAGGCCCCAAGCTCCACTTCTTCACAACCTGTGCGGTAGCGGTGGGTTCGCTGTTCAGCGCTTTTTGGATTCTGGCCGCCAACTCCTGGATGCACACGCCTGCCGGTTACTCCATCGGGCCGGATGGCCGTTTCGTGCCGGAAGAGTGGCTCGCCATTATTTTCAATCCCTCCTTTCCTTACCGCTTCGTTCACATGACCTTTGCCGCCTTTCTAGGCACCGCTTTCATGGTGGGGGCTGTTGGCGCCTGGCATCTGCTGCGCGATGCGTCGAATCCGCGGGCGCGGATCATGTTTTCCATGGCCATGTGGGTGGTAGCCATCGTTGGGCCGCTGCAGATCATTGCCGGGGATCTGCATGGGGAAAATACCCTGGAGCATCAGCCGCAGAAGGTCGCAGCCATGGAAGGGTCGTGGAACCGACCGGCACCGGGGGAGGGCGAGCCGCTACGGCTGTTTGCCGTACCGGATATGGATCAGCAGCGTAATCATTTCGAGCTGGCGATCCCGCACATTGGCTCCTTGTACCTGCGCCACAACTGGACCGGCACCATCCAAAGCCTGAGCGAGTTTCCGGCCAGCGATCTCCCTCCAGTCCCTATCGTATTCTTTGCCTTTCGGCTCATGGTGGGGCTGGGCCTGCTGATGGCGACCGTCGGCATTGCCAGCCTGATCGTGCGTACGCGTGGGCGCCTATACACCGCCCGCTGGCTGCACTGGATCGTGCTCCCGATGGGACCGGCCGGCTTTATCGCCATGCTGGCCGGATGGGTCGTGACCGAGACCGGGCGACAGCCATTCACGGTCTATGGATTGTTGCGCACGGCTGACAGCAGTTCGGCACAGTCCTTCTCTTTCGTTATGACCTCAACCTTAAGCATTCTGGCTGCCTATGTGATCGTCTTCGGGATTGGGCTTCTCTATATGCTTCGGGCCATGGCCAGGGCACCCAGGGCTGATGAAAAGGGCCCCGAACCCTCCCTTGCCAACGAGACCGGTGAGTAACTCCATGTCCGCCGATTTGATCCATCAACTCTCCGCCGCGGCGCTGGCATTCGCCATCATCACTTATGTGGTACTGGACGGGACGGATCTGGGTGTCGGTATTTTGTTTCCGTTCCACAAGGAGACGCAGAGCCGCCATGTCATGGCGTTTTCCATTCTCCCCATCTGGGATGGCAACGAGACGTGGCTGGTGCTGGGTGGCGGCGGATTGCTGGCTCTGTTTCCCGCGGCATACAGTATCTTTTTTACCGCCATGTATGTACCCATCATTGCCATGTTGCTGGCTCTGGTGTTTCGGGGCGTATCGTTGGAGTTTCGTGACCGCGCAACTCCGGCACATCGGCGCTGGCATGATGTGGCATTCGCCGGGGCGTCTACGCTGGCCGGCCTTTGCCAGGGCATTGTCCTGGGTGGGTTGATTCAGGGGATTCCAAACGATGGCAGCCGGTACACGGGTAATGGCTGGGACTGGCTAAGTGGTTTTACGCTGACCTGTGGGATCGGTCTGGTAGTGGGATACGCGCTACTGGGAGCCTGCTGGCTGGTCTGGCGCACGGAGGGTGACTTGCAGGCTCGGGCCCGAAAACAGGCATCGCTGTTGGGTGGGTTCACCTTGCTGCTCATGGGGCTGGTCATCGTGTGGACCGCAGGACTTCACCCCCTGTATCGGGAGCGCTGGGCCCAGGTCGAGTGGGTGATCCCCCTTCTAGGACTGATGGCGCTTCTGGCGCTGGCCTTCTGGAAGACATTGCCGTGCCGCATCCATTACCTGCCCCTGTTTGCCGTATTGGGCTGGTTTATGGTGGCGTATGCCGCCTTGATTCTGGCCTTGTACCCCTTGGTCATCCCGCCTGCGCTGACCATTTTTCAGGCATCGTCACCGACCGCGAGCCAAGCGTTCATGCTGACTGGGTTTGCCGTACTGATTCCGTTCACCCTGGCGTACAGCACGTACGGCTTCTGGGTGTTCCGCGGCAAGATCCGTCCACGAGAAAAGGCTGATGGAGAATAGGTTTCAGCCCTGCAAGAGACCAAGTTCTACGCAGGGCTGGTGAACAGCGGATCAATCGATCGTCTTACGACCTACTTCTTCACGATCGATTTCTTCCTGGATGATATTGCCGGTACGGGGATCGGCCCGGAAACGATACTTCTCCGAGTTGAGCTTGAGGCCCTTGCCAACCCATTCGCCATTTTCGGCATCCAGGCGGCTCACGGAGGTATAACCGCTTTCAATGATCTTGGCTTCGACTTCTTTCTTGGGCATCCAGTCCGCACCAGGCTGATCGGCCCAGGCGAAGCCAGTGCCGGCAACCGACAGCAACAGACCTGCAATCACGTGTTTCGTCTTCATGGCACACACCTCAAGGAAATAGGGGATGGCCGCCGCACGGGCTGGCACGTCTCGTCCAGCATGCGTCATGCACAAAGTGTTGATTTGTGACGGTCGGCTTGATCTGGCCATATCTGAAAGAGTGCAGGCGCTGTTGCCGCTCCCTTTGATCTTTTTGCCTGGCTTGACCGACCATCCCGCATCGAACACTAGCTTCGAAGCGCACCGAGGAAGACAAGTTCCAAGGCTAATTGAAGGAAATGTGCCCGTTAATGTTGCGAAATTTGCAGAAAAAGGCAGGAACATGTCTAGCTCGGGCCAGAGCGGCGATTAGCTGCCCTGACCCGCATGAGGCGAGTCGATCCGCTTATGCGGTGACCGGCTCGACCAGATAGGGCAACAGGCCGGCTGGCTCGTGTTTCTTGGCTTTTTTAGCTTTGCTCGGCATGGCTGTGATGTTCCACAGCTTTTCCCAATGCTCCAGGAGCGCGTCCGGCTTATCTACGTAAATACGCTGCCCCAGCTCCATGGCCTTGGCCTGTAATTGCGCGCGGTGGGCAAGAATGCTTTCGTTGATGGCTTGGCGTGTGCTGACTGCACCAAACAGATCAGACTCCTGCTCGAGCAAAAGCTGCATCACCGCCAGGTCGTGGTCATCACCCAGATAGGCAGACAGCTTTTCCAGGCACTTCTGGCGTGATTTGAAGTGTTCTGGCCAGGCGTCCATTAGCAGCTGTGTGTGATACCAGTGATCCTTCACACGCTTGCGCCATTCGTGAAGGGTTTCGTCTGTGGCGTTGCTGCGAGCGACCTTGAGTGCCAGGCGGCCATCTGTGTAGGTCTTGAGAATGCCGCTTTCCAAAAGGCCAAAGTCTTTGCCTTTGAACTTCCAGGTAGACACCTTGTACTTGGCGTCTTCCAGTTCTTCCACCAGATCGGCATGGGAACTGGCTGCCTCGCCTTGGGACGCCTTTTCAGCCCGCTCGACGAGTCGACCCCTGACGCGCTTCATGGCCGGTGAATTGAAGCGCTTGCGGTTGGTTTCGGTCAGGGCATCCCAGCTTTCGATGACGGCTGCGGCATCACGCAGGCTGGACAAGCCCTGACCGAGATCGCGAAAGCGAATGTTTTGAGCCGTGAAGACTTTTTTGCCTAAGGGTTCGCGCACCAGTCTCAGCACGGCGCGGATTTCTTTCAGCCGCTTGCGGGCGTTGTGCACGCCTTTGGCCGAGCCTGCGCTCAAGGATTCCTGGGCTTTTTCTATCCGTTCAACCACTACACGGCGGATCTCATCGTCAACCCGCTTACGCGCTTGAATACGAAACGACATTTCCCTCTCCTGTAAGGACTTGGTGCTCAGCTGAGCATATCGCCTCCGAGAGTATCGGGGGCATTGCTGGCGAACCAGTGGCGTCGATCAATCTTCATCAAACTGTCATATAAGCCTGACAATAGTTAAAGATTTGCCTGTGCGTTTCGCTGTCAGCCAAGCGGTGGGTTCAGTAAAGATGAGTGAAAAAGCAGGGGGTTAGTTCGGCCCTAGAGCGTGTGGCCGGTCACGCCGGGGAGTTTTACCACTAGAGATCTAGCATGCTGATAAAGACGCCAGTCCAACTGACGCTCATCGACGTTTTCTTTTAATCCCGGTCAATTCAGCAGGGCGCAGCCTTAGCTATCCTTGGTCGGATGCGGTATTTCCGCCGCGCGGGTGGCATGCAGCTCCTGGCGCAGCGTTCGGACTTCCTCGTGCAGTTCATCTACTTTGGCCATCAAGGCACGCATCATCTCGCGGTCAGTGTTCTGCTCGTGGGCGTCCTGCTCATCCTTGTCCGTCAGAACCAGCGAGCCGATGTACGCGGCAAAGCTGCCGAATAACCCCACGCCGCCAATCATCAGCATGACAGCCACGATGCGGCCTAGCGTTGTGACTGGATAAAAGTCGCCATAGCCTACGGTGGTCACGGTCACAAAGGCCCACCAGAGCGCTTCTTCGGCAGTGTTAATGGAGCTTTCAGGGTTGGGTGCTTCGACCATTAGCATGGTAATGGCACCAAATGCCACCAGAAGCAGGGTCGCCGTGGCGGCCGATGCAACAATGCCTTCGGCGCGATTGCGAAACAGGAGTCGCCAGATCATCGCAAGCGACTTGATCGCACGCAGGATGCGCAAGATCTGCACCACGCGGACCAGCTTGGCGCCCTGAAAACCGGCTGCAGGAATACAGGCCAGCAGATCAAGCCAGCCCCAGCGCATGAAATGCCATTTGTTGGGCGCTGCGCGAAAGCGCAAACAGAAGTCGATGAAGAAAAAGACACAAACCCCATTATCCAGATAACCGAGCAACTGCGAGACTTCTGGCGGCAGGGCAAAAAACAGATCGGCTACCAGTGAGCCCAATACATAAAACGACAAGACCAGGATCAGCAGTTGAAAAGGCGTAATGTGTTCTTTCATGAAGCGTCCGGTAATTACGGTATCTTGAATGTAGGGGTCGTTAGACCCGGTAAAGTCACGTTCACTGGAACGAACGACCCGCATCGCTTGGGTTCCAATACAAGACGATTACTGTGCCATACGCGCTTGAAAGGCTGGGCTGACAGGGGAGAGCCGCATGTTTGAATCCGCCGAAACCGATCACGTCATCGACAGGGAAACCTACGAGGCGGCTGTACCAAAGCTGCGTCAGGCGCTGCTGGATGCGCAGTATAAACTCAAGGAGCAGGGGCGGTTTCCGGTCATTCTGCTGATCAATGGCGTAGAGGGTGCCGGCAAGGGCGAAACAGTCAAGCTGTTGAGCGAATGGATGGACCCGCGCCTGATCCAGGTCGAATCCTTTCTGGAGCGAACCGAGGAAGAGCGGCTGCGCCCACCGGCCTGGCGCTACTGGCAGCGCCTGCCGCCCAAGGGGCGGATCGGCATCTTCTTTGGTAACTGGTACAGCCAGCTCCTGCATGCCCGCGTGGAAAAACGTATCAAATCGGCTGAGCTGGAAGAGGGCATCGGCGACGCCGAGCGTCTGGAGCGCATGCTCAGTGACGAGGGTGCATTGATCCTCAAATTCTGGTTTCACCTGTCCAAGAAACAGCTCAAGCACCGGCTCAAGGTCCTCAAGGACGACCCATTGCATAGCTGGCGCATCAGCCCGCTGGACTGGCAACAGTCCCGGACCTACGACAAGTTTGTCGAGCACGGCGAGCACGTTCTGCGGCGGACCAGCCGCGACTATGCGCCCTGGTATGTGGTAGCCGGTTACGACGAAAATTACCGCAGCCTGATGGTAGGCAACATCCTGCTCGAAGCCTTGAACGGCGCGCTTGAGCGAGACGCACAGCCGCCCCGCAGCCCGCACACCGCACCGCTGCCGCCTAACCTCGACGGGCGCGGGGTGTTGAGCAGCCTGGATATGTCCCAGTCCCTTAGCAAGGACGAATACAAGGAGCAGCTTATCGCCGAGCAGGCACGGCTGTCCGGACTCGTGCGGGACAAGCGCTTCAAGCGTCATGCGCTGGTCGCCGTGTTCGAGGGAAACGATGCCGCTGGCAAGGGCAGCACGATCCGCCGGGTAACCGGGGCACTCGATCCTCGGCAATACCGCATCATTCCCATTGCCGCACCGTCTGAAGAGGAGCGTGCGCAACCCTATCTGTGGCGATTCTGGCGGCATATTCCACGATTAGGCGGTTTTACCGTCTTTGACCGTTCCTGGTATGGCCGCGTGCTGGTAGAGCGGGTAGAAGGCTTTGCCAACGAGGCGGACTGGCTCAGGGCTTACAGCGAAATCAACGATTTCGAGGAGCAGCTGACAGATGCCGGTATCGTACTGGTCAAATTCTGGCTGGCCATCGATTCGGATACGCAGCTCAAGCGCTTCAAAGAACGTGAGGAGACCCCGTTCAAGCGGTTCAAGATCACTGAGGAAGACTGGCGCAACCGTGACAAGTGGGATGTGTACAGCGCCGCAGTCGAAGACATGGTCGCGCGCAACAGCACCGAAATTGCCCCTTGGACACTGGTCGAAGCCAACGATAAACGCTTCGCCCGGGTCAAGGTATTGCGTACCATCAACGATGCCCTGGAAGCGGCATTTGAACGAAACCGTTGATTGACCTGGACGACGCCATGACCTTGCCTGATGAGCTCGAACGAATCACTGCCCTGACGCTGGCGGACTACGACCAGACGGCCGAGCGTTTTCGCGAGGGCACACGAGATCATGATGTCAGCCAGAACATCGAAGCGCTGCTCAGGCATTTGGAAGGTCAGGCCCCGCAGCGCATTCTCGACTTTGGCTGTGGGCCGGGTCGGGACCTGAAAACGTTCACGCGTCTGGGGCACTCTCCCGTGGGCATCGACGGGTCTGCCGAATTCGTAGCCATGGCTCGCGCCGATTCGGGGTGCGAGGTCTTGCATCAGAACTTTCTTGCCCTGGATCTTCCGCCAGCGCATTTCGATGGGATATTTGCCAACGCCACGCTGTTTCATGTCCCGCTCAGCGAGTTACCACGCGTACTCAAGGCGTTGCATGCCACGCTCAAGCCGCGCGGCGTGCTGTTCAGCTCCAATCCGCGAGGTGACAACCGCGAAGGCTGGAATGGTCGGCGCTATGGTGCCTACCACGACTTCGACAGCTGGAAGCGTTATCTAACCGACACGGGGTTCGTCGAACTGGAACACTATTACCGGCCCGCCGGTTTGCCTCGGGAGCAGCAGCCTTGGCTGGCGTCGGTCTGGCGCAAGGTATAAACGTAACGTAACGAATTGAGTCTGCCACCGACCCAACGCTGGCTTCCTGCGGTCTACCGTTCTGTAATGCGGTCTGCTCCTCGCAGGCTGGCCTGACTGCGGAACGACGTAAGGCGGATGGAATGACTCAACACAAATGGCTGCTTCGATCACTCGTCCTCATCGTATGTGCGGCACTGGTCGCCTCCAGCATCACGCCCTATGACCGCACGACATGGCTGATGGAAATCTTTCCGGTGCTGATTGTGCTGCCGCTGCTGATCACCACGCATGAGCGCTTCAGCCTCACACCGCTGCTGTACATCCTGATTACGATTCACGCCTTGGGGCTGATTGCAGGAGGCGCCTACAGTTACGCCCGCGTGCCCTTGGGTAGCTGGATCCAGGAGTGGCTGAGTATGGACCGTAATCCCTATGACAAGCTGGGGCACTTCATGCAGGGATTCGTGCCGTGCCTGCTGGCTCGCGAGATCCTGATCCGTGAGCGGCAGGTGTCCGGTTACAAGATGCTCGCGTTTCTCTGCGGGTGCGTGGCGGTGGCGGTCAGCGCCGTCTACGAGATGATCGAGTGGTGGGCTGCATTGGCGCTGGGGCAGGGCGCAGAGGAGTTTCTAGGTACGCAGGGGTATGAATGGGATACCCAGTCCGACATGTTCTATGCCCTGATCGGTGCAACAGTAGCGCTCGTGACCTGCTCGCGGTTGCAGGATCGCCAGATTCGCCAGCTGGAAGCCCACCGGCCGACACCCTCAGCCGCCCGACCGCCTTTGGATCGGCCGGCGCCCCGACACGAGCAGGCCCCCTGAGGGTTCCTAGATGCCCAGATTAGCCAACGCATCTCCTGTGGCCCAGGCTTCTTCGAAGCGGGCCTTGCTGCGAAGAATGGCCTGCTCAAGCGCGTCATCGTCCTCCCAGAGCGCGCCGGGTACATCAGACGAGAAAATTTCCAGAACGTAGGGCCCGTCGTAGCCGGTTTCATTCACGGCAGCGAGCAGGCGATTGACCGGAATGATGCCATCGCCCAGGGAACGACGATCAAAATAGGACCGCGGGCGCTGCCAGTCGGAAAGCTGGGTCAGAAAAATCCGGTCACCCGCCAGTCGAATGGCGTTGGAGAGGTCTGCATCCTGCCAGCTGTTATACAGGTCCAGGCACAGCCCCACATTCTCTCGTGCCACCGCCTGCACCAGCTCATACCCTTGCATGAAGGTGTAGAGAATGCTGTCGCGGCTCATCATGGGCGGGCTGAGCGGCTCGATGGCAATGCTCAACCCTTGGTCCGCGGCGTGATCGGCCAGTTCGCGATAGTGCTTTATGCAGCCCTCCCAGACTTCCGCCTCGTTGCCGCTCTGGCCGAGCGCGCCGGTATTAGTAATGACCGGAATGCCTGTGCAAAAAGGAGCGAAGCGATCGATCGTAGCCTTGATCAGGGCCGTACGCTCAGCAGGATCAGCCGGTTCGAGTGCACTGGTCGCCGGATAAATCGTACGGACTTCAGGCTGCAGCGAGACGGGCCTTAATCCATGCGCATTCAACTGAGCGAATTGTTCGGCGAGCTTGCCGGCGTCCTTGTCGAACTTCATTTCCGCCAGCTCGATGTCGGCGTTGAGATGGGCAAACAGCTCCAGGTCACGTGTGAGTGGCCAGGGTGTGGTGGTGAGTTGACTGATGGCGAAGCGGGGTGTGGTCATAAGGCCTCACACGATCACAGGATAAATGCATCCGCTCTGGCATAAGGGTTTTAGCCAGACCGGCACCGTTCTGGTGTGAGCCGTAAGGGCATGTCGGGGTTCCTGACTCACAGGCGACAAGAGACCAATGGCGCCATTCTTATGTATGCCTACCTGTGCACCTGTGATCGACGGCCTGTTCGATGCAGCCGACTCGTCTGGCGCATGGATGCGAGGGCGATGTCGCAAACGCACCGCCTTGTGGCGTGAACAGGCATTCTGATGCGCAGCCTCGGTCCTACCATCGCTCTCAAGGATCAGCCCATTGACGGCCATGCCGGCCTTCCGCTGCGCTGCAGGAGAGACGCGATGTTTACCAAGCAAGACCGCATCCAGGGTTACGACGACGCCTTGTTCGCTGCGATGAGCGAAGAGGAGCGTCGCCAGGAAGCTCACCTCGAATTGATCGCCTCGGAGAACTACACCAGCCAACGGGTAATGGAGGCGCAGGGCAGCGGGTTGACCAACAAGTATGCCGAAGGCTATCCGGGCAAGCGCTACTACGGCGGTTGCGAGTTCGTCGATAAGGTCGAGCAGTTGGCCATCGAGCGGGCCAAGCAGCTCTTTGGTGCTGACTACGCCAACGTTCAGCCGCACTCTGGCTCCCAGGCCAACGCGGCGGTCTTCCTGGCTTTGCTGCAAGCAGGTGACACAGTGCTGGGCATGAGTCTGGCTCATGGAGGACATCTGACCCATGGTGCCAAGGTCAGCTTTTCCGGCAAGCTCTACAACGCGGTGCAATATGGGCTGAATCCCGCAACGGGCCTGATCGACTATGACGAGGTCGAGCGGTTGGCCGTAGAACATCAGCCGAAAATGATCATTGCGGGTTTTTCGGCCTATTCGAAAACGCTCGACTTCCCGCGCTTCCGTGAGATTGCCGACAAAGTCGGTGCCTATCTGTTCGTCGACATGGCTCATGTGGCGGGGCTGGTTGCTGCAGGCCTGTATCCCAATCCCCTTCCGTTTGCCGATGTGGTCACCACCACCACCCACAAGACCCTGCGTGGCCCCCGCGGTGGGCTGATTCTGGCGAAGGCCAACGAGGAATTGGAGAAAAAGCTCAATTCCGCCGTCTTCCCGGGGGGCCAGGGCGGCCCCCTGATGCACGTGATTGCAGCCAAGGCGGTGTGTTTCAAGGAGGCCCTGGAACCCGGCTTCAAGACTTATCAGCAGCAGGTCATCCACAACGCCCAGGCCATGGCTGCGGTGTTCATCAAGCGCGGCTACGACGTGGTCTCCGGCGGGACGGACAACCATTTGTTCCTGGTCAGCCTGATCAAACAGGGCATTACTGGCAAGGATGCCGACGCCGCCCTGGGGCGCGCCGGTATCACGGTCAACAAGAACGCCGTGCCCAATGATCCTCAGTCGCCCTTTGTGACCTCCGGCCTGCGAATCGGCACTCCGGCTGTGACCACGCGTGGCCTGGGCGTGGCCCAGTGCCAGGAGCTGGCCGGGTGGATCTGCGACATCCTCGATCACTTGGGCGATGCCGATGTGGAGGCGCATGTGGCCGAACGTGTGGCCGGGCTCTGCGCAGATTATCCCGTCTACCGCTAATTAGCCCTTCATAAGGTGGGTTGGCAGGCGCGTAACCCACCCCTGTTCGATTGAGTCAGCTAGTCATAGGCCACCCTACGAAAATCCTTATTCATGCGTGGGGACAGGTTCAGGAGTCAAACAGATGCAGCGCTATTCCGGTTTCGGCCTTTTCAAGCATTCCCTAAGCCATCATGAAAACTGGCAGCGCATGTGGCGCACGCCAACCCCCAAGCCGGTGTATGACGTAATTGTCGTGGGCGGCGGTGGTCATGGTCTGGCAACGGCCTATTATCTGGCCAAGGAGCATGGCGTCAAAAACGTCGCGGTCATCGAAAAAGGCTGGCTGGGCGGTGGCAATACGGCGCGCAACACCACCATCGTACGGTCCAACTACCTGTGGGATGAATCGGCTCACTTGTATGAGCATGCGATGAAGCTATGGGAAGGGCTCTCGCAGGACCTGAACTATAACGTCATGTTTTCGCAGCGCGGCGTCTACAACCTGTGCCATACGTTGCAGGACATGCGCGAAGCCGAGCGCCGCGTCAGTGCCAACCGCCTGAATGGCGTAGACGGCGAACTGCTCGACGCCAGGCAGGTGGCCGAAGAGGTGCCTTACCTCGACTGTAGCAAGAGCACTCGTTATCCGATCATGGGCGCGACGGTACAACGCCGGGGCGGGGTAGCCCGCCACGATGCGGTAGCCTGGGGTTTCGCCCGTGCAGCCGATGCGCTGGGCGTGGACCTGATTCAAAACACCGAGGTCGTTGGCTTCCGTAAGGAAAATGGCGCAGTCGTTGGCGTCGAGACCAACAAGGGCTTCATTGGGGCCCGGCGCGTCGGTGTCGTGACGGCCGGTAATTCGGGTCATATGGCCAAGCTGGCCGGTTTTCGCTTGCCGGTGGAATCCCACCCCTTGCAAGCGCTGGTGTCCGAGCCGCTCAAGCCGGTGATCGACAGTGTGATCATGTCCAATGCAGTGCATGGCTATATCAGCCAGTCGGACAAAGGCGATCTGGTGATCGGTGCCGGTATCGATAGCTATGTCGGCTATGGTCAGCGCGGCTCGTACCCGGTCATCGAGCACACTCTGCAAGCCATCGTCGAGATGTTTCCGATTCTCTCCCGCGTACGGATGAATCGCCAGTGGGGCGGCATCGTCGATACCACGCCTGATGCCTGTCCAATCATTTCCAAGACACCGGTAGAAAACCTGTTTTTCAATTGCGGCTGGGGCACTGGTGGGTTCAAGGCCACTCCCGGCTCCGGCAACGTCTTCGCTGCTTCGCTCGCCAAAGGGGAAATGCACCCATTGGCGGTTCCGTTCTCCATCGACCGTTTCCATACCGGCGCGCTCATCGACGAGCATGGCGCGGCGGCTGTCGCGCACTAAGGAGCCCTGATCATGTTGCACATCCATTGCCCTCATTGTGGGGAACTGCGCTCCGAAGAGGAATTTCATGCGGCAGGCCAGGCGCATATCCCGCGCCCGCTGGACCCGGACAACTGCACCGATGCGGAGTGGGGCGACTACATGTTCTTTCGCGATAACCCGCGGGGCATCCACCATGAACTGTGGGTCCATGCCACCGGGTGCCGTCACTATTTCAACGTGACCCGCAATACGGAAACCTACGAAATTCTCGAAACGTACAAGATTGGCGAGCAACCGCAGGTAAACGGCAAGCCGGTCGTAGTGGCCAAGGCTATCGAAGGAGAAACCGTATGAGTCAGGTCAATCGCCTTACCCACGGTGGTCGGATCGATCGCCGTCAGCCGTTGACCTTTACCTTCAATGGTCAGCGCTACCAGGGCTTTGTCGGCGATACGCTGGCGTCGGCGCTGCTGGCCAATGGTGTCGATGTCATCGGGCGCAGCTTCAAATATTCCCGCCCGCGCGGCATCGTGGCCGCTGGGGCTGAAGAGCCCAATGCCATCATGCAGATCGGCTCCACCGAGGCCACGCAGATTCCCAACGTGCGTGCTACCCAACAGCCCCTCTACGCAGAGCTTGTAGCCGCCAGCACCAACGGTTGGCCGAGCGTGAACAATGACCTGATGGGCATTCTTGGCAAGGTCGGCGGCAAGATGATGCCGCCCGGCTTCTACTACAAGACGTTCATGTATCCGCAAAACCTGTGGCTGACGTATGAGAAGTACATCCGCAAGGCGGCGGGGCTGGGTCGCGTGCCGACCGAAGTCGACCCGGACAGCTACGACCACATGAACCAGCACTGCGATGTGCTGGTGGTAGGTGCCGGACCGGCTGGTCTGGCTGCCGCCCTGGCGGCTGCCCGCAGTGGGGCGCGTGTCATCCTGGCTGACGAGCAGGAAGAGTTTGGCGGCAGCCTGCTCGACACACGTGAGCTATTGGATGGCCAGCCCGCCGCCGAATGGGTTGCCAAGGCCATCGCGGAGCTGGAAGCCACTCCCGACGTGACCCTGCTGTCTCGGGCGACCGTCAACGGCTATCACGACCACAATTTTCTGACCATCCACCAGCGTCTCACCGATCATCTGGGCGAAAAGGCCCCAATGGGACAGGTGCGCCACCGAGTGCACCGTGTCCGCGCCAAGCGTGTCGTTCTGGCGAGTGGTGCCCATGAGCGTCCGTTGGTATACGCTAACAACGACCTGCCTGGAAACCTGGTGGCGGGTGCTGTCTCCACGTATGTACGTCGCTATGGCGTCGCGCCGGGTCAAAAACTGGTGCTGTCCACCAACAATGATTATGCCTACCGTGTCGCGCTGGACTGGCTGGAAGCAGGGCGTGAAGTCGTTGCCATCGCCGACGCACGTCAAAATCCGCGTGGGGCCTGGGTTGAAGAGGCGAGGGCGAAGGGGATTCGCGTCTTGACCGGCGCAGCGGTTACCGAAGCCCGTGGCTCAACGCGGGTGACCGGCGCGCGTGTCGTCGCCATCGACATCAAGGGGTTCCGTACTACCAGTCCCGGCGAGTGGCTGAGCTGCGACCTGATCGCCACATCCGGTGGTTACAGCCCTGTGGTGCACCTGGCATCCCACTTGGGCGGGCGTCCCTTGTGGCGTGAGGATATCCAGGCGTTCGTACCGGGCCCGGCTCCGCAAAAGCGCGTCTGTGCTGGCGCCGTGAACGGCGTGTTCGCCCTGGGCGATGTGCTGGCCGATGGCTTTGAAGCGGGCGCCACGGCTGCTGGCGAGGCGGGTTTGAAGCCGGTAGCCGGCGAAGTGCCCCGGGCGGAGCACCGCTTCGAAGAGCCTTCGCTGGCGCTTTTCCAGGTGCCTCACGAAAAATCCACGGCCCGCGCACCCAAGCAGTTCGTCGATCTGCAAAACGATGTGACGGCAGCGGGTATCGAGCTGGCGTGCCGTGAGGGTTTCGAGTCCATCGAGCATGTCAAGCGCTACACCGCCCTGGGCTTTGGCACCGACCAGGGCAAGCTGGGCAATATCAACGGCCTTGCCATCGCCGCGCGTGTGCAAAACAAGGCGATTCCCGAAGTCGGCACCACCATGTTTCGCCCTAACTACACACCGGTCACGTTCGGTGCCGTCGCCGGTCGCCACTGCGGCCATCTCATGGAGCCGGTACGTTTCACCGCGCTTCATGGCTGGCACGTCAAGCAGGGTGCCTTGTTTGAAGATGTCGGTCAGTGGAAGCGCCCCTGGTACTTCCCCAAGGCCGGAGAGGACCTGCATGCCGCCGTGGCCCGCGAGTGCAAGGCCGTACGCGAGAAAGTCGGCATCCTTGATGCCTCGACCCTCGGCAAGATCGATATTCAGGGCCCGGACGCCCGTGAGTTTCTCAATCGCGTCTATACCAATGCCTGGACCAAGCTGGAGGTCGGTAAGGCCCGTTACGGCCTGATGTGCAAGGAAGACGGCATGGTCATGGACGATGGCGTCACGGCCTGCCTGGCCGACAATCATTTCCTGATGACCACCACGACCGGTGGCGCCGCGCGTATCCTTGAGTGGCTGGAACTCTACCATCAGACCGAATGGCCGGACCTCAAGGTGTATTTCACCTCGGTAACCGACCATTGGGCGACCATGACCCTGTCTGGTCCGGAAAGCCGTAACCTGCTCGCCGAGCTGACCGACATCGATCTGGACAAGGATGCGTTCCCCTTCATGAGCTGGAAGGAAGGCACCGTGGGCGGCGTACCGGCTCGGGTGTTCCGCATCTCCTTTACCGGCGAGCTGTCCTACGAAATTAACGTCCAGGCCGATTATGCGATGGGCGTATGGGAGCAGCTGATAGAGGCTGGCAAGAAGTACGGCCTAACGCCCTACGGTACCGAAACCATGCACGTACTGCGGGCCGAGAAGGGGTTCATCATCGTGGGTCAGGATACCGATGGCTCCGTCACCCCACAGGACTTGGGCATGGGCTGGGCCGTCAGCATGAACAAGCCGTTCTCCTTTATCGGCAAACGCGGTATGAACCGGCAGGATTGTCTTAAAGCAGACCGCAAGCAGTTGGTGGGCCTCAAGCCGGCCAATCCCAAGGCGGTTCTACCGGAAGGTGCACAGCTGGTGTTCAACACTCAGCAGCCGATTCCAATGACCATGGTGGGGCACGTCACATCCAGTTATTACAGCGCCTCGATGGGCTTTGGCTTCGCCTTGGCCGTTGTAAGGGGTGGCTTGGGCAAGATGGGACAAAAGGTTTATGCCGCGCTCAGGGATGGCACGTTCGTCGAAGCCGAAATCGTTTCTTCCGTGTTCTATGATCCGAAAGGGGAGCGTCAGCATGTCTAACGTGAACGTTTATCAGCAGCGTCCCGCCGGACCTGCACGCGCCGAATCCTCCTTGTTCCATGCTGAGCTCGACAAGCTGGCGGGCCGGAGCGTCGGCAGCGCGGGTGTGACCTTGCGCGAGAAAAAGCTGCGGGGCCATTTGGTCCTGCGAGGAGAGGCCAGCGATACCGGCTTTACCGGTGCGGTCGAATCCGTACTGGGTTTGGAGTTGCCCGCCGCCCTGGGCTTGACTGTGAAAGGTGAAACCTCCCTGCAATGGCTGGGGCCGGATGAGTGGCTCCTGATCGTTCCGCAGGGCGAGGAGTACTCCACCGAACTGAGCCTGCGTGAGGCGATCGGCGATCGGCATATTTCCATCGTCAATGTCAGCGGTGGCCAGACCCTGTATGAGCTGACAGGACCGAATGTACGCAACGTCCTGATGAAGTCCACATCCTACGATGTCCACCCCAGTCAATTTCCGGTAGGCAAGGCGGTCGGGACGGTATTTGCCAAATCCCAGCTGGTTATCCGTCACACCGGTGAAGAGACATGGGAACTGGTCGTTCGCCGCAGTTTTGCCGACTACATCTGGCTCTGGTTGCAAGACGCCAGCGCCGAATACGGATTGGCCATCGCCAACTGACAGCGTACGGACAGGATGGGTTGTGCGTATCGATCCCATCCTTCTGCGAACTAACCATTTGGCTGGATACCACAGGTTAAACGTATACATTTGATCAGTAAGGTGCGTGGGGCGCAGCGATACCTGTGTCCCTGGCCCCAGGTCATTCAACCCACAACATCCAACCTATTCGGTAGCTATCCATGAGCCGCACCCCTGATACCTGGATTCTCACTGCCCAGAGCCCAAGCCGACTGGGGACCGTGGACGTCGTGACCCGCTTTTTGTTCGAGCAGCAGTGCTACGTCACCGAGCATCACTCCTTTGATGACCGACTGGCGGCGCGCTTTTTTATCCGCGTGGAGTTCAAGGCGCCGACTGCCTTCGACGAGACTGCTTTTCGTGCCGGTCTTGCCGATGCCTTGGGACCGTTCGACATGCAAATGGAGCTGACCGCGCCAGGCTACCGCCCAAAGGTGGTGATCATGGTCTCTAAAGCCGATCATTGCCTGAACGACTTGCTCTATCGCCAGCGCATCGGCCAATTACCGATGGATGTGGTCGCAGTGATTTCCAATCACCCGGACCTTGAACCCCTGGCCCGCTGGCATGGCATTCCCTATCACCACTTTCCGCTGGACCCCCACGACAAACCTGCCCAGGAAGCCCGCGTCTGGCAGGTGCTGCAGGATACCCAGGCGGAATTGGTCGTGCTTGCACGCTACATGCAGGTTCTTTCGCCCGAGTTGTGCCGTCGTCTCGATGGCTGGGCAATTAACATCCATCACTCCCTATTGCCAGGCTTCAAGGGCGCCAAGCCTTACCATCAGGCCTATCAGAAGGGGGTAAAGCTGGTCGGTGCCACTGCCCATTACGTCAATAATGACCTCGACGAAGGGCCGATCATCGCCCAAGGGGTAGAGAGCGTGGATCATGCGTATTACCCGGAAGACCTTGTCGCCAAGGGCCGAGACATCGAATGCCTGACCCTGGCTCGAGCTGTGGGGTATCACCTGGAGCGCCGTGTTTTCCTGAATGCCAACCGGACGGTGGTGCTGTAACCGCCACCCTCCATGTCACTACGAAAGCTTTTCTCGAAAGGATAGGTTGAGCCTTCTAGAGGGCTCTGGCAGCGCAATGAATCAAGGCTCGCCGGATAATGCAATGGAGCGTGGCCTGTAGGAGGGTTGAGCAACGGGATACCCATCAAATCCAGTCCAACCGATAACCATTATAAAAGTAGAACCTGCCACTTTTGTGCGCTCATCGCACGCTTTGATTGACGTTCGGCTCGTGCTTTCTACGCTCAACATACCCATCGCAGGAGGGTTCAAGCGCAGCGCTACCTCATCGGATTCAATGTTTTACTGCTTTTCATGAACCACCGCCCACTCATGGGCTTACTAAAACAACAAGAGGAAACGCGTATGTCAGGCAATCGAGGCGTCGTCTACCTGGGCGCTGGAAAAGTCGAAGTACAGAACATTCCCTTCCCCAAAATGGAAACGCCCCAGGGACGTCAAATCGACCACGGTGTGATCCTGCGAGTCGTCTCCACCAACATCTGTGGCTCCGACCAGCACATGGTGCGTGGCCGTACTACAGCCCCCGAGGGTCTCGTACTGGGCCATGAAATCACTGGAGAAGTCATCGAGGCGGGCAAAGGGGTGGAAAACCTCAAGGTAGGGGATCTGGTCTCCGTCCCCTTCAACGTAGCCTGTGGCCGCTGCCGTACCTGCAAAGAGCAACACACCGGCGTCTGCCTGTCGGTAAATCCCTCCCGCGCTGGCGGCGCCTATGGCTACGTTGACATGGGTGGATGGGTCGGTGGCCAGGCGGAATATGTCATGGTGCCCTATGCCGATTTCAACCTGCTCAAGCTGCCTGACCGGGATCGGGCCATGGAAAAGATCCGCGACCTGACCTGCCTTTCGGACATTCTGCCCACCGGCTACCACGGAGCCGTCACGGCGGGCGTCGGACCGGGTAGTACCGTTTATATCGCCGGCGCAGGTCCTGTCGGCCTAGCCGCCGCTGCTTCAGCGCGCCTGTTGGGCGCTGCGGTCGTCATCGTGGGTGACGTCAATCCGGTACGTCTGGCTCATGCCAAAGCACAAGGGTTTGAAATTGCTGACTTGTCCCAAGACACGCCCCTACATGAACAAATTGCGGCACTTCTAGGCGAGCCGGAGGTGGATTGCGCCGTGGATGCGGTCGGCTTCGAAGCCCGCGGCCATGGTCACTCCGGATCACAGCACGAAGCACCTGCCACAGTCCTTAACTCACTGATGGGTGTTACACGTGTCGCCGGCAAGATCGGTATTCCTGGCCTCTACGTGACGGAAGATCCTGGTGCTGCGGACCAGGCAGCCAAGCAGGGTAGCCTGAGTATTCGCTTCGGCCTCGGCTGGGCTAAATCTCATAGCTTCCATACCGGGCAAACGCCTGTCATGAAGTACAACCGACAGCTGATGCAAGCCATCATGTGGGACCGCATTAAGATTGCTGACATTGTAGGTGTCGACGTTATTACCCTGGATGATGCACCCAAGGGCTATAGCGAATTTGATGCGGGCGTACCCAAGAAGTTTGTGATTGATCCGCACGCTTTGTTCCGCGCGGCATAACGCGGTTGGCGAGGCATAAGGACATGCCTCCTTGATCGATACGCTTTACCCAGGGCCTGGTCATACAGGTATGCTAGGGAGACGCTATCAACCAAGGAAAACGCCATGCCTTTTTTGATCGAAACCTGGGACAAGCCCAACACTACCCAGCTGCGCCAGGACAACCGTCCTGCCCATCTGGATTTCCTCCGTGAAAATGCCAGCAAGCTGCTCGCCTGTGGAGCCAAGCTTGACGACGAAGGGGCAAACGCCAGCGGAAGTATCTATATCGTGGATGTCGAAACCCGCGAAGAAGCCGAGGCCTTTTTGGCACAGGATCCCTTCAGCCAGGTTGGCCTGCCAGAAAAGGTCAATATCGTGCGGTGGCGTAAAGCAGTCCTGGACGGTAAGGCGTTCGTCTAACGCATAATGCTCATAGCGTATCTGTCACGGCATGCGGCTAAAATGCGGACCGTTGCAGATACGCCCGCCATCAAAACAGTCCCGTTTATCTATTTGTAATGAGTTTCACTCAAAAAAAATATATAAACCCGAACAATAAGGGTATTGATCTGTCCTTATCCTGCTTGAGTTCGCTGAAGTCTGATATCAATACGATATCGATATGTCGCTTAGTTTGACACTGGCAGATACAAAAGATAATTGAGCGACTTGGCGAGCTCTATTTCACAGGTTTTCAATGAAGAGACGCAATATTAATTGAAAACTACTGCATCCTTCCGAGCTTAAACGCTGTACATCGGTCAGCATATGGCAGTTAGAAAGTGATTCAGTTCAAATACAAGCCAAGTATTGAGTGAATATAAAAATGGAGGGCTTTCTGTGGCCTATCCTCTCAGGTCAGTAGATTAATAGTGGTCGATATCCGAGCGATATCATATGTATTGATTTAAGGAAGGGCGCCTAATGAGCACTACCAAACCCGAAAAAGATTTAAGGATCGAAACGATCAGGGGGTTGGCGCTATTTTTAATGGTAGCCGGTCACGTTATTGGCAGTTCGGGTGATCAGGGAATGAAAGTCGCGGATGACTCATTCCTCCGTTATCTCTACGACTCGCTTGTTTACATTCGCATGCCGCTCTTCACGGCCATCTCGGGGTATGTATATGCCTTGAGACCCGTTACTTCCGCAAGCTCCCTGCCGCGTTTCTACCAGGGCAAGTTTCGCCGGATTCTGATCCCGATGATCGTTGTCTCAACGCTCTTCTTCATCTCGCAAGCGTTGGTGCCCAACACCAATACGAAGCCGGAATGGAGCGATGTGTTCGGTATCTATTTCTTCAGTTATGCCCATTTCTGGTTCCTGCAGTCCATCTTCTGCATCTTTGTCATGATTGCCCTGATGGAGAAGTTCAGCCTGCTGTCCTCTCTCAGGAATTACCTGATCATCATGTGTATCGCCCTGGTGGGCTCCTTGCACTACGAAGTATTCCCGGACTTCTTCTGCTTGTACAAGGCCATCCAATTGCTGCCCTTCTTCCTGTTGGGGCTGGGGCTTTATCGCTTCTCCGACCAGTTGAATACCGCTTCAAAACAGCTAGTGATTGGCGTCGTGCTGGCGGCATTGGTTGTCATTGATCAGGCCTATCTGTGGAATCAACTTTCCATTAGTGATCGTGGAATGGATTACATAGGGACGGCTCTGGGGATTACTGCTATTTACATGATCATCACCCGCCGGGTCTATTTCAAGCCGTTGGCATGGTTGGGGTATTTCTCTTTCGAAATCTACCTATTCCATGTATTTGGAACGGCGGGCAGCCGTATCGTACTGAACAAACTGGCAATCCATGATGTATGGATTACCTTTACAGTCAGTATGATTCTGGGGCTTATCCTGCCAGTGGCCCTCAAGAAGGCAGTCGGTCGTTTCAGTCTGCTTAATCTGGCATTCTTTGGTATACAGTCAAAGAAGAAGCCTGCAATGAAGTTGCAGGAAAAAGTCTCGCTTAGTTAAGGCATGTAATAAGCAAAAAGCCCAACACTAACGTTGGGCTTTTTTATGCCTGCCAAATAACTTCGTTATAAAGATCCCTTCGCAGAGTGTCGCGTATTGACTTGACCTGGTATCGGCTGAGTGCTGCAGGTAGTTATTGCTTGTAAGTACATGTGTAGCAGCTATGGCTATATCGCGGCATTGAAGATTCAGCTAAGCCTGTCCTGAGCATTAATACCTGTAGGGGAGCCTACAGTAACAGTAAGGCGGTTCCGAAGGATTTATTAAGGCATAAAAAAAGCCCTTCAAACGAAGGGCTTTTTGACCATCCAGAAAGCTCTTACTTGAAGCTCTGGTTGGCGTTTGCAGTGGAGCTAAGCACGTTCGAGGAGCCCAGCAGCTGACTGACGAAGCGGTTCCAGCGGGTGATTCCGGCAGGACCTACGAATACAACGTCTTGCGGCTGTAGTGCAAAGTGCTGTGCCAGAACGAAAGCGGTTGGTGAGGAAGCGCTCAGGTGGAACACTTGAGCTTTCGCGGCTGGAGAAGAGTTGAAATTCTCCGGACCACGGATTACATACACTTCATCCGCATCGGCAGTTTCCTGGTTCAGGCCGCCTGCCTGGCCGAGCGCATCCATCAGCGTCAGGCTGGTAGTCTTGAAGTTGGCTGCCAGTGGGCTTCTCACTTCACCCATCACGTAAACCTTGCGGTTATCGTTGTAGGGTAGGTGAATGCTATCGCCATCCTTGAGGTATACGCCGTACAGCTTGGAGTCCTTACGGTTCAAGGTGTCGGCATCCAGGCGGTACTCCTTGCCGTCACGTACCAGGGTCAGGCCGCTCAGGTCAGCTGTCTGGGTGTCAACGTTCGCCTGACCCAATGCTTCGACCAAAGTCATCGGCACAGTTGTCAGCGGAATGGAGTCGCCCTTGGTAAAGGCACCTGACAGGGTGACTTTCTGACTGCCAAAGCGCAGGACGCTCACGTCGACCTGAGGATTGTCGATAAAGGTCGCCAGACGAGTCGAGATGACCTTACGGATCTCCTCAAGCGTCTTGCCTTCTGCTGTCAGGGTGCCAACGTACGGATAGAAAATAGTACCGTCAGGACGTACCAGTCGACCGTTCGCCTCGATCTGCTGTTGGGCACCAGAAGGAGCGGTTAGCTCGGGGTGATCCCATACAGTGATATACAGCAGGTCCGCCTTGCCTACACGATAAGCCGCTGGATGATACTTGAGCAGTTCCTGCCAGTTCCCAGTGTCTGCAGTCGGGTTAACGGAGTCATGACTTTTCAAATAAGCCGATGTGATAGGAATCAGCTCAACCTTTGTCCCCTCAATGGAGCCGTTGGTCTTCAAATCGTCCCGGTGCAGGTATTGGCCTGGAGACCATACGCAGCCCTGCAGAAGCAGGGTGGAAAGTAGTGCAAGGGTAAAGGTACGTTTCATCTATTTTCTTCCTTGATCGCTGTAAAAAAGTTTTTAAAAACTTCGTATCGATCGATTTATAAGCGTCAGAACGTGTTTGGGCATAAGAAACTTTATGAATCATGTAGGCCTGTGGCGCGCCTGGCGCTGGATAATTCGTAACAGCTCCGTATCCAACCAAACCATACATATCAGCGCAGGCTGTGACAGAAGCTTAAAAAATTAGTTCACTTTTGCGGAAACACTCTTTTTAAAAGTAAATCGATCCAATTTTTGGCTTTATCCTGACGTTATATGTCAATAAGCCACTAGCTGATTTTTCGTGACATAACTTCCAGAGCAATGAAGTCAACAGCCACCCTGATCGACCAGGCAATGGCAGCTCCCTGAAGAGAAAACAGGTGTATGCACACGACCAGCAAGCCTATATAAGGCAAAAGCTCAGCCAGATGGATAAAAGCGGTGATCTTCGAATGGCCCTTCGCCTGGATTTTCGCAAAGGGAATCTGTGCCAGCGCGTTAAAGATGAAGCCAATCAGGAGAATACGCAGCACCTGTGCGCCTTCCTGACCATATTCCGGTCCCATCCATAAAGTCATGACCATGGGGGCGAGTATGAATAGAGGTAGCACCATGACTACACAGGCGGCGAGCAGGGCCCAGAACGCTCGATTGGCCTGAGCGGTCGCATCCGCCGAGCGCTTGCTCAGAAGCGGGAAAATAACCCGAGCGACAGCATTGGGAATGATCAGCATGCGCGAGATGGCTTCAGAGGGCGCGGTATAAAAGGAAACGCGCTGGGCTCCGACCATATTGGACAGGATGAAACGATCGAAATAGACCATGACAGGGCTGATGATATTGCTCACAGTCATCCAGCTGCCAAACGCGAAGAGTTCCTTGAAGACGCTCTTTTCAAATCGGTAAAAGCCCGGCGGAAATTCTCGCCAACATGGAATGAACGCCACGGCCATCGAAATAAGGCGGGCGATGACAAGCCCTATTGCCGTCGCGGTAAAAGACCCATCGACCAGCACGGCTACCAGGGGGGAAACAGCCAGAATGGAGTTGGTGATGGTGCGTAACAGGTTGAATTCTGCAAACCGTTCGTTTCCTTCCAGATAGGAAAACCAGATCATGGTGAGTAGAAAGGGCGGTATCGAAAGGCTTAGCCACTTGAAGCCGGCCACCGCAACGTCAACGTTTTCTGCCGAAACGTGTAGCAGGGAAACGAGTTCTCCTGCGCCCAGCCATAACAAGAGCACCGCGAGTACGCTCAGACCGACCACCGCATAAGTAGCAGTCGCGATAACGGATTTATTCTTTTCGACATTGCCATGGTGCATGGCCACGGCTCGTATGACGGCGCGTGTGAGTCCTGCGTCAAAAATGGTGGCATAACCGACAATGGCAAACGCCAGTGTAAACAGGCCGAATTGCTCGATACCTAACTTTCGAGAAAGAACACCCATGGTAGGGAGTGCGATAAGGCTTGGAATGACTACACCCAGAATATTCCAGGTGCTGTTTTTCAGCATTGTCATGGAGGGCTCTTTTGCAGAAGGCATGTCTGCCCTGGTTGGACAGACATGCAGGGGAGGGGACTATCTAAAGCTGGGTTGCATCAGTGGATGTTCTTCAACATACGAATCCAGCGCTGGGCTTTCCACGTTTCGGTGGTAGGCCTTGAGTGCCTGAATCACAAGCAGGAACGCAATCGTTGCCTGCATATATTCGAAGATACCCTGAAGCGGCCAGATCACCATATACGCCAGCAGGGCGGTAACGGTGAAGCTGGTATCCCTGTGTAAGCGCTTGGCGAAGTAGTAATAGCAGAACAGGGTCAGTGGGACGATCAGGAAGGCCAGGAAGCCGAATCTGAACAGCGTACCGAATATCCCAACGTCGGAAAGGAAGAAGTACTCGCCAAAGTGGGGGATAAAGCCATTGTTCCACATCAGGGACAAGGAGCCACTGGGTAACCAGTTATTCGCATGCAAATGGCCGAAGATATAACCGATGGTTTGTTCACGGACATTATCGGTTGGACCGTTTTCCAGCGATTCGGCATAGAAGTCAAGATTGAGTCCCAGCTCTTTCAGCAGATCCGGGAACAGGTAGAGAGGAGAAATCAAAATACCCGATACCACGATCCAGATAACCGACTTGCTCTTCAGGCAAAGCAGCGTGAAGCAAAGGGACAGGAAGATCAGCTGGCGCGTTTGTGTTGCAAAGACCAGAGTCAGCAAAATGAAGCAGGCGAACACAATATAAGGCGTCTTGGACCTGGGCGAGCCATCAATGGGCGATATCCCTTTATTCCATACCTGAATGCAATAGAAATAAGCCAGGCACTGTGCCAGTGCACCGATTGAGGAGCGGTCTGGCCGGTCGAAGGATGCCACCTTGTCCCGCAGGTCCGGCAATACAGAGAACTTGAACATCCAGGCCAGAATGCACGCCATGAAACCTACAAACAGGAACGCCTTTTCAAATTGGGCAGCACTCATGTTCCGGGCGAGGTAAAGCATGACGGAAAAAGTGAAGCAATACAGTATGCGACGCTCTTCGATAATCCCGTATATCAATGGTTGCCCATAGTAGAGATTCGAGAAAATCGCTGGCAGCAGAATGAAGATAACCGACGAGTAGGCGCAATAAGTTAAAAGGATTTTCAAATCCTTTTGCTCTTTTCCCACGGACGCCAGTACATAGAAGGCTGTAAACGCCAGACAAATAACCAGATACAACTCGCTGACATACAAGATGCCAATCGGGTTATGGGGGGTTTCTTCGAAAATACCAAAATGTAATACGAAGACGAAAATTAATAATATGAAGTAGGCACCGCTTTTGCTTACTGCTCTCATATCGCTTCCCATCCAGCGTAACGTTGCATTCCATCCAGCATGGCTGTCTTCCCTGTCCTCAGACTGGCCAAAAAATGCAGTCGCAATCGATTAATTTACTTCTTCACTGCTTCGTCTTCCTGATCTTTCTTTGAGATAGATAGGAAGAATATGGGTGGCGTCATGAACATAGCGACGCACCAGACGCTGGGGCTCCGATAGCATTCTATGCAGCCACTCGATACGGGCTTTCTGCATCCAGACCGGCGCTCGCTTCAGGCTGCCGGTAGCAAACAGAATCGAGGCCCCGATGCAAAGGCCAACGCCTGTACGCTTGGTAGCATCGACCATGCTGGCCAGCATTTCCTGCCGTGGCGCACCAACCGCGTAGAAAATGAGGTCCGAAGGGTTGGCATAGATGAAGTCGAGGCACTTCTGCACTTCGTCAGGCTTGTTGATAAAGCCCATCGGAGGGTTGTAGTGATTCAACCGGATACGTGGATACAAAGCCTTGAGCTTTACCACGTCCTTTTCTTCGGAGCCAATCAGCGTAATGGACAAGTCTTCCTGGTCAGCTTTCTTCAGAAGCGAGACCGTAAGGTCGCTGCCTGTGATCACTTCCTTGATCTCAACGCCCAGGGATTTGAGCAAGGGCGACAGGATACGGCTATCGCAGACACGCTTGTCAGCGGTGCGATACGCCTTTTGCAGATTCTCGTTTTCCTGGAACTGGACAACGTGATCAATGTTTGGCGTAACGATATAGGTGTAGGGTTTTTTCAGGCTGGCTGAAATATGCTTCAGTAGCTCATCCTTGGTGCCCAGGAAAAAGTCGATACCGAATGCCTGGCTTACTACTCCATTAGACATGCATTGTTGCCCCTTTGAACGCGCCCTTGATACCAGACCAGGCCAGCTTTGGACTTTTGTATTCCTTCAATACGGTTATGCCGGACAGGAAAACCGCAGACATGAGTGCATACGGTGAGCCATAGAACTTCTTATTGAAGCGAGTGGCTGCACGGTTACGGAAGTAGTAGTAAAACTCGGACTTTCCGCCTGAGCTCATTGAGCCATAGTGATAGAGCTGGCTATCCGGTGCGACATACAGTGCAATACCGTGCTTTTTCGCTTGGTGCTGCCAATCCACTTCTTCGGAGTACATGAAGTAGGATTCGTCCATGTAGCCAACCTTATCCAGTATCTCGGCGTTGAAGGCCAGGCTGCAGCCCATGATGTAGTCCGGCTCACGGTTGAGCTGGCCGATCTCATCAATGGAAAGCCCTTTGCCGAGAAGCTTGGATTTGCCTAGCAGGGGATACATGATCCCGCCACCATAGCATTCGATCTTTCCTGTTTGAGAACTCAGAATGACCGAGCCGGCAATGGTGTTCTTGTCAGCCGTGATCTTATCCAGTAACGGCTTGAAGGCATCGTCTTTAACATAGGCGTCGTTGTTGA
The DNA here is from genome assembly GCF_000478505.2 of Pseudomonas sp. HPB0071. Taxonomy (NCBI): domain Bacteria; kingdom Pseudomonadati; phylum Pseudomonadota; class Gammaproteobacteria; order Pseudomonadales; family Pseudomonadaceae; genus Pseudomonas; species Pseudomonas sp. HPB0071. The sequence goes on along the minus strand of NZ_KI517367.1, from coordinate 1,717,845 downwards.
GAATCCAGAAGTTCTCAACCTTGAACTGTTCGCGTGCCCATTTCATTCCAAAGTTGTTACCACCGGCATAGCCGCTGTTAACAGGGCTGGCGATAACGGAAACCCGGTCTACGTTATGGGTTTCTTTCCATTGTTTCATCGTTTCGTAAGAGCCGTCCTTGGAGTCGTTATCTATCAGGACGACATGATCGATTGTCTTACAAAAATTAAGAATACTTTCAGCGCAGGAAATGCTTTCTTGCGGAGCCTTGTAGTTCAGCACCATTGCAACGTTCATTTCGATATCCCTTTAGCCTAGAAAATCAATTTACTGATCTGAAACGGTCAAAAGCCTTGAAATAACGTAGGAGCTCAAAAGAGCTCCTACCTGTGGACTTTTATGCTTCATCGTTCAATTGAAGCTTTCTCATGCTATGCATGGTGCTTTTTAGTCCCATTCCATGTTTGCAAGCGCTGCTGCCTATAACAGGCTTCAGCTCTTGCTTGGTCTCTCATAGGCGTACTGATAGTTACCGTAAGAGGAATAGTTGGAAGCCTTGCGCTCTACAGCGTTCAGGATCACACCCTTGAGCGGTACACCATTGAGATCAAAGCGACGCTTGGTAGCCTCCAGCTCCTTGGCACTGTTCATGCCGAAGCGGGCGACGATCAGGCTGGTACCTACATGGGCGCCAATGATGGCGGCTTCGGTTACGGCCAGGATCGGCGGAGTATCGATGATCACGATGTCATACAGGTCGCCGAGTTGCTTCAGAACAGTGGTAAAGCGATGGCTCATCAACAGTTCGGAAGGGTTCGGCGGGAACTGGCCACAAGACATGAAATCAAGCATGTCGACTTCGGTCTTCTTGATGGCATCGTTGATTGCAATGCGATTGCTCAGCAGATCGGATAGACCGTCTTTCTGCTTCACATTGAAGATCTTGTGCATGTAGCCCTTGCGCATGTCCCCGTCGATCAGCAGAACGCGCTGACCCGACTCGGCAATAACGGCTGCCAGGTTGGATGAAACGAAGGACTTACCGACATCCGGGCTTGGGCCGGAGATCATCAGAATGTTGTTCTTAGCCTCGATCATCGCAAAGTGCAGGCTGGTCCGCAGGCTACGCAGCGCCTCGGTACTCAGGTCCGTAGGATGAGCGATGGACAGCAGCGCCGATTCTCCAATCTTGCGGGAGCCGCGGCCAAAGAGCTTTTCGGATTCGGACTGGTTGCGGCTGTATGGAATCGAAGCATAAACCGGCAGACCCAACTGCTCGATGGCTTCAGGTGTTTCAATACCGCGCTTGAGGGTATGGCGGGTATAGATAACGGCCAGGCCCAGCAGGCAGCCCAGAACCAGTGCAGCAACTACGATCAGCGGCTTGTTGGGGCTTGCAGGATCATCAATGTTCGCGTTTGCATTATCGATGATACGCACGCTGCCGACAGTACCAGCACGGATAACATCAAGCTCCTGCACCTTGTTCATCATCAGGGTGTAGGTCTGGCTGGTCACGTCAACGTCACGCTTGAGGCGGAGCAGCTCTTGCTGAGTAGAAGGCAGATTGCCTACGCGCTTCTCAAGCTTGTCCTTTTCAACTTCAAGCTGGCGCAGCTGGCCGAGTACGGCCTGGAATGCCGGGTGCTGAGTGGTGAACTTGCGGCTCATCTCAACACGCTTGAGGTTCAGCTCGGAAATCTGGCCATCCAGCGAAACGATCTGATCCAGAACACCCTTGGTCTCGCTGTCGATATCAACAGAGCGGCGGTTGGTCTGATATTCGTTCAGCGCACGCTGCGCGTCTTCCAGTTCTTTCTTGACAGAAGGAATCTGGCTACGCAGGAACTCAAGGCTCTGAGTCGATTCTGCTGCGTTGCGGTCAATGTTCTGAGCAACGTACAGATCGATCACTTCTTGAACAATGCGCTGAGCACGCAGAGGATCGGAGTCCTGCAGGGCAACAGACAGAATGCCTGACTGCTTGCCACGCTCGCCTGCGCTGATGCGGCCCTGGTATTCCTGAATCGTTCTGGACAGTCGCTTCTTCATGACTGTGAATTCAGTACCGGGACGTGCTTGCAGCTTGCTGACCTGGATGAAGTAGCCATCCTGCTCGACAGGCTGGTTGACAGTGCCGTGCAGCAGGATCTGATTGTCGGCATCGAAAACCGTGAAGCTCTGGTTTTCTTCGACTTTCAGTGTCATAGGCTTGTCCTGGGCGCTGTCGGGGACGCGCAGCTCAGCGACTTCTACATCCTCACCGCCCCAGGCAAAGCTGTTCAGGCCCAGAACAGGGGAGGCAACTTCGTCTTCGCTTTCAGCTTTGAAATGACGAGCGACATAGCCACCAAAAATAGGGAAGTACTTGGGCGTTACGACAACATCCAGGTGCAGATTCTTGACCGCGTTGCCAATCACCAGACGGGATTTGAGCAACTCGATCTCAGTCACTGCCTCCGGAAGTGGCGGTGGCATGCCGGATGTTTGATCAGTCAGGCGTGTTACACCTTTCTTTTCTTCGATCTGCAGCATTGCATTGGATGCATACATGGGCGTAGCCAGCATGGCATAAGCAATACCGAGGAAAGTGAAGATACCGATAATAGAAAGAAGCTGCCATTTGTAATCAACGAGGATTCCAAACAGTGCTGAGAAATTAATATCGGTATCGTTCTTAACTTCAGTGGCCGTAAAACGAGGCATCGTGGTCATGAAATTCCTTCTTCCCCTTATCTAATGTATGGAAGCCAGCTATCTACGCATTTTGCTAAAAGTATATGTACTTCTTTGAACATTTCTTTTGAGAGGCGGTATGGATCGGGTACCTCACGGTTATTTACCCATTTACCAATCAGAAAAACTCTCCCTTTGATTTCTGGCGCCATACTTTCAACAGAACGAGAATGAAATTCTTCCATCGTCAAAATAAGGTCTGCCTTCCGAAGCATTTCTGCATCAACCTGGCGAGCTTTATGTGTCGATAGCTCAAGTCCGTTTTCTCTTAGTACTTCTTGAGCCGTACTATCCATAGGGCGGCCTACCAATGCACCAATACCCGCTGAACTGACTTCTATATTCCGCCCTTTCAGGCCTTCCCTTAGAAGCGTTTCGGCCATTGGACTTCTGCAAATATTTCCAACGCAAACCACTAAAACTGACTTAATCATGAAAACTCTTCCAGACGGGAAATCAGATGCTCTTGATGGCATTTACCAATCGTATCTGGAGCTCACCCTGACATGTCTTCCGCATCTGAACTCCTACTGGGATTCGATCAGGCAAGCTCTGACATCTCTACCTTAGAAAGTTCAGCTGTTGCCGGCCTGAATCACTTTTCGGTCGTCAGGTCCGGCAGCAGTTCTCAGTAAGCGTTCTTGTTGATGAAACCCTTGAAGAGGGTCAGGAAGATGATCTTGACGTCCCACCAGAAGGACCAGTGGTGGATGTAGTCCAGGTCGAACTCGATGCGCTTCTGCATCTTGTCCAGGGTATCCGTCTCACCACGCCAGCCGTTGACCTGGGCCCACCCTGTAATACCGGGCTTGACCTTGTGGCGCAGCATGTAGCCTTGAACCAGCTTGCGGTACTGTTCGTTGTGAGCAACCGCATGGGGTCGTGGACCTACGATCGACATCTCACCACGCAGTACGTTAATGAACTGGGGAAGCTCATCGAGTGACGTGCGTCGTAGGAACGAGCCAAAGGGTGTGATGCGGCTATCGTTCTTGGTCGCCTGCGTCACTTTTTCGCCATTCTCCATGACCTTCATGCTACGGAATTTCCAGACTTCGATCGGCTTGCCGTCCATGCCATAACGCTTCTGGCGGAAAAATACCGGGCCAGGAGAGGACAGCTTGATGCCAATGGCGATAACCAGCATGGGAATGGAAATGATCGACAGAATGATCAGGGACAGAACGATGTCCTCGATACGCTTGACGATCAGGCTGGCACCATCCATTGGCGTATCGAAGATACTGATGCTGGGCAAACCATCGATGCTTTCGCTGCGGGCATGGAGCAGGTGGAACATGAAGACGTCAGGAATGATGTAGACCGAAGCGGTCGTATCGCTGAGTTCTTGCACCAGCCAGTTGATGTGCTCCTGGTGCGCCATGCTCAGGGTGATGTAGACCTTGTCGATATAACCGGCGCGCGCATCGTCTACCAGCTGTTCCAGGTTGCCGCGAATCGAAAAACCGGGCTCGCTACGGTTGAGCTCGGGATGGTCTAGCGGATTCTCGACATAGAAACCGAGCAGTTGCAGGCCCATCCATGGCGCTCTGTCGATTGTATGGGCAAGACGCTGACCGATCTTGTCGGCACCTACGATGGCTACTCGGCGCGTATTGAAACCGGCTTTTCGCAGCGAGTGCATAACAGAGCGCAGCAGCACCCGATATCCGCACAGGCCAATCAATGAAAGAGCCAGCCATGCCTTCATGGTACTGCTGATTAAAAAGGATTCATTAAAGAAGAAATAATCAACCATGAAAACAGTTGAGAATGTTAATACCCAATAAGTTGATATTTTTATTAGTTCATTGGATATTCTTTCGCCACGCCATGAAAGATACATTTGATTCATTTCTGTCAGGAAATGAAATATCAAAAGAGCAAGGAATACTATTACCCAGTGCTCAGGTTTCATGGGGACGCCAGGAATCACGGAGCCAGCCAGATAAGCTGTTCCTGAAATTACCATTAAATCTAACAAGCGATGTGATAGTGAGATCGCTGATGAATTCGAATGTAAAATACCACGTTCTTTAAAATTCATAGTTCCATCCTTGTGCATAAACGTATGCACGAACTTCAACAGGACCGAATAGTCATGGACAACGATCGATGAACATTCGTAGTCGATAACAACCGAACGTGTTTAGGATTCCATCGCGCTGACTCAGGGAATGCTTCAACGGTGACTATAGCCGTCGGTAGGACCGCCCGAAGATTCAAAGGTTCCTTGACTTTGAAACCCTCGATAAGTGGTTACCGACTCATTCAAGGAGCAAAAGGTGAAGGCGTGGTTATAGTCGTTTTAAAAGGTGAATTGGATCACCTTTTAATGGTTAAAAGTGGGCGGATGTTCAAGTTTTATAGGTATTCCAACACCGATAAGCGGTGCTCATAGGGATAAAAGGTCGCTGTGAATCTGTTACAAATTCTAGAAAATTCTTTTTGAAACCTGTTCGTTAGACCTTGAGTGACAGTTGTTGTCTTTGCGGCTTGAAAGATCATTGGATTCCTTCAAGTGCTTCAGATGGAGCGTGCTCGATATACCGCTCCGCGTATCGCTTGGATCATCGATCTGCCTGGTCGGTCGGGCCGCGCAAGGGACGCTCGGGTACAGACAACGCGCAGGCAAGTGCAAGCAGGGAAAGCCCAGCCGATACCAGAAACAGTTTATGAAAGGTTGCAAGAAGCGTTTGGCGTAATGGATCGATCGTACCGGCTGACCCAACCAGGTATGTCTGCAGCACGTTTTCAACGGAGTCCGCATGACCCTGCATAGGGGGTAGCCATAGCAAGAGTAGTGCGGACAAGCCAGCGGCGCCTACCGCACCTCCCAATGAACGGAACAGCGAAATCGTACTGGACATAACCCCGATATCAGCCTGTGGAACAGCATTCTGGGCGGCAACCAGTGCAGTGGGAAACTGCATGCCCGTTGCAAGTCCTGCCAGAAACAGACTGCCGCCGGCCAGTAACCCGCTGCGCGGATCAATAAAGGCAAGCATTACCAGAGCGCATGGCATGATTAGCGTACCCACCAGGATCTGAGGTTTGTAACGTCCCAGCACGGCGGTCAGCCGCCCACAGGTAAAGGCACCCAAGGGAATGCCCGCTGCAAACGGAATCAGATGCAGTGCCGCTTTGCTCATGTCATGGCTGGCGCCAGCTTGAAACCATAAGGGGATCAGCAGCGTTAGCCCTATGGCCTGGAAGTTGGTAAGGAAGTTGAGCATACAGCAGAGCCCGGCCGTTCTGTTCCGGAGTAGGCGTAAGGGCAGAAGTGGTTCTCTGGCGCGCTGCTCATGGTATGCGAATAATGTCAAAGCTGTTATTGCCGCAGCGGCAAGCCAGAGAAGATAGCCGCTGCTTAAGGGCGCTCCTTTGCCGATCAATGTTGTAGCCATTAAAAGCGCAGTAAGGCCGGTAGCCAGTAGCAGAATGCCCGGGTAGTCAATGATGGCCTTGCGGCCGGGCACGGGAAGGCTGGCTAGAACGCGGTAACAAATGAAGAGCCCGGCAATGCCAACGGGCAAATTGATCCAGAAAACCCAGCGCCAGGATAAATACTCGGTCATCAAGCCGCCCAATACGGGGCCTGCGATACTGGCCAGCGCATACATGCTGCTGATATAGCCTTGATAACGGCCTCGCTCGCGTGGCGGTACGACGTCGCCAATGACCGCTTGGCTTACGGCAATCAGCCCTCCTGCACCCAAGCCCTGTAAGATTCTGGCCAGGATCAGTTGGGGCATGTCTTGGGCAAGCGCACAAGCGAGTGACGCTACCGTAAAGAGGCTGAAAGCTGCCGACATCATCTTTTGTCGGCCATAGAGGTCGCCAAACTTTCCGTAGAGCGGCATCGAGACGGTCATGGCAACCATGTAGCCCGATATTACCCAGGCTAGAAGTCCGGTGTCATTGAGCTGTGCAGAGATGGCCGGCAGCGAAACCGCCACGATCGTTTGATCCAGAGCGGCCAGCAAAATAGCCAGCATGGGTGCCGGCATAATGGCCTTTATGCGATGTGAACGTGCCGCGTCTGAGTTCAACTGCATTCTCGATAAGATAGGAACGATACCGGTCTGTTTCCATGATCGCTTCGTAGTATCAGTAGCAATGTATGGATAAGGCCTAATAAGGACAGGTCTGCCTCCTTTTTATAGTGCTTTTTTCTAAGGCTGAAATTTTCTTATTCACCTATTGAAAATTACCAAGAGCCTTGGTATCAGGGCTTTTCCTACAGGCTATACAGAAACTGCGCACAGAGTTATCCACAGGTTTTAGAGGTCATGCTCATGGGTATGAGTGGCAGGGGGCATCGGTACGATGAACGCTCTGCCATGGCGTACCCCACGCTCTGCAGTGACATGCTGGGCCAGCTCTCGGACCTCCGCGGTAGTTCCCTTCAACACTGAGACCTCCATGCAGCTTCCATGATCCAGATGGACATGCAAAGTAGCCAGCGTAAGGTCGTGGTGGGCATGAAACGTACGGGTCAGCCGCTTCGAGAGTTCACGAGCATTATGGTCATAGACATAACTCAAGGTGGCGATACAGGTGGAGTCGGCTGGCAGATCCTGCGCGACGGGCTCGCGCATGCCTTCTCTCAGCAGGTCCCGGATGGCCTCGGAGCGTCCTTGATAACCGTGGCTCGCCACACGATCGTCAACAGCGGCCAACAGGTCGTCATCCAGTGTAATCGTTACTCGTTGCATAAAAACCAATCACCTTCAGTATGAAGTTTTCTCGTAGACATCATACTCTTCCCTGACTATTCTCCCGCGCTTGTCTACGCATAACGGGAGTGGGAGTGTGAATCAGCTTGGCTTCAAGAGAAAGCTCGGGGTGCTTCTATTGGCAGCGGGATTGGTTCTGCCTGTTATGGCGCAAGCTGAGGGGCTTACCTACTCCTGGCCGACGAATGCCGGGCCGCTTGATCCTCGCGGTTATTCACCGAACCAGATGTATGCCCAGGCGATGGTCTATGAGCCACTGGTACGCTATAAGGCCGATGGCAGTGTCGAGCCCTGGCTGGCGACCCGGTGGGATATATCCCCGGATGGACGGACCTATACGTTTACCCTGCGCGATGGCGTGCGCTTCAGTGACGGCAGCGCGTTTGATGCGGCAGCGGCAAAAGCCAACATCGAAGCCGTTCTGGCAAATCGCAAACGGCATGCCTGGATGGAGCTGGTTGAAACCATCGATCATGCCGAAGCGCCAGATGCCCATACGCTGCGTCTGGTTTTAAAGCATCCTTATTATCCTACCCTGCTTGAGTTGGCACAGGTGCGCCCCCTGCGGTTTGCAGTGCCCAATGCTCAACCTGGACAGCCTATAGGAACAGGCCCCTGGCAACTGGTTGAAAGTCGTCGAGGCGAGTTTGATCGCTTTGCCCGTAACCCTTATTACTGGGGCCCAAAGCCTGCCTATGACGAGGTGCTGGTCAAGGTCATTCCTGACCCGAGTGGGCGGGCGATTGCGCTCGAAACGGGGCAGCTTGACCTGATCCAGGGTTCCGAGGGTGAGGTTTCCGCCGACACTTTCGTTCGCTTGAAACAGGTGGGCTACCATACGGCTATCTCAGCGCCTCTGGCGACCCGGGTCATTGCACTCAATACCAACCTTGCGCCTACCAATGAGCTGGCGGTGCGACAGGCCATCAATTGGGCCGTCGACAAGGATGCGATCGTCAAGCACGTCCTGTATGGCCTGGAACCACGGGCCGATACGCTTTTCTCAACCAACCTGCCGTATACCGATGTTGGCCTGAAGCCGTATGGCTATTCTCCTGAGAAGGCTAGCGAGGCGCTGGAACAGGCTGGCTGGATACTGAGTCCAGGCGAGAAGATTCGCTACAAGAATGGGCAGCCGTTACGCCTGGAGCTGTGCTTCTATGGGGCAAATGCATTGCAGAAGAGTGTGGCTGAGGTTGTTCAGGCCAACCTGGGTAGTCTGGGTTTCGATGTGGTTCTCAAGGGAGAGGACGAGGGGGCTTTGGTAGAGCGCCAACGTGATGGTCGCTTTGGAATGATCTTCGCAGAGACATGGGGCGCACCCTACGATCCGCACTCTTTCGTCAGCTCCATGCGTTATGCCGGGCATGCGGATTATCAGGCACAGCAAGGCCTGCCAATGAAGGCCGCCATTGACCAAGAGATCGGTGAAATATTGGCGTCGGTAGAGGAGGGCAAACGGCAGGCGCTCTACAAGGACGTGTTAACTACTTTGCATGAGCAAGCGGTTTACGTGCCGATTTCATACCTGACCGCTACCAGCGTAAGCCGCGATTCAGTCGAAAACGTGCAGTTCGGCGCGACTCTTTTCGACGTGCCTTTCGAGGTCATGAAGCCGGGCGGAGAGTAACTTATGCTGCGTTATATCGCCTATCGGCTGGCCCTGCTGATACCCATCCTGCTTGCTGTTTCGCTACTGGTATTCGTGCTGCTGCATATGGGGCGGGGTGATCCTGCTCTGGATTACCTGCGTCTCTCCCAGATTCCGCCTACGGACGCGGCCCTGGCGGAGGCGCGGCATACGCTGGGGCTCGATCGTCCTTTGGTTGAGCAGTACTTGATGTGGCTCTGGCGCGCGCTGCATCTGGATTTCGGAACATCATTCGTGACGGGACGGCCCGTCCTGAGTGATCTTCTCTATTACCTGCCCGCCACCCTTCAGCTAGGAGGCGCTGCGCTGGCGGTCACTTTGCTGGTCAGCTTGCCGCTGGGCATCTGGGCGGCCCGCAGACCGGGTGGCTGGCCGGATCAGCTTGTACGGTTTATCGCCTTTTTTGGCGTCTCGATGCCCAGTTTCTGGTTAGCGTTCCTGATGGTTGCCCTGTTTTCCGTGACCCTGGGATGGCTGCCTCCCATGGGGCGGGGGGGAATAGCGCATCTGGTCATGCCGGTACTGGCAGTGGCGCTGATGTCGTTATCGATCAACGCGCGACTTCTTCGTGCCAGCCTATTGGAAGCCAGCGGGCAGCGACATGTGTTGTACGCACGCCTGCGTGGGCTGCCGGAAGGGCAGGTATGGCGCAGACATATCCTGCGCAACGCCTGGCTACCCGTCGTGACAGCCATCGGGATGCATGTCGGTGAATTGATTGGCGGCACGCTGGTCATCGAAACGATTTTCGCCTGGCCCGGGCTGGGCCGCTTTGCAGTCAGTGCCGTTTACAACCGGGACTTCCCTGTATTGCAGTGCTTTACGCTGTTGATGACCGGGCTGTTTGTCCTCTGCAATCTGGTTGTGGATGTACTGTACGCCTGGCTCGACCCTCGCACGCGATTGGAAGGAGCACAGGCATGCTAGTACAGACGATGAACGCGCCCCGGACGCGCTCATGGGGGGCTTGGCTGGGTGGTGTATTGGTCATCCTTCTGCTCGCCTTGACGCTGCTGGGGCCCTGGTTGGCTCCCTACGATCCGACTGCCGTCGATGTGAGCCAGCGGTTACAGGGGATGAGCGAAGCACATTGGCTGGGAACCGACCATCTGGGTCGTGACGTCCTGTCGCGCCTCATTACTGGGGCACGTTTGTCGCTGGGTACGGTTGTGCTTACGCTATGCCTGATCCTCACGCTTGGCATTGTCGTAGGCGGTGTGGCCGGGTTTATCGGTGGTCGACTGGACACGGTGCTGATGCGAGTCGGCGAGTTGTTCATGACCGTACCCACCTTTGTTCTGGCGCTCTTCTTTATTGGTGTGCTGGGAACAGGGCTTTCGAATGTCATCCTGGCCATCGCTCTTTCGCATTGGGCCTGGTATGCCCGAATGGTTCGCAGCCTGGTGATCTCGCTGCGTGGGCGAGACTATCTGCTGGCATCCCGTCTGGCGGGTGCGTCACGTCTGCAGAGCTTTGTCAGCCACATTCTGCCGAGTGTGCTGGGTCAACTGATGGTCCTGGCCTCGCTGGATATTGGCCACATGATGCTGCACGTATCAGGTTTGTCCTTTCTCGGTCTGGGTGTCAGCCCGCCTACGCCGGAGTGGGGCGTGATGATAAACGACGCCAAAGAGTTTCTCTGGACGCATCCTCAACTCTTACTCTGGCCGGGCCTCATGATTTTTCTGACCGTAATGGCCTTCAACCTGCTTGGGGATGCGTTGCGGGATCGCCTGGATCCTTCGCTGCGCACAGGAGGGCATTGATGGGTCGTGTATTGGAAGTCCAGGGCCTGACTCTGGCTGTTAGTGATCACGTCTTGGTCAAGGATCTGAGCCTGACGGTCAGGACCGGGCGTGTTACCGCTTTGGTGGGTTCCAGTGGCTCTGGCAAATCCATGACCTGTCTGGGCATGCTCGATCAACTTCCCGCAGGCGTGACAAGGGTGTCAGGACACGTGCTGTGCGACGGACAAAGGACGAGCGGCGAGCATCTGCGGGGGCGTCAGGTTTCCATGATCATGCAGAATCCCCGTTCTGCCTTTAATCCTGTACTGACGATGCGGGCGCATGCTTACGAAGTGCTGGCGCTGCGTAACATCCATGGTGCAGATGCCCAGGCACGCCTGGACGCCTGCCTGGTGGATGTTGGCCTGAATACTTCCTCTCAGGTGCTTGACCTTTATTCCTTTCAAATGAGTGGCGGCATGTTACAGCGCATGATGATTGCGTTGGCACTGCTGGCTGAAACCCCTTTTCTATTGGCCGATGAACCAACAACGGATCTTGATCTGCTCATGCAGGCACGTGTGCTGGATGTACTTGATCGACTGGTTGAAGAGAAAGGTCTAGGAATTCTGCTGGTAACGCATGACATGGGAGTTGTTGCCCGTTGCGCCCACGATGTGTTGGTGATGGATGAAGGGAGCCTTGTGGAGGCTACGTCTGTCGAGCAATTGTTTGACGCACCATGTAGCCCTGCCGCGCGTGATCTGCTGGCTGCGCATCAGGCGCTCACCTTGGCGGAGGATTATGAATGAGACTGCTCAGCGCTGAGGGTATCGGGCACGGCTATCGCTCGGGAGGTTTCTGGTCACGGCGGCCCTTGCAGACCGTATTGCAGGGTGTGGATTTTCACATTGACGAAGGGGAAAGCGTTGGTCTTCTGGGAAACAGCGGCAGTGGTAAAAGTACATTGGCGCGTCTGTTGCTGGGACTTGAAAGACCGATAACCGGGCGCGTCAGCTTTCGGAATGAGGTGCTATCCGAGCTACGGGGTGAAGCGCTTCGTACGTTTCAGCGCCGTGTCCAGTTGGTCTTCCAGGATGCACCAGGCGCATTCAACCCTCGCCACTCGATTGGCTGGAGTCTGTCTGAACCGCTTCGACACTTGATGGGTCTTTCCAGGCCGGACTGTTTGCGGCGAGTTGCTCAGCTGTTGGAGCAGGTTGGATTGGCGGCTTCCATGGCTGACAGGCTCCCCGGCCAGCTCAGTGGCGGACAGCTCCAGCGGGTCGGCATTGCGCGGGCGCTGGCATCAAACCCCTCGCTCATTGTACTGGATGAGGCGCTGTCCAATCTGGATCGAGTCCTTCAGGTGCAGATACTGGATATGCTCAGCGAAATACGTGAAACACAAGGAACAGCCTTTCTGTTGATTACCCACGATCTAAGCCTGGTACAGCGGCTGTGCCATCGGGTGGCTGTGCTGGATCAGGGGCGGCTGGCCGAAGAGTGTAAGGTAACCACGGGGCTGCGTTTTGAGCATCCGGCTGGAGTGGCGTTACAGAAAGCCATTCTGCCGGCTCGACCTGTAAGGCGCGCGCCGGCCGTTCTCTAAGGTTTCTCAGCCAGCAGCATCAGATTGCGGGGTGTCAGGCTAGGGTCGCAAAAGCGGCCTAGTCTGACCTCGTAGCCCTGTTCCTCCAGAAAGAGCGCCCGATCAAGGAGCAGCCAGAGCTCGAGCGGTCGCCGGAAAAGCCCGCGGACCAGTTCAAGATTGCGAACAGCGGCGAGACGCTTCCAGCCGGCGGCCTCAAGTGCCTCCCAATTGCGCTCAGGGATGGGCGGCAAGCCTTTGAGCGTGGCAAGCTCCAGGCAGTAGTCGCGAAAGGTGCGTTGCAGCCAGTGGGTTGCCAGTGGAGGAGTAGGAAGGTATTCATCGGCTCCGCGCATCTCTCGCTGAAGCAGGTCGAATGCCAGCCTTCTGGCCATGGAGAGGTCACGCTGGCGGCGAACCCGGGCACCGGCGGTCACGGTTTCACACAGGGGCAGCCCAAGGTCCTCCTTGCTCAGGAGAAGTGCTGACTGCCTGGCGTTCGCGGAAAGCGGGCGGTACTCATCGCCGCTGATACGGTTATAGCAACAGGGCGCTAACGCCAAGGCAGGGCAGCCTGTCTGGCTGGCTACCTGCATCAACCGCACATGGAGATCACCGCACGCATGCAGCGCTACAGGCGTGTGAAAGGCCTTAAGCCTTTCCGTAACAGAATCAGCCATTACATCCTGTTCATAATGATGGGCTGAAAGCCCCAGGCGCTCGCTGATACGTTGCCCTGTCTCTACCAGTGAGGGATCGTATTCCAGACAGTCGAACGCAGCGCCATGGACGCCCAGGCGTCGTCCTAAATGACCTTTGCCTGAGCACCAGTCCAGCCAATGCGAGGGAGGGCTGTTGAACAAGGCGTGGTGAGCGAAGGCCTCCACCTGCTGCCATTTGCGTCCCGGCACGTCCACGCTCAGCCTGTTAGGCGCTTCGCTGTACTGCCTGGGCAACTCGCCGATCATGCACAGCTGACGTGCCTCTTCGGCCCAGGCTGGAAAAGGCGAGGGGGCCTTGAGTGCATGGGGATGTGTATGCGTAGCCTCCGCCTCTTCAAGTGAGCGGGCGCGAAGCCACGAGGATAGCCCCGGGTTGGCCTTCTCCCAAGGCAGTGTTGGCTGGGTGAACGGCTTGGGTCGCCAGAGCGCCTGGTGCTGTATCAGGAAGCTGTCCAAGGCATTGAAGCGTGCTTCTAACGCACTGCCCTGGAGGAAGGAAGCAGGATAGGTCTCACTCATGCCGATCACGGAGGCTAACGGGGCGGCGAAGCATAACGCACCGCCCTGTCGCTGTGATCAGTAGAGGCTGAACGGAAAGTATCGGGCGTTGATCTGCTGGTATGTCCCGTTGGCGAGAATACCTTTGAGAGCTTCATCCAGGCGGGCCTTCAGCGGATCGTTCTTGCGTACCGCTATCGCAATGCGGTCCTTTTGCAAAACGGGTTCGCCTTTAAGCTCGAAGCGTTGCCCCTCTGGGGTCTGCAGCCAGGCGTAATGCGCAAAGCGGTCTCCCAATACGGCATCCACACGCCCATCTGCAAGGGCCTGGTTGGCTTCCTCCTGGGAGTCGTAGAATCGCATGTTGACCTGACCGCCCAGATGGTTAGAGAGCCAATCTGCCGAAAGCGTCGCGCGGCCGGCACCGATAACCTTGCCTTTGAGTCCGCGGGGGTCTGTGCTGAACGGTTTATCCCTGGGGGCAATGAACTGAATGCTGTTCATGTAGTAGGGGATAGTGAAGGAGACGAGCTGCTCGCGCTCCGGTGTGATCGACATCGAGGAAATGATGGCGTCGAACTTGCGTGCGTTCAGTGAAGGCAGCATGCGATCCCAGCTGGTGATCACGAACTGGCATTGTACCTTGAGTTCTGCACACAGTGCCTGGGCAATATCCACATCGAAGCCGGTCAGCTTGCCGTTACCACTAACGCTACTGAACGGGGGGAGCGAGCCTTGAACGCCCACTTTGAGAACGTCGGCCGCCAGAGCTGTGCCGCACAGGCTTAAACCCGTCATCAAAGAAATAACCCATCGCTTGAGCCGCTTCATTCATTCCTCCATCTACAGGTCTGTATAAGCTTTACAGCTGTTTAACCGCAGGTTGTCAAATAAAAGACCCAAGATGAGCAATTGGGCGAGCGGGAGAGAATCGTGCTGAAGCCTTTCAGGGCAGTGATACGAGGCGGGACAAAAATGCAGGCAAAAAAAAGCCCGATCAGTGATCGGGCTTTTAGAATCATGGTGCCCAGGGACGGAATCGAACCGCCGACACGGGGATTTTCAATCCCCTGCTCTACCAACTGAGCTACCTGGGCAACGGGGCGCATTAAACCGTTATAAACGATTTGTGTCAAGCGCGAGTTGAAAAAAAATTCAATTTTTACCGTGACTTAAGTGTTTAGCCCAAAATCAGAAGGGCTAGCCCCAGATCATTCGCTTGGCGGTACGTATCCTTCGGCTTGCGCGTACTCTTCGCCAGAAAGGAATTTATCCATTTCCTGCTGAAGGAATTTACGGTCATCGGCATTCATCATGTTCAGACGGCGCTCGTTGATCAGCATGGTCTGATGTTTCTGCCAGTCATCCCAGGCCTGCTTGGATACATTCAGGTAAATGTCCTCGCCCTTGGCGCCCGGATAAGGCGGGCGATCCAGGCCAGGCAGTTCTTGCTTGAGCTTGCGGCACATGACAGTGCGGGTCATACGGTTTCTCCTTTCAACGCCTCTTCGGCGCGCTTGAGCAATTTCTTGACCGGGGCTGCCAGCCCCAGGCGTGGCGGATTGGCGAGGTTATACCAAAGCCAGTCCGGTTCGGTCATGGATTGATTGCGGCTGTCCACATGAATCAGCCAGGGCTCGATGTTGAGCTGGAAATGGCTGAAGGTATGTGTAAGGCCAGGCAAGGCCTGACGCTGCTCCATGATCAGGCTGTGGCGCTCAGTCAGGGCCCCCAGCTGATCGACCGTATCGAGCTCAGGTGGACTCCAGAGACCACCCCAGAGTCCGGAAGAAGGGCGCCGGTGGAGCAGGATGGCATTGTCATCATTGATGATCAGTGGCATCAGGGTCCGCTTTTGCGGCAAGGTCTTCCGTGGCTTGGGTTCGGGAAAATCGGTTTCACGTCCCAGCCGATGGGCCTGGCAGCCTTCTTTCAATGGACAGAGCAGGCAGGTGGGCTTGCTGCGTGTGCACAGTGTAGCGCCCAGGTCCATCATGGCCTGAGTGTAGTTGCCCACACGAATGTGAGGTGTATAGCGCTCTGCCACGTCCCATAGCGCTCGGGCGACGGCGGGCTCGCCGGGATAGCCGGACTGTGCCGAATAGCGAGCCAGAACCCGCTTGACGTTGCCGTCCAGAATCGGCGCGCGAATGTTCATGGACAGGCTGGCAATGGCACCTGCCGTCGAGCGGCCTATGCCTGGCAGGACCACGAGGGCTTCGACACTGCGTGGAAACTCACCGTTGTGCTCGGTGACGACAATCTTTGCCGTCTTGTGCAGATTTCGGGCGCGACTGTAATACCCCAGTCCCGTCCAGAGGTGCAGTACTTCGTCTTCAGAGGCAGCGGCAAGCGCCTGGACATCGGGTAACGCCTGCATGAAACGGTCAAAATAGCCCAGCACTGTACTGACCTGGGTCTGCTGGAGCATGATCTCCGAGACCCAGACCCGATAAGGGGTAATATTCTGCTGCCAGGGCAGGTCCTTACGGCCATGAATGTCGTACCAGTTCAGGACTGCGCTGGAAAAGCGTTCCGGATTCATCGTTTGTGGAATAACCCCTTGATGGCATCTTTGAGTTCGGGACTGACCTTGTCTCCGAGCTTTTCATCCAGTTTCTCATTAAGTCGATCACCCGCCAGTCGGGCGACGATCTTGCTCATGCCGTCGCGATCCAGGCGGCAGGCCTTGGCGCCCAGCTCCAGCGGACCCCGGCAATGCAACGGCCACTCGATGCCGGTATAGCGCTCATTGACCTGACAGGCCGGGTCGGGCATGTCGCTCTTGTCGCCTTCGACGGTTACGCCAATGCGGTAGTCCAAGCCCAGCACGCGTAAGTCGATATCACCGTTGCCCTTGGCCGTCAGGCCGGGAATGCGGGCAATCAGGTCCTGGTTGCTGGCGACTCCATTATTGATGGTCAGACTACCGCTCAGCTCGCGGAACGGAGTGTCCTGGCCATCATGCGCACTGGCAAGTGTCTTTTTGTTGAGCAGCGCGATGCCCTGGCAGAGCTGGCCCTCTAGGTTGGCATTGGCCAGTACACCATTGCTCAGACGAAAGCGCGCCGTTCCATCCAGGCTATCCATCCATGCCTTCTGGCTATTGCCTTGCGCGGTCAGGTTGGCATCCAGATCCAGCGCCCCCCGTACGGGTGGCTTTTGGCCCTGGGCCTGGAGAATTTTTTCAACCGGTACCTGAGCAATACGTTCGGTCACATTGAGTTTGGGTGTGATTCCTCGAACATCAAGGGCACCATTGGCCTGAAAGCGACCGCTGAACAAGTCGCCACGCAATTCGCTCAGTGTGACGAGGCCGTCTTTACCGTTGAGCTTGAGGCTGGCGTTATCAATAGGCAGCTTGGTGACCACGAAGTGATCCAGGTTGAGCGAAGCGTTCAGATCCAGTGCTTTGAGCCGCTCTACAGGAAGAATGTCCTCACTGCTCCAGGCATGCTGAGTGGGGGAGGAGGGAAGCGGTGAATTGCCCTGGCTGGCAACCGCATCGGCTGTAGTCACTTCGTTCTGGCGAGCCGTATTGCTCTCGTGCTGAGCGGCAGCCGTCTTGGCGGGCAGGTAGCGATCCAGGTCGAGGCGATCACCTTTGAGGTCAATACTCAAGGCTTTACGGGCGAAGTCTTCTACGGCAATACGACCCGAGAAGGTGCCGCCATCCAGTACAAGGTTCAGGTCTTCCAGCGCCAGGCTGTTCTGGCTGCCGGACAGGCGTGTATTGAACTCAACTTGCTTGAGCGTGTTGGCGTCAGCCATTTCCGGCAGGGCAACACCAATGCCGGTCAGAAAGGCGCGCAGATCGGTCTGTGCAATGGACAGGCCGCCTTCAAGCTTGGGTGCCTTTTCAAGGTCATGCACTTTGAGTTCACCCAGCGCCTTGAGCTGGTTGAAAGTCAGCTTGAGGCCGTTCCACTCAGCAACCTTAGCGGCCCGGTCCAGAAGAAGTTGACCTTCCGCTGAATATTTCAGCAGCTGTCCGCCGAAGGGTTCGCCTGTGGCATCGCCGGACAGGTTGGCATTGTCCAGTTGGTAGCGCTGCAAGGCATTGTCAAAGCGCAGCTCGCCAGTCAAGACCACCGAGGCATTGACGGGCGGTTGATTGGTCGTGAGGGTGCCCAGCAGTTTCAGCGGAATATTGGTACCTTCGCGGATGCTGCCAGTGCTCAGGTCAAGGCCTTCGAACGCATAATGCACGCCGCTGCGGGCATCGCTGTAATCGAGGCGTGAGTCCTTGACCGTCAGGCTATCGATATCCAGCTTGAGTGGACGGCGTGGCGAGTCATCCTGGCCGGCTGGCTGCTCCGCCGGTTGGTCGTTTGGCGTACCGGGGGTTTTATCGGGTGCGGGGCGGCCAATGTTTTCCCAGTTGGCCTGGCCTTGTTCGTCGCGTGCCAGCGTCAGGTTGAGGCCGTCCACGCGAATATCACTCATCTCGACATCATGGCGAAGCAGCGGCAATACGCGCACCGAGAAGCCCAACCGCTGTACGTTGGCAAGCGGCTTTTGTGGTGTGGTGGCACTGGCGATGGTCGCATCATGAAGTTGCAGGCCAAGCCATGGAAAGAGGCTCCAGCCTATATCGCCATTAAGGGTCAGCTCGATGTTGGCCTTGTCCCGAGCAAGTTGGCGGATTTCGTCTTTGTAATCGTTGGGGTCGAACAAGTGGGTCAAGGCAAAGCCCAGCGCCACGATGATCAGCAGCAGCCCAAGAAAGACAAGGCCGAGCACTTTTCCGAACGCTTTCATTGACGGGTCCTTATCTAAAGCTTAAGTAATGGCCGAGTATAACGCTGCCAAGTGGTCGTTTTGGCTGGATGAACGTCAGAAGCGCGATATCGGCCTCAGACTCTCTGTCGCGCTGTAAATGCCGTTTGGCGTGTAGGCACGAAAATTGAGTGCTGTGCTCTGGTATTTACACGGCATGCGCTCTATTGTCGCGCCCCGACTAAAGGAGAATTCGTTCGCGTTTTTGAAAAAACGGTGCATTGGGGAATGCCCGGTCTTTTCTGCGAACACTTCAGCGAGTCGTCAACACTTCATATAGGGGATTTCTCATGAGCATTACGCTCACACAGAGCGGCACTTCCGCTCGTCCCGCTTTCCTATCCAAGGAACGGATCGTTGCCACCCATGGCTTCAACCGCTGGCTGGTACCGCCAGCAGCACTGGCCATTCATATGTGTATCGGCATGGCCTACGGTTTCTCCGTATTCTGGTTGCCGCTGTCTCGTGCCGTTGGCATTGATGCACCCATTGCCTGCGCGCCCACCATGGGTTTTTTCGATCAGCTTTTCGCCACGGGCTGCGACTGGAAAATCTCCCAGTTAGGCTGGATGTATACCCTGTTCTTCCTGTTCCTGGGCTGCTCGGCTGCCTTTTTCGGTAGCTGGCTGGAGCACGCCGGTCCTCGCAAGGCAGGCGTCGTGTCGGCATTCCTGTGGTGCGGCGGTCTGGTGATCTCGGCCATGGGCGTGTATACCCACCACATCTGGCTGCTCTGGCTGGGGGCTGGTGTGATCGGGGGGATCGGGCTGGGGCTTGGCTATATTTCGCCAGTTTCGACACTCATGAAGTGGTTCCCTGACAAGCGGGGCATGGCGGCCGGCATGGCGATCATGGGCTTCGGCGGCGGTGCGATGGTCGGTGCGCCCCTGGCCGACATGCTGATGCGCCATTTCGCAACGGCTGAAGATGTTGGTGTCTGGCAGTGCTTCCTGGTCCTGGCCGGCGTCTATTTTGTCTTCATGATAGGTGGCGCGCTTGCGTACCGTGTACCGCCGCCTGGCTGGCGTCCGGAAGGATGGTCGCCTTCGCTGAAAAAGACCGGCAATGACATGATCACCAGTCGCCACGTGCATGTCAGCAAGGCCTGGCGCACGCCTCAATTCTGGCTGGTGTGGGCGGTACTCTGTCTGAACGTTTCCGCTGGTATCGGTATCCTGGGTATGGCATCGCCCATGCTGCAGGAAGTATTCGGTGGTCGCCTGATCAGCGTTGGTATCCGCTTCAATGACCTGAACAAGGATCAGCTGGCGCAGATCGCCACGATCGCTGCCGGCTTTACTGGCCTGCTCAGTCTGTTCAACATCGGCGGTCGTTTCTTCTGGGCATCGTTCTCGGACTTTATCGGTCGCAAGATCACGTTTTTCGTGTTCTTTGCGCTGGGCTTTGCCTTGTACGCGATCATTCCGTGGACCAGCCACATGGGCAGCGTAGCGCTGTTCGTGTTCACGTTCTGCCTGATTCTGTCCATGTACGGCGGCTGCTTCGCTACCGTGCCGGCTTATCTGGCGGATCTCTTCGGTACGCAGATGGTGGGGGCGATCCATGGTCGTCTGCTGACGGCCTGGGCCGCTGCCGGTATTTTCGGTCCGGTGCTGGTGAACTACCTGCGTGAGTACCAGCTGGGCCTGGGGGTTCCGCGTGCAGCTGTCTATGACACTACGCTTTATATCCTGTCGGGCCTGCTGATCCTCGGCTTTATCTGTAACCTGCTGGTACGCCCGGTGGCAGACAAGCACTTCATGACCGAGGCCGAGCTGGCTGTTGAGCGTTCCAAGAGCAACGACAACAACTTCGACAATCTAGTGATCGAATGGTCGGCTGACCCGTCCAGCAAGACTTGGGTCATTCTGGCGTGGGCTGTGGTCGTCATTCCGTTGGCATGGGGTGTTCTCATTACCCTGGGCAAAACGGCTGTGCTGTTCGGCTAAGCGATACCGCTCGCGGCAGGTGCAATGCCTGCCGCGTTTCCCGCCACTCGTCCCATCCTTCCTCTCGTTTGCGTTTAGGTACCTTTCACGGCTTCTGCTTCCTGGCTATGGCTTCTATACTGTTTACCCTTTTTTGCCCTCTCATTTCGCGGAGCAGGTAATGGCCGAACGCAAGGCAGCCGTCGAGCGCAATACCCTGGAAACCCAGGTCAAGGTATCCATCAATCTGGATGGCACCGGGCAAGCCCGATTCGACATCGGGGTTCCCTTTCTTGAGCACATGCTGGATCAGATCGCCCGCCACGGGTTGATCGACCTGGACATCCATTGCAAGGGCGACCTGCATATCGACGATCACCATACCGTTGAGGACGTGGGCATCACGCTGGGTCAGGCCTTTGCCCAGGCCATTGGCGACAAGAAAGGCATCTACCGTTACGGACATGCCTATGTGCCACTGGACGAAGCCCTGTCCCGGGTCGTCATCGATTTTTCCGGGCGTCCCGGTCTGCACTGGCATGTACCGTTTACCCGGGCTACGGTCGGAGGCTTCGACGTCGATTTGTTCATCGAGTTTTTCCAGGGCTTCGTCAACCATGCGCAGGTAACGCTGCATGTGGATAACCTGCGTGGCATCAACACTCACCACCAGATCGAGACGGTCTTCAAGGCGTTTGGACGCGCGCTGCGCATGGCAGTCAGCCAGGACGAGCGCATGGCCGGACAGATGCCGTCTACCAAGGGGTGCCTCTGATGCAGACGGTAGCAGTCATCGACTATGGCATGGGCAACCTGCACTCGGTTGCCAAGGCGCTTGAGTATTCAGGCGGCGCACGCGTGCTGGTCACGGGCGATCCGCAGATCATTCGGGAGGCAGACCGCATCGTCCTGCCCGGCGTAGGCGCTATCCGCGATTGTATGGCTGAGATCCGCCGCCTGGGCATTGATGTGCTGGTTCGCGAAGTCAGCCAGGATCGTCCCTTCCTGGGCGTCTGTGTGGGCATGCAGGCCTTGATGGAAACCAGCGAGGAAAACAACGGTGTTGACTGTGTCGGCCTGTTTCCCGGTCGGGTGCGCCGCTTCCCTGCCGATATGGTAGAGAATGGTGAAAAGCTTAAAGTCCCGCACATGGGATGGAACGAGGTGGCGCATACCCTCGATCATCCGCTTTGGCATGGTATTCCAGACCAGAGCCGCTTCTACTTTGTGCACAGCTACTACATCGAGGCCGCCAACGCTCGCCAGGTAGCCGGCCGAGGCCATTATGGCGTGGACTTTACCGCCGCCTTGGCTGACGGTCCGCGCTTTGCCACGCAGTTCCATCCCGAAAAGAGCGCAACCTGCGGTTTGCAGCTCTACCAGAACTTCGTTGCCTGGGATGGCCGCTGGTAAGCCTGGCTGACTGTACTAGCCGCCATGGCAAGGCTTGAGCGCAAGCACAAAACCAACCCGTGGCGTTTTATCACCATTAGCGAACGCATTCCTGGCGCTGAACCTGTGCCATGCAGGCCGCCCCGAATGCCTTGGGTAGAGATCTATGCTGATTATTCCTGCGATTGATTTGAAAGATGGCTCCTGCGTGCGTCTACGCCAGGGCCGTATGGAAGATTCCACGGTTTTCTCCGACGATCCTGTAAGCATGGCGGCCAAGTGGGTCGAAGGCGGCTGCCGTCGTTTGCACCTGGTCGATCTTAACGGAGCGTTCGAAGGCCAGCCGGTCAATGGCGAAGTGGTTACCGCGATCGCCAAGCGCTATCCCTCCCTGCCTATCCAGATCGGTGGCGGTATCCGCTCATTGGAAACCATCGAGCACTATGTAAAGGCTGGCGTGAGCTACGTGATCATCGGCACCAAAGCCGTAAAGGAGCCGGCGTTCGTGGCTGAAGCCTGCCGAGCCTTTCCAGGCAAGGTCATCGTTGGACTGGATGCCAAAGACGGCTTCGTGGCGACTGATGGCTGGGCGGAAGTCAGTCAGGTACAGGTAATCGATCTGGCCAAGCGCTTCGAGGCAGACGGCGTTTCGGCGATTGTTTACACCGATATTGCCCGTGACGGCATGATGCAGGGATGCAACGTACCGTTTACTGCCGCGCTGGCAAACGCTACCCGAATTCCTGTCATCGCATCGGGCGGTATCCATAACCTAGGCGATATCCAGAATCTGCTGGATGCCAAGGCACCCGGCATCATCGGTGCCATTACCGGTCGCGCGATCTACGAAGGCACGTTGGACGTCGCAGAGGCTCAGGCCCTGTGCGATCGTTATCAGGCATAAGACAGGCCGACAGACGAGGGATACCGTATGGCACTTGCCAAGAGAATCATTCCCTGCCTCGACGTGGACAATGGCCGCGTGGTGAAGGGCGTCAAATTCGAAAATATCCGTGACGCCGGAGATCCGGTAGAGATTGCCCGTCGTTACAACGAGCAGGGCGCAGATGAAATCACCTTTCTGGATATCACCGCCAGCCACCAAGGCCGCGATACCACCCTGCATACGGTCGAACGTATGGCGAGTCAGGTGTTCATTCCGCTGACCGTGGGCGGTGGCGTTCGTACCGTGCAGGATATTCGTAACCTGCTCAACGCGGGTGCAGACAAGGTCTCGATCAATACTGCAGCAGTCTTTACGCCCGAGTTCGTCGGAGAAGCCGCAGACCGTTTTGGCTCGCAATGCATCGTTGTCGCCATCGATGCCAAGAAGGTCTCGGCACCGGGCGAAACGCCGCGCTGGGAGATCTTTACCCACGGTGGCCGTAAGCCGACCGGGCTGGACGCCGTTGCCTGGGCACGCAAGATGGAGGACTTGGGAGCGGGTGAAATCCTGCTGACCAGCATGGATCAGGACGGCACCAAGAGCGGGTTCGACCTCGGAGTGACACGTGCCATCAGTGAGGCCATCAATATTCCTGTTATCGCATCAGGTGGTGTCGGTAATCTTGAGCACCTGGCTGCCGGTATTCTGGAAGGCAAGGCCTCGGCGGTATTGGCTGCCAGCATTTTCCATTTTGGAGAATACAGCGTGCCTCAAGCCAAGGCCTATATGGCTGAACGGGGTATTGTGGTCCGATAAATAGAGATTTGCGTCACGCTTGGCACGCTTCCTGTTAAAGAAATTGCCCAAAACAAAGCAGGAGGCGTGTCCATGTTCAACGTTGTCATGGCGTTTTGGGTCAGTGTATTGATGGTGAGTGCTGGGGCCGCCCAGGCAGCCAGTGCCAACAATCGTATTGATCTGCTGACAGAAAATTTTCCCCCTTACAACATGTCGGTCGATGGCAAGAACTTCGCACAGGAGGAAAGCCTGAGCGGAATAGCCGTGGATATCGTCCGGGAAGCCTGTAAGCGGGCCGGGGTTGCTTACTCGATGACGCTCCGCTTTCCCTGGGAGCGTATCTACAAGACCGCGCTGGAGCAGCCTGGCTACGGTGTTTTCGTGACGGCTCGTCTCCCCGAACGGGAAGATTCTTTCAAGTGGGTGGGGCCGATAGGACCTGATGACTGGATTCTGCTTGCCCGTGCGGACTCATCGCTAAAAATTGGCAGCCTGGATGACGTAAAGCGTCAGGGTTTGCGCATTGGCGCCTATAAAGGTGACGCGATCGCCGAAAGTTTAGTGAAGCAAGGCATAAACCTAGACCTCTCACTGCGGGATCAGGAAAACGTTCAAAAACTTCAGGCAGGGCAGATTGACGTCTGGGCCACCGGCGATCCGGCGGGCCGTTATCTGGCGCGTCAACAAGGGGTTACTGACTTCAAGACCGTTCTGCGGTTTAACGAAAGCCAGCTCTTTTTAGCCTTGAACAAGCAGACACCTGACAATGTGGTGCAAAAACTGCAAAACGCACTGGAGCAGATGCGCAAGGATGGTGAAGTCCAGCGCATCCTGGAGCATTACCTTTAAATAAGCATTCGATTGTGCCTTTGCCGGTGGCACAGCAGTTATAAGAAACAAGGAGCTGAAGTGATGTCCAAGTCGATATTGCGTGTGGTGATGTTGGGGTTGTTATTGGGAGCAGGCGCAGCAAAGGCTGCGGTCTCCGATAATTACTCGATGGTCCTGCTGACTGAGAATTTCCCGCCATTCAATATGGCTGTCGACGAAAAGAATTTCGCCAAGGATGACGGGATTGACGGCATCAGCACGGATATTGTCCGTGAAATGTTCAAGCGTGCCGGAGTCAACTATTCCCTTTCTCTGCGTTTCCCCTGGGACAGGCTTTATAACCTGGCGCTGGAAAACCCTAATTACGCGCTGTTCTCCACGTCCCGCACACCTGCCCGCGAGTCGCAGTTCAAATGGGTAGGGCCCCTGGGCAAGACGCGTAAGGTGTTAATGTCGACTAACGCCAGCAATATCAAGTTGACCAACCTGGAAGGCGCGAACAAGTACAAGATCGGTACTTACAAAAGCTCGGCGGTCAGCCAGATCCTGGCTGACAAGAAGATTCCGTTTACCGAGTCCCTTCGCGACCAGGAAAACGTCGGCAAGCTGGAGAGGGGCGAAATCGACTTCTGGGCAACGACCGATGTTGTGGCTCGGTATCTGGCCAAACAGGAAGGGGTGTCCAATCTGCAAACCGCGTTGGTCATCGATGAGGCAGACCTATACCTGGCGGTCAACAAGGATACGCCGGATGATGTAGTTGCCAAGCTGCAGAAGACGCTGGATGAGATGCGCAAGGAAGGCATAGTCGATCAGATTACCAATAACTACCTGTGACCCTTCAGGGGCCCTGTAGCAAAACCGGAGCCTGGGCTCCGGTTTTTTGTTTCAGCGGTACACACCATTCTTGCCATGACCGGCCATGGCTTTATTGCTGCGTAGAGCAATCATCTGCTCGACATCGATAATCTCGATGCCATTAGCGATCAAAGTGGGCAGCTCTCGCTCCAGAACGCTTAGCGTGGCTGGACGAGGATGACCAATCAGAACGGCCGTGCCTTGCTTGCGTGCCAGCCTGACGCCTTCCTGCAATTGCGCTGCGATTGCATCAGCTTGGTTTACATTGTCCAGGAACACATCGCGGGAAAGGCTCGCCAGCCCAATCCTCTGAGCTTCGGCGGCTGCAACCGTGGCTGCACTGGTACGGCTATCGAGGAAAAATAGCGATTTGGCCTGCAGGGTTTGCATGAGCTGACTCATGGCCGGACGATCAGCCGTCATCCGACTACCTTCATGGTTGTTGACCCCGCTGACATAGGGGACAGTCGCCAGGGCGTTTTCGAGGCGCTTAAGGCGCTCCTCACCGGAAAGCTCGGGATGCCAGGCGAAGGGGCCGCCCGCGGGATCCATAGGCAGATGCAGAATGACCGTACGGCCTGCCTTATGGGCTTCGCGAGCCAATGTCGCGCCGAAGGATGTGCCCGGCATGATGGCCAGGGTCACCGGCCCGGGCAGACCAAGAACGCGACGATCCTGGGAGAGGTTCTGTCCCAGGTCATCGATTACGATGCTCAGGCGTGGTGGCTCAGCCGCAGCGGCTCCAGCTGCCAGAGCGAGCAGCAGGAGCGAGCCAATCCAACGCCTGATCACTGATTGCGCGTGATGCTCAGCCCTTTCAGGAGGCTGAGGGCTTGGGACAGCTGGAAGTCATCATCTTGCGGGCGGGGCGTCTGGTTAGGCGCCTTGCTTCCGGTAGGACGATCCGGGCCGCCGTTGGCATTACCCAAGTGACCGGCCAGATCAGCTTCTTTGAAGAACTCAGGATTGTCTTCCGGGGTGACCTTGGCGGGTGCGACCGCCACATCAGGGGTGATGCCCTGCGCTTGAATGGATCGGCCCTTGGGTGTGAAGTACAGCGCTGTGGTCAATTTGAGTGCGCGGTCGTTGTTAAGCGGCAGAACTGTTTGCACCGAGCCTTTACCGAACGTATCCGTACCCATCAGGATTCCGCGCTTGGAATCCTGCAGCGCGCCCGCCACGATTTCCGCCGCCGACGCGCTGCCACCATTGATGAGGACGACCAGCGGAACACCTTCGCTGGGGTCAGCCGCGTCGGCCGAGAAGCTCAGCTCGGAGTTCTGGATGCGACCCTTTGTATAGACGATCAGCCCCTTGGTCATAAAGGCATCCGCAACCTCGACAGCGGCCTGCAAAACGCCGCCGGGGTTATTTCGCAGGTCGAGCACTAGGCCGTTGAGCTTATTGCCCTTGTTCTCTTTGCGAAGCTGCTGGAAGGCCTTTGTTACTTCATCGCCCGTGTTTACCTGGAACTGCGAAATGCGCAGCAGGCCATAGTTAGGCTCCAGCAGTTGCGCCTTGACGCTCTTGACCTTGATGACGGCCCGGTTGAGTTTGACATCGAAGGGGCGGCCACCGCCGCGTACGATAGTCAGGGTAATCGGACTGCCGATCTTGCCGCGCATCTTGTCTACGGACTGGCTGATGGACTGACCCTTGGTGGGCTGGCCATCGATCTTGACGATCAGGTCTCCCGGCTGGATACCGGCCTTGGCAGCCGGCGTGTCATCAATAGGGGAGACCACTTTTACGAAACCGTCCTCCTGACCCACTTCGATCCCCAGACCACCAAATTCGCCGCTGGTGGTTTCCTGAAGCTCAGCAAAATCCTTGGGTTCAAGGTATGCCGAATGCGGGTCCAGGTTGCTCAGCATGCCCTTGATGGCGTTTTCGAGCAGAGTCTTGTCATCCACCGGCTCGACATAGGCTGCCTTGATGCGGTCCATCACCTCAGCGAACGTACGCAGCTCTTCGAGTGGAAGCGGCGCGTTGTTGATGGGCGCTGCTGCCCCTTCGACCGGGGTCACCGCGGCGGGCACTTCTCCTGGCGTCTGTTGCTGGGCCCAGGCGGTTGAAACGCCACTCAGCCCTATCAGCGAGAAAGCCAAGGCGGTGAGACGAAAGCAATGCGGCATGCGTAGCTCCTAATGTGTCCGGCACTAACCCTGGGCACGGCACCAGGTAAGCGGATCCGACGGACGACCCTTCTGACGTATGGCGAAATAGAGGGCAGGGGTGTCCTGACCTCCGCTGGTCCCGACGGTTGCAATCGCATCGCCCGCCTTGACCTGATCACCTGCACTCTTTAACAAGCTTTGATTATGCCCGTATAAACTGAGATAGCCGTTGCCGTGATCAATGATCACCAGCTGTCCGGCCCCTCGTAACCAGTCGGCAAACACTACCCGGCCCGCATGAATAGCGTGTACCTGGGTGCCTGCGCTGGCTGAAATCAGTACACCATCCCATTTGGCGCGCGGGTCATCGCCACGCGGACTGCCAAAGCGTGCCAGCAGGCGACCGTTCACAGGCCAAGGCAGCTTGCCTTGTGCGCTGGCAAACGGACCGCCAAAGCCTGGTGCAGAACTAGACACCGCAAGGCCCGGTGTGTTCGTTGGCCGTGTCGTTTTGCTGCTTGCGCGACTACGCTCTTCCGCTTCCCGCGCCTGTGCCAGTGCACGCTGGCGAGCCTGCTCAGCCTCACGAGCCTGGCGGGCCAGTGTCTCTTCAATGGTTTTCAGGACCTTGCCGAGTTCAGCCTGATCCTGCTCACGCGATTGCAGCGCACGGTTGCGGTCGGAGTAGTTGCTGTTCAGCTTGGCCAGGGTCTCCTGGCGTGCCTTGCGGACTTCGGCCAGCTTGTCCTGCCGCTCCTGCAAAGCGGCTTGCTGAGCGGTCAGCTGCGATTGCTCGTTACGAATGTCACTCTCTACCCCGGCTAGCTGTTTCAGGGTGTCGTTGAATGTCGCGAGTTGGTCGAGGCGGGCCTGATTGACATAGTTATAGTAGGTCAGGGTGCGACTGACCTTTTCCGGTTGTTCCTGATTGAGGAGCAACTTCAGGTATTCCTGACGGCCGCTTTGATAAGCGGCACGAATCTGAATAGCGATCAGTTTTTGTTGCTCAAGGCGTGACTGATCGAGTTTTTTTTTCTGGTCATCCAGCTTCTTCAGCTTTTCCTGACCTTGATCCAACTGATCCTGGAGATCCTTGACCTGCTTTTCCAGGTCGCCCATCTCCGTTTCGGTCGATTTGAGCTGCTTTTGCACGCCGGACTTTTCGGTCTGGATGCCTTGCAAGAGCTTCTGCAGTTCGGCGATGTCACGCTTGGTGGCTTCCAGCTGGCGCTGGGTATCCTCGCGCTGATCGGCCACGGCCGGAGTAAGCAGACATGCAAGAAGAACGAGGGTAAGGGCGCGAAGCATCGAGTAACAAATATCCCATGAGGAAGCGCCCTAGTATGCACGGGGCGGCTAGCAAAAAAAACGGCGAGACGAGCCGTAGATGACTAGGTGCTCTTTTATTGGTTGATGATCAGAAGTACCGCTGAGTCCTCAGAGACGCAACGATACTCCCAATCGGGTAAATGAGCAGGCCGTGATATTTAATTCACGGTAATGATCGTACGACCGGTCATCTCCTTGGGTTGCTCCATACCCATAAGCGTCAGCAAGGTGGGCGCTACATCGGCCAGTACACCGCCTTCACGAATGTGAACGGAGCGCTTGCCTACATAGACGAACGGAACCGGCTCGGTGGTATGCGCAGTATGCGCCTGACCCGTGGATTCATCTTCCATCTGCTCGACATTGCCGTGGTCTGCCGTAATGATGGCCTCGCCGCCGACCTTGTCCAGCGCTTCCACAATGCGTCCCATGCAGGCGTCCAGGCATTCCACTGCTTTGACTGCCGCCTCGAATACACCGGTATGGCCCACCATGTCGCCATTGGCATAGTTGGCGATGATGACGTCGTAGCGCTGGTTTTCAATCGCATCGACAATCTTGTCGGTCACTTCCGGGGCGCTCATTTCAGGCTGCATGTCATAGGTGGCAACCTTGGGGGAGGGGATCAGGATACGTTCCTCGCTCTCGAAGGGTTCTTCCCGACCGCCCGAGAAAAAGAACGTGACGTGCGCATATTTCTCGGTTTCGGCAATCCGCAGCTGAGTCTTGCCGTTCTTGGCCAGGTATTCACCCAAGACATTGTTCAGGCTTTCCGGGGCAAAGGCACTGGGTGCAGGAATGCTGGCAGCATATTGGGTCAGCATGACATAGCCTGCCAGGTTTAGCGTCCGGGTACGGGGGAATTCCTTGAAGTCCGGCTCGACAAACGCACGGGACAGTTCACGGGCGCGGTCAGCACGGAAGTTCATGAAGACCACGGCGTCACCGTCTTCCACCTTGACGGGAGTCCCGACGGTCGTTGCCTTGACGAATTCATCGCTCTCGCCGCGCTCGTACGCTGCGTTGAGGCCTTCGGTGGCCGTTGCCGCATGGTATTCCGCGGTGCCGTCCGTAATGAGGTTATACGCAGCGGATACGCGGTCCCAGCGATTGTCGCGGTCCATGGAGAAATAGCGGCCAATCAGCGACACGATACGACCTTTGCCCAGGCGGGCAAACGTGGCGTCTAGCAGGTCGATCGAGCTTTGCGCGCTCCTGGGCGGTGTATCGCGACCGTCGAGGAAGGCGTGCAGGTAGATCTTCTCGGCGCCACGCTTGGCCGCCAGCTCTGCCATGGCAACCAGATGGTCCTGGTGGCTATGGACGCCGCCATCGGACATCAGGCCCAGGATATGGACGGCCTTGCCTGCGCCGACTGCCTTGTCGACGGCTTCGCCAATGACCGGATTCTCGAAGAACTCGCCATCGCGGATGGCCTTGGTGATACGGGTGAAATCCTGATACACCACACGGCCGGCTCCCAGGTTCATGTGTCCTACCTCGGAGTTGCCCATCTGGCCGTCAGGCAGGCCCACATCCATGCCGGAGCCGGAGATCAGACCATGGGGCTGTGTCGCCAGCAGGCGATCCCAGACCGGCTTTTTTGCCGCGTAAATGGCATTGTGCTTGGTTTCCTCGCTGTGGCCAAAGCCGTCGAGGATGATCAGGACCAGAGGTTTGGGTGTGAATGCCATGATTTCGGACTCTTGTTAGCGCTGTTTCGAAAGGCAACGGTTATCTGAAGTGTAACTGCCAAACGCCTAGCGACGCCACGCATGCAGGGTATGGTGCATGAGGTCGCGTGTGTATACTGGCCAGCATTTTTTGACTCCGGATACTTCGTGCCATGCAATTCGTTTCCCGGCTGATCGAGTTCGCCACTCACCATTACTTGCTTGTTGGCGCCTTGTTGGTGCTCTTGATCCTTCTGCTGATACACGAGACACGTCGTAGCGGGCGCAGCCTGTCAACGGCGGAGCTGACCAAGCTTCTCAATACAGAGCAGGGCATTGTGCTGGACATTCGTCCGAAGAAGGAGTTCGCTACCGGTCATATCGTCGGGGCAGTGAACATTCCTCAGGACAAACTGGCCAGCAGCCTGTCCCAACTGGAGAAGCACAAGGATAAGACCCTTATCGTTGTCGACAGCAATGGTCAGCAGGCCGGCGCTGCCTGCACGCCGCTACAACAGGCCGGATTCACTACGGCCCGGTTGACGGGAGGTCTCTCTACCTGGCGTGGGGAAAACCTGCCGCTCGTGAAAAACTAATTGTCGGACAGGAGGTACTCTCATGCCTGAAGTCATCATCTACACCAGTGCCTGGTGTCCTTACTGCCATCGAGCCAAGCACCTGCTCGACAGTAAAGGTGTGAAGTACCAAGAAATTGCCGTCGATGGCCAGCCTGCAGTGCGCAGTGAAATGACACGCAAGGCCGGCCGGACCAGTGTTCCGCAGATCTGGATTGGCGAAACCCATGTGGGTGGCTGCGACGATCTGTATGCGCTCGAGCGCTCAGGCCGTCTCGACCCGCTCCTCTCTGCCTGAATTAACCGATAAACAATAAGGTTCTGTCATGACTGATAACCTAAACGGAGCGCAGCAGACTGAAGAAGGCGCTCAGTTCTCCCTGCAACGTATCTATATTCGCGACCTGTCTTTCGAGGCGCCCAAGAGCCCGGACATCTTCCGTCAGGACTGGCAGCCAAACGTCAACCTGGATCTATCCACCCGCCAGAAGGCGCTGAACGAAGATTTCTACGAAGTCGTCCTCACGCTGACCGTAACGGTGAAGAACGGTGAAGACACCGCTTTTGTTGCTGAAGTACAACAGGCCGGTATCTTCCTGATTAAGGGTCTGGATGCCTCTTCTATGAGTCATGCGCTGGGCGCCTTCTGCCCGAACATCCTGTTCCCTTATGCACGTGAAACACTGGACAGCATGGTCGTGCGTGGTTCCTTCCCGGCGCTGATGCTGTCGCCGGTGAACTTCGATGCGCTGTACGCTCAAGAGCTGTCGCGCATGCAGACTGCAGGTCAGGCCTGATCTACGCTGTAGAAAAAACGCCCTTCGGGGCGTTTTTTTATGCCGCAGTGATTTATTCCGGCATGAAAAAGCCCAGCTGGCGCCAGCCTTCGTAAACGGTAATGGCTACCGCGTTGGAGAGATTGAGGCTGCGACGATCCGGTAGCATGGGCAGGCGTAGCAGGTGCTCGTGGGGAAGGGCATCACGCACCTCGGCTGGCAGCCCGCGGCTCTCGGGACCAAACAGCAGGGCATCGCCTACTTCATAGCGGACATCGGCATAGGACTGTGTAGCCTTGGTAGAAAAGGCCATCAGCCGACGGGGTTGTAAATCTGCTATACAAGCTGACAGCGATGCGTGACACCGCACGGTCGACCACTCATGGTAGTCCAACCCGGCGCGACGCAGCTTTTTGTCGTCAAGCGCAAAGCCAAGTGGCTCGATCAGATGCAGACGGCAGCCGGTAACGGCACACAAGCGAATGATATTGCCCGTATTGGGCGGAATTTCCGGCTCGAACAAAATGACGTCAAACATGGTAGCTAACACAGGAATAAAGAGCGGTATGGTAACGCCACCCGGCGACAATGGCTGCTGCTTCGTACGGTGGATATGGGCTGGTTGCGGAACGATGGCATGTTGAGACGTCTGTTTCATGCCGTACGCCGTCTGTTTCTCGAGGTACGCGAAGCCAAGGCTGCTCGTGAAAGAGAACTCCAACGGGTGGATGACCCTGAAGAGCTACGCCGTGAGCTACAGACTCGCAATCGCCGCCTCCTAGTGTGGTTGGGCGCCATGTCACTGGGCGGGCTGCTGTTCGGGCTGATGGTCGGCCGGATCTATCACGGCGATGTAGGGCCTCGGCAGCCAATCGTTCCTCAGGTACGCGTGGCTCAGGCTGCAGAATACGTTGACGAAGGCTCTGGGAGGCCTATGTATCGTCTGGTGCTGTCCCTGAACAAGGCCCTTCAGTATGAGCGCTATCGCCCAGACGGTGCGTTGAATCTGCGTTTGCCCAACATAAGTTTGGTAGGCGGCAATCAAAGTGCTCAGGTAAAAACAAAAGAGTCACGCAGCTTTTCCTGGTCAGTCATTCAGCAGGGCAAGGACGTCAACGTGCTTGTAGTTGGACTAGGAGGAGCCCTGGCTACTCAGGACCACTTGGACAAAAAGGAAGGCGACCACTGGGAGTTGGTCATTGAGGTTCCACTGATCTCAGCTGGCCAGTAAACGTGCGCACAATTAAGGCAAATTTCAATTGCTGCACATTTTTGGTGCAAGCCTTGAATGCTAAACATTATTCTTCTTTTATGGTGCTGTGTTCCTTGTAAAGCCAGTGCAATTGAAGGGTTTCAGCTTTGTATCTGTAACCCATTGATTTTAAAGGCCTGAAAAGTAGCCTTTTATCTCAGAACAAAAAAAGACCACCCGAAGGTGGTCTTGAAATAAAAA
The DNA here is from genome assembly GCF_000478505.2 of Pseudomonas sp. HPB0071. Taxonomy (NCBI): domain Bacteria; kingdom Pseudomonadati; phylum Pseudomonadota; class Gammaproteobacteria; order Pseudomonadales; family Pseudomonadaceae; genus Pseudomonas; species Pseudomonas sp. HPB0071. Next base: position 1,684,806 of record NZ_KI517367.1, on the reverse strand, counting down.
GGGGATTCCCCAGCCTGCCTGTACCGAGGTCCCCAAAAAGGTTGGTTACCAAGTACATAGCAGGCGGCGTGCCAACTTTTCATAATTTTCTGAACAAAAAGTTCAGGCATAAAAAAGCGCCGTTTAAGGCGCCTTTTAGCCTACAGGGCTTAGTCTTCACCCTCTTCATCGGGGCCATCGACTTTCATGCCCAGCTCTTTGATCTTCCGGGTCAGCGTGTTGCGTCCCCAGCCCAGGAGAACCGCGGCATCACGACGGCGGCCGGCGGTATGCTTGAGCGCGGTCTCGATCATGATTCGCTCAAAAGCAGGCACGGCACTGTCTAGAAGGCTTGACTGTCCACGAGTCAATGCCTGATCCGCCCAGTGACGCAAGGCTTGTTCCCAGTTGGCGGCGGGTTGCGCATCCTGCGGCTGGCTAAGGAGTTCCGGCGGCAGGTCATCGATCAGTACCTCCCGGCTGGACGCCATCACCGTGATCCAGCGACAGGTATTTTCCAGTTGCCGGACGTTACCTTGCCAGGACAGGCCCTTCATGTACTCCTCGGTTTCCGGTCTTAGCGTCTTGGGTTCTACCGTCAGCTCTTGCGCCGCTCGTGCCAGGAAATGCCGGGCCAGCGCCGGAATATCCTCCCGGCGATCAGCCAGGCGAGGGATGTGGATACGAATCACGTTGAGGCGATGAAACAAGTCCTCGCGAAACTTGCCATCCCGGACCAGACCCTCCAGGTTCTGGTGGGTTGCGGCAATGATGCGGACATCCACCTTGACTGGGGTATGGCCCCCTACGCGATAGAACTCACCATCGGCCAAGACCCGCAGCAGGCGCGTCTGGGTATCAGCTGGCATGTCTCCGATTTCATCAAGAAACAAGGTTCCGCCATCGGCCTGCTCGAAACGGCCTCGACGCTGGTTGGCCGCGCCTGTGAAGGCCCCTTTTTCGTGGCCGAACAGCTCGGACTCCATCAAGTCCTTGGGAATGGCGGCCATGTTCAGCGCAATGAAAGGCGCAGCCGCACGCGGGCTGTGGCGGTGCAGGGCATGGGCAACCAGCTCTTTACCTGTGCCCGACTCGCCATTGATCAGAACCGTAATGTTGGAATGGGAGAGCCGGCCGATGGCGCGAAACACCTCCTGCATTGCCGGCGCTTCACCAATGATTTCCGGTGTTCGCGTCAGGTGAGCGGGCTCCTCGAATCCCTGCTGTTCCTGGGCATGCTGGCCGGCGCGCTTGACCAACGCGACGGCCTCATCGACGTCGAACGGCTTGGGCAGGTATTCAAACGCGCCCCCTTGATAGGAGGCGACAGCGCTGTCGAGATCCGAATGTGCCGTCATGATGATCACAGGCAGACGAGGGTGAACCTCCCGAATGCGAGACAACAAATCCAGGCCACTGGCGCCAGGCATGCGAATATCGGAAATGATGACATCCGGCTGCTGGCGGCCGAGCCGATTCATGACGCTGTCCGCATTCTCAAAGGCAACGGTCGTCATGCCTTCCTGCTGAAGGGCCTTTTCTAGTACCCAGCGAATGGAACGGTCGTCGTCGACGATCCAGACGGTCTCCGAACGGCTCATAAAGGCTCCTTATCCAACGGCAGGAAAATACTGAAGGCAGTGTGTCCAGGTTGACTCAGGCACTCGATAAGGCCTTGGTGCTGAGAAATGATGTTTTGCGTGATGGCCAAGCCCAGACCGGTCCCGTCTGGGCGACCGCTGACCATCGGATAGAAGATGGTTTCCTGCATGTCGGCAGGAATACCTGGGCCGTTATCGATGATTTCGACCTTGCACACCAACCGATGGCGAACATGGGCAATAGTGAACTGGCGGAGCGCACGCGTCCGCAGCGTGATACGCCCCAGGCGCAGCTCATTATGTTCGGAAATGGCCTGCATGGCGTTTCGCACAATATTGAGGACCGCCTGGATCAATTGCTCCTTGTCGATAAGGAGGTCCGGGATGCTCGGGTCGTAATCGCGTACCAGGGAGATACCACCCTGGCTTTCAGCATCCACCAGACTGCAAACACGCTCCAGCACCTCATGAATATTGGTACGTGCCAGTTTGGGCAGCTTGTTGGAGCCGAGCATGCGATCCACCAGGTTGCGCAGGCGGTCAGACTCCTCAATGATGACGTTCGTGTAATCTTTCAGGGACTCGTCCGGTAACTCCCGAGAGAGGAGTTGCGCAGCGCCACGGATGCCCCCTAGGGGATTCTTGATCTCATGGGCAAGCCCGCGAACCAGCAGTTTGGTCGTTTCCTGCTTGGAAAGCTGGGCTTCCTCTTTGGTAATTCGCAGGAGACGATCCCTGGGATGCACTTCCAGCAACAGGTAGGTCGTAGAAGGGCTGAGCACAGGCGTAACAGCATAATCCACCGTCAGGTTGTTGCCTGTAGTGGACACCAGCAGTGCTTCACGCTTGGTAAACGGGTGCGAGTGCTCCACTGCCTGACGAAGGGCTTGGAGCGCTTCCGGCGACTCGGTGAACAATTCACTGATGAATTGACCGTGGCTACGCTGACCGCTGACGGCCAACAGCATTTCAGCTGCCGGATTCATGTACTCAAGGCGCAGCTCGGCGTTGAGCAGAATGACTGCCGTCGTAAGGTTATCCAGCAGCAGACGATGCATCATTTCCGTAGGCATGGCGAATCAGCTTTGATGTGACGACCCATGAAAATGCAAGAAACAAACCAAGCTACGTAAATAGGCTGCCCTGTGTTAGGGCAAGCCCATAACCTGTGCACTGCACGTAGCCTTAAGCTGTTTTCTAGCTAATCAGGATGTCTCGTTTTGGTGCGACCTACAGTATTGCACTGATATGGTGCATAAGGGGCTGGCGCTTTATTCTTCTTCGGGTTTTTCAGAAAGCGGACATTCGGGACGAATACCCCACTCACCGTCCTTGCAGGGGTTGGCCAGACGCCGCTGAGACAGCGACATGCGCTTCATATGGAAAGGTTGGCTAGGCGTACGCTCGACCACGACGCCGCCTTCCGTAACGATCTCCACCGCGATCTGATGCGTGCCCCGATCCAGGTTTTCAAGTGGAAATACCGGACTGCGCCCAGGGGCTCCTGCGGGTTGGCCATCCAGAATCAGCCGGTAGAAATGAGTAGGCATCAGTTCTGGATCGCTGGTGGCTGTTACGATCAGCTCACCGGCATTGCTCCGAATCGTAGCGTCCGGCTCCGGTACAAGAATGCGCAGCATCTGGTAGGACGCGATCTGAGCCGGTGGCGGTGGGGCGGATGGCTGCACCGGTTTACGAATATCCGGATTAGAGGGTGACAGCTTGATCGTACGTGGTGCAGCAGGCGACGGCATGCTGTTGGAAGGCTGAATCGTAACAGGGTTGGCCTTGATGCCCTTTGGAGGGCTATCTGTGAAGATGCGGTTACCTTCGGCATCGGTGTAGGTGTACACGGCTGCAAAGGTCGGCTGCGTCAGGAAGAGTAGTACAAGCAGATAAATGAAGCGCATCGGTAAGGATCAACGACTCGGACTGTTGAGGCTGATGCGTTGCACCGTGATCTCAACGGGCTCGCTCTGTTGTACGACACGTGTACCTTCGACCACCTCTATGGCCAGGCTGTGTGTGCCACGGTCTATGTTAGTCAGATGAAAAAAAGGTGCTCGGGTCGGCTCACCATAAGGTTGCCCATCCACCAGCAGGCGAAGTTCATGGCCGGGCGATAGGGCAGGCGTTATGGTCGCGCTAATGGAAAAAGTGCCATTGTTCGCTCGTAGCGCTTCATCGTCAGGCGCATCCAGGCGCAGGGTTTGATAGGGCTGACTCGTGGCTGCGCCCGTGTCGGGCGGGGACGGAGAGGGCGCGGTCGACGCCGGCGTCTCGGCTTTCACGGTGTTGGGGCGCTGCAGTTCGACCCGTTCGGCAGGCGCGTTCGCTGGCGGCTGGTCGCTGAAGACTGTTTGGCCGTTCGGGCCTACCGAGCGATAGATTTCGGCGTGAACAGGCAAGGTCATGGCAAACACTAGGCTGGCGAACAGCAGGCGCATATCTGTTCCTAGGGTGACACTGGCGTCACATAGAGAAAGAGGTAAGTCATAAGCGTTGCACTGACAGGCCCTTATGACAAGCGCCCATAAGCAAAAGGCCTCCCGAAGGAGGCCTCTGCTGTACAACCGGTGGCTTAGACGCTGTAGTACAGGTCGTATTCCAGCGGGTGAACGAAGGTGCGAACCTTGATCTCTTCTTCGCTCTTGAGCTCGATATAGGTATCGATGAACTCATCAGTGAAGACGCCACCCTTGGTCAGGAACGCGCGGTCAGCGTCCAGGGACTCCAGTGCTTCCTTCAGGCTGCCACATACCTGCGGGATCTGCTTGGCCTCTTCTGGCGGCAGGTCGTACAGGTTCTTGTCGGCAGCATCGCCAGGGTGAATCTTGTTCTGGATACCATCCAGACCCGCCATCAGCAGTGCAGCGAAGCACAGGTAAGGGTTGGCCGCCGGGTCCGGGAAGCGCGCTTCGATACGGCGGGCTTTCGGGCTGGAAACGTAGGGGATACGGATCGAGGCGGAACGGTTGCGAGCCGAGTAGGCCAACATGACCGGTGCTTCAAAGCCGGGAACCAGACGCTTATAGGAGTTGGTGGACGGGTTGGTAAAGCCATTCAGAGCCTTGCCATGCTTGATGATGCCGCCGATGAAGTACAGGGCAGTATCGGACAGGCCGGCATAGCCTTCGCCTGCGAACGTGTTCTTGCCTTCCTTGGAGATAGACATGTGAACGTGCATGCCCGAGCCGTTATCGCCATACAGCGGCTTCGGCATGAAGGTTACGGTCTTGCCGTAGGCATCAGCGACGTTGTGTACGCAGTACTTCAGCGTCTGGACTTCGTCCGCCTTGGCTACCAGCGTGTTGAACTTCACGCCGATCTCGTTCTGGCCGGCAGTCGCCACTTCATGGTGGTGAACTTCAACAACCAGACCCATTTCTTCCAGCGCATTACACATGGCCGTACGGATTTCGTGGTCGTGGTCGACCGGCGGAACCGGGAAGTAACCGCCCTTGACGCCCGGACGGTGACCCTTGTTGCCGCTTTCGAAATCAGCGTCAGTGTTCCAGGATGCTTGTTCGGAAAAGATCTTGAACATGGAGCCGGAGATGTCAGACTTGAACTTCACTTCGTCGAAGATGAAGAACTCGGGCTCTGGACCTACGAATACAGTGTCACCGATACCGGTGGACTTCAGATACTCTTCGGCAGCCTTGGCAATAGCACGGGGATCGCGCTCATAAGGCTGCATGGTGGACGGTTCGATGATGTCGCAGACCAGGATCACGGTCGGCTCTTCAGTGAACGGATCCAGCACGGCGGTGCTGTCGTCCGGCATCAGGATCATGTCGGAAGCTTCGATACCTTTCCAGCCAGCAATGGAGGAGCCGTCGAACATTTTGCCGTGTTCGAAGAAGTCTTCATCGAGGGCGTCGCGAGCGGGCATAGTAACGTGCTGCTGCTTTCCCTTGGTGTCCGTGAAGCGCAGGTCTATCCACTTCACGTCGTTTTCTTTGATCAGTTGAACCGCCTTCGACATGTTTTCCTCCAGAGGGATTGAGGCTGGGAGCGGTTGGCGTAACTCCCAGGATCAGGTGTACCCGTAGCAAGGGCACTTCTGAAAACGGTTGCGCTTTCAGAAGAGCCCTATCCTCGCCTAAGGGCTACTGCCTCACAAGGGAGCAAGTAGCGTGCCAGTGCCCTGTAATGGACAGGGCCGCACTAACACTAGGCCTTGGCCGTTAATAGTGCCTTTGGAATAGACCACTGAGCACCAAAAGCGTGCTTTATATTTTTTATAGCACCAAATTGGTGCTTTTATGTATTTAGACCAATGGAAGTCAGAACTTTCAGTTTGAGCTATACTTGTCGACCTTTTCTCGTCGTTTCCGCTCTTCTTTAAAATTTCATGAAGCTCATCGTCAAAGTCTTTCCGGAAATCACTATCAAAAGTCGTCCGGTGCGCAAGCGTTTCATTCGCCAGCTGGCGAAGAATATCCGGGTGGTCTTGAGGGATCTGGACCCGAACCTGACGGTGGAGGGTGAGTGGGATAACCTGGAAGTCGAAACACAGCAGACCGAGCCGAAGGTTCTGCGCGAGATGATCGAGCGCCTGACCTGCACGCCAGGGATCGGTCATTTCCTGGAGGTCCATGAATACCCGCTGGGCGACTTCGAAGATATTCTCGACAAATGCATCCAGCATTTCGGTGAGCGCATTCGCGGCAAGGTATTCTCCTTGCGCTGCAAGCGGGCCGGCAAACATGATTTCAGCTCCATGGACATAGAGCGCTACGTCGGGGGCGGACTGCGCCAGCGCTGTGGCGGTGCGGGGATTTCCCTCAAGGATCCCGAGGTGCTTGCACGCATCGAGATCCGCCATGACCGCCTGTTCGTGATTGATCGGCAGCACGACGGTCTGGGAGGGTATCCACTGGGTGCTCTCGAACAGGTGCTGGTGCTCATGTCCGGTGGTTACGACTCAACCGTTGCCGCCTACCAAATGATGCGTCGCGGCCTGGTCAGTCATTTCTGCTTCTTCAATCTGGGTGGGCGTGCTCATGAATTGGGCGTTATGGAGGTTGCCCATTATCTGTGGGAGAAATTCGGCCGTTCCCAGCGCGTGCTGTTTATCAGCGTGCCGTTCGAAGAGGTGGTCGGCGAGATCCTGACCAAGGTGGATGACAGCCAGATGGGCGTCATCCTCAAGCGCATGATGCTGCGCGCAGCCAGCCGCATGGCTGAGCGCCTGGACATCGATGCGCTGGTCACGGGCGAGGCGATCTCGCAGGTTTCCAGCCAGACCCTGCCCAACCTGGCCGTAATCGACCGTGTCACCGATACGCTGGTGCTGCGTCCACTGCTGGCCAGTCACAAGCAGGACATCATCGACACGGCCGAACAGATCGGCACGGCGGCATTTGCCAAGCACATGCCGGAGTACTGCGGCGTGATTTCGGTGAACCCGACGACCAAGGCCAAGGGCTACCGTATCGAGCACGAAGAAACCAAATTCGACATGACCATCCTGGACGCAGCCCTTGAGCGCGCTACGATGATGACAGTCGACAAGGTGATCGACGAGCTTGGCAAGGATTTGAAGGTTGAGGAAGTCAGCCAGGCGCTGCCTGGTCAGATCGTGCTCGACATTCGTCACCCAGATAGTCAGGAGGATGATCCTCTGGCCGTGGACGGTGTCGAAGTGCAGGCTATGCCATTCTTTGCACTGAACAATCGATTCAAGGAACTGGACGAGAGTCGCCAGTACCTTCTCTACTGTGACAAAGGTGTCATGAGTCGCCTGCATGCTCATCATTTGCTCAATGAGGGGCATGCGAATGTACGTGTTTATCGCCCGGACTAAACAGCCCGGGCTGTTTGGCGGCAGCATTCGCCATCGCCCTCCCGACCGGGGTTGAGGGCAGGCCTGTCGGGCTGCTCGTAGGCGCAGATCTCATTGGCGCCTTTGTTTCTCTGGATTAAATGCCCTTTGGGCTTGAATGAATTTTGCTGAATGTCGTGTCGGGCTTGCTGTGATCAGCCGCTGCGGCCCGGCTCAACTTGATAACGAGACTGAAAAAGTGATCGAGAATCTTCGTAATATCGCCATCATCGCCCACGTTGACCATGGCAAGACCACGCTAGTAGACAAGCTGCTGAAGCTGTCCGGTACGCTGGACCGCAAGGAAGCCGAAGGCGAGCGCGTCATGGACTCCAACGACCAGGAAAGAGAGCGTGGTATTACCATCCTGGCCAAGAACACGGCGATCAAGTGGAACGGCTATAACATCAACATCGTGGATACACCCGGTCACGCTGACTTCGGCGGTGAAGTAGAGCGTGTAATGTCGATGGTTGACTCCGTACTGCTGGTTGTGGACGCGCAAGACGGCCCCATGCCTCAGACCCGTTTCGTGACCCAGAAGGCGTTCAAGGCGGGCCTGCGTCCGATCGTGATCGTGAACAAGATCGACCGTCCGGGCGCGCGTCCAGATTGGGTTATCGACCAGATCTTCGACCTGTTCGACAACCTGGGCGCCACTGATGAGCAGCTGGATTTCCCGATCGTCTACGCCAGCGCCCTGAACGGCATCGCCGGCATGGACTACGAGAAGATGGACGACAATATGGATGCCGTGTTCCAGGCCATCATTGACCACGTACCGGCTCCCCAGGTCGACGTAAACGGCCCGTTCCAGATGCAGATCTCCCAGCTGGACTACAGCAGCTTCCTTGGTGTGATCGGCATTGGCCGTATCGCACGCGGTACCATCAAGGCCAACACTCCGGTAACCGCTATCGGTGCCGATGGCAAGAAGCGTAACGGCCGCATTCTGAAGATCATGGGTCACCACGGTCTGCAGCGTGTCGAGGTTCCTGAGGCGCAGGCCGGTGACATCGTTTGCGTCAGCGGCATGGACGAGCTGTTCATTTCCGATACCCTGTGTGACCAGCAGACCGTCGAGGCGCTGCCTCCGCTGACCGTTGACCAGCCGACCGTTTCGATGACCTTCCAGGTCAATGACTCGCCGTTCGCTGGCAAAGAAGGCAAGTTCGTGACCAGCCGTAACATCAAGGACCGTCTGGACAAGGAGCTGCTGCACAACGTGGCACTGCGTGTTGAGCAGGGCGAATCTCCTGAGAAGTTCAAGGTCTCTGGCCGTGGTGAGCTGCACCTGTCCGTATTGATCGAGAACATGCGCCGTGAAGGCTTCGAACTGGCGGTAGGTCGTCCAGAGGTGGTGATCATCGAGAACGAAAACGGCGAGAAGCAGGAGCCGTACGAGAACGTCACCATCGACATCGAAGAGCAGCACCAGGGTCCCGTGATGGAGCAAATGGGGCTGCGTAAGGGCGATCTGAGCAACATGATCCCTGACGGAAAAGGCCGTGTTCGTCTGGAGTACACCATTCCGGCACGTGGTCTGATCGGCTTCCGTAACAACTTCCTGACTCTGACCTCGGGTACTGGCATCCTTACCTCGACCTTCAGCCACTATGGTCCGATCAAGGCTGGCGAAGTGACTAACCGTCAGAACGGTGTGCTGGTGTCCATGGCTACCGGTACTGCACTGACGTACTCGCTGGAAACTCTGCAGAGCCGCGGCAAGCTGTTCCTCGCGCCTGGCGATGAAATCTATGAAGGCCAGCTGTGCGGTATCAACAGCCGTGACAATGACCTCGTGCTGAACCCCACCAAGGGCAAGAAGCTCGATAACATGCGTGCTTCCGGCAAGGACGAGGTTATCGCCCTGGTTCCGCCAATCAAGTTCACCCTTGAACAGGCCCTGGAATTCATCGCTGAAGATGAGTTGGTTGAAGTAACCCCGAAGTCGATTCGTCTGCGCAAGAAGCTGCTCAACGAAAACGATCGTAAGCGTTACGAGCGCAGCAAGGTGTAATAACCCGACCGCGCGACTGAAAAGCCCACTCGCTGAAAGGCGGGTGGGCTTTTTTATGCCTGGTGAAAGGAAGCCATAAAAAAGCCCCGGTAAACCGGGGCTTTCACTGCCGTAGGGCTTACGGCGTATTCTTACGCAGTTTCACAGGATGCCCTTGCTGGGCCTTCTTGCGGGCGGCTGCGGTACGCATGCGGATATTGATGGCTTCCACTGCCAGCGAGAACGCCATGGCGAAGTAGACATAGCCCTTGGGTACGTGAATCTCAAAACTCTCAGCGATCAGCACAGTACCTACTACGATCAGGAAGGACAGTGCGAGCATCTTCAGGCTAGGGTGCTTGTCGATGAAGCTGCTGATACCACCCGCTGCCAGCATCATCACCAGTACTGCAACAATGATCGCCGCAACCATCACTGGTACATGTTGCACCATACCCACTGCCGTAATGACCGAGTCCAGCGAGAACACGATGTCGATGATCGCGATCTGGACGATGGTAGAGATAAAGCTGCCGCCCTTGCCCTTGGGCTCGTCGCTTTCTTCCTCTTCACCTTCCAGGCCGTGATAGATCTCGGTACTGCTCTTGTACAGGAGGAACAGGCCACCAAAGAACAGAATGAGGTCGCGCCCGGAGATGCCTTGGCCAAACACATGGAACAGATCGGCCGTCAGGCGCATCACCCAAGTGATCGAGAGCAACAGCAGGATCCGTGTCACCATGGCCAGTGCCAGGCCGAAGAAACGTGTGCGTGGTTGCATCGCCTTGGGCATACGGCTCACCAGGATCGAGATCATGATGATGTTGTCGATACCCAATACGATTTCTAGGGCCGTCAGGGTAAAGAAAGCCACCCAGATTTCCGGGCTTGTCAGCCACTCCATTCCAATTCCTCTTCATTAACGTCGGTACGACGAGTACCGAAAACAAACCGACAAAACTAATCAGGTAAATGTGAAAATTTCGTTAGTTCAGGCACCACTGAACAGCGGAAACACACCTAGTAACAAAGCTGTTACCAGCATAGCCAGACATGTCACGACTGCCCACTTCAAAGTAAAGCGTTGATGATCGCCAAACTCTACTTTAGCCAAACCCACCAGCAGGTAGGTCGAAGGTACCAATGGGCTTAGGAGATGCACCGGTTGGCCTACGATGGACGCACGGGCAATTTCCACTGGAGCGATACCGTAGTGACCAGCTGCTTCGGCCAATACGGGCAGTACGCCAAAGTAGAACGCATCGTTGGAGATGAAAAAGGTAAACGGCATGCTTACTAGCGCAGTGATGACGGCCATATACGGGCCAAGCGCTTCCGGAATAACGGCCAAAAGGCTTTTGGACATAGCGTCCACCATGCCGGTGCCTGATAGGATGCCTGTGAAGATCCCGGCGGCGAAAATCAGTGAAACTACCGCAAGAACATTTTCCGCATGAGCGGCAACACGCTGTTTTTGCAGATCGATATTGCGGTAGTTGATAGTCATGGCGATGCCGAAGGCAATCATGAATAGCACTGGCATGGGTAGAATGCCTTTGACCAGCGCTGCCATTAGGGCCAGGGTCAGAAGGCCGTTGAACCAGCGCAGATGAGGACGGCGGGCTTCTTCGCACTGAGAAACGGTAACCTTGGCACCTTCGCTTTCATGGATTTCCAGAATGCCCAGGCGCGCCCGTTCACGGCGTCCATAGAGATAGGCGAGGACAAACAGCCAGGCAATGCTGGCCAACATGGCAGGAATCATCGGGACAAAAACATCTGCCGGGTCTACGTGCAGCGCACTGGCTGCGCGTGCCGTCGGGCCACCCCAAGGCGTAAGGTTCATGACGCCACTGGACAGCAGCATCAGGCACGTCATGATCAGCGGATTCATACCCAGACGCTTGTACAGCGGGAACATGGCTGCCACGCAGATCATGTAAGTCGTCGAACCGTCACCGTCGAGCGATACCACCAGGGTCAGGAAGACCGTACCGATGGCAACTTTGAGCGGGTCGCCCTTTACCAGTTTCAGAATCCAGCGAACTGCCGGATCGAACAGGCCGGTATCAATCATGATAGCGAAATAGAGGATGGCGAACAGCAGCATCACGCCAGTAGGCGCCAGTGTGCGCAATCCATCCAGCATCATGGGACCGAGCGAATTGAGCTGGATATGCCCAAGACTGGCAAAGTGATTACCCAACGCCCATGCCAGTACGGCAAAGAGAATCGGGACCATAGTAAGCGCAATGAGAGGGGTGAGCCGCTTGGTCATGATCAGGAACATGAAGGTCACGACCATGGCGAAGCCAAGGAATGTCAGCATGGAAAACTCCAACGGTTACGCGTGAAAGGTGAAGAAACGACCGAAGCGCGATTCAGGGCTCACGAGTAGCGTATGGAGAGGCATGGAGCGGCGGGGGCCACTGCTGGGGACAAGCGAATCATGGAGTTAATCCTTTGTTTTTGTTAGTACCGCAGGTGCACGTCATGGCATTGCCATAAGTGGGCCATTAACCCTTTGGATAATTGATCCTAACCGGGCAAGCTTTCATGAACCTTGCGGGAGGCTGCCCCCCAGCAGCGAAATCACCAGTGGTAATGTGAACGCAGCCACAAGTGTCTGCAATGTGATCACACCTGCCATGAGCGCGCTGTCCCCACCCAGCTGGCGGGTCAATGCATAAGCGGTCGGTGCGGTAGGCAGCGAGAAAAACAGAACGAGCAGAAGCCTCTCATGAGGTGGCAGGCCTAGAAGGTAAGCGATCAACCCTGCCAGGAGAGGGCATGCCAGCAGGCGGAACAGTGTCATGGTGCCAATGGCTCGCCATTCGCCGGCGATCTGTTGAAGTTTCAGGGCGGCGCCTACGCAGAAAAGTCCTAGAGGCAGGCTGGTTGCTGCCAGAAGCCCCAGTAGCCGATCCGTGCCAAAGGGCAGTCCCCATCCCAGCAGATTCACCAACGCGCCTGCTGCGCAGGCCAGAATAAGGGGATTGCGTAGGACGGGTAATAACAACTCACCCAAGCGAGCGCCGCGCTCGGCTTTCAGTGCCCAAACCGACATGACATTTACGGTAGGCACCATCAGGGCCAGCAGTAACGCAGCCTGTCCCAGGCCCGATTTGCCCAACAGACTGCCTACGGTTGCTAGCCCCAGGTAGGTATTGAAGCGCAGGGTGCCCTGGGCAATGACGCCGAATCGCTCGGCGGGCCAGTGGTAAAAACGTCTAGCAAGCAACAGGGCAATCCATAAAGCACCCAGCCCCGTCAGGGCCGCCAGCGCCAGATGCGCCAGAGCGGGGTCATCAAGTGGTGCTGTAGCGAGATTGTTGAACAGAAGCGATGGAAAAAGAATGAAGTAATTGAGTCGGTCCGCTGCGGGCCAGAACGCGTCGCCAGGAAAGCCTTTTTGGCGCATCCAATATCCCGCCACGATGAGGGCGAACAGCGGCCAGAGAGCAAGAAGGATGGTAGTCACAAAGGGCGCAGCCAGTTGGTTTCTTATCGTTATAGATCAAGGCACGGACAATATTAGCAGTTCCCAGTACCTGTGAATGACGCGAAAAATAGGGAGCTGCCTCATGGCAGCTCCAGTCCTCCCGAAGCCTTGTGCAGGGTTCTTAAGTGATCACCCAGCTGTTTGAGGTTGGCTTCGGTGTCGTCAAGACCTCGCTGTATCTGGCTATCTAATAGCGTGCGGACTTCCGTGTTGAGGGTTTCGCGTAAGCTGAGCAGGTGGGTTTGGCGTCGTTGACTTTCAGCCGTCAATTTATCCCATTCGCCTGGCTGTGGAAGCCCATAGCCACCGGCTCCCAAAAGCTCCGAAGGTCGGCTGAGATAACCGCTATCGGCTAGCAGTTGTTGTAATGCCTCGCCCGCCTTGCTGAAGCGAGCCTTCTCCTGAGCGCCATTCTGGCCCAGGTAGCGATCCTTGAGCTCATTCTGGGCGCGGAGCAGCTCGCGTCTGAGCGCCGCCTGTTCCAATAACAGCAACGCGGCACTGGCACGCAGGTCGGCTCGGTCGAACCATTCGCGGCGCTGCCGTGGCTCCAGCTCAAGCCAGTCTTCGACTTTCTGCTGAGGTAGGTTAAGCCGATCACGAGCAACCTTGAACATGGATTGGAAGCGGTCCCGGAAGGAGTCGAATCGATAACCCAGGCGCAAGGCTTCACGTTGATCGTTTAATACGGAGGTATCGGCGACACCCTCTATTCGCAGGGCGTCCAGCAAGCCGATTGGCGTAATGCTGTCGAGCGGAGTCTGTTGCAGACGCGGCACGCTGTCATGCAGGAGCTTGAAGGTCTCGACGGCACAGTTATTAGAGACAAAGTAATAATGCCCGTCATAACCCCAGTGGGTTTGAGCGGTCCGCTCCAGGAGATCGGCGATTTCCTGACGGCTGAGTTTGAGCGGAACGGATTGCAAGCCGCGCAGCTCGATCTTGGTGTATTCCTCGACTACCTGAGCCAGCGGAAGCACGAACAACCGGGAAGGATAGGAACCGGTCAAGCCATCCCAATTGGAGATCTGTACATCGTTGACGAAGGCCCGGAACGACAGCACAAGATGCTCCTGCAAGTCCAGGCGACAGTCGGGGCCACGCGGACGTCCGGGGGCGCACACGACGAGACGCAGCATGCTGTGTCCCCAGCGGCTCATGACATGCTCGTTACCCTCGGCGAACAGATAGTCCACCTCGTAGACGCGCTCAGGATCAAGCCAGCCTAGCGGGGTCTTGCCAAAGTCACTGCCCGCGTTCAGATAGGGTAGTTTGCTGGAGCAGGTATCATGAGGGGGAGACCAACCAAAGTGCTCGGTGAAATAGCGCGCCAGGGCCGGGCGACGGCAAGCGTAGCTGGGATCCAGCAGGAAGTACTCCATGTTCACTGCTACGAACTCACGAGGGTTGGTTACCTCGTAGATATCGGGGCTGCGTGCAATGAAGTTGTTGCGACTCTCGCGAGCGCCATGCTTTTTGACCTTGACCTGCCAGCCAGCCAGATCCAGCAGGCGGGGATCATCGGACAAGGTATAGCGGCGACCGGCCTGACCCTGGCAATGGATAGGAAGGTCAGCAGATTTGGTCGAGGAGGCCAGGGTGCTACAGGCGATTATTTCCTTGCGCTCAGCTGGAGTCCAGGCCCGCTCCCGGTCATAAAAATGAGTAAGCTCATGCAGAACGGTCGCCAGCATTTCTTCTCGCTGGGTGCCATGGGGGCGACCGGTTTGAATATGAGCATCGCTGCCGTCAGTCAATGCCGGTAGCAGGCGCTCATTGAGCAGCAGGGTACGACGGTCTGCACGACCGTATGCCTGCGGCTCAAGGTCCTGGCTCCAGCGGACGGAGATATCCTCATCTAATGCTTGCTTGAAGCGGGGAGGCAGCTTGCCTAGTGCCTCGTTGAGTAACTGCTGGGTGGCCTGGGCCTGCTCTGGCGACAATGAGTGATCGTCCAGATGCAGGTTCAACGCCGCGTGAGCGTTACCGGCCCCTAGCCAGGCGATAAACGCGGTGCAGAGAAGGCTTGGTCTGGCGAGGCGGCCGAGCTTTCCCAGGAGCGCTCGGCGAAGGGCAGGTTTCACAGTGCAAGGATCGCCTGGGCAAGTTCGGTATCACTGGCCTGGCGTGCTTCCGGCAGACGCTCACGCAGGGTCATGAAGGCCGCTTCCAATTGAGCGCCTCGGATGTCTCCATCGGATGCAACGAAGCTGGCCGCATCGCCACGGGCTTCCTGCACCACTTTCATGTCACGGATGGAGGTCGTGGTATCGGAAGTGAAATCGATACTGCGATCCAGCGCACGCACGATGATGTTGCTGGTCGCCACAACGGTATGAGCGTGCGCGGCGCTGGACGTACCCAAAACTAGCGCGGCTGCAAGAAATAAGGAACGACGCATGGAAAATCTCCTGAACGGAACGGTAAAGCAGCTTATTGAGCGAGGATGGCCTCAGCCAGTTCCTCATCGCTGGCGGTCAGCGTTGGATTATGTGAACGCAGCCAACGTAAGGCGGATTCAAGCTCAACGCTACGCTGAGCCCCGCCGCTGGCAACAAATAATGCCGCATCGTCACGTGCATCACGTACTACTTTGTTATCGAACGGAGCGGACGTCACCTTGCTGGTGACATAGAGGCTGCGAACAATAAATCCTGTAGTGGGATCGAACGCGAAGGCGGGCATGGTCGTAACGGCAATGCCTAGAATGAACAGATAACGCAGGCGCATAGGCAGGTAGGGTAACTCTTTCAAGAAAAACTACAGGCCAAGGCTAACGGAACGGCACCGCTGACACCAGCGGTGCCGTTCCGATGGACTTACAACGTGAGAATGGCCTGGGCCAGCTGAGCGTCGCTTGCCTCGAGCTGCGGTTGCAGGGCACGGATACGATCCAGGGCCGCTTCCAGGCGTACGCCGCGAATGCCGCCTTCGGTAGCCACAAAACTGGCGGCATCGTCACGTGCAGCCAGGACGATCTTGTCGTCACGAATGGAATGGGTGATACCGGATGTGGCGTCGGACGTCGCATCAATGGCGTCGACGATCATGTCGGTGGTCACAAAGAAACTGGATGCTGACGCAGCAGTAGACAGGCTGAGCAGGGCAGCAGCGCCCAGCAGGTGCAAACGGGTCATGAATCTCTCCTGAACAATAAGGCGCGGTATGTACCGTCCTTACAAGACTAGCGCCAGAACGGCTTGTTCAGCTCGCATTGTTGCTCAGTTTTGGTCAGACCGATGTCCGCTAGTTCACGGTCGTTCAAAAAAGCCAGCTGTCTTCGCGTTTTGGCGTTCTGCTGCCATTTCTGCAGCATACAGTAGACGGCGCGTAATACACCCAGGGCACAGCGTGCCAGCCAATGACAACCATGAACAGACAAATGGATTGATCTGAGAGAAGGCAGCGCAGATAGATCTCGCATGGCAATATCCAGGTTCAGGACGGCATTTTACTGTGGCTTCAACCACCAGTGTTCTCCAGACACAACATGTTGAAATGAAGGAGGTACAGCCTCGTGACGCAGCCTGCTGTACCGGTAAAAAGCTCACCCGGCAGGGCAATGAAGCGTGCTGATCCGATCATCAGGCCGATAACTGTTTGGCAATAGGGCTGCGTCAAACAGTAGGGTCTGGCTACAATGCATGTTCCATTGCGGCTGTTAGGTCCGTTTCATACAACGCCTGGCCGGCGCGTTTTGCATGAGGGCAAGTCATGACGTTCAAAGTATTCGTTGACGGGCAGGAAGGCACCACAGGGTTGCGTCTGCTCGATTATCTGTCCGGCCGCGATGACATCGAGCTGCTACGTATCGCCGATGACAAGCGTAAGGATCCAGCCGAGCGTGCTCGTTTCCTCAACGCAGCGGATGTAGCCTTTCTGTGTCTGCCCGATGCTGCGTCTCGCGAAGCCGTGGCGCTGGTAGATAACCCCAACACCTGCATCATCGATGCAAGCACGGCGTTTCGTACCGATAGCAGCTGGACCTATGGCCTGCCTGAGCTGGCCGCTGGACAGCGTGAAAAAATCCGTACCAGCAAGCGCATTGCCAATCCCGGCTGCCACGCCACGGCATTTATCCTGCTGGTTCGCCCTCTGGTGGAGGCTGGTCTTCTACCGCCTGATTATCCACTGTCGGCTTTTTCCCTCACGGGGTACAGCGGTGGTGGCAAGAAGATGATTGCCGATTACGAGGCTGGGAATGAGCCCAAGCTGGCCAGTCCACGGCCATACGGCATGACCCAGGGGCATAAGCACCTCCCTGAGATGCAGGTGCAGAGTCGTATTGATGAGGCGCCCGTATTCAGTCCAATTGTGGGCAGTTTCCTGAAGGGGCTTGCCGTGACGATTCCTCTGCATGTCAAGCACCTGGCCCAAGGCGCCAATGCCGAGGCGATCCAGGCGGCATACGCCAGGCATTACGCGGGCGAGCAGTTCATTCGCGTCATGCCGGTTGAGGATGCCGGCAATCTTGGCGAGGGATTCTTCGATGTACAGGGCTGCAACGATACCAACCGCGCCGACCTGTTCGTGTTCGGAAATGAGGAGCGTCTGACCCTGGTGGCTCGTCTGGATAATCTAGGCAAAGGGGCTGCAGGCGCAGCGGTTCAATGCATGAACATCCACATTGGCGCAGACGAAGCAACCAGCCTGAACACTGGTCTGTAAACGCTTTGTGTTCAAAAAGCCGCGCCGGGTAACTGCCGCGGCTTTTTAGTGGAAGGCATCTTTCAGGCGATACCAGAGCATACCCAAGGCAAGCAGAGGAGAGCGGAAGCGTTGCCCTCCTGGAAACGTGGCGTGAGGAACGCTGTTGAACAGGTCGAACCCTTTCGACTGGGCAGCAATGGCTTCCGCGAGCAAATGGCCTGCCAGGTGCGTGGCGTTCAGCCCATGGCCGGCATAAGCCTGGGCATAAAAAACGTTGGGATGATCCTTGAGACGGCCGATTTGTGGAAGTCGGTTGGCCCCGATTCCAATCATGCCGCCCCACTGAAAATCGATGGTGACCCGATCGAGTTGAGGAAACACCTTCAGCATTTTGGGGCGCATGTAGCCTGCTATGTCTTTCGGGTCACGGCCTGAATAGTGGCAGGCGCCTCCGAACAACAATCGGCGATCACGTGAGAGTCGAAAATAATCGACAGTAATCTGCTGATCGCACGCGGCTCGATTATGGGGCAGGATTTCCTCGGCCAACGCTTCGGGAAGTGGCTCAGTTGCAATGATGTAGCTGCCTGCCGGAAGCACCTTCCCGGAGAGAGCCGGTTCCAGATCCTTGAGATAGGCGTTGCAACAGAGGACCAGCGTTTCGGCTCGCACCTGACCTCGCGCAGTATGAACGCATACTTCCGACCCATACTCGATGTGAGTGACCGCAGATTGCTCATACAGACGCACCCCCAGTGACTGGGCGGCGGCTGCCTCGCCCAAGGCAAGGTTCAACGGGTGCAGGTGACCGGAGCCGGAGTCTATGAGCGCACCCAGGTAGCGCTCCGAACCCACTACGGAGCGGATTCTGTCGCGCGCAACGAGCTGAACCGCATGGGGATAGCCTAGTTGATGCAACTCCTCCAGTTCGGCCTTGAAGTCTTCCAGGTGACGCGGTTTCAGGGCCAGGTCGCAGTAACCCCAGGTAAGGTCGCATTCGATGCCGTAGCGCTCGATACGTTGGCGTACCAGGTTTACCGCTTCAAACCCCATCTGCTTGAATGCCTGTACGCCCTCATCCCCAACGACTGGGCGAAACTGCTCGACATCATGGCCAACGCCTCGGATCAGCTGTCCGCCGTTACGCCCGCTAGCACCCCAGCCGATCCGGTGGGCCTCTAGCAGCACAACCGAATACCCACGTTCTGCTAGCTCAATAGCCGTATTGAGCCCGGAGAACCCGCCACCTACTACGCAGACATCTGCCCGAATCTCACCCTTGATCGGGGCGAACTGCAGCGCTCGGTTAACCGTTGCCGCGTAGTAAGACGAAGCATGTGCGTGTGGGTCAGTGGATGAATGGGTCGTTGCATCCATGAAAGACAATCCTGGCGAAGCGTTGAGGTCGGACAATAAACGTTTGTAGGCGCCTGCGCCAAGCCAGGGAAGTGCAGACCTGGCTCAGTCCGGTACGGGAAGCGTCAGGGACTCCTTGACCTCTTCCATCACGATATAGCTCTTCGACTCCCGCACATGGGGCAGTTTGAGCAGGATGTCACCCAAAAGCTTACGATAGGACGCCATCTCTGAAATGCGCGCCTTGACCAGATAGTCGAATGCGCCGGAAACCAGATGACACTCTAGAACGTGAGGCAGCTTCAGGACGGAGCGGCGGAACTCCTCAAAGATATCACCCGATTTATAATCTAGACTGATCTCGACGAAGACCAGCAGGCTGGCCTTGAGATGCTGCGGATTCAGGCGCGCCGAGTAGCCCAGTATCACGCCTTCCCGCTCCAGCCGGCGTACCCGCTCCGTGCAGGGTGTCGTGGACAGGCCGACTCGCTCGCCCAGCTCGGTGAACGAGATGCGGCCGTCCTCCTGCAGGATACGCAGGATGTTACGATCGATCTTGTCGAGCTCGCGTCTCGCTTGGTGCTGGGTTCGCATACCTAGGCGTCTCCAAAAATAGTGTCTTAACCGAAGAATTACACCAAATATAGCCTTTCATTTAGTGAATACCACTGCTTAAGGCTTTTTATACTTTTCATATCTGCCTCAGATTTTATGAAACGTAGGCGATTCTTCGCGGCGAGGAGACACAGTTATGCGAGTACTGGTGCTTGGCAGTGGTGTAATCGGTACCGTCAGTGCCTATTACCTGGCGCGGGCCGGTTTTGAAGTGGTGGTGGTGGACCGCCAGGAAGGCCCTGCGCTGGAAACCAGCTTTGCCAACGCAGGTCAGGTATCTCCTGGCTATGCCTCGCCGTGGGCGGCTCCTGGCGTGCCCCTCAAGGCCATCAAATGGCTGGTGACTCAGCATGCGCCTCTGGCAATCAGGCCGACCGGCGATATTCATCAGTACCTCTGGATGGCTCAGATGCTGCGCAACTGCACGGCCGAGCGCTATGCGATCAACAAGGAGCGCATGGTGCGGTTGTCCGAGTACAGTCGCGACTGTCTGGATGAGCTGCGTGCCGAAACGGGTATTGCCTACGAAGGACGCCAGTTAGGGACGACTCAGGTATTCCGAACGCAGCAGCAGGTCGATGCCGCTGCCAAGGATATCGCTGTGCTGGAACGTTCCGGCGTACCCTATGAGTTGCTGGATCGCGACGGTATCGCCCGCGCCGAGCCTGCGCTCGCCCATGTCAAGGACAAGCTGGCTGGTGCGCTGCGGTTGCCGAATGACCAGACAGGTGACTGCTTCCTCTTTACCAATCGCCTCGCCGAGCTGGCGCGTCAGTTGGGTGTGGAATTCCGCTTTGGTCAGAAGATCGAACGGCTCGAAGCGGTAGGAGATCGTCTCAATGGCGTCTGGATTGACGGTCAGCTGGTAACAGCCGATCACTATGTCCTGGCATTGGGTAGCTACTCACCTCAGCTGTTGGCACCCATTGGCATCAAGGCACCGGTATACCCGCTCAAGGGGTATTCGCTTACCGTGCCGATCACCAATGGCGATATGGCCCCTAAGTCCACGATTCTGGATGAAACCTACAAAGTGGCGCTGACGCGTTTCGATAACCGTATCCGTGTAGGTGGCATGGCGGAAATATCGGGTTATGACCTTTCGCTTAACCCCCGCCGCCGCGAGACCCTGGAGATGATCGTAAACGACCTGTACCCGCAGGGAGGGGATCTGCAGGCGGCAACTTTCTGGACTGGACTACGGCCCACCACACCGGATGGTACTCCGATCGTAGGCGCTACCCGTTATCGCAACCTGTTTCTGAACACCGGTCACGGTACACTGGGCTGGACCATGGCCTGCGGCTCCGGACGTTTCCTGGCCGATGTCATCGGTAGGAAACGTCCACAGATCAGCGCCGAAGGCCTTGATATTTCTCGCTACAGCGACTCCAAGGAGACCCGTAAGAATGGCCATCCAGCGCCTGCACACTAATCGCCGCATGAGTGAAATCGTTGTTCATAACGGTACTGTTTATCTGGCCGGTCAGGTCGGTGAAGACCTGAACTCCGGTGTGGAACAACAAACTCGTGAGACCTTGGCCAACATCGAGCGTCTACTCAAGGAAGCCGGTACGGATACCCACCATATTCTGTCCGTTACGGTTTATCTGAAAGATATCGACGCCCACTTTGCCGGCATGAACAGTGTCTGGGACGAATGGCTGCCTGAAGGTGTAGCGCCTGCCCGGGCAACTGTGGAAGCCAAACTCTGTGAACCGGAAATTCTGGTCGAAATGAGCGTGGTGGCTGCGCTACCGTAAATAAAGAACCAAAGAGCCCGGCGCCTGCCGGGTTTTTTATACGTCCTGTCTTTTCATTACCCGCCTGTTTTCTGAGAGATAACCATGCGCCCCGCCCGTGCCTTGATCGACCTTAACGCCTTACGCCAGAACTATCGGCTTGCTCGTGAACTCAGTAGCGGGGCAAGGGCGCTGGCTGTTGTCAAGGCGGATGCCTACGGACATGGTGCTGTTCGATGTGCGCAGGCACTGATGAATGAGGCGGATGGTTTCGCGGTTGCCTGTATCGAAGAAGCGTTGGAGCTGCGCGAAGCCGGTATCAAGGCACCGATACTTCTGCTGGAAGGATTTTTCGAAGCCAGCGAGCTGGAATTGATCGCTCGCCACAATCTGTGGTGCGTCATCCATTCGCCCTGGCAAATCGAGGCGCTTGAACGTACCGCTCTATCAGGGCTTATCCGTGTCTGGCTGAAGCTGGACTCCGGCATGCACCGGGTAGGGTTCTTTCCTGAGGATTACGCAGCAGCCTATAAGCGGATCAAGGCGACAGGCAAGGTTGACGAGGTTGTGAAAATGACGCACTTCGCCCGTGCCGATGAGCTGGATTGCTCAGCCACTATCGGTCAGCTCAAGACCTTTCAGCGGGCTACGGCCGGCCTGGAAGGCGCAACCAGTCTGCGGAACTCGCCTGCCGTGCTCGGTTGGCCAGAAGTGCCCAGTGACTGGGTTCGCCCTGGCATCATGCTGTACGGTGCTACGCCGTTTGAAACCGAACAGCCTGTGGCCGATCAGCTGCAGCCGGTCATGACACTGGAGTCGCGGATCATCAGTGTGCGTGAGCTACCGCCTGGTGAGCCGGTTGGGTATGGCGCACGCTTTGTTACCCGCCAGCCCTCCCGTATTGGTGTAGTCGCCATGGGCTACGCGGATGGTTATCCACGTCATGCGCCTGATGGCGCTCCTGTCATGATTGATGGCCACGCCTCTCGTCTTGTCGGTCGCGTATCGATGGACATGCTGACGGTTGATCTCACGGACCTGCCGCAGGCGGGGGTGGGAAGTCAGGTAGAGCTTTGGGGTAGGCAAGTATCCGCCAGTCAGCTGGCCGGTCTCTGTGGCTCGATCCCCTATCAGCTGTTTTGCAACCTGAAACGGGTTCCACGCCAATACATGGGTGAATAACCGTTAAAGCACCGCGCTCGTCGGGTTGCGCAGGATTTTCCATCGTTCTGTTGTAAATACTGAACGCTGTTGCCATGATACGGCGCGCCCGGCGCTCTGCGGCGCCTGCCGTTCACCTCTGCCTGTCTGTCATGAGAAGGAGGACACCCCCCTTGGACGTCGGTGCTCGTCTACAAACCATTCGCAAACTCAAAGGTCTCTCACAACGTGAACTCGCCAAGCGGGCCGGTGTGACGAACAGCACCATCTCGATGATCGAGAAGAACAGTGTCAGTCCTTCCATCAGCTCGTTGAAAAAAGTCCTGAGCGGCATTCCCATGTCCCTGGTGGAGTTCTTTTCCATGGATCTGGCGGACGAGTCCGCTACTCAAGTGGTATACAAGGCCAGCGAGCTGATCGACATTTCCAGTGGCGCCAATACCGTCAGTATGCGGTTGATCGGCAAGGCACATCCCAGCCGCGCCATTGCCTTTCTCGACGAGACCTACCCGCCAGGCTCCGACACTGGCATGGATATGCTGGCTCATGAGGGGGAGGAAGCAGGACTGCTGATTGAAGGCCGTCTGGAGCTTACGGTTGGTGGGGAAACCTACCTGCTGGAATCAGGCGATAGTTATTATTTTGAAAGCAGCCGCCCGCATCGCTTCCGTAATCCATTCGATGAGCCGGCGCGTTTGATCAGCGCCACGACTCCGGCCAACTTCTAGCAGTGCTTAAAAGACTGGGTATGAACGCCCGAGACATCCTGGTATATGCCTTTATGCTGTTGATCTGGACGTTCTCTGCACAGGCCGAACAGGTAGACAGAGACGCCCTGGAGAAGCGGCTGGCGCCGGTGGGCAAGGTTTGTATTCAAGGACAGGACTGCCTTGCAGAGTCCGGTAAGGGAAGCCATGAGCAAAAGCCTGCCGGAAAAGATCCCGCTCAGGTCATCGACCGCAGTTGCAGAAGTTGCCACGCCAGTGGGCTCCTGGGAGCGCCCAAAATAGGTGACAAAGCCAGCTGGGAGGTTCTGGCGAGCCAGAAAGGGGGAATGGATGGCCTGCTGCGCAACGCCATCAAAGGTGTAAACGCCATGCCGCCCAAAGGTGCCTGTTCTGACTGTACGAACGATGATCTACGCCGTGCAATCCAGATGATGTCCGGCCTCGAATAGGCACAAGAGAAACCCCACACCAGGTGGGGTTTCTCTTGTCGGTTGTAGCCTTACAGGCCAGCCGCCGCGCGCAGCGCTTCAGCCTTGTCTGTCTTCTCCCAGGTGAATGCAGTGAAGGTATCTTCACCTACAGTCATCTCATAGGGAGTACGGCCGAAGTGGCCGTAAGCCGCTGTAGCACGATACATCGGGTGCAGCAGATCAAGCATTTTGGTGATTGCGTAGGGACGCAGGTCGAAATGCTCGCGAACCAGCTGAATGATCTTCTCGTCGCTCACCTTGCCAGTGCCAAAGGTGTTGATCGAGATGGACGTCGGTTGAGCCACGCCAATGGCGTAGGACACCTGAATCTCGCAGCGGTCAGCCAGGCCGGCGGCCACGATGTTCTTGGCAACATAACGACCCGCGTATGCTGCGGAACGGTCAACCTTGGACGGGTCCTTGCCGGAGAACGCGCCGCCGCCATGACGGGCCATGCCGCCGTAGGTGTCCACAATGATCTTGCGGCCGGTCAGGCCACAGTCACCCACCGGGCCGCCAATGATGAACTGGCCAGTCGGGTTGATGTGAAACTTGGTGTCCTTGTGCAGCAGTTCAGCCGGAATGACGTGCTTGATGATCAGCTCCATCACAGCTTCCTGCAGGTCGGTGTGCTTGACCTCGGGGTTGTGCTGGGTAGACAGGACGATTGCGTCGATACCTACAACCTTGTTGCCATCGTAACGGCAGGTCACCTGGGACTTGGCATCCGGACGCAGCCAAGGTAGCAGGCCTGACTTGCGAGCTTCGGCCTGGCGCTCGACCAGTGCGTGGGAGAAGCGGATCGGAGCAGGCATCAGCACGTCGGTTTCGTTACAGGCATAACCGAACATCAGGCCCTGATCACCTGCACCCTGGTCTTCCGGCTTGCTGCGGTCAACGCCTTGGGCAATGTCCACGGACTGCTTGCCGATAATGTTGACAATACCGCAGGTAGCGCCATCAAAACCGACATCGGAGCTGTTGTAACCGATATCGACGATGACATCGCGAACCAGCTGCTCAAGGTCTACCCAGGCGGAGGTGGTCACTTCACCGGCAACAATGGCCACACCGGTCTTGACCAGCGTTTCACAGGCTACACGGGCGTGTTTGTCTTCTGCGATGATGGCGTCGAGCACCGCATCGGAGATCTGGTCGGCGATTTTATCCGGATGTCCTTCAGACACGGACTCGGAGGTAAACAGGGAGTATTCGCTCATCTAACGGTTCCTATATACCGGTGGGTGAGGCGGCCCGAAGGCCATGTCTAAAACAGTCACTCTTGCGGATTGGACAGACAAGCTGCCAACCCTATGCATCGTCTACGAACCAGGACGGGCGAAATGCCTGATCTGGATCTGGAAGCCATTGCGTAAACCTATATAGAGGCTTTCGCCTGGCACAAGCCCTGCGGCAACGGCCCAACGGGCCAATTCCTCCTGATCGAACCCGAGCCAGAGATCGCCGCAGGCCGTCCGGGCCCAACTCTGGTCGTGGCTGCACAACTCTGTAATCAATAAACTGCCACCGGGACGGACCCAGTCCGCCAGATATTTCATGGCTTCAGCGGGTGCCGCAAAATGATGCAGCACCATGTTCAAGACCACGCAATCGGCGCTCAGTAAGGCATTGTCCAAGGCATCGGCCAATACCAGCGATACATTGTTTAATTGCTCGCGCTCACATCGCTGACATGCCAGCTCCAGCATGGCTGGGCTGTTATCAATCGCCGTGACCGACGTGAAGCGTCTTGCCAGTTCGGGCAGAAACCCTCCATCTCCAGGCCCGATCTCGATCGCTGTTGCCTCTGGCGAAAAAGCCATCGTGTCCAGCAGGGCCAGAAGGCTCTCCTGATACTGAGGCAATCCGGCAATCAAATCCTGCTGCGCCTGAAACTTGTCCGCCATCCTGGCGAAAAAATCCCGGCTCGCCTCGGCCCGCTGAGCATGTACCGCCTCAATACGTGCCTGCGCTTCAGCTGGCAACTGCAACCCGTCCACCTCTGCCAGCAGCGCTGCGTGGAGCGCGCCACCCAGAGTGTCCAGCCGGGGCAGGGCGCGACGGTAAAAGATCGCGTTGCCTTCCCGGCGTGTTGCCACCAGTCGCGCCTGTGACAGTACCTTCAGGTGATGGCTCATCCCGGATTGCCCAGTATCGAAGATATGAGCCAGCTCCAGTACACCAAACGAATCGTTTGCCAAGGCACGTAACACATTCAGGCGCAGCGGATCACCGCCCGCCTTGCACAGCGCGGCCAGCTCGTCGCAGTCATCATGGCGAAATGTAGGCACGCGCAAATGGTTCATGGGTGCGCAGTCTAGTGGCCGCCGAGACCAGCTGCAAGAGAAGCATCAAAAAGTTTTGATATTGAAAGAGGCCGGTCATGGTGGCATGACCGGCCTACTGATCAGAAGGGATAGTGACGCGGGACGTGCTGGACGGTGATCCAATGGTCAGTCGTGAATTCGTCAATCGCCCAATCGCCATTGAACCGACCAATCCCAGAGTTCTTTTCACCTCCAAAGGGCGCATTGGTCTCATCACTGACGGAGATATCATTCACATGCGTCATGCCAGCCTTGATTTGCCTGGCAAACCGTACAGCTCGATCTGTATTGCCGCTGAAGACGGCGCTGGAAAGGCCGAATTCGCTGTCGTTTGCCAACTCAAGGGCATGGGCTTCGTCTCGGGCACGTAGAAGTCCAACGAGCGGGCCGAAAATTTCGTTGCGTGCAATATCCATGTCGCGTGTCACTTCGCCAAACACATAAGGTGACAAAAGCTGTCCATCGACATTGCCCTCAAGCAGCACTTTGGCACCTTCCTGGCGGGCCTGTTCGACTTTCTGTTGAAGCCCTTCCAACTGGCGCTTGTTGATAATCGGACCAATGACCGTTTCTGCACGTGAAGGGTCGCCTACCTTGAGTTGTCTGACGCGCTCTACAAAACGTGCAGCAAAGTCATCATAGACATCTTCCTCAACGATAATGCGGTTGACCGCCATGCAGATCTGACCTTGATGTAAAAATTTACCCATGACTGCTGCATTAACGGCCTGATTCAGGTCTGCGTCTGCCATAACGACGAAGGGGCTGTTCCCGCCCAGTTCTAAGGCAACATGTTTGAGATACTTGCCTCCTCCCGCTAGACGCGCAATGTTCTGGCCAACGGGTGTGGAGCCTGTAAAGGTGATGAGCCCTGGAATCGGATGTTCAACAAAAGCGTCACCAATCTCACTACCAGCCCCTACAACAACACTGAGGACACCAGAGGGAAGGCCGGCTTCCTCGAAAATACGAGCCAGCAACAGGCCTCCGCAGATCGGCGTATCGCTGGCCGGTTTGATCACCACGGCATTGCCTAGCGCCAATGCAGGTGCCAGGCTGCGTTGAGTCAGATGGAGCGGAAAATTCCATGGGCTTATCACACCGATGACGCCAATAGGCGAGCGATAAACGCGGCTTTCCTTGCCTGGCACGTCAGACTCGACGATACGTCCGTGTACACGTTTGGGGAATGAAGCCGCTTCCAGGGTAATACTGCGTGCTGAGCTCCACTCAATCTGAGCCTTCAAGCGAGTGCTGCCGGATTCCCGAATGATCCAGTCGATAATCTCTTCGCGGCGGCGATCGAAAATCTCGACCACCTTGAGCAGAACGGCTGCGCGTACAGAAGGTCCTTGGGCGGCCCATTCCTGTTGTGCCTGTGCTGCTTTTTGATAGGCCTCGTCAAGATCATCCCGGTTCGCCTGGGGAATGTTGACTAGAGTTTCGCCGTTGAACGGATCACTGACCGTTAGCGTTTTGTCTGCGCGACCCTTGCGCCATTGCCCACCAAGGGGCTGCAGATGAAAGTCGGTAAAGGCATTCGGTGTAGAATCGGTCATTCCGGTTTCCTTTCGTTCAAACGAGTTTTTTTACGGTAGGGCGAGCCTGCTTGTTTGCAGAGTAAGGGTTGTGGGACTGACCGTGAATGCAGCCAATAGCTATAGCCCCTATTAGTCCTGGCAATGCAAATGCCAGAAAATTCTGCTGGAATGGTAGGTTCAAGGCGAACAGGCTGCCCCCTAACAGCGGGCCGGCAATGGCTCCCAGACGACCAACTCCCGCCGCCCAGCCGACGCCCGTCGAGCGAATATGGGTGGGGTACAGTAAAGCAGCGAAGGCGTGAATGACCGCTAGACCACCAATAGTGGTTGCGCCTGCAACAAGAAGAAGCGCGTTGAGTAAGATGGGGCCGGGTTTCAAACCAAGTAAAGCCAAAGAGACCGCAGCCAGGGCAAAAAATAGGCAGAGTGTGCCACGTGCACCCCAACGGTCGGCCAGCCAGCCGCCAAATAGTGCACCAAGCGTGGCCCCTATATTCAGGGTTACCAGAAAAGATAGGCTTGACCCCAGCGGGTACCCTGCAGCCACCATCAGCTTGGGCAGCCAAGTATTAAGTCCATAGCTCATCAGCATGCACATTGCGAAGCCTACCCATAACAGCAGCGTGCATAGCGCCTGACGCCCCTCGAATAATTGCGGTAACCGAGCACGCTGCTGGGCTGCGGTTGGAGTATTCAGATTCAGTGGCATCCCGGGCTGGTAAGTTGGATCGAGTTTTCGCAGTAGCCCGTCCAGTTCATCACGACGATTTTTAAGCGCCAGGAACGCTACGGACTCCGGCAGATAACGCAGCATCAATGGAATGGCCAGAACAGGAAGGACCGCCACGTAAAACACCGATTGCCAGCCCCAGCGGGGAATAAGGACGATAGCAATCAAGGCTGACAGTACTGCACCCACGGAATAAAAGCTTGACATGACGGTAACAGCCGTACTGCGCCGTGAGGCAGGCGCAAACTCACTGATCAGGTTGATCGAGCTAGGTACTAGCGCGCCCAAGGCAAGCCCAGTGACAAAACGGCAGGTGCCTAGCATCCACGGTGTCGTGGCATGGCCTGTCGTGAAGGCTGCAGCACTGGCCAACAATGTGCAGGAAATGATCAGCTTTCGCCGACCCAGCCTATCGGCCAGTGGGGCAAGCAGCATTCCACCAAACATCATGCCGAACAGGGCGCAGCTGCCCAGCGTACCGGCTTGTACAGGCGTTAAGGACCACTCCTGCATCAATCGCGGGACTACCGATCCATAAATCACCATGTCATAGCCATCAAACAACATGATGAAACAGCCCCAGCACAAAATCGTAAAGTGTGTGCGGTTCAAGCGTGCTTTGCCAATGACTTCGGCAACTGATGTCTGTTGCATATCCACCTCTTTTGTTTTTGTTGTGGGTGTCGCAGCGCAGGGGTATAGGTGTCCGATCGGATAGCTATACCCGCGGTTACGGCTCGATAGTCACGGTAGGTACCTCGAGCAGTACAGGTTCGTTGCCAGCCAGTGCTTCCGTTAATGCGCGCCGGAAGGTCTCTCGGTTATCGGTATGTATGGCTTTCACACCATAGCCCTGGGCAATGGCACAGAAATCAAGGCCGGGCACATCCAGGCCGGGAGCATCGTCAACCTTAAGCACGCCGGCAAACCAGCGAAGCGCTCCATAGGTGCCGTTCTTGAGAATGATGAAAATGACAGGGATGCGATACTGGGCCGCCGTCCACAGCGCGGTAATTCCGTAATTGGCTGAGCCGTCACCTATGATTCCAATAACCCTGCGCTGTGGTTGCGCCAATTGAACGCCCACTGCTGCCGGTAAGCCAAAACCCAATCCCCCGGCTGCGGGGAAAAAGTAGCTTCCAGGCTGTTTCATCTCGATGCGCTGCCAGAAGGCAGATACCGTGGAAGTGGACTCTTTCACGTAAATGGCGTCTTTCGGCGCGCACTCGTTGATCACATCGAAAACGGTTTCCGGGCGGAGCAGGTGAGGCTCATCCGTATAATGCTCCGGATGCTGCAGTGGCTCGGGCATTGGGCGACTGCTCGGGGCAACCTCATCGGTCAAAGCCTTCAGGGTTAGGGCAATGTCCCCGACCAGGGCATTTCCCATGGGCGCACGGGCGGCTTCTTGTGGATCGCAGGTGATATGAAAAAGCTGCGTGCCGGCAGGAAGGTAATCGCCCGGTGCATACTGATGATAGCGAAACACGGGGGCACCAACGACCAAGATCAGATCATGTGTAGCCAGCAATCGACTGATCTCGGCAATGGCTGCAGGCAATACACCTCGAAAGCAAGGGTGACGTGTTGGAAAAGGACAGCGCGATGCAGAGGGCGCTATCCAAGTCGTCATGCGTAGCTTTTCAGCGAGGGCAACGGCAGATTCATTGGCCTGATAACCGTCTACATCAGGGCCCAGCACCAATACGGGATTACGCGCAGCGCAAAGGCGATCGGTCAGCTCACGCAATTGAGCAGAAGAGGGGAGACCTGCGTGGGCAACCTCCCGTGCAGTCAAATGTTCTACACCTGGTGGCGCTTCTTTCGCCCAGTCATCGTAAGGAATAGACAGATATACCGGCGCTCTGGGCGGCAAGCTGGCGGTATGAATGGCCTGACTCAGCGCACGAGGTACATCTTCAGCCGTTGCTGGCTCATAGCTCCACTTTACCAAGGGCTTGGGTAGCTGAGGCGCATCAACATTGGCGAGCATTGCTTCAACACCAATCATCGAGCGAACCTGCTGTCCTGCCGTTAAGACAAGCGGACTATGCGAATACCAGGCGTTGGTGAGAGCACCCATGCCATTGCCGGTACCGGCAGCAGCATGCAAATTGACGAGCGCTGGCTTACCGCTGGCTAGTGCAAAGCCATCCGCCATACTAACTACCGCTCCCTCATGTAATCCCAGGATGTAGCGAAAGTCTTTGGGAAAATCTTTGAGAAAAGGCAGTTCATTGGAGCCGGGATTGCCAAAAATGGTAGTCAAGCCATAGCGGCGCAAAATATCGTATGAAACGGAGTGAACGGTTTTCATCAGCGAGCCTGTTATAGGTGTTCTTGTCGCTGGCACTCTGTCGCTTCACAATAAATTGATCAAATCGATAGTTTTTCTTCTAAAAATAAAGCTGGTTTATAAAGATATGGGCCAGATTGATCTTAATCTGATCAGGACGTTTGTGACGCTTTACGATTCCGGCAGTGTAACGGTCGCTGCTGAGCGGCTGTTCGTAACACAGCCCTCTGTCAGTTATGCCCTTGCGCGGCTGCGGGAATTGTTTGACGATCCGTTATTTGTTCGTAACCGTGATGGGATGCAGCCAACCTCTGTCGCCCGAACGCTTTATGCCACGTTCAAAGACGCCTTGAGCCGTATCGAGGGAACGGTTGAAGGGATTCGAGAGTTCGATCCGCATAAGACGGCGCGGTGTTTCCGTATCGCTTTGTCAGATTTGGGTGAAATGGCCTTGCTGCCTTTGATCCTGCATCGACTCAACAGACTGGCACCTCAGGCGGAGCTTGAAGTCGTGCCCTTGGAAATTGATCAGGTAAATGAGTGGTTGAGCATAGGCAAGGTTGATGCAGCCATTTGCAGCCGGCCTCTTTCGAGTACAGGTATCGTTCGGCAGGCTCTGATCGATGAGCGTTATGTCTGTTTGCTCAGTCGTAAACACTCACGGATAAAGCGCGAATTGACTCTTGAGCAATTCCAGAGAGAAAGTCATGTGTTGGTAACTCGAGCCTCTGGTCATGGTATGGCAGAGGATGTAATAGAGAGATTGGGTATCTCGCGGCGTATTGCATTGCGCATTCCTCATTTTTCCGTACTTCCAAAAATCATTCCTCAAACGGACCTGCTCGTCATCCTTCCCTCACAGATCGCCACGTTGTTTGCAGCAGAGCACCCGTTGCGCATATGTAACCTGCCTTTCGACGTGCCTAGTTTTAAGGTCACGCTGCACTGGCATGAGCGCAGTGACACCTCTGTTGCATTGCGCTGGTTTCTGGAGCTGGTGGCGGAGGCCATCACGCAATCGAGGCCATGACGAACCATTAACGTGGCTGAAGCCAAGCTGGATATGACCGTTCGGATTGCTCCTGCGTGCCCGGCTAGGCACAATAAAACTTCCTTTAAACGTTTGACCCCCTTTCAGGAGATCAGCGATGCCCAGTCGTCGTGACCGTGCCAACGCCATCCGCGCGCTCAGCATGGATGCCGTACAAAAAGCCAACAGCGGCCACCCCGGCGCCCCTATGGGGATGGCCGATATTGCCGAAGTGCTCTGGCGCGATTACCTCAAGCACAACCCGGTGAACCCAAAGTGGGCCGACCGCGACCGCTTCGTGCTGTCCAATGGTCACGGCTCCATGCTGATCTATTCCCTGCTGCACCTGACCGGTTACGACCTCTCCATCGACGATCTGAAAAATTTCCGTCAGCTTCACAGCCGCACGCCAGGCCATCCCGAGTATGGCTATACCGCCGGTGTCGAGACCACGACCGGCCCGCTGGGGCAGGGCGTCGCCAACGCTGTGGGTTTCGCCTTGGCTGAAAAGGTTATGGCGGCGCAGTTCAACCGCGAAGGCCATAACATCGTTGATCATTACACCTATGTTTTCATGGGTGATGGCTGCATGATGGAAGGCATTTCTCACGAAGTCTGTTCACTGGCTGGCACGCTGCGCCTGTCCAAGCTGATCGCCTTCTATGATGACAACGGCATATCCATTGATGGCGAAGTCCACGGCTGGTTTACCGACGATACGCCCAAGCGCTTCGAAGCCTATGGCTGGCAAGTGATCCGTAACGTCGACGGTCACGACCCGGAAGAAATCAAGACGGCACTGGAGACGGCTCGCAAAAGCGACCAGCCGACCCTGATCTGCTGCAAGACCATCATTGGTTTTGGTTCGCCCAACAAGCAGGGCAAGGAAGAATCCCATGGCGCAGCCTTGGGTGACGCCGAAGTAGCGGCCACCCGTGAAGCGCTGGGCTGGAAACACGCTGCCTTCGAAATCCCGCAGGATATCTACGCCGAATGGGACGCCAAGGACGCAGGCTCTAAAGCGGAAAGCGAGTGGAACAAGCGATTCAACGCTTACGCTGAGGCTTATCCTGAACTGGCCGCCGAGTTTACCCGCCGTATGGCCGGTGAGCTGCCAGCTGACTTTGATGAAAAGGCGTCGGCGTTCATCCGTGAGGTGGCTGCCAAGGGCGAAACCATCGCCAGCCGCAAAGCCAGCCAGAACTGCCTGCACTTCTTTGGCCCGCTACTGCCTGAATTGTTGGGCGGCTCGGCCGACCTGGCCGGCTCCAACCTGACGATGTGGAAGGGCTGCAAGCCGGTTGTCGAAGAAGACGCCTCCGGCAACTACATGTATTACGGCGTACGCGAGTTCGGCATGAGCGCCATCATGAACGGCGTGGCCTTGCATGGTGGCCTGATTCCTTACGGCGGCACCTTCCTGATGTTCATGGAATACGCTCGTAATGCCGTGCGTATGTCGGCACTGATGAAGCAGCGCATCATCTATGTCTTCACCCATGACTCCATCGGTCTGGGCGAGGATGGCCCGACGCACCAGCCGGTCGAGCAGATTGCATCTCTGCGTTATACGCCCAACCTGGACACTTGGCGTCCTGCCGATGCGGTCGAGGCTGCGGTATCCTGGAAGACGGCCCTGGAGCGTAAGGATGGCCCGTCAGCGCTGATCTTCTCTCGACAGAATCTGCCTCATCACCTGCGTGACAATGAAACCGAAGCGGCCATTGCCCACGGTGGCTACGTGCTGAAGAGCTGTGAAGGTGAGCCAGAGCTGATCTTTATCGCTACCGGCTCGGAAGTGTCGCTGGCTGTTCAGGCGTACGACAAGCTCACCGCGGAAGGGCGCAAGGTCCGCGTAGTATCCATGCCTTGCACCAGCGCATTCGAGCGTCAGAGCGCCGAGTATCGTCAATCGGTATTGCCGGTTGAGGTCGGTGCCCGTATTGCCATTGAAGCGGGTATTGCGGACTACTGGTACAAGTACGTTGGCCTGGATGGTCGTGTGATCGGCATGACAACGTATGGTGAGTCAGCTCCGGCGCCGGCACTGATGGAGCATTTCGGCTTCACGCTGGATAACGTGCTGGCAGTTGCAAACGAGCTGCTTGAGGACTGATCCTCCAGTGAGGTAATAAAAACGCCACGGTGAGAACCGTGGCGTTTTTATTATCTGGTGTTTACCAGATAAACGCCGTTATTTTTGTAATACCAGCCCAGTCATCCATTAAGAGCGTTGAGGAAGATTCTTTTGCCATATTTACGATCTCAGAGTGTGCTTTAGAATCAACGACACTGCGTTGTTCCAGTATTTTGTAGCCAATCCGTCTATCGACTACGAAAAAGCGTGTTTTATTTTGCAAATGAAGCGGCATCTTCAGCAAATTCGCTTCTAGCTACGCTAATCTTTTCTGGATTCGCTCGCCTAGATTGTCTGAAAGCCTACACTTAGGGCTTGTGTAGTGTGTCATTGCTCAGGCTACACTTGTAACATCACTAGCCATTGCTTATTCAATTCCGGACACCGAAACCCACTTTCATGGCTGATTCTCTTTATCGTGTTGCGCTCAATGGCTACGGCCGTGTCGGTCGGTGCCTGGTCCGTGCGCTACATGAGCGCAGCGCCTCGGTTGATTTCGAGCTCGTGGCGTTGAATGACCTGGCTGACCTGCCAAGTCTGGAGTACCTGACACGCTTCGACTCGACTCACGGACGCTTCCCCGGCGAAGTTGCCATAGAAGGGGATCGCTTGTGCATCAATGGCTGCAGCATGCATGTGCAGCGCTGCGCCAATCCTGACGACATTGATTGGAGGCGTCTGGGCGTCGATCTGGTTCTCGAATGTTCTGGCGCCTTCAGCGCCCGTGCAGACGGTGAGCGTTTTCTTGCAGCCGGTGCGCCCCGCGTCTTGTTTTCCCAGCCGATGGCCAGCGAAAGCGACGTAGACGCCACCATTGTGTATGGCGTCAATCAGGGCAGCTTGCGCGGTACTGAGAGACTTGTCTCGAATGCCTCCTGTACCACCAATTGCAGCGTGCCGCTGTTGAAACTTTTGAACGAAGTCGTGGGTCTTGAATACGTCTCGATAACCACGATTCATTCAGCCATGAATGACCAACCCGTGATCGACGCCTATCACGCCGATGATCTGCGCCG
Organism: Pseudomonas sp. HPB0071; assembly: GCF_000478505.2. Taxonomy (NCBI): domain Bacteria; kingdom Pseudomonadati; phylum Pseudomonadota; class Gammaproteobacteria; order Pseudomonadales; family Pseudomonadaceae; genus Pseudomonas; species Pseudomonas sp. HPB0071. The sequence continues at coordinate 1,650,096 of NZ_KI517367.1, read as the reverse complement.
TACCCGCTCGGCCTTCCAATCGATCATTCCGGTCTCTACAGGGCTGGATCGCGGAATCGAGCGTCTGTTGCCGGAGCTGGCGGGGCGCGTTCAGGCCAAGGCCATTCGTGTACCGACCGTAAATGTGTCGGCGCTGGATATCACTTGTCATGTTTCGCGTGATACCACTGTCTCGGAAGTTAATGGTCTGCTCCGCGAGGCTGCCAGGGGTGGCCCTTTGCAGCATCTGGTGAACTACACCGAGTTGCCGCACGCGTCCTGCGACTTCAATCATGATCCCCATTCCGCCATCGTTGATGGCAGTCAAACCCGTGTATCGGGGCCAAGGCTCGTCAATCTGCTGGCCTGGTTCGACAATGAATGGGGCTTTGCCAACCGCATGATCGACGTGGCAAGTCATTTCTTGCGCGTCGCCAAGCCGATCTGAACAAGCACAACGAAGGGATTGCATACATGTCCGTGTTGAAAATGAGCGACCTCGATCTGAACGGTAAACGTGTCCTGATTCGCGAGGACCTGAACGTTCCGGTAAAGGATGGACAGATCAAGAGCGATGCTCGTCTGGTCGCCGCGCTTCCGACGCTGAAGCTGGCATTGGAGAAGGGCGCTGCTGTTATTGTCTGCTCGCACCTGGGGCGACCGACCGAAGGTGAGGCGAGCGCCGAGAACAGCTTGAAGCCTGTAGCGGAATACCTGTCCAAGGCTTTGAATCGTGAGGTTCCGCTGGTAACGGATTACCTGGGCGGTGTTGATGTACAGCCGGGTAATATCGTTCTGCTGGAAAATGTACGCTTCAACAAGGGCGAGAAAAAGAACGCTGATGAGCTGGCTCAGCAGTATGCCGCGCTATGCGATGTGTTCGTCATGGATGCCTTTGGTACCGCTCACCGTGCTGAGGGCTCTACCCACGGTGTTGCCAAGTTTGCGAAAGTGGCCGCAGCCGGTCCGCTGCTGGCCGCCGAACTGGATGCGCTGGGCAAAGCTCTCAAGGCGCCCGCGCGTCCAATGGCTGCCATCGTGGCGGGCTCTAAAGTCTCTACCAAGCTGGACGTTCTGAATTCCTTGTCCAGTGTTTGTGATCAATTGATTGTAGGCGGCGGTATTGCCAATACCTTCCTGGCTGCTGCTGGTCACAAGGTAGGCAAATCTCTGTACGAAGCCGAGCTGGTCGATACGGCCAAGGCCATTGCTGCCAAGGTCAGCGTGCCTCTGCCGGTCGACGTGGTCGTCGCCAAGGAATTTGCCGAGTCTGCCGAAGCAACGGTTAAATCCATCAGCGATGTTGCGGATGACGACATGATTCTGGACATCGGCCCAGAAACGGCCAAGCAATTTGCCCAGCTGCTCACATCGGCCAAGACTATTCTGTGGAATGGCCCGGTCGGCGTTTTTGAGTTCGACCAGTTCGGTAATGGCACCAAAGTGCTGGCTCAAGCCATTGCTGACAGCGAGGCATTTTCGATTGCTGGCGGTGGCGACACCCTGGCGGCTATCGACAAGTACGGTATAGGTGAAAAGATCTCCTATATCTCCACTGGCGGTGGTGCATTCCTTGAGTTCGTGGAAGGAAAGGTTCTTCCGGCGGTCGAAGTCCTGGAACAACGCGCTAAAGGATAACCGCCATGATACGTCTCGCTGCTTTTTCTGTACTTAGTTGCCTCATGCTGGCTGGCTGTGCCGGAGCAACATCCGACAAGGCCTGTCGTGCTTTCTCGCCGCCACCGGTCTCCGTTGCAACACCCACCGGCCAGAATGATGAGCGGGTAGCCACGACAACCGGTGCATCCGATCAGACAACAAGTGCGGATGGTTGCCGTTAAGCGGGACGTAGTCTGCGGACCGAGTGATCACTCGAAATTGACGAGTTAAACGATACAGCAAGAGCAGTGCGCTGCTCTTGCTTGAAAAACAACCTGCCAGTGGTGCAGGCTGAAAACATAATAGGTCCATACCGGGAGATAGGATCACCATGGCACTCATCAGCATGCGTCAGCTGCTGGACCACGCAGCCGAGTTTGGCTACGGCGTACCAGCTTTCAACGTTAACAACCTCGAGCAGATGCGGGCCATCATGGAAGCAGCCGACAAGACCGATTCTCCGGTCATTGTGCAGGCTTCTGCAGGTGCTCGTAAGTACGCAGGTGCGCCGTTTCTGCGTCACCTGATTCTGGCTGCCGTTGAAGAGTTTCCACACATTCCCGTGGTCATGCACCAAGACCACGGCACCAGCCCGGACGTTTGCCAGCGTTCCATTCAGCTGGGTTTCAGCTCGGTCATGATGGACGGCTCTCTAAGAGAAGACGGCAAGACACCTTCTGACTACGAATACAACGTGCGCGTTACTCAGCAGACCGTTGCCTTTGCCCACGCCTGTGGTGTTTCGGTAGAAGGTGAGCTGGGCTGCCTGGGCTCCCTGGAAACTGGCATGGCAGGTGAGGAAGACGGTGTAGGCGCTGAAGGTACACTGGACCACAGCCAGCTTCTGACTGATCCAGAAGAGGCTGCCCAGTTCGTACAGGCTACCAAGGTTGATGCCCTGGCAATTGCCATCGGTACCAGCCACGGTGCATACAAGTTCACCAAGCCGCCAACTGGGGATACGCTCTCCATCCAGCGTATCAAGGAGATCCATGCACGCATTCCAGATACTCATCTGGTCATGCACGGCTCCAGCTCCGTCCCTCAGGAGTGGCTGGCCATCATCAACGAGTATGGCGGTGACATCAAGGAAACCTACGGTGTACCGGTCGAAGAGATCGTTGAGGGCATCAAGTACGGTGTTCGTAAGGTGAATATCGATACCGACCTGCGTCTGGCCTCTACCGGTGCGATTCGCGAATTCATGGCGAAGAATCGCAGCGAGTTCGATCCACGTAAATATCTGGCCAAGACGGTATCGGCCATGCGTGATGTTTGTATCGCTCGCTACGAAGCGTTCGGTACTGCAGGCCAGGCCTCCAAGATCAAGCCGATCTCGCTGGACAGAATGTTCGAGCGTTATGCAAAGGGTGAGTTGGACCCCAAGGTCAACTGATCACGCTTTAATAAAAAGCCCGCCTCGATGCGGGCTTTTTATTGGCTGCAATTTAGAGTCTCTTGGCGGCTTCAGCCTCAAGACACCACTTGGCAAGCAGGTTGAAGGTGTATCGATAGCAATAGGTAAACGCTTCAAGCAAGGCATCACTTTTCTGGTAGAAGTCGAGGAGGGGACCTGCTTCGGCTTCAAGGTAGGGATGTTGCTGCTTGAGGTAACCGCCAATACTCTCGCCGGGCAAGATATATTGCTTGATGGCTTCGGCTTGTTTTACCAGGCGTTGTGTCCGGGTCCGGAAGTCCAGAAGCGCATAGTGGCTAAGCTGGTGGGTCTGCATGCTGCCTTGTAGACGATGAAGACTGTTGTATTCCTTGACCAATAACTGCGACTCGCGCAGTCGCTCATAATCGGGATAGAGCTCGGTGAGGGAAAACAGCAACTGGGCCAGGTCGCGGGCTTGTGCATGCCCCGGATGATGGCTTTTGAGCGTCAGGTCGATACGCTGGCGGAGCAGCGCTGCCACGTCACTCATGACGGTACGAGCCGGGCTTTGCCAGGTATCGATATTCCTGTACTCGTTCAGATAGCGCTCTGGATCAAACGTGTTTACGCCATGGATATGGTTTGTGATCTGATGAGCGTTCAGCTCATCACAATAAGCCAACGTAAAGCGCCGCTGCACTTCTTTCTGTGCATGCTGCCAGTTGAGGCCTGTTTCCTCTGTGCGGTTTTTCAAGACCGAGATGACGGCTGCCCAGTCCATGGTGGCCTTTTCTTTACCGGCAGGCGCATGCAGAGGAAGCCAGGGCAGGTCAGCCCATTGACCCAGTGTCCACTTATTTAGAAAGGCAGTTTCGTTGTTCTGGTCCATATCGAAGGTAGCCGCGTTGGCTTCACGAAACTGAGTCAGGCTCACATCGAGTCCAAGTTTTTGATAGTACGCAGTCGTGACTTGTCGGCAGTACTGAGAGAAGTATTCGAATAGCCCGGTAGCAGGAGACGCATCTGTTATCAGCGCTGTGCTACCCAAGGCTTCTGCTGCCTCGATACGTTCGACATCGGCAGGATGAACACGCCAATAGCGTTGCCTGTCGCGCAGCTTGGCCTCCAGGCGGCGTTGCGTCTCGATATCGAGTCGGGTGGCGCCCAGGGCAGCAGCCTGTGGCATGTCTGCCAGCAGCGCGCCTTCGCTCCAGGTACTCACGTTCTGGCGATCTGCCTGCCTGAATGCCCAGCGCAACGCATGATGATGCAGGGTGGCGGCGCGAAACGTATCGCTGCCTGCAATCTGTGCCGCATAACGGTCTGCCTCTAACTCCAACCGTTTACAGGCAGGCTTGGAGAAGCGGTAACTAAGCAAAAAGCAATGGTGCAGAAGCTGGCGTGGCAGACGCATGCCGATGCGAGCGACCAGAACACCCAGGTTGGTCACTCGCGAGGTTTCAGCTTCGCTAAGGTGCTTGAGGCGCTCACCTAGTGCGTCCTTGAAGTGGGCCCGCTGGTCCAGCCAGGCATTACAGAAATTGATAAAGTAGTAGCACCGCATATTGAAGCGCCGGGCGCAGTGGCCAAACTCATGCGCCAGGACGCCGGCAAGCTGTTGCCTGGAAAAGCCTGCCGCTAACGGTAGCCCCAGCGTCAAGGTGACATCGCCTTTAACCAGACCTTTCCAGCCGGAAGCCAGGTGGACCTTGGCATCTACTTCATTGCTCAGGTGAATTTCTATAGGGGTACGCACTTGCATGGCTGTGCACAAAGGAACCACGAATTCCCAGAGTGCTGGCTCCTGCCCTGGTGCGAGAATGACGGCTGGCTTCTCGCGACGACGAGCCGTGAATACAGGCTTTGCGGTAAAGAACAGGATGAATCCGCCCAGGCAGGCCAGGAAAGACTTTACTGCGAGAGGCCCCCATTCAGGTAATTCAACTGAGGTCAGGCTTTGTACATCGAGGGCAGGCAGTGCTATGAACAGGAGAGCGGCAATAACGGTGACCACCGCCACGTAGAAGAGCACGATCGCTGCACACCCAGTCACAACTAGTACAAGGTGAAGCATGTGCAAAAGGCTGAAGGGTGAGCGCGGTAGCACCTCGGATAATGCAGGCGAGGCAGAACTCGATGCGTGTGTTGCTTCCGCAAAGGAAGAGGAGGCGGGTTCAGCGGGTTCAGCGGGTTGAACGTCCAGGCCGATCTGCTGCAGGAGATCAGCAGCCAAATCCTTTGGAGCACGCGGGGTCAGCTCTTCTCCGCTTATAGCCAAGTCGGTATGAGACATATGCATTCCATTGCAACGCTGAGGGTATGGTCGATGCTGATCGCTGAATGAAAGAGACAACAAGCGTCACGGCATTTGCAGCGAAACAGCCAGATATAAACCACAGGATTGCCCACGCTTTTACACGGTTTCGATGGCACTTTGCTGTGCCTGACTCGCATTTTTAGGAGCGGAGGTCGACTGTGTTTTACAATAGTGGGCTGGTTCACTGTTCAGGCGTCAGTGGTCCCACCACGGTAGCGAGTGACACGATTAATCATGGCTTCTCTTAAATACCTGCAAGGCTACCCGGCTTCACTGCAGGAGCAGGTTCGTCTGCTCTGTGAACAAGGCTGCCTACAGACATACCTGGCCAGTCGCTATCCTGGGTCTCACTCCATACAAAGCGACAAGGCACTTTATACCTATGCCCTGGAGATCAAGCAGACGCACCTCAAGAATGCGCCTGGTATAGACAAGGTGCTTTACGATGCAAAGCTTGATGTGATGCAGAAAGCGCTAGGGTTGCATACGGCCATTTCACGCGTACATGGCGGCAAGCTCAAAGCGAAAAAAGAAATAAGGATTGCCTCTTTGTTCAAAGAGGCAGCGCCCGAGTTTCTGAAAATGATTGTGGTCCATGAGATCGCGCATCTGAAAGAGCACGAGCACAACAGGGCCTTTTATCAGTTATGCGAGCATATGTTGCCGGGTTATCACCAGATCGAGTTTGATCTGCGTGTTTTCCTGCTCTGGCGAGATCAGGAAAAGGCAGCCTCGGCAACATTGTAGTCAGGCAGATTCTTTTCCGTTCAGCTCGGCTAGCACATCGGGTTGACTCTTGAACGCCTTGGCGAATAGATCGCGATGACGAGCCATGTAGATACCGACATCTTCTGCCTGTTTGTCAGTCAAATCGGGTACGGCTTTCTGTAATACTTCTGCCAGAGACTCAGCAAGCTCCAGCATTTTGTCATAGCGATCAGCTTCAGCTTTATCCATGAATAAGCGCTCCGGATCTCGGCTGCTGCGGTACAAGACTTCGACGGCCATTCATCACCTCATCGCCTTCGTCATTACTGTTTATATATACAGTATATCTTACCAGACTGGCTTTGACCAGCACCTGAGCAAAGAAAAACCCGGAAAGGCCTGTTTATTCGACCGATACAACTTCAAATATTTGCTTTGTGCTGCCGATTGAAAGACTGATCTCTTCCCCTTCGGTTTTTCCCAGTAGCGCCTGCCCGAGCGGTGCATTGGGTGTGATCACCATGATGTCTCCGGTATCCGTCCTGATTTTAAGACCCGCTCCTGCCGGGCCTAGGAAAAAGGTTTGTTGCTTGCCTACGGTATCGCAGACAGCGACCAGGGAAGACAGCTGAACACCATGTTCCGCCTCGTGGGTACGTATGACGAGATTACGGTAAGCCTGCAAGGACTGCTGAATCTCTTGTATGCGCTTTGAATAGCCAGCCGCTAGATATGCCGCTTCGAGTCCGCGAGTGTCGTATTTGTTTTCCGCTACGTTCTCTTCATGTGTCGCCGTTTCATGTGCAGCTTGCGCGGCGGCTATGGCGGCCTGAAGGTCACTTTGCAATGTACTCACAATGTGCTGGTAGAGCTGCTGTTTCGTCATAAAGGTGCCGGTACGTGACAGAAACCAGAGTGTGAGACGTTGATAATCGCCTTTTAAATCTCTGGATGACTTACTGAGTTTTATTTATGACCGGTGAGTCATTTTTCAGTTTTGGGTCTATAAATAGGTAGGTAGAGATCCGTAAATAACCAGTCGGTGGCTGACCGAACGGCATAGGGCAGGCAATGAAACCAGCATGGAGCCCGGCAGTACTTTACAAGAATCGCAGCCAGGCAGGGCAGGTGCTGGCTGCGCGGCTGCGTCCGTATATCCACCATAACCCCATCATACTGGCAGTACCTCGCGGAGGTGTCCCGGTGGGGTATCAGGTCGCCAGAGAATTGGAGGCGCCTCTGGATGTGCTGATGGTGAGCAAGATCGGCGCGCCAGGTAACAAGGATATGGCGTTGGGGGCCGTTACTGATGGGGCTGCAAGGCGGTGGGTAGCAAACCAGGCAATGTTGGAGTATCTCAACCCGCCAGCCGGATGGTTCGAGGCGGAGCGGGACCGACAGATAGACAGTATCGAGCGGCGCAGGCGGCTGTACCGCGGCCATACCGATCCAATGGTGATTACCGGTCGTACAGTCATTGTGGTGGATGACGGCGTGGCGACGGGTAGCACTGCCAGGGTTGCGCTGTTCGCATTGGCCGAGGCTGCGCCTGCACGTCTAGTATGGGCGGCCCCCGTTGGGCCTGCAGGCGTCGCCGAGGGGCTGAGAACACTGGCCGATGACGTGGTCTGCTTGGCGACGCCCGATGTCGTCAAGCACATCGAGACCTACTATCAGGATTTTTGTCCGGTTTCTGACCAGGACGTCCTATCCCTGCTGGCAAGGTGTCGTTCAGATAGCCGCGTCTGATCATCCATATATCCGGTTGAAGGAATCCTGAAGGGCTTGAAAGGCTCCGATAGGAATAGATGACTATTGGAGCCTTTGATGAAGCCTGTACCCAAGCCGTTACATCAGCAAACGATCGTTATTACCGGCGCCACTAGCGGTATTGGTCTGGCAACTGCCCGAATGGCTGCTCAAAAGGGCGCGAAGCTGGTACTGGTGTCACGTGATGAAGCTGCTCTGCAGTCCCTTCAGCATGAGCTCAGTCAGCAGTGGGGCGCACAGGCTATTCATGTTGCAGCCGATGTAGGCAATCGAGCGGATCTGGAGCAAGTGGCAAAAAGAGCAGTCGAGCGGTTTGATGGGTTTGATACCTGGGTCAACAATGCAGGCACGCTGGTATGGGGACGACTGTGGGAGGTAAGTGAGGCCGACCTCAAAAAAGTGTTTGAAACGAACTTCTGGGGCGTGGTCAATGGATCACTGGTGGCTGTCGAGCACTTTAGGCAGCGGGAAGGTGGAACCCTGATCAATCTGGGGAGTGCCTTATCGGAAGCCGTTGCTCCCTTGCAAGGTATCTACACCGCCAGCAAACATGCCGTTAAAGCCTTCACGGATGCTTTGCGCATAGAACTTCGCCATGACAATGTGCCTGTAGCCGTAACCTTGATCAGGCCCTCCTCAACAAACACGCCCATTAACGACAGGGCCAAGAATTACTTGGCCCATACGCCTCACTTGCCAGCCCCGACTTATGTCCCGGAAACCGTCGCCCGGGCAATCCTGCGCGCCGCTGAACGGCCCAAGCGGGATGTGTACATCGGGAACAGCAAGCTCATAACTCGGGCGGCTCAACTGACGCCACGGTTATTTGACTGGATAGCTATAAAGACGCTGTTCGCAGCTCAGCAGAGTAAAACAGCCGATGCTTTCCCGTCAGATGCGTTGTACGAACCTGTCACTAGTGGCTCTACAAGGGGACGTAATCCCGGTCCCATGTTTCGCCACAGTCTGTATGCCCAGGCCAGCCAGCAGCCTGCCAAGACAGCGGCTTTGGCTGGCGCGGTGGGATTGGCTCTTTATAGTGGTTGGCGGCTTATCAGGGCCTGCAAGGCTGAGTGATCGCCAACGACTGCTCGTTAATTGGAGACTGGCGCACAGATTTTGTGTGCGCCAGCCAGGTATGAGCAGGAAAAGCCTAAATTTTAGGAATGTTACGAAATATTTTTAGGATTACGTTGTCAGTGCAGCAGCAAAATCCCGGACGTGTGATATCTGCTCCGGGAGACTTATACGGGAGCCGGTAAGCCCGTGCTGTGGTATCGAGTCCGAAGCCTGCTGTGTCTTGACTAAATGCCTTGTGTTTCTTGCAAGCGATCGGGCTTGGTATGGATGTAATTTTTCTAGGAAAGAAACATGAAGAAGACCGTAATTATCCTTCTCATCACCGTTGCGAGTTTTCTTCTCGGCTTTCTGCGTGATCTGTTGATCGCCAAGGAGTTCGGGCTTAGCTGGGAAACGGATCTCATCTTCGTTGCGATGATCCTGCCGCTGTTCTTCGAGAATTTTTTCGGCCTCGCGTTACGCGATGCCATGATTCCCTACCTGCAACGCATACGATCAGAAAGTGAGGATCAGTTCATCCTGTCCAGTCGGTGGCTCTACTGGCGAGTCATGCTGTTTGGTCTTCTGGTTTCATTGTGTGCAGCCCTGGGCAGCCCTTGGGTACTTAAGGCACTGGCGCCTGGCTGGACGGCTGATCAGGTCAATGCGGGACTGCTAGTATTTTCCGTAGGCGCCTTCCTGATTTTCGTACAGGCCATCCTGTATTGTCAGGGAGCACTGCTGAGTCTTGACCGGATCTTCATCCTGCCGATGGCGCGTACGGTATCGATGAACCTAGGTGCCATCATTGGCATTTATGCGTTCTATCCCAGCGGAATCTACCTGTTTGCGGGCATGCTGATTCCGCAGGTGATACTGATTTTTATCCAGCATCAGCGAATTGGTTATTTGACTGGCCGAGCAGTAAAAGGAAAGCTGGAAAGTCGAGGCTTCGAATTTGTGCTGACGTTTGCGCCCGTGCTGGTGGCCGCAGGTGCACAGCAAGGATGCATGCTAGCTGAGCGCTTCTTCGCTTCCTTCCTGGCCGAAGGGACGATCAGTATGCTGTCGTTCTCTTATCGCATCGTTACCATCCCGCTTACACTTTATGCGCTGTCGGTTTTGGCTGTTATGTTTCCAGACATGGCGAAAAGCTGGGCAGATTCCGAGCACGATCGTTTCAATACTGTATCCCGCAAGGCTTCACTGGCAACGTTGCTGTTCCTGGTGCCTGCCTCGGTGGTACTGATCGCTTTCCCTGAGCCTGTAGTCAAGGTCTTGCTTGAGCGCGGTGCATTTGGCGCGGCCCAGACACAGGCTACGGCTTCCCTGGTGGTGGCTTACGCTATTGGCCTGCCTTGGATGGGACTCGCTCTGATCTGGGGACGTGCCTTGCTGGCTCAGCAAAGGGGGCGTGCATTCCTCATCATAACCTTGGTCAGTTCCGCTCTGACGGTGCTGCTGGATGCTGTGTTGTACAAGATCTACGGTGCCAATGGCCTTGCGTATTCACTGTCGATTGGCTTTTTCGTGCAAGCGCTATGCATGGCCTATTTCCTTTATCAAGCATCACCCAAGGGATTAAGCATTGCAGTGCTTGCCCGCTGGACGGCTGCTGCCCTGGCCGTTACGTTTGCCACGCTGTATGTAAGCCCTCAGCCTGACGGGTTTGTAGAGTTGGTGGCCTACATAGTGGCCTTGCTGCTGTGCCTGCTGGTCTGTCTGGTCGTTCTGGGTGAGCGTGACCTATTCAAGCGCTCGTACTGGACCGCTGTAAAAACAGCCTAAATCTGACAGGTTAGCTGAGGGATCAGCTAACCTGCGAATTCCTTATCGGTCACTGTCTTGCAATCGTCACAATTTTAAATTTATTCGCTATTTAAATTAAGAATTTGATTTAGGCTGGTTATAGCGCTTTAGACTTAATTTAAAGTGCTTTGCGAGCTTGTGCGGGCAGTAGTTTGATCTAGAGCATTAATTAATCCACTGGAATTATAAGGATTAATTCCATTAGATAAATTGGCGCTTTCTTTTTGACAGTATTTTTTTGAAATAAAACAAGTAACTAGGAACTTTTTAAACTAGCTTTGTGTCCTACAGCACGATTGTGAACGCGTTATGTCTGTAGGCAATCGCCAAGGCCTTGCTGCCAACTAATTCAAACTCTTAGTTACGACATATGCAGCGCTTTCTCTTCTGTTCGCTGCATACCTACCACTTCTGAAAGGATTCGTTCGTATGTCTAACCTCCAAGTAAAACGTGTCGGCGTTGTCGGAACAGGCATGATTTCCCGCTGCTTTGTAAGGTTGATTGCAAAGCATTATAAAGACCTGGTTATTTCCAAGGTCTTTACTCGCCGTAGCCTGAACACCATTTCGGATTTTCCACTTCCTGAGTGCCTGACCAATTCGCTGGATGAGGTGTTGGACAATTCCGACCTTATCGTTGAATGCAGTGGTGATGTCTACCACGGTACAGAGGTCATCGAGCGCGCCTTTCAGGCAGGTTTGCAGGTGGTGACCATCAATGCTGAACTGCAGGTCACCACAGGCTCCTATCTGGCCGGAAAAGGCTTCCTGACAGAGGCTGAAGGAGATCAGCCGGGTTCGTTGGCTGCCTTGCATGAAGATGCCATACAGATGGGTTTCAAACCCCTCGTATACGGCAACATGAAAGGCTATCTGAACCTGGATCCTAAGCCGGAAGACATGGCGTACTGGGCCAAGCGGCAGGGTATCAGTATCGATCAGACAACCTCGTTTACCGATGGCACCAAGGTGCAGATTGAACAGGTAGTCGTAGGCAACGGCTTTGGCGCTACTATTACGCGTCAGGGACTGGAAGGCCTCAAGTCCACCAACCTGAACGAGACGGCCAACGTGCTGGCTCAGATGGCTGAGCAGCTAGGTCAGCCTATCGTCGACTATGTCGTACCGAGCGGTTATCCGGCTGGCGGCGTGTTTGTGGTGTGCCGCCATGATGAAGATCAGGCACCTGCGATCGAATACTTCAAGTTGGGCGCTGGTCCTTACTATGTGCTCGTTCGTCCTTACCATCTCTGCTCGTTGGAGGTCGGCAAGACGATTCGCCGTGTGGTCGCGGGTGGTGGCGTTTTGCTGAACAACTCGACGACTCCCACATTGAGTGTCGCTGCTGTCGTTAAGAACCCGATGAAGGCAGGTGACATCATCGAACGTGGTATTGGTGGCTTCCAAGTGCGCGGTGAGGCCGTCAAGATTGCGGAAAACCCTGATCATCTACCGATCGGCTTGCTGAAGCATTCCGTCCTCAAACGTGCTGTTGCGCCGGGCCAGGTGATTACGTTTGATGACATCGAACTTGTGCCTAGCCGTGCATTGGACATTGTTATTGAACAACATCGAGCCGTTATTCAGGCACAAATGCCGGGCCTGTTGAATACCAACGAACCTCGCAAGGCATTTCCTTTCGGCAAAGGGCTTGATGAAGGTTTTGGAACTATCCCAGTCGTTTAATTAAGCGCTGAAGAAACCCTGTAATGCGGCAAGCATTACAGGGTTTTTTATTGTCTGCACTTTTACAGTAGTTAGAGGCGGACACATGTCTGCTTAATAAATTACTACTGGTTTTGGTTTGTTAAAGGCCGAAGCAGCGGCTTGGTAAATTATAAGATGTTCTCAAATTCTGTTTATCGAATTAAAGATATATGCTGGCTTAAAGGCAATAAAAAACCGGCTGTAATAGAGCCGGTTTTTATAAGGATGAAAAGAGATCAGATTGAGCCGTTAGGTAGAGCTTCCGTGGTAACTTCTTTCTTGCGGGTCAAGCGTTTACCTATCGCTACGCCCTTGAGTTCTATGTACTGGTAGGTATACCGGGAAACCAGTACTACAGTAATGAGCTGTGCCAAGACAACCAGATCATCCGTTACAGCGCCACCAGTTGTGATGTATTTGATCAGATCTGCCGGAGTGTCATGCGACGGCAGCATCGTTGTAAGTTCTTTGCCTGTTACTTTGGACAATACGATAGCAGCACTTTTGAATATATAAAGAATGGCTGCGTGAGTCATGTAGATTGAAAAAGACAGGTTACCCAACTTTACAAAGTATTCACCTTGCAGGATGCGTGAGACAGAGCCTTTTTCGAACGAGAAGACCAGAATCAGGCCGCAGAACAATACGCTTGCAATAATACCCTTGTACTCAAGGTGAGAGATGATAACGGCATAGGTAATGCCAACGCTGAGTACTTCAAGCACCGTAAAGCTTAATGCGCTGAGTTGAAAATCCTTGATCTTGGTAAAGATGACATACGTGCAGGCGCCGGCAAAAAAGCAGGAGCAGCCTCTGAAGATGCCCGTTTTAAGAGGCGACTCCGGCAGGCACAGGACAACGAACGAGAGCAGGGAAATTAGCGCAAAGATCTTGAGATGGCCTCTGCGAGCCAGAATCAGAATAGCCCCAAAGAGGAGGTACATGTAGTACTCAATACTAATGCTCCAGGAGGGGTAATTGAATGAGCCTGTAATGGTGTTATTGAGCCAGGCCTGAACCAGCAGGAGATTAGGGAGAAACTCGTGAGGCGCCGTTGCGCCGGAAAAGGCACCGTCATTGAAGTGCAGGCCTTTGCGCTCAGCCAGGTACTTTCCGCATTCCAGCGCTACATAGACGCCAAGCATGGTGAGATGCAAGGGATAGAGGCGCAGGGTTCTATTGATGAAAAAGTTCTTGTAGTCGGTGAGACTGGAAAGTCTATGACCATAGGTGTGATAGAGGACAAAGCCGCTAAGCACAAAAAAGAATTCGACAAAAAGGTAAGCGTTGGTAAACAAGCTCATTTCCGCAAAGCTGTTTACAACGTACGTATGAAAAAGAACAACAGCCAAAGCACAAAGGCCACGAAAGCTATCGAGTACGGTAAATCTTCTCATCAGACTGTCTCGTCCTTACCAGTCATAGTCGATATTCATACTTCGGTAAAAGCCGGATGGCCTTTACTTTCCTTGAAGTAAGCTGCGGCCTAGAGCGAAGTGGCGACCCCGCAGGCGTACCGGAAAGCAGCCTGTTTGACGGCGTGGTCACAGCTATCTAGAAGAGGTTATTTCAAGGTAACAAAAACGAACGTTACGAAGTGATGAATAGAACTCATTGCTTGCGTTTCACGAGGCGGTACAACGTCGATCAATCAGATATGCGACACCGCTAGAATTATTAGGTTAGCCACCTAAGCGTTAGCCTGACTCTTTGATCACTTTGGCCTAGCAAGTTCAGCCGGAAGGGTAAAAAGGCGAAATATTTTTTCGCAATTGAAAGGTTGTTTTTTATGAGTTTTTCGATTTGCCTGGAAATGATGCTTTCCGTTGAGTAAGGCAGCCGACAGTGACCCGCCGGCTGCTGTTGAGTTACAGCATGCGCACTTTGAAAGAGCGTCCCTTTATTTTGCCCTCGCTTAACCGCTTCAGGGCCTGACGTGCTGTGTCACGCTCGATGGCAACATAGGCCTGATAGTCATGAACGGTGATCTTTCCGACCTTGTCTCCGGGAATACCTGCTTCACCTGTCAAAGCGCCCAGGACGTCGCCAGGTCTGACTTTTTCCTTACGGCCGCCAGCAATGCAGAGCGTGACCGTGGGAGGTACCAAAGGAGCAGGGTTCTCCAGCGTCAGCGTATCGATGGACTGCCAATTCAGCGGGGCCTTTTGTTTGTCCTCAATGGCTTGCGCGCGACCGGCCTCTGCAGGTGCTACCAGGGAGAAGGCCATGCCGGTTTCGCCAGCCCGGCCGCTTCGGCCGATTCGATGAATGTGGATATCGGCATCACGGGACAGCTCCACATTGATGACAGCTTCAAGGCCGGCGATATCGATTCCCCGGGCAGCCACGTCAGTTGCTACCAGAACCGTGCAACTGCGATTGGCAAACTGTACAAGAACCTGATCGCGGTCGCGCTGCTCCATATCCCCGTGCAAGGCCAGCGCGGAGATCTTGTTCGCCTTCAGGTAGTCGACAACCTCTTGGCATTGCTGGCGCGTATGACAGAACGCAACGCAAGACTGAGGCCGAAAATGCTGAAGCAGCTGAAGAACCGCCTGAAGTCGCTGGCGCGGGTCTATTTCATAGAAACGTTGCTCGATACGGGTATCGTCATGTAACGCTTCGACCTTGATGGTCTTGGGGTTGCGTAGAAAGTTACTCGCTAGCTGTTCGATGCCTGAGGGGTAGGTCGCAGAAAACAGCAGGGTTTGGCGTCGTGTCGGGGTCTGGCCAAGGATGTCGGCGATAGCGTCATGAAAGCCCATATCCAGCATCCGGTCCGCTTCATCGAGTACAGCGACATTCAGGCCTTCAAGAGAAAGCGTCCCTTTGCGCAGATGCTCCTGAATACGGCCCGGTGTTCCAACGATCACATGAGCGCCGTGTTCGAGCGAAGCGATTTGTGGTCCGAAAGGGACCCCGCCACATAATGTCAGCACCTTGATGTTGTCGGCTGATCGCGCCAGCCTGCGTATTTCCTGAGCGACCTGATCTGCCAGCTCACGTGTAGGGCAAAGTACCAGTGCCTGACAGCCGAAATATCGGGTATTAAGGCCATTCAGCAGACCCAGGCCAAAGGCGGCCGTCTTACCCGAGCCGGTCTTGGCCTGGGCGATAAGGTCTTCCCCTTTCAGGATAACCGGCAAGCTCAGGGCCTGGATGGGGGTCATCTGCTGATAACCCAGCGACTCCAGGTTGCCGAGCAGTGCATCGGAAAGTGAAAGGGTGGTAAAGGAGGTAGCGGTCACGGAGGGCCTGCAGCATGCAAAATAAAACGTGCAGTGTAACAGGCCGCTCGATGGGGGCTATCGCGGTTGGTCGCAAGAGATAGCCGTCAGGCGTGTCCGCTGGTGGCCGTTTCCCGCAGGGCGGCAACCTGCTGCGGCAGTTGATCCATATGGCTGATCAGCGCTGTCACGCCCAGGCGTCTAAGTGTTTCACCGTGCTCGGGAGGAATGTGGCTTGCACCTGTAAAACCGATCACACGCATGCCGGCAGCCAGCGCTGCGCGAACGCCCGTGGCGCTGTCCTCGATCACCAGGCAGTTTTCCGGTGATACACCCATGGTACGGGCAGCCAGCAGATAGACATCGGGTGCCGGCTTGGGATGCTCCACCATGTCCGCGCTGAAGATATGACCGGCAACGCGCTCGGTCAGTCCTGCACGCGCCACGGAGGATACTACACTGTGGCGTTGACTGTTTGAGGCAACGGCCAGTGGCAGGTCAATGCGCTCGAGAGCCTCTTTGACACCGGGTATGGGCTCGACTTGCGTTGCAATTAGCTGCTCGGCGCGAGTACGAATATCCTTGTGAATGCCTTCAGGGAGGGTAATGCCAAAGCGCTCTTCAACCCGCTGGATAATATCGCGCGTTGTCAGTCCGAACGTACCCTCAAGCAGTTTTTCGAGCTCCGTCCTGGGGGCATGACGGCTCAACTCGTCCATGACTATGCGCTCCGACAGGATTTCACTGTCGACAAGTACGCCATCACAGTCGCTGATGAGTAGTTCGATCACGTGTGGTTTCATCAAAGACGTCCTTAGTGCGGCTGACCAGTATGGCCGCAGACAAGAGGAGGGGACACTGAGCCTGTCTGGATGACAGGTCGTTTGCAAACAGCGCTCCGCTGATCATTGGCTTGCACTGCTGGGTTGCCTGCCACGTTGTACATGAGACAGGGGACAAATTATTTAAAGTGAGGCTAGGGTATGGGCAAAAGGCACTGCCTCGACGTAGTGTAATCGCTTCTGCCTTGTTCATGGATTGTGTCTCCACGCGGAGACAGGACTCTCGGCTGTGAAAAACAGGCCGTAATGGCTCTGGAACCGCCTCATTAGAAGGGCTTGCACAGAAAAAGTTTTGCAGCCGCGAGCGTTAGGGCCTTTTGGTGTGGAGCCTTGGGATGAGCCATGATGCGCCGTGCGTATCGGCTTGCAAGCCGGCAGAATTGATTGGAGATGCAACACGGTTGGCGGCGTTGCACAGGACGCAGCTTTTGGATACGCCACCGGAAGAGGGATTTGACCGGCTGACCGCCATGGCGGCTCGCCTGTTGGGCGTGCCCATCGCGTTTATATCACTGGTGGATGACCGACGTGCCTTTTTAAAAAGTCAGTATGGCCTGCCGGATTTTCTGGCCAGTCACTGGGAACGATCGGCCTATGCGCTGGGTGAATGTATCCTGGCTGAAAGGGTGCCGCTGATTATCGATGCTGCTGCACAGCATCCTGTGGCTGCATCTTTGACGATGCTTCCCACTGGAACAGGTGCCTTTTTAGCCGTGCCGCTCAAGGACAGTGATGGAGAGCTGCTGGGCTATTTTGCTGTTGCCGATCAGTGTTCCCGACTCTGGTGTCCCCGCGATTTGGAGCTTTTGGGCGAGCTGGCCTACTCAGCGACACGTGAAATCAAACTGCGTCTGGCAGTTCAGGAGGTGCGTCAGCATGCCCGGTGCGCCCGTATTGCCGTTCGGGCGCGTGAAGAGCTGCTGGCGGTCGTGGCGCACGATCTGCGAACGCCTTTATCAGTGTTGACCATGGCGTTCAGCCTGTTCGACGGGATCACCTTGAATGAGCGGCAGCGCGAAGTGGTCAGCCATGCACAAAAAGCCAGTGGTCATATGGGCAAGCTGATCGATGAGCTGCTTGAAATCTCTCAGATGGAGCAAAGCCAGCTGGAGCTTCGGCTCGCCTTGCTCGATCCGCACAAGCTTCTGGAAGACGCCGTTGCGATGCTGCAGCCGTTAGCCGAGCGGAGCGGCATACGCTTGCTGACGTCCTGTGAGCAGGAGCTGCCAACCATAAAAGGAGATTACGAACGCCTGCTGCGCGTCTTTTCCAATCTGGTAAGCAATTCCGTGAAGTTCAGTCAGCCCGGCTCGACGGTCTGGGTATCGGTCGTTCGTGAGGCACAGGGGGTGCGCTTTACGGTCAGTGACAACGGGCCCGGTATTGCTGAAAGCGATCTGCCATTTATTTTTGATCGCTACTGGCAGGTTAAAAAGCGTGAACACCAGGGGGTTGGCCTGGGGCTGGCAATCGTGAAAACCATTGTCGAGGCGCATGGCGGTACGATCCAGGCCAGCAGTACTTTGGGTGAGGGCAGCGATTTCTGTTTTCATCTGCCGCTGGCATAAAGCCGTCTTAGAGACTACATACTTAAGAAGATCCTGTTCATTGCATTGTCATGCCGGTAGGGAGGCTCTATGCGTGTCCTCACCTTTTGTTGCCTGGCTTTGACCTGGTCGTGCTCGCTCCTGGCCTGGGCCAGCCCTCCACTTCGACTGGTTGGAAACCCCTGGGAGCCGTATGTTATGACTTCGCCGGCTGGTCAGGGCTTGGCTGTCGATATCGTCAGGACAGCCCTTGGCCGCTCCGGATACGAGACAACGTTTCGTGAGGAGCCCTGGGAGCGGGTGCTGTATGGCATACAAAATGGCTCCCATGATGTGATTGTCGACATCTGGTATGCGCCCGAGCGAGAGCGCCTGGGGCAGTTTTCCAAGCCCTTCCTGGCAAACCGCCTACGCTTTATCGCATTGAAAACGCGCGCGATTACCTTTTCCACGCTGGAAGATTTGAGGCCGTACCGGTTGGCCGTCGTACGGGGATATGCCTATTCGAAAGAGTTCGATCAGGATCGAACCCTGGACAAGGTCGCGGTTGCCGATTTCGAGCAGGCTTTGAGAATGCTGTTGGCGGGACGTGTCGATCTGGCAATCGAAGAGGAGCATGTGGCCAGGCGTGTGATCGAGCGCGTGGCCAGTGCTCAATCGTCCCGGCTTCAGTTTCTGGACAAGCCGCTGGCGGAAAAAGGCCTGCATATGTTGGTATCGGAAGATCATCCTGAGCAGGAAAAAATCATTGCTCAGTTTGACGATACGATCGAGCGGATGAAGGCAGATGGTACCTATGCCGACATTTTTGCCCGCTACGACCTAGTGTGGCCGCCAACTCAGCAGGTCAGTGACATAGCGTCATGCCACGCCCGCTGCGCTTTGCCTGATAAAGACGCTGGTCGGCCACGTGAAGTGCCGGCTCCAGCGCCTGGGTCTGCAGGTTGGCAACCCCGGCACTAAAGGACAGCAGGGGGGCGTTAGGCAGGTAATTGAGCCGGGTGCAGAGTTTGCGGAAGATATCCAGGCGTCTGGCCAGCTCCTGTTCGCTTGACTGGCTCACCAGTGCGAATTCCTCTCCGCCCAGGCGGCCAATGATGTCTTGCGGAAAATGTGTTCGCAGGGCATGGGCAAACGCTATCAAGGCGGTGTCGCCACCGGCATGTCCCATCTGATCGTTGATGTTCTTGAAAAGATCAATATCCAGCAGGGCAATACTAATGGGTTGCGACTGGGCTTGCGCCAGGCTGATGTGCAGCTCGGCTTTTTCCTGAAAGGCTCGCCGGTTCAGGAGGTTGGTTAGTGAGTCATAGCGGGCTGCCTGTTGTAACGCCCTTAGCAAGTCGCGTCGCTCGAGCATGGCCATGACACGGCAGTTGAGTTCTTCCGGGCAGAAGGGTTTGCGTAGGAAGTCGTCAGCGCCGTGCTTGATGAAGCGTGCGCTAAGGATACCCTGTGGATCAGCCGAAACCCCCAGGATCAGCAGGTCGTGCCGTTTGAGCTGCTGACGCAGGCGCTTGACTAGCTCGAAGCCCAACAGGCCGGGCATGTCATGGTCCAGGATCAGCAGGTCGATATCGTTTTGCGCCTGAAGCACCCTGAGCGTCTCGTTCCCATCCGTACTCTGCAGCGGCTGAAACAGCTGTGATGAGAGCACCCGACACATGTAGTGCCGCGAGACGCAGGAGTCCTCCGCAACCAGTATCTTGACGTTCTGATTCTGGACCAGCCGATGCAGGAGTCGCAGCACATAGTCATAGGAGTACTGACTCTCCTTGATAATGTAGTCGACGACGCCCTTGTTGATGAGCTCATCGCGATGACGCTCATCGTAGCGACCGGTCAGGACAATGCAGGGCACCTTGTGGGCAAGGATGACATCCACGACCTCGCCGTTGGGCGAGTCGGGCAGGTTCAGGTCGGCTATGGCAGCAAAGAACTGACCGGGGCTGGTCTCCAGAAGAAGTTCAGCCTCGGCCAGCGATGCGCAGAATACCGGTTCGAACAAGGGCTCCTGTCGAAAGAGGTGCGACAAAAGCTTGAGGACCAGTTGGCTATCTTCTACGACCAGAATATTACGCACGAAATGGATTCCCGAAGTGGTGCTCATCAAGCATGGCATATGTCCAAAAACACACTTATTTAGTGTTTCTATAGACATGTCATGCTAGGAGAAGTAAACCTAATGACGGCATTGATTATGCCGTTGATCGCATCTGAAGTACCGGTTGTCCCGTTTGCGACAGGCGGCTTTCGTGTAATCGCTTTCGTAATAAATTTATCGTAGAGTTCAAACCACTGTGTTTGCTTGGGTCGCTGTTGATCGTGACCTGAGGCGGTAGGTTTCCACGTGGCCCCGTCCTGCTCGATTGGTGTTTCTCCTTGCAACGCAGTCCCTGGCGAATGGTCTGATGGCGCATCGTTCAGGGCATTAAAAGCTTTAATAACAAAACCCGATTTACCAAGGAGCAACATCTTCATGTCGAATCGTCAGAACGGCACCGTCAAGTGGTTCAACGAAACCAAAGGCTATGGCTTCATTACTCCTGAAAGCGGTCCCGACGTTTTCGTTCACTTCCGTGCCATCGAAGGCAATGGTTTCAAGACCCTGGCAGAAGGCCAGCGCGTCAGCTTCGAAGTTGTGCAAGGCCAGAAAGGCATGCAGGCTGAGCACGTTCAGGTGGTCTGACCGCTGAGCGCCGAAGCAAAAAACCCGAGAATGCTCTCGGGTTTTTTTATGCCTGCTGAATCATCAGGCCTCTGCGCTCTGCGGGCTCTTTTCCGGCTCCTCAACGCGATGCGAAGGCGCCTTGCGGTCAGGATTACCCGGAAGCTGCCCGAAAATTGCGGCAGCCAGAATAGAGAGCAGCCCAACGCTGAGGTAGGTGGCATGGAAGGCGGACAGCACATCGGTATCGGCGTAATCATCCTTGAACCCACCCAGCAAGGCAGCGGCGCAGGCGACGCCAAAGCTCATCGACAGCTGCATGACCACGGACAGAAGACTGTTGCCGCTACTGGCCTGCTCATCGCGTAGATCGATCAGCGTCACGGTGTTCATGGCGGTGAACTGCATCGAGTTGACGGCGCCCAGAAGACCCAGGTGAATCAGCAACAGTGGATAAGGCGTCTCCGTGGTGATCAGGCTCAGGCTGGCGATCATGCAGCCCAGTAAAATGGTGTTTCCGATCAGTAATCGGCGATAGCCCAGGCGGTCGATGATAGGCTTGGCGATGGGCTTGACCAGCATTGCCGACAGCGCAAGCGGAATCATGGTCATACCTGCCTTGGCCGGTGGAAAATTCATGCCCACTTGAAGCAGCAGAGGCGTCAGAAAGGGCAGCGCGCCACTGCCCAGGCGGGCAAACAGATTACCGAATATGCCAACGGCAAAACTGCGGGTGCGGAACAGTTGCGGCGAGAAGAGCGGACGCTCGATACGTAAGGCTCGCAGCCAGTAGGCGATCATGCAGGCGAGGCCGCCCACTAGCAGCAGAACCACCCGGGCATGGGGCATATGAAGCTCGCCCAAACCCTCCAGGGCAACCGATATCAGGATCATTGCCGCGCCAAACAGCAGGAATCCAAACCCGTCGAAGCGCATGGGAATGGGGCTGCGCAGGTCAGGCATCAGTTTTGAGGTGACATAACAGCCCAACAAGCCTACCGGCAGGTTGATCAGAAAGATCCAGTGCCAGGAAGTTGCTTCCACTAGCCAGCCGCCTAGGGTAGGGCCGGTCAGCGGGCCGATCAGACCCGGCACGGTGACGAAGCTGAGTATTCGCACCAACTCGGTACGAGGATAAGCCCGCAGGATGGCGAGCCGCCCGACTGGCAGCATCAGCGAGCCTCCCAGACCTTGAATGACGCGGGCTGCGATCAACAAGGGGAGCGAGGGGGACAATGCACATAACAGTGAGCCAAAAGTGAACAAAGCGATGGCGCTGAAAAAGACCCGCCGTGTTCCGAAGCGATCGGCGATCCAGCCTGAGGCCGGAATCAGCAGCGCGACCGTCAGCATGTAGGCGATCACGACGCCCTGCATGCGCAACGGATCTTCATTGAGATCATGTGCCATGCTGGGAAGTGCAGTATTGAGGATCGTGGCGTCGAGCGATTGCATGAAGAATGCAATGGCAACCAGCCAGGGCAAATAGCGAGCGGTACGGGCATCGAGTAGCGAAGCGGACATGAGTGATCGTACTTCCTTTGTGGCCAAAGGGTTGGAACGCAGGACGCCTCAAGCGTTCTGCCCATGTCGCGAAGGGAAATGCCTGAACACCTGGGGGCCGCCTGACGATGCAGGCGACCCACCAGGGTTGTCAACGGGAGGTGTCGATCTGGCTGATAGGCTTGATGGGACTGATCAGCTGGAGTTGCTGGCGGTACTCATCCGTGATCTGGCTCGCCTGACTGTTGCTGGTGATCACACGTGGCGTGATGAGAACTATTAGCTCGGAGCGACCTTTATTACGTGCTGTACTACCGAATAGCCAATGTAGTCCGGGGATCCGGCTGAGATAGGGAACACTATTGTCAGTTTCAGCCTCGCTCTGCTGAATCAGGCCTCCTAACAATACGGTTTGCCCACTCTGCACTGCTACTTGTGTAGTAACGGCTCGGGTAGAAATTGATGGGTTCCCATTAGCATCAGTCGTCGAGCTTGCATCGCTGACCTGCTGCTGGATATCCATGTAAACCAAGCCGCCGGGATTTATTCGGGGTACCACATCAAGAATGACGCCGGTTTGTACATACTGCACACTACTAAATGTTGAGTCACTGGTTGTACTAACAGACGTTTGAGTGATCGGAATATTGTCTCCTACTTGAATTTGCGCTTGCTGGTTATTCATGACAACCAAGGACGGGGCAGATAGCACACGCGTATTACCGTTCGTCTCCAAGACATGCAAGGCTACCTGCAGGTTATTGCTGACAAAAGAGTAAAATAGGGCATCACTTGAACTTAACGCAGCGCCACCTTGCCCTAGTGCACCCTGGCTGCCAGAGGTATTGGCGATACCCTCAGTGCTGGAGTTTCCGGCGAGATGGCCTAAATACCACTGCACACCAAGACTAAGTGAGCCTGTCAGGCTAACTTCCAAGACACGAGTTTCAATCTGAACCTGCATGGGGGCGTTATCCAACCGTTTGATGGCGGACTGAATTTCGTTCCATTGTGAAGGGCGGGTCCGAATAAGCAGTTGGTTACTACTTTTCTGCGCCGTGATACGAACGCCTGCGTCGTTGGTATTAGAATCACTGCCGCCCGAGGCACTGCTATTCGAGTTTTCGTTATCCGTATCAGACGCGTTCCGGTTACCTGTCGTACTGTTACCTGTGTTACCGCCACCAATGCCACTGTTGCTGCCAATACTGGTAGAAAGGCCATTGCTGCCCAATCCTCCCAAGCCCTGGCTGCTACCAGTAATACCGGTGGTACCTGTTGTACTGGTATTTGTTCCTGTTGAGAGTGTCGTTGTACGCAAACCCGGAGCAACCTGTGCTTCTGGTTCTTCAGACACTGCTTCGTTACTATAGATTTGGCGTAAATAGCGGGCTAGATCTGTAGCCTTCATGTTGCGTACGTCGTACACATACATCTGCGGCTCGTTGCCGCCGCCCTTATCGATGGTCTCGATCCACTGACGAACTTCGTTCAGATATTCAGGCTGTGAAGAGATGGCCACCACCGCATTGGTGCGTTCGATCGGCAGGAAGCGGAGCATACCGGCCAGCGGGGTGCCGCTCTGCGGGCCGAACAGGCGATCCAGCTCCGGCATCAGCTCTGCCACACTGGCACGTTGCAGGCCGAAGACGCCGATAGACATGCCCTTCAACCAGTTCACATCAAAGGTACTGATGGTTCGCTGATAATTGGCAAGCTCGTCGGGCGTACCGGCCAGCGCGATGACATTGCGCGAGGGGTCCACCAGCAGGAAAGCATTTTCACGGGCAAAGGGCTTGAGCAGCTTCTGCATTTCCGTGGCGGAGATGTAGTCCAGCTGGAACAGGCGGGCAGACAGGCCACTGCCTGGCTCCGGCATCTGTAGCGCCGGCACCATGCGGCCTGCCACGGCCTGGTTGGCTGGTACAACCATGTAGCGATCGCCTTCACGCACCAGGGCGTTATTGGTCCAGGATAGCAACGTCTCCAGGATCGACAGGGCTTCGGTCTTTGCAACGGGCTTGGACGTGGAGAAAGTGACCTCACCCTTTACGTCCTGCGCGATGGTGTAGTTCACCTGAAGCAGATCGCCCAGGATACTGTTGATCACTGCTCGAATCGGCTGGTTGTTGAAGTTGAATACTACACCGCCGTCCGGCGCGGCTGACGGCTTGGCGGCAGGTGTCACTCGACTGTTGATGAAGCGGTTATCACCACGAATGATCTGACTGCGGGCCGGTGTACGGGGGTTATCGCCCGTTTCGGCCGAGCTGGGAACATTGGGCGAGGGCTCTCTTACCAAGGGGCGTTGGCTGCCTGTTCCGGCCAGACCTTCACGCAGCAGGGCATCGTCTTGCTGCGTATCGGTGGCCGGTGAGATACAACCTGCCAGCAAGGTGGCGGTGGCCATGCAGGCCAAGGGGTAACGCAAGGTCACGATTGTAGTGCTCCTGATAATAGGGGGCGGCCGCGTCGGCCACTGAATCCGGGTTCCGTATCAATCTTCGCTATCGGAGTCGTCATCCTCTTCCGGGGACGTTTCCGTGGTAGAGCTGGGCGCCTCGGCGGCTGGGGCCGACACGTCGTCAAGAGGTGCCTTTTCGATCACGAGCGGCAAGCTTTGCTGACGATCACTGGAGACAAATACCGCCTTGTTGGCAGCCACGGACTCTAGCTTCCAGCCGTTGGGTAGTGCCTTGCCTCGGGTAACGCTGAGCGCCTTGCCTGAGTTGTCCTTGAGCAGGGCCAGCTGCAGCGAGTCGGTCAGGATAATGCCGGTCAGCACATAGCCTGTAAGGTAAGTCGGCTGACCCGGCGCGGCCATTTTCTGATCAGACTGACGGTCCGGACTGAACAAGGGCTGCTGCCAGGTGTTGGCATAGGCATCCAGGGGCGGTGCGTTCGGCAGCTCCGGCGACCTGACGGTTGCAGGCGAGTGCTGTGCTTCAAGAGGAGGCAGCCATTGTACGTTACGGCCAATGCCCAGCGCGAACATGACCA
The DNA here is from genome assembly GCF_000478505.2 of Pseudomonas sp. HPB0071. NCBI lineage: Bacteria > Pseudomonadati > Pseudomonadota > Gammaproteobacteria > Pseudomonadales > Pseudomonadaceae > Pseudomonas > Pseudomonas sp. HPB0071. Next base: position 1,624,923 of record NZ_KI517367.1, on the reverse strand, counting down.
GAAGCGCGGCCGATAGTCCCGTAATCAGGACGAGCCAGGGGGTGAGGCGATGCTGATCAGCGGCGTTCATGTCGGGTCATCCGAATCCGTGTTTTCGTTATCGTCCATACCGGCTTTACGCTGCATGTAGCCAGTGACAAGCATCTGGACTTCAAGCCTGCCGGCACCACCCTTGGGCGGAGCATCCTCATGACGCTCGACGCGAAGCTCCTCTACGAAAAGGAAAGGGCGATCGTTTTCAATGTCGTACAGGATGGCTTCCAGCGGCTCGATGGCGCAGCTGAGGTTGAAGCTGACTTTGACCTGGGCATAGGGCTCATCGCCAGGGTTGCCGGCGATGGGCGTGCGGTTGAGCAATTCACAGCCGGCGCCGTCCAGCTTGTGCGACTCGATCAGTTCAGCCGTATGTTGCATCAGGTTGGCTGCTACGGCACTGGGGTCGTCACCGGGCAGCAGGCTGTCACTCCCAGCGTTTCGCTCCTGTGCGGTTTCGAGCTGGCGCTGCAAGGGTTCACGCTGGGCCTGCAGCGCGGCATACCGGCGCTGGGTCTGGCGGAGCTGCTCCATTTCGTCGTTCATGGCCTGCTGGGGCGCGACGAACCACCATTCCAGACAAATCCAGTACAGCACATACAACGCGAACGCCAGAACGGCCAGCGCGGCGATGCGACTTTCACGGGGTGTCAGTGACCGGCGCATTGCTGGCTTCCTCCCGACGCAGGTGGGCGAGCAGGTAGAAGCGCTCTTTCTTGGTGTTTTCGTCTGGCTGGATGACGCCTTGGAACTGCGCACCGGTAAGCGAGTGACAATTCTTCATCTCGCCAATCAAGGCGCCAGCCTTCTGGCTCTGGCCGGCCAGATTGACCTGTCCGTCTCCTTCAACGGACAGCTCCGTCAGCCAGGTGTCTTTGGGCAGGCACTGAGTCAGCTCGCTAAGCATCACGCTCAGCGGTGGAGTACCCGCCTTACGCTCCGTCAGGTAGCGAGTGGCGCCCAGGCCATTCTGTATCTGCTGGCGCAGGCTTTCGATCTCCTGGGCGCCGGCGCGAAGCTGGCTGACCTCATGACGCATGGCTTCGAGCGCAACGGCGCGGTTATACAACCAGACCTGCATGGCTGCGAATGTCAAAGCGATAGCCAGGACTGCAAGACCAATGTTCAGCTGACGCCTCGGATTCTTGCGAAGCTGACGGCGTTCGGATGGCAACAGGTTAATACCCAGGCGCCCCCCTTCAGGCTGTTGCACATCGATCTCGTCGGGACGAATGCCCTGCGCCTGCAGGCGCTCCAGTAATGGATCGAGGCGATCCTTCAGTACGGTGGCAACCGTCACACGGAGCGGCTGCTTGGGCTGGCTTGGCCAGCGGCGGACCGCATAATAGACCTGACTGGCCTTAAAAGGGGTATGGCGATCCATCTCGAAGGCGACAGCCGCCATGACGTCCTGGGCTGCGCCAGCAGGTAGATTGATAGTTCTGACCAGCGCCTGCCGAGGCGATAACAGCAGAACGCAGCGTTCTGTACCCAGCGAATCGGCGCTGGTTAATGGATGCTTACCCTCCGCCGAGTGAAGCCAGGCTTCTTCATTGTCCCAGCGGATGATCTGTTCATGTTCGCTTCGCTCGAACAGGCTGCGTAGGCGAGGGGGCAGGCAGGCCCGAAGTTCGGTAAACCACCAGTTGAAAAAGCGGGGAAACACGGAGGCGTGCCATTGCGCCTGAAAGGCATTCACGGCAGGGCGCAGGCTATTGGGCCATTCCAGTCGAATTGTTTTCATTCTTGCCAGCGCAGCACGCGGTAAGGTTGCATGTTGCTATCCGTTGGGTTGAGTAAAAGGGTCACGTTCAAGGCAGAGCGGAAACCATTGTCCAGTTCAGCCTGGCTATACACACTCAATACCTGCCCTGGATCTTCTCCCTCCAGGGAAATGATGTTCTTCTGGCCCATGGCTTGCCGTATGGGTGGCGCTGCAAAGCTCACAACCGGCTGATCGTACCCGCTCCAGACGGTGATGTAGGGCTCCAGGCGAGTAAACATCGCATTGTCCATACCGGGGAGTTGAATCAATTCCTCCAGGGTTCGCATGGGCGTCGGATCCGTCCCGTTCTGACGGGCTTGCAAGGCTGCCGCGACTTGCTTCGCTTGTCCAGCCGGAACGCCCAATGCAGTCGCCACTTTGATGAACAAGGCGGATGAGGTGCTGTTAAGATCCAGCTTTCCCAGCTCGCTGCGCACTTGAATGGTCAGGCGCATGCGGTCGAATTCGAGTTGATAGGGGCGGCCATCCGCAACCCAGCGCTGCTCTCGTTGAAGGCCTGTCAGATGCTGGACAGCCAGGGCCAGACCTGCTTCCGCCGCAAGATGCGCCCTGGCATCCTGAAGCTGATGGACGCTCTGTTTGTTTTCCAGGCGTACTGCGGTTACGACGCCGGCCATGACCAGACTGAGCAGTGCCAGTGCCCATAGCGTAATGAGCAGCGCTACCCCGTGCTGCCGCTTCACTGCAGAGACCCCATGCTGTTTGAGTTGCCCAGGTCGAGGCGTACGGCGACCTGTAGAGGTGGCCAGGCAATGGGGCCATCGGCCGTCAGGTCAACCCTAACCCGCTGGGGCAGGTGTTGCGGCCAGGGCCATCGCGGCAGCCAGTCCGTAGGTCGTCCGTTCTGGTCAAGGCCGCTATAGGAAAAGCGCAGGTTTCTGACCCGCCGCAACAAACGCTGGGGATCTCCCCAGGATTCAGTGCGGTTGTTTCCAACAATCTTGGCGAAGTCGACCTGTAGCCATTGGTCTCGGCTGTCACCTGCCAAGCGGAGCGTCTGGATATGGATGCCGCCGCCGAGATGCGAAGGCAACGTTGCGATAAAGCGCATCTCCTGTGGCTCGCCGATAAACACCATTCCCTGCCCGGTGGGGGTGCGCTGGATCGACAGCGGAAGGGCTTGCTGCAGTTCGCGACGTAAAAAATTCTGTGTAGAGCGCAGCTCATCCAGTCGGGCGCTGTACTGCTCGCTGCGAGCCAATGTCCGATTGGCGCTGATGAGGGCAGAGCCGATCAGGACCAGCAGGATACCCAGCAGGCTGATAGCCAGTAGGACTTCCAGCAAGGTGAAGCCGCGCATTGAGACCTTCATTGCGGGACCTCGGATATACCCTGCAGCCTTAATGTGCTGAAGCGCTCCTGATGCCGGCCCGCCGTCAATGACAAGTCCAGGCGATACAGCTGACTGGTCATCGCTGTGCCCGCTTTGCTGATATCCAGCTTCCAACGTGTACCGTCAGGCAATGAACCTTGGCTGGAGCCTGGTTTCAGAGGACGATGGACCGTGTCGTCCAGTAGCGAGCGGGCCGTCAAGGCCATCTGGGTCGCTCGGCTGTCCTTCAGCAAGGCATGGGTGGCTTGGCCAATGCCTCCCATCAATACGAAAAAGGTGACGGCGAGCAATGCCACGGCTGCCAGCAATTCCAGCAAGGTAAAGCCACCCTCTGAACGGGGCCTGCGCTGTCCCGTCACGGGTTTACCTCTTGCCATTTGACGGTGCCGGTCAGCCAGGCGATATCGACGCGCCAGGCGCGTCCATCCTTTTCCAGCCTGACATTTCCACCGGTTGAGCTGCCATCTGGAAAGAAGGCGATGGCGGTCCTGCGACCTGTACTCAGGTCAGCCGCTGTGGTTACCCGCATGCGCATGCCCTTGGGCAGCGACTGAGGACGCCGGCCGGGTTGTTGGTATCGCTGGTTGGCAAGATCGAAATTCAGTGTGGTGGTCTGGCCGGTTGTAATGGCCTGGGTGCGTACGGCACGCAGTGCCAGGGTCAGGTCACGACCGGCCTCGCGGGATCGAACACTGTCGAGTCCGCGGGTAACACCAAAGGAGACCAGGGTCAGACCAATGGCGACCAGGATGATGACAACGATCAGCTCAAGAAGTGTAAAGCCGCGCTGCGATGTCCGGCCCTGTAAGCGCATACCGTTCGAGACGGTGCGTAGGGCACGGGTACAGGAGGGCTGGCGCGGCATGACACTCTTTATTCCCAGTTGCCAACGTCGGCGTTGTAGCCTTCGCCGCCTGGCTGTCCGTCCTGACCATAAAAGATCAGGTCAAACGAACCGTGCTGACCGGGCGAGCGATAGCCGAATTCATGGCCGAACGGGTCCTGCAGATCCGAGGGCTTGGCATAAGGGCCATTCCAGTTACGAGCGTTGGCTGGCTTGGTAGTGAGTTGTTGCAGATTCTTAGGCGGTGCGCCGACATCCAGGGCATAGTTTTCGATCTTCATGCTCAGGCTGGCCAGCTGAGCCTTGCCAGCGCCGTACTTGCCTTTATCGACGTTACCACCGACCTGGCGGACCACAATGGTAGCCACGATACCAAGCAGTACGATGACAGCCAGCATTTCAAGCAGGGTAAAACCGCCGCTGCGGTGGGGGAGGGAGCGCATTTTTCTAGTCATAAACAAGGCTCGTTACGGTTAGATGTTACTGGTGAGGCTCATCAGCGGGAGCATGATGGCCAACATGATGAAGGCCACAAGTACGGCCATGACGATGGTCAGGCTGGGTACCAATGCCGCAAGAAGTCGATCGATACCACGTTTGGCTTCGGCATCAAAGACGTCGGCGACTTTGATCAGCATGGTATCGAGCTGGCCGGATTCTTCGCCGACCTGAATCATTTGCAGTGATAGCTGTGGCAGCAGCTTGCTGGTGCTGAGCGCAGCGGCCAGTGAGCCGCCGTCCTTAACCTGGTCGGCTGCCTGCGAAACGGCGCCCTGCAAGGCATGGTTTGAACAGACCTGGCGGCCAATCGACAGTGCGGTCAGCAGTGGAACGCCATTAGTCAGCAGGGTGCCGAGTGTTCTGGCCAGCCGCGCGGTTTCCAGGCGCTGTACAAGGGGGCCCATCATCCGAATGCTCAGCATCCGGCGATCCCAGCGGATACGGCGTTCCGGATCACGAAGGCGAGCGCCGGTGAGCCAGATGAGCGCAACCAGAACCGCCAGCAGCAATAGGCCATATTGCGAAAGAAACTGGCCCATCCAGAGTACGGACTGTGTCATGAACGGTACAGGAACGCCTAAATCAGCGAAGATAGGCACAAACTGGGGTACGACATACGCCATCAGCAAGGCCAGTGAGCCGAGCACACCAACGACCAGGAAGGCGGGGTAGATCAGGGCGTTGATCACTTCGCCACGCAAGGCCTGCGAGCGCTCGAGGTATTGAGCGAGCTGCGCCAGAGTTTCCTCCAGTGAGCCGCCGGCTTCGCCTGCACGGACCATGCTGATGTAGAGCTGCGAAAATTGTCCGCCTTCTTCGGAGAGCGCGGCGGAAAGCGGCTTGCCGCCCTTGACGCGCTCACGGATACGCTCGATCAGTCGGCGGGATTTATCTTCCGTTGGCTGGCTGAGCAAAATATTCAAGGCGCGATCGAGCGGCTGCCCTGCACCCAAGAGCGTGGCCAGCTGCTGGGTAAACTGGGCAAGCCCGGCCCCGCTTAACGGGTCTCGATTGAACCAGGCACGCCAACCCTGCGAGGCATTGCCTTGCGCGGGCGTGACCTGCAGGACCAGAAGTCCACGATCCTGCAACTGGCTGACAGCTTCATCCTGGCCGGCGGCTTCCAGATGGCCGGTAACAGACTCACCGGCCGCATCCAGTGCGCGATAGCGAAACTGGGCCATGCTCAGTCTCCGCTCGTCACACGCAGGACCTCTTCCAAGGTAGTCGTACCTGCCAGCGCCTGGCGCAGCCCGTCTTCGTACAGGGTATACATGCCTTCTGCGCGAGCGGCCTGTTCCAGTGTCGCGGCATCGGCGCGCTGCATGAGCAGGCTGCGGAGCGTATCGCTCATGACCAGCAGTTCGCTGATGGCACTACGACCACGGTAGCCCTCATTGGGTGGCAAGTCGCGACGTGGCCTGTACAGGCGGATCGGGCGTTCATCCGTGTATTTTTCGAGTTCATATTCCCTGATAACTTCCGGAAGCGGCTCATAGGCTTCTGACAACGCTGGATCCAGGCGGCGTACCAGGCGCTGAGCCAGAATGCCATTGATTGTAGAAGCTAGCAGATAGTCTTCCACTCCCATGTCCAAAAGACGCGTGATGCTGCCCGCCGCACTGTTGGTATGCAGTGTCGAAAGCACCAGGTGACCGGTCAGGGAAGACTGAATGGCGATACGGCAGGTTTCCAGATCGCGCATTTCGCCGATCATGATGACATCCGGGTCCTGGCGCACGATGGAACGCAGGGCGCCGGCGAAATCCAATCCAATGGATGGCTTTACCTGGATCTGATTGATGCCCTCGATCTGGTATTCGACCGGGTCTTCTACGGTAATGATCTTGCGCTCGGCGGTGTTCAGGCGCGACAGCGCGGTATACAGCGTGGTGGTCTTACCCGAACCAGTAGGGCCGGTGACCAGCAGAATACCGTGGGGTCGCTCCAGCACGCTCAGGAAGTTGTCCAGTGACTTGCCGGCAAAGCCCAGGGTGTCAAAATCGAAACTCACCGATTCGCGATCGAGCAGACGCATTACCACCGACTCGCCAAAGCTGGTCGGAACAGTGGATACCCGCAGGTCCAGCTCCTTGCCCTGGATACGCAGCATGATGCGGCCATCCTGGGGGAGACGGCGCTCGGCAATGTCGAGCTTGGCCATGATCTTGACGCGCGAGATCACCGCGGCCGTTGAGCTGGAAGGCGGTGCTTCGGACTCATGCAGTACGCCATCGATGCGATAACGTACCTTGAGCCGATTCTCGAAGGGCTCAATGTGGATATCCGAAGCGCGGTTTTCTACAGCGCGCTGGATAATCAGGTTCACCAGGCGAATCACAGGCGCTTCTGAGGCCAGGTCCTTCAAGTGCTCGATGTCGTCTTCCGAATTAGCCTGGGCGTCGAGGTTTTCCACGATGGTACCCATGGCCGAGCGGCCTTGACCGTAATAACGCTCGATCAGGTTTTCGATGTCGCTGCGAAGTCCTATGGACAGCCGAGCCGCGCGGCCACAGGCGTACTCAAGCGCCTCGATGGCATAACGCTCGGCGGGATTGGCCACCAACAGATGGATCTGACCGTTACTGTCCTGCCCCAACGGCACAATCTGATGCTGCTTTAGAAAGCGTGTGGAAACGTCAAGTGGGTCTTCCAGGATTTCTGGCGCATCGCTTTCCAGAACCAGCGGAACGTCCAGTAGTGAGGCCCACGCATGCGCCATGTCTCGCTCGGATACCATGCCCAGGCGCAACAGCAGATGGCTGAAGCTTTCTCCAGAGGAGGTTTCGTGAAGACGGCGGGCCCGCTCCAGATCGCCAGGCTTGAGCTTTCCCTGGCTGACCAGCCATTCGCATACATCATCGTCACCCGGCTTGTGGGAATCCACAGACGTGAGCGGTGGCTCGCTCATAGGCACCGAGGGCAGCGAAGCGCTCTGGGAAGGGCTGCGTTCAGCCGTGGTCGACGAGGCGGGTTGGAGTAGGTTCATGGTTATAGGCGGTAGCGTAGAAAGCAGTGGGCGTTGGCTAAACGAGAAAACAAAGCCTAACGGATGATAATCGCACCGTTAAATGAACACTTAGTGTACAGATGGACGCTTAATAATACGTGTTTGCTGCTGTAGGCCGCCGAAATTGGCTGTGAGCTAAATCGCCTTTTAGCTGCAAAGTTACTTCTATTACCTGTTTTTAGCTGAACAAAAGCTGACAAAAGGGCAAGAGGCGCTTCGTCGGTTTTGTCTCAGAAGGGCATGTCAACGGAAGGGGATATTAGCGAGCATCCAAGCCGCTCTGAATAGAACCTGAACGCTTAGTCAGCCAGTGTCGTTGTATTCACAAGTCTTGAAGCTGGAGCTGGCCGAAAGCGCCTGCCTCATTTAACGGCAGGCGCTTGAACGCTGAGCATTGCTTACTTGGTGCTCAGGGCGTTCGGGTTGGACACGCCGTCAGGACGACCACCTTTGGTGTTCTGCTCCTGTTTGGCTTTCTGGGCGGCCTTGCTGTTGTGCTCCTGTTGCATCAGGCCGTTGGAGGTGCCGGACGCTTGAGTGGCAGTGGCTGAGTCTTCAGCTGCCAGGGCGCATCCTGTTACGGCAAAACCTGCTACCAGGCATAGGCTGGAAATAAACTTTTTCATTACGCTCTCACTCTTCGGATAAATATCTGCCTGAGTTAGGTAGATATATTTAGCTAATTTCTTCTGAAAGAAAAAATCAACTCTAAATTTTCGATTCTTGACTAAGTTCTAATCGATAGATTAAAGCTGAGAGTTTGGCCAGACATCGTTTAAGGGTAAAAGTTCAAGTTAAATTAGAGAAATGGTTTGCTACTTGCTAAACCGTTTCATTTGACAATTTTTCGTCTTTTTTGCCTTAATCTTTTCGGGTTTTTCGCGCGTTTACGCGATTTTCTGTTGCCATCATTTTGCTACCTTTTGTTCTCGTTTGCTCCCATAACAAAAAAATCTCAACTTGTACAAATAACTTTAATTGATTGTATTGAGGTTATTTGTCGCAGGACGCGGGACGCTGTTAAGTCAGTAAAACTTGATATTCGGCAATATCGAAGTGACTCGTTTTTATTAACTTAAAAGCAGGACTTAATTAATAATGGGAAATATAAAGCTACAGGGAGCTGTGCTTACGGCTTTGGCTCTGGCAGTTGGTCAAGCATATGCGGTAACCCAGGCAAACCCTGCCCAGGTTGAAAAGAAGGTCGAGAACACGCTGGGACAGATGTCCCTTTCCGAGAAGCTTTCACTGATTGGCGGAACGGGCCCCTGGGATGTCAAGGGGCTGGATAAATTTGGTCTGCCCCAGATTCATGGTGCGGATGGCGGTGTGGGTATCCGCTACACCAGTCAGGACAACAACCAGGGTATCGTTTACCCGGCGGGTCCCAACCTTGCTGCTACCTGGAACGTCGAACGCGCCAAGTCCTTCGGTGAAGCACTGGGTTACGATACGCGTGCCGGTGGCTACCAGTTCGTAACGGGTCCGGGTGCCAACCTGTACCGCTCGCCCTATAGCGGCCGTGCATTCGAATACCTTTCCGGCGAAGATCCCTATTTGGGCGCGGTGATGGCGCCTGCGGTCATCAACGGTATTCAATCCCAGGGCGTCTGGGCCAACGCCAAGCATTTTGTCGCGAACGATCAGGAAACCAACCGCTTTACACTGGACGAGCGGATCGGCGAGCGTACCTTGCGCGAAATGTACCTGCCCGCCTTCGAGTCGGCTGCCAAGAACGGCAACGTTGCGATGATGATGTGCGCGTTCCAGTTGATCAATGGCGTTTACAGCTGTGAGCACCAGCATCTGATCACCGGCGTGCTCAAGAAGGAATGGGGCTGGAAAGGTCTCATGCAGAGCGACTACAACGCCGTCGTTCATGGCTATCTGGCGGCTGATGCCGGTACCGATCTGGACATGATGGGCTATCAGATGAATAGCACCATCCTGACGCCCTATATCCAGGCAGGAAAGCTCTCGACCGAGACCATCAATGACAAGGTTCGCCGTATCCTGCGTCAGATTTATGCGTACCGCTTCGACCAGGCTATTCCTGCCGCGTCCAAGGACATGGACAGTGCCAGCAGCCAGCAGGCAGCCCTGGAAGGTGCTCGTGAAGGTATCGTTCTGCTGAAGAACAAGGATCACTTATTGCCGCTGTCCAGCGACAAGGTCAAGTCCATTGCGGTCATTGGCAACTTGGCCAAGTACGCGCCGCCTACCGGTTTCGGTAGTGCCAATGTCGATGCACGCAATTTCGTCAGTGAGTTGAGTGGCCTGAAGCAAGTGGCTGGTAACGCCAAGGTCGACTTCATCGACTCGCTGTCCTTGGACCCAAATGCGGCCGAATGGACGACCACCGATGCCTCCGGCAATACCGAAAAAGGTTTGAAGGCTGAGTTCTTCAATAATGCCAACTGGTCCGGTACTCCTTCTGACACCCGTATCGATCAGCATGTGAACCTGGACTGGGCCAATGGCAACAAGACCACAACAGTGGACTATGTTTCCAATACCACCAACGGCGCGAACTATCCCGTTACCGGCGACGATCAGAATACGTCTGTTCGCTGGAGCGGATCGGTAACGCCGACCATTTCCGGCGAGCAAGTCTTCAAGGTTCGTGCGGATGGCGCTGTGCGTCTGTATGTGAATGGTCAGAAGATCATCGACAATGGCGATGGCAATCCGCTGCCCAACAACAGCATTCCGCCGACCATTCCGGTATACGGCAAGGTCAATCTGGAAGCGGGCAAGTCCTACGACATCAAGCTCGAGTACTCCCGCCGCAAGGGTTATATCTCAACCATGGGTGGCATGGTGGGCGTGCAGATGAGCTGGGCCTCGCTGGCTGCTCCGCAGGACCTCTCCAAGTACGATGCGGTTGTCATGGCTGTGGGTAACAGCAATGAGTATGAAGGCGAAGGTTTCGACCACGGCTTTGATCTGCCTGAGTACCAGAGCCAGTTGATCCAGAACGTTGCCAAGGTCAACCCGAAAACTGTGGTTGTTATGCATGGCGGCACCGGTCTGAACATGACCGACTGGATAGACCAGGTCGATGGCGCATTGCATGCCTTCTATCCTGGCCAGTACGGTGGCCAGGCGCTGGCGGAAATCCTGTACGGGGTAGTCAACCCGTCCGCGAAAATGCCGTTCAGCATTGAGAAGAAGCTGCAGGATAACCCCGTCTATGCCGGCTTCCCCGAGTTCGACAACACCGGCAAGATTACCCGTATGGCCTACAGCGAAGGTCTGTACGTAGGCTACCGTGGCTATGAGATGAGCGGTATCAAGCCGCTGTATCCGTTCGGTTATGGCCTGTCCTACACCAGCTTCAAGTATTCCAACATCAAGGTAACGCCCAAGGTGGTAGTGGGTAACGCACCTATCAAGGTGTCCTTCGATGTGACCAACACAGGGCAGCGTGCGGGTGCTGAAGTCGCTCAGCTCTATATTGGTCAGAACAAGCCGCAGGTGGCGCGTCCGGTCAAGGAGCTCAAGGGCTTTGGCAAGGTGTTCCTGAATCCGGGTGAGACCAAGCGTGTCACGTTGCAGCTCAACGACCGTTCGTTGGCCTACTTCAATGAAGCCACCAACAACTGGGTTGTGGATGCTGATACGTTCAAGATCTCGGTGGGTGCGGCATCCAACGATATCCGCCTGACGTCCAGCCTGACCAACCCGTATCGCCAGGAATTGTCCAATTCGACCAGCAACCCGCTGTCGAAGGCCGACATCAAGGCGGTAACGGTCAAGGCCGCCAAGCAGTAAACCTGCCCGGGCGCGGATTTCGATCCGTGCCTGTGTACGGTTTCTCCCGATGCGCCAGGATTATTCCTGGCGCATTTCTTTTTGCAGCGCTTCGATCCGCCGATCTTTCTCGGCCCATAATGCGCCGACCCATTGCTGGACCTGCTCACGAAAAACGGGATCACTCTGGTAGTCCCCCTCACACAGTGAAGGCTCTAGAGGAAGAGTGCGGATATCTACAATGACGCGCTTGACTTGGCCACTGAGCAAAGCCCAGAAGCCGGGCGGTTTTCCTTCGGGATAGAGAATCGTGACATCCAGAATGGCATCGAGCTGCTTACCCAGTGAAGCTAGTACAAAGGCAATTCCACCTGCCTTGGGTTTGAGTAGATGATGGTAGGGTGATTGCTGCTGGGCATGTTTGGCTGGCGTGAACCGCGTGCCCTCCAGGTAATTCACGACCGTAACGGGCTGATCGCGAAATTTCTCACAGGCCCTACGCGTGATTTCCAGGTCGATCCCTTTGAGTTCCGGGCGTTTTTCCAGCGTGGCTTTCGAATAGCGTTTCATGAACGGGTAGTCGAGTGCCCAGAAGGCCAGGCCAAGAAAGGGAACCCAAATCAGCTCCTTTTTCAGAAAGAACTTGAAGTAAGGCGACCGACGATTGAAGGTCTGTACAAGGGCTGGAATATCCACCCAGGACTGATGGTTGGAGATGATCAGGTAAGAGCGATCCTTACGCAGATTCTCGTCACCGCGTATGTCCCAGACCGTAGGAGTGCAGAGTGCGAAGATGACCTTGTCGATTTCTGCCCAGGTCTCGGCGATGGTCATGACCCCGCGCGAGCAGGCGTCGCGCCACGGCTTGTAGGGGCAGAGCAGCTTGAGCAGCGCAACCAGCATCAAGGGGCCAATCAAAATGAGGGTATTGATCAAGAGCAAAATGCCGCTAGTCAGTCCGACGATCAGATGACGCATGAAGTCTCCCTGAGTACTATTCTTTTCGTTAGCGCCATAAACATTCTGAGCCTCTACCGGGCCGCTTAGGCAGCAATGGCGTCTATGGATTATCTAGGACACTGATAACGGCTGTAATTGTTCATTATGCTTAAGCGTATTCCCGTTTCGCAGGCCCGTCTGGGCATGTATGTGAGCGAATTTTGTGCACCATGGGTGGATCATCCCTTCTGGAAGGGGCACTTCGTCATTCGCTCGCCGAATGAGTTGCAGCGTATTCTGGACAGCGACATCGACGGGTTGTGGATCGATGTTAGCAAAGGGGCTGATGTAGATCCGGCTCATGTTGGGTGCTCCCTGGAGGCGCATGGGGCCGGGGTTGCCGTTCAGGTCGAGATGGCTGAAGAAATAAAGCGGGCCAAAGTGCTCTGCGATAGCGCCAAGACAGCCGTTAAAGGCATGCTGGAAGATGCGCGAATGGGACAGGTCGTTGAGGTGAGCGATGCTGCCAGTCTGGTCGAGGAAATCTCCAATTCGGTGCTGCGCCATCCCAATGCTTTGATCAGCCTGGCGCGACTCAAGACCTCGGATGAATATACCTATCTGCATTCGGTGGCCGTGTCGGCGCTGATGATTGCCGTTACTCGAACGCTTGGCCTGGGTGAGACGGCCGCACGGCAGGCGGGTCTGGCCGGTTTGCTCCATGATGTCGGCAAGATGACGATGCCGCTGGAGGTGCTCAACAAGCCGGGCAAGCTGACGGATGAAGAGTTCATCATCATGCAGGGTCATCCGAAGGCCGGGGAGCGCATTCTCACAGCGTGGCAAGCTGATGAGACAGCCATCGATGTCTGCCTGCATCATCATGAGAAATACGATGGCAGTGGTTATCCGGATAAGCTGTCCGGTGAGCAGATCAGCCTGATGTCCCGCATCGCCACGGTATGTGATGTGTATGACGCGGTAACGTCGGATCGCCCTTACAAAAGAGGCTGGGACCCGGCCGAGTCCGTCAAACGGATGGCTGAATGGAAAGGGCACTTCGATCCGCATGTCTTTCAGGCATTTGTCAAAGCGGTCGGCATTTACCCGGTCGGCTCGCTGGTAAAGCTGGAAAGCGAGCGCCTTGCGGTGGTGGTGGAGCAGAACCCCAAGTCATTGCTGACACCGACCGTAAAGGTCTTTTATGACGCAAGGCACAAGAAGCCGATCGGGCATGAAGTGATCGATTTGCCACGCCTGAAAGGCTACGACCGCATCATTGGACGTGAGTCGCCCGAGGCTTGGGGATTCGATAATCTCAGTACGTTGTGGACATAGCGGCCCTGGCGCGGGAGACTTCTATCCGTGATCCTGCCGGAGTGATTGAGTGAAACGTTTTTTATCCCTGCTGGGCCTTTTGAGCCTGCCTGTGCTAGCGACGGCCGAGCCGACGCTCTACGGCCGCTACGAGACATTCCGTCTACCTGAGCTGGGTGTATCCTTGCCGGCCAAGATGGATACTGGGGCCTGGACCGCCTCGCTGTCGGCCAAGGACATCAAGACGTTCGAGCGTGACGGAGACCAGTGGGTCAGCTTCCGTCTGGCGACGGAGAAGGCGGACGATACGGTATTTGAGCACCGTCTGGCGCGAATCAGCAAGATCAAGAGCCGCTCGGATGAGGGCGATGAAGACGGTGAGGATGATACGCCGTCCAGTGCACAACGCCCTGTCATCGAGATGGAAGTCTGTGTAGGCGATGTGTCCCGTACCATCGAGGTCAATCTGACGGACCGCAGTCACTTCCGCTATCCGCTGCTGATTGGAGCCAAGGCCTTGCGCAAGCTGGATGCCGCGGTTGATCCCAGGGAAAAATACGTGTCCGGGTCGCCTCGCTGCTAAGGCTGGGAGGCGCCAGCCAGGGCTGGCGCCTGGAAACGATTAGCGTGCCTCGGGGCGGGTTGCCTGCATCGAGGGACGCTGATCCGCCTCGGTGTACCAGGCCGCCAGCTTGGGATACTCACCGCGCCAGTGCCAGTTGGATACACGCAGGTCCAGATAGCCCAGCAGGCAGGCCAGTCCAATGCAGGCCATATCGAAGTGGCCTTCAAGCTCGGGCAATGCTGTCTGTTCAAAGTAATCCAGCGAACGGGCAATCTTCTCATGCTGGTTATCCAGCCAGAGCTTCCACTGCATGCCCGGTGGCCGCATGAACGTCTCGTAGCGGATCTGTACGGCCGATTCGGTCATGGCATCGGCTAGGGAGGCCAGTGTCATTCGCCGCCAGCGCTCGGGACCCTGCTGAGGAATCATGGGGGTGTGCTGATGCAGCGTATCCAGGTAATCCAGAATGACGCGGCTGTCATGCAGGGTAGTGCCATCTTCCAGGCGCAGCGCCGGAATCTTGCCTGACGGGTTGGCATCGATGACATCACGATTGGGATTGAGGGGCGTCTGCTGGACGATCTCCAGCTCAACCTGCTCGATCAGGTCGGTCTCGTGCAGCATCACGACGACCTTGCGGCCGAACGGGGATGCGGGGGTGTGATAGAGGATCATCGACATCACGCACTCTCTTCATCAAAGCTTAACAAAAGCTGAACTGTGATCGTCCGCGATGCATGGGTTGTTATGCAAGCCTTATGCATGCTCAATGCTACTAGTGTCGAATCATCAGGTCCCTTTCTGATGGACAAAAGCCGGCTTGGCACCGGCTTTGTCACAACTTACGCGATTACCACTTGTAGGTAACGTTGGCGATCACGCTACGCTGGTCACCGTAGTAGCAGTAATAACCATCACAGGTAGAAATATAGTCCTTGTTGAACAGGTTGGTGGCATTCACGCCTACGGAAGCGCCCTTCAGACGATTGTCGAGGCGGCCTAGATCGTAATGTGCGGCAGCGTCATACAGGGTGTAGGAGCCGGCATGGCCTTCCCAAGTGTTGCCTTGATTACCGTAGGTATCACCTACGTAGCGGACGCCAGCGCCTATGCCGAAGCCGTCTACTATGCCTGTATGCCATGTATAGTCAGCCCAGAGCGAGGCTTGGTGTTCAGGGATGAGCTGCAGGCGGTTGCCGTTGTGTAGAGGGTCAGGGTCACGTACATCCGTGTGGGTATATGAATAAGCTGCAATGAGCTTTAGATTTGCCGTTAGATTTGAGGTGGCTTCTAGCTCCACACCACGTACTTTAACTTTCCCAACCTGCGACTGAGCCCCACCAACTAAGTTAGATGTTTTGACATTCTCTTGAGTCAATTCATAGACGGCCGCTGTGAGTAAAGTATCTGATCCAGTAGGCTGATATTTCACACCAAGTTCGTACTGCTTACCCTCCGTGGGCTTGAGTGGCTCATTAGTATCTATATCTGCACCAGTACTGGGCTGAAAAGACTCTGAATAGGAAATATAAGGTGCTATTCCAGAATCGAAGATGTAACTCAGGGATGCATTACCGGTAAACGCTGTATCGCTGTGTTTGGGATGTGCACCGTTAGCCCGGACGGTATAGAACTCAGTGTCAGTTGTAACCCAATCCTTGCGCCCACCTAAAGTGAGGCGCCAGCGGTCAAGAGCGATCTGATCCTGAATGTAAAGACCAGTCTGGTGAATCTTCTGGTCATAGTCGTAATACGCCGTAGAGCGCGCTGGTTTGTCGATAGGCAGGCCATACACGGGGTTATGAATATTGCTCGCAGGCGCAGATCCAAAAATAGAGGTGTAGTTATTGTTGGAGCGCTGGTAGTCCAGGCCTAAAAGCAACGTATGCTGCAAGTTGCCTGTGTTGAAGTCCCCCTGGAAATTATTATCGATAGCGAACTGGCTGATATCCTCATTTACAGACGTAGTGCTGCGTTGCAAGGTGCCGTCGGCCAAAACGGTTGGGATTGTCGTATTGGCGTCTACATACAGGCCAGGATAGGACGCCGGTGTGATTGTCCGAAACGATAGGTCGCTCTTGGTATACCGTGCGTTTTGACGGAACTGCCACACATCGTTGATACGATGATCGAACGCGTAGCCTAGCGAGTAATAGGTGCGGTCATAGTATTCCCAATCCGGATCGCCCAGATTCTTATGATGAGAAACCTTGCCCCACGGGCCATCAATCTTGGTGCCTTGAAGAGGTAGGAACTGGCTAGTCGTGCCTGTATCGTCGCGCGTGTACTGCGAAAGGAATGTCAGGTGCGTGTCGTCATCGATATTCCAGGTCAGGCTGGGGGCGATGTTGTAGCGCTTGTTTTCGATGTGATCGACCTGCGTGTCGCTGTCACGTACCACGCCGCTCACGCGATAGAGCACGTTGGCGTTTTCATCCAGAGCGCCTGTGGTATCAAAGTTGATCTGGCGATGGTTGTCACTGCCAACTTCGGCACGCACTTCATGACTGGTTTCAGCCTGGGGACGCAAACTGACCATGTCTATCAGGCCACCGGGCGGCGTCTGTCCATAGATGGAGGATGCGGGGCCGCGCAGGAGGATCAGGCGTTCAAGGTTCCAGGTTTCAGGCTTGGGGTCGACATAGACGCCGTCCGGCAGGCGCAGCCCGTCCAGGAATCGGGTCGGCTCAAAGCCCCGTACCCGCAGCCAGTCGGCCCGGGTATCACTGCCGTAGCTGCTGGCTACGATGCCAGGCATATAACGAACGGCATCATCAATGTTATGCACGGCGCGGTCGCGCATCTGCTCGCGGGTGGCAACCGACATGGAGCGAGCCGTTTCCAGGATTGGCGTATCGGTTTTGGTGGCGGAAGCAGAACGGGTTGCCACATAGCCTTCAGCAGGGCCCCAGGCATTTTCCAGCTCACCGGCGGTAATGGTGGTTGATGCCATGCTCAAGGTGTCGCCCGTTGCTGGCAATACGCGTACGGTGTAGACGCCGGGTTCGCGTTCGGTCAGCTCAAGCCCGGTTCCCTGCAGGGCCTCGCGCAGGGCCTCGGTCGCTGCGTAGCGGCCATTGACCGGATTCGACGTACGCCCGGAGACCACCGAAGGGTCAAGGCTCAGGGTCAGGCCCGCTTCGCTGGCGATACGGTTCAGCGTGCTGGTCAGAGGCGCAGCGGGGAGTTGGTAGGTGCGCTCAGCGGTGGTCGTCTGGGCGTGGACTAACGTGACATGACCTAAGACAAGTGCAGCGGCAAGCAAGGAAGGACGGAACAGCGACGACATGGCTCTCTCCAAGAGGCGAATGCGAATTCGTTTCATTGCCGAATGAGAATGGCAAAGTGATAGAGCCGTCTTGGAATATTTTTGAATAACGAAGATAGAAAAACGCAGAAAACAAGCGTGTCGTGCTGAAACCCCGTTGGTTAACGGGGTTTAACGGCCAGCCACCAGCGCGTGTGTTGCTCGATTCGTATCGGTGTATTGAGGGCGAGGGCGCGCAGAGCTTGGTCAGCATCGTGCAGAGGAAAGGTGCCCGTTACCCGTAACGTGGCAATGACCGGATCAAGGGTAATGAGTCCGGTGCGCTCGTGACTCAATGCCGCCACGACATCGCTCAGGGGTTGGTTATCGACCACCAGCATGCCGTGAGTCCAGGCGTCGGCATTGGCTGGTGCATCTTTGAGCTCATCCAGTCGGTCCGCCATCATGAGGACCTGCTCGCCCTGGGGAATGACCGCCTCGCCAAGGCCAAAGCGCGGCTGTGCCGCCACAGCCGATTGCAGGACCGTCAAACGCGAGCCGCGTGATTCCTCTTCCACGAGAAAACGCGTACCCAGCGCCCGCATTCGTCCGGCCTGGGTTTCTACGATGAACGGACGACTGGCGGTGTCGTGCCCGGTTTCGATAAAGGCTTCTCCTGCCAGGAGAATTACCCGACGCTCCTGCTCATCGAAGCGAACATTCAAGGCACTACGACCCGCTAGCACAATGCGGGTGTGATCAGGCAGCATCAGCGTGCGCTGTTCCCCCGTGGCGGTTACGTTGTCAGCCAGGGCGTAACGCACCGGTACATAACGGTTTACCGCAATAAGGCTCAGAAGGCCCGCAAGGGCGATGACTAGCGTACTGCGACCCAGGCGCCGACGCCCGTTGGCAGAGGGCTGCAACAGGGCATTTCGCGCAGCGGGTTGTTCTGCAATGCGCAGGCGCTGGTTGATACCGTTCAGCTGCTCCCAGGCACGGCGGTGTTCAGCATGCTCGGCAAGCCAGGTCTGCAGGGCGTTTAGCTGCTCCTGGCTGGTTTCTCCCATTTCCAGGCGTACTTGCCAGTCTATCGCCTGATCCAGAACCTGACGGCTCACAGGTCTTACATTCACACAGGTTCCCCGTAGAGGGCTACATAGCATTGCCGTAGCCCTTGAGCAATATATTGGCGAACCCGTGGAACCGATACGCCCAGGCGCTCGGCAATTTCAGAGTGGGTCAAGCCGTCGAGGCGATTATATAGAAAGGCCGCTCGAGCCTTGCTGGAAAGTTTGCCGAGCAGGTGATCAAGCTCCGCCAAGGCCTCGATAATCGAAGCCAGGGCTTCAGCGGAGGGGTAATGCTCGTCTGCCAGTGTGGACAGGGCCTCAAGATAGCTGCGCTCAAGGCTGGCGCGGCGGTAATGATCAATCAGGAGGCCTTTGGCAATCTGGGTCAGAAAAGCCCGCGGTTCGCGCATGGCAGGCAGTTCAGGCTTGGTCAGCAGCCGTACGAAAGTGTCCTGCCGCAGGTCTTCAGCGCGCTGGCTACACCCTGTCTGCCTGCGCAGCCAGCCTGTCAGCCAGTCGCTGTGGTCACGGTACAGCACGTTCAACCCAGGAGCTGCCTTTATTTCGCCCGTCGTCATGAACATTTCCGCAAGTGGAAAAATGAGAACCGTTCTCACGTATTCTAAAGATCAGGGGAGCTGCGGTAAAGACCAGCGAAAAGCATGGATTTTGCCTTGAACAGGACAATTTAAGTGAGCAATCCATATACAAGGCGCTCATGACGGACAATTTGGGAGCGGGCAGGGACCTTGACCGGTTTTTCATGGTCGTTGTTTTGAGCGCTTTGGCGATTCCGAGGGACAAAGTGCTGCACACCCTACCCAATACAATAAGGATCTGGTGTGATTGCTTCGAATTTTCCTCCTGTTGATAGCTCCTTTTTATGCATCGATCAGCAAGCAGCGCCTGCCGGGGAGTGCCCATGAAGGTAGAGCGCGAGCTGAGCCTGCGCGCTGTCTTGACCGGTCTGGTGTTAGGCATCGTGCTAACTCCCTCCAATGTCTATGCCGGGCTCAAGATCGGCTGGTCATTCAACATGTCGATCATCGCACTGCTGGTGGGCTTTGGCTTCTGGCAGGGGCTGCTGGTCCGTAACCGGCACTGGCCTGCCTGGACATTGCATGAGAGCAATATTAACCAGACCGTCGCCTCGGCGGCGGCGTCCATTATTTCAGGTGGACTGGTAGCGCCGATTCCAGCCTACACACTGCTGACCGGTGAGCAGCTGGATGCCGTTCCGATGATGGCCTGGGTCTTTTCGGTCAGCTTTCTGGGCATATGGATCGCCTGGTATTTAAGGCCATCACTGATTACTGATGGCAATCTTAAGTTTCCTGAAGGCATGGCCACGCTGGAAACCATGACCCATATCTATACCCACGGACAGGAAGCCATGCGGCGCCTGTGGGTGCTGTTTGGAACGGCCGTGTTCTCCGGACTGGTCAAGGCTGTCGATACGTTTTACTGGACCTTTCCTCGCTGGTCGCCCACGGCGCATCTGGAGCGACTGACCTTTACCTTCGATCCGTCGCTGCTACTGGTCGGGTTTGGCGGCATCATCGGACTGCGCGTCGGGCTGACGCTCCTTCTGGGTGCGGCCCTGGCCTGGGGCGGCATAGCGCCGTGGCTGCTGGCGCACGGGTTGGTAGAGCTTGCGCCTGGCAGCGAGGGGCCGCAGTTCGCAACGCTGGTGGAATGGCTGGTGTGGCCTGGGGTGACGATCATGGTGACTTCGACCTTGTCGTCTCTGGCCTTGCGTGTACTGCAGGTAAGAACGTTGGGGAAATCCCGCTCGGCAGAGACCTCCACTGTCTGGCAGCGGCCAAAACCCGGCCCGCTGGCAGGTCTGGCGTTAGCCATCGGATTGATCATCATGCTACAGGCGGCCCTATTTGGCATTGATTGGTTCATGGCCTTGTTGACCATTCCGCTGGCGCTGTGCCTGGCAGCTGTGGCTGCACGTGTCGTGGGAGCAACCGGCATTCCTCCAATCGGTGCCATCGGGCAGCTGTCGCAGCTGAGCTTTGGCATCGTGGCGCCGGGGCAGGTGCCCATCAACCTGATGAGTGCCAACACGGCCGGTGGCGCAGCCGGACAATGCACGGACTTGATGAATGACTTCAAGGTAGGCCATGCCATCGGGGCGACTCCCTCCAAGCAGGTGATCGCTCAATGCCTAGGGATTGCGATAGGCAGTGTGGTCGGGGTGCTGGTCTACCAGACGCTTATTCCAGATCCGCAAACCATGTTGCTCACGCAGGAATGGCCTGCTCCGGCCGTGGCGACCTGGAAGGCCGTAGCGCAGACGCTGACCTCGGGCCTGGACTCACTTTCTGCCAGCATTCAGTGGGCCATGCTGATAGCTGCCGTTGCAGGCGTGGCCCTGGGCGTATTGGATGCCTGTGCCAAGGATCGGCTGGCGCGTTACCTGCCCAGTGCCGCGGCGTTGGGGTTGGCGTTTATTCTGCCGGCTTCGATTTCCCTGATGATGGCCTTGGGCGCAATCCTGACCTGGGCTGCCGGACTGCGCTGGCGCGGGCTAACCGAGCGGTTTGCCATTGCAGCGGCAGCAGGCCTGATTGCAGGGGAAAGCATTACGGGCATTGGCGCCTCGCTCTGGCAGCTGCTGCACAACCTGTAATACCTGTCGGGCACTGGAGGAGAGTCAGTATCTGGCAGTTTGGACTGCATCGCATTTTTAGTCCGATGGCCCGCACGTTTTGAACTAACGTAACGGTTATCGGTATGTATACAGCGATTGCACGGAACGCTCAGGGAAACGGAGCAGAGAAAGGACGCCAGGGCCAGGCGTGGTGCGATACGGACTTCAAGGTCAACGCTCATGAATAAGAATGCGTGGCTCGTTCTCTGCCTTTCGGGCCTTTTGGCGGCATGGCCTGCCCATGGCGCGCCCAGGCCGGTAGGTTATGTCATGACCGTACAAGGCAGCGTGACCACCACACTCAAGGGAAAGCCTGTCGCGATCAAGGTGGGCACGCCGGTGAATGTCGGCAGTACCTTCGAGGCCGGAGACGATGGCTCCTTCGGGATTACGCTCGAGGATGGGTCTGTTATGTCGTTCGGGCCGCAATCGACATTCACGCTCGAGGCTTTTGCGTTTGCTCCAGCCAAGGGGGCCTTGAAGCTGGCTGCAAGACTCAAGCAAGGCACATTGAATTACGTGGCGGGGAGCATTGCCAGGCTCAAGCCCGAGGCGGTCGAGATTCTTACGCCTCACGGAACCATTGCCTCACGCAGCGCCCAGTTCATGGCCAAGGTTGACCATGAGTAAAGCGTTTCGCCAAGCTGTGTGGTTGTTGTTGGCCGTGTGGCTGGCAGGGTGTAGTTCCAAGTCCTATGTGGTGCTGGTGGATAGCCCTTATGGCCTGACGCGAGATGTCACGGTCACGACGCCCACAGGCACGACCCAGATCGACAGAACCCAGCAGGCTATCAGCCTCGACAAGGAGGCGCCGGGGCGGACCTTTACCCTGCCGCCCAAGCAGATCCTAATGGACTTTACCCCCGCGCTGGCAGCCCAGCCGACGCTTCCGGTGTATTACACATTGTATTTTGAGGGTGCCAGCAACCGGCTCACTGATGAGTCACAGGACACGCTGCAGCGCATTGTCGATACGCTGCGTAAACGCACACCCGCGGCCGTCTCCATTATCGGGCATACCGATACCCTGGGCAGTGCCTCGATCAATGAAAAGGTGGGTTTGCAGCGTGCCCAGCTGATTGCCCGCCAGTTGCAGGCCCGGCATCTCGACTTGCTGGACCTGACTGTCGCCTCCCATGGCGAGGAGAACCTGCTGATCCAAACGCCGCCTAATACAGCAGAGCTGCGCAATCGCCGGGTAGAAGTCATCATCCGATGACCGTCTTCCCGTCCTGAACCGCTTGAGGGTTCGTCAGTCTTAGCTATACGAGTACGGCCGGCCTGACGGGTAATGCTTCCCGGTAGACTATCCTGCCTCCACCCCTGACTTATCAGACCGCACGCCACGCCACCGAAAAGGAGCCGCAGTGAGCATTTACGGCGAGTATAAGATCGACTGCCATACCCACCTGCTAGAGCCCGCCCGTTTTCCCATTGCCGATAATGCTGTGTATACCCCCGTCGCTCAGGAAGTAGGGACCTCGACGCAACTCCAGCATGTCTTCAATGCCTATGGCGTACGTCACGCCGTTGTAGTCACGCCACCGGCCATTTATGGCGAGAACAACCGCTGCCTGCTCGATGGGCTTGCCCTGGGGTTTGGTCGTTGGAAGGGCATTGCCGTGGTCGGGCCTCGCACGAGTACCCGAGAGCTCAAGCGGCTCAAGGAGGCCGGTGTAGCAGGCGTCCTACTCGATGTGGTCACGAATGGTGTGTCGGCCTGCCTGAAAGCGGAAGAGCTATTCAATCAGTTGGCTGAGCTGGAGATGCTGGCCCAGCTGCACGTCGAAAAGGCGCAGCTAAGCGAACTGGTGCCATTGATCGAGCGCACCCGCACCCGGCTCATCATTGATCATTGTGGCAGACCTGATGTGACGGCAGGCATCGCGCAACCCGGATTCCAGAGCCTGCTGTCGCTGGCAGGAACTGGGCGTGTGTACGTCAAGCTATCAGGGCTTTCGCAGTTTTCCGCCGAGGCCTATCCCTACGTTGATACCCATTCCTACGTCCAGGCGCTTCTCGAAACCTTCGGCCCCGAGGCCTGCCTGTGGGGGTCGGACTGGCCTTTTCTGAATTCACCGGAGCGAATCGACTACGGACTGCTCCTCAAGCTGATCGAGAATCTGATCCCAAGTCCGGGTGCAAGGCGGCAAGTGCTCTGGGACACACCTCGCAGATTGTTTGGTTTCAAGTGGTAGTTGATTGTCCGACTAATGGCTAGCCGGGTAATTAAAGTTGCCCGTCAATGCAGCGATAAGCCCAATAGTAACAATCTATTTCAGGTGCTTTATGGGCTTTCGTTCATTGAATATCGCGCCGCGCTCCGCGATCTGTTTTGCGCTCTTTGCCTTGCTTATCCTCTTTCAAGGCGTCTATTCACTCAAACAATCCGCTTCGATGAATGAAGCGGAAAAAATGGTCGAACTCAATGTCCTGCCAACGCTCAAGGTGCTCGGCCAGATCGATACGACCCTGATGCGCATTCGTCTGGATAACTCCCGGCTGCGTGTGGAAAGCGATCCTGCATCCAAGAAGGCTGATGCCCTGAAGGATATCCAGATCGCCCGTACGGAGCTGCTGGGTTACGTCGATCAACTCGGCAAGGTGATCGTGACCAAGGCAGGCCATGACACGTTCAATGCGCTCTCCAAAGGCCTGAGCGATTACCTCAGTATCCATCAGCGCTATCTGGATCTGTTGACCAACGGCAAGCTGACGGAGGCCGTGGCGCTTTCCAGCGGTGAGATGTTTGCCGCCGCTGAGGCGGTCAAGAACGCTATCACCACGCTCAAACAGGAAGCTGATGTAAAGGCCAGCAATGCAGGGCTGCATGCCGATGACGTGTACAGCAGCACCCGGATGATGACAGCTATCATCGTAGTGGCCGCATTGCTGGCTACCGTACTGCTCGCCTGGCGACTCACGCACAGCCTGGTCGCACCGATTCATCAGTCCCTGCAGGTTGCCCAGCGCATTGCCAACCGGGATTTCAGTGTTGCGATTGAGAGCCATGGTAACGATGAACCTGCCCGTCTGCTCAAGGCATTGGCCGTGATGCAGTCGAACCTGCGTGAAACACTGGGTCATATCAGTGATTCGTCGGCTCAGCTGGCATCAACTTCCGAGGAGATGTCCGCGGTCACTGAGGAAACGACCCGTGGTGTGATGCGCCAGAATGATGAAATCGAGCAGGCGGCTACGGCGGTTAACCAGATGAGCGCCGCGGTAGATGAGGTCGCTCGCAACGCGGCGTCAGCGTCCGAGGCGGCGTTGAGTTCCAGCCAGGCGGCCGCAACCGGGCAGCTGAAGGTGTCCCAAACGCTTGAGGCCATTAACGAGCTGTACGACAGCGTGGAAGCGACGGCTGGAGAGGTTCAGGGTCTGGCCGTCATGACACAGGATATCAGCAAGGTGCTGGACGTGATCCGCGGAGTGGCAGAGCAGACCAACCTGCTGGCACTCAATGCTGCCATCGAGGCGGCGCGTGCGGGGGATGCCGGGCGTGGGTTTGCGGTGGTGGCCGATGAGGTGCGTGGTTTGGCCCATCGGACGCAGGAGTCTACCCGTGAAATCGAGAGCATGATCGGCTCGATTCAGGCGGGTACGGACAAAGCCGTGCAGTCCATGGCCCAGAGCAGCAGCCGCGCTCACGGAACCCTGGACATTGCCCGCGCGGCAGGCGAGGCGCTGACCACGATCAACAGCTCCATTGCCGAGATCAACGAGCGCAACCTCCTGATCGCCACGGCTTCTGAAGAGCAGGCACAGGTGGCGCGGGAAGTGGACCGCAGCCTGGTCAGCATTCGCGATCTATCCATGCAGACAGGCTCTGGCGCCCATCAAACGGCAGCTGCTTCGAATGACTTGTCGCAACTGGCGGTATCGCTTAATGGATTGGCGCAGCAGTTCCGGCTGTAAAGGCCAACCGGTGTACAAAGCTCTTCCTGCCTGACCGGCGAAGGGCTTTTCTCTGCTTAATTCAGGTGCTGTTGGAGTGCTGCCAGCTGCGCGTGAACCTCGCTCAGGCTTGGACGGGACACTACTTGTGTGCTCAGGCAGCGCGCGAGCAGGTCTGACAGCGCCGCATGGGTCGTTTCTTCGCCCGCGGCAGGCTCACAGCGTTCCAGCAGCTCTTCCAACAGGCAGCCAAACGCCCGGGTTTCAAGGCGCTCCAAAGCCTTCTGTTGCGTCGGGTTATCGGAGGGCAGGAAGGACGCGCCGCCAAAGTCACCCAGCAGCACATCGCCCTGTTCAGTCCACAGGATATTGTGGGCGTACAGGTCGCCATGCACGATACCGCGCTCATGCAGGTGCTCGGTGGCCGAGGCGATCCCGAGTGCCATGCGCAGCGCGACGGGCAGCGAAAAACGCGTGTCCGCCGGGTATACATCGCGGGTGCAGGTGGCAAAGCTGGGCGGGCCGGCCAGGTTTTGAAATTGTGGGTCGATCAGCTGCATGACCAGCCCATCTGTGCCCTCGGGGTGATGCACGACCTGACCTTCCACATCGATCACGTTCGGGTGTGCCCCTACGGCAATCGAGGCGGCCATTTCGCTCTGAGGTGTACCGTCGCTGGTCATGCTGCCCTTGAACAGCTTGACCGCCACGGTCTTTGAGGGGCCGGAAGGCTGTTTCCAATCCGCCTGGTAGATGAGGCCCGAGGCGCCTTCGCCCAGCTTGTGCTGGAGTGCAAGGTCCTTCCAGTCGATCCGGTTGATGGGTGCGCTGGGAGAAACGTTGGCCGCTTCGCGTGCCTCGCTCAGAGGATTGTCGGCGTAGGCAAGCCAGGTCAGCCGCGGCAGCGACAACAGCCAGTCCGGCAGGGCGGCAAAGCGGTTGGAGGAGATACGGAGCAGTTCCAGCTTATGACAGTCGATCATGGTCTCTGGAAGTGCCTGCAGGCGATTGCCTGCCAGCATGAGCTTCTGCATGCCGCTGCACTGACCCAGCGAGTCGGGCAGGGTTTCGATCTGGTTGTTCGTCAGGATCAGCCAGCGTAGCGAAGGTGAGAGCGCCGCTGCCGGTACATGGCGGATCTGATTGGCCTTGAAGCCCACCATGCTCAGCTGAGGGCATTCACTCAGCACTTCGGGCAGATGCGTGAACGGGTTGTCGGAGCAGAACAGGATACGCAGTTTCTTGAATTGTCCCAGGTCATCTGGCAAGTGGCTGAGCTGGTTGCCGGAGAGGTTGAGAATCTCCAGGGAGTCGGCCAGCTCAAAGATCTCGCGGGGAAATTCCGTGAGTCCGCACGACAGGTCCAGTCGTGTCGCGCCGGCCAGCTTGCCAGCTCGCAAATCCGAAAGTGTATCCATGACGGTCTTCCAATCCTGAGGTATGAGCTATTTTGACACAGTGCACGGAGCGTCACTGTGCATCCCAGCGCCTTTGGGCTGGGCCGGTTAAGTAAGTGGCTCAAACAGAGGCGCCAAATGTCATTTGGTTCAGGGTGAGCCGCGAAAATGTGATGGTGATTCGCTGCGCGGTTGTATCGAGCGCCTACAGACACTTGAGCATGCCTGTAGGGCAGTTCAGGCGTCTGCATTAAACCGAAGCAGGCCCTGGCGCTTGAGTTTCTGGGCAATCTTGATAAAGGCCTGAGTGGCGGGCGACGCCTGGCGCTCATCGAGCAGGGCCAATCCGACACTGCGCTTGACCCGTGGTCGCAGGGGCTTTTTCACGTAGCCCTCGTGGCCGCGTTCCGCCGGCAGCGCCAGTTCCGCCAGGATGGTCACGCCATCGCCCCGTTCGACCATGGACAAGGTGCTGAGCAGCTGGGTGCTGTGGTAGCGCGTATTGGGCACCAGCTTGGCGGCATTGAACATGTGCGCTACCAGGTGTGCCGACCCGGCCTCGGTCATGATGAACGGATCGGGACAAAGCTCCTTGAGCGTGACGTCAGCTTTGCTGGCTAGTGCGTGGTGAATGGGCACCAGGGCGACCATCTGATCTTCGGCAATGGGGAAGGTGTCGAAGCGCTCATCGGGCAGGACGACAAAGCCGATGTCGATACGACGATCCTGCAGCCACTGGACCACTTCCCGGTCCCGACCTTCGTCGATATGCACCTCGATGCCCGGATAGGCCTGGCGATAGGCATCCAGAATGACAGGCAGCAGTTTGACCGAAGAGGTCGGGCCGAAGGAGCCGATGCGCAGCGTGCCTCGCTTCATGCCGCGCGCATCGCCGGCCTCCTGCCGCATCGTTTCGGCCAGCCCGAGAATGCCACGGGCACGTAGTACGAGGCGCTCACCTACTGCAGTCAGCTCCAGGGCCGACTGGTGCCGGTTGATCAGCTCGACACCCAGCTCGGCCTCCAGCGCCTTGATCGCATGGGACACCGCCGACTGAGTGATGGACAGCCGCGAAGCTGCCGACGTGAAGCCTTTCAGCTCTGCCACAAGCACAAAGATTTCAAGCTGGGTAAAGGTCATGGCGCCTCGCTGGCCTCATGAGTAAATACTCATTTTTCTATGAGTAAGGATTAGTGGAATTATACGCATCGTTCAGGACCTACCCACAACGACAACATGTCCTGCGCACTGCCTGATGGGGTTATAGGCGCTTTGGATAGAACGACGGCTTGCCCTGTAACGCACCGGCAGCCGACACCACGCACGATAAGAGCGACAACAGCAGGTGCTATCCGGTTAACGCTATCCAGAGCTTTTTCTTACTCGGCATAGGGATATAGAGGGGCGGGTATGAGTGCTAATGTCAGGTGTTTCAATGGCTGTCTGCTAACCGACGGCTGTTCGTCCATATGGCCCGAAATCAACGTGCCGTTCCTGTCGCTCAAAGGCGTGCCCGAGGCGGTCATTGCCCAAGAGCCTACCCAGGCCATCTTTCGTTCGCTGCTCAAAGGCTTTGATGCCATTACCGGCTGCGAACTCAAGGACATCTACAAGTTTGCCCGTTACCTCAATGCGATCTCGGAGGATATGCCTGCCGAGCTGGTCAATGTGGTGCGCGCCTTCCGCAAATGGGTCGAATTCGACTACGTTGGGGCACGCTCGCTCTTTCAGGCGCACCTTCACGCGTATCCCACGGATGTGCAGGCGCTCTTCTTTATTCACATGCTGGACTTCTGCACCGGCCGAACCGCCGAGTTGAAGCCGCTGTTTGCCTTGTGTGATGAGTACATGGAGGAATCGCATCCGCTGTACTCGTTCTACCTGTCGATCAAGTCATTCGTGCTGTGCGAATGCGGGCTATTCGATGAGTCTCTGGCGACGGGGCTGGAGTCCGTGCGGTACTGCTCCGCGAATATTTACGGCATCCACGCCGTTGCTCATGCCTTGCACGAAAAGGGTATGTGGGTAGAGCTGCGTGACTTCCTGGAAGACTCCAAGGAAGAGTGGATTCGCAACCCGGGCATGCGTATGCACGTGTACTGGCATCTTGCGATTACCTACAAGCAGCTGGGCAATCACGCGGCGGCAAAGATGGCGTTTCTGGAGTTCTATGCGCTCAAGAACGACCGCTTTTCCAAGCAGGATCTGGATGCGGTGGGCTTTCTCTGGCGCTTCAAGCTTGAGGATGTCAACAGCCATGAATTTGATGAGGTCTGGAAGGAGCTGGCCATTCTCTGGTCTGGCAGCATCGCCACCTCGACCTCTCATTTTCACAATATGCACGCGGCCTTTGCCTTTGCCGGCGCCAACCAGCCTCTGCTTATCGAGAAAATGATGGCCGAGAGTGACGGCTTTGGTATCGAGCCTGACGCGCATCTCGCCGGTCTGGACATTATTAGGGCCATTGCTCTGTTCGCCCGAGGCCACTACGAGGAGTGTTATTACCTTCTTACCGCCAGTCGACATCAATGGACGAGCCTGGGCGGCAGTCGTGCGCAACGGGAGCTGCTCGACCTGACCCTAAACTTCTGCAAGGCCCACGTACAGTCTCAAGCCGAGCTTGAGCGATTGATGTTGATGTAGGCAAAGGTGATTTGAATGTCGGACGCAACAGCCCTGGCGCAGCCAGATGACAAGCTCCTGGTGTACATGAAACTGACGGCGGTCTCGGTGATCTGGGGTGGAACCTTCGTGGCCGGGCGTTACCTGTCGGCCGGGGTGCTGCCGCTGGCATCTGCCGGCCTGCGCTTTCTGCTGGCCAGCCTCACCCTAGTGCTTGTGCTGGCAGTCACCCGACGCCTGTTTGTCAGGCTCAGCGTGAAACAGGTGATTCATCTTTTCTGGCTCGGGTTCTTTGGCATCTTCACGTACAACCTGTGCTTTTTTTACGGGTTGCACCTGATCAGCGCCTCACAGGCCTCACTGATTGTGGCACTGAATCCAGCCATGATTGCGTTGACGACCTTCTTTGTTGATCGCGAGCGGCTGGGGCTGGTCAAGACCGGTGGCATTGCGGCCTGCATCCTGGGCGCCGCAACGGTCATCGTCAGCAAAGACGCCTCGGTGCTTGAAGCCGCAGGCGGTAGCTGGTTGGGTAATCTTGTGATCTTTGGCTGTGTGGTCAGCTGGGTGATCTACAGCGTGTTTTCGCGGCCTCTGGTTCGCGAGATCGGCCCGCTGCATACCGTGACCTTCTCGGTGTTGTGCGGGACGGTACTGCTGCTATGTGTGTCGATCGGCACGGGTGATCTGAACTGGAGCGTTGTTGCCAGCCTGACCAAGGCTCAGTGCTTCAGCCTGGCTTATCTGGGCGTGATTGGCTCGGCATTGGCGTATATCTGGTACTACGACGGCATCAAGCGGATCGGGGCTACCCAGTCGGGTGTCTTCATCGCCCTGAATCCGGTGTCTGCTGTCCTGATGGGCGTGGTGATTCTGGGCGAGCAGCTCACTCCATTGATGGTGGTAGGCGGCGGTCTGGTTCTGCTGGGTATCTATTACTGCAACAAGCCTTCCAAGGCGATTTCTCTCGGCGTAAGCCGTACCGCGTGATCCGGCGCGTTTAACGAGCGCAGGTAGAGAGCTCCACCTCTGACCTGCGCTCACTCCGGACGTTGGGTAGCCAAGGAAGGCTGCCATTTTTTAAATGCATAGCTGCATGTATCTGGTGCGGTATTGCCTACTCCTGGCGCATGTCTGCATCCCCTCCTTTACGGTATTTTTCACCTTTCTGGCACCAGCCTTGCTCGTGCCCCTGCGTGGTAAGTCGACTAGGACGTGCCTGAGGTCATGGGCATCCCGGTCATTGTCGCCAAGAGCTAAGAGGATGACTAAGCCGTTTGCACCCGAAGCCGTTTTAATCATTGGCGGTCCCTGTGGGGACTGAGCTGGTTGTCTTGCCGGTGCTCTGGCGGCAGCGCGGCGCTGGTAGCGGCGTCTCGCGTAATGATGTGGTTCTACCTGGCACCGGCCTGGGCATCTGGGTGATCGTCTATTGCTGGGCGAGCCGCTGACAACCATTCGGTGGCCGGGTCGCGAAGAGGCGCAGAGTATAAGACCGGGGTTAAGCGGAGCCGGGCATTGACGCTGGCTGCAGAGCCTCCTAGGCTCCGCTTTTCCGAACCCTGGCGCGTGTTCTTCATGTATCCGAAAGTCGATGCTACCGATTGGCAACTGATCCGTCTGCTTCAGGCCAACGCCCGCGAGTCTACGGCCACGCTGGCCCGCAAGCTCAATCTGGCGAGGACGACAGTGGTTTCACGGCTGGCCCGGCTAGAGCGCGAGGGTGTAATCGCAGGTTATGGCGTGCGCTTGGGGGCCTCGGTGGAGGCGGGTGCGGTCAGGGCCTATTGCAGCATCAGCGTATTGCCCCGGAGCGCGGCGCAGGTGATCAAGGCACTGGCCTCGATGCCGGAAGTAGAGGAGGTGTCGGCCGTGAGCGGCGCGTTCGATTACCTGGCCTTTATCTGCTGTGAACGGCATGAGCAGCTCGATGAGCTGCTCGATCGGATCGGTGCTATTGATGGGGTCAAGCAGACCCAGACCTCCATCATTCTGACCCGCAAGATCGACCGCCGCAGTGAGCCGTCCCGGTAGCCGACGGCCCATGGCGGCAGAGGCTTAGGCCGGTTCGCCGTAAACGCGGCCGAAGCGGTTGCTTAAAAAGACGTTCAGGTCGATTTCTTCCTGGCGGATAAAGCCTGACTGCGGCAGTTTCTTCTCGCGGAACAGATCCAGTGCGGTACAGATACCGGCCGCTGTGGTGATTTGAATGGCACTGGTCAGCTTGCCTCGCTGTTCGGCCGCAAAGATCTTGCGGCTGAATACCTCCTGCACCAGTTTGCCGTCGCGCATGCCGTTCACGGTCACGAAGACCAGTACCACGTCCTGCATCGTCGTGGGCACCGAGTCGCGCATGATGCGTTTCAGCGTTTCCTGATCACCTGCCAGACGCAGCTCTTCAAGCAGGAATTTCATCAAGTCCCGATGGCCTGGATAGCGGACGGTTTTGTAATCCAGGGTTTCGACGCGACCACTCCAGGTTTCACATAAGGTGCCCAGGCCGCCCGAGGTGTTGAAGGCCTCGTATTCCACGCCGTCCAGCGAGAAATGCTCCAAGCCTTCCAGTGGCTGCACGAGGTTCAGCGTGCCGTGACGAACCGCCTCACAGGGGTGGCAGTATTCGTTGATCAGCCCGTCCACGCTCCAGGTCAGGTTGTACTTGAGTGAGTTGGTGGGAAACTCGGGCAATGCACCTACGCGCATCTTCACCTCGCGCACGCTGTCGAAGCGCGACGCCAGGGTATGCGCTGCAATGCCGATAAAGCCAGGAGCCAGGCCACACTGCGGCATGAAGGCTGTGGATGAGTCCTCTGCCAGATCACGGATCGTCTTGGTAGCATGGACGTCTTCGGTCAGGTCAAAATAATGGGTGCCTGTGGTCTTGGCGGCACGGGCTACCGAAATGGCCATGTGATAGGGCAGGGCGTTGAGTACCGCGTCGCTGCCTTCAAGTACCTGCTCTAGATCATTGCCGTCCGGGCTCACTTCCCGTGTCTCGATGCCCAGCGCGGCCAGTCGCGCCAGGGCGTTGGGATCACGGTCAGCCACAATCACCCGGTAATCCCCGGAGTCCTGCAGCAGTTGACTGATGGTGTAGCCAATATGGCCAGCCCCGAGAAGCGTGATGTTCATGACCATTCCTTGTTGTTGTGTGGAGATGGCATCAGCTTAGGGAGGCGTACTGTTGGGCATAAGGCGCAAAGCGTCTTTTATTAAGGGGCTTTTTCGTCGTTTCGACGAAATGGATAACGAAGCGTCTGTTTTCAAGCATAAAAGGTGGTCAGGGTAGCCACTGGGGCACTATCCCATCACTTATTACTCAGTATGAAGTAGTGATCGCTGAGGCTTGAATTCAGGCATGATGGCTACTTGTCTCTTTTAAAGGTGATACAAGCGATGGATTATCATTTGTCGTCTAAGCTCACCGCCCTGAAATCAACCGTTGAAGAGGTTGTTGATCAGGCTATTGCTCCGCTTGCGAGTCAGGTGGACCAGAATTGCTTATGGCCTGCTCATTCGATAGACGCCTTGTCCGAAGCTGGCCTCATGGGCCTCCAGGTTCCTGTGGCCCAGGGTGGCCACGGTCAGGGGCTCCTGGCCTTAAGCGTGATTACTGAAACCATTGGTAAGGCGTGTCCTTCTTCTGCGCTTTGTTTTGGTATGCACTGTGTCGGGACCGCTGTCATTGCGGCCAAAGCCACTTCATATCAGAAAGAGCATTATCTGGAGGCGATTGCTGCCGGTCGTCACCTCACAACCTTAGCGCTTTCTGAAAGTGGCTCAGGCGCTCATTTTTATCTGCCTGCAACTCAGATCGCCACGGTTGGCGATGAGTTTGTTGTGAATGGCATTAAGCAGTTTGTCACCAATGGTGGTCATGCCGATTCGTACGTAGTTTCTACAGTGGCAAGCGAGGAAGATAACGAGGAAGGCGATTTCAGCTGTTTGATCGTGGACAGCACTGCGCAAGGCCTGGAGTGGCAGGCGCCCTGGAACGGTTTTGGAATGCGTGGCAATTCTTCTCGAGCGTTAGGGTTGAACAACGTGCGTGTGCCTGCCAAAAATCTTCTGGGTGAGCCAGGTGATCAGGTGTGGTACGTCTTCGAAGTGGTTGCCCCGTTTTTTCTGATGGCCATGGCGGGTACCTATCTGGGTATCGCTCAATCCGCGTTGGATGCGGCCGGTGAGCACTTGCGTACGCGCAGTTATGCGCATTCAGGTGAAACGCTGCGGGATATCGAAACCTTGCAGAGTCGCTATGGCAGCATGTGGATTGCTTTGGAAAAGACCCGATCACTGGTTCGCGAGGCGGCCCGATTAGGCGATCTGGGAGACCCGAATGCCCTGCCTTTCATCCTGGCCTGCAAGGCGGATGCAGGTGATACCGCTGTTATGCTGGCTAACGAAGCGATGACCATCTGCGGCGGCGCGGCTTATCGGGAGAACAGCCGAGTGTCTCAGATGCTCCGTGATGCCCGCGCCAGCCATGTCATGTCACCCACGACGGATCTTTTGAAATTATGGACGGGCAGAAGTCTGCTCGGTCTTCCCTTGCTTTGAGTACCTGTTGTGATATTTCAGACCGCTGTCATCATTGCGCCAGACGAACCCCGTGCTGGTAATGAGTTGTCCATGCTTGGCGCGGCGCTCCAATCGCAGGCATTAGACGTTCGTTACTGCCTGGATACAGACGTTTCAAACGGGCTTATCGCAAGCGATGAGCCCGCTGTTGTCATTCTTATGCCGTCGCTCATTAAACCGGCTGCAGTGGCCAAGGCAGTGAGAGCTGTCTGGTCTCAGTGCGAGCTGATTTTTGTTCGTGCACCTGAACAAGGTGATGCGTTTAGGAAAAACCTGGGGCTGGCACCCATGCTGGGATCACACTGGTCCATTGCCGAGCTGGTTCCAGGGACGCTTGCCCTTCAGGCCGCCCAGGCCGCCAGTCGAGCGCGGCGTCGAATCAAGCTGCGTACTACTCTGGATCAGGCCAATGTCAGCCTAAGTGCTACGCGATCCGTAGACGATCATGAGTATCGTCGCCTGCGAGCTGCTGATTATTACCTAGCTAATTTCATCAATGCGGCGCAGGAAGCCATCATCGGTGTCGATGTGCGGCTGGATGTACTGTATTGGAGCGCAGGTGCTGAAGAGCTGTTTGGTCTAAGTGCCGACGAGACGGTAGGCCGTAATATCCGAGCTCTGCCATTTTGGGCACCCGTATTGGACGAGTCAGTTGAGCAGGTGATGGCAGGCAAAAAGATGCATGTGATCGAGTATCACTGCATGGTATGTGATGCCGAAGCCGTTCTTGAAGTGATGCTGTCGGGTGTTCGCGATGAGTCAGGTACGCTGATTGGCGTATCAGTAACCATTCGTGATGTTTCGGCACTGGTCGCTGAGCGACTGGCCCATGAGGAATTTGGACGCGTCATCCGACAGGAACGGCAGCATTTACAACAGCTGTTCGAACAGGCGCCGGGGTTTGTAATAGTCACCCAAGGCCCGCAGCATCTGGTTGAACTGGCTAACCGGGCTTTTTATCAACTGGTTGGTCATCGCGATATCATCGGCAAACCCGCTTCGGAGGCGTTTCCTCGACTCAAGGATCAAGCCCTCTTGGAGTGGCTGGATCGGGTGTATTCCACCAAGCGACCCCACACGGGGCGTAGCATGGCGGTCTATGTGCAACGTGTGCCGGATGCACCGGCAGAAACACGTTACATCGATTTTGTTTTCCAGCCGGTCATTGCTGAGAACGGGCTGGTAAGCGGCATCTTCTTCCAAGGACATGACGTTACGGCTCAAAAGCTCGCCCAGGAGGAATTGCAACGTTCCCGGGAAAACCTGCAGATGCTGGTAGAGGAGCGTACCCGGGAACTGGAACGGAGCCAGCTGGCGCTGCATCAATCCCAGAAGCTTGAGGCGATCGGCAAGCTGACCGGCGGCGTTGCCCATGACTTTAATAACGTCCTTCAGATTATCGAAGGCAATCTTGAGCTATTAAGACCTGCATTAGGAAACAGTAGCAGCGGCATGGCCAAGCTGGATGCAGCCGTAGCGGCCGTTAGTCGTGGCGCAAAACTATCCTCGCAGCTATTGGCCTTCGCACTGCTTCGCCGCGCCCTGGGAGAGAGCGTTCAGATCGAGACAATCATTGCGGGCGGTTTGTGGACGACCATGGTCGACCCTAATCAGCTGGAAAATGTCATTCTCAATCTAGCCATTAATGCCCGTGACGCCATGCAAGGCGATGGCAGGCTTACTCTCGAACTCAGTAATGCCATGCTGGATGACCATTACGCCCAGTCACAGGCTGACGTTGCGCCAGGGCAGTACGTCATGCTGGCGGTATCCGA
Source organism: Pseudomonas sp. HPB0071 (assembly GCF_000478505.2). Classification (NCBI taxonomy): domain Bacteria; kingdom Pseudomonadati; phylum Pseudomonadota; class Gammaproteobacteria; order Pseudomonadales; family Pseudomonadaceae; genus Pseudomonas; species Pseudomonas sp. HPB0071. The sequence continues at coordinate 1,589,588 of NZ_KI517367.1, read as the reverse complement.
TACGGGATCAGGCATGTCGCCTGATGTGATGTAGCATGCCTTCGAGCCTTTCTTCACGACCAAACCTGAGGGCCAGGGAACCGGACTGGGCTTGAGTATGGCGTATGGCTTTGCCAAGCAGAGTGGTGGTCATATCCGCATTTACAGCGAGCTGGGCAGTGGCACGACAATCAAGCTATACCTGCCCCGGACTCATGAGATCGAGATTGCTTCGCCTGCAGCGGTTGGCGGCACGGTTATCGGCGGCGATGAAACGATTCTGGTGGTTGAGGACGATCTGGCTGTTCAAGCCACGGTCATCGACCTGCTAAGCGGGCTTGGCTACAAGGTACTACGCGCCAATGATGCACAAAGTGCGCTCAGCATTTTGCAGAGCGGGCTGCATATCGATCTGCTGTTTACCGATGTTGTAATGCCAGGTCCTCTGCGCAGCCCTGAGCTTGCACGTCAGGCCAAGCAGTTGTTGCCTGACATTGCCGTGCTGTATACGTCAGGCTACACCCAGAACGCCATCGTTCACGGAGGGCGGCTTGATCCCGGTGTCGAGCTGTTGAGCAAGCCCTATCGGCTGCATGATCTGGCACGCAAGATTAGACAGCTACTGGCCAGCCATAAGCCGGTACGGATAGATGAAAACGTTCTGGTGCCTGCGCCTATCGAAAAAGCTGTCGGTACACAGCAGGTTTTGATACTGGACGACCAGACCGACCTGCTTTCCATGACCTGTGAGATGGTCGAAATGCTGGGGTACACCGCCAAAGGTTGTGAAACTGCTGAAAAAGCACTTGAGGTCTTGGGACGATTGAAGTTTGACATCCTGCTGGCAGACGTCAACTTGCCGGGTATGTCCGGAATCGATCTTGCGTATGAAGCTGTACGCCAGCAACCTGGGCTGCGAGTCATTTTCATGTCAGGGGAAGGGACTGTATCCGCAAATATACAATCAATGTCACTGCCCAAGCCCTTCAACCTGCAGCAATTAGAGGAGGCATTAGGGGCTTCCTGATAAGTACAAGCCGCTCTTGGGGTTCATGCAAGACTGCTTTCGCCTGTAACGCTTTATGCAAAAGGGCAGCAGTGAACACTAATCCTGCAAGGTCCTGGCAGGCAGTATATAGAACGAGGCGCTCCAATATTTATTCCCATGGCGCGTCTCGCTCTTCCAGCCGTGAGCGAGTAATTGCCTGGCAATAAGGCGGTTCATGATGCCATGACCCAGCAACAGTACCGTCCCTTCTTCGGCCAGCGAGATGAGTCGCTGAGCAGCTCGCTGGGCCCGCTCGCGTGCTTCTGAAAACGACTCGACGCCATGTGAATAACCGCAGAGCCAAAGCATTCGAAAAACAAATGCCCACGTAAGAGGAGAAAGCCTGGGGCCAGGCCAGTGCAGGAAAGGAAGCTCCGCTTCGCTAAATAGCGTATCGTTTTGAAAGGGTTTCAGCCCTAGCCTGTCGAGTGAAGTCAGTGCCCTGGGCATTGTGCTGCTGATGATATATTTCGCCTGAGCTGTCAGCTCACGCGTTGTTAGCGGAGCAGGATCATCCATGACCTCGGACAGGTTGTAATCACTGATCCAACGGTGCATATCAGAGGGCGAGACTTTGCCTGGACATAGTTTCAATGTTGGCTGTCCATGTCGCATAAGTATGATCTTCATCCCTGTCTTCCTGAAACTGTAGCCAGACTCTATTGATGAGCAAGCGATTAGCGCTTGAGTGACAACGCAGAGGATAGTGGGCGCCTTTGGAGTGCGCTCCGTTTCATGTTTCAGCTATGTGACGGTAAAGCCTGTTCAGACGTGCCGACCATAGCACAAGGGACCGGTTTGAAAGACGTTATGCTGGCTCGTGAAATCGACGCCTAGCATAAGGAATTGCCCATGAAATGCCCGCATTGCTCCGCCTCCATCAGTTTCTTCTCACCTGCAATCCTGGGGCCTGCCAAGCCCGGCGGTGCTCGGTATTGCAAGGCATGCCGTAACGCCTTCAAGATCACCAGAGGCTTCGGCCCAGGGCTTCTGATTGCCTTGGCGGTTGCTGTGGCAGGCTTTTTCCTGTTGCGCCCTATTCCTACAATAGGGCCTGTCCTATGGGGCGTGGTGACAACCGCTGCGGTTTTTATAGCCATTGCCCGTTTAGAAAAGCATTAAGGCAAGTGCCTGGGCTGCTTAGAGCAGCCCAGGCACGGTGGCCTACTTACTTGGCCGCGGTTACTCGCCAGATAACGTTACCCACATCATCCGCAACCAGCAGATCACCCTGCTTGTCATTGATGACCCCAACCGGGCGGCCCTGGGCTTCTTCCTTCTGGTTCAGGAAGCCGGTCAGTACATCCTGGGGTGCGCCGTTGGGCTTGCCGTCCTGGAAGGGGATAAAGACAACCTTGTAACCGCTCTTGGGCTTACGGTTCCAAGAGCCGTGCTGGCCGATGAACATCCCATAACGGTACTGCTCCGGCAAGGCATCGCCCTTGGAGAAGGTCAAGCCCAGCGAGGCAGTGTGGGTGCCAAGGGCATAGTCAGGCACGATGGCCTTGGCGACCAGGTCCGGGCGCTGCGGTTTGACGCGCTCGTCTACATGCTGGCCGTAATAACTGTAGGGCCAGCCATAGAAACCACCGTCCTGAACCGAGGTGGCATAGTCAGGTACGAGGTCACTGCCAATCTCGTCACGCTCGTTTACTGTTGTCCAGAGCTTGCCGGTTTGCGGCTCCCAATCCATGCCATTGGGATTACGCAGACCTGTGCCGTACAGCCGCATTTTGCTGGTGGCGCGGTCCAGTTCCCAGATGGCCGCACGGCCTTCCTCGATGTCCATACCGTTCTCACCGACGTTGCTGTTGGAGCCAACCGTGATGTACAGCTTGCTGCCATCCTGGCTTGCAATCACGTTCTTGGTCCAGTGGTGGTTGATGCCGGCAGGCAGGTCGACCACCTTGGTGCCTTTGTCCTGGATAGTCGTATCGCCTTCCTTGTAAGGGAAGCGCACCAGTGCATCGGCATTGGCCACGTAGAAGTCATTGCCGACCAGGGTCATGCCAAAGGGCGAGTGCAGGCCCTCCAGAAAAGTCGTTCGGGTTTCGGCCACGCCATCGTGGTCAGCATCGCGCAGCAGGGTGATGCGGTTGGCGCTGGGTACGCCGGCTCCGGCCTTGCTCATCATCATGCCCTGGACCTGCTTGCGGATATTGAAGCCCGCCGGCTCTTGTGTGGGCTTGTTCGATTCGGCGACCAGAACGTCACCGTTGGGCAATACATAGATCCAGCGGGGATGATCAAGGCCGGTGGCAAAGGCGTTGACTTGAAGACCCTGGGCAGCAGTGGGTTTACCGCCTTCCGGCCAGCCGGTGGCGGGCGCTACGTTGACCAGAGGGATAAGGCTGGTCTTGGGCTCGGGAAGTTGCGGCTTGGGGCCATAGGCGGCATCTGGGCCAAGCTTGGACGGCTCGCCACATCCGGCCAGGGCAATAGCAAGCGCTGAAGCGTACAGGGGACGAAGATTGGTCATGGGTAACGCCTTTTATATAGTTGGTGATGCGTTCCATAGGTCCCGTCAGCCGCTACTGCAAAGGCGTATCAGCGAGACCTGTTCATTGCCTCCGCGCCTTGGCCTCACGACGTCTACGATGGAGGATCGGCTCGGTATAGCCGCTGGGCTGCTTCGCTCCCTCCAGAACGAGGTCCAGGGCAGCCCGAAAAGCGATATTGCTATCGAAATCAGGCTCCATGGCGCGGTAATGGGGATCGCCTGCATTTTGCTGATCCACCACTAGAGCCATGCGACGGAAAGCTTCGATCGTTTGTTCCCTATTAATCACACCATGATGTAACCAATTCGCAAGCAATTGGCTCGAAATACGCAGTGTGGCACGGTCTTCCATGAGTCCCACATCATCGAGGTCCGGCACCTTGGAGCAGCCGATCCCCTGATCAATCCACCGCACCACATAGCTCAGGATGCTCTGGACATTACTGTCCAGCTCTTCCTGGATCTCTTCAGCGTTGAGTTCGGTGACATCAACCAGCGGAATGCTCAATAGATCCTCTCGTGAGGCCGGCGTGCGCTTGGCCAGCTCAATCTGCCGTGCCGCCACATCGACCTGATGGTAGTGGATGGCGTGAAGCGTAGCGGCCGTAGGCGAGGGTACCCAGGCCGTACTGGCTCCGCTCTGGGGGTGGGCGATTTTTTGTTCGAGCATGGCGGCCATCATGTCCGGCATGGCCCACATGCCCTTGCCAATCTGCGCACGGCCACGCAGACCGCAGGCCAGCCCGACGTCCACATTGTTGTCCTCGTAAGCTCTGAACCAGGTGGCACGCTTCATGAGAGCCTTGCGGATAAGAGGGCCGGCCTCCATCGAGGTATGGATCTCATCGCCGGTGCGATCAAGAAAGCCGGTGTTGATAAACACGATCCGTTCCTTCACCGCAGAAATACAGGCCTTGAGGTTGACGCTGGTCCGCCGCTCCTCGTCCATGATACCGATCTTGAGCGTATGGCGCGGTAGGCCAAGGAGATCCTCGACCTGCCCGAACAGCGCGCCGGTAAAGGCTACCTCTTCCGGGCCGTGCAGCTTGGGCTTGACGATATACACTGAGCCCGTGCGCGAGTTGGGGCGCGACGTGTTGCCGTTCAGGTTGTGCAGGACGCACAGGCTGGTAAAGACGGCGTCCAGTATGCCTTCGGGAACCTCGTTGCCGTCGCGGTCCAGGATGGCGTCTGTCGTCATCAAAAGGCCGACATTGCGGACAAACAGCAGTGAACGGCCCGGCAGGACCAACTCGCTGCCGTCAGCAGCGATGTAGGGCCGATCCGGGTTCATGATCCGGGTAAAGGCCTTGTCGTTCTTGGTGATGTCTTCGGAGAGGTCACCTTTCATCAAGCCCAGCCAGTTGCGGTAGACCTGTACTTTGTCTTCGGCATCTACCGCTGCGACGGAGTCTTCGCAGTCCATGATGGTTGTCAGGGCCGATTCGAGCAGAATATCGCTCACGCCTGCCGCATCGGCTTGGCCGATCGGGTTGTTGCGGTCAATCTGGATTTCGATATGCAGCCCATGGTGCCTGAGCAGAATGGCCTCCGGCTGCGAAGCCTGCCCGCGATAACCGACAAAGGCGTCCGGCTCGGCCAGGCAAACGTAGCGACTGTCGCCAATCTCGGCCATGAGTTCGCCACGCTGGACACTGTAGCCTCTGACATTGCCATGGGAGTATTCAGCAAGCGGCACGGCTTCGTCGAGGAATCCCCGGGCATAGGCCACAACCTTTTCGCCCCGGAGCGGGTTATAGCTATCGCAGATTTCAACCGTGCTGTCTTCAGGGATCGCGTCACTGCCATAGAGCGCATCGTATAGCGAACCCCAGCGTGCGTTGGCGGCATTGAGCGCAAAGCGGGCATTCGTGACCGGCACGACCAGTTGCGGCCCGGCGAGCTGGGCAATTTCCGGGTCGACATTGGCTGTCGTGACGCTGACCTCGTCCGGCTCGGGGAGCAGGTAGCCGATCTCTTCAAGAAAGGTGCGGTAGGCGTGCGCATCGTGTGGCTGTCCGGCATGCGCCAGATGCCATTGATCGATACGGGCCTGGAGCTGGCTGCGGGTTTCCAGAAGCGCTCGATTCCGCGGGGCGAACTCATCCAGCAGCCTTTCCAGACCATGCCAGAAATGGTCCATATCGATGCCTGTGCCTGGAATCGCCTGAGTCTTCACAAACTCATGAAGCACGGTGGCTATCTGCAGGCCGCCGATGGTTTTTCTTCTACTCATTGTTCGCCTCGCTTGGCTGCACGACGCGCCGACATTCGGTGGCTATCTGGCCATGTGACTAGGCCTCGCTGGAAAAGTGTCTGCCACAGGCAAAACGATGGCAGGTCCGTTCATGAAAAGTGGGTCGGCAAGGTTGGCTGGCTGTTCTACGCTGGAAAGATGATCAACCAAAAGGAGCGCTATCGTGGATGTTCTGGTCCTTACCATCATTGCCCCGGATCAGCCGGGTCTGGTCGAGCAGTTAGCCGACTGTGTTGCCGAGCGGGGCGGCAACTGGCTGGAAAGCCGCATGTCACGTATGGCAGGTCAGTTCGCCGGAATCCTGAGCGTCAGTGTCGCGCCGGAACAGCGCGAAGCCCTGGTTGCCCAGCTGAAAGGGCTGGATGTGAGGGGCATGCGTGTGCTGGTAGCGGAAAGCCAGATAGAGCAGGCACCCAAGCCTCAGCTCATCCAGCTGGATCTGCTGGGCAATGACCGTCCCGGGATCGTTCGGGACATTACCCGTCAACTCACCCGGTTAGGCGTCAATGTCGAGCGGCTCAGTACCGATGTGCGGGCGGCGCCGATGAGCAGCGAACAGTTGTTCCACACCACGGCGCTGCTGGCCCTGCCGCCCGCCCTTGAGCTGGATACGCTCCGCCAGAGTCTGGAGACCCTGGCGGACGATTTGATGGTCGAGCTGGCAGCCTACCGCGACAACCACGACGGTCAGGTGCGGGCAGCAGGCGCTGCGTAACGACGCAGGGAGCGCCAGGCGTCAAAGCTGAACACGGCAAGGCCTGCCCAGATACACAGGAAGGCGGCCATCCGCTCCATGGGGAAGGGCTCGTGGAACAGGAAGACTGCCTGTATCAGCACCAGCGTAGGGGCCAGGTACTGCAGGAAGCCCAATGTCGAATAGGGCAGTTTGCGCGCCGCTGCGTTGAAGCAGAGCAGGGGAACCAGCGTAACGGGGCCGGACAGGATCAGTACGATGGCCATCGGTGATTGCCAGAGTGCCGGTTCCAGGCTGACCTGCTGGGTCAACAGGGGGAGTGCAATCGCAGCCAGCGGGACCAACAGCCAGGTTTCGACCACCATGCCTGGTAGGGCAGCCACCTGGGTGCCCTTGCGCACCAGTCCGTAGAAAGCAAAGCTGAAGGCCAGCACCAGGGATACCCAGGGCAGCTGGCCAAGCGTCCAGATCTGCTGGGCAACGCCTAGGGCAGCCATTCCCACGGCCAGCCACTGCAGGGGCCTTAACCGTTCGCCCAGCACCACCATGCCCAACAGCACATTGATGAGCGGGTTGATGTAATACCCAAGGCTGGCTTCGATTACATGGTTACTGTTGACCGCCCAGATGTAGGTCAGCCAGTTGCCGCCCACCAGCAGGCCACTCAGCCACAACCGGGCAATGCGGGAGGGATTGGCACGCAAATCGCGCCACCAGCCCTGATGTTTCCAGATCAGAAGCAGCAAGACCCCGATCAGGGCCGACCAGAAGATACGCTGGATCAGGATCTCGACGGGAGGAATGTTGGCAAGCAGTTTGAAGTACAGCGGGAATAGTCCCCAGAGCGCATAGGCGGTAAGGCCTAGTACGTAACCCTGGCGCGGGGATGTGGACATAACACATATCTACTTTTTATGGAGAAACCTTGAATCATAACTGGTGTTCAGGAAAAAGCTTGCAACACTCCATAGGCCTTATACGTAATTGCTATGACAAATGGCCTTCAGTTACTCCAGGGCAGGTCGAAATCCTGTTCAGCTTCTAAATACTTATTGCTGCAGGGATGGCAAACCAAACACAGACGACTGTTTCCCTCGGCGCTAGGTTTGGGCTTGTCCATCTGGCCAACTACTGTTGTATCAGGTAGCCCTTACGATGAATCTATTCTCCCGTTTCAAGCCCGCTAGCGCCCAGTCTGGAGGTGTTCTCAGCGTGCTCAGCTCTTCTGGGAAGATCCAGCAGGATCTGAGAGCACTTCGGTTTGAGCCGACCTACATCGCTGGGTTCGTATCTCCCCATGTTGATCTGGACCGTATAGCTCGTGCAGTGGCGGAGCGTTTTCCGCAGGCTGCCATCACCTTGTGTACAACGTCCGGTGAGCTGTGCAGCCAGAATAATCAGCTTTATTGCGCCACTGGCAATCAGTGGGATCGTGTGGTTCTGCAGATGTTTGATGCCAGCATCATCGCCTCGGCCGAAACCGTTTATGTGCCGTTGGAAAGCCAGGACATCCGCGCCCGAGGGCCACGTATGTCCATGCAGCAGCGAATCGCCAAGCTGATCGAGTCGATCAAGCGGCTGCGTGTCAACACGACTATCGACCATCGCGATACCTTGGCTTACGTCACGTTTGACGGCCTGTCGGCATCCGAATCGTTCTTCATGGAAGCTCTTTACGAGTCGGGCCGTTTTCCCTGCCTGTTCGTAGGCGGCTCTGCTGGTGGCAAGACCGACTTCGTTAAAACCTTGATCCATGACGGCAAGCGCAGCTACGAAAACCACGTACAGATCGTATTTCTGAAATGCGCCCGTAATGCCCGCTTCGGTGTGTTCAAAAGCCAGAACTTCGAGCCGACATCAGTTAGCCTGAGCGTGCTCACCGCGTCGCTGGAAGAGCGCTACATCAGTCAGGTGATCGACTCTAAGGGCAATATCCGCTCGATGGTGGCCGCCCTGTGCGAATCGCTGAACTGCGAGCCCAAGGACCTGGAAAAGCGTCTGGCCAATTACTCGTTTGCTATCCGTGTGGGTGAGGAGCTGTTTGTTCGCTCCATTGCCCAGATCGATTATGACAAGGAGCGTATCCACCTTTTCTGTGACGTGGCGCCGGGCGAAGAGCTGGTGATGGTCAAGCGTACGCCTATTCTTGAGGCCACCCGTAAAGACCTTCAACGTTTCCTGCAAGGCAAGTCCGGCAAACCGGTAGGCGGGCTACTCAACGACTGCATTCTGCGTCGCTTGAACAATGGCAACGACCTGAGCCGCATGAACGAAGCATTTGATGATATTCCTGTGGTGGGCTTTTCTACCTTTGGCGAGATTCTGGGGCTTAACCTGAACCAGACGCTGACGGCGGTATTTTTCTTCCGTACCCCGGAAGGCGCGCCGTTCCGCGATGAGTACATCGATAACTTCACCGCGCATTACGGCGAATTCAAGGCGTTCTTCCTGCGTCGGCAGATCAAGAAGTTGGCGGGCTTGAGCCAGGTTGTGGTCAAGCAGATCGATGAATTCAAGCGCAAGAACTTTGCCAGCTACATCGACAGCAATGGCCTGGATGATCACATCAAACCGGTTTTCCGTGGTCTTGAAGACTTGGGTGCAGTGCTGCATCAGGCGGATCAAAGCCAGGAGCAGATTGCTCAGCAGTTAAATCACTATGCCGGTGAGCTGCACGTGTCGATGGATGATCTTAGCTCAACCATCAATCAGCAGGGCAGCGTGATCGATCAGGCGGGTGGCACCGTCAAGAGTCTGTCCAGTCAGGCTGAAAGTGTGGTGCGCAGTGCTAATGATTTGGCGCAATCGAGTCTGAAGATCCAGTCCATCGTGCAGATGATTCAGCAGATCGCCGGGCAGACCAACCTGCTGGCACTCAACGCTGCCATCGAGGCTGCTCGTGCGGGTGAGCAGGGGCGTGGGTTTGCTGTAGTAGCAGACGAGGTACGCAAGCTGGCGGAAAAGACTCAGCAGAACGCTGGCGAAATCGGCACGGATATCGACAAGCTGGCTGAGGAAATCCGGCAGGTTGCACAGCAGATCGAAGTACAGTCTCAGGATGTAAATGCCCTGACTGAGCTGTTGGGTGCGCTGGAAGGCTCCAGCAGCGCAACAGCAAGCACTTCACGGCGGACCAAGGATGTAGCCGATACGCTGATCGGCTTGACCCGTAACGGTCATTGAGCCTGAGCACCAGGGCCGCCCGGTTTGTGGCGGCCCTGGTGTCTTTAGGGATCAAAACAGCCGCAGCGGTTCTTCATCAAGCGCTGACAGTTGCTCGCGCAACATCAGAACCTGGTCGCCCCAATAGCGCTCGGTCCCGAAAAAGGAAAAGCTCTTCGGGAAGGCCGGATCATCCCAGCGGCGGGCCAGCCAGGCGCTGTATTGCAACAGACGCAGGGAGCGCAGCCCCTCGATCAACGCCAGTTCACGGGGTGCAAAGTCATGGAACTCCTGATACCCGTCCATCAACTCCGAAAGCTGCGACAGGCGTTCTTGCCGATCACCGGCCAGCATCATCCACAGGTCCTGTACCGCCGGTGCCATGCGGCAGTCGTCGAGATCCACCATGTGGAAGGTCTCGTCACGGTAGAGCAGGTTGCCGGGATGGCAGTCTCCATGGACGCGGATGGTGGTGTAGTTGACCGAGTTGAAGAGCGTATCCAGTTTCTTGATCAGGTCACGTGCCACGGATTCATACGCAGGCAGCAAACTCTTGGGAATGAAACCGCCGCTCAGCAGCGTATCCAGCGAGGCATGGCCAAAGCTCTGTACATCAAGCGTCTCGCGGTGCTCGAACGGGCGACTGGCGCCAATGGCATGCAGGCGACCCAGGAGCTGACCCAGGCGGTACAGCTGCTCAAGGTTACCAGGCTCGGGCGCCCGGCCGCCGCGGCGGGGGAACAAGGCAAAGCGAAAGCCGGCGTGCTCGAACAGGGTTTCACCATCACGCGACAAGGGCGCCACGACAGGTACTTCATGCTCCACCAGCTCAAAAGAGAAGGTGTGCTCCTCGCGAATCGCGGCATCCGTCCAACGCTGTGGGCGGTAGAACTTGGCAATCAGGGGTTGTTCGTCTTCGATGCCCACCTGATAAACCCGGTTTTCGTAACTGTTAAGCGCCAAGATACGCGCATCGCTGAGATAGCCGAGGCTTTCCACGGCGTCGATCACCACGTCAGGGCTGAGTGTATCGAACGGGTGTGACATGGATATCCTCCTACAACGCATCTGGAAGCGGCCATATGCCGGTTCTGAATCGGAATGCTAGCAGGTTGGATGCCTGGGCGTGACGAAGGTGCAATGCCGCGCGCGCTGGAACGCCTGACGGTGCAGAGAAAAAAGACCCTGGTACAGCGAGCGTCGTGCTACGCGGATACTGCCTCAAGGGCCGTACCCGCGTATTAGAGCCTTGTCATCAGGCGCCGATCACGCCACCGTCATCACGAGTGATGACCATGACGGAGGAACGTGGCCGACCGTCGGGCAGGTGTTCCGGAAAGGTCGAGCCGCCTTCTTCGCCAGGGTGCTGGATATTGACGAACAGGCTGCGCTGATCCGGTGAGAAGGTAATGCCGGTGACCTCGCAACCGATCGGTCCCACCATGAAACGGCGGATTTCGCCAGTATTCGGGTCGGCGCACAGCATCTGGTTGTTACCCATGCCAGCGAAATCACCCTTGTTGCTGTAATCCCCGTCGGTCAGGATCCACAGGCGACCGGCATCATCAAACCCGAGGCCGTCGGGACTGTTGAACATATTGTGGGCGTTGATGTTGTGCGAGCCGCCGTTGGCAGTCTCCTTGTGCACCTCAGGATTGCCGGCAATGACAAACAGGTCCCAGTCAAAGGCCATGGCAGCGGCATCATTGCCGTGCTCACTCCAGCGCAGGATCTGACCATAGATGTTGTTGGCGCGAGGGTTTGGCCCGCCTACGGGCTGGCCTTCGCTGCCGCGTTTGCTGTTGTTGGTCAACGTGCAATACACCTGGCCATCCTTGGGACTGACGGCAATCCACTCGGGGCGGTCCATGCGTGTCGCACCTACTTGGGTTCCGGCCAGGCGGGCATGGATGAGCACTTCGGCCTGATTGTTGAAGCCGTTCTCGGTGGTCAGGCCGTTCTTGCCATGGGTCAGCTCGATCCACTGGCCACGGCCCTTGGGATGATCGGGATTGCCGTCACCGTCACCAAATTTCGCCACGTACAGCGTGCCGTGGTCCAGCAGCTCGCGGTTGGCCTTGGGATTGGCGGCCTCATAGCGATCGCGGCTGATGAACTTGTAGATGAATTCGCCACGTTCGTCGTCGCCCATGTACACCACGACATGATTGTCCGCAGTAAGGGCCAGCGCAGCGTTCTCATGTTTGAAACGGCCCAGCGCGGTGCGCTTGACGGGTTCTGACTTGGGATCGAACGGATCGATCTCGACTACCCAGCCGTGCCGGTTCAGCTCGTTGGGGTTCTTGGCCATGTCAAAGCGCGAATTGTATTTGTGCCAGTCGTTGCCCTTGCTCTCGACCGTCACGCCATAGCGTTTCTGGGCAGCGTCGAATTTGATTGTTGCATCAGTACTGCCAAAGCAATCCGTAAAATTCTCTTCGCAGGTCAGGTAAGTGCCCCAGGGCGTCTTGCCGTTCGCACAGTTCTGGAAGGTGCCCAGTACATGCGTGCCGCTTGAATCGGCTTCGGTCTTGAGCAGGTCATGTCCAGCCGCCGGGCCGCTGAATCGGATCGGCGCATTGCCGTGGATACGACGGTTGAACTCGGAATCACGTGCAAAATGCCATTGTCCGTCAATACGGCGCACCTCGATAACCGAGACCCCCTCAGCTGCCAGGGCCTTGTGCACGTCCTCGGCCGATTGAGGCACCTTGCCCTGGGCCAGCAGGTAGCGATAGTTGGTGTATTCGTTATTGATGGCCATGAGCGCCCGGTCGGGATCGTTCGGGAACGGGAAAAAGCTCATGCCGTCGTTGTTGTCGCCAAACTGGCGTTCCTGGGCTTCTGCTGTGCCGGTGCCGTCATGCTTGAAAGCCGGTACATCGGAAAACAGTGGTTCACCCCAGCTGATAAGTACCGACGCCCTATAACCCGGCGGGACGATTACGGTATCGGCTGTGGAAATCGGAATGCTCTCAAAGCCCAGCAGGGCACTGCCGGTGGCTTGCGACACGCTTTGTGCCAGTACGCTCCGCGGAATGAGCTGGCCGCCAAGAAAGAGGGCAGCACCGCACAGCGCACCAGCCCCAATGAAGCGGCGACGGGTCAGGCCGGCCAGGCGTTCCAGATCGGTAGGGGTATCAGGATGCATAACAGACTCCTTGTATGCGATGGCGCGACGCTAGCGCGCTTGTATGACGAAATCATGTCAATGCATGTGCCAGTGATCATCAATCAACAGGCATAAAAAAACCGGCAGGGTTAGCTGCCGGTTTTATGCAGGGAGATGTTATTCCCCAATGATCCCGCCGTCCTTACGAGTAATGGCAATGACGGTGGAGCGAGGACGCCCGTTAGGCAGATAGTCCGGGAAGCCGCCGGTGGGATGCTGGAAGCCGACGAACATCGTCCGATAGTCCGGCGCAAAGGACAGGCCTGTGACCTCACACCCAGTCGGCCCTACCAGGAAACGGCGGATCTCACCGGTGTTCGGGTCGGCGCACAGCATCTGGTTGTTACCCATGCCTGCATAATCACCTTCGTTGCTGTCTTCACCATCGGTCTGAATCCACAAACGACCGGCTTCGTCAAAGCCCAGGCCGTCGGGGCTGTTGAACATGTTGTCGGCGTTGATGTTTTCCGAGCCATCGTATGGATCTTCCGGATGCACAACCGGGTTGCCCGCCACGATGAACAGGTCCCAGTCAAAGGTCAGTGCGGCCGGGTTTGGCTCTTCCCAACGCAGGATCTGGCCGTAGATGTTATTGGCGCGCGGGTTCGGCCCGTTGACCGGCATGTCGGCGCTGCCACGCTTGCTGTTGTTGGTCAGGGTGCAGAAGACCTGTCCGTTGATGGGGCTCACCGCGATCCATTCCGGGCGGTCCATACGGGTAGCGCCAACTTGTGAGCCTGCCAGACGAGCATGGATCAGGATTTCGGCCTGGCTGTTGAAGCCGTTGGCCTTGGTCAACCCGTTCTTGCCATAGGTCAGCTCGATCCACTGGCCGCGGCCTTTGGGATGATTCACATCACCGTCGCCATCGTCGAACTTGGCGACGTACAGCGTACCGTGGTCGAGGATGTCACGGTTCGCCAGGGGCGTGTTCGGGTTGTAACGACGGTCGCTGACAAACTTGTAGATGAACTCGCCACGCTCGTCATCGCCCATGTACACCACAACACGGCCATCCTGGGTCGTGGTTACGGCAGCGTTTTCATGCTTGAAGCGGCCCAGCGCGGTGCGCTTGACCGGTGTGGAGTCCGGGTTGAACGGGTCGATCTCCACGATCCAGCCAAAGTGGTTGGCTTCATTCGGATGCTTGGCGAGATCGAAGCGCTCGTTATAGGGGTACCAGTTGTTATCACTATTGGCCGACAAACCGTAACGTTTCTGCGCGGCGTTGAGCTTGATGTTCTTGTCGGTGCTGCCAAAGCAGCCATTGAAGTTTTCTTCACACGTCAGGTAAGTGCCCCATGGCGTCTGGCCGCTGGAGCAGTTCTGGAAGGTGCCACGGGCACGTTTGCCGCTCAGCTCGATGGAGGTGCGCAGCAGGTCATGGCCGGCAGCCGGACCCTTGATGTCCATCATCACGTTGCCATGTACGCGACGGTTGTAGCGGGAATCGCGCTTGAAGACCCAACGGCCCGCGCGACGGCGAACTTCGATCACCGAGACGCCTTCTGCAGCCAGCGCCTTGCGTACATCGTCCGGGGAGGATGGCTGACGGCCATCGGAGAACAGATACTCGTAGTTGGTGTATTCGTTGTTAATGGCGATCAGGGCACGATCAGGATCGATACGGCCGAACTTGTTGTAGAACGGGAAGAAGCACATGCCATCGTTGTTATCCCCGAACTGCAGCTCCTGGTCTTCGGAGGTATTCGTACCGTCATGCTTGAAGTCCGGTACGTTGGAAAACAGCGGCTCGCCCCAGCTGATCAGCGTACGGAACTCATAGCCGGGCGGCAGAATGACCTGGTCAGCCGTTGAGGCGGGCACGTTCTTGAAGCCCAACAGCGGACGTGAAGGACGTCCAGCGCTGCCCCAGCGAGCCGCTTCGGATACCTGACCCGCCAGTGCGTTGTTGGACAGTAGGTTGCCGCCCAGGAAGAAGGCCGCGCCACATAGCGCACCGGCACCAATAAAGCTGCGGCGCTTCAGATTGACGATGCGTTCCAGATCAGTAGGGGTATCGTCATCAAGCAGATCACTATTCAGGTGTTGTTCGTTTTGCAGGCTCATCAAGGCGCTCCTCACAGGATGTGGCAGGCGCAAAACCCCAGGCGAGAGCGAGTACAACGAACCCCGCAGACCTTGTTTTGAAATAATCAGGCTGCCGGCTCACGTCGCGTCGTCGAAACAGGTTTCGTGGCTGGTTTGGACGGTCGTGGCGAAGGTAGTGAGGCATTGTGACGGCGATGTTGCAGGTTACATTTGGTAACAAATGCTGCTCTGTCGGTTCGGGAACGTTTCGTGTCAGAAGCGATTCGGCCGCCAGCCGCGATTAGCGGCGGCTGGTGACGCGCAGGGCCGAATAAGACCGTGTATCGCCATTGCCGTAGACGAACAGCAGGATCAGGAACGACAGCACCAGAAGAAAGCCGGCCAGCCGGTGGGCCTCGGCATAATGAAGGGCTTCCACGTGCTGGAAGATGGCGATGGAAACCACTTGGGTCTGCCCCGGAATACTACCGCCCAGCATGAGCACTACGCCAAACTCTCCCAGGGTATGGGCGAATGCAAGGCTTGCAGCCACCAGCAGGCCGCGCTTTAGCAAGGGCAGGGTAACGCGAAAGAAGCGCTCGATACGGCCGCATCCCAACGTTGCTGCGGCCTCGAGCAGGCGTGGATTCAGCTCGCGGAAGGCAACCGTAAGCGGCTGCACCACGAAGGGGATCGAGTAGATCATGGACCCCATGACCAGGCCCGCAAAGCTGAAGGGCAGCGGGTGACCGAACACTGTTTCCCAGGCGCTGCCCAGCATCGAGTCTGGCGCAAACACGACCAGCAGATAAAAGCCCAGTACGGTGGGTGGGAGCACCAGGGGGAGCGCAATAACTGCATCCAATACCTGGCGCAGGCGGGTCTGCTTACGCACTCGCCAAGCCGCTAGCGGCAGACCGATCAGCAGAAGCAGGACCGTGGATAGCACAGCCAGCTTGAGCGTCAGCGCCAGGGCCTGCCAGTCTCCTTCACTGAGCAGCACAGCCCGTCTCGCCTGGAAGAGAATAACCTGCCTGGTGCAACGTCTCTTTCTGGTTATCGAAGAACGCCACGAAGCGCTTGGCGGCGTCGAGTTGCTCGCCTTTCGCCAGGATAACGCGCTTTTGCGTCAGAGGATCGTACAGCGTGGCATCGACAATCGTGTATTGTGCGGGCGGCACATTCCCTGCTTTGACCTGACTGAGAGCCACAAAGCCAGCGGGTGAATTGCCGGTTTTAACGAAGTTGTAGGTTTGTCCAATGTCCTGTCCATACGCCAGGCGCGGCTTGACGGTTTCCAGTACACCGCTGCGGTCCAGCGCCTGCAGGGCTGCGGCGCCATAAGGTGCCGTATCGGGATTCGCCAGCACTACACGCTTGAATGGCAGATTGTGAATATCGGGCTTGCCGCTGGTTTGCCAGAGCGCCAGCTGACCACACGCATAAGTCCGGCTTTCAGTGCCCTTGCTGGCGTCTGCCAGTTTGTCCGGGCGGATCGCGTCTGCCGAGTAGAACAGGTCGAACGGTGCGCCACGCTGAATCTGCTCAAAAAATGCACCACTGGAGCCGCCAGCCAGTTCCACCTTGGCGCCGGTCTGCTTTTCGTAGTCGTTGGCGATGGTCTGCATGACAGGCAGCAGATTGGCCGCCACAGCAATGCGCAGGTGGTCAGCTGCTTGGGCGGTGGCGCTGGTAAAGAGCGTGGCAAGCGCCGCAGCAGTCAAAAGCCGTTTGTTCATCAAGGATTCCTTCTTCACAGGGGAGCCCCCAGCAAGACCTGGTCGGGTTCAAAGCAGGCGAATACGGTCTGACCGGGAACAGGAGACAGCTCGGCTTCTGCTGGCAGCAGCACGCAGAGCGTTTGCCCATTGGGCAGGTTCAGGCGAATTTCGGCAGGTCCGGAGGAGGCGGGGGTAACAGTGTCGACTCGGCCTTCAAGTGCATTGGCCGCATCCACAGGAGCGTGTTCATGGAGGCTTAGCCACGATGCTTTGATCAGCACGATAACGCTGCGACCCGGTGCAAGGCCCAATCGTTCGGTGCTTTCACGGGTGATTTGTGCCAGCACCTGAAGGCCACCGGGCAGCCGGATCGTGATCAGATCGCTGTGCCCTTTGGGTTCTACAGCAACAACCTCCCCATGCAACTGATTCCGCGCGCTGGTTTGCAGCATCAACCGCTCCAGTCGCTCCATGTCCTCGACATGCTCGGCACTTTCGATCACCTTTTCGCGAAGTGCTTCAAGGCGGTGATACAAGGCCAGCAACCGTGCGCCTTCTTGGGTCAGGCGTGCGCCGCCTCCGCCTTTGCCACCGACACTGCGCTCGACGAGGGGTTGGCCGGCAAGGTTGTTGAGTTCATCGATGGCATCCCAGGCGGCCTTGTAGCTCAGCCCTGCAGCCTTGGCAGCCTTTGTAATGGAGCCCTGGGCGGCGACCTGCTCCAGCAGCGCAAACCGCTGGGGACGGCGGGTCATGTGATGAGTCAGGTGACTGAGCATAGGTCGGAGTATAAAAAAGTATATAACGATAGATCAGTGTACGAGCCGGCCCGTTCCCATGGCAAGGTGAAAAGAGCGTTTAGTCGCCAGGCCTGGGCGTGCGAGCCAAGCAGTACACATCGACACGCAGGGCGCCTGCACGCTTGAGCAGGCTGGCAAGGGCCTCGGCAGTTGCACCGGTGGTCAGGACGTCATCGATGAGCGCTATCGAGCGACCGCGTACGGCCTTGGCAGTGGTGAGGGCAAAGGCGTTGCGCAGGTTCTTGTGACGCTGGGCGGCATCCAGGCCTTGTTGCGCCGGGGTTTCCAGCACTCGTTGAATGACATCGTCTGCTACAGACAGCGTGAGAGACTTTCCTAGCCAGCGCGCCAGCATGGCAGCCTGATTGTAGCCACGCTCGCGTTGGCGCTTCTGCGCCATCGGGACAGGAAGCAGAAGGTCAGGCCGAGGCAATCTCTCGTCAAAGGCATGCATCAAATGGCGAGCCTGCAGATCCGCCATCAGTCGCCCCAGCGGCCACTGCTTTTGATGCTTGAACCGATTGATGGCGCTACCAATGGGAAATCCGTAACGCCAGAGCGCTACGACATGATCAAAAGACGGAGGCCTTTTCAGGCACGCCCCGCAGATCAGCCCCTCGTCAGGCAGCGGAATCGCACAATGAAGGCAATGCCCCATGAGCAGCCAGGGCAGGTCAGTCTCGCAGCCAAGGCATAGCGGCAGGCTGGACTCTACACCTGAGCCGCAGAACCCGCAGTTCGTGTGAGGTTTAAGCCAGACAGGACGGTAAGCAAGCAGGGTAGTCAGGCGATTCATAGGCATCCTTGCCGGTATCGATCAATTGGGATCAGGCACGGCGCTCCCTGGCGTGCAAGAGGCTCAGCGAATGAGCCAGCTCATGACCATCAGGCCCAACACCAACCAGATGATGCCGCCAATAATGGAGCGGCGCATAAAAGCACGAACCGCGGCATAGAGCAGAATCAGTCCGACGATCAGTACCACGAAGCTGATGTAGGAGTCATCCATGCCGATGGCGCGAGCCATGCCTTGCAGGAAGTCATGGACGGCATCGCCAATGCCATTGAGTACGGTGCTGAACAGATCGATGATGAAGCGGATGACCTGACCAAGGGCTTGGCCAAGCCAGTCGAAGAACCCTTCTGTACGCATGTTTCTTTCCTTGTCCTCATGTTGTCGCTTGGAACCTGTAAATGCCGTTGGGTTCGTTACCAGCGATGGGTTCAATCAAGCGAGCGATCCTGCTCACAGTTTCATACTCTGCCGTCGGTTCTCTTATTGAAGGGGTCAGTCATCAAAAAACCTTAAATAAATAAGGCTATTGATTGTTTTTTGATCAGATGTAAACCTTCGTATCGAATAAAGTTGACGGCAATTATTCGTGTGCTGCCTGAGCAGCCGTCTTTTTATACCGAAGGATTGAGCCATGAGCGCTACCGCTACGCGTCACGACTGGACCCTTGCCGATGTCCGCGCCCTGTTTGAACTGCCGTTCAATGACCTGCTGTTCCAGGCACAGACGGTTCACCGTCAGCATTTCGACCCCAACCGCGTTCAGGTCTCGACGCTGCTTTCCATCAAGACCGGTGCCTGCCCTGAGGACTGTAAATATTGCCCTCAGTCCGGCCACTACAACACGGGTCTTGAAAAAGAAAAGCTGATGGAAGTGGAGAAGGTGCTCAAGGCGGCTGCCGAGGCCAAAGCCATCGGGTCGACCCGCTTCTGCATGGGCGCGGCGTGGAAGCATCCGTCCGCCAAGGACATGCCCTACGTGCTGCAGATGGTCAAAGGCGTAAAGGCCCTGGGCCTGGAAACCTGTATGACCTTGGGCAAGCTCGACCGCGAGCAGACACAGGCGTTGGCTGAAGCTGGGCTGGACTACTACAACCACAACCTGGACACCTCGCCGGAATACTACGGCAACATCATCACGACGCGTACCTATGCAGACCGTCTGGAAACGCTGTCCTATGTGCGTGATGCGGGCATGAAGATCTGCTCCGGTGGCATTCTGGGCATGGGTGAATCCGTGGATGACCGTGCCGGTCTGTTGATTCAACTAGCCAACCTGCCAGAGCATCCAGAGTCCGTCCCGATCAATATGCTGGTCAAGGTGAAGGGCACGCCGCTGGAGCAGGAGAAGGACGTCGATCCGTTCGACTTCATCCGTACCTTGGCCGTTGCCCGGATCATGATGCCCAAGTCCCATGTGCGCCTGTCTGCTGGTCGTGAGCAGATGAACGAGCAGATGCAATCCCTGGCCTTCTTTGCCGGTGCGAACTCCATCTTCTACGGCGAGAAGCTGCTAACGACCACTAACCCGCAGGCCGAGAAGGATATGCTTCTGTTCAAGCGTCTGGGCATCAAGCCGGAAGAGCGCGAAGAGCACGATGATGAAGTGCATCAGGCCGCGATTGAGCAGGCCCTGATCGAGCAGAAGAATTCTGCACTGTTCTACGACGCTGCTTCTGCCTGATCATGCCGTTCGACCTGGCCAGACGCCTCGCCGAGCGCCGCGAGCAAGCGCTGTACCGTCACCGACCGCTGCTGGAAGGCCCGCAAGGACCTGAAGTAGTGGTCGACGGACAGCCGCTCCTGGCGTTCTGCAACAACGACTATCTTGGCCTCGCCAATCATCCGGACGTCATCGCGGCACTGCAAAAGGGTGCCGAGCGTTGGGGCGTAGGCGGGGGCGCTTCGCATCTGGTGATCGGCCATAGCGGCCCCCATCATGCCTTGGAAGAGGCGCTGGCTGAGTTTACCGGGCGCCCTCGGGCACTGCTGTTCTCCACGGGCTACATGGCCAACCTTGCGGCCGTGACAGCCCTGGTTGGCCGAGGTGATACGGTCCTTGAGGACCGGCTCAACCATGCCTCTCTGCTGGATGCAGGACTGCTGTCCGGCGCGCGCTTCTCCCGCTATCTGCATAACGATGCGGCAAGCCTAGCCAGCCGGCTCGACAAGGCTGAAGGTAATACGCTGGTCGTAACGGACGGTGTATTCAGCATGGACGGTAATGTGGCCGACCTGCCGGCCCTGGTTGAAGTGACACGTAACCGGGGCGCCTGGCTGATGGTCGATGACGCCCACGGCTTTGGCCCGTTGGGCAGGCAGGGAGGCGGCGTAGCTGAGTATTTCGGACTGGGCATGGATGAGGTTCCGGTACTGGTCGGTACGCTGGGCAAGGCTTTTGGTACTGCAGGCGCCTTTGTAGCAGGCAGCGATGAGCTGATCGAAACCTTGATCCAGTTCGCACGTCCTTACATTTATACCACCAGCCAGCCGCCAGCAGTGGCCTGCGCCACCTTGAAGGCACTAGAGCTGCTCCAGGCAGAGTCCTGGCGGCGCGAGCATTTGAATGCACTGATCCAGCGATTCCGCTCTGGTGCGCAGGTTATCGGCCTTTCGCTGATGGACAGCTTTACCCCGATCCAACCGATCCTGGTCGGCAGTAGCGAGCAGGCATTGGCTTTTTCGGCTGCCCTGAAACGCCATGGAATTCTCGTCACGGCGATCCGTCCCCCTACGGTTCCGAACAATAGTGCCCGGTTGCGGGTTACTCTGTCTGCCGCACACAGCGAGCAGCACGTCGATCGTCTGCTCGCCGCACTTGCCGAAGCTTGGTCGGAATTGAAAGGAACGGAACATGCGTGACACTTTAGTGCTGCTGCCCGGGTGGGGTCTGGGCACGGCCCCCTTGGAGCCGCTGCGTGATGAGCTCCTCGAAATAGCACCATATCTGGATGTACTGATCGAACCCTTGCCGGACATGGCCGATGCCAGTGGCTGGTTCGATGATATTGACGCCCGGCTGCCGGATAACGTCTGGCTGGGTGGCTGGTCATTGGGTGGCATGATCGCCAGTGAGCTTACCCGGCGGCGGGGCGACCGTACCCTGGGGTTGATCACTATGGCCAGCAATCCCTGCTTTGTTGCCCGTCATGGTTGGCAAAGCGCAATGTCACGCAGTGTCTTCACCGATTTTTACGAGGCTTGCACGCTCGATGCGGAGCTGACGCTCAAACGCTTTACCCATCTGGTCAGCCAGGGGGCTCGGGACCGCAAGACGCTTGCGCGCCTGCTGCAGGTGGCCTTGCCGGAGACGTCCGGTGAAGTTGCAGTGGCCGGGCTTGAGCTGCTGGCGCAACTGGACACACGCGAGGCGCTTCAGGCGTATAGCGGTCCGCAACTTCACCTGTTTGCGTCAAACGATGCACTGGTACCGGTATCGGCTGCGCAAGCCTTGATGGATGAGATACCCGACATCGAAGTTCATGTCTTCGAGCCGGCCAGCCATGGCCTGCCGCTGGAGCGTCCGGACGAGATTGCCGCAGCGATTGAACGTTTCATTTATGAGGGCCGTGATGGCTGATGCTTTACCTGTAACCATGCAGGAGGGCGCCTCCTTGCCGGATAAAAGGCAAGTGGCGGCTTCGTTCTCCCGGGCGGCGGCCAGCTATGACGGCGTTGCCAGCCTGCAACGTGATGTCGGCGAAGCGCTTCTGGCGCGTATGCCCGAGCAGGCTGTAGAGCGCTGGGTCGACCTGGGCTGCGGTACAGGCTACTTCACCCGGGCGCTAGCGGCCCGTTATCCCGACGCGCAAGGTACCGCCGTTGACCTGGCGGAAGGCATGCTGCGCCATGCACGTCCACTCGGCGGGGCCGAGCACTTTGTGGCGGGTGATGCCGAACGGCTGCCGCTCAAGGACCAGGCGTGCGATCTGCTGTTTACCAGCCTTGCCATTCAATGGTGTGGCGACCTTTCGGCGGTATTATCCGAGGCCCAGCGTATCCTGCGGCCCGGTGGGCTGTTTGCATTCACCAGCCTGTGTACCGGTACACTGCAGGAGTTGCGGGACAGCTGGCAGGCAGTGGATGGTTTCGTTCACGTTAACCGTTTCCGCCAGTTTGAAGACTATCAGCGGGTCTGTGCGGCCAGTGGACTCAAGCAGAAGGTGCTAGACGTCGAAACACGCGTTCTGCATTTTCCGGATGTCCGCAGCCTGACCCATGAACTCAAGGCGCTCGGCGCCCATAACGTGAACCCTGGCCGCGCTACTGGCTTGACCGGACGCGCCCGCCTGAATGCCCTGGCGCAAGCGTATGAGCGCTTCCGCCAGCCCCAAGGTCTCCCGGCCTGCTATCGCGTGGTTTACGGCATTTTCCAGAAAGAATCCTGATCTTATGTCTGCTTACTTCATTACCGGCACCGATACCGAAATCGGCAAGACCACCATTGCTTCCGGCCTGCTGCATGTAGCCCGCCTTGCGGGGCTTTCCACGGCAGCGGTCAAACCTGTGGCTTCTGGTTGCGAGATGACGCCCGAGGGGCTGCGTAACAGCGACGCGTTGTCGCTCTGGGGCGAGTGTTCGTTGCCGTTGAGTTACGCCGAGGTCAATCCGCTGGCCTTTGCGCCTGCTATTGCTCCACATCTGGCGGCCCGTGAGGTAGGAGCATCCTTGACAGTCGATGCCCTGGTCGCGCCCATTCAGGCCATGCGGGCCAAACAGGCCGACTTCATGCTGGTCGAAGGTGCAGGTGGCTGGCGCGTACCGCTGGAGGGGGAGGCGAACCTGTCCGATGTAGCCAGGGCCATTGGTTTTCCCGTCATCCTGGTGGTGGGTGTACGGTTGGGCTGCATCAACCACGCGGTGCTGACTGCTGAAGCCATTGCACAGGATGGGCTCAACCTGGCCGGCTGGGTTGCCAATATTGTCGATCCGCAGACATCACGCCTGGAGGATAACCTCGCCACGCTTCATGAGCGCCTGCCTGCACCTTGCCTGGGCACTGTTCCTTATCTGGCTGAAGCCACGCCGGCGGCCGTTGCGGATTATCTGGATTTAAGCCAATTGGCGCGTTAATGCCCCTTTGGTATCTGACTGCTCGTGATAAGGCACTTTAATATCAGAATAGACGTTATTTATTACAAAGTTTTTCAGCGATTACTTTAATTTTGCGCAGCTTTTTCCGGCTTCGCATATAGTCCATTTGCCTCGATTGATCTCTTTCCCGCCTTATCTAAAAGAGATGTTCTCGTCGCGGTTATGAGTGCTTTCTGTTTGTTCGCTATGCCTGTCAATCACTTCTTAATGATTGATTGCGGCATGGCGCGTGACTGTATGCCTTTAATATTTATTGCTATACGACTTACCGATAGTTGCTCATGGTGTTCAGACGTTGGTGGTAGTTCCAGTTTTATAACAATATCAAGAATGGAAAAAGGATTTTGTATGCCTGTCTTCAAGCGTATTGATGCTCAAGACGTTTCTCGGCTGGCGCTCGACATCGAGAGGCAAGGCTATGCCGTTATTGAACACTTTCTTTCGACGGAACAACTTGAAAGTGCACGTGACTATGTTCTGCGGGAAACTCACAAACATAACTCCGAATATTTTGCGCTACATGGCATAAAGTCTGTAACCGGCAGTCTTTTCGAGGCGCTGAGCACCTCGGTGAGGTTCAGGAAAATGCTGGCGGATGTTCAGGAAGCCGGTCTGGGCAGGCGGGTACCGGAAGAGGAAGAGATCTTTCCGGCCGTGCGTTGCCTGCAAGGTAAAACCGGTCTTAAAGAGTCCAACTATTTTCATTATGACGCCACGGCATTAACGGCGCTTGTGCCTGTTTTCATTCCAAATGATACTGACCAGTGTGGCGATTTTATTATGTTTCCCAATACCCGCCGTATCAGGAGCAGTGTGGCCATCAATATTATCGAGAAAGCACTTATTCAAAATCCATTAAGTCAGAAGTTCATAGCGTTATTGATCAAGTACAATCTGCTCAAGCCCATCAAAATAAAACTTGTTCCTGGCAATCTTTATATCTTCTGGGGATATAGAAGCATACATGCCAATGAGCCTTGTGATCCTAATACACTGCGCGCAACGGTCCTGCTGCATTATGGTGACCCACACAGTCACCAGTGGATGTCCAGGCTTTTCCTCGGCGCCAACCAGAGGCGGGCGCGCAAGATTAACAAGAAGGCGTTGCCCGGCTGATACCGTTCCCCTGGTTATTCGAACTGACGCTAAGCGAAGCGGCAAGCATGACGTTTTAATCATAGGGTTCGATGCCGGAATCTGCTTCAATGGCCAAACGCCTCAAGCAGTTAAAGGGAGCGGCTTATGAATATTTCCGGAAACAGTTTTACTTACGGGGTGGCGGCCTATCAGGCGGGCCAGTCCCGTGTCGATCAGGCCGGTGCAGCCATTGCGGCCAGCAGCCTGCCAAATGATGCGCAGACACGTGTCGACCAGGTTCGCAGCGTCGATGGAGCTTCTCAGAATCAGGCAGATAAGGCCGCACAGCTGGTCGAGTTGCAAGCGGGTAAGCGCGAGGCCCTGGCGGGCTCTCGAGTTATCCAGGCAGCCAGTGCAACATTGGGAAGCCTTATCGATACCTACGCCTGACCTCTGTTCCCTCCAGGGGGAGAAGGTGTAATACAAGCGCCGCGGGTGGATAACCACTCGCGGCGTTTTTGTATCCAGGTGTCGCCTGTGGTCAGACACGCTTGACAGGCCTCAGAGGAAAACATAAGTTTCAAACAGCTGTTTAACGCCGGTCAGGAGATCCCTGCGGCGCCTTCCCATAAAAATGCATTCCAGAGGTAACAGTCATGCCTGACTACAAGGCTCCCTTGCGTGATATCCGCTTTGTCCGTGACGAACTGCTGGGTTATGACGCGCATTACCAGAGCTTGCCCGGCTGCCAGGATGCTACCCCGGATATGGTTGCCGCTATTCTTGAGGAAGGCGCCAAGTTCTGCGAGCAGGTCCTGTCGCCGCTGAACCGTGTCGGTGACAAGGAAGGCTGCGTATGGAGCGAGTCGGGCGTGAAAACGCCGACAGGCTTCAAGCAGGCCTATCAGCAATTCGTAGAAGGTGGCTGGCCGAGTCTGCCGCATGATCCTGCTCATGGCGGCCAAGGTCTGCCTGAGTCACTGGGTATTGCCTTGTCGGAAATGATTGGCCAGGCCAACTGGTCCTGGGGCATGTATCCAGGCCTTTCCCATGGTGCGATGAACACCATTGAAAGCCATGGTACCGACGAGCAGAAGCACACCTACCTGACCAAACTGGTTTCCGGCGAATGGACAGGCACCATGTGCCTGACCGAGCCTCATTGCGGCTCCGATCTGGGTATGCTGCGTACCCGTGCCGAGCCGCAGGCTGACGGTAGCTACGCGATCAGCGGAACCAAGATCTTTATTTCGGCCGGTGAACATGACCTGACCGACAACATCGTGCATATCGTGTTGGCCCGCCTACCTGACGCACCGGCGGGTACCAAGGGTATCTCGCTGTTCATCGTACCCAAGTTCCTGCCCAATGCCGAAGGGGGCATAGGCGAGCGTAACGGTGTGACCTGTGGCTCCATCGAGCACAAGATGGGTATCCACGGTAACGCCACTTGCGTGATGAACTTTGATAGTGCCAAAGGCTTTCTAATCGGCCCGCCAAATAAAGGCCTGAACTGCATGTTCACCTTTATGAACACGGCGCGCGTAGGGACGGCCTTGCAAGGTCTGGCCCATGCGGAGATCGCCTTCCAGGGTGGTATCCGTTATGCCCGTGAACGCTTGCAAATGCGTTCCCTGACTGGTCCAAAAGCGCCCGAGAAGGCTGCTGACCCGATCATTGTCCACCCGGACGTCCGCCGCATGCTGCTGACCATGAAGGCGTTCGCCGAGGGCAACCGTGCCATGATCTACTTTGCTGCCAAGCTGGTAGATGTGACCCGTTACAGCCAGGATGAGGAAGAGCGAAAGAAAGCCGATGCGCTGCTGGCCTTCATCACGCCGATTGCCAAGGCCTTCATGACTGAGGTGGGCTTCGAAGCCGCTAGCCATGGCATGCAGATCTATGGCGGTCACGGCTACATTTCCGAATGGGGCATGGAGCAGAACCTGCGTGATAGCCGTATTGCCATGATGTACGAAGGTACTACCGGTATTCAGGCCATTGACCTGTTAGGCCGTAAGGTACTGATGACTCAGGGTGAGTCGCTCAAGGGCTTTACCAAGATCGTTCACAAGTTCTGCCAAGCGCAGGAAGGCAATGCTGATCTCAAGGAGTTCATCGAGCCACTGGCCAAGCTGAACAAGGAATGGGGCGAAATCACACTGAAGGTCGGCATGGCTGCCATGAAGGACCGTGAGGAAGTAGGCGCTGCCGCAGTGGACTATCTGATGTACTCTGGCTATGCCTGCCTAGCCTATTTCTGGGCCGATATGGCGCGTGTAGCCAGCGAGAAGCTTGCTGCCGGAACCGATGAGGCTGCGTTCTACAAGGCCAAGCTGCAGACCGCGCGTTTCTATTATCAGCGTCTGCTGCCACGTACCCGCATGCATGTCGAAGCGATGCTGGCAGGGGCTGGCAGCCTGATGGATGTGGCGGAAGAGGATTTCGCTCTGGGTTATTGATTAGTCGGGCTAAAGCAGATAGAGGGGCTGCGTCGTTAGGCGCAGCCCCTTTTTATTGGCTGATCGGTAACGCACACAGACTCGGGTATGCGCGTTCAGCCGGTGCGAGTCGGAAGTATCACTCTATGGAGTGCATTACGCAGAGGGCTCGTACCAAGATCAGTCGGCAAAGCCCAGCCAGTTGTGGTGATCATGACCGGTGCCGTCATCCAACACGACCGTGCAGGTGGTGCCTGCCGACAGCTCCATCCCCTCGGGCACTTCATCGATGGCAATGCGCACCGGAATTCGCTGTGCCAGGCGCACCCAGTTGAACACCGGGTTCACATCGGCGATCAGCTCGCGGCTCTGCGGGTTGTCCCGATCATAGATACCCCGGGCAATGCTCTCTACATGGCCCTTGAGCACCATACCGCTCATCATTCGCATTTCGGCGGGTGCGCCGATCTTCACGTGGGGCAGTTTGGTTTCTTCAAAGTAGCCATAAACCCAGTAGGAGTTCTTGTCGATGATCGCAAGCTTGGGTGCACCGGCCGAAGCATAATCGCCACGGTAGACCAGGAGGTTGGTGACATAACCATCCACCGGCGCCACCACGCGGGTGCGGGACAGGTTCAGGCGGGCCGCTTCAAGCTGAGCCTGGGCCTGCTTGTAGTCTGCCTCAGCTGAGGAAGCGATGCTGCTGGCGTCTTCACGGCTCTCCTTGGAAACGACCAAGCTGTCGATATCGGCACGGCGCTTGGCGTTTTGCAGGCGCATGTCCAGCGTTGCCTTGCGCGAAGCGACCAGGGCTTCGGCCTGGTGCACAGCGATTTCGTAATGAGACGGATCGATCTGCAGGAGCAGGTCGCCTTTCTTGACCAGCTGATTGTCATGCACTGGCACGTTGACTACAAGGCCCGACACATCCGGGGCGATGTTGATGACATCGGCGCGCACGCGTCCGTCCCGCGTCCACGGATCGTTCATGTAATGCACCCAGAGCAGCCGGCCTATCACCAGTGCGGCTACCACGACGATCAGGGTCGCCAATACGCTAAAAAGGTTCTTCAAGGTCATGAAACAAGGCTCTCAACGATAGACGGTCAGCGCCATTACGCCATAGATGCAGGCGAACAGGCTCAGGCGGAACAGGGAGGGGTGCCAGGTAAAGCGATACAGCCCAATGCTGGCGAACAGGCGATCAACGACCCACATCACCAGCAGGCCAACAATGAACAGCACGGTAACGGTGGGCAGGTACACACCGTGGAAAGCAATCTCACGAGGCATGGGCGATTCCTGTGGCGGGCTCGCTCGGCGCAGCGTATTGCGCCAGGGGCGCGTGCGGGTCGAGCAGGGAGGTTCGAATGAAATGCAGGAAGCTCTGGATGCGACGCAGCGGCGACTCATCGAAATGCTGGCTATAGGGCTCACGCTGCGCTTCAACGCAGGCAATGGCCTGGTCCACCGCAGTGAGCGCACGTTGCAGATTGGTCTGGCTTGGCTTCAGGAACAGGCGGGCCAGGGCACGTCCCATGGCGCGGATCGACTGACGCCAAGGGGACGCTTCGGCAAATCGAGGCTCGGCCGGTAGGCGCTCCTGCTCCTGACGCAGCTCAATGATGGCCTGACCGACTTCCTGGACTGTAAAGGTCCAGCCCAGCAGTGCCTTCTGCACCTGCGGACGGCCATTGGCCAAACCGTAGGCCTGATTGAGCAAGTCGCGCGTGGCGCTTTCGAACCGGCTCGAAAGCCCTGGCAGCGGGTCACTCGTTACACGAACGACCTGACGGCGCAGGTCACGCTCCAGGCGTCGCCAGAGCCAAGCGCTGTTGGGTGGGAGCAGGATCGAGGAAATCGCGGCTGTGGTCGCCATGGACAGCAGTACGGCGATACCGTTGTTGATGAAGTTTGACGGGTCATACACCGGTGGGTTGTCGGGAATCGAGGTAAAGCAGAAAAACACCATGCTACCCAGCCCGTAACCCATATAACCCGGACGCAAGGCCACAAAGCTGCCCAGCATGAAGACGGGTGCTAGGGCGAACATGAGCATCCAGTATCCATCCAGTTGGGTGAAGACGAAGAAGTTCATGAAAAAGCCCACGGTAACGCCGAAAAATGCACCGATGGCCATCTGTTGGGCGGTCTTGTGGGGCATCGGACTGGACGAGGCGAGGGCGGCCACGGCAGCCGCGTTGGAGGCGAACATGCCGCCATAGGGCCAGGCTGTCATGATCCAGAACAGGCTGAGCAGCAGCACCATGAGGGCAGTTCGTACGCCTGCCACGGTTGCTGCCATGGCATTGGCCTTGGCCACGAAGCGTGCCTTCCATTGCTCGCGTACATGGTGCGGAGCGGCCAGGGACGCGTGGGTCTGGACGTAGTTGTGCAGATCGTCCACCAAACGGAAGAGCAGCTCGGCAGCCGTCTCGAAGTCCAGCCGATCTTCTTCGGAGGGCGCGTTGGCAAGTAGCGAAGCACGGGCTTCCCGAATGCGTACGCGGGTATGGTCGCTCAAGGCCGAGAGACGTTCAGCGACCGCTGCCGCGTCCGGTGGTGTCAGCGGCTGACCACGCACGCTGTCCAGGAGCTCCAGAAATGCAGCCTGTGCCATGTCGAATGCTGACAGTACAACGTCAGCTTGCCGCTGGCGCAACCGCAGGAGCAATCGACTCAGGGCGTGCAGACGGGTCGTCATGGTCATGAACTCACTGTTCAGCCGCGAGAGACGACCGCTGCGCATGCGCATGTGCGGATCTTCAAAAGCTGTGGCGCTGCGCATGTTTTCAAGCCCGACGGCCTCGGCGGCATAGCGCACTCCACCGCTCTCCACAACATGCCGCTCCAGCTTGCCACGCAGCACATCGGCTACGTAGCCTGCAAAGGTGCCAAAGCGGTTGTACAAAGCGTTGCGCATGGCTGCGCCTGTGGTCTGCGGAAAAAGGGCTGCCGAGACGATACCGCTGCAGATAATGGCCAACGAAATCGCCAGCACCCGCATAACCGCTGACATGAAAGCACCTTCAGGGCTTATGACAGCGGGAATGCCGATCAGCGCTGCGGTATAGCCTGCCAGCACACAGCCGTAGCTGCGCATATCGCGATAGCGCATGGCGCCGGCCGTGCACAGGCCAATCCAGACTGACATGCAGACCAGGAAGGGCACCCGCTCCTGGGCAAACAGGGCAACCAGCGCCAGCATGGCGATCAGGCCTGCTACCGTACCCAGCAACCGATAGACGCTTTTGGCAAACACCTGGCCGCTCTGCGGCTGCATCACGATGAAGACGGTGATGACCGCTGAAGATGGGTGCGGCAACTGGAGGCGCATGGCAAGCCAGAGGGTCAGGCCGGCTGCGATCAGTACCTTGAACAGGTAGATCCACATGACACCGTCGCTTCTCGCCCAGGCGTTAAGCGCCTGGCGAAACGCGCTGGTGGAGGGGGTGGAAGTCGTTTCTGCTTTCATGAGGGCCTTAGGGCTTTTTGGCAATATCAACACGTGCCGGTTTCAGGTCCTTTTCGTCCGGGCTGTCTTCAGGCGCGATGGCACCGCCACCCAGAGCGGTAATCAGGCCGGCCTGGGCGCTCAGGCGCATGGCCTGGACCTGTTGCTCCACCCGCTGCTGGGCAAACAGACGGGTCTGGGCGTCCAGTACATGCAGGTAATCGGTCAGGCCGCGCTCGAAGGCCTTGCGGGCAATGTCGTAGGTGCGCTGCGCCGCTTCCACGGACTCACGGGCCATGTCGGCCTGCTTGTTGGCCGAGTCGAGACGAATCAGGTTATCGGAGATGTCCTTCAGCGCCTCGATGATGGTCTGGTTGTAATGTGCAACCGCAGCGTCGTAGCCTGCTGATGCGATACCAAGCTGCGAGCGGCGCTCACCGCCATCGAAGATGGGCAGCGAGATAGCCGGACCGAAGGAGTAACCTGTCTTTTTGGCCGTGAACAACTCCTTGAAGGTGCCCATGGTCATCGACTGACCAATACTCGCCATCAGATCAATGTTGGGGTAGAAGTCGGCACGGGCTACATCGACACCCTTAGCGTTCATGGCAACCTGCCAACGGCTGGCCACCACGTCGGGACGATGACCTACCAGCTCCAGTGGCAAGCGTGAGGGCAGGGTTGGCATGGCGCCCAGTTGCAGCTGCGGGCGTGTCAGCGAGGCGGCATCGCCTGGGCCTTTACCGGCCAAGGCGGCCAGCTGGTTGCGAGAAAGCGCAATGGCTTCGTCCAGGGCTTCGATCTGTCGATGCGTTTCCGGCAATAATGCTTCGGCCTGGCTGACCTCAAACTGGGTGCCGATACCGCCTTCCAGCTGACGCTTCGCCAGTTTGGCGATCTGCTCCTGCTGATCCAGGGTCGCGTGGGCCACATCACGTTGCGCATATTGCAACGATAACTGGATGTAGGCTCGCACGATGTTGGTCGTCAGCTCGAGCACCGCAACACGTTCTTCGGCAGCTGCCTGATGGGCACGATCCAGAGCACGTTCGCTGTCGTCGTGCTCGCGTCCCCAGAGGTCGAGCTTGTAGCTGAGCCCCAGGGAGGCGGTGTTGTTCCAGGTGGTACGGTCGGCCAACTCGCCCGGGCCATAGAAGTTATCCGTAGGCCAGGTGTAACGGCGCAGGTCAACGCTGCCGTTTATGTGGGGCGCCTCGGCGGATTCCACCAGTCCGGCCATTGCCTTGGCCGAGCGTACCCGTGCCGCTGCGGCTGCCAGTGACGGATTGCTGGTCAGGGCTTCAGCGATCCACCGGTCCAGCTGGGGGTCACGGTAGGCGCGCCACCACTGGCTGGCCGGCCATTGGGCGTCCAGCTTGGCCGCACGGATAGCATCGTCCGTAGCCAGGGTGTCGGCATTGACATGTTGAGCCTCCGGCGCGATACCGTGGGTACTGATACAGCCGGAGATTGTTGAAGTCAGAACAAAAAAGCTTATGCCAAGCAGCGAATTCTTACAGGGGAATGACACAGAAGGCGTCCAGATATTCGAGGGGAGAGTCGCTCAAACCTACGTGAATTCTAGGAAACCCCTTGTCTTGAGATAAGCCGGCTGGTTTGTGAATGTTTA
The DNA here is from genome assembly GCF_000478505.2 of Pseudomonas sp. HPB0071. Taxonomy (NCBI): domain Bacteria; kingdom Pseudomonadati; phylum Pseudomonadota; class Gammaproteobacteria; order Pseudomonadales; family Pseudomonadaceae; genus Pseudomonas; species Pseudomonas sp. HPB0071. Next base: position 1,557,735 of record NZ_KI517367.1, on the reverse strand, counting down.
TCTCACATTTTGTAATAATGGCCCTCTTGCGTTCATGGCAAAATTTATTTGCTAACTAATGAGGGGCATCATGGACACATTGCACAATATGCGCGTTTTCGCCTGTGTTGCCGAAAGCGGCAGCTTTACCAGCGCGGCGCAAGTGCTGAGCACCACCACCGCACATGTTTCCCGGGCCGTTGCGAGCCTGGAAGCGCATCTGCGTACCCGCCTGCTCCATCGAACCACCCGCCGGATCGCCCTGACCGAGGCGGGGCAGCGTTACCTGCTGCGTTGCGAGCAGATCCTGGCCTATGTTGAAGAAGCCGAAGCCGAAGCCAGCGATGCTCATGCGCGGCCGGCCGGCAAGCTGCGTATCCATTCCATGACCGGAATCGGTCAGCATTACATGATCAAGGCGATTGCGGGCTATCGTCAGCAGTTTCCCGAGGTCAACTTTGACCTCACCATGGCTAACCGGATGCCGGACCTGCTCGATGAAGGCTACGATGTGGCGATTGTGGTCGCGACGGAGCTGCCGGATTCCGGCTTTGTTTCCCAGAACATCGGCCATACCTACAGCATCCTGTGTGCGTCGCCTGCCTATGTCGAAGCGCGTGGCCTGCCTCGCAGCCCATCGGATCTGCCAAGTCATGACTGTATGAGACTGGTGAGTCCGGTCGTGCCGCTGGAAAAGTGGGTTTTCGACGGACCCAACGGGCAGGAAATGGTCACCATCGGCACAACCTCGTTCCAGGTCAACGTGGGCGATGCCATGACTGAAGCGATCCAGGCGGGCCTGGGCATTGGAATCCTGCCAATTTACTCCGCCATCGAAGGGTTGCGTGACGGCTCGCTGGTTCGTGTCCTGCCGCAGTATCAACTGCAACAATTGAACGTGTACGCCTTGTATCCGTCCCGCCAGTACCTGGACGCCAAGATCAAGACGTTCGTGGCGTTCTTGCGTGAGCGACTGCCCGGCGTTCTGGAAGCCGAAGAGCACGAGCTGCGTGAGTTTAGCCTGCGCAATGCCTGTGGCGGTGCCCGTCAGGTGCAGCCGGCCTGATTCCCTTAGGCCCTGGTTATGCTTGCCCAGGGCTGTTTCTGCTTTTCTTTCCCGGCTCATCTGTTCAATACTGGTCTTACCTATGCGGGCCAGGCCTTTATGCGATCAAGTGCTTAGCCTGCTAATCAGTAGTGCTCGATCAGGACAATAAATGAGCCTTCAGTCGTCTTCCGGCCTTGCCGAGCAACCGCTCAAGGGCATCGGGCTGATTTGTCTCGCGATACTCTTGTTTGCCAGCCATGACACGATGTCCAAATACCTGTCGGGGTTCTACCCGATCGTGATGGTCGTCTGGGCCCGTTACGTTTCCCATACGGTGTTGATGCTGGGCGTCTTCGGGCCTCGCATGGGGATGGGAGTGATCCGCACACGGCGGCCCGGACTGCAGATCGCCAGGGCGTTGTGCCTGATCGGGACCAGCCTGTTCTTTACGGCCGGGCTGCGTTATCTACCACTGGCAGAAGCCACGGCGGTCAACTTCCTCGCTCCGCTGATCGTAACGGCTCTGTCGGTGCCCCTGTTGAAAGAGCGGGTGACCCGGCCGCAGTGGATCGCTGTGGTAACCGGCTTTGTTGGTGTTCTGATCATCATTCGCCCAGGTAGCTCGCTGTTTACGCCAGCTGTTCTGCTACCGCTGGGGTCTGCAGTGATGTTTGGTATCTACCAGATCCTGACCCGCATTCTTTCCTCGACCGACAGCCCTACCACCAGCAATTTCATCGCCGGGCTGGTGAACAGTGTGATCATGACATCACTGTTGCCCTTCTTCTGGGAGCCGCCGAGCTGGACGCATGCCATTTTGATGATAGGGTTAGGCGCATGTGGAATGGGCGGACACTTGTTGCTGACCCAGGCATTCCGCTATGCGCCGCCCGCGTTGCTCGCACCCTTCAGCTACGGACAGATTATCTGTGCAGGGTTGATGGGATTCATTTTCTTTGGTCATGTACCTGACGAGGGCGCCCTGGTCGGTATGACAATCATCAGCCTCAGCGGACTGGCTGTCGCCTGGCAACAGCGGCGTGCACGCAAACCCATCACCTCTTCAAGGAGATCGATTATGGCATCGTCCGAATCCCGTATCGCCACGGCCAGTCCAGGCCGCTACATCACACGGTTATGCAAGCACTGGGGGCATAAATTCCAGGTGGAATTCGATGACGGAAAGGGCTTCATTCAGTTCCCGGCGGGAACCTGTCACCTTGAGGCGCAAGGCGACGTCTTATTGGCAAAGATCGAGTTTCCTGCTGAAGAGCTGGAGCGGATGGAAGGGGTGGTCGCTGATCATTTGCAGCGGATGGGAAGCGGTGAAACACTGCAGATTGATTGGGTCAGGGTCTCATCAAGCCCGACTGAGTGATCGCCTGTGCCAGGGAGGCGGTAAGCGAGTCATTCGTGAAAGCCGCCGTAAAGTCACCAGAACCGCTTGTTCCGGTATCCAATAGGCGCTGCGCCCTGGCTTCACGTTCTCTGTAAGTGTGTAGAGAACGTGAAGCGCCGAAGGCATGGGAAAAAGCTGAAGCCGCTTGATCAGCGCACCAAATAATCCACCACAATCCCTATCCAGATTGCCAGGCCCGCCCAGTGATTATGCAAAAAAGCCTTGAAGCATTTCATGGGGTCCCGGTCCTGTGTACTCAGGAATTCCCAGACAAAACACCCTAGCGCCACCACAAGGCCCAGATAGAACCACGCGCCCATGTGAAAGCGCGCACCGGCAAGGAGCAGGCAGAGCAGGGTAAGGCCCTGCAGCGTCGCGATGATGATGCGGTCTGCGTCGCCAAACAGGATGGCAGTGGATTTCACGCCGATCTTCAGATCGTCTTCCCGATCCGCCATGGCGTAATAGGTGTCGTATCCCACCGTCCAGATCACGTTGGCGATGAATAATAGCCAGGCCTCAGGCGGAAGCGAGCCGGTTTCGGCGGTAAAGGCCATCGGCATTCCCCAGGAGAAGGCTGCGCCCAGTACCACCTGTGGGTAATAGGTGTAGCGCTTCATGAAGGGATACAGCGCAGCGATACCCAGGGCGCCAAAGGACATCCAGATGGTGATGGCGTTGGTAAACAGCACCAGCACGAAGCTGAGCCCAACCAGCACGGCAAAGGCAATCAGAGCTTCCTTGGTTGTTATCCTGCCGGTCGCCAGCGGGCGCGCCTTGGTGCGACTGACATGACCGTCGAAGTTTCGATCGGCAAAGTCGTTGATTACACACCCCGCCGAGCGCATCAGGGCGACACCCAGCACGAAAATGATGACGTTCTTCACGCTCGGGCGGCCTTCGCCCGCAATCCACAAGGCCCAGAGTGTTGGCCAGAGCAAAAGGTAGATGCCGATAGGCTTGTCCAGTCGCGTCAGTTGGGCGAAGTCTTTGATGCGGCTGCTAGGCCGGGTGGTCCCGATGATTTTCTGCGGGGCGGCGGTAGCAAGCGAGGCAGCGGGCTGTGGTTTTTTACGGGAGCGGTTCTTTTTCATTGCGGCGCCGTATCGGAATGAACGAAAGCCCGAGCCGTTTCACGGTGGGCTGGCCGATTATAGCCTTTGATCTTTCAGAAACTGCCAGAACGCCGGCAGAAACACCTCGGCAACCAGTACGCCAAGGCCGTCCCGGCGAAAGACCGAACGCCGAGCCCAGAGCGGCTCCTGATCCTGCACTTCTTCCTGTGGAAGCCAGCCAGCAGGGTAACGCGTGGCCTCCAGCGGGCCGCGGTTAAACGCGTTATCGCTGAACAGCAGAGCGCCTAGTGGGCGTTGGCCCAGTTGAGCCAGCTCAAACCCTGAGGCCTCGAGCGCCTCGCGCGTTGCCACGCTGCGGGCAAACACCCAGCGGGTCTGCGTACCTAACAGGAAAACTTCGCGCACCCAGCCGAGCGTCTCCGGCGGCGCGTCCAGGGCCTTGCATTCATCTGCCCTTAGCGGCTGCCATCCTTCAGTAATGACGTCCACCGCAAAGCGGTTACCGCTGAGTTGCGTCAGGCGCTGGGTCAAGGAACCCTCATCTTCAAACAGCCACTTGCGGGGAGCGTCGCCGTCGAGCTGCGCAGCGTTTTGCCAGAAGGGTATGCGTGGGGTCATATCAGGTGATCTATCCGTTAGAGGTCCATAGCTTAACAGTCAGGCTTATGGCCTGAGTCCGAGATCATTGGCGCGTCGGCGCAAGAGTTGCAGAAAGGTTTCCAGCTCTTGGCTTAGACCGCACCGGCAATTGCCGTGCAACCGCGGCGCTTACCGTTGCCATGGGTGGCCTGGGTATTGCCGCCTCGGTAGCGTTCGGCTTGCCACTGCTGGCGCTGATCGCTCTGTGCTTCGCCGCCTCGGGGTTCATTGCCGTCTAACCGATCTTCTAGACGTTTCCCTCAGCTTACCTTGCTGGTAGCGCGGCGGCAGGCAGCATTACCCTGATCAATTCTATTGGCGCTTTGGGCGGCTTCATGGCTCCCAACCTCAAACGCTGGGTCGAGACTACCTTTGACTCCACCGCTGCCGGCCTCTACTTCCTTGCCGGTGCCAGCCATCTGGCCGCCCTTTTGATCCTGGCGGTACACCGCTTCAGTCCCGCAGCGCCTACTACGCGCGCTGCTTCCTTCGATACGCTGCAAGGAGACGTCCATAAGCATGCCCACCATTAAACACGCCCGTGCGTTTACCCTCCGGGGCGGCGGGGCGGATTATCATTACCAGGGCGATGCCCACTGGATCGACGACCATATCTCCACGTCCATGGCGAAGTACCCAGAATACTGGCAGAGGCGCCGCAGCGTTGGTATCAACGTACTGGAGACGCTGGTGGTAGAGGTGGAGGCCAGCGATGGCACGGTGGGATTTGCCGTTACAACCGGAGGTGAGCTGGGCACGTTTATCGTCGAGAAGCACCCGGCTCGCTTCATCGAAGGCGCCAGGGTGACGGACATTGACAAGATCTGGGACTAGATGTTCAACGCCACGCTCTACTACGGGCGTAAGGGCATCGTCCTCAACATCATTTTCGGCGTGGACTTGGCTCTGTGGGACCTGCTCGGCAAAATTCGCCAGGGGCCGGTCCATCAGCTCCTGGGTGGCCCTGTGCGGGACGAGCTTCAGTTTTATGCCACCGGCGCATGGCCCGATCTGTCCAAGAAAATGGGTTTTATCGGCGGCAAGCTGGCGCTTTAGCACGGTCCTGCTTAAGGTGAAGAGGGGCTGCGCAAGAACATCGAAACGCTAGCCACTATGCGTGAGCGGGTGGGGGACGACTTCTGGCTGCTGTCACTCATGCAGTCCTGTGCCATTGCCCTTGGCCCGTACGGTATACGCTGCAATGCCGTACTGCCGGGCACTATCGAGACCGATATCAACAAGGACGACCTGGCCGATCAGGAAAAACGCGACTACATGATTAAACGGACACCCCTGGGACGCTTGGGGGAGCCGGATGACCTGGCCGGCCCGGTCGTATTCCTCGCATCGGACATGGCCAGGTACGTCACTGGTGCATCCCTACTGGTAGACGGGGGAATGTTCGTGAACTTGCAATAGCGTTTCCGGTTCCGGGTTTATTCGGAACACCGCTCCATTTCGATTCCTGGAGAGCCTTGATGAATAACAACAATATGCAGGCAACAGCGAGTGCAACAACGGGGACTGCGTCTACCTCGCGGGAAACCGTGATCCCGGTCAAGAGTGCCCGGCTCAAGCGTATTCAATGGGTAGCGCTGACACTGCTGGTGCTGGCGGGGTTCGTCAATTACCTGGACCGCAGCACCCTGGCCATCGCTAACCAGACCATTAGCCAGGAGCTGTCTTTCACGCCGACCGAAATGGGGCTTTTGCTCTCCGTCTTTTCCTGGGCGTACGCCGTGGCGCAGTTGCCGATCGGCGGCATTCTCGACCGTTTTGGTGCCCGTCTGACCCTGGGCCTGGGGATCTGCCTCTGGTCGATTGCCCAGGGCATGCTGGGATTACTCAGTAGCCTGAACCACATGATCCTGGCGCGTATCGGTCTGGGTATCGGTGAGGCCCCTCAATTTCCGGCCGGCGCTAAGGTTGTCAGCGAGTGGTTCAACATCAAGGAGCGAGGGCTGCCGTCTGGCATCTTCAACATGGCGTCCTCCCTCGGGCCGGCAATTGCCCAGCCGATTCTCGCCGCGCTGCTTCTGGGCCTGGGCTGGCGGGCAATGTTCATCGCCATGGGCGTCATGGGTGTGGGTGTGGCAATCGTCTGGTACGCCGTCTACCGCAACCGTGATGAGGTCAGCCTTACCGCACAGGAACAACACTATCTCGACGAAGGCATGGCCAAGGGTGACAGCACGGGCCGTATGACCTTTGCCGAATGGCGCGGGCTTTTCAAGCTGCGTGTGACCTGGGGCATCGTCTTTGGCTACGTCGGCATCATCTACATGCTGTCGTTGTACCTGACCTGGCTGCCTGCGTATCTGGAGCGGACCCATCATCTGTCCCTGGCCAGCGCAGGTTGGGTCGCCAGCATTCCGTTCCTGGCCGGAGCGGCGGGCGTCATCAGCGGCGGCCTCCTGGTTGACCGCGTGATCCGTGGCGGCGCTAGCGTCAGCCGCAGCCGTAAATGGCCGATCTGCGGCGGCCTGATCGGCGCAGGCTTCTTCACGGTCCTTGGCGCCTATGCCCAGGGCGTCGTCCCGGTCATGGCGTTATTCAGTGCGGCACTGTTCTGCCTGAATGTAGCAGTAGCCGGCACATGGTCCCTCGTCAGTGTGGCAGTACCGTCACGCATGGTGGCCTCCCTCGCCAGCATCCAGAACTTTGGCGGCTATTTCGGCGGTGCTTTTGCACCTGTGGTGACCGGCATGGTCGTTCAGCAAACCGGCTCCTTCACGCTTGCCCTAGTCATTGCGGCTTTAATCGCACTGCTTGGCGCTGCGAGCTACTTCTTTGTCGTCAAGCTTCCTGAAAAAGGGGGCCATCTGGCTTCTCACTGATCCCTAACGTTCAACACAACAGGACTTCTTATGCAGATGCCACACAACGCCTTCAAGGCAGCGCTCAAGAAAGACCAGACCACCTACGGCATCTGGGCCGGCTTTGCTACAGGCTACGCGGCGGAAATCATTGCCAGCCTTGGCTACGACTGGATGCTCATTGACGGTGAGCACGCACCCAATACCGTGCCCACCATCCTGGCGCAGCTCCAGTCCGTCGCACCCTATGCCACTCAGCCCGTGGTAAGGGCCGTAACCGGTGACAGCGTGCTGATCAAGCAGCTACTCGATATCGGCGTCCAGACCTTGATGGTGCCTATGGTGGAAACAGCCGAGCAGGCGCGTGAGCTGGTCCGGGCCATGCGCTATCCACCCCATGGTATTCGTGGAGTTGGCGGTGGGTTGGCCCGTGCAACCCGTTGGGATGGTGTGCCGGATTACCTGGCTACTGCCCATGAGGAGCTCTGCCTGATCGTACAGGTTGAGTCGGCCAAAGGGGTCGAGAACGTCGAAGCGATTGCTGCGGTAGAGGGCGTCGACGCGGTCTTCGTCGGTCCAGCGGACCTGTCCTCTGGGTTGGGCTATCCCGGCAATCCAGGTCATCCCGACGTGCAGGCCAAGATCCGTCATGCCATCGATGCCACCCGTGCGGCGGGCAAAGTCAGCGGCATTCTTGCCCCCCAAGAGGATGACGCTCGCCGCTACCAGAGCTGGGGCTGCCAGTTCATTGCAGTGGGCATTGATATCAGCCTGATGCGTCAGGCAGCCCTGGATAATCTGCGTCGCTACAAGGAAGGCCCGGCCGTCAGCGCGCCTTCGCGAACCTACTAAAACAAGAGGAATCGGCCATGACCCAACCGTATCAGAACTTCATCAACGGTGCCTTTCAGGCTAGCAGCGAACATTTAGGGGTTTTCAATCCCGCCACTGGTGCACGCTTGACCGACGTGCCTGCCTCTAATGGCAATGATGTAAACCGTGCCATTGAGGCCGCACGCGCTGTTCAAAAAGCCTGGGCAAAAAGGCCTGCCATTGAGCGCGCTGGGTACTTGCGCAAAATCTCCGCCAAGATCCGCGAGCATGCGCCTCGGCTGGCGCGCATCATCACTGAGGAGCAGGGCAAGGTCAGCGGCTTGGCCGAAGTCGAAGTCAACTTTACGGCTGATTACATCGACTACATGGCCGAATGGGCACGTCGCATTGAAGGTGAAATCATCACCAGCGACCGGCCCAACGAAAACATTTTTCTGTTCCGTAAGCCCCTGGGGGTGGTCGCCGGCATCCTGCCTTGGAATTTCCCGTTCTTCCTCATTGCCCGCAAGATGGCTCCAGCTTTGGTAACGGGCAACACCATCGTCATCAAACCCAGCGAAGAGACGCCGATCAACTGTTTCGAATTTGCCAAACTGGTCGCCGAAACGGACTTACCACCCGGCGTGTTCAATGTTGTCAGTGGGGCAGGGGAGGTCGGGGGAACGCTTAGCGCCCATGCCGGTGTCGACATGATCAGCTTTACTGGCAGTGTGGCTACGGGTGCCCGCATCATGGCGTCGGCTGCACCCAACCTCACCAAGCTCAACCTTGAACTCGGCGGCAAGGCACCGGCCATCGTGCTGGCCGACGCTGATCTCGACCTTGCCGTCCGCGCCATTCGCGGCTCACGCATCATCAATACCGGACAGGTCTGTAACTGTGCCGAGCGCGTATACGTCGAGCGTGGCGTAGCCGATGAATTCATCTCACGTGTCAGTGCTGCCATGAGTGAAACGCGCTACGGAGATCCGCTTGCCGACCCCTCGGTAGAAATGGGCCCGCTGATCAACCAGGCCGGACTCGATAAAGTTGCAGAACGTGTGCGTACGGCAGTCAGTCAGGGCGCTACAGTCATCTCTGGTGGCAAGGTCGCAGATATTCCCCAAGGCTTCCACTACGAACCCACCGTACTGGCTGGCTGCCGTGAAGACATGACCATCATGCGTGAGGAGATCTTTGGTCCCGTCCTACCAATCCAGATCGTCGACAGCCTGGACGAGGCAATCGCCTTGGCAAACAACTCCGAATACGGCCTCACCTCATCCGTCTATACCCGCAGCCTGAGCAAAGCCATGCAAGCCTGCCGCGAAATCGACTTTGGCGAAACCTACATCAACCGCGAAAACTTCGAAGCCATGCAAGGCTTCCATGCAGGTGTGCGCAAGTCAGGGGTTGGCGGGGCGGATGGAAAGCATGGGTTGTATGAATATACCCATACGCAGGTGGTTTATATGGAGTGCTAATAAGATCGCCCACCTAAATGGGTGGGCATCTTTAATTTGAAGAACTTAATTTAATTTGTGTGTTAAAAAATTTTATTTATCAAGAGTTATAAGGTATACCGTGTGTCTACATACTTCTTGGATATCTCGGATAGGGGTCTGTATTTACCGCCAGATGTGCCTTCATACAGTCCTGTTTTAGCTACAGCGCTTTTTCTTCGAATAATTTATTAGATCGTTGCCTCTGTTTGATACTTTAATAATTAGGCAGAGACCTTGTAATGAGTTTGCCTAGTATTAAATATTAAGAGTCTGGTCAGAAGAGAGTTTCTCCTGTATGAGCCTTTAGTTGTGGTTCATTCAGCTCTTTTTTGGTTCCGAGCATAAGCGACTAGGTCTTTGGGATATACCATGTGGCTGATTTGGCTGTCATCTATGCCATAAAGATAGGCCACAGCGCCGGCTTCGAAAGCCCAGTAACCAAAATATGCACCTTCGGTTGAGGTCATACTAAGATGGGTATCATGCCACGTTGTACGTTTGAATGACGGATACCATTCTTTACAATACTGATTTAGAAGTTTTGAGGCCTCATCTTTAGTTTCGGCATACATTGCATGTATCAAGGTAGTGTAAGGCTTATCATGGTACCATTCATCAATTTCTGCACGATTGGGTAGTACACCTCCTACAAGCTCTTCATAAAGCGTATCTTCAGCTGCATATCCTGGATCAACAATTTTAGTAATACGCTCTAGGAGATCCTTGCGATTAAGTAATACAGCTATTCCGATCAGTTGGAGGCAGTCTTCATAATCTTCAAGCTGGTCAAGACCTAGAGGCGACATCCTGGGTTCATTTTCATAACGCCCGAGAGCTAGTTGATAGTTCTCGTAGGCAGAAATTACTTTTTCGAAAGAGTCTTCGATCTGCTGTATTGGCTGTCCAGCTGTATAATTAAGAATCCAGGCCATAAACTCATTTCGAGCTATTAGCATAGTTGCAACTGACTCGGCTTCTTCAGGCGTATCCGCTTGCGGCTTGGTGATTTTTAAGAATTCGACATCTTCTAAGTAATAATTTCTCATATTTCCGTAATATGGTGAGGTCAAGAAAATTTGTCGAGCTTGCATTTGCTACGGCTCCGCAAAGCTTAGTTGGGCTTCCATATCTTTTGGCTAATGCTATTTAGTACGGTCCTGACTCCATTTCATCTACAATTAGATGCGGTATTCATGTGACTTTTAGGAGCGTATTTTTAGTAGCAGACCTCACATGGCGTATTGGTAGGCTGCTCGAATGATCGAGAGGAGCATAAGGATTATGAATCTATCAAATTTTTATTTAAGCTATGAGAGAAGTAAATTTTGATGTAGATGGTTGGTTGTAATTTCGCCTATAGCTAATTTCATGTAAGTATTTAGATGCAAATTATTTTATCGTTTGTCGGTTAGAAATATTTAAATTGCCTGATTTTTGATCTTTAAGTTTTACATTAAGTTGGTGTTTTGATGTTTTTGATGTTTTTGATGTTAGAGATATGTCTTCTAATAAATTGGCCGCTAACCGCACTTATGAAGCGGTTAGCTTAAGCCTTTTGTAGGACAACTAGACGTAACTGGGTTTATATGTTCTAGGTATAGAGGCTAGTTGAGGTGTTTTGGACGGTAGGTTTTCATCGTGTTGTTGCCATCGGCTTATTAGGCTTAAAAGCATAGGATTGTTTATTTGAGATCCGTATACATTTTCAAGCGAAATAGGCTTTTGAGCTAGCTCCCTGATACGGCCTAAGGTACGGGGTAAGCGTCTCCTTTCGGCAGCGGCGAAGCTAATAGCCTGTTCGAATTGCTGCCTGCGTAGACTTAAGGAAACTTCTTGGTGTCGGTGTAGGGCGTCATATTTTTGCCAGGCTTGCTTTTCCCATAACTCTAAGTTTTTTTGATAACTATAGATTTCCTTTTCTAACCATTCTTGCTCGCGTTTGGTCAAGCTTTGACCTTCCTGCGCAGCGCTAGCTTTCCAGCGTAACAGCGTTGCATGACAAGCCGGAACATATCCAGCTACTGTAAAGTGTTGTGACATGGAAGCTAGCTGTGCAATGAATAGCGCTCTGTCAGGCATGTCATTTTTAATGTTGGCTGCATAATAAGTACACGCGGCTTCTTCAATTCCTGAACATTCCGGTTGCCAAAGTACTGAGGTGGTTTCCCCTCTGCCAATAGGGAGCGGTAGAAAGTGATGAAGTGTCCCGTGGTGCTGGTAATTATCACCTTTTAAATTGACAATGCCCGCCAAGAATGCTGCACCGCCTATTCCAGTTGCTCCTGTAATAAGTGCCGCTATTCCAGGGATAAATATTCGCTGGTCTGTGTCCATCCATGTTGCAGGTAAACTTGGAATAGGATCGTTATGGTTAACAAGCCGATGATGGATTAGTTCGGATGCACCTTCGACAAAATTTCTATCGCCAGCGCGAGGTGCGCCATATGTATACAGTAATACATCATAGCCTTGAGCATCACGGCGTAACCATTCGGCTACTAAAAGTGCAATGGCTCCACCTAGGCTATGGCCGGTTACGACGATCTTTTGTTCAGTATAAAAGTTCCGTAAATAGGGCGTTACAAAATTTTTTACAGCAAGAAAGGCCTCGTAAAACCCTCGATGTGCTTGCCCTACACCTTCTTTATAGGGAACTTGCTTCGCATCTATATCGCGTAATAAGTCAGGCGGGTTTTCTTGCGTCCCTCTTATACTAATCAGAACCATGCGGTCGTCATGAGTGATATATGCTTGGGTATTAGTGTCTATATCATTTAGGTTATGAAGTTCCCAGGGTTTTTTTGTTCGTCTTGCTTTTTATAATATTCCGGATTGAAAGGGATTACTTCCAGTCTTTTGGAGTAAGGGACTTCTTCTAGAATAAGGTGGTAAGGGTTGACGTTTGAAAAGCGGCGGGGCTCTTCATTTAAAGCGCCAGTTTCTATGTGGGCCAATCTACTGTTCAAAACATAGCCAATAGTTCCAGGGACTGGGTAAATTGGCGGTGTTTCTTGGCCAGTACTGTATTTTTCTCCGAAATCTGCATAAGCCAGAGTGGTAAGTAATGAAAGTTGGTAAGCATCAAGTGCTGAAAAATCTGATGTTAGAGAAAGTAATGGTCGCCAAGCTGTTAAAGCTTTGATTTCCAATATATGATGTTTGTTGGGAGCAAGACCAATGCCGAATTTTTTACTATCCTTTTGATTTGAGTTAGATGCAAGATCAATCGAGGGGCGAGGTGCTAAAATTTTAGAGGCAGGCGGGAGATGACTGTTAACCTCTACTAAATCACGTACCTCTACTCGATAAAATTCAGCATTTTCCTTGGCTGCTACTTTCGGGTTTGGGCTTAACTGGTTGCTGTTTCGCCTCTGAGTCTGCTCTGCTACAGCCTGTAATTGTGTAATAGGAAGAGAAAAACTTTGACGATTTATTAAATCATCGTACCAAACGTCTATATTTCCTTTATATTTTTCAGAAAATCTAAGAATTGCGGGCCCACAATAAATGGGGTCAACTCTCGCATATCCTTTCTCGTCGAGAGTTCCTATGTGCTCGCTGCCTTGGCTATCTATTAAGGAGTAAGATAAGTTTGCATAAGGCTCGCCTTGGCCGAACTCATCAACTAATCTGAAACTAACCCAAGCCTTTTTTAATGGACAATTTTGGTCCGGGCTGGAAATTAATTTTGCAAATGATTCATCCATGTTATTATTCCGTGCAGTTTGGGTAGACCGTGCACTCCCGGCTATCCATGCGAAACTTTCTAAATGTAGGCGGGGTTTGGCATTGAGCGTATTTTGATGTTCTAATGCAAGGCTTCCAACCAGACTCTGTTCTTAACCAAGTACCCCGGAAGTAAGGGCGTTCTTCTTTAGAGTTTTGGAACTCAACATTAATGGTTTTTCCGTCGAGCTCATCGCGTCTTAGCGAGATGCCTACTCCGCCGCGCTTATCATAGTCGTCAGGCACTTGCCAGTTTTCGTCAGCTCCATGGCATGTAAGAACTTTGGCGAATACATCATTTTTGCCCATTAGTCGAAATAACCACATACATTTTCCCTTTAAATTCAGTTCTTTGCTGTTGGGAAAGTGAACCACGGTTTCAGGCAAACTTGTATAAACGCCTATTCGGCCTCCATCACGGCCAAATTCCCCGTCTTTAGAACCATATTTAGCAAATACAGTTAGATCCACATTGACTAACTTCATTTCGCACCCGGCCTCGTGATATGCCAGCGGTATCTGATGGATAAAATCTTGGGGTTTATCCTTGTATTCGACTTTATGCTGATCAATATGAGAGCGAGGAACATAACTACCCATCCCTACACTATAGAATGTGCATGCGGCTGGTTCACTCTGTTGGTAGTAGGCGGTAGTTTTGAATGAGTAATCTTCTGGGATTTTTCCTTTTAAATAAAAAAGTGCACTGCTGGGGTAACTGGCACCTTTGATGGCGCCTTCCTTTATGGAGTTTCCGACCCAAGAGCAAGCTGTAAGGGCCGCTAGGAATGAATATATGATAATTTTTTTCATTTTTCCTGAGGCCTAAAGAGACTCTGGCAGCGATTAAAATGTGCTAAGGGAGGCTCGTCTGGTAGGGGCTCCCATGCTGGGTGATTGAGTTGCTTTAGTCTGTTCTGCATAAGCAGAAAAAATACCTGATATGCATCTTTCCATTGGTAAATTCCAGCTTTAGCTAAACAATCTTTCAGCCACGTGCGTATATGTAATTGCTTGGCCAGCTCAGTTGTTTCGGCTGGTTGGTTTTCCCATAGCCACTGTTCCAAGTTTAAGATTTTAATTTCTTGCTTTATCTCGTCTGGTTCTGAGTAGAGCCAAGGGAAAGGCGGCTCTGGTAACTGAGAGAGGCTAGGGGTTGGATTGTTATATTCTTTCCATTTTTCCGCGTGCCAATATAAAACACTTTCAAAGGGTCCTAGAAGATAAGGAGCTTGTTCACGTTTCAAATAGGCGAGGCTTCTAGCTATTACGCGGGGGTCTTGAAAACGGTAAAGGGATATTTGCTCATCTTCATGTATTTCTATCCTGTCCTGTAAGTGTTTTTTTATAGCAGAGAATTCATGAAATTCTGTACAGGCTAACCAACCCCAGTCCCTTTCTGGATGTTGAATTAGACGTTGAATAGCTACGTTGCCCATGTCTTCAATTCTGATTAGCCAAGGTGCGATGGCAGAAAGCTCTTCATAAGACGTGCCCTGGTAAAGATTGGCGTATTCCTTGATGGCCCCTGAGCCGAATAGCTCCGGTATAGGGTTAGGTTCGGCTAATGAGTCAATAATTAAATAAAGCGATCGCTGCTTATTTGTTTGGGTTTGGATCCATGAGTAGACAGGGCTCATCTTGCTGAATGTCCTATATCACACACACCTTCACGACATGCCTCGCATATTGGGCAACGGCTTGCACCTAACTGCCGGGCCCTTATAGCCATTTGCAGCTGTACATTGGCTAGTGCTAGCTTGGGTAGTTTTCCCGCTTTATCACTATCCGCTGCCCATGGAACAAGCGGCCCCAGGATCTGAATGCCGGAGCCAACACCAGGGCTTCCGCCTGAGTTGATGTTTACCGCTGCCCCCATCAACGTAACGCCACTGGGGTCGAGCTTGATGAAGGCGCCGCCTGCCTTGGCGGTGAGTTCAAGCCCGGCTTCGATAACGACCTTGCTTCCGGCATACAGGTGGATCTCATTACCAGTCTCGATGTATTGCCCGTTACCCAGCTTGATGTGCTGATTCTGGCCCACTGTAAGGTGGTCATTGGCCTTGATCTCGGTTTTACGGTCCAGGTCTGTTGTGTGGTGCTCTTCGGCTTTGAATTCCGTGTAGCTGTTTGCCTCGATGCGGTCATGCCGCTCATGGCCGACGCGGATCTTTTGGTCGTGCTCGATGTTCTCGTCCCAGTCCCGCTGGGCATGGATATAAATCTGTTCCTGACCTTTCTTGTCTTCGATGCGCAGCTCGTTATAGCCGCCACCGCCTGGAGTGCTCAAGGTCTTGAAGACGGTACGCGTCTTGTTGGCGGGCAGGTCGTATGGGACTACGTTCTCCTTGTGATACAGGCAGCCGGTGATCAAGGGCTGGTCGGGGTCAGCCTCCAGGAAGGTGACCAGTACTTCCATTCCGATACGGGGAATGGCGATGCCACCGTAGCGGTCACCGGCCCAGTTACTGGCTACACGGAGCCAGCAACTGGTCTGCTCGTTAGCTTGGCCTTCGCGATCCCAATGAAACTGGACTTTTACACGGCCATACTCATCGCAATGGATTTCTTCGCCTTGGGGACCTGTCACGACTGCCGTTTGACTTCCCAAAACAGCAGGCTTTGGGTGCTCAAGAGCCGGGCGGTAGGGGACGTCCCATGGGGTAGCGGTAAAGCGGTTGCGGTAGCCCTGAGTGAAACCATCTTCTTTGGAGACGTCACTGGTGACGGACTCTTCCAACACCTGAGGCTGTCTTCCTTCATGGAAGACTTCCTGGATAAGCCAGAGGGCATTCCAGGACGTGCGTGGGTGGTTGCTCAACGGGAGAAAGTATCCGCTGACCAAGCCCGCGTCGCTTTGTCCCTCTGCGAGTTGTGAATCAGCCTGATGGCGCTCCAATGCGCGTTGGGCAAGGTGTTTGCCCCGGGTACGATCGGTAAAGCGGCCCGGATAGTCATAGTCCTCCAGATCAGGGGAGGACGGACCCTGGTAGGCTGCCTCCATCAACAGGCGTGGCTTCTCGAAGTTGTAATCGCGGCGTGTAACCCGACTGGTTCGCGTCGCCAGGCGCACACCGAAACGGCGAACGACTTCATGTTGAGCCGTTAAGCCGGAGTCTTGCTGATAAGGCACAGATGAGAGCTTGGGGAAGACCGTCTGATCGTCTCCAAAAACGAGCACATGACCGCTGCCGCTGTGTTGAAAGTGGTAACTCAGGCCTTCTTCTTCACAGAGACGCTGGATGAAATGTAGGTCGCTCTCATCGTATTGAACACAGTAGTCCCTCGGTGGATAGACCGTCTTGCCGAGCTGGAAGCGGTAGGCTCCTTCAAACAAGCCGTGTTCCTTGAGGATCGCTTCGATGATCTTGGGGACGGTAAGCTGCTGGAAAATGCGCTGATTAACGCGGTGCGCCAGGTAGGCCAGTTGAGGCACAAGGCTGACACGGTAGCGCGTCAGGCGCTTGCCTGAGTCGCCTTGAGCGGCGCGGTAGACCAGCCCGTGAACACCGCAGCCGCTAGGGCCAAAAGCAAGGTAGGCCGGCTTGTGCAGCAGGCTTTCCAGATCGAGATCAGGCTGTTCGCTGACAAGCTCGATATCGAAACGATACGTCAGATTGAGGGCTTCGTGACCTTCAAAGCTCAGGACCTGCAGGTCTGTCGACAGGCCTTCGAGCGAAAGGGTGATATGGCTTTCATTTGCGTCCAGCATCCTGCTGAGCCTTCTTTCCTTGAAGAACAGGGCGCGGAGAGTGCCGAACTAGACCATACATTACCGTGAACTGTGTCGCAATAATGGCTATAGGGCAATAAACCTGCCCGAATGGTTAGACCCATCCCTCCAGCCGCATTGTTGCGCGAACCAGACGTTGCTCTTCCTGTTCGATCTCTCGTAGATTGTCACGAATACTGTGGATATGGTCGAGCGCCGCGCGACGGGCCTGATCGGGCAAACGCTGGGTAACAGTCTGATAGAGGCGGGTGTGCTGGCGGTCGATCTGCCTGCGTTGCGGCGGGCGGTGATAGAGGTTGGCGATACAGGCAAACACCGATCCGAGCAGCAGATCATTCAACGACTGGAGGGTATGCACCAGGACGGGATTGTGTGACGCCTCGCTGATGGCGAGATGAAACGCATGGTCCAGTCGGGCATGGGTATCTGCGTCCAACGCTTCCGGGTTTTCACAAGCCTCGCACAGCGCCTGATAACGTCGGCCAATCAACACAAAGTCCGCCTCTGTACCGCGCAAGGCTGCCAACCGGGCGGCTTCTCCTTCGAGCAGGGCGCGCACTTCGAGCAGATCGAAGAGCGTACGGGGTTGACTGCCAAACAGGTGCAGCAGTGGGCTGGTGTCATTCGAGGCGCTAAGGCGAGCTACAAAGGAGCCGCGGCCCTGGCTGGTTTCAATGATGCCCCTTGCTCTCAGCACACCGAGTCCTTCACGCAGGGCCGCCCGCGAAACCCCCAGCTTGTCGCACAGGCGACGCTCGGAGGGCAGGGCTTGCCCGACCTTTAATACGCCATCGACGATCAACCGTTCGATTTGCTCGCTTACAGCATCGGCAACCTGTCTTCGCTTGGTGACTTCAAGAGTGCTCATGGCTCTGGTCTGACCAGTTGGTAAAGACTTAGTGGGCATGAGTGTCTGGTCTTTCGTCAAGGTGCATGGCGCCTGTGGGCCTAAGACTTTCGGCTAAGACTGAGTATTGAAAAACTGGTCTGACCAGCTTTTAGTGGCATAGACGTCTTGGCAAACGGGGAGTAAAAGAAAAGCACGTAGCCTTGAAAGGCCCAGGCCCTCCGGCACAAAAACAACAAGATCGGTACTCTGGCAATGAATATCCTGTATGACGAACGCGTCGATGGCGTACTGCCCAAGGTCGACAAGGCTAGTCTGATTAAGGCATTGGAGGCCGCGTTGCCCGGCGTTCAGCTCCTCCACGCACGCGAAGACCTGAAACCCTACGAGTGTGATGGCTTGTCGGCATACCGCACGACGCCCATGGCCGTCGTGCTCCCGAATACCATTGAGCAGGTGCAGACCTTAATGCGGCTCTGCCATGAGCGTAACGTCCCAGTCGTTGCGCGGGGAGCAGGGACGGGGCTTTCCGGTGGTGCTCTGCCGCTGGAGCAGGGCGTGCTGCTGGTCATGGCGAAATTCAATCGGATCCTTGAAGTTGACCCGGATGCGCGCCGTGCACGGGTTCAGCCCGGCGTGCGTAACCTGGCGATTTCCCAGGCAGCCAATCCTTACGGGCTGTATTACGCCCCGGACCCGTCCTCCCAGATCGCCTGTTCCATTGGCGGCAATGTGGCTGAGAACGCAGGGGGCGTGCACTGCCTGAAGTATGGACTTACGGTGCATAACATCCTGAAGGTCGACATTGTGACCATTGAGGGAGAGCGTCTGACCCTGGGTAGTGAGGCGCTGGACACGCCCGGGTTTGATCTGCTGGCCTTGTTCACGGGTTCGGAGGGGCTTCTAGGCGTGGTGGTGGAGGTGACCGTCAAGCTTCTGCCCAAGCCACAAACGGCCAAGGTGTTGATGGCCAGCTTCGACAGTATTGAAAAAGCCGGTCGAGCAGTCGGCGATATTATCGCTGCAGGCATCATTCCTGGCGGTCTGGAAATGATGGATAACCTCTCCATTCGGGCGGCGGAAGATTTCATCCATGCAGGCTATCCGGTGGACGCCGAGGCTATCCTCCTGTGTGAGCTGGATGGGGTGGAGTCTGACGTTCATGCTGACTGCGATTGCGTTCGTGATGTCCTGGCGCGGGCCGGAGCCACCGAGATTCGGCTGGCCCGGGACGAGGCCGAGCGGCAGAAATTCTGGGCAGGCCGCAAAAACGCATTCCCGGCAGTAGGCCGGATTTCTCCCGATTACTACTGCATGGACGGCACCATTCCCCGCCGTGCATTGCCGGGCGTTCTCAAGGGAATTGCGGATCTGTCCGAGCACTACGGCCTGCGGGTTGCCAATGTCTTCCATGCCGGGGACGGCAACATGCATCCGCTGATCCTGTTTGATGCCAATCAGCCGGGCGAACTTGAGCGCGCAGAAGAGCTGGGCGGCAAGATCCTCGACCTGTGTGTGGAGGTAGGTGGCAGCATCACCGGTGAGCACGGCGTAGGGCGAGAAAAGATCAACTCCATGTGTACGCAGTTCAAGCCTGATGAATTGACGTTATTTCACGCCGTCAAGAAAGCCTTTGATGAGAAGGGATTGCTCAACCCGGGCAAGAACGTGCCGACGCTGCACCGCTGCGCTGAGTTTGGCGGCATGCATGTACATCACGGCAAGCTGCCTTTTCCTGAACTGGAGCGCTTCTGATGGACGCCATGACTGCTTCCCATGATGCTTCTCAGACGCTTCAGGACGAAGTGCTGCAGGCTATTGAACAACGTCAGCCGCTGCGCATCCGGGGCGGCGACAGCAAGCGTCACCTGGGCCGACCGGTAGACGGTATGGAAATCGATGTGCGCGCCCACCGAGGCATCGTTACCTATGATCCCACTGAGCTTGTAGTAACGGTACGGGCGGGCACTCCACTGGCTGAGTTGGAGGCTGCGCTGGAAGCCAACGGCCAGATGCTGCCCTGCGAGCCGCCGCATTTCGGACCGGGCGCGACGGTAGGCGGCATGATTGCGACGGGCTTTTCCGGCCCGCGTCGGCCTTGGGTAGGCTCGGTACGGGATTTCGTTCTGGGGACCCGGGTCATCACAGGCGAGGGCAAGCACCTGCGCTTTGGCGGTGAAGTCATGAAGAACGTGGCGGGCTATGACCTGTCTCGTCTGCTGGCCGGGAGTTTTGGTTGTCTGGGGCTGATCACCGAGGTGTCTCTCAAGGTTCTGCCCAAGCCGCGGACGTGTACCCGTCTAAGGTTAGAGCTGGATGCCCCGCGCGCGCTAAGCAAGCTGGCCGAGTGGGAGCGCCAGGCCATTCCGCTGGCAGGGGCCTGCCATGATGGCCGCGCATTACATATTCGTCTGGAGGGCGGTGAGGGTTCTGTCGCGGCCGCTCGGGATCGCATTGGAGGTGAAGACCTGTCCGTTGCGTACTGGACGGATCTGCGCGAGCACCGACTGGAATTTTTCGCTGATCCACGTCCACTGTGGCGCCTGTCGCTACCCAATCACATCCCCGTATTGGAGCTGCCCGGCTCGGTCCTGATGGATTGGGGCGGTGCCCAGCGGTGGCTGAAAAGCGATATGGATACCGCCACGCTCAGGCCTCTTGTCGAGCAGGTCGGGGGGCATGCCACCTGTTTCACGCCTGATATCACGCGCGAGCCATTCCACCCACTGGCACCTGTGCTTCTCAAATATCAGCGTCAGCTCAAGCAGCAAATGGACCCGCATGGGCTGTTCAATCCTGGTCGACTGTATGCGGAGCTGTAATGCAAACAATACTAAGTGAAGAAGCACGTCGCCTACCGCAGGCAGCGGAGGCCGAACGCGTACTGCGTAGCTGCGTACACTGCGGCTTTTGCAACGCGACCTGCCCGACCTATCAGCTGTTGGGCGATGAGCTGGATGGGCCCCGCGGGCGTATCTACCTGATCAAGCAGATGCTGGAAGGCGGACCCGTAACAACGAAAACACAGCTGCACCTGGACCGCTGCCTGACCTGTCGCAACTGTGAGACGACCTGTCCGTCCGGCGTGACTTACCACAATCTCCTGGATATCGGTCGTGCCGAGCTGGAGCGCCGCGTGCCTCGCCCCATGAGTGAGCGCCTCCTGCGGGCCGGCTTGCGCGCCGTGCTACCGCGTCCTGCGTTATTCAAGACGCTGGCGGGTGTAGGGCAAACACTGCGCCCACTCTTACCGGATGCGCTAAAGAGCAAGCTTCCTGCCGATCCGCTTCCCGCGGGAGAGCGTCCGGCGGTACGTCATGAGCGACACGTGTTGATGCTGGAGGGCTGTGTTCAACCAGGATTATCGCCCAACACCAACGCTGCAACGGCGCGGGTGCTGGATCGATTGGGGATTAGCGTGGTCGATGCGCCGCGAGCAGGATGCTGCGGCGCCGTTGAGTTTCATCTTAATGCCCAGCATGACGGCCTTGACCGTGCCCGCCGCAATATCGATGCCTGGTGGCCTGCCGTTGAAGCAGGCGCAGAGGCAATCGTGCAGACGGCCAGCGGTTGCGGCGCATTCGTCAAGGATTACGGTCATCTGCTGAAGGATGATCCCGCCTATGCCGCCAAGGCCCGCCGGGTATCCGAGCTGGCAAAGGATATCGTCGAGGTGGTTCGTGCCGAGCCGTTGGAGCGGCTGGTGGTGAGTGCGGATCACCGGTTGGCCTTTCATTGCCCCTGTACCCTGCAACATGCTCAGAAGCTGGGCGGCGCTGTAGAAGAGGTCTTGCAGCGTCTGGGCTATACGCTGGCGACGGTGCCAGACGCCCATCTGTGCTGCGGCTCTGCCGGCACCTATTCGCTCACTCAGCCGGAGCTGTCTCGTCAGTTGCGAGACAACAAGCTCGCCGCGCTCGAGAGTGGGCAGCCCGATCTGATCGTTACCGCCAATATCGGTTGCCAGACCCATCTGGGCGGTGTTAGTCGTACACCGGTCCGACATTGGATCGAGATTGTCGATGCCGCTCTGAATTCCGAACCCTACCATCCTCACGTGGAGAATCTGCATGCAAAGCAAAGCCGTCCTGACCGTCACTGAAGTGAATCGCATCCTGGAGGCCGCACGCGCCGAGGCCGAGCGCAACCAGTGGGCCGTCTCCATTGCGGTAGTGGACGATGGCGGACATCCGCTGGCGCTGCTCAGGCTCGACAATGCCGCGCCAACCAGCGGCTACATCTCTACGGAAAAAGCCCGGACCGCAGCCCTAGGGCGCCGTGAGTCCAAAGGGTTTGAAGACATGATCAACGGCGGACGCACTGCCTTTCTGTCCGCGCCGGTGTTGGCTGGCATGCTGGAGGGTGGTGTACCGGTCATGGTCGAGGGACAGGTCGTCGGCGCGGTAGGCGTTTCAGGCGTCAAGGCCGATCAGGATGCACAGGTGGCCAAAGCGGGTGCTGCGGCTGTTTTGGGTTGAACCGATAAGAAGAACACAGGGATTACGACATGACTCAACGCACTTCTTGCCATCGCTTACAGGTAGCCACCTCCTTGCATCGCTTTGTCGAGGAGCAAGTGTTGCCCGGTACGGGAATCGATAGCGCTGCTTTCTGGCAGGGCTTCGATGCTCTGGTGCATGACCTGGCACCGCGTAACCAGGCACTGCTGGCCGAGCGTGATCAGATCCAGGCAAAGTTGGATGACTGGCATCGTACCAATCCCGGCCCGATCAAGGACATGGCGACCTATCGCCGCTTTCTGGAGTCCATTGGCTACCTGCTGCCGCAGCCGGAGAAGGTCCAGGCGACCACAGCCAATGTCGATACTGAAATCGCGCAGCAGGCTGGTCCGCAGCTGGTTGTACCGGTGCTCAATGCGCGTTATGCCCTGAACGCTGCGAATGCGCGCTGGGGCTCGCTTTACGATGCACTCTACGGCACTGATGCCATTCCAGAAGACGAAGGCGCCGAGAAAGCCAAGGGCTACAACCCCGCTCGCGGAGCCAAGGTTATCGCTTACGCCCGCGACTTCCTGGACCGAACCGTTCCGTTGGCCAAAGGCTCCCATAAAGAGGCAACGCGCTACCGGGTCGACGGCGGCCGTCTCGTGGTAGACATGAAGAATGGGGCCTGCGAGCTGGCCGATCCGTCAGCCTTTGTCGGCTATCAGGGCGATGCATCCGAACCATCGGCCATTCTGCTCAAGCACAACGGTCTGCATTTTGAAATTCAGATCGATCGTCACTCCCAGATCGGCCAGACCGACTGTGCTGGTGTGAAGGACATCCTGATGGAGTCGGCCGTCAGCACCATCATGGATCTGGAGGACTCGATTACTGCTGTGGATGCACAGGACAAGGTCCTGGCTTACCGTAACTGGCTGGGCCTGATGAAAGGTGATCTGGCCGAAGAGGTGACCAAGGGTGACAAGCGCTTCACGCGTACGCTCAACCCGGACCGTGAGTATACGGCGGCCAATGGTGAGAGCCTGTCGCTGCATGGCCGCTCGCTTCTGTTCGTACGTAACGTCGGCCACCTGATGACCAACCCGGCCATTCTGTATGCCGATGGTCAGGAGATTCCTGAAGGCATCATGGATGCGGTGATGACCGTTACCATCGCCCTGCATGATCTGGCGCGCCGTGGCAACTCCCGTACCGGCTCCATTTATATCGTGAAACCAAAGATGCACGGGCCGAAGGAAGTGGCTTTTGCGGCTGAATTGTTTGGACGGGTCGAGTCCATGCTGGGACTGCCTGCCGACACGATCAAGATGGGTATCATGGATGAGGAGCGCCGTACCAGCGTCAACCTCAAGGCCTGTATTGCCGAGGCGGCTTCCCGCGTGGCCTTTATCAATACCGGTTTCCTGGATCGCACCGGCGACGAGATGCACACCAGCATGGAAGCGGGTGCGATGTTGCGCAAGGGCGACATGAAAGGAAGCAAGTGGATCGCCGCCTACGAGCGCAACAACGTCTTGGTTGGTTTGTCCTGCGGGCTGCGTGGCCGCGCCCAGATCGGTAAGGGCATGTGGGCCATGCCTGACCTTATGGCCGCCATGCTGGAGCAAAAGATTGGTCATCCTAAAGCTGGCGCCAATACCGCCTGGGTGCCATCGCCTACGGCTGCGACCCTGCATGCGCTGCATTACCATCAGGTCGATGTGCAGGCGATCCAGCAAGAACTGGAGCAGGTCGATGTCAACGCCGCTCGTGACAGCATCCTGAACGATTTGCTGACCATTCCAGTTGTCGAGTCTGCCAACTGGTCTGCCGAGGAGATTCAGCAGGAGCTGGACAACAACGCCCAGGGCATTCTGGGTTATGTCGTGCGCTGGGTAGACCAGGGCGTCGGCTGTTCCAAGGTGCCGGATATCCATAACGTCGGCCTGATGGAAGACCGCGCCACACTGCGTATCTCCAGTCAGCATATTGCCAATTGGTTGCGCCACGGCGTAACCAATCAGGCACAGGTGATCGAAACGTTGCAGCGGATGGCCCGTATCGTGGATGAGCAAAACGCAGGTGACTCCCTGTATCGTCCCATGGCGCCCAACTTCGAAACGTCCTATGCCTTCCGGGCCGCCCGGGACCTGGTTCTAAAGGGACGCGAACAGCCCAACGGTTATACCGAGCCGCTGCTTCACGAGTGGCGATTGAAAGCCAAGGCAGGCTTGTAAGAACCTTGAAAAGGGACGCTAACAGCGTCCCTTTTTTGTTGGCTCAAACAAGGATCGGGTGGGTGACCGAAGCTGACTATCTGGTCGCATCATGAACCTATGGCCCTTTTGGCGTGTTCGCTACACTCAGGGAATACTCACAAAAAGCGCCGGATACCCTGCGCCTCTGCTGGAGGATTGCCCCATGGCTGACTACCAAGCTCCCCTACGTGATATCCGTTTCCTGCTCAATGATGTGTTCAAGGTGCAGGAGGCGTGGCAGCAGTTACCTGAGCTGGCGGAGCGGGTCGATACCGAGACGGCCGACGCCATCCTGGAAGAAGCGGCCAAGGTGGCTGCCCGCACCCTGTCTCCACTCAACCGCAATGGGGATGAAGAGGGCTGCCGTTGGGAAGGGGGCAAGGTGATTACGCCAAAAGGCTTCCGGGAGGCGTATACCGTCTATGCCGAAGGCGGTTGGGTAGGCGTAGGCGGTGACCCCGAGTACGGTGGTATGGGCATGCCCAAAGTGATTTCTGCTCAGGTCGAGGAAATGGTCCATGCGGCCAATCTATCCTTTGGCCTGTACCCCATGCTCACAGCGGGCGGTTGCCTGGCCATCCATGCCCATGCCAGCGAAGAGCTGAAAACGAGGTACCTGCCCAACCTCTATTCCGGTGTATGGGCAGGCTCCATGTGCCTGACCGAGCCCCATGCCGGCACAGACCTGGGCATCATCCGCACCCGTGCCGAACCGCAGGCGGATGGCAGTTATGCCATTACCGGTACGAAGATCTTTATTACAGCCGGTGAGCATGACCTGACGGAAAACATCATCCACCTGGTGCTCGCGAAGCTTCCGGACGCACCTGCCGGCTCCAGAGGCATTTCACTTTTCCTCGTTCCAAAGGTCTTGGTCAATGAGGACGGCAGCCTTGGCGAGCGCAATACCCTGGCGTGCGGCTCCATCGAGCACAAGATGGGTATTCATGGCTCCAGTACCTGCGTGATGAACTTTGATGGCGCCAAGGGTTATCTGGTCGGTGAGCTCAATAAAGGGCTGGCTGCCATGTTCACCATGATGAATTACGAACGCCTGGGTGTAGGTATTCAAGGGCTGGGAGCAGGGGAGCGTTCCTATCAGAGTGCCGTTGAGTACGCCCGTGAGCGCCTGCAAAGCCGCGCGGCAACCGGCCCTTCTGCGCCTGAAAAGGCGGCTGACCCTATCATCGTTCATCCTGACGTACGTCGCATGCTGTTGACCATGAAGGCCTTGAACGAGGGCGGTCGTGCATTTTCCACCTATGTTGCGATGCAGCTCGATATCGCCAAGTTCAGCAACGATGCTCAGGTGCGCTCACGTGCCGAAGGCATGGTGGCGCTATTGACTCCTGTAGCCAAGGCTTTCCTGACAGATCTAGGGCTCGAGATTTGCGTGCATGGCCAGCAGATCTTTGGTGGGCATGGGTACATTCGTGAATGGGGACAGGAGCAGCTGGTACGAGACGTTCGTATTACCCAGATATACGAGGGCACCAACGGTATCCAGGCGCTGGATCTGATGGGGCGCAAGGTCGTAGGGTCGGCGGGAAGCCTGTATCGGCCTTTCTCGGAAGAGATCAGAGCCTATATCGAAATACTGAATGGCACGTCGTCCGAGTTTGCCGAACCGCTGCGAGCAGCGCTGGATAACCTGGACGCCCTGACCGAGTGGGTCATGAACGAGGCCAAAACCAATCCGAACGAGATAGGTGCAGCATCGGTGGAGTACCTGCATGTGTTGGGTTATACCGCCTATGCCTACCTGTGGGCGCGCATGGCTGAAGCCGCATTGCAAAACGATCATGCCGAGCTGCGCAGTAGCAAGCTCGCAACGGCACGGTTCTACTTTGCCCGACTGCTACCTCGCATTCATTCGTTGACGGCTTCGGTAAAGGCAGGCAGCGGTGTGTTGTATGAGCTGGAGGCTGAGCAATTCTGATGTAAGCAAATACTTACAGAATGTTGCATGACTTGGCTCTATTAACCCTACATTTATAGGGAATATCATTCAGCTATCGAGTTCAGCGCAGGAAGCGCCCCAGTCAAAACAGGGAGTTAGAGGATTGCGCCAGGACGGTGCCCGATACGGAAATCCTCCATAGTCTGCAAAGCCCCGCTACGGTGGGGTTTTTTCTGCCTGGCATTCGAGGAACCGACTCCCGTGCAATAGGTCCTATAGCTGTTTCGACGGCCTGTTACGAGGAGCTTGCAAATGGACCTGATCAGAATTATCTGCGCCATCATCCTTCCGCCCCTAGGCGTTTTCCTGCAGGTTGGTCTCGGAGGCGCTTTCTGGTTGAACATCCTGCTGACCCTTTTGGGCTATATTCCAGGCATTATTCATGCTGTCTGGATCATCGCTCGACGTTAGTCCAGTCAATGGATAATCCGGCTCGCGATTGAATTAATTGAACGCGGGCCGCTTCGCTTTCCGTTTTTTCGTGCATGCTTGCCGTACTGCGGCTGCCTTGCAGCAGGTGGCCGCTTTTTCATTCATGACTGATATTGAGTAACGCATGAATCGTGAGTCGCCTGTCGATCAGCAAAGCTTTCGTCGAATCCTGAGCCGTAACCTGACTCTGCCATTAGGGATCGGTTTTCTTACTTCGGCGTTCTTTGTTGCTGTCGTTTATTACCTTCTTTCCGTAAACCAGTGGATCGAGCATACCGATCGGGTTATCAGTAGCAGTAACAATGTATTCAGGCTCGCGGTAGATCTGGAAACAGGTATGCGGGGTTATCTGCTAAGTGATGATCAATCCTTTCTTGAGCCCTACCAGCGTGCACAGGCTACGTTTCAGCCTCAGTTGGATGAGCTGAAAAGTCTGGTTTCAGATAACGAGGTCCAGCTACGTCGGCTTGAGCGCATTGAAAGCTTGCATCGTTCCTGGCGTGAATATGCGTCTCGAATGATCGCGTTGAATCAGCAGAACGGCGACTTCATGAAGCACGTACGCGACGGCGAAGGCAAAGACTTGATTGATGCTATCCGTCGCGACTTCAATGATTTCATTGCATTGGAGCAGCAGCAACGAGCCGAGCGTAGTTCAACGGCCAGTCAGGCCACCATCATCATTGTTGCGTCATTTCTGTGTGTCAGCCTCTTGCTGAGCGGCCTGCTGGCCTTCCTGGGGCGCCGTGAGCTGACGCGCTTGTCTAATACCTACACCACCGCGCTGGATCAGCAGCTCGATCATGCCGAGCAAATGCAACGGCAAGCTTGGTACCGTGCCGGACAGATGCAGCTCTCCGAACAGGTGATTGGCCAGCAGACGTTGCCACTGCTGGGGCAAAGTATCCTGCAGTTCCTGGCCCGCTACCTGGGTGCTTCTGCAGGGGCGATCTATATCGTCCAGGACGATAACCGTAAGCTGGAGCGCGTAGCCGAATATGCGTTGAGCGAAGAGAACCTTTCCACGAGACGCACGCTGGCCTTGGGTGAAAGCCTGGTGGGACAGGCGGCTCTGGAGTCGCGCATCATTGAGCTAAAGGATCTGCCGCGTGATTATCTGAAGGTCAGCTCGGCCGTCGGCGAGACCACTGCCGCAGCGGCCCTGATCGTACCGATTGAAAGCGATGGCATGGTCAATGGCGTGGTGGAGCTCGGCTTTACCCGCAGTCTGGAAGCGCGGGATACCGAGTTGCTCAAGCTTGTCTCCTCAGCGATTGGTTCTTCCATCGAGGCCGGCAAGTATCGCCAGCGTCTGCAAAAGCTGTTGGCCGAGACCCAGCAGCTCAACGAAGAACTGCAGGTACAGCAGGAAGAACTCCGCACCGCCAACGAAGAGCTCGAAGAGCAGTCCCGTGCGCTCAAGGAGTCTCAGGCGCACCTCGAGCAGCAGCAGGCCGAGCTTGAGCAGACCAACGAGCAGCTCTCCGAGCAGACCCATGAGCTGCAACAGCAGCGCGACATGCTCGACGAGCGCAACAACCTGCTCAACGCAGCGCAGACTGAACTGGAAGATCGGGCTCGCGAGCTTGAGCGGGCTAGCCAATACAAGTCCGAATTCCTGGCCAACATGTCCCATGAACTACGGACACCGCTCAACAGCTCGCTTATCCTGGCCAAGCTGCTGGCCGATAACACGGATGCGAACCTTACTGCCGAGCAGGTCCGTTTTGCAGAGTCCATCTATTCTGCTGGCAATGACCTGCTCAACCTGATCAACGATATCCTCGACATTTCCAAGGTCGAGGCAGGCATGCTGGAAATCAGGCCTGAGCAGGTGTCCGTCAAGCGTGTTGTCGACACCCTGAAAAACGCGTTCAATCCCGTGGCCGATAGCCGTGAGCTGTCTTTCACGGTGGATCTTGCCGACGATCTGCCTGGCTTTGTGTACTCGGACCGGCAGCGTATCGAACAGATTCTCAAGAACCTGCTTTCCAATGCATTCAAGTTTACCGAGCGAGGCGGCGTCACGCTCAAGGTGACACTCGACCGGAACCAGGTCGCGTTTGCGGTCACCGACTCGGGTATTGGGATTGCGCCAGATCAGCAGGAAGTCATCTTTGAAGCCTTCCGTCAGGCCGATGGCGCAACGACCCGTCGTTACGGCGGTACCGGTCTAGGGCTTTCCATTTCTCGCGATCTGGCCAAGCTGCTGGGGGGCTCCATTGAAGTGCAGAGCGTTCCGCAGCAAGGCAGTACCTTCACCTTGCGCCTACCCCTGCAGTATGAGCAGCCACTCATTGCCGACGCACCTGCTCCCCGTGTTCAGGCAGCCCCCGCGCCACGTTCTGTCAGCGAGTCGCCAGCTCCAGTAGCGGTTGCTGCACCGGTCGCTGCCGCGCCGTCATCGGCGCAAGTACCGAAGACCGATGAAATAAACCCGGCTCGCCCGAGACCATTCCCGGATGACCGTGAAAAATTCCCCTTCCCGGATCGCAAGGTGCTGGTGATTGAGGACGAGCCACAGTTTGCACGTATCCTTTACGATCTGGCCCATGAGCTGAAATACAGCTGCCTGGTGGCACATGGGGCCGATGAAGGCTTCGACGTCGCAACCGAGTTCACGCCAGATGCCATTCTGCTGGACATGCGCCTGCCCGACCATTCAGGCCTTACCGTGCTTGAGCGGCTCAAGGAGAATCCCCATACACGGCATATTCCGGTGCATGTGGTATCGGTTGAGGATCGGGTCGAGGCCGCCATGCACATGGGGGCCGTTGGCTATGCCATGAAGCCTACCACCCGTGATGAGCTCAAGACCGTCTTCAGTCGACTCGAAGCCAAGTTTTCGCAGAAGATGAAGCGCATTCTCCTGGTCGAAGACGATGCGCTGCAGCGCGACAGCATCACCAAGCTCATCGGTGATTCGGATGTGGAAATCACGGCAGTGGAGCTTGGCCAGGAAGCGCTTGAGCTGCTGCGCAACAATATCTATGACTGCATGGTAATCGACCTCAAACTGCCCGATATGGAAGGCAACGAGCTGCTTGAGCGCATGGCCAATGAAGAGATCTGCTCCTTCCCGCCGGTCATTGTCTATACCGGGCGCAGTCTGACCCGTGATGAAGAAGCGAACCTGATGAAGTACTCGCGCTCGATCATCATCAAAGGAGCCCGTTCGCCCGAGCGTCTGCTGGATGAGGTCACACTCTTCCTGCACAAGATCGAAGCCGACATGCCGCCTGAGCGCCAGAAAATGCTCAAGACTGCCCGCAGCCGCGACAAGGCATTCGAAGGTCGTAAGCTCCTGTTGGTAGATGACGACGTACGCAATATCTTTGCCCTTACCAGTGCGCTCGAGCAAAAGGGAGCGATCGTCGAAATCGCCCGTAACGGTCTTGAGGCGGTGGAGAAGGTACAAACGATTGAGGGTATTGATCTTGTACTCATGGACATCATGATGCCAATGATGGACGGCTATCAGGCCATGCAGGAAATTCGCAAGATTCCTTACCTGCAAAAACTGCCCATTATTGCCATTACTGCCAAGGCCATGAAGGACGACCAGGAGCGTTGTCTGCGTGCCGGTGCCAATGACTATCTGGCCAAGCCTGTCGATCTGAACCGACTGTTTTCATTAATCAGGGTATGGATGCCGTCACTGGAGAAGCTGTAACCATGTGTCCCGACCGTACCCTGGATATTGAGCTGCGCTTGCTCATCGAGGGTATCTATCTCAAATACAGCTACGACTTTCGGGATTATTCCGGCGCTTCGCTCAAGCGCCGGGTGCTCCATGCGCTGTCGAAGTTTGAATGCGAAACCATTTCAGAGCTGCAGGCTCGCGTGCTGCATGATCCGCAACTGTTCAGCGAGCTGCTCCAGTTCCTGACGATTCCGGTCAGCGAGATGTTTCGTGACCCCACCTATTACCTGGCCATTCGAGAGCACGTAGTCCCTGTGCTCAAGACCTATCCATCGCTCAAGATCTGGATTGCCGGGTGCAGTACGGGGGAGGAAGTCTACTCCATGGCCATCCTCTTCAAGGAAGAGGGGCTGCTGGACCGTACGTTGATTTACGCCACCGATATCAATCCACAATCGCTGGATCGCGCCCGGCAGGGCGTCTTTCCGCTGGAGCGGGTGCGTAAATACACACAAAGCTATCAGCTGGCCGGCGGTAAGAATTCCTTTTCCGACTATTACACAGCCGCCTACGATGGGGCGCTGTTTGATAAGTCACTGATGGCCAATGTCACCTTTGCCGACCATAGCCTGGCTACGGACATGGTGTTTTCTGAGACGCACTTCATCTCCTGCCGAAATGTTCTGATCTATTTCAACAAAGGCTTGCAGAATCGCGCGTTCGGTTTGTTTCATGAGTCGCTGTGCCACCGAGGCTTTCTCGGACTCGGCAGCAAGGAGTCGCTCGATTTCTCTGCCTATGCGGGTCATTTCGAACCGGTCGTCAAAAAAGAACGACTTTTCAGGCGGTTATAATCGTCATGAAACAAGGGCCGGATACCCTCTTTTCGCTGCCGCAGCGGCAAATTGAAGCAATTGTTGTAGGCGCTTCCGCGGGTGGGCTACAAGCACTTAGTGTACTATTGGTCGGCTTGGTCGAAACTTTTCGCCTGCCTATCGTCGTGGTAGTACACATGCCCGAGGACAAGGACAGTAAACTAGCGGAAATTTTCCGGCTGCGTCTGGAGATAGACGTTAAGGAAGCAGATGAAAAGGAACCGCTGCACCCTGGCACGCTGTACTTTGCGCCGCCTGGGTACCATCTGCTGATCGAACAGGACAAAACGCTCTCCCTGAGCCGGGAAGAGCGTGTGCACTTTTCGCGGCCTTCAATCGACGTATTGTTCGAAAGTGCTGCAGACGTATTTGGCGAGCACCTTTGTGGTGTTCTACTGACCGGAGCCAATGAGGACGGCGCGGCAGGCTTGAGAGCGATCCACCGTGCCGGTGGGTTGACCGTGGTTCAGGATCCGGCTGAAGCCTTCGTGCCTACGATGCCGGAAGCGGCTCTCAAGTTGTTTACTCCTGATTTCATTTTGCCTGTCAGAGACATTAATACATTGCTCGTCGAGCTGGAACAGAACAATGCTTAAAGAAGTGAATACAGCAAAGATTCTCATCGTTGACGATCTTCCAGAGAATCTTTTGGCACTTGAGGCGTTGTTGAAACACGAGGACCTCTCTGTATTCAAGGCAGGTTCTGCCGAGGCTGCGCTTGAGCTATTGCTCGTACACGAATTTGCGCTTGCCATTCTGGACGTGCAGATGCCGGTCATGAACGGCTTCGAGCTTGCCGAAATGATGCGAAGTACCGAGAAGACCAAACATATTCCAATCGTCTTTGTCAGTGCTGCCGGTCATGACCGCAACTATGCCTTCAAAGGCTATGAGAGCGGAGCTGTAGACTTTCTTTACAAGCCGCTCGACATCCATGCGGTCAAGAGTAAGGTCAGCGTATTCGTGGACCTGTACCGGCACCGCAAGGGCATGCGGCGTCAGCTTGAGGCGCTTGAGCGTAGCCGTCAGGAGCAGGAGGTACTGCTGGCCGAGCTGCGCCAGACGCAAGTTGAATTGCAGCATGCGGTGCGGATGCGCGACGACTTCATGTCTATCGTTTCTCATGAGCTGAAGACCCCGCTCAATACCCTGATTCTTGAAGCCCAGCTGCGCAAAATCTACCTGGGCAAGAACAATATGGCAGCTTTTACGCCTGAAAAGCTGATGGAGATGGTCGAGCGGGACGAGCGTCAGGTACAAAAGCTGGTACGTCTGATTGATGACATGCTCGACGTATCCCGTATCCGGACGGGCAAGTTGTCTATCCGACCTTCCCGTTTCGATCTGGTGAAACTGGTTTCCAGTATCGTCGAAAATTTCATGCCGCAACTCAACGCGACTGGCTGTGACGTCACGGTAGAGCTTCCCGAATACATCGAAGGGGAGTGGGACGAATTCCGAATCGAGCAGGTTGTTGCCAATCTGCTTACCAATGCCATGCGCTACGGTGCAGGCAAGCCCGTTCATGTGAAACTGGATGTCAAGGACGGCTGTGCTGTACTTAGCGTACGGGACTTTGGTATCGGTATCTCGCCTGAGAATCAGGAGCGTATTTTCCGCCAGTTTGAGCGCGCTAGTGGAAGCGAAGGCGTTGCAGGGCTGGGCTTGGGGCTTTATATCGCCGATCAGATCGTCAAGGCGCACCGTGGCACGATAGGTGTCAGCAGCATCGAAGGACAGGGGGCTACGTTCAGCGTGA
Organism: Pseudomonas sp. HPB0071; assembly: GCF_000478505.2. NCBI lineage: Bacteria > Pseudomonadati > Pseudomonadota > Gammaproteobacteria > Pseudomonadales > Pseudomonadaceae > Pseudomonas > Pseudomonas sp. HPB0071. Next base: position 1,524,782 of record NZ_KI517367.1, on the reverse strand, counting down.
CGCTTCCTCTCGGCGAGTCGACGGCGACTGAATCGGCCAAGCCGAGGTTGACCCTGGTAGAGACAGGTATGCATTCCGCGCAGGGCTCGGCCTCCGGATCGTCAGGTCTGAAGGCGTAAGGAGAGCAGAAATAAAAAAGGCTTACCGAGGTAAGCCTTTTTTATTGCGCGCTTGGCGCTGAGATATGGCAGGGGCGGCTGGATTCGAACCAACGCATGGCAGGATCAAAACCTGCTGCCTTACCGCTTGGCGACGCCCCTGTAATACTTTCGAATTTCTGGTGGGCCCGGAGAGACTCGAACTCTCGACCAAAGGATTATGAGTCCTCTGCTCTAACCGACTGAGCTACAGGCCCTACGAGAGGGGCGCATTATACCCATATAGAAGCAAATGGCAAAATAAAGCGCATAAAAAAACCGGAGCGTTTGCTCCGGTTTTTCATTTACTCGTCGAGGAACGAGCGAAGATGCTCGCTACGAGACGGATGACGCAGCTTACGCAAAGCCTTGGCTTCGATCTGACGAATACGCTCGCGTGTCACATCGAACTGCTTACCGACCTCTTCAAGCGTATGGTCAGTATTCATATCGATGCCGAAACGCATGCGCAGTACCTTGGCTTCACGAGCCGTCAGTCCTGCCAGTACATCGCGAGTCGCTTCCTTCAGGCTTTCGCTGGTCGCTACCTCGATCGGAGACTGCATGGTGGAGTCTTCGATGAAGTCACCCAGGTGCGAATCTTCATCATCACCAATCGGTGTTTCCATGGAGATTGGCTCTTTAGCGATCTTCAATACCTTGCGGATCTTGTCCTCAGGCATATCCATACGCTCACCCAGCTCTTCCGGCGTCGGCTCGCGACCCATTTCCTGCAACATCTGGCGGGAAATACGATTGAGCTTGTTGATCGTCTCGATCATGTGAACCGGAATACGGATGGTCCGTGCCTGGTCCGCAATGGAGCGGGTAATCGCCTGACGAATCCACCAGGTCGCATAGGTGGAGAACTTGTAGCCGCGGCGGTATTCGAACTTGTCTACCGCCTTCATCAGACCGATGTTGCCTTCTTGGATCAGATCAAGGAACTGCAAGCCACGGTTTGTGTACTTCTTGGCGATCGAAATCACGAGACGCAGGTTGGCCTCAACCATCTCTTTTTTCGCCCGACGAGCCTTGGCTTCGCCGATGGACATGTTGCGGTTGATCTCCTTGATCTCGGCAACTGTCAGATCAAGCTCCTTTTGCAGGGCAATCAGCTTTTCCTGGTTGCGCTGGATATCAGGACGCAGGCGCTCAATCGCTTCGGCATACTTGGGCTTGTTCTTGAGAACCTTGTCTACCCACTCAAGGTTGGTTTCGTTGCTCGGGAACGAACGCAGGAAATCAGCGCGGGGCATACGTGCATCACGTACACACAGCTGCATGATGGCGCGTTCCTGGGCACGAACACGATCCAGCGACTCGCGAACGCGGCCTACCAGTATCTCGTACTGCTTGGGTACCAGCTTGATCGGCATGAACAGCGTGGCCAGGGCCACTAGCTCTTCAATGGCCTGATCGCTGCTACGGCCATGCTTCTGGAGCGCCTTTTGGGTTTTCTCCAGTTGTTCGGCTACGGCTGCGAAGCGCTGACGAGCTTCTTCCGGGTCCGGACCGCTTTCGGTCTCTTCCTCGGAATCATCGCTCTCGCTTTCTTCTTCGTCGTCGCTCTGGGCTGCAGCGGCATCCTTGGCCTTGGGCACAGGAATGTCATCGCTTTCGCTCTCAGGCAGCGTGCCGTCATCGGGATCGATGTAGCCGCTGAGAACGTCAGACAGGCGACCGCCTTCGGACGTAACCCGATCATATTCGCTGAGAATGTATTCAACCGAGCCCGGGAAGTGAGCGATAGCGCTCATGACTTCACGGATACCTTCCTCGATACGCTTGGCGATTTCGATTTCGCCTTCACGGGTCAAGAGTTCAACGGTACCCATCTCACGCATGTACATGCGCACGGGGTCGGTGGTACGACCAACATCGCTTTCAACTGCTGCCAGTGCGGCGGCGGCTTCTTCAGCGGCGGCTTCATCGGTATCCGCTTCTGCGAGCAGTAGGGTATCCGCATCCGGAGCTGTTTCGAATACGTTGATCCCCATGTCGTTGATCATGCGGATGATGTCTTCCACCTGTTCTGGATCGGAGATATCCTCCGGCAGGTGATCGTTGACTTCCGAGTACGTCAGGTAACCCTGCTCGCGACCGCGGGCGATCAACTCTTTAAGACGAGATTGCTGTTGCGCTTTTCCGGACATAAACACCCTTCCACGAAGGCATAGGCGGGCAAAAATAAGCTGAGTATTATAGCCGATCAGGCGGCTTTCTTGCCAGAATCAGGTTGATGGCACAGCTGGGCGGCTAAGAAGCTCGCGCAGACGGTCCTTCTCTTCAATGCTGAGTTCGCTTTGGCGCGCCTTGCGGAGCAGCTGTTCAAGGCTGCGTTCACGCTGGCTTGCTGCAAGCCTAGTAATGGTGTCGAAAAACTGTTGTTCAAGGTTATCACCTGAAATCAACCACTCTTTTTCGGCTAAAACACGTAATAGTTTGCCTTGTTCAGTGCCGTGCCAGCGTGCCAGCAGCTGCAACGTGCTCTGTTCGGGCTTCTTCTGCAAGGCATCAACCAGGGCAACAAGAAGCTGTGCGTACTGGTCATTTTCTTCGGCAATGTTCTTTGCATCCTGAACCTGCAAGGCCAGCGAAGGGCGGTGTACCAGGCTGCGTAATGCGGCAAGCGTAGGCGGTTCAACCTTTACCGGCTCGCGTGGGGCACGCATGGCAGGGTCACCTTTGAAGCCGAACGACTTCTTGCCGCGGAACCCATTTTTCCCGCCATACGAGGGCTTGCCTGTGCGAGTGCTCGGGTAGGGCGCAGCAGGCGCAGGTGAGTCATAGCCGCTGTCGTAGTAGGCATCCTGCTCGTAGTAAGGCTCGTCCGTAGGCCGTGGTGTCGCGGCTGGTGCGCTGGCAAACTGATTGAGCGACTCGTTGTTGAGCCCGGTCAGCTCGGTCAGGCGCAGGCGCATGAGCGCTTTCAGGTTATTTCCCGGGACCTTTTCAATCAGCGGTATGGCCAGTGTCGCCAGGTGCGCCTTTCCCTCCAGAGTAGACGGGTCAGCCTCGGCTGCCAGTTGCTGGAAGAAATACTCGGCCAGTGGCAGCGCCTGCTGGACGAAACGTGCCTGAAACGCGTCCGGGCCCTCTGATCTGACGAGAGAATCTGGATCTTCGCCTTCGGGAAGAAAGAGAAAGCGGATCTTGCGACCGTCCTGTAGGGTGGGGAGCGCTGATTCCAGCGCGCGCCATGCTGCGCTACGACCGGCCTTGTCGCCATCAAAGCAGAACAGAATTTGAGGCACCAGACGAAACAAGCGCTTGATGTGCTCCTCACTGGTAGACGTACCCAGGGTGGCAACAGCATTTCGTATGCCTTGCTGCGCCAGGGCAATCACGTCCATATAGCCTTCCACGACAATGATCTCGTCAAGATCGCGGTTGGCTCGGCGAGCCTCGAACAGCCCGTACAGCTCTTGACCCTTATGGAAAACAGGCGTTTCCGGAGAGTTAAGGTACTTGGGTTTCTCATCGCCCAGGACTCGGCCACCAAACGCGATAACGCGCCCACGGCTGTCCTTGATCGGAAAAATGACCCGATCACGGAAACGATCGTAGCGTTTGCCGTTTTCGGTATTTTCAATCAGTAAACCAGCCTCGATCATGGCTTTTTGCTGAAGCTCGTCACCTGCCAGATGCTTGAGCAGATTGTCCCAGCCAGGCGGTGCGAATCCCAGGCCATAATCACGCGCGATCTCGCCGGTCAGGCCGCGTTTCTTCAGGTAATCCACCGCGGCTTTACGCTGGGGGTGACTCTTGAGCGACTGACGATAGAACGTGGCTGCGTCGGCCAGCAGCGCATACAGCGGAGAGTCCACCATCTGCCGCGGCTTGCGTGGGCCGCCACTGGTGCTTTCTTCCCGGGGAACGTCAAGACCGGCTTTTCTGGCCAGCTCTTCAACAGCTTCGGGAAACTCTAGATTGTCATGGTCCATGACAAAGCCGAGGGCATTTCCGCCTGCGCCGCAGCCGAAGCAGTAATAGAACTGCTTGTCTGGACTTACGCTGAACGAAGGGCTCTTTTCGTTATGAAAAGGACAGAGCGCACTAAAATTCTTGCCGGTTTTTTTTAGCTTGATGCGTGACCCTACCACTTCGACAATGTCGGTGCGGTTGAGCAGGTCGTCGATAAAGCTCTGGGGGATCAATCCGGCCATGGTGCATTCGGCTCAGGGAGGGCCATTAGCATACGCGATGAAAAACGGTTGCTTCCATGCGCAGGTCGCTTGGTTGAATTATAAATTCGACTATCGAAACTTGAGCATACTAACGCACGTTGCGAAAGGATGTTCAACAGGAATGCGCCAGGCATGGGACATGCTTGACAGGTGGTGCGGATTAGCAGATCACATACGTTCAGCCCGACCAGTGGTCGGGCGGAGCCGTTAGCCTTGCAGGCGTCTGATCAGTACAGACGCTCGCGGCGGCGCTGTTCGCGCTGCACTTTCTTGGCATGACGCTTAACAGCAGCAGCTGCCTTGCGCTTACGCTCGGAAGTAGGCTTCTCGTAGAACTCGCGGCTGCGAACTTCAGCCAGAACACCGGCTTTTTCGCAAGAGCGCTTGAAACGACGCAGGGCTACGTCGAAGGGTTCGTTTTCTTTGACTTTGACGGCGGGCATCCAGGTCGTACCTTCAATGTTTTACCGGGGGTTGATTCAACGCTTGAGGCCTTGGCCATGTAAAGCGTCGGTTTTTAAGGGTTGCGGATAGTAACGCTTCGCCGGGGTAAATGCAAAGCTTCCGGACGAAAGCACTGGTCTGAGCAAATGGGTGGGATTATCATGCCTTCCTTCATTCATCGTCAGGCCGAAGGCCATCTGCCCATGCGTGTTCTGGGACTCGAAACGTCCTGCGACGAAACAGGTGTCGCACTCTTTGACAGCGAACGTGGACTTTTGTCCGATGCGCTATTCAGTCAAATCGATTTGCATCGTGTTTATGGTGGGGTAGTGCCTGAATTGGCCTCCCGTGACCATGTAAAACGAATGCTTCCTCTTATTAATCAGGTATTGGCTGAGGCAGGCAGCAAGCCGGCCGATGTCGATGCCATTGCCTATACGGCCGGTCCGGGCCTGGTCGGTGCGCTGCTGGTAGGCGCCTCCTTTGCCCAGGCGCTGAGTCTGGCATGGGGTGTTCCGGCGTTGGGGGTTCATCACATGGAAGGCCATTTGTTGGCGCCCATGCTGGAGGAGCAGCCGCCGGAATTTCCGTTCGTCGCCTTGTTGGTGTCTGGTGGCCATACGCAGCTTGTACGGGTGGACGGTATCGGCCGTTATCAGCTTCTGGGCGAGTCGGTAGACGATGCTGCGGGGGAAGCCTTTGACAAGACTGCCAAGCTCCTGGGGCTCGGTTATCCAGGCGGGCCGGAGATTGCTCGACTTGCGCTCAATGGCAATCCTGATCGCTTTGTCTTTCCGCGTCCGATGACAGACCGGCCTGGTCTGGATTTCAGCTTCAGCGGTTTAAAGACTTTTGCTCTTAACACCTGGCAGCAATGCGAGGCGGCAGGGGATAACAGTGAGCAGACGCGTTGCGATATCGCCTTGGCCTTTCAGCGTGCGGTCGTCGAGACGCTGACGATCAAGTGCAAGCGTGCCCTTAAGCAAACAGGCCTCAAGTCTCTGGTAATTGCTGGCGGTGTCAGCGCCAATACTGCGCTGAGAACCTCGTTGGAGACCATGCTCAAGGAGCTACGTGGGCATGTCTTTTATGCCCGCCCACGTTTCTGTACGGACAACGGCGCCATGATTGCGTATGCCGGTTGCCAGCGTCTGCTGGCCGGTCAGCAGGATGGCCCCGCCATTCAGGTGCAGGCACGTTGGCCAATGGAGCAGTTACCGGCGGTCTGAGTAACGTCAAGGGCGTGATCTGGCAAATCTTTTGGGACAAAAGCTGTCACGCTCTCTAGAAGTGACGTTCTCGTCCTGCCAGCAAGGCTTTGAGATTGGCACGGTGGCGAAGCACGATAAGGATGGTCAGCGCGAGCAGAGGCAATAACGCGGCATGTTGTTGCCAGGCGATAAGCGGCAGGCACAGCAACGTGGCGGCCAGTGCAGCCAGGGAGCTGATACGGGTCATTGCGAAGACGATTCCCCAGATGCCAGCCGCCAGCAATGCAGCCCAGGGATACAGGCCTAGCAACATACCGGCCGCTGTGGCGACGCCTTTGCCGCCGCGAAACTGAAAGTAGAGCGGATAGACATGGCCCAGTACTGCTGCCAGACCGATCCAGGCCTGCTCGACCTCTGACAGGCCCAGGGTACGTGCCAGGAGAATAGGGACGAGGCTTTTGCTCAGGTCGCCTAGTAATGTCAGGATGGCAAGGCGCTTGCCACCAAGACGAAACATGTTGGTTGCACCGGGATTGCCTGATCCACTGGTTCTGGGATCGTTAAGGCCAAAGGCGCGGCTGAGCAGGACGGCAAACGATACGGAGCCGAGCAGGTAGGCAAAAGTGGCCAGCAACCAAACCATGATGATGTTCCCGGAGGGGCAGTCCCTTCAGATTCTAATGGGAATCTTCGTCTGACCGCGATACGGTGGCTGGGCTTTTCAAATAATGCGCATATGGGCGCTGGAGAGGGTCGTGGACAAGGTATTCATCGAGGGACTGGAAGTTGACACCGTTATTGGTGTGTATGACTGGGAGCGCGAAATTCGTCAATGCTTGCGTCTGGATGTCACCATGGCTTGGGACATTCGTCCTTCCGCCGAGAGCGATGAACTGGACAAGACGTTGAATTACGCCGCGGTGGCAGAACGTATTACAGCGTTCGCCCAGCAGTCGAGCTTCCAGTTGGTCGAGACGTTTGCCGAGCGCCTGGCCAGTCTCTTGATGCAGGAGTTTCAATTGCCCGGGTTGCGGCTGAAGATTACCAAGCCGGGTGCCGTACCGACGGCGGCAGGGGTTGGTGTGGAGATCGAGCGCGGATGTCTCTGACCACGGTATACCTGGGCCTTGGCAGCAATACCGCGCGTGAGCAGCATCTGACGGCGGCACTGGAGGCCTTGTCCGCCTTATGCGGAGAGCTGGCATGCTCTCCCGTTTTTGAAAGCGAGGCCGTGGGTATCAAGAGCGAGCCGTTCTTCAACCTGGTCGTCAAGGCCCAGACAGAATTGTCCCTGGCTGACTTGATTGTTCGCTTAAAGCACATCGAGGCTGATAATGGCCGATACGCGGCAGATCGTACCGGTTTGCCGCTTGATATCGACATTCTGACCTATGGCGATCTCGTAGGAAACCTGGATGGGCTGATTCTGCCGCGGGCAGAAATTCTCAAGAATGCCTTTGTGCTTTGGCCGCTCTCGTTATTGGCCGCCACAGTCAGGCATCCTGTCGATGGCCGTGATTACGCTTCTCTTTGGGCTGCGATGCCCAAGGTCCAGCGTTTATGGCCGGTACCGTTTACATGGCGTGGACAGGCATTGACGCCAGCCACGCTGTGTCAGGCCTTTCCAGCTGAATAGTCACGGCAATACGCCTCGATGGCCTCGAGGCGCGACTGCTTCAAAGCCTCCCCAAGTTCGGCGCCTTTAAGTCCTCTCTCCAATAAAGGTTGTACTGTTACTGCGCGTGCAGCCTGCGCAACCGAGCGCATGTAATTTGCCTGCGCATAGGGGAGTGCTGCGTCATAGTGGTCCATTTCACAGGCTTGAAGGAACTCCTCGAAGCGAGCCGGCCGACGGAACAGGTCGAAGCACTGGAATAGCGCCAGAAGCGCTGTTGAGCTCAGCTCGGCTGCACGCTGGACGTGCGGGTGATACTGGCTGACCAATAACGCCAGCTCACTGCAGTCACGCGGCAACTTGAAGCGGTTATTGATGGCTTCGATCGTGTCGGTAACCTGGTTTGGCTCGTGTTGATCGCCCTTCACCTGCATGAGTAGACATGACCAGCGTATGGGAAGGGGTTGCTTATGACTGGCGCATTGGCGCAGTACCCGCAAGGTATGGCTGGTAGACGGAGAGGCATCGGCTTTGAGCAGGGAGTCGATCTCGGGTATCAGTACAGCCAGCGCACCACAGACATGCAGGGTTTGAATGAAAACATCCGGCCTTGACTCCATCAGCGCCCGGGAGATTTCTTTCCACATGCGCTCGGGTGTCAGGGCGTCCAGTTCACCGCTGGTCGCCATGCGCTGCATCAGCTCAAGGGTCTCCGGAGCGACATTAAACCCAAGCGGAGCATAGCGGGCCGCAAAACGAGCTACGCGCAGCACCCGCAATGGGTCCTCCATGAACGCTGGGGACACATGGCGCAGCAGACGTGCATGTAGATCCTTCAGGCCACCATAGGGATCAATCACGTGGCCCGCTTCGTCTTCTGCCATTGCGTTGATGGTCAGATCGCGGCGGATGAGATCGTCTTCCAGGGTGACGTCCGGGTCTGCAAAAAAGGTGAAGCCGCCATAGCCACGACCACTTTTACGTTCAGTGCGCGCCAGGGCGTATTCCTCACCGGTCTTGGGATGAAGGAAAACAGGAAAGTCCGCGCCGACGGGGCGAAAACCCTGAGCGGTAAGCTCTTCAGCGGTACCTCCGACAACAACCCAATCGACTTCCGTAACGGGCTGCCCTAGCAATCGATCCCGGACCGCGCCACCCACCTTGTATATCTGCATGCTTCACCTCCTGAAGGCAGCAGGATAACGATGAAGTAGGTAAACGCCAAAAAGGATGTAAAGAAACAAGGCCTCACAGGAGGCCTTGGATTTAGATGGGCGAGATAGCGATGTCGGTACGCCGAGGGTCAAGGTCCCGGTGGCCGTCCCGGGGCGGAACGTGCTGGGTGCTGACGATCTGATCGCCCTGAGCGGTTTCAAGGTGAATGTCAAAGCCCCATAAGCGATGCAAGTGCTTGAGTACCTCCTCGGTAGAATCGCCCAGGGGTTTGCGATCATGCTGGGTATGCCGCAACGTGAGCGAGCGATCACCGCGACGGTTGATATTCCAGATCTGGATATTAGGCTCACGATTGCCCAGATTGTACTGGGCTGCCAGCTGCTCACGAATCAGGCGATAACCCCGATCATCATGAATTGCCGCGACTTCCAGCTCATCACGGTGATCATCGTCCAGAATGCTGAACAGCTTGAGATCCCGGATAACCTTGGGCGACAGGAATTGAAGGATAAAGCTTTCGTCCTTGAAGCTCTTCATCGCGAACGTAACGGTAGAGAGCCAGTCGCTGCCTGCGATATCCGGAAACCAGCGCTTGTCTTCTTCGGTAGGATTCTCACAGATCCGGCGAATATCGCGGAACATGGAAAAGCCCAAGGTGTAAGGGTTGATGCCGCTGTAATAGGGGCTGTCGAAGCTTGGCTGGTAGATCACGCCTGAGTGAGACTGCAGGAACTCGAACATGAAGCCATCGGTTACGAGGCCTTCATCGTAGAGATCGTTGAGCAAGGTGTAATGCCAGAAGGTTGCCCAGCCTTCATTCATTACCTGCGTTTGCCGCTGCGGATAGAAGTACTGAGCGATCTTGCGCACGATCCGGATAACTTCACGCTGCCAGGGCTCTAGCAGCGGGGCATGTTTCTCAAGAAAATAAAGAATATTTTCCTGAGGCTCAGACGGGAAACGCGCATCCTCTTCGTGTTTATCCTTGTCGCCCATCTTGGGGATGGTGCGCCAGAGGTCATTTACTTGGCGCTGCAGGAGCTCCTCACGCTCTTTTTGCCGACGGCGCTCCTCTTCAGCGGAAATGGGATAGGGCCGCTTGTAGCGATCCACACCATAATTCATGAGCGCATGGCATGAATCGAGGAGGTCCTCTACCGCATCGATGCCATGGCGTTCTTCGCATTGCGTGATGTACTGCTTGGCGAACACTAGGTAATCGATGATGGAGCTGGCGTCTGTCCAGGTCCGGAACAGGTAATTGCCCTTGAAGAAGCTGTTATGCCCATAACAGGCGTGGGCAATCACAAGGGCTTGCATCGTAATGGTGTTTTCCTCCATCAGATAGGCGATGCAGGGATCTGAATTGATCACGATTTCATAGGCCAGACCCATTTGCCCGCGCTTGTAATGTTTTTCGGTATGCAGGAAGTGCTTACCATAAGACCAGTGGTTATAGCCGATGGGCATGCCAACGGACGCGTAGGCGTCCATCATCTGCTCGGCTGTGATGATTTCAATTTGGTTGGGATAGGTATCCAGCGCATAGCGCTTGGCGATACGACCGATTTCCCGGTCGTAGGCCTGTACGAGCTCGAATGTCCATTCCGAGCCGGTGGAAATAGGCTGACGCTTCATGACACAAGCCTCCGCTGGAACAGTTCACGAAACACCGGGTAGATGTCGGCAGCCGATACGATCTGCTGTTGCGAAAAGGACTCGGGAAACGCCCCGCGCACCTGTTCGTATTCGTACCACAAGGCCTGATGTTCCCGTGGCGTGATCTCTACATAGGTGTAGTACTGCATGAACGGCAGTATCTGGCGGACTAGGATATCTCTGCAGATAGGCGAGTCGTCATTCCAGTTGTCACCGTCCGAGGCCTGCGCGGCATACAGGTTCCACTCGTTGATGGGATACCGCTCCGCCATGATTTCCTGCATGAGCTTCAATGCACTGGATACAATCGTGCCGCCCGTTTCACGGGAATAGAAAAACTCCTCTTCATCCACTTCACGCGCGCTAGTGTGGTGACGAATAAACACCACATCGATTCGCTCGTAATTACGCTTGAGAAACAGATAGAGCAGGATGAAAAAGCGCTTGGCGATGTCTTTAGTCGCCTGAGTCATCGAGCCGGAAACATCCATCAGACAGAACATCACTGCCTTTGAACTTGGCGTAGGCTGTTTGCTCAACAGGTTGTACTTGAGGTCAAAGGTATCCAGGAACGGGACCTTATCGATCCGGGCGCGCAGACGCACAATCTCGGCTTCGAGCGCCTGGATATCAGTGATGTTGTCCGGCTCCTCGACACGCAGGCGTGCAAGCTCTGCCTTGACTTCGCGCAGCTTGTTGCGGCTCCCGCCCGACAGAGCAATTCGCCGGGCATGAGCGGAGCGTAAAGTCCGGATGATATTGATGCGCGACGGATTCCCTTCGCTGCTGATACCAGCACGTACTGTCTTGAACGTGTCACTGCCGGTCAGCTGTTTTTTCACCAGATTCGGCAGTTCAAGATCCTCGAACATGAAGTCGAGAAATTCGTCCTGGGTAATCTGGAACACGAAGTCATCCATGCCTTCGCCACTGTTGCTGGCCTTGCCTTGGCCTGCGCCGCCACCACCGCCTCCTTGGGGGCGCGGAATGCGGTCTCCTGAAGAAAATTCCTTATTACCGGGATGAACGGTCGTTTGCTTGCCGCCACGACCGTGATGCAGCACGGGCTCATCAATGTCGCGGCCAGGAATACTGATCTGCTCGCCATGCTCCATATCGGTAATGGAACGGCGGCTCACGGCCTCTTCGACCGCCTTCTTGATGTGCTCGCGGTAACGCCGCAGAAAACGTGTACGGTTTACCGTGCTCTTATTCTTGCCATTCAAACGCCGGTCGATGACATAACTCATAGACGCCCTCCGGGCTCGGAAATGGAGCAGTCCGCGGTCCTACGATAGGCTTGGCATATTGCGATTTGCCTACCGCCGGACAGGTCACGGCAGAGCACGGTCACGCCGTCTCTGCCTGTGACGATACGACTGCGTTCTTTACTGCGATTTCCGTACCCGCAGATACCACTCGGACAGCAACCGCACTTGCTTCTCGGTATAGCCACGCTCGACCATGCGAGTCACAAAGTCGTTGTGTTTTTGTTGGTCCTCCTTGCTTGCCTTGGCGTTGAAGCTGATAACCGGCAGGAGATCCTCGGTGTTCGAGAACATCTTCTTCTCGATGACCGTGCGCAGCTTCTCGTAAGAGAGCCAGCTGGGATTCTTGCCATTGTTATTGGCACGCGCGCGCAGCACAAAGTTGACGATCTCGTTGCGGAAGTCTTTTGGATTGCTGATGCCTGCCGGCTTCTCGATCTTCTCCAGCTCCTCGTTTAGCGCCGCGCGATTGAGAATTTCACCTGTTTCCGGGTCACGGTATTCCTGATCCTGAATCCAGAAATCGGCGTACAACACGTAGCGGTCAAAAATGTTCTGTCCGTATTCGCTGTACGATTCAAGGTAGGCGGTTTGAATCTCCTTGCCGATGAACTCGACATAACGAGGTGCCAAGTATTCCTTGATAAAGCGCATGTAGCGCTCGCGGACTTCTGCCGGAAACTGCTCCTGCTCGATCTGCTGCTCAAGCACATACAGTAAATGAACAGGGTTGGCTGCAATCTCGTTGGCATCGAAGTTGAAGACACGGGAAAGAATCTTGAAGGCAAAACGGGTCGACAAACCGTTCATGCCTTCATCGACACCTGCTGTATCGCGATACTCCTGAATCGACTTGGCCTTGGGATCAGTGTCCTTCAGGTTTTCACCGTCGTATACCCGCATCTTGGAGTAGATATTCGAGTTCTCAGGCTCTTTCAGGCGTGAAAGTACAGAGAACTGCGCCAGCATTTTGAGCGTATCGGGCGCGCAATGAGCTTTGGATAGAGAGCTGTTGATGAGGAGCTTGTCGTAGATCTTCATCTCATCCGAAACACGCAGGCAATACGGGACCTTGACGATGTAGATACGGTCGATGAAGGCCTCGTTATTCTTGTTGTTACGGAAGGTATGCCATTCTGATTCGTTGGAGTGGGCCAGGATGATCCCACTGTAGGGCAGGGCACCCAGACCTTCGGTACTGTTGTAGTTGCCTTCCTGAGTTGCGGTCAGGAGTGGGTGCAGCACCTTGATAGGTGCCTTGAACATTTCCACAAATTCCATCAAGCCTTGGTTGGCTCGGCATAAAGCGCCTGAGTAGCTATAGGCGTCTGCATCGTTTTGCGGATATTCCTCGAGCTTGCGAATGTCGACCTTGCCGACAAGCGCGGAAATGTCCTGGTTGTTCTCATCGCCTGGCTCGGTCTTGGCGATAGCGATCTGGTTAAGGATGGAGGGGTGCAGCTTTACAACACGGAACTTGCTGATATCTCCGCCGAACTCCTGCAATCGCTTGGCTGCCCAAGGCGACATGATGCTGCGCAGATAGTGGCGAGGAATGCCATAGTCCTCTTCAAGAATCTGGCCATCTTCATCAGGATTGAATAGGCCCAGCGGAGATTCAAAGACCGGAGAGTCCTTGATGGCATAAAACGGAACACGCTCGATCAGCTGCTTGAGCTTTTCCGCCAATGACGATTTACCACCCCCTACAGGACCCAGGAGATAAAGGATCTGCTTTTTCTCTTCGAGGCCTTGGGCAGCGTGCCGAAAATACGAAACGATCTGCTCGATGCAATCTTCCATCCCGTGGAAGTCTGCAAAAGCAGGGTAACGACGGATCACCTTGTTGGAAAAGATGCGCGAAAGGCGCGGATCGCTGGCGGTATCTACCAGCTCCGGTTCACCAATAGCCATGAGCATGCGCTCAGCGGCACTGGCATAGGCAGTACGGTCCTTCTTGCAGATCTCAAGATATTCCTGAAGGGAATATTCTTCCTGACGAGTCGCTTCGAAACGCCCCTGGAAGTGACTGAAAATGCTCATGACGTCTCCTCGCTGGATACCCTCGAGCCGGCTGGGATCGGTCGTACGCGTGCACGGAAAACAGCAACAGTCGACGGAGCAACCGTTTGGAATTCCCCCGAACACCTAATGGTCGTACCGATGGCCCGCCGGAAATCCGGCTCCCTGAATGGGAAGGCCTAATCCAAGAATAGTCCGATTATGGAGATGTGGAAGCCCCTCTTTAGACTTATGTGTAACGGGATCGTCAAAAGCGTGTGCTAAGCACTTGAAGGATCAATCAAAACGAGCCGCTTTCCGTCTCGTCGGGATATACGCTTCGCCAGACTTCGAAGCCGCCATCGAGGCTGTAGACTTCACTGAAGCCCTGCTGGGAAAAAAAGGCGGCAGCGCTCTGGCTTGAATGACCGTGATAGCACACGACAACCAGCGGCTGATCCATATCGGCCTGGGCCATGAAGTCGGGCAGGGTCTGGTTATCGATCCGCTGAGAGCCCGCAATATGCAGGGTGGCGTAGCTATGAGGGTCGCGGATATCCACAACTGTTGCGCCACGCTGGCGCAGCTCCAGCGCCTGTTCAGGATCAATGCAGTGAAACTCGCTCATCTTTAGCCTCCTTCCTGGCAGGCGCAACTGTGGCGCTCGCCGGTATCGACATTCATTAAGGTCATTTTGTTGCCCCAGACACAGCCGGTATCCAGCGCAAACACGCCTGGCTCATCGCAGCGGCCTTCGAGTGCCGCCCAATGGCCAAAGATCAGCCGATGCTGACGCGTCAGACGACCAGGATGGCTGAACCAGGGGGCATAGCCGTCAGGCGCACTGCCGGAGGCTTCCTTGGTTTTCAACTCCAGCGTGCCGTCCGGTGCGCAGAAACGCATGCGCGTCAGGTAGTTGGTAATAACGCGCCAGCGAGTGGCACCCTCCAGGCTCTCCTCCCAGAGTGCCGGCTCATTGCCGTACATACCGTCTATGAACTGTGGAAAGTGCTCATCATCCCGTAGGACAGTTTCTACTTCCTTGGCCAGGGAGAGTGCCTTCTCCAGCGTCCACTGCGGCGGCAGACCAGCATGAACCAGAATCGTATCGCGCGGCTCATCGTAATGAAGAAGCGGCTGCTGGCGAAGCCAGGAGAGCAGCTCGTCGCAGTCTGACGCCTTGAGGATCTTGCGCAGCGTATCGCTTTTCTTCATGCGTTCGGGATGGAGCGAAACCGCCAGAAGATGAAGGTCATGGTTGCCCAGTACGGTGACGATGGATTCCCGCATGTCATACAGGAAACGCAGCGTTTCCAGTGATTGCGGGCCACGGTTGACTAGGTCACCAACCAGCCAGAGACGGTCCTGCGCAGGATCGAAGTCTACTTCTTCGAGCAGGCACTTGAGCGGGTCAAGGCAACCTTGCAAGTCGCCAACGGCATAAAGCGTCATCAGTGTAAGGAACCTGGAACAGCGAGGCGGAAGGGCGCAATAACGGCATCGAAGGTATGGCCGTCACTGGCCTCCATCTGATAACTGCCACGCATACTGCCTACGCGGGTTTCGAGCACCGTACCGCTGCTGTATTGGTGCGTTGCTCCTGGTGCAAGTACAGGCTGTTCGCCTACCACACCAGCACCGCGCACCTCCTGGGTTCGACCATTGCCATCGGTAATGATCCAGTGGCGTGCATGCAGCTGTGCCGGCAGGCTGCCTTCATTGGTAATGGTGACGTCATAGGCGAAGGCGAAGCGATTCTGCGCCTCCTGAGACTGCTCCGGCAGGTAGCGTGTGGAAACAGCTACTTTAATGGAATAGCGTGGGTCGGACACTGAGGCTGACCTCTTAAATATTCAGGTTATTCAGATGACCTTAGTTGCTCTGTGGCTGATCTGCCAAGGCATTGGCCAAGCGGACAAAGGCTGCGATATCGAGTTGCTCGGGGCGTAGACCCGGCTCAACGCCGGCAGCCTCGATGGCATCACTGTTCATGAGACCCTTGAGTGTATTGCGCAAGGTCTTGCGGCGCTGATTGAACGCTTCACGTACGACTCGCTCAAGCATCTTTGGATTTTTAGCGGTATACGGACGTTCGGTATGTGGAACAAGGCGCACAATGGCCGAATCCACCTTGGGTGGAGGATTGAATGCACCAGGGCCTACATTGAAAAGGTGCTCAACGCGGCAATGGTATTGAACCATGATTGACAGACGTCCCCAATCGCCGCCGCCTGGCTCTGCTGCCAGCCGCTCGACGACTTCCTTCTGCAGCATGAAGTGCATGTCGGAGATAACGTCTGCATGGTCCAAAAGATGGAAGATCAATGGAGTGGAAATGTTGTAGGGCAGGTTGCCCACGACACGCAGCTTCTCGCCACTAACCAGTTCGGCAAAGTTGAACTTGAGGGCATCACCCTGATGGAGGGTGAACTGAGGGTTCAGGCCAAACTTTAGCTTGAGCAGGGGGATAAGATCCTGGTCAAGCTCTATGACATCCAGCGTTGCGCCACTGGACAGCAGTCCTTCCGTGAGCGCTCCTTGGCCAGGGCCGATTTCCAGCAGATGTTCACCTGCCTTTCCATTGATGGCGCGCAGGATGCGGTGGATGACGCCGGCATCATGAAGAAAATTCTGTCCAAAACGCTTGCGCGCCTTGTGTTGATAAAGCTCAGTCATTGATATGTGTTTCGGCCATTTGATAGGCCGTCTCCAAGGCAACGCTCAGGCTGCCGGTATCGACTTGGCCCGTTCCGGCCAGATCTAGGGCGGTACCATGGTCGACCGATGTACGAATGATCGGCAGGCCTAAGGTAATATTGACCGCGGCACCAAAGCCTTTGTGCTTGAGCACAGGCAGGCCCTGGTCGTGATACATGGCGAGCACGGCGTCGCAGTGATCGAGGTATTTGGGTGTGAATAGTGTATCAGCTGGCAAAGGGCCTATCAGTTCAAGGCCTTCTTCACGCAACTGCTCAAGTGCAGGCTCGATGATCTCGATCTCTTCCCGGCCCAGGTGTCCGCCTTCGCCGGCGTGGGGATTGAGGCCACAGACCAGAATTCGCGGCTTCGGAATACCGAATTTCTCTTGCAGGTCAGCCTGAAGTATCCGCGCTACACGCTGGACACGCTCGCCAGTGATGGCGTCCGCCACTTCACGTAAGGGCAAGTGCGTAGTGACAAGAGCCACGCGCAGGCCCCTTGTTGCCAACATCATGACAACCTGCGGAGTATGGGTCAGGTCGGCAAGGAATTCGGTATGTCCGGAGAACGCAACGCCTGCTTCATTGATCACGCCCTTGTGAACCGGTGCGGTAATCATGCCGGCAAAGTGGCCATTGAGGCAGCCCTGCACGGCCCGAGTCAGGGTTTCCAGAACATAGTGACCATTGGCAGGACTCAATTGGCCAGCCACCACGGGTGCGCCTAGTGGTGTGTCCCATACATAAAGCGCCCCGGCGTTAGTGGGCTCTACAGGCCAGTCAGATGGCGTAACGCTGATAAGGGAAATTGAGAGGCCGAGCTGCTGGGCTCGCTCGGCCAGTAGAGACTGGCTGGCAATAGCAATAAGAGGGTAGGGCTGAGGATGCTGAGCAAGCAGCAGGCAAAGGTCCGGACCGATGCCTGCTGGCTCCCCGGGCGTCAAAGCAAAGCGCTTTGGCCCTGTCACTTTTTGATTTCCACGTAAGCCTCGTCGCGGATCTGGCGCAGCCACAGCTGCAGCTCCTGATCGTACTTGCGGTTACGCAGAAGGTTGAGGGCTTGCTGTTGACGAACCTGCTCGCTGTTGTCCGTAGCACGACGACCCAGGACTTCCAGAATGTGCCAGCCATATTGCGTACGGAAAGGCTGAGACAGCTGGCCAGCAGAGGTGCTGTTCATGACCTCACGGAACTCAGGTACCAGAGACTCCGGGTTGATCCAGTTCAGGTCGCCACCGTTAAGTGCCGAACCGGGATCTTCCGAAAAGCTCTTGGCCAGTTCGGCAAAGTCTTCACCACCCTCGATGCGCTCACGCAGGCGTTCCGCTAGACGACGTGTCTCCTCGTCGCTGCGAATTTCGTTTGGCTTTAGCAGGATATGGCGAACATGAACTTCGTCAACCACCGAGCTTTCGCCGCCACGCTTCTCCTCAACCTTGAGGATGATAATACCGCCCGGTACACGAGCAGGCTCAGTGACGTCACCTGGCTTCATCGAGCTGATCATCTGATCGAAGGGAGGTGGAAGCTGGGCGGCTTTCCGCCAGCCTATCTCACCGCCATCCAAGGCGTTATCGCCAGCCGAGTTGGCAATGGCAAGTTCGCCAAAGTCAGCACCCTGACGAGCCTTGTTATAGATCTGCATGGCCTTTTGGCCAGCAGCCTGGATTTCACTGGAAGAAGCGCTATCTGCCACAGGAATCAGAATATTGGCCAGGCGGTATTCTTCTGATAGCTGAATGCGGCCCAGATCGGAGTTCAGGAAGTTCTGCACTTCCTGCTGACTGATTTGGATGCGCTGGGCTACCTGACGCTGCCGTACGCGACTGATAGTTAACTCACGACGTACCTGGTCGCGAACATCGTCATAGGTCAGGCCATCCTGAGCCAGCGCCTGACGAAACTGAGCCACGCTCAGTCCGTTGCGCTGAGCGATTGTGGCAACCGCCTGGTTTAGCTCGTCTTCCGAGATACGAATGCCGCTACGCTCAGCGATCTGCAGCTGTATGTCTTCCAGAATCAGCCGTTCCAGTACCTGATTTTCTACAGCACTGTCGGGCGGTACTTCGCCGCCCCGCTTGGCAATGTTCTGCTTCACCTCGGTCAGGCGCTGCCTGAGCTGACTCTCCATCACCACATCGTTGTCTACAATGGCAACCACTCGGTCCAGCGGTACCACGGCAGCATGGGCCATTGAGCTGATAGTCAGCGCCACACCTAGAGCAAGTGGGCGCATGGCGTTACATAGCTTGGTCTTCACGTTCACGATAGCCTTGAATGCCTTTATCCAGGAAGCCTTCGGTCTTGCCACCGAAGACGTTGCCGAGCCCTTTCAGGACGATCTGCAGGAAGACGCCGCGGTCAGACTTGGATGTTTGGGAGTTGTAGAAAACATCATCATCCGTATCGACCCAGTAGCGGTTGATCAGACGCAGCTTCCAGCAGCAGCTGTCATATTCGAAGCCGCCAAAGGCCTCGAGTGTACGGCTCTTGTTGTAGTCGAACTGCCAGCGGGCAATGGCGGACCACTGCGGAACGATTGGCCAGATGACAGAGAAATCATGCTGGTCGATCTTGTAATCGTTGCTGTTGTAGGCGAAACGGCCCAGGTTGGGATCATAGACGCGTGTATTGCTTCTGTAGCGATAGCCTGCGTTGACGATCTTCCGGGGATCGTTTTCCGGCTGGTAATGGAACATTACGCTGCCAGAGTCCGTGTGGTTAATGGTCGGATCCCAGTTGAACTCTCCATTGACGCGCCAGTCGCGGTTGAAGCGGTACATACCGGCCAACGCATAAGGCGAGCGCCAGGAGTCAGCTTGAGGATTGTCGACATCCTGACCAAGGCTGCGGGCGTAGGCAATATCATCTTCCGTCAAACCTGGCAGCTGTACGCGGCGGTCGCGGAAGTAGAATAGCTGACCAAAGCTGACATTGGCTCGCTCAAAGCCACTCGGCTCGATGAAGCGGGAGGTTGCACCCAAGGCCAGCTGATTGGCATCGCCAATCCGGTCTCTACCTGTAAAGCGATTATCACGCCACAGGGAGTCATAGCTGAAGGTGTATTCGCTGGTATCGAATACCGGGATGTCATCCTGGTCCTTGTATGGGACATACAAGTACTTGGCACGAGGCTCTAGAGTCTGCTTGCCGCCTTCGCCGAACAGGTTGGAATTACGATCGAAATACAGGCCGCTGTCGATGCTTACGATAGGCACAGAACGGCTTGGGTTATCGTTAAAGCTTTGCAGGCTGGAGCCTACAGATTGACGGCGCCCGCTTGGGTCATTGAATGAAGAGCTAAGGTCACTCTTGCCTTGACTATCCAGATCCAAGTCGTAACGAGTATAGGCGTACCGAACTGAGGGTGTCAGATAGCCCCAGCTAGCATTCATTGGCATTGAAATGCCAGGCTCAGCGTGGATACGATCACCCTCAGCGCGTGAGAGACCGAAAAGATTTACGTCAGGACGATTGCGGATGTTGGTGCGGTTACCGTCATCATCCAGATCGAAATAAGTATCGTCATCCAGACTGCGCTGGAACCGAACAAATTCGGTGCCATAGGTAAACTGCAGGCCGCCTGGGCTGTAAGGCAGGTGTCCATCCAATGTCAGCTGTGGCAGGCGGTTATACGGTGTCACGTCGGATACCGTAGCCATCTGGTAAGCCTGAGCGTTCAAGCGCGCCGTATAGGTATCACCCCGGTACGTCAGCTGGCCCTGCTGGTTGACGTAGGTGGGTTTGCTAATGCCTAGATCGGTATCCAGATCCTGGAAGTAATACGGATCGCTGATCTTGGTGTAGTCGACTTCTGCCAGCCAGCGGGAGTCCAGGCCTGTGCGGTTTTTCCAACCGTACAGCCAGCGCCTGTCCGTTGCTTCCGGCATGCCT
Organism: Pseudomonas sp. HPB0071; assembly: GCF_000478505.2. Classification (NCBI taxonomy): domain Bacteria; kingdom Pseudomonadati; phylum Pseudomonadota; class Gammaproteobacteria; order Pseudomonadales; family Pseudomonadaceae; genus Pseudomonas; species Pseudomonas sp. HPB0071. The sequence continues at coordinate 1,504,488 of NZ_KI517367.1, read as the reverse complement.
TCATGATCGTTTTCCTGATCGTTCAGGTACGCCGCACTGATCTGACCTTCGCTGCTGCGTGTCAGATAACGGAACTCACCTTCCATCATCAGGCCGCGCTTGGTCATGTAGCGTGGGTACAGAGTTGCGTCGTAATTGGGCGCCAGGTTGAAGTAGTAGGGCGTTACGACGGTCAGACCATTATCGCTCGACGAGGCAATGGTCGGCGGCAGGAAGCCTGACTGACGACGATTGTCGATCGGGAAATAAATGAACGGTGTATAGAGGACTGGAAAGTCCTTGACGCGCAAGGTCGCGTTGGTGGCATAGCCCAAGCCGGTCGCCGGGTTCAACGTAACGTTATTGCCCTTGACGGTCCATGAGTTGCTGCCCGGCTCGCATGTCGTATAGGTACCGTCTTTTAGACGGATAATGGCGTCTTCGCCGCGCTTGACGTACAGCGCGCTGCCCCGAATACGGCTCTGGTGCACAACGTATTCGGCGTTATCCACCTGAACGGCGCCGTTGTCGAGTTGCACTTGAGCATTGTCGCCCACCACGAGCATGCCATTGTCACGGAACTTGACGTTACCGTTCAGCTCGCCCCGGTTTTCAGTTCGATGCAGGTTGGCCTCATTCGCCTCGACCTGCATGTGACCTTGCCGCAGGATTACATCACCTGCGAGGGTGGCGGTCTGAGTCTCTTCCTGATAGCGAGACACCTTGGCAGTGACGTACGTCGGCGATTCGCTCATCGGCGTTTTGTCATTCATGCCGGGGCGCTGTGGCTCGACATAGGCGCCCGAGCAGTAGGGGCCTGTTTCCGCCAGCTGCGCAGGGGTCAGCTTTTCACGCGGCACCCAATCCAGATGGCTATAGTCCGCGCTTCGGGAAGCAAGGCCTCGGCCTTCGCTCTCGGTGACCAGCGTCTTCTCCGGCTCTCGGGCGGCTGCGGTCTGCGGGCCATCGCCTGCACTGACAGCCGACTCCGTATGAGCTGGGCGGGGAGGCACATTACTCGTGGCCTCGGTAGTATTACACGCCCAGCCGCCTGTGGCGGAAGGAGCGCAGTTGAACTGCTGGGCTGCCGGAGCAGCAAGAACGGAGGTCAGCGGCTGAAAAGCCAGCAGACTGCCAGTAACCAGCAAGGGAAACTTTCTGCGAAACGCGGGGGATTTCACGGCCATCCTTAAAGTTATCCTGCGCGCCATCGGCCCGGAAACGGACCGCAGGCCTCTCGATGGGCTCAAAAAGATATCGGATAATAAAGCATGACCTGCGCAACGGCTAGGGCCGAGGGAAACCGTTATAAATGTCTGAAGATGTTCGCTTTACCCAACTCTGTCAGTGGCTGGACGCGTGTCTGCCTGAATTGTTCAATAAAAAAGGCTGGGGAGCGCCTGGAGAAGGCGAGCTGACCCCCGCCAGTAGCGATGCAAGTTTTCGTCGTTATTTTCGCTGGGAATGTGACGGCCGTACCCTGATCGTTATGGATGCACCACCTCCACAGGAAGACTGCCGGCCGTTTGTGCATGTGGCCGCGCTACTGGCCGAGGCCGGTGTGCATGTGCCGGAAATCCTGGCTCAGGATATAGAACAGGGCTTTTTACTGCTGGATGATCTGGGGCGGCAAACATACCTTGACGTCCTGACATCCGATAATGCCGACGCGCTTTTTAATGACGCTTTGAATGCGTTATTGACCTATCAGGTTCTTCCGACGGAAGGTCATCTGCCAGAGTACAACCGCGCCCTGTTGGCGCGTGAGCTACAACTATTTCCTGACTGGTATGTCCGCTACGTTCTTGATCATCGCTTCGATGCGGCGCAACAGGACGCGTGGGAGTCGGTCTGTGAGCTGCTGATTGACAGCGCACTGGCGCAGCCGCGCGTCTTGGTGCATCGCGATTACATGCCGCGCAACTTGATGGTCAGTATGCCAAATCCAGGTGTCCTGGATTTTCAGGATGCGGTATACGGCCCCATTACCTATGACGTGACCTGCCTTTTCAAGGATGCCTTCCTGAGTTGGCCGGAGGAGCGTGTCAGAGGGTGGATCGAAACTTACTGGACCCGTGCCCGGCAGCAAGGCTTGCCGGTTGGCGATGATTTTGAAGATTTTTACCGAGCCAGCGACCTGATGGGCGTACAACGACACCTCAAGGTCATCGGGATCTTTGCGCGCATTTGCCATCGAGACGGCAAGCCCAAGTATTTGGCTGACGTGCCGCGTTTCTTCGCCTATATCGAGGCGGTTATCGCGCGGCGCCCTGAACTCGCGCCTTTGAAGGCCTTGCTCGCCGAGCTTCGGGAGGCCTCTACCGTATGAAAGCCATGATTCTTGCAGCAGGGCGTGGGGAGCGGCTTCGCCCGCTTACCTTGCATACCCCGAAGCCTTTGGTTAAAGCATGCGGAGTGCCGTTGATCGAATATCAGATTCGGGCTTTGAAAACGGCTGGCTTCAACGATTTCGTCATCAACCATGCGTGGCTGGGGCGGCAGATAGAAGACTACCTGCAAGATGGCTCGCGGTTAGGCGTCAGTATCGTGTACTCGCCTGAAGGTGAGCCGCTGGAAACCGGCGGGGGCATCTTCAAGGCGCTTCCGCTGTTAGGTAAAGAGCCTTTCCTGGTGGCTAATGGCGATATCTGGACGGATTACGACTATCGGCCGTTACAGCTGACCGCCGGTGATTTAGCGCATCTGATTTTGGTCGATAACCCTCTTCACCACCCAGAAGGGGATTTCTTTTTGAGTAATGGACGCGTGGTTGAAGCTGGCGAGGCTTGCGACAGGTTTACCTACAGCGGTATTGCAATACTGGATCCCGATCTATTTCGCACCTGCGAGGCAGGCGCCTTCAAGTTGGCGCCTGTACTGCGCGCAGCCATTGCAGAAGGGCGCGTCAGCGGAGCGCTGCATACCGGTCGTTGGGTCGATGTAGGGACCCATGAGCGGCTGGCAGAAGTCGAGCAACTGATCGAGGCGAGCGCCTAGTGTTCTGGCCATGGCCTTTAACGCTGTCCGGGGCGCTTACCGGCTGGGCAGCAGCTGATCTTTCTGGAGCATTGCTGGGTGCAATGTTAGGGCATGCGGCCGAGCGTAAGCTGGGACTCACCTCCTGGTCTGCGCTGCGCCTGCGGCTGGGGCAGGTTGGTTTTGAGTATCAGCTCTTGTTTGAACTGCTCGGCCATCTGGCCAAGGCAGGGGGGCAAGTGTCGACGGCACATATTCGCCAGGCTGAAGGTGAAATTAAGCGATTGGGTTTGGACGTTGAGGGCCGCCGCCGTGCAATCGCTGCGTTCAATCAGGGTAAAACGGCAGTTCGCTCGGCTCGTACCCGGCTGGCTGCAGCGGAAAGTCAGGCTGAAATTATCATTCGTGCCTGTTGGCGAATGGTATGGGTGAACGGCAGCGTCCGGCCTGGTGAGCGGGACCTGATCCGGCAATGGGGATTGTGGGCCGGGCTCTCACAAACGCGAGTAGATGAACTGCAGCCCATGCGGTCAGCGAAGAAGTCGCGGGCAAACAATGGCTATAAAGAGGCTTTGGCGCTGCTAGGGGTAAGCGAGAGCAGCGATAGCAAAAGTATCAAGCAAGCCTATCGGCGATTGCTCAGCAGGCATCATCCCGACAAGGTTCAAGGTGCCGGCGCCAATAAATATGTGGTTCAGGAGGCAGCGGAAAAAACCGCTGCCTTGCACGCAGCCTATCGGCTTATCAAAGAACGGCATGGCTTTCGTTAGGGCGCAGGCTGCTCTCCACCGCCTGCCGCTATGTGTGTGCTAAGCCAGCCTCGCACACGACGATACAACTGTTCCTGCTCATTGGAGGGGTCGCCGGGAATCGTCTTTAGGGCAACCTGGGTGTAATCGCTGGCCTGTTCCCGCTTGGCAGCCTGGCGGCGCTGCTGGGCCGAGGCTTGAGCGATCGAAGACTGGTTATGATAGAAGTCGCCTGTTGCTACCTTGAGCTTGGGCACGATTGCATCCAGATTTGAGCCCGAATTAACCGGTGCCTTGCCATCAATGATAATCAAGTGATGAAGCTCGCTGGGTTCTCGTTCAGCGAGGTAGCGAGCTGCCCAATAGGCTCCGGTACCGTGACCGAGCAGAATCACCTGCTTGGAGCCTCGCTGTAGCGCAAAGTCGATTCCGGCCGCCAGTCTAGCCATGACGCCCTCCGCATAGGCATCCTGCAATGCTTTGGCATCCGAGGGCGCTTTGCCTGCTTGTGCGGGTTCGCCACTGCCTATTTCAGCCTGGGTTTCAGGTGTTGGTGCGGTGCCGGTCACACCTTCTACGGGTGTAGGGGACGCACCCTCTGCAGTGGATGCATCGGCATCGGCAGGAGCGGAAGTCGCCCCATTGGCGTTACGCGGCAGTGGAGCCTGGTTTTGCGGGTCGGGCAGAGTCAGACTAAGTGTCTGCCAACCTTCGTCGGGCAATTTTTGCCTGAGTGGGCTGATGGTGTTGGGCCAGTCAGCGGACTCGCCATCGCCCGGTATCAGGACGATCGTTCCCTGAGGCTGGGCAGTATTGGCAGGTTTCCATAACGCCAGGAATTGCTCGTTGCCCGCCGTCAGGGTCTGCTGCTCGCTTTTGGGGAGCGTGCGCTCCAGCGCCTGCGCAGTATCCTGACTGCGTCCAATCGGAGCTGCTCGTTCGGCAGCAGGGGCTGGCGGGGTAGTAGCTTCTTCGGCAGAGGCATTGTTGGCCATGCCAAGAGCAATCAGCAGCAGGGTCTTGTTGAACACACCGGGTCGGCTAAACATGAAGTGCACTTCGTCCTGTCCAGAATGGGCGGAAGACTAATCACCTTTGGTCATGCTGTCATGGGCGATGTCTACCGCGGCACGCAAATAAGAGGCATCTACTTGCACTGACCGCCACAAGCGGCAAGTGTGCCCTGCAAGATGTGCTGTGCAAGACAGCAGCGGGGAGAAATGCCGGTCGTCAGCTCTCTAATGCATGAATGCCCAGCCGCTGCATTGGGTACAATGCCGCTTTCCGCTGACTTGCCTTGAGGCTTTTCCATGCAACCTTATGCTATCGCTCCGTCGATCCTCTCCGCTGACTTTGCCCGTCTGGGTGAAGATGTAGACAAGGTGCTCGCAGCGGGCGCCGATATCGTCCATTTCGATGTTATGGACAACCACTATGTGCCCAATCTCACGATTGGCCCCATGGTCTGTTCGGCGCTACGCAAGTATGGCGTGACGGCGCCTATCGATGTGCATCTGATGGTCAAGCCAGTGGATCGTATTATCGGTGATTTCATCGAGGCGGGCGCCTCGTTCATCACCTTTCACCCGGAGGCTTCAGAGCATATCGACCGCTCACTGCAGCTCATTAAGGCAGGTGGTTGTAAAGCAGGGCTGGTCTTTAACCCGGCGACGTCTCTGGACTGCCTGAAATATGTCATGGACAAGATCGACATGGTGTTGCTGATGAGTGTGAACCCGGGCTTTGGTGGCCAGAAGTTCATTCCGAAAACACTCGACAAACTGCGCGAGGCACGTGAGCTGATCAATGCCTCCGGCCTGCCGATTCGCCTGGAAATCGATGGCGGCGTCAACGTTTCCAACATCGGTGAAATCGCACGTGCCGGTGCCGATACGTTTGTTGCGGGCTCCGCCATCTTTAATGCGCCGGATTATGCAGAGGTCATCAAGACCATGCGTAATGAGCTGGCCAAGGCACGTGCAGTATGAGTCAAGGCGTGCTGGAAACCTTGTTTGATGGAAAGCAGCCACGGCTGATCATGTTTGATCTGGACGGCACGCTTCTCGATTCAGCCCCAGATCTGGCCGCAGCGGTTGATGCCATGCTTGAAACGCTAGGTCGACCCCCTGCAGGGCTGGATAAGGTCAGGCTGTGGATTGGCAATGGAGCCCGTGTGCTGGTTCGTCGTGCCTTGGCGGATCAGATGGAGCACAGCCACATCACGGAGGCTGAGGCAGATGAGGCACTGAGCCTTTTCATGTCTCTTTATGGGGGCAGCCACGAGCTCACGGTCGTGTACCCCGGCGTTCAGGAAGCGCTGGCGACGCTCAAGGCCAAAGGGATTGCGATGGCCGTCATTACCAACAAGCCGGAGCGCTTTGTTGGCCCACTTCTGGATGACATGCAGTTGGGCGATTTTTTCTCATGGATCGTAGGAGGGGATACGTTACCTCAACAAAAGCCTGATCCTGCCGGGCTCCTCTATGTCATGGGCAAGGCGGGTGCCAAGCCTGACGACGCCTTGTTCATTGGCGATTCACGTAACGATATCCGTGCTGCACGGGCCGCCGGAGTGCGCTGCGTCGCGATGACCTATGGCTACAATCATGGTCAGCCCATAGCTGATGAGTCACCTGACTGGCTACTGGACGACCTTAGGCAGTTACTGGCTTAGCGATAAAATGCCACACTCGCTATGGCAAAGAGGTTGATTCAGCGAGTTGCCTGAGCTAGTGTGGCCGTATTCCTATCTACCCGGCGAAGAGATCGAATCGTGGTGGTCACCTGCAAACTGTGGATGAAGGTCATCAAGGCCCTGGCGCGTTGGCGCTGGCGCGCCTGACTCATTCCTGGCCGGCATGCCCGGCGCGTTTTGCACCTGACCTTTACCCTCCACGAGGCTGATCATGACCCGCGAAGAATTCCTGCGTTTGGCCGCTGCCGGCTATAACCGTATTCCCCTGACATTCGAAACCCTGGCTGATTTCGACACGCCGCTGTCGCTTTATCTCAAGTTGGCCGATACCACCAATACGTACCTGCTTGAGTCTGTCCAAGGTGGTGAAAAATGGGGTCGCTACTCCATTATCGGGCTGCCCAGTCGCACCGTACTGCGAGTCTATGGTCACCAGGCCACGATTCATGAGGGCGATGAGGTCGTCGAAACCGTTGAGGTCGAGGACCCGCTAGCGTTTGTCGAAGCATTCCAGCAGCGCTATCGCGTGCCCACGCTGCCTAACCTTCCACGCTTCAATGGTGGCTTGGTCGGCTATTTCGGCTACGACTGTGTCCGCTACGTTGAAAAGCGCCTGGGTGCCTGCCCCAATCCTGACCCGCTGAGCAATCCCGATATCCTGCTGATGGTATCTGATGCTGTCGTGGTGTTCGATAATCTGTCTACCAAGATGCATGCCATCGTGCTGGTCGACCCGGCCGATGAAAATGCCTACGACCAAGGCAAAGCGCGCCTGGATGAATTACTGGAGCGCCTGCGTCAGCCTATTACGCCGCGCCGTGGGCTCGATTTCAGTGCACCTCAGGCGCAGGAGCCCAAGTTTCGAGCCAGCTTTACTCAGGCGGATTACGAGCAGGCGGTTATCAAGATCAAGGACTATATCCTGGCTGGGGACTGCATGCAGGTCGTGCCTTCCCAGCGGATGTCCATCGATTTCAAGGCCGCCCCCATCGACCTCTATCGCGCGCTACGCTGCTTCAACCCAACGCCCTACATGTACTTCTTCAACTTCGGTGATTTCCATGTCGTAGGCAGTTCGCCGGAAGTCCTTGTTCGAGTAGAGGAAGGGCTGGTAACGGTTAGACCTATCGCCGGAACGCGTCCACGAGGAGCGTCTGAGGAGCAGGATCTTGAACTCGAAAAAGATCTGCTCAGTGATGAAAAGGAAATTGCCGAGCATCTGATGCTGATCGATCTAGGTCGTAATGATGTTGGCCGCGTATCGTCGACCGGCTCGGTCAAGCTGACCGAAAAAATGGTGATCGAGCGTTATTCCAATGTCATGCACATCGTGTCCAACGTGACCGGCCAGCTCAAGGACGGTCTCAATGCCATGGATGCCCTGCGTGCCATCCTGCCGGCAGGTACGCTGTCCGGCGCGCCGAAGATCCGCGCCATGGAAATCATCGACGAGCTGGAGCCTGTCAAGCGAGGTGTCTACGGCGGTGCCGTAGGATATCTGGCCTGGAATGGCAATATGGATACTGCCATCGCGATTCGTACTGCCGTCATCAAAAACGGTGAGCTTCATGTTCAGGCCGGTGGGGGCATCGTTGCAGACTCTCAACCTGCTGCGGAATGGGAAGAAACGATCAATAAACGTCGTGCGATGTTCCGCGCGGTTGCACTGGCTGAACAAACTTCTACGACTTCGCGTACCTGAAGGAGCGCTACCATGTTACTGATGCTGGATAACTACGACTCCTTCACCTATAACCTCGTGCAATACCTGGGCGAGTTAGGGGCAGACGTAAAAGTCGTACGCAACGATGAAACGACCGTAAACGAAATCGATGCGCTGGCGCCGGAGCGCATTGTCGTTTCCCCAGGCCCCTGCACACCGAATGAGGCAGGCGTCTCGCTCGAACTGCTGAAACATTTCGCAGGCAAAGTGCCTACTTTGGGTGTGTGCCTTGGTCATCAGAGCCTGGGGCAGGCATTTGGAGGTGAGGTGGTCAGAGCGCGTGAGCCGATGCATGGCAAAACGAGCCTGGTTTATCACAAGGGTGAGGGTGTATTTGCCGGATTGCCCAACCCCTTTACGGTCACGCGCTACCATTCGCTTGTGGTGAAACGAGAAACGCTGCCGGACTGTCTGGAAATTACTGCCTGGACTCAACACGAAGATGGAACCATGGATGAAATCATGGGGCTCCGTCACCGCGAGTACATGCTGGAAGGTGTCCAGTTTCACCCCGAGTCGATTCTTACCGAATACGGTCATGACCTGCTGGCCAATTTCCTCAAGCAGACCGGAGGCGCACGCTAGTCATGGATATCAAGGAAGCGCTCGGCAAAATCGTCAGTCAACTCGACCTGACCACAAGCGAAATGCAGGACGTCATGCACCAGATCATGACCGGGCAATGTGATGATGCCCAGATCGGCGCTTTTCTCATGGGCATGCGTATCAAGAGCGAAACCATCGATGAAATCTGTGGTGCCGTAAGCGTGATGCGCGAGCTGGCTACCAAGGTTGAATTGCCCAGCCTTGAGCACGTTGTGGACATTGTGGGAACAGGAGGGGATGGGGCCAATATCTTCAACGTATCATCGGCTTCTGTCTTTGTTGTCGCGGCTGCTGGGGGAAAAGTAGCCAAGCACGGCAACCGTGCTGTTTCAGGTAAAAGCGGCAGTGCCGACCTGCTTGAAGCGGCGGGGATTTATCTCAACCTGACGCCCGAACAAATAGCCCGTTGCGTTAACGAGATAGGGGTAGGCTTTATGTTTGCCCAATCGCACCACAGTGCGATGCGCCATGCTGCAGGCCCTCGAAAGTCTCTGGGGCTGCGTACGTTATTCAACATGCTAGGTCCGTTGACCAGTCCAGCCGGTGTCTTGCATCAAGTGGTAGGGGTATTCACGCCTGCACTGTGCCGTCCCCTTGCCGAAGTGCTGCAGCGGCTAGGCAGCAAGCATGTGCTGGTTGTTCACTCCAGGGATGGGCTTGACGAGTTCAGCCTGGCGGCGCCTACACGTGTTGCTGAACTCAAGGATGGACAAATTCAAGAGTATGAAGTCCTTCCGGAGGATGTTGGTATCAAGAGTCAGAGCTTGATCGGGCTTACAGTCGACAGCCCGGAGGCTTCATTAAGTCTGATCCGGGATGCCCTGGGGCGTCGGAAAACCGAGGCTGGGCAAAAGGCCGCTGACATGATTGTGCTTAATGCGGGAGCCGCATTGTATGCAGCTGATCTAGCTTCAAGTTTGCAAGAAGGTGTCAATCTGGCGCATGACGCGTTGTACAGCGGCCTTGCCCGGGAAAAAATGGATGAGTTGGCCAGCTTTACAGCGGTATACAAAGTGGAGAATCAAGCGTGAGCGTACCTACCGTTCTGCAAAAAATCCTGGCCCGCAAAGCTGAAGAAGTAGCACAGCGTAAGTCAGCGCTTCCACTGGCCGATCTGGAGGCCTTGGCGCAGGCCTCTGAATCACCAAGGGGATTTGCCCAGGCCCTGATGGATCGCGTGGCGCGAAGAGAACCAGCGGTCATTGCTGAGGTCAAGAAGGCCTCGCCCAGTAAGGGTGTCCTGCGGGAGGAGTTCGTGCCGGCAGATATTGCGCGAAGCTATGAAGCAGGCGGCGCGACCTGTCTTTCGGTCCTGACGGATATCGATTTCTTTCAGGGCAGCGATGCCTATTTGAAGGAAGCCCGGGCAGCCTGCTCATTACCTATCATTCGTAAAGACTTTATGATCGATCCATACCAGGTCATTGAAGCCCGTGCGATTGGTGCTGACTGCATTCTTCTCATCGTGTCCGCCCTGGACGATACCTCGATGGCAGAGCTAGCCGCTACGGCAAAGTCGGTTGGCCTCGATATGCTTGTTGAAGTTCACGATGCAAATGAGTTGGAGCGAGCGCTGAAAACACTCGACACGCCGCTGATCGGTATCAATAACCGCAATCTGCATACATTTGAGGTGAGCCTGGAAACAACACTGGACCTATTGCCATCTATCCCGCGAGAGTGTCTGGTGGTAACTGAGAGTGGCATTCTGAACAGGGCTGACGTTGAGCTGATGCAAGTCAGCGATGTGCATGCCTTTTTAGTAGGTGAAGCATTCATGCGTGCAGAGGATCCCGGACACGAGCTGCACCGGCTGTTCTTTCCTGAAAGACGCGCGGGGATCTCCTCCCCCGACGTAGAGTGATTAATAAAAAAGCCGGCGCGAGCCGGCTTTTTTGTCAGAGCATGGTGTGTTTAGCGAGTACCAAACACAACCATTGTCTTGCCTTTCACATGGACAAGGCCCTGCTCTTCCAGAGACTTGAGTACGCGACCGACCATTTCACGTGAGCATCCAACGATGCGACCAATTTCTTGGCGTGTGATTTTGATCTGCATACCGTCCGGATGCGTCATGGCGTCGGGCTGTTTGCACAAGTCAAGCAGCGTACGAGCGACACGACCAGTCACGTCCAGGAAGGCAAGATCACCTACCTTACGCGTAGTCTGGCGCAGACGCTCGGCCATCTGGCGGCCCAGCGAGAAGAGCATGTCGGGATCTTGCTGGCTCAGTTCTCTGAACTGGCTGTAGCTGATCTCGGCAACCTCGCACTCCGTGCGTGCACGAACCCAGGCGCTGCGTTCGGGTTCGCTTCCTTCCTTGGCAAATAGCCCCATCTCGCCGAAAAAGTCGCCCGCATTCAAATAGGCGATGATCATTTCGCGACCTTCGTCGTCCTCAATCAGAATCGTTACCGACCCTTTGAGGATGAAGAACAGGCTTTCACTGTTATCACCCGCATAAATGATCGTCGTCTTGGCGGTATAGCGGCGACGCGAGCAATGCGCGAGCAGTTTATCGAGATGTTGAAGTTTTGCAGGAGGAATAATAGCGGCCATGCTGGTTCCTGAAGTTGAGACAAGCCTTGTCTACAGGGATTTGAACATATCGGCAAGTTTGCCACTAAATTAAAGTGAATTTTTACTCTGCAGATCACGACTTGTGAAGTGTGCGACGTGACTAACAGTTTAATGGCAGTTTGATAGCATTCCATCACATTTATGGGGCTGTGGTACTCTATTTTTTTACTTGCTGTGGAGTCTCATGGTGAAAGCACGAATTCAATGGGCCGGTGAGGCCATGTTTCTGGGCGAGTCGGGCAGTGGCCATGTGGTTGTCATGGACGGCCCTCCTGATCATGGCGGTCGTAACCTGGGCGTCCGCCCAATGGAGGCTCTGCTAATCGGCTTGGGTGGCTGCACCAGCTTTGATGTGATGAGTATCTTAAAGAAATCTCGCCAGGCTGTAGAGAGCTGTGAGGCCTTTCTTGAGGCTGAGCGGGCTGAATCCGAACCCAAGGTATTTACCAAGATACACATCCGCTTTGTGGTCAAGGGCCGTGACTTGAAGGAAGCGCAGGTCAAGCGCGCCATTGAGCTGTCTGCAGAAAAGTATTGTTCAGCTTCTATCATGCTGGAGCGTGCGGGCGTCGAGATTTCGCACGGATACGAGATCATAGAGCTTAATTAAGCCCTGACTGTCATCAATTCATCGTCTTTCGGGCGCAACCTCTGGCGGATAGCCCTCAGGCTCTGCATAATGCGCCCCTTTTCAGGGCAAGGCCCGACAAGCACAGCCACAATCGCCAATGCGAAGAGGTATGAAACGGCCCTACGCACCTGCGCCTTATGCAGATGACGGGCATTCACGACCACGGTCAGAGACCGTACCTATGGGAGTTCCCTACGGTGAAAAGTAAACTCAGGCTCCATGGTTTCAACAACCTGACGAAGACCTTGAGCTTCAATATCTATGACATCTGCTATGCAGAGACGTCAGAAGATCAGCAAGCCTATGTACAGTACATTGATGAAGAGTATGACGCCGAGCGTCTGACTCAGATCCTGACAGACGTCGTGGATATCATCGGTGCCAATATTCTGAATATCGCTCGCCAGGATTACGACCCTCAGGGCGCCAGCGTGACCATTCTCATTTCGGAGCAGCCTGTTGAGCCTACCGAAAGCCAGATCGAGGAATCACCCGGTCCGCTACGCGAAACAATTCTAGGGCATCTGGATAAAAGCCATATTACGGTTCATACCTACCCGGAAATTCATCCCGTTGACGGCATCGCCACATTCCGTGTCGATATCGATGTGTCTACCTGTGGCGTCATCTCACCGCTAAAGGCATTGAATTATCTGATTCATCAGTTTGATTCGGATATTGTGACTGTCGATTATCGCGTTCGTGGTTTTACCCGCGATGTGGAAGGACGCAAGCACTTTATCGATCATGAGATCAATTCCATCCAGAACTACCTGTCTGAAGACACGCGTTCGGCCTATCAGATGACGGATGTAAACGTTTATCAGGACAATCTGTTCCACACCAAGATGCTATTGAAAGAGTTCGAGCTAGAAAATTACCTGTTTGGTGATGCTACTCAGAATCTTTCGCGTGAGCAGCGTGAGCAGGTAACGCAACGCCTCAAGCATGAGATGCGTGAGATATTTTCTGGTCGTAACCTGCCTCGTTAAGCAGCAGGTGAAATTAAAAGGGCGCTTTGAGCGCCCTTTTTGTTGTCTTAAATGCGGTATGTGCTTTTGGTCATTACCTTTGAAAGAAGCGTCATGCCAAGTTTGATAGGCGTAGCGAAGCGTAGCCCGCCTGCATCCAGGGCATGATCCGCATGTTGCTCCTCGTCAATGCGCATCTGCTCAAGAATCGCTCGGGAGCGCTTGTCTTCCGAAGGAAGCTGCATCAGGTGCTCATCAAGATGCTTACAGACTTGCTCTTCTGTCGCGGCGACAAAGCCAAGGCTGAGGCGATCGCTGATCAGGCCAGCAGTCGCGCCGATGCTAAATGATAGGCCATAGAACAATGGATTAAGTACGCTGGTATGGCTTCCCAACTCCTTAATTCGCTGTTCGCACCAGGCGAGGTGATCAATCTCCTCGTCAGCGGCTTCTTCCATGGCGCTTCGAATTTCAGGCAGCTTGGCCGTCAAGGCCTGTCCCTGATAGAGCGCTTGTGCGCACACTTCTCCGGTGTGGTTGATGCGCATCAGTCCAGCCACGTGCCGGGTGCTGGACTCATCCAGCTCGGCTTCCGAATGACTCAGCGCAGGGGAGGCCCTATTAGGGTGTCCATTGAAAGGCAGTAGTGTTTTTAATGCGGCATCAACCTGCATGAACAGGTGATCTGCAGGGGAATAGTGACGATCGTTAGCCATTCCAGTCTCCAGGTTCAAATCAGGGGAGGGTAAAGGAACGCTTAACCCGGCGGCCATGTCATTTGCCGTTGGCCAAGTACATGCATATGGATGTGGTAAACCGTTTGTCCACCCATTGGATTACAGTTCATGACCACCCGGAAGCCTTCATCGCAACCTTGTTCCTGGGCCAGGCGTTGTGCCGTAAACAGGATATGACCTGCTAGCGTCTTGTCATCGGTTTCGCTCAGGTCATGAAGCGTGGCGATATGCTTCTTGGGAATGACAAGAAAATGAACGGGCGCCTGGGGCGATATGTCATGGAAGGCAATGACATGATCGTCCTCATAAAGCTTGCGGGCTGGAATCTCTCCCGCCACGATTTTACAGAACAGGCAGTCCATGGATGTCTCCTGTGTATTTGAAGATCAAAGTGTAGCGAGGGTTATCTTTTGCGCACAGACGCAAGTCAAGGTGATGTCAGCATGCGGCCTATTCTGTCGGTAACTTTTCTTACAAGTGAGCGTGGCAAAAAACGAGGTACCATTGCCGTCAGGCGGTTTCGCCATCCGCAATGAATGATGGCCTTGCGCTTGGCGAGGCCATGCATGGCGATCAATGCAACCTCCTCGGCGCCCATCATGGTTTTGCCTTTCTCCATTGAGGCAGTCTGCATGCCGGCTTTGCGGAAAAAGCTTGTACGCGTTGGGCCAGGGCATAACACCGAGACGGAAATGCCTCGGCTTTTTAGTTCTTCACGCAGCCCTTCGGAAAAATGCAGGACATACGCCTTGCTGGCGGCATAGCTGCTCATAAGCGGAATGGGCTGGAAGGCGGCCGTCGAAGCCACGTTGAGAATCTGTCCGCCGCCCTGTTGAGCCATGTGCGCACCTAGGGCATGGCAGAGGCGAGTCAGGGCCAGCACATTCAACTCAATAAGGTGCTGCTCGCGTGACCAGTCGGAGGAAAGAAAGGGGCCGCCAGTCCCCATGCCTGCACAGTTCACAAGCAGGTCGATAACCTTCTCGCTCTGCTCAAGCTCGTGCAGAAGCCCTGTCACATGCAGCGGCTCCGACAGATCGCAAACACGATAAAGTACTTCCACGCCAAATCGCTGGGCCAGCTCACTGGCAATGCTTTCAAGTGCCTCCCGCTTTCGGGCAAGTAAGATCAAGGGATGACCGCGGCGCGCCAGTGCTTCAGCAAGCGCAAGGCCTATTCCACTAGAGGCGCCAGTAATTAATGCATAGCGAGGCATGATGCTCCCTCAGAAGTACGGCATGGAGTTGGACCGCTCCGGCGTGGCAGGGTGCCCTTAGCTAGGGCGCACAAGGGAGGCCAGAATCACAGCGATCACAATAAATAGCCAGACACCCGCTAAAAGCTTGACCGCTATGCTGTTAGGTGGAGGCGGTGCACCATAGCGATTGGCTGTACGTGATCCTGGTAAGACCATCAGCACGAAAGTAAACAGGCCTCCTATGAGCGGAACGATGCTCAAAAGCCAGAGCCAGCCTGACCAGCCTAGATCATGCAAGCGTTGAACACCTATGCTCAGGTTAATAAATAGCATTGCAAGACCAAGCAGCGCACTAAGCCCAAGCCCTGTAAGGATTGAGGGATGCGACGTCATGAGACTTGCGATCCCTACCGTTGTCAGTAGTGCAAAAAAGGCGGCAAAAAAAGCGGCAGATGCTACAAGCGACCAAGCTAAAAAGCGCAGGCGTCCTATTCGACCTTTGAGGCTGAAGACCTTCAAGGTACCGTATTCATGTTCGCCATGGGTATAAAGGTCTGCTTGAGGCGGAGCATAAGGAGACGCGGCCATGACTGGCGCAGTTGACGGTGCGGGCGGCTCTGACGCTAGCTCAGCCTGACGTGCCAGGTACTTTTCAACAATAATGCCGCACTGCTCGCATTCGTCGCGCTTGGTCTGTTCATGTCCACATTTTGGACAAGTCATTAACCGTGTGCTTTCTTTTGCTGGTATTTCTTTGTCCTCAACCAGCGTAAGCATGGAGGCCAAGTCCTGTTCTTTCCTGGCTTGAGCGCCAGCTTGTCTCAAGGCTGCCAGATAACGATCAGCTTCAGGTTCCGAAAGGTCCCTTTTTAATGTAACCGGACCGCGAAATAGCTGGGCTATTTTCTGCGTATCACTTTTGAAAAGTTTCGCAAGATTCTCCAGTACATCATCTCGACTGACACCGGGGAGCAATTGCCCATCAAAAGTAATCTTGTAACGCGTATCGGACATGGCGAGCTTCCTTGTCGCACAATAGAAGAGGCACGCAGCATATTGTCAAAATATGCTGCGTTCGGAAATTTAGTAGGGTTTGATGACAACCAAGATCACGATCGCAATCAGGATCAGGACAGGAGCTTCATTAAACCAGCGGTAGAATACATGACTGTGTTTGTTTTCACCTCGCGCAAAGCGTTTCAGCATGGCACCGCACATGTGGTGATAGCCGACCAGCAAAAAGACAAGTGCAAGCTTGGTATGCATCCAGCCCTGACTCAGCCAGCCTGGATTCAGGACCAGTAATACAATGCCGAAAACAAGCGTAGCCAGCATTGAAGGCAGCATGATTCCTCGATACAGCTTTCGCTCCATCAGAATGAAGCGCTCACGGCTAACGGTGTCTTCACTTTGCGCGTGGTAGACAAACAGTCGGGGCAAATAGAATAGACCGGCAAACCAGCAGACTAAAGCTATGATGTGTAACGCTTTGATCCATAGATAGAGCATCAGGTATCTCCGGCAATATAAAACCAGAGATAGTAGATGCCCGTGTTGCAGGCGTCACCTTATAAGCGATTTAAGTTTTAATTATCGGTCGGTCGCAGAATAGTTGACCATTTTTCTGGGTTAAGCGGATAATGTTGCATATTGCAGTTGGTATCGGCGAAAGCCGGGAGATTCAAGCATGACCATCGAAACCTTCATTCCGACTCCCTTATTGTTCTCCTCCGGTGCAGCCAATAAGGTAAAGAACTTAATCGACGAGGAGGGCAACCCTCGTCTTAAGCTGCGCGTGTTTGTGACGGGGGGAGGGTGTTCTGGCTTCCAGTACGGCTTTACATTTGATGAAGATGCGGCTGAAGACGACACCATTGTAGAGCGTGACGGCGTAAGTCTGGTTGTCGATCCCATGAGCTTCCAGTATCTGGCTGGCGCTGAAGTCGATTATCAGGAGGGGCTGGAGGGTTCGCGTTTCGTCATTAAGAACCCTAATGCGGCAACTACATGTGGCTGCGGTCAGTCTTTCTCAATCTAAGAAGGCTTTACTGAGGCGCCGCGTTTAAGCGCGGCGCTTTCGCTTAGGCAGGATACAGCGCGCCTAAGATTCTAGGCCCCTTAGCCGCTGTTACGTCCGGGCAGTTACCCGGTATGCGCTCAACAAAACAATGTGCCAGCCAGGCAAATGCCATTGCTTCTACCCAGTCTGGCGAAACGCCAAGTGCGTCTGTGGTTGTAACGAGCGTTTCTGGTAAATAAGCAGAGAGTCGCTTAAGCAGAAACTCATTGTGAGCACCGCCGCCGCAGATAAATAGCTCGGCACATGTAGGTTGAGCCAGTCGCAGCGAATCACAGACAGAAATGGCGGTAAGCTCGGCCAGGGTTGCTTGAACATCGGCTACCGGTATCGCAGGAAGCATTGAGAGCTTTTGTTTTAACCAGCTTAAATTGAATAGCTCGCGCCCAGTACTTTTAGGCCCCTGTTTGGCAAAAAAAGAATCAGACAAAAAGGCATTAAGAAGCATGGATGAAATGGAGCCACTGGCAGCCCAGGCACCAAACTGGTCATAAGGCTCGCCTTTGTGCTCGTTTATCCATGCATCCATCAATACATTACCTGGGCCGCAGTCGAAGCCCTCTATAGGGTGGCTAGGTGATAGCAATGTAATATTGGTAAAACCACCGATGTTAAGAATGGCTCGCTCTTTCGCCGGATCTCCAAAGATGGCCGCGTGAAAAGCGGGGACGAGGGGAGCACCTTGTCCACCGGCAGCCACATCCCGTCGACGAAAATCTGCAACAACATCAATCCTTGTCAGCTCTGCAAGAAGTGCCGGGTTGCCGATCTGAATCGTGTAGCCATCAGATGGACTATGCCTGACTGTCTGCCCGTGACTACCAATCGCTCTGATATGCGAGGTCGATAGCTGCGCTTCGCTGAGGAGTTGCTCAATACCTTGAGCAGCCAAATGGACCCAATCCTGCTCAGCCAGTGCGGCACGTTCCAGTTCGTTGTCGCCAGCACTGCACAGTTCAAGAAGCTTATGTTTTAGGCTCGATGGCATCGGCACATAATGAGAGCCGATAAGCGTGCATCTAGTAGCCGTTTGATCAATAAGGGCAATGTCCAGTCCGTCCAAGCTGGTACCAGACATTAGCCCTATATAAAGCGTCATACCTGTCAACGCTTGTTCATGGCAAGAAGGGTGGACTTTTCCTGGTCCATGCGGGCCATTAAAGGCTGGCTTTGGCTCAAGAAACGTTTCACCTCATTTTTTGCGATAGGATCAGCCATAGGTAGCTTTACGCCGAGCGGATCGACATGCGTACCATTGATGCGGAATTCATAGTGCAAATGAGGTCCCGTTGCGAGTCCTGTCATGCCTACATATCCAATAACCTGTCCTTGCTTAACCTGTACGCCTGGTCGAATGCCTTGACCGAATTTGCTCATATGTCCATAAACAGTGCTGTAGCGCTGTCCGTGCTGGATTACTACAGCGTTTCCGTAACCACCCTTGCGCCCAGCTTCTACCACTTTGCCATCCCCTGTCGCATGGATAGGCGTACCGGTTGGTGCTGCGTAGTCCACACCCTTGTGCGCACGAATCTTGCTCAGGACAGGATGGTAACGACCCAGGGAAAAACGGGAGCTGATACGGGTAAACTCTACTGGAGTACGAATAAATGCCCTACGCATGCTGCTACCGTCAGCCGTGTAGTAATTCGTAGTGCCTTGCTTGCTGGTATAGCGGACTGCGGTAAAGGTTTTACCGCGGTTGGTGAAGCGCGCCGCTAAAATGTTGCCGTTGCCGACACGCTTTCCATCGACCACCTTCTTTTCGTAGATGACCTCGAATTCGTCGCCTTCTCGTATATCCAATGCGAAGTCAATATCATAGGCGAACACGTTGGCCAGTGACATGATCATGTCGTGGGATAGGCCGGCGCGTCGGCCAGCTGTAAATAGAGAGCTATCAATAACGCCGCGTGCATAAGCCTTTTCAACATCAGGCTGTGCTATTTCACGCTTAAAGTCATAACCACTTTCAGCTTTGGAGATCGTGATGGTTTCCAAGGCGTTTGGCTTGCTTCGGAAGCCGAGCAGGTCACCGGTCTGAGATACCTTGAATTCGAGCTTTTGGCCTATGTGAATTCGGCTAAGGGCTTTGGCTTCTTTGTCGCTATTTAAAACGTCTTGCAGCACGTTTGCTGACAAACCGGCTGCCGAGAATAATGTGGAAAGCGTGTCGCCATTTTTAACAGTTTCGACTTTCCACTGAGGGTCAACTGAGGCAAGGCTTTCGGTAGAAGAGGGTTCAGCTGGGTTGGGTTCTTGAGCCGTTTCGGTTGACTCAGGAATACTGGCGAACGGACTTTCAGTTGTGGACGCTTCAGGCTCTGAGAGAGTGCTTAGCTGTCGAAGGTCATCCTTTTCTTGAATAATGCGCTCAGCACTATTCTGAATATCCATATTAACGAGCGTTTTCTTTGCCTCGACATCGCGAGAAGGAAACACCAGCAGAGCCAAACTCAGAAGCGCAGCGACCCCACTAGCAGCCAGGATATGGCTTTTAGGATACAACGGGCTTTTTGGAGTTGGTTGTGTCATGACGTAGCGGTGCTTTTGAGCATGAATAACTGCCTAAAATATAATCAAATAAAGTTCCGAACAACCCTTAATAATTTTCAATATGTGCCTGATAGGTAGAGGTTTCTGGAAATCTTGTTTTTATCAGGTGATCTTGTATGGTTGCGCCATTAATTTAAGCGGGATTAGCTAATGAAATCGGTAGAAGAACAGTTAGCGCTGATCAAGCGTGGAGCTGACGAGCTTTTGGTTGAATCTGAGCTCATTACAAAGCTTGAGAAAGGGACTCCGTTGCGTATCAAAGCAGGCTTTGATCCTACAGCTCCAGACCTTCATCTAGGCCATACCGTTCTGATCAATAAGCTACGTCAATTCCAGGAGCTGGGTCATCAGGTCATTTTCCTGATTGGTGACTTCACAGGCATGATTGGCGATCCCAGTGGTAAAAGCACGACTCGTCCGCCATTGACGCGTGACCAGGTTCTTGAAAACGCCGAAACCTATAAAGCTCAGGTATTCAAGATATTGGATCCGGCGAAGACTGAAGTGGCGTTTAATTCTGCTTGGATGGACAAGCTTACACCGGCTGACTTTATCCGCCTGGCGTCTCAGTACACGGTCGCACGTATGCTTGAGCGTGACGATTTCAGTAAGCGGTACGCGACTAATCAACCCATTGCTATTCATGAGTTCTTGTACCCCCTGGTTCAGGGATATGACTCGGTTGCATTGAAAGCAGATGTCGAGCTTGGTGGAACTGATCAGAAATTCAATTTGTTAATGGGCCGCGAGTTGCAGCGTGCCTATGGCCAAGAGGCGCAGTCCATTCTCACCA
Source organism: Pseudomonas sp. HPB0071 (assembly GCF_000478505.2). Classification (NCBI taxonomy): domain Bacteria; kingdom Pseudomonadati; phylum Pseudomonadota; class Gammaproteobacteria; order Pseudomonadales; family Pseudomonadaceae; genus Pseudomonas; species Pseudomonas sp. HPB0071. The sequence continues at coordinate 1,484,217 of NZ_KI517367.1, read as the reverse complement.
TGCCTTTGCTTGAGGGGCTGGATGGCGTCAAAAAGATGTCCAAGTCGCTTGGCAACTATATAGGTATCCAGGAAGCGCCTGGCGTTATGTACAATAAGATCGTTTCAATGCCTGACTCGCTGATGTGGCGATATTTTGAGCTTTTAAGCTTTAGGGCGATGAGTGAGATTGAAGCGTTTCGCCATGATGTAGAGGCGGGTGCCAATCCGCGCGATATCAAGATCAAGTTGGCCGAGGAGATCGTTGCCCGGTTCCATGGTGAGGAGGCAGCTGCTACCGCTCACCGTTCTGCTGGCAATCGCATGAAGGACGGCGAGCTGCCAGAGGAAATTCCAGAGGTAACGTTAACGACTGCGGAGGATATGTCCGTAGCCGCAGTGCTCAATCGCGCAGGTCTGGTAAAGAACTCAGCTGCTGCACGTGATTTGCTGAACGCAGGTAGCGTAAAGGTTGATGGTGAAGTAGTAGATCGAAGCTTTGTCTTCAAGTTGGGTGCTACTCATGTTTGTCAGGCAGGCAAGAAGGCATTTGCCCGTATTGTTATTAAAGCTGAGTAGTTCAAAATAAAGCTTGACCTGTGAGCGGAGGGGCCTATAATGCGCCCCACTTCCGTTGCAACGGAACGGCAAAAAGCCTTGTATATCAATGGCTTAGC
>NZ_KI517367.1:1289153-1477902 GCF_000478505.2 Pseudomonas sp. HPB0071 | reverse complement strand
CGATGGTAGTGTGGGGTTTCCCCATGTGAGAGTAGGTCATCGTCAAGCACCTATACCCAAAACCCCCAGGCCTAACCGCCCGGGGGTTTTGCTTTGTGCGGCAGGAAAACTTCCCATATGCTGCTTATCACTGCCAGAATGATCGGCTGATGAATATATTTATCAGGTAATCTAGGCCGATGTCAGATCTTCTTAATCCACATCCATCACATGATCCTGATACGTTGATCGCTTGTCCTGAGTGTGATCTTTTAATGCAAAAGGTCACACTAGCAGTAGAAACTGAGCACAAGATATTGTGCTCAAGATGCGGCTATGAGCTTTATCACTTTAAAAGGCGAGTGGTTGATAAGGGGCTCGCTTTGGTCGTGACTGCTTTGCTTCTTTTTATACCTGCTAATTTCCTGCCCATCATGAAGCTTAAAATGTTCGGGCAACAGACATATGACACTGTCTGGAGTGCAGTCATAGCGCTCTATAAAGCAGACATGACGATCATTGCTTCACTTGTGCTCTCGTGTAGCCTATTTATTCCTCTCATTAAACTGATTTGTCAGTTGCTGGTCCTTATCAGCCTTAAGCGACCTTCAATCAGGTCAACAGGTATCTTATTGCTAAGGTGCTATCAGCATCTTCGTGAGTGGGGAATGTGGGAGATCTACTTGTTAGGCATCCTGGTTGCGATGGTCAAAGTTGGCGATGTAGCCGAATTAAGCCTGGGTGTGGGTTTGTTTTGCTTTACGGCTCTACTGCTTATCCAGGTCTGGCTGGACTCGCTTATGTCACCCCAGCAGTTATGGCAGGAAATAGAGGTGGAGTCTGGTCATGCGGGCCGTTGATCAAGGCCTATGGGTATGCCGTGAATGTCATAAGTTAAACAAGCCTGCCAACTCTTGCAGTCGTTGCGGAGCGGCTCTTTATCCCCGTATTCCCAAGAGCATATCGAGGAGTTGGGCGCTACTGGTTGCCGCCGCTATCTGTTATGTTCCGGCAAATCTTTTGCCCATCATGACGGTGAGCTATTTTGGCAAGGGCGAACCGTCAACCATCATCTCTGGCATCATTGACTTGATTAACAACGGGATGATTCCTATTGCTGCAGTCGTCTTTGTCGCCAGCATTATTGTCCCTACATTCAAACTTATTGGACTGGCCTGGCTGTTGATTTCCGTCCAGCGCAAAAGAGCAATGCGCGCTCGGCAGCGCATGTTTCTGTTCCGTTTTATCGAGTGGATTGGACGCTGGTCCATGCTTGATATCTTCGTAATCGCAATTTTGGTAACCCTGGTCAATTTCGGTAATTTTGCCAACGTGGATGCCAATCCCGGCGCTATCGCTTTCGCAGCTGTAGTAATTTTGACCATGCTTGCTGCAAAGACTTTTGATCCTCGATTGATCTGGGATCACACTTGCTCAGAGGATAACGATGAGTGATTTGCCCCAGCCTGTAATACGTCCTGCCTCACGTTGGTCTGCCCTTTGGGTGTTACCACTGATTGCCTTGGCCATTGCTGCCTGGTTGGGGTGGAAGGCTTATAACGAGTCTGGAACGCAAGCCACGATCCGCTTTGATGATGGGGAAGGTATTAGTGTTGATCGAACAGAGGTGCTTTATAAAGGTATCTCTCTGGGTAAGGTAAGTCATATTAAGGTCGCAGAGGATAGCCGGGGAGTTATCGCTACGATTAATATCAACAAGGATGCCGAGAAATACCTGCGTTCTGAAACACGTTTCTGGCTGGTGAAACCCCGCGTGTCGTTAGCAGGTGTAACCGGCTTGGAAACCCTTGTCTCTGGGCAGTACATTGCAATTCAGCCTGGCGGCGGAGAGGCTGCACGGGATTTTGTGGCATTGCGCGATCCTCCACCATTAACCAGTAATTTGCCCGGCCTGCACCTTACGCTCAAAGCCGAACGATTAGGTTCTCTTATACAGGGTAGCCCTGTGTATTACAGGCAGCTGGAAGTTGGGCAGGTAGAAGGGTATCAGCTAGGCAGCGATCCTCGAGTTGTCGAGGTCAAGATTCATGTCCGTGAAGAATATGCGCACCTTGTCCGCAAACATACCCGCTTTTATAACGCCAGCGGTATCAGTGTTTCCGGTGGGCTTGACGGCTTCAAGGTGCATAGTGAGTCGATCATAAGTCTTGCGGCGGGCGGGATTGCCTTCTTCACGCCTGGAAACCATGAAGACAGTCCACCTACCAACAGCTCTCCTTTCAAGCTGTATAGCGATTATGAGGCTGCCGAGGCGGGTTACAAGGTGGTTCTGCATGTGCGCGATGTTGCAGGGCTTAATCCGGGACGCACGCCTGTCATGTTCAATGGTGTGCAAGTAGGTACCATGAAATCCTTGAGCATGAATGAGGACTATACCGGTGCTACTGCCGAGTTGATGATGGATCCTCGCACCGAATCGCTCATGAATGCGGGCAGTGAGTTCTGGACGGTCAAGCCTTCGATTTCACTGGCAGGCGTAACGGGAATCGAGGCATTGGTAAAAGGAAATTACCTTGCCGTGCGGTTTGCCAAGCACGGACGTCCCGCTCGCGAGTTCACGATTCGCTCCAAAGCGCCTCCATTGAACACAGATGCGCCTGGTCTGCACTTGGTTCTGTTCAGTGATCATTTGAATTCAATTGATATTGGAAGCCCGATTCTCTATCGGCAAATGCAAGTGGGAAGCGTGCAAAGCTATCAGCTGTCTCGCGATCAACAGAGGGTTGTTATCGGTATACATATCGAGCCTGAATACGCGTCTCTTATCAACTCTTCGACTCGCTTTTGGAATGCCAGCGGCGTGACGCTTACCGGTAATCTGAATGGTGTTCAGGTCAAAAGCGAGTCGCTGCAAACGTTGATTGCTGGCGGAATTGCATTTTCTACGCCGGATCTAAAAGCCAAACGTGTAGGTGATGCACATCGTTTTTCGCTGTTCAAGGATCAAGATGAGGCGATACGTAAAGGCACACTGATTGAGCTGCGTATGGATAACGGCGAAGGCATGAAGCCTGGAACTCCGCTTAATTTTCGTGGTTTGAAGGTGGGGCAGGTAGAAGATGTCGAGCTGGCAGATGACTTGGCCAGTGTAAGGGTCAAGGTTCGCGTGACCGACGCGGAAGACCGTATTGCCAGCTTGGGTGCTCAATTCTGGGTAGTAAAGCCCGAACTGGGGCTCTTGAGAACGGAAAATCTTGGTACGTTGGTAACCGGACGCTATATCGAAGTCTCACCGGCTGCTCGTGCAGGTGTCGCCAAGACCCGTTTCGATGTTCTACCCGAGCCACCTAATACGTTGGACAAAGAGCTGGGGCTGCATCTGGTCCTCAGCGCTTCTCGACGTGGTTCGCTTAAGCCAGGCGTTGAGGTGAGCTATAAGGAAATACCGGTAGGCAAGGTTACGCGCCTGGAGTTGAGTAGCGAGGCCAGCCGTGTACTGGTACATATTCTGATCGAGCCACGTTATGCCTCTTTAATACATGCCGGAACGCGGTTCTGGAATGCGAGTGGTGTTGCGGTGGATGCCAGCCTGTTCAGGGGCGTCAAGCTACGCAGCAACTCGTTTGAGGCTCTTCTGGAAGGTGGAATCGCCTTTGCCACGCCTGAACAGGATATGGGTAAACAGGCCCTGCCAGGCCAGACATTCGTTCTGTTTGATGAAGTAGAGCCTGAGTGGCAGGGCTGGTCGCCGAAGATCAAATTGGGTAACGCAAATTAAGAGGAACAGGCCTAAGCCTGTTCCTCTTCAAGCGTCTCCGTTATTGCAGGCGCGACCGATTCTTCCTTGCGGTGAATGTATTTCCAGTCATCCTCATCGATATAAATACCATTCGGACTGCTGCCGCCCTCAAGGTCTATCGCCACGTGGGCGGCTACCTGAGGCTTTACGCTGGCCAGGATGGGTACAAAGCCTAGCTGGCGGCTCGTCTCGATCAGGGCCATCTGATTGCGTTCGTCAATGTCCGCGGCTTCGTCGAGATAGTAGGGCAGACGTATGCGGCTGGCTTGTTCACGATCCATCAAGTGCAGGAGCAGGTACATGTTGGTCAGTGCCTTGATGGTCATGGTCGTGCCGTTTGAGGCTGCACCGTCAATATCGGTATGAATGATCGGTTGGCCACCGACCTTGGTAATTTCAAAGGCCAGTTCGAACAAATCTTTCAGGCCCAGCTGGTTATGGTTGGCTGCAACCAGGCGAGCAAGATATTCCTTGGCCTCTTCGTTCTTGGCGTCCTGCTCGGCGCTTTGGGTAAGATCGAAAACAGAAAGCGTTTCGCCCTCTTCATATTGGCCTGCGCTGTGAATGATCTGATCGATGTGCTTGAGCGCGTCCTTGTTTGGCGCGAGAACAATACGAAAGCTTTCCAGGTTCGAAACCTGACGGCGGTTGATTTCTCGGTTGAAGAGTCCCAGCTGGTGCTCCAGGTTGTCGTAGTCGTTACGGATGTTGCGCAGCGTACGGGCAATATCGGTCACAGCGGCGCGACGAGCTTTGGCCAGCGTCAGTGCTTCGTCCTGGCGATGGGCGTAGGCATTGACGAGTAGGGTCAGTCGGCGCTCCGGGTCGTCTTCGTTGTCAAACTTGGCGACTCCTTTGAGGCGAACCTGGGCATAGAGGGCGTCGATTTGTGTATCGATACGCTGCAAGGCTTGCCAGGTGTCTTGATAGTCGTTAAGCAGGGGCAGCAGGTTATCCAGCGAGTCATCTACTGATTCCATGAAGGGAATTCCCTGGGGAAGATCGCTAGGAAGAAGCTGCCGGCGACGCAGAGAGTCGTCCAGGATACGTTGCTTGGCTTCCAGATCGGCCAGTTGGCGTGCGATCAGCTGAAGCTTTACGGAAACCTGCTGAACACGTTCAGTAAATGCATCGCTTGAGCGCTTGAGCTCGTCCTGGGAGGCTTCGAGTTGAGCCAGCTGCTCGAGTTTTTCAGCCTCCTGGGCAGCCAGGGTTTGATAGCGACGGAAGTCTTCCAGAGCTTTTTGAGCATCCAGTACTTCCTGATAGAGCTTATCGGACTGCGCCTTGCTCAGGACGCGATCAGCGGCAACGGCTTGCTGGGTCTTGAGCTGCTTGAGTTCGCGTTCCAGACGATCACGCTGGTCGCGTAGTGCAGCACGGTCAGCCAACGCCTGCAAGGTTGGAGGCTCAATGGATGAAAGGTTTATTGAGAGGCCTGGAGCCTCGAAGCGATCCCCCTTGAAGCCATCCAGTACAGTAGTAAGTGTCTTCATCCACTGGGTATCATCCAGACGGACGCCCTGTTCGCCCAAAGGCAGGCTGAACAATGCGCCATTAAACAGGCGCATCAGCCGATTAACATCCTGCTGCGAAAACTCCTCACGTAGACGCGCATAGCTGTTGTTATCCGCGTGATCCAATTGCTGAGCGATCGATTTAAGACGCCTTTCAAGGTCACGGACACGCTCGTCAAGATCGCCACAGCTGAACTGTCTTGACTGGGATAGGGCGCCGGCCAGCTCATCATGCGCGTCTTTGGCAGCCATGAGGTTCTGCTCGAGCTGAGCAGCAGATTCAACCAGGGCAAAGCGGTTCTTCAGGGCGGCCATCTCACCCAGCCAACGCTGGATCTCGCTGAGCTGGCGTTCCAGACGCATCATTTCCTGGGTGCTGTTACGCTGAGTGTTCTGCAGGCGATCCTGTTCGCTGCGCAAGTGTTCGGCCTGGCTGACCAGCTCATCGCGGCGATCTTCGGAATAGGTTTGCCACGCACCGAGAAGTGCATCCAGCAGCGGCGAAAGGCGGTGCAGTTTACCGCGCAGCCGTTCGCGTTGCTGGACACCGTTGGCCAGCGCCTCTACCAGCGGGCCGGCTGCGACCAGAGCCTGATAGTCCTGTTCCATACGACGTACGTCACGGAAGGCTTCCTCAGTAGCGGCGATATAGTCGACGCTGCCGGAGCGCAGGCTGTGTTCGAAGGCATCGAGGAATAATTGCTTGAGCTTGGCCGCCGTGATTTCACGCATGTGGAGCAGGTTGATAAACAAGGCCCGGAAGGTCTTGAGGCTTTGTTCACTGGTGGAGCGCAGAGGGATCAGCGTCAGGTCCAGAGGAATGGAGGTATGGCCGCCAACCAGAAGACGCCTTAGCTCCTCGGGTTTGACCTCGTAAGCCTTGATGCCTTCTCGCTCCAGATTCTTGAACAGCTCGCGTTGTCTTAGGCAGGTGCCGTTTTTCTGGTAGTGAGCCAGATCCAGCTCGCCAGCGTAAGCAAAGAACTGATGACCAAAACCGCCTCCCGGCCCTCGGCCTACTACACCAATCACATGGGGTCCGTGGGGCAGGGAGAGCTCTACCAGGATGTAACTGGTGTCGGTAGCGAAGTAGAACTTGCGTGATTGCTCGAGGTTGTACTTGCCAAAGCTCATGTCAGACATGCGCGCCAGGATAGGAAACTGAAGCGCATTGATTGAGGCGCTCTTGCCCAGGTTGTTGGCGCCGTAGACTGACAGCGGATGTTCAAGCGGAAAAAGCCCCAGGCTGTAACCCGCTGTATTGAGCAGGGCAAAGCGGCGGATGCCGTAACGGGTCAGGCTCATGCGTCGGTCTCCTGGTAAGCGCGTTCTTCTGCGACGGCTCGGGCCAGCTCGTCCTCCTCATCAAGTGTCGTCAAGGCGTCGATATCGTCATCAAGCAATTCGGGGGCGGGCAAGGGCAGATCACTGTGGAGCGTGGCGGCCAGATCCCGGTCCTGCTGAACTGCCAGGCAGACGTCCAAAAAGCGGTGCATGGGCGGCAGGAAGCGATAGATACCGTTGTCTTCCGAGGCAAAGCCAAGCTGGGTCAGGCGTCGCAGGATTTTTTCCTCCAGCTCATCTTGCGTTTGTACTTCAGCCTGCAGGAACAGGTCTCGGTACTTTTCCAGCAGGGCCGGCAGTTCGTCACGACCTAAGCTGCCGCCATCCAGAACACTGAGCGGATCACGACCCTGATCCGCCAGATGCTCGACCATGATGAACGTGAACAGCGCCAAGCGCTGGGCCGTCTTGTTTACTTGGGCGCCCATTTGTTCAGGCACGAAGTAATAAAAACCACGTGTATCGCAAACAAGCTCGAAGCCCAGCGCCTTAAAGAGGGTTCGATAGGCATCCTGAAGGTTGGACAGTTGTGCGTATAGCTCGGGCTCGCGGCGGCTGATATGAAAGCCCTTGAGCAGCTCGCGGAAAATCGGCGCAAGCAAGGAGAGTTCAGTTAAATCAATGTGCATGGGTGGTGCTCGCAGTATCTCGGGCGGAGAGGGCGAAAGAGCACAGGCTGACCCGGTGCTCGGCAGTATCGTAATCACGGCGCGGCAGACGCTCGCGCTGGAAGCGGCTGTCACGGGAGAGACGAGAGAACCAGTACAGGAGCTCGTCGGTGGCGCCTTCAGGCTCCTGTTCGAGTAGCCAGATCATGAGGTCCGGCATAGGCAGGGCATTTTCGCAGCGATCCAGCATTTCACGGGCGGTACGAGGTGCCTTGGGCTTCGTGGTTTCCTTGCGTGAATCGCTTGCCTTGGGAAATTGCGCTGGCTTGGGCTCGAAGCGTGCCAGGGCGTATACATAGCTTTCCACCTGAGAGGCTGTACCCAGGAAGACGCTCTGGGGGCGACTGAAGAGGGGCATGGCTGTCTGCGGAACGGCATCCAGACCTTTACGGCGTATAGCAGCCAACGCTAGAGCCGCGCCACGAGTAATGGCATTGTGGCGGCGGGCTTCTTCACGTAGCGGCAGTAGTAGTTCACGTGCACGGCGCAGCGAGAGTTGGGCCGTCGTCTGCATTTCAAGGATTCGGGCATGGGTGCGTAGCAGCAGATCATCATCGACCAGCTTTCCCAGGCGATGTTGCTCACCCATCAGGCGTAACAGGACGTGCTCGACCCGATTGACGCCTTTCTCGAAGATACCATCGGCCGAGACGAGCTGAATCATGGGTTCGACATATTCGTCCCAGGTAGCCAGGACTTCGGCGTAACGCTGCCGCAACGGGATCTGACGATCACTGGTCTTGGCCCGCTCGGCGACCCCTACAAGGGCATGCTCGTCGTTACTCAGCTTTTTCAGGACGTCCCGTACACGCATATCCAAAAGGCGCAGCTGTCGGGCCAGCTCGTTGCTGTCTCGTGCTTCGAAGGCGTCCTGGATATGAGCGGCAAGCCGTTCCAGGTGGCGCAGGTAGGCTTCGATTTCAAGGCACAGCCCCAAGCGGTGTTCGCGACGCAGGTAGGCCAGGAAATCATGAATCTGTGCGTTAAGCTCGAAGCGGTTGGGGCTCTTGGCAACCGGGACCAGAATATCCAGACGGATCCACGCATCGAGTAGTGCCGTGATATCGGCTGGCGTGCTGTCAGGTAGCTGGGCTCCAAGCCGGGTGCGGAGTTCTACAAGGCTCAGCGTGCCGCTGTCGAAGTGCTCGCACAGTGGGTCCAGCTGCGCCCAGTGTTCGGCAAGTGCGCGGAGAACGCGCTTGGGATCGATCATGACGGGGCCGTTTGCACAAAAGAGTCAATTGTACTGTATGGCCCTGGGCTAAAGGATCAGCTTTGACATGTGGTCGACCAGTTTGCGTAATGAGTACGCTTTGGCCTTTCCGTCAGGTAGCAAGGCGCGCGATAATTAGTCTTTTTACAGCGTCCGCTGCGGCGCTGACCTATGATGAGCCGTATGACTTTTTTGTTGCTGACGGAATGCTGCCAATGATGGCCGAAGATCGGCGCCGCGCGTATCTGCGCGCCATGCAGATAGACGTCTGGCTGCCACGAACGACGCTGCCTTTTGCTGCACCTTCCCGTCCGGAATTGCTGGCATATGTCGATCCAACTGCCTTGCCCGAGGAGCCAGCACCGGCTGTCGCTCGGCCAGCCCCCAAGGTGGAGGCGCCGGCTGCAAAGCTGGTTCGGCCGGAGCGTCCTACTGTTTCTGCGGCCAAGGTCGCCACGCCGCCTGAGTCTGAATCTCGTCCTGAGCCGGTCAAGCGAGAAGCGCCGCCTCGCTTTTCCCTGCAATTACTGCGAGCCGGATCTTGCCTTCTGCTGGTCGATCTACCGGCAGGCGCTTCCCTGGCAGGACGTGATCCTGCCTATGTACTCCTCAGAAACATGCTGCATGCGGCTGGCCTGCCTGATAGCCCTCAATCATTGGGTGAGCCTATTCGCTGGCCGTTACTGGCCAATGCAGCGCTTGATCAGGGGCCTGCCGAAGCGCGAACCTTTGTGCAGAGTGTTGTGGGCTCTCAACTGGAAACCGAAACCTGCGATTGCCTCTGGTTGGTAGGTAGCGCCGCCGCTCGCTTTGTTTCAAGCGATGATGCGAAAATCGAATGCCAGGAAATCCGACTGGATAGTCTCGGTTCTGCCTGGGTCATTCCGGGGCTTGAAGCCCTCATGGAGCAACCCCGCCTAAAAGCTGATGTATGGCGTGCCATGCAGCGTATCCGCCCCCGTTGGACAGATGTTAGATGAGCGATTCCATTCATTTTCGGCCGATGACCGAAGCCGATCTTAATGCTGTTCTCAAGATTGAATATGCTGCCTTTAGTCACCCATGGACACGCGGTATTTTTCTGGACGGCCTTAAGTCCTACAACTGCTGGGTAATGTTTGAAGGTGAGCAGCAAGTGGGACACGGTGTGATCAATGTCATTCTGGATGAGGCCCATCTGTTGAACATCACCGTGAAGCCGGAAAGCCAGGGTAAAGGCCTGGGTTACCAGCTCCTGGATCACCTTATGAAGCAGGCTCGCCTGGCTGATGCCAGAGAGTGCTTTCTTGAAGTTCGCGAAAGTAACCAAGCGGCCTATCGACTCTATGAACGCTATGGTTTCAATGAAATAGGCCGTCGTCGGGATTACTATCCTGCCGCCGGCGGGCGAGAAGATGCCCTGGTTATGGCGTGCACACTGCTGGACTGAGCCAGGACTTAATGTCCTGGCTTCTTCTCGTTCAGATCAAAATCATCAGCAGGCTGCTCAATATCAAGGTCGGTTGCATCCAGGTCGGCTGAGTTCTCGGCACGGCGCTGGTCGGCCTCGTTCACTTCGTCCGGGTTGCCATCCCATTTTTCACCATCCAGCGGCAGGACGCGGCCCATTTCGGCTTCGTCCATGCCAACGCCACCACCGATGTCCCTGTCACTGACTACGGTCAGTTCCTTGTCGACAGGCCATGCATCACCGTATTCATTCGGATTACGTGCGCCAGAGTCGTCCAGCAAGGTTTCAGGCGTCATGTCATCCAAGGTAACGTGGTGATCGGCTGTTTCGCCTTCCGTCATGCCCGCTTCACTGACGCGCTCCGGGGGGAACTGGCCTTCGTAGTCTTCTTCGGTCTGCTGGCCTCGGTCTTTGCCATGGAATAGCTCATCGTTGAAGTTCAGTTCCTGCATGCCGCCCATGCGGTCTTCGTTATCGTCGATGGGCAGAGGGTCTCGGTTCATATCAGGCTTTTTCATAAGCGTCTCCTCAAGAGATTCGGCTATCCCATACAGTCGGGTCATGTTGGTGTGACCCCATTTAGGCGACGGGATTCCTTTTATTCGCCTATGCTCGATCTGCCAAGGAGTTGTCGAAAACCCTTCGAACGATGATGAAAATTCACAGTCAGAGCGTACATGATGAATTCAGAGATCGAATTACCCGTACCTCTTCAGCGCTGCGCTTTTTTTCTCGACTTGGACGGAACGCTTGCTGCCCTACAGCCCCGCCCGGAGCAGGTTTTTATTCCTGAAAAAACGCTTTCTTCAATTCATACGCTTACCCAGGCAGGCATTCCTGTCGCGGTAGTGTCTGGACGCCGAATCGATGATATTGACCATCTGGTCAAGCCGTTGCAATTGCCAGCCGGAGGCATTCATGGTGCCGAGCGCCGCGATTATTCAGGCCAGATGCATCGTCTGGCGCTCGACGCTGATCTGCTAACGCGCGTAGGCGCAGAGCTTGGCGCTGCCATTGAATCGCATCCTACACTCTATCTGGAAAGCAAAGGCATGGCGTTTGCGCTGCATTATCGTCAGGCGCCTGAGCTGGAAGATGAAGCGCGGCGGATTGCCGAAACTCTGGTTGAGCGTTATCCACAGCAGCTGACGTTACAGCCCGGCAAAAGCGTGTTTGAACTTAAGCCTAAAGGCGCGAGCAAGGGCGCGGTGATACGTACCTTCATGCGTGAGGCACCCTTCGATGGACGAGTCCCTGTCTTTCTCGGTGACGACCTGACCGACGAGGCTGGCTTTGAAGTCATCAATGAAATGGGAGGCCTTTCCATCAAAATCGGAGAAGGCTCGACTGTGGCGCAGCAACGACTGGAGTCGGTCGAAGCTGTGGCCGATTGGCTGTGCGGCCTGGCAGAACAAGCCGGTAACGCACGCGTAGAACAAGAGGATTGAAGATGAGCCGTTTGGTGGTAGTTTCTAACCGTGTAGCACCCATTGAACCGGGAAAGGCTCCGTCGGGAGGATTGGCAGTAGGCGTGCTCGACGCATTGCGGCAGTCAGGCGGTATCTGGCTGGGCTGGAATGGCGATGTTTCCAATGAGGAAGTGCCGCCCGGCAAGAACGAGACACACGATAACATCACCTATCATACCTTCGCGCTCAACAAGCGTGACTATGATCAGTATTACCGCGGCTTTGCCAATGCAACGCTGTGGCCGGTTTTTCACTATCGTGTCGATCTCTCGCGCTACAGCCGGGAAGAGTACGATGGTTACCGTCGCGTCAACGCAGCTATGGCAGAGCGTCTCAAGCCTCTGTTAAAGCCTGACGATATCATTTGGGTGCATGATTACCACCTGATTCCCTTTGCGGAAGCCTGTCAGATGATCGGTATCCGCAACCGTATCGGGTTCTTCCTGCACACACCGTTCCCGGCGCCTGAAATCCTGACAGCCATTCCGCCACACAATGAGCTGCTCAAGACGTTGTGCTTCTATGATGTGGTGGGCTTTCAGACGGAAACGGACAAGCTGGCATTCCAGGATTACATTACACGCGAAGTTCGTGGCGTGCTGGAGAGCGATGGCAGCCTTACGGCGTATGGCCATAACTTCCGTGCCGAGGTCTATCCGATCGGTACTGTACCGGACGATATTATCAAGCAGGCCGAATCCTACCGCGCACGCCGTAACTTCATCTCGCGCAGTATCGAAGGTGTGCCTTATAAGACGATTGTCAGCGTGGACCGTCTTGATTACTCAAAAGGGCTGGTGGAACGCTTTTGCGCTTATGAAAAGCTGCTAGAGCGATTTCCTGAGCACCGCAAGCGGGTGCAGTTTGTTCAGATCGCACCGACTTCTCGCTCCGATGTGAAAACCTATCAGCATATTCGTCAACAGCTTGAGTCCCAGGCGGGCCATATCAATGGTCGCTTCTCCGAGCTGGATTGGACACCGATTCGTTATCTGAACAAGAGCTATGACCGCCGTACCGTCATGGGGCTGTTCCGCTCTGCAGATATTGGTCTGGTAACGCCGCTGCGAGATGGTATGAATCTGGTAGCCAAAGAATATGTGGCTGCGCAGGATCCAGAAGATCCTGGCGTATTGGTACTCTCGCGTTTTGCAGGGGCAGCCCGTGAGCTCAACTCGGCGCTTATTGTGAATCCTTACGATGTGGTGGGCATGGCCGAAGCCCTTGATCGCGCCATTAGTATGCCGCTACAGGAGCGTAAGGATCGCTATGAGGACATGATGCGGATTATCCGCAAGAATGATCTGGCCTCCTGGCGTGACAAGTTCCTCAAGGATTTGCGGGCGGTAAAGGCCAGGCCTGTAGCTAACCTGCGTGCAGTAGGAGCTACAGGCGCTTAAGTGGCAAAGGCTTAAAAAGGCCCGCAATGTAGCGGGCTTTTTTATGGAAATTTTTCGCAGGCAATAAAAAAGGGTCTAGCCGAAGCTAGACCCTAGAAATAGGTGGTGGCTACGCAGGGACTTGAACCCCGGACCCCAGCATTATGAATGCTATGCTCTAACCAGCTGAGCTACGTAGCCATCCGAGGCGCGCATTATTCTTTCTCCAAAGCCCTGTGTCAACCCCTCTTTTTCATTTAATTGCTTAAAAACTAACGTTTTTTTATGGATGGGCGATTGCCTTGGTAAAAGCGCCTGGAAAGGCGCTTTCGTTTAGGTCCGATAATGGCAAGGTGTTAGCAAACTTTGTTCAGGCCGTAGCAGTCCTTAACAGGAGCGTCTTCTAAAGGCGTATTTCTAGACCAGGAGAAAGCAATGGATAACTATCACGTCACTAAAGGCGACAAGGGCTGGGAGCTGAAAAAGGAAGGCGCAGCCCGTGCCTCCAAAAGCGCTGAGACTAAGGCGCAGCTCGTAGAGCAGATGCATGAGTTTTTTGAGGGAAAGAAGGCGTCAGTCAAAATTCACAAGGTGGATGGCACCCTTGAGGAGGAGCGTACCTATCCTCGTAGCGCCGATCCACGCAAGTCAAAAGGTTAGAGCGAGGGTGCCGTTGCGGCTATCAGTCAGCAGAGAGGCAACGGCGACTCCCGTGTATGTCCGGGCAAGGACGACTAGGGCTTCATGAGCTTGCCCCAAATTGCCCTTTAGCACCTTTAAAGAATGAACTGTTTCTCAATTTGAAAGGGTGTTTAAACGGTATTGGCACTTAAAGACTATTCGTTACTTATTAGGCAATATTCATTTGTCCACTGGGCATTATATCTACAATGACTTTTCTGTAATCATTACGTCATCTCCCTGTGCTGCCCCGTTCCGATAATTAAAGAACAAACCCCGGACCTGTTTATAAGTAGGTATTCGCCTGCTTGTTTATCAGGGAGAAGGTAACTTTATAGTTGGAAGCGAGATGAAAATGAAAAGTTTGATTGTAGCTGCCCTTGTCCTTGCCAGCAGTTCCGTATTAGCTGACAAAATCCCCTCCGATGCCGCCAGCACGCCTGTTGTCGAGCATTACACGTATTCAGACCACCTGGATATCAAACGTGTCATCGACAGTCCCGATATCACCAGTTTCTGCGGTGTCCGTCCTGTACGCATGACATATGAAGACCATAATGACAAAGTTCATGTAATGGAGTATCAGGTTTCGGGTTCTGGTTGCAATGATAATTAATAGAGTTATTTAATCTATTTGATGGTCAGATGTAATTGTTGATTTAATTTTATTTGATATTTTCTGATCAAAAGAGGTGCCTTGCATAGTTTTTCAAGGCACCTCTTTTTGTTTTTGAATTAAAAATAGTTTATTTAAACGGCATGCTTGACGAGGGCTTTTACTCACCTGTTGAGGGACTTAAAAACACGCCTGCTTTCATAAACGTTTGTGTTGTGCGAGGTAACGCACGGTTACAGGCTAACAAAAGCAGGGTAATGCCTGTCAGAGTGAAGGCCTCGGTGGCATCAGTTGCCTCGAGGCGTTTCATTTTTAATGCGCAGAGAGGACACGCATGCGAATCAGCATTCGACAGATCACGATGCTCTTCCTTATGTTTCTGGCAGGTGCGGCATATGCTCAGGCTCAGCAGAGCCAGTCGGATCCAATCAGAATTCTGTTTGTAGGTAACAGCTATACCTATGTCAATGACTTGCCAGCCGTACTGAGTGAGATGTCCAGGCAAGGCAAGCAGGCCCGTCCGATCGAGACCAAGACGCTGGCTTTCTCGGGCGCATCGCTTGAGCAGCATTGGACGAAAAAGGACGTTCAGCAGGCATTGCAGGAGCAGAAGTGGGACTACGTCGTCTTGCAGGAGCACAGCATGTTGCCGGTCAAGAATCCAGACTTCATGTACAAGTATGCCCGGCTGATCGATGCTGAGGTCAAAAAGAACGGTGCCAAGACAATCCTGTACCTGACGTGGGCTCGCCAGAATGACCCGGCGATGCAGGCTAAGCTGGATAAGGCGTACACGACACTGGCCAATGAGCTGGGTGCGCTGTTGGCGCCAGTGGGGCAGGCCTGGCAGACTGCTTTGGCGGAAAAGCCTCAACCGTCGCTGTTCCTGCCTGACGGTAGCCATCCTTCCTTCACCGGCTCGTATATAGGCGCTTCGGTGTTTTATTCGCTGATCTACGGTCAGATGCCGCCCCAGCCTAGTGCAGCAGAGTCCAAGCGGCTGGAAAAGGCGAACGCAGGAGAGTTGCAGCAGGCTGCCTGGAAAGCAGTTCAGTCCTTGTCACCGGCATTGCGGACTTCACCGGACAAGGCAATGCACGCCTCGGCTCAGTAGCAGGGGGAAGGCTCGCCCAAGGAAAGCCCTGGGCGAGACCTATGACTCAAGGTATATATTTCTTTTCCTGTAGGCGCTTGATTGCGCCTATCAGGCAATCTTCGGTGCTGACCGCTTCTGTAAAGCCTGCACGACGAATCTTGCCCATATCCGAGATCATGTCGAACTCGGTGTTGAAGACAAAATCGCCAAACTTCCAGCCTACAAGCTTCTCATACGGTACGGATTCCAGCTGGTGCTGCTCAGCCAGTTTTTGCCAGTCGTCAGCCTTGCTCGGCATCTGTGTTGCCAGTGAGAAAGGCTGCGGATCGGCGACGTCCATATCCAGAGCTTTACCAATCTTGTGCCAGAGCCGCTCCCAGCGGAACGGCTCGCCGACCAGGTTGAACGCTTCGTTGCGAGCGGCCGGGTCCAGCGCCGCCCATATACTGGCTCGTGCCAGCCAGCGCGCATCGGTCAACTGGGCCAGCACCTCACGATAAGCTTTCATCGAGCCCGGAAAGCGCAAGGGCACACCGGCTTGTTTACTCAGGGCTGCGAAGGCCCCAATGACCAGCGCGATGTTCATGGGGTTGCCTGCAATATCACCCACCACCACATCAGGGCGCAGGATAGACCACTCGAATTCTCCCTGGGCGGCGCGCTCGCGCAGCAGGTCTTCCTGGGTGTAATAAAAATTAGGCGAAAGGTGGCGCGGGTCGTCCTCATAAAAAGGCGCCGCTGTTGGACCCAGGTGCACGCCGTAAACCTTGGCCCCCTGGTAGTGAACGACACGTTGGAGCTTAGCGCCGGCAGACTTCAGGCCGTCCAGTACATTGCGCAGCATGGCGCCATTAATGTCGGCTTCCTTGGCCAGGCTGCTATCAGGGCGTAACGCTGCATAAAAGACATGAGTTGTATCCCCCGCCTGGCTCAGCGCCTGGGCCGTAGCGTTGGCGTCAGTCAGATCAAGATCAATGGTTTCAACGTTCGGTACGAAGGTACGACGGACGGCGCGGACCCGCCATTCAGGATTTTCGGCCAGAGTTTCAACAACGGCATTACCGATGATGCCGCTTGCCCCAACGACCAGGGCAACCTTGGAAGCTGACATGTGCGTTCTCCACTAAATAGATAACAAGTTGGATGAGGTCTGTTTGACGTTACTAAGCTGATAACGCTCATCCTTACTTGGTTCCGAAAACCAATAGCGTCCTAATGGATATATCGACAGGATATCGAACCGACAGCAACGTCATGCGGTCGATGAATGAAGCTTCAACACGTATTGCCAGTAGAGGCTTGGTTAGACGGAAGGGTTACAGCGGCGTGCAGTGAATGTCCTGTTCTGACCCGGACTTGCCAATTCACCTGTCAGAGCCTGACATTCATAGGAAGATTACATATGTCGACGTCTTCACCCGAGCCCGATACAAAACTGCGCCGCGCGATTACAGGTCCTTTGCTGCTGTTATTCATCCTCGGGGATGTGCTTGGGGCCGGGGTGTATGCACTGGCGGGGAAGATTGCAGGTGAGGTAGGCGGAGCCATCTGGGTGCCTCTGGTAGTGGCAATGGGATTTGCTATGTTGACGGCGGCCTCGTATGCAGAGCTCGTCACCAAATATCCAAAAGCTGGAGGTGCTGCGGTGTTTGCTGCACGGGCCTTCAAGCATCCCCTTGTGTCCTTTCTAGTGGGTTTTTCGATGTTGGCTGCCGGTGTCACGAGTGCTGCCGGCCTTTCCCTGGCCTTTGCGGGTGATTATCTCGGGGCGTTTATTCACGTTTCGCCCACGATGACAGCACTGGTCTTTTTAACGCTAGTGGCTCTGCTTAATGCGCGTGGGATCAAGGAATCGCTTAATGCCAATCTGGTCATGACGCTGATCGAGCTGTCGGGGCTTTTATTGGTCGTTATTCTGGCCGTGTTGTATGTAAGTCATGGGCAGGGTGAGCCGGCTCGGGTTCTTCAATTTGCCGAGGGGACTTCTCCACCGCTGGCGGTATTGGGCGCTGCGCTGCTCGCCTTCTATTCGTTTGTAGGGTTTGAAGTGTCGGCCAACATTGCCGAAGAAGTGAAAGATGTAAGACGTATTTACCCAAGGACCTTGTTCGGTGCGCTGCTGATCGCGGGCGTAATATATGTTCTGGTGGGGCTGGCGGCTTCCATCGTTTTGTCACCTGCACAACTGGTGGAGTCTTCTGCGCCGTTGCTGGACGTGGTTCGGGCAACCGGCTACGGCATACCACCGCAACTGTTTGCCGTGGCGGCCTTGCTGGCGGTTTCCAATGGCGCATTGCTGACCATGATCATGGCAAGCCGTCTAGCTTATGGCATGGCCGAGGAGGGTCTGCTGCCCCCAGTGCTGGGGCGTGTACTGCCGCGTCGGCGTACGCCCTGGGTGGCGATTATTGCCACAACGCTTGTAGCCATGGCGTTGACTGTTACAGGGACGTTGTCGGCTCTGGCCGAGACGGTTGTGCTACTACTGCTTTTTGTATTCATGAGTACGAACGTGGCCGTTTTGGTGCTGCGCCGCGACAAGGTCGATCAGCCGCATTTCCGGACCCCTACGCTGGTGCCGTTGCTGGCGATCGTGTCGTGTCTGGTGCTTTTGAGTCAGCAGAGCGCGGAGACCTGGCTGCGTGCCGGCATTCTGCTCGGGGTCGGCGTGGTGCTTTATTTCGTAACGCGTGCTCATACGACACGTGAAGCGGCGGATGTTGTGTAAGACAAGGTCTTTGCAGGCCGGGCACGACCTGCAGGAACGTGTGATATGCGTTAAAAAATCCAGCGTTGCGGGCGCTGATGCATATTGGCGCTGGCAGGTCTCCAGGGGCGAACGGAAAGTTCGGCCTGTGTGGCGGAGCTGGGCAGTGCAGCAGGTGCGTTGGGGTAGGCAGACAGGTTAGTGGTAAGCGTGGGTGAAGGTTGCGCCTGGGTTTCGTGTCCTAGAAACCAGGCGGCAACCACCAGCAGGGAAACAGCAAGACAAGATGCGGTACGGCTATGCAGGGAGTCCATTCCTTGGCTCTCACAGAGGATAATCAACCGCCCAAATCATATCGGGTAAGTTCATCTGTGAAGCCCTGGATGCCAACTTTATTGCAAAACCGGGCGAACTCTCACATCGGTATGTTGCATGGTTGGCACATGAGAGGCGTACCTCTTCAACTCGGGCGCAAGGTGCCTCGAAGGTGCTGACAGAATTCAATGACCTCATGAGCTCGCATGTGGTTGGATGAGTCTTCCGTCTGCCGCACGGCGGCCGTAATCATCGATTCGATGTTCTGGATATGAATCAGCTTGAGGTCGCTGCTCATATTGCCCAGTTCGATCAACTCCGCAATTCGGTTCTCAGAGCGGGTCAACAGGCGTTCGACAACATCAAGGCTCTCATCAAGCTCGTTTTTGACAGGGGAGGCGTAGAGGTAATCGGTGAGGGTGGGAGCAGGGCGGACTTGCGGTTCCATCGCGGGGTTCCTCATGTGACCTGTGCAAGAATATGGCACGCTCGAGGCAAGATGTATCGCTACTGGCACTTAGGCGCAAGAGCCTGACCTCGTCCAAGAGACGAGTGGTTTATACCGTCGTCGGTTGGTGTGCTGCAAGCGTCAAGGAGGCGGCTTCCGGCAGCGAAACGCCGAAAGCCGCCTGTATCAGGCGTTCTGATCGATCACACTGCGGTAGAACAGCCATTCGTGTTCAAGGGCATGGGCCTGGTTCTTGGCCTGCCTGAAGCCATGGCGTTCGTTGGGGTAGAAATAGCCTTCGGCACGAATGCCGCGATCTTTGAGTGCATGAAGCATGGCCCGTGTCTGCTCCGGGACAACGACGGCGTCCAGCTCACCCTGGAAGAAGATGACCGGGACATCGATCGTGTCGGCATGCAGGAGAGGCGTCCGCGCCCGGTAACGCTCCAGATCCTTCTTGGGGTCGCCAATGAGCCAGTCCAGATAGTCGGCTTCGAATTTGTGGGTCACGCGAGCCAGGGCGGCCGGATCCGTTACGCCGTACAGGCTGGCGCCGCCGCAAAACACAGTCTGGAACGCCAGCGCGCATAAGGCCGTATAGCCACCTGCGCTGCCACCTCGGATAAAGGCGTGGGCCGGTTCGATCAATTCTTGCTCGGCCAGATAATCCACTACAGCGCAGGCATCTTCGACATCGGCCTCACCCCAGCGCAGGTGAAGCGCGTTGCGGTACTCCCGTCCGTAGCCGGTGCTGCCTCTGTAATTGAGATCGGCAACGGCAAAGCCGCGTTGTGTCCAGTACTGGATACGGGGATCGAAGACGGGATAGCAGGCAGACGTAGGGCCGCCATGAATGAATACTACCAGGGGGGGCTTGGCCTCTCCTGTCATGGCCGGGTAGAAAAAGCCGTGCGCTTCGCCATCGCCGCTGGGGTAACGCAGGGCCTTGGGTTGACTGATGCGCTCGTTAGGCAATGGCGCAATACCGCCCGCCAGAATCTCGATGTTGCCATTCTGCCCGTTGATCTCAAGGATGCACGAGGGACGATTGGGCGCTGCGGCAATGCAATAGATGTATCCATCATGCAGGGCCAGGCTGCGAAAGCGGGTGAAGTCTTCCGCGAAGCGCAGCACTCGACCATCGGCCTCGCGTCTGCCCAGGTGGCCGAAGCCTTCCTCGAACCAAGTGGCTATATAGCGCTCGCCACCCAGGCTATACCAACTTCTGCCGCCTAGTTGAAAGGGCGCTGCTGCATGATCGGCTTTGATGGCAGTAAGCCTGCTGACACCTGATGTGCACTCTCCCCACGGTTGCCACCAGCCGTCACGGTCGGACAGGCAGTAGAGCTGGTCCTGTTCATCAAAACGGGGCTGTTGAATCGATTCCGGATCGCTGCCTGCAATGCAGACCGGCGCCTCCCATTGCCTATTGTCCAAGCGTTCGGCGCACATGAGGCGGGTAGAGGTCCATGGTTGGTGTGGGCGACTCCACTCGATCCAGGCCAGGCGCTTGCCGCTGGGGCTCAACGTAGGCGAGGCGTAGAAGTCAGCACCCTCGGCCAAGACCTGACGGTGGCTGTCTGCGAGGGAAATAGCGACAAGCCGGTGAATGACGGCCTCGTCCTCATGGGCTTCTTCCACCGCCATGATGAGGTTGGCTGCATAGTGCAGATCACCATAGCGGCGTTTACCCTGGGTCAATGCCACAGGTTGGCTGCCATCGAGTGGTTGACGGTAAAGCTGTTGATCCGAGTCGTTGACGAAGACGGCCTCTGACTCGGTCAGGCAAAACGCGCCGCCTCCGTACTCATAAACGCGGCTGCGTGCACTGTAGCCATCCGGCGTCAGGCAGTGCGGTTTGCCATCATGCCAGCGCCATAGACGGCAGGCGCCGTCAGCAGGATCATACTGATTCCAGAAAAGCCCCAGTGCCGATGCCTGTAGCTCGGCAAAATCGATGCCTGCCGCGACGGCCTGTTGAGCGGTAAAGGTGCCGTCTGTGTCTGTAGAAGCAGGGTGCTGGTAAGCCATGGTGCTTCTCCGTTGCTATGTAAGACTCAGGCTTTGGCGATAAGCCTGGAGTTCCGCTCATTACGAAAGCTTAGCTGCTCAATGCTTTGAGTGGCATGCTCCGCTTCGGTACGGGCGTTGAGGATCACGTCGTGATGAGGGGATTTGCTGCACACTGGATCAGCATTGGCGGCATCACCGGTCAGCATGAAGGCCTGGCAGCGGCAGCCACCAAAATCCTTTTCCTTTTCATCGCAGCTGCGGCAGGGTTCTGGCATCCAGTCATAACCGCGGAAATGATTGAAGCCAAAGGAGTCATACCAGATGTACTGAAGGCTATGATCCTTCACATTCGGAAACTGGATCGGCAGCTGGCGAGCGCCGTGGCAGGGCAATGCGGTACCATCCGGCGTGACGGTAAGGAAGATACTGCCCCAACCGTTCATGCAGGCCTTGGGACGTTCTTCATAATAGTCCGGCGTCACGAAGATCAGCTTGCAGGGATGGCCTTCGGCTTCGAGCTTGGCGCGGTATTCGTTGGTGATGCGTTCGGCGCGTACCAGTTGCTCTTTAGTGGGTAACAGGCCGACCCGATTGAGCTGCGCCCAACCATAGAACTGGCACGTCGCAAGCTCGACGAAATCCGCTTCCAAGGCGATACACAGCTCGATAATACGGTCGATCTTATCGATATTGTGCCGATGCGTGACAAAGTTGAGCACCATGGGGTAGCCATGGGCTTTTACCGCGCGGGCCATCTCCAGCTTCTGGGCAAAGGCCTTTTTGGAACCGGCGAGCAGGTTGTTTACCTCTTCGTCGCTGGCCTGAAAGCTAATCTGAATATGATCGAGCCCGGCGTCGCGAAAGGTAGCGATCTTCTGCTCGGTAAGGCCGATGCCGGAAGTGATCAGGTTGGTGTAGTACCCCAGCCTGCGAGCCTCGCCGATCAGTTCGGCCAGATCCTGGCGTACCAGAGGCTCGCCGCCGGAAAAGCCCAGCTGTGCTGCGCCCATCTGCCGGGCCTGCTGCATGACGGTGAACCACTGTTCGGTGGTCAGCTCCTTGCCTTGAGCCGCAAAGTCCAGGGGGTTGGAGCAGTAGGGGCACTGCAGGGGACAGCGGTAGGTCAGTTCTGCAAGGAGCCACAAGGGCAGTCCTACCGCAGGCTGCTCAGGCAGGTTAGCCGAGTTGGATCCAGTGCTCTGCACGAGCAACCTCCATGAACTGCTCCACATCGTCACCGAGTTCCGGGACGCCTGGGAAGCGTTCGTTCAACGCATCAATGATGGCGGCCACGTCACGCTGGCCGTCTATGAGTTCGCCAATGGCGGCAGCGCTTTCATTCAGCTTGATCATCCCTTCCGGATAGAGCAGGACAAAACCGTTCTGTGCGGGCTCGAACTGGAAGCGATAGCCCGGGCGCCAGCGCGGCACCTGGGTGCGGTCAAAGCTCATAGTTGAATTCCTTTATGCCAGACGCGCTGGTCGGTTACGGTGTGGTAGGGCGGCCGTTTCAGCTCGTAGGCCATGCTCATGGCATCCAGCATGCTCCAGAGGATATCGAGCTTGAATTGCAGGATTTCAAGCATGCGCTGCTGGGCATCATAAGTGGTGTAGTGCTGGAGGGTGATGTGCAGGCCATGCTCCACATCGCGGCGTGCCTGACCAAGGCGTGTGCGAAAGTATTCATAGCCGGCTGGGTCGATCCAAGGGTAATGCTGGGGCCAGCTATCCAGACGCGATTGGTGAATCTGCGGAGCAAAAAGTTCGGTCAACGAGCTGCTGGCTGCTTCCTGCCAGGAGGCGCGGCGCGCAAAGTTGACGTAGGCGTCTACCGCGAAGCGTACGCCAGGGAGCACCAGTTCTTGCGAGAGAACCTGCTCACGGTCGAGTCCTGTTGCTTCAGCCAGGCGTAGCCAAGCCTCGATTCCACCTTCCGTTCCAGGAGCACCGTCATGGTCAAGAATACGCTGAACCCACTCGCGGCGAATCTCGCGGTCCGGACAGTTCGCCATGATGGCGGCGTCTTTCAGAGGAATGTTTACCTGATAGTAGAAGCGGTTGGCCACCCAACCCTGGATCTGCTCGCGTGTCGCACGGCCTTCATACATGGCGACGTGATAGGGATGATAGATGTGGTAATACGCGCCCTTGGCGCGCAGGGCCTGTTCGAACTCTTCAGGGGTGAGGGCGTGTGGCATGTCTGGCCTCCTCGGTAGATAAAATGACCGGATGCACGCGGATCACAGCTCGATGCTCATGCCATCCCAGGCGACTTCGACGCCGCGTCGCTCGACTTCTGCGCGCTCGGGCGAGTCCTCATCCAGAATCGGATTGGTGTTGTTGATGTGGATGAGCACCTTGCGTGGCGAGGTCAGCTGGTCGAGGACCTCAAGCATGCCGCCGGGGCCGTTCTGAGCCAGATGGCCCATCTCGCGGCCGGTGCGGGTGCCAACGCCACGGCGCTGCATTTCATCGTCTTCCCATAGGGTTCCATCGACCAGCAGACAGTCGGCTTCGGCCATTTTGGCCAGCAGGGCGTTATCCACCTGACCCAGGCCTGGCGCATAGAACAGCTTGCCGCCCGTAAGCAGATCTTCAACGATCAGCCCGATGTTGTCACCGGGATGCGGATCGAAGCGGTGCGGCGAATAGGGCGGTGCAGCGCTACGCAGCGGTAGAGGCGTGAAGCGCAGGTTCGGGCATGCCGGAATAACGAAGCTGTCTTCCAGCTCGATACGGTTCCAGCGCAGGCCACCGTTCCAGTGTTCCAGCATGTTGAACAACGGGAAGCCAGTCGTGAGATCCTGATGAACCATATCGGTACACCAGACCTCGTGGGGGCAGCCCTCGCGCAGGCTGAGCAGGCCGGTAGTGTGGTCGATCTGGCTATCGAGCAGAATGATCGCGCCGATGCCGGTATCCCGTAGCGCACGGCCCGGCTGCATGGGGGCGAAACTCTGCAGCTGCGCGCGGATATCCGGTGAGGCGTTGCACAGCACCCAATTTACGCCGTCATCGGACAGGGCTATGGACGACTGGGTGCGAGGTTGCGCACGAAGACTGCCGTCACGAACACCACGGCAGTTGGGACAGTTGCAGTTCCACTGGGGAAAGCCGCCGCCTGCAGCGGAGCCAAGAATCTGGATATACATGATTTATCTATGAAATGCGGCCAACTTAGAACTTGTCACGAGCGGCGAGGGACATTCAGGAGAAGCACCTGTTGGCGGTCCGGCTGCGCCGAACAGGCCTCGCGGTAGGCATGACCCACTTCTAAGGTGGCTAGAAAAGGAACGCCCCGGATAACCGGGGCGCTGGATCACGCAATCAACGGTTAGCGAAGTACATGGTGACTTCGAAGCCAATGCGCAGATCGGTATAAGCAGGTTTAGTCCACATAATGAATACCCCTCAAAGTGATATCGGAAAGGTCCGATTTACTTAGTACAAAATACCTTGCATACGTTCAGGATAAACACATCCTGAAACGCACTTAAGCTAGTTTACCCTGATATGGTGCGACGTATAGTTACAGGGTTCGCCAATGTGTTTCTGTCGAGACATGGTTGGCTAAACAGGTCCAGCCGTGGTAGGCGCTGTGTAAGGCATGCAGAGCGTGCTGAAGGTCGTCAGGGTGTAGAGCCAGGATCGCTTTGCGAAGGTCATCGAGATAGGTCAGCGGATAACCTCCCTGATGGGCGCTCCATAGCTCTTCACCCAGCTGGCGGGTGTCGAGTGCACTAGGTAGGAACTGATCGGCAAGGACCTTTTGCTGCTGCTCGAATGGCTCATGGGTCAGTGCAGCGATGTCGGTCGGTAACCGGGCAAGAAACGCCTCGATATAATTAAGGATGTCTGCGGTCGTCACCGTTGGAGACTGGATGCCAAACACGAGCGTTGACCGTCCCGCGATCTGACGGACACTGGAAAATACCGCATACCCCAGCTGCAGCTCCACACGCATGCGCTGGTAAAAGCGCGGTTGCACGAGGTGGCCAAGGAACCGCCAGGCGGCCTCCTGCCGGATGTCATGGGGCGGTGCCGGACAGGCCAGCAGAACGGCATGTTCAGACGAGTGCCCGGGAACGGTGTGCCACCATCGACCACTACGGCTCGGCGGGACTGGGGGGCGCTGTGCAGGTACTCCGGGCAAGTCCAGCAAGCAATGGCGAAGCGAGTTTAGCTCCATCTTCGAAAAGCCGATAGATAAGCTATCCCACCGTGCAACAGACCATTGTCCAGCAAGCTGGGTGGGGCCTTCCATTTCCTGACCTGCCTGATCCGTCTGGGTCTGAGGAGGCTCCGCCATCAGATCGGTGAGCCGGCTTATGAGCTGCCTGATAGGCATGCTGTTCGGCTCAGCGGGCGGCTGGCTGAAGGCTTGCCAAGCTTCGTGGCTGGGCCTATGGAGAATAGGGATGAGCGCATTGAGTACAGCTGGAATCGCCTCACTCAAGCCGGTCAGCCTAAGCTGCCATTGCTGGCCAAGCGTGCTGAGGGAAGCCTCAACACCTGCCTGGCGTGCCTGATGGCTGATAGCTTTTAGTGCGTGGTTGAGTGTGCGGACGAGAGCCGGTTGATACGCGGCCGGTTCCAGAAAGTGCCAGCGGATATACAGTGCACCTTCACCCAGGCCGGCAGCCGCTTCCTGAATACTCTGAAGGGCGGGTAGCGAAACGGAATCTGCTCCCGTCTCGATCTGCGCAGGCACGAGGAATGGGTTGAGCGGTGGAAGCGTCCAGTTCAGGGCTGGCGCTTGCTGACGCTCGCATGCGCCTGGAGCAGGAAGCAAATTGTGTTCAGGCTTCAAATGCCCGAGCAGGTGTCGCAAGGCAGTCACGCCAGCGCTTGATAGGCCCGGTGCTTTCAACCCGTCGTCGAGAAGTGACCGGGCCAGTGGCAATGCGGCGCTGGTAGCACGTGTTCGCTGCGCGAGGCGCGTGTACTCCGCCTGTAGCTCAGTCAGATCAGGCTGGCGTTCCAGGAACGTCAGCCAGTCGAAAAAGGCATGAGCTATCTGTGATGACGCTTTAATGCCTGCCTCGGTCAAGGCTATTTCAACAGCGAGTACCGCCTGCTGCCTGAAGTGATAGAGCGGCTCCAGCGTCAGCGTCTTGACCCATCCTTTCTTTCGCAAGGTGCTTATCAGGCCGCCGGTATGTTCGGTGTGCGTCCAGATGGACAGACAATCAATGGCCTCACGACTATCAGCGGGCAGGTCTTCCAAGGCGAACAGCAAACTGAGCGTCTCTGTATCCGGAGGCTCTACCGGTGCGATGCGTTCTGGAGGAAGAAGCGCAGGGGGCGATAATGGCTCGATACGCTCCCCCGCATTGAAGCTAGCGCCGTAACGGTCTGCCAGCTGGCGTAGTTCATTCAGGGGCTGTGGTCCGACCAAGACCAGCGTCATCTGTCCGGCTTGATAGAAACGCTCGTGGAAGCCTTTCAGTGCTGCTTGAAAACGCAGGTTGGGCACGAGCAGGCTGTAGCGGTTGCCCGCATGGAATGCTGTGACAGGATGGCGGCGCGACAATGGGTGCATCTGCCACGTCAGGCGGTGCGTGCGGGTATCCCTTGACCAGGCAATAAACTCGGCATGGATAACCTCGCGCTCGCGGCGTTGATCTTCGTGGGCAAGACGCGGGTGGACGAGCATGTCACACAGACGGGCAACTCCGCCTTCCAGCGCGGCAGGTGGCACCTCGAAAAAAAAGTCCGTGGTGCGTTCCCGTGTACTGGCATTGACCTGCCCGGCATGGCGTTGCACGTAAGCCATCAGGCCTTCATCAGCGGGATAGGCCTGCGTGCCCAGGAAAAGAAGGTGCTCAAGGAAATGTGCAAGCCCGGGCCATGCGCTATCCACATCATGACTTCCTGCGGCGACCCGAATGGCGGCCGAGGCCCGTTTGAGTCGAGGCACCTGTCCCAGAATGACGGTCAGGCCGTTGGCAAGGCGAAGGGATTCGAATCGGGTGGCAGACAAGTTATTCATGGCAGTCGTTATGCACCGGTGATATGCACAGGGCTTGTTGGAGCCGCTCTACGGCTTTGTTGCAGGCAGAAATGCATCGTTAGGCTACACGGATAAGGCCATGTCCGACCATGTCCCAAGAAATTGCCATGCTTTAAGCAGAACTTTTCCGGATATCGCGTGCTTTTCAGGTGTATTTATGTACAGTATCTGATGTTTATCGATACATTGCGGATCAAGGCGCTTTAAAGCGCACAGTGTATGGCGCTCGCCATTACGGTCAGTGTTTTCTGTTCTTCATCTTTTCACCGACAGACTGACTTATCTATTGATGACCGTTGATTTGAATACCGACAGCCTGGCTGTCGGTCTGCTGTTTTGAGGACGTTGTTCGTGGACGACACTACAGGCTCATCCGTCAGCCATCTCTCCAATCTCGAGCGGCTGCGAAGCCGTCTGCTCGATCTCAGCGCCCGTAACCGGCTGCTCAATTTTTCCCATGCGCGGAGCAAGCGTTTCGTTCGCGTGATCGACGAGCTTCCGGACCAGTTGTTCGAGATGCTGCTCTCCGAGCGCTCGATGCGCTTTGCGGCCGTGCCTGAGCCTACGCAAGCGTTGCTGCTCCAGCATGGCTTTCTGGAAAAAGACCCCTGTACGGGGCAAATGCGCGAAGTTAAAAAACTACCTACTGCAGAAGAGTGGGCTGCTGTATTGCGCATGGCTTCCAGCTATGAACTTCCCATGCCGATACTGGCCGAGGCGCCTGTCGTGGGTGACAGCCTTCTGCGGCTTGAAAACGAAGGGGGCCTGATCGAAGAGTCTCCCGTGCTGGAGGAGATCCGGGAGCGTAAGCACTCGGATGAGTCCATTCAGAGCCTTTATTTTCCGCCCGAGCTCGAGGCGCGCCTGCAGATTCTGCATGCCCAGTCACGGGTCGCGCTGGAAGAAAGCGGTGCGAATATCCTGTATCTGGCCATTGGCTTTCTGGAGTGGGACGAATCTGTAGCCGGTAGCAACAGTACGCGTCTGGCGCCGCTCATGCTTGTGCCCGTGCAGCTGGAAAAAGGCAGGCTCAACGCGGAAACCGCGACCTTCGAATACCGTATCCAGTACACCGGCGAAGATATCCTGACCAATCTGTCGCTCAGGGAAAAGTTGCAACTGGACTTTGGAATTGCGTTGCCCTCCATCACCGAAGAGCTAACGCCCGAGGCCTATTTCCGTCTGGTACAGGATACGATCCTCAGGGCCAAACCTGCCTGGCAGGTGCGCCGGTTTGCCTCGCTCGGCCTGTTCGAATTCGGCAAGCTGATGATGTATCTGGATCTTGATTCGGAGCGCTGGAGCGAAGGGCAGCTGGGGACGCATCCGCTGGTACAGCGCCTGACAGGCGCCTCGGTGGATGAAAAGGAGCCTCTGGCCGAGGCTGGATTCAGTGCTGAATACGCAATTGATGAACTGCCCGAGGTGCACGAGCATTATCCGCTGATCGACGATGCGGACAGCTCCCAGCACAGTGCGCTGGTGGATGTCATCCGGGGTGAAAACCTGGTCATCGAAGGGCCCCCTGGCACCGGCAAGTCCCAGACCATTACCAATATGATCGCGGCGGCCATGGCTCAGGGTAAGAAGGTGCTGTTTGTGGCAGAAAAGCGCGCAGCGCTGGAAGTAGTCAAGAATCGTCTGGAGCGGGCAGGGCTGGGTGATTTCTGCCTGGAGCTGCACAGCCATAAAAGCCAGAAGCAGGCGGTGATCTCCAGTATCCGCCAGCGAATCCAGAAACG
Source organism: Pseudomonas sp. HPB0071 (assembly GCF_000478505.2). Lineage (NCBI taxonomy): Bacteria > Pseudomonadati > Pseudomonadota > Gammaproteobacteria > Pseudomonadales > Pseudomonadaceae > Pseudomonas > Pseudomonas sp. HPB0071. The sequence goes on along the minus strand of NZ_KI517367.1, from coordinate 1,449,492 downwards.
GGGTACCTTTCGTTCGCCCAAGGAGCGACAGGCTCAGATTGAGCACTATGAACGTCTGAAGCGACAGCTCAACCGCTATGTCGAGCAATTGCATGCTCCCTACGAGCAGGTTGGCATGACGGCGCATCAGATTCTCATGCAGGCGACCCGTTTGCGTGAGAGCCTGCCTGTGGCGCCTTCCGAACTGCATCCTGTGTATGACTTGCCTGTTTCGCGTGTGCAGCTGGAAGAGCAAGCCAACTTTTACGCCACCTACTACCGCAAGACTGCACAGGAAGCTGGCGAGCCGGGACGGCTGGAAACCCATCCCTGGTTTGGCTGCCGCCTCACCCGTTTGACCGGCACCGAGCGGGAAGGCCTTATGTCGTCGCTTGAGCATGCCCGGCAAGCGCTGACCCGCTTTGCTGCGCTCAGGGCTCCACTGGCCGAACGGATGGGGGCACCGGCGCTCGCGCAGTTCACGCCCCAGGCACTGGCTGATCTGGCGGAGCGCCTTCCCGCGTTGATCCTCCCGCAAGGCGACGAGGATTGGACATTGCTGCCCTTGCTGGATGAATCATCCTGTACAGCATTGGGTGACTGGCTGGAGCGGTTCGATGCCTTGCTCAAGGGGCAGGAAGCCCTAGCGCGCCGTTTCAAGCCTGACGCCATTCGTTCCGCCGATATCTGCCAGCTGCTTAACCGGGCTTGCGCTGCGCTACGGTTGCATGTGGAAGGAGAGCTGGACCTGTCACAGGCGCTGGACCTCATGAAGCGAACCCGCGACCTGATGCAGGCAGCTGCTCAGGTCAATACGGCCGTGCAACACTTGCAAGAGCAGGGCGCGGCAGGCGAGTGGATAAGCGACCGGGAGGGACTGGAGCAGCTGGGTACGTTGCTTCTCCTGGCGCAGGCACTGCCGGCCGAGTTGGTCGAGGCGCGTCAGCGAAGCTATGAAGACGAGGCGCTCGATATCCTACTCTCCAAGCTCGCGGATCAGCTGCCCGAACTGCGCCGTCAGCGTGAGCATCTGTCCAAGGTGTTTTCGTTCAGCCGCCTGCCCGATAGCCAGCGTCTGGAGGATCTGCATCGCGTGCTGTCCGATGCGTCTCTGCTGCGCTGGTTCAAGGGCGAGTGGCGAGCGGCCAAGGCAGAACTGCTGACGCTGATACGGCCCGGTGTGAAGCTGGGCGAAGGCATCGACGCGCTGGTGGAGGCCGTCGCGTTTCAGCGTGAAAGCACGGCGCTGGCGCAGAATACCGGCTATGCCCAAAAGCTGGGGCCACTGTTCAAAGGGCTAGAAACAGAAGTTGATGATCTCTTACGTCTGCGCGCTTGGTATCGTCAGGTCCGTGAAACCTGCGGGCGCGGCTTTGGTGTCAAGGTATGGATTGCGGATTACCTGACCAAGGCAGACGCTGCGGACATCGCCGCGTTACAGGGTGAGGCCGATACACTGCTGGCCTATCTGGGAGAAGTAGAGGATTTAAGGCAGGACCTCGAAACCCTGTTTACCTTTGATGCTCATGATCTGCGCACACAGCCGCTGCTGGCCGCTGACGGTGTGCTGGTCCGCCTGCTCAAGAGCGTGGGTGGGGCGCTCAAGGCGATGCTGCCCTATGTTCGGGAGCAGAATCCAACGCTCAATGGGTTGCAGGCACAGATCAAAACCCTGGAGGCATGGCAGCAAAGCGCTGCCCAGCTGCGTCAGGACCAGCAGCTTGCGGCTGTGCTGGAAGGCCGCGAGCTACCGACCCTGGAGCAAGCCTCAAGCGCCCGCGCCACCCTTAACACCTGGCGTCATACCGTCGAGCTTGCCCGGCCATTGCTGGCGTTGTCTGTTGGGCGTGATCTGATGGCACGTCTGGCCGAAGAGGACGCGGACGGCGCCGAACGCCTGATCCAAGAGTGGCAAGAGCAGGCTGCGGTCATTCAGCAGGGCATGGCAGCCTGGGAAGACCGTCTGGACGCCTTTCTGGTGCGAGGAGAAATCGAGCCTGACGAGTGGTGGCAGGCTGTTACGGAGCCGACATTCGAGGCGCTGGAAGCACGGTTGCGCCGGGCGTCCGAACGTGAAGACCTGCTCGATCACTGGTTCGAATACCGTCGACTACGTAGCCGGCTGGCTGACCTTGGTTTCGAGTCTACCGTTGTGGCCATCGAACGGCAGCGTCTGACGGCAAATCAATGCGCCGATGGCTGCCTGCTGGGCTTGCTGGACCGCTGGGCCTGCCAGATCCTGGAGGATAATCCAGCACTGGGGCAGTTTTCCGGTAAGGAGCAGGAGGCTATTCGAGCGCGCTTTGCCGAAATCGACCAGGCGCTCAAGCAGATTCAGCGCGACGAGGTGGCGTACGACATCGATCAGGTAGAAGTGCCTGCCGGCAACAACTCCGGCAAGGTGAAGGAGCGTACCGAACTGGCGCTGCTGGAACACGAAGCCAGCAAACAGCGCAGCCATCAGCCTATTCGCAGTCTCATGCAGCGTGCCGTCAAGGCGCTGCAGGCACTCAAGCCCTGCTTCATGATGAGTCCGATGGCGGTAGCGCAATACCTGCCCGCGGGCGAAGTGGAGTTTGATCTGGTGGTAATGGACGAAGCCTCGCAGATGCGTCCCGAAGAGTCCTTGGGCAGCATTGCCCGCGGTCGTCAGCTCGTGGTGGTCGGTGATCCGAAACAGCTGCCGCCCACCAACTTCTTTGCACGCCAGGGAACGGGAGACGATGCAGAAGATGAAGACCTGTCCCTCGCTCAGGATTCCGAAAGTATCCTGGATGCGGCCATGCCCTTGTTCCGGCTGCGCCGCCTGCGCTGGCACTACCGCTCGCGGCATGAAAGCCTGATTGCGTTTTCCAACGCGGCCTTCTATGACGGTAACCTGGTGGTCTATCCCTCACCGCATCGCGAGTCGGCTGAGTTTGGCGTCAAGTTTGAGCGTATCGGCAACGGCCGTTTCGTCGAGCAGCGCAACGTAGAGGAAGCCGAGGCAGTTGTGGCAGCGATTGAGCATCACCTGCTCAATCGCCCACAGGAGTCCCTGGGCGTGGTTGCGATGAACGTCAAGCAGTCTGACCAAATCGAGCGCCTACTGGAGCTGCGCGCCAAGCAGAACCCGGAGCTTCAGCATGCCTGGGAGCGTAATGCGGGACTGGCCGAGCCGCTGTTCGTCAAGAACCTGGAAAACGTGCAGGGGGATGAGCGAGACGTCATTTTCATCTCGTTCACCTACGGCCCCATGGAGGCAGGTGGAAAGGTGCCCCAGCGCTTTGGCCCGATCAACAGCGACTCGGGTTGGCGACGGCTGAACGTCTTGTTCACTCGCTCCAAGAAGCGTATGCACATTTTCACGTCGTTCACGGCATCGGATGTACTCGTTACCGGTACGTCGAGTCGTGGCGTACACGCGCTGCGTAACTTCCTGCACTATGCCGAGACGGGGTATCTGCCGCGCGTGGAAGAAACCGCACGCGCCCCGGACAGCGACTTCGAGATTGCCGTCATGGACGCCTTGTCTCGCCACGGTTACACCTGTGAGCCGCAGGTTGGTGTGGCAGGCTTTTTCATCGATCTGGCCGTGCGTGATCCTGAACAGCCAGGGCGTTACCTGATGGGGATCGAATGTGATGGGGCTGCTTACCACTCAGCCAAGTCCGCGCGGGACCGGGACCGGTTGCGTCAAAGCGTCCTGGAGCAATTGGGCTGGCGGATCCGCCGAATCTGGTCAGTGGACTGGTTCCGTAACCCTCGTACACAGCTCGATCCCATTATTCATGAGCTTGATCAACTACGAAGGGAAAGTCCTGTCTCTGCCAAGCAGTTGAGCGAAGAGGAAAAGACCATGGAGCATGAGGTTTTAGATGCAAGCGTAGGGACCCACCTGCTGGCTGAGCCTCCTGTTACAGAGAGAGCAAATCACGGCCCGGACGATATGAGCCCGCACGTCCACTAAAATAAAGGCCCGCCAAGCGCGGGCCTTTTGCTGGAGCCTGCCTGTTAGCAGGCTTCGCCGTACAGCGTTTTCTCACGGTTGATCATGATATCTGCCAGGAACCAATAGGCTTCGCCCCAGGCATTCAGGATCTCGTCAGTGGCCGCATCACCCAGTACATCCTTGATGGCTGGTAGCAGGGCATTGGCAACTGCAGGGTAGTGTTCGGCCTTGACGTGTGTGGCTACGTGCCGGGCGCAGATCTTGTCCACTGCACCCTGAATCGCTTCCAGATGGTCCACGTTCTTGGCAAAGGCCAGGATGGCGGCAGCCAGGCGTCTGGGTTGTTCGCCCGACTTGTGGGCGGCTTCGTCGAACAGTGCCTTTATCTCTGGATCGACAAACAGGCGCTCGTACATGCGGGTCGTAATAGCAACGCCATGCTCCTGGATGACAGGCGCCGTCGATTTGATAATGGCAATGGTTTCAGGTGATAAAGGCTGGCTCATAAGGCTTCCTACCGTATTCTCAGGCCGCTGCAAAAGGCGGCCCTGTTGTCATCAGGCTAGTGTTAACGATAGCAGCGCCCTTCGGCGGAGGGCTTGCTAGAAGCATAGACTACCGCGCTGATATCGCCGCAAAGGCACGAATCGATGGCTGTAGCCTAATGAGGTTGTGAGGCAGAGGTATTGATATATGTCATGGTGCCTGCAATAAGCCAGGCACCATGATACGTGGTCAGGCTCAACGGGCGTCAGGAAACCTTGAAGCCCGGCTTGATATGCGCTACTAGATCAAGGAAAAGCGTCCATGTACGCTCGGTAGACGAAATGCTCAAGCATTCATCGGGCGAGTGTGCGTTACGGATGTCCGGGCCGAACGAGATCATATCAACATCCTGCAGCTTGGCGCTGAACACACCGCACTCCAGTCCCGCATGGATTCCTGCCACTTCAGGAGCACGGCCATATTGAGTGGTGAAACGTTCAACAAACAGATCGCGTAACGGAGATTCCGGCCGGAAGGGCCAGGCAGGATAACCATCATGCAGTTCGAAGCGTGCACCGATCACACGTGCCAGAGCTTCGAGCTTGGCAACGGTCGCCTCCATTTGTGAGGGCTGCGAACTGCGGCTGGCACTGCCAAGGCTTATCTCGTCGCCTACGATATCCAGCGTGCCCAGATTGGTGGAAGTTTCTACAAGGCCGGCTATGTCCGGGCTCATGCGTTGAACACCTTGGGGCATCAGGATCAAGGCCTCACTAAGGGCCGTGGTCGTGGTTTTGGCAAAGCAGCGCTCCGGCATGGACGCGGCTTCTAGTGCGAGTTCAAGGCCGGGGTCGGCCGTCACGTATTCCTGTGAAAGCCGTTCGTACCATGTCTTCAAGGTGGCGTCGAAAGCGTCGATGTTGTCTGGAGAGATAAGCAGCGTGACTTCAGCGCGGCGGGGTATCGCATTACTTTTGCCCGAGCCTCCCTGTACATGCGCAACGCGGACATCGTGTCTTGCCAGCAGATCACTCAGGATGCGCCCCAATAACAGAATCGCATTACCACGTGGCGTATGAATATCCAGGCCTGAATGTCCCCCTTTAAGGCCGCGTACGTGCAGCTTCATGGCTCTTGAGCCGGCAGGAACGTCGCTCCACTGGATCGGAAGACGCATATCGCTGCGATTGCCACCCGAGCAGCTGGTAAATAGCAGCCCCTCTTCTTCGCTATCGATATTAAGAAACAAGCGACCCTTCAGGCTGGATGTATCAAGTTTTGAGGCTCCTCTGAGGCCTACCTCTTCCTGGGACGTGAAAATAGCCTCTAGTGGAGGGTGCGGAATGTCGCGGCTTTCCAGCAATGCCAGCATGAACGCCACGGCAATGCCGTTATCGGCGCCCAGGGTAGTGCCATCAGCCTTGAGCAAGTCGCCTTCGATACGCAGCGAGATAGGGTCGCGGTTGAAGTCGATGGGGTTGCCTTCGTTCTTCTCGCACACCATATCGGTATGCCCCTGCAGGATGGTTACAGGCGCATCTTCATAACCAGCGCTACCTGGCTTGCGGATAATGACGTTATCCAAGGCATCACGTTCGGCCTGCAGGCCATGGCGATCGGCAAATGCCATCAGGTGATCGGCAACAGCCTGCTCGTGGAAAGAGGGGCGGGGAATAGCGGAAAGTGCTGCGAAATGACGAAAAACTGCAGCCGGGGCAAGATGCTCAACAGAGGCCGACATGATGGCTCCAGAAAAAGGAAAACGTTGAGCGTCGGCTGATGCTGCTGGCGAGTCAAGCAGTTTTACCCATGAAGCACCCGCCAGAGCGCTTCATGAGAAGGGCGGCTTACTGGTTCATGCGCTGGCGATAATCCACCAGCTCCTTGCCCAGCGCCTCGGTGGCATCCTGAAGCGTATCGATCGGACGCTTGCGGCAATAGTCACTGATCCACTGCATGCGCAGGCCGTCATCCATGCCTTCTGAAATATTCTTGATTCCACTGCGGGTGGACTCATTGAAGAAGGTGAAATAACCCGACACCCACTCACTGGCATACGGCTTGTCAGCGCTCCAGGTACTGAGCAGGTCACGGCAGGTCTTGGATCCAATACCCAACGCCTTGATGGGCTCATCTCCATCAGCAGCAAACGCCCCTTGCGCCAGGCTGCTTATCAGTGCCAGCGTCATGGCTATCCCTGTCATTCGTTTCATGGTCGTCCTCATGGGTTGGAAGCAAAAAGCGCTTGGACCTTATAAAGAGTGAAGGATTCGCTGGCAATCGTAACGTCTAAAATCTGCCTTCAGGTTTGCAGCTTCGTTCCTTCATATGAAACGTTAGTTTGTGTTTTCACGGCACAATGTTTTAGAGGTAGCCATCTGGGCTTTCTGGCGCGTCGCATTAGTATCTGGAGAGGTTTGGCTTAGAGTAGGGCAAGTGAAAAAAGAGAGGTGAAGCGGACACGTATTTCTCAAGGTGAGCGGTGAGGCAGATGAAGTCATAGACGGAGCAGCAATAGAAGAAGCCGTGAAAGATTTGTCTCAATCAGTGACTGATAGGTCTGTTTTCGAACGAGTAAGCCACGAGGCAGGAAAAGATTTTCAGCCGACCAGCGGCAGAGAGAGTTAAAGGATGAAAAGCGCCATTTAAAGCCTGCTTGTAACGACATGGAAACGCCTTGCAGGCTCCGAAAACACTGACCTAAAGCCGCTTCGCTGCGTTTACTCAATAAGACTTTCTAATTAGCTTGATAGATAAAAGCATTCAAGATAACGGTCGCCTACTCTGAACTATCTGGAGCCAAACTGCCTCCACTTCTACAGAGCCTGTACATGACGTCGTTAAGCAGGCTCCTACACCATTGGTGTCATCAAAACCAAAAGGGAAGTAGTGGGATAAGGACAGCGTGATTAAATCTGGATAGGAGAGCTGTATGTTCGTTCATAACAAACGACTTCAGTATACCGTTCGTGTAGCTGGTCCCAACCCGGGCCTGGCCAATCTAATGCTTGAGCAGTTTGGCGGTCCTCAAGGCGAACTCGCGGCTGCGATGCGCTATTTCACTCAGGGTCTGGCCGAAGACGATGCAGGTCGTAAAGATATGCTGATGGATATCGCGACCGAAGAGCTTAGCCACCTGGAAATCATTGGCTCCATCGTCGGTATGTTGAACAAGGGCAACAAAGGCCAACTGGCCGAAGGCATCGAAGAAGAAGCTGAGTTGTACCGTAGCATCACCGGAGCGGGTAACGATTCTCACATTACATCGGTTCTGTACGGTGGTGGCGCACCGCTCACCAACTCTGCAGGTGTACCGTGGACAGCAGCTTATATCGATACCATCACTGAGCCGACTGCTGACCTGCGTTCCAACATCGCCGCCGAAGCGCGTGCGAAGATTGTGTATGAGCGCCTGATCAACCTCACTGACGACGTAGGCGTGAAAGATGCCTTACAGTTCCTGATGACGCGCGAAATCGCTCACCAGAAGTCCTTCGAGAAAGCTCTGCACTCCATGCAGCCCAACTTCCCTCAGGGCAAGCTGCCAGGCAAGCCGGAATTCGCCAACGTGTACTTCAGTATGTCCCAGGGCGAAGGCGATATGCGTGGTCCTTGGAACCAGGGTGGCGAGTGGGAATACGTAGAAAGCCCGCAACCTGCTGTTGATGGCGGTGATGGCTTGGCTACTGTCAATCTGCCTGCCAAAGACATGAAAGTGGTCGAGCAGATGGTCAAGCGCACAGCGTCCGATCCGGCCAGCAACCCTCTGACGGGGGCTGATCTGGGCTCTGGCATGGCTACGCAAAAGAAAGAAGTCTGACGCTTTTCTATTAGATGATTACCCGTGCATGGCTTGGCTGTGGTCTGACACCACACCCTGCCATGCAGGGTTCTTATGTAAAACCTTGCGTGAGCCGATAGATACGTTCTTCACCCCGGCACTCATCAGGACGAATTAAAATGGCGGAACGCAGTCGCAATAAACGGCACTGTTATTACCGCATATCAAGGAAGCGAGATGACTGAAGAAAACCGCGACGCACAACTTTCCGAAGACCAGGCGATTGAGTTCGCCCATCAAGTACTCGATTTGGCGCGCAGTGGCGATGCAGTCACATTGGGCAAGCTGCTGGATAAGGGGCTGCCCCCCAACTTACGCACCAGCAAAGGTGACACACTGCTAATGCTGGCCAGCTACCATGGACAGCTTGATGCGGTACGTACATTGCTCGATCATGGCGCTGACCCGAATATCTGCAACGATAACGGCCAGAGTCCTATTGCGGGTGCAGCCTTCAAGGGCAATCTGCCAATGGTAAAGCTGTTGGTTGAGCAGGGTGCCGATGTGGAAGGCGTATCCCCGGATGGCAAGACCGCACTGATGATGGCTGCGATGTTCAATCGGGCCGAAATCGCCGAATACCTGATCGAAAAAGGCGCCAATATTAACGCCCAGGATGCTAACGGTGTAACGCCTCTTGCAGCTGCACAACGTATGGGCGCGCCTGAAACGGTTGCGTTGCTGGAACGAATTCAAGAGCTGCAAAAGTAGGCAGCCTGTTTATGAGAAAGGCGCCTGTCAGGCGCCTTTTTTGGTTTCGAGCCTAGTGTGACTCTAACCGTACCTGATAGCAGTCACCGCTCAAGGGTTCGATCACGATGCGGACCGGGCAGAACCGCTGGATGACCTCGGCATTACTACGCAAATGCTCAGACGCATGCAGGCAGGTGAAACGGCCGCTGCCCGCCAACAACAGGGGCAGCAAGAGCTGGTCCGCCAGATGCTCGCCTACGGCAGCACCGCTGTGCTCAAAGGCGAGCAGTTCATCAATGGCATGATTGGCGACCTGTTCTGCCCTGACGCGGCTTTGCCCGAACGCAGCGAACACCTCGGTAACCGCCTCGTACTGTTGCTCGATTAGCACTACGTTTCCAGGCCCCTGCGCTCTGTGTAACTGAACGGTATGCAGGTTGTCCTGAGACCAGCCCAAACGTTGTGCCACTTGGTTTAGCTCGCGCGTGCCTATCGACTCGGGCAGGCCCGCCAGAAGCGCTTGCGCCTGCTGGCTGACCAATTGACCACGGTCTTCCAATATCAACGGACTCAACCTGCTGGGTTGGATCACTACCGTCATCTCACCTCCACCCGCAGGAGCAAAGCCATGACGGATGAGGTCCAGCTCTATATGGGCGCCCATCCGTTTCAGTAACGGTAGCCATGCTTTTTGCAGGAAGTCGACTGGTGGTGCAGCAGGATTGTGCGTTCCGCCTTTCAGTCTCAGGCGACTGGGAGCAGGTGCCTTGAGCAGGGCGGGCAACACGGTCTGCAGGACAAGTACACAGCTGCCTGCCGTGCTGATGGCAAATTCATAATTACCACCCTTGATTGCGCCAGGCTGAAAACGCAGGCTCAGCGAGCTCAGCTCCGCACCCTCAAGCGTTGCATCGCATATCGCGGCGGCCGCTTGCACGGCTGTCAGGTGCTGGCGAAGCAGGCCAGGGCGGCTCCGCTTCGCACGAATATTGATGATACTGAACGGCTGGCCCGTGATCATGGACAGGCTCAAGGCGCTACGCAGGATCTGACCACCGCCGATCGACCCGTCCACTTGTAGTTCTTCCATGGTGAAAACCTTTTTTGTCGTGCAGTTCAATCTGCTTTCATTCGTCCAGTGAAGCTGATCAGCCTTTGACGCATACCACCTGACGCAGGGTGTGCACCACTTCCACCAGGCTGCGCTGGGCTTCCATTACACGGTCGATGTCTTTATAGGCCATCGGGATCTCATCGATGACGTTGGCATCCTTTCGGCATTCCACATGTGCGGTAGCGCGTACCTGGTCCTCGACCGTAAACAGGTTCTTGGCCTTGGTCCGGCTCATGGTTCGTCCGGCGCCATGGCTGCAGGAACAGAATGACTCCTCGTTGCCCAGGCCGCGAACGATAAAGCTCTTGGCACCCATGGAGCCGGGAATGATGCCCAATTCGCCCTTCTTGGCTGATACCGCCCCTTTGCGGGTAATCAGTACCTCCTGACCGAAATGCTGTTCTTTCTGCACGTAGTTATGGTGGCAGTTGACCGCTTCCAGGTTTGCCTCAAACGGCTTGGTGATGACCTTTCGGGCCGCATCGATCACTGCGTGCATCATCAGGGCGCGGTTCTGTTTGGCAAAGTCCTGCGCCCAGGCGACAGCCTCGACATAATCGTTGTAGTGCTTGCTGCCCTCCTCGAAGTACGCCAAGTCCTTATCAGGAAGATTGGCGATATGCTGTTGCATGTCTTTTTTTGCCAGCTCGATGAACAGATTGCCAATGGCGTTGCCAACACCACGCGAGCCGCTGTGCAGCATGAACCAGACCCGCTGGGCTTCGTCCAGACAGACCTCGATAAAATGGTTCCCGGTACCCAAAGTACCCAGGTGGTTGCGGTTGTTGGTCTTTTCCAGTTTCGGGTATTTATCGGTAATGGCCTTGAAACGCTTGGCCAGGCTGGACCAGGCATGATCGGCCATATCAGGTACGTTCTGCCAGGCACCCTGGTCGCGGCGGCCAAAAGTCTTGCCGTGGGGAACGGCCTTTTCGATGGAGCTGCGTAGCGGTTGCAGGTTGTCAGGCAGGTCTGAAGCCATCAGTGACGTACGCGCCGCGATCATTCCGCAGCCGATGTCGACGCCCACCGCCGCAGGGATGATGGCGCCCACAGTTGGGATAACGCTACCGATAGTGGAGCCTTTACCCAGGTGGACATCCGGCATTACTGCCAGATGCTTGAAGATGAATGGCATCTTGGCTGTATTCATCAGTTGCTGTTTGGCATCGCCTTCGACCGGGACGCCTTCGGTCCACATCTTGATAGGCTTGCCGTTGGCTACTTCAAGAAGCTGATAATTCTGCTTGTCCATTTCTACGCTACTCCATGGGTTGTCTGTGAGATGCAGGCAAACACGCTGCAACCTTCATATCCCTGGGTATAGCAGAGGGCGTGCCATTGTTTTAAAAGCGCTTGTCTTTAACTTTAAATTATTGAAATTTAAGGATTTTGTTGAGATTTTTTTGAGAAAGAGCTGATTGGTCTATTCTGATTTACGATATTTTTATCTACCACCTTATAAATTTATATAGCCATGGCTTCCCTCTACCTTGCGTCTCATGATTTAGTCATCCGGCATCTTGAGATGACGCCTCTGTTCGTTCATCAGCCGACCAGCTGTCGGTAAAACTTATCTTGGGCAGTTGCTTTACAAGAAATTAAGATGGACTATTGTGGTATGACGACATACAGCATATAGCTATCGTCTAGAGTCACATCTAAGGTTTTATTGCGTAATTTTGTTGTAAGCGGCAATTCCATACTAATAAAAACAGGAAGCTGGTATGACAACTAAGTCTATTCTGCAGGCTAGGTCTACATGGGTAACAGGCGTGTTGTTGCTGGCAGTCAGCACGAGCAGTCTGGCAGCCCATGTGCGCGAAGTGGCGACGTCCGGCTGGGCAACCCAGAACGGTGGTACACGTGGAGGCTCTGCCGCCATGGGAACCGATATCTATACTGTACGTTCTGCCACCGAGCTCAAACAGGCGCTAAGTGCAAACGCTGCAAGCAGTGGGCGCATCATCAAGATTGTCGGAACGATCGATATCAGTGACGGAAAACCCTTTACCAGTACGAGCGACATGGCCGAACGCGGCCTGCTGAATGTTCCGGGCAATACGACCATTATTGGTTTGGGCAAGCAGGCCGGTATTGTGGATGGGTTCTTCATGATCAAGCAGAACAACGTGATCATGCGTAATCTCACGATCGAAAATGCCTGGGACCCTTCGCCTACCTGGGATCCGGATGACGGTGATCTGGGTAACTGGAATTCGGAATTCGATGGCGTCACGATCAGCGGTGCCAGTAACGTCTGGCTCGATCATCTGACCTTTACGGACGGCGGGCGCCTGGACGATCCGAATGAGATCGGCAATGGTATTCATATCCAGCATCATGACGGCGCTCTTGATGTAGTGTTGGGTGCGAACTACGTCACTGTATCCAATACCGTATTCAAACTGCACGACAAGAACATCCTGATCGGTAACAGCGATAGCCGCGGTACTACTGATAGCGGCAAGCTGAAAGTCACTATCCACAATTCGGTTTTTCAGGATGTAGGCCAGCGCGCACCACGGGTACGGTTCGGGCAGGTGCATCTGTACAACAACCTTCACCTTGGCAATACCAAGGACGCTGTTTATCCCTTTGTTTACGCCCACGGAGTAGGTAAGTCCTCCGCCATTCTCTCGGAAGCTAATGTCTTCGCGATTTCCGGTATCAGCGGGTGTGACCAGGTAACGGCCAATTGGGGTGGCACGGTTTACAAGGATGTCGGTTCGCTTATCAATGGTCGGAAAATGACCTGCTCGTGGGATCCGAATATCGGTTGGGCTCCGCCGTATCGATATACCAAATTACCAGCTTCACTCGTACCGCTTGCCGTACCCGTGAGAGCCGGTGCAGGCAGGATCAACTTCTAGCGAGCCAGCATTCGTCTCGGTTGGCTTTAAACATCCTTTTGAACATTAAATGCCTGAGCGTTATGGCTCAGGTGTTTCTCGAAGATGTCTTTGTTCAGCCTAATACCAATATGCCGGTATTTAGATTGTTAGATTTATAAATGAGTGGCAGTGAACCCAACGTAGGAAAAACAAGATGAAGATGAAGTGTGGGCAACTCAAGGTATTAACGTTGAGCGCGGGTCTGTTGATGTCTGTCATGGCCTCGAGCAGCTTTGCCGCCGACGTACTGGAAGCCGCCAGTACCGGCTGGGCTACGCAGAATGGCGGTACGAAAGGCGGCGCGGCGGCGTCGTCGGTCAATGTCTACACCGTACGCAATGCAACAGAACTCAAGAATGCGCTGAAAGCCACCGCCAGCAGCCGTATCATCAAGGTCTCCGGCAAGATTGATATCAGTGACGGCAAGGCCTACTCCACGACCAGCGACATGAAAAGCCGCGCACAACTGAACGTACCGGCTAACACGACCATTGTGGGCCTGGGCTCTACTGCGCAGATCGTTAACGGGTTTTTCATGATCAAGGAAAATAACGTGATCATGCGCAACCTGACTATCGAGAACCCATGGGACCCAGTGCCGGTCTGGGATCCGGATGATGGTAGTCTGGGTAACTGGAACTCGGAGTTCGATGGCGTCACCATTGAAGGGGCCAATAATGTCTGGATTGATCATCTGACCTTTACCGATGGCAGCCGTCCGGATGATCCAAACGAGATCAAGAACGGGCGGCATGTACAGCATCACGACGGTGCGCTGGATGTGAAGAAGGGCGCGAACTACGTGACCATCTCCCATACCATCTTCAAGCTGCACGACAAGAATATCCTGATCGGCTCCAGTGATAGCGCCAGCTCGACGGACAGCGGAAAGCTCAAAGTCACCATTCATAACTCGATCTTCGAAAACGTTTCTCAGCGTGCCCCACGTGTGCGTTTCGGGCAGGTACACCTGTACAACAACCTGCATGCCGGCAATACGAAGGATCCCGTCTACCCGTTCTACTCGGCCCATGGTGTCGGCAAGTCTTCAGCGATTCTGTCCGAGGCCAATGCCTTTAACATCAGTGGTATCAGCAGCTGCGACAAGGTCACTGCGCAGAACGGCGGCTCTGTCTACAAGGACGTTGGTTCATTGATTAACGGCGTCACAATGACCTGCTCCTGGGACGCCAATATTGGTTGGACGCCCCCTTACAAGTACACCAAGATGGCCGCTTCGCTGGTAGCTTCCAGCGTTCAGTCTTCTGCTGGCGCAGGCAAAATCAGTTTCTGATTGACTGCTGACGATTCTGGCCCCTCTGGTGCTTTTGCTAGAGGGGTTTCTTGTCTACCACACAAGCCGTTGTGCGTCGTTTATCGGCCTGCATGTCATGGAACCTCGACGCGTCGACAGACGAAAGCAGAGACGCTACTCATTTTGGTTGAGAGCTATCTTTAGAAATCTAAAAATTCCAATATGACATTATTGCAGTGAAACTCATTTGCGTTGAGCCTGCGTGCGCGTTACAGACACTAAACAGTAAGGACGTGTACATGACCATGAAATCAGGCTCGCTCAAGAAGCCGGCTTTACTGGGCGCAGGCGTGGTGCTGTTGACCGCGGCCGCCAGCACCTTTGCAGCGGATATGCGTGAGGCGGCCAGTACAGGCTGGGCTACGCAAAACGGGGGAACCAAGGGTGGCGCAGCTGCAGCCTCCGCCAATATCTATACCGTACGCACCGCCAATGACCTGAAGAACGCGTTGAAGGCCTCGGCCAGCAGCCGCATTATCAAGGTATCCGGCAAGATCGATATCAGTGAAGGCAAGGCTTATACCAGTACCAGCGAGATGAAAAAGCGCGCTGAGCTGGTTGTGCCTGGTAACACCACGATTGTGGGTCTGGGCTCTACTGCGCAGATCGTCAACGGGTTTTTCATGATCAAGGAAAACAACGTGATCATGCGTAACCTGACCATCGAAAATCCGTGGGACCCCACGCCGGTTTTCGATCCGGATGATGGCGATGCCGGTAACTGGAACTCCGAGTACGACGGCGTCACGGTACAGGGCGCGAGTAACGTCTGGATCGACCATATGACGTTTACCGACGGTAGCCGCCCTGATGATCCGAGCGAGATCAAGAAGGGTCGCCATGTGCAGCATCATGACGGGGCGCTGGACGTGAAGAAGGGCGCCAACTACGTCACCATCTCCAACACCGTGTTCAAGCTGCACGACAAGAACATCCTGATCGGCTCCAGCGACAGTGCCAGCTCGACCGACAAGGGCAAGTTGAAGGTCACTATCCACAACTCGGTTTTCGAGAACGTTACGCAGCGTGCGCCGCGTGTACGGTTTGGTCAGGTTCACCTGTACAACAACCTGCACACAGGTAACACAAAGGACGCGGTCTATCCGTTCTATTCCGCCCATGGAGTAGGCAAGTCATCGGCTATCCTGTCCGAGGCCAATGCCTTCAACATCAGCGGCATTAGCAGTTGTGACAAGATCACCGCCAAGAATGGCGGCTCTGTCTACAAGGACGCCGGCTCGCTGATCAATGGCGTTTCCATGAAATGCTCATGGAATTCCAATATCGGTTGGACGCCTCCTTACAAATACACCAAGATGGCGGCTTCCCTCGTGGCCTCCAAGGTGCCTTCCGAGGCTGGCGCAGGCAAGATCAGTTTCTGACCCGTCTGACCGCCATCTGCCTTTAAGGGGGTGGCGGTTTTTTGCCTATCTTCTCGCCTTTTCTATCCCTTCCTGTCTGGCATGCTGCTTTGCGCGCGATACATCCATTTGCATGCTTAGCCATCTAAATAGTTAATAATTATAACGTTCGATAATCGATCGTTAAGACCGTTAATGTCTTGACGGTAGGCAGGCTGACGTCAAGTATCCAGAAGGCAAGCACATAGAGATGAAGCCAACGGCATTCATCCAAAAGTTAATAATAAAAACAATATGGGGCTAGTCTATGTTCATTCGTACCGATTCACCCGCTTACCCTGCGTTATTCATCTTCCGTATTCATACCGTTTTTCGGCTACCTCGGCACGTTAACGACGTGTCGCTGCTCTCCGGCTGACCAAGACCTTTCGTTTCCCAGCACTGATCCACAACAACAATAAACAGGTATCGGTCATGTCCTTATCGCTTTCCTGGCGTGCCGGCGCGCTGGCGCCCTCATGCCTTGCTGTTGCGTTATCCGGAGTTTCCCTGGCGGTTCAGGCTGCCCCTTCGGTGGTACTGGAGCAGTCGCGTCCTGCGCCGCTCGATAATGCTCTGGAAAAAGCACGTCCTCTACCACCCGGGCCGCCTCGCTGGGCGGAGGACTATCGGTTTCTGGACGATGCGTCCAAGCGGAGCGACTTTTTTGATCCGCTCCGTTATCAGCGGCTGTCCGATTCGGCCTGGGTCCAGTTTGGTGCGGAAGCGCGCTACCGTGCGGATACCATCAATAACCCCGTCTTTGGGCTGCGTGGTGTGAACAAGGATTCCTACATTCAGCAACGGCTTCAGGTCCATGGTGATCTGCATCTCTTGGATGACCAAGTCCGTGCGTTCGTCCAGCTGGAAAACACCCGGGCCTGGAACAAGGCGCTTTACGGGCCGTATGACCAGAGCAGGACGGAGCTGCATCAGGCCTTTATCGACATCAATACCAATACCCTGGGCGGGCGGCTGATGACGCGGGTAGGGCGTCAAGAGCTGGGTTACGGCAACCAGGCGTTTGTTACCTACCGTGATGCACGCAATATCCGGCTCAATTTCGATGGGGTACGCCTGAGCTATTCCCGTCCCGGCGGCTACAAGCTCGATGCCTTTGGCTTGCGTCCCGTCGAGACAGGCGAAGACAGCTTTGATGATGGCTCCAACAATAACGTCAAGTTTTATGGGTTGTACGGCACGCTACCGCTGACAGCCATCCTGAAAATGGATGTATACGGATTTGGCCTGGAAACCAACGAGCGCACCCTGGATGGGCTGACTGGAAGCGAAAAGCGCTACACCGGAGGCGTGCGGCTGTTTGGCAAGCAGGCCGGTTGGGACTGGTCGTGGGATCTGGCCTACCAGGGTGGTCATCTGGAAGGGGCGCGTATTCGTGCCTGGGGTATCAGCAGCGAGACGGGATATACCTTCAGGCAGCCCTGGAAGCCACGATTGGCGGTGCGTTTCGATGCCGCCAACGGTGATGACCGCTTTGGTGATGACAAGGTTGGCACGTTCGACCCGCTGTTTCCCAAGAATGGTTTTTATGGAGATTCGGGACTGACCACCCTTTCGAACATGTATCTGATCGGCCCGCTGCTGACATTCGCCCCACGCGAGTACCTGCAGCTGGAGGCCGGTGCCTTTGCCGTCTGGCGTGAAAGCACCCGCGATGGCGTTTATCTGCCGGGCATGTCCTATGTACCGGGAACGCCCAACAGCTCATCGCCCAAAACGGGCAACCTGTTTCGCAACAATCTGCGCTGGCTACCGACCGCCAACCTGACCGTGGACCTGGAATACAGCTATTTCCAGGCGGGTAAGGCCGTGCGGCAGGCCAATGGCTCGGATACCCACTTCGGCATGGTTTCAACAACGTTCCGTTTCTGATGCGCCTGACCCATGAGGAGGTTTCGCTATGACTACGCTCGGGATGGCTGATGCCCGTACACGCCTGACCATAGGGTTGTGCTTTGTAGTGGCTCTGCTGGAGGGAATGGATCTGCAGGCCATGGGCATCGCAGCGCCCAGTATGGCTGCCGCGTTTGGCTTCAAGCCGGCGCAGATGGGGCTGGTCTTCAGTGCCAGCATTCTGGGCTTGCTGCCGGGGGCTTTTTTAGGAGGTTGGTGCGCCGATCGGATCGGGCGCAAAAAGGTGCTGATTGCCTCGGTTGTGCTGTTTGGTCTCTTTTCGCTGGCCAGCGCTCATGTCTGGGATATGCAGAGCCTGTTGATCGCACGCTTCATGACCGGCATCGGGCTGGGTGGGGCGTTACCCAACCTGATTGCCCTATCCTCCGAGTCGGCCGGCGAGCGTGCCCGCAATACAGCGGTAAGCCTGATGTATTGCGGTGTGCCACTGGGTGGTGCGCTGGCGGCCATTGTTGGTCTGCTGGAGACCGGGCTGGGCTGGCGGACGGTATTTTATGTAGGAGGCTTTGCGCCGCTTCTGGTGGCGCCCCTGCTGGGCGTGTATCTGATGGAGTCATCGGCATTCGTCAAAAGCCGGCAGGCGGCCCGGGCAACCGAGCAGTCCATTCGCACCTGGGATGGCCTCTTTCATCAGGTAAGGGCATCCACCACGCTGATGCTGTGGGTCAGCTACTTTTTTACCCTGACGGTGATGTACATGCTGCTCAACTGGCTGCCATCGCTGCTGGTTGGGCAGGGGTTCACCCGCAGCCAAGCCGTGACGGTTCAGATCCTGTTCAATATCGGTGGCGGTATCGGCTCGGTCCTGTTCGGTCTACTGATGGACCGCTGGAAACCCCGAATCGTCGTGGTCGCCATCTACGCCGGTATCTTGGCCGGACTGGCGGGGCTTGGGCTTTCGAGCAGCTTTGCCGGGGTCATCATGGCGGGATTCCTGGCGGGCCTCTTTGTAGTAGGCGGCCAGTTGGTGCTGTATGCGCTGGCGCCTCTGGTGTATCCGGCGGCCGTACGAGCGACCGGGGTGGGCTCAGCCGTGGCGATCGGACGATTAGGCGCCATGGCCGGTCCGCTCCTGGCCGGTCAGGTACTGGCCATGGGCGGCGCGGCATCGACCCTGGTCATCGCAACAGCCCCCGGCGTGCTGATCGCTGCGGCGTCTGTGCTCTGCCTGCTCAACCGACAGGCCGCCAAGCCGGTCAGCACAGGTGTGCTGGCAGGTGAACCGGCTCATTAAGGAGAAACCATGTTCAGATCTCTATGGGTAGCCGCCTTGTTGACGGCTAGCACGTTACTGTCAGGCGTCTCGCTGGCAGAGGAAGCACGGGAAAAGCCTGCCTTTGATCCGCCGCCGCTTGGGTTGGAAAGATTGGCCCGGTTTGAGGTCGATCTGACGGCGCCTGTCTGGGAGCTTGGCAAGACGAGCGAGCTGGGCAAACGCCGAATCATCCCGATTACCGGTGGCCGCTTTGAGGGGCCATCGTTCAAGGGAGAAATTCTTAACAACGGCGCGGATTGGCAGGTCGTGACCGACGATGGGCTGGCCATCATCGATACACGCTACCTGCTCAAGACCGATGACGGCGCACTTGTTTACCTGCAAACCAAGGGGTACCGCTACGGTCCGCCAGAGGTGATGAAGGATGTGGCCGCCGGAAAGCCTGTCGATCCGAGCAAATACTTTTTCAAGGTCACGATGACATTTGAAACCAGCGCCGAGAAGTATGACTGGCTCAATCGGGCCATCGGCGTTGGCAGTGCCATGCGCCTGGGCAAGGCTGTGGTGTATGACGCCTATCTTCTCAAATGATTGATTGGACTAACTATTTGGGTGACGCCTCGAAATATGTCAAAAGGAGGCCGGGTCTTGGCGGCATAGGAGGGGCATAAATAATTGTAAAAAGCTAAAAATAGTTAATTGACATAACTATTTTTCTGCCTTAGCTTGGACTCACAAGAAGCACAACAACAAGGGTTCCGCCATGAGCAATTATGAAGGTCGCTGGAAAACGGTAGAGGTGAAGGTCGAAGAGGGCATTGCCTGGGTGACCCTTAATCGTCCCGAAAAGCGCAACGCTATGAGCCCGACGCTGAACCGGGAAATGCGCGAGATTCTGGAAACGCTGGAACAGGATGCCGATGCCGGGGTAGTGGTACTGACCGGGGCCGGCGATGCCTGGACAGCAGGCATGGACCTCAAGGAATATTTCCGCGAGGTGGATGCAGGCCCTGAGATTCTTCAGGAAAAAATCCGCCGTGAGGCCTCCGAATGGCAGTGGAAGCTGCTGCGAATGTACAGCAAGCCGACCATTGCCATGGTCAACGGCTGGTGTTTTGGCGGTGGCTTCAGCCCGCTGGTGGCCTGTGATCTGGCCATTGCCGCCGATGAGGCCACGTTTGGTCTCTCCGAAGTCAACTGGGGTATTCCGCCTGGCAATCTGGTGAGCAAGGCGATGGCGGATACAGTTGGCCATCGTGAGTCGCTCTATTACATCATGACAGGGCGTACCTTCGATGGGGTCAAGGCTGCCCAGATGGGGCTGGTCAACAAGAGTGTCCCGCTGGCGCAGTTGCGCGAGGAAACCGTCACCCTGGCGCGTGAGCTGCTTGAAAAGAATCCGGTGGTGCTGCGGGCGGCCAAGATTGGCTTCAAGCGCTGCCGTGAACTCAACTGGGAGCAGAACGAAGACTACCTGTACGCCAAGCTTGACCAGGCTCGCCTGCGCGATCCCGAGCATGGCCGTGAAGAAGGCATGAAGCAGTTCCTCGATGAGAAAAGTATCAAGCCGGGTCTGCAAACCTACCGTCGTTAAAGCGCCGGATACCCTTGCGCCTGTGTAGCCACTGAGCTGCCCAGGCAGGCGTTCGGACGTATGCTGTTATGTGCAGTTCCTGACAATTACAAAAACGAGGATCGCATCATGTACGAGGTTTCCCTGCTGATTGGTGGCCGTCACGTGCAGGCTTCCAATGGGCGCCAGTTCGAGCGTCGCAATCCGTTGACCGAGCAAGCCGTCACTCGCGCAGCCGCAGCCAGCCTTGAAGACGCTGATGCTGCTGTCGCGGCGGCGCAAGCAGCGTTCCCAGCCTGGGCGGCGCTGGGCCCTAATGAGCGCCGGACACGCTTGCTCAAGGCTGCTGAACTCATGGCCAGTCGCGCGGATCAGTTCGTGGCGGCTGGACAAGGCGAGACGGGCGCCATGCCCAACTGGTATGGCTTCAATGTCCATCTGGCCGCCGGCATCCTGCGTGAGGCGGCCTGCATGACAACCCAGATCACCGGACAGATCATCCCTTCCGATCTGCCGGGCTCGATGGCCATGGCAGTGCGCCAGCCCTGTGGCGTGGTCGTCGGCATCGCACCGTGGAATGCGCCGGTCATCCTGGCGACCCGTGCGATTGCCATGCCGCTGGCCTGCGGCAATACCGTAGTGCTAAAAGCCTCCGAACTGTGCCCCGCCGTGCATGCGTTGATCGGTGATGTGCTTCATGAAGCCGGGCTGGGTGACGGAGTGATTAACGTTATCCACAACGCACCAGAGGATGCGCCGACTATCGTCGAGCGGCTGATTGCAAACCCGGCGGTACGCCGCGTCAATTTCACGGGCTCTACAAGAGTAGGCAAGATCATCGGGGAGCTGGCTGCGCGCCATCTCACCCCGGCGGTGCTGGAGCTGGGCGGCAAAGCGCCGCTTCTGGTGCTGGATGATGCAGACCTGGATGCTGCGGTAGAGGCTGCTGCCTTTGGTGCTTTCTTCAACCAGGGCCAAATCTGTATGTCGACCGAGCGGCTGATCGTGCACGAGTCCATTGCCAATACGTTCGTGAGCAAGCTGGCCGACAAGGCCAGAACGTTGCTTGCAGGCGACCCGCAGGCCAGCACCTCGGTCCTGGGGGCGTTGATCGACCGGGCCCCGGCCGAGCGTTTGCAGGCATTGATGGATGATGCATTGACCAAGGGTGCGCGCTTGGCAGCAGGCGGGGAGATCAATGGCTGCTTGATGCAGGCGACTGTGATCGATGGCGTAACGCCCGACATGAAGCTCTACCGCGAAGAGTCCTTTGGCCCGATGGTGTCAGTCATTCGGGTAAAGGACGACGAAGAGGCGCTGCACGTGGCCAACGACTCCGAGTACGGCCTGTCTGCCGCCGTGTTCAGCCGCGACGTGAATCGCGCTCTAGGATTGGCGCAGCGGATCGAGTCCGGTATCTGCCATATCAATGGGCCGACAGTGCATGACGAAGCCCAGATGCCGTTCGGCGGTGTGAAAGGCAGCGGCTATGGCAGTTTTGGCTCGGCGGCTTCGGTCGAGCATTTTACCCAGCTGCGCTGGATTACGCTCCAGACAACGCCCCGACATTACCCCATCTGAACCCACGCTATTCCTGGCAACAACAATGACAACACCGGCCTGAAACAGGCTGGCCATGCATGGGGCCTGGTGCGCGAATTCAGTCGTGCTCGGCCCCTGCGTGCCAACAGGAGGTATGCGACGTGAACTGCGAGTCCGAGCTGTGCATTGAAAAGGTCGGTGCGGCCAAGCCCCGATACCGTTCGGTGTCGATCGGCCATCCGGCCGTAGACATCCGCCATGAGCAGAATGGCACTATCCGCATGCAGGCTCTGGAACCCCTGGCGCCGTTACCGCAGCGCTTGCTTGATCGCCTGGTCCATTGGGCCAGGGTACGGCCCGATCAAACCTTTGTAGCTGCACGTGAACAGGGTGGGGAGTGGCGGCGCATCACCTACGCCGACATGCTCCAGCGCGCACGTGCCATCGCACAGACCCTGCTGGGGTTTGGGCTTTCTGCCGAGCGCCCATTGGTCATCCTGTCCGGGAACGATCTTGAACATTTTCAGCTGTGCATGGGCGCGCTCTATGCAGGTATTCCCTATTGCCCGGTCTCACCAGGGTATTCGCTGCTTTCCCAGGATCTGGGCAAGCTCAAGCATGTAATCGATCTGCTTGATCCTGGCATGGTGTTCGCCTGTGACGGTGAGCTGTACCGCCGCGCCATCGAGGCGCGTGTGCCAGCGGAGGTGCCCGTGATCCTGACGCGGGGTGATCTTGACGGGCGGCTCTGTATTGCATTCGAGGAGTTGCTCGCCCAGCCCGGCGGCGCCGAGGCGGATGCGGCTTTTGAGGCCACAGGGCCGGACAGCATTGCCAAGTTTCTCTTCACCTCCGGTTCTACCAAGCTGCCAAAGGCGGTAGTCACTACCCAGCAAATGCTCTGCGCCAATCAGCAGATGCTGCTGCAAACCTTTCCCACCTTTGGCGAGGAGCCGCCTGTGCTGGTGGACTGGCTCCCGTGGAATCACACCTTTGGCGGCAGCCACAACATCGGCATCGTGCTTTATAACGGTGGCAGCTTCTATTTGGATGAGGGCAAGCCTACGCCGCAGGGCATGGCTGAAACCTTGCGCAATCTGCGGGAGATTTCACCTACCGCGTACCTGACCGTGCCCAAGGGCTGGGAAGAGTTGGTTACTGCACTGGAAAATGATCTTGAGTTGCGTGAGCGCTTTTTCGCCAAGATAAAGTTGTTCTTCTTTGCCGCTGCAGGGCTTTCTCAAAGTGTCTGGGATCGTCTGGATCGTGTAGCGGAGCGGCATTGCGGCGAGCGTATCCGCATGATGGCCGGGCTTGGCATGACTGAAACGGCGCCGTCCTGCACCTTTACTACCGGGCCACTGTCCATGGCGGGCTATGTCGGGCTACCGGCGCCGGGCTGTGAGGTCAAGCTGGTGCCGGTGGACGGCAAGCTCGAGGCACGCTTTCGCGGACCGCACGTGATGCCGGGCTATTGGCGCTCACCAGAGCACAACGCCCAGGCCTTTGACGAAGAAGGCTTCTACTGTACCGGCGATGCGCTCAAGTTCGCGGACCCGCAGCAGCCGCACCTGGGGCTGATGTTCGATGGGCGGATCGCTGAAGACTTCAAGCTATCGTCCGGTGTGTTCGTCAGTGTGGGGCCGTTACGCACACGCGTGGTGCTGGAAGGCGCGCCCTATGTCCAGGATGCGGTCATTGTCGGCCCGGACCACGACTGCCTTGGCCTGCTGATCTTTCCCCGTCTGCCTGAGTGCCGAGCCTTGTCCGGCCTGGGTGATGATGCCTCGTCCGCCGATGTGCTGGCCTCACCTTCAGTACGCGCCTGGCTTGCCGGGCTGCTCAGGCGGCTCAATCGGGAGGCAACCGGCAGTGCCAGCCGGGTGGAGTGGGCCTGCCTGCTCGATGAGCCGCCCTCTATCGATCGAGGTGAAATCACGGACAAGGGTTCGATCAACCAGCGCGCCGTGTTGCAGTGGCGAGCGGATCGGATCAAGACAATCTGCCAGGGCAATGACGCCTCGGTTGTTCGTTTCGAGGCGATGGAGGCAGCGCGATGAACAATTCTGTGGGGATCAAAGCGCGTACTGTGATGGGACTCGTCACCGGATGGATGCTTTTATCGATGATGACCACTGCCCAAGCGGCCACCGGTGTGGCTCCCCAGACGGAGCTGGTTTACGAGGCGACCGTGGAGATTGCCGATACCGTGTCCCTGGGCAAAGGCCCCCTGGGGGAGCGTCGTATCGTACCGATTACCGGCGGACGTTTCGTTGGTCCCAGGCTGCGTGGCAAGGTCTTGCCGGGCGGGGCGGATCGGCAGCTGGTCCGTGCCGATGGCGTCCAGCAGCTCGATGCCTTGTATGAGATGCGCACCCATGATGGCGCGATCCTGACGATCCACAATCAGGCCCTGATCCACGAGCTGGATACCAAGCCCTACGCCTTCTCCACACTAATCATTACCGCTCCGGACGGCCCTTACGGCTGGTTGAATCGCTACGTTTATGCCGGAACCGTCGAAAGGGCACCCTTGCAGCGCAATGCCGTACTGATTCGCGTGTACCGCCTCAAATAGGAAACTGCCATGGCGCGACAACAGGGCTTGTATTCTGCATTCGACGACGTGGTGCTGCTTGGGGGTGTCCGTACACCCTGGGTAGATTACTGCGGCGCGCTGGGGCAGATTTCACCGATTGACCTGGGCATCAAGGTCGCGCGCGAGGTGCTAGCGCGCAGTGGCGTGGCGCCGGATCAGGTCGATAGCGTTCTGGCAGGGTCTGTCGCTCAGGCCAGTTTCGATGCTTACCTGTTACCCCGACACATCGGCCTTTATGCGGGCGTTCCCTTAGAGGTGCCGGCCCTGCAGGTCCAGCGTATCTGTGGCACCGGTTTCGAGTTGCTGCGTCAGGCAGGTGAACAGATTGGCTTGGGTCAGGCCGAGACCGCCTTGTGCGTCGCCAGCGAGTCCATGTCTCGCAATCCCATTGCGGCCTATACGCACCGGAGCGGTTTTCGCCTGGGAGCCTCGGTGGAGTTCAAGGACTTTCTCTGGGAGGCCCTGATGGACCCGGCACCGGGTATCGACATGATTGGTACCGCTGAAAATCTGGCCCGTCGCTACAGCCTTACGCGTGCCGAGGTTGATACCTATGCATTGGCAAGCTTCAACCGGGCGCTGGCAGCACAGGAGGCCGGTTGGTTTGCGGATGAAATTGTCCCTGTGCAAACCGAAGAATTTCGGCTGGAAGGGTATCGCGCGCGGGGTATTCAACTGCCACGTCGTATCGCTTCTGTCGCTGTCGATAGTCATCCGCGGCCTACGTCACTCGAGGCCCTGGCCCGGCTCGCCGCGATTCATGGGGGCGGTGTGCAGACGGCAGGCAACAGCTGTGCAGTGGTTGACGGTGCTGCGGCGATGGTCGTGGCCAGAAGATCAAACCGGACAGACAAGCCACCGCTAGCCAACCTGTTAGCCGCTACCGCGGTCGGGGTTGCTCCAGAAGTAATGGGCATCGGCCCGGCGCCGGCCATCCGCCTGCTGCTCGAGCGCAGTGGGCTGACGCTGGCGGAGATCGCTCGCTTCGAGATCAACGAGGCGCAGGGCGCTCAGGTGTTGGCTGTTCAGCGTGAACTGGATATCGATCCGGAAAGACTGAATACCTGTGGCGGTGCGATTGCGCTGGGACATCCCCTGGCCGCAACCGGCCTGCGCCTGACGCTTACCCTTGCGCGACAGCTACAGGCCAACCACGAACGCTATGGCATCGCCGCCGCGTGTGTGGGCGGCGGGCAAGGCATGGCGGTGCTGATTGAAAACCCGAACTATCGTTAAGAGAATGCCATGACCTATCACCCTCCGCTGCGCGATATGCGGTTCGTTATTAATGAATGGCTCGATGCTCCTTCGACTTGGTCTGTAATACCAGCCTTTAGCGAAGTGGACGCTGATCTATCCATGCAAATCCTGGAGGAAGCGGGGCGTTTTAGTGCCGACAAGTTGGCGCCGCTTAACGCCTCGGGCGATCGCCAGGGCTGCCAGCTGCAGGATGGACAGGTGACGACGCCGTCCGGGTTTGCCGAGGCCTATCAGGCCTATGTCGAGGGTGGCTGGCCCGCCTTGGCTTGTGACCCGGCCTGGGGAGGGCAGGGCCTGCCACAGTTACTGGACGCGGCGCTTCAGGAAATGCTGGTTTCCGCCAACCATGCCTGGGCCATGTATCCTGGTATTGCCCATGGTGCATACGAATGCCTACGCGCCCATGCCTCAGAAGCGCTCAAGGATGCCTACCTTGGCAAGCTTGTAAGTGGCGAGTGGCTTGCCACCATGTGCATCACCGAGCCCCAGGCTGGCAGTGACGTTGGCCTGATTCGTACCCGGGCAGAGCCGATAGAGGAAGGACGCTATCTGCTCGACGGCAGCAAGCTGTTCATCTCGGGTGGCGAACATGATCTGACATCCAACATCGTGCATCTCGTACTGGCTCGCCTTCCTGATGCGCCTGTCGGTAGCCGCGGGTTGTCCCTGTTCCTGGTGCCCAAGGTGCTTGAGGGCACGGCTAATGGCGTGTACTGCGATAGCCTGGAGCACAAGATGGGTATCAAGGGCAGTGCAACCTGTGCCTTGCGTTTCGAGGGGGCCTGCGGTTGGTTGATTGGCGAGCCCCATCGGGGATTGGCGGCAATGTTTGTCATGATGAATTCGGCACGCCTGCATGTAGGGTTGCAAGGGTTGGGACATGTCGAGTCGGCCTATCAACAGGCACTTGCCTATGCCTCGGAAAGAAGGCAAATGCGCGCGCCGAAGCGCTCTGAAGAGACGGCTGAAGCAGCCGATCTGCTTGTCCATCATCCGGCCATGCGACGCGTTTTGCTGGAACTACGGGCTTGTAGTGAAGGAATGCGGGCGCTGGGGTATTGGGGAGCGCATCTGCTGGATCTGGCCGAGCATGCGACAGAGGCCGATGAGCGCGCCCGCGCCCATCAACTGGCATCGCTGCTAACACCGGTCATCAAGGCATTCTTTACCGAGCAGGGGTTTCAGCAGGCCAGTGCGGCGCTGCAGGTGCTGGGTGGTTATGGCTACGTGACAGACTTTGGCATTGAGCAGACCCTGCGCGACAGCCGGATCGCCATGATCTATGAGGGCACCAACGAAATTCAGGCCAATGACCTGCTCGTGCGCAAGGTCATCGGCGACAGGGGAGCAGCACTGGGCAGGCTTCTGGAGCACTATCAGGCAGAAGCCGAGCGGTGTTTGGCAACGCCTTCGTGCAAGTCTTATGGTGCGGCGTTAAGACAGGCCTGCGACCAGACTTGGCAGGTGACAGCGGACTTGATGAGTTCTAGCGATTCGGAATGGCCCTACCGCGCTGCGTTGGATTATATGCGCTTGCAGGGCTGGTTAGGATTGGCATTTCTCTGGGCACGTACGGCTCGGCTGGCCGAGTCCCGTCAGGAAGATGCATTTTATAGAACCAAAAGCGAAACGGCCCGCTTCGCGTTTGACTATCTGCTGCTCAATGTTGCGCAGACCGCGGACGCTATCAAGGTGAGCCGGGCACCTTTACCTGCTTTATAGGAGATAGTGGCGAAACGGTCGGGATCTGGCAGTAATTGGTGTGAAAACGGCAGGCATAATGGGGCGATGGCAGGCATTTCGTCAGCTTTTCTTTGTAGGGGTTGTTTATCGTTTTATGGCCCTTGAGCGCTGAAAGCGCCATGTCTGAGCGGTTGTAAGACCTTGATCGAGTCAAGAGTGACCGCAAGCGTCACGCGGCAGGCGGAACCACACGGATGACGGCTCTCTCCATACCTTCATATCCCTCCCATATGACAGGTAACTTCATGGCAGACGCTGTTAGCTCCGCAACCGAGAGCCATATCAAGCCCAAGGCCTATATGGCAATGGTGGCTACCGTTGCAGCCATCGCCGGAGGGTTGTACGGCTATGATACGGGCATCATCTCCGGTGCCCTTCCACAAATTGCCCAGGACTTCGAGCTTAACCATCGCGCCCAGGAGCTTGTCACGGCGGCCATCTTGCTGGGTGCGGTAATCGGTGCCCTGAGTTCGACACGTATGTCGGCAAGGCTTGGGCGTCGGCTGACCATCGTGATCGTGGCGGGTATCTATTGTGTGGGGGTGGTTGCTGCTGCCATCTCTCCCAATGTCTGGTGCCTAGGGCTGTCTCGCCTGGTGCTGGGCTTTGCAGTCGGCGGCTCGACGCAAATTGTCCCCACCTACATCGCTGAGCTGGCACCTCCCGAAAAGCGGGGTCGCTTGGTGACCTATTTCAACGTTTCCATTGGTGTAGGGATTCTCCTGGCTGCAATTGTGGGGGTGGCCGGCCAGAACCTCTTTACCTGGCGCTGGATGATTGGGGTTGCGCTTGTACCTTCGCTGGTGCTGTTGTTTGGCATGACCCGAATGCCGAGAAGTCCGCGGTGGCTGGTCGAGCAGGACCGCCCGAAAGAGGCCAGGCATGAGCTGTCTAAGGTGCGGGATACCACGGGGGAGGTGCGCGAAGAGATTGCGGATATTCAGGAGGTTGTGGACAAGAAGGAGGAGCATTCGGTAACAGGCTGGCGGGCCATGCGCCAACCGTGGTTGCGACCGGCGCTTGTGGCCGGCCTGGGCGTAGCGGCGTTTACCCAGCTCAGCGGTATCGAGATGATGATCTATTACACGCCGACATTTCTGAAGGATGCCGGTTTTGGCACGTCCGCTGCGCTGTGGTCAGCCCTTGGCGTGGCAATCACTTATCTGGTCATGACGGTAATCGGTAAGCTGATTGTCGACAAGGTCGGACGTCGAACGCTGAGCCTGGCGATGATTCCGGGGGCCGTGGTGGCGCTTCTGGTATTAGGCGCCGTGCTGCACTTCAATTTGGCGGGCGATTCGCAAGGCTGGTGGGTAGTGGGGTGCCTGGTCGTCTTCATGATCTTCAATGCAGGCGGCATCCAGGTGGTAGGCTGGCTGACCGGATCGGAAATCTATCCGTTGGCTATTCGGGATCAGGCGACCGGTGCTCATGCCGCCATGCTCTGGGGGTCCAATCTATTGCTGACCGGGACTGCCTTGACTATGACGCAATGGCTGGGTGTAGGCGGTGCGATGTGGGTTTACGCCGGACTCAATGTCCTGGGCTGGGTCTTTATCTTCTTCCTGGTCCCGGAAACAGGTGGACGAAGCCTGGAAGACATCGAGCGGTCACTGAAGGCCGGTTCCTTCCTGCCCCATCGCACCCACAAGCAGCCCGCGTAAATGTAATGCGCCGGGCTACCGGTAGACCTTGTGCAGCAAGTGCAGCAGTTGCTGTCGCTCCTCGGTACTCAGGGCGGCGGTGGCCTCATTGTCACTGCGGATAGCCACTTCTTTAAGCTGCTTGAGCAGGGTCTCGCCGGTTTTGCTCAGAAAGATGCCATAGGAGCGCTTGTCGGCCTTGCAGCGTATACGTAGCGCAAGGCCCAGCGCTTCCAGCTTGTTCAGCATGATAACCATCTGCGGTGGCTCGATGGCCAATGCGCGCGCCAGCTCGGCCTGCATGAGGCCCGGGTTCTGCTCGATCAGCGTAAGGGCGGTGAACTGGGCGGGGCGAAGATCATAGGCTTCCAGCTCATTGATCAGATGCTGGAAGACTTTCAGCTGAGCCCGACGCAGGGCATAGCCGATCACCTCGTCCAGAAATGGCGAGTTGATTTCGCTGCTTTCTTCCATATCGGTCGTATCGACTGCAACCTGCTGTTTTTTATTCATTGAATGAGAAACGGTTTCGTCATGATCATCGAATAATGCGGGCAGACAATATACAAGTCACGTATTTTCTTATACATCGTAGGGGTATTGTCGCTACCACCAGTGCTTTTCAGAAGGTCAAAGCAGGCTTAGGTGCAACCCGGCCTTTGCGGCTCGTCCGAATCAGCATAAAAGCGGCAAATCAACACAACGCAAGAGTGAGCAGGCTATTTTGTACTGGCAGGCTTGAAGCCTTGATGTAGACAGGTTCTAACGAGATGGGGCGGCGTCTTCCGGCGGTCAAGAGACAGACGGTTGCGCCTTTGTCGGTTTCCTGGGTTGCACCTGGTTGCACCATGCAGAGGTAGCCTCTATGCTTGCCGCCACCGTGTAGCACTTCCAATTAAAAAAGGCTGTTCAATGGCAACTACTACTACGCTAGGCGTGAAACTCGACGAAGCCACCCGTGAACGTTTGAAAGAGGCCGCTCGCCTTATCGACCGTACACCCCATTGGTTGATCAAACAGGCAATCTACACGTACCTGGAGACATTGGAAAAAGGTGTAAGTGTCGACGAGTTGCAGAATATTGCGGCACGACTGGGCGAAGGTGACAACGAAGTAGTAGAAGCCCTGGCTGATCCGGTCTATCAGCCATTCCTTGAATTTGCCGAAAGCATCCTGCCGCAGTCTGCGCTGCGCTCTGCCGTGACGGCCGCCTATCGCCGTCCGGAAGAAGAGATGGTGCCCATGCTGCTTGAGCAGGCGCGTCTTCCCGCAGCTACTGCCGATGCCGCGTACAAGCTGGCCTACAGCATCGCTGAAAAGCTGCGCAACCAGAAGGGCGCTGGCGGCCGCTCCGGCATGGTCCAGAGCCTGCTGCGCGAATTCTCTCTGTCCTCTCAGGAAGGCGTGGCGCTGATGTGTCTGGCCGAAGCGCTGCTGCGTATCCCGGACAAGGGCACCCGTGATGCCCTGATCCGCGACAAGATCAGCAAGGGCAACTGGCAGCCACACCTGGGCAACAGCCCGTCACTGTTCGTCAATGCAGCGACCTGGGGGCTGTTGCTAACGGGCAAGCTGGTCTCCACCCACAACGAGGCGGGTCTTTCCAGCTCGCTCAATCGCCTCATCGGCAAGAGCGGCGAGCCGGTCATCCGCAAGGGTGTAGACATGGCGATGCGCCTGATGGGCGAGCAGTTCGTCACCGGCGAAACCATTGCCGAAGCCCTGGCCAATGCCAGCGCGCTTGAAGCCAAGGGCTTCCGCTACTCCTATGACATGCTGGGTGAAGCGGCGCTGACTGAAGAAGACGCCCAGCGTTATCTGGCGTCCTACGAGCAGGCCATTCACTCCATCGGCAAAGCCTCCCATGGCCGTGGCATCTATGAGGGCCCGGGCATCTCCATCAAGCTGTCCGCCCTGCATCCGCGCTACAGCCGTGCGCAGTACGAGCGCGTCATGGACGAGCTGTACCCGCGCCTGCTGAATCTGACCTTGCTGGCTAAGCAGTACGACATCGGTATCAACATCGATGCCGAAGAAGCCGATCGCCTGGAAATTTCCCTCGATCTGCTGGAGCGCCTGTGCTTCGAGTCCAGCCTGGCTGGCTGGAACGGGATTGGTTTTGTCATCCAGGCCTACCAGAAGCGTTGCCCGTTCGTGATCGACTACGTGATCGATCTGGCGCGCCGCAGCCGTCACCGTCTGATGATCCGTCTGGTGAAGGGCGCGTACTGGGACAGCGAGATCAAGCGTGCCCAGGTTGAAGGTCTGGAAGGTTATCCGGTTTACACCCGCAAGGTGTATACCGATGTGTCCTACATGGCGTGTGCGCGTAAGCTGCTGGCCGTGCCGGAAGCGATCTACCCGCAGTTTGCTACCCACAATGCCCACACCCTGGCGGCGATCTACCAGATAGCAGGTCAGAACTACTACCCCGGTCAGTACGAGTTCCAGTGCCTGCACGGCATGGGCGAGCCGCTATACGAACAGGTCGTCGGCAAGGTGGCCGATGGCAAGCTGAACCGCCCGTGCCGTATCTATGCACCGGTGGGAACGCATGAAACCCTGCTGGCGTACCTCGTGCGTCGCCTGCTGGAAAATGGCGCGAACACCTCGTTCGTCAACCGTATTGCCGACCACTCCATCTCCCTGAAAGAGCTGGTGGCCGACCCGGTCGTAACGATCGAGCAGATCGCTGCGCAGGAAGGCAAATTAGGCCTGCCACATCCACGCATTCCGCTGCCCAGCCAGCTGTATGGCGAAGGCCGCTTGAATTCCAGCGGTATTGACTTGGCCAATGAGCATCGACTGGGCTCGTTGTCAGGTGCGTTGTTACATAGTAACAACACCGAATGGCGTGCAGCGCCCATGCTGGGCTGCCCGGCTGAAGTAGGCATTCCCCAGGCCATCCAGAACCCAGCCGATCACCGCGACGTGGTGGGTTATGTGCAGAACGCCAGCGTCCAGGACGTGGACAATGCGCTGAACAGTGCATTGACCGCTGCACCGATCTGGCAGTCCACGCCGCCGGACCAGCGTGCCGCCGTGCTCGAAACCGCGGCCAACCTGATGGAAGCGCAAATTCAGCCACTCATGGGCCTGCTGGTTCGTGAAGCCGGCAAGACCTTTGCCAACGCCATTGCCGAAGTGCGTGAGGCGGTCGACTTCCTGCGGTATTACGCCGCCCAGGTGCGTCGTGATTTCGCTAACGATACTCACCGCCCGTTAGGCCCGGTCGTATGCATCAGCCCGTGGAACTTCCCGCTGGCGATCTTCACTGGTCAAGTTGCAGCTGCACTGGCAGCGGGTAATACCGTTCTGGCCAAGCCTGCCGAGCAGACGCCACTGATTGCGGCTCAGGCCGTTCGCCTGCTGCTGGAAGCCGGTGTGCCGGAAGGCGTGGTGCAATTGCTGCCAGGGCAGGGCCATACCGTAGGTTCGGCACTGGTCAGCGATGAGCGTGTGAAAGGCGTGATGTTCACCGGTTCGACCGAAGTCGCCAACATTATTTCCCGCAACATTGCCGGTCGCCTGGATGCCCATGGCCGCCCGATTCCGCTGATCGCTGAAACCGGTGGCCAGAACGCAATGATCGTGGATTCCTCGGCACTGGCCGAGCAGGTGGTAACTGACGTCGTGGCATCAGCGTTCGACAGCGCCGGTCAGCGCTGCTCCGCCTTGCGCGTCCTGTGTGTGCAGGAAGACGTGGCGGATCACATTCTTGAAATGCTCAAGGGGGCGATGGCTGAGTGCCGCATCGGCAATCCGGATAACCTGCCGGTAGACATTGGCCCGGTGATCGATGCCGAAGCCAAGGCCAACATCGACAAGCACATCCAGGGCATGCGCGCCAAAGGCCGTACGGTTTACCAGATTGCACGCAACAACGATGGCGCGACCCATCGCGGCACCTTTGTGATGCCAACGCTGATCGAGCTGGAAAGCCTGGATGAGTTGGAGCGTGAAATCTTCGGTCCGGTGCTGCACGTGGTGCGTTATGCCCGTCAGGACCTGAACCGCCTGATGGATCAGATCAACGCTACGGGTTATGGTCTGACGCTGGGTGTGCATACCCGCATCGACGAAACCATTGCCCAGGTTGTGGAAAAGGCCCAGGCGGGCAACCTCTACGTCAACCGCAACATGGTAGGCGCAGTGGTCGGCGTGCAGCCTTTCGGTGGCGAAGGCTTGTCCGGCACAGGTCCGAAGGCCGGTGGTCCGGTGTACCTGTACCGCCTTCTGTCTACCCGTCCGGTAGACGGAGTGGCCCAGGCATTTGCCCGTGACGATCAGGAAAGTCCATCTGACCTGACCCTGCGTACCCAAATGGAACAGCGCCAGGGCAAGCCGCTCGAAGCATTGCAGAAGTGGGCAAGCGAGCAGAACAACACCGATTTGGCCGAGCTGTGCCAGGCATTCGCCAAGCAGACCGTCAGCGGTGTGACTCGCTTGCTGGCCGGTCCGACGGGTGAGCGCAACACCTACAGCCTGCTGCCACGTGAGCGTGTGCTCTGTCTGGCGGATGACGAGACGGATCTGATGGCCCAGCTGGCAGCGGTACTGGCAGTCGGCAGCACCGCGCTGTGGGTGCAGAACGATCTGTCCCGTGCGTTGCGTGGTCGTTTGCCCAAGGCTGTTCAGGCTCGTATCCAGACGACGTCCGACTGGACCAAGGACGAGGAACACTTCGATGCCATCCTGCATCACGGTGACTCCGATCAGCTGCGTCAGGTCTGCCAGCAGGCAGCCCAGCGTAGCGGTCCGATCGTGGGCGTTCAGGGGTTGTCCCAGGGCGAAACCGCGATTCCGCTGGAGCGTCTGCTCATAGAACGCGCGGTAAGCGTCAACACCGCAGCAGCCGGCGGTAACGCCAGCCTGATGACCATCAGCTGAGTGCTCCGCTCATGAAAAGGCCCGGTTGATCCGGGCCTTTTCGTTTCTGCAGGATTTATCGATACAGGATGCCCTCCGCCTCCATTGTGACTCGTGTTCCGGCGCGACCCTGCGTGATGGCCTCGATGTCCGACAGCGAGCCGATGACAGCCGTCTTACCGGTCTTGCGGGCAAACTCACAGGCCGCCTGGACCTTGGGTCCCATGGAGCCTGCCGCAAACCCGAGCGCTTCCAAGGCCTCGGGGTGGGCTTGGGCAATCGCTTTCTGGTCGGGCTTGCCCCATTCGATATAGGCTGCGTCCACGTCAGTGGCAATCACTAGCAGGTCCGCGTCCAGCTCCTGCGCCAGCAGGGAGGAGCAGAGATCCTTGTCGATGACCGCCTCGATACCTTTCAGGCGGCCGTGGTGGTCATAGCAGGTGGGAATCCCACCGCCGCCTGCGCAGATGACGATAGTGCCTTTTTCCAGGAGCCATTTGATGGGACGAATCTCGAAGATGCGTTTGGGTTGGGGGCTGGCTACCACGCGGCGGAATTTGTCGCCATCTGCGGCAATGGTCCAACCCTTTTCCGCCTTGAGCTGTTCGGCCTGCTCCCGACTATAGACCGGGCCGATAGGTTTGGTGGGGTGCTGAAACGCCGGGTCGGCAGCATCCACTTCTACCTGGGTCAACAGCGTGGCGAACGGCACCTCATACGGAAGCAGGTTGCCCAGCTCCTGCTCGATCATGTAGCCAATGGAGCCTTCGGTCTGGGCGCCCAGCACATCCAAGGGGTAGGGGCTTACATCCGTATAGGCTGCACCCTGCAGGGCCAACAGCCCGACCTGAGGGCCATTGCCATGGGCAATGACCAGCTCGTTGCCCTCCACGATCTTGGCCAGTTGCCCGGTGGCGATCCTGACGTTCTCCCGCTGGTTCTCAGCGGTAAGGGGTTCGCCTCGACGAAGCAGGGCGTTACCCCCCAGAGCGACGACGATACGCATGGTGCGACTCCTTACAGGTCAGCGAGAGTAGCGACCAGAACGGCCTTGATGGTATGCATCCGGTTTTCTGCCTGCTCGAACACTATGGAGGCGGGCGACTCGAATACGTCATCGGTCACTTCGATACCATTGGCAAGGTGCGGGTATTTTTCGGCAATCTGCTTGCCAACCTTGGTTTCAGCGTTATGGAAGGCAGGCAGGCAATGCATGAACTTGGTCCGTGGACTGCCGGTCGCCTTCATCAGCTCGCTGTTGACTTGGTAAGGCAGGAGCAACTGAATGCGCTCACCCCAGGCTTCCACGGGTTCGCCCATGGACACCCAGACATCGGTATGCACAAAGTCGACGCCCTGAACCGCTTCCCTGGGGTCTTCAGTCAATGTAACGCGTGCGCCAGTCTCCTCGGCGATGGCCTTGCACTCCTTGATCCAGTCTTCGTGTGGCCACAACGCCTTTGGCGCGCCGATGCGTACGTCCATGCCCAGCTTGCAGCCAATCAGTAGCAGTGAGTTGCCCATGTTGTTGCGTGCATCGCCCAGGTAGGCGTAACTGATGTCATGCAGCGGTTTGTCGCTGTTTTCCTGCATGGTCAGCACGTCGGCCAGCATCTGGGTGGGGTGGTATTCATCGGTCAGGCCGTTGTACACCGGCACGCCTGCATATTTGGCCAGCTCTTCCACCGTCTCCTGGCTGAAGCCGCGGTACTCAATGGCGTCATACATGCGGCCAAGCACACGGGCGGTGTCCTTCATGGTCTCCTTGTGGCCGATCTGGGAGGAGGTCGGGTCGATGTAAGTGACGTGCGCGCCCTGGTCATGGGCGGCTACTTCGAAGGCGCAGCGGGTGCGGGTCGAGGTCTTTTCGAAGATAAGGGCAATGTTGTTGCCCTTGAGGTGCTGCTGCTCGTTGCCGGTGTACTTGGCGCGCTTGAGGTCGCGGGCGAGGTCCAGCAGGTAGCGGATCTCCCGCGGAGTATGGTGGGCCAGGCTGAGCAGGTTGCGGTTGCGAATGTTGAAAGCCATGTGAGTTCTCCTGAGGTTCCGGTAGGGGCGGGTGGGACTAGTAATCGACAGGGTCACGTACGATCGGGCAGGTCATGCAGTGGCCGCCGCCTCGGCCCCGGCCAAGCTCACTGGCGCTGATGGTGATGACTTCGACCCCTGCCTTGCGTAGCTGGGTGTTGGTGTAAGTATTGCGGTCATAGCCGACCACAACGCCGGGCTCCAGGGCGACCACATTATTGCCGTCATCCCATTGCTCGCGTTCAGCTTCGTAGCTGTCACCACCGGTCAGCACGACGCGCAACGCCTTGAGGCCCAGCGCTTCGGCCACGGTATCGAGGAAGGGTTTGGGTTCGCGGCGGATGTCGATACCGCCCGGCTTGCTTTCATCCGGCCTCAGGCTGAACGGCATAATGGCATTAGCGACTTCCGGGTAGACAGTGACCAGATCGCGGTCGCAAAAGCTGAACACGGTATCCAGGTGCATGGCCGCACGTGATTTGGGGAGGCCGGCCACGATGATCCGCTCCACTGCGCCTGCCTTGAACAGGTTTTGCGCCAGTTGGCCAATGGCTTGCCGCGAGGTGCGCTCGCCCATGCCAATCAGCAATATGCCTTTTCCGATAGGCATGACGTCGCCGCCCTCCAGGGTGGCAAGGCCGTGGTCCACATCTGGGTCTCCATACCAGATGTTGAAGTGCTGATCGGCGAATTCCGGAGCAAACTTGTAGATGGCCGCTGTCAGCAGTGTTTCCTGGCGACGGGCTGGCCAGAACATCGGATTCAGCGTGACGCCGCCGTAGATCCAGCAGGTGGTATCACGGGTGAACTGGGTGTTGGGCAAGGGCGGTAACACAAAACTGGAGTGGCCCAGGTAATCCCGGAACATCTTGACCATCTCACTGCCGCTGGTGTCGGGAAGGTCCGAACCGGACACACCGCCAATCAGGAATTCGGCCAGATGGCGGGGCTCCTGGCTTTCGAGCCAGGCGCGGGTTTCGTTGACCAAGCCTATGCCGACCTGATTAGGTACGATCTTGCGGTCCAGAATCCACTTCAGCGCTTCGGGATTCTTCACGGTCTCGGTGAGCAGATTGTGCATCTCCAGCACCTCCACCCCACGCTCACGCATTTTGGTGACAAAGTCGAAGTGATCGCGCTTGGCCTGATTTACCCAGATCACATCGTCGAACAGCAGGTCGTCACAATTGCTGGGGGTCAGGCGCTGATGGGCCAGTCCGGGCGAGCAGACCAGTACTTTGCGCAGTTTGCCGACTTCCGAATGCACGCCGAGCGGGGTTGAGTTAACGGTCATGTCTGTTCTCCTTGTCACAGGGTCAGGAAGCCGGCGTACAGACCGTAGGCTGCTATGGCAGCGCCCAGCACGACGACGGCGAAGATCAGTTTTTCAACAGCGGTGAAAACGGGCTGGCCCAGCTCGTGTTTGGCCTTGGCGAACAGGATTGCGCCAGGGGCGTAGAGCAGGGCGGAAAGCAGCAGGTATTTCATGCCGCCGGCATAGAGCAGCCAGGCGCTGTAGAGGGTGGCAATGACGGCAATGATCAGGTCCTTGCTGCGTTCATGGGAGGCAGCCTCGTAGGACTCGCCTCGTACGCCGATCAACAGGGCATAGGCTGCCGACCAGAAGTAAGGCACCAGAATCATGGAAGTGGCCAGGTACAGCAGGCTGGTGTAAGTGCTGGCGGCAAACAGGGTGATCACCAGGAATAGCTGAATCAGCCCATTGGACAGCCACAGCGCATTGCTGGGCGCCTGGTTGGCGTTCTCCTTGCGCAGGAAACGCGGCATGGTGTTGTCGCGGGCGGCGGCATAGAGAATCTCGGCGCAAAGCAATGTCCAGGAGAGCAAGGCCCCGGCTAACGAGATCACCAGCCCTACGCTGATCAATACCGCACCCCAATGACCGACGACATGCTCCAGTACGCCCGCCATGGAGGGGTTCTTGAGTCCGGCCAGTTCCGGTTGGCTCATGACGCCCAGCGACAGGACGTTGACCAGCACGAGCAGCAGCAGCGTGCCAAGAAAGCCGATCACGGTTGCCTTGCCCACATCACGGCGTTTCTCGGCACGTGCGGAATACACGCTGGCGCCTTCGATCCCGATGAAGACCCACACAGTCACCAGCATCATGTTTCGCACCTGGTTCATGACGCTGCCTGAATCCGGTGTGCCCCAGAAGTCCGCTGTGAAGACATCCAGGCGGAACGCTACGCCCGCGAGCACGATGAACAGCACCAGCGGAACGATCTTGGCGATTGTGGTGACGAGGTTGATGAAGGCGGCTTCATGTACGCCGCGCAGGACCAGGAAATGTACGCCCCACAGGACGGTCGAGGCACACAGGATGGCCAGCGGCGTGTTGCCCTCGCCAAACGCCGGAACGAAAAGGCCCAGCGTACTGAACAGGAGCACGAAGTAACTGACATTGCCGAGCCAGGCGCTGATCCAGTAACCCCAGGCGGAGGAGAAGCCCATGTAGTCACCGAACCCTGCCTTGGCGTAGGCGTAGACACCGGCATCCAGTTCGGGTTTGCGGTTGGCGAGGGTCTGGAAAACGAAGGCCAGGGTCAGCATGCCGACAGCGGTAATGGCCCAGCCGATCAGCACGGCGCCCGCGCCGGCACTTTGGGCCATGTTTTGCGGCAGTGAAAAAATGCCGCCCCCGATCATCGATCCCACGACGAGGGCAGTCAGCGCGCCCAGCCTTAACTTTTGTGTTTGTGCTGTGGTCATGACGGCATTTCCTTACGGGTTTGAGCCTATTAGGAACCTGCAGGAAAAATGGCTAATGACCTGGATCAAGGAGACGAACGATTGTTTGAACACGCGCTATTGGAGATCAATGCCTCAATAGATCGTTGTGGATTGACCTGAAGCAATGAAGTGCTCTGCGGCGCATATTTTGGCCGTGCAGATCCATTACGCTAGCCAGAAGACCGCCAAACGGTCTGATGTGAACGCAATCTGCCAAGCGGCGGGAGGAGTGAAAATCATGTACGAGCCGGGTCGTCTTGACGTGCAGCGGCTGGGTAACCCGCAACAGCCAGCCTTTCGCCTGAGCCTGACCTATGAGGTGACGCCTCCGTCGCGCGAACAGGCCGTAAGGTTCGACCTCAACGGTACAGTAGGTGAGCAGACCGTCCGCGAAACGTTCGAGTTGCGCCGCGATGTGGCCTGCAATTTTCTGTCAGTGATCAGCCGCCGCCTGCGGGGCTATGGACTGGCGCCGCGCACCGCCTGCGTCTTTTCATGGCATCACGACTACGATCCGTTGTTTGCCGATTTGCGTCGGCGCCTGCAGCTCAAGCCGGGCGACCCGGTGGACCTGGAGTGGTTTCTGAGCCGGGGGTGATGTGCGTTAGGCCCATTCTGTCCCGGCCTCATTCAAGGCCTTCACAACACCTCCGTGCCAATAACGGCATTACTCAAACGGTAGGCGTATCGATCCGCTCGCGTATCCAGGCGACGAACTTTCGGATCTTGGGGACTTCCGCGGCATGCTCGGGATAGCCGAGATAATACGTATGTGGGCTGGTCATGCTGTGCGGCCAGGCAATGACCAGCTTACCCTCGGCCAGCTCCTCGTCGATCAGAAAGCGTGGCACCAGGGCGACACCGCAGCCCACCTGCGCCGCGCGGATGCACATGGTAAAGGTATCGAAGCGCGGCCCGTGGTAGCTGTGTTCAGTGTGAAGGCCCTGGCTCTGGAACCATTCGTGCCATGCCTCGGGGCGAGCTGCATTCTGGAGCAAAATGTAATCGGCCAGCTGCGTCGGATTGCTCAAGTGCCCTTCGGGCCAGAGACCGGGTGCGCAGACCGGCACCATGTCCTCAGTCATCAACGGAATACATTCAGCACCGGGCCAGCGTCCCTGGCCGGCGAACAGTGCCACGTCACAGGCCGGCTCGTTGACATCCATATTCTTGACTTCATGACGCACGTCCAGGTGGATCATCGGATGCTGTAGCCGCCAGCCCTTGAGGCGTGGGATTAGCCAGCGCTCGCCAAAGGTCGGAGGGGTTGCTACACGCAGTACCTCGGTTTCACCTCCATAGGAGCGCATGTAATGGGTCGACATCTCGATCTGCGTGAGAATCTTGCTGACTTCAGACAGGTACAGCGAGCCGGCTGGAGTCATCTGCAACCGCTGGCGTACGCGTCGAAAAAGCGGATGGCCCAGCTGTTCTTCGAGCTGAGCCACCTGCTTGCTCACCGCGCTCTGGGTCAGGCTTAGCTCCTCGGCGGCACGGGTAAAGCTCAGGTGCCGTGCCACGGCCTCGAAACATTGCATGGCGGTGATCGAGGGTATGTGGCGACGGGACATGACAGCTCCAACCTGAGTCGGCGCGCAGGTTTAAGGCTGCGTGCAGAACGTTCATGAAAAAAAGGAATGATAAACCGAGCAAAGGTCGTTTGTTGAGCAGCCGCTTCCCGGCTAATACTGAACCCATAATGACCTAAGGAGCCAGCCATGATTGATGCACTGCTCAGCCGTCTCGGCGTTGACCCAAGCCTTTACCAGAACGGCAACCATGCCGTATTCACGCCTATCGACGGCAGCCAGCTTGGCGCTGTCACGCTGGAAAGCGCCGCCGAGGTGGAGCAAAAGATCACCCGGGCCGACAAGGCTTTCCAGGCCTGGCGCGCCGTACCGGCGCCACGTCGTGGTGAGCTGGTCCGCCTGCTGGGCGAAGAGCTGCGCAAGCACAAGGCTGACCTGGGCGAGCTGGTGTCCTGGGAAGCGGGCAAGATCACGCAGGAGGGGCTGGGTGAAGTACAGGAAATGATCGATATCTGCGACTTCGCCGTCGGCCTGTCCCGCCAGCTGTATGGTCTGACGATCGCCTCCGAGCGTCCCGGTCACCACATGCGTGAAACCTGGCACCCGCTGGGTGTCGTGGGCGTGATCAGTGCGTTCAATTTCCCGGTGGCGGTCTGGTCATGGAACACCGCCCTGGCCCTCGTCTGCGGTAACTCCGTGGTATGGAAGCCTTCGGAAAAAACGCCGCTGACGGCATTGGCCTGTCAGGCGCTGTTTGAACGCGCCGTCAAAGCCTTTGGCGATGCACCGGACTACCTGAGCCAGGTCATCGTAGGGGACCGAGCCAGCGGTGAAGCGCTGGTGGATGATCCACGCGTGGCCTTGGTCAGCGCCACCGGCAGCACCCGTATGGGCCGTGAAGTGGGGCCACGTGTAGCGGCTCGCTTTGGCCGTTCGCTGCTGGAGCTGGGCGGCAACAATGCCATGATCGTTGGGCCCAGTGCCGATCTGGACATGGCGGTTCGCGCCATCCTGTTCAGCGCCGTGGGTACGGCCGGACAGCGCTGCACCACACTGCGCCGCCTGATTGCCCATGAGTCGATCAAAGATGAGCTGGTGACTCGCTTGAAATCTGCTTATGCCAAGGTACGCATTGGCCATCCGCTAGAGGGTAACTTGGTCGGCCCGCTGATCGATGCGCAAAGCTTCCAGGCCATGCAAGGCGGTCTGGAACAGGCCAAAGGAGAGGGCGGTGTGGTCTTTGGTGGCGAGCGTCAGCTGGCGGACCAGTACCCGAACGGTTACTACGTCTCTCCGGCTATCGTCGAGATGCCCGAGCAGAGCGAGTCGGTGCAGACCGAAACCTTTGCCCCCATTCTCTACGTGATGACTTACCGTGAATTCAGCGAGGCCATTGCCATGAACAATGCGGTGCCACAAGGCTTGTCGTCCTGCATCTTCACGACGGACATTCGCGAGGCCGAGTCTTTCCTGTCTGCGGTGGGCAGTGATTGCGGCATCGCCAACGTGAATATCGGCCCGAGCGGCGCCGAGATTGGAGGGGCCTTTGGCGGAGAGAAGGAAACCGGCGGCGGCCGCGAGTCCGGCTCCGATGCCTGGAAG
The DNA here is from genome assembly GCF_000478505.2 of Pseudomonas sp. HPB0071. Taxonomy (NCBI): domain Bacteria; kingdom Pseudomonadati; phylum Pseudomonadota; class Gammaproteobacteria; order Pseudomonadales; family Pseudomonadaceae; genus Pseudomonas; species Pseudomonas sp. HPB0071. The sequence goes on along the minus strand of NZ_KI517367.1, from coordinate 1,407,546 downwards.
AGCTACATGCGTCGCCAGACCAACACGGTTAACTACTCGCGCGAGCTGCCATTGGCGCAAGGGATCGTGTTTGATTGAGGTGGGATTTAAGTGATGGGTATCGCTGCGCTCAATCCACCCTACCGGGTAGTTTTGTAGGGTGTTGATGCGGGACTGCCGGTACGGTCTCGTAGGATGGGTTGGGCCCTGGCGATACCCATCGAAACCCTCACCCTCAAGGTTAACGGTTCATATCGTCATTGTGTGAAGGAATACCTATGCCGCTCCGCCAGCAATGTCTGTGGGAAACCCTGTCACCTAATACCCTCAATGCACCACCCTTGAAAGGCGAATCCAGGGCTGATGTCTGCATCATCGGTGCAGGCATTACCGGGCTTTCGGCGGCCCTGCATCTGGCGGAGCAGGGCAGGCGTGTGGTGGTGGTGGAAGCCTATGAAGTGGGGCATGGCGGTTCCGGCCGTAACGTCGGGCTGGTCAATGCCGGTATGTGGATTCCACCGGACGAGGCGGTCGCTACGCTTGGGCCCGCGGTAGGGGAAAAGCTGCTCAAGGTCATGGGGAACGCACCCTATGAGGTCTTCTCCCTGATCGAGCGCCACGGCATCGATTGCCAGGCGCAGCACCAGGGCACACTGCACATGGCGCATAACGGCAAGGGCCTTGCTGACCTGCAACGCCGCGCCGAGCAGTGGCAACGGCGGGGCGCACCGGTTGAATTGCTGACCGGTACTGCCTGCATCGAGGCCTGTGGCACCGCCCATGTCTCCGGCGCGCTGCTGGATCGCCGTGCCGGCACGATCAACCCGATGGGCTACAGCCTTGGGCTGGCCCGCGCGGCATTAGCGCAGGGCGTTCAGCTCCATCAGCAGTCACCGGTTACTCGCCTTGAGCGTCAGGGCTCACAGTGGTGCGTCGTGACGAGGCAGGGGGCCGTGCTGGCCGAGCAGGTGCTTATCGCTTCCAACGCCTATACCGAAGGCGAGTGGACTACCCTGCGCAATCAATTCTTTCCGGGGTATTACTATCAGGTCGCCTCCAGGCCGCTGGGGCCTGAAGCCGATTTTATCCTGCCCGGCGCGCAGGGCTCCTGGGATACCCGCACGGTGCTCAGCAGTATCCGGCGCGATGCAGCGGGACGCTTGCTGCTGGGCAGCCTGGGCAATATGGCGAGCCGTCCGGGCTGGTTCATCGAGGCCTGGGCTGATCGGATTCAGCAGCATTATTTCCCTGCGCTTGGCAAGGTCGAGTGGGAATGCACCTGGACAGGATGCATCGCGTTTACGCCTGATCATCTGATGCGCCTGTTCGAACCGGCACCCGGTTTGCTCGCCATGACCGGTTATAACGGGCGCGGTGTAACGACCGGTACCGTTGTAGGCAAGGCCTTTGCCCATTACTTGTGCAGCGGTGACAGCGAAGTGCTACCGATGCCCTTTGTCCCCTGGGATCACAACCCGGTAGGGCAATGGCGAAGCCCGCTCTACGAAGCAGGTTTTAGTCTTTATCACGCGGGGCAGTGTTTGCGAATTGTGGTGTAACTCGTAGTGTTACTTATTGGTGCAAGGGGTGAGGATGACAAGATCAGGACAGTGCATCTAGGCCGTTTCGCTGTCCTGAACGATGTTTCGTGAGTGACCTTACACATAGGCAAGCGCTGCTTTAGTCGCAGGCTGGCGGAGCATTTCGCCGATTTCTTGCAAAATCCTCTGATTTTTCACAAAAACCTATGATTTTGAAGATTTTTAACGATATCAGAGCGCTGGCATGTGGATTGCTGTCTGGAGAGGGCCCACATAACCCTCTGGAGCAAACCTCCCATGTCGACGATTTACAGAAAAGGCATTCTGGCTCTCGCAATTGGCTCAGCTCTTTCGTTTTCCGCTTTGGCTCAGGCCGATATCATCATCGGTGTTGCAGGTCCCTTTACTGGCGCTAACGCCGCTTACGGAGAGCAGTTCTGGAAAGGTGCAACACTGGCGGCTGAGGACATTAACGCCACGGGTGGTATCAATGGTGAAAAGATCAAACTGGTACAGGGCGACGATGCCTGTGAGCCCAAACAAGCGGTAGCGGTGGCTAACCGGTTGGTCGATTCCGAGGGAGTCAAGGCGGTGATCGGCCACTTCTGCTCCTCCAATACGCTGCCAGCGTCAGAAATTTACGATGAGGCAGGGATAATCTCCATCACGCCTGGATCAACCAATCCACAAATCACCGAGCGCGGTCTGGCAGGCGTATTCCGTATGTGTGGCCGTGATGACCAGCAGGGGGTCGTGGCAGCCAACTACATCGTGGATACGTTAAAGGCGAAAAAGGTAGCTGTTATCCATGACAAGGATGCTTACGGCCAGGGCCTGGCGGATGCCATGAAAGCTCAGCTGGCCAAGCGCGGCGTGAAGGAAGTGCTTTATGAAGGCCTGACACGCGGTGAGAAGGACTTCAACTCCCTGGTAACCAAGATTCGCTCCTCTGGGGCCGAGGTCGTCTACTTTGGCGGTCTGCACCCCGAAGCTGGCCCGCTGGTCCGCCAGATGCGAGAGCAGGGCGTAAACGCCAAGTTTGTTTCAGGTGATGGCATCGTCTCGGCTGACATGGTAACGACCGCCGGTGGCCCGCAATATACCAAGGGGGTGTTGATGACCTTTGGTGCCGATCCGCTGAAAAGCCCGGCCGGTAAAAGCGTAGTCGATAAGTTGCGCGCCTCGGGTTATGAGCCGGAAGGCTACACGCTGTATTCCTATGCCTCTTTGCAAGCCGTGGCGGCTGCCTTCAAGGGCGCCGGCAGCACGGATGGCGAAGCCGCCTCCGAATGGCTCAAGAGCCACACCGTTCCTACCGTTCTGGGTGAAAAGTCCTGGGATGGCAAGGGCGACCTCAAAGTCTCTGACTACGTAATGTACGAGTGGGACGATAAAGGCAAATACAACCAGTTGCCCTGATTCCCTTTCTGCGTTCATGCGTCTTTCACCTCCGGCTGACCAAGCCGGAGGTGATGTCCTGGCGCGTCTTTACTCAACCGCTTGCGCGAGAATGACATCGTGGACGGTATCTTCCTGCAACAACTCATCAACGGCCTGACCCTGGGCTCGGTATACGGGCTGATCGCCATCGGTTACACGATGGTGTACGGCATCATTGGCATGATCAACTTCGCTCACGGCGATGTGTACATGGTGTCTGCCTATCTGGCAGCCATCGGTATTGCCCTGTTGAGCTTTTTCGGCCTGCATTCCTTTCCTGTGCTGATCCTGGGCACGCTTATCTTCTGTGTAGTGGTGACCAGCCTTTATGGCTGGGCAATCGAACGAATCGCCTACAAACCGCTGCGTAACTCCACCCGCCTTGCGCCGCTGATCTCGGCCATCGGGATGTCGCTGATCCTGCAGAACTATGTGCAGTTGGCACAGGGCGCCCGCCAACAAGGGGTACCAACGCTGCTCGATGGGGCGCTGCGCCTGCATATCGGTGAAGGCTTCGTCATCATCACCTATACCAAGATCTTCATCATCGTTGCGTCCATTGTGGGCATGGGCCTTTTGACCTATGTGATCCAGAAGACCACATTGGGCCGCATGTGTCGCGCGACCCAGCAGGATCGCAAGATGGCGCAGATTCTGGGCATCAACACCGACCGGGTGATCTCGTACGTGTTCATCATCGGTGCTGCGATGGCGGCGTTGGCCGGTGTACTGATTACCATGAACTACGGCACGTTCGACTTCTATGCCGGCTTCATCATTGGTATCAAGGCGTTTACTGCGGCGGTGTTAGGCGGCATCGGCTCGCTGCCGGGCGCCATGCTGGGCGGCATCATTCTGGGCGTGTCGGAGGCGCAATTCGCGGGTCTTGTGAACAGCGACTACAAGGATGTCTTCAGCTTCTCACTGCTGGTGCTGATTCTGATCTTCCGGCCCCAGGGGCTGCTTGGAAAGCCGCACGTGGCAAAGGTGTGATGTTATGACCCAGACTTCTTCCTTCGATTTCAAGGTCATCCTGCGTGATACCTTCATGGTCGGGCTGGTCTCGCTCATCCTGTTCGGGCCCATCGTAGGTATTGTGCTCGACGGTTATGGATTCAATCTGGAGCCTCAGCGCGTCGGCATCATGGTGGCGGTGGTGATGGCGGGGCGTTTTCTGCTCAGCCTGTTCGGCCAGACGTCCAGGGGACGTACCTGGATCGAGTCGTTCAAGCGCAACGACGGAGGCGTGCATGTGCTGCCGCCCGGACACAAGTCGAATCTGCGGTACATCCTGCCTATCGTGATTCTGGTCGCGCTGATCTTTCCCTTCCTGGCCACCAAGTACTGGCTGACCGTGGTCATCCTATGCATGATCTACGTGCTGCTTGGCCTGGGGCTGAACATCGTGGTCGGGCTCGCCGGTCTTCTGGACCTGGGCTATGTCGGTTTTTATGCCATCGGTGCCTATGGGCTGGCGCTGGGTTACCAATACCTGGGGTTGGGCTTCTGGACGATGATTCCCCTTGCTGCAGTCATGGCTGCGGTGGCCGGGGCAATTCTTGGCTTTCCGGTGCTCAGGATGCACGGCGACTACCTCGCCATCGTGACCCTGGGCTTTGGTGAAATCATCCGTCTGGTGCTCAACAACTGGCTGGAGTTCACCAACGGCCCTAATGGAATTTCGGCACCGTCGCCGACATTCTTTGGTATTGAGTTCGGTCGGCGGGCCAAGGAAGGTGGCGTGCCTCTCCATGAGCTGCTGGGCATCTCCTACAACCCCAACGCCACGATGATTTTCATCTACAGCGTGCTGTTTCTCATCGTGCTACTGGTGCTTTACATCAAGCATCGTCTTACCCGCATGCCCATTGGCCGCGCCTGGGAAGCGCTGCGCGAGGACGAAATCGCCTGCCGCGCCATGGGCCTTAACCATGTTCTGGTCAAGCTTTCCGCCTTCATGATCGGTGCGTCCACCGCCGGGATTGCCGGGGTTTTCTTTGCCACCTACCAAGGGTTTATCAATCCGGCGTCATTCAACTTTTTCGAGTCCGTTCTGGTGCTGGCCATTGTGGTGCTCGGCGGGCTTGGCTCGACCGTCGGGGTGGTCATTTCGGCCTTTGTCATGACGCTGCTGTTCGAGGTGCTGCGTGAGTTCGGCGACATCCGCATGCTCGTGTTTGGTGTGTTGATGGTCGTGATGATGATGTGGCGCCCACGCGGGTTGATCCGCATCAGCCGCAGTGGATTCGCGATTCGCAAGGGAGTAGCGCCATGAGCGACAACATTCTTACCGTTGACGGATTGGGCATGCGTTTCGGCGGGATCAAGGCGCTTTCCGATGTGGCCTTCAGCATTCGCCGCCATTCCATTACTGCCCTGATCGGCCCCAACGGGGCGGGCAAAACTACAGTCTTCAACTGCCTGACCGGATTCTACAAGGCCACCGATGGTCGCATCGTCTTGAGCAATGCTGACGGGCGCGAAACGGACGTGGGCAGGATCATGGGGGAGCCGTTTCAGCCCACCGATTTCGTCAACCCTGCCCAGTTCGGCAGTCGCCTCTGGTACAAGATGTTTGGCGGGACGCACCTGGTGAACCGTGCCGGCCTTGCGCGGACGTTCCAGAACATTCGCCTGTTCAAGGAAATGTCCGTGGTCGAGAATCTGCTGGTAGCCCAGCACATGTGGATCAACCGCAACCTGCTGGCGGGCGTCTTCAATACGCCAGGTTTTCGTCGGGCAGAGGAAAAGGCACTCGATGTAGCCTTTTACTGGCTGGAGGTGGTGGGGCTGACCGAGTGCGCCAACCGCCTTGCTGGGGAAATGTCCTACGGTCAGCAGCGCCGTCTGGAGATCGCCCGCGCCATGTGCACCCGACCGGAACTGATCTGTCTGGATGAGCCTGCTGCGGGTCTTAACCCTGCCGAGACCGAGAAGCTGTCGGCCATCATCAGGCACCTGCGTGACGAGCACAACATCACCGTACTGCTGATCGAGCACGACATGGGCATGGTCATGAGCATCTCCGACCATATCGTCGTGCTCGATCACGGTAACGTGATCGCCCAGGGCCTGCCGGACGAGATCAAGAATAATCCGAAGGTCATTGCCGCCTACCTGGGCGCGGATGAGGAGGAGGTGGCATGACTACGCCCTTGCTGGAATTCAGAAACGTCGACGTATTTTATGGGCCGATCCAGGCGCTCAAGGGCGTTTCGCTGCACATCAATGAGGGCGAGACGGTCAGCCTGATCGGTGCCAACGGGGCGGGAAAATCCACCTTACTCATGTCCATCTTTGGACAGCCGCGGGCGCGTAACGGACAGATCATCTACCGAGGCGAGGAAATTACCCAGAAAAGCGCCCATTTCGTTGCTTCCAACGGTATCGCGCAATCACCGGAAGGGCGGCACGTCTTTCCTGACATGAGTGTGGAAGAGAACCTGCTGATGGGCACCATTCCCATAGGCACCAAGCACGTGGACGAGGACATGCAACGTATGTTCGAGCTGTTTCCGCGCCTCAAGGAGCGGCGTAACCAGCGAGCCATGACCATGTCTGGAGGCGAACAGCAGATGCTGGCTATCGCCCGGGCGCTCATGAGCCGACCCAAGCTGCTGCTGCTCGATGAGCCGAGCCTGGGGCTTGCGCCTATCGTGGTGAAGCAGATCTTCCAGATCCTGCGTGAGCTTGCGCAGGCCGGCATGACGATCTTTCTGGTCGAGCAGAATGCCAACCATGCGCTCCGGTTATCGAACCGGGCCTATGTCATGGTGACGGGAGAGATCCGCATGACGGGCAGCGGCCAGGAACTGCTGGCTGATCCTCAGGTACGCGAAGCCTACCTGGGCGGCCATTAAGCCGCCGTTCAGCCTGCGTCAGGCTCCATGGTACTGACGCAGGCCGTTGCCGCGTGCCGTCGAGTATGTGTTTCCAACAGGGGAGTTCCCATGTCATCCATCCGCTTTTTCACCAATGCTGAGGTGGCCGCTGTTCTGGATTATGCCGGGCTGATCGATGCGCTTCGCAGTGGCTTGGCTCACCCTGGCACTGCACCCAACCGGCAGGCTTACGCGCTACCCGAGGGACAGGCATCGCTGTTGAACATGCCGGTCTGGCAGAAAGGGCAGGGCATTGGCGTCAAGCTGGTGACCGTGTTTCCGGAAAACAGCCAACGCGATCTGCCTTCGGTTGCGGCAGTGTTTGCCTTGTTTGATGATGTGACAGGCCAGCCCCTGGCCTTGATGGAAGCCTCGGAACTGACAGCTCGGCGTACCGCCTGCACGTCAGCGTTGGCGGCTGACTATCTGGCCCGGCGGGATGCGTTGAGCCTGACCATCGTAGGTACGGGAACGCTAGCTGCCCACATGGTGCGTGCCCATACGGCTGTGCGTGATTACAGCCGGATCGAAATCTGGGGGCGTGATTACAGCAAGGCCAAAGCCCTTGCTGAGCGCCTGCAGGGGGAGGGCTATCCGGTTTCAGCAAGCGATAACCTGGCGCAGAGCGTAGGGCATGCCGATGTGGTTACGTGTGTTACTACCTCTCGAGAGCCGCTGGTGTTGGGCGAGTGGCTCAACCCCGGCTGCCACCTGGACCTGGTCGGTGCCTTTCTTCCCTCTATGCGTGAGACCGATTCAGCAGCCGTTGCGCGGGCACGTATCGTAGTGGATACCCGCGAGGGTGCTTTGGAGGAGGCGGGCGATTTACTGTTCGCGCTTGGTGATGGCGTGATCCAGGAAAGCGATCTCAACACAGAATTGAGGTACGTTCTGCAAGGGGATGGCGTACGCAGCGATGACCAGGAAATTACCTTGTTCAAATCCGTGGGCTATGCGGTAGAAGACCTGCTGGCTGCGCAGTACGTACTGCATAACATGTGACCTGTAAACAACACCCTTTAGCGCCATGTTTTAGCAGTTAAAGTCTGCTCTATTGGGCCAAGGTCCTGACTTGCCCACGTCACACGTGGAGCACCTTGTGGATAACCCTAGGATACCTGTCTGCTGCCCTTAAAATATAAGGCTTACAGATAAATGGTTACTTTTTGATCAATCGTACAGAGGGTAGTAGTAACCAACCTCAGATAGTTATCAACATACCCACTAATAATATGAGCAAGCCTGTTGATAACACTTGGAAGACTCCACGCAAGCCGCATGTGGCAAGGCTTAGCGAGAATTGGTTAAAAAATGAGCGGTTATTTTAAATGCAGGATGCTGGTTTTATACACGTTTTCGGCGAGCAAGGTTGTGTATAACCTTGGGGTACATGGCCAGACGCCATGTACCACCGACTCTCTAGAGGCATGCTCAAAAAATGATCAACGCTGGAGTGCGTCCGTTTATCCACGCTCCGAGGGTCGCTACGCCAGGTTTTTCATCCAGAAATCGCTGGGTTCAACGTTATACACGGTTAACGCGAGCAAGCCTGTGAATAACATCTGAATAGTTGTACACAGCCCTTATACTGTCTGGCTCTTGAAAGGTTGATCAAAAAACAACCAGGATGCCAATAGCTGATTTTAGAGCTGTTTCGCTATAACTGTACCGCCTCAAGCGACAAAGAGTGCGTTACTCTCCGGGTATTTCCTTTCGACCTCAAGGAGCTGCATCGATGACTTCGACTTTGTTCATTACCGGCGCAACATCCGGCTTTGGCGCGGCTACTGCGCGCCGCTTTGCCAAGGATGGGTGGTCCCTGATCATTACTGGCCGTCGCGAGGATCGCCTGAGCGCGTTAGCAGAAGAGCTTTCCGCGCACACCAAGGTGCATCCGATTGTGCTGGACGTTCGGGATCGTGCAGCTGTCGAGGCGGCAGTCAACAGGTTGCCTGAAGCGTTTTCGACCCTGCGTGGTCTGGTCAACAATGCGGGGCTGGCCTTAGGTACTACACCCGCTCAGCAGTGCGATCTGGATGACTGGGACACCATGGTCGATACCAATATCAAGGGTGTCCTGTATTGCACGCGCTTGTTATTACCCAGACTGATCGCTTACGGTGCGGGCGCTGGCATCGTCAATCTGGGCTCGGTTGCCGGTAACTGGCCGTACCCGGGTAGCCATGTCTATGGCGCTACCAAGGCGTTCGTCAAACAGTTTACCTTGAACCTGCGCTGCGATCTGCAGGGTACAGGCGTCCGTGTGACCAACATCGAGCCGGGGCTTTCCGAGACTGAGTTCTCCGTGGTGCGCTTTGGTGGCGACAAGAGCAAGGCTGACGCCGTATATGCCGGAACTGACCCACTGACACCGGATGATATCGCCGAGTCGATCCATTGGGCTTTGAACCAGCCCAAGCATGTCAATATCAATCGGATCGAGCTTATGGCGACCTGCCAAGCCTGGAACGGGTTCAATATTCATCGAAGCGAGTGACAGCATAATGACGGCAGAGTATGTCTCTGCCGTCTACGGTAGCTGTCGATACAGCTGAAACGATATAGCGCCGCTTATTGGCGTGTCCCATGCTTGAGAGCTTATACGCTCAAGGTCTTCTTGGAAGAGCTTTTCGTCTCATGCTGGCAAGGAGTCAGCATTCTGACACATAGGAGCAGAATGCCAGAATGATGACGCAGTAATGGCGTCAGGAATAACCATAATGCCATCATGGGTTGCGGCTCAATGGCCTTAGTAACCGGTTATCTTCTTTTCTCCCATCTCCTCGCTAAACCCCTTCCTTGAGGCGCTCAATTAAACGGGCGACGAACGTCATCGCTTTGGCTGGCCTGTTTCTTGGTAATTGGCACGCCCCTTGAATAAGTACTGACGTGACGCCGCGTTAGGGTCACCGGGAGCATTCAACTTTTGAAGCCTTATTAAGTTTAATAATTATTAATAAGGCACAGTTAATTAGTTTAAAGAAGAATGTTTCATCGCCATTCCTGGTATTGGCATTTCATTGCCGACTGAACTTTTCGCATTTTGCAAAAAGTTCATAAGAGTGCAATGCCCGACAATAACGGTTTAATACGCTGTTTATTGTTGCTGCTGGTTTTGACCGGCAAATACTTTCCATAGCTCAGGGTTGAGTGCAGGGAAGTTCATTCGGAAGGATGAAGTTAATCCCGTGCCAGTTATTGGTCCGGCCTAAATACAACTCAACGTGAAACGCGACTGTTGCGCCAGCCCTTCAATAATGGGCTATGGAAACGCTCGTGCTAAAAAACACTAGCAGTTTGGTGAATAGATGAAAACTTCTGCTTCTTTTGTTTTAAATAAAATCAGTTCCACCCGTTTTTTTAAGAAAGTTCTTCCGTTGGCTGCTGCCGTAGCCTTGGCCAGCCCTGCTGTTCATGCAGAACAGGTTGATCTGGTAGGTTTAAACCTGTCAGGTGCAGGCTTTGCTGCCCAGGTATTGCCAGGTATTGACGGTACCAACTACATCTTCCCGGTTGAATCCTATTTCCAGCAGTGGAACGCCAAGGGTATCAAGCTGATCCGCTTTCCCATCATCTGGGAGCGCCTGCAGCCGACCCTGGGTGGCGCACTGGACCCTACCTATACCGCGCTGATCGACCGTACGTTCGGCTATGCCAACAAATACGGTATGAAGATCATCCTGGACCTGCATAACTACACCATGTATCGCGGCACCATCATTGGTACGGGTAACGTGAGCTACAACCACTACCAGCAGATCATGACCCTGATCGCCCAGCGCTGGAGCGGCCAGCCGTCCCTGTATGCCTATGACATCATGAACGAGCCGCATGATTCGATGACCCAGTGGCCCATCATGGCTCAGTACGGCATCAATGGCGTTCGTTCGGTGGACAAGGTCAAGCCGATCATGATCGAAGGTAACGGCTGGTCCGAAGCGACCCGTTGGCCATGGTGGAACGATTCCCTGCTGAACCTGAAGGATCCGTCCAACAACCTGATCTTCCAGGCGCATTCGTATTTTGACGAGGATGCCGGTGGTAACTACACCGCCATCGACGTGAACAAGCTGGACGCCAACTACGGCGTCGAGCGTGTGAAGCCGTTTGTGGAGTGGCTGAAGAAAAATGGCAAGAGGGGCATGATCGGCGAGTTCGGTGTACCGGATAACAATCCGCGCTGGAATCTGCTCATGGACAACATGCTGGCTTATTTGAAGCAGAACTGTATTCCTGCTACGTACTGGGCTGCAGGTCCAGGCTGGGGCAGCTACTTCCTGTCGGTCGAGCCGATCAATGGGCAGGATCGTCCTCAGTGGCCGACCCTGAAGAAGTACATCGATAACACTACCTGTACAGCGATTGGCCCGTTCACGGCACCGGTTGCGACGACGCCTACTCCGGCTCCGACACCCACCGTGCCTTCAACCAGCACAGGCTATTCGAGCGCTATCAACAACTTTACCAATGCAGACTGGCTCAACGGTGTATACAGAAAGGCAGCAGGCTTCTCCGTAGCGGCGACATCAGGCAACACGGCAGCATTCAAGGTAGGTACTTCGGTACGTCTGGCGAATGGCCTCGTAACCAAAATCTCGTCCGTTCAGGTAGTGGGTAGCAACATGAGCGTCTGGGTAAACAGCTCGGCATTGGATGGCGCCGTTGTGGGTTACCCGAACAAGCTGACCGTGGCGGACGCGGCAGGTACGGGGGCGACTACCCCTGCGCCGACGCCAGCCCCGACTGCACCCGCACCGACGCCTGCGCCAACCGCTCCGGCCGTTGTTGCGACCAGTACGATGAACAATTTCACCAATACTGATTGGCTGAACGGTGTCATGCGCAAGGCGGCTGCGATTTCGCTTCCGGCAACGACAGCCAACACGTCAGCCTTCAAGACCGGTGCTTCGGTACGGTTGGCCAATGGGCAGGTCTACAAGATCAAGTCAGTACAGATGGTGGGTAGCAACATGAGTGTTTTCCTGGACACCCCGACGCTTCTCAACGGTTCCGCCGTTGGTTATCCAAACGCGCTGACGGTAGTTAGCCAGTAACCGATCCGGGAACACAGAACGGGGACGTTTAAGTCCCCGTTTTTTATAGGGCTCGATTCTTCAGCCCAAGTATTTTTCGGCCGTTGATAAGGCGGTGCCTCAGGCCAAATTGCAGTGTTTGGCATGGACATTGAATAGTAAGGGTCAACGCTGGAAAACTGACAGCTTTCTCAACACTTGAAGCTGCTCACAACGCGGCCCCAGCGGTTATTTCGCCATCAGGTATTGGCATCCAGGGTGTAACGAAGCAGCGTTGTACCGCTGTATCACACCCGCCTGGCAGGGCAATTTTTTAGATTGTCTGTTGCTATCGTCAGCGGCTGTTCGCGCTGGCAAATACTTTCCACAGCTCAGGACTGAGTGCCGGAAAGTTTCATCGTAAGGATGACACTCGGCTCGGCCACCCATGGCCGGTTCACGGCGTACGCCAGATTTATCTTGTCGACTTCCCCGATCCAGGGGCTGGCTTTCTGCGCCTTGAACATCACTAGCAGTAATGGTGAGCTTAATGAAATCTCTGTCCGTCCTGAATGCAATCAGGTCTGTTCGTGTCTTGAAAAAAGTGCTGCCTGTGCTGGCAGCAGGAGCGTTGTTCAGCTCGGTTGTCCAGGCTGAGCCGGTTGATCTCGTCGGTCTCAATATGTCCGGTGCCGATTTTGCCGGACAGGTTTTGCCTGGCGTGAACGGTACTAACTACATCTTTCCAACCGAGTCCTATTTCCAGCAGTGGAGCGCAAGGGGCATCAAGCTGATTCGCTTTCCAATCCTGTGGGAGCGCTTGCAGCCAACGCTCAATGGCAATCTGGACGCAACCTATGCAGGCTTGATCGACCAGACCTTTGCGTATGCGCAGAAATACAACGTGAAGGTCATTCTGGATCTGCATAACTATGCGCGTTATCGCGGCCAGATCATTGGTACGAGCGGCGTCCCGTACAGCAGTTATCAGAACGTGATGACCCGCATCGCTCAGCGTTGGAGTGGGCAATCGTCACTGTATGCCTACGACATCATGAACGAACCCAACGGTGCATTGGCATATTGGCCTACTGCTGCTCAGTACGGGATCAATGGCGTCCGGGCAGTCGATAAGGTAAGGCCTATCCTGGTAGAGGGTAACGGCTGGGCCGAAGCGACACGCTGGGCCCAGTGGAACGACTCCCTGTTGAGTCTGAAAGACCCGTCCAACAAGATTATTTTCGAAGCCCATAGTTACTTCGATGAAAACGCTGGCGGCACTTACGAAACCGTTGATGTAAACAAGCTGGACGTGAATTACGGCGTCGAACGTGTGAGGCCCTTCGTGGAGTGGCTGAAGAAGAACGGCAAGCAAGGCATGATCGGTGAATTCGGCGTACCGGATAACAATCCGCGCTGGAATATTCTGGTCGACAACATGCTGGCCTACCTGAAGCAGAACTGCATACCGGCGACCTACTGGGCCGCAGGTCCGGGCTGGGGCAGCTATAGCCTGGCTGTTGAGCCTGTCAACGGCGTGGAGCGCCCGCAGTGGCCGACGCTGAAAAAGTACATTAACACTACCAGCTGCACCGCATACGGTCCGCTTAAATAAAAGCGGTTCGAAAAAGCCCGGCCTACTGGTCCGGGCTTTTTGCTGTCGGGCCCTTTTGGGTTCAGATCTAAATCCTTGATCCAGTAGATAAATTTCCCTTCTCTCGACGAGCGGTCGCCCTGATCACAGCGCAAACGCTTATGGTTGCGTCCCCCGGTTAACACGACCCGGATGATGGCTAAAGGCCGCATGCTGGCTGGGTTTTCCCAGGACCGGTCCCTGTATCGATATTGGCCTGCGCAAGGTATTTATCGGGTCAGCCAACGTGCTGTAAAAGGCTTGGCAGGCACTGAACAATCCTGCGTTTTCGATGCCATGCGACACCTCTCGGCGGGCGTTTTCATACCCCGTTCATTATTCGCCATTCCTGGTATTGGCAAATAGTTGCGTTTCGACTGTGCGGGCAATGCCTGTTCACCGATACGCATGCCCTCAATGGCGGCTTTTTAGGCCGTTCATTGTTGTCGCCAGCTCGATGATTAGCTGGCAAATACTTCCATCACTCAGGGTTGAGGTCGGGAAGTTCATCGTAAGGATGAAATAACCGTCGGCTAAAACAATATAGCCGGTCAATTGGGACTTTTTTATATGGCTCTTTTGAGTCAGGGCATTGCTCGCGCGTAAAAAAGTTACTGGCAATTTGGTGAATATGAGTTTTTTATCTGTAACCCAACATTTTGGTATAACGCGAGGCGTATCTAAGGCACTTTCATTAACTGCGTTACTGGCTTTGGGAAGTACAGCGGTACAGGCTGAGCAAGTTAATCTCGTCGGACTTAACATGGCAGGTGCCGAGTTTGCAGGTACGGTGTTGCCCGGAATCAACGAGAAGAACTATATCTTTGCCAAGGAAGAGACCTTCAAGAACTGGAGTGCAAGAGGGATCAGGCTGGTCCGCTTTCCCATTCTGTGGGAGCGGCTCCAGCCGGGGCTGGGATATTCCCTCGATCAGACCTACGCCTCACTAATTTCCCGCTCACTGGACTATGCCCACAAATACAACATCCGGGTCATTCTGGATCTGCATAATTATGCGCGCTATCGCGGCCATATCATCGGTACGAGCAGCGTACCGTATTATCGCTTCGAGAATGTCTGGAACCGGATCGCTCAGAAGTGGGGTAGCCACCCGGCCATTTATGGCTACGACATCATGAATGAGCCCAACGGCGCCGTGGCGTACTGGCCTACAGCGGCGCAGTACGCCATCAACGGGATCCGGCAGGCTGACAAGGCTCACCTGATCTTTGTGGAAGGCAATGCCTGGGCCAGCGCCGAACGGTGGCCGGTGTGGAGCGACTCTCTCAAGGACTTGAAGGATCCTGTCAACAAGCTGATCTATGAGGCGCACGTCTATTTCGACGCCGATGGCGGTGGTTCCTACACCCAGCTGAGCGCTGACAGTTTGTCTGCTCAGGCTGGCGTCAATCGGGTGAAGCCCTTTGTGGAGTGGCTCAAGCAGAACAACAAGAAGGGCTTTATTGGAGAGTTTGGCGTACCGGATAACGATTCCCGCTGGAATGTAGTCATGGACAACATGCTGACCTACCTCAAGCAGCATTGCGTACCGGCTACCTACTGGGCCGCCGGTCCGGGTTGGGGGAATTACAGTCTGTCCGTCGAGCCTATCAACGGACAAAGCCGCCCGCAGTGGCCCACGTTGAGAAAGCACCTGAACGACACCAGCTGTACCGCAATCGGTCCGGGCCGGTAAAACCGCTTCAACGAGACTATACAGCCGGGCGTTGGGAGGGCCCGGCTGTTGATAACGTCAAGGCTCCACCTGCTGCTTCAGCCAGCCGGGATAATGGTTGCGTGTAGCCTCAGGCCATCTCGGTGGGCAGCGAGTACCCAGGTAGGCTGCCACCGCGTTCAAATGTGCTGCTAGAACGTGCCGATCACCAAAGGCCTCAAGCCCCAGCGTCCAGCCGGCCGCATGGCCATCAACCCAGAGTTGAGTCAGTTCTACGGTACAGCCTGCGGACGGCATGGCTTCGTAAGGGGATTCGTTTTCATCCAATGCGATTTCACGCAGAGCGGCCTGCTCGACCGTAAACAGGCGAAGCCAGCGCTGCTTCTGAACGGCAACCGTAGGATGCGGTGTCAGCGTCAAGGCCTCGGAATGCCATTTATGCCATAACTCGACAGGCCCCCTGAACGGCGAGACGTCCAGGGTATGCCAGTCAGGTATGACCAGCCCCTTTACCTCAACTGTTGAGTCTCCACGGGTTTTGATACCGAGGTCGGATTGACTGGCATCCCTGAGGTAGTGGTGCATCTTGCGTATTCCGCCTCCCGGTGGCTGATCCCACAGATCGGACTGGTGAAACCAGTCGATCAGATCAGTACCCGGCAGTGCGGGCCAAAACCAGCGGACTTCGGCGGAAAGCGGCATGGCGTGCTCCTGGTATGAAGAGAGGACGGCGGACGTGCTAATTTCCGACCCGTTCCGAAAGACACGTGCTAGCATCCGTCCACGCTCCGGATGACGTTTTACCCATTGATCCGGGGTGCCGCATTATTACTAGCCTCATTGAGCACCGCACAGACGTTTCTTCCCGCTGAGTTGTACTCGGCTTTCCTGGCGTGGTTTCCAGCGCGCGACGCTCATTGGCTAGACCTCATGGCTCAGCGCCCGTTTCCTGGCGTTGAATGAATGTAAGGAGTTCTACGTGCAATTTCTCCATACCCTGGTCAACGACCTCAATGGCCTTGTCTGGGGCGTGCCCATGCTGGTACTGATCCTGTGCACGGGTCTTTATCTGATGCTACGCCTCAAACTGATGCCGATCGTAAGACTGGGCACCGGCTTTCGCCTGTTGTGGCAGGGCCGGACCAAGGATGACGACGAAAGCGGTGAGATCAGTCCTTTCCAGGCCTTGATGACCTGCCTAGCTGCCACCGTGGGAACCGGCAACATCGCGGGTGTTGCTACCGCGATCTTCCTGGGTGGCCCCGGCGCGCTGTTCTGGATGTGGTGTACGGCATTGGTTGGTATGGCTACCAAATATGCCGAAGTAGTATTGGCTGTACATTTTCGTGAAAAGGACGAGCGTGGCGAGCATGTCGGCGGCCCGATGTATGCCATCCGCAACGGCCTGGGCAAGCGTTGGGCCTGGCTAGGCGGCGCCTTTGCCCTGTTCGGTGGGTTGGCCGGGTTCGGTATCGGCAACATGGTGCAGGTCAACAGTATGGCGCAGGCCCTGGAGACAACCTTTTCCGTGCCCCTGTGGCTGACCGGTGTCGTGACGATGGTGGTTGTGGGGCTCGTGATCCTGGGCGGTATTAAGCGGAT
Source organism: Pseudomonas sp. HPB0071 (assembly GCF_000478505.2). Taxonomy (NCBI): domain Bacteria; kingdom Pseudomonadati; phylum Pseudomonadota; class Gammaproteobacteria; order Pseudomonadales; family Pseudomonadaceae; genus Pseudomonas; species Pseudomonas sp. HPB0071. Next base: position 1,390,783 of record NZ_KI517367.1, on the reverse strand, counting down.
CGGGGCGGTCGCCTCGTCCCTGGTCCCTGCCATGTGCATAGGCTATATCATCGCGGCCATTGCCGTGCTGGTGACCCATGCGTCCGAAATTCCCCATGCGCTCAGCCTGGTCTTCACCCATGCCTTCACTCCGGCGGCGGCGACGGGCGGCTTCGCAGGGGCGGCGGTCATGGCTGCCATTCGCTTCGGGGTGGCGCGTGGCGTCTTCTCCAACGAAGCCGGGTTGGGTACCGCCGGTATCGCCCAGGCAGCCGGTACGACCAACAGCGCCGTACGTTCAGGCATGATTGGTATGCTCGGAACGTTTATCGATACTCTGATCATCTGCACCATGACGGGTCTTACCATTATCTGCTCCGGCGTCTGGACGAGCGGGCAGAGTGGGGCGGCCTTGTCAGCGGCGGCCTTCGAGACGGCGCTGCCCGGTTTTGGCGGCATCATCCTGACCATCGCTCTGGTAGTGTTTGCCTTTACCACTATCCTGGGGTGGAGCTATTACTGCGAGCGCTGCTGGGAGTTTCTTGCGGGTACCAAGACCATTCTGCCGTTCCGGATCATCTTCGTATTGGCTGTACCGTTTGGCGCAATTGCACAGTTGGACTTCGCCTGGCTGCTGGCCGATACGCTCAATGGTTTGATGGCCATTCCTAACCTGATCTCGCTGCTGTTGCTCAGTCCGGTGGTGCTCCGGCTGACGCGAGAATACTTCGCCAGCAAATAAACAAAGGCTCGCTACGGCGAGCCTTTTTCATTGGGGCTCGCGAGGCCCGGACCTGGAAAATGGGTGAAAATCGCGATGCTGTGGTCCAAAGGCTAACGCTGTTTTCCTGGCCTTTCTGGATAGAGCATTCCGATGTCCCGATCTTCGCTTGAGCATTCCTGTTCTCACCCGCACGTCTTCAACGAGGGAAACCCGCTGGCGGAAAAGAATACCCGCCGCGCCGTGATTTTCACCGCCATCATGATGGTGATCGAGATTGCGGGCGGCTGGGCCTTCAACTCCATGGCACTGCTGGCGGATGGCTGGCACATGAGTTCCCACGTGCTGGCGCTGGGGCTTTCGCTGTTCGCCTATGCGGCGGCCAGACGGTATGCGACCGACGCACGCTTTGCGTTTGGAACATGGAAAATGGAGGTGCTGGCTGGTTATACCAGTGCGCTGGCGCTGATTGGCATCGCTCTGTTGATGCTATACGAATCCGTGATCAGGCTCGTGACACCTGCTCCGATTCACTATACGCAGGCCATCGCCATCGCCATTCTGGGATTGCTGGTCAATCTGGTGTGTGCGTGGCTGCTCAAGGATTCTCACGGGCATGATCATGGTCATGGTCACGATCATCATCATGGCCACGGTGAGCATCAGGATCTGAATCTGCGTTCGGCCTACATCCATGTCATTACTGATGCGGCAACCTCCGTCCTGGCTATCGTCGCGCTGATTGGCGGCATGCTCTGGGGAGCCAGCTGGCTCGACCCGGTCATGGGAATCGTAGGCGGCATACTGGTCGCCATCTGGGCCGTTGGGCTCATCAAGCAAACCGGGCGTGTGCTGCTGGATGCGCAGATGGACGATCCGGTGGTACAGGAGGTCAGGGATGTGATCGCAGAGAGCCCTATCGAGGCCAAGATCTGTGATCTGCATGTCTGGAAGGTAGGTAAGGGCAAGTACGCCTGCATCGTCAGCATCGCCACAACCAGTGATGCCTCGCCTGAAGACTTCAAACAGCAGCTTTCCGTCCATGAAGAGCTTGTCCACATCACGGTTGAGATCAACAGAGACGGGATCTGTCCGGTACGCTGAGGAGGTAGGCGACAGCGGCAAGTGATATAACCGGGTCTTGGTCAACGACAGGATTCAACATGCCTTCTTCCTAGCCTCGCTTGTCGCTTCCTGCCCCGGTAGGCCTGTTTCAGGCGTTTCTATTCTGGCTCAAGCTGGGCTTTATCAGCTTTGGCGGACCGGCTGGGCAGATAGCAATCATGCATCAGGAGCTGGTGGAGCGTCGGCGCTGGATTTCCGAGCGACGCTTTCTCCATGCGCTCAACTACTGCATGGTACTGCCCGGACCTGAAGCCCAACAGTTGGCGACCTATATTGGCTGGTTGATGCACCGGACCTGGGGTGGGGTTATCGCCGGAGCGCTCTTTATATTGCCTTCGCTGCTTATCCTGATCGCCCTGTCATGGATCTATTTGGCCTGGGGCAACGCTCCAGTTGTGGCAGGTATCTTTTACGGCATCAAGCCAGCGGTGACCGCCATTGTTGTGCAGGCCGCCCATCGCATCGGAACACGTACCTTGAAGAACCATTGGCTCTGGGCCATTGCAGCGGCTTCGTTCATCGCCTTGTTTGCCTTCAACGTGCCGTTTCCCCTGATCGTACTGTCTGCGGCGATTATTGGCTTTCTCGGAGGCAGGTACGCTCCGGACCGGTTCAGGGTAGGGGGAGGGCATGCCAATCAGGCGGCTTCGTTCGGACCCGCGCTGATCGATGATGACACGCCGCCGCCTGAGCATGCCCGTTTTCACTGGTCGCGGCTGGCGCAATTGCTAGTCATGGGCATGTTTCTCTGGCTCGTGCCGATGCTGAGCTTGATCTATCTGTTTGGCTGGACTCATACCTTCACCCAGATGGGCTGGTTTTTTACCAAGGCTGCGCTGCTGACCTTTGGCGGTGCCTATGCGGTACTGCCCTACGTGTATCAGAGCGCCGTCACGCATTACGGCTGGCTGAGCCCAGCCCAGATGATCGATGGCCTTGCCCTGGGCGAAACCACGCCCGGACCATTGATCATGGTGGTGGCGTTTGTCGCGTTTTTAGGCGGATATGGGCAGGCGGCATTAGGAGACGAGCACATGTTTGCCGCCGGGGCATTGGCTGCCGTGCTGGTGACCTGGTTTACCTTTCTGCCTTCGTTTCTTTTCATTCTGGCCGGCGGGCCTCTGGTGGAGTCCACCCATAATGTGGTGGGCTTCACAGCTCCGCTCACCGCCATTACCGCGGCGGTCGTCGGCGTAATCCTGAATCTGGCCTTGTTCTTCGGCTACCACGTATTCTGGCCGCAGGGCTTGAGCGGATCGTTCGACCTACTCTCCGCCCTGATCACACTCCTGGCAGCGATAGCGCTCTTCCGGTTCAAGCGCACAGTTATGGAAGTGCTGCTAGCCTGTGCAACAGTAGGGTTGTTAATGCACGTCGTATTCATGTGACAAGGAGCAGCTTGGCTGCTGTAGAGAGGATGCACTATGGCAAACCATTCAGATGATTTTCTCAAACTGGCAGCCGAAGCCAAGTCTCGTATTCGACAGGTTTCGCCCGTTGAAGCCGAGCAATTGGTCGATCAGGGCGCGCTGCTTCTGGACGTTCGGGAGCGGGACGAGTTCGAACGGGGGCACCTGGACGGCGCTACCCACATGAGCCGGGGGATTCTTGAGATGCACATCGGCGAACTGGCAGCCAACAAGGCCACACCGATCGTCTGCTATTGCGGTGGCGGTAACCGGGGAGCGTTGGCCGCCGAAAGCCTGCAGCGCATGGGATACACCCAAGTCGTCTCCATCGAGGGAGGCCTTGCGGCCTGCAATACCCAGAAAGACTGATCAACGAGCAATAAAAAACGCAGGGCATCTTAGATACCCTGCGTTTTGAGAAGGCTGTGTACCGGCAGAGCGGTACACAGTCAAACTTACACCTGGCGGATCAGATAATCGAATGCAGCCAGGGAAGCCTTCGCACCTTCGCCGACCGCGATCACGATCTGCTTGTACGGTACGGTTGTTACGTCGCCGGCCGCAAAGATACCCGGCAGCGAGGTTTCGCCACGGCTATCTACAACGATCTCGCCACGGGGTGACAGCTCGACGGTGCCCTTGAGCCATTCGGTGTTGGGGACCAGACCGATCTGGACGAAGATACCTTCCAGGTCGATGGACTTGAACTCGCTGGAGTTGCGGTCCTTGTAGGTCAAGCCAACCACTTTCTGGCCGTCACCTTTCACTTCACTGGTCAGGGCGCTGGTGATCACGGTCACATTCGGCAGGCTGTGCAGTTTGCGCTGTAGTACCGCATCCGCACGCAGCTGGCTGTCAAACTCGATCAGGGTCACGTGTGCCACGATACCGGCCAGGTCGATTGCCGCTTCCACACCGGAGTTGCCGCCACCGATAACTGCAACGCGCTTGCCCTTGAACAGCGGGCCGTCGCAATGCGGGCAGTAGGCTACACCACGGTTACGGTATTCCTTCTCACCCGGGACATTCATTTCACGCCAACGAGCGCCGGTGGAGATGATCAGCGTCTTGGACTTGAGCGAAGCACCATTGGCAAACTTGACTTCGTGCAGCTGACCCGCCTCGGTGGCAGGGATCAGTTGCTCGGCACGCTGCAGGTTCATGATGTCGACGTCGTACTGCTTCACGTGCTCTTCAAGGGCTACGGCCAGTTTCGGGCCTTCGGTTTCCTTGATGGAAATGAAGTTTTCAATCGCCAGAGTATCGAGTACCTGACCGCCAAAACGCTCTGCCGCAACACCGGTACGAATACCTTTACGGGCGGCATACACCGCAGCGGAAGCACCGGCAGGACCACCACCGATCACCAGCACGTCAAAAGCGTCCTTGGCGCTGAGCTTTTCAGCGTCACGGGCACTGGCGCCGGTATCGAGCTTGGCCAGAATTTCTTCCAGACCCATGCGGCCCTGACCGAACGGTTCGCCGTTCAGGTAGATGCTGGGCACAGCCATGATCTGGCGCTCGGTAACTTCGTCCTGGAACAGCGCACCGTCGACCGCAACGTGGCGGATGTTCGGATTCAGTACGGCCATCAGGTTCAGCGCCTGAACAACGTCAGGGCAGTTCTGGCAGGACAGCGAGAAGTAGGTTTCGAAATTGAATTCGCCCTTGAGCGAGCGGATCGCTTCCAGAGTATCTGCACTGGCCTTGGACGGGTGACCGCCCACTTGCAGCAGCGCCAGAACCAGCGAGGTGAACTCGTGGCCCATGGGCAGACCGGCAAAGCGCAGGCTGATGTTTTCACCCGGACGGTTCAGGGCAAACGAAGGTGTGCGAGCATCATTGCCATCGGTGCGCAGGGTGATCTTGTCAGTCAGGCTGACGATGTCCTGGAGCAGACCCAACATTTCTTGAGATTTAGCGCCGTCATCAAGGGACGCGACGATCTCGAAGGGTTTGGTAACCTTTTCCAGATAGGCTTTAAGCTGAGTTTTAAGACTGGCGTCCAACATGAGGCATTACCTCTCGACAAATTTCGGGAATAAAAACGCCCGGACGTATTCCGCCCGGGCGTTCGGGCACTAGAGGGAGCCGGAAGCCGGCTCCTAAGCGCAGATAACCGTGTGTTGGCGTTTAGATCTTGCCAACCAGGTCCAGAGACGGGCTCAGAGTAGCTTCGCCTTCTTTCCACTTGGCAGGGCAAACTTCGCCCGGGTGGGAGGCAACGTACTGAGCAGCCTTGACCTTACGCAGCATTTCGGACGCGTCGCGGCCGATGCCGTTGTCGTGTACTTCACACAGCTTGATCTGGCCTTCCGGGTTGATCAGGAAGGAACCACGCAGCGCCATGCCTTCTTCTTCGATCAGAACGTCGAAGTTGCGAGCCAGAGTTGCAGTCGGGTCGCCAACCAGGGCGTACTGAACCTTCTTGATAGCGTCGGAAGTGTCGTGCCACGCTTTGTGAGCGAAGTGGGTATCGCACGATACGCCGTAGATCTCTACGCCCAGCTTTTGGAATTCAGGGTACAGGTCAGCCAGGTCTTCCAGCTCAGTCGGGCAAACGAAGGTGAAGTCAGCTGGGTAGAAAACAACCAGGGACCACTTGCCTTTGAAGTCAGCTTCAGTCAGATCGATGAACTTGCCATCCTTGTACGCTGTAGCTTTAAACGGTTTGATCTCGGAATTGATCAAAGACATCACTGAATCTCCATCAGGGGTTAAGAATTGGCGAGGGATAAGATACTCGCTTATGCACATTAGACTTAATTGAATGTGGGCATCAATCTCATAAGTTTGACCTATCCACGCATTCAGGATCATTAAGTCTTTCTTTCAGGCAGAGTACTTGGAGGTATCTGAGGTCAACAAACACTGCCGCAAGCGCTAGTGGTATGGCTGAATTATCAGAATTCAAGCGCCTAAACGCACTAGCTCGGACATTTTGTGAAAAACAGCTGTTGAGCATTAAGCTGAAAAATATGGTTTCCTTGCCGATCGTGTTCGTTAAACAGGATGACGAAGGAGAAACATGTCAGGAGCCGCATTCGTCCAGTTGTTTCCTGAGGGCTTCGACTTCCCAAGCAGATTCACTTCACTGTTGATCGCTGTCTTTTCAGGTTGCCGACCTGAACCTGCCCAGCGTGGAGGGCATTAGTCATGGCGATCAGGCGCGTCATTACCCAGTGGTTTGCCCGCTATTTCTCCCAAGATGAAGCGGTGGTTCTCAGCGTCTTGCTCATCTTGGGCTTTGCTCTGGTCATGTTGTTGGGCAAGCCCCTGGCGCCGTTCCTGACGGCGCTGGTCGTCGCCTTTCTCCTACAGGGTGGCGTCAGCCGTCTGGAGCACTGGAGAGTACCCAGGCTTTGGGCAATATCGCTCATGTTCCTGTCTTTTTTAGGCATATTCCTGGGCCTCTTGTTGTTTGTGCTCCCGCTGGTATGGGATCAGCTGGTGACGCTGTTGCAGGAGTCGCCCCGGATGTTTGCCCAGGCTCAGGTCCTCTTGGATGAGCTTCAGCAGCGCTATCCCAGTGTCGTTACTCATGAGCAGATTCAGGGCTGGATCGGGACGGCAGGCAGTGAGCTGACTGCCCTTGCGCAGCGAGCGGTCCGGCTGTCGTTGACCTCGCTGGGCAATATCATCGCCTTTGGTACGTTTCTGGTACTGGTGCCGATCCTGGTGTTTTTCATGCTCAAGGACAAGGACCTGCTGGTGGGCTTCTTCCTGTCCGTACTTCCCCGTAAGCGGACCCTGATGGCCCGAGTCTGGAAGGAGGTCGACGAGCAGATCGCCAACTATGTGCGCGGCAAGGTCATCGAGATTGTGATCGTGGCGGCGGTTAGCTACGCCACGTTTTATATCCTGGGGTTGCCCTATGCCATGTTGCTCGGGCTGGTGGTCGGTCTGTCCGTGCTGATTCCCTTCATCGGTGCTGCCGTCGCGACCTTGCCCGTTGCGGCTGTGGCAGGCTTTAGCTTTGGTCTGGGCGATCAGTTCCTGTATGCGATTCTGGCTTACACCATCATTCAGATACTGGATGGAAATGTATTGTCACCGCTGCTGTTTTCAGGTGCCGTCAATCTGCATCCGGTAGCCATTATCCTGGCCATTCTCTTTTTTGGCGGCACGCTGGGCTTTTGGGGAATCTTCTTTGCGATCCCGCTGGCGACCCTGTTCAAGGCGCTTTGGAGCGCCTGGCCGCGGGATGCCGTGGTCGTATCCGATAACAACACATCAGAGAAAAGCCCTTAAGGCTTCGATTACATTTTCAGGAGTGAGGTTGAAAAGATGCAAGACAACAAGATCCGGGGCTCGAATGGCCTCCAGGCCTTTTACAGGGCCTTTCTGACGAGCGAGGCCTCAGGCGGATTGCTTCTGATGGCCGTGGCAGCTATTGCTTTGATTGTGGCGAATTCGCCGCTGGCCAGTGTGTACTTCAGCACCCTGGAGCGCTACGTGCTGGGCATGAGTGTCCTGCACTGGATCAACGATGCGCTCATGGCCGTCTTCTTCCTGCTGGTCGGGCTCGAAATCAAACGTGAAATGCTGGTCGGGCAGTTGTCCACCTGGGGACGGCGTGCACTGCCAGGGCTGGCGGCATTAGGCGGGGCGGTCGTGCCAGCGGTGATTTATGCGGCACTCAACCATGACGATGCGCATTTACTTCAAGGCTGGGCGATTCCCACGGCGACCGATATCGCCTTTGCACTCGGGGTACTCTCCCTGCTGGGCTCGCGTATTCCGGTATCGCTCAAGATCTTCCTGACCGCGCTTGCGATTCTCGACGACCTGTTCGCCGTGTGCATCATTGCGGTGTTCTACACGGCAGATCTGTCCCTGCCGATGTTGGGACTGGCAGGTCTCACCCTGCTGGTGCTGATTGCCATGAACAAGCTGGGCGTAACGCGAATCCTGCCATATCTGCTGGTCGGTATCGTGTTGTGGTTCTTCGTGTTCAAATCGGGCGTACACGCGACACTGGCCGGGGTAGCGCTGGCCCTGACCATCCCGCTGCGTACCGGCTCGAAGCATCCGCCGCTGGAGCGTCTTGAGCATACATTGCACCCTTACACCGCGTTTCTGGTCATTCCGATCTTTGGATTCGCCAACGCTGGTGTCTCGTTCAATGGCGTGAGCCTTGCCTCCGTGATGGGCTCGGTTCCGCTGGGGATCGCGCTGGGCCTCTTGGTTGGCAAGCAGGTGGGCGTATTCTCGTTTGCCTGGTTGAGTATTCGCCTGGGACTGGCCGAACTGCCGGAACATGCCACCTGGAAGCAGCTGTACGGGATCGGCCTGCTGTGTGGAATCGGCTTCACGATGAGCCTCTTCATCGGCCTGCTGGCATTCCCCAATTCGCCAGAACTGGTGGATGCGGTCAAGATCGGTGTACTGCTGGGGTCGATTACGTCCGGCTGTCTGGGTGCGCTTATGCTGATTGCGGTCGGCAAAAAGAAAAACGCCTAAGAGCAAAGGGCACCGGAAGGTGCCCTTTTTGCATCATGTGGTGATGTTAACGAGCTTGATTTCTCGTACATCTATCTCATTCCAGACGCGACCGGTGACATAGGGGTCGCTCTTCAACCAGAGGTCCAATGCCTCGCGGTTCTCGAATTCGACATGTACGGTCGAGCCTACCATTCGACCTTCATCGTTCAGAATGGCCCCGCCGCTGATAAATGTTCCTTCCTTGGCCATGGCTCGAATTCCTTCCAGATGAGCCTGGCGATTTTCCAGTCGACGATTAAAGGCCTCTGGATCGGTATGGTCGTAGGCGGTTACTACAAATTGCATGGTGGCTCCTGTTTTTAATTATGTTGGTGGAGATCAGTCCAGGCGATTCGAGTGCCTGACAGTTCTGTCTTATAAACCAGCGCAAGTGTCTAGGATGAATACCGTTCATCGTATTACACCGTTCGATGGATATTCGTAAAGACGGATTTGCACGAATCTTCGCCTCCGTATCTCCAGGCTGGAGATCAGGTTGTTACCGTGGGGCACTGCCATACGTGCTCGCGCGGGTGAGTAGGATGATCCATTGCCGGGGATGCTGGACATCAAACCTGCCGACCAACTGTTACAGGAGTCACCAGGGTACGCCTTCACGTGTGCCTTCATGAGTAGTTAATGGTTTTACAGCTTTGCCTTTTGCTCAGCTTATCGGCCTTACGACTAATCAAGGAAAGTACTCATGTCTACGCTCAAGCCTTTGGCATTAATTCTTCTCGTCTCCCTTGGTACTACCGCCTTTGCTGCCAGCCATAGTGCCACCCAGGCGCAGGATGGCGATAACAACGAAGTTATCCTTGAACAGAGCGGGCAGGGCAATACTGCGACGCAGACCCAGACTGGCTCAGCGCATCGCTCCGCCATTACCCAGAATGGGTCCATTAACTCGGCTGAAACGACGCAGCTAGGACTTGAAAATGCGGTCGCTCTCTACCAGACGGGTGATAGCAACATAGCTCAGGTCTACCAGGAGAGCTTTATCTATGGGCATAGCGCTACCGTTACCCAGTTGGGCGATACGAACCACGTGACGCTGTACCAGCAGAACGGTAATGGCTCCGTGGCGACTCTGTACCAAGAGGGCAACAACAATATCCATGAAGTTGAACAGAACGGTGAAGGTTTCAAGGAGCTGGTAGCGCGTACGGTAGGTACCGGCAATAGGCTTGATGCCATTCAACGCAATGAGGGTGTATTTGCACAGACTATCCAGACCGGAGACAACAACCTCATCAGTCTGGATCAGACGGGCAGTATGGGCGGAAGCTGGACCACGATTACCCAAGACGGCAACAGCAACCTGGCGTCGGTAACGCAGACCTCGGGCCGCTACCCTGCCGGGCGAGTGACGCTGACGCAGGACGGCGATGCCAATACGTCGACCATCAGTCAGCGTGGCGGCTTTGACGTCGTTGAGTTTACCCAGGAAGGTAACAACAACGAGTTGAATGTCGATCAGTTCAGCACTAACGGAGCCATTTCCGGGCGTTCAGTCGGTGACAACAACGTTGCCAGCATCATGCAGGGTGACTACTACACGAAGGTAGATCTGGTGCAGGAGGGTGATGCCAACCTGGCCACGATCAACCAGGGCGGCAGTGGAAGTATCGCAACCGTCAATCAAATGGGCTCTGCCAATCAGGTTGCGCTGATGCAAACCGGTATAGCTGGTGTATTCGGTGAAGGGAGCGCAGCGACCGTCATGCAGAGCGGTACCGGCAACGTGGCCAGGATTACCCAACAGTAGCAGTCAGTAGAGCATTTGGGGCTGTTACTGCCTGCCCAAGCGTAGCGGTCCCATTTACCTAACCAGGCGTAGGGATCATTCCCTGCGCTCGGTATGGGCCTTAGTGGTTAACTTATACGTCTAGAGGGATCTCTCATGTTCAAACTCAAACCCCTGGTTGTAGCATTGCTGATGCTCTCCGGCAGCTATGCCCTGGCTGCAAACAACACCGCTACCCAAACGCAGGACGGTAATTACAACGAAACGACACTGGAGCAGACGGGCGAAGGCAATACCGCTACCCAAACTCAAGAGGGCAACGAACATCGCTCGGCTATTACTCAGAATGGGGCCACCAACGCGGCTGAAACAACGCAGCTGGGGCTTGGGAATACGGTCGATCTTTATCAGACAGGAGATATCAACGTAGCCCAGGTCTACCAGCAGAGCTTCGATCTAGAGCATAGCGCCACTGTTACCCAGTTGGGCGATACAAACACCGTAGTGTTGTATCAGCAAGGCGGTAATGGCGCTGTCGCTACGCTGTATCAGGAAGGCAGCAACAATACGCACAATGTCGAACAGAACGGCTATGGCGGCAACGAGCTGACAGCACGTACGGTGGGTAATGGCAACGCCCTGAATGCTATACAACGGCACGGAATGCAGGCAGACGCGATACAGACAGGCGATAACAATGTTATCAACCTGGATCAAACCGGCGGCTCCTCAGGTGGTACAGCCACAATCCAGCAGAACGGCAATGAAAACCTGGCTTCCGTTACCCAGAGCTCTGGTCGCTACCCTGCGACCAGTGTGGCATTAGCGCAGGAAGGTGATACCAATACCGCCACGATCAATCAAAACGGTGGATTTAGTACGGTTGATTTTGCCCAGCAGGGCAATAATAACGACCTGACAATTGATCAGCTTAGTATCAGCGGCACCATTACAGGACGCTCTACGGGCAATGACAACGTGGCTGCTATTACCCAGGACCTGTATTTCGCTCGTGTAGATCTCGTACAGGAGGGTGACGGTAACCTCGCCACAATCGACCAGTCTGGCAATAACAGCCTGGCTGCGGTCAGCCAGATAGGCTTCTCCAATCAGGTTGCCATTACTCAGGCCACGCCAGTAGATGTGAACGGCAACTCAGCTACCGTCCTGCAGAACGGTACAGGAAACATTGCCAGGATTACCCAGCAGTGATGTAAGCAGCTGGCGCTGACATGGTTAGCGCCAGCCCTGAGTACTGGGCTGGTAAGACCAGAGTTCGCCCGTTCGTGTGACCTCATAGAGGTACTTCTATATGTTTACGCTCAAGCCCTTGGCTATGGCACTGCTGATACTCTCAGGCAGTTATGCCCTTGCCGCAAATAACACTGCTATCCAAACACAAGACGGTAACTACAACGATGCTCTTCTGGAGCAGGCCGGTGAGGGTAATAACGCTGCCCAGATTCAAAGGGGTGACTTCAGTCGCTCGGAAGTTGTGCAGACCGGTAACGGTAACTCAGCTCAAATCGAGCAAGAATCCCAGGCTTCTACTCCTGAAAACAGTTTGCGGCTTGAACAGATTGGCAATCAGAACACCGCGCTGCTCAATCAACAGAACCTGGGATACGGACATCAGGCTACTGTTTTGCAGCGAGGAGATGGCAATGACATAACGCTTTACCAACAGGACGGCAATGGCTCGGTTGCCAGCTTGTATCAGGAGGGGAATGGGAACATCCATAACATCCAGCAGCTGCGCTACGGCAATGAATTAAGCGTAACGAGTGTGGGTAATGGAAATAGCGCAACCACTACGCAGTATGGAGGCGGACCTGCGCATGCTGAGCAGCGAGGCGAGGGTAATTCGGTTGAGCTGACCCAAAGTGTAGGCTACGCCGGGGGCAATATCGAGGTCTACCAAGAGGGTACAAACCAGGCGGCGACGCTTTATCAAACCTCGTCGCGGTATGGGCAAATCGACTTGATCCTGAATCAGGTAGGTGATGGCAATACAGCCAACTTGGCTCAACGTTCCGATATGGCAACGCTTGAGTTCGTTCAGGATGGCACTGGCAATGATCTGGTTGCAGACCAAGGCATCTGGCGAGGCTCTTTGGGCGGCGCCATGGTTGGAAATGGCAACGTCATAGAAGCCAGTCAAGTGGGGACATACTTGAATGCATGGCTGGAGCAGAACGGTGATAACAACCGTATAGCTGTCTCTCAAAGAGGGCTTGGTCATACCGCGTCTGTTCGTCAGACCGGAACAGGAAACGAGACTGCCATTACGCAAGATGATTACGTTAGTGATTACGAGCCTAACAGCAGTGCCTATGTCCTTCAGGAAGGAGAGGCAAACAGCGCTGTGTTGAACCAAAGCTTTGGGCCTTTGGCGAGAGGTTTTATCGAGCAAGCCGGAGCAGCCAACCAGGCGACTATAGATCACAGCAATATTGAGGGTTGGACAACAGCCGGCATTCAGCAGACTGGGGATAACCATAAGGCCTCGATTACTCAACATGACACGGTAGGGTTCGACGAGGCCACAATTACCCAGCAGGTGGCAGGTAATGTAGCGAGTATCACTCAAGGCGGCCTGCTCAATGGCGAAGTAGTGGTCGGTGAGCGTGTAGCCACTATCTCTCAAACCGGTATGAACAATGTGGCTTCGGTTATTCAGCAATAACCGACGGTGCAGGTGTTGTCCTGAATGAGGCAGCACCTGTTGTTCTAGCGTCTGGGCCTGAAAATTACTGCCGTAGTCCAGGCGTGCGTTACCGCCTGTCCGATCCTGTGAGATACAGGCCCGGACAACAACAATAACGCTATTGAGGGACGTGCATATGTTCAGGTTAAAACCCTTGGCTGTTGCCTTGATGTTGGTTATTGGCAGCCATGCCTATGCTGAAAGCAATACCGCTACCCAGAGTCAGGCAGGAGACAACAACGAGGCTACGCTGGAGCAGCAGGGCGCAAGAAATCAGGCGACGCAAACACAGACGGGAAGTTTCGGCCGATCTGCCATTGTCCAAAACGGCGATGACAACGTCGCGGAGACTGTTCAGGACACTGCGTTTTCTTCCAACACTATCGATCTGGGCCAGACCGGTAACCGGAACACGGCCTATCTTTATCAGGACAGCGGCTCACAATCGGCTACTGTAACCCAGGCAGGCGATGACAACAGCGTGTCGCTGTATCAGCAGGACGGGCAGGGCTCCGAGGCCACGGTCTATCAGGAAGGCAACAACAATACACATACCATCCAGCAACAGTGGTACGCCAATACCGTTAATACTTCCAGCGTGGGTAACGGCAACGCCACTCAGGTGACTCAGACCGGCTATGGTGTTGGACAGACTACCCAATTAGGCGATAACAATACGATTATCCTGGAGCAGGGCAGTAGCGATTCGGGAGCTGTTGCTACGGTTACCCAAAACGGTAACGAAAATCTGGCGTCTGTCACTCAGAGTACCTCACGTTATCTTTCCGAGATGACATTGGACCAAGTGGGTAACGGCAACTCCGCAACGGTTGATCAAGGCTCGAATGCGTCGTTCATTTTCCGCCAGGAAGGTAACGCCAACCAGCTGACCAGCGCGCAGAGTGGGCTCGGCGCCACGGTGCGTGGCAGTTCCATTGGTGATGAGAATACCGTTTCGATTAATCAGGATGGGATTACCAACACCATTAATCTCGATCAACTAGGGTCCACCAATAGCGCAACACTAAGCCAACAGGCAGACCGTAGCGTGATCGATGTCAGTCAAACCGGTAATGCCAACCAGGCCGCGGCCGCCCAAGGTGGTGGTGGGCCTATGGTATATGACAGTGTGGCGCGGATTGCCCAGGCGGGTGATCGCAACACTGCTTCGATTGACCAGTTCTGGGGCAGCCGGCAGGCCGAGATTACCCAGACTGGCAATGACAACGAGGCCGACATCACCCAGGCCAACCCCACTGGGACGGCCATGGCTGAAATCACCCAAAGCGGTGACTTCAACAGCGCCAGCCTGACGCAAAGCTGGAGCAACGGCGGTAACGAGGCCAGTATCAGCCAGAGCCTGAGCGGCAACGTGGCAACGGTGGTGCAGGGCGGTCTGGTCAATGGTGACTTCAACAGCGGAAATGACTCGGCGACCATCGTTCAGAATGGCTTGAACAACGTGGCTTCTGTGCTTCAGCAATGAGGGAGCAGACGCTGCCGTGCGTTACGGCAGCGTCTCGTTACCTAGAGCAAAATCCATTGCGGCTTCGGCGTGAATTTCGGTCGTATCGAAGACAGGAAGGGCGAGATCCTTCTGGCTGAGCAGTAATCCGATTTCCGTACAGCCCAGGATCACGCTGTCGGCACCCTGGTCGGCCAGCTTGCCGATTTCTGCCACATAGGTCTGTCTGGATTCGTTCCGAACCACGCCCTGGCACAGCTCTTCATAAATGATCTGGTGAACCCGTTCGCGACCTGGGGCGTCCGGGATACGTGGGTCTAGACCGTGGGCGCGCAAGTGGCCGACATAGAAGTCCTGTTCCATGGTAAAGCGTGTGGCGAGCAGGGCAGGGCGTTGCATACCGGCTTTCGTTAACGCTTTTGCGGTCGCGTCAGCGATGTGAATCAATGGGATATTAATTGCCGCCTGGATAGGTTCGGCCAGCTTGTGCATGGTGTTGGTGCAGATGAGCAGACCTTCGGCGCCTGCTGTTTCCAGGCGGCGTGCTGCATCTACCAGCAGTCTGGCGCAACCGTCCCAATCGCCGTGATGTTGCAGCTCGGCAACCTTTGCAAAATCGACCGACCACATAAGCAGCGGTGCCGAGTGCAGACCACCAAGGCGCTGTCGGGCGATTTGATTGAGAAGGCGATAGTACTCGACCGAGCTTTCCCAGCTCATGCCGGCAAGAAGTCCTAGCGTTCGCATGATTCTGCTCCTTGAAGAGAGAGTGGAACCGTCTCACAGGCCAGTCCAGTGCAGCAAGGCAAGAGGCCACTGTACTGATCCGATAGTTAACAGCTGTATCGATTGTTCAGTAAAAAGCCCGATCTAGAGCTTTAAATGGTCAAGAATACTTAACCCCGCTGTCATTTTCGGTTGTTAGCGTGCCCCCATCATTTTGGAGGGCAGTCATCATGAGAACCTGGGAAGAACCCAAGAAGCGCAAGGCTCATATCGAGCTCATCCCGATGATCGATGTGATGATGTTCCTGTTGGTCTTCTTTGTACTGGTCAGTCTGAACGTGATCCCGGCACTGGGAATGAAAACCCAGCTCCCTAGCGCCAGCAGCGCGCAACAGCTCAAACCGCAGAACAAGGCCATCCTGACGCTGGGCGCTAACGGTGAGCTGCAACTGGATGGTCAGGACATTCAGGTCGATGCCCTGGTCGTGGCGCTCAAGGCGCAGGAGAAACCAGACAGCAAGACCACCATCATCGTTAACAGCGACAAGGGCGTGGAAGTGGCCCGGTTGGTCGAGGTGATGGACACCCTTCGTTTAGGCGGTTTTACCTCCGTCTCCATCGCTACGCGCAAGTCCTGATCCATGTATACGTTCTATCGCTCCCGCCATGTGTTGGGCTGGCTACCTGCGCTTGCTGCGCTGGTACTGATTGCCCTGTATGCCCAGCGTACGCCGCTGAAAGTTCAGCCGGTATACGACGAATCAGCCGTTGAGTTGGCTCTGGTCGAACCCGATCCGGTCCAGACGCCCGAGCCAGTTGCCACGCCGCCTGAGCCGGTGGCAGTGCCCGTTACTACACCACCACCGGAGCCTGTCGTGGAGGAAGAGGAGGCTGCCTTGCCACCACCTCCCAAGCCGCAGCCCAAGCCGAAACCCAAACCTGAGCCCAAGCCAGTGCCGAAGTCGCAACCCAAGCCTCAGCCGAAACCACAGCCAAAGCCAGTGGCCAAGCCTGCCGTGGCCAAGGTCGAGCAACTGGTAGCCAAGCCGACGCCTGCTTCGGCACCTGCTCCGGTCGCAGCCAAGCCGGCACCGGCTACACCGCCCAAGCCGACCGTCAATGCCCAGGCACTGGAAGGCGGCTACGTACAGGGGTTGCGTGCCGAGCTGGATCGTTACAAGCAGTACCCCACCGGACGCCAGGCATCGCTTGAGCGGCCACACGGTGATGTCGTGATCTGGCTGCTGGTCGACCGCGCCGGGCGCGTACTGGACTCCGGCATACAGGACAAGGCTGGCAGCATGCTGCTCAATCGTGCAGCCGCCAACAGCCTGAACCGTATCAAGAGCGTCAAGCCGTTCCCGTCCGAGGCCTTTGCCGGCAAGGACCAGCTCCGCTTTACCGCCACCTTCAGTTACAGCATGCAGTGATTATCCGATTCGAGGAATTCCAATGAAGTACACAAGGATTTACCTGGCGCTGGTTGCCTCTGGTCTTTGCCATGGTGTAGCCATGGCGCAGGAAACCGATGAGCGTGATGTCGGCACTATCGGCGTCGAAGGAAAGGCCACGTTGGGCAGCGGGTACATGACCCCTGAAGAAAGCCCCAAGTCGCGCTCCACCCTTACTCGCGAAGCCATGAACAAGCAGACGGCAACCGCCAATGCCGTCGACCGTCTCAAGTACACACCGGGACTGAACATCTCCAGCGAAGACGCCACGGGCCTGTCGGGCTTTCGCTTCACCCTGCGGGGGCTTAACTCCGATCAGGTCGGCATGTCCGTCGACGGGATGCCTATCAACGACTCGGGCAACTATGCGCTGTATTCCAACCTGCTGGGCGATCCGGAAAACCTCGACCAGATCTCCGTAGTACAGGGCGCCTCGGATGCCGACGGTCCGCACATCGGCTCCAGTGGCGGCAACATTACCCTGACAACTATCCGGCCAACCAAAGAGACCGGCGCATTTGTTAAACAGACTGCAGGCAGCAACGGTACTTACAAGACCTTTGCCCGTCTGAATACAGGCGAGTGGAATGGCCTGTCCAACTGGCTGTCTGCCTCGCATACCGAAGGTCAGATGTGGCGCGGTCACGGTGCCGTTCGGGCCGACAAGGTGGAATGGAATAGCTTTTTCGACGCCGGGGATGGCAATACGGCCAACCTGATCCTCAAGTACCATGAGCAGGACAACAACAGCTATAGCCAGCTCACCAAGAGTGAATTCACCCAGTACGGTCGCAAATACGATCCTAACCCCAATCCGCCTGCGCTGGGCTCCAACGGCAAGATTTCCAAGTACTACGAGCTGGCACAGAATCCCTTCAAGACTTTTACCGGCGTGCTCAACACCCAATTCCGCCTGCGCGATGACATGTCCCTGTCGGTCATCCCCTATTACTACTGGGGGGACGGCAGCGGCGTAGGCAGCACCGCGTATTCGCTCAACCGCGGAACCAGCAGCAATGGTGTCTACGACCTGGGCAATCTGCCTACGGCCAGCAGCTACGCCAATGATGGGCTTTCCTATACCGGTGTTTATTATCGGCCGTCTCGTACCCAGACCTGGCGCCCCGGCATCACGACCAAGCTGAACTGGGACCTGGGCGATCACAGCCTGCAGTTCGGTTATTGGTACGAACGCGCCCGTCAGCGGCAGACCCAGCCGTTCATTGCACTCAAGTCCAGTGGCAAGCCTGAAAGCGTCTGGTCTGACTCGGACGAGACCCGCGACGCCAACGGCAACATCATCCAGGGACGCGACCGTTACACCGTTACGCCAGCCCATAAGGTATGGGTACAGGATACCTGGTACATGAACCCGGACTGGACGCTCAACGCCGGCGTGGCCTACATGGATGTCGATCGCAAGGGGACCAACCATGGCAGCCTGACCGAGCTGCCGGAGAAGCGTCACCAGAACTACAGCAAGGTGCTGCCGACCTTTGGTATCGGCTACCGCTTCGACGAGCAAAATCAGTTCTTCTATAACCTGACCCGTAACATGCGCATACCGTACAACTACGTGCTGTACGATCAGGGTGAGGGCTCGATCAATCTCAATCCTGAAACCAGCTGGAGCAACGAACTGGGCTGGCGCTACACCCAGGAAGACATGGCCCTGTCGGCTACCCTGTTCTACCTGAAGTTCAAGGACCGCCAGGTTTCCTCGCGTGACGAGAACGGTGACTACGCCGATATCAACGCGGGTGACGTAGACAACATGGGGCTTGAGCTGGAGTGGAGCGGCCTGCTGCCGCACAACTTCAATTACTACACCTCCTACACGTACACCCGTGCCAAGCAGAAGGACGACGTCACTGCCTACAATAATGGCGTTGCGGTGGAGCTGCCTACCAGCGGCAAGCAGTTTGCCAACGTGCCCAAGAACATGCTGGCAGCCAATATCGGTTATGACGACGGCCGTTATTACGGCACTTTCGGCGCCAAGTACACGAGCAAGCTCTACGGTGACCTGACCAATGACGAGAGCATTCCGGGGCGCACAATCTTCAACCTCGGAGCTGGTGTATACCTGCCGGTAGACAAGCACATCGTCAAGGGCGCCACCCTGCGTCTGAACGTCGACAACCTGTTCGACAAGAAGTACCTGGACGGTGTGTACACCTACAAGACCAACGCAGCGAGCTACAGCGGCTACCGCGACGGCGACCCGGCTTACATCGTCGGCGTCGAGCGGACCGTAACGGTGTCCCTGGAAGCCAGCTTCTGACCTTCGAACCTTCTTTAACGAGGTGTGCTGAATATGAATACCGACCTGCTCCATGACATCACGTTTTATGTCATGTACGGCGCTATTGCCATTGCCCTGTTCGTCATCATCGAGCGGAGCCTGTACTTTGCCTATACCCGCAGGCAGGCGCGTCAACTGGAGTCATTACTGACGGCTAAGGTGCGTAGCGACCGTGATCTGCCGGAGTCCTTTACCCGCCGCGAAAGCTTGCCGCTTACCATGGTGCGGCCGGTACTGGCGCAGAAGGCGCAGCGAGGAACGCGCAAGGAACTGGACGAGACGATCGAGGCGCAGTACCTCGCAACCCGCGCACCGCTGGCCCGTAGTCTATGGATCATCGAAACCATTACGACCGCGGCGCCGCTGCTGGGTCTGTTGGGTACCATTCTGGGCATTATTGATACCTTCAAGGCGCTGGCCTCAGCAGGTGTCTCTGATCCAGGCCAAATTTCGGCAGGCATCGGAACGGCGCTGTTTGCGACCGGTTTGGGTATTGCCATCGCGCTGGGCTGCGTGGTCTTTCATAACTTCTTCCAGGATCGCCTGGAGCGCATCAACGATCAGCTCAAGATCCTGCTGATTCGCGCCAGCATGGGCGCTCAGCCTGTGGATGAAGCCCACGTTCAATCTGTAGAGCCAATGGCGCAGTACCGTACCGCCTGATCGGTTGCGGCGAGGGCCAGTCGGTCCTCGCCCAGTCTTTTCCTTCTTGTTTGAGACCTCCATGCCTGTATTGTCCCGTTTGCCGATCCGTGGCGCTCGACGCCTGTGTTTTGGGTTTTTCTTACTCAGCGCCAGTACGCTCAGTTGGGCCGATTTCAAGATTCCAGGGTTCGAGCTGGTGCATACCGTGCCGGTGGCGACCGATCTGGCAACGAATGACCTGCGTAACCCGGTCGAGGTCTGGAGCGAAATGTTCGACCGGGCCCAGCACCGTATCGACATTGGCCAATTCTATGCGTCCGGTCAGCCGGGTTCACAATTGGATACTGTGATCGAGCATTTGCAGGCGGCCGGGCAGCGCGGCGTGACGATTCGCTTCCTGCTGGAAGAGAAGGGGCTGCGGATGTCGGACCCTGCCACGCTGGACCGCTTACGCAGCATTCCTAATCTGACCTTGCATGTATTGCCGTATGGCCAGCTGACCGGGGGGATCATTCACGCCAAATATCTGGTCGTAGATGGCCGCGAGGCATTTGTGGGTAGCCAGAATTTTGATTGGCGTTCCCTTACGCATATCCATGAAACAGGTGTGCGGATCAGCGACCGCACGGTAGCGGGTCAAATACAGGCTATCTTCAATCAGGACTGGCAGGCGCAGGAAGCGCTGGCTGAAGGTAAACCCGTGCCTCAGCCCCGGCATCAATCCTTGGACCAACCAGCTCCGACCGGCAGTTATCTGGTCGCCAGTCCTGCCCGTTATAACCCGCCTGGAGTGCGGGACTCTCAGCTAGAGTTACCGCGTTTGCTCGCCCAGGCCCGGCATGAGGTGCGTGTGCAGTTGCTTGACTATGCGCCGTTATCCTACGGACCGGACAAGACCCGCCCGTATTACCCGGTGATCGACAATGCCTTGCGCGCGGCGGCCGCCCGAGGGGTATCCATCAAGCTGATGGTGTCCCACTGGAACACGGGCGCACCGGAGATCGACTACCTGAAAAGCCTGGCCGTGCTGCCGAATGTACAGGTCAAGATCGTCACGCTGCCAGCCGATCCGAGCGGTTTCATTCCTTTTGCGCGGGTGATTCACAGCAAGACGATGGAAATCGATGGACGCCTGGCCTGGGTAGGCACCAGCAATTGGCTCGGCGGTTATCTGGATAACTCCCGCAACCTGGAGGTGGTGATGCAGGATCACGCCATGGCCGAGCGCATTCGCCAGCTCCATGAGCAGTTGTGGAACAGCCCCTATGCCGACATGATCAGCGTGACGCGTACTTACCCGGAGCCACACCCCGGTACGCCGTGATTGCCAACGGGACGGGTATCGGGCTGAATGCCGCTCACCCTGGAAAGGAGTCTGTACCGTGACACGTAAACCGCTGCTGATCGCTTGGGCAGGTGGCCTTGTGCTGATCCTGCTGGGATATGGCGTGATCGACCATCCCATTGCCTATTGGGCCCATGCAGGCGACCTGCGCCGTCTGGCGTGGCCCAACCTGATGACCCATGTGGCGGACTGGCTGACGGTGCTGGCGGTACTGCTGATCATTGTCTTGGGCATCGGTCAGCGATTGTTGCCCGTGCATCGTCACCGCTGCTTCGTGCTGGCCTTCAGCGTACTGGTCGCCAAGGGCGTGAAGGATTCGCTCAAGCCTGTCTTCGGTCGTTATTGGCCGGAGACCTGGACCCACGGCAATCCCTCACTGATCCATAACCAGGCTTATGGCTTCAACTGGTTTCACGGCGGAGACTGGTACGCATCCTTTCCCTCTGGACATACCACAGTTGCGTGCGCTGCTGCCGTGGCGATTGCCCTGTGCTGGCCACGCCTGAGGGGACTTGCGGTAGCGATAGCCGCGGTGGTACCGGTGGGGCTTTTGCTGTGTAACTACCACTTCTTTTCCGATGTGGTCGCCGGTGGCTTGCTTGGCGCCAGCGTAGCGGTACTCGTCACCAAGGTCATGGGTGTGGCGTCGAAAGGGCGATAAGGTCTTCTGTATCCACTTCGCGTCCGAGCATAACTTTGTAGGCGGCCAGCTCATCACGGTCCATTACCTGAAGGGCTACGCCCAGCAGCGTGGCGGGGCGGGCTTTGGCCAGGTTTGCCTCAAGGTCTCTCCAGGTTGAGTGGCCCTTATCGAAAATCCGGGCACCGGGCGTGCCGCCTATCTCGATCTTCACGCCTTCAACTTTGAACTGTACGTACTCCACATCCCAGCCCTCCTCGCAGCGGCGCTCGAGGGGCTTGGTCGTGACAGCAGCGCCGGCAGCGGCTATCTCCTGCAAGCGGTCTGCTGGAACCAGGAGATCAATATCGTTCAGCGGGCGTCTGGCGCCATAAACATGGGCCGCCAGACCGCCGCATAAAAGAAAGGGGATGTGTTGCTCGTTCAGCAGATCGATGATCCAGCGCAAGGCAGCAGCGTGACTCATGGGAACCCCTTTACTATTGGTTTGGCTATGCTGCGCATGTGCCTTGCAGTATGGGGCGCTACGCAGCCGTCAGCATGCCCTGCTTTTCGATAAAGGCGATGATGTCCTCCAGGCCCTGGCCCACTTTCTGGTTGCTGAACACGAACGGCTTCTCGCCCCGCATCTTGCGGGCGTCACGGTCCATCACCTCAAGTGAGGCACCGACCATTGGGGCAAGATCCACCTTGTTGATAACCAGCAGGTCAGACTTGCAGATGCCCGGGCCGCCCTTGCGGGGGAGCTTGTCGCCCGCAGACACGTCAATCACGTAGATAGTCAGGTCAGACAGCTCCGGGCTGAACGTGGCGGAAAGGTTATCGCCGCCGGATTCGACCAGGATCAGATCAAGACCAGGAAAGCGGCGGTTGAGCTGGTCTACCGCTTCCAGGTTGATGGAAGCATCCTCACGGATGGCCGTGTGCGGGCAGCCACCGGTTTCCACGCCGATGATGCGCTCAGGGGCCAACGCCTCGTTGCGCACGAGAAAATCGGCATCTTCACGGGTATAGATATCGTTGGTGACAACCGCCAGGTTGTAACGATCACGCAGGGCACGGCAGAGGGCGAGGGTGAGGGCCGTCTTGCCGGAACCGACCGGGCCGCCAATACCGACGCGCAGGGGTTGAGTGTTCATCGCGCTTGTTCTCCTAGGATCTGAAAAGACGGCTGTATTGTTGTTCGTGGGCCATGCTGGCGAGCGCCAGACCAAACGGTGCGCTGCCCCAGAGGGTTTCCGGTAGCGCACGGGCAGTTGCGAGGGCTGCGTCCAGGGCTGGCAGGAGTTCAGAGGTCAGTCGCTGTGCTGCTTGCTGGCCGAGGGGCAGGGTTTTCATCAGAACGGCCAGCTGGTTTTCCAGCCACCCCCAGAGCCAGGCCGAGACGGCCTCTGCCGGGGTAATGGCCCAGGCACGCGCGGCAACCGCCCAACCCAGGGCAAACGTTGGCTCGCTGGCTAAAAGGTGCTCGCGTGCTTCGGGGTCCAGTTCGGGCAAGTCCTTGAGCAGTTGCGTCAGGGAAAAACCGGTCTGGCGGCTCTCCAGGCGCAGCTCTCGGGTTTCTCGGCTGGCTGAGTGGCGGCCTGCTAATTCAGTTAGCCGAAGCCAGTCGCCTGAGGCAGCCGCTTGGCAGTGAGCCAGCAGCAGCGGTGCTTCGAAACGGGCAAGGTTAAGCTCCAGCTGATCTTCGAGCCAGACGCGAGCCGAGCTTGAGTCGGTTACGAGGCCGGTCTCGATGGCCGCCTCTAACCCTTGGGAGTAGCTATAACCGCCGATGGGTAATTGCGGGCTGGCCAGACGCATCAATGCCCAGGCCGGGCTCATATCCGCACCCCGAAATGGTGCAGCCGAGGGCCGTAATTGAAATCAGCCTCACCGTGGTGCGAGTGGTGATGCCCACCACCATAAGCGCCATGCTCAGGTTGGAAAGGCGCCTGGATCGATTCACACGTAGTGCCCAGTTGATCCAGCATGGCCTTGAGTACATGATCATCCAGAATGCGTAGCCAGCCGTCGCCTACTTGCAGCGTCACATGACGGTTGCCCAGGTGGTAGGCAGCGCGGGTCAGCTCATGGGCATTGGCGCAGGTGATGTGCAAAAGAGCCTCGGGGCGGGCGCAGACGCGTACGATACGGCCGTCCTGGGCACGCAGCCCTTCACCGTCAAACAGGGGCGGCTGGCCGCGTTCGAGAAACAGCCCGACATCTTCGCCACTGACCGTCACGGTTCGCAGCCGGCTCTTGCTGCGCGCCTCGAAGCCAAGGTGAATTTCTTCGTGCCAGGTATCGGGGGGGGGCAGACGGGTGTGAATGACCAACATAAGGCAGTATCCGCTGTGCTTTATGAAGACTACAGCAAGCGGCCTGCCAGAACGCAACGGCTCGTTTCACCGGCGTTGCACAGGGGATTGTGCGCTCAGTTTGCCTGATTTCGGTGCAACAGCGGGTCGGAGGGCAGGGGTTCGCCCTGATTTGGTGCGAACAGCATGTTAAGGCCGCGCCAGTGCTTGGCACCGATCATGATGAAGCGTAGCTGATGAATGATCTTGGCCTGGGGTGTCTTGTGCGGCTCCAGTCCCTCGTCAGGCGCATCAATCAGCTCGGGCAGAGTGGCGAATACGGTCTTGACCACCAGATCCGCCAGAACATCGATGTCCTGACACGAAAGGTGGGGCAGCCGGTTGAGTTGGGACAGGTCTAATGCAAGGTCATCAGTAATGTGCTGGCGCAGTTCACTGATGGCCTGACGAATCGACAACGAACCGCCGTATTGCTCCCGGGCGAGAAAGATGAACTGGCTACGGTGTTCGGCGACGGCTTCGATAAAGATGCCGACCGAGGCATCAATCACACCACGCAGCTCGATTTCGTTATGACGTACCCGGCGCAGGGTTTCGCGAAAGGTCTCGCCCACTTCGGCAACCAGCGCAAGTCCAAAGGCATCCATATCGGGAAAGTGCCGGTAGAACCCCGCCGGAACGATACCGGCGCTGCGGGTCACTTCTCTAAGACTCAAACTGCCGAAGCCGCGGCCACTGCTCATGAGCATACGTGCAGCATCCAGCAGGGCATGGCGGGTTTGCAGTTTTTGCTCGGCGCGGGAGGACATGGCGGTTTTCCAATCAGGCAAGGGGGTACTCTATCAAATACCCGCACGTCCGGTTGAAACACTTGTCGTGTGACAAAATCCGGGCGCCGGTAGTCTGTCTGCATATGGCGCATCATCCAGGTGATAATCGATGCGCTTAAAGATGAAGCACCCACGGCCGATAGCCGTGCCTTCGATCGCTCTCTTCCCGCCAGGATTGGCTCAGCTCAAATCAGACGACTCATGTTCAGCCCGCTTGTCACATTTCCCGCGCTCTATATTGCTACGCTCCTGATGCTGGCCGGTTCCGGCCTCTTCACCACTTACATCGGCCTTCGCCTGACGGAACAGGGGGCGGGCGATCTGTGGGTCGGCTGCCTGATGGCGGCGTATTATTTCGGGCTGGTCTGCGGTGGCAAACTCGGCCACCGGCTGATCGCCAACGTAGGGCATATCCGCTCATACGTCGCCTGCGCCGGCGGCGCGACGGTGACGGTACTCATTCACGCCCTGACCGATCATCTGGGCGTCTGGCTGGTGCTGCGCTTCATCATGGGTGTTCTGATGATGAACCAGTACATGGTGATTGAAAGCTGGCTCAACGAGCAGGCCGAAAACCACCAGCGGGGCAAGGTGTTTGCCGGCTACATGGTGGCGGTGGATCTGGGACTGGTGGTCGGACAGGCCTTGCTGGCCGTACACCCGGCACTGGATTACAAGCCGCTGCTGCTGGTGGCAATCTGCTTTGCGTCCTGCCTGATTCCCATCGCCATGACGCGTCGCGTACACCCGGCCAAGCTGGTCGCCGCGCCCCTTGAAATCAAGTTCTTCTGGCAGCGCGTACCGCAGTCACTGGTCACGATCTTTGCCGCTGGCCTGATGGTCGGTGCCTTCTATGGTCTGGCGCCGGTATATGCCAACCGCAATGGGCTCGATACGGCGCAGTCGAGTATGTTTGTGGGTATATGCATCGTGGCAGGTTTTTGTGCACAGTGGCCGCTAGGCTGGTTGTCCGATCGGGTCGACCGCTGCAAGTTGATCCGCGCCAACGCCGTGCTGCTCTGCCTGGCGGCAATTCCGATGTGGGGATACATCACCTTGCCCTATGCCGGACTGCTCGGCACCGGCTTTTTGACTGGCATGCTGCTGTTCACGTTGTATCCGTTGTCAGTGGCCTATGCCAATGACCATGTGGAGCCCTCGCGCCGCGTGGAGCTTTCCGCCATGCTGCTGACCACCTATGGCGTAGGCGCTTGTATTGGTCCGCTGCTGGCCGGTGCGCTGATGAATCAGTTTGGTCCCGGCATGTTCTACATTCTGGTGTCGATCTATGCCGTCATTTTGATCATCTGGGTTCAGCCTCGCTTCGTAACAAATGAGCATCTCGTGGATGAAGCACCACTGCATCACGTGGCGATGCCGGATACAGTTAGCCCGATGGCCGCAACGCTCGACCCCCGCGTGGAGGAAGTGCCCGAGGAGCTGATGGTGGATACGCCGCCTAACATTGGCCGCTCCGATGGCCTCCCGGATGAAAAGCCGGTCGCATGAAATAGTCGCGTAAAGCAGTCGCTATAAATAAAAAAGCCCGATCAACTGGTCGGGCTTTTTTATGGGGCCGGCATCAGACAATCCGGTGCATGCGGTGATGCGAGCGGTCGATGGTCTGCTGTGAATCATCGGCAGCCAGCTGCGGCTGAATGTGCTCCTGTTGACGCTGGATCATCCGGTCAATGGTCTGCTCGGTACCGTCTTCGGCTACCTGAAGCTGGTGCTGCTGGCGATGGATCATCTTATCAATGGTCTGCTCGGTACCATCTTCAGCTAACTGGATCTGATGTTGCTGACGATGAATCATTTTGTCGATGGTCTGCTCAGTACCGTCTTCGGCCAGTTGGGCAGGAGTATTCAGGCGGTTTTGCTGGCGCTCGATCAGGCGGCCCAGGGTCTGGTCGGAGCCGTTCTCGGTCAGCAGACGTTCTTCAATGCTCTTGGTCTGACGGTTGATCATCTTGTCCACGGTGTACTGGCTGCCATCTTCTGCGTACAGCTGAGCGGCTTGGGGCAGGGATTGAGCAGCAACCAGAGTGTTGAATGCCAGGGCGGTGAGGCCGATACCGAATGCGATAGTGCGTTTCATGATCTGTTTCCTCGATGGGATCGTTTCGACAGATTCAGTATCGGTTCGAGTTGATCGATTAAAAAATGGATCGTAGGCATACCAAACATCACCGGAAATGATGCCCAATCGAGGTGGCATATGTTCTCGTTGATAGTGCAGGGCGCGCTGATCTCTAGTACGCGCCTTTCAGCCCAAAGAGATCCCGTACTGCCCGGGCATATTCCTGGCTTCCGATGGACATGCTGTTGGTGTGGTTGCCTCCCTCAATGAGCAATAACCGCTTCGGATCCTGAGCTTTTCTGAATAACTCCTCGCTAAAGCGGGAGGGTACGTACTGGTCACCTGTTCCATGGACGATCAGTACCGGCATATCGACCTGGTCGATCTTGTCGATGGAATTGAATTTCTCCGACATAATCCAGCGGATCGGCAACGAGGTGTCGACCACGGCAGCTGCTGCATCCGCCAGGCTGGTAAAGGTCGACTCGATGATCAGGCCGGCTGCGGCGGCGGGATCGCCCTCCGGGTCTTTCTGTTTTGAAATCTGCTGAGCCAGGTTGACGGCTATTGCACCGCCCAGCGAGTGTCCGTAGATGTAGCGTTTTTCAGGGTTGGGCTGCAGCTCAACGAGGCGCTTCCAGGCCACCCGGGCATCCTCATACACCGTGTTTTCCGAGGGCAGATCGCCAGGGCTTTCACCAAAGCCCCGGTAGTCGATGGCCAGAACGGAATAGCCCAGGCTGCGCAGGGCAGTGATGCGACGCACCTGGGCGGTCAGGTTCCAGCGTGTCCCATGCAGGTACAGGGCGGCAGGGGCATCTTTCTTTGCGGCAGGCCACCACCAGGCATGGACATATTGCGTCTTGCTGAGCCCAGTCGTGACCGGGATGTTGAACTGCTGGACACCGGTAGGCACGCCCGAGAACCAACTGGCAGTGCCGGGTTCGATGTTGAACACCAGCTCGCGCTCCTTGTGGGCGAGTTCAGAACAGCCAAACGGCAGACCCACACCCAGCAACAAGGCAAGAAAGGCCAAGGGGCGCCAGCGGCGGCGAATCAATGTGGTAGACATGAACAGGGCTCTTGCGAAATGCGGATGGACCGTTGGAGGCGCGTTACCTAAGAGAGACTGGAAAACCTGCCTGGCCGTTCGGCAGAAGCCTTTAATGAATATTTCAGCGAACGTCTGCGAACAACTGGCGTCTTAATAAGTGAACGCACTTAATCAAGGAGCATGGGTATGTTGAAGTTTATTGGGGGCACTGCCGGCGTTATTTTCATCATCGGCCTGATCGTGGTTATCGGCATCATCAAGTTGATCTTCTGATGCGAGGCTCATGAAAAGCCCACCTGAGCATGCGGTGGGCTTTTTTATGGGCGCATGTGTTACTCTTCTTCGTCCTCAGGCATTTCTTCAAAGTCATCCGGGGACAGTTCCGCTTCCTGGCGCTCTGGTGCTACTGGCGATTTATCGGCCATGCTAGGTCTCCTCTAAGTGGGTGTACCTGTTGTGAGGAGCCGAAGTAACCGAAGTTCTGTACAGCCGACTTACGGTGTATCGCTGCTGCCTTTACCCAGATTTTTCTGCATCATCACCACATCATGCCACTGGCCGAACTTGAGGCCGACCTTTTCCAGAATACCTATCTGACGAAAGCCCAGGCTGCGATGGAGCCCGATGGAGCCTGCGTTGGTGCTGTCGCCGATAAGCGCCACCATCTGCCGCCAACCTCCCGCTTCGCAGCGCTCAAGCAGTGCACTCAACAGGGCTTTACCCAGGCCGCGGCCACGCCAGCCTTCCTCCAGATAAACCGTGTCTTCCAGGGTGTAACGATAGGCCGATCGCGTGTGATAGAAGTTGGCATAGCAGTAGCCTCGTACCATGCCATCCAGCTCGGCGACCAGAAACGGCAAGGAAGCTTCCTGAAGGGTCCGCAGGCGTCGTTTCATGCCGGCTTCATCGGGTGGAATTTCTTCGAAGGTGGCCGTTCCATGCAGAACATGATGAGCATAAATGGCTTGGATAGCAGGAATATCCGGCTCGGTGGCATCACGGATTTGAAGCGAGGGTAGCGGCATGACCATGTCCTTCTTGAAGCGTCCTTCTTGATACACCCCGTCGCCTGGCTAGAACAAGCGTCTCGATAGGTGGTCCCCATTTCCGAGGGGTCCGAAACTCTACTGAGGAGAAAGACAGATGTCTGCTACCGCCAGGAAGACCGATCCGGAATTGTGGAACAGTGTTAAAGAGGATGTGACGCGTGGCTCGAAGGGTGGTCGTGCCGGCCAGTGGTCGGCGCGAAAAGCGCAATTGGCGAGCCAGGAATACCAGAGGCGGGGTGGGGGTTATGAGGGCGGCAAGGGCCCCGATAACCATCTCCAGCAATGGACCGAGCAGGACTGGGGGACAAAGTCCGGCGAGAAGTCCACCGAGACGGGTGAGCGCTATCTGCCTAAAAAGGCACGAGAGCAGATCAGCGACAGCGAATATGCCCGCAGCACTGCCAATAAGCGGCGGGATACCCGTCGAGGCAAGCAGCACTCCAAACAGCCGGAGGATGTTGCCCGCAAGACGGCGTCTGCCCGTAAGACCGCTCTATCCGATATGACCAAGACCGAGCTGATGGCGCGTGCAGCACACCATCAGGTCCGTGGGCGCTCGCGGATGAAAAAGGACGAGCTGATTCATGCACTCAAGCAGGCAGGTGAATAATGACAGCAAAAGCGCTTACCGATGCGGACAAGAAAGAACTGCGCAGTGAATTCAAACAGGTGGTCAACATGCCGCCTGCCCGGCTGCGCAAGTGGTTGCAGGGCGAGGAGAGCCAGTCTGTAGGCATGACGGCCAAAGGCCAAAAGGTCAAGGCAAAGGCTGACGGCGAGGCGGTTGGCCATGAGATGGGCGAGCGTATCCTCGAGATTAAACGCAAGCGGCAGGGTGAGCTGAGCGAAGATGACTACCTGGCCATGCGTAAGGTCATCGGCTATGTGCATCGGCACATCAAGCAGCGCCCGGATGGTGAGGTAGGTGATACGCGCTGGCGCAAGTCCCTGATGAACTGGGGGCATGATCCCATGAAGCAAAAGGCCGGCTGATGACATCCCCAATCGCTCCGCCCCTTGGTCCAGTACTGGAAACCGGTCTTTATGTAGCTGACCTGGAAAAGGCTCGCCGTTTCTATGAGGAACTGCTGGGCCTGAGCGTCATGTTTCATGATGAGCGTGTCGCGGCCTATGACGCCGCACCGGGTAGCGTTTTACTGCTTTTCCAGCAGGGCACGACCGATACGCCTGCTCAGCTTCCCGGCGGCACCATTCCACCCCATGACGGTTCAGGCAGACTTCATTACGCCTTTTCCATTGCTCCTGAATATCTACAGCCGTGGCGTGATCATCTGGCGACTCACGGGATTGTGATCGAAGGTGAAGTGCGATGGCCGAAGGGCGGAGTAAGCCTGTACTTTCGTGATCCTGACGGGCATTTGGTTGAGCTGGCAACGCCGGGGCTGTGGGAAAACTACTGATCTGCCCATTGCTCTAGCAGGGCATCCTACTCGGTTCATGAAATATCTTGTTACGTCTATGCGGGACACGTTCGACTGGTGGCCTTTCAGTCTCATTGCCCAATTGTAATGTTAGCGCTAACATCAAACAAAAATAAGAATGAGCGCACCGAAAGGCGCTCTGGAGAGCGCCATGACTTCACCCGTCAGTACCTCCGCTACACCCGCTCAGGCCCTTGTCATCATGGGCGTCAGCGGTTCAGGGAAGACCGAGACGAGCCTGGGCGTTGCCCGCTGTCTTGGTTTTCGTCATATCGAAGCCGACCATTTCCATTCCGCTGAAAACGTGGCCCGCATGCAGGCCGGTACGCCATTGACCGATGCCGACCGTCTCGAGTGGCTCGATCGCCTGCGGCTTGAGATGCAAAAGGCGGTGCAGGATGGCACGGGATTCGTGCTGTCCTGCTCGGCACTGCGTCGCAGCTACCGGGACCGTCTGCGTGATGCTGTACCCGGCCTGCGTTTCGCGTATCTGTCGGTCGATTACGAAACGGCGCTCCAGCGCGTCGGAGAGCGTTCTGGCCATTACATGCCTACGTCACTCGTCAAGAGCCAGTTCGACATCCTCGAATCTCCCAGAGGAGAACCAGGGGTGCTGTATGTCGAGGCCTCCAAGGCCAGCGATGCGGTTGTTCAGGAGGTAAGCGCCTGGATGCATGCGCCAATTCCAAGTAGCGAAATGGCTGCCTTGATCAGCCTGGCCTCAAAGATGCCCGATGCACCTTCTCCGCGGAACGAGCCGCCCCTGACCAGCGAGCCGATCTATAACAACCGCACGGCCCAGCGCTTCGATAAGCTCACCGACAGCTTGATGGCCATTCTGATGGCCTTCATGGTGGGTGCTGTCTTTGTCAATGTGGTGCTGCGTTATGCGTTCGGCTCCGGATGGGCCGGGGCCGAAGAGTTGTCCCGGCTGGCCTTCGTCTGGCTGATCTTTGTTGGCGTTGCGTCCAGCATGCGTCGCGGCGAGCTGATGAGTTTTACCCTGATCCGTGACAAGTTTCCGCGCATTGCCCGGCGGCTTGTCGATTCGGTCAGCGCCTTGTTGATTGCTACCGGCAGCGGTCTGTCTGCGTGGGGGGCATGGTATCAGATGCAGTTTGGCTGGCAGAACGCGAGCCCCGTGGTCGGCTATCCGTTAGCCATTGCCATGTTACCGGTGTTGGTAAGCATGATCGCACTCGCGGTGCTGGCACTGGTGCAACTGCTCAATGCCTGGCGTACCGAGCGGGAGGTACCGCCAGCCCTGGCAAATGTCACGGCAGACTGAGCCCGGTGTAATCAGTCGATTCCAATAACAAGACTACGAGGCGCTGCCTCCCTTAAGGGCTGATCATGACCGTTGCTGTCTTTCTTTCCTCCCTGTTGGGCTTCATGGCGTTCGGGATGCCGATTGCGTTTGCACTCCTGCTGACCGGCGCGGTGCTGATGTGGTACCTGGACTTCTGGGATGTGCAACTGCTGGCCCAGAATCTACAGGCCGGTGCCGACAGCTTTCCGCTCCTGGCTGTGCCATTCTTTATTCTGGCTGGCGAGCTGATGAACGCAGGCGGCATTTCCCGACGCATCATCACCATGGCCCAAGCCTTTGTCGGCCACAAGAAGGGCGGGTTGGGTTACGTTGCCATTGCCGCCTCGGTGCTGCTGGCCAGCATGTCGGGTTCGGCCCTGGCCGATACCGCGGCGTTGGCGACCCTGCTACTGCCCATGATGCGTCAGCGCGGCTATCCGCTCAGCTCTTCCTGTGGACTGGTGTCGGCAGGGGGCATTATTGCGCCGATCATTCCGCCGTCGATGCCCTTTGTGATTTACGGCGTTGTAACCAATACCTCGATCAGCCAGTTATTCCTGGCGGGTCTGGTTCCTGGGCTCATCATGGGGGCCGGGCTGATCATCGCCTGGACATTGATCGCCCGAAGCATTCACGAGCCGCCGCAACCCAAGGCTTCCTGGGCGGAACGCCGTCATGCCATCGTGGATGGCATTGCCGCCCTGATGCTACCGGTGATTATTGTGGGCGGTCTGCGGGGCGGTATCTTCACGCCCACCGAGGCAGCCGTGGTCGCGGCGGTATATGCGCTACTGGTGTCCACGCTGCTGTACCGGGAACTGAGCTGGAACGCACTGGTTGAGGTGCTGACCCGGGCCAGCCGCACCACGGCCTCGGTGATGTTCCTGTGTGCGGCCGCGACCGTTTCGGCCTACATGGTCACACTGGCCCAGCTCCCCGATGAAATCGCCGCCATGCTGGGTCCGATTGCCGACAATCCCAAGCTGCTGGTAGCCGCCATCATGCTCTTGATGGTGGCCATCGGCATGGTGCTGGACCTTACGCCCACCATCCTGATCCTGGGACCTGTCCTGGCACCCATTGCAGCCAAGGCGGGCGTCGACCCGGTCTACTTTGGGGTGATGTTTGTGCTGATCGGCTCGATTGGCCTGATCACGCCGCCGGTGGGTACCGTATTGAACGTGGTTGGAGGGATCGGACGTATCCGCATGGAAAAGCTGGTGCAGGGCGTGCTGCCCTTCTTCTTTACCTATATCGCCATTGTTGTCCTGCTGGTGATCTTTCCCGAGATCATTACCGTACCTCTGAAGTGGTTGCATTGAACGGCCTGGGCCCTTGTAGCGCCCAGGCATCAGGCTTTATCAACAACAATAAAAGGAACGCCCATGAAACGCTTTCTCTTCGCAACCCTGGCCACGGCTGTGCTCTGCGGCCCGCTAGCCACCCTCACAACCCAGGCCGCCGATGACATTCGCCCCCGCATGATCCGCTTCGGTTATGGCCTAAACGAAGACAGTAACCAGGGACGCGGCGCCAAGGTATTTGCAGAGGAGGTGGCCAAGGCCTCAGGTGGCAAGCTCAAGGTGCGCACCTTTGGCGCCGGTAGCCTGGGCCCGGATGCCCAGATGCAGAATGCGTTGATTGGCGGGGCGCAGGAAATGATGGTGGGTTCTACCGCGACACTGGTCGGCATCACCAAGGAGATGGCGATCTGGGATACGCCCTTTTTGTTTTCCAATGCAAAACAGGCGGATTATGTACTCGACGGACCAGTAGGCCAGCAGGTTATGGACAAGCTCCAGGAAAAGGGCCTCGTCGGCCTTGTCTACTGGGAGAACGGCTTTCGCAACATGACCAACAACGTTCGCCCGATCAACAAGCTGGAAGATTTCTCCGGCATCAAGGTGCGGGTGATGCAGAGCCCGGTCTTCATGGATACCTTCAAGCAACTGGGTGCCAATGCCGTGCCGCTGCCGTTCTCCGAACTCTTTACCGGTCTGGAGACCAAGGCCGTGGATGGGCAGGAAAACCCGTTCAACACGATTCTGTCGTCCAAGTTTTATGAGGTGCAGAAGTACCTGACCGTGACCAACCACGTCTATAGCCCCTGGATCATGATGACCTCCAAGCGCTGGTGGGATGGTCTGTCCAAGACCGAGCAGGATATCCTAATGGCGGCAGCCAGGAAGGCACGTGATGCCGAGCGGCTGGACACACGCGCCGAAGGCGAAAAAGCCCTGGAAGAGCTGAAGGCCCACGGAATGCAGATCAACCAGGTAAGCGCAGAAGAAACCCAGCGCATGCGTGAAAAGGCGCAGCCGGCCATCCAGTCGGTTATCGATACCGTGGGCAAACCGCTGTTCGATCAGGTTCAGGCTGAAATCCAGAAAGCGCCGCAGTAAGGGCGCTTCACCCTGTAAATCGAGGGTGCAGTACCGATCTTCCGCACTCTGCTTGCAAGTCTTACAACATCAGAAAACCCCAGCCTGCGCGCTGGGGTTTTTCATTTATACAAAAAGTTATAAGCAAATTAATAAAAATGATTTTTAGGTATAAGCTAAGGCTTGCTATGGTTCGCTACATACCTGAAGGGCATACCGACCCTGACAGGACAGTTGAAGGGGAACGGCATGCTAGTGGTTTCGCTGGCGGGCAGCCCGGGGGCCAGATCCCGATCGAGCGTACTGCTCGGCGAGGCCCGGCAATGGCTGAACGCACATGGGGTCGAGGTAGCCTCCTGGCGCATCCAGGATTTCCCGCCCGAAGATTTGATCCAGGCGCGGTTCGAGAGCCCTCAGGTCAAGGCCTTTGTCGAGCACGTGCACAATGCGGACGGCCTTGTGGTGTCCACACCGATCTACAAGGCCTCATTTTCCGGGGTGCTCAAGACGGTACTTGACCTGTTACCGGAGCGGGCACTCAACCATAAGGTGGTGCTGCCGTTGGCAACCGGCGGCTCGATTGCACATATGTTGGCGGTGGACTACGCACT
This sequence comes from Pseudomonas sp. HPB0071, assembly GCF_000478505.2. Taxonomy (NCBI): domain Bacteria; kingdom Pseudomonadati; phylum Pseudomonadota; class Gammaproteobacteria; order Pseudomonadales; family Pseudomonadaceae; genus Pseudomonas; species Pseudomonas sp. HPB0071. The sequence continues at coordinate 1,355,978 of NZ_KI517367.1, read as the reverse complement.
CAAGCCGGTGCTGGCTGCGCTCAAGGCGCAGGAGATCCTGCCCGGCGTGTTCGCCGATGACAGCCAGGTCAGCTATGAAAGCGAAACACCGCTCTCATCTGCACTGGCGGAGCGTTTGGACGAGTCACTGGAGCTTTTTCTGGCCGCACTGGCCCGCCGACCGAAGCCGGTCGAGCCACATGTTTTGACAGCGCAGCTGACACAGGCACGCTGGAGCATCTGATGTAACCACTCCCACACGGGAGAATAGATTACCGACCTTACTGACCCGACAACGGGGCAGCAGGCAGGACACCACTCGAAGCCAAGGAGCACGCGATGCGCGTCAAACCCTTGCATCGAGGATGGGTTGCCGCGCTGCTGCTGGCCCTGTCGCTCGATGCCACCGTTCAAGCCGCCGAAACCTTACGGGTCGGCTATCAGAAATACGGCACGCTGGTGCTGCTCAAGGCCCGTAGCACGCTGGAAAAGCGCCTGGCCGAGCAGGGCGTTACCGTGCAATGGACTGAATTTCCCGGCGGCCCCCAATTACTGGAAGGGCTGAATGTTGGCAGTATCGACTTTGGGGTTACTGGTGAAACCCCACCCGTTTTCGCTCAGGCGGCGGGTGCTGACCTCGTATATGTCGCCCATGAGCCGCCAGCGCCGACCAGCGAAGCGATCCTGGTGCCTAAGGATTCTTCCATCCAGACGCTGGCCGATCTCAAGGGCAAGAGGATCGTCCTGAACAAGGGCTCCAATGTTCATTACCTGCTGGTTCGCGCGCTGGAAAAGGCAGGCCTGAAATACAGCGACATCCAACCGATCTACCTGCCTCCGGCAGATGCCCGCGCCGCTTTTGAGCGCGGCAGCGCCGATGCCTGGGTTATTTGGGACCCGTATCAGGCGGCTGCGGAAAAGCAGCTTCAGGCGCGCACGCTTACCGACGGTACCGGGCTGGTCGACAACCACCAGTTCTATCTCTCAACACGCCCTTACGCCCAACAGCACCCGCAAGTCATTGCCACGCTGGTCGACGAGGTTCGCTCGGTAGGGGAGTGGGCAAAGGCCAATCCTGAGGAGGTCGCCAAGCAGGTCGCGCCGCTGCTCGGCTTGCCGGAAGACATTGCCCGTACGGTCGTGGCGCGGCAGGGCTACGGGGCCCAGTTCATCTCCCCTGAGGTGGTAACCGCGCAGCAGAAGATCGCTGATGCCTTTACGCAGATTCGTCTGATTCCTAAAACGCTGGCGGTTCGTGACGTGATCTGGACACCGCCTGCCAACCTTGCCCAGCGCGCGGAGGTAAAACCATGAAGCCTGCTTTTCTGACCCGCAGCCTGATCCTGCTCGGCACGCTGGCAGCGTTCGCGTTCCAGGGCGCCTCGGCCGATCCCGCCGAGTTGCGCATCGGTTATCAGAAGAGTGCCGTGAATCTGGTGGTGGCGCGGGAGAAGCGCTTCCTGGAGACGCGCTTCCCGAATACGCAGGTTCGTTATGTAGAGTTTCCGGCCGGGCCGCAACTGCTCGAAGCCCTGAACGCAGGCCGCATCGATTTGGGGGCGACAGGTGATATCCCGCCGATCTTTGCCCAGGCTGCCGGAGCCGATCTGCTTTATGTTGGCACCGAGCCCGCCAAGCCGTTGGCCGAGGTCATTCTGGTGAGCAAGGACAGCCCGATCCACACCCTGGCGGATCTCAAGGGGAAAAAGGTGGCCTTCCAGAAAGGCTCCAGCTCCCATGCGCTGCTGCTTCGAGCGCTTAATCAGGCAGGCCTCAACTACACCGATATCCAGCCGGTCTACCTGCCGCCTGCCGCCTGCCGATGCTCGCGCAGCCTTCGATCAGGGCAACGTGGACGCCTGGGCCATCTGGGATCCCTTCTATTCGGCGGCGCTATTAACCGGTCAGGTGCGTGTGCTGACCGATGGTCGTAACGGGCTTTCCAACTCAGGCTCCTTCTACTTGGCGGCCCGTCCGTTTGCCGAGCGCAATCCAGACCTTATCCCGCAGATCTTCAATGCGCTGAACCAGGCCGAGGCGCTCACGCGGGCCAATCCCGAAGGCAGTATCGAAATCATGACGCGCCAGCTGGGACTGCCGCAGGACGTGGTGGCCTCCTATTTCAGCCACCGTCCGGATTCGCCCATCAGCCCGATTACTGCCAGGGACATCGAAAACCAGCAGCAAACCGCTGACCTGTTCTACCAGAACCGCCTGATTCCCAAGCCGATACGCGTGGCCGACGTTGCGACGCCCGCCGTACCGGTTACTGCGCAACGCCAAACCAACACCGAGGTGACGCCATGAATACCAAGCCCCTGCCTACGATCGCCAGCCGTCTGGTCGAGCGCTACCTGAATGGGATGGATCAGGCGATGGCACGCGTCATGGTGTGCCTTTGTCGACGCCCATGTGCAGCCCTTGCCCCTGGTGCCCACGGCTGATGCCGCTAAAAGCACCCTGAAGCCCACATTCGAATTGACCCAGATTTCCATCTGACGGAGCCCTGTTCATGAGCAATCTCAACGTTTTCTGGTTTCTACCAACCCACGGCGACGGCCATTACCTCGGCACAGCAGAGGGCGCCCGCGCCGTTGACCACGGCTACCTGCAACAGATCGCCCAGGCGGCGGACCGCCTCGGGTTTGGCGGCGTACTGATTCCTACCGGCCGCAGCTGCGAGGACTCCTGGCTGGTGGCGGCCTCGCTGATCCCCGTGACCCAGCGACTCAAATTCCTGGTAGCGCTGCGCCCCGGCATCATTTCACCCACCGTGGCCGCCCGTCAGGCCGCTACGCTCGATCGCCTGTCCGGCGGGCGGGCGCTGTTCAACCTCGTGACCGGTGGCGACCCGGAAGAGCTAGCCGGAGACGGGTTATTCCTGAGCCATGAGGAGCGCTACGAGGCCTCGGAGGAGTTCACCCATATCTGGCGTCGTGTGCTGGAAGGCGAGACGGTCGACTTTAACGGCAAGCACATCAAGGTCAAGGGCGCCAAGCTGCTTTATCCGCCGCTGCAACAGCCGCGTCCGCCACTGTACTTTGGAGGCTCGTCCGAGCCTGCTCAGGAGCTGGCTGCCGAGCAGGTCGAGCTGTACCTGACCTGGGGTGAACCGCTTGAGGCGGTGCGTGAGAAGATCGAGTCCGTACGTGAAAAGGCGGCTCGCCATGGCCGTACCGTTCGCTTTGGGATTCGCCTGCACGTCATTGTCCGCGAGACGAACGAAGAGGCCTGGAAGGCGGCCGACCGGCTCATCGCCAATCTGGATGATGCCACCATCGCCAAAGCCCAGGCTTCGTTTGCGCGGTTCGATTCGGTTGGTCAGCAGCGCATGGCTGCGCTGCACGGCGGACGACGCGACAAGCTGGAAATCGCGCCCAACCTCTGGGCCGGTGTAGGGCTTGTGCGTGGTGGGGCAGGGACTGCCCTGGTCGGTGACGGCCCTACGGTGGCCCAGCGGATGAAGGAGTATGCCGAACTGGGGATCGATACCTTCATCCTGTCCGGCTATCCGCACCTGGAGGAGTCCTATCGCGTGGCCGAACTCCTGTTCCCGCACCTGCCGCTCAGCCGGCCCGAGCAGCCGGCGGGTGCCAATAACATCAGCCCCTTCGGCGAGATCGTGGCCAACGACATCGTGCCATCCTCAACCACGAAGTATGCCGCGCAGAGCTGAGGAGGCGGTATGAATCATACGATCAACACCTCCCTGCAACGCGTAGCGCCCTGGGTGCTGCCCGTGCTGCTTCTGACCGGATGGCAGGTGGCCGTGGAAACCGGCCTCTTGTCCAGCCGTATCCTGCCGGCACCCAGTGCAGTGCTGGAAGCAGGCTGGAGCCTGGTGCGCAGTGGTGAGCTCTGGCAACACCTCGCCATCAGCAGCTGGCGCGCCAGTATCGGCTTTGCTATCGGGGGTGGTATCGGCCTGCTCCTGGGCTTTATCACAGGGCTTTCGACCTGGGGCGAGCGTTTGCTCGACAGCTCCGTGCAGATGGTCCGCAACGTACCGCACCTGGCGCTGATCCCGCTGGTCATCCTGTGGTTCGGGATCGACGAGTCGGCCAAGATCTTCCTGGTCGCCCTGGGTACGTTTTTCCCGATCTACCTCAATACCTATCACGGCATTCGCAACGTCGATCCGGCCCTGGTGGAAATGGCGCGCAGTTACGGGCTCTCTGGCTATCGACTGTTCACGCAGGTCGTGCTGCCTGGGGCGCTGCCGTCGATCCTGGTGGGCGTGCGCTTTGCGCTTGGGTTGATGTGGCTGACCCTGATTGTGGCGGAGACCATCTCGGCCAGTTCCGGCATCGGTTACCTCGCCATGAACGCCCGTGAATTCCTGCAAACCGACATCGTGGTACTGGCAATTGTGCTGTATGCCGTCCTTGGCAAGCTGGCAGATCTTGCGGCCCGCGGCCTTGAGCGTGCATGGCTGCGCTGGCATCCGGCCTATCAGAAAACAGGAGGTGCAGCATGACGGCCTTGCACAGTATTCCTTACAAGCGGGGAACAGCCCTGACCCTGGAAGGGGTCGGCAAGCGGTTCGGTGAGCGCGACGTTCTTCAGGGCATCGACCTGACGATTCCCTCCGGTCAGTTCGTGGCCGTGGTGGGGCGCAGCGGTTGCGGCAAGAGCACCTTGCTGCGGCTGGTGGCCGGGCTGGATAAGCCGACTGGCGGGCAACTGCTGGCGGGCAAGGAGCCGCTTGCCCGGCATCAGGAGGCGACTCGCCTCATGTTTCAGGATGCCCGTCTGCTGCCCTGGAAACGCATCATCGATAACGTCGGCCTGGGCCTCAAAGGCAATTGGCGGCAGAAGGCACTAGAGGCGCTGGACGCCGTGGGGCTGGCTGAGCGGGCCCATGAATGGCCGGCTGCGTTGTCGGGTGGACAGAAACAGCGTGTGGCCCTAGCGCGGGCTCTGATTCATGAGCCGCGCCTGCTGCTGCTGGATGAGCCCTTGGGTGCGCTGGACGCCCTGACCCGCATCGAGATGCAGCAGTTGATCGAACGTCTCTGGCAGCAGCATGGATTCACCGTTCTGCTGGTCACGCACGACGTGGGCGAAGCCGTAGCCATGGCGGATCGCGTACTGCTGATCGAGGAGGGCCGGGTCGGCCTGGACCTCAACATCAATCTGCCGCGTCCGCGCAACCGCGGCTCGGCCGGGCTTGCCGCTCTGGAGGCCGAAGTGCTGGCCCGCGTACTGGCCCAACCTTCACTCCCTGACCATCACGACATCGACTACCGTCCCACGCAACTGCGCTGGGCACTCTGATCACTTGAGGAGCACAACCATGACCATTAAAGCCATCAACGTTCGTAACCAGTTCAAAGGCACCATTAAGGAAATCATCGAAGGGTCGGTGCTTTCCGAAATCGACGTACAAACCGCTGCCGGGATCGTTACCTCCGTGATCACCACGCGCTCGGTCAAGGAGCTGGAACTGGTGGTCGGAAGCGAGGTGATTGCCTTCGTGAAGTCCACGGAGGTCTCGATCGCCAAACTCTGATTGCCACGCGGTCACCCACGTCACGCTGCCTGTAGTTATTCCCCTATAAGGCACCTTTAGCCCGCCGCGAGGCGGGCTCTTTTTAAGACCGACGCCGATTGACCGTTTCAAGCGTGTGCTGGATAAGCGTATCGAACTGGATGGGCTTGCTTAAATGAGCGTCGAAGCCCGCCTGCATTGCCTTGTCGATGTCCGTCTTGCTGCCATACCCCGTCAAGGCAATCGCTGGCGTCTGCTGGTTGAGACTGTCCAGACGCAACGCGATCATCAGCTCGTGTCCATCCATGCCCGGCATGCCAATATCGGACAGGATCAGATTAAAGACCTGCTCTTTGGCAAGTGCCAGCCCCTGCTCACCGCTACAGGCCGGCGTAACCTCGGCCCCTTCGCTTTCCAGCAGCATCTGCATGGTTTCGACAATATCTTCGGAATCATCCACCAGCAGCAGCTTGAGCCCCTGCAGTTGTCCCGCCTCCGAGCAGGCGTCGATACACTCGCAAGTCGTCTCGTCGTAGCTGCATTTCGGTATCCAGACCGTGAAGCGTGAGCCTTGGCCTAAGCCGGCCGATTCGGCTTCAATCCGGCCGTTATGAGCCTCGACCAACTGCTTTACCAGGGCCAGGCCAATGCCCAGGCCATGCCGGGCGCGCGCCGTATTGTGCATTTCAGCCTGGCCAAACATGTCGAATACCTTGGGTAGAAACTCAGGCGCAATGCCTTGTCCGGTATCGATGACATCCAGCCGGACGCTGTCGCCGTCTTCGCTCAGGCGGAGCGTAACGGTGCCGCCAGCAGGCGTGAACTTCACTGCGTTGTTAAGCAGATTCCATACGATCTGTTCCATCCGGGTGCGGTCCGCCTCGATCAGCAAGGGCTGCTCGGACACATTGGGACCCTCCAGGCGGATAGACTCGGCAACTGCCGTAGGCCGCAGGACATTGGCAATTTCCTGCAGCAGGCTGACAACATCCACTATCGTGCGATCGAGCTTGAGCTTACCGGTTCGCACACGTGAGAAATCGAGCAGATCGTCGATGATCTGGGCCTGACTGCGTACCGAGCGCTGGATCGTTTCGGCGGGGCGCAGCGTGGCGGCGGAGGCACGAACCGAGGGCGCGCGAGCAATCAACTCAACGTTCAACTGAATCAAATTCAACGGATGCTTCAGTTCATGGGACATGACGGCAAAAAACTCATCCTTGAGCTGGCTGCTGGTTTCCGATCGGACCAGTTGATCGTCCTTCTCGCAGGCACGCTGATACTCTTCTGTGGTGTCCTGGGCGATCTTGGCATAGCCGCGTAGCTCGGTATCTTGCATAGGGTAGGTGACACCACTGCAATACAAGCGGCTGCCATCCTTGCGCTGATGCCAGCGTTTATCAAGGGAGTGGCCTTTCTCCCGGGCAATTCTAAGTTCCTCAAGGTGTATGCCCTTGGCCCGCTCTTCAGGCGTGAAGATGGTCTCGATGCAGTGCCCGGCCACCTCCGCCTCGGAATACCCGAACATGATTTCGGCGCCATGGTTCCAGGTGGTGATGAGTCCGTTTTGATCCATGGTGATGATGGCGTAGTCACTGACGCTTTGTGCCACCAGCTTCATATGGTTTTCGCTGGCGCGTACCTGCTCTTCAGCTTCACGTCGCCCGGTTATATCAATAAAGGTGAGTACCGCGCCTTCTATTCGGTCATCCGCCGTGCGGTAGGGCAGCATCCTGGCCAGATACCAATGCCCATTCGAGGCGCAGATTTCGCGCTCGATCAGGTGCAGGGATTCGAAGACCCGGGTCGCGTCCTCAGCCAGTTCGTCGTAATCCAGCCGATGCGTGATATCGAGCAGGGAGCGTCCGGCATCGTTGGCTATGATGTTGAACAACTCGGTTGCTCGGGGCGTGAACCATTTGATACGCATGCGACGGTCCACGAATACCGTGGCGATATCCGTCGAGGTGATCAGGTTTTGGAGATCGTCATTGATCTTGCCGGTCTCTTCAATTTTACTCTTGAGTTCAGCGTTAACGGTAATCAACTCTTCGTTGATCGACTGCAACTCTTCCTTGCTGGTCTCCAGCTCCTCCGTGGCCGAGCGTAACTCTTCATTGATGGCCTGAAGCTCTTCGTTTGATGCCTTGAGCTCTTCCGTCGAGGTTTCGGAGTGCTCAATGGTGAGCTGTAGCTGCTCCTTGGTGCGGTGCAGCTCCGCTTCGAGCTGGGTAAGTACGCTGTCCTTGGCTTCGGTATGAGGTGTAGTGGACTCCTGGCTCATCACATCTTCGACTTCATCGAAGATCACCAGCATGAAATCGCTGTTGGCCTCATCATCGCGGAAGGGGCGCACGACCATGTTGATGTAATACGTCCGATCGTCACGGGTGATTCGCACCCGCCGTGCCTCAACGCTTTTGTTGGACTGTATCGCCTGGAAGAGCGCGGTCCGCAGCTCAAGGCGCAACTCAGGCAGCACCAGCGTTGGCAGGTTATGAGAAGGCTCGCCGCCCACATAACGCAGGAACCGCCCGGCACGATCCGACATGTGCACAATGTTCGATTCATGATCGACGATTACGCTGGGCGGCGCATATTGCTCCAGTACCCGGCGATGGACTTCGGCAAAGGAAACCTTCTTGCCCCGACCCACTTGGTGCTGAGGCAATCGCACCGTTGGATAGCCTGGACTGAATTGCAGCACTGGACGGGATCGCAATATTCCGGTCGTGTTCTTGGCGCGGTAGATGCGGTTCTTCTTGTCGACCGGCACAAATAGACTGCTGCACATGTCAGCTGATTCGGAGCTGCCCAAAAAGAGGTAGCCACCCGGCTTCAACGCAAAGTGAAATGTTTGCAGGATTTCACTCTGCACTTCACGGTCCAGATAAATCAGGAGGTTGCGGCAGCAGATCAGATCCAGTCGGGAAAAGGGAGGATCACTCAGCAGGTTATGCGCCGCAAACAAAACCCGCTCGCGAAGCTCCTTCTTGATCCGGTAATGCATCTGCTCTTTTATGAAGTGCTGGCGCAGACGGGATGGAGGGACGTCCGTGACAATGGCCTGTGGATAAAGGCCGGCACGTCCTACACCCAGTGCCTGATTATCGATATCGGTTGCAAACACCTGAATTTTGGCAGGTGAGCCTCTCAGTTCTGCCTGTTCGGTGAGCAGCATGGCCAGGGAGTAGGCTTCCTCGCCTGTCGAACAGGCTGCAGACCATACCCGCATTTCACTGTCTTCGCTCTCTGCCGCAGCGAACTGCTCGAACAGATCGGGAATAATGTCTCGCTCAAGCGTTTCGAAGGCTTCGCGGTCCCGAAAGAAGTTGGTCACGCCTATCAGCATGTCTTTGAGCAAGGCGGGCGTTTCCTCGACATGGTCATGCAGAAAGGTTGCATAACTGCCCATGTCCGGGATGGAGTTGACCTGCATGCGCCGTTCGATACGGCGCAATATGGTGGCGGTCTTGTATTGCTTGAAGTTATGGCCGGTGCGCGTTAGCAGCAGCGTCAGGATATCCCGAAGGGCCAGCTGATTCGTTCGATTCCTGATCTGAGGATCGATCTGTGGCTCGTTCTCTTCACGGGGATCGTTGATCGGTATCTGGATATTTACCAGATTGGCAGCGACTTCCAGCAACTTTTGTGGCATCTCAACCACAGGCAGGACGATATCCACCACACCGGTAGAAATGGCGCTGTTAGGCATCGAGTCATATTCAGCATCCTGCGGGGACTGGGCAAGGGTAATACCGCCTTGCTCCTTTATCCGGGCAAGCCCCACCGAGCCATCGGCTCCGGCACCCGATAGCACGATACCAATGGCCCTGCTCCGATGAACATCGGCCAGTGTCCGAAAGAACAAATCGATTGCTACCTGATCCCCGCGGGTACGCTGCGGCTCTCCCAGACGCAGGTAGCTGTCGTTCATGCTGAGGTCTTTGCCTGGCGGTATCACATAAACGTGATTCTTTTCGACAGGGACAGGGCTTGTGACCTGAATAACCGGCATCTTGGTTACGTTCTGCAGGATGCGGTCAGCCGCGCTTGTGTGCTTGGGCGACAGGTGCATAATGACCACAAACGCCATGTTGCTATCGCTGCGCATGTGTTCAAAGAACTTCAGAAGGGCTTGCAGCCCGCCTGCCGAGGCGCCGATACCTACCACCGGAAAATCAATATCGCTGCGAGTCAGGTTCTTCTGATTATCAGGAACCGATGGTTGGGTAGTGGTGTTCATATAACCCCGTACGATCCAGCGACTCGCCTATAGGTGAGGCGAAATGTAAGTAACAAGCCTTGCGCAGGAGCGCTGTCAGGCAAACCTGTTAAAGCTTTTATAGTGTCCAAGACAGCGCTCAAAAGTAGAAACAGTGCTATGAGCAAAGACCTTCAAGCATAGTGTCTGATTCAGGTCTTTTTCAGTAGCAGATGAGTGGCTTGCTCCGGCCTGATACCTGTGTTCGCTCAATACTACTGAATTGAAGGTATCACACCACATACAGGGCGATGGTAATAAAGTGCAGCAGGCTGCCCCCCATAACGAATAAGTGCCAGATGCCATGCCAGTGGCGAAAACGGTGATCGAACGCAAAGAAAATGATCCCTAGTGTATAAAGGCAACCCCCTGTGACCAGCCAGGTAAAGCCTGCCGCGCCCAGCGACGCCAGCAATGGATTGACCGCGACCAGAACGATCCAGCCCATCACGGCATAAATCACGACAGACAGAACGCGGGCCTCGGAACGGGGTTTGATCTCCTGCAGCATACCGATGACCGCCAACCCCCAGACAATGGCGAACAGTGTCCAGCCCCAGGGACCTTTCAGTGTCACCAGGCAGAACGGCGTGTAGCTGCCAGCAATCAACAGGTAGATGGAGAGGTGATCCACCTTGCGCATGACCGTTTTCGCACGGCCCTGCACACTGTGGTAAATCGTCGAGGCGCTATAGAGCAGCACCAGCGTGACGCCATAGATAATGATGCTGATGACCTTAGCTGGTGAGCCGTCAAGGGTGGCCCGTACCAGTAGCCATACCGCACCCATGAACGCCAGGGCTGCGCCGATCAGGTGCGTCCAGGCGTTGAATCGCTCTCCGTAGTACATAGTTCTCCCAGGCTGAATGCCTTCGGTTCATATCAGTACCGCGCCTGCGCCTGCATCAGCGATAAGAACCCGTCTGGCATGGACTTTCTACACGTGCTCAATCAGGCCTGCCGCTGTGCTGAGCAGTTTGTCGCTTTGATCGCATGGCAGAGCAAGGATTCCCACCCGTCGCCGCACAGCTAAATAGCCGCACACCCCAGGCCGAATGCGCCTATGGTGAAGTAACTACGTTGCTATCATGCTGCCATGACCCCTTGAGGGTGTTTTATCTACACCCCAGCCTCTCTTTGGATCACTGCCGCCTCGGCTCGCACGGGATATTTCCCTGCGGCCTACCTTATCCAGGAGCCTTTCATGTCTGATCGTCAAACCGGTACCGTCAAATGGTTCGACCGTGTCAAAGGGTATGGCTTCATTGTTCAGGCCCAGGGGCCTGAATTGTTTGTGCACCACAAGTCGGTCAACGGTGGTCATGCGGTCAAGCAGCTGATCGCGGGCCAGCCGGTTTCCTACATTGCCGCTGAAGGCAAATTAGGGAAGGGCATGCAGGCTGAACATGTCGAGGCACTCTAGGTGCCTCGCACTGGCTTCTGGAGCCATAAACGCAGCGCTGGCTGCCAATATCTACCATTCTGCTCGGCGAGGTGTTTCACATGAAGGCGTATCTCAAGACCCTGTCATCCTCCTTTGAGGTTAACCGGCCCGTCATTTCAGCCGTTCGACCTGACGGCAGTCTGACGCTAACGTTTTCAACGCAAAACAAGGATGTGGTGGCCATACGTGTGATTTCCGCAGCCGATCTGGATGATCAGGAGCGGTTACATACGGTTATTGATGGTATCAAGACGCAGCTCGCGGTTATGGCTGGGAAAATGAACCGAAAAGCCGCCACCCGCAGCAACATGGTGTACCTCAGCCGATTCCGCAGTGAGTGGGCATTGGCACCCTTGGCACCGGGTTTTACAAAGCCGTTTATATCACCGGATGGGCCCGTGCCTACCTGATCATTGTCCAGGTGCAGGCATGCTCACGGGGTATGCCTTGGGCGAATCGGTTGGCAGGCTATTTTCCAAGGCAATAAAAAAGCCCCGCAGTGCGGGGCTTTTTTTGGATCAGGTGTCTTAAGCGACTTGAACCTGATCAGCTTGCATGCCTTTCTGACCTTTGACGGCCACGAAGGACACTGCTTGACCTTCGCTCAGGCTCTTGAAGCCTGAACTTTCGATCGAGCGATAATGGACGAACAGGTCCGGACCACTCTCAGGAGTGATAAAACCAAAACCTTTTTCATCGTTGAACCATTTGACGGTGCCATTTTGACGACCAGACATGATGTATCTCCAGGGTAAAATAAGGCTGCGGCGCTGAAACATTCAGGCCGAGACTGAGGTGCGAAAGTAAAACGAGCCGAGGAGATGAAACGAAAAACAGAACATCAAGCCAGGTATCGAAGTAGCAGTTGCAAAGCAGTGAGATCACAATACGCTTTTTTCAGCTCTTGTATACCTTTATTTTTATTTTCTCGATTATTTTTCTCTGCTAAAAACGATTTAAATAACACTTGCTCAATAAAATCAGGGTGTTAGACCAAATAAATGGCTGTCCTATAATATTTGGGAAGCATAAGTAATGGAGTAGTAATAGTCATATCTGTTTTTATTTATTCCGTCCGTCTAGGTTCAGTATAAAAGCAACACATGGACGTGAAAGAGAGTACAGTGGTCTTACTGTATAGCTAATTGTCACCGCGATGCTGACTTGATGGCCTGTCTGAAATCATCTCCTCGGTTCCTCTGCCCGTTAGGTGCAGTCTCGGCGCATTTCAAAGGCTGCCGTGATTCATATACCCAGGAGAAAAATCATGTCCATCAGACATCAAGGCACCATCAAGTGGTTTAGTGAAGATAAAGGATTTGGCTTTATTATTCCGCAAGAGGGACCAGACCTTTTCATTCATACGAACTCTTTTGAAAGCCGAAGCTTCAGAGGCCCGAATGAAGGCCAGCTTGTGAGTTATCAGTTGATCGTAGGGCCTAAGGGCTTCGAAGCGGGACAGGTCAGAGAGCGTTGACATAAGGCCCCGCCAAGCCGGGGTTTTTCACGTTTATTAGCGTAAGGAAAATTCATGTCGACTGACGTATCAGCCCCTGTTCTCACCTATATGAAGTCGCAGTTTCTGCCCTTGGGTTTCCAAGTGCTGGAAGAGAGCGAAAAAGGCTTCGCCGTGCGCATCTTCAATCAGCAAAGCGGTATTACCATTCTAGAAGCCAGACGAAATAGTTCACCTTATCAAATGAGCCAGGCTGAGGCGCAAGTGTGGGTGACGGGCATCAAGCGTGAAATAGATAATCAGTTTGATATTCGAAGAAAGAATAGTCTGGCCAAAGTTTAACGAGGCGCAACGGTTATTCATTAACTATACAGGTACTTCATGACTGCCTGGACAATCAAGACCAGTGACGGAAGAACGCTACATAGCTGTTCATTACGAGGAAAGTTGGTCACGGTGGTATGGCAGGAAAGAAACATACCGGCTATGTGTACTGAATCCCAGCGGCCATCTATTGAATTTCGCCATGAACATCAGGCTCATGCGTTTCTCGCTTCGCTGAAATTGTTGCGGATGGAAGAGTTCAGCGATGCCGCTATTGTGCAAACCATAGGAAGATGAATTTACCGATATTGTTTTTTAAGCTCTGGTTATCGGTGTGTCTGTTCTGCCAATTTAATTCATAAGCCCTCCGGCAATTCCCAATTGCCCTCATCAGGTTATTACCTTTACACGCTTAAGGCAGATGTCTGTGTGTAGCTCTATTTTAGAGAGGCTATACCAGACCCTCATGCGCTTGAGCTCTTCTCTGGAGGCCGAAATACTCCAAAGAGCAGGCCGCTCAGGCAGATACGTCTGAAGCGAGCGATCAGGTCATGTCAGGGAGGGTGACGATCAAAGAGGGGTATTAGAGGTTGGTAAAAGCGTGGATTTATTCAAACGGTAGGAAGTGTCTTCAGCAGCGCCTGAAAACAGAGCTTGAGCGGAAGCTGGGCCTCCGCTCAACCACTCAGCTACTAGCTGCGGCCGCCGCCATGGCTGTTCTGGCCACCTTTTTTGCCTGCTTCAGAGGCCTTCTCCCGATCGTTGGCAAAGTTACCGCCGCTGTTCTGACCCCCTTTCTTGCCTGCTTCGGAGGCTTTTTCGCGGTCGTTGGCAAAATTTCCTGGGTTGTCGTTTTTAGCAGTCATTTGAATTCTCCAGGGGGAACCCTGATTCGGCTATTGATGATCAACAGCCTTCCTAGGTAAGGAGAGGGATATCCGCCGGGAGTTCAGATATTACGGGCTGATGGTAAGAAAGAAGACCAATGGCATAGGGGGCGTAATCATCCAGGCCAAAGCGCGGCAGCTTGTTGAGGAACAAGACTTATTCCATTAAAGAATAAATAAATTATTACTTATTCTTTGTGCGTATTTTAGGCGTGCGTACACTGCTGGCATGACTCCTGTAGAGGCATCGCCATGGGCACCACTCCGATACAGTACCTGATTGTTCCCGGTTGGCAGGGCTCGCCTGACAACCATTGGCAAAGCCACTGGCAGCGTGTTCTGCCTGATTGTTCTCGGGTAGAGCAAAAGGATTGGTTCATGCCGCAACGTCAGGAATGGGTGGATGAACTGGAGCGCAGCCTGAAGGCCTGCCACGCTCCGGTTATCCTGATCGCCCACAGCCTGGGCTGTGCAACCGTGGCCCATTGGGCCGAGCAGGCCGACCCTGAAACAAGACAGCGTGTAGTCGGTGCGTTGCTGGTTGCACCTGCAGACGTCGAGCGACCGGCCTGTCCCGCGCCGCTAAAGAATTTTGCGCCATTGCCTCGGCAGGCTCTGCCGTTTCCGGCGCTGCTTGTCGGCTCCGGTAACGACCCCGCTGCCACACCAGAGCGCGTGCGTTATCTGGCGAATATCTGGGGCGCCGCCTCAACGATCCTGGCCGATGTCGGTCACATCAATGTGAAGTCCGGTCATGAGCGCTGGGAGGACGGTTTCACATTCCTGTACCAGCTGCAGCATCAAATCGAGCGAACGTCACGATACCGGGCTTAACTTATCCGGACCATCTGTCCAGGCAGGTGGCCCCTTGAACCGATACAGGAGGATCACCATGAGCCTTAGATTGGGCGATATAGCACCCGATTTCGAACAGGATTCCAGCGAAGGCCGTATTCGTTTTCACGAGTGGCTGGGCGATAGCTGGGGCGTGCTGTTCTCGCACCCGGCCGATTTCACGCCCGTCTGTACGACAGAGCTTGGGTTCACGGCCAAGCTAAAGGACGAATTCGCAGCCCGAAACGTCAAGGTCATTGCCCTGTCGGTCGATCCGGCCGATTCTCACCGCCGCTGGATCGATGACATCAACGACACTCAGAAGACCACCGTCAACTTTCCCATCATTGCCGATGAAGATCGGAAAGTGTCGGGCCTATACGATATGATCCATCCGAACGCGAACGACTCGCTGACGGTTCGCTCGTTGTTTGTCATCGACCCGAACAAAAAGGTCCGGCTGATCATCACGTACCCCGCCAGCACGGGACGTAACTTCAATGAGATCCTGCGGGTGATCGATTCGCTGCAGCTGACCGATAACCATAAGGTGGCTACGCCAGCCAACTGGGAGCAGGGTGGCGATGTGGTGATCGTGCCTTCGCTCAAGGATGAAGACGAGATCAAGCAACGCTTCCCGAAAGGCTATCAGGCGCTACGTCCCTACCTGCGCATGACGCCCCAGCCAGACAAGTAACGTTTCCCTCGAGGAGCGGCAGCTGCCGCTCCCGTCTCTAAAGACGTGGTGCTCCATGTCTTTCCGTCTGAGAACTCCTGCTCATTTGTCATCTCTGGTGAGTACCCTGATCACCTCACAGAAGTATTCATCTGGATATTTCAGGCGCTGAGCCATAGTCTTGTCGACCTGTTCAGACCGCCACGGTGTGGTCGATCAATGATCTTTTACTCTCTGGCAGGGCCAATCGAATTGAAGCAACTAACGCGCCTGGAAAGTGGAATCGAGGGGCTGGATACCTTATTACGGGGCGGCTTTGTGGCCGGCGCGTCATATGTCATTCAGGGCCGCCCGGGTTCTGGCAAGACAATTCTGGCCAATCAGATTGCCTTCAACCATGTGCGCAAGGGTGAGCGTGTCCTGTTCGCCACGTTGTTGTCCGAATCCCATGAGCGGATGTTCCAGTTTCTTTCCACGCTCAGCTTTTTCGATCACAGCCAGATCGGCGGTGATATCCAATACCTTAGTGCGTTCGACACCATGGAGCAGGAAGGGCTGGAGCCGGTCGTCAAGCTGCTGCGCCGGGAGATCTCCCGGCAAAAGGCGACGCTGCTGGTGGTTGATGGACTGCTCAATGCCCGCTCCAGAGCCGAAACGCCTTTGGACACGAAGCGATTTATTGCCGAATTGCAGGCCCATGCCGCCTTTGCCAATTGTACGGTTCTGTTCCTGACCAGCTCACGTCTCGATGACGGCAGCCCCGAGTTGACCGTGGTCGACGGTGTGCTGGACGTGGGCGAGGAGATTCGTGGCGTGCGCTCCATTCGTCGCATGAGCCTGCGCAAGACGCGTGGTAGCCCTGCGATTGCCGGGCTGCATGAGTATCAGATCACTGAAGATGGGTTTGTGGTCTATCCAAGGCTCGAGGCTGTCTACAACACGCCTTATCGTCCGGAACAGATTGATGAGCGCCGAGTCGGCACAGGGCTGACCAGTTTTGACCAGATGCTTGCAGGAGGCCTTAGTCAATCCTCCATCTCCTTGCTGATGGGGCCGTCAGGCAGCGGCAAAACCTCCATGGGCCTGAGCTTTATTGCCCAGTCCTCTCTGGAGGAACCCGGCGTGATCTTCGGGTTTTACGAGACGCCAGACCGGCTCCGCATCAAGGCACGCAGTATAGGGCTGGATCTGGGCGGCCTGATCGATAGCGGCGCTGTACATATTCATTGGCAGCCAACGGTTGAGTTGCAGCTGGATAAAGTAGGCCATCAGATTATTGATGAGGTCCGCCGATTGAAGGCCAGGCGGTTATTGATTGACAGCCTCGGCGCCATTGCTCGCATGGCCAGCAAGGAGGATCGACTCATGGAATTCTTTACCGCGCTCACCAACCAGCTCAGGTCTATGGGTGTCACAGTGTATGGCACGTGGGAGATGAAAGACCTCTTCGGGTCGGATATTCACGCGCCTGCGCCTGAACTGTCAGGCATTACAGACAATCTGTTCATGATGCGCTATGCGGAATTGAATGCCGAACTCAAGCGGGTCATTTCCATATTGAAGGTGCGGGACAGCCACTTCGACCCGTCACTTCGTGAAATTGTTATCAGTGATAGTGGTATTGATTTAGCTAAGGCTTTCAGAAATGCGGAGATGGTTCTTTCAGGCTCAGCAACGTCGAACAGTCAGGGCTGATGTCGTCATTACAGGGAAGGTAAATACATGACGACGATTCTGGTGGTCGATGATGAGTTTTTAATCGCAGAAATTCTCTCGTTCGCGCTTGAGGATGCCGGGTTCCAGGTCAAAACGGCCAGCAATGGCCAAAAGGCGCTGGATGCCTTGCTGCGCGAGCAGCCTGCGCTGGTCATCACGGATTTCATGATGCCCTTGATGAATGGCATGGAGTTGGCCCAGGCCATTCACGACCATCCCGATCTCAAGGCGATACCCATCATCCTGACCACCGGTGCGCAGGCGCATATCGCTCAGCAGAACCAGCATCTGTTCAATGCCATCTTCGAAAAGCCTTTCGACGTCTTCAAAGTCATCGACACGGTCAAAGCACTTACCAACACGGTATAAGCCCGCGCGCTAGCTCATGCCTGTTCTTTCGCATGTTTACGCTCATAGCGATCCAGCAAGGGCTGGGTAGTGACTCCGTGCAGCAGGATGCTGATAGTCACGACGGTCAAAGTGATGTCGATACTGTCCTTGAGTGAGCCTTCCGTAAGGCCGTGGTTCAGGGCATAACTCAGGTAGTACAGGCTGCCGATCCCTCGTATGCCGAACCAGCCGATCAGTGTGCGCTGGGCAGGGGTCGCCCAACGTCGACCCATCAGCAAGTACACGCTTAAAGGGCGGATCACGCAGAACAATAGCAGCGCCAGCCCTGCTGCGCGCCAGTCCCAGTGGGGGTAGAGCAATACGCCCAGCAGCGTGACCAGCAACACTTCCAGGGAGCGTTCCAGCAGGTTGCCAAAGGCCAGCATATCACCCATCAGTACGCCGGCTGCCACGGTGGGGCTGCTCAGTTTGTCCTGGTCGAGCCGGTCGGCCTGTACGACCGATCCGGTCATGTGACCCAGTACCGGCTGGGTCTGCTCCTCGGCTGGAATCTTGGCGTGGCCGGAGGATGAGACCTCCACTCGACGCAACCCCACGCCCGCTGCAAACACCGCAAGAAAGCCCCAGGCGCCGACCAGATCGGCCAGTACATAGGCCAGACCTATCAGGGCCAGTGCAAGAAAGTCATTGGGAGAGATGACGCTGTCGCGGTGCTTGATCCGCAGGTAGATGGAAAATCGCCCCATCAACCGCCCCAGGGTGTAGCCGATCAGAAGGCCTGCAGGCACGGCCCAGAGCAGGCGATGCAGAACCCATTCACCCAGCCAGTCGGCCTGTACGCTATCGTGGTGCATGACCAGCAAGGCCAGGGCAACAAACGGAAAGGCCGTGCCGTCGTTAAGGCCTGCTTCACCGGACAGCGAGTAGCGCACCCGGTCGAAGTCCCGGGCATGAACGACCTGGACGAGCCCGGCCAGGACCGGGTCAGTAGGGGCCAGTGCCGCGCCGATGAGCAGGGAAGTGCCCCAGTTGAGACCAAACAGGTAATGACAGACCAGGGTACTGCCGGTAATACAGCACAGCATGATCGGTCCGGCCAGCATATAGGCACCGCGCCAGGCCGGGTCTGTCAGGGGTAATCGCAGTTTGAGTCCGGTCACGAACAGGGAGATCAGAACGGCAACTTCCGTCAGATGCTCCATCCAGGGGGCCACGTCCTGAAAGCTTTCCTGCCAGAGGCCCAGCCCCAGCGGGCCAATAGCAATGCCAAATGCCAGGCAAACGACGGATGTAGTGACAGGAAGCCAGCGAAGGTAGGCCGATGCCAGGGCCAGAACCAGCAGTAACGTACTGAGTACGCCTGCCCATTGAATGAAAGTCATGCGCTCATGGATACCTGATACTGAAACGTTATGGTTCGAGACATGACAAGGCGTACTGGTTCAGGTTATCGGATCAAAACGCTATCAATGACATACTGTGGCCTGACGAAACCATGAGCAGAAACGGCTGCTTATCTGTCAGACTGTGAAATAGTCCCGCTTTAGCCTGACCATTGCCATGTTGCCAGCAGCCGATCCTTCCTACGAAACCGAGCGCTTGCGCGTCCTGAATGCGCTTGAGCTGATGGACTCGCCTGCCGAGCCTTTTTTCGACCGGATTACCCGGCTGGCGGTACGTACACTGGGTATGCCCATCGCCTATATCTCGCTGGTGGATGACAAGCGGCAATGGTTCAAGTCCCAAATTGGCCTGGATATCGTGGAAACCAGTCGGGAATCTTCGTTCTGCGCTCATACGGTATTGGCGCAGCAGGCTATCTTTATCGAAGACACAACGCTGGATGAGCGGTTTAAAAACCATCATCTCGTCAAGGGTGGCAAGCATATTCGCTTTTATGCCGGGATCCCCATCACGAGTATCGAAGGTCTGGCGCTCGGTGCATTGTGTGTCATGGACACAACGCCGCGCAGGCTGGAGGCAGAAGAGCTTGAGGCGCTCAACGACCTGGCCGCCCTGGTCTGTCATGAGGTTCAGCTGCGCGAAACAACCCTGCTGGCCCGCCGTCACGTCAAACGGTCGAAAGCGGTGTTCGAGACACGTGAGGCGCGGTTTCGCGCCATTTTCGAACGGGCTGCCGTAGGCATCTCTCTGATAGGCAGGAATGATCGGTGGATCGATATCAACGATGCACTCTGCCGCATCCTTGGTTACAGCCGCGAGGAGCTGCAAACGCTGACGTTCTGGGAGCTTATTCATCCGGACGATCTGGACGAATTCAGGCAGTTGGCCGAGTGGCTCAGTACCGGCAGGATCGATGCCATCGACCTTGAACGGCGGGCGCTCAATAAGCAGGGCGAGCCGGTATGGGTCCGGCTGAGTGTAAGCCGTCTGGAGGATCACGACGGCAATGCCAGCAGCATCGTCGCGATTATTATCGATGTTCATGCGCGCAAGGAAGCCGAAGAGGCCCTGGCGGCCCTGAAGGAGGATCTGGAGCAGCGTGTAGTACTTCGAACCCATGAGCTTCAACGTGCCAATGAGCAGCTATCCCAGGCGATGGCGCACCAGCTACAGTCTGAGCAGGCGCTTCGTCGGCGCGAGGCAGAACTCAGCAGCGTGATCGAGCATGCCAATGATGCCTATGTCCGTATTGACGAGGCGGGGATTGTCACAGCCTGGAATCGTCAGGCAGTCGAAACCTTTGGCTGGACGGTGGAAGAAGCCCTGGGCCAGCCGTTGAGTGACATGATTATTCCGCCTGCTCTGCGTGAAGCGCATCGGGTGGGAATGGCCCGTTATTTGTCGACCGGTGAGGCTAAGGTGCTCAACCAGCGCCTGGAACTGCCTGCCATACGGCGTGATGGGTCTGATATTCCGGTCGAGGTGCGTATCCGGGCTCTGAATGTAGAGGGGCAGTCCTTTTTCAGCGCTTTCCTGCACGATATTTCCGAGCGCAAGGCGGCTGAAGCAAGACGTGAATACGAAGCGCGCCATGATGCACTGACGGGACTATTGAATCGTCGTGCCCTGATGGACGTCTTGCCCAAGGCCATTACGCGAGCTGAGCGGAACAAGGTGGATCTGGCGCTACTCTTTCTCGATTTGGATGGTTTCAAGGCCGTCAACGATGCCCGGGGACATGATGCCGGCGATGCGCTGCTGCGTGAAATCGCAAAGCGCTTGCAAGAGGGCGTCCGCAAGTCCGATGAAGTCATCCGCTTGGGCGGCGATGAGTTCACGGTCATGCTGGAAGGGCTTGTGGACGGCGCAAGTGATGCGTGTCGTCTGGCCAGCCTTCTGCTTGAAAAGATTCAGGCGCCGATCTGGCTGGGAGACTACGAGGCCAGAGTAAGTGCCAGTATTGGCATCACGCTCTACACGCCGGGCTCCGCCCTCTCGGCGGACGACCTTATCAAGACTGCCGACACGGCCATGTATGAGGCAAAACGGGCCGGCAAGGCCCGGTTTCATCTCATGTAAGCCTAGTGAGCGACTGTTCTGCGCTCGGTTTCTTCATCCAGCTGCTCACGGATGGCAGCCAGCAACGGGTGTGCGGAGGTGTATTGGCGGCCGTAGTTCAGGTTGAAGCCATAGTCGAAGTCTGGCGGATTCAAGCCTTGGTTGTGCTGGAGAATAGTCTCGAGCTTATCCAGGCCCTTGGCAAGCTTGGCCTCTGGAGAGGAGCCGTTCTCGTACTCGTCCCACAACGCCAGAAAACGTTCCTGACGCTCCGCGGGGAGCGAGGCCAGCAAGGTTTGCAGGTCCTGCCGCTCCTGCCCGGACTTGCTCAGGCCCGGTCGCTGCAGCACGGCCGGAATATCACCGCTGATGGCTTCGCCCAGGTCATGGATGAGGCAGATTTTCAGCAGCTTGGCAAAGTCGATGCCTTGGAGTTCGTCTTCGTACACCATGGCCATGAGACATAGCCGCCAGGTGTGTTCCGCGGTGCTCTCCTGCTTTCCCGAGCGGGTATAGGCGGTGCGAAGGGTATCCTTCAGCATCTCGGCATCCTTGAGAAAGCGGAGTGTTCCCATTAATTCGCTTAGTGTCATGCAGGCCACTCCTGTCAGGGTGAATCAATACAACGAATCGAGTGCGCAGGGCCTGAATGTGCAGGCGCGGCGCGGGACGCTCGACAGATGATGGCTTGGACAGCACAAAGGCGAAAAGGTGAGAGAAGATTGGGTCTTCCTGTATTGAAGCCTCACGCAAGAGACAGCAGGGCATTGCCACCGGGGCGATACCCTGCAAAACCCGCCTTATAAATACAGCTTCAGGTGCGCCAGGACCTGACTTTTCGATATATAGCCCAAAAGCCTGGGGCAAGCCTGGCTTTCTACCACCGGCAGGCGTTCGCCGGGATGGTTCAGGAAGGCTTCCAGGGCAACCGTGAGGTTATCGTAAGGGTGCAGCAGGGGAAGCGTATGACCGGGCAGGTCCCTGGCGAGCAGGTTGGCATCAAGTGTTCCAGCCGCCTGGGCTCTGTTGAGGTCTCGCAGCGCGACGATCTTGACCAGCAGACCATTTTCGTCGATTACGTACACAAACTTGACGATCTGCTCGCGGAACGTTTGCAGCACTTCTTCCAACGTGGCTGATGCTGGTACGGTTTGCGCGCCCTCGTTAAGAATGGCTTTAACCTTGAGGTTGCGCGTCTGGTTACGGGCTTTCCAGAGTTCGTTGTTTTTGGCGGTCACGGCGTACATGGAGCGGGGCGAGAATGCGCCGCTGATGTAGTAGCCAGCCACCACGCACAGCAGCAGCGGCAGCACGATGTCATAGCTCAACGTCATCTCGAACACCATGAGGATTGCCATGAGCGGCGCCCGGCTGGTGGCAGCGAGAAACGCGCCCATGCCGACCACGACATAGGTAAAGGTTGGCGCATGCAGGGTAGGGGCGAGATGCTCGACCAGGCTGGCAAACAGCACACCGATGGCGGCGCCGACAAACAAGGTCGGCGTGAAAATGCCGCCTACCGTTCCCGTACCGGCTGAGGCGGTTGTCGCCAGGACCTTGAAGACCAGCAGAGCCGCCACGGCTGTCCAGGGCCATGGGTGGTTGATGAAGTCATTGATGACGCTATAGCCGTTACCCCAGGTCTGTGGATAGAAGACTGAAATCAGGCCGACCACGAGGCCGCCGCACCCCAGCTTGACGGGCAGCGGCAGGTGAATCTGGTCGATTCGCTTGCGCGAGTGTTCTAGCAGCCAGAGAAAGAGCGGGGCCAGCGCGCCGAGCAGAATCCCCAGCAGGATGAACATCAGGTCTTGCGACAGGCTCAGGGGCTCGAACAGCGGTACGCTGTAAATCGAGTGATACCCCGGCAGCGAGCGCATGGTGAGGTTGGCTACCACGGACGCCATGATCAGCGGAGGCATGCGCTCCGCCACGATGGAGCCCAATACGATCTCCGCCACAAAGAAGGCGCCGGCAATCGGAGCGTTGTATACAGAGGTGATCCCGGCTGCGGCCCCGCATGCGACTAGGGTCCGCATCTGCTCCGGTGAGATCGTGCGAAAGCGACCCACCAAAGAGGCGCAGAGGGCGGCCAGCTGCACCATGGGGCCTTCTTGTCCGATAGAGGAGCCGGTGGCAATCGAGCACAGTGAAGATGAACTGCGTGCCAGCGTCTGCCGAACCGGGATACGGCCATCGCCCAAGGTGATGGCTTCCATGTAGTCCGAATGCGCCGTGGCCTTGGTATAGCGTCGACTGAGCAGGAGCAGGAAGCCCGCCACGATCCCGCCCAGCGTAGGCACGATCAGGCGCATGTACCATTCGCTGGACTGGGCCAGCTCGACCACGTCGGCGGTTTTGCCGAAGGCCGCGAGATGGATGAGGTCAATCGCATGGCGAAAGCCCAGCGTGACCAGCGCCCCGACGATCCCGATCGGGATGGCCCAGAGCAGGGTACTCAGGTTTTCAGCATCGCCGAGTCGTTCGCTCAGGTGCTGCCAGGTTTGACGAAAGGACGATACCAGCCGGGTGATAACCCTCATAAACAATCCGAAGCCACAAAAAATGCTGTTCGGATCATGGACCATGCCTTGCGCAAGAGCTATCCCCTAGTTATGGCAAAAGCGTCCTGATTGATGCTGGCTGCGACAAAAAAGGCCCCTTGCGGGGCCTTATGGGGAAGGGTTACTCGTGGGTAATGCGAGAGTGGTCGCGCGTGTCCTTCATGAACAGGTAGACCAGAAGCGAGCAGGCGATACAGCCGGTAACGTACCAGTAATAGCCGGTTTCCATGCCGATGCTCTTGAACCACAGGGCTACGTATTCCGCGGTGCCGCCAAAGATCGAAACGGTCAGTGCATAGGGCAGACCCACACCCAGGGCACGGATTTCAGTGGGGAACAGTTCGGCTTTCACCACCGCATTGATCGAGGTGTAGCCGCTAACGATGACCAGTGCCGCCATGATCAGGAAGAACGCGCCCCACATGGATTGGATGGTGTGCAGCGCAGACAGGATCGGAACGGTGAATATCGTGCCCAGTACCCCGAAGGCGATCAGGATGGGGCGACGGCCGATCTTATCGGACAGCGCGCCTACTACGGGTTGCAGCAGCATGAAGAGAAACAGCGTGGCCGCCGAAATCATGGTCGAGTCGGACTTGCTCATGCCTACGGTGTTTACCAGATACTTCTGCATGTAGGTGGTGTAGGTGTAGAACGCCAGGGTGCCGCCCATAGTCAGGCCTACCACGGTCAGCAGCTCCTTGGGGTGGCGCATCAGCGTACGCATCAGGCTTTCCTGGACGACGCTTTCATCCTTTTTCTTGAAGGAGGCGGTTTCTTCCATTCCACGGCGCAGGTATAGCGCGGTGACAGCGCAGGCCGCACCGATCAGGAACGGAATGCGCCAGCCCCAGCTTTCCAGCTGCTCGTTGGTCAACGTCAGCTGCAGGATGATCAATACTGCCAGGGCGATGAGCTGGCCGGAGATCAGTGTGACGTACTGGAAGCTGGAAAAAAAGCCACGTCGTTCCTTGGTCGCCATCTCACTGAGGTACGTGGCAGAGGTGCCGTATTCGCCCCCCACGGAAAGCCCCTGTAAGAGGCGGGCCAGCACCAGCAGGACGGGAGCGGCTACCCCGATGGTGGCATAGCTGGGCGTTAGTGCGATGATCAACGAGCCGCCGCACATCATGACGACCGACAGCATCAACGCAGCCTTACGCCCTTTTTTATCGGCATAAACGCCCATCAGCCAGCCGCCGATGGGACGCATCAGAAAACCTACGGCAAAGATGGCGGCCGTGTTCAGCAGCTGAGCGGTGAGGTCGCCTTGCGGAAAGAAGGCCTTGGCGAAATAAAGCGAGAAGGCGGCATAGACGTACCAGTCGTACCATTCGACCAGGTTGCCAACGGAGCCACTAAAGATGGATTTGATGCGCTGTGACGTGGTCTTGGGCGTTACGCCCGCGGCCAGGGTGGCGGTGCTTTCCATTCGGAATCCTCTCTTATCATTGTTGTATGCCGCTGCGTGAACGCACGGCTTGTCATCCTGATTGCACGAGGCGTGCCATCAGGGTGCTGGCCGTATCCAGCGGGTTGTAGAGGAGGGCGTAAGCGAAATATTGCCGAAGGCCTTTAAACCATAAGCGGATTTCCGCCTATAGTCACTGCCGATTAAGCCTGGGGTCAGCCGTCTGTCTCTAGAAAGACTTCACGCATCAGCCCATGGCGCTGCATTTTTTCATTGAGGGTACGCCGTGGAAGCTTGAGCTCTTCCAGTACGGCTTTTATGTCGCCCTTATGCCGGGCCAGCGCATTACGCAGGCATTGTGCCTCGAAGGCTTCCATTTGCTCATAGAGGGAAAGGTCCGCAGTTGATTGCGGAGCGCCGCTATCCAGGCCCAGCACATGCCGCTCGGCCGCATTGGCCAGCTCCCGGACATTGCCCGGCCAGTCATGGGCCAGAAGGCGCGCCAACTGGTTACCGCTGGGCGTGCCGGGTTCGCGGCCCAGGCGTTTGGCAGCCTGCTGGAGAAAATGCTCGAACAGAAGGGGGATGTCCTCACGGCGCTCGCGCAGCGGTGGCAGGTAAAGCTCCGCTACGTTGAGACGATAGGCAAGGTCCTCTCTGAACCGGCCAGCACGGGCCTCTTCCAGCAGATCAGGCTTGGTGGCGGCAATGATGCGCAGGTCCACAGGAATACTCTGATTGGAGCCGAGCCGCTCCAGCTGCTGCTCCTGCAGGACTCGCAGCAGCTTGGCCTGCTGGGCAAGAGGCATGCTTTCGATCTCATCGAGAAACAGGCTGCCGCCGTTAGCATGTTCCAGTTTGCCGATCCGCTTGCCGGTTGCCCCGGTAAAGGCGCCACTCTCATGCCCGAACAGCTCAGCCTCGAACAGCGTATCGGGGATGGCGGCACAGTTGAGCGCGACAAAGGGCTTGGCGCTACGGGTGCTGAAATCATGCAGGCAACGGGCGACCAGCTCCTTGCCGCTACCCGTTTCACCTCGCAGAAGGATATTGACGGGCGTATTGGCCAGTTCAAGCACCTGTCTGCGCAGCGTTTCCATGGGGCGTGAATAGCCGATCAGCCGTGCAGCCAGCTGGGCTTTCTGATCCGAGTGATCGTGCAGGCGCCGGTTCTCCAGCACTAGACGGCGTTTTTCCTGGGCGCGCTTGAGGCTGCCGAGCAGGGCCTCGGGGCTGAAAGGCTTTTCCAGGAAATCATAGGCACCCTGGCGCATCGCTTCGACGGCCATGGTCACATCGCCGTGGCCGGTCAGCAGGATGACCGGCAGGTCCTTGTCCAGGGTCTGAAGCTGCTCGAGCAGGGAGAGCCCGTCCAGGCCGGGCATGCGGACATCGCTGATGATCACACCGGCGAAGTCAGGCGTCAGCTGCGCCAGGCAGGCCTCGGCGCTGGCATACAACGCGACCTCGAACCCCGAGAGTTGCAGCCATTGCTGGATGGCTTCCCGGATAGTGGATTCATCATCGATGACGATTACGCGGTCCGTCATGTTGGGTCCTCTTCGATCACCATGGGCAGGGTCAACATAAAACGCGCGCCCTGGGCCGTATTGTCAACCGTCAGCTCGCCGCCCAGTTCGTGGACGATAGCGTACGACACGGCTAAGCCAAGGCCCAATCCTTCACCGACCGGCTTGGTGGTGAAGAACGGATCGAAAACCTGGCTCAGATATTCTTCCGCGATCCCGCCGCCGGAATCCGTGACGGACAGCAGCCAACGGCCTCGCTCGGGTGTCAGAGCAATATCCAGCTGGCGAATCGATTTATCCGCCATGGCATCCAGTGCATTGCGCAGAAGGTTGACGAGCACCTGCTCAAGACGGATGGCATCACCACGCACCTTGGCGGGTCGGCTCATGCGCAGGCTGACGTCGACCCGCTCGTTCTGGACCCGTGGTGCCAGCAGCTCGAAGGACTTGTCTACTACGCAGGCCAGATCCAGCGGTTCGCGAAGACCGGCAGGCGTCTTGCGGGCATAGGTTTTCAGATGACCGGTCAACGCAGCCATGCGGCCCAGGAGTTCATCGATACGGATAAGGCTCTGGCGAGCCTCATCGTGACGCTGCTGGTCGAGCAGGAGGCGAACGCTGGCCAGCTGCATGCGCTGGGCTGTGAGCGGCTGGTTCAGTTCATGGGCGAGGGCGGCGGACATCTGCCCGAGCGCGGCCAGTTTGGCGGCCTGGATCAAACCGTCCTGGGCGGTTCGCAGGTCGGCGGTACGGGCTTCGACCAGACGCTCCAGCTCATCACGGCTGCGCTGGCGCTCACGGGCCAGACGCCGTCGCTGCTGAAGAAAGAGCAGGGCGAAGACCAGGGCAAACCAGGCACCGGCGGCCGCAAGGCCCGTGGTCTGCGCCGTGGCAGGAAGACGAGAGCGGTCACGCAGCAGGTGTAGCGTCCAGCCTTCTTCGGTGAGGGGCAGTGAGGTCCAGAGAAAATCCTGCACGCCCAGGGGGCCGTGGACCCGGGTGAGGCGCTGATTCTGCGCCAGGGTGTTCATGGGCTGATAAGTGAGCGGCAACAAGGGCTGACGGTTGTACTGCCGGGTCTCCTCAAGTTCGGCATGGTCATCGGGCCTTAGCGACTCGAGGATGCGATAGCGCCACCCCGGCTG
Organism: Pseudomonas sp. HPB0071; assembly: GCF_000478505.2. NCBI lineage: Bacteria > Pseudomonadati > Pseudomonadota > Gammaproteobacteria > Pseudomonadales > Pseudomonadaceae > Pseudomonas > Pseudomonas sp. HPB0071. Next base: position 1,328,445 of record NZ_KI517367.1, on the reverse strand, counting down.
GTTAGCGATAAACACGATTCCACGCGCATCGCTTACCAGGATGATATCCGGCTGCTGGCTCCAGGAGTGTTCAAGCTCTGGAAATTCCAGCTTGACCACAATGGCTCCAAGAAAGGTGCCGTCGTCGGCCGTCACCGCCTGGGAGAGAAAGTAGCCGGGTATGCCTGTGGTGACGCCTACTGCATAGAAACGACCCGCTCCCCGGGTGCGCGTCTGTAGAAAATAGGGACGAAACCCGTAGTTATGCCCTACATAACTGGTGGGCAAGCGCCAGTTGCTGGCAGCCACGGCAAGGCCCGTGCGGTCGAGCAGTTCCAACGTGGATGAGCCAGCGGCCCGGTTGAGCTGTTCGAGCTTAAGGTTGAGCCGATGCTGGGCTTCGGTACTCAGGGGCCCGGCCAGACTCTGGCTCATCTCGGGATCAAGTGCCAGAACGGCGGGTAAGGAGCGGTAGCGGTCGATCAGGGTTTGCAGGTTGCGTGCATAAAGGTGCAGCTGCTCTTCGCTCAGGGCACCGGCTTCGCGCAGGGCATAGCGCTCAGCCTGACGTGTGGCGGCATAGGCCACCAGCACGGCACCGGCCACGATGACGAGCGAGGCAACAAACAGACGCGAGGGACGGGACAGGCGCATGGCAGACTTCGCGATCAGCGGAGCACGGATCATACTGCGTTCGGCCGGTACTGACAGCCCAGTCACCGAAATGCACTTGAACGGCTTTCCGGTGACAGGGCTGTTTCAGAGGTCTACGCCGGCATCAATGGTGGTGGTCGCTCGGGCTGACAAAGACCAGGGTGGAAAACATCCCGCGCACGCGGCCGTTGGGGTCGTCCTGCTTGACCTCCGTGTTGGCGCCGATCACGTTACGACCATGATGGCGCACCGTAATCTGTGCCCGGCCCTGGGCATCGGTCGTGACGCTGATGTGATCAGGGTCGTTGATCACATCGTCGTACAGCTTGATACCGGAGGCGGGCTTGCCGTCGAGCAGGACTTGCACCTCCAGCGTCTCACCGGGCTCTACGGCCAATGGATCGCGCTGAGGAATAATGGCGAATTTAAGTGCGTCCAGAGAGGGCAGCTTGGCGCCTTTTTCCATAACCGCGAGGCTGTACTTGTAATAGCGTCCTGAGGCAAGGGCGCCCGATACCTCAGTTGCTCCCTTGTTCACCCACTTCTTGTCCTGGCCTTGTGCCCAATAGCCATTGTCCAGCGCAACCGCCAGCACCGCTGGTGTAGCGGCCGGTTTCAGACGCGCATGGTCGCTTTGCTTTTCAACCGTGATCGGTACGGGCTTGCCGGAGGTGTCGTATGCCCAGGCACCAGAAATCCGGGCCGGGTCATAGGCGTCCTCTTCGGCGCCTTCGCCAAAGACCACTTCGATCTGGCCGCGGCGCTCCTCCGGCCAGAGCGCATGGGCAAACAGCGAGCCGCTGAAAACGGACAACGCAAGGGTGGCGGCCACCAGGGTGTGCTTGGTATTCATGTCGAGGTTCCTGTAGCGAGCGTGACGGGATACAGCGTTTCGATAAAAGCGAAGCGTGTGCAGGCGATGAATCCGGCACACGCCGCGTTCGGCTTACAAGGTGATGGAAACCCCGGCCTGCAGGGTGCGTGGCGCTCCGGGGTAGGCCCAGATCGAACCCCAGGCACGCTCGTCGTATTCCTCGTTAAAGACGTTGTCGAGGTTGAGGTTCAGGCGAATACGGTCTGTCAGCGGGTAATAGGCAAGCAAGTCGACAACGGTATAGGACGACATGTCGAACGCCGTAGACGAGGTGCTGCCCTTGCGGTCGCTTACGTATTTGAGCCCTACGCCCACGCCCAGCCCGCTCAACAGACCCGAATCGAATTCATAGGTATTGAGCAGATTCACGCTGTGCTTGGGAACGTTTGCCAGACGGCTGCCGGCAGGCATGGTGGACGTCGTGCTCTTGGTCACTTCGGCATCGACATAGGCATAACCACCAATAACGCGCCATTGCGGCGTGATATTGCCAGCCAAGCTGAGATCGAAGCCACGGCTACGCACTTCGCCTGCCGCAATCTGGTAATTGCTGTCGAGCGGGTCCGATGTAAGGACGTTTTCCTTGGTGATATGGAACAGGGCGGCCGTAATACTCAGGTCATGCTCCGGCACGTCGTACTTGATGCCAGTCTCGTAGGCGATGCCTTTTTCCGGGTCGAAGGCCTGGCTGCTGCGATCGGCGCCCCGGTTGGGCTTGAACGAGCGAGCCGTGTTGGCATACACGGCCAGCGAGTCGGTCAGGTCATACACCAGGCCGAAGCGAGGCGAGACGGCGTTATGTGCCTGCTCCCAGCTGCCTGATGTGGACAGGTAGTTCGTGTACTGCTGCTCGAAGCGCTCCAGCCGCGCACCAACCTGGGCCTTGAGCCGGTCGGTAAGTTCGACCTGATCCTGCAGATACAGTGCGTAAGACTTCAGGTTCTCGTCATCATGGGTGGTCGTACGGGTCAGGGCAGGCAGCGGCTGGCCATACACCGGCGCATAGAGGTCGAGCGGGAAGGCACTGACGCTGCCGCTGGAGCGGCGGATAAAGGATGTGTAATTGAAATCGTCGTACTCGACACCAGCCAGCAGGGTGTGAGCAAAACCCGCCGTCTTGAAGTGGCCTTCAACGTTGGTCTGGAAGGCTATATCGTCCCATTCCAGGGTGCGCTCGCTATAGTTCCGGCCAATGGTGCGGCCATCGGCTGCCAGTCCATTGTTCTCTACGGCGCCGCCGTCCAGGCTACCGTCGAGATACTGCACGCCGCCACGAATGGCCCAGTCGTCATTGAGCTGGTGTTCCAGACGCAGCTGGGTGGTTGCATTTTCATTACGAAGTTTGCCGGCGTCTTCCTCGCCCAGGAAACGATCGCGTTGAAGCTGACCGGCCTGGGTGGCATAACGGGTAACGCCCCGATCCATAGGATGGCGGTTGTGCAGGTAGTCGCCCTCAAGGATCACGGCGGTACGGTCGCTCAGCTGCCAGCGCAGCACGGGTGCTACGTTGTACCGTTCGCTTTCTACATGGTCACGAAAGCTGTCGCTGCCTTCAGCCACCAGGTTCAGGCGATAGGTAAATTCGGCGTTTTCATCCAGTGCGCCGGTGGTGTCCAGCGTACCGCGGCGCAGCCCCTGGGTGTTGAACTGGCTACCCAGAACAGTTTTCCGATCGGCCTGAGGCTGCTTGCTGACAATATTGAACGTGCCGCCCGGATCGCCTCGGCCATAGAGCATGGATGCAGGGCCACGAAGTACCTCCAGGCGCTCGATCGTGCTGGCATCCGGCATGTTGGGATAGCCACGGTTGACGGCAAAACCGTTGCGGTAGAACTCCTGGGTACTAAAGCCCCGCACCAGGAACTCAGTCAGACCCTGTCCGCCAAAGTTGTTGCCTCGTTCTACGCCCCCCGCGTAGTCCAAGGCATCTTCAAGGCGGGTGGCACCGATATCTTCTACGACCTGACGCGGCACTACGCTAATGGACTGCGGCGTCTCGTGGATGGCCGTATCGGTACGGGTGGCACTGGCCGAACGGGTTGCCCGATAACCCTCAACGGGGCCTTGAGCGCTTTCGGTCACGTTGGCTGTGATTTCCATCTGCGATAACGAGGCTGGCTCGGAGTCGGATGGGGTTTCCTGGGCATAGCAGGTGAAGGCGTGCAGAGAGAGCACGGGGACGATAAGACGCCGCATTTCTTCTTCTTTTCCTTGGTAAGAACCGGCAGACGCGGAGATAGGATGCGGATGCTATATATTATGATAATCGTTATCAATAACGAGTTGATAGCAACTTGATTGCGTCGTCCGGAATGCGATGAGCACGGAACGCGTTGTCCTAACGCCTCAGGTGTTCAGGCGGAAGAAAGACGTCTAGTCGAAGGAGAACCGCTTGGGCCTTACAGGTTTGTCTGGAAAGCGGGTTCCAGACTTGGGCGGGTGCGCTTTGCGCAGCGGTTCGAGCAGCGGTGACAGGCCGTTGTGGTCGATCTCCTGCATCAGCTGGATCAGGCGGCCGATTTCGCCCTTGGGAAATCCTTCGCGGGCAAACCAGTTGAGGTAATGGCCGGGTAGATCGGCAATGACGCGACCCTTGTATTTGCCATAGGGCATTTCACGGGTCACTAGCAGTTGCAGATCCTTTGGGTCCATAAAGCCTCACAGGGTAACAGTTGGAATGCCCGGATCTTCACCGGACCCGGACATTCTACCGTATCGAGGCTGACAGGCGAGGTCAGCGCCCCTGAACGGCATGGGCCGCTCGAATCACGCAGCGGGTCAGCTCCGGTGGAGAGAACTTGGTGAGTACGTCGTTGGCACCTGCCTTCTTGGCCCTGTCGCTGTTCATGGAGCTGTCCAGTGACGTATGCAGCAGCACATAGAGGCTGCTGAAGTCTGGACTCTCGCGCAGGCTCTGGGTAAAGGCGTAGCCGTCCATTTCCGGCATTTCAATGTCGGAGACAACCACGTTGATCTCATCATCTGTGCCTTGTAGCTCTAGAAGCTTTTCAATGGCTTCTTTGCCGCTGCGGGCAACATGGCAGCGGATATTCAATGTCTGCAAGGCATGAAGCGACAGGTTGCGCGCGACTTGGCTGTCATCCACGATCAAGATACGCGTTGCCTCTAGGGCTTCAATGTCTTCTTCGTTCAGGGCCGAAGGCGTCTGCGGTATGGCAGGCGGTGCAATACCATGGATAACCTTTTCGATATCCAACACCTGAACCAGCGTGCCTTCCACTTGGGTCACGCCGGTGACAAACGCGCGACTACCCGAGCCGAAGGGGGGCGGGATGATGTCGCTCGACCGGCAGTGAATGATCTTGGCAACGTTCTGGACGTGTAGCGCCTGCTTGGTACGGCTAATCTCGGTCACGATCAGGCAGCCGCCAGAAGGGTCGGCCAGGGGCTGTTCGCCAATGGCACGGCTCAGGTCAATCACCGATAGCGAGGCGCCTCGCAGGGTCGTGACGCCTTTGACGTGCGGATGCGACTCAGGCATGCGTGTCAGGGGCGGGCACGGAATGATTTCGCTGACCTTGAGCAGGTTGATGGCCATGAGCTTTCCGCTGCGCAGTGAGAACAGCAGTAGCGAGAGGGAGTCATCGGACGGGTTGTGCTTGGGCATGGGTGACCTGTTCAGGAATTCAACTTGGCTGCCAGGACTATCGGCCAATAGACGCGAAGGTTTAGGCGAAAGTTTGCTTCATTCTGTCGCATCCGCCCGAGGAGCCACTGGCCGGGCGAGCGTAGCCAGTCATCGGGTCGGGCTTTAGATTCCCGAAAGGGAGTCGATGAATCTAAAGACAGCCCGAAAAAGAGTCCGGGCACCGTCATGTCATGTGAGCTTCAACAAGAATAAACAGGAGCCTGTTGCATGGATGTCTTACGCAAATACCCCGTTCGCGCGCGTCTGTGGTTGATTCTGACCGTCGCGGCCCTGATGCTGCTGGCCTTCGGCGCGCTGACGCTCAGGGCGTCCTATGAGCACCTCTATCAGGGCAAGGCCGAAAAGACGCAGCATGTGGTCGAAACCGCCCTGGGCGTGTTCACACATTTTCAGGCGTTGGAAGCGGGCGGCACGCTCAGCCGTGAGGCGGCGCAGCGAAGCGCCTTGGCCGTGCTCAAGGCGCTTCGCTACGGTCGCAACGACTACTTGTGGGTCAACGATCTGCAACCGCGCATGGTCATGCATCCGATGAACCCCAAGCTCGACGGGCAGGACCTTTCTACCTATAAAGATCCTGACGGCAAAGCGCTGTTCAATGAGATGGTAGTCGTGGCGAAAAACGGCGGTGGGGTTGTGGCCTACCGTTGGCCCAAGCCCGGCGCCAGTGAGCCAGTGCCCAAGGTTTCCTACGTCAAGCAGTTCGAGCCCTGGGGCTGGGTGCTGGGAACAGGCGTCTACCTGGATGATCTGCAGGCCGAGTTTCGCGCACAGGTCTGGCAGACGGCAGGCGTCGGGGCAGTCATCGTATTGCTCATGGGCGTCTTGATCTTTCTCATTCAGCGCAGCATTACCCGACCGCTGACGTCGACCGTTAAGGCAATGGCCAGTATCGCCAGTGGTGAGGCCGACCTGACCCACAGGCTCGACACATCGGGCCGTGATGAGTTGTCTGAACTGGGCCGTCATTTCAACCGGTTTTCGGAGCATTTGGGTGAACTCATTCGTCAGCTACTGACGGCCGCTCATTCGCTGGATCGTCATTCGGGCGAGCTGGGTGCCATTGCGGCCCAAAGCCAGCGGCACAGCGACACCCAGACCCAGCAGATGGATATGCTCGCCACGGCTATCAATGAAGTGACACATGCCATCCAGGATGTGGCCCGCCACGCCGAGCAAGCCTCGGGCGAGGTGCAGAGTGCTGAGCGTCGGGCCGATCAGGGGCAGGTCAGTATCCAGACCAGCCTCCACCAGACCGAAGGGTTGTCAGACACCATTCTTCAGGCCGCCAAGGTCATTGAATCACTGGCGCAGGAGAGTACCCAGATCGGCACCGTACTGGATGTGATCCGCTCCATTGCCGACCAGACCAACCTCCTGGCTCTTAACGCTGCTATCGAGGCAGCACGTGCCGGTGAGCAGGGGCGCGGGTTTGCGGTAGTGGCTGATGAGGTCAGGCTTCTGGCACAGCGCACCCAGAAGTCTACCCAGGAGATTCATGCCATGATCGAGCGGCTGCAGGCCAATTCAGGCGCGGCGGTTCGGGTCATTCAGGAGAGCCGGCAGGCTTCGCAGCACACCATCGAGCAGGCCAGTCAGGCCAGCGACAGCCTTGAGCAGATCAACCAGACCCTGCGTAACCTTGCAACGGTGAACGCCTCGATTGCGAGCGCTACCCTGCAGCAGTCCCATGTGGTGGAGGAGATCAATCAGAGCGTCGTACAGGTGGCCGGCCTTGCTCAGATCAACGCCACTGCAAGCGTGCAGACGAGTCAGGCCAGTCAACAGCTGCGTGGCATTGCCGATCAGTTGGGTCATCTGCTCGGCCAGTTCAAGGTGTAATGCCTTCCCTTGCAGGGCCGGTCCTGACGGGTCGCCCTGCATTTCTTAACGCTTTCTTTACGCCTCCCAGGGGGCTTACGTCTCGATCCTTTACAGGACTCCTCCCGACAATGCTCTCCATCAGCGGTCGTGCCGCGTAAAGGAGAGAGTCATGAGCGTTCTGGATAGCCTGTGCCTGCTATTGGCCGTGGGCCTGTTCGTGTACCTGCTGGTGGCGCTGATGCGCGCCGACCGTTCGTGAGGCCGCGACCATGAGCACTGCCGATGGCTTGTTGATTGTCCTGTTTTTGGCGTTGTTCCTAGCGCCAGCGCCTCTTCTGGGGCGTTTTTTCTACCGTGCCCTCGAAGGCGAGCGCACCTGGCTTACCCCGGTCCTGGCGCCGCTGGAGCGGGTGGGCTATCGCCTTGGCGGAGTCGATTCCCATCATGAGCAGAGCTGGCAGCAATACGCCCTGGCACTGCTCATGTTCAACCTGGTCGGCTTGCTGGCCTTGTTTCTGATGCTTCTGCTGCAAGCGTATCTGCCGCTCAATCCGCAGCATCTGCCGGGGCTTGAATGGACCCTGGCACTGAACACGGCGATCAGCTTTGTCACCAACACTAACTGGCAGGCCTACAGCGGTGAGGCGTCGCTGTCGTATTTCAGCCAGATGGTAGGGTTGGGCGTACAAAACTTCGTGAGTGCTGCGACCGGGATTGCCGTGCTGGTAGCCTTGAGCCGCGGCATTACCCGCCGCAGCGCGCTGGCACTGGGCAATTTCTGGGTCGATCTGACCCGCGCGACGCTCTATATCCTGCTACCGCTCAGCCTGGTGCTGGCCGTGTTGCTGATCTGGCAGGGCGTGCCGCAAACCTTCTCGGCCTATATCGACGCCCAGACGGCCCAGGGCGGTACGCAGGCCTTACCGCTGGGGCCAGCCGCCAGTCAGATCGCCATCAAGCAGTTGGGCACTAATGGCGGTGGCTTTTTTGGCGTGAACTCCGCGCACCCCTTCGAAAACCCGACGGCGCTGAGCAATCTCCTGGAAATGGTCTCGCTGCTGCTGATCCCGGCCGCACTGGTGTTTACCTTTGGCCATTATGTGAAGGATCTGCGGCAGAGCCGGGCGATTCTGGCCTGCATGCTGGGCCTTTTGCTGATCGGCATAGGCGTATCGCTGTGGTCCGAATGGCAGAGCAATCCGGCCCTGGCCTCGCTGGCGGTTGAGCAGGGCGCCTCGCTGGAGGGCAAGGAAAGCCGCTTTGGCATCACAGCCTCGGTGCTCTGGTCGGTTGCCACCACGGCGGCCTCCAACGGGTCAGTCAATGCAATGCATGACAGCCTTTCGCCGCTGTCCGGGCTGGTGGCGTTGTTCAACATGATGCTGGGGGAGGTCATCTTTGGCGGGGTAGGCGCCGGGCTCTACGACATGTTGCTCAACGTGCTGATCGCGGTGTTCCTGGCCGGGCTTATGGTGGGGCGCACCCCGGAATACCTGGGCAAGAAGCTTGAAGCACGGGAAGTTCGCCTGCTGGTGGCAACACTTCTGGTCATGCCGCTGGGCGTGCTGGTGCTGGGGGCTCTGGCCATCAGCCTGCCGGGATCGGTATCGGCCATCAGCAACCCCGGCCCCCACGGCTTCAGTCAACTGCTTTATGCCTATACCTCCGCCACCGCCAATAACGGCTCGGCCTTTGGCGGGTTCGGTGCCAACACGCCCTTTCACAATCTGATGCAGGGGCTGGCCATGCTGCTTGGCCGTTATGGCTACATCCTGCCGGTACTGGCCATTGCCGGGAGCCTCGCCGCCAAGCGTACCGTACCGCAGGGGCCAAACAGCTTTCCTACTCACGGCCCGCTGTTCGTCACGCTGCTAACCCTGACCATTCTCCTGGTAGGTGGCCTGACCTTCCTGCCGACCCTGGCCCTTGGGCCAATTGCCGATCAACTGATGCTTTTCGGTAGACATTGATATGAACATGCATACCCAACCGACCACTGCTGCCGCTGCGCCTGCGCCCGGCAAACCGCTCTGGCAGGCCGCGCTGGTCCAGGCCTTTGTGAAGCTGGACCCACGGCAGCTGGTGCGCTCGCCGATCATGTTCGTCGTGGAGCTGACTGCCGTCTTCACCACCGTGCTGTGCTTTTTGCCGCAAGCCGGAGTGAGTACCGCCGTGGCCGTACAAATCACTTTGTGGCTGTGGTTCACGGTGCTCTTTGCCAACTTTGCCGAAGCCCTGGCCGAGGGACGCGGCAAGGCGCGTGCCGATAGCCTGAAAGGCGTAGGGCAGGACCTTATGGCCCGTCGCCAGACCGCGGACGGCCTGTTTGAGATGGTGCCGGCCGTGGGGTTGCGCAAAGGAGATGTGGTCCGCGTCGAGGCAGGTGAGCTGATTCCGGGAGATGGTGAGGTCGTCCAGGGGATCGCTGCTGTCAACGAGGCGGCCATTACAGGCGAATCCGCCCCGGTCATCCGTGAGTCCGGCGGGGATCGCTCGGCCGTAACCGGCAATACCCAGATCGTCTCGGATTGGCTGCTGGTGCGCATCACGACCAATCCGGGTGAATCTACGCTGGATCGCATGATCGCCCTGGTGGAAGGGGCCAAGCGGCAGAAGACGCCTAACGAGGTCGCGCTGGATATCCTGCTGATCGGCCTGACGCTCATCTTTCTCCTGGTGGTCGCTACGCTTCAGCCCTTTGCTCGCTATGCCGGTGGCGACCTGCCCATGCTGTACCTGGCGGCGCTGCTGGTGACGTTGATTCCGACCACCATTGGCGGCCTGCTTTCGGCCATTGGCATTGCCGGGATGGATCGTCTGGTGCGACTGAACGTGATTGCCAAATCCGGCCGTGCTGTGGAGGCTGCCGGGGACGTGCATACGCTGCTGCTGGACAAGACCGGCACCATCACCTTTGGCAACCGCCGGTGCAGCGCCATGTATGCGGCAAGCGGCATTACGGCCAAACAGCTGGCTGAAGGCGCCCTGCTGGCGTCACTGGTGGACGATACCCCTGAGGGCAAATCCATCGTCGAATACCTGCGGGCTCTACATCCCATGAACGAGCCTGCCCGTGATGCGGTCACGCCGATCACTTTTAGCGCCGAGACACGCCTGTCCGGTATTGATTGGGACGGCCACGTCTACCGAAAGGGGGCAGTGGACGCCGTGCTGCGTTTTCTGGGCATGACACGCAGCCACCTGCCGGATGTGCTGGCCCGCGAGATCGACCGCATTGCCAAGGATGGCGGAACACCGCTACTGGTCTGTGCCGATGGGCAGCTGCTCGGAGCCATTCACCTGAAGGATGTGGTCAAGCCCGGTATCCGAGAGCGTTTCGCCGAGCTGCGCAAGCTGGGTATCCGCACCGTGATGGTAACCGGTGACAACCCGCTGACCGCCGCGGCGATTGCGGCCGAGGCGGGTGTTGATGATGTGATCGCCGAAGCCACGCCTGAGAAAAAGCTGGCCCGCATCCGTGAGGAACAGGCGGACGGCAAGCTGGTCGCCATGTGCGGTGATGGAGCCAACGATGCTCCGGCGCTGGCCCAGGCTGATGTAGGCATGGCCATGAACGACGGCACCCAGGCGGCTCGCGAAGCGGCCAACCTGGTGGATCTGGACTCCGACCCTACCAAGCTTCTGGACGTCGTGCAGGTGGGCAAGGAGCTATTGGTTACACGTGGTGCGCTAACCACCTTTTCCATCGCCAATGACGTGGCCAAATACTTCGCCATCTTGCCAGCATTGTTCGCCAGTATTTATCCGCAGTTGGGTGCACTTAACGTGATGGGCCTGCACAGTCCGCAAAGCGCGATCCTGTCCGCCATTGTGTTCAATGCCCTGATCATCGTGGTGCTGATACCCCTGGCACTACGCGGTGTACGTATCCAGGCCGCCAATGCTAGCCAATTACTGCGCCGTAACCTGCTGATTTATGGCCTCGGCGGGCTGCTGGTGCCGTTCGTGGGAATCAAGCTGATCGATATGGTGTTGACTGCTGTAGGGCTGGCCTGAGCGGCCGGTCTTCCTTAGGAGAATCGTTATGTTTGCGCACGTTCGTCCCGCCCTGGCCATGATGCTGGTCCTGAGCCTGATCACTGGAGTGGCCTACCCGCTGGTGGTCGCCGGTGTCGGACAGGCCGCCTTTGCCAGTCAGGCCAATGGAAGTCTGATTCGCAACCCGGCGGGTCAGGTCATCGGCTCGGCATTGATCGCACAGCCCTTTACCGGAAACCAATGGTTCCACCCGCGTCCCTCGGCGGGTGATTTTGCCACGGTGTCCAGCAGTGCGAGCAATCTCGCGGCATCCAACCCGGCACTGGTACAGCGAATCGCCGAGTCGCTGGGGAATGAGCAGGGCAGTGGACCGGCGCCGCTGGCGTTGGTCATGACGTCGGGCAGCGGGCTTGACCCGGATCTGCCACCGGCTGCCGCCCGTTATCAGATCGCCCGGATAGCCCAGGCGCGCGGCATACCGGCCGATGAGCTGGAAAAACTGGTCGTCGAGCATACGGAACGCTCGCTGATCGGGCCGCCAGTGGTTAATGTGCTGCAACTTAATCTGGCCCTAGATGAGCGTACGCGATGACCGATGCCGCCGAGCGCGCCGATGCACTGCTTGCCGACCACGCCGAAGGACGTGGCCGGCTAAAGGTATTCCTGGGCGCGGCGCCCGGTGTCGGCAAGACCTACGCCATGCTCCAGGCTGCCCAGGCTTTGCAACGACAGGGTGTGGACGTGCGGATCGGCGTCGTAGAGACCCACCGACGCGCGGAGACCGAAGCTCTGGTCGCCGGTCTTGCGCAACAACCGCTACGGCGATACGACTACCGGGGCATGCACCTGGCGGAGCTGGATCTGGACGGTGTACTCGCCAATCCACCCCGACTCGTGCTGGTTGATGAGCTGGCGCATACCAATGCGCCGGGGAGCCGCCACGCCAAGCGCTGGCAGGACATCGAAGAGCTTCTGGCCGCCGGAATCGATGTCTACACCACCGTCAACGTCCAGCATCTGGAAAGCCTGAACGATCAGGTGCGTGATGTGACCGGCGTACAGGTGCGCGAGACCGTGCCGGACCGGCTGTTGCAGGATGCCTATGAGATCGTTCTGATCGACCTGCCGCCGCGCGAGCTATTGGAGCGGCTGCGCGAAGGCAAGGTCTACGTACCCGAACAGGCGCGGGCGGCCATCGATGCCTTTTTCAGCCAGACCAACCTTACCGCCCTGCGCGAGATGGCCATGCAGACGGCAGCGGCGCGGGTCGACTCGGATCTGGCCCGGCGTTATCGCGCCCAGGGAGAGGATGCCCCGGCGCTTCTGGGGCGTCTGCTGGTGGCGGTCAACGGTGACGGTCAGGCGGAGCGGCTGGTGCGTCATGCGAGCCGGGTGGCGGAGCGCCGGCATCTGCCGTGGAGCCTGGTGCATGTCGAGACCGGCCGGACGCAGGATGAGACCGAGCGCGCCCGCCTGCAAGCCGCCCAGCGTCTGGCCGAGCGGCTCGGGGGTGAAGTGGTCATTCTACGGGCCGGGGAGGTGGCGAAATCCCTTGTGAATCACGCCGTAGAGACACGGGCCAGCCTGTTGCTGGTCGGGCGCAGCCGGCCCACCTGGGTTCGCCGTCTGTTTGGTACTGGGTTGGCCTCGCGCTTGCTACAGTTCGAGGCGGGGCTTGAGATCAGTGTGCTGGACGCCCGTGAGGAGGTAGGCACTTCCCTGCCAAAGGTGCCCCAACGCAATGGCCGGGATTACCTGCTGGCGATCGGCGCTACCGTGGGCGCTGCCCTTCTGGCCAAGGCCGCCTCCAGCCTGCTGGAGCTCCCCAATATTTCGCTGGTGTTCCTGACCGCCGTTTTATTGGTCGCCATTCGCAGTAGCCGTGGTCCGGCCATCTTGTGCGCGGTCCTGAGTTTTCTGACCTATAACTTTCTGTTCATCCCGCCGTTGTTCTCGTTCACCATTCAACGTGAACAGGATGTGCTGACACTCATGTTCTTTCTGTTCATGGCAACGCTTACCGGCAATCTGGCGGCCCGCCAGCGAGGGCAGCTGAACAGCCTCAGACAGGCCCAGACCGAAACCGGCGCCCTGCTTGAACTCTCCCGCAAGCTGACGGCCGCCACTGACCGGCAGGCAGTACTGAAGGCTGCGGCGCAGCAGCTGAGTTCCATCGACATTGAGGTCTGCCTGATGAGCCGGGATAGCCATGAGCAGTGGCATGTCGAGGCTGGGACCGCCAGCGTCCTGAATGAAAGTGAACGTGCCGCGGCTGACTGGGCGTGGAAGCACGAGCAGCCAGCGGGCCATGGAACGGATACCTTGCCCCATGGGCGCTGGTGGTGGTGGCCCCTGGCGTCCGAAGAAGACCCTCTGGCGCTGCTGGGGATTGCCTTGAAAGACGGCAGGAGCCTGAGCGCCGAGCAGCGTCGGCTGTTTGCTGCGCTGGGTCAGCCGCTGGCCCAGGCGCTGGCGCGGGCGCGTCTGGCCGAAGACCTGGAGGCTGCACGCCTGCATGGGGAAACCGAGCAGCTACGCAGCGCCTTGCTGGCCTCCGTATCGCATGACCTGCGCACCCCGCTTACCGCCATGCGCGGCTCTATCGACACACTGGCCACGCTGGGCGACAGCATCAGCGCCGAGGATCGCCAATCCCTTCTGGATACGACACGTCTCGAAGCCGAACGTCTGGATCGGTACATCCAGAACCTGCTTGACATGACCCGGTTGGGTCATGGCGGGCTGCAGCTGGCCCGCGACTGGGTCTCCCCAGGCGACGTCGTGGCCAGCGCCCTGAGCCGACTGAAGCCTGTACTGGCACCGCTGCATGTCGAAACATCGGTTCCCCCCGATATGCCGCTGCTCTATGTGCATCCTGCCCTGATCGAACAGGCCCTGATTAACGTATTGGAAAACGCGGCGCGGTTTTCCCCGGAGCACGGGCGCCTGCGCGTTGCGGTCGAGCATGACGATGAAGAGATCCGTCTGGCTGTGAGCGACCAGGGCCCCGGTATTCCAGAGGGGGAACGTGCCCGGATTTTCGATATGTTCTACACCGCCGCGAGGGGTGACCGAGGCGGGCAGGGTACAGGGCTGGGATTGGCAATCTGCCAAGGTATGGTGGGCGCGCACGGCGGTCGCGTGACTGTTGATACCGGCCTGGACGGAAAGGGGGCGACCTTGACCCTGCATCTGCCGCTGCATCCACAACCGCTCGGCGACAGCGAGGGCTGAGGCGTTTCGCCTTTCAATAACGTAGCATGCGGCAAGTGTTCGCTTTTTCTGAAGGCTTCCATGACCACAAATGCACCCTTGATCCTGATCGTCGATGACGAGCCGCAGATTCGCAAATTCCTGCGCATCAGCCTGACGGCCCAAACCTATCGGGTCATCGAGGCTGCCACCGGTGCAGAAGGATTGGCCAAGACGGCACTGGAGCGGCCTGATCTGGTCGTGCTGGATCTGGGTCTGCCGGATGAAGATGGGCAGACCATCCTCAGGGAAATTCGTGAATGGTCGTCCGTACCGGTACTTATTCTGTCGGTCCGGGCGGATGAGCAGGAAAAGGTCCGTGCACTGGATGCAGGGGCGAATGACTACGTCACCAAGCCCTTCGGCATTCAGGAGTTTCTGGCCCGGGTACGGGTATTGTTAAGGCAGGGTGTAGCCCAGCCGCAGACGGAGTCAGCCCTGAGCCTGGGAGCACTCAAGGTAGATTTTGCTTTCCGCCGCGTCACGGTGCAGGACAGTGACATCGCCCTGACGCGCAAGGAGTACGCAGTGCTTGAGCACCTTGCTCGACATCTGGGGCGCGTGGTGACCCAGCAACATCTGCTCAGGGAAATCTGGGGCCCGTCCCATGTCGAGGACACCCATTACCTACGTGTCGTGGTAGGGCATTTGCGGCAGAAGCTGGGTGACGACCCTGCTGCTCCGCAGTACATCATCACCGAGCCTGGGGTGGGTTACCGGCTACGTGACAGGCACGATGCCTGAGCCCATCCCTGGGCGCTGGCGGATCACGCTTCGAGCATCTGCTCGCGACTGTACTGAAGTGCAGCCTGAGCGCGCTTGATTAGGTCCTCTTCTTCAGTCTGGGCCAAGACGGTATTGGCCAGCAGTTCGATGTTCTGCAGGTGAGTCATCTTTTCATCCCGACTTATATTGTCGAGCATGCCAAGTTCTTCGATCCGGTCTTCACACCGGGTGAGCAAGCGATTGTGAAAGTCGTACTGGGATTCGTAGTGCTTGGTACGACGGGCACGGCGAGGGGTACTGATTACCTGATCGGTACTGGGTGCTAGAGACATGATGTACTTCTCAATCATCAAATAAATCGTGGTATGGCAATATGCCATTTCCCGATCTGGTCGACCATACCCCGTACCGGTAATGGTTCATTTTGGAGATGAGCGGATACGTCTTGGGCACGTAAAGGCTCCCTTTCAATGAATGAAACGGCAGGGTAGCGATTTGAAATCATTCAATTGTCAAAAAAGCGTGAAAGACTGACCGGTGGAGTTGATCTGTGTCACGAAAGAGGCACTGCCTGTATCCGGTTTCCCTCACCTTAATTCGAACCATCCAGAACGATCGACGGTCGACTTTCTTGTACGGACCCTGGTATTGACGGGTCCGGAAATCGACGTGGAGGTAGAAAGATGGTTTCCAGAATAGGCATGGTCGGACTCACCCTATGTGCCGTGCTGCTCAGTGGCTGCTTTGGCAGCTCCGATGATAAATCCAGCGAATCCAGCTCCGAGAAGGCATCCATCCAGATGCACTCGCCCCAGGACGACGCCACTAGCCAGGACAACCAGGACGCCAACAGCGGCAAGTAAGGCAATAGGGCGCGATTGAAGGTTGGCGGCCTGCCCGGCAGGTCGCCCGGAGCAGGAAGGTAAGGCATGGCGAACACCGAGGATCTGAAACTGCTGGAAGAGCTGCTTCTGGCCCGAGGCCCGGGCGGGCAGGAGGATGAAGTCAGGCGCATCTGCCTGCGTGAGCTCAAGCGCAGCTGTGATGAGGTATGGGTCGACGCGGCCGATAACGTAATCGGGGTCGTGCGGGCTACCGAGGGGATTTCCCGGGAAGAGGCTGCACAGCGCAGCGTCGTGATCATGGCGCACCAGGATGAAATCGCCATGGTCGTCAAACGCGTCAACTCTGACGGTACGTTGAGCGTCGTCGCACTGGGTGGGGCCTTTCCGGTGAACTTTGGCATGTGCCCGGTGGATATCATGGGTGAGCACGCCCTGCTGCCAGGTGTACTATCATTCGGAACCATGCACGCCACGCCCGAGTCGCCTCAAGGAGCCGATGTGCTCAGCGGCAATGTGCAATGGAAGGATGTGCATGTGCTTACCCGGCGCTCGAAGGATGAACTGGGCGAAGCAGGCATACGAGCTGGCACACGGGTTGTGCTGAGTCAACATTGGCGCCAGCCCTTCAATGTTAATGACGCCATCGCAGCCCACTTTCTGGATGACCGTGCGCCTATCGTGGCGACGCTCAAGGCCGCTGCGTTGACGGCTGCGCGCCGTTCCCTCCTCAAGCGCGATGCCGTGTTTATCTTTACGACCAAGGAGGAGGAAACCAATGGCGGTGCTCAATATGCAGCCCGAACGCTACCCGGTGAAATTGTCATTGCCGTCGAGGTGGGGCCTATCGCCGAGGAATACGATACGCAGCTTAGCGCCGACCCAATTGTGCTGACCGGTGATGAAAAAGGGTTTTACTCGAAATCCGTAACGGACGATCTGTTGCAGGCTGCCGAGCGTTGCGGACTCAATCCACAACCGGCGCTCATGCCGGATTTTGCTTCCGATGCCAGTGCCATACTCAGTTCCGGCTCGAAAGGTAAGGCAGGGTGTATCGCCATCCCAACTGAAAATACCCATGGCTATGAGGTGGTCCTGCATGATGGTATGGATGCCTGCGCCCGAACGCTGACGGAATACCTGATCGGCAAGCCTGTGAACGGATAGTGATCCCGTAGAGAAAGGCCATTCGGAGAATGGCCTCGTGTCCACTCAGACCGATACGCTGATCCGGGACGCCTTGGACGCATCCAATGAATAGTTGCTAACGCTCTGGTACTTGCGGATCACCGCTTGCGCCAGCAGGTTAACGGCATCATTGGCGGCTGTTGATGAGGTGCTGGCTGCACTGACCGTACTAGACGTGCTGCTGTCGTCATTGTCCGTCTGCGCCATCATCGAGGCCTGCAATGCACGGCTCAATTCATCCTGACTGACTTCCCCATTCTCGTCTTCGTCCAGTGCGGACATCAGCGACGTGCTGTTAGTGTCGTCCAGAGCGGCCAGTTCGAGGGTACTGAGTGTACCGCTGGCATCAGCATCCAGGCTGACGATCAGCTCGTCGGCCAGATCGTCGCTGTCTGCATCAGCTACCGGCAGGGGAGGCGGTGGTGGTGCGAATGCACTGGCAAATTCACGTTGGCTGATGCTATCGCTGCTGTCCTGATCCATCAGGCTGAGCAGCTGGTCGACATCAATTGCCGTGCTGTCGTCACTCTCTCCGCTGCTGGAGGCGGCTGCGGTCAGCTCGCTCTGGCTGATCGAACCATCACCGTCGGCATCCAGGGCCTTGAACAGATTCTTGAGTGGGTTTTCATCATCACTCGTGGTGCTGGCGGGTACGGTGGTGCTGTTCTTGTTAGCAGTGTAACTGCTGAAATAGCTGGAATGACTGCTACCTATTCCACTGATCATGACGGGCTACCTGGCTGAGAAAGGGCTAAGGGGAGTTCTCAGGTTCAAGCTTCGCGCATGAGTATGTCGTGGGTATCGTGACTGTGTATCTGGCGAGATACACAGCGGTTGAAGGCATCATGCCGAGCGTATCGGCAGCATGATAAGGGCGGTCAGTCCACCGCCTGGGGTTTCTTCCAGGCGCAACGTGCCGCCTTGGTTTTGAATGGACTCCCGCGCAATGGCAAGGCCCAGCCCCACGCCGCCGGAGTTGCGGTTACGGGAGCCTTCCAGGCGGAAAAACGGCTCGAATACTGCCTCGCGGTATTGGGCAGAAATGCCGGGACCGTGATCGCGTACCTGTATTTCTATGGAGTCAGGATGCTCCTTTAATACGATTTCGGCGCTACCCCCGTAGCGCAGCGCATTATCGAGCAGGTTGGTCAGGCATGAGCGCAGGGCCATGGCCTGGGCCCGAACAGGCTTGCACTGGCCACTCAGCGATACATCGGCTCCGTCATCCAGGGCGTTTTCCGTCAGTGATTCAGCCAGCGCCTGAATATCGAACAGCACCCAGGGCTCTTCACTGCGTTGCTCGCGCAGGTACTCCAGTGTTGCATTGAGCAGGTTGATCATGTCGTCCACATCCTGCGTTACACGGCTGCGCAGTTGAGGATCGTCGATGTCTTCCAATCTGAGCTTCACGCGGGCCAGTGGTGTACGCAGATCATGGGAAACCGCCGCCAGCATCCGTCCGCGTTGCTGGATCTGTGCCACGATGCGTTCGCGCATCTGGTTCATCACCCGTGCCGCTTCACGGGTTTCGTGAGGGCCCGTTTCCGGTATGGGAGGGCTGTCCAGGTTATCGCTCAGGTCCTGCGCTGCCGCGGTGAGACGGCTGATAGGGCGGGTCAGCAGACGGGCGCTGATCCAGGCAGCAACCAGCAGAGTGCCTAACTGGAAGGGGAACGGTCCGCCCAACATCCAGCCAAGCTGACCCAGTGCCGAACCCGGCGGTCCGGCAGGAGGCGGGAACGATGGCTTGGCGGCGAAGGGCGGCGGTGGGTGAGGACCGCTGAATACTGTGGTCGCGGGTGGTGGTAGACGAGACTCAGCGCCTGGCGGCGGCAAGAGTGGGCCGGGCTGCCTTCCCATATAATGGAACCAGGCGAAGGCCAGCAGGTGGCCCAGTACGATGGCAATGACCAGTACGCCGAACAGACGCGCAAATAAGGTGTCCAGACGGCGCACAGGTCAGTTTCCGATTTTCTGGGCGTCGAACAGGTAGCCTTCGCCGCGCACCGTCTTGATAAGCGTTGGTGAGCGGGGGGCGTCTCCCAGCTTTTGCCTTAACCGTGAGACTTGCAGGTCGATACTCCGATCGAACGCCTCGATGGCGCGTCCACGGGTGGCATCCAGTAGCTTGTCGCGGCTGAGTACCTGACGCGGGTGATCGATAAATACCCAGAGCATTCGCACCTCGGCGTTGGATAACGGAACGACCATGCCGTCCGG
Organism: Pseudomonas sp. HPB0071; assembly: GCF_000478505.2. Lineage (NCBI taxonomy): Bacteria > Pseudomonadati > Pseudomonadota > Gammaproteobacteria > Pseudomonadales > Pseudomonadaceae > Pseudomonas > Pseudomonas sp. HPB0071. Next base: position 1,309,220 of record NZ_KI517367.1, on the reverse strand, counting down.
TGAGTGCAGCTGGTGCCGCACTCCATCGAGCTTCCAACCATCGAAGCGGATATGCGTGCGTGCAACATTCCGGCGTACGCCTCGCGTATCCTGAGTTCTACGCAGTACGGATTGAAGACGGGCGACCAGCTCCCGTGGTTCGAAGGGTTTGGCCATGTAGTCATCGGCACCCAGCTCAAGGCCGATGATCCGGTCCATGGGTTCCGATTGGGCCGTCAGCATCAGGATGGGAATACTGCTGTCCTGACGCAGCCACCGGCACAGAGACAATCCATCTTCACCAGGCAACATCAGATCCAGAATGATGATGTCGTAGCTGTTGCCGCCCAGCTTCTGCCGCATCTCAGCGCCACTGGCTACGCCGTCGACATACAGATTGAAGCGCGCCAGATAATCACCGATCAGCTCGCGCATGGGGGCGTCGTCATCGACCAGTAAGACCCTGGCCGTCCAGCGGCTGGGCTCATCGGCAACGGGCGATGCAGGAAAAGGCTGACGGTCCATAGATACCTGGCGAAAATAGAAAGGCGGTGCCCGGAATGCTAGCGAGTCACTCTACAGGCATCTATAGGTAACGGCTGATCTTACCTCTTCTTTACAAAGCGATACACTCATCGATGAGAAGAACTAATGGAGGGCTTTAACCTTATCAATGAGGACGCTTGAATAAAGGCGAAAGCCAACTTCAAATAACCCCCTGTTTCCAAGAGCTTAAACCATGCCCGAAGGCAGGCCAGGCAAGAGCTCCAGCTGTTCACGCGCTTTTGGCAGAACGGTTTGCTAGACCGCTCTCATTAGCATTTTGCCATGCTGCCTGACACCTGATTGTCATGCTATGTCCGCCTAATGGCGCTTCGCTTGGCCGAACTCCCCGTAGCTTTCCAGACCTAAATAACTCCAACAACCGTGAATTTAGGCTTGGAAATCGCTATGGCTGACGAACAGAAAACACTCACAACCCGTCAGGGGCACCCTGTCAGTAACAACCAGAGCCTGCGCAGTGTAGGCGAGCGCGGTCCGGCTACGCTGGAAAACTACCAATTCATCGAAAAAATTACCCATTTCGACCGCGAGCGCATCCCGGAGCGCGTCGTGCATGCCCGTGGTACGGCGGCGCATGGTTATTTCGAACCCTATGGCAAGATCGGCGACGAGCCTGCCAGCAAATACACCCGAGCCAAGGTGCTCACCAAGACCGGCGTTCAGACGCCTATCTTCCTGCGATTCTCCACCGTGATCGGTGGCAAGGAATCGCCCGAGACAGCTCAGGACCCCCGTGGCTTCGCCATCAAGTTCTATACTGAAGACGGTAACTGGGACCTGGTCGGTAACAACCTCAAGGTCTTCTTTATCCGTGATGCGATCAAGTTTCCGGACATGATCCACGCGTTCAAGCCGGACCCTATCAGCAACCGTCAGGAGCCCTGGCGCTTCTATGACTTTGTGCAGCATCATCCTGAAGCGCTGCACATGGTGACTTGGGTCAAGAGCCCCTGGGGTCGCCCGGCTACCTACCGCAACATGCAGGGCTCCAGCGTAAACACCTACAAGCTGGTGAATGACAAGGGTGAAGCGGTACTGTGCAAGTTCTCCTTCGAACCCAAGCAGGGTGTGAAGAACCTGACCAGCGAGCAGGCTGCTGAAATCCAGAAAAATGACGTGGGGCATGCCACCCGCGACCTGTACGACGCCATCGAACGAGGCGAATTCCCTGAGTGGGAAATGTGCGTTCAGGTCATGTCCGAGGATGAGCACCTGAACCTGGACTTCGACCCGCTGGACGACACCAAGCGCTGGCCGGAAGACAAGTTTCCGCTGCTGCCGGTAGGCCGAATCGTCCTGAATCGCAATCCGTCCAATGTCTTTGCCGAGACCGAGCAGTCTGCCTTTGGTACTGGCGTGCTGGTAGACGGTATCGACTTCTCCGACGACAAGATGCTGCAGGGTCGGACGCTGTCGTATTCAGATACCCAGCGTTATCGTGTAGGCGCCAACTACCTGCAACTCCCGATCAATGCGGCGAAAACCACGGTAGCCACCAACCAGCGCGACGGCTTCATGGCCTACAACGTGGATAATGGTGGAGAAAACCCTCATGTGAACTACGAGCCCAGCACCCAGGGCGGTCTGCGTGAAGCACCCAAGCCCAAGAAGGACTACCACCAGTGGGTCGAAGGGCATCTGGGACGTTATCAGACCACCAAGACCGCGGCGGATTACAAGCAGGCCGGGGACCGCTATCGCACCTTCGAGGACTGGGAGCGTGAGGACCTGATCAACAACATCACAGGCGATCTGAAGCAGTGCCCGGAAAACATCCAGTTGCGGATGATCTGGCATTTCTGGCATTGCGATCCGGATTACGGTCAGCGTCTGGCCGACGGTGTGGGTGTTGATATCGAAAAGGCCAAGGCACTACCGCCATTGGAAGGCCGTCCGGCACCGGGCCAGGATCTGGACGTGACCCTCTATGACACCGGCGAGCCGGAAGGGGATAGCAAAAGCAATCCCACGCAGGCCAGCGTCATGACTGACAGCGTCAAGTAATCTCCCCAAAAGGCCCTTGAGGCCTGGTTTGGCGGCTACGTCGACTCATGAGCGACGTAGCCGCTTTTTTATTCAAGCGGTAGTCCCAGCTCCTTTTCGATTTCCACCTTTGAAATGCCAAAGTGGGTCATCAGAAAAATGATCTGGCTTTCCAGCCCATGTGGCGCATCTTCGGCTTCTAACGTATCCAGCGATTCCATCTCACCTTCTTCATCCTCCGGCGCCTCGTCCGTACGAATGCTGATGACATCGGGCTGGTTGGCCCCTGACGCATCGCGAACCAGTTCATCCAGAGCCGATTCCCGGATACCGGCCTGACGGGCACGTTCCGCCAGCTCAGCCGCAACGTGCTCGATATGGGTACGTTCCGACAGCCATTGCCGAAAGCTGACGCAGGCCAGCATGGCCTCGGTGCGTTCATCGCAATAAGCCACATAGGCTTCGAAAAGCGGATGTTCGCGGTCTCCGTCCAGAACGGCTCCCAGGACATGCTCTTCACTGTTCAATGACTCGATGCTCATGCAGACCTCATCTTCGATTTGAATATGTACCTGTAAACAAGGAGGCTTGAAACAACGCGCAAGTTCAAAGCCTGTATGCAAAGTACGCAGCATAAGACGGCGAGGGTTTCATTCGTCACCGCAAGGTCGGAAAATGGTAATGACTCTTACTTGCTGCGGTGAAGAGTTTTGATCCCGCGGAGCCAATATGGAATAGTGCCCGCTTTTTTTCGCCTTACCGTTAATGGCCCTGTGGGCTATCAGGTCACTCATGTTTAAGCGCTCATTTCTGTCTCTCTGTCTGTTTTCCCTGGCGGTTGTTTTTGCCCAGGCGGCTCAAGCCAATCCGATCACGCTCAATGACGGCGAGCACACCCTTACCTTGCCAGAAGCACCCAAGCGTGTCGTAGCGCTGGAGTTTTCCTTTGTCGATGCGCTGGCTTCGATTCATGTCTCGCCGGTGGGTGTTGCCGATGACGGCGATGCCAGCCGCGTCTTGCCTCGCGCTCGGGAAGCCATTGGTGAGTGGACGTCTGTCGGTTTGCGCTCGCAACCCAATATCGAGGTCATTGCCCGGCTGAAGCCGGACCTCATCATTGCGGACGAGAGCCGTCATGCCGGTCTCTATGACGAACTCTCCAGCATTGCTCCTACGCTGCTGCTGCCGTCTCGCGGAGAGAATTACGAAAGCAGTCTTACCTCAGCCGCATTGATCGGCAAGGCGTTGGACCGTTCCGTGGACATGCAGGATCGTATCTCGGCCAATCGCCAGCACCTCAAGGACATTGCGGCGAATATTCCTGCCAACACCCAGGTTCTGTTTGGTGTGGCCCGGGAAGACAGCTTTTCCGTACACGGTCCTGACTCGTATGCTGGCAGCGTGCTTAAGACCATTGGCCTGACGGTACCAAGCGTGCGTGCTGGCGCAGCACCGACCGAGTTCGTAAGCCTCGAGCAGCTCCTGGCGCTTAACCCCGGCTGGCTGCTGGTCGGGCATTATCGCCACCCGAGTCTGGTGGATGCCTGGAGCAAGCAGCCGCTGTGGCAGGCCCTCGGTGCGGTACAGGCCGGGCATGTAGCCGATGTGGACGGTAACGTCTGGGCACGCAACCGCGGCATCATGGCGTCCGAGCAGATTGCCGAGGATGCGCTGAAGATCCTGACCGGCAAGGACCAGGAGTGAGCCGTACCCTGGCGCTGTGCTTTGCTTTCGGGGCGATGAGTGCGGTAGGCCTTGGGCTGTTCTGGTTGTCGTTATCGGTCTACTCGTCCTTTGTCATTACCCGGCAGGATGCCTTCCACGGATTGTTTTCCGGCGGCCAGGGCGGTACGCAGATTGCCTTTGTTGTCGCGCAGCTGCGTGTGCCCCGAGCAATGGCGGCTGCCCTGGTAGGGGCTGCATTGGCCATGGCGGGCGCACTCATGCAGGGTATTACCCGCAATGAGCTGGCATCGCCTTCTCTGTTTGGTGTCACGGCGGGAGCGGCGCTGGGGCTGGCGCTCTTTTCAACCGGATTGGTGGCGCTGCCATTGCCGGGCGGCGCCATGATCATGACCTTGCTGGGCGGTGCGTTTGCTTGGGGGATCGTGTTCAGCCTGGGCAAGGCGTGGTCGGTGGGGGATACCCAGGGCCGTCTGGTACTGGCCGGTGTGATTGTCGCGGCGCTGTGTGCGGCATTGACACGGCTGACCATCATTCTGGTCGAAGATCAGGCGCAGAATGTCCTGAACTGGCTGGCAGGCTCCTTTGCCAACGTCACTTACAGTCAGGTTGGACTGCTGTGGCCTGCCGTGCTGATCGGCGGCGTCCTGGCGCTGGCCTGCGCGCCCCGACTCAATCTCATCAACCTGGGCGATGACGCGGCCCGCTCGCTGGGTGTTCGGCTTGCCGGGCTGCGGCTGTTGGTCTTTGCGGTCAGCCTGTTGCTGGTAGGCGCGAGCGTCTGTGCTATCGGGCCGATCGGCTTTGTCGGTCTGGTCGCGCCCAACATGGCCCGCTACTGGCTGGGGCACGATTACCGTGTGCTGGTGCCCGCTAGTGCCGCTCTTGGCGCGGTCATCGTTCTGGCCTCCGATATCCTGGCTCGCGCGGTGGCGTTTCCGGCTGAAACGCCGGCTGGTGTAGTGACGGCTCTGGTGGGGGCGCCGTTTTTCCTATGGCTGGCGAGGCGCTCCCGATGAGCCGTCCTGCCGCTAGCCTGATCACGCTTATTGCCGTATTGCTCGTCGTCTGCCTGGCGAGTCTGTGCATTGGCACGCAATGGTTGAGCCCTGTCGAGGCGATCCAGCACGTTATCGCCCATGACGCGCAGGACTTTCTTGTCTGGCGGCATCGTCTGCCGCGAACATTGATCGCTGTGCTGGCCGGAGGAAGCTTTGCCCTGGCAGGCGCGTTGGTGCAGGGCGTGATTCGCAACCCGCTCGCTTCACCCGAGATTCTGGGGGTAACCCAGGGTGCAGGGTTGGCATTGACCATCGCGCTGATCTATTTCCCTGCGCTTTCGCTTGTCTGGCTACCCGGGGTAGCCTGCCTGGGTGGTGCGCTTGGCGCTGGTGCCCTGGCACTCTACAGTGCCGGGCGATCCTTTTCCGGGGCACGTTTTGCGTTATCGGGCGTGGCGATTTCACTCACCCTTGGCAGCGTGATCGAGTTTCTAATCTTGTCTCACCCACTCAACATCAATACCGCCCTGCTGGCCCTGACCGGTAGCCTGTGGAGCCGCACCTGGCACCATGTTGGACTGGCCGTACCGCTGCTGGCAGGGCTGCCCTTGGCGCTTATGCTGGCTAAGCCTCTCAATCTGATTGGGTTGGGCGATGAAGCCGCTTCGGGGCTGGGGGTTCGCCTGGGCCCAGCACGACTCGCCGTGCTGGTACTGGCCGTGATCCTGACGAGTCTGGGCGTGGCGATCATCGGGCCGGTCAGCTTTATCGATCTGGTCGCACCGCATCTTGCGCGCCGCCTGATCGGTGGCCGTCATCAGTGGCTACTGCCAGCAAGCGCCATTGTAGGCGCCATTCTGCTGGTATTGGCCGATACCTTGGGGCGAGGACTGATCCCACCGGTTGAGATTCCAGCCGGTATTCTCACGGCCATTATTGGCGCGCCGTATTTTCTATGGCTGCTCACGCGGCTCAAGGGGTGACTCCATGCTCGAAGCAGTCGCATTGACACTGGGATATGGCAGCAAGGCCATTGTCGACACGCTTCACTTCAAGGCGCCTGCCGGCCAGGTGACAGCCATGATCGGCCCCAACGGCTGTGGCAAGTCGACCTTGCTCAAGGCCTTTGCCCGAGTGCTGGCACCCACGCAGGGCGAAATAAGGTTGGGCGGCAGGGCGTATGCCTCTCTGTCTGCGAAGGAGATCGCTCGGCAGGTTGCCTTTCTGCCGCAAGTGTTGCCTGTGCCGGAGGGGGTGACGGTCGAACAGCTGGTGGGCTACGGGCGTAGCCCGCATAACGGCCTTTGGGGACGTCTGCGCCAGATGGACAAACCCCATGTGGAAGCTGCGCTTGAACGCATGGGGCTTGGCGAGCTGCGTGGTCGGCTGCTGGCGGACCTTTCTGGTGGCCAGCGTCAGCGCGCCTGGCTGGCCATGGTACTGGCGCAGGATGCATCCGTGGTTCTGCTGGACGAACCCACAACCTATCTGGATATCTGCCATCAGGTCGAGTTGCTCGAACTGATGCAGTCGCTTGCAGAAGAGGGCAAGACCGTAATTACCGTACTGCACGACCTGAATCAGGCCTGTCGCTATGCTGATCACTTGGCGGTGATGAAACAGGGTGCCCTGCAAGCGCTCGGCTCACCTCACGAGGTTATCAACCCTGCTTTGGTGAAAGAGGTGTTTGGCGTCCGGGTACAGGTCATGAAAGAGCCCTGCGCCGGCACCCCGATGTGCATCATCGAAGGTGTAGCCTAAACAGGGTATCGGCAGATGGGGTCGCCTAGATGGGGTCGCCTAGATGGGGTCGCCTAGACGGGGTCGCCTAGACGGGGTCGTCTGGACAGCGCCCATCAGGCGTGTGATTCCGGTCTGTACTCTAAGCGGTCAGGTTATGAGCCGTCTGCGCATCGGCCAGAATATCCCTGAGCCGTTCGACAAGCTGTATCAGCCTGACCGGCTTCATAAGTACTACGATCCGGTTGGCCTTATCCAGATCATTGTTGCAGGGATAGCCTGACACGATCATAGCGGGCAGGTGTGGCCGCCGCGCCCGCAACTGATCGATCAGCTCCCGACCATTCATGCCGGGCATGGACAGGTCTGTGACCACCGCATCAGCGGCGTCTCGGGCATCGGCTTCAAGCGCTGCCAGGGCATTATTCGCGACGGTTACGCGATAACCGCTGGCCTCCAGAAAACCTTCAAACAACATGGCGATTTGCGTGTCGTCATCTACTACCAGAATGTGTTGCATGTATTCCTCAGACTGAACACAAGGCATCAAGGCGTGGAAGAAGGCTTGTCACGCTTGAACACCGCATGGATATGGTCCACCAGCTCGTTACGGCGATAGGGTTTACTCAGAACGTTCATCGAAGCGTCTCTAACGTTCTGGTTGGCTAGCTCATCCATGTATCCCGTAGCAAGCAGGACAGGGAGGTTAGGCAGCCGCTGCCTGACACGCTCTACAAGTACCAGGCCATTCATGCCTCCCGGCATGATCACATCCGTAAATAATAGATCGACCTTTCCATGGCGGTCGAGCAGCTGAAGTGCTTCCTCGCCGCTCTGGGCCGAGAGCACCGTATAACCCAGCGAACTTAAGTAATCCTCAGTTACCCGACGTACATCTTCACTGTCCTCTACAAGCAGAATGGTGCCCGACTCTGAAGGCTGTGTTGAGGCGCGAAACGGCTGCTGGTGCGAAGAAAAAGCCTGCTCCTGCGTAATCGGGAAAATCATGCGTACGGCCGTCCCCTTGCCCTGTTCGCTTTCGATTTCCAGGCGTCCATTGGATTGCTGAACGAAACCGTGAACCATGGCCAGCCCCAATCCGGTGCCTGGCGCCTTGGTCGTGAAGAAAGGCTCTGTTGCACGGCGAATCACTTCGGGGGACATGCCTTCGCCTTCATCGATGACACAAATCACCACATACCCACTCGGAGGCAGGTGGTGCACATCAATGCGCTCACGGTTGGTTATCGTGGCTGTTCCAATCGTCACCTTGCCGCCCTTGGGCATGGCGTCGCGTGCGTTGATGAGCACATTGAGTAGCGCCATCTCCATATGCGTTGGGTCGATCGTGCAATAAGGCAGGCCTGGTTTGAGGTCCAGGCGCAGATCGATTCGCTCGCCCAACGCCCGCACCAGCATTTCGCTGAAATCGACGATCAGGGCGTTCAGGTTAAGGCGTTTGGGTTCGAGCCGTTGTTTGCGAGCAAAGGCCAGCAGCTGTTGCGTCAGCTTGCCGCCCCGTTCGGCCGCTTGTTGTGCGTTCTCAATGGCCTGAGAGAGGATCGGATGGGTATGTGCGTACTGACCCGCCAGTTCGAGGTTGCCCGTAATGACTTGTAGAAGATTATTGAAGTCATGGGCCAGCCCCGCGGTGAGTTGCCCGATAGCCTCCATCTTCTGTGCCTGCCGAAACGAGTTTTCGGTGAGCCGCCGCTGGGTGATATCCATCTGCGAGGCAAACCAGTAGAGCAGCTTGCCGTTCTGATCCGACACCGGTCCCATGAACAGCGCATTCCAGAAAGGCGTTCCGTCAGCTTTGTAGTTGAGAATGTCTACAGCCACTGCGCGATGTTCACTCAAGGCAGTGCGGATTTCGGCAACCGTAGTCTGGTCGGTCTGCTCGCCTTGAAGGAGGCGACAATTGCGACCCAGGATGTCTTTTTCAGTATATTGCGTCAGGTCCATAAACGCCTTGTTGGCGAATACGATGGGCGTATCAGGCTGATTGGGATCGCAGACGACCATCGGCATGCGGGTCATCTGCACCGCGGCAAAAAAGATATTGTTACGTTCATCAAGGCCTGTGTGGGTAACGTAACCTGCCTGCCAATGGTTTTCGCCGGGATTGCCCAAGGGGTTATAGGCATTGCCTTCCAGTTCGCCGGACGCCGGTACGCCTGCGCTTTGGCCGTCGCCTTCAACCTTAATCGCCTGTTCACGTTCGAAATCGCTTTTGCCCAGGACCATGCTCGCTTCCCATATGAAATACAAACCCGTCGGAGAAAGGCAGAACGGCATTCCTGGCTATTGTCATGATAGGGTCTGTCGCTGTCCTGACGTCGATGCCTTAGCTACTCTTGAATGGACTTTAAGCGGCTCGATTGGGTTTCATGCCTTATCCTTCCGTTGATCACATCAGGGCTTCTGGAATCATGCCGTATTTATCGCTGTGCTTTTGGACGCGCCGAGCTTCAGCGCTGCGGCGGCGAGACCTGTCGGTTATTCTGGGAGTCCTCATCGCCTCGGTTGAATACGCTCAGGCATTCGAGCGTAAATCGATGCAGGTGGGCATTCATACGGTCACGGTCGAGGTTGCCGATACCGCTAGTAAGCGTGAGCAGGGGCTCATGCATCGGCATCAGTTGCCAGAAATGCACGGCATGCTGTTTGTGTTCGATGAACCCAAGAAAGTGTGCTTCTGGATGCACGATACGATACTGCCGCTCTCGATTGCCTTTCTCGATGCGCGAGGCCGTATCGTCGATATTCAGGATATGGAGCCGTTAAGCGAGGACTTGCACTGTGCGCCGTCCGAGGTCACGCAGGCGCTGGAAATGAACAAGGGGTGGTTCAGGCGGCAGGGCGTCAAGACAGGCGATCAGGTACAGGGTTTATAGCGTCTGGCTAGCGTCAGACGCCTAAAGGTTCCTGCAACGCGTTGGCGGTCCCTCATGCTAGGCGTAGAGCACGCCGCTCCGATCGCAGGAGCGGCGTCACTGTATCAGCCGAACTGCAGGCCGTACCCCCAGAGCAGTACCGTCATCGCCATCAGCAGTTCAAGCACGAGCACGCCAATGGCCAGTGTCGAGCCTGACATGATGAAGCCTTCACGGCGATCGATATTCAGAAAGTTCGGGATACCTACATAGAGCAGGTAGGCGGTGTAGCAGAGCCCGGCAATCCCGGCCAATGCACACAGCCAGACCAGCGGGTAAAGCGCAACAAGGCCGCTTAAAAACATAGGCGTAGCAATGTAACCTGCAAAGACTACGCAGCGTTCCTTGCTGGGCCGGTCAGGATAGCGCCGTGCCAGCCAGTGAATCACACTGCCCATCACGTAAACGGCACCCAGCATCAAGGCGTAGGACATTACCCCTATCGTGAAGGCTGTCCAGGGTGACAGGCGAAGAAGATGATTACCGCCAAAGCTCCAACCCAGTTGGGTCGTGCCAATAAAGGCGCAGACTGCTGGAATCGCAGCCAACCAGAGGATGTGATGCGCATACGCATGGGAAACCGACTCCCTCTCGTTATCGATCTGCTTCCATTCACGATCAGGATGGGCCAGAAGGCCCCAAACGTGATTGATCATGACACACCTCACTTTCACCGAAGGACGCTATCGGCGAAACGTTGTAGGTCCTCCGCAGCAGGCCGCTGCGAGAGGTGCGGCCTGTTTTCAGTATAGAAAGTCAAAATGCTTGGTCAGGTCATTGCTATGAGCATTTGGTCATAAGTAACAAACCTTAAAGATCAAACTGAAATGAAGAGATCGGCCACCTGCTTACTGACCGATGAATGGTCTACCTGAGCTGGGCTAGGCGCCATAGAGGCGATAGATGGTAAGGCCTGATGTCAGGACGCTATCAGGAAGTTTGATTTGCCTCTCACTTTGAAAGTGTGCGCTGGAACTCAACCTCCTCGCTCTGGATCATAGGCCGATCCCGCCATGCAATCGGCGACCCTTCGCCCGCCAATCAAGCGTGGGCACAGACCTTACCGAGTGACGGATCACAGCATGCGCTATTTGTGTTCAGCTTTATTGACTTCATGGCTGCTGGCCTCGCCCACATGGGCCATGGCAGAGCAAAGCAAGGAAACCTCCCTGATCAGCAAGGCTGATCAAACGAGCCTCACGGAAAAGCCTCGTGCCAAGCGTAAGGGCGGTGTTCGTCTCCTGACATTGAACACCAAAGCAGGCAAAGCGCTGGAAGTCCGCAATGATATGGACGTACCTGTAACGGTGACGGTGCGCTTGAGCCGTACTGTCAATGTAGGCGGGGTTGGTAATGGCGTGATTCGCCAGACGGTCCCAGCCAATAGTCAGCTTCGTGTGGCCACGCTGCAGAAACGTCAGCAGGGCTTCCCGATGCACTATGACCAGGCGTTCAGCTTTTCTCCTCATTTCGCACCAGGCAGTGGCGGCGGGCTGGGCAACCCCAACAGTTTGGCCAGTATTACAGCCGGCTACGCCTATTCCTTGCCCTGGCAGGGCGGTCCGTTCTTCATCAGCCAGGGTGCGAACGGTGACTTCAGCCACCATACGCCCAAGGGCCGTTATGCCGTGGATGTCGCCATGCCTGAAGGCACGCCCGTCGTAGCGGCGCGTAGCGGTACTGTCATCGAGATCCAGAATCGCCAGTTCGGGCATGGACCGAGTCCGTCAGGCAACTTTGTTCGTATCCAGCATGATGATGGTACGCAGAGTGCCTATCTGCATCTCAAGCGTGGCTCGGTTGTCGTAAGGGAAGGACAGAAGGTTACGACAGGCACACCCCTGGCGCAGTCGGGCAATACCGGACGCAGTACCGGGCCGCACCTGCATTTCGTGGTTCAGCAGGGCGAGGGGGATGCGCTGGTGTCCATTCCTTTCCGCTTCGCCAGACCTGTAGGCGAGTTGCCCAACTTCGCGCTGGGCGGGCAGTAAACATCGCATGGCGGGGCCCGCTTGCCCCGCCTGCCTATCAGCGTGAAACGATCAGACGCACGCCCAGCGCGACGAAAATGCCGCCTGCGACTCGATCGAGCCATAGCCCAATACGGGGCTTTCGCTGCAGCCATTGCCCGGCTGCGCCCGAGAAGTACCCCAACAGACCAAACAGCACCGCCGCCTGAAGTGTGAACAGTACGCCCAACTGCAGGATTTGCAGACTGGCATGACCCTGTTCGGCAATCACGAACTGCGGCAAAAAGGACAGGAAGAACAGCACGACTTTTGGATTGATCGCATTGGCGAACAGACCTTTGAAGAACAGCTTGCTCAGCGACTCATCAATCTGAACATCATTATTGATACGCGTCTGCCCGGTACTACGCAGCGCCTGGATACCAAGCCATATCAGGTAGAGCCCGCCGGCAATCTTGAGGGCAGTGAAGGCCGTGGCCGAGGCGGCAATCAGTGCACTGACGCCTAGAGCGGCCAAGGCGGTGTGCGCCAGACAGCCGAGTGCGCAGCCAAAGCCAAATACCATGCCGCGCAGTCGCCCTTTGGAGACGCCAATACCTAAAACCATCAAATTGTCTGGACCCGGTGAGGCGGTGATCAAAAGAGCCAAGGCCAGAAAGCTCAAGAATTGCTCAGGTGAGAGCATGTGAATCATCTCTTCTCGTAATGGGGAGCAAGAGATAGTGCAGGGAGGGCGGTACAACGTAAAGGGGGTAGAAGCACCACGCCTCGCTCAAGGTCCTTGAGAGACACCCATAAGCGAGGTGTGGCGTGCTGTTGCGCTACATCAACCGAACCGTCCGGTGATGTAGTCTTCGGTCTGCTTTTGCTTAGGCTTGGTAAAGATCAGGTCTGTCGACCCCACTTCGATCAATTCACCCAGGTACATGAACGCAGTGATATCCGAACAGCGGGCGGCCTGTTGCATGTTGTGGGTCACGATCACAACAGTGAACTGCTCTTTCAGATCCGTGATCAGCTGTTCAATCTTCATGGTTGAGATCGGGTCAAGCGCTGACGTGGGTTCGTCCAGTAGCAGTACGCGGGGACGCAGGGCAATGGTCCGGGCGATACACAGGCGCTGCTGCTGACCGCCGGAAAGACCCAAGGCGCTCTGCTGGAGCTTGTCCTTCACCTCATCCCACAATGCTGCGCCGCGAAGGGCCTGCTCTACGCGATCGTTCATTTCGACGCGGGACAGTTTCTCGTGATGGCGAATGCCATAGGCCACGTTGTCAAAGATCGACATCGGGAAGGGCACCGGCTTCTGGAATACCATGCCCACAGTGCTGCGCAGGCGGCTCAGCGAATACTTGGGATCGAGGATGTTTTCCCCATCGAGCAGAATCTCGCCGGTAGCCTTCTGATTGGGATATTCGGCGTAGATGCGGTTGAAGATACGCAGAAGCGTGGACTTGCCGCAGCCGGATGGGCCGATGATCGCGGTGATCTTGTTGGCCGGGATATCCAGGTTAATGGATTTCAGCGCGATATGGTTCTTGTACTGGAACCCAACGTTGCGCGCGCAGATTTCTGGCATATGCGTCTGAAGATTGCTCATTGGGCACCTTTATTACGGGAGAAAACGAAACGGGATAGAAGGCTCAGGACCAGAACAAAGATAGTCAGTAACAGCGCACCTGCCCACGCCAGCGCCTGCCAGCTTTCGAACGGGCTCATGGCGAACTGGAAGATGGTGACCGGCACACTGGCCATCGGCTTGAGCAGGTCGGAGTTCCAGAACTGGTTGCCAAAGGCGGTAAACAACAGCGGCGCCGTTTCACCGGTAATGCGCGCCATGGATAATAGAACGCCTGTTACCACACCAGCTTTGGCTGCGCGTAGCAGGATTTCAATGGTGACTTTCCACTGCGGAATACCCAACGCCAGGGCCGCCTCACGCAGGGACGCAGGCTGCAGCTGAAGCATTTCGTCCGTGGTCCGGGTCACTACTGGAATCACCAGCATGGCAAGCGCAAGCCCACCGGCAAAGCCCGAAAAGCTGATCGAGCCGTTGGTGAACTGGTTCATCGGGATCACGACGGCGGTGTAGACGAACAGACCGATCACGATGGACGGGGCGGACAACAGGATATCGTTCACGAAACGAATCACCGTGCCCAGCCTGGAGGTACGAGCGAACTCGGCCAGCCATAGGCCGGCCAGAATGCCGATAGGCGCACCGATTGCCAAGGCAAGCAGGCTGATCAGCACGCTGCCATACAAGGCGTTGGCCAAGCCCCCTTCGGCGCCGGGCGGTGGCGTCATCTCGGTAAAGAGCGTCAGGCTCAGCGCACTACCACCCTTGATCAGGGTAGTGGCCAGAATCCAGACCAGCCAGCCAAGGCCGATGATCGCCGCCGCGCTGCTGAGCGTCATGGCGATGGCGTTCTTGATCTTGCGGGCGCGATAGAGGTTTTCGTTGACGGCCATCAATTACCTGCCCGACGCGACATACGCGCCAACATGAGACGGGCCAGCATCAGCACGATAAACGTGACGACGAATAGCAAGAAGCCCAGGGCGATCAGCGAGGAGCGATGCAAATCAGTATAGGCCTCGTTGAACTCGTTAGCGATGACCGAAGCAATGGAGCTGCTGGGCATCATCAGCGATAGGGACAGCTGGTGGGCGTTACCCAGTACGAAGGTCACGGCCATGGTTTCTCCAAGAGCGCGTCCCAGGCCCAGGAAGATACCGCCGACGACTGCTGAGCGAGTGTAGGGAAGAACGATATCCCAGCAGACTTCCCATGTCGTTGAGCCCAAGGCATAGGCCGACTCTTTCAGCTGTTGTGGAACGGTACGGAAGACTTCATACATCACCGAGGTGATGAAGGGCAGAATCATGATCGCCAGAATAATGCCGGCGCTCAGCATGCCGATACCCAAGGCTGGACCCTGAAACAGGCCGCCGATAACGGGAATGGCGCCCAAGTAATCATTGATCCAGGGTGCAAGGTATTCCGCCATGAACGGGCCGAATATGAACAGGCCCCACATGCCGTAGATGATCGAGGGAATACCCGCAAGCAGTTCAACTGCGGACGCAACCGGCGTACGCAGCCATGGTGGTGCGATCTCGCTTAAAAACAGCGCGATACCAAAGCTGACCGGTACGGCCAGGATCAGTGCAATCAGGGATGTTACAAGAGTGCCGTAAATCGGTACGAGTGCGCCGAAGCGTCCGTTGACCACGTCCCATTCACTACTGGTCAGAAAGGACCAGCCAAAAGTAGAAAAGGCCAGGCGACCGCCCCAAAGCGTAGAAATCGCAGCGCCCAGCATGACGGACAAGACAAGAAGCGCAGCGGTCAACAAAATAATACGGAACCAGCGGTCATGGCGCGTATCGCGTCTGGCGCGGCGCTCCCGTTGTTCCCGATTGGCGGTCGTGTAGGGTATTGCGGGCATTTTAAAGGATCCTTAGCAATGCACCCCGCCTCGAAGATCGGGGCAGGGTGCACGGGGAGGGCAGAGGGGAATCAGCTCTTGAAGTCAGATGCCCAATACGCCTCGATTTTCTCAACCAGAGAGTCCGGTAGCGGGACATAGTCCAGGGCTGCGGCATCTTTCTGGCCATTTTCCAGGGACCACTTGAAGAAGTCGAAGGCTACCTTGCTACGCTCAGCATTCTTCGGCTCCTTGTACATGATCACCCACGTCGTGGCAGTGATTGGCCACGCGTCAGCACCTGGCGCGTTGGTCATCAGCAGGTTGAAGTCCTTGGAGGCGCCCCAGTCTGCAGTATCAGCAGCGGCCTGGAAGCTCTTCGCGTTGGGCTCAACAAAGGTGCCCGCCGCGTTTTTCAACTGAGCATGGGACATCTTGTTTTGCAGGGCATAAGCGTATTCGACGTAGCCGATGGAGTTCTTGATCTGCTTGATGTAGGCAGAAACTCCTTCGTTACCCTTGCCACCTACACCGGTCGGCCAGTTGATGGTGGTGCCGAAGTTGACCTTTTCCTTCCACTCAGGGCTAACCTTAGCCAGGTAGTTGGTAAAGTTGTAGGAGGTGCCCGAGCCGTCGGAGCGGTGTACGACGGTGATGTTGGCCGAAGGCAGCTTCAGGTCCGGGTTCAGCGCGGCGATGGCCGGGTCGTTCCAGGTCTTGATGGTACCCATGAAAATCTTGGCCAAGGTTTCGCCGTCCAGCTTCAACTGGCCGGGCGCAATGCCTTCCACGTTAACGACCGGTACGATACCGCCGATCACGCTGGGGAACTGACCCAGACCTGACTTTTGCAGATCGTCAGTGCTCAGCGGGGCGTCGGAGGCACCGAAATCAACCGTGCCCGCCTTGATCTGGGCAATACCGCCGCCCGAACCAATGGACTGGTAGTTGATACGGTTTTGGGTTTTCTGGCTGTAAGCCTGAGACCACTTCGACAGTACCGGGTAGACGAAGCTGGAACCGGCGCCTGTAACGTCTGTGGCATGAGCGACCGTGCTCAGGCAGAGAGCAGACAGAAGAGCGGCAAGACGGAAAGTGCGAGTGGCGTACACGATGCCTCCTAGGCATGTCTGGCTGTTAAGTGAGGCAGAAGCTAGTTTGTGTACGTGAAATTAAAGCGACAAATATGTTACAGAATTATGAACAAGCGGCACTGAGCCATCAGGAGATTGTATCCAGGCGTGTTTTTCAGCTTTTAAATTGTCTTGATCCCCCTGAAAACAAAGGGTTCCGGAGGATATGGAAGGTTTATCCGAAATTTTTTGTCTATTTGTGCAAACCGACCGTGTGGGTGCTGTCACGGTCGGTTTTAAGACAGGTTATTACGTGAGTCAGCCTGAAAGGCTTAACGCGGTGATTCGGCATTACCTTCTTTCTGAGGATCTTTTTCAGCTTCCTCAAGGCGCGCGGCATGATCGGCTTCTGCCGCGGCGGCACGCTCGGCATCGGCTGCCTGCTGATTACCGGCGGCTTCATGCTCCTTGGCCTTTTGCGCGTGTTCAGCAGCCTCCTTGCGGTGGTCCTCAGGCTGGTCATCACACCCGCCGAGTCCTGTCAGGGCCAAGGCTGTAAACAGGATGGCTAACCATTGGCGCATGGTGTACTCCCCCTTCTCATAATGATGTCGCTTGGAAGACAGCCGCTTTGCGTTAGTTCCAGCGAGGGCCACGCAAGCGGCTGTCTGCGGTGGTTGAGCCTGAAAACTGAGAACTACGGCAATGCTTGAGCAGAAAAAGCTGTGGCGGTAGAGGCGATGGGTATCGCTGTACTCCACCCATCGTGCGGGCGCTACGAAATGAGCCGTAGCGCCATGACCGGGCTTAGGTATTGGCCGTCAGGACCTCTTCCATCCAGTGCACGACTGCTTCGCCATCGATGCCCATGCACACGTCGACGAGAGGTGACTGGCTCCACCGGTCTCCTACGAACTGGCGGCCTTCGGGTGCAAATACGGTCTGGCCTTCGGCAAGCCCCTCGGTTATCACGTTCAGGTGGCCGCGTACGGTCTGGAACCACTCCGGATGACGCAGGAATGCCACGGCGCAGCTGTCATGGGGTGTACAGCCGTCTATGCCCAGGGCCGATTTGTAGAACTTGGCATAGAAGGCGTAACTATGGGCCAAGAGTGGACCCAGGGTGCGGTGCGCTTCGGTGATGCGCTGCATGCGCACCGGATCAAGGCAGGTGCGGTGGGTAACGTCCAGGCCTACCAGTGTGAGCGGCCAGCCAGCCGTCATGACGCGGGCGGCTGCATGCGGGTCGGAAAACATGTTGGCTTCCGCCAGTGGCGTAACGTTGCCGCCCTCACGGATCGAGCCGCCCATAACGATCACCTGCTTTACGCGGTGGATAACCTCTGGATCAAGCTCCAGGGCCTTAGCCAGATTACCCAGCGGGCCGACAGCCACCAGGGTGATTTCGCCGGGACGCTTGCGCGTTTCCTCGACAATGAACTCGGCCGCACTCTGGGACACCGCCTGACGCGTCGGGGCGGGCAGGTTCAGATTGCCCAGGCCGTCATCGCCATGCACATGGGCGGGAACAGGGTGAGGCGTTTTTTCCAGCGGAGTACCCATGCCCTGGGCCACGGGAATGTCCTGACCCGCCAGCTCGACAAGCGATAAGGCATTACGCGTGGCCGTCTCGATCGAGACATTGCCGAAGGTGGTGGTCAGGCCAACCACTTCGATGCCCGGATCAGCCATGATGATGGCAATGGCCTGGGCGTCATCAATGCCCGGATCGGTGTCGAAAATGATAGGGGTTGTCATGCGGTCATGTCCTTCTTGCTAAAGAGGGTGGTGGCGTTTGCATCAAGGCGCGCCAGGACCCGATAGGGGCACGGTAACTTTGCCGGTGGAAACGAGTCCACTGTTTCCTGCCTTTTTCTGGCCGTTACGGCCTTCTGCAAGAGGACGATAAGCATGATCAAGTCTCAGGGCTATGCCGCTCATTCCCCTCAGGATCCACTGGTACCGTACAACTTCGACCGGCGTGATGTAGGCCCACACGATGTACAGATCGATATCCTGTACTGCGGCGTCTGCCATTCGGACCTGCACACTGCGCACAATGAATGGAAGAACACGCTATACCCGTCAGTACCGGGACATGAAATCGTTGGTCGTATCGTAGCGGTTGGTGATCATGTGACCCGCTTCAAGGTAGGCGATGTGGCTGGCGTAGGGTGCATGGTCGATAGCTGTCAGCAATGTTCTTCCTGCAATGAAGGGCTTGAACAGTATTGCGAGAACGGTTTCGTTGGCACCTATAACGGCCCGGTCTTTGGCGGCGAGAATACCTATGGCGGTTATTCCGACAATATCGTCGTCAGCGAAAAGTTTGTTCTAAAGATCACCCATACCGAAAATCTGGCTGCCGTTGCACCGCTCCTGTGTGCCGGTATCACCACTTACTCGCCGCTCAGCCACTGGAAGGTCGGCCCGGGCAAGAAAGTAGGTGTTGTTGGTCTGGGCGGCCTGGGCCACATGGCAGTCAAGATTGCCCATGCAATGGGGGCCCATGTCGTACTGTTCACAACCTCGCCCGACAAGAAAGACGACGCGTTGAGACTGGGTGCTGACGAAGTGGTAGTGTCGAAAAATCAAGACGAGATGAATGCACACCTGAACAGTTTTGATTTCATCCTCAACTGCGTGGCCGCCTCGCACAACCTGGATGCGTTCATTTCCTTGCTCAAGCGTGACGGCACCATGACGCTGGTGGGCGCGCCCGGTGAGCCGCATCCGTCTCCCGACGTGTTCAACCTGATCTTCAAGCGTCGCCAGATTGCCGGATCGTTGATTGGCGGAATTGCCGAGACCCAGGAAATGCTGGATTTCTGTGCCAAGCACAACATCGTCTCCGACATCGAAATGATCAAGATGCAGGACATCAACGAAGCCTACGAGCGCATGCTCAAGGGGGACGTGAAGTACCGTTTCGTGATCGATATGGCCTCGCTGGAAGAGGCCGCTTCTGTCGCCGCCTGATCACCAACAGACAAAAGCCCGCCTTGTGCGGGCTTTTTTATGGGTGGGGTAGAAGGGCCAGTCGCTTGAGTTCAGCCACAACACGCCTTACGCGTGCCTCCACGGTCATATCGCCTTCCAGCCTAAGCACCGGGCAGGTACGCTGGCACAGCCAGGCGGTATGGTTAGCAAGGCTCCTGCTCCCAACCGCGGGACCACTATCGTATTGAGCAGCCCAGTCCAGAAACTCGGGGCTGGCTGAGCCGAAACGGGCTTCCTCCCGTGCCTTGAGGCGGGGTATGCGGATTTCAGCGGGCAGGTAAAGAAACACAATCAGGTCGAACAGGTTTTCGAGGGAGTCCCCGTAGTTCATGATCGAGCCGGAAATAATCACCGTCTCACTGACCTGCATGTCTTTAATCAACAGCGCATTACGCTCGAACTTATCGCGTCGCTGGGTATAGGGTGTTTCAGTGGGTAACCAGTAATAGCCATCTGCATCCAGGGCCACGCCATGCAGATGTGTGGCCAGTGCGACACCCAAGGTTGTTGTACCAGACCCTGATGCGCCCGTAATCAGTATGTTCATAAAGCAGGCTCCACCTTGGAGATGAGGGCAGGGCAGAAAAGCGTTACATGGTACAGAGCGGTTATTTAGAGGGTGTAGACAAAACAAAACCTTTCAAGCCAGTCTATTGAGCAAGATACGCGCATTGGCCAGCCATACCCAGGCTGCAGCGACCGAGAGC
>NZ_KI517367.1:984279-1286923 GCF_000478505.2 Pseudomonas sp. HPB0071 | reverse complement strand
TCAGTCCTGTTATGCTTAGTCATAAACAGACCCCAAAGGCTTAGAACCAGAGGGTCAGCTTACTCCAGGTATATTTTGTCTACACCCTCTTAGAGCTGCTAACAAAACCTCATAAATGAGCGTAGGCGGCAGGGCAAGGGTAAGAGATTTCAGTGAGTATCACGCTTGTGCTTGCCTATATCAGCCAACCAGAAATGGGTTTTGTTAGCGGCTCTTAATAGTTATCCCTGAATATCTAATCAAATTATTATTTCGATTTTATAAATTGATATATTGGATTGATTTTAGTAGAGGCTTCGGTTGTTACCTAAAGCTTAATACAGCTGGTATCTCAAAGAGAAAGTGCAGGCAGGTAACATGCTCTAGAGCGCAAACGGGACAGCTGCATTACGCTTGAGACATGGCTGATCGGTGTTTATCAAGCAATTATAGACGCAGGGGCGTTTCTAATTTGCGAGCCCCGAAAAGTGTAGTCGTTAGGTGTAGCGAATAGGCGGTGTAGTCGTTTAAGTCCTCTTGCTAATTAATCGCTACACCAAGGGCATACGCTTTTGATGTAGCTGCTGGGGTACACCCTAATGACTACGCAAAAAAAGCTATCACCAGCTAGTTTCGTATCAGCTTGACATGCACATAGCTGACAAGATCATCGTCAGGTTTATGATAGATACTTATCGTTCTTGCGCTTTGTGTAAACAGCAATCCAGGAAAAGTTGGTTCTATGCCTGGTAGTTGAAATGACCTAATTGTTTTAGCCGGCTCACCAAGAAGCGCCTTGGCATCAGCTAATGTTGTAAGAGTAGATAGCTCTTCTTTCAGCTCGTCCTGAGCGGGAAAAAATTTGCCAACCGATTGGTAGTACACTCGGTAGCCAGTAACAACATCAACATCTTGGGCATGAAAGAAAATTCCTGCCTCAGGAACATTTATAAACTCGTCACTCTCGATTTTTGAATATTCAACTAGCGCGGCGGATTTTCTAAGTTCTAGTAATACTTCCATGATGGGCCGTGACAACTGTGCGCTTGGTTTCATTCAGAAGGTGGCTCCATGGTTTCTTATATTCTCAAAAGTAGTAGTAATCTAAGACTGGCCTTGATTTTGAGGTGTGCGATTACTAATCACGTGTAGTCGCTGGGGTATACGCTAATAACTACTCAGAGACTTGCGCTCAAGGTAGAGCGGACCTTAACTCTAATACCATTGGCTGACTCATGAGAACAGAATCTTTGCGCAGAGGCTCTAGATCTCCATCCAACAGGAAGCCAAACGCCTTATATAAATGCATTGCTGGTGTATCGGCTGCCGTAACACCTAAGCGGACACGGAGCGCTCTACATCTCTTTGCCCAGGCTAGGAGTTCATCGAGCAGAGCGCGGCCTGCACCTAGCCCTCGTGATTTAGGATTTACCCACATTTGAAAGATGTCAGCGGTATTCGCTGATAGCTTTCCCCAAGCCAGACCGCAAACCTCATTTCCATCCAGCGCAAACAAAGCATGGTCATTGTTGGAGGAAAAAGCCGCAATGATTCGGGCTTTCCAACTCTCATCTGCTCTTAGAGCTTCTTCTTCATAGGTGCTTGCGAAAGCATCGGGAGAGTCGCGAAGTGCATATAGTCGCGTATCCCGATAAAGCTGCCACTCGCTAGGTTTTATTGGCCGTACAGATATCACATTATGTGCCATTTTGATTAACACCATTAAATAGCTGCTTACGACCCAACGTGACTAGAAGGCTACCGTTACATTAACTAACCAGAACAGCTTATAGAACAAGGTGTAGTCGTTGGGGTATATCCCATCGACTACACGAATGCAGCTACCATTAACGTCCTCCGTTATAGCCCTGATGCTAAACGGTGACTTGATAACTCAACCCGAGCTCATCGCCAGGCTTGCCTCTTATCCCCCAGTTATGCTTTGGGGTTTCAAACAAGGTAATTTCGATATCCTGAGGAGTGATGCCTGTTGCTGACATGATTTTTTTATACAAGAGATGGATTAGCTGCTTTTTTGCGCTCACCGAGCGCCCTTCAAACATACTTATTTCGAGAATGATGTAGCGCTCCGACCGATCGGCAGGGTAAAGAAAATCCAGCTCATCCAGTAAGATATAACGATGAAAGCGCTTCTCTAGCGGGTACTGTAAAGCCTCGACTATAGAAGCGTGGATGGCCTCTGATAATTCAGACCTGATAGCTTCAAGGTTACGTCTCAATCCGTAGATCTTTACTTGTGCCATGGGCGTGCTCTCCTTGTTGGAGCGCCGCCATGTCGGAAGTAGATTACAGCACAGCACCAGCCAGAACATGGCGGCGCTGTCGGTTAAGAAAATACGTGACGGGCCGCTCTTAGATAGAGCGGCGCCAATGCATGCTGCTTGAAAACAAAGTATTAATCATGAGGGCATAGTTACAGCTTGGAGGACCGTATTCAACCCTCTCGTAACTGATCACACTGGAGCTTCACCTATTAGCTGATAGGTAGTCTTGTAGTCGCAGGGGCATGCCCTAATGACTACAAAGAAGTAGCCCTCACTAGAGAGGTAAAAGGCCTAACCTGAAGCAAGGCTCTTAACCTTTCCTTAAGCTGGGCCAGGCCTTCAACATTTTCCTGGTAAGGCAGGTAAAGTGTCACGATGGTGATGCGGTAACATCTGTGATCCTATGGAGAGCTCCATGACGCTGCATGTCTGGTTTGTCTTTTGTGTTGCTTACCTGGTAACAACGCTTTCTCCCGGGCCCAACGTCCTTTTGGTCATTCGCAATACCTTGCGCTATGGCGCACGGGGAACGCTGGCGACCCTGGCAGGTAACCTGACGGCGCAGCTATTCGTGATCATTCTTGTGGCGCTTGGCATAGGCGCTCTGGTGGCAGCCATGCCGATGGCGTTTCTGGCGATGAAGCTGATCGGAGCGGCTTATCTGATCTATCTTGGTTTTGTGCAGCTGCTCAAACGTCAGCCTGGATCGTCTACGGTCACACCAGCTATTGCGCTCAGTGTCTCGTCGTCCAAGGTTTTTGGTGAAGCGCTGCTGGTATCAATCAGCAATCCGAAAACGCTTATCTTCTTTTCAGCTTTCTTGCCGCAGTTCATCGAGCCGGGACGATCATTGGTTGTACAGTTCACCACGATGTACCTGACCATCGCCTTGATTGTCGTGACGGTACACTGTGTGTATTGCTTCAGTGTGTCCAGGCTCAGCAGGCGGCTCTCCGCGAGCCGTTGGGTCACGGCGATCAAGCGGGCCAGCGGCGCGTTATTCGTAGGGCTGGGCGTAAAGCTGTTGATGGCCCGGCAGGCCTAAGAGGAGGTTTGCACCATGACTGCCACACTAAGCGCACCGATTCCCAGTGATTACGAGGCACTGGTTGCCTGGGTGCCTACGGCTGACGCCTGCGCGCGCTGGGCAGGGCCCCAGCTCAGGTATCCGTTCACTGCCGTTGAGTTGCCGGAACTGCTGGAGGTGCCCGGCAAGAGCTTTTCATTGGTAGAGGGCGTCAACCGGCCGCTTGCCTTTGGGCAATACCGAACCGTCTCGCCCGATACTGTCCACTTGTGCCGCATCATCGTCTCGCCTGACTGGCGGGGCCACGGCTATGGCAAGCAGTTGTGCGAGCAACTGATTCGGCAGGCTGTGGCGGACACAGGCGCTTCCATGGTTACGTTGCGCGTCTACCGGGACAATGCCGTGGCACAGTCTCTGTACCACAAGCTCGGCTTCAAGCCAGTGGAGCTGCGCTCGGATGTGGATGTCATCGGCATGCGATTGATCCTGGCCGAGCAAACCGGTTAGCAGCCGAGCGGCTCATTCTTTAAAAGCCAGATCAACCGGTCTACCGTCCACTGGAAATCAGGGCCTGAAGGGTGCGAAAGCAGCGCATCAGGGCGTAAGCTCATGCGCCGTCCTGTCCGTAGGGGCGGAAGACGCAGCAGAGGCCGCGCGCCGTTTGAGGCGCATGACCAGTGCATACAGGAGCGGGACGAAAAACAGGGTCAGCAGCGTGGCCGAGAGCATGCCGCCGAAAACGCTGGTGCCAATGGCGTGCTGGCTGGCCGATCCCGGGCCCTGGGAAAACATGAGGGGCAGCACGCCGAACATGAAGGCTAGGGACGTCATGACGATAGGGCGCAGGCGCATCCGGGCGGCGTCCAGAATGGCCTGACGCAAGGGAGTGCCCTCATGCTGGAGTTCGCGGGCCACCTCGATGATGAGGATGGCGTTCTTGGCAGTGAGGCCCATGATGGTGATGAGGCCGACCTTGAAGTACAGGTCGTCCGGCAGTCCGCGCAGCGTAGTGGCCATGACCGCACCGATGATGCCCAGCGGAATCGCCAGGATGACCGCAAAAGGCACTGACCAGCTCTCGTAGAGCGCCGCCAGGCACAGGAAGATTACAAGAATGGACAGACCGAACAGCAGAGGTGTCTGATCCCCGGACAACCGCTCCTGATAGGACTGGCCGGCCCATTCGTAGCCGACGCCGGTGGGTAGCTCGCCCACCAGGCGTGCCATGGTATCCATCGCCTGGGTGGTGCTGTAGCCCGCCGCCGGTGTGGCGTTGATGGAGAGCGACGGGAAGCCGTTGAAATGCTCGATAGCCATCGTGCCCACTGTCCATCTAAGCGTCACGAAGGTGCTTAGCGGCACCATCTCGCCGTCAGCATTGCGAACCCGGGCCTGGAGCAGGCTGTCAGGCTGTTGCCGGTCCTTGCCCTCCGCCTGGATGACGATTCGGCGGACCTGATTGTCATGGATGAAATCCCCCACATAGAGTGAGCCGTAGAGGGTGGCCATGGTCGAATTAATCTCATCCACCGAGACGCCCATGCTCTGGGCTTTCAAGCGATCAATGGAAACCTTGAGCTGCGGCGTGTCGTCCTGCCCTGAGTAGGTGGCGGTAGCGAATACAGGATTCTGCCGTGCCAGTGTCAGGAGCTTGTCCTTGGCGGCCAGCAAGGCTTCGTGCCCAAGCCCTGCGCGATCCTGAAGACGCATGTCGATACCGGCGGTGCGTCCCATGGAGGGCAGCGGCGGGGTATTCAAGGCCTGGATAGTGACGTTGGGGATCGACGCGACGCCATTGGCAAAGTGCTCGTTCAGTCGTGCGATGATGGCATCGACGTGCTGATCGGGCGCCTTGCGTTCGGACCAATCCTTGAGCGTAGGCCAGATCATGGCAGCGTTCTCGCCGCCGCCAAAATAACTGAAGCCCTGCAGGGTGAAGAGCTGGCCGACTGAAGGATCGCTGCGCAGATAGGCCTGCACTTCCTTTACGACCTGATGCGTCATTTCCTGGGTCGAGCCGGTGGGAAGCAGCACGACGGTGGCAAAACTGCCCTTGTCTTCGTTCGGCACAAAGGAGCCGGGCAGGCGGCTGAACAGAAGCGCCAGCACGGCCAGCAGAACGAGATACAGCAGCACGAAGCGCACCGGGCGATTCAGGACACCGCTCAGGCTGCGTTGATAGCCTGTCGATAGGGAAGCCGCCCAGCGGCCCACTCTGCCCAGGCTGAGCGTATCGGTCGCTGCCGGTTTGAGTAGCGTTGCGCACAGGGCGGGCGTCAGCGTGAGCGCCAGAAATGCCGAGAAGGCCATCGGCACGGCCAGCGCCACGGAGAACTGCCGGTAGATCGAGCCAGTAGCGCCCTCGAAAAAGGCCATCGGGATGAACACGGCAGTCAGTACCAGCGTAATTGCCACAATGGCGCCGCTGATCTGCTGCATGGCCTTGAGCGTTGCCTCGCGGGGAGCCAGTCCTTCCTCCCGCATGATGCGTTCGACGTTTTCCACCACCACGATGGCATCATCCACCAGAATCCCGATAGCCAGGACCATGCCGAACAGGGTCAGCACGTTGATGGAGAAACCCAGTGCCAACATGGTGCCACAGGTGCCGGCCAGGGCTATCGGTACCACGATGGAAGGGATCAGCGTGGCGCGCAGGTTTTGCAGAAACACCAGCATGACCAGAAAGACCAGCACCATCGCCTCGATCAGCGTATAGGCCACCTTCACGATGGACATATGTACGTAGGTCGTGGTGTCGAACGCCGTCTGGTAGTGCATGCCCGGTGGGAACTGCTGGGACAGCTCCGCCAGCGTGGCTTTTACAGCCTGTGCCGTACTGAGGGCGTTGGCGCCGGGAGCAAGCTTGATGGAAATAGCGCCGCAAGGCCTGCCGTTCACGTAGGAGGGGTAGGTGTAATAATTGCCGCCCAGCTCGACACGAGCCACATCCTGAATGCGCAGGGCCGAGCCGTCCGGGTTGACCCGCAGCGGAACCGCGCCAAAGGACTGCGGTGTATTGAGGATTTCCTCAACCGTCAGCGGGGCCGTGAGTGTGGTATTGGCGGGCACCGGAGGCGTGCCAATGGAGCCGAGAGTAATGCGCTCGTTGTAGTGGTTGATGGCGCTGACCATATCTGAAGTGGTCACGCCCATGGCGGTGAGCTTGTGAACGTCCGGCCAGATCCGCATGGCGTATTCGGGGCTATAGACCTCCACCTTGCCCACGCCGGGCACACGCAAGAGGGCAGGGCGCACCACGGTAGTGGCGTAGTCGCCCATCTGGATATGCGTGATGTTCGGGTTGTCTGCCAGGAGTGTGACGAACAGTAGGTCGTTGTCACCGCTCTTGTCCACTTCGATTCCCTGGCGCCGCACGCTTTCCGGCAGACGCTCCTCGACGCGCTTGATGCGGTTCTGCACTTCAATGGAAGCGATCTGCGGATTGGTGCCCGGCTCGAAGGACAGGCCGATTTCCACCTCGCCCGTGGCGGTACTGTCGGAGGCGAAGTACAGCAGTCCCTCAATACCACTCAGCTCGCGCTCGATAACGGAGGTAACGGTACGTTCGATGACTTCGGCCGAGGCGCCCGGGTAGTAGGCCTGTATGCCTACCCTCGGAGGCGAGACGTTAGGGTATTGCTCCACCGCCAGACGCAGCGCCGTCAGGCCGCCGCCCAGAAAGATCATGATGGCGACGACCCAGGCGAACACTGGGCGCGCAATGAAAAACGAGGACATGGTCTACGCTTACTCTTTTGAGGCGACCGGCTGGGTCGTCAGGGTGGCTTGCTTGGGCTCTACGGCCTGACCGTCCTTCAGGGCGCTGCCACTGAGGATGACCCGCTCGCCAGCTTTCAGACCGTCGGTGACGCGCCATTGACTGCCTTCGAGCGTATCGGCGGAAATCGGGCGGCTGTGGGCGTGGTTGGTCTCGTCGACAACCATGGTATAGGCGCCTTCACGGGTGCGTGTCAGGGCCTGCTGGGGAATAAGAACGGCCTGCGTCTGGCCGGGCTGCTGCAGCTCGACCTGCACATACATTCCGGGCAGCAACAGGTGGTCCGGGTTGTCGAAGATGGCGCGCATGGCTACGGCGTCGGTCTTCTCATCCACTGCCCAATCGGAGAAGAGCAGGGTGCCGTTCAAAGGGTAGGTCGAGCCATTGCTCAGTCGCAGGCGCAGGATGGGCTTCTCGCGCTTGTCGGCCTGCTGAAGGCTCTGCCGGAGCGCCAGGGAATCAGCCATGGGCTGGGCAAAATTCACATAAATCGGGTCGATCTGTTCGACTGTAGTTAGCTTGGTGCCTTCATCCTGACCGACCAGTGCACCCTCCGTGACCTCGGCCCGACGTGCGCGGCCGGCAATCGGCGAGGTCACGTTGGCATAGGCGAGCTTCAGGCGGGCGCTTTGTACCTTGGCTTCGGCTGCCTTCTGGGTAGCCCGTGCCTGCTTCTCTGTAAAGAAATCCTTGCGGTACTGCTGGGCGCTAATGGACTCATCGGCCATCAGCTGCCTGGAGCGTTTGGCAATGTCTTCAGCGGCATCGGCAGCCGCCCGTGCCTGGGCCAGCTCGGCTTCTGCCGCAGCCAACTCGGCCTTGAGCGGAGCCGGGTCGATACGAAACAGCAACGTACCGGCTTTGACCTCCTGGCCCTCCTGGTAGGTGCGAGCCTCCACGATACCTTCCACGCGGGCACGGACTTCCGCCGTACGATAGGCCTCCATCCGGCCGGTGAGACGCGTGGTCAGCGGCTCCGTCGAGGGCGTAACCGTTGCGATGTCCACCTTCGGGACAGCTGGCGTTTGCGTTTCGGCTGTCTTTTCGGTGGGTTCACAACCTTGGAGCAACACGGCCAGTGCCAGCAGCGCGCCCTTTACCACATCCTTCATGCTCTCACCCGGGCCATGCAATAGACATCCACGTAGGCACCGTCACGATAGGCATAGGCGATCTGAGTGCCCTCGTGAACAAAGCCGAATTTTTCATACAGGGCGATAGCCGGCGCGTTATCCGTGTATACCGTCAGCTCAACACGCTTGAGGTTCATCCAGTTGTCGGCGGCGTCAATCAGCGCCGCCATCAGCTGGGTTCCCACGCCTTTACCAGTGTGGTCATCCCCAACCGCAATGACCAGCTCCGCCACATGAATCCGCCGGCCTTTCATACGGTTGAGCGTTGCAAAGCCCAACACGTTGCCTTGCTGTTCGGCCAGTACCCGAACGTCTTCAGCGGGGTATTGCTTGATCCAGTCGCTCATGCTCTGAGTGGGTCGGTAGGGTAGGCGCAGCGTACCCCGGCGCGTGCCCGGCTGGTTCAGAATCGATGCCAAAGCTTCGGCATCGCTCTCGCGGATAGCGCGTAGGGTAATGGTCATGAGTCCTCCTTGATTCAGGCCCGTTGTCGGTCAACGATCTCGACTGAGCGTTCCAATGGTGCGACCGACGCCGCCAGTAATTCCTGAGTATACGGGTGTTGTGGCGCCTGAAAGATCCGGCAGGCCTCGCCGTGTTCCACGACCTTGCCATCCTTGATGACAATCAGATCATGGGCCAATGCCCGAACCACGGCCAGATCATGGCTGATGAACAGATACGTTAGCCCATGAATCGCTTGCAGGTTACGCAACAGGTCGACAACCTGCTTTTGAACGGTACGATCCAGAGCCGACGTGGGCTCGTCGAGCAATATCAGCTCGGGTTGCAGCACAAGCGCCCTCGCGATGGCGATACGCTGGCGTTGGCCGCCCGAAAACTCATGAGGATAGCGGTGCCGTGTTTCAGGATCGAGACCTACTTCCTGTAAGACCCGAATGATCGCCGATTCCCGCTCTTTGGGTGTGCCGATCTCGTGGATATCCAAACCCTCACGGATGATCTGCTCGACGGACATCCGTGGGCTCAGGCTGCCGAACGGGTCCTGAAACACAACCTGCATGTGGCGACGAAGCGGACGCATCTGCCTGGCGTTAAAGGTTTCGATCGCCTGCCCCTGAAAGCGGATGGCGCCCTGGGCCTGCACCAGTCGCAGGATCGCCTGGCCCAAGGTGGACTTGCCTGAGCCGGACTCGCCCACGATGCCCAGGGTGCGGCCTTTCTTTAGCTCGAAGCTCACACCATCCACCGCCTTGACATAGTGGCGCTGGCGGCTGAACAACGGTTTGGGCAGCGGAAACCAGACGCGTAGATCCTGCGCCTGTATCAGCGAGGCATCGCTGGTTGTTGCTACCGGCCCGCCGTCGGGTTCGGCTTCGATCAGCATGCGGGTATAGGTATGCTGAGGCGCGGAAAAAAGGGCCTGACAGCTGTTCTGCTCAACTACCACGCCGTTACGCATCACACAGACACGCTGGGCAATGCGCCGGACCAAATTCAGGTCATGGCTGATAAGCAGCAACGACATGCCAAGGCGCGCCTGGAGGTCCTTCAGGAGTTCGAGGATCTTCTGCTGCACGGTCACGTCCAGGGCTGTGGTGGGCTCGTCGGCGATCAGTAATTCCGGCTCGTTGGCCAGCGCCATGGCGATCATCACCCGCTGGCGCTGGCCACCCGAGAGCTGATGCGGGTAGGCCTTGAGCCGCTTGAGCGGTTCGCGTATGCCGACCAGTTCCAATAATTCGATCACTCGTGCACGCGCGTGCTTGCCGCCCAAGCCCTTGTGCAGCGCCAATACTTCGCTGATCTGCCGTTCCACAGTATGCAGCGGGTTGAGGGATGTCATGGGTTCCTGAAAGATCATGGCGATACGGTTGCCGCGCAGGGTGCGCAGACGCTTTTCGTCTGCGGTCACGAGATTTTCGCCGTTGTAGCAGATGCCGCCGGAGGTTGTGGTAATAGACGCAGGCAGCAGGCGCAGGATCGAGTGAGCCGTGACGGATTTGCCCGAGCCGGATTCGCCCACCAGCGCCAGACATTCGCCACGGCGAATATCCAGGTCGATACCGTGTACGACTTCCTGGCCGGAAAAAGCCACTCTCAGATCGCGGATTTCAATCAGACTCTCGGTCATCACACAGCCCTCGGGTCGAATGCATCACGGAAGGCTTCGCCAATAAAAACCAGCAGGCTCAAGATCAAGGCGAGGGCAAAAAAAGCGGTCATCGCCAGCCAGGGTGCTTGCAGGTTCTGCTTGCCTTCGTTGGCCAGCTCCCCTAGCGACGCGGTGCCGATCGGCAGGCCAAAGCCCAGGAAGTCCAGAGCGGTCAGCGTTGTAATGGCACCGGTAATGATGAAGGGAACATAGGTGAGCGTGGAGGTCATCGCGTTGGGCAGGATGTGCCGCCACATGACCTTGCGATCAGACAGCCCCAGCGCCCGTGCCGCTTTGACGTACTCCAGACTGCGCCCGCGCAGGAACTCGGCCCGAACCACGTCTACCAGCGCCAGCCAGGAAAAGATCGCCATGATGCCTAACAACCACCAGAAGTTGGGCTCCACAAAGCCGGACAGGATGATCAGCAGATACAGGACCGGCAGGCCTGACCAGATTTCGATAAAGCGCTGCCCTAGCAGATCGACCCAGCCGCCGTAATACCCTTGCAGAGCGCCAGCGGTAACTCCAATCACCGCGCTGATGGCTGTAAGTGCCAAGGCAAACAGGATGGAAATACGTGCCCCAAAGATCACACGTGCCAGGACATTGCGCGCCTGTTCATCTGTGCCTAGCCAATTCGCCTGGCTGGGCGGGCTGGGAGAGGGAACAGAAAGATCATAGTTCACCGTGTTGTCGCTAAAGGGTATAGGCGGAAAGACCATCCAGCCGCCCTGGTCCTCTATCAGTTTCTGTACGTACTCACTGCGATAGTCCGGCTGGAAGGGCAGCTGGCCGCCAAGTTCGGTTTCGGTATAGCGCTTGAATATCGGGAAATACAGCGAGCCGTGGTAGCCCACTACCAGAGGTTTGTCGTTGGCGATCAGCTCGCCACACAGGCAAGTCACCAGCAACCCGCAAAAGATCCACAGTGACCACCAGCCGCGACGGTTGGCCCTGAAGCGGGCAAAGCGGCGTTGGCTCAAGGGTGACAGTGTCAGCATCAGGCGTTCCTCGCCGAAAAGTCGATGCGTGGATCGACCAGGGTGTAGGAGATGTCCCCGGCCAGTTTGATCAGCAGGCCAAACAGCGTGAAGATGAACAGCGAGCCGAATACCAGCGGATAGTCACGGTAGAGCGCCGCCTCGTAGCTCATGCGACCCAGTCCGTCGAGCGAAAAGATCACTTCAATCAGTAGGGAGCCGGCAAAGAACACCTCGATCAGTGCCTGGGGAATACCGGCAATGACCAGCAGCATGGCATTGCGAAATACATGCTTGTACAGCACGCCGCGCTCAGTAAGCCCTTTAGCCCGCGCCGTGACAACATATTGGCGGCTGATTTCATTCAGAAAGCTGTTCTTGGTCAAAATGGTCAGGGTAGCGAACCCGCCAATGACCAAGGCCGAAACAGGCAGTACCAGATGCCAGAAATAGTCCACTACCTTGCCCGCGAGGCTGAGCTGGTCAAAGTTCTCCGAGGTAAGCCCTACGGCGGGAAACAGACTGAAATAACTCCCACCGGCAAACACCACGATCAGGAACATGGCGAACAGAAAGGCCGGCAAGGCATAACCCACGATGATGGCGGTGCTGGTCCAGATATCGAATGCGCTGCCATGACGGATCGCCTTGCGTATCCCGAGCGGAATCGAGATCAGGTAAGTGATCAGTGTGGCCCAGAAGCCGAGTGAAAGGGATACCGGCAGCTTTTCCAGAATCAGGTCCGTTACCTTGGCACCACGGAAAAAGCTGTTACCAAAATCCAGGTGCGCGTAGTTCTTGAGCATCAGCCAAAGGCGCTCAAGCGGTGGCTTGTCGAAGCCGTACTGCCGCTCGATTTCCTTGATCAGCTCAGGGTCCAAGCCTCTGCTACCCCGCGAGCCGGATGAGGCTCCGGCCGCCCCATCATGGCTGCCTCCTGCGATACCGCCCTGGTTGCCCATGCCTTGCAGGCGAGCAATGGCCTGATCCACCGGGCCGCCAGGGGCCGCCTGGATAATGACAAAGTTGACGATCAGGATGACCAGAAGCGTAGGAGTAATGAACAACAGGCGTCTAAGGATATAGGCTGCCATCAGGGTTTCTCCTGTAGCCGTGCGGCCATCTGCTCGTGGGTGAGCGGGGTTGGGCTGACTTCCCACCAGGTATCGAGCCCCTCTTCATAGGCGGGCGCGATACGAGGCCGGCCGAAACGGTTGCGAAACACGCTGGGCTCGCCGTCCGAGTAATAATGCGGAATCATGTAATAACCCCATTGCAGAACCCGATCGAGCGCGCGGGCGTAATGCACCATCTCATCCCGGCTTCTGGCATTGGCCACGCCTTCGATAAGCCGATCGACGACTGGATTCTTCAGGTTCATGGCGTTGGAGCTACCCACCCGGTTGGCACTGTCGGAGCCGTAATAATCAAAGAGTTCTAGCCCTGGCGATGCGCTGGGATCGCCATCCTTGGGAAAGCCGGTCACGATCATGTCGTAGTCGCGGCTATTGATGCGGTTGATGTATTGCGCTGTGTCCACATTGCGAATATTCAGCCCGATGCCTATCTGGGCCAGCGTCCGCTTGAAGGGCAGCACCATCCGCTCAAGACCGGATTGCCCATTGAGAAAGGTAAAGATCAGGGGATCGCCGTTGGCGTTGACGAGCTGATCGCCTTGCGGATGCCAGCCGGCCTCCTCAAGCAGGCGCAGGGCTTCGAGCTGCTTGTCCCGAATAAAGCCCGAGCCATCGGTTTTGGGCACCTGGAACACCTGGGTGAATACCTCATCCGGGATCTGGCCCCGGAAAGGTTCAAGAATACTCAGCTCCTGTGCGTCCGGCAGCTCTGTGGCGGCGATTTCGGTCTTGGGAAAGTAGCTCTGCTGGCGCTTGTAAAAGCTGCGCATGAGCTGCTTGTTGGTCCACTCAAAATCCCAGAGCATGGCAATGGCCTGGCGGACGCGGCGATCCTGAAAGAAGGGATTGTCCAGGTTGAAGACAAAGCCTTGAGCACGGACGGGCTTTCCTGTCGCCAGGATGTCTCGCTGCAAGCGCCCATCGCGCAGGGCGGGGCTGTCGTAGCGGATGGTATAGCCTGTGGCGGAGTACTCGCGGTTGTAGTCGTACGCGCCGGCCAGCAGGAGCTCGCGGGCGACATCGGTGTCGGCAAAGAAGTCGACGGTGAGCATGTCGAAATTGTACAGGCCTCGCGTCACCGGCAGATCCTTTGCCCACCAGTCCTTGACGCGCTCGAATGCGACGGTACGGCCCGGATCGACGTGCGAGACCTTGTAAGGTCCGCTCCCCAGCGGCGGCTCAAAGCCGTTACCGTTGGCAAAGTCCCGGTCTTTCCACCAGTGCGCTGGCAGGATGTGCATGGACGCTAGATCCAGCGCCAGACTGCGGTTTTCGTTCGTCTTGAAGGTAAAAAGGATCTGCCGGTCGCTTTCAATGGTGACGTCTTTTACGTCACCATACAGCTGCCGAAAGCTCAGGCTCGCCTTGGTCATCAAGGTCTCGAAAGTGAAGCGAACATCCTCAGCCAGAACGGGCATACCGTCATGAAAGCGTGCCTTGGGGTTGAGAAAGAAGCGTACCCAACGGTTCTCCGGGTCGCGCTCCATCTGTTCGGCAATCAGGCCATACACCGTATAGGGCTCGTCCAGCGAGCGATAGGCCAGCGGCTCGTAGACCCAGGCATTGATCTGGTCGACGCCAGTGCCCTTGTCTAGATAGGGCAGCAGGAAGTTGAAACGGTCGATCGATTTGGCTGAGCGTCTGAGCGAGCCTCCTTTGGGCGCGTCGGGATTCACATAGTCGAAATGCTTAAAGCCCTCAGGGTACTTGGGCGGGTCGCCATAGACTGTCATGTAACTGTGGGGCGTAGCCAATAA
Organism: Pseudomonas sp. HPB0071; assembly: GCF_000478505.2. Taxonomy (NCBI): domain Bacteria; kingdom Pseudomonadati; phylum Pseudomonadota; class Gammaproteobacteria; order Pseudomonadales; family Pseudomonadaceae; genus Pseudomonas; species Pseudomonas sp. HPB0071. Next base: position 1,272,726 of record NZ_KI517367.1, on the reverse strand, counting down.
CGCCGATGAAACGAGGCAGGAAACAAGCAGTACCATCAAGCGGCTGTACGTGTGGATCGACCCTGTTGAAAACACCGCTTCACTCCTTATGAACGACACGCGTTGACGCTCGGTCCAGGCAATCAACCTTAATTGATAGGGGATACTGGCAAGGGCCTGCACGAGTGGTTATACCGTCCTGTCCTGAAGCATACCTGTCTCCAGCCAAGGCGGCTGGAGACAGACAAAGAGGTTAGAAGTGATAGGTCGCACGGGTGAACAGCGTGCGGCCAAGTGGGTCGGTGTAGCGGGGGTCGTAGCCGCTCTGGAAGGTGTATGCCTGGTTCGAGAAGGGCGGGTCGCGATCGAACAGATTCTTCACGCCTACGTCGATGTCCAGAGATTTGCTCCAGGTGTAACCGGCTGAGAGATCCCATACAGAGTAGGACGACACTCGGTTATGGGTTTCCGGATCGTAATCGCGGTAGCCCGTCTGGAAGCGGTTGGTTAAAGAGGCACGGTACGGACCCTTGCTCCAACTGCCGGTCAGAGAGTGTTTCCAGCGAGAAATAACACCGATACCCTGGAAGTCACCTACGTTGTCAAAGTAAGCACCGTTGATGGTTTCCTGATAGTCATATCGATCAACGTAAGTACCCTGCATGGATAAGCCAAAGTTGCCGTAGGCGGTTGCAGGGAATCGGTAATCCAGTGTTACGTCTATGCCGCTAGTCTTGACCTTACCCAAGTTAGCCAAACCAGTTTGGATATACTGAAGCGAGCCATCCGGATTGCGAATGTAGCGATCAGCATAGCTATCTGGGTTGTCAAATACAGAGGACTCTGGAAATTCGGCGATCTGATCGGAAATCTTGATCCAATAAAAGTCCAAGCCTACTGATAAATTACGGACTGGCTGGTAAACAAAGCCCAACGTCACGTTACGCGCTTTCTCTGGCGAGAGATCTTCGTTGCCGCCAGTACGGTTGCGGAACTGCTGGCTACAATCGCGACCAGGGTTGGCACCGGCAATAGGCGTACCACCCGGACAGAGGCGTGGATCATCATAAAAGCCAGATGTGAAGGTCGTGTAGTTAGGGTTATACAGCTCGTATAGTGAAGGTGCACGGAAGCCTTCGCTATAGGCACCACGAACAACCAGTTCACGAATCGGTTGGAAGCGGAAGCTGTATTTCGGATTGGTTGTGCTACCTACATCGCTGTATTTATCGTGACGAATAGCTGCGCCTAGTTCTAGTGATTCCAGAACGGGAACGTTAATCTCGGCATACTGAGCCTTGACGTTACGATCACCTGAAACGCTGGAGTCAGGGTCAACCCCCAGGCTGTCAACCAAACCTGCAAATGGCTCGACGTCGCTATGGAATTCTTCTTTACGGAATTCACCTCCAAGTGCTAGACCTACAGGGCCTGCTCCGAACCAATCACCGATTTCACGACTGATGCGTCCATCAATCGCTTTTACGCGACCTACGGCCGTCTGGTAGTCGCCATGTACGCCAGCGTTATTAATGAAGTTAATCCCCTCCTGAGTTTGCTCTCCAAAAGGGTTAAGGATGCCATTAGCTATGCCTTCGGTAACCAAATCATCATTTAGATAGCCGCCACGTAGGCTGCTGATAACCTTATTTTCATTGTAGGAGGTACCAATGTTGTAATCCCAGCCTCCGACGTTACCGTCAAATGTCAGCTGCAGACGTTGGCTGGTGTTCTGATCCTTTTGGATACGCGCACCGGCTGCCGACTCTCGCCAGTTCACATCAACAGGCTGAGTCGGGTCGAGAGCAAAGCCAGGAGTCAGCGGCGTGATGCCATTGCCAGGATAAAAGGCTGTACCCGGATTCACTGAGATATCAGTGAGCGGTGCAGGCGCAATAGTGGTGGTATTGTCATTGCGAGCCCAGAAGTAATCCACGCTGGCAGTTTGATCTTCCGCCCACTTAGTAGAAGCCTTACCGAAGAAAGATGTTTTTTCAGTCTCTGGAACGGCATCGATGTAGTTTCGTGTGCTGAATCGGCAAGTTCCAGTACCAGGGTTGATCTGGTTTGGCCCATTGCAACCGGCAGTAGCCAAGGGGTTAGTGTAGTTGCCGTTCTGACCATAGTTAGCCGGATAGGTCGTACCAGAGGTACTACTCAATCCACGTCCAGGCTCGTAGTCCTTGGTAAAGGAGCGATCCGCCGCTGAAAGATTATTCTGCTTGTCGTAGTTGAAAACACCAAAGACATTAAAATTATCATTGTCCAGGTCACCAAAACCCCAACTACCGTCAAAGGACCGGCTTTCACCTCCGCCAGAGTGAGTAGGGCTATCAAAGCTGGCGCTAACCTGTCCTTCGGTAATACTTTTTTTGGTAATAAAGTTGATTACGCCACCGATGGCATCGGTACCGTACAATGCAGAGGCGCCGTCACGCAGAATTTCCACGCGGTCAATAGCAGCAAAGGGAATAGTATTCAGGTCAACGGCCGATGCATCGATGGCGTTGTTGGCCAGACGTCGTCCGTTAAGCAGAATCAGCGTCTTGTTGGAGCCAATGCCACGCAAGTCGGCAAATGAGGCTCCCCCTGTGCTAGAGCCTACCGATTGGCTAGAGCTCTGGGTAGACTGACTGGCAACGATGCGTGTTAGCAGCTCTTCAGTCGTGTTAACGCCTTCTTTCCTCAATTGCTCCGAGCGTAGGATTGTCACAGGGACAGCGGTTTCTGCATCTACGCGACGTACCGCTGTACCGGTGACTTCCACTCTTTCGAGTTGCGTTGTTCCTGCCGCAGCGGTAGGTGCTACGGCTGGAGCAGCAACAGCAGCTGCGGTCGAATCAGGCGCTTCCTCTTCCGTCGCCTGCTGCGCATGGACCAACGGTGCTACGCCAAGGGCCAGGCACAACGGTATGAATCGATACCGATGCACGGCCGCGGCGAGCGGAGTGGGAGCAAACGGTTTGGCTATATCTCTCATCATCACTCTTTCATCCCCAAAGGTGAGGCGTTGTTTATGTGGCTTTATGGGCCGCCTGCGCGCCGGTGGGTTGTGCCTTCCCGGGCGATTTCTCTTTTTTGAAGCAGCCGTTCCCCAACCCGCTTACGCAAGCGCAAGCGGGACGGCTGTACAGCGGGGGATCTAGCGGGAGGTCATGACCGCGATGCGGGTGATTCCCGAACGTTCAATGGACGCCATGGCCTTGGCGACCTGTCCATAATTCACGCCTTCATCGGCTTGCAGCCGGACGCGCACTTCCGGGTCCTTGGCTTTCACATCCTTGAGGCTGGTCTCCAGGAGTTCGGGTTGCAGCTCGGACTTGTCCAGATAGAACTTGCCGTCCTTGTCTACACTGACGATCACCGGGTCCTTCTGCTCGGCCGGAGCGACGGCGTCGGTCTTGGGCAGGTTGACCTTGATGGCATTGGTCATCAGCGGCGCCGTCACGATGAACACCACGAGCAGTACCAGCATCACATCCACCAGGGGCGTGACGTTCATCTCGCTCAGTACTTCATCGCTGTCTTGGGTTGAAAAGGACATTAGCTAGCCTCCCTCATGTCAGCGGCGGTGTGGGATATCGGCTGGCGGGTCACCACAAAGGCGCTGCGCTGGGCCAGGCTGTCAAAGTCGTGGGCGAAGTCTTCCATCAGGGCGGCGGCCAGCTTCAGGCGGCGCAGGAAAAAGTTGTAGACCAGTACCGCAGGAACCGCGACGGCAATCCCCACACCGGTCGCGATCAGGGCATGACCGATAGGGCCTGCCACGGTTTCAAGGCTGGCGGAGCCGGAAGCGCCGATGCTTTGCAGGGCTTCCATGATGCCCCATACGGTGCCGAACAAGCCGATGAAGGGCGAGGTACTGCCGATACTGGCCAGAATCGCCAGGCCACTTTCCAGCGCACGCCGCTCCTTCTGGATCTGCTGGCGCAGGTTACGTTCCAGGCGATCCGATCGGTTGATGGTCTGGGCCAGCTGCTGGGTATTCTTGGGGGACTCGGTGGTGACCAGTGCGGCAAACCCGCTGTTGGCGATACGAGCCAGCGCGCCGGGGTATTGCGAGGAGTGCTCGGCGGCGGTGAGCAGATCCGGCGCCGCCCAGAAGGCTTTCTGGAAGCGCTTGTTCTCGCCTTTCTGCTTGGTGAGCTGGATACCCTTGATGAGCAGGATCGCCCAGGTCACTACGGAAAACAGAATCAGCGCCCAAAGTACGCCGGGAACAATCAAGGAAGTCAGTGAGCTGTTCATATCGTTACCCTCGTAAATCGTCTTGTCGGTACAAGCGGCCGTTGGTTATTGAGGCAGCTTGAAATCAATGGTCTGTGTGGCGAAGCCTTCGATAGGCGTGTCGCCGCGCTTGGCCGGTATGAATTTCCAGCCGCGTACCGCTTCTACCGCTGCATCATCCAGCTGCTTCTTGCCGCTAGACCTGGTCACATCCACGCTACCAGCACGCCCATTGGGCAGGACGCGGATGCGCAGGGTGACGCTGCCTTCCCAGCCCCGGCGCAATGCCAGCGAGGGGTATTCAGGCGGCGGATTACCCAGACTGGCGAGGCCTGACACCGCAGCGGTTTCCTTGACCGGCGCCGGTGGGGCGGGCGGGGCAGGCGGCGCTTTGGGAGCCGGTGGCGCAGGGGTTGGCTGCGGCGGCGCGGGTGGCGCAGGCGGTGTAGGCTTTTGCACGGGCTTAGGCTTGGGCTTGGGTTTTTCAACCGGCTTGGGCTTTGGCTTCTCGGGCTTGGGCGGTGGCTTGACGGCATTCTCGTCCACCGGTGGCGGCGCAGGCTCCTCGACCTTGGGCGGCTCGGGTTCCGGCGGCGGTGGAGGTGGTGGCGGAGGAGGGGGCGGCTCCGGCGCAGGCGGCGTAGGGCTGGAAAATTCCACGACCATTTCGGGGATCTTGGGTGGTGTTTCCAGTTGTTCAGCCGGCGCGTTATTGATGTACCACCAGATACCGCCATGAAGCAGAAGAGATAACCCTGCCAATAGCGATAAGTCTCGACGCGATACACTACGTAACGAAGAACGGTTCGGTTTGAACGGTATATCTAATACCTGAGTTTGGCTCGCCTTATTGGTATGAAGCCCTCCGGCTTCAACTTTAGTAACAGCATTACCCATCAAACGTCCTCTGCATTAAATCGACAACACGAAGCCATCGAGCCAATAAAGGCCCGCTCCAAGTAACAGCGCGTCGTAATTAGTTAGGACGTTGCTTACGTTGTAGTATTGGCTGCATCAGTCGAACAGGGCTTTTGGCCCTTAGTTACCAAAAGTGCGTTCAGCACATTGAGGCAATCCGATAAGTACGGCGTTGTTGTTTTCATCTTAATTCCCAGCGGGTTGGTGAGAATCATCAACGTCTTTTACTGAGCAATGCATGTGCCAATGTAACGGAAATGTATCAAATTTCTGAATGGCTGCTGAATGGTCGCAAAATTGGAACATTTATACGGTCAAGCGACTTTTTGGTGTCAACTCAGATACATTTTTTGTTGTGTAACTGCACTGTTTGTGTGCGGTTATCTCTTTTTTAGAGCAGGAAGGGTGAGACTAAACTGAAGCTATTTAATAACTTATTAAATATTTTATAAATTAATGATAAGTGTCCTCGATGTGACTGGTTGGTCATTAAGTTTTGTTCATCAAATTGTGAGTATGCCGCATCGTTTGATAACTAATTAAAATAAGTAGTGATGAGGTTATAAACGAACCGCGCCTTGGCTAAGGCACGGTTAAGCGGAAGGGAAGCTTGCAGGACGTATTACTTTACCGAGGCGACTTCATCCTCGGTCGCTGTGATTTCCACACCAAAGCTACCATTTGCCTGATGGGCCCAAAGCCTGGCGTAGGCACCTTTCCTGGCCAGGAGCTCATGGTGGCTGCCGTCTTCGATAATTCGCCCCTTATCCATCACCAGGATTCGATCCAAGTGGGCAATGGTGGATAGACGATGTGCAACGACCAGAACGGTCTTATTACCCATGATTTCATCAAGGCTGTTTTGAATAAGGCGCTCCGTCTCCGAATCAAGACTGGATGTCGCTTCATCCATAATGAGAATCGGAGCGTTTTTTATAAGTACCCGGGCAATGGCGATACGTTGCCGTTGCCCGCCGGAGAGTTTAACGCCACGCTCACCTACCAATGCTTCATAACCCTGCTCCATGTGTTTAATGAAATCATGGGCATGTGCACGGCGTGCCGCTATTTCAATATCATCCTGTTTGGCTTTTTCTTTTCCATATCCGATGTTTTCACTCAACGTGCGATGAAATAAACCAGGCTCCTGGGGAATGAGACCTACTTGTCGGTAAAGCGACTCATATGTCATGTCGCGTATTTCAATGCCGTCAATTCGGATATTGCCCTCTTGCGGTTCATATAGGCGAAGTAACAAGTTTAATAATGTGGACTTTCCTGAGCCGGAATACCCTACTATTCCCACGCGTTGTCCGGCCGGTATTTTGAGTGAGAAGTTTTGGAGTATGGGGTGGGTGGCCGAATATCCAAACGTCACATTTTCAAGCTCAATATCGCCGCGCTCGATTTTTATGTCCTGTGCCGTTTCTCGGTCCGGGTATTCATGGGGTTTTATTAAGGTATCAACACTGTTCTGAATATTGCCGCTCGACTCAAAAAAGTGCAGGAACTGATAACTCAGGTATTTGGCGTTGGCCACGATCAATAAGCCAAGGCTGGCGACCATGACGAACTGAGCGACATCGATTCGCTTTATGTGCCAAAGATACAAAGCCAGAATGATCAGGCCCAGCCGCAGAACTAAAGCCATGGCATCCTGAAACCAGCGTACCCGTTCCATGAAGAAGAACGAGCGACGGGCCGCCTGCTTTTCCCGGGACAGATAACGGTCCAGGTACTGCCGCTCATACTGGTTTCTGGCAAAAAGCCGAACGCTGCTCAGGTTGGTGACAGCATCGACTACTTTGCCGGAGGTGGTGCTGCGTGCTTCCGCATGGGCATGGGCAAACACTTGGGCACGTCTGGCCATCTGATAGGACGCCGTGACATAGATGAGCATCCAGGCCAAAAGGCTCAGGCTCAACCAGACGGACGCTGTAGCCAGCAACAATAGCGAGCCGATGAGTGTCACCGCAATCGGCATAAGCTCCACCACGGCCATATAGTTGATTTCGAGCAGTCCCACGCTGGCTTCACTGATGCGCTGGGACAGACTACCAGCAAACCGTTCGCTGAAATAGCGGTGGGAGTGCTGTTGCAGATAGGCGAAAAGATCGCCGGTGACCCGGCGTTTCTGCATCGGCCGCACAATGATCATGCAGATACTCATGGTGCGTGAGAACAGCATTTCACCTAATGCCAATCCGGCCAGCAGCAGAAGGTAGGGCAGGCAGGCCTCCAGTACATCGGTGCTGCTCCAAAGTCCCTGGCTGACAGCGCCGGTGATTTCACCGATGGCATAGGGAATCAGTGTGGTACAGGCCGCTGCACAGAGTTGCAGCAGAACGATGGCTATATTCCAGCCAGGATACAGCCGGTTGTAATGCCAGATAAACGCCCGCGGCGTGCCGGGTGGAATCGTCAGGGGTTCAGCGGGATCGTCAGACATCGGATAGTCCTGGCTAAGTCGAAAGATCAGCAACAATCACAGCGAAAACGGCCCGGTTACCTGCTATGGGAGGAGGCGACCGGGCAAGGCGGGGATAAGCTAGAGCGTGAGCGTGAATCGGCTGGTCAAAACGCCGGGCAACAGGGTTGAGTCGGTATGTCGCTGACCGTAGGTGCTGTCGCTGACGCACAGGTCGCGCCGTTGGGTCACGGCTTCCAGGCTGGAGCCCAGGAAATTGAAGACGCTGTCATCAAAGCGCATCGTACTGACTGGCGCGACGATCTCTCCATTTTCTACCCAGAAACAGGCAAAGCGCGTCATGCCGGTCAGACGAGCCACGGTGATATCCGAATAATTCAGGTACCAGAGATTGCCGATATACAGCCCGGTATCCAGGGTTTTCAGAATGGCGTCATCAGCCAGATCCCCAGCTTTCATCACCAGCGATTGTGAGCTTTCGCCATTGCCAGCGCCGTTCTGCGTCAGACCGTACTCACGTGCACTGCGCGGGCTGACGAGCTGGCCAACCATCCTGCCAGCCTCGACGAGCGGCTGGTCCTGCCGTTGGAACCCGGCCGGGTTGAACGCAGGAGCCAGTGAGCCAGATGCCTGCTCCGTCCAGCTTACCAATGGGCTGAGCAGCATGTGTTCACTGTGCAGTTTTTGCAGTGCACTCCGCTTGGTTGCCAGTTGCCGAGCAGAAAAACTGCCCCAATTCAGCAGGCCTACCACCTCGTTCAAGGCCGCTGGAGCAAGGTATGCACGGTACTCACCGGGCGAAAGCTGCCGGATTGGCTTGTTGAAGTGCGCAAGCTGACGCTGGGCGCTGTCCATCTGTGCGGCTACCTGTTCGCGATCCCAGGAAGTGCCGGCATACATGGATTTGACGGCATTGCCCTTCGGCTCGAAAAGGCTCCAGTCAAAGGTGCAGCTGCTGGCTTCGTGCCAACCCAGGCTACCCCATGAGCTGGCAAAGCCGCGATAGACAGGGCCGCCGGCATAGAAGCCTACAAGGTCCTGAGCACCCGCCAGTGTGCTGACCTGCTCGGCGATTCCCCCTGCTGAGGCAAGATTACCCGACTGAATGTTTTCACTGCGCCAGGGGCTGGTATCCATCAGCAAATAGGGATCTGCCGGCAGGGCCGCCACGAGTTTGCGCAATGAAGCCAATGCATCCTGCAGGGCGCTGCGGTCGGCCGCAGGGTTACCTGATAGCGTTACTTTGAAGCTGGCATGGCGCTCACCCTGGATCAGCTTGAGTGTTGCCTCCGCCTGTTGAACATGGCCGGCCTGTCGGACCTTGGCATGATTGAAGCGGACAAAATCGGATGCTTCAGCGCTGTACCAGAGCGTGAAGTGTTCTTCAGCTGATACGGCGGTACGCAACCAGTCCACTAGGGCTGCGAAGACATCGGCCGGTTTTTCGGTGGAGGCGAGTGGGGTTATAGTCATCAGCCTTCTCCTCCGAATATATCGACGTGGCTGAACACACAGGCGGGACTCGCATGGCCGACCCGAATAGCCTGGTTGGGCTCACCCTTGCCACAATGAGCGGTACCCATGACTTCTCGGGTCGAGGCATCGCCTACGGCCGACAGGCTACGCCAGAACTGAGCGGAAACGCCGCGGTAGTTGGGGTTCTTCACAACATGAGTGAGCTGCCCATTCTCGATCATCTGCCCCCATTCGCAGCCAAACTGGAATTTGTTACGTGCGTCGTCGATGGACCAGGAGCGGTTGCTGGCCATGAGCACACCCTGCTCGATCCCGGCGATCAGCTGCGCAAGGGACTGGTCGCCATTTTCAACGTTCAGGTTGGCCATCCGGTCGATGGGAGGACGGTTCCAGCTGCAGGCCCGGCTGTTTGCGACGCCTGCCATGCCACTGCGTCGCTGTGAAAGTGCACCCCCCAAGGGTCGCTTGAGAATACCGTCTTCAATCAACAACGCCTTACGCGCCGGGCTGCCATCATCGTCATGGCTGTAGCTGGCAATCTCCTCGGGAATATCGGGATCGAAGCTTACGTTGAGCAGCTCGGAGCCGTACCGGTAACTTCCGAACATGTCGGGTGTGACAAAGCTCGTTCCCGCATAGTTACGCTCATCGCCCAGGATGCGATCCAGCTCCAGCGGATGACCGATGGACTCATGAATCTGGAGGATCATCTGATCGGGCATCAGCAACAGATCAAGCGTCTCATTGGGCGTGTTCGGCGCGAGCAGCAATTGCAGCGCCTCATCGGCCAGGCGCGGTGCGCAGCCGATCAACCCGATGCGCTCCACCGCTTCCCGACCGCCTTGCTGACCCAAGCGGCCAAAGCCGAGGGTACGGGTCTGTGTATCGGTGCCGTCATAGGCGGTAACGTGCATGTCGGGGAAGAGAAACCGCTGGGCCTGCCGTACGCAGGCGCCGTGGTTGTTCAGGTAGATCTGCTCGGTCTCGACAATGTTGAGCTGGGCGGACCAATCCACGAAGCGCTCGTTGCCCGGAACGGAAGCAGACTCCGCCGTCAGGATGTCGAGCCATTCGCGGGTATCGGGAAAGGCCTTGTCCAGGTTGGGCGAAAAGTAATCCGCCCTGGCCGTGGCCACCGGCATATCGGTAAAGTCGATCAGGCTATGCCGGGCCAGTACCTGGGCATACTGCTCGGCCTGCTTGAGGGCTTTTTGAAGACCCGCTACGGTGAGGTCCGAGGTTGCTGCATAGGTCTCGATCCCATCCAGGCGAACATAGACCATTGCGCCTTCGTCCCTCTGGAAGAAGGGCGGATCGATGACATTTCGGGTGACGCTCAAGGCATGGGTGGTTTCGCTGACATAACGCAGGGACCAGGTGTCAGCGCGACTGTGAAGTAAGTCGAAGCGTTGTTGCAAAGACGCAGTCACATCGAACATAGCGAGGGTATTCCTCATATCCGAAGCGCCCGGGTACAGACCTTTTGAGTCTCTACCGTGCACTTGTCTGGACTCGTTCAAGTCCGCCAAAACAGAAAAGGAACCGTGTTGGTGCCTGATCCGCTCCTTTTGTTGTTCTCATCCAAGAGAGCTGGGGTCTATGAAAAAGTTGTGCCAGGTTTAATCAAGGCAAAATGCCTGTATGCCTTGGTTTAGACGGGATCGAGCTGTTTCAGCAATGCTGAGGGGAAAGAATAGACGGGTCGGGGAGGGAACGGTATGAAACTACCATGAAAGGACTGGACGCAGCGTGGCCTGCGTCCAGCAGTGGGATCAGGGCTGACCGACGTGAATGACGATCTTGCCTACTGTACGGCCCGACTCGCTTGCTGCGTGCGCTTTGGCGATATCTTTTAAGCCAAATTCAGCAGAGACAACCGGACGCAAGTGACCGCTGTCTGCCAGACGAGCCAGCTCCTGCAGGATTTCGGCATTGGGTTCGATAAAGATGAACGCACTGCGTATGTTATGGGCTTTGGTCTTTTCCTCGGATGGCGGCGCGACAATGGAGACCAGGATGCCGCCGGGCTTGAGAACGCTAAAAGAAGCTTCCTGCACATCACCACCCAAGGTATCGAAGACCAGATCGGCGTCTTTTACGATCTCCTGGAAGTTCTGGCTCTTGTAGTCGATGACCTGATCAGCACCCAGGGATTCGACGAGCTTGCGGTTCTTTTCGGAGCAAGTGGCAATCACCTGGGCGCCGCGCCATTTGGCCAGCTGTACAGCCAGTGTGCCGACGCCGCCTGAGGCTGCATGAATCAGCACCTTCTGACCCGGCTGGGTCTGGCCCACATGCACGATAGCTTCCCAGGCCGTGATACCGGCCAGGGGCAGGGAGGCGGAATCGGCATGGGACAGCGTCTTGGGTTTGCAGGCCACTTCGCTTTCGCGCACCGCAATGTATTCGGCGTAGGTGCCATTGCGCTTGATGTCCGGGCGGGAATAGACCGCATCGCCTTTCTTGAAGCGAGTAACGCTCGCACCGACTTCTTCAACGATGCCGGAAACGTCCCAGCCCAGGGTCACAGGCAGGTCGTAGGGCAGCATGTCCTTCAGATAACCCTGGCGGATTTTCCAGTCGACGGGATTGACCGAGGAAGCCACCACACGAATCAATACATCGTCGGGGTTCAGGGTCGGCTTTTCCACGTCGGTATAGGTAAGGACACTGGCATCGCCATAGGAGTGAATCTGAACAGCTTTCATCGAATTCTCCATGAAGTAGGGAGAGCGGCCGCCGTGGCCGTCTGTATAGGTGATGTTGTTAGGTTCTTTTCAATGCAAGAGTTGCATTGACCTGCTTCAGGTGCGAAGTAGTTAGCGTCTCGCTTGTCATAAAACACGTTGAATCAAGGCGTTTTCCCGTTTTCAAGCCATGCCGGTCGTCTGGCCAGACAAATTTCAGGCGACTCCTGCGGGTCTAGTGCTTACCGCATGATGACTGTCTGCTAGAGGTTTCATGAAACGTACGTCTGATAAAACGCTTCCTGTGCTGCTTATTGTAGTCGCCGTGCTTGTCCTGGCGCGACTGGCAGCACCTTATGGTATCCACCGCTACGTAGAGCAGACGCTCAACGAAATACCGGGGTATCGAGCCACTATCGAAGACGTGGACGTCAGCCTGTTGAAAGGGGGCTACACGCTCAAAAACGTTCGGATCGAAAAGTCCAACGGTGCAGTGCCGGAGCCGTTCTTCGAAGCTGAGCGCATCGATAGCTGGACCCAATGGGGAAAGTTTGTCGATGCAAAACCTGTGGGACTGATGCACATGTATCGCCCGGTGCTGACCTTTGTACTGGCAGACAGCGAAAGTCATAGTCAGACTGGAATCGATTCGAGCTGGTTGCAACAGGTCGATGCCTTATCGCCGCTACCGCCTAACCAGTCGGAAATCCATGATGGAATAATTCAATTGATCGACAAGCGTCCAGAACGCCCCGTGACGCTTTACATCAGTAATATAGAGTCGGTTACTCGTAATCTGGCCAATGCAGACAATGTCGATGATCCGCTCTGGGCAGAATCAGAAATGACGGGTAATCCCATGGGGGCCGGCAGCATGACGACCCGCCTGCGTCTGGATGGTCTGTCGCCCAACCCGACGTTTGAGATGGATAGTGCAATCGATGATTTGCCGCTCAGTCGGCTGAATGATTTTTTCCGGGCTTATGCCAATATCGATGTCGAGCAGGGCACGCTGTCTTCACGAACACACGTCTCGGCGCAACAGGGTAACTTCACGGCCTATACGAAGCCCCGGTACGAAAACCTCAAAATGGTTTCGCTGGAAAAGGACGTAAAGGAAAAAGGCGTCTTGGGCACTCTGAAGGAAGGCATCGCCAGTGTGGCGGCCAAACTGACTGATCAGGATGACCCACAGGATCCGGACGACGGGGTCACGTTGCGGCTGGCAGGCGTCATTAATGCGAATGAGCTTCGGCTCGATCCCAAAGCATCCTTCCGGCAGCAGTTTATCGACTCGGTGGTACCAGGGGCTCATTAGCCGGGCGGCAAGGCGAAGGGTGCTTTCGCCTTGCTTGCCAGTCACTGATCAATGCCCGCCAGGCCCTGCCGGATATCGTCGGTGCTGGCAGGACGCACCAGACGAGAGACTTCCTGGCCGTTTCGAAAGAAGATCAGCGTAGGCCAGAGCTTGACTTTGAAGGAGCGGCCTAGTCGCCGGCCGCTGCCATCCTCGATCTTGAGATGACGAATAGCTGGGTGATCCTGGAAGGCCTGCTCAATCAAGGGTTGTGCGGCCCGACAGAAGCCGCACCAGGGCGCGCCGAACTCGATGAGCGTGGCACCTTCGAGCGCATCAACCTCATTGCGGCTGGGCTCCTGCGCAGCATAGGTGGTGTTCATGGCCATAAAGGGACTCCTGAAACATCAAGGGATACCTTACAGCAGACCACCGATCGCCAGGGAATATTTCGAAAGCCGTTGCCATGTCCTACAGCGGTATAGCAAAAGGCTTACACAGCATTACCACAGTTGGCGCTATGACGCCGCCGGGCTTGTGCGTAATCTACACACATCGGACAGCAGCGCAGGACGCGCTCATACGAAGGTCAAGGATGATGACCGAGCCAGGATGGCAAACTCGATAAGGACATTGAGTCCGGTCAGAAAACCCCGCTTAGGCGGGGTTTTTGTTTGCCTGCTAAAAAGTACCGCGCATGAAAAAGCCCGCCGGAGCGGGCTTTCCAGTATTACCGCGTTACAGCTTGAATCGTGCCACCATGGTGTTGAAAGACGTCGCCAGACGGGACAGTTCCTGGCTTGAGGCGCTGGTCTGGTTAGCCCCTGCGGCAGTCTGGGCCGACAGGTCCTGGATGTTGACCAGATTACGGTCGACCTCCCGGGCGACCTGGGCCTGCTCTTCGGACGCACTGGCAATTACCAGGTTGCGCTCGTTGATCTGCGATACACCTTCGGTGATCCGGGTCAGCGCATCGCCGGCAGCAATCGCCAGGCTTTGGGTGTTAGTGGCCAGCGACTGGCTCTTCACCATGGCTTCTACCGCCTGATCCGCCCCGGCGCGTACCGTACTGATCATGCTTTCAATCTCTCCGGTGGAGGCCTGTGTGTGATGAGCCAGCGCGCGCACTTCATCGGCTACCACGGCGAAACCACGACCCTGCTCACCGGCACGGGCCGCCTCGATCGCGGCGTTCAGTGCCAATAGGTTGGTCTGCTCGGCGATGGCACGGATCACGTCCAGCACCTTGGCGATATCGCGCACCTGACCAGCCAATGTGCCAACCTTGTCAGTGGAGGTGGTGATTTCCGATGTCATGACATTGATGGCCGTTACGGCTTCCTGTACCTGATGGCGGCCGGTCATGGCGTCCTGGCTGGTCGCCTGGGAAACTTCGGACGTCGAAACAGCGTTACGTGCCACTTCTTCCACCGCGGCGGTCATCTCGTTGACTGCCGTGGCGGCCTGCTGGATCTCGTCATTCTGGCGAGTCAGTCCTTGGGTGCTTTCCTCGGTTACTGCACTGAGCTCTTCGGCTGCCGATGCCAGCTGATGGGAGGCATGGGCAATTTCCTGTAGGGTGTCCTTGAGGCTGCCCTGCATGTTGGACAGTGCCACCAGTAGCTGACCGGTCTCATCCTGGGTATGAGCCTGAATATGCTGGGTCAGATCTCCTTGGGCAATGCGCTTGGCGCTATCCACCGCCGAGTGCAGCGGGCGAGTAATCATGCGAGTGATCAGAAGACCCAGACCAATGGCCAGGAAGAAGGCGATGATAATGCCCATGAGCAGCGTTAGGTTGGCGCTTTTCTGCGTATGCATCGCATCGGCGGCACTTTCTTCGCTCTGCTTGATATTGATGGACAGAATGTTCTTCAGCTCGCCAACAGCCTTGCGATAAGCCGGATAGGTCTCGCTGTTGGTTATCTTCACAGCGGTCTCAAGCTCCCCCCGACTCAGTGCCGAGATGACTTTGTCCACGCTGGCAGTATAGGCGGGCCAATCGTTGGCAAATTTGTCGCCTTCGGCCTTTTCCTCGCCATCCAGAGGGGTCGCTCGATAATCCACGAATGCTTTATCAACCGTCCCGCCGTTCTCTTTCAGCGAGTCCAGGGCTATTTGAACTTCGGCGGGCTCCGCATTCGTGGCCTTGAGTGCCAGCACTTTGTAGAGATCGCGATTATGGGCAATGACGTTTCGGAAGAGCGTATTGACCGCCAGTACCGAGGCCAGATCGTTGTGGATCGCGTTGTCCAGATCATCGGATAGCGAGTCGATGTTCTGTTTGCCCAACAGGCCGACCGCCAAGGTGATCAGTGCGCATAAAAGAAAGGCAATTAGCAACTTTGTTGCAAGTCTTGCATTGGCAAACCAGGCCATGGTGTGTCCCTGAAATAAAGGTGAGCGAGGTCTGAACAGCATCGCTCTAGCATGAGTAATCAAACGTATTTAGTGGGCGTAGGGCATCGTTTAGCTGAGTTACGCCCATTACTCACCCTTCGTCATACATCGACTGGAAGGCGGAAAACTTGAGTTGTAATGAGGGATGGTTGGCGAAATGCTGTTGAAAGGATGGCATTTATATCGCGCTGTTCTACAGTTCTTTAGTCAGACTATTTGCTTCGTCCTCTCTAGGGTGGGCGTTTGACGACTTCCTCTAACAATCACAATAAGGAATGCAGAATGGCTTTCGCGCGTCGCGAATTTCTTACTGTTTCACTCACCTCGGCCGCAGCGCTGGCGGCTGGCAGTGCGCTGGCAGCTACCAATCCCCCCTCCGGCGATCCGTTTGGCCTCACCCGTGACTGGAACGGGACACCGGCTACCGTCATGCCTGATCCTGCCTGGGAGATTCATGACAAGGCATTTACCGGGCGGCTGGGCAATGCGATGGTAGAGCGCCTCTGGAGCGGCGGTCGCTGGACGGAAGGCCCCGTATGGATGGCGGATTGGCGCTGTCTTCTCTTCAGTGACATTCCTACCGGGCGAATCCTGCGCTGGAATGAGGATGACGGTCGCGTCACGGTGTATAGCGCCCAGTCCAATAATGCCAATGGCCATACGCGTGACCGGGAAGGACGGCTGATCAGCTGTGAGCACGACAGTCGTCGGGTAACTCGCCTGGAGCATGACGGCACAATCACGGTACTGCTGGACGCGTTCCAGGGCAAAAAGCTCAACGCGCCGAACGATGTGGTCGTTGCGGCTGATGGCGCCGTCTGGTTTACCGATCCGGGCTATGGAATCCTGGGGGCATACGAAGGCCATAAGGCAGACTTTGAGCTGCCGACCAATGTCTATCGCATCGATCCACAAAGTGGCGAGGCCCAGGTGGCCGTGGGAGATTTCCAGCGTCCGAACGGTATCGCGTTCTCACCCGATGGCAAGCGCCTGTATGTCAGTGATACGGCTGGCGGCGGTGATCCGGTCAAGCCCTGCCACCTGCGGGCGTTTAATGTGGGCGAGGGCGGCAAGCTTGATGGGGGGCGTGTCCTGATCGATGCAAAGAACGGTGTAATCGATGGATTCCGCTGCGATAGCGATGGCAATCTCTGGTGCAGCTGGGCAGGGGACGCGGCTAACAACAGTGTTCGCGTCTTTTCGCCTGAAGGTCAGCCACTGGCTACCCTGCATCTGCCGGAAACAGTGTCCAATGTGGAATTTGGTGGGCCTAAGGGCAACCGCCTGTTCATTACGGGTGGGCAGTCACTCTATGCTACCTATGTGAATGCAACAGCTGCCCGTCGCAGCTGAGCGGCATGAGGTTGGCCAAGCGCAGAATGCCGTCGCGCCTGGCCAAAGAATGTTACAGGCCGAACGGGTAGGTCTCGTCTGCCGAACCTGCCGCTTCCGAGTCGCCCAACGGCGTAACGGCCTGGGTTTCCTCAATCCAGACGAAGGCATCGAACTGATCGGCCAGTACCGTTTCGAAGTAGTGGCTCATGCGCTCGGTTTCAGGCCGGTAGATGACACCGATGGCGCGGTTGAGATTTAGCTCACCCAAGGCCTCACGCAGATCCTCTCGCCGGAAGTCCCGCCAATCAGTAAGAGACGCCGGTACACCCGCCTTCAGGAAGCGGTGTTCCCAGCTGTCGTGACGGGAAGGGCGAACCTGCTTGATATACATCTCGCCATCCCAGTCGTCTGCTGCCGCGACGGTTCCCCGATCAGTGCCCATACCAATCAGGACGGCCTCCCGCTCGTAGGCGCTGCGGCACAGCTGACCAATATTGAATTCACCGCGCCAGCCCATAGCAGTCGCATCGGCATTGCCCACATGGGAGTTGTGTGCCCAGACAATGGCTTTTGCCTCCGGGCCACGGTGCTCCAAAAGGGTTTGCAGGGTATCGAACATATGTCGATCACGTAGGTTCCAAGAGGCGACCGATCCGCGGTACATCGCCCGATAGTATTGCTCTGCCGCCCGGACCACTCGAGCGTTTTGCTTGGCGTTGAACAGATCTTCTTCATCCTGCGCAAGCTCTTCAAGCCGGGTGGAGAGCAGGCTGTGCAGCTGGTTGACGACTGCGTCTTCGCAGGAGTCCTTTCCGGCGCGCTCTACCAGATGACCATAGATAGCCGGCTCGTCCTGCCAACGGGAAAGACAGCTATAGCGCTCCCGGGCCTGCTTCGCTAATTCCGGATCGGTCTTGCCCAGGTAATCCAGCACCTCGGCGATGGAGTTGCGCAGGCTGTAGACATCCAGACCCCGAAACTCTACCCGGTCTTCAGGGGCTCGTTGCTCGTTATAACCGCGTAGCCATTGTGTAAAGGCTTCTACGTCCGTATTACGCCACATCCAGGTGGGGAAGCGCTTGAAGCCCGTTGCCTTCCAGTCATCGTCTGTTCGCCCGCGCACGTAGCGATCTATGTAGCCGGCGTCCGGCCAGTCTGCCTCGACGGCCACGATCGAAAACCCATGGTGCTCGATCAGGTGGCGGGTGATAGCGGCGCGGGTCCGATAAAAATCGGATGTGCCGTGACTGGCTTCGCCGATCAACACCACCCGTGCATCGGCGTAGCGATCGAAGAGAGTGCCAAAATCAGGGCTTTCCAGGTCCGGAAGCGGTTCTGCATAGCGCCTGAGCACGTCGATCGTGTGTTGATCCGAGGTGGATGATCGACGCAGGAAGCGTTGCAGTCGTTCTCTGGCCGGTGCGCTCATGGTTGTTACCTCGCGAATGCAGTGAGGCCCTTTATCCATGGGCGGTAGGGTGCGGTCATGCCTATATCAGAGACAGGGCTCGGCAGGGGGATGTTCCAGCCATGCGACCAACGCACTGGCGTCCAAACCAGTCATCGGCAGGGGCTCCGCTTCGTTGCGACATTGTTACAGACGCACGGTCAACCGAATTCATCCTGCAATCACGAGGAGGACCTCTATGTCATCCAATGTCGAGGTGTTGGACCGAACTATTCAGCAAACGAACCTGTGGCTTGACGATATCGCCACGCACCTGGGCGCTTCTGATCGACAGACGGCTTATCACGCCTTGCGCGCTGTACTGCTTTCGGTACGAGACCGTATCGGAATCGATAACGCGGCTCACCTGGCTGCCCAGTTGCCCCTCATGATTCGCGGTATTTTTTATGAGAACTTCCATCCGGCGGGCACACCCACCCAGGAAGACACCCAGGACGCCTTCCTGAAAAAGATCAGCAGCCTTGTATCGCCCTCAATCGATCTGGATCCGCACAAGGCGGCCAAGTCGGTGCTACGTGTCCTGTATGAGCGTATAGACCCCAACGAAGTCGCCAAGGTCGCCAGCCTGTTCCCCATGCCGCTGCGTAGCCTTTGGCCGGAAGACACCGGTGTGCCCGGCACTCGGGAAGGGGAAGCGTAAGATGCACATCAACGTTGAAGAGCTGGACCAGTCCGTAAAGCAGGCCTTGCAGTGGATCGCGGACGTCGATGAGCGTATGGGAACTCGAAACCGGCGTCTTGCCATGACCTCTTTGCAATGCACGCTGCAAGCGGTCCGTCGGCAGCTCGATCCTGATCAGGTCGCGCGTCTGGCCAAGTGTCTACCCATTCCATTGAAGGGGGCCATGTTCGAGAACTGGCGCCCAGCAGCACCTAGTCCGGCTACAAGCCGTAGCGAGTTTTTGGGCCGCATCGAGGAAACCGTTTTTCGCAACCTCGACATTTCGGTCGAGCGCGGCGTCAAGGCGTCCCTTGAAGTGATGTGCAAGAGGATACCGGCTGAAGTCGTGGCCGAGTTTGCCGGACGCCTGCCATTCGACCTGCGCAGTTTATGGAGCAACGAGCCCTTGCCCTATCCAGGACACGGAGCGGTTTGAGTTTTTTCCAGATAATTGACTCAATGCGGCTCAAGCTCTGGCAAACCGTGTCGATACAGTGATCAGGCAGGCAGCTTTCCACCCTCCTTCGCTGCCTGACTTCTTTTTCTGCCCCACCTGTTGGGGCTTTTTTTTGCCCGTTAAAAGGCGCGGACCATTGCGCTCAGGACAACAGGCAGAACGCTGTACTAGTGGCTCGCGGCTCCTCTGCGGCCCGCCCACATCACGCACCACAGTGGGAGGGGAAGGGTAGTGATCAGCAGAACCCACAGCAGGGTGTATACCGAGTCGACGCCTTCGTTTTGCAGGTTGATGAACAGCTTGACTGGAATCCCCTGCGGGAAATAGCTAAATACCAGCACGATGCCAAACTCGCCTATCACCCTTACCCAAGTAATGGCCAGTGCAGCGGCCAGCCCGCGGGCTGCCTGGGGTAGGGTGAGCCGCAGAAAGATCTGCCAGGCACAGGCCCCCAGCGTTCTACCAGCTTCTTCGGTCTCGACCGGCACCTGCTCAAATGCCGAGCGAGCCGACAGTACAAAGTAGGGGAGTCCGCCGTAAATTTGTGCCAGGACAAAGGCGGCTGCGTTGTTATTGAGTTCAAGACCAATGGCAGAGAGCACTTCCCCCAGCGAACCATAGGCTCCGTAGGCAGATACCAACAGGATACCCAGCGCCAGGGGCGGCGCCAGCAGCGGTACGAGAACAGCCATTTCCACTGCGCCTCGCCACACGGATCGAGTCCTGGCCAGCCATACGGCCAGAGGCAGGCCAAGCAGAATGATTACCGGCAATGAGATAGCGCTCATACCCAGTGACACGGCCACTGCCTGGCCATCGCCATAGGCAAGGTGAAAGCCTGACCAGGGGGTGACCAGTACCAGTGTCATGAAAGGGATGATCAACAGAAGGACCGCCGGCATCCCCAACCAGAGCGCGTTCAACTCAGATCGACCCACCTTTCGGGCGGTCATAACCGTTTTTCTCGAACAGCGCCTGGCCTTCCGGACTCTTCATGAACGCAATGAATTGTTGAGCCTGTTCAGGATGAGGTGCGTTTTTTAACACGGCGGCATAGAACACCAGCGGCTGGGTATGGAGTGTCTTGCGCTTGCCTTGCGGGTCGGTAATCTCGAAGCTGGCCTGGTTGTACCAGTCTGCCTCCATGGCCGGATTGCTCAGATTGATCTCGTCCGGCAACTTGATATAGGGCAAACCGGCTGAGCGCGTAGCACTTTCATAGCCGGAGGCTGCGTCGACCTGACCGGCTTCCAGCCGCGTCAGCAGCCCACCTTCGGCAAATACCTGCTGCGGATTTCGCGTGTCGCCCAGTACCTTTTCAGCCAGATCAGGCTGATGGTAATACCGGCTGGCCAGCATCAGCGTGAAAATAATGTTTTGTCCCTGGGGGTCGGTTACCGGATCGGTGCGGCCAAAGCACAGTGATGGTGTCTGCAGGACTTTCCACCAAGGAGTCGCCTGCGTCGGATTTTCACTGGCGGCGCGAAATGCCTCGGCATATTTTCCTTTCGGGTTGTAGGCGATCACCATGCTGGTACTGGCGACCGGTTCGGCGGTATCGACCAGCCCGGCCTTTTGTAGAACGGCAATCGGCCCAGGCGTGATGGATACAAAAACGTCCGCTACCACTTTCCTGGACGCCAACAAGTTGGCCATGCCATAGGCGCCCTGGCCTTGTCCCTGGTAATTGACCTGTTCACGTTGCGCGAAAGCCGGGCCAAGCGACTTGTCCATCACCACGCCCATCGACCCTGCATAGGTCACACGAAAATCATCAGCCGCATGGGCGGGGGAGGTCGAGAAGAGGAGCGACACAAGTGTAACGCCCAGCAGGCGTGAAGGAATAAGAGCTTTCAGAGTGAGGTTCATCATGCATAATCGCTATATAGTTAGCTATATAACGATATGGATTTTCAACGCGCTGTCAATGAACGTGACGGCGCTAGCGCTGAACGTGCTTGAGGCCACCTGTTCGAAAGCGGTTGGAAGAGCACCTTTTTGCAGGCAATAAAAAACCCGCCGAAGCGGGTTTTGCTGACCATACTCGACATCCCTGGCAAGCTGCCATCCTGGCGTGGTCATTCGTCCTTGATCTCCCTGAGCGCTTCCTGCGCTGCAGTCCGATGTGTGTAGATTACGCAGGATAAGGCGCGGGCAATAGCGCTGACTACAGGCATGCGATGTAAGCCTTTTGCTATTGCGTGAGTAAGACGCCTGTAAGTCGACCGTTAGGGCTTCTTCTCGTCAGAGGCTCTGGCAGCGGGTGCCAGTTCCTGCTTGACGCCCTGCTCGCTGGCAGGGCTGGACACGGCGCCTTGCGCCTGCTCGTTGGTAGGCTGACTGCCAGTCTTGTTGTCTTCGGAAGTCTTTTCACAGGCGGCCAAGCCAAGTGCACTGGCCAGCAAGACGGCAGAGGCAAGAGTCTTGTGCATGATGTTGTCCTCGGATGGGTGCGTTATTTCGAGCCTGCACCCGAAGGCGAGTTCCGGAGCGATCCTCCGGCACTTTCGCCCATCTGCTTTAATGACGTAACGATGAATAGAGGGAATGCTGCATGAGAATCGCATGGATACTACTGTTGGTGACAGTGGCAGGATGCTCGAAAGTGTCTACCCCAACGGAGTCCGCAGATACCCCGGACTGGTTAAAGGCCAGGATCAAGTCGTTACAGG
The DNA here is from genome assembly GCF_000478505.2 of Pseudomonas sp. HPB0071. NCBI lineage: Bacteria > Pseudomonadati > Pseudomonadota > Gammaproteobacteria > Pseudomonadales > Pseudomonadaceae > Pseudomonas > Pseudomonas sp. HPB0071. The sequence continues at coordinate 1,250,721 of NZ_KI517367.1, read as the reverse complement.
CGCTGCCTGAGGCCAATCCGCCCAGACGTATTTTCAGGACGACGTTTGAGGGAGAGACCGCTTATTACGTTTCTCCGGCCTGCTGTGACATACCCAGTGAACTCTACCGGGTTGACGGTACGTTATGGTGTTATCCCAGCGGTGGCATCGCCGGTGGTGATAGGCGCTGCCCTGCGTTCAGTCTGGATCGCCAGCGCATGGAGCCTCTCTGGCAGGACGATCGCTCCTCCAAGGCCAGCCGCACGCCTGCCAGGAACTAGGGTGCCGTTGTACTCTTGAGCCTGAACATCGGCAAAAGTGATTGCCCGCGTACGGATCCTGGCGGCTACGGCCTTGAAATACCGTTTAGCTGATCTATTCCTCAGAAATATTCTAGACGGCTGTGTTTGTTTTGGCCTGTGGTAGACTAGCCAACTCTTTGTTTTTAAAGGAAATCAAGAGGCATGCCCATGCCGAATCGGTATAGGGCAGATAGGAGCGGCATTAGACGGTAGTGTCTCGTCAGCCAATGATGGCCGCCTTTTTGCGCCAATTCTCTTTTTCTGGCGCCTTCCATTACAACGCCAAAACTAGAACAACGGGGATATACATTCATGTCCAAGCCCAAGCTTAGTCTTGCCTGGCAGATTCTCATCGGTCTTGCCCTGGGAATTGCAGTCGGAGCGCTTCTCAACCACTTCAGCGGCGAAAAAGCCTGGTGGATCGACAATGTTCTCAAGCCAGGCGGCGATATCTTCATTCGCCTGATCAAGATGATTGTCATACCCATCGTGATCTCCACCCTCATCGTAGGCATCGCCGGGGTAGGGGACTCGAAAAAGCTGGGGCGCATCGGCCTCAAGACCATCGTGTATTTTGAGATTGTCACCACGATTGCCATTGTGGTGGGACTGATGCTGGCCAACTTCTTCCAGCCTGGCTCAGGGATCGACATGTCTACCCTGGGTACGGTGGATATCTCCCAGTACCAGAAGACCACGCAGGAGGTTCAGCACGACCATGCGCTCGTGGCGACCATCCTCAACCTGATCCCTTCCAATATCTTTGCTGCGGTGGCCCGTGGCGAGATGCTGCCCATCATCTTTTTCTCGGTGATGTTCGGACTAGGCCTGGGCGCGCTGCCTGACAGTACGCGTGAGCCCGTGGTTCGTGTGTTCCAGGGCATTTCCGAAGCCATGTTCAAGGTTACCCACATGATCATGCGCTACGCGCCCATCGGTGTGTTCGCGCTGATTTCTGTAACCGTGGCCAACTTTGGTTTCTCCTCGCTGCTGCCGCTGGCCAAGCTGGTGATCCTGGTTTATGTCGCCATCCTGTTCTTTGCTCTAGTGGTGCTAGGACTGGTGGCCAAGCTGTTCGGCTTCTCGGTCATGAAGCTGATCCGCATTTTCAAGGACGAGCTGATCCTGGCGTACTCCACGGCCAGTTCCGAAACCGTACTGCCGCGTATCATCGAAAAGATGGAAGCCTACGGTGCGCCCAAGTCGATCAGCAGCTTTGTGGTTCCAACAGGGTATTCCTTCAATCTGGACGGCTCGACGCTGTATCAGAGCATTGCAGCCATTTTCATCGCCCAGCTCTATGGCATCGATCTGAGTCTTGGTCAGCAGCTTCTGCTGGTCCTGACCCTGATGGTGACTTCCAAGGGCATCGCCGGTGTACCGGGTGTATCCTTCGTGGTGCTGCTGGCTACCCTGGGCAGCGTGGGTATTCCATTGGAAGGTCTGGCATTCATTGCTGGCGTGGACCGCATCATGGACATGGCGCGTACGGCCCTGAACGTAATCGGTAATGCCCTGGCGGTTCTGGTCATTGCCCGTTGGGAAGGTTTGTACGACGCTGAAAAAGGCGAGCGTTACTGGAACTCCCTGCCGCATTGGCGTCATGATAAGACGCAGGCATACGGCAACATGACCAAGTCGGATATTGCACAATCCTGATCGAAAAGAAGCCGCTGAAAAGCGGCTTCTTCTTTGGGTGCAGATTGGTGACCGGCCCGTTTTTCGTCTGTCAGGATACCTTGCTGAGCGAGATGAACCCGATGTTTTCCAGGGCCGAAGCGATCATGGCACCGGTTTCTTCGAGTTGGCTGGCAAGGTCATCGCTCGAAACCCGCATTGACCACTCTTCCTCTTCAAGCGGCGGCCAGGGTTGTTCAGGGCTGGCCTCTACCTGATCCACTGCATTCAGGAAGGCACCTAGGTCTGGCAGGAAAACGGTATAGCCATCCCCCTTGAGCGCCATGGTACGAATGCCCAGCAAACGGCAGATTTCCGCCTTTGCGCCTACTTCTTCGCGGTCCGCCTGCCGGGAGCGCTCGATCAGAGCTGCCAGCTCTGTATCCATGAGGCGCCCCCCATGAATCAGCTCAGGGCCGGACTGCCAGGTTTCAGGCGCGCAGTCCTTCAAATCCGGGCGCAGCGGAATATGCGGATTGATTTCCATTGGGTAGATCCGGCAGACCAGGGGGCGACGCTCATAGATCGAACAGCGATTACTGTCGTCCAGGTTGCGGCACGGGCCAACGTTATACGCGGCGAAGGTGATAGAGACGTAGGCCTGTGTATTGCCGCAACGAACCGGTAGCGAACGGCGCTGTACATGCTCACGCTGGTTGACGGGCACTCCGTAGCCATTGTCCAGAAAGCCTTCGACCAGAATGATCAATTGGCCGCCATCGGTTGCCCAGGCCTTGGCTTCCTGAAGCGTCAAAGGGACGTGATGATCGTTGCAGCACTTGCCGCAGCCGTTACAGGCGAATCGAGTATTCATGTCGGACCCAGAACTGGTTGAACGAGCGGCGGAAAACAGGCACCGCCGCCAGGAAAACCTCTTCCGAGCAATTAGCGCGCCAGCCTTGCAAGGGCTGGCGAACCTGTTAGTGCTCGATCATCTCGCGGATACGGATGGCCAGCTTTTCCACGGCAAAGGGTTTGGTGACCATTTCCATACCGGGCTCCAGAAAGCCGCTCGCCAGCGTCGCGTTTTCAGCATAGCCGGTAATGAACAGAACCTTCAGGTCGCTGCGTAGCTCGCGGGCGGCATCAGCCAGCTGGCGACCGTTGAGGCCGGGCAAGCCAATGTCGGTGATGAGCAGATCGATAGGCTGGGATGACTGAATGATCTTGAGCCCGGACGGTCCGTCATGGGCTTGCAAGGCCTTATAACCCAAGTCCTTGAGGACCTCGACGATCAGCTCGCGAACAATGGGCTCGTCCTCGACAATCAGCACCGTCTCACCGTGCTCGGTGCGGTAGGCGTCGGTCAGGCCTGTTTCTTCGCGATCCTCTTCGTGCGAGCCCTGAAAACGCGGCAGATACAGTTTTACCGTCGTACCGATGCCCACTTCAGAATAGATAGTGGCATGGCCCTCGGACTGACGAATGAAGCCATAGATCATCGACAGGCCAAGCCCCGTACCTTGCCCGATGGGCTTGGTCGTGAAGAAAGGATCAAATGCCCGCTCAATGACTTTCCTGGGCATGCCAACGCCGGTATCGGTTACGGAGATGCACACATACTGTCCGGGCTTTATGTTGCGCTGGCGTGACGTATAGGCCTGATCCAAATGGGCATTGCAGGTTTCGATCACGAGACGGCCACCGTTGGACATGGCGTCGCGCGCATTGATCGCCAGATTAAGAATGGCGCTTTCGAGCTGGTTGGCATCACACAAGGTAATCCACAACCCGCCCACAGTAACCAGCTCCATCTGAATGCTCTCGCCCAGGGTGCGATGCAGGAGGTCTTCCATCGAGACGACCAGCTTGTTCACATTGACGGGCTTGGGGTCCAGCGGCTGTCGGCGGGCAAAGGCCAGCAGGCGATGAGTCAGCGCGGCAGCTCGGTTGGCAGAGGTCATCGCGGCCTTGGCGTAACGCTCGATAGCCTCGACACGGCCCTGGGCCAGGCGGGTCTGCATGATATCGAGCGAGCCGATGATGCCTGTCAGCAGGTTGTTGAAATCATGGGCGATGCCACCCGTCAGCTGTCCCAGCGCTTCCATCTTCTGCGACTGACGCAAGGCTTCTTCAGCCATTCGCAGCGCTTCGGCCTGCTCCTTTTCTGCGGTGATTTCTCGACCTACGGCATGGATGAGTGTGCCATCCGGAACGGCAATCCAGGACAGCCAACCGTAGCTGCCATCCTTGCGCAGGTATCGGTTTTCGAAGCGCATGGTGGTGATTCCCTTGGCGAGACTTTCTGTCTCGGCCAGGGTGCGCTGCCTGTCATCAGGATGGGTAAAGTCGAAGTAGGAGCGGCCAATCAACTCCTTTTCGTTCCAGCCAAACAGTGTTTTCCAGGCCGGGTTGGCCGCCGTAATGGTGCCATCGAAGCGGGCCACCAGCATGACGTCTGTTGACAGTCGCCACATCCGGTCCCGGTCGGCGGTGCGTTCGGCTACCTGCGCTTCCAGCGTCTCGTTCAGCTTGCGCAGTGCCTGCTCCGCCTCCAGGCGCTTGAGTACGGCCCCGGCCGCGCGCGCCAGCGCTTCAAGCGTAGCAATCTCGGCCGGTTCAGGCGTATGGAGTCTGGCCCAGTACGCGCCGATGGCAGCGGTAGCGCGTCCATCGCTGACTAGGGGCACCATCACAAGGCTCTTGATGAAGGTAGGCGTGTAAAAGCGTTTGATCAGCCTGGGATCATCCTGCACATCGGGAATCACTGCTGTTTCCAGGTGAGTCATGGCCCAGCCGGAGATGCAGTCGGTAATGGCGAACCGTTGACCCTTCCACAGCGGTTCGGGCGTGATCTCGGCAGCGTAGAAGCACTGATCGCCTTCGCGCAGCACGATCGCGACCCCATCAGCATTGGAAAGCCGACGTGCTGCATGACTCACGATCTCGATCAGCTCCTCCAACGTGTGGGCGGAAGGTGCTTTCTCGATGGCCTCGGACAGCAGCTCTAGGCGGTTGCTGCGCTCATGTGCCAATTGCTCGGCCCGCTTGCGCTCGGCCAACTCGTTCTGGGCCTTGCGGAAGAGACGGGCATTGTCGATGGCAATGGCCGCCTGACCGGCAATGCCATCCAGCAGGTATTCGTGCTCTTCGGTAAACATGCCGGGCTCGGCGTGGCCAAACAGCATGCCGCCCAGTACCTCGCCGGAGCGTGAAACCACCGGGACGGCCAGATAGCTGCGCACTGGCAAATGCCCTTCAGGCATTCCAGCATGGGGGGCGCTTTTTCCGTAACGGGGGTCCTGGGTGATGTCATCAGAGCGTACGATGCCCTCGCCCTTGAAGGTTGGCGCAAAGACGGCGGTGTTACGCGGCATGGGAAAATCAGCAAACGCTTCGCGCGGTACACCCGACAGCGCATACAGCATGTAACTTTCACCCTGCTCGTTCAGCACGTTGTAGAAGAACGCGCCGAACTGCGCATGAATCAACGCAACGGCTGCATCGGTCGCTTCCTGCACCAGCTTGTCCAGGTCCAGTTCGGCAGCCAGGCGGGCACCAATCCGGTTGAGAATTTCAAAGCGATCCACGTCTGGAGTGAGCGCATCCTGCGGCATGATTGAATTGAGTTCGACATCCAACATGTAAACGGCTCTACAACGGGGCAGGCAGAAACAAAGCCGCCGGCTAGCGGGACCTTGGGTATATGAGGAGGATGTTGGGCTGCTTGACGTGGCTTCGCTCTGTTAAAAACAGGCCGCAGGGCGCGCGTGGGCGATCAAGGCGCGCAGCTACTCATCAGGCTTACCAACAACTTCATCTACAGCCGATGGGCATTGGGCGCGGAATCTACTGGCAGGAGGGGAGGCTGGCAATACAGATCTGACGATCGTCACAGTTTTATGGTCTCAAACCATTTCGTTGTCAGGTGGGGGATGGCCTCCAAAGAGGCCATCCAGATGCTTAGAAGCGCAAGCTCAGGTTGGCTTTGACATTCTGATCAGTGGTATCGCTGCTGAGTTGGCCGCCGTAGCTGATCCCTACGCTGACCGTTTCGTTCAGGGCCATATCCACTGCGCCTTCGATAACGGCTGCGTTGCGAGCAATCGGTGCGCCTTCCAGGGTGAATGTATTGCCACCCTCGAACGCTGCCTTGTGCTCAGGCGTTACGTCGCCAAAGGCATGCCGCCACCCGAGAGTTGCGCTGGGCTTGAGTTGTACGCTGCCAACCGAGGCCGTAGTCGACGCACGCAAGCCCAGAGCGCTGAAGGTCACGTCTGTATCCTGGGATTTGTTATCCAGCGCCAGGGCACCGCTGCGCTCATGGAAGCTGTCGGTATGCACACGGACATGGGCAAGGCCCGCGAAGGGCTCCAGCGTCACCTGATCCTGCCTGATCAGATAACCCAGTTCGCCAAACACCTGCGTGGTGCCTGCATCATAATTAGGCGACAGCCGATCGGCACTGCCCAGAACGGACAGGGTGCGCTTGGCATCAATGTCATGCCAGGTGTGCGCCGCGCCCAGCTTCAGGCTCAGGGCATCCCATTGGGCGCCGGCGTACAGACCCAGATGATAGTTGTCGCTCTTGGACGAGCCCGAGGTGTGGTGCAGGTCGAAGTCACTGTGGCTATAACCTGCCAGCGCGCCCAGGCGCCAGGTATCGTTAAGCGGTGCATCAGCGCCGAACAGGATGCCGGTGGTGTGCGTATCCAGACCTGAGACGTTATGTGTGCTATCGGTCTTGCCCCAGGCGCCAAGGGCTTGCGTCCAGACCACACCCCTAGCGTTATCGCCCATCAGGTTCTGCATGCCCGGCGCGGTATCAGCTGCCGAGACCTGGGCATTATGCAGGCGATCCGTCATGGCGTTACGGACCAGGCGGCTGTCCTCGACCAATGCTGTCTGGGTAGAGGCGTGCAGTTCATTCGACAGCGCACGGAAGGTCTGCTGCGCCGTCGCCGTGTCCAACTGTGCCACCTGATCCCACAACGCACTGCCAGCTACGATGCTATCCAGCCCAGCCGCAACGGCACGCTCGTTACGGGTCGTGCCCAGGGAGGCAAAGGCAGTGCTGTTGCGCTCCAGCGCCAACTCAACACCATTGGCAGAGTAGCTGAGCGTGGGCGTCAGGAAGGCATAGTTGGAGGTGACGTTGGCAAAGGTGCCGGTAACCCCGCCATTGGCTGTCAGGATGGAATAACGCGTCAAGGGTTGCCAGTTGCCGCTCTGGACCAGCGACAGCGTGCTGTTATCGATCGTGGCGCTACCGGTCGCGACGATGCGATCCGTCTGGCCGGCCTCGTTGGTTTCAACCTGATAGACCGCTCCATTGGCGAGCGTGACATTACCGTTCACGTTCAACTGTCCGACGGAGTTTCCGGGCGCGACGATGCCGCCCTGGGCCACGACGAGGGTGCCGACCGTACCGTTGCCACCCAGGGTCGCGCCCTGGTTGACGGTAACGGCAGAGTTGGCGAGGCTGCCGTTCACGGCCAGGCGGCCTTCGTTGACTGCTGTGGTACCCGAAAAGCTGCTATTGCCGGTCAGGTCCAGCGAGCCGGCTCCGGACTTGATCAGCGAGCCGTTACCGGCAAGGGTGTTGCCCATCGTATCGTCGACGGACTGGTCCAGCACAAGGGTGGCGTTGTTGGTGATGGCACCGCTGCCAAACGCGCGGGCATAGCCCCTGAGCGTACCGCCGTTGATCGTCGTGCCGCCGGTATAGGTATTTTCGCCACTTAGCGTCAGCTCGCCGGTGCCATTCTTGATCAGCCCACCGCTACCGCTGATGTTATTTCGCCAGGCATCCTTGGCGTTGAAGCCGCCGAGGCTGGCATCCATGTTGACCGTTACGTCGGAGGTGAAGGCCCCGTAGCCATCACCAGCCGCCAACAGGTTCAAGCGGCCATAGCCGTTGGACTCATCGATGACCACATAGCCGGACGAGATTTCGGTACTGGCTAGCACATCACGACGCTGGCTGGCGTCCAGATAGGGGAAGCGGGTTTCCAGCAGCACTTCGGCATTGACCGGCACGATGGGCGCAAGGTCTGTCGGGCCTACCGGCGCAAAGCCATAGGTCATGCGTGAGGTATACAGCGCCTTGTCCTGCGCATGTTGCGAGAAGCGGTCCGTTGCCGGGTCGATTGGATCCATGCAGTTGTTGATATCGCCACCGCACTGCTCGGTGAAGTATGCCTGCGCCTGCTGAAAAGCCTCATTGCGAAGTTGGGCGTTATTGGTGAGGTTGTCGATAGCAAAGTAGGTCGCGGTGATACGGCCGCCTATTACATCGAACGGCGAATGCATACCTGCGACGATCCGGTTGTTACCTACCTCCGAGGCGCGCAGCATCAGTTCTTCGAAGCGCTGCGGGATGGCATAGCTCAGGGCAATCGAGGAAAGATAAGCCGCGTTGGTATGTCCACTGGGAAAGCCGCCGTCCGTTTCTGGAGTGCTGCTGCGAGCCGGCCGCAGGGAGGGCTGAATAATCTCTTCCTGGGTCTGGCGCCAGGGGCGAGGGTACTGATAGGCATTCTTGGCGGGTGTAGTGGATGCATCGTTGCGCACCGCACCGACCAGCTGGACAACCTTGCCCAGGGCGGATGAGGTCTCGCCTGCACCGTTGCCCTTGTCGTCGTATTTGACGGTCTGGTTGGAGTCGTCGAACGTGGTGATGGTGGTAAAGGCACCGGAACCTGCGCGGTATCCGTCCGCCAGTGAGCCCAGCCCATCGATGGCGCTATAGCTCTGGTTGCGACGGTCATCGTAATAGGCTGCGATTTCCTGCTCACGTGTCCGAGTATGGGAAGGTCCACAACATACTGAACGTTACGCTGAAGAATCGGTGCCCCCAGCGCGGTCGGCGTACCGGTATTCCACGTGGCGCCGGGTGTCCAGAGCGTATTGAAGCCAGACAGCAGGTCCACACCGTTGATGGCGTTGTTATCGGCACGACCGGCCGCTTGTACTGATGCAGCCAACAGGGACAGAACGAACGATGAAGCGACCACACACGAACTGACGTTTGACGGTCTCACTAACGACTCCTTTCATGTATCCGAAGCTTTACGAAAAGGTACAAAGCGGTACAAAGGTCGAGGAGCGTACGTAGCCAGCTTTTCAGTTCTGTGGCGGGAACATGACAATTGGGTTGTGCGACGACTTTTAAGCGGCCATGAAAAAGCCCGGTCTAGACCGGGCTTCATGCTGACGCAGACTGATTACTGCTGACCGAATACGCGCGTCAGGTGCGCTTTGTATTCGGCCTGATGACGCTCGATATCCGGCGCCTTGATGACATCATTCGCCAGATAGGTCGGCAGGGCCTCAAGGCCTACAAACTGCTGCGACTTGTGGAAGGGGAAGTACACACCGTCCACACCTTTGCCCTCGAAGAAGTTGCCCGGCTCGTCGAACGCTTCACGCGGTGCGTTCCAGGTCAGGGACAGCATGTAGCGACGGCCCTGCAGCAGGCCACCGGTGCCGTACTGCTTGGTAGGATCGCTACGGGTACGACCATCGTTGGCATATAGAGAGCCGTGGCCGGCGGTCAGGACCTCGTCCAGATACTTCTTGACGGTCCAGGGGGCGCCCATCCACCACCCCGGCATCTGATAAATGATGGCATCAGCCCATAGGTACTTCTGGACTTCAGCCTCAACATCGTAACCCGACTCGATCACGGTTTCCTTGACGGTATGACCCAGCTCGCTCAGATGGCCTACAGCCAGAGTGTGCAGGGTTTCGTTATAACGCCCTGCGGAATGGGCGAACGATTTGCCGCCATTGATCAACAAGATATTCATGAAAGCTCCCACTTAAACGGGTAGGGCGCAAAAGGGGTGCGCCAGAAAGCGGTACAGTGTCCTCCGCACATGCTTGTCGTTAAAGTAGATAAACTGGAAAAGATAATTGATTTGAAATCAAGAATGACGGGCGAAGGCAGGCATGAAAACCACGCTGGAAGAACATCTGGTATTCAAGACCGTTGTCGAAACGGGCTCCATAACCGCAGCGGCCGACCAGTTGGGACAAACCGTTTCGGGCGTGAGCCGCGCTCTTAGCCGCCTTGAGCAAAAGCTTGACACCACACTGTTACGTCGCACGACCCGGCGTCTGGAGCTTACCGATGAGGGACGGCATTTCCTGACCCAGGTCCGTGCCATCCTGGCCTCGGTCGATGAGGCCGAGGAGCAACTGGCGATCCGGCGGCAACGGCCGGCAGGCCGTTTGCGGGTAAATGCGGCACCGTCTTTCATGTACCACGTTATCGTCCCGTTGGTGGGCCTGTTCCGTGAACAGTATCCCGGCATTACGCTGGAGCTGGACACGAATGACCGCTTCATCGACCTGCTGGAGCAGCGCACGGATGTTGCCATCCGGATCGGCGAATTGCGTGACTCTACTCTGCACGCGCGACCGTTGGGGCAGAGCAGGCTCAGCCTGCTGGCCAGCCCGGACTACTTGAATAGGCATGGGACACCGCTTGCTGTCGCTGACCTGCATAAACATACCTTGATCGGTTTCAGCCAGCTTGATCACCTCAATCAGTGGCCGCTACCAAACGAGCGAGGCGCTACGCTGGCGGTTTCGCCCGATATATCCGCCTCAAGCGGGATGACGATTCAGGCATTGGCACTGGCCGGACAGGGGATTGTGTGCCTGGCGGACTACATGACACGGTCGGCTCGCGAGCAGGGTCTGCTTGTTCCGATCATGAGGGATCAGGTGCAGGACTCCTTTCAGATCATCAATGCGGTCTACTACCGCAATACCCAACTCTCACTGCGGATCACGCTGTTTCTGGACTTTATTGCAGAGCATTTGCGCGAGCGCTTGTAGCGTCTGTCGACCGGTAGCGATCGCTGTTCAGGCACTTCGGCCCGAATACAGCCTCCTAATAAAATGTTATCCAGAACAGGTGATGCCTATGAGCAACGCCTGTCCGTGCCTCGAAGGAGTTTGCCATGTACCGGATCGGCTTTGCCTGCAATTACCGCCATCCCGACAGAAGCCTGCCTGCAAAAGAGATCGAAGCCATCGAGCGGCTCTACAATGGCAAGACCACCACGCTACGTTGGCTGTCCAGCCAGACAACCGAGGCGGCCGAAGAAAAGCTGCTCTATGTGATCGAGCACAATCTTCAGGCCCAGATGCGTCTGTTGCAGTATGTCAATTCTTTGCCGGTTCACCTGCACATGATGCGCATGAGCAGCGATATCCTGCCGTTCTACAGCCATCCCAGTTATGCCTATTTCTACGACTCCACGGCTATCCGGGATTTCATCTCCGAACAGTTCCAAGGTATCGGTGACTATGCGCGTACCCATGACATTCGCCTCTCCATGCACCCGGGGCAGTATTGCGTGCTGGCCTCGGATAACCCGGATACGGTGGAAAACAGTATCCGCGAATTTGAATACCACGCCGATATGATCCGCATGATGGGCTATGGACGGCAGTTTCAGGATTTCAAATGCAATATCCACATTGCGGGCAAGCTGGGCGTCGAAGGCATCCTGCATATCTGGCCGCGCCTGTCAGACGTGGCCCGCAACTGCATAACCTTTGAGAACGAGGAAAAGAAATACGGTGTCGACGCCTGCCTTGAGCTAGCCGACCACGCTCCGGTCGTTCTGGATATCCACCACTGCTGGATTCACGAAGGTCGCTACATCGACCGTCATGACCCACGGGTAAAGCGCATCGTTGAAAGCTGGCGGGGCGTACGTCCGGCCATGCACTACTCACAGTCCCAGGAGATGTTGATGGAGCTGGGTATCTCGGCTGACGAGAAGATTGAAATGGAGCAGCTGCTGACCAAGGTCAACAAGCGTGACCTGTATGGTCACAGCGACCGGATGTGGAACCGCTGGTGTAACGAATACGCCAAGTCATTTCTGGACGAGTTCGACATCATGTTCGAAGCCAAGCACAAAAACCTCGCCGTGATCGATTTCTACGAACAATACATGGTTCAAAAAGCTGCCTAGGTCTCAAACCTGGACACTCTCCGGTTTCTGGCCTGCAAAGCCCCGTAAGCTGGCTATAGTCACTAGAACAATAATAAGAGGAGCACTGCCATGCCTGAACTCGCCCGTCGTGAATTCTGGAAAGAACTCCAGCCGATTCCCAACAGCTTGAAGCCCGATGCCAGGCCTGAGGTCTACATCGAGGACGCGCCGACAGAAGACGAGCGCTATTACGTGCCGTTTACCGATACCGTCTCGAGTCGCCCGTTATGGATCTCGCCCTCCGAGAACAAGTGGTGCGATGTCCTCATGGCCAAACAGGCGGGCCTGGTGAACCGTCATTACCATCCCCATGAGGTTTTTGCCTATACCATCTCTGGAAAGTGGGGCTACCTGGAGCATGGCTGGACGGCCAGAGCCGGCGACTTCGTTTACGAAACGCCTGGCGAGGGGCATACGCTGGTGGCTTATGATTATGATGAGCCGATGCGGGTCTTCTTTATCGTCAAGGGCCCTCTGATCTGGCTGGATCAGGACGGCAACGCCGCGGGCTATTTCGATGTACACGACTATATCAAGCTCTGCCGGGAGCATTTCGAGCGCGTCGGTATCGGCGCAGATTACGTCGATACCTTGTTCCGCTAGGTAAAAGCGCCCTGCGATCCTGCCTTGCAGGGCGCTACGTCATACCGGGACGTTCATATTGATACGACGCCATACCGCTTCGGCAAAGCTGTAGACCGCAAAGGCGATCAAACCCAGCGCAACCACCAGCAGAATGATATGGCCGAAAGGCAAGTTCTGAAGCCCGTTGAGAGCCTCCTTGATTCCCGGTGGGTGCATTGCATCGTAGCGTGAGCCACTGACAGCCAGCAGTACGGCAATCTCGATAAAGGCCACCCCCCGTGCAATCAGTCCGAATCGGGAGACGGGGCGTACCATGCGCATGACACCTTCATCCGCCTCGAAATACCGTTCGAAGGAGGCCTTCCACCCCTTGATGATATGGGCAATGCCTACACCCAGCGGAATCAGGGCTATCAGCCGTATCACTATATTGGAGTGGTCCCAGCTGAGCAGGTGTGAAAGAAAGTCCTGTGCCTGACCACCACCTCCAGAGCCTCCGCCCTCACCAGGAGTTTTGAAACCGCTGATCAGAAGGCCTAGGGCGAAGAGCGCCAGGAGGACATATGTCACGCCACTGGCGAGGAGTCCTGTACGGATCGTTAATCCTTTGAGATCCGTGCCGTGATGATCCGAATCTCGTAGAGCCTGTACGGCACGCCAGGCTGCAAAGGCTGCAAGCCCGATCACCACAATCCAGAGCAGGGTACTGCCGGACGGTTGCGCCAATACGGTTTGCAGGCTCTGATGACTGTCGACGGGCTGTCCTGAGCCTATGGCTGCCAGTAACGCGAAGCCACCGATAATGAGGTACACCACGCCTCGGGCAGCGTAGCCACCACGGGCCAGCCAGGTAAGGCCTCGGTTGGGAGTCATGCTGATTAGGTTTCCTGTAGTTATGAGGGATACAGGAAAAGACCCGGCGACTGAGGCGGCGGTTCGTATTCACGGCTGGGGTAGCAAGCCAAACGGACGAAAGGCGATTGGCCAGTATTTGTAGGAAAAAGCTTACAAGGACTCTCAGCGGTTGGCTCTAGGGGAAACGAAGGGAGAGGCGTAATCTATTTACATCGGAGCAGCGCACGGAAGCGCTCATGGTAGATCAAGGACCCGATATGACCGCCAGGATGGCAGCTTGACAGGATGTCGAGCATGGTCAACGAAACCCCGCTACGGCGGGGTTTTTCCGTTTCACCGCTGTTTAGCAGTCTATTCTCCGGGTCAGTCGACGTTCCAGACCGACGCGTCCTTTATACGTCCTGCCCTCATCGATCCATCCTTCTTTTAAATAGAGCCCCAGCGCTGATTCATTGTGGGCGTCTACTGCTAGTTGAATATGCCGGATATCGGGCCACTGCCTGCAGACCAGCTCGGGAAGCGCCCGCAGGCAGGCTTTGCCCAGCCCTCGGCCCTGTGCGCGAGCCGCGATTTGCAAGGCATGGAGCGAGCAGGCATCGGCGCTGACCCACTGGGGAGACAGGGGAGGCCGCTTGAGTAGAAGCAGACCTGCCGGCAGGCCTGCTTCCAACAGGGTGAACCCTTGTACATGCCGAGGTGACTGCTCCTCAAGACTCATCAGTGCAGCCTCAGGCGTGCCTGGAAAGGCTATCTGCTCAGGGTGTAATTCAAGGCTGAGCAGCGCCTGGCGCTGGGCATCGTCAAGGGCGGTAATGGCTTCAATCAAAAGAGGGTCATCATTTCGTCGGACCTTTGAACCGTTAATGACCACTATCAATCCTGTCGATTTCTCAAGGTATCAATCACAGCGTACTGTGAAGCCTGGCTTAAGAGTAGATAGAGGTCCTTATGCCCATTGTTCAAATCATGTCAGTAGTAGGCAGTGCCGTACCTGCTGCGCTTCGGGAGGCCGGTTTTATGGTCTGCTGGTATCTGGTACGCAATGGCGAGCGCATCAGTGGTCCGTTCACCACGCGTCAGGAGGCACAAGTGCAAATGAGCACCTTGGCCGAGTTGCATACCGTCGCCTGATCAGGAGGTTCGTTTCAGCATTTCCCAGAGCCTGGGGTCGTTGAAGTCTGCTATTGCCAGATCGGCGCCGGCTGCCAGCAGTTCATCGGCTGTCAGTGTTGAGGTAATACCGACCGTAACGATTCCTGCTGCCTTGGCTGCCGTCAGGCCGGGAATAGAATCCTCGAAAACCAGCGCCTGCCGGGGCTGGATCTCCAGCGTATTCAACGCAGTGGTATAGGGAAGGGGATCCGGCTTCGAACGTTCCAGCTCTTCACCCAGCACGACCAGGGGAAAGCGGTTTTCCAGTCCAAGCGCCTTGAGCATGTGGTGGACATTGGCACGCGGGGCATTGGTCACGATCGCGTGTTTCCATCCCTGTTGGTCCGCGTAGCTCAACAACGTTTCAAGGCCAGCGGTGGGCTCGAGTGTGTTGGCTAACTCACGCAGCAAGGCTTCCTTTTCGTTTGCAATCACTGTGTGCTCATCGGGCGTCTTGTCTGGATAGAGGTCTTTACAAACTGCGTCGTTGGCGCGACCCGAAATGTGACGCCTGAAGTCTTCTTCACTCAAGTTGCGTCCCTCGCGGGCCAGAAGTTGCTTCCAGGCCTGGTAATGAACCGGATCGGTATCAGTCAGGGTTCCGTCGAGATCGAATATCAGTGTATTGAGCATCAGCATGTCCTAAATGGCTCCAAGGGTGAGCCTGAAAGGATTCAGGCTCACCGGGAGGGGAGGGGCTTACCAGATCTTGATGCGCTTGTCCGGGGGCAGGTACATCTGGTCGTCTGGCTTGACGTCATAGGCCTCGTAGAAACCAGGCACGTTACTCAGCACCCCATTGGTGCGGTATTGCGCCGGTGAGTGCGGGTCGGTTTTCAGACGATTGAGCAGGTTCTGTTGTGTGTACTTGGTGCACCAGACCTGCGCCCATCCGGTAAAGAAGCGCTGTTCGGCCGTCATGCCGTCAATGACAGGGGCAGGTTTGCCGTTCAATGACAGGTGATACGCCGAGTAGGAGATCGTTACGCCACCCAGGTCGGCAATATTTTCACCCAGGGTAAAGCGGCCATTGATGTGATAGCCCGGTACCGGCTCATAGGCCGAGTACTGTTCAGCCAGCGCTGTCGCACGCTTTGCGAAGCGCTCGCGGTCTGTCTTGGTCCACCATTCTCGCAGATTACCGTCGCCATCGAACTGCGAGCCCTGATCATCGAAACCATGACTGATTTCGTGGCCGATGACTGCACCGATACCACCGTAATTGACAGCATCTTCTGCCTGCATGTTGAAGAAGGGCGGTTGCAGGATGGCGGCCGGGAAGACGATCTCGTTACGCAGCGGGTTGTAATAGGCGTTGACTGTTTGTGGCGTCATGGCCCACTCATCTGGATCGACCGGCTTGCCGAGTTTGGCAAGGCTGCGTTGATACTCGAATGTCTGGGCCCGCTGCAGGTTGCCGATCAGGTCATCCGGGGCGATGTGCAAGGATGAGTAGTCACGCCACTGGTTGGGGTACCCGATCTTGTAGGTGAACTTCGCCAGCTTGGCCTTGGCTGCCTGGCGGGTGTCTTCGCTCATCCAGTCCAGCTTATCCATAGCCTGCCCATAGGCGGCGATGAGGTTGCGCACCAGCGCCTCCATGCGGGCCTTGTTTTCCGGCGGAAAATGACGCGCGACATATTCCTTGCCCAGAGCTTCACCCAGGCTGCCTTCAACCGCACTTACGCCACGCTTCCACCGTGGACGCTGCTCCTTGGCGCCGTTCAGGGTCTGCTGGAAGAATGCGAAATCCTCCTGGGCATAGGCGTGCGGTAGTGCCTGGGCATAGGCATGCAGGACGTGCCACTTGAGATAGGTTTTCCAGGTGGAGAGCGGTGTAGACGTCAACAGCTTGCCAAGCCCCGTGATGTAGCTGGGCTGTTCAACAATGATCGGGTGTTGATCGACAAAGCCGGTCTCCTTCAGGTACGACGGCCAGTCGATGGCACGGGTCAGCGTACGCAGTTGGGTGGGCTCATAGGCATTGTAGGTCTTGATGGGGTCGCGGTTGTCGACCTTGTCCCACTGGGCCAGGGCGATCTGCTTTTCCAATGCAGCCACTTTGCGGGCACTACCGGCAGGGTCAGGGAGGTTGGCCAGGTCCAACATGCGCTGCACGTGCGAAACGAAGCCGGAGCGGATCTCGGCGAATGACGTGTCATCGATCAGGTAGTAATCCCGGTCGGGCAGGCTGAGACCGGACTGGGCAATCTCGGCTACGTATCGCTTGGAGTCCTTAGCATCCTGAGTGACATAGGGTTCGAGCGGAACATCGATACCCAGCCGCTGGAGGCGGGCCATTGTGATGAGCAGCGAGCGACGATCATGAATGGAGTCGATAGCATCGAACGCACCCTGCAAGGGTTTGAGCCCCTGCGCCTCAATGGCGGCTTCATTCATGAAGGAGGCATATAGGTCGCCGATTTTCTGCTCGTCGCTGCCAGTAGCCTTGTCGGGCTTGGCGGCCAGCGCCTCGATGATGGCGTGCAGCTGTTTCTCGGTGGTATCGGCAATGGCATGGAAGGCGCCGTAGCTGGTCTTGTCGGCCGGGATAGGTGTGTTTTTCAACCATTGACCGTTAATGGCGTTGAAAAAATCATCCTGAGGCCGGACGCCGGGATCGAAGTTCTCCTTCTTGATGCCGGACTGCAGCGTGTTGGCAGGGGTTTGGGGCTGGACAAATTCCGATTTACCGCAGGCGCTCAACGCCAGTACACAAACGGCGCCGGCAAAGATATGTCTCATGGGATCTCCATTGGGATTAGCGGTCACGCACGTGACTATAACGGGCTCGCTTATGGCGAGGCCAACGGCTTTGCAAGGGCGGGGCCAGGCACTGCCGAGGGCGTATCACTCCCGTTATGTCTGCGGTGAACGTACCAGAAGCACGCGGCTCTGGCACTGTTTTGGGCTATGGAACATCCCTTGTAGAGCGCCTGGCTGCAAAATGGTGCCCGCTATCGGCACGGTAAGGTGTCACTCCGGGCAGCTGGCCGCCAGAGTAGGTTGCTGCGCTACCTGAAGTTTTCGCAGGAGATCCCGCTTCTTGGAGTGATGCGCCTGCATGCGTGCCAGCAGATCATGCAGAGTATGGACGGCCTTCAGAATGTGCGGACCCTTGTTCAGCATCACGCATTCGGCCCGTACGCCCATGGCGGCATCCGTAATCTCGGCCCGCGACGGCGCGCCTTTCTTGGCCAGGGTTTCCAATACCTGGGTCGCCCAGATCACCGGCACATGGGCCGCTTCGCACAGACAAAGTATTTCTTCCTGAAGCTCAGCCAGTCGTTCGAAGCCGCTTTCTACCGCCAGATCGCCCCGCGCGATCATGACGCCGAAACGCGGAAGGTTCATGCCTGCAAAGAGCAGCGCCGGCAGGTTCTCGAAGCCTCGACGTGTCTCGATCTTGAGCACGACGCCCAGCTCATGGGCGTTCAGTCGATCAATGTGATGGAGCAGGGTCCTGACGTCATCTGCCGTGTTAACGAAAGAGAACTCGACCACGTCGGCATGCTCGGCTGCGAACGCCAGGGCTTCGATGTCATGGGGCGTAAGCGCATCGAGACGCAGATGACTGTCCGGAAAGTTGATGCCTTTGTCGCTCTTGAGCTTGCCACCCCCAGGCGCGTGGGTGATACGGATACGCAGCGTCTCGCTCTGCACCGAATCAATGATTCCGCCAATCTTGCCATCGTCGAACCAGACTGGCTCGCCAGCCCGTACATCCTCGAAGATTTCCGGCAGCGTGCAGCCGATGGACGCTGGGGTCAGGACTTCTCCGAAACTGTCGTAGGTTGCCGGATGCCCGGTATGTTGATCCTTGGTCAGAATCAGCACATCGCCCTCCACCAGCTTGATGGCCTGCTCTTGAGCCGGGAAGGGCGCAATGCGTGTCTCGCGTTTCCGGCCTTTCCTGTCTTTGATCGAGAGGGCTGTGTTCGGCGTCAGGTAGGCGGTCTTGTAGAGTTCGCCCCAGCACCCTTCGCGGGAGATATCAACGATCTCGATCTGCCGCTTCGAGCCGCGGGCATCGTGAAGGATTATCTGTGTATGTGGCTGGAGATTCGATAACCAGTCCGCTGCCACCGGCAGGCTGGCATCTGCCTGGGTCGGTGGAGCTTGAGGGTTTTCTCTGGCGGTCAGCCAGAGGCGGGCTGGCTTGACTGCTCGACCGAAATCATCGCGGGTCGGCTTGACGCGTATCACGGCCGGGCCTGCGTTGATTTGCCCGGTGCGCAGCTTGGGACCCGCAAGGTCCATCATGACGCGGCAAGGCTTGCCAAGGGCCTTTTCCGCTCGGCGTGCATGTTCAATCATCTGTTGCCAGGTCTTGGCGTCGTCATGAGCACAGTTGATGCGCATGCTGTCCATGCCGGCCGCCAGCAAATCATGCACAAGCGAGTAGTCCTGTGCGGCCTCGCTGGGCATGGTCACCATGATTCGGACTCCACGCCCGACAGGCGTTGCGCCAAACAGAGCCTCGGTGTGCTCATGCAGCAGCTGCTCGCCCCGGTCCATGCCCAGCGGCTCATAGGGAGGGGGCGCGTTCTTGCTGCCGGAGAGCTTTTGCAGGATTTCAATAAGGGTGGTGATTGCAACCAGGATGTACGCTTCCGAGCGCCCCAGCGACGACAGTCCCAGCCGTGCCAGGCGTGCCTGTAGCGGCCGGATGTCATGACGGCGTAGCGCCAGATAGTTAAGTAGGTTATGTGCGCTCTCGGTATAGCTCTGGTGCACATGCTCCGCCAGGATGGGTGCGTCACAGGCCGCCGTGATCATCTCGTCACGCAGCGCGATCAGTTCGGACAGGGCCGCTTCGATATCGGCCGGTATCAGTGCGCCTGGGGGAAGTGTCCTGGTGTTCAAATGATAACCTCAACAGTCAAAGTCCGGATGGCAACAGGCGTCATTACGTCGCGTCGGCCGAGCTAAGCACAGGTATGTGACGTTGGTATGTAGGGGTGCCCTTATGGGGACAGGCGAAGGTTTAGAAAGAACCAGACTGTGGGTGTTCTGCAGGATAGCGGACGCTTTGTTTCATGAGATTACGGTAATGGCATATCTGCTCAGAAAGCTATCTATGTAGGCAAAGGCTTACAAGAAGTGACTGTGATTGACGCTAGGGAAGAAGGCGGCGGTGGCGTAATCTTCTTACCCATGGAATGCAGCGCAGGACGCGCTCATGAGCCTCAAGGATGAAAGACCCGCCAGGATGGCACTCGATAAGGATATCGAGCGGTCAGCAAAAACCCCGCCTAGGCGGGGTTTTTTCGTTGGGCCGGAAAAAGGATCTCCTCGAAATCCTCTCCGGCAAGCCCTCACTCACGTATGGGAGTGAGGGGCTGGTGTTTCACTCTGGGCGGTATTGGTAGGCGGCAGGTTGTCGGGCGGAATGGCCAGCGCGCGCAGCGCACCTGACATGATTTGGCTGAACACCGGTGCCGAAACCAGACCGCCGTAGTAGCCGATCTTGGTCGGGGAGTCCATCATCACGGCCAGTACCAGCTTGGGATCGCTGGCGGGCGCCATGCCTACGAACATCGAACGATAGGCATGCTCCTTGTAGCCGCCGCCCCCGGAGCGACGGGCAGTACCACTTTTCCCTGCCACCTGATAGCCCGGCACCCGGGCGCGCACGACACCGCTAGGATCTTCCACTACCTCCTTGAGCATCATGCGAATCCGATGCGCCACCTGTGGGTCCATCGCAGGCACCAGTTGTTGTGGGTTATCGCGCAGCAGCGAGAGTGGGGCAAGCTTTCCGTCATTGGCAAAGACCGTATAGGCCTGGGCCAGCTCGGCGGTATTGACGGCTAGACTATAGCCATAGGACATGCTGGCTGTGGCGATTCTGGACCATTTCACATGGTTGGGCAGATAACCTGCGTTTTCACCCGGGAAACCCAGAGACAGGGGCGAGCCAAAGCCGACCCGGGCCAGCTGCTCAAGGATAGGTTTGGGACCGACTTCCAAGGCAACCTTGCTCATGCCGATGTTCGACGAGTTGATCAGCACGCCGGTCATGGTCAGGATGTCCCGACGTGCTACGTCGCGAATCGTGTGGCCGTCGATGACAAACCAGCCCGGCGCCACACTCACCTGGGTATTTTCGTTGAATTTTCCCGTGGCCAGCGCTGCTGACATGCTGAACGGCTTGATAACCGAGCCGGGTTCGAACACATCGGTTAGCGCGCGGTTACGCATGAAAGTCGGGTTGATGGATGCCCGGTTGTTCGGGTTATAAGACGGAAAGTTCGCCATGGCCAGGATCTGACCATTCTTGGGGTTGACCAGTACGGCCGAGCCGGACAGGGCACCAAACTTGGTTACTGCCTCCTGCAGGGCGCGATAGGCCTCGAACTGCAGACGCAAGTCGATGGACAGGGCAATATCCTGGCTGGGCTTGGGCTGTTTGTCGACCTTGATGTTCTTGACGATGGAGCCGCGCGGGTTGATCAGCACCTCGCGAACGCCTGCTTTCCCGCTGAGCCACTCGTTGTAGCCCAGCTCCACGCCTTCCTGGCCTTCGCCATCCAGATTCACCAGACCAATCAACTGGGCTGTCAGGTCGGAGGTAGGGTAATAGCGCTTGTACTCCTTGAGCTGGTGCACGCCCTTGATATCGAGCGCCATGATGTCCTCGCCTTCGATGGGAGACAGGCCACGGGCCAGGTAAAGGAAATGCTTTTCCGAGCGGGCCTTGATATAGGACACAAGCTCGCCGGCGGGACGA
This sequence comes from Pseudomonas sp. HPB0071, assembly GCF_000478505.2. NCBI lineage: Bacteria > Pseudomonadati > Pseudomonadota > Gammaproteobacteria > Pseudomonadales > Pseudomonadaceae > Pseudomonas > Pseudomonas sp. HPB0071. Next base: position 1,229,479 of record NZ_KI517367.1, on the reverse strand, counting down.
TGCAGTGCCGCTGCCAGCGCAGGCACCCGGTCCATGCTCTCCTTCATTTCCGAAGGGTTGCACCAGATCGTCGACACTTCGGTTGAGACGGCCAGGGGGGAGCCATTGCGGTCGGTAATCAGGCCGCGGGTAACGGGGATGGGGATATGACGAACGCTGCGTCGTTCGCCCTGATCGATCAGGAACTCACTGTCATGAACTCGGAGATAGACCAGCCTGGACGCGACGGCCAGAGTAAGCAGGAACAAAAAAAATAACACCGCATGAAAACGGTAGCGGTTTGAAAATCCATTCATGGTCTTGGCAACTTGACGTGTTCAATGCCTGGGCAGGCCATCTTCAGGCCTGCTGGCCCGATGAGGCGAGAAAGCGCGGATAGTACCGTAAAGGTGCCAGTAGTTGGCGATGGGTTTCGCATCAGCGTAGGCATCTTTCGATCTCGAAGGCGCGACACGACCAATGGTCATTCCGCCAAACCACCGGTCTTGAGCGGCTCCCGCAAGCGGGATCGCTAGCGTCTGGGTGTAATGCCGTGCTTGTGCAGCTTCCGGTAAAGCGTGTTTCGGCTTATGCCAAGGCGTTCGGCCGTGCGTGTCATCTGCCAATGTTCCTGCTCCAGTATCAGGAGCAGAGCGGTCTTTTCGGCATCTTCCAGAGGCGCATCCAGCGTCAGGGCGGGCAGGCTCGCTGGGCTGGAAATCTCCTGCGGCAGATCACCCCTGCGAATCACCCCATCCTCACACAAGGCCACCAGGGTTCGCAGGACATTGCGCAACTGACGAACATTGCCTGGCCATTGATACCCAAGCAGGGCCTGGCGAGCCTCGGCGTCCAGGTGCAGGCTCTGGCCCTGCGCCTCTTCAAGCAGCAAGTGATTGAGCAGCGCGGCCTTGTCGAGCCGCTCACGTACCGGCGGCAGGCTCACCACCAGACCGTTGAGCCGGTAGTACAAATCCTCTCGAAAGCTGCCGTCGCCTACCCGTATCCTGAGATCGCGGTGGGTGGCGCTAATGATGCGGATGTCAATCGTCTGCGGTTGTCCGCCCAGCGGAACGACCTGCCGTTCCTCCAGTACGCGCAGCAGGCGGGTCTGCAACATCAGGGGCATATCGCCGATCTCGTCGAGAAACAGGGTGCCGCCGTGGGCTTCGAGTAGCTTGCCACGCATGCCTTCCTTACGCGCACCGGTAAACGTGCCACCGGCGTAGCCGAACAACTCGCTTTCGATAAGTGATTCCGGGATCGCCGCGCAGTTAAGAGCAATAAAAGGCTTACTGGCGCGCGAACCGGCCAGATGCAGGGCTTTGGCGAAGGCCTCCTTGCCGGTCCCCGTCTCACCGGTGAGCAGCACCGGAACATCGCGCTCCATGACCTTGCGGGCGCGCTCGAACTCCCGCGCAAGGGCAGGATCTTCGAGGCACAGCGCTGGACGCGGCGGGGTACGGACAGGCACGGAATGAACAAGCTTGTGCGGCGCTCGCAGCTGCCCATAGAAGCGTGTTCCCTCAGTGCTGTACAGCGGCCAGCAATGTGTAGGATGCGGTTGTGCACGATCAAGTAACGAAGCAAGGGGAAGCTCGACGAGCGCCTCCACGGGTTGCCCCAGAAGGGCCGGTCGCGTCGTGCTCAGGAGGTTCAGCGCGCTTTCGTTGATGGCGCTGATTCGGCCAGACTCATCAAACGCCAGCAAGCCTTCACTCAGCAGCCCGACGTAATCCGGCTGGGTATGGAAGCGCAGCAGATAACTGTCCTCGCATTGACGCAGGAAATAGCAGCTTTCGATGAGCTTGGCCGACAGGTTGACCAGCGCTATGGTGTGAAACTGGCTCTGCCGGGAAACGGTGCGCCGCGCCGAGGACACATCCAGTACGGCCAAAAGGTCTCCGGCAGGGTCGAATACCGGGCTGGCGGAGCATGTTAGGATGGTGTGGCGATTGCGGAAGTGCTCATCCTGATGAATCGTCAGTGCATGCCGTTCGACCGCGCAGGTGCCGATGCCATTGGTGCCCTCGCAGGATTCGCTCCAGTCTGCTCCCAACCACAGGCCTGCTCGCTGAAAGGTGTCTCGTTCGGCCTCGTGGGTGATGCAATCGAGAATAAGGCCGCTGGCATCGGTAAGCAGGACGGCATGACCGGCACCCGCGAGCTGCTGATGCAGGCGATTCATCTCGCCATGGGCGATTTCCAGTACCCGTTGCGAGCGCTCGCGCTGCTCAAGGATACGAGGGTGCTCGAGTACGCTGGGCGAGGTGGCAGTGGACGGATCCAGGCGGTGCTGTTCGAGACAGCGGCGCCACGAACGGGCAATGGCTGGATCGGTGTCGGCCTGGCCCAGACCATGACCAACGGCAAGCACCTGACGCGTGTGACGACTCATGGGTGTGGCAGTCATTCTTATTGTGCTCCGCAAGGTGAATTCCGGGTCCTTGATTCACAGGAACCCTCCGATTCAGCGAAGTGCGTAATAGCGCCTATGCTTGATCAGGCGCAGGTTAAATGCAATGCAGATCATCGACTGTGTCAGAAGTGGTACAGCCTGTCACGCCTGCTGTCCTGGCGCTGACACACGATGTGACACCTGCCGGTTCGTGCCGGACAGCCGAAGCCGCCTGCGGCGCACATTTGCCACAGTTGGCCCAGGCCTTGCTATTTCTCAGGTATTACCGGTCCTCATAACAAACACAACATCGGGAGAACCACCATGCGTTACGCAGCCCCTGGCAGCCAAGGTGCTCTGATCACCCTGCAATCCCGTTACGGCAATTACATCGGCGGCGAATTCGTACCGCCGGTCAAGGGCCAATATTTCACCAATACCTCGCCGGTCAATGGCTCTGTCATTGGCGAGTTTCCCCGTTCCTCTGCTGAAGATATCGAAAAAGCGTTGGATGCTGCCCATGCGGCGGCAGATGCCTGGGGCAAGACGTCAGTACAGGCGCGCTCGTTGACCCTACTCAAGATTACCGACCGCATCGAGCAGAATCTGGAAAAACTGGCCATTGCCGAAACCTGGGACAACGGCAAGGCCGTGCGTGAAACCCTTAATGCCGACGTGCCGCTGGCTGCCGATCATTTCCGCTACTTTGCAGGTTGTATCCGGGCTCAGGAGGGGACGGCGGCCGAAATCGACCAGCATACGGCGGCGTATCACTTCCATGAGCCGCTCGGCGTGGTAGGGCAGATCATTCCCTGGAACTTCCCGCTTCTGATGGCTGCCTGGAAGCTGGCACCTGCGCTGGCTGCAGGTAACTGTGTGGTGCTCAAACCGGCCGAGCAGACGCCGCTCTCCATTACGCTCTTCGTTGAGATGATTGGCGACCTGCTGCCACCCGGTGTGATCAATATCGTGCAGGGCTACGGCAAGGAGGCGGGGGAAGCCCTGGCGACTAGCACACGCATCGCCAAGATTGCCTTTACCGGCTCGACGCCGGTGGGCTCGCACATCCTCAAGTGCGCAGCGGCCAATATCATTCCAAGTACGGTCGAGTTGGGAGGCAAGTCACCCAACATCTATTTCGACGACATCATGGGTGCGGAGCAAAGCTTTATTGAAAAGGCGGCCGAAGGGCTGGTGCTTGGCTTCTTCAACCAGGGAGAGGTGTGTACCTGTCCATCCCGCGCCCTGGTGCAGGAATCTATCTATGAGCCGTTCATGGCGGAAGTCATGAAAAAGGTTGCGCAGATCAAGCGCGGTGATCCGTTGGACACCGACACCATGGTCGGCGCCCAAGCCTCTCAGCAGCAGTTCGAAAAGATAGTTTCGTACCTGGAAATCGCGCGTGGCGAAGGGGCCGAATTTTTGACTGGCGGCGCTGTGGAAACCCTGCAGGGCGACCTGGCCAATGGGTATTACATCCAGCCGACCCTGCTCAAGGGCCACAACAAGATGCGGGTATTCCAGGAAGAGATCTTCGGGCCGGTCATCGGCGTGACCACGTTCAAGGACGAGGCCGAAGCGCTTGCCATTGCCAACGATACCGAGTTTGGCCTGGGCGCGGGGGTCTGGACGCGGGATATCAATCGCGCGTATCGCATGGGTCGCGGCATCAAGGCCGGGCGTGTGTGGACCAACTGCTATCACCTCTATCCTGCCCATGCGGCATTCGGTGGCTACAAGAAGTCCGGCATCGGTCGCGAGACCCACAAGATGATGCTGGATCATTATCAGCAGACCAAGAACCTGCTGATCAGCTACGACACGAATCCGCTGGGTTTCTTCTAGGCCCGTCATGGGGGCCGGTGAATCCTCATCGGCCCCTGGGACTGCGGCGTATCTACTCCTGTGAAGGCTCAACCTGAGCCTTCCTTGAGCCAGGTCATCATTTCTGTGCCTTGTTTGCTCCAGGCTTGCAGTATGGAGCGCCGGAACGATTGACCTGTATTTGCCAGCACGACTCCATACGTCATGTATCCATGAGGGATCACGTCATGCCTAAAACAATGAAAGCTGCCGTCGTTCGTGAGTTTGGTAAACCGCTGGAAATCGAGGAGGTGGATGTCCCTACCCCAGGCGCAGGACAGGTCTTGGTGAAGATCGAAGCCTCCGGGGTGTGCCATACCGACCTGCATGCCGCCGAAGGCGATTGGCCGGTCAAACCCAATCCGCCCTTCATCCCGGGGCATGAAGGGGTTGGGTATGTGGTCGGGGTGGGTGCTGGCGTCACCCATGTGAAGGAGGGGGATCGGGTCGGTATCCCATGGTTGTACTCCGCCTGTGGTCATTGCGAACACTGCCTCGGGGGCTGGGAAACACTGTGCGAGGATCAGAAGAACACGGGCTACTCGGTCAACGGCGGCTTTGCCGAATATGCCCTGGCTGATGCCGGCTACGTGGGACGGCTGCCGGATAATGTGGGCTTTGTGGAGATTGCGCCGGTGTTGTGTGCCGGGGTGACCGTTTACAAGGGACTTAAGATGACCGAAACCAAGCCCGGGCAGTGGGTAGTGATCTCCGGAATTGGTGGCCTTGGACACATGGCTGTTCAGTATGCCAAGGCCATGGGTATGAACGTGGCCGCAGTCGATGTGGACGATAAGAAGCTGGAACTGGCGCGCCGGCTGGGGGCTGAGGTTACGGTCAACTGCCGTGAGCTGGACCCGGCGGGCTATCTGAAAAAGGAGATCGGCGGCGCCCACGGTGCCCTGGTCACGGCTGTCTCGCCCAAGGCGTTCGAGCAGGCTATCGGCATGACCCGTCGTGGTGGCACCATTGCCCTGAACGGGCTTCCGCCGGGAGAATTCCCATTATCGATCTTCGACATGGTCCTCAACGGCACAACCGTTCGCGGCTCCATCGTCGGGACGCGGCTGGATCTGCAGGAAGCCCTGGAGTTTGCCGGTGAGGGAAAGGTCAAGGCGACGGTTGCAGCCGAACCCCTCGAAAACATCAACGATATCTTTTCCCGGATGCACGAAGGCAAGATCGAAGGACGTATCGTGATCGATATGAGCCTTTCATGATCAGGCCGTTATCCGCCCGCCGTGTGCAGTCGGGCGGATAACGGCTTAACGTTCCGCTGCCATCTTGACGGCCAACCCTGCCAGTACGGTTCCCATCAGCCACCGCTGAACAGTCAGCCATAAGGGGCGGCCTGCCAGAAACGCTGCAATAGAGCCTGCTGTAAAGGCGATCAATCCGTTCACGGTTACGCTGATCAGAATCTGCGTCGCGCCCAGGAGCAGGGACTGGGTCAACACGCTGCCCTGTGCAGGGGAAATGAACTGCGGCAGCAACGACAGGTAGATTATGGCAATCTTGGGATTGAGCAGGTTGGTCACAAAGCCCATAGCGAAGAGTTTGTGTGGACTGTCCTTGGGTAGATCCCTGACCTGAAACGGAGACCGTCCGCCGGGTTTCACGGCCTGCCAGGCCAGATATAGCAGATACAGCGCACCGCCTATCCGCAGCGCATCGTAGGCGAAGGGCACCGCCATCAGCAGAGCAGTGATTCCAAGGGCTGCACAGACCATGTAGAACGCAAAGCCCAGGGCCACGCCGCCAAGGGAAATCATGCCAGCCGTTCGGCCCTGGCAGATGGAGCGGGAAATCAGATAGACCATGTTTGGTCCGGGCGTCAGCGCCATGCCCAGGGTGATAGCCGCAAAGGCGAGCAGGTGTGAAAGTTCAGGCATGACGACTCCGTTCAAGACATTGTTTCTAGGCTATCTATATATCATCGGAAAACGTTCAATGGATTGAATAATAAGCCAGCAGGAAAGGGCTAAGCTTAGAGCACTCGCTATATACAACAAGAACAAGGTGAAAGGCCCATGAATGCGCAACAACCCTTTCTCTCTCCATTATCTGCTGTTATTGAGGAGATTCAGGCATTTCTCGGTGAGCGGATCGTAACCAGTCTCGCGGAGCGTGAGCAGCATGGTCATGGCGAGTCCTACCATGCGACCCGGATGCCTGATGCCGTCTGCTATGCACATAGCACCGAAGAAGTCTCCCGCATCGTCAAGGTCTGCGCCCACTACGGCGTACCCATCGTTCCCTTTGGGGGCGGCACCTCGCTGGAAGGGCATGTCTGTGCGCTCAAGGGTGGCATCTGTATAGACCTTAGTCGCATGCAGCGCATCCTGGCGGTTCGCCCGGGCGATCTGGATGCCACGGTTGAAGCCGGAGTGACGCGCCAGCAGCTCAATACCGAACTGCGGGCCACGGGACTCTTCTTTCCCATCGATCCGGGCGGAGAAAGCACCCTGGGCGGCATGGCGGCAACACGTGCCTCCGGGACCAATGCCGTACGCTACGGGACCATGCGGGAGAATGTCCTGTCGCTGACCGTGGTGTTGGCCGATGGCCAGATCATCAAGACGGCCAACCGTGCCCGCAAGTCCTCGGCGGGTTATGACCTGACGCGGCTGTTTGTGGGCTCGGAAGGTACGCTGGGGATCATCACCGAAGTGACCTTAAGGCTCTATGGCATTCCGGAAACCACGTCCGCTGCGGTATGTACCTTTCCCGATGTAGAGAGCGCTGTGACCTCGGTGGTAACGATCATCCAGTACGGTATTCCTGTCGCCCGGGTCGAGCTGCTGGATGCGCGGACTATCATGGCTGTGAACCGCTATTCAAAGATGACGCTGGATGAGCGGCCCACCTTGTTCTTCGAATTTCACGGCTCACCGGCAGGCGTTGCCGAACAAGTAGAGCTGACCCAATCGATCACCGAGGGTAACGGGGCGCTGAACTTTGTCGCTGCGGCCGATGCCGACGCGCGTAACGCGCTTTGGAAGGCCCGTCATAATGTGCACTACGCCATGCAGGCCATGCGGCCGAATGGGCGGGTATGGAGTACCGACGTGTGCGTTCCTATCTCGCAGCTGACGCCCTGTATTACGGAAACTGAAAAAGACGTGCTGGCCGCCTCGTTCTTTATCGCGATGGTTGGACATGTGGGGGACGGTAATTTTCACCTGGGGCTGGTGGTCGATCCGTCCAGTGAGGCTGAACTGGCGGAGGCCGAAGCGCTCAATGAACGGCTGGTGCGCCGCGCCATCGCCCTGGACGGGACCGCCACGGGCGAGCATGGCGTAGGGGCGGGCAAGATCAAGTTCATGACGCTTGAGCATGGCGCCGCAGTGAACACCATGCGCACCCTTAAAATGGCGCTGGACCCCCAGGGAATTCTCAACCCGGGCAAGGTGCTCCCGGACGCCGATGTCTGACGCCTCGGCAAGCAGGCCCGCCTGGAAATAACAGCGGGCCAGCTTTACATACGTCTTTATAGATCGGATTTTCGTATACCCCAGGAAAGACGCAGGGTGTACTTTCTGGGACAGAACAGGGGCGGACGATAGGATCAGGCGAACCCGCCATTGGCGCGGATGACTTGCGCGTTGATCCAGCTGCCTGCAGGGCTTGCCAGAAACGCCACCACCTCGGCGATGTCCTCAGGCGTACCGAGGCGCTCAAGCGGTGTAGCCTGTTCGATCTGCCGGATCTGCTCCTCACTTTTGTCATTGAGAAAGAGCTCGGTTGCCACCGGGCCGGGCGCAACGGCATTGACGGTGATGTCCTGGCCGCGCAATTCATTAGCCAATACTCTGACCAAACCTTCAACGCCAGCTTTTGTGGCGATATAGGGGCCGTACGTGGGCAGCGATTTGGCGATCACGCTGCTGGATAGCGCAATGATCCGGCCGCCACGCTCTACCTGCTGCGCCGCCTGGCTCAACATCAGAAACGTGCCGCGCAGGTTGACGGCCATCATCCGGTCAAACGCCTCCAGGTCACCTGCCGAAACAGGAGTATTGGTCATGATACCGGCGCTGTTCACGACTATATCGATCCGTCCGTAGGCTTCCTTGGCCGCCTTGAACAGGGTCTGCACATCTTCCAGGGTGGCAACGTCGCCTCTGACCGCGAGGGCATTACCTCCCAGTGACTCTATTTCAGCCACCAAAGCCTCCGCAGGGCCTCGGCTGTGGGCGTATTGAATGGCAACGGAAAAGCCTGCCTGGGCGAGACGTTTGGCAATGGCGTGTCCGATACCACGGGAAGCGCCGGTAACAATGGCTGTACGGGATGAATGCGGCATGTCCGACTCCTAAAGGCAGGGCCGGAACGTCCAGCCCTTTCATGGCTGTCATTTTTTGCAATTCATTGGCATTGGATAAATGCACAGAACTTGGTAAGACCGTTCAACAGGCACCAACAATGGGCTGAGGCCATGGATAGATTCGAGTCGCTGCGGCTGTTTACCCGTATCGTCGAGCTGGGCAGCTTCACGCAGGCAGCCAATGCCTTAGGTATCCCCCGTGCTACGGCAACCCACGCGGTTAAGGAGCTGGAAAGGCGGTTGGGAACGCGCCTGCTGGAACGTACAACCCGACAGGTCCGCACAACGCTCGATGGTCAGGCCTACTACGAGCGATGCTCTCGTATTCTGGCGGATCTGGAAGAGGCTGAATCTTCCCTGAGTGCCATTGCGGCCAATCCGCGTGGCATGCTTCGCGTCGATCTGCACGGCAGTCATGCCACACGAATCATCCTTCCTCGAATCGCCGAATTCCGGCAGCGTTATCCAGACATTGAGTTATCCATCAGCAGCAGTGATCGGTTGGTGGATCTGGTGCGTGAAGGAATCGATTGTGTGGTACGGGCAGGGCACCCTAGGGACTCAACGCTGATCGTAAAAAGGCTGGCGCTCATGCCCGAGGTGGTTTGTGCAAGCCCTGGCTACTTTGCCCGCTATGGTGTGCCAAAGCATCCAGATGAGTTGACCCGGCATCAGGCCGTCGGCTTCTTCGCCAGCAGCCACGACATTCGTTACCCCTTTACCTTTCAGGTTGAGGGGGAGGTTATCGAGTGCGATCTTGGCGGTTGGATCTCCGTCAACGATGCCGAGTGCTATACCCGCGCAGCCCTGAGCGGTTGCGGTTTGATTCAGGTGCCTCGCTTTCGGGTGGAAAAATACCTGAAAGCGGGGCGGCTGAAGGCGGCTCTACAAGAGTTTGCTACGCCGGGCCTGCCGGTTTCATTGCTCTATCCCCAACATAGGCAGATATCGCCTCGAGTGAGAGTTTTTGTGGAGTGGCTGACTGACCTGTACCGCGACCGTTTTGACCCGATAACCTGAGCTGGCAGTTGGTTTTATTTGGCAGGATGGATTTCTTGCCAGAGGTGGACCTTGTTGACGAAGGCTTTGCCAATGGAGACCGCCATCGGCTCTACCCCGAACACCTCAAAACCGCAACGTTCATACAGGCGCAGTGCGGTGTGGTTGCCTTCCGTGACGGTAAGCTGTACCAGCCTGATGTCTTCGCGATGTCGGGTATGCTCCAGTACAGCTTGGATCAGACGAAAGCCGATGCCTTGACGGCCAAACCGCTGTGGAACGTACATGCCAAACAGAGTGGCCTTGTGCCTGATCTTTTCTCGAGTTTCGAAGAAAAGTCCTGCTACACCCAGCAGCTGATCCTTGTCGAATGCGCCAAATACCGCATCGCTTTCCAGCCGGGATCGCCACCAGTCCAACGGTAGCACCGCGCGCTCCGCCTCGCTGGAGGTAAAAGCTTCCGGATGCAAGGCATAAGCCTCAAGCATCAGAGTGCGGTAACTGATTGCATGATCTGGACAAAGACGGTGGATGGGCATGATAGGTATCGACGTGTTAGGTGAGGTTGAACGTTTCACACGCTTTTGACAGCGCCTTTGTGGTAAGCGCAGCACAGACAGGCGTGGCCAGTGATGAGTTGTCGCGTATGGCGATGGACCTCAACGGTATAATCCGGCGGTTCGTTCTATAACGCAGTTGCCTACCGCTTGAAACTTCTTTTCACGTAATGAAAGAAGCGGCTCATAAGAGCCGCTTTTTTCAGGCGCAATCTATCACCATCAAGGATAGCGACGGCGCTCAGGCGCTGGCGGGAAGTACTGATACAGCCATGTTTCGCTGAGCGTTCGGTCGTTGGTGCGGATGAACAGGCGCATGTCTACCGGGTCCACGCTATCGCTGGTCGGATACCAGTCGAAGATCACACGATACCCTTTGATGTCCGGTATCCAGAGGACGTGGAAGTCTTTCAGCTCACCGCTCGAGACCTTGACGACGGGCTCGATTCCGGTGCCTTGGGGGAGGGTATCCAGGCCACCGCCCACGAAGTCCACCGCAAAGCGGCGGGCCCAGACGTCCGGATAGTGCTCACCCGGCGCCCACCCCTCTACGAAGCCGCCCATGCCGGAGCGCGTCGCATGGACCTGTGCCAGCGGTGTTCTAACCGGCGGCAGTGCGCTCCAGTAGAGCTTGTAGCCATAGCGCAGCTCTTTGCCCGCCGTGATAGGCACCTTGGGATTCCAGCAGGCCACGATGTTATCGAGCGTCTCGCCGGTTGTCGGGATTTCCAGTAGATCAATGCTGCCTTCACCCCATTCCGTAGTGGGCTCGACCCACAGGCTTGGGCGGCGGCTGTACCAGTCCACCGTATCTTGATAGCTGGAAAACTCATGGTCGCTCTGCACGAGACCAAAGCCCTTGGGGTTTTTGTCTTCGAACGCATTGAACTGAAGCTTGGCGGGGTTATTCAGCGGACGGCACACCCACTCGCCATTACCGCGCCACATGTAGAGGCGGTCGGAGTCGTGGATCTGCGGGTGGATGGTGTCGCACATGCGGCGCTCATGGGTGCCGCAGCTGAACATGCTCGTCATCGGCGCAATACCCAGCTGCTTGATTTCCTTGCGCGCATAGATATTAGCGTCGATTGCCATTACCACCTGCGTGGCGCGGCAGTCGATGTCGAAGCGATATGCACCGGTCGCGCTGGGCGAGTCGAGCAGGGCATAGACTACAAAGCGCGTGCTGTGCGGCTCGGGCGTCTCGAACCAGAACTTGGTGAAGTTCGGGAATTCCTCCACCGTATCCGAGAAGTTATTGATGGCAAGGCCACGGGCTGACAGGCCGTACTGCTTGGTGTCGTCTACCGCACGGAAATAGCTTGCACCCAGGAACGAGACGATATCGTGCTGCGTCAGCTCGGGTGACTTGAACACCTTGAAGCCGGCGAAGCCCAGATCACCCTTGAGTTGTGACTTATCGACGCCGCTGTTCTCGTACTTGAACATCTGAGGTCGGAAATGGATTTCCGTGGCCTGCTTTTTCTTTGGATCAACGCTATACATGCGGACCGGCTGTTTGAAGCCCATGCCAACATGGAAGAACTGAACATCGAGCTGGCCTTTCAGGTCATGCCATAGCGACTCGTTGGCATCGTACTGAATGGCGTTGAACTGCTGTGGCGTCATTTTTGCCAGCGTGGGCGGCAACTGCTGAGACGTATCCACATAGGCACTGGCTGCCATCTGCTTGGCCTGATTTTTCAGCAGATCGAACTCGAACGGTTCTACATCCTGGCTGGAGGCGCCAGACAGGGATTGAGCGGCGAATACGGTCGTCGAAGGAAGACCGGTATACGCGGCAAAGGCCAGTGAAGCTTTCAGAAGATCTCTGCGGTGCATACATGAACCTATGTGACTAAGGTGTCGTCAAGCGCTGTGGCAACGGGGCCGGCTCTGTCCGATAACAAAAACCTGTCTCGAATAATCCTCAACGCAGCGGCTGAGGGTAAGAGATGTTTGCGAACGAGAACAGTTCGATTCTGTTTCGGAAACTGTAAAACACCGCACAAAGCTGTCGAGTTGGGTCTGGAATGCCTTTTCAGGGTGTTTCCAAGGGGTTGTCTCATCTGGCCTGATGGGGCAGACGAGACATAGTCCGACACGAATCCTGTCAGGCGCGGCGCAGCAGTATGCGCTCGATGGCGCTCAGCAGCACCCCATAGAGCGGCAGGAACAGGAGCAGGCTGACGCTGAGCTTGACGGTATAGTCGACCCAGGCAATCTCGACCCAATGCTCGGCCATGAAAGGGTTGTCGCTGTGCCAGAAGGCAATAGAGAAAAAGGCGAAGGTATCGAGCAGGTTGCCCAGGATCGTCGAGGCGGTAGGTGCTATCCACCATTGCTGCAGCTGGCGCAGACGATCAAAGACATGGATATCTACCAGCTGGCCCAGCACATAGGCAAAAAAGCTCGCCAATGAGATACGCAGTACAAAGGTATTGAATTGCGCCAGGGCGTCCAGACCGCGGAACGCACCCTCCTGGAACAGCACGGAAAGAATGTACGAAACGACCAGCGCCGGCACCATGACCCGGGCAATGACCTGGCGCGCCGGGCCTTTGCCGAGAATCCGCACCGTCAAGTCAGTGGCCAGAAAGATGAACGGAAAGCTGAATGCGCCCCAGGTCGTATGCCAGCCAAACAGGTTGAGCGGCAGCTGGACGAGGTAGTTACTTGCGATGATGATCAGGATATGAAAGCCAATCAGGCCGGCCAATGCCGAGCGCCTGACGGAAGAGGTCAGTTGCATGATGCATCCTTTTTAGTGGAATGGGGTGAGGGAACCCATGACGTTGATCTGCTCTTGGGAGCAAGGCGCGCATTCTAAGCGCAGTGCCGACTAAAACGTAGCGAAATTCGCCGGGCGTTATTGACGCACCCAGGAAAAAGCCCACCAGGCGGTGGGCTTTTCAACACACAGGGCTTACAAGCGGAACTGCGCGACCTGCTTGTCCAATGACTGGGCCAGATGCTGAATGCTCGATGCATTGCGCGAGGCGCTTTCAATGGAATGGCTGTTGGTCTCTGCCATCTGTGCGATGCGCTCCACGCTGCGAGCTACATCCTGGCTGGCAGCAGATTGTTCACGCAGTGCCATGGAGATCTGATCAACCACGGAGATGATGCGATCCGAGCCACCGCGAATCTCGTCGATGGCCTGGCTGGCCGAGTGAGCCAGTTCCACACCCTGGTTCACCTGAGTCACGCCCACGTTCATGCTGCTGACCGCGTCCTGGGTGCTCGCCTGGATCTTCTTGATCATGTCGGCGATTTCCTGGGTGGACTTGCCGGTGCGCTGCGCCAGCAGGCGAACTTCATCGGCGACTACCGCAAAGCCGCGGCCCTGGTCTCCTGCACGGGCGGCCTCGATGGCTGCGTTCAGGGCCAGCAGGTTGGTCTGCTCGGCAATCTCGCTGATCACGTTCACGATGGAGGTGATCTGATCGGCGTGGCGGTCCAGCTCGGAAATCTGTTCAGCCGAGCTCTGCACCGTACCGGCGATCTGCGTCATGCTGTCCAGGGTTTGCTTGATGACATTGCCACCCTCGACGGAGCGCTTGCCGGAATCAGTAGAAATACCATGGGCCTCGTTCGCGCTGGTCGAAACGTGACTGATGCTGACGGTAAGCTCTTCCACGGTGGCTGCCATGGAGGATGCCGAGCTTGACTGGTCCCGTGCGGCGACAGCCAGTTGCTCCGAGGTGTTGGAGATATCGCGAGCGGCCGTCAGAAGCTGCTCGGCACCACCCTTGATCTCGGAAATCATTTCCCGCAGGCGCTGCTGCATGGCGTTGAAGGCCTTAAGCAAGCTGCCAATTTCATCTTCGCCGGTGCTGCGGATCTGAGTATCCAGACGGCCAGCGGCAATGCCCTGAGCAACCTGAATGGCATCATTTAGACGGCGCTTGATGGATACGGATAGGCTGAAGGCAATGACTATGGCCGCTAGGGCAGCCAGGATTCCACCCCCGATAAGCGTCCAGATAGCAACCTGTTCGGCAGACTGCATGGCTTCATTACGCACGCCCAGCAGCTTGGACTCATCGTTGCTGAAGTCAGCGATGATCTTGCGCATCTTGTCCATCTTGTCCATCTTGGCCTTGTCCTGACGGTCGATGATGCGTTGCACCATGTCGTCCATGGAGGAGGCACCTTGTACGACTGCACGGCGTAGCTGGATGGAACGCTCGATGTCTTCGCTCAGCCACTTCATTTGCGTGGCCTTGAGTTCATCCAGACGGGTTTGCTGGGTCGGGTTATCCGACGTCAGGTTTTTAAGCTTCGTCCAGGTTTGCTCAAACGCTGTTTTCCCCGCGTTGTAGGGTTCCAGAAAGTCGTCCTGACCGCTGAGGGCAAATCCACGCATACCCGTTTCGATGTTGGTCAGGCTGATTAACAGGTTGTTAGCCCCATCAATGGTCTGATAGGTATGGATGTTCCACTTGACCGAATTATCGACCTCGGTAAAGCCGTGGCGGGCTACATACACCAGGATGCAGATGATCGCGATGATAAGCCCAAAGCCTGCACCAAGCTTTTTGGCAATACTTAAATTGGACAGCATGGGACGCGCTCCGATAGGAGAAGGCAGTAAAGGTTTCACCTGCTCTGTATCGGTAAAAAAATGAAATATCTTTAGGCTGGACGCACCCAGCAGATAGCAATAATCCGACAGCCGCTCTGGTACGGCGATCTAAAGCGCTCCGCTGGTAAGAAGAGCGCTTTGAGCCTTGCGGGCCTTATGAAAGAGGTATTCCCAGCTGCTCTTCACAGCGCTTGAGCGAGCGCGCCTGGGTATCAGCATACAGGGCCAGTTCATCCAGTACCGACGCGCCCAGTGCCTGCTCGAAACGGTCCTTGCTGGACGCCTTGGTATACAGCGTCTGAGCCTGATCGCCTAGGTTAGACTGGAAAATACCGGCCGCGCTGACCGGCAGAAAGTCCTCATATACCAGTGGTTCATAGTGGATATAATCTGACTGGATCAGGGCATCCAGATCTCTTGGCCCATCCTGGGTAACCGCATCGTCCTTGTCGGTGACGAAGTAACGAAAATAGGCCAGCCCCTGCTTTCTCAAGGATTCATAGCTGTCCGGCAGCTCTGCGAATATGTCGGTCAGTGCCTGCATGTATGCCTGGGCGTTGCTCTCGCTGGGAGCCTGGGTGCGGGCAATGTTCAGGAGCTTGTCGTAGAGCGCACGTCCCTTGGGCGTCAATGCAACACCACGCTGCTCGATCTCGCCAAAGCGGGCCGTGTGGCTGCCAGCAACGGCATTGCCCTGTTCATCGATGAAGGTCACCTTTTCCTGCAACGCCTTAAAGCTTGTCTGGCGAAGCAGAACAGGGCAGCGGCGGGGTGGTGGGCCTTCGATAACTGCCTTGGGCGTAATCCCCCGTGACGGCATGCCTTGCTGGATGGCATCGATATCCAGGGTCCGGGGCGTCAGGTGATTGATGTGCGGCCCCTTGAACGCCACGATATCGGCAATCAGGCGATGCTGGTCGTGCAGCTGCTGATACACCTTGGCGCTGACTGTGGCCTCGCCGTGCCAACGGAAGGTTTCCAAGGCTTCACGCACGAAGGCATCGGCGTCGCTTGCGCTCAGGCCGCCTTTTGTTTCGCAACGGGCGATCAGCTCCAGCGCGCGTGACGTAAAGATAATGCGCTGCGCCAGAATCGCCGCGGCTTTCTGCTTGAGTGCTTCGTCCTCGATCAGCTCCAGACGGAGCAGAGAGGTAAACACGCGAAAGGGGCTCTTTTGCAGCGAAGCCTCGTGGACGGCACGAAACGCGGTGGAGTGCACCGGCACGCCTGCTTCGGAAAGATCGTAATAACCCACCGGATACATGCCCATGACTGCGAACAGGCGCCGCAGCGTAGCCAGCTCCTGCGCCGTACCTACGCGGATAGCCCCATGGCGCTCCTGGTCCAGCCGCTCGATTTCACCTGTCTGGCGCAGCTGCTCTGCCAAGGTCGGATTGTTTGCCAGCGTACGCTGATTGATATCGCTCACCAGCTCCAGCAATGTCCCATACAAGGGCACTTCGGCCTTGTACATATCGGACATGGCTCGGGAGAACCGGGCGCGAATCTCATCGGGATCGACAAAAGCCTGCGTCGTCATGGCAAACCGCTCCTTAGATAGGCCGGACTATAGAGGTATCAGTCCATTCTGCTGGCCGCTTTCCTGCCTTACAAATGACAAAAATTCACCCGTTCATTCATAAAGGGAATCAGGCAAACCGCTCAGTCGTGCCGCTTCTCACTGTCCATGTGAGCCAATTGAGCGGCGGGATAGCGTTCTCCTGCCGCGGCGTTGGCGGGAATGGCCTGCTCGATTCTGGTCAGCTCTTCGGCGGTTAGCATGATATCCAGTGCACCCAGCGACTCATGCAAACGTTCACGGGTACGTGCGCCTACCAGCGGGACAATATCTTCACCGCGCGCCAGCACCCAGGCGATTGCCATCTGTGCCGCGGTAACCCCTTTCTCTTGAGCAATGACTTTGAGCGTGTCGGCCAGCTTGAGGTTGGCGTCCAGATTGCTGCCCTGAAAACGCGGGCTGATGGCGCGAAAGTCCTGCTCACCTGCGCGGTCTTTTGACCAGTGACCGCTGATAAGGCCACGTGAGAGCACGCCATAGGCCGTGATTCCGATGCCAAGTTCACGGCAGGTAGGCAGGATGTCCGCTTCGATTCCGCGTGAAATTAGTGAGTATTCGATTTGCAGATCAGCGATAGGGGTAATGGCCGCGGCCCGGCGGATCGTATCGGCCCCGACTTCGGAGAGGCCGACATGGCGCACATAGCCTGCCTTGACCATTTCGGCGATGGCGCCCACGGTATCTTCGATAGGAACGTCTGGATCGAGGCGGGCAATACGGTAGATATCCACATGATCCGTATTCAGGCGTTTGAGCGTGTACGCCAGGAAATTCCGGATAGCCTTGGGGCGGCCGTCGTAACCCATCCAGGCCCCGTCTGGTCCTCGCAGGGCACCGAACTTTACGCTGATCGTTACTGCCTCCCGGCGATCCCTGAGCGCTTCGGCAATCAACAGCTCGTTATGGCCCATGCCGTAGAAATCACCGGTGTCGAGCAGGTTGACGCCCGCTTCCAGCGCCGCGTGGATCGTGGCAATGCTTTCGGTACGGTCCGCCGGACCGTACAGGTCCGACATGCCCATGCATCCTAGTCCGAGCGCTGATACCTGGAGGCCGGTCTTGCCGAGCGTGCGTGTAAGCATGGCGAAAGCTCCTAAAAGAAGACGTTCACCATAGACCGGTCCCTGGCCGCATCTACGCCCTGGGAGCGCAGCATTAACTTGGCTAATCGCTCACTCAGTGATGAGCGGCTTCTTCCTCGACTCGTGCCGCACGCTCTAAAGAACGTACGGCCGGTGTGGCGGCCAGCTTGTCATCCAGCTCTTCCAGCTTGAACTCGACGTCTCTGAGTTGCGTGTTGATGGCGACCAATTGGTCTTCCAGCAGGCGAGCACGCGCCAGTGTTTCCCTGATGATTTTAAATGACGGGATTCCTACGACGACGATAAGAATCAAGGCAATGATCGAGGCGATGCTCATGGGTGGGGTCCTTTTATCGGCAGTCATCAAACTGCGGCATTCCATTACCAGGGGCTTTCCCGCATGAGTCTCGGAAAGTATGGCGAGTCGATACCGCGTCTGGTCTCGGCTACGCTTTTAAAGGCGCGCCGATCTGTGGTTAAGGGCGAGATGATGCTCTATTGCCATCAACTCCCGCTGTGACAGTGCAAATGATGTTTTGATCCTCAATGCAACCGCGTTCGCAGACCAAAGGTCGCCGTCGCGGTATGGATTCGTGTGGAAAAACAGGTTCGGGCTGCGTACCAGACACGCTGGCGCAAGGTCTGGTGGTGGAACCACGACAGCGGCCTGCAAGTCACACCCGCAGGAGCCCCAGATGCTCTGCAGGCGGCTGGCGCCGTTGATCTGCCAAAAGGAAAAACAATGACTCCATCCCTAAAGAAACTGATAACCCTGGGGCTGCTCATGGCGCCTCTGGGTGCCTTCGCTCAACCCGGCGCGTTGACTGAGGTAGGCATCGACAGTGGCCGCTTGAAAGGCAGCCAGTCGGGCGATGTCATCTCCTTCAAAGGCATTCCCTTTGCGGCCCCGCCGGTGGGTGAGAACCGGTGGCGTGCGCCTCAGCGCGTGAAGCCCTGGCGCGGAGTGCGTGAGGCGACTGCCTATGGTGCAGACTGCATGCAAAAGCCGATGGCCAGCGATGCAGCTCCCTTGGGCGTAGAGCCCTCCGAGGACTGCCTGTACCTCAACGTCTGGCGTCCGGCGCAGGAGACGGCAAACCGCAAGGCCACGCTGCCGGTTGTCGTCTGGATTTATGGGGGCGGCTATGTTAACGGCGGTGCTTCGCCGTCGGTCTATGACGGTAGTGCTTTTGCCCGCGATGGCGTGGTCTTTGTCAGTTTCAACTACCGGCTTGGCCGCTTCGGCTTTTTTGGACATCCCGCGCTAACGGCTGCAAAGGAAGGTCCGCTGGGTAACTATGGCTACATGGATCAGATCGCTGCGCTGCAATGGGTGAAGCGCAACATCCGTCAGTTCGGCGGTGACCCAAACAACGTTACCGTCATGGGTGAGTCTGCTGGCGGCGGCTCGGTGCTCAATATCACCACCACGCCACTGACGCGGGGGCTGTTTGACCGTGCCATCGTCATGTCAGGGGGCGGACGTTCCTTGATGGGTGAGCTGCATGAGATCAGCCGTGACTTGCCCGGCAATCCCTCCGCCGAGACCATCGGCAAGAATTTCGCCCGCAGTGTTGGTGTTGAAGGCACTGGTTCCGAGGCATTGAAGGCGCTTCGTGAATTGCCGGCCAACCGTGTGCTGGGCGACCTGAACATGATGACCATGGGCAGCAATGCCTCTACTTACGTGGGCGGACCGGTACTCGACGGGCGGGTCGTGGTGGGTACACCGGAGCAGGTCTACAGCGCCGGTCAGGAAAACAAGGTGCCCATGCTGATCGGTTCGACCAGCGCCGATCTTGGCTTTAATACGGCCAAGACAATGGAAGAGCTGTTCGCACCGTTTGGGCGTGAAGCAGAGCGGGCCCGTCAGTTATACGACCCGGAAAATACAGGCGATGTGCAGGCGGTAGGGGCCGCAGTTGCTATGGACCGGATGATGACGGAGCCGGCTCGTTTCGTTGCCAGCAAGATCTCCCAGCATGATCGCCAGGCATTTCTCTATCGCTTCTCCTACGTCGCCGATTCGCTGCGCAGTGAGACCAAAGGGGCGCAGCATGCCAGCGAAATTCCCTATTTCTTCAAAACGCTGGAAGCGCGATATGGCGACAAGGTAACGGACAAGGATCAGGACATGGCCAGCGATGCTCACGCCATCTTTGTCAACTTTATCAAGACGGGTAATCCCAACGGTACAAATGTGGCGCGCTGGCTCCCGTTCAACCGTGAGGGCAATCTGGTCATGGATTTCGCGGCCGATGAAGGTCCGGTTCTTAAAGAGGACCCCTGGAAAGAGCGCCTCGACCTGATCGAGAAAACTCAGCACGCCAAACCGTAAGCTATTCGTCGAGCCGGTCATGGCCGGCTCGACATGCCTGTTTTCCCTGTTTTTCTCTCTCTGGCAACCCATCCGCCATCACACTTCGCAGATTGACAACCGTGCTAATTCTTCTCATAGTTTTGCCACGCAAACGTTTGCGCCATAACAAAGACAACAATGGAGTGCACCATGAACGCATCCCGCCCTATGCGGCTTCTCGCTGCTGCTGTTCTGTTTTCCACGACTTCCGCTTTTCTGCCCTTGTCCGCGGCTTATGCTCAGGATGCAGATAAACCCAAGGTCGCGCTGGTGATGAAGTCTCTCGCCAATGAGTTCTTCCGCACCATGGAAGACGGTGCCAAGGGTTATCAAAAAGAGCATTCTGACCAGTTCGATCTGATCTCCAATGGCATCAAGGACGAAACTGACACGTCCAGCCAGATTCGTATTGTCGAGCAGATGATCGTGTCCCAGGTCGATGCCATCGTCATCGCACCGGCAGATTCCAAGGCGTTGGTGCCCGTCATCAAGAAAGCCATGGATGCAGGCATCAAGGTCGTAAACATCGACAACCGTCTGGATCAGGACGTACTCAAGAGCAAGCAGCTTGACGTGCCCTTTGTAGGCCCGGACAACCGCAAGGGTGCCCGTCTGGTAGGTGAGTACCTGGCCAAGCAGCTCAAGGCCGGTGACGAAGTTGGCATCATCGAGGGTGTTTCCACTACCTTCAATGCCCAGCAGCGCACCGCTGGCTTTAAGGACGCTATGGAAGCGGCCAACATGAAGATCGTGGGTGTCCAGTCCGGCTCCTGGGAGATCGACAAGGGCAACGCCGTGGCCTCTGCCATGATGAATGAACATCCCAACCTGAAGGCGCTGCTGGCTGGTAATGACAGCATGGCCCTGGGCGCCGTCTCTGCCGTTCGCGCTGCGGGCAAGAAGGGTGAAGTGCTGGTGGTAGGTTATGACAACATCAATGCCATCAAGCCCATGCTCAAGGACGGCCGCGTTCTGGCTACGGCTGACCAGTACGCCAGCAGGCAGGCGGTCTTTGGTATCGACGCTGCGCTCAAGCTGGTCAAGGGTGAGTCCACCGGTGCTGTCGACGGTGTGATCGAAACGCCTGTCGAGCTGGTAACCAAGCCGTAATCCATCTTTACCCGCCGGGCTTTGGCGCGGAGTCGATCGTATTCGCCTCTGCACCGGAGTCTTGCGGGGCACCTGAGTTTTAAAGGAGACCGTCATGTCGGGCAGGCCAGTCCTTTCCATTACCGGCATCGGCAAGACCTATGCGCAACCCGTTCTGGGAGAGGTCAGCCTTGAGCTGTATCCCGGCGAGGTGTTGGCGCTGACAGGTGAGAACGGCGCCGGCAAGAGCACGTTGTCCAAGATCATCGCGGGGCTGACTCCGCCTACGACCGGGCAGATGACCTTTCTTGATCAGCCCTATACACCCAGTAGCCGTACCGAGGCCGAGCGCCTGGGCGTGCGCATGGTCATGCAGGAGCTCAACCTGCTGCCGACCCTGACCGTTGCCGAAAACCTGTTTCTCGATAACCTGCCCAGCCGGGGCGGATGGATTTCCCGCGGGAGGCTGCGTGAGCAGGCACGGCTGGCCATGGCGCAGGTCGGGCTGGATGCTATTGATCCGGATACCCTGGTCTCTGACCTGGGGGTCGGCCACCAGCAGATGGTCGAGATCGCCCGTAATCTGATCGGTGACTGCCGCATCCTGATTCTCGACGAGCCTACCGCCATGCTGACGGCGCGCGAGGTCGACCTGTTGTTCGAGCAGATCGAGCGCCTGCAGGCCCGTGGTGTCGCCATCGTCTACATCTCCCACCGCCTGGAAGAACTCAAGCGCATCTCCCAGCGGATCGCGGTTCTACGCGATGGCCGGTTGGTCGCCGCCGAGTCCATTAGCCGTTACAACACCGATCAGCTGGTAGCGCTGATGGTGGGACGTGAGCTGGGTGAGCATATTGACCTGGGCGAGCGCCACATTGGCGCGCCGATACTGAAAGTGGGCAAGCTGAGCCGTGCCGGCAAGGTCTGCGATGTATCGTTCGAGGTTCGCGCTGGAGAGATTCTCGGTATTTCCGGCTTGATCGGCGCGGGTCGTACCGAATTGCTGCGGCTCATCTACGGCGCCGACCGGGCCGACAGCGGGCGTGTTTTTGTGGGTAATCCGCTGCGTGAAGTCAACATCAGCTCGCCAGCCGAGGCGGTACGCAATGGCATCGCCCTGATCACCGAAGATCGCAAGGGGGAGGGGCTGTTACTCACTCAGTCCATCTGCGCGAATCTGGCGCTGGGCAATATGCCTGCCGTTGCCAAGCGCGGCGTGGTTCAGTCCGCGTCCGAACTTGCCTTAGCTGAGCGGCAGATCAAGGCCATGCGCATTCGCAGCTCCAGCCCTCATCAGCCGGTGGGTGAGCTTTCCGGCGGTAATCAGCAGAAGGTCGTGATCGGTCGCTGGCTGGAGCGTGATTGTCAGGTGCTGTTGTTCGATGAGCCTACCCGCGGCATCGACATCGGCGCCAAGTTCGATATCTACGGCTTGCTGGGCGAGCTGACCCGGCAGGGCAAGGGGCTCGTTGTCGTGTCCAGTGACCTGCGTGAGCTGATGTTGATCTGCGACCGGATCGCCGTGTTGTCCGCCGGCCGTCTCATGGAAACCTTTGACCGTAACGATTGGAGCCAGGATCGCCTTCTGGCCGCCGCCTTTGCCGGATACAGCAGCCGTGAAGCGATGCTGGGCGAAGCGGTTTCTCCCATACAGGAACTCTCCGTATGAACACTACCGTAACTCCGGCCGCGCCCAAGCGCAGCAGCAGTGTGTCCGGCCTGGGCACCTACCTGGGACTGGCCGGTGCCTTGCTGGCCATGATCGTGCTGTTCTCCGCCATGAGCAGCCATTTCCTGTCCTATAACACCTTCACCACCCTGGCCAACCAGATTCCGGACCTGATGGTGCTGTCGGTGGGCATGACGCTGATCCTCATCATCGGTGGGATCGACTTGTCCGTAGGCTCGGTGCTGGCACTGGCGGCCTCGGTCGTTAGCGTGGCTACGCTCAACTGGGGGTGGGGCATTTTCCCAGCCGCGGCCCTGGGTATGGTTTGCGCAGCCTTGGCAGGCACCGTGACGGGCAGCGTAACCGTGGCATGGCGGATTCCTTCATTTATCGTCTCCCTGGGTGTGCTGGAAATGGCGCGGGGACTGGCCTACCAATTAACGGATTCGCGCACGGCCTACATCGGTGACGCCTATGGTTGGCTGTCCACGCCGTTCGTCTTTGGGATTTCGCCTTCCTTTATCATCGCGCTGCTGGTGATTGCCGTTGCCCATGCCTTGCTGACGCGCAGCGTGTTTGGCCGCTATCTCGTCGCCATCGGCACCAACGAAGAAGCAGTGCGCCTGGCGGGTATCAACCCCAAGCCTTACAAACTCCTGGTTTTTGCCCTGATGGGTCTGTTGGCAGGGTTGGCCGCGTTGTTTCAGGTGTCCCGTCTGGAAGCGGCTGACCCCAACGCCGGCGCCGGGCTTGAATTGCAGGTCATCGCGGCGGTAGTGATCGGCGGAACGAGCCTCATGGGTGGACGCGGTTCGGTCATCAGCACGTTCTTTGGTGTGCTGATCATTTCCGTGCTGGCCGCCGGGCTTGCACAGATTGGCGCCAGCGAGCCGACCAAACGCATCATTACCGGTGCGGTGATCGTGGTAGCCGTGGTGCTGGACACCTACCGCAGCCATCGCGCCAAGCGCCGAGCCTAACCATGGCGACCATCAAGGACGTTGCGGCACTGGCCGGTATCTCCTATACCACCGTATCGCACGTGCTCAATGGTACTCGCCCGGTTAGCCCCGAAGTACGCACCAAGGTCGAGGCGGCCATTGACCAGCTGGGCTACGTTCCCAGCGGCGTGGCCCGCTCGCTCAAGGCCAAGGCCACCAGTACCATTGGGCTGCTCGTGCCCAATGGCAGCAACCCGTACTTTGCGGAGCTGGCGCGGGGTATCGAGGATCACTGCGAGCGTAACGGCTACAGCGTCATCCTCTGCAACTCCGATGACAATAACGACAAGCAGCGCCGTTACCTGCGTGTGCTGCTGGAGCGTCGTATCGACGGCTTGATCGTGGCCACCGTGGGCGGCGACGGTGAGTTCGCCCAGGCCTTGGCCGCAGTCAAGGTGCCGATGGTGCTGGTCGACCGCCCGCTGGAAGGTGTGGAAGCCGATCTGGTGCAGATCGACCATGAAGAGGGCGGCTATCTGGCAACGAG
The DNA here is from genome assembly GCF_000478505.2 of Pseudomonas sp. HPB0071. Taxonomy (NCBI): domain Bacteria; kingdom Pseudomonadati; phylum Pseudomonadota; class Gammaproteobacteria; order Pseudomonadales; family Pseudomonadaceae; genus Pseudomonas; species Pseudomonas sp. HPB0071. The sequence continues at coordinate 1,205,502 of NZ_KI517367.1, read as the reverse complement.
GCACTTGTTGGCGTTGGGTCATCGGCGTATCGCTTGCCTGGGTGGGCCTGCCGAAACGCTGGTCGCTCAGGAACGCCTGGCTGGTTATTGCCGTGCGATGAAGGAAGCTGGGCAGACGATACAGCCTGCGTGGCTGCTCAATACCGAGTTTACTAGCGCCGCCGGTTATACCGCTGCCGCACACTTGTTGGAAAAGAGTGCACCCACGGCCATTTTTGCCGGGAACGATATGATCGGAATCGGTATCCTGCGTGCCGCCGCCGAGCGCGGCCTGCGCGTTCCGCAGGATCTGTCCATCGTGGGTTTCGACGATATTGCCGTGAGCCGCTACCTTTATCCGGCATTGACCACGGTGGGGCAGTCCATCCTGCAGTTAGGCGAGCGCGCCGCCGGACAGCTGCTGGCCCGGCTCGCGCAGCGGCACCGGCCCACACCTGAACATACCGTGGTGGCGCCTACCCTGGTGGTACGCGAGTCCACCACGTCTATCGAATTGAACGAGAGTCCATAAGATGCAAGCAAAAATAGTGATCGTGGGGAGTCTGAATATGGACTTGGTCGTACGGACCCCACGCGTGCCGGTAGGCGGTGAGACCCTGGCAGGCCGCAGTTTCGTGACGGCGCCTGGCGGCAAGGGTGCCAATCAGGCAGTGGCGTGTGCCCGTCTGGGCGCGCAGGTCACCATGATCGGCTGCGTAGGCCGTGACGCCTACGGCGAGCAGCTGCGCAGTGGCTTGGAAGCCGAAGGCATCGAGTGCTCCACGGTCGCATCCGTAGAGGGTGTACCGACCGGTATCGCCTCCATCCTGGTCGATGACAATGGGCAGAATTGCATCGTGATCGTGGCGGGGAGCAATGGCGAGCTGTCGCCCGAGCACCTGACCCGCCACGACGCCGCATTGCAGGCTGCCGATGTGGTCATCGCCCAGCTGGAAGTGTCGGTCGCTACGGTCGAAAAGACGTTGACCCGCGCTCGTGAACTGGGAAAGACGGTCATTCTCAACCCAGCACCAGCCGTAGGCCCGTTGCCTGCTCATTGGTATGGTCATGTGGATTACCTAGTTCCAAACGAGAGCGAGGCCGGCCTTCTGACCGGTATTGAGGTTAACTCGCTGGAAACAGCCGCCCAGGCTGCCCAGCAACTGCTTGATGCAGGCGCCAAGCGTATCCTGCTGACGATGGGCTCACAGGGCGTGCTGTATAAGGATACCGAACGGCAGCAGCACTTCCCGGCGCAGGTTGTCCAGGCGGTGGATACCACGGCGGCAGGAGACACCTTTGTTGGCGGATTTGCCGCTGCCCTGGGTGAAGGTCTTCCATTGGAAGAGGCCGTTCGTTTGGGCCAGCAGGCGGCTGCGTTGTCCGTCACCCGTGCCGGAGCGCAACCCTCCATTCCCTATCGCCGCGAATTGAACATCTGAGAGCGCCCATGAAAAAGACTCCTTTGCTTAACAGTGCGCTATCCCGCGTGATCGCCAGCCTTGGTCATGGTGATGTGATCGTGATCGGTGATGCTGGCATGCCCGTACCTCCCGGCGTGGAATGTATCGATCTGGCTGTGACTCATGGCGTGCCCGACTTCGCCACTACGCTACGCGTCATCGTGAGTGAAATGCAGGTCGAGGCCCATGTCCTCGCCGAGGAGACCGTTGTCCAGCATCCGCCTGCCTTGGCTGAAATCCAGCGGTTAAGCGCCGCGGGCGAATTGGGCAAGCGCCAGCTGGTAAGCCATGAGGACCTCAAGGCGCTATGCAAAAAGGCGCGCGTTCAGGTCCGCACCGGCGAATGCCAGCCCTATACCAATATTGCATTGATTGCTGGCGTCACTTTCTGATGACACCGGCAGGGCACGCTCACTGAGGTAGTCTATCCAGTGAGCGTGGCTCATGAATGGGGCAACCGTTGAACTGCCCCCTGAACCCGGATGACATCTCGTAGGCCGGCTTGCGAGAACGCATCACACCCCCAATGGGACGATGCGCTGCCAGGCCATGCCAGGGTGAGAACGCCATGCTGTCGTCTACTTCCCTGGCGCGGGCCTCCGTCCAGGTGGGCTGCGGATCGACTTCGATCCGGGCTACGGTGATATAAGGGCTTTCTTCCTCCGGCCACTGTGCTGAAGCATCCTCGACGGGCATCTTCTTCGAATCGGTAGCCAGCTGAACCCGTATCTCCCATACGCCACCCTGCCTGGCAAAGAATTCGCTTACCGCCTCGCGTAGCCCATTGGGCTTGCCGTTTACATTCAGCGGTGCGTCGGTCAGGGCCATCAGCTCGGGAGAAGCAGGCGCCACGCTGAGTTTGGCGTAATAAGGCCCATACAGCAGGGGCACGCTGGTGTAGAAGGTTTCGCCCAGGATATGGGTCTCCGGATGGCCGCCCAGGGATTTGAGCGTTGCACTTTCACCGCCAACGGCTTCGATTACCTTTTCAGCACCACGCAGAGCGGCCGACAGCGCTTTCTTGAGGCCCGGTGCCTTGTCTGTGGTCGCGGCCAGGAGCTTCAGGCTTTTCAGAAAGGCCTTTGGTGTTGCTGCCGAAAAGGCCGGGGCATTCACCATTACGAAATCCTGAGTCAGCTGGCCCTCGCTACCCGGCAGACGATCTCCCTCCACACCAATGACCTTGATCGCAAGCCCCCGCGGCGAGGAGACGCTATCGTCCAGCAGATCTCCGGGGTTGGTTGAAAAGCGCAGCACGACAGGGTAGTCACCCGCTTTGGCAAATACACCCTGAGCAAGCTCTGTTGGCAGGCCTTCCAGTACCTTCAGACGTCCCTGCAACAAGCCATGGCTCTTGGCATGCACACTGCGTACGGCGTGCCCATAATCCTCGGAGGTCGTCTCGATGATCTTGCGCATTGTTTCGACCAGCTCGCGGGTGGTTTCGGCCTCGTCCTCCGGGATCTGTTCAAACGATGGATCATACGGTAATGGGCGAATGGGAAGGGTAGTTGACACAGTAAGTCCTCAGCTCATCAGGGTGCGTTATGTGGCATCGTTGTTATGGCGCGTGTACTGGCCACAAGCCTTACTGATTCTGGACAAGCCCTGCTATCGACTGTTCATGAAAGGCGTTGATGAATGACAAATAGATAGCATTTTGTATACAAAACCCTGGCCTTACCGTCTCGTTTGGAGCGAATCGAATCTTTTCCGCTGCACATTCCGCTTAAACGCAACAAAACGCTATGAAGCAAAACCCTTCCCGCTGGCCGCAGTCCGTTAAAGAACGTTCTATTAGAGGAGAACTCCATGTCTGCCCCAGCACTTCCCATGATGCCGCCGGCTCGTATAGCCCAGGTCAACGGTATCCAGATGGCCTATTACGAGGCCGGCCCTCGAATGACCGGCTCCAAACCAGCCATTCCCATTGTGCTCTGCCACGGTTTTCCCGAGCTGGCCTTTTCCTGGCGTCATCAGATCAAGGCGCTGAGTGAAGCGGGGTATTGGGTCATCGCGCCTGATCAGCGCGGCTATGGGCTGACCGATCGGCCCGAGGCTGTTGAGGCCTACGACATGGAGCACCTGACCGGTGATCTCGTCGGTCTGCTGGACCATCTGGGCGTGGAAAAAGCCATTTTCTGTGGTCATGACTGGGGCGGTCTGCTGGTCTGGCAGATGCCGCTTTTGCATCCTGACCGTACCGCCGGTGTGATCGGCCTTAACACGCCGTATTTGCCACGTCCGCCCGTCGAACCGATCGAGGCGATGCGCAAGCGCATGGGCGACGAGATGTATCAGGTGCACTTCCAGAAGCCCGGCGAGGCAGACAGCGTTTTCAACCGAGATGCCCGTAAAGTGTTCAGTTTCCTGATGAAAAAGCCTGGAGAAGACGAGGTCGACGGGGCGGGTATCGCAAAGGCCAAGGCATCCGAGCAGGGCTCAGCCTTTGCACTGGTGCGCTGGCTGGAGGCCTATCAGCCCGAACAGGATACTCGGGAAACTTTTCTGACCGAGGAGGAGTTCAACGTCTTTGTTGAAACCTTCAGCCGGACCGGCTTTACCGGTGGCATTAATTGGTATCGCAACATCACACGTAACTGGGAGCGTTCGGCCAATCTGCCGACGGAAATAAACGTGCCTTCGCTCATGGTCACTGCAGATCAGGATGCCTTCCTGCCGCCTTCCATGTCGGAAGGTATGGAAACGTACGTGCATGACCTTCAGCGAGGCGCCATCCAGTCCTCCGGTCACTGGACCCAGCAGGAGCGGCCCGATGAGGTCAACCGCGTCTTCCTGCACTGGTTGCTGCTGCGGTTTCCGCTAGAGGCCCGCTGACAGGGTAGGGCACCCGTTGATGCCGCTCAGGCTGCGACAGCTTGAGCGGCTCGCATGATTCGGTTGCGGCCTTGCTGTTTACCCTGGTAAAGCGCCTTGTCGGTGCGCTTGATTGCATCCTTCAGACACTCGCACTCGCCAATCACGCAGGTCGCCAGCGTGGCCGTCACCATGATGGTGGCACCCTCTACCTCTAAACGTATTGCGCGAATTTCATTCAAGATCCGCTCGGCAATCTTGTCGGCATTTTTGAGGTCGGTATTACGCATCAGGATCAAAAATTCCTCACCACCCCAGCGTGAGGCCACGTCCGTGCCTCTCACCGACGCGGCAATGACCGATGACACCTGCTGCAGGACCGTGTCGCCCACGTCGTGGCCAAAGGTATCGTTGATGTTCTTGAAATGATCTACATCCAGCATGATCAGTGAGATCGGCTTGAACGTTTGAGGGCTGCGGTACAGCCGCTGCGCCTCGCTGTGCAGACGTCCGCGGGTATATAGATTGGTCAGGCTGTCCTTGTTGGCCAGGGTAAACAGGTCTGCCTGCATGGCAATCGAGCTGGAAGCCGTCAGGGCCGAAATATAGACCAGCATCACGATGGCCGAGCTCAGATTGAACAGGCTGAACAGCTCTGTAACCTTGGGGCTCAACATGAGCAGGGGTTCAACGGCGAAAAACAGATCCGTAACCTTGCCTATCAGTAGGCAAGTACAAATCAGTATGCAGGTTACCCAGCGCCAGAAGGGGGCAACGGTGTAATTGAACAAGGCAATCGGAACGATGCAGAGCAAGTAGTAGTAAAACCCGGTATGCCATCCTATGACCACGGTTGCGACCACGGCATGCACGACGATTTCCGACATCAACAGCGTGCTTGTCAGTCGATAGCGCTTGGCCTTCAGTAGCTGTAGGCAATAGAAGTGGATGGCCACGCTGCCAATATTGGTCAGCCAGAGGGCTTTGACGTCCAGCGCAATGAACGTCAACAGAAAAATGATGTGAATACCCAGCACCGCCCTGATGCCAAGCACACCCCTGCTCCAGAAGCGATCCGTTGCTGTTTCCAAAATCTGGGCGCGATCAGACGCCGAAAGATCACTATTCATTAAGTCCGACCCGACTTACACATGCATGGCGCTGCACGTTTCAGCCCGTGAAAGTTGTTACAGCGCATCGGCTGGACCTGGCAAGTCTTGAGCGAGAGCAGTTTGAAAAATAAGCCGCTTGATAAACGGCAGAGCACAGGACCCAACAATTAGTAAGGGTACGGGGCTTACAGTAAGCTAGCTAATAAGACGCGCTTATCCCTGAGTATGAATAAGCCTATTGAACCGGCACCCCATAACGCCGGACACCCATTACCTGATGAGTATCGAGACGCAGCCCGAATGGCTTGCGTGGAGTTGATGTGTGCTGCCCAACAAACTGATCCTTGCCGTGCTGATTGTCGGCATTTCTGTCGTCGGCCTCAGTATCGGCGCCACCATTCCTGTCGTAGCGCTACGCCTGCACGAAGCGGATACTCCCAACCTGACCATTGGCATTCTTTCGGCCTTGCCGGCCGCCGGTATGCTCGTGACGGCCTTTATCGTCGAATGGCTCACCGCACGGCTTGGTCGCAAGCACATCTACCTGCTGTGCTTTTTCCTCTCCATGATCAGTATCGCCATGCTGGAAGTCTTCAGAACCGAACTCATCCCGCTGGGGCTGTTCCGCTTTCTGATGGGGGTAGGGGCAGGGCTGATCGTCATTCTGGGGGAGGCCTGGGTTAACGAGATTGCTGATGAATCCAACCGTGGTCGTGTTGTCTCCCTGTACGCCACATTCTTCACCGGTTTTCAGCTGCTTGGGCCTGCCATGGTTTCCGCCTTGGGACCCAGCAGTGCCTGGGTGACAGGCATCGTTCTGGCGATCTTTGCTGTGTGTTTGCTGGCTACTGCGCGGTTTCTGCCCAACCCCATCGTCGGTAAGACTACCGTTGAGCAAAAGACCTTTACCGTGTTGGGCTTTCTGAAGGTCGCCCCTGCGATCTGCGCAGGCGTCGTGTTCTTCTCCTTTTTTGATAGCGTCGTGCTGTCCATGTTTCCCGTGTTTGCCTTGAGCCACGGTTACGAGGTTGCACTGGCCGCACTGATGGCGACCGTCATTCTGCTGGGTGACACCTGCCTGCAATACCCGCTGGGTTGCCTGTCTGATCGCTTCAACCGCAACCACCTTTACCTCGGCTGCGGCCTGATTGCCTTGCTGATCGGCCTCGCGCTGCCCTGGTTGATCCAGATGCAAGCGTTGCTTTGGCCAGTGCTGGTCATACTGGGTGCGGTAGCCGGTGGCGTCTATACCTTGGCTATCACGCTTATCGGGCAGCATTTTCAAGGGCAGGACCTGATTACCGCCAATGCCAGTGCAGGGTTTCTGTGGGGCGTGGGAAGTCTTGCTGGTCCCATCCTGAGTGGCGCAGCCATGTCCGCAGGGCCAAATGGTCTGCCACTGGTATTGGCCGCAGCGGCTGGCTTATTCGTACTGTGTGCCCTGAAGGCAAGGGGTGGATGTGCCCTCAGACTGGAACAACATGATTAGAGATTCGATAGACGAGAGCCATGCGTTCTCGCAGAGTGGCTGATGAGCTTTGTTCCCCGGCAGACAGGGGCGCGGCTGCAACCATAAAAGCTCTTGCCAGCCTTGGCCGTGCGCAGGCTCATGGGCGCCGAGCAGAACGGGCAATTCTCCGCGTTGGCCTGCCAGGGTGTAACCAAAGGTGCATTGGCAGCAATGATCGAATGGTGCGGCGCGGGTTTTTGAGGTACTCGACTGCTGCGCAACCCTTCATAGACGCTCCAGGCTACCAGTACGCCAACAATACCCAGCATGATCGCGGCATCGCTGACGGAAAGTGCCCCAGCAGCCGCATCCCCAGCCCATGTCAGGTAAGGTAGAAGAAAAAGCACTGATCCAGTGAATGCCTTTTGCGTAAGCGGCATGCGTCCCATGACTCTATCCATTTGGCTGATGCGCGGCGCACAGTGCGCCTGATATGCGAGGGCTATCGGCAAAGGACATTCAAGCTTAAGTCGAAGGCAATAAGCCCCGACCAGTGGCGTATCGGGGCTTTGTTTTGTCACCGATGAATGGGAGAGGCGGCATTCATGGCGAGAGCGTGCAGGCGCTCATTAATGCGTCTCGGTCACCTTTTTCAGGTAACGCGGCTGATCAGGATTGCAGCCGCGCGCCTTGGCCAGTGTCTCGGCAAGAACATAAAAGCTCTGGATCAGAGTGAAAGGCTCCAGCATGGCATGGTCGGTCCGGGCGCTGGGTAAATCGACGCCGTCATTATCCTCGGTTGCAGCCAGCAATACCCTGGCCCCGCGGGTACGCATTTCTTGGGCGAACGCCAGCGTGCCGGCCTGCTCAGGGCCGGCAGGTGCAAAGATCAGAACCGGATACCCTTCGGTGATGATCTCCATCGGGCCGTGCTTAACCTCTGCACTGGAAAAGGCTTCGGCCTGTATGCCGCAGGTTTCCTTCAGCTTCAGGGCTGCTTCCATGGCGATTGGTAGGGCTGGGCCTCTGCCGATGACCAGCATCTTGTCGACCGGTGTCAGCACCTCGATGGCCCTGGACCAGTCCGCTTCCACGGCACGTTCCATCTGCCGAGGCAATGTCTGGAGCGCTTGTAGCAGGTCCGACTTTATACCCAGGTTGCGCTCCAGATAACCTACCGTCTGGGCGGCTGCCATAAGCATGGCAACATAGCTCTTGGTGGCAGCCACACTTTGCTCAAGTCCGGCAGGCAGCAGGACCTCACCATCAGCAATTGCCGCCAGAGGCGAATCGGGGGTGTTCACCAGGGCAGTGGCCCTAGCGCCGCGGGATTTCAAATAACGAACGCTGGCAATCAGGTCCGGACTCTTGCCAGATTGGGAAAGCGCCGCCACCCAGGCATTGTTGAAGCGCAGGGGCGGCTGATTGAGGCTGACCAGCGAAAGTGGCATGGAAAGGCTGGGAATGCCGATCCGGCACATCATCAGGTGAGCGAAATAGGCAGCCGCGTGATCCGAACTGCCCCGCGCCACGGTCATCATGAGGTCAGGCAGATTACGCGCCAGACGGTCTGCCAGTGCCATAACAGCACTGTCGTCGTCCAGCATGCGTTGCAGGACGGCAGGAATGGACTGGGTTTCATTCAACATCAGGGACATTGCAGTTACCTTCGGGACGTCAACCTTCGGACGCTGTAGCGTCCGGTGTGGAAAGAAGCTCGGTTTGGCTCAGAATCTGCTCGGGGATAAAAGCAAGCCCGGCGGCATCCATGGCCATACTCAGCGCGCCCCATAGAGGCGCGTCGTGCGTGAAATGCGCCGTGACGATCTCAGGCGCAAAGGGAACGGTACGGTTAATCATGTGCTTGATGAGCGGGGCCAGCGTTGCCGCTTGCCGATAAAGCCCTCCACCAATGGCAATGCGGCCAACATCCAGGGCGATCGCCAGATTGGCCACCTGAGCGGTGCAGGCAGCAATCCGCACATGCAGCGCCTGCTGAGCGCGAGGCTCCTGGCTGGTGAACAGGTCGAGCGCCTGGTGGCCCGGCCCGAGCAGCTCAACGGCCAGCTGATTCAGGGCCGTTCCGGAAAACAGCTCCTCCAGCGGGGCACCGCCTTGCTCGTGGCTGTACCAGTCCGACACGCGCTCAGGGTCCAGAAAAGGTGACAACATATAGCCAATTTCCATGGCGGCGCCGTTATGCCCACGGATCAGCTGCCCATTGGCAATGGCTGCGGCAGAGAGCCCCGTGCCCAGATTCAGGTAGAGCGCATGATCGATACCTTGCAGGCTGCCCCAGCGTGCCTCGGCCAGTGCACCGGCCTTGACGTCGTTGTCCAGCATGACCCCAGGCGTACCCAACCCTTGAGCAATCAAGCCGTGCAGGTCGAGCCCTTCAAAGCCGGGTGTATTGGGCGCCATCAGTAAGGTATGGCCACGTACAACGCCCGGGAACACGCCTGCCACGCTGCGAATGGTCGTTGCGCCGAGTTGCTGTGCACATTCCCGTGCGGCCTCAAGCAGGCGCATCAGGGCCGGCCCGCCAAGCAGGCCCTCGGCATGGGTCGCCAGGACCCGAGTCGCCAGCTGTTCGCTGGCGGGGTCATAGCAGGCAATGTGGGTTTTGGTACCGCCAACATCGATGGCCAGCAGTACGCCCTGATCAGGCATGGTAAGACTCTCTCTTTCAAGTGCTTGTGTTATGGCGCTACAGTCAGGAGAGCCGGTGTGTACGCGCCCACAGGAGATAGGCGCCGCCACCCACCAGCAGCCAGACCAATGACCACTGGATCGGGTAGGCACCGGGTGCGTTATGGTTGGAGGCCATGTAGATATAGACCCAGCCCACCAGCGCAATAACGGCCGGCACCGGGTAAAGCCACATCGCATAAGGTCGTTTCAGGTGCGGTTGGTTCTTGCGCAGCACGAAAAGTGCAATGATCTGGGCAACAGACTGCACCAGAATCATGACGGTTGTCAGAAGCTGGATCAGCGTGGTCAGGTCGCTCAACCGGCCGATCATGAAGCCGATCGACGTCAGCACACCCATACTCAGCAGCCCATACGTTGGGAACTCATGGCGGGCATGCACCTTGGCAAACGCCTGGAAGAACACCTTGTCCCTCGCCGCTTCATACGGCACCCGCGAGCCTCCCAGAAGCCCTGCGAACACCGAAGCCAACGCAGTGATCAGAATCAGAACCGTCACGGCATTGGCCGCTGTAGCGCCCCATGTTTCGCTCAGTACCACCGAGGCCACGGATTTATAAGCTGCCGAATTGGGATCAAGCATGCGATGCCAATCCACGACGCCCAGCACGCCTACCTGCATCAACAGGTAAATGGCGAGAATGCCGAGAATCGAAAAGATGATGGACCTGGGAATCACGCGGCCCGGCTGGTCAACCTCACCAGCAAGGTAGGCCGAGGTGTTGTAGCCCAGGTAGTCATAAATGCCGATTGTTAGCCCTCCAGCCATGCCAAGCCAGAAGCCACTGTCGGAAAGATCAAACGCTCCCTCGGGAAAGCTGAAGGCCAGCTCAGGGTGAAAGTGGGAGAGGGCTGCAGTAATGAGACTGCCAATGCTGATCAGCATGATTACCCACAGCACGATGCCCAGCTTGGCGACCGACTCGATTTTGCGCCACAACAGCCCGATGATCAGCCAGATAAGGCCCAGGCCAATCACATTGCCTGCCGTCTGGCTCATGTCCGGCCAGAACCAGGTGAGGTACTGAACGAACCCGATGATTCCCGTGGACATGATCAGCGGAATGAACAGCATCGCCGTCCAGATAAACAGAAAGGGCATCAGCTTTCCCGTGCGTTTGCCAAAGGCCTCGCGCAGGTACACATAGGTGCCTCCCGCACCTGGCAATGCCGCACCCAGCTCCGCCCATACCAGACCATCACACAGGGCCAGCAGGGCGCCCAGTATCCAGCCGAGATAAGCTTGCGGGCCGCCCATGATGACAATCATGGTTGGAATGGTAATGAAAGGCCCTACACCACACATCTGGCTCATGTTGAGCGTAGTGGCGGGAAACAGACCAAGTTTTTTCTTGAGGCCGGAGGAAGGCTGGCCGGTTACGGGTGATGACGGCATAGGACGATCTCTTCGCTCGAAAGGTAAAGGATGGGCAGATGAAAGATTCTTCGTGCCATCGATCGGCTCTACCGATTCGGCATTGTTGTTGTAGTGAAGGGATCGCTTTGGTCAGGTGAGTACATGCCAAACAGCGAACCACCCTTAGAAGACCATAGGCTTTATATTAATTCAACTTGATTTAATTAATGTGCGCTCCTGATGATGTAAACATGAGAAAGGCATCTACCAAACGCATCGTGACTACCGGCACCAATGCCGAACACGCCCGCCTGCATAATCGCCGGGTCATTCTGGAAGCCATCCGCCTGGGTGGACGGCTGACTCGTGCCGACCTGACAAGGCTGACCTCCCTTACCGCTCAAACCGTCTCGAACATCGTGACGGAGCTGCAGGAGGAGGGCGTGCTGCTCGCCCATGCGCCGGAAAAGGTTGGCCGGGGCCAGCCCCCGGTTCCCCTGTCGATCAACCCTCAAGGCGGCTATGCCATCGGCTTTCATGTCGAGCAGCATCGCATCATTGCCGTGCTGCTTGATCTACTCGGAGAGTGTCAGGCGCAGGCCAGCCTGCCGGTCGATTACCCCGCCTTTGACGAAGCGCTGCCCCTGCTCACTGAAACTGTTGGCCGCTTCCGGGCACAGTTTCCCTCGCATCGCTTCATCGGCGTCGGTATTGCCTTACCCGGGCCGTTCGACGTGGAAGGCATCACTGCCGTTGGCCCAACGGCCCTATCCGGCTGGGATGACCCTGCCATTCCTTCACGCCTCGAAGAAGCCTTGGAACTGCCTGTGCTTATCGAGAACGATGCCACTGCCGCCACCATGGGCGAGCGACTACATGGCGTTGCCAGCGATCTGCAAAACTTTGTGCATCTCTTCATTGGCAGCGGCCTGGGAGCAGGGCTGTATCTGGAAAATCGCCTGTATCCCGGGCACTGGCATAACGCCGGGGAGATTGGCCACATGTCCGTCATTCCTGACGGCAAGGTCTGCTACTGCGGAAACACGGGTTGTCTGGAACGGTATGTGTCCATCGCCTCGCTGCTTGAACACCTGGGACAAACCGCTGATCAGGATATTGCCACCTGGAACTGTAACACCGCCGCCTTCAGGCAAGGCGTCGATGCCTGGCTGAATGAGGCCGTACCCGCCCTGCGACAGGCCATCAACATCCTCGAATCCCTCCTGGACCCGCAAACCATCCTCATCAGCGGTTTTCTGCCTGAGCCAATTCTCAAGCAACTGGTAAACCGGCTAGCGCCGCTACCCGTCTCGGTCAGCCGCCGGCCGGACCGTGAATACCCCCGCATCCAACTCGGCGCTGCGGGCCCGGACACCGTTGCCCTCGGTGCTGCCGCCCTGGTCATCCTGACCGAAATCAGCCCGCATTACGAAACGTTGCTCAAAGCCGAAAGGGGATAAGAAACAAAAAAGCCCGCACAAGGCGGGCTTTTGGTGTTTCGCTACATGCAGCGCATGTGGAAACGATATCTGGCGCTCCGGCGGGCTTCTAACTTGTAACTCAAGTAATTGTTTTATAAGGGTATTTATAAGTAATAAAAACAAAGGCATACACATAGGCATACGCGAAGGTCGCTGCTGGGCTTGTTTTTGGATTTCGTGAGGCAAAAAAAAGCCCCACCGAAGTGAGGCTCAACAGCGAAAACCGACAGTAGCGGGAGGGGATGCTACTGCCTGGTTACAATAGGGGTATCGACCGGAAGGGAGAAAGCTTTAGTCAGCACTAGCTTTTTTTATTGGCCGTGATGAACGTAAACAGACGTACTATCCGAAAATCGGACCTCTAAAAGTGTCCCAGTGACACAGTTAGCGATTGCTCGGGACGTGGAGAAATCTCACGAACAAACTCCCATTCGCACCGACATTGCATCCGGTTGGGTAAGCATCACCCTGTATTGGGATAGGCAATTCACAGGGAAATCACGAGACGGCTAGCACCTATCTCGCGGCCAATCTTACGCAGTGAGTTCAGATCGTCATCCCAGAAAGCCAGCCGTAAAGGCATGGCTAATAGGGTGTTGTGCTCGTCATCAATCAAGTGGGCTATAAGGTGCTCTTTCTCATTCATCTTATGCAGCTCCGCTAAGGTGAGTAGTTTTTAGCGTAGACGGCCTGCTAGACTTCACTGGCATATCGGTTTTCCAGAAGATGACTGGTATGTAGCTGGGCCAGTACCACGCACGCTGGCCCAGCACCTCCTTCACTCCTCAAATTGAGAAATATGCAAGGCCAGTTTAAAAGTGTCTCTGGGACACAATTAGGCTTTCCGGATAATCCCTCAGATGTGAGTGAAAAAACCACCCGATTAGGTGGTATTTACTCCAGCAGACTATTTCACTGACTTTAGCGTTGGTGAGTGCCTGAGCCTGTATCTACCTTGAGCAGCAGCCTTTGCAGCCTCTTTAGCAGCGTCTTTCTTGCCCATTTCACCTTTCTTAGCATGGACGTAAGGCAATAGAGCCTTAGCGGCTTCAATACGCAGGCGCGGATCTGCTCCAGGATCACCCATTACTGCACACAGGAATTCCAAAGGACCATCGTACTTTTGGTCGAGTGCCGAGGGCTGGCCAGTGCTGCCTACTTGGCGCTGCCTTTCGACCTCTGCTTGTATATCCGGCCTGCTGAGTAGCTTGGATGCTCTAGAGCGTGCATCAGCTGGTGCATAGCCCGCCTCAATAGCCGATTGGTTGCCATTTCCTGTTCTGGCGTAGGCCGCTATGAAGATGCGTTGCTGGTGGGTGAAGTGGCGCATGTTGGCCGATCCTGTAATAGGGAATTTAATCTCTGAATGAGGTCGGGGGCGGTCTAGCTAATAAGAGTCTTCCAACTTTCGATATGCCCCCACCTTCACAGATCTGCAAAAGGGTTCGAGCTGGGCTTCTTGGCTTTTCCTGTGCTTACTCTGGCTCGGTCGGCAGGCGTCATACCAAACTTGCCCAGCAGTACCTCCAGTCGGGTCAGCTTCATTGCTGGAAACTCCACCGGATCCGCGCGGAACTGCGCTAGGAGCATGGCGGCCATCTCCAGCGCGATACGATCAGAGTTGGTCAGAACCTCAAGCGGGGCTGCTCCTGCAATCTCTTTCCAGCACGCCAGCGCCTGTTCACTCAGGTGGGAAGGCGGTTCGGTTAATGGGCCAGAGGTAGCAGGATCTGTCCGTTTGCGCTCGGGGTGCTTTCTGAATGAGCCTCGGGCGTCGAGTACATTGGTTGGGGTTCTAGGTCTGGCCATTTCAAAACTTCCATTTGGGAGAGACGTAAAAAGAGGGGCGGGGACGGTGTCCTTGGCGAAAGGTGATAAGTTTTCAATTGCCCCCCTACCATGACTTAGGCCAGCGCTGCAGTTCATCTAGAGCCTTTGTAGACGCCTGATAGTAGTACGGTTTTGGCTCAGGCTTGGGCAACGTGCGGGCCTTGTAGATACGTAGGTAATCGAGAAGGGTTTTCTCTTTCATCATTGCTGCTTCTTTTGAGAGATGTGCCTGCCGCCGTGATCTGGAGAAATGTTCCAAAGGAGGGCATCACGCGCAGGCTGTCGAGGTTGTTAAGGACACTCACGACTTGTCCCTTACATCAGTTAATCGTGTGGCCTAGCGCCTCGGCTATTCGGTCGCCTGGCTGGATCTGTTCTTCGAATCCAATGCCGCTGGCTGTATGGGCAAAGACGCTTGTCCCTTCCAGCTCCAGCTTTGTAATGGTCATGTCGTAGCCAGGATGCAATTCGGTGAAGCTGGCTATCTGCTCCTTGATACGTTCCAGTGCGCTCATGGCTTTTGCTCCTGTTCCAACCTTGCAACTCGGTCCTGCAGATCCTGGATCAGCTCAAGCAAGTCATCCTGTTCCTTGGCTATCTCTTTAAGCCTGGGCTTCATTCCTGCTGCAAGGCCTTTCGCTAACGCCTCTAGCTCTTGAGTCTTCATGCTTGCCTCACTGGTTGGTATCAGCGATGTAGGCCACTGATCCAGCTCGAACGGCTAGCCAGTTGAGTAGGCGGGTAGCCTTGATGGCAGAGAGGTTGAGCTGCCAGAGGCTTACGACATTGCCGTCTTCCAAGGTCAGTGTGGTCTGGTCGGAAAGATCGAGCAGAACACCATCATCAGCCAGGATGATGCCGCTAGGATCTATCAGGCCAAGGAATCCATCCGGTACCGCAGTGCTGGTTACCAGGGGCAGGCCTGCTACTTCACCGCCTAGGGCACCGGCACCAAGGTAGCCATCGTTGTAGAACCTCATTCCATTTAAAGGTGTGGTCACGAACACCGCTGTTTCCAGGTCACCTTGGAATGCATTAATCAGGGCTTGAATAAAGGTCTTTGAGTCACTGCCTACAACATCAACCGGGGTGATGCCATAGGTAATGGCAGCGGGAGAAACGCCTGCTTGGCCTGCATTGGCTGGGTCAATAAAGGAGGTACTTTCCAGATCTGCAACAGCTCGGGAAAGATCACGACTGATAGCGGCTTCGAAGTTGGCGCCGGCGCCTTTCAAAAGCTCGTTGGTTATTGGGATGATGCCAGCGACCTTATCAGCCGATAGCAGATTAGTGCTTTCAAAATCTGTCCCTGTGACAGGGATCAGTTGACCCTCAGCTGTCCAGGAGGCTACCGGGTTACTGAGTTGCCGAAGGATGCGAGTTTCGAATGGGATCTTGCGAAAGGCAGAAGCAGCCGCAATCTTGCCGATCAGTGAGCGACTGCGTACCAGCTCTACAAACCCTCGGCCTGCCGCTAGAAAGTCAGGATCAGAGCCTAGGTCGGTGGTACCCATTACTTCCTTCTGCAGTAGGTCAACCACTGTGCTTGCAGGACCAAACTGTGATTTGGCATAGCCAAGCGCATTCATTGGATCGCCAGCGCCTACGGCTTTGGCTTGAAGGAATCGGATAAGGGTATTGGCGGGTAGGTTCATATGTGCGAATCCAGTCATTGGAGAATGCACACAGTGTTAAGCGGGAGGGTCGTGCGTTCCATGCCAACATTTCCCGCTAAATCATGCGTTTTCGTAGCCTTTTTCGAACTCTGCTGCAATATCGCTAAGACGATAACGCCATCGATTGCCAATCAGGCGGCGGGGCATACGGCATTTTCCTTCCTGCCGTTGTGCTCGAAGCGCGCCAGGACTGTAGCCAAGCAGGCGCTCCGTATCTCCCTCGGTCACGCTCATGTCGCCAGCTATGGTGATATTCCACTCCCTGCATGAGTTGATGAGTAACTGCATCGTTGCCTCAACACGCTGATCAAAGGTTTCAGTCATCACTGCACCTCTGCATCAGGCCACCGGAAGCGGGCAGCTTCCAGCGCCTCGGTATGGGTCATAGGCTCACCAATCATCGTGCAGAGAGTCTTACCGCTTAGGGTGATCTGCCAGTGCATCTTTCTGGCTATACCATCATTGGCAGATAGCTCAGCCAGTAGCTCCAGGCGATGCGATTTCACATACCGGCGAACGTCATCGGTAATCCTGGCTTTAGGCGATACGTAAACGCGGCTTCCCTTGCGCTGGGCACGTAGACCTAACTGCTTTAGGTAGTCGATAGCGGCCATTAGATTTCCTCCCCGTCTTCGTCATCCGGTAGGAGGGGTGCTCTATCCGTCACACCGTCACAACCCGCGCCATTGTTGGGTTGTAGCGATTTTTTATCCGTCACATTAGTAGGTTGTGTGACGCTTTGAAAATCGCTGGAGGCCGCGTGATTACTGGGTTGTGACGGTGTGACGCTTGTAACGGGAGGGCTGGAGGAAAGGTATCTGTCCCATGCCTCCACAAATTGCTCTTTGGAGTAACCTTTCTTCGTGTCGAAGCCTGCCCGGACTGTACCGGACTTGATACCAAACTCTCCCAGCTTGGCGGATAGCTGGCGCGGTGACATGGGCTTACCTCGGTTCCAGGTGGCCCAAGGTGCTTCGTCATCCTGAATAAGATCTTCGAGCAGATGAACACTAAAGATCTTGCTGGCTTGCTTGGTATCAAAAATCGCTTTGATGTCCGCCAGTAGCTCAACACCTACACTTGGCGCCTCATCTTCAATGCCATGCAGGGACGCAGCAGCCTGGCGTGCCATTCTTGGCCAATCGCCACCTGCAGCTTCGGCAATGGCAAGAAGCGGCTCCCAGCAATCATTTGCACGATCGTTTAACCCTTCGATAATGACAGGCCGGGAGGCGCTAATGGCCTTAGCATTATCCTCGGCAAAGCGAGCGATGCGACTACGTAAACGCTCCCATAAGGCAGGGTCAGAATGACGTAGGCGCTCGGCTTGTTCTCCAGGCTTTTTGCGGCGCAGACGTAGCGGAATGCTACGGTCGGCCAGGGTGTCAGCGATCTTGCCAATACCGCATAAGGCTTTAGCTCCCCATACTTTGAACTTGGTAGGCATGTGATCGTCACCTACGCAGCGGATCACGAAGGCGCTGTCCTTGGTAAAGCCAGCATTCAAGATGCCGCGTGCTTCTTCGTTGTCGCGCAGGAAAGCATCTACCTCATCAATCAGCAGGGTAGGGTTCCATAGCTCAATCGAGCGAAAGAGAGCCGCTGTAGCGATGTCAGAGACCTGCATAGGTCGGTAGGCCAGCTTGCCCAGGGCGGAAAGCATGACGGTCTTACCACAGCGCTTCTCTGGTGCGGTGATATTGGCGATTGGGGCAACCTGTACCGAGTCAATCAGCCATGTAAACACTACCCACAGCGCAGCCGCTCGAAGCGTCTCCTTATCGGCAATGACGTGACGGCCCAGCGCCTCGACTATCTCGTCTAGCAGCTCAACACCATTGACCGAATCAGGCCATGCTTCCACTTCATCAAAGATGCCGTCATGTGAAGTCTGCTTGAGTTCCAGGCTTGGCGCAGTCAGTCGGTCGAACTCGGCCATGCTGAGTGCCTTGCTATCCTTTACTTGCTGGCGAACCCTGGCAAAGTCAGCGGGGTTTGATTCCTTCATCTGGCGCAAGGCTTCCAGAATGGCAGGCTCATAGATTGCGCCGGGGTCGTCTGGTAGCCGCTGGAGCGCGTTCTGGATAGGGCTTTTGGGTTCCAAGCGAATCACCTTATTCATGGCGAGCACTCCAGCAGGAGAGGTCGTTAAAGTCACTCAGCGCTAGCGGTGCGTCTTCTGGCCAGTTGGGGAAAACCACCTCAGCGGCAACAGCCAATGCCGCGGCATTAGCAGCGGTACGTCCAGGGTTGCCGGGTGTCTGGCGGTCATCGTCACCCGCAATAACGAGACGGGCAGCGGGGTAGCGGTGCTTGAGCTGTAGCGCGACCTCCAGGAGGTTGCCTGCATTCATGGCGCAGGCCACGGCGCTACCCGTAGCCTCTCGAAGCGTTGCGCCAGTGGCCCAGCCCTCACAGATATAAAGAGGCTGTTCCGCCTCCATACCTCCAAGGGGTGAGTAGCTACCCTTTACCCGTCCGCCTGCTAAAAACCGCTTAGAGCCGTCAGGAGCAATGCGCTGGAGGTTTACCAACTGGAGGCAGTGATAGAGCGGTACTAACAGTTCATTGCCGCGCTGGCGCAGGCCGTGGGGCTTAACCTGCTTACGCATCAGGTAGGGGTGCTCAGGATCAGCCGCCCGTGATTCATGCCACCAGCGGTTAGCCCAGTCCTCAGCCTCTAGCCAACGTTTCTGTAGTTCGGCTTCGCGCTGGCGCTTGGCTTGCTCGATACGCTGGGCAATCAGTTGGGTTTCCAGCGGATCAGCAGGCTTGCGAATGCTCCAGCGGTGCACCTCACCCACTTTCCACGAACCAAACGCGCCAGACGCAATACCGTCCAGATACAGGACGTACCAGCCATTCAAAGCGCCGGGCTTGTCACTGGGCACGCGGAATCGGTGAATGGCTCCATCGGCAATGGGTAGCCAGTCAAGCGCTCCATAGACGTTTTGCAGCGCATCCCGAAAAACTATTTCTACTTTCTCCAGGCAAAGTGTGGCCGTTCCCGCCAGTTGGCAGGTTTTTGAAACGTTCATGGTTTAGCCCTCTTGCGTTAGCTGGCGCAGTTCGTGACCCAGCGCCAGATAGTGCTCAGGCTGGATAAGGTTCTGATCCATCAGGCAGGACAGATAGCCACTCCCCAGCAACACGGCGATGTACCGCTCTGTATAGGGGCGCTCGGCGTTCTGCGCTGTCTCGAAGTAGCCAAGCAAGGTGCCTTGCTGGAGGGTGTTTAGAAGTAGGGAAGCTTTCATGGTTAAGCCCTCGTCAGATCGAGGTTTGAGCTGTCATCTAGCAAAGAGATGAATACGAACTCGGGTTCACCTTTCGAGCGTATGTGATGCTTCTTGCCGAATAGGGCGCTGTTAAAGGCTACGCGGT
The DNA here is from genome assembly GCF_000478505.2 of Pseudomonas sp. HPB0071. Taxonomy (NCBI): domain Bacteria; kingdom Pseudomonadati; phylum Pseudomonadota; class Gammaproteobacteria; order Pseudomonadales; family Pseudomonadaceae; genus Pseudomonas; species Pseudomonas sp. HPB0071. The sequence goes on along the minus strand of NZ_KI517367.1, from coordinate 1,186,244 downwards.
CAGCCTCATAGCGTTCGTAATCGGAATGACGGCCTACTTCCTGCTCCATAGCCCACTGGGGAAGCTCGCCTCTAATCCGCATCTCATGAAGAAAAGTCCACCAGCGAGACGAATGTTCACGCTCGGCCTCAATTAAAACGGCTAGTGCCTTGCGCTGGTCGTCTGTCAGGGTAAGTAGGGCTTTATCTATAGCAATGTCGGAATAGCTCATTGCACACCTCCCACTTCCAGGCTGCGGGCTTTAGCCATATGAGAGTTATAACGTTTCAGGCGTACGGATAAGCTGGAGTTAGCGTGCAGGGCGGCAAAAGCCATTGCTTTATAAGCAGCGGCACGTGCTTTGGACGGATTTAGGGTAAGGGTATAACGCATGGGTGTAGCTCCTTTGTCGATGGAGCTGCCACCGTCCTTCCTACGGGATATGGTGGCAGCTGTGCACGGGGTAGGAATACTGGGGACAAAGGAACCCAGCCAGGCCGAAGCCTGCCCGCACACAGCTGCCATAACACGGGACTGCGAACAGAAAAAAAGCGCTCGCAATCGTGATCTGGGCGCTGTTGCGCCTTTGTCTTTTCCCGGGTTCCTACGCCCGTTCGCTGAATTTGCAGCGACAGGCCGACAATACATCTGGAAACGTACGGATGCAATAGTCATCAATGCAAACCCTCCGGCGCGTCGTGCATTTCCAGACGAGAGCCATCAATCAGGGCGATGAGCGTGTTACGGCTTAGCCCTTTGGCCTGTAGGATCGTCGCCAGACTCATAAAGCAGGCAAGTACTACTACCGAAGCTGGGTTATCTGTCTTTTGCGATTGGGCTGTGATAAGCGGCAGCAGAGTGTTAAGAATGAACGGCTCGTGAGTTTCGATACTGCAGAGGCTATAATCGTCCTGCATGTTTTCAAGGCCGCTTTGCTTCTCTCCGGGGGCGAGCGGCTTTTTCATGCTGCATCCCTCGCCGCTAGCTTCGATTGCTGCCAAGCGGCAATTTCCGATGCCACAAAAAATGCTCTGGCTGAACGGGCTTCGCCATCCTTTACCGTGCGAGGAAAAGATGGGTCACTTGCCATGAGTTTGTAGACTCCTGAACGCGACTTACGCAGTAGTCCACAGACCTCTGTAAAAGTGAGCAGTTGGGAGAGTTGAGCAGCTTGGCGATGAATATCTTGAAGAGTGGTGGCTTGCATTGTGATGTACCTGCTTGATTTGCGGTACACCCCATTATTCACACAGAAAGTGCCATTGGAAGGCCCGGGATAGGCCCTCATTTTGTCCAATCTAGGTGGTGCTACGTTTGAGCCAAGCGTTTATTGCATCACGAGCACGCTTTTGGGTTCCCGGTACACCATGGACTTTCGCGCTTATAAGTATCTCTGCTGCTAAGCCAGCAAGCTTTAATTTTCCTAGCGAGCCTCCAGTCTGATTTTCAAGAAGACCAGCCACATCGGATAAGAGAGCATGCTCAAGACTGTTAGCTTTGTCGCCAGGCCGGCCTTTTGCAGGCTCAAATTCTTTAGCTGCATGCTGAAGGATGACCTCTAAGCGAGTTAGGTCTCGTTTCAAGCTTCGCTCGTACTCAAAATAACTAACATCCCATGCTTTCCACATGGATGTGGAAATAACGGCTTCTGCATTAGCAGGAATCAAATTCAACCCTTCTCTTAGGTTTCGGGCTTGTTTGGCCAGCTCATTAAGATGAGCAATAGTTACCGAAACTTGAGGTTCGGTATCGTAAAATTTACGGAAGTTTCGATATCTGCCCAGTAGGCGTCTGATTTTCTCTTCAAGATCTGCAGTATCGCCAGGCAATGACCGGATGAGCCGTTCGGCCTCAGCTGTTAAGCTTTCGTCTACCGCTCCGCCTGTATATTGCGGTGCAATCTTCTTCATGCTCGCAGCTCCACCACATTACCGGCTGCCAGCTTGTCTAGGTGGTCGGCATACCATTGCATCATGACGGCACGCTGCTCCAGGTACTGAGCCTTGTTGTAAACGCCTGATACGCCATCCTCTACATGCGATAGCTGCATCTCGACGTGATCTTTAGGGAAGCCATGCTCCCTTAGCGCAGTGCTGGCGATATGGCGAAAGCCATGGCCTGTTTGTCGTCCCTCATAGCCCATCCGGCGCAGCGCCATATTGAAAACCATATTGCTTCTAGGCTGTGTACGATCATTTCTGCCAGGAAAGAGCAGGGGATAGCGCCCGGTATAGACGTGCAGTTCCTGTAATGCCTCAATGGCTTGGCGAGAGAGCGGGACGGTATGAGGGCGCCGTTTCTTCATCCGATCGGCAGGAATCGTCCAGAGCTTGGCGGAGAGATCGAACTCATCCCAGCGGGCTTCCCTTAACTCACTTGGGCGCACAGCCGTAAGGCACAGCAGGCGCAGCCCTAAGCGAACATCGGTGGCATGGGGATAGGTAAAGACGGCTCTCAATAGAGCTGGAAGCTCGGCAGGGGAGACGTGAGCATAGTTTTCTGCGGTCTTGGTCTGCAGGAATCGGCTCAAGCCTTCCAGCGGGTTATGCACAGCGCGGCCAGTCACGCGGGCCAAGTCATAGATCTCCTTACAGGAGCGGCGTACACGCTTTACCTGTTCGATGATGCCTTTACGCTCCATAACCCGGAAAAATTCCATCCACTCAACCGGCAGGATCTCTACATAGGGACGTTTGCCAAAGACAGGCAGGACATGAAGCTCAAGGGCGCCGATTGTTCTTGCTGCTGTGTTAGGTGCCCAGCCAGCCTTGCGAATATCTACCCACTCACGCATGAGTGATTCAAAGGTATTGGTAGCGGCCTGGAGTTCAGACGCTTTCCGGGCCTGCTTACTGATAAAAGGATTATTCCCTGCCGCTGCATCGGCTTGCAGTTCGGCGGATTTCTGGCGGGCTAGTGAGCCGCTTACTTCTGGATAACCACCCAGGCCAAGCCATGACCATTTGCCATCTGGCTTCTTGTAGCGAAGCTCCCAGGACTTTTGCCCGTTCTGCTTTACGCGGAAATACAAGCCTTTGCCATCCAGTTCACGGTATGCAACCGTTTCAGGCTCCAGACTGGCAAGGGTCGTGTCTGCCATGGGCCTTCGCTTGATTTCACTACGTTTCATGCGCTTGTATGCCGCTGGTTCGAATTTTATCCAAGCATACAAGCAGGCATACACGGCGGGGAAGGCTATACGGGAATATATGTAAGCATCCAGAAATAAGAAAACCCGCACAGGGCGGGCTTCTTGGGGTGTTTCGCTGCATGTAGGAACATGTGGAAACTAGTATCTGGCGCATCCGGCGGGATTCGAACCCACGACCCCTGCCTTCGGAGGGCAGTACTCTATCCAGCTGAGCTACGGATGCGTTACGAGGGCGACATGATACGCATCTCTAGGCGAGACGTCCATGCCCTGTTTCGCGTTCGTGTTTCCAAGCAAAATCAGCGGGTTGGCTTCGTAGCTTCTCTAACGGTTTATTTCTTCTATAACGCAGCATGCGTTGTTTTTATCGAACACATATTGCGCTTATGTTAGCGGAAGCCTAGCATGCGTTTGAGATTTTGAACGCTTGCCGCTTCGCTTTGGCAGACGTTCGCTGTGTCATCCATCGGCCCGTCCGGCGATGGGCCGTGTTCCGCTGTATACCGCCAATCATTGCCTTTCCATAACCCTTTGAATTCAGGGTGAGGGATGGTTATCGATTCGCGATAAAAGAGTTGAACGGAAAGCGCTGTTGCCTTTCCCATTCAGAATATTGTCAGCGGGGCTTAATAAAGTGGCCCCGTCGACCTGAAATCTCTTCGAGGAGACCTTCATGCAATTGAAAGATGCTTCACTGTTCCGACAGCAGGCTTACATTGATGGAGCCTGGATGGATGCCGACGGCGGCCAGACGATCAACGTAGGCAACCCGGCCACGGGCGAAACCCTGGGAACAGTACCAAAGATGGGCCGCGCGGAAACCAAGCGCGCCATCGAGGCAGCCGAGCGCGCCCTGCCGGCCTGGCGTGATCTGACGGCCAAGGAGCGTTCGCAGAAGCTGCGTCGCTGGTTTGAGCTGATGATCGAGAACCAGGACGACCTGGGTCGCCTGATGACATTGGAGCAGGGCAAGCCACTGGCCGAGGCCAAGGGCGAGATCACTTATGCCGCATCCTTTATTGAGTGGTTTGCTGAAGAAGCCAAGCGTGTTTATGGCGATACCATCCCCGGCCATCAGGCGGACAAGCGTATTATTGTTATCAAGCAGCCGATTGGTGTAACAGCAGCGATCACGCCCTGGAACTTCCCGGCAGCCATGATCACCCGTAAAGCCGGCCCTGCCCTGGCAGCCGGTTGCACCATGGTCATCAAACCTGCCAGCCAGACGCCATTCACCGCGCTGGCCATGGCCGAGCTGGCCGAGCGTGCCGGTATTCCGAAAGGGGTGCTGAGCGTGGTCACAGGCAGCGCGTCCGAAATCGGCGCCGAGCTGACCAGCAACCCGACTGTTCGCAAGCTGTCCTTCACTGGCTCTACCGAGATTGGAGCCAAGCTGATGGAGCAATGCTCCCCAGGCATTAAGAAGGTGTCTCTGGAGCTGGGTGGCAACGCACCGTTCATCGTGTTTGATGATGCCGATTTGGATGCCGCCGTTCAGGGCGCGCTCATCTCCAAGTACCGCAACGCCGGCCAGACGTGTGTCTGCGTCAACCGTATTTATGTACAGGATGGCGTGTACGACGCGTTTGCCGAGAAATTCAAGGCAGCGGTCGAGAAGCTCAAAGTGGGCAATGGCTTGGAAGAGGGCGTAGCCATTGGCCCGCTCATCGACGACAAGGCGGCTGCCAAGGTTAAGGAGCACATCGAGGACGCTGTGTCCCACGGTGCCCAGGTGATCACAGGCGGCAAGGCTCACCAGCTGGGCGGCAGCTACTTTGAGCCGACCATCATGATTAACGTACCGGCAGACGCCAAAGTCTCGAAGGAAGAAACCTTCGGCCCGCTGGCTCCGCTGTTCCGCTTCAAGACGGAAGAAGAAGCCATTGCCCGCGCGAACGATACCGAGTTCGGTCTGGCCGCGTACTTCTATGCCCGCGACCTGTCCCGCGTCTTCCGTGTGGCTGAGGCGCTGGAGTCTGGCATGGTAGGTATCAACACCGGCCTGATCTCTACCGAAGTGGCACCGTTCGGTGGCGTGAAGTCGTCCGGCCTGGGCCGTGAAGGCTCCAAGTACGGTATGGAAGACTATCTGGAAATCAAATACCTCTGCCTGGGTGTTTGATCGCCACGGCGTCTGGTTAACAGACGTTGATGGCTATCGGACCCCGTTTGGCCCAAGGCCAGACCAGTTTTGGTAGCCGTCTTGTGGTTCCCTCGCTCAGGGTGTCATCGCCTTGAGCGAGCCGTTGGTAACGCACTACCTCCGGCGAGTGGCTGGCGTTGTTGGCAGTCGATCATCGTATGCTGCCCTGCGACCGGTGCTCGCTTTTACTCCCTATCTGGCTGACGATGAGCAGCTCAAGAGGACACCATGACTGATACAAACGCTTCCCTGATGCATCGCCGTAACGCCGCTGTACCCCGTGGCGTTGGGCAGACTCACCCGATCTTTGTCGACCGCGCCGAGAATGCCAAGGTGTGGGACGTCGAAGGTAACGAATACCTGGATTTTGCTGGCGGTATCGCTGTGCTGAACACCGGCCACCTGCATCCCAAAGTTGTAGCGGCCGTACAGGAGCAGCTGAAGAAGGTGTCCCATACCTGCTTCCAGGTACTAGCGTATGAGCCCTATGTCGCCCTTTGCGAAAAGCTCAACCAGCTGGTGCCAGGCAACTTCCCCAAAAAGACTGCACTGTTCAACTCAGGCTCTGAAGCCGTTGAAAATGCGGTGAAGATCGCCCGTGCAGCCACTCAACGCGCCGGTGTCATCGCGTTTACCAGCGCCTACCACGGCCGTACCATGATGACTCTGTCGCTTACCGGCAAGGTCGCTCCTTACTCGGCTGGCATGGGGCTGATGCCGGGCGGTGTATTCCGTGCCCTGTACCCTTGTGAGCTGCATGGCATCACCGTGGACGACGCCATCGCCAGCGTGGAGCGTGTATTCAAGAACGACGCACAGCCGGGTGATATCGCAGCGATCATTCTTGAGCCGGTGCAGGGCGAGGGTGGTTTCTATGCAGCACCGAAAGAATTCATGGTTCGCTTGCGTAAGCTGTGCGACGACCATGGCATTCTGCTGATTGCCGATGAGGTTCAATCGGGTGCTGGCCGTACCGGTACTTTCTTCGCGATGGAGCAGATGGGCGTTGATGCTGATCTGGTCACCTTTGCCAAGTCTATCGCGGGTGGCTTCCCGCTATCGGGGGTTACGGGCCGTGCAACCGTAATGGACTCTGTTGGCGCTGGCGGCCTGGGCGGTACCTATGCCGGTAATCCGCTGGCGTGTGCGGCGGCACTGGCCGTCATCGAGGCCTTCGAGGAAGAAAAACTGCTGGACCGTTCCAAGGCTGTGGGCGAGCAGCTGACAGCAGGCCTCAAGGCCATTGCTGCCAAGCACAAGGCAATTGTCGATGTGCGTGGCCTGGGTGCCATGATTGCGGTCGAGCTGGGTGAGGACGGTGACGTCCACAAGCCCAACGGTGCACTGGCCAGCCAGATAGTGGTTCGTGCCCGTGAAAAGAACCTGATCATGCTCAGCTGCGGCACCTACGGGAACGTACTGCGCATCCTGGTTCCGCTGACTGTCAGCGATGAAGACCTGCAGCGTGGTATTAGCATTATCGGCGAATGCTTCGACGAACTGGCCTGATCTGCAGCATGACAAGAACCGCCGCTTTCGCGGCGGTTTTTTATTGTCTGGAAAAAAAGTTGTCTGACGATTTAAGGCGCTGATTTAGAGCCTTTAGGCCGCTTTGTGAGGCATTCTGCAGCCTTTTCCTTGCAAGTCATACGATGACTTGTCTAGAGTCTGTCTTTCCTCTTCGAATGCTCCTGTGCTGTATGCAGCACGAGCGGCCAATGTGGGCGTTGCTGTCGGGAGGATGACAGGCCCGTCGCCACGTTTCGGCAGGCTATCCATAATAAGAACAAGGAGTTATGCCCCCATGGCTGATCAACAGCAGCATGGCGCTACGGCTGACGATACCCGTAGGCGCTTTCTCAAAACATCGCTCGTCCTTTCGGCTGCATCTGTAACCCTGGGCCGCTTCAGTCTTGCAGAAGCCGCAAGCCCCGAACCGCTCAGTGAGCGTTACCCGGATCCGCTGGTCCAGGTGCTGGATGAAAGCTTTCTTAAATACCGCATTTTCAACGCGAGCATTGAAAAGCTCGGCACCGGCATGCGCTGGCTCGAAGGGCCGGTCTGGTTTGGTGACGGTCGGTATCTGCTGGTTAGTGATATTCCCAATAACCGCATCATGCGGTGGGACGAGGTTACCGGTAGCCTGAGCGTTTTCCGTGATTCTTCCAATTACTCCAATGGCTTGTGCCGGGATCGTCAGGGCCGCCTGTTGATCTGCGAAGGGTCAACCACTACCCATGAAGGCCGCCGCATCACGCGGATGGAATACGACGGTCGCATCACTGTTCTGGCGGATCAGTTCGAAGGCAAGCGCTTCAACTCGCCGAACGATATTGCTGTGAAGCGTGACGACTCCATCTGGTTTACCGATCCACCGTTCCAGGCCGACAGTAACTATGAAGGGCATAAGGTCCAGACCGAGCTGCCGCATGGGGTTTACCGCATCGATGGCAAGACGGGAGCGGTCACGCGGGTGATCGATAATCTGGCAGGGCCCAATGGCCTGTGCTTCTCGCCAGATGAAAAGACCCTGTATGTGGTCGAGGGGCGTGCCAAGCCGAACCGGCTGGTCTGGGCCTATGTGGTCAACGATGACGGTACGTTAGGTGAGCGGCGCAAGCATATTGAAGGTGTAAATTACGGGGCACTGGACGGTATCAAGTGTGACGAAGACGGTAATCTCTGGTGTGGCTGGGGAAGCCCAGGTGTCCCGGAGGCTAAGCCGGAGGAGCTGGACGGCGTGATGGTCTTCAATCCGGCCGGCAAGGCGATCGGTCATATCCGTTTGCCGGAGCGCTGCCCGAATCTATGCTTCGGTGGCTTGAACGGTAACCGCCTCTTCATGGCGAGCAGCCACTCGCTTTATTCGCTGTATGTGAATACGCGCGGTGCGATCTATTTATAGCAGGCGATAAAAAAGCAGCCAGCCGGGCAACGGCTGACTGCTTTCATAGTAAGGATCAGCTGACGGTGGGGCGGAAATACAAGGCATCGCCTTTATGCAGGCCAATGAGGCTATCGTGATCCTTGATGACCTCCGCCTCGATCAGCTCATCCTGACCATTCACGCGTAGCGTCACCCGTGTGGTCGCGCCCAGCGGGCGAACATCACGGACTTCGGCAGGCTGATGCCCTGTGAGTGCCTCCCGGCTGATGGAGACTTCGTGGGGGCGGAACATGATCTCCGAGCCATTAACCTGCAAGCGGTTCGAGTCGCCCAGGAAATGGTAGACAAAGTCACTGGCAGGTTGCTCATACACCTCGCCCGGCGAGCCGATCTGCTGAATCACGCCCTTGTTCATGACCACGATACGATCCGCTACTTCCATGGCTTCTTCCTGGTCATGGGTGACGAAAACGGATGTCAGGTTGATTTCTTCATGCAGACGGGCCAGCCAGCGGCGCAGCTCTTTGCGTACCTTGGCGTCCAGCGCGCCGAAGGGCTCGTCGAGCAGCAGAATCTTCGGCTCTACCGCCAGCGCACGCGCCAGGGCGATCCGCTGACGTTGGCCGCCGGACAGCTGCTCAGGGTAGCGGTCGGCCAGCCAGTCCAGCTGAACCATGTTTAGAAGTTCATGGACCTTTTCGGCGATCACTTTCTCGCTGGGCCGTTCGCGCTTGGGCTTCATGCGCAGGCCAAACGCCACGTTGTCGAACACGGTCATGTGGCGGAACAGGGCGTAGTGCTGGAACACAAATCCTACGTTCCGATCCCGCACGTCACGGTCGGAGACATCTTCGCCATGAAAGACAATGTTGCCGTTGTCCGGTGTTTCCAGGCCGGCGATGATCCGGAGCAGGGTAGTCTTGCCGCAACCGGAAGGGCCTAGCAGTGCGACCAGTTCACCGCTCTGGATATCAAGGTTGATGTCATTCAAGGCCTGGAAAGCACCGAAGCGCTTGCTAACGTTACGGATTTCGATGCTCATCAATGCGTCTCCTGAGTGCTGTTCTGGTTGGCGAGGCGGCTTTCGCTCCACTGCTTGAGCAGCAGGGTCAGCAGGGCCAGGGCCAGCAGCAGCGAGGCCACGCTGAACGCGGCCACATGGTTGTATTCGTTATAAAGAATCTCGACATGCAGCGGCAGGGTGTTGGTTACGCCACGAATATGGCCGGATACGACCGATACCGCACCAAACTCACCCATGGCACGTGCGTTACACAGCAGCACGCCATAGATCAGGCCCCATTTGATGTTGGGCAGGGTGACATGCCAGAACATCTGCCAGCCGTTGGCACCCAGCAGCCGCGCGGCTTCCTCTTCCTGCGTGCCTTGCTCCTGCATCAACGGGATCAGTTCGCGGGCCACGAAAGGAAAGGTCACAAACAGGGTCGCCAGCACGATTCCGGGTACGGCAAAGATGATCTGAATATCATGATCCTGCAGCCACGGACCCAGCAGTCCTTGCGCGCCGAAGAGCAGCACATACACCAGACCGGCGATGACCGGCGAAACAGAGAAGGGCAGATCGATCAACGTAACCAGGATGCTCTTGCCACGAAACTCGTACTTGCTCACGCACCAGGCCGCCGCCACGCCAAATACCACGTTCAGTGGTAGCGATATACCGGTCGCAATGAGCGTCAGTTTCAGAGCCGACAAGGCATCCGGCTCGATGATGGCACTAAAGAACGTGCCGAACCCCTCTTTCAGAGCTCCCGACAGGACGATATACAAGGGCAGCAACAGGAACAGTGTAAATACGATCCAGGTAGCTGTGATCAGGATACGTCGCCCCCAGGGGCTGCCACGCCGAGCGGCACTGAGGGAGGATGGATTCGATGTATTCATGGTGTTCCCTCAAGGATGCTCGATGCGGCGCTGCAGCAGGTTGATGCCCAGCAGCAGGATGAACGACACCACTAGCATCATCACGCCAATGGCCGTGGCGCCGGTATAGTCGTATTGATCGAGCTTGACCATGATCAGCAGGGGCAGGATTTCAGTCTTCATCGGCATATTGCCGGCAATGAAGATAACCGAGCCGTACTCACCCACCCCGCGGGCGAAGGCCAGGGCGAAGCCGGTCAGCCACGCTGGAAGAATCGCCGGTAACAGAACATGACGAAACACCTGCAACGGCTTGGCGCCGAGGCAGGCTGCCGCTTCTTCAATTTCCTTGGGAATGTCCGCCAGCACAGGCTGCACGGTACGGACTACGAAAGGCAGCGTGACGAACACCAGCGCCAGGGTGATACCCAGCGGGGTGAACGCAATCTTGATGCCCAGCGGTTGGAGCAGGCTGCCAATAAGTCCGGCCGGAGCATACAGCGCCGTTAAAGCAATGCCGGCAACGGCCGTTGGCAACGCAAAGGGCAGATCGATCATGGCATCGATGATCTTGCGTCCGGGGAAGGTGTAGCGGACCAGTACCCAGGCCAGCAGTATCCCGATAACACTGTTGATAACAGCGGACGCAAACGCAGTGCCAAAGCTCAGGCGTAAGGCGGCCAGGACGCGCGGTGCGGTAATAATGGCCCAGAACTGGTCCCACGTAAGCTGGGCGGCATGGACAAACATGGCCCCCAACGGAATCAGCACAAGAAGGCTGAGGTAGACAATGGTGTAGCCCAGGGTCAATCCGAAGCCGGGTATGACTGGGGAAGTACGACGCGACATAGTGTGTCCTTAGTCAGGCCCGCAGACCTGGCAAAGGCCCCGGTTAGCCGGGGCCATTCTGTAGAGCTATCCTGGCATCAGTGGCCTTGGTAGATCTGGTCGAAAATTCCACCATCGTTAAAGAATTTGGGCTGCGCCGATTTCCAGCCGCCAAAGGCACCATCGATGGTTACCAGTTCAAGCTTCGGAAACTGCCGGGCAAACTCGGCAACCACCTTCTCGTTACGCGGACGGTAGAAGTTCTTCGCGGCAATGCGCTGACCTTCTTCGCTATACAGATACTGCAGGTAAGCCTCGGCAACCTTGCGTGTCCCCTTGCGATCGACCACCTTGTCCACTACGGCTACTGGCGGCTCAGCCAGGATGGACAGTGACGGTACGATGATCTCGAACTGATCGCCGCCTTGTTCCTTCTTGGCCAGAAAGGCTTCGTTCTCCCAGGCAATGAGCACATCGCCCAACTGGTTGTTCACGAATGTGATGGTCGAGCCACGTGCCCCGGTGTCCAATACAGGGACGTGCTTGTAGAGGTCTTGCACGTAAGCCTGTGCCTTCTCGTCAGTGCCGTACTGTTTCTTGGCCCAGGCCCAGGCTGCCAAAAAATTCCACCGAGCCCCGCCAGACGTTTTCGGATTGGGTGTAATGACTTCTACACCTTCTTTGGTCAGGTCGGCCCAGTCATGAATACCTTTCGGGTTACCCTTGCGCACCAAGAAAACAATAGTCGAAGTATAGGGCGTGCTGTTATCGGGAAGACGAGTCTGCCAATTATCTGGCAGCAGCTTGCCGATGCTGCTGATCTGGTCAATATCGCCTGCAAGGGCCAGCGTGACTACATCCGCCCGTAGCCCATCAATCACCGAGCGCCCCTGTTTGCCTGAACCGCCGTGCGAATTTTTGACGGTAACGCCTTCACCCGTTTCGCTTTTCCAGTGCTTGGCGAACGCCGCGTTGTACTCCTGGTACAGCTCACGTGTCGGGTCGTAAGACACATTCAACAGTTCCGTTGCGGCTGCGGCCGGCCCTGCAATCAATACGCTGGCCAGCGCGGCCAAAGCGAAACGGCGGATGAACATGAAACGGCTCCTTGTGACTTTTTATTTAGAGTTGGCTACTAGGATAGACGGTGGCATGGCACGAACGTCGCATAGACGTTCAAGCCTTATTATTGGAAGGTAGCTGTGGGCGAAACTTTTCCTTGCGTTCAATCTGCACAACCTGCCCGTTATGCACGGTGATCTCGACCGAGCCGAAGCGCAGGCCCTGCAGAGCGTTTTGAATATCGTGAAGAATGGTGTCGTTGTGGTTATCCAGACTACGAAAGGGCGTTGCGCTCATGGAGTCTTCCTGATCGTCATGTCGTGTTAACGGCGTGAGCGCATAGTGATGGAAATGGCTTATTTCTTAAAATACTATTTAGTGATTTTCTTATGCTTTAAGATTTTAAGAAGCCGAGCGGTGACATTATTCGTAGCAAAAGCATGAGTGGACATCTGTAAATACTCAGTAATAATGGGCGAACGCCTGTTCACTGAGCGTATTCATTCTTACCCCCTCTGAGGTAATGCCAGCACTATGTGGTACAACGGCTTGCTCGATCTTTCAGTGTGGCAACTGATTGCGGTTACGCTGGTGCTCACGCACATTACCATCGTAAGCGTCACGGTGTATCTGCACCGTTATTCCGCTCATCGCTCGCTGGATCTTCATCCCGCGCTCAAGCACTTTTTCCGTTTCTGGTTGTGGTTGACCACGGCCATGAACACCCGTGAATGGACTGCCATTCATCGTAAGCACCACGCCAAATGCGAAACCGAAGACGATCCTCACAGCCCGGTTTTCAAGGGACTCAGTACAGTCGTTCGTAAAGGCGCCGAACTCTATAAAGAGGAAGCCAAGAACGAAGAAACCTTGCGCATCTACGGCAAGAACTGCCCGGACGACTGGCTCGAGCGTAACGTATACAGCCGTTATCCCAACGGCGGCATTCTGCTCATGTTCCTTATCGACATCGCCTTGTTCGGTACGCTCGGACTAAGCGTCTGGGCTATCCAAATGGCCTGGATTCCTTTCTGGGCAGCCGGTGTGGTCAATGGCCTGGGTCATGCTGTGGGCTATCGCAATTTCGAGTGCCGCGACGCGGCTACCAACCTGATCCCTTGGGGCATCATCATTGGTGGCGAAGAGCTGCACAACAACCATCATACCTATCCGAACTCGGCCAAGCTGTCAGTTAAGAAGTGGGAGTTCGACATGGGCTGGGCCTGGATCAAGCTCTTTTCCTGGCTCAAGCTGGCAAAGGTCAATCGCGTGGCACCCATCGCGCATCGCGTGGAGGGGAAAGGGCTGCTCGATATGGATACGGCCATGGCGATTCTCAACAATCGCTTCCAGATCATGGCGCAATATCGAAAGCAGGTCATTGCTCCCCTGGTCAAGCAGGAGTGGCGCACGGCCGATCCAGCCAAGCGGCCGCTGATCCGCAGCGCAAAGCGGTTGCTGTCTCGTGAAACCAGTCTGCTCAAAGAGCGCCAACACGCTACAATTCAATCACTGCTCGAGCAAAGTCAGTCGCTCAAACTGATCTATGAGAAACGTTTGGCATTACAGCATATCTGGGTCAAGACCAGTGCCAACGGACATGACATGCTATCGGCCATGAAGGAGTGGATTGTCGAGGCGGAGACAAGTGGCATCCAATCCTTGAAGGAATTTGCAGAGCATCTGAAGACGTACTCACTGCGACCAGGAACGGCTTCAGCGCTTTCTTAAATAAACTTGAACAAAAGCCCGCCAAATGGCGGGCTTTTGTCTTTTCGGCAGCGGAACTGGAAACCCGAATGATGTTCTTATGCTGCTGGATTGATATAACGGCGACATTATGGACGAACAGCTGCTAGGTCCGCTTTCTGCGGATGAAACAATGCTCGCGTTACTGCATTCGCGTGCTGAGGCTGAGCGTCTGCGGGAACGTGAAAGACTCTTTAGCGCTCTGCTGGAAAGCGTTAATTCGGTTCTGTGGGCACTCAACTGGCAGACTGGTGAAATCATCTACGTAAGCCCTGCCTATGAGCAGGTATTTGGTCGGCCGATCGCCCTGGCCATGACCAGCTACGACGTCTGGATAAATAACGTCTACCCCGATGACGTCGAATATGTTCAGGAAACGCTTAACCAGGTGCTTCAGCAGGGCGCCATGGAATCCCGTGAATACCGCATTATTCGAGGGGATGGAGAAATTCGCTGGCTAAGCGACAAGTGCTTTGTCAGCCAGCGCAGCGAAGCCGGTATGCCGCTGCTGGTCGTCGGTATCGCCGAGGACATCACCGAGAAAAAGCGCATGGAGGAAGAACTCCAGCGCCTGGCGACAACTGACGTGCTTACGCGCAGCAGTAACCGACGTCACTTTTTCGAGAGCGCACAGCGTGCCTTTGAGTTGGCTAAAACGACCGCTGAGCCGCTGGCTTTTCTGCTTTTCGATATCGACGACTTCAAGAAGATCAACGACCGTTTCGGTCACCAGATGGGCGACCTGGTGCTTCAGCGTGTGGCTGAATGTGGAGCCCAAATGATCCGTCGGGGCGATCTGTTTGGCCGCATCGGTGGAGAAGAGTTTGCGCTGCTGCTACCGGGCTGTGATCGAGAGCTGGCGGAGCAAATCGGGGTACGCTTGCAACGAGCGGTACGCCAATTGATGGTGCCTACTCCCCAGGGCTCCTTGCGGGTCACGATCAGTCAGGGATTGGCCGTTCTCAAGGAAGACGACAAAGGGCTCGATGCCCTCTACGCTCGTGCTGACGAGGCCATGTACAAGGCCAAGCGGCAGGGTAAAGATCAGATCGTCCAGGGCTAGACGAAAACCCTTTTTACATTTAGTTTGCTCCCCTGCAAGGGAACCGGTCACTAATGACGGTTTTAATAGCTACATGAAATAAGACGGGGAAACCTTATTTCAAATAGCGTTAAAACGGTGTTGCTAGTGGTCTACGCTTAAGTTCTGAACTTATCGACCGATAAGTTCAGTAGCAACACAAAAATAGTTTGGAGCATCTATTTTCATGGGTAAGAAGCCTTTGGCTCTGGCTGTCGCCAGCGCTTGCTTGTCTCTGTATGCCTTTTCCTCCGCTCAAGCTGCTGGGTTCGTAGAAGACAGCAAGGCAACGCTTTCGATGCGGAACTTTTACATCAACACAGATAACCGCAATGGCGCCAATAATCCTTCCAAGGTGGAAGAGTGGGGCCAGGGTTTCATGCTTAACTATCAATCCGGCTTTACTGAAGGCACCGTTGGTTTTGGTGTCGATGCTGTTGGTATGTTGGGTTTGCGCCTGGATGGCGGCGGTCGTGTCGGTAAGTCCACGGCAGAGCGTCAGCCCAGTGCTAGCGGTAGCTTCCCTCTGGATACAGACGGTAGCTATGAAAATGAATTTAGCAGCTTGGGCCTGACTGCCAAAGCTAAGTTTTCCAAGACTGAACTGCGTTATGGCACGCTTTCTCCAAAGCTTCCGGTTGTAACTATTAACGATGGTCGCTTGCTGCCGCAAACCTTCCAGGGTGGTCAAATTACGTCCAAGGAAATTGATGGCGTAACGTTCATTGCTGGTCAGCTTGAACATACCAAGACTCGTGGCTCCAGCAGCAATGAAGAGTTTTCGATTGCTGGTTCCAACAGTGGCGTTACCGCTCGCGATTCCAATCAGTTCCGTTTCGCAGGTGCTGATTACGCTGTTACCAAAGACCTGACGCTGCAATACTATTTTGGTCAGCTGGAAGATTTCTACAACCAGCACTTCCTAGGTCTGGGCCACAGCGTTAAGCTAGGTGATGGTACCTTCAAGACTGACCTGCGCTACTTCAACAGCAAAGGTAACGGCAACAATAAAGATGCTGATACACAAACAGCTCTTTACGGCTCTACTGGCTACTACGGCAGCGGCCGTACCCGCGGCAAAGTAGATAACCAACTCTATAGCGCATTGTTTGCATACACCATTTCCGGTCACACAGTAGCTGCTGGCTACCAGATCACCAATGGTGACAGCGACTTCCCCTTCATCAATACGGGTGAGGGCGCTTCTGCATATATCAACACGGACTCCCAGATTGCTAAGTTTAACCGGGCTGGCGAAGACACTTGGCAGGTTCGCTATGCCTATGACTTCGCAACTGTTGGTGTACCAGGCCTGACGGCAGGTGTTACCTACCTGAACGCTGACAATGCCAGACACTCTACGGGTGACAAGAGCGAGTGGGAGCGTGATATCTCCGTTGCTTATGTTATTCCCCAAGGGACATTCAAGGGCTTGGGTCTAACATGGAAAAACGCCATGTATCGCTCTGAGTTCCTTAACCAGCGCGACCAAGACGAAAACCGTCTGATCGTCAGCTACTCGTTGCCGCTGCTCTAATAGAGCGGTTCGGAAAAAAGCCCGCCTTTATGGCGGGCTTTTTTGTACGTGCTCACGGCGGATACTGTATCGACAGGTGAGCGGCCTAAAAAGCGCTACTTGGCTAAAAGTGTTTTGCCCCAAAAGAGTGCATTGAAAGGTAGACGCTCCAGACGTTTGACTTTAGTTTTGCCGCCTCCGGCAGGAGGTAAGGCAGCCCATCCAATACCAACCTCTTGCTCTAAGCGTTGTAGCGCTCCGGCGCTGCAAGAAGTCGTTATTGCGTTGGAGCACACCTTGAATACCTCCCCTTTTGCCCTGGTGACTGCCATCGGGCTGCTTTCCTTGCATACGGCCGCACAAGCAGGCGGCTTTATTGAAGACAGCAAGGCTACGCTGTCCATGCGTAACTTCTACATCAACTCCGACTACCGAAGCGGCGGCAAGGCAACGGACCCTTCCAAGGTCGAGGAGTGGGGACAGGCGTTCATACTCAACTATCAGTCCGGGTTCACACAGGGGCCGGTAGGTTTTGGAGTAGACGCGATAGGTATGTTGGGTCTGAAACTGGACTCCGGCAGTCATATCGGCAAAGGCAGCCGCCAGCCAGGAACCATGTTTCCCCGCGAAAGCGATGGCGCTTCCACGGATGATTTCAGTAGCCTGGGATTGACCGCCAAGGTTCGTATGTCTAGGACTGAGCTGCGCTATGGCACGCTGATGCCCAAGCTCCCTGTGGTCAACTACAACGATGGGCGCCTGTTGCCGCAAACCTACGAGGGCGGGCAAATCACCTCGAAAGAGTTCGATAACCTCACATTGATTGCAGGCCAGATCGAACACGTCAAAGACCGTAACTCCAGCAACTATGAGTCGATTTCCATTGCCGGATCCAAAGCGGACAGCAACCAGTTTCGCTATGCGGGGGCTGATTACCAGCTCACCAAAAACCTGACGCTCCAGTATTACTATGGCAGTTTGGAAGACTTCTACAAACAGCACTTCCTGGGCGCGCTACATAGCCAGCCGCTAGGCTCTGGTGTGCTCAAAACGGATCTACGGTATTTCGACAGCCGTAGCGACGGCGCCAATGGGCATGAGCCTGCGTACTATGCCAACGGGTATTACGATGGCGGAAGTGCTGTGAAGGGCAAAATCGACAACCGCCTGTACAGTGCCATGTTCAGCTATAGCGTAGCGGGGCATACGCTGGGTGCGGGGTATCAGGGCTTGGAAGGTAACAGTGACTTCCCCTACCTTGAGCAAGGTAACGGCAAGACCCTGTACACCATCACCAATGCCCAGATTGGCAAGTTTATCCATGCGGGTGAGGATACCTGGCATGTCCGTTACGCGTACAACTTTGGAAACGTAGGTGTACAAGGGCTCAATGCCGGTGTTGCTTACTGGCATGGTGATAATGCCCGTTATCAAACAGGTGACAGAAGCGAATGGGAGCGTGATCTTACCGTGTCGTATACGGTGCCCAGAGGAGTCTTGAAGGGTGTGGGTCTTACGGTGAGAAATGCCATGTACCGGCCGGGCTTTCCCGGGCAGCGTGATCAGGATGAAACGCGCGTTATTATCAACTACTCCATTCCACTGCTCTGATGAGGTTGAGAGGCTTGTCGTTACACGGCAAGCCTTATCAAGCCTGGACCTGGCAGAAAAGAATTTTTCTGAATATTCAAGTCTTCCGGTGAAAAAGTGTTTTGCCTGAAATGATGGCACTTTGTTATGGACGAAACACTTTTTTACATTTAGTTTTGCGCCGCCGACAAGGGACGCGTCAGTGAACGGCCTTATCTTCCAGGGAGTGGAAACACAAGGCGTTATAAAGCCAACCTCGATCTACCCGCTCTCTTGCCGGCCTAGCCGTGCGGCCGTACGTGTGCCTTAACAGCCGCTCTTGTTGTTGTTAGTTGTGGAGCATCTTTTGAACGTAAAACCTCTCGCCGCAGCCATTGCTGCCGGCTGCCTTGGCCTGACCCTGAACAGCGCTGCCCATGCCGCGGGCTTTCTGGAAGACAGCAAGGCTACCCTTACGTTACGTAACTTCTATTTCAATCAGGATAACCGTGACTCGGCTGCGCCCAAGTCTGCTTCCAAGGCAGAGGAGTGGGGGCAGGCGTTCATGCTCAACTATCAATCCGGTTTCACCGAGGGTACGGTCGGCTTTGGCGTCGATGCCTTGGGCATGCTGGGTCTCAAGCTCGACTCGGGCAAGGGTACGCATGGGACTGATGCCAACAGTGTGTTCCCGGATAACGGGCACGGCACTGGCGTTGATAACTTTTCAACGCTGGGACTGACCGCCAAGGTTCGTATCTCCAAGACCGAGCTGCGTTACGGCACACTTATGCCAACGCTGCCGGTGGTGACCTACAATGACAGCCGCATGCTGCCACAGACCTTTGAAGGCGGCATGATCACCTCCAGGGAAATCGAAGGCCTGACCTTGAATGCCGGTCGCCTGGAGCATTCCAAGGCGCGTAACTCTTCAAACATGGACAGCCTGCGCATTCTCGGCGGCACCGAGCGCAGCAACACGTTCTACTTTGCGGGGGGTGACTACAAGCTGACCAAGGACCTGACGGTCAGCTACTACTACGCCAACCTTGAAGATTACTACAAGCAGCATTTCCTGGGTCTGGTGCATGACTGGCAGATCGGTCCGGGTGTGCTTAAGAGTGACCTGCGTTATTTCCACAGTACCGACGATGGTGCCAATGGACATAATCCGGACTACTACTCCAATGGCTACTACGGCAGCGGCGTAACCAAGGGCAAGGTCGATAACGATTTGTACAGCGGTCAGTTCCTGTACAGCGTGGCCGGCCATACCTTTGGCGGTGGCTATCAGGTCATCAACGGGGACAGTAACTTTCCCTTCCTGAACCAGGGAGATGGTGCTACGCCATACCTGATCACCTTCTCGCAGAATCAGAACTTTACGCGTGCCGGTGAGCGGACCTGGCTGGTGCGCTACGCGTATGACTTTTCCCAAGTGGGCGTGCCGGGGTTGACGGCAGGTGTGGTCTATCTGAAGGGAGACCATATCGAGGCGGCTGGCAGCAATCCGAGCGAGTGGGAGCGGGACTTTACCCTGGGTTATACCGTGCCTACCGGAACCTTGAAAGGGCTGGGCATTCAGTGGCGTAACGCGGTATGGCGTAACGATGTCGCCAACACCCGCGATCAGGATGAAAACCGTCTGATGCTGAGCTATTCGATTCCGCTGCTCTAAGACGTGAATAAGACCATCCTTTATGATGGTACGTAGACTGGAAAAGCCGCCTCCCTTTTGGGAAGGCGGCATTTTCTTTTTGCAGAAGGCTCTACGGGTTTAGCGAGAGAGCTGTTCCAGCACGGCCTTGGCCGCAGGCTCCGAAGAGGCGGGGTTTTGGCCTGTTATCAGATTACCTTCAGTCAGCACGTAAGGCGCCCAGTCAGCCCCTTTGCTGTACAGGCCGCCGTTGGCCTTGAGCATATCTTCCACGAGGAAGGGTACGACGTCGGTGAGTTGAACCGCTTCCTCTTCGGTATTGGTGAAACCGGTTACCTGCTTGCCCTTGACCAGAGGCTCACCGTCAGCAGTCTTGACCTTGGCCAGCACGCCGGGTGCATGGCAAACCAGGGCGGTGGGTTTGCCCATCGCATAAAAGGCTTCCAGCAGCGCAATGGAGTCCTGATCTTCAGACAGATCCCAGAGCGGCCCATGGCCTCCGGGATAGAAAACAGCGTCGTAATCATCCGCCTTGACGCTCGCGAGCGGCACGGTATTGGCGAGAGCCGCCTGTGCGTCGGGATCATTACGGAAGCGTTCTGTCGCCTCGGTGCGCGCCTCTGGCTCATCACTCTTGGGGTCCAGAGGCGGCTGGCCCCCTTTGGGTGACGCCAGGGTCAGCGTAGCGCCTGAGTCCTTGAATACATAATAAGGTGCCGCAAACTCTTCCAGCCAAAAGCCGGTCTTTTTACCGGTATTGCCTAGTTGGTCATGGGACGTCAGTACGAGAAGGATATTCATGTGATGGGTCCACCGATCCAGTTGCCGATAAGCTCCTTATGGAGCGCGGTAGGGGTATGGACAGCACATCCGAGAGGACAATTCAGGGTTATCACATGCGTGATGGCGGTTTGTATATGAACCGCCTGACATGTTCACAAAAAACCGAAGCCTGGCGGGAGGCTCCGGTTTTATTCCACAGTACGCGTGGTGCTTAGTTTCGCGCTCTGGGGGCAGGCTGCTGCTGGGTAATGCAGTGGATATTGCCACCGCCCAGCAAAATCTCGCGGCCTGGGACCTGGACGATCTCGCGCTCGGGGAAGCAGCGCTGAAGAACGTCCAGCGCTTCGGCATCCTCCGGGACATCGAACGTTGGTGCGATGATGGCACCGTTGACGATCAGGAAGTTGACGTACGAGGCCGCCAGACGCTCGCCTGACTTGCGTGGCTGACTGCCCACCGAGGCATCTACGGTTTCGTATTCTTCATCCGACGCGTACAGCGGGCCGGGCGTTGGAATTTTGTGGACGGTGAACTTGCGGCCTTTGGCATCCGTGTTGGTTTCCAATACCTCAAGCGCCGCGCGACACCGCGCATAGTTCGGGTCGTTTTCGTCGTCGCACCAGCTCAACAGCACTTCGGCAGGACGCACGTAGCAGCAGAAGTTATCCACATGACCGTCGGTTTCGTCGTTATACAAACCGTCCGGCAGCCAGATAACCTTATCCACAGCCAGATAATCACTCAGGATCGCCTCGATCTCACGCTGGGACAGATGCGGATTGCGGTTGCGGTTGAGCAGGCACTCGCCGGTGGTGATGAGCGTGCCTTCGCCATCGACGTGGATAGAGCCGCCTTCCAGTACGAAATCCTCAGTGCGGTAGCGGGGGCAGCTTTCCATCATCAGGATTTTACTGGCGACCTGATCATCCCGCTTCCAGGGGAAATACAGCCCGCCAACCAGCCCGCCCCAGGCGTTGAAGGTCCAGTCCACACCGCGCACTTCCCCCTGATCGTTGATGACGAAAGTCGGGCCGGTATCACGCGCCCAGGCATCATCGTTGCTGATCTCGACGACACGAATGGCCGGGTGGTTGAGTCGTGCACAGGCATTGTCGAACTGAGCAGCAGAAACACCAACGGTGACCGGCTCGAAGCGTGCAATGGCTCGTGCGACTTCGGTAAAGGCCAGTTGGGCTGGCTTGGCACCCAGGCGCCAGTTATCGGTACGCTCGGGCCAGATCATCCAGACCTGCTTTTGGGGCTCCCACTCCGCGGGCATACGGAAGCCTTCAGCACGGGGTGTCGAGGCGAGCAGACTCATGATTGTGATTCTCCATCGAAGGGGTAGGTCGTACAGGTTCAGGCAACGGTCGCGAATGAGCGGGATATCCCGTTAACGGTAGCAGATTCGAGTGCCATTACTGGCTGGCCGTTATGCCGACAGGCAAAGGCGTGCTTTATAACGGATAAATATCCGACTTAAAAATGAATTTAAGCAATACCATTACGGCATGCGATAACTGGACGGATAACTATCGGCTTATTGGGCAACTGTTAAGTCGTTTGGCAGGGGCGTGTTTCGCTTGGGCAGATAGGGAGGAAGGTAAAGGCTGAGGTAGGCATCGAAAACCCGGTGGCCTTCTGCAGCCCAGCGAGGCGTAATACCGCCGTGCTGTTGTACGGATCTTGCGTAGATGCGATCACCCAACTCCATGGCAAGAGTAAAGACGTCGATATCGTCTGGCAGAGGCGGCAGATGAAAATGGGTTGCGAACAGGGCCTGAAGCTGCTCGCCCAGCCGGGTGTCATGCTGTCGGTCGGCCTGGACTACTTCGGTCAGGCCGTGATTGGCCAGGATCAATTGCCTGGCCGCGGCATCCTGTTCATATACTTCCAGCATGCGTGCTTCGACGATCCGCGACAGATCACGCCAGTCGTTAAGGCTGTCATGGTCGACGGAAGCCTGAAGACAGGCGCGAAACGCTGCATGAGCCTCTTGGGTAAGAGCCTCGAGCAGTGCGGTAACGCTGGGAAAGAAGTGATAGACCGAGGAAGGCGGAAGGTCTGCCCTTTCGGCGATGCCATAGATACTCAGGCGTGCAGGCCCTTGATCTATCAGCATGTGCCGAGCCGCTGTCAGAATCTGCTCGATTCGCTGGCGGCTGCTGCTGCGCGCCTTGCGTGGGCTGGGGGTTCGGGCCATGACTCTACCGGTATCCTGGGTCGCAAAGGTGATGAGGTTCTGACAATGCCTGTACGGACACGCCGTATTACCGCGCCTTGCCAGAACCTGATACGGCCCATCCAGGGGGTAGCCTGCCTGTTGATTCCCTCTAAGACTTAGTGGGCCTGCTTGAATGTCTGCCAGAGACCTTCGAATGTCTGACGAGTCTCGGCAGGTGGCGGAACCAGAGCAAACAGGCGACGGCGCAACGCCCCGTTGGGGTAAAGTGCATTTTCCTTCTGAAGTTCAGGCGAAAGCAACTTCATCGAGTCAGGGTTGGCATTTGGATAAGACGTCTCTTCGGTAATGCGGGCCAGGGAACGAGCACTCATCACATAGTTGATGAAGCGATGCGCCAGTTCCGCATTGCGCGACTTGCTGGGGATAGCCAGCGTATCCACAAAGACATACGTGCCTTCTTGCGGTACGACATAGCTGACCGGCTGGCCTGCCTTACGTGCATTAATGGCATCGCCTACGCTGTACACCATGGCGACACACAGTTGGCCATTCCTGAAACCATCGATGGCGGCATCGTTGTCTATGGAGCGAATGTAGGGACGAATGCTCATCAGGTCCTTGGCAATTTTTTCCATCTGCGCGGGAGAGCTGCGCTCGGGAATGTTGCCCTGATAGTTCATCATGATTGATGAGACATAGATGGGGTCGTCGAGCAGATTGACGCCGCACTTGGAAAGGCGCTTGATCTGCTCGGGATCGAACAGCACGCTCCAGCTCTCCGGCAGCGGACCGCCAAAGGCTTCCTGCGCCTTGGGAACGTTGATTGCCAGACCTACTGCGCCCCATAGGTAGGGGACTGCATAATGGTTGCCCGGATCCACGGAATTCAGAATGCCCGAAATATAGGGATCGAGCTTGCTGGTATTGGGCAGCTGTTGGGTGTTGAGTTTTTGCAGCTTGTTTTCCCGGATGAGTTGCTTGAGCTCGTCATGGGAAGGCGCATACACATCGATCGGCGTGTCGCCATCCAAGAGGGCATTCGCCTCCTCAGAAGTGCTGAAGGTGTGATAGTCGACACGGATGCCGGTGTCCTTCTGGAAATCACTGATGACCTGAGGGTCAATGTAATCCTCCCAGTTATAGACGTGCACAACCTCTTCGGCCTGTGCGAGCAGGGGCAGAATGGCCAGTGCCATGAGCAGCTTTCGCATGGAAACTCCTTGTGTTCCATCATGGGACCTTCCGTGGAACTAAGGCCAGGACGGTACGAAAAGCTGCAAAGTGTGACGTCGTTCTCGTAAACAGACAACGGCCGCCCGGCGAGGACGAACGGACGTTGTCTACAACCGACGTGCTAGACGGTGTGCAGGTACCAGTTGTATTCGAGATCCGAGATGGAGTGCTCGAATTCTTCCAGTTCATGCTCCTTACAAGCCACGAAGATATCGATGTACTTCGAATCGATGTATCGCGCCATGATTTCGCTGTCATCCAGTTGCCGCAAGGCATCACGCAGGTTGTTCGGCAGACTTTGCTCGTGCTGCTCGTAGGAGTTGCCTTCAGTTACTGGCGGAGGCTCGACCTTATTGATCAGGCCATGATGGATACCCGCAAGCACGCCTGCCAGGAGCAGATAGGGGTTTGCGTCAGCACCCGCTACACGGTGCTCGATGCGTACGGCATCAGGTGTGCCGGTGGGAATACGCAGTGCCGTAGTGCGGTTATCCAGCCCCCAGCTCGGTGCATTGGGTACGTAGAACTGCGAGCCGAAGCGACGATAGGAATTCACGTTGGGGCATAGAAAGGCCATCGAGGCGGGCAGGGTCTCGAGCACACCGCCGACGGCATGACGTAACGCGGCGTTCTGCTCGGGATCCTCGCTCGTAAAAATATTGTTGCCATTCTTGTCCAGCAGCGAAATGTGCACATGCAGACCATTACCTGCCTGTCCCGGATAGGGCTTGGCCATGAAGGTGGTGTCCATTTCATGGTCGTAGGCGATGTTCTTGATCAGCCGCTTGAGCAGCACTGCGTAATCACATGCCTTGATCGGGTCGGCCACGTGATTGAGGTTGACCTCGAACTGCGCGGGAGCCGACTCGGCCACGACGGCATCGGCAGGGATATTTTGGGCGCGGGCACCGTCGATGATGTCCTGCAGGCAATCGGCGTACTCGTCGAGATCATCGATGGAGTAAACCTGAACGGACTGCGGGCGCTTGCCGGAAATAGGCGAGCGGGGCGGCTGGGGCCGGCCGTTGATGTTTTCCTGATCGATCAGATAGAACTCAAGCTCGAAGGCCGCGACGACCGTCAGTTCCATCTCGGTAAAGCGTTCAACGACCTGACGCAGCACTTCGCGAGGATCGGCGAAGAATGGCGCGCCTTCCATTTCGTGCATGGTCATCAGGAGTTGTGCGGTGGGGCGTTTCTGCCAGGGCTCCATGGAGAGCGTACCGGCGATGGGGTAGCAGACGCGGTCGGCGTCACCGATATCAAGGCCGAGGCCTGTGCTTTCTACGGTGGAGCCGGTGATATCGAGGGCGAAGAGTGAGGCGGGTAGATTGATTCCTCTTTCGAAGACTTTGGGCAGACTGTTTCGGTCGATGCGTTTACCACGCACCACGCCGTTCATGTCCGAGATCAGAAGGTCGACGAACTGCACTTCAGGATGTGCCTGGAGGAAGTCGGTCGCTTCATTCAAGTGAACGGCACGCGGGGGTACCGACATGATGCAACACCTATAGTTGTTAAAAATATCAATCAGCGGGGACTTCACCTAGGAGTCAATCCGAAAGGGGACCTAAAGTCAACTTTGCTCGTTATTGGTGCTCGAAGGCCTCATCAAGGCCTTTCATTGGGGCACAGGGCTTCGCTTGAGACCCCGTAACACGCCGGCTGAAAGAGAATGTGCGAACCGCATGAGCGGTCTTGAAAGAACGGTTGTGGAAAAAAATGAACAAGACTACTCTCCAATTCATCCAACCATGGCAAACGTAACGGGTGTCCCATGTCGTGCCTGCCGTTGATCGGCGTGACCGCCTGCACCAAGCAGATCGGTTTGCATACCTTCCACATCGCCGGCGACAAGTATCTGCGTGCCGTCGTGACCGGAGCGGGTGGTCTGCCACTCGTCATTCCCGCGCTGGCTGACCTGCTTGACCAGCCCACCTTGCTTGCACGTCTCGATGGATTGATGTTTACCGGCTCGCCTTCCAACGTGGAGCCGCATCACTACCAAGGGCCTCCCAGTGCGCCGGGCACCGCCCATGATCCTGATCGCGACCGTACTACTCTGCCGCTGATTCGGGCGGCCGTGGATGCAGGTGTTCCTGTGCTCGGTATCTGCCGCGGATTTCAGGAGATGAACGTGGCAATGGGCGGCAGCCTGTATCAGAAGGTGCATGAGGCCGGCCCGTTTGCCGACCACCGCGAGCGACCGGATGATCCGCTTGACGTGCAGTATGCGCCCAGTCATGCCGTTCATGTTCAGCCGGGCGGTGTATTCGAGCGCCTGGGGTTGCCCGAGCAGTTCCAGGTCAATTCCCTGCATGGGCAGGGCGTCGAGCGTCTCGCACCAGGTCTTCGGGCCGAGGCTCTGGCGCCGGATGGCTTGGTGGAAGCGTTTTCCGTAGAGGGCGCCTCTGTCTTTGCCGTTGGGGTGCAGTGGCACCCTGAATGGCAGGTACGCTCCAATTCGAATTATCTGGCGATTTTCAACGCCTTTGGCGATGCCTGCCGACAGCGGGCCGGGCAGCGCTGACGGCGGTCCTTGACCGCCGTATCATCCTGCCTGGACGGTAAGTCCATATGCCTTCCGGGCAGGTTTTTCAAAACCTTGAGGTCTTTATGGCTAACCAGCTTGACCAGCTCACCCAGTGGTTGAAAGAACACAAGATCACCGAAGTCGAATGCCTGATTTCCGATTTGACCGGCATCGCCCGCGGCAAGATCTCGCCCACCTCGAAATTCATCAATGAAAAAGGCATGCGCCTGCCGGAGAGCGTTCTGTTGCAGAGTGTGACGGGAGACTATGTCGAGGATGATATCTATTACGAGCTTCTCGATCCGGCCGATATTGACATGCTTTGCCGGCCTGACGAGAACGCTGTCTTCCTCGTGCCCTGGGCCATCGAGCCCACGGCGCAAGTCATTCACGATACCTACGACAAGCAGGGTCGCCCGATCGAACTGTCTCCACGCAATATCCTGAAGAAGGTGCTCAAGCTGTATGCCGACAAAGGCTGGAAGCCGATCGTCGCGCCCGAGATGGAGTTCTATCTCACCAAGCGTAGCGATGACCCGGATTATCCCCTGCAGCCCCCGGTAGGCCGCTCCGGTCGCCAGGAGACGGGCCGCCAGTCATTCTCGATCGATGCCGCCAACGAGTTCGATCCGCTCTTTGAAGACATGTACGACTGGTGCGAGCTTCAGAAGCTGGATCTGGATACGCTGATTCATGAGGAAGGCACGGCCCAGATGGAAATCAATTTCCGTCATGGCGATGCCCTGCATCTGGCGGACCAGATCATTGTATTCAAGCGAACCATGCGCGAGGCCGCTCTGAAGCACAACGTCACGGCTACCTTCATGGCCAAGCCCATGACCGGTGAGCCCGGCAGCGCGATGCACCTGCACCAGAGCGTCGTGGACCTGAAGACAGGCAAGACGGTGTTCTCGGAAGACGACGGCACGATGAGCGAGCTGTTCCGTCATCACATCGGTGGGTTGCAGAAATACATCCCCGAAGCCTTGCCCCTGTTTGCGCCCAATGTGAACTCGTTTCGTCGCTTCCTGCCGGACACCTCTGCTCCGGTAAACGTGGAGTGGGGCGAAGAGAACCGCACTGTAGGCCTTCGGGTGCCGGATTCCGACCCGCAGAATCGCCGTGTGGAAAACCGTTTGGCCGGTGCGGATGCCAATCCCTATCTGGCGCTGGCCGCCAGCCTTCTGTGTGGGTATCTGGGCATGATCGAAGGCATCGAACCCAGCGCTCCTGTCAAGGGACGAGGCTATGAGCGTCGTAACCTGCGCTTGCCGCTGACACTGGAAGCAGCCCTGGAGCGCATGGAGCAGTCTGTGACCATTGAGCAATACCTGGGCACACGCTTCACGCGGGGCTATGTGGCCGTCAAGCGCGCCGAGCATGAAAACTTCAAACGGGTCATCAGTTCCTGGGAGCGCGAGTTCCTGTTGATGAGCGTATGACCTGATCGCGCCAGCACAGCTGGCGCATTCCAACCCAGGAGGTGTTATGAACGACAGGACCGTCAGCGAGCGTACCGCGCACTGGCAGGCACTCAGCCGGAACCATCACCTGCCGCCCTTTACGGATTACAAGCAGCTCAATGCAAAGGGCTCGCGCATCATCACGCGTGCCGAGGGCATCTATCTTTGGGACAGCGATGACAATCGCATCCTCGATGGGATGGCCGGGCTGTGGTGTGTGAATGTCGGCTATGGCCGTGAAGAGCTGGTTCAGGCTGCTACCCGGCAGATGCGCGAACTGCCTTACTACAACCTGTTCTTCCAGACTGCGCACCCGCCAGCTATCGAGTTGGCCAAGGCGATTGCAGATATCGCACCCGACGGCATGAACCACGTGTTCTTTACCGGCTCGGGCTCGGAGTCCAACGATACTGTCCTGCGCATGGTTCGTCATTACTGGGCGACCAAGGGGCAGCCACAGAAGAAGATTATCATCGGCCGCTGGAATGGTTATCACGGGTCAACCGTAGCCGGCGTGAGCCTGGGCGGCATGAAGGCCTTGCACGAGCAGGGCGATCTGCCCATTCCGGGAATCGAGCACATCGACCAGCCTTACTGGTATGGCGAGGGCGGCGATATGAGTCCGGATGAGTTCGGGATTCAAGTGGCCGATCAGCTGGAGCAAAAGATTCTTGAGCTCGGCGAGGACAAGGTGGCGGCCTTTATTGCCGAGCCGATCCAGGGGGCTGGAGGTGTAATCGTTCCGCCGGATACCTATTGGCCGCGGATTCGCGAAATACTGGCGAAATACGACATTCTGTTCATCTCCGATGAAGTTATCTGTGGGTTCGGGCGTACCGGAGAATGGTTCGGCAGTCAGCACTACGGCATGACGCCAGACCTCATGCCCATCGCCAAGGGGCTGACCTCCGGTTATATCCCCATGGGAGGTGTGATCGTGCGGGACGAGATCGTCGAGGTGCTCAACCAGGGCGGCGAGTTCTACCACGGTTTCACCTACTCGGGGCATCCGGTTGCGGCCGCTGTGGCGTTGGAGAATATCCGTATCCTGCGCGACGAGGGCATTATCGAGCGAGTCAAAAGCGAAACGGCACCTTACTTGCAGAAGTGCTGGCAGACGCTGGCCGATCATCCACTGGTAGGCGAGGCGAGGGGTGTGGGCCTGGTGGCCGCGTTGGAGCTGGTACAGGACAAGCGGACAAGGGCGCGCTTTACGGGACGCGAGGCAGGCATGATCTGTCGGGAACATTGCTTCCGCAATGGCCTGATTATGCGGGCTGTGGGCGATACCATGATCATTTCGCCACCGCTGGTCATCACGCCCGCGCAGATCGATGAGCTGATGGTGCTGGTGCGCAAGTGCCTGGACCTGACGGCTGCTGACCTGCATCGGTAGTGAAGACGAGTCGCGAGCAGAACGAGCGTCCAGGGGTGTTTGTCTGACATAACAGCACCCTTGGATGATGGCAAAAATCAAAAGGAATGGTGGCGCACTCTTGAGCCGCGCGCCGGACCTTGCCAGACTGCGCCGGTGCGTTGGCCAGACGCACCAGGGGAGGATTGAAAAGCCTCCTCCGGAATACTTATACGACCCTGTTTAGGAGCATTTCCGCATGAAAGCTTTTGGCAAGACACTGCTCGCACTCAGTCTGGCTGGCGCCTTCGCCGGTCACGCGATGGCAGACGACAAGGTTCTGCACGTTTACAACTGGAACGACTACATCGCTGAAGACACCATTGCCAAGTTTGAAAAGGAAACGGGCATCAAGGTGGTCTATGACGTGTATGACAGCAACGAGGTACTCGAAGCCAAGTTGCTGGCGGGCAAGTCGGGCTATGATGTGGTTGTCCCCTCCAACTCTTTCCTGGCCAAGCAGATCAAGGCCGGTGTCTACCAGACGCTGGACAGGAACAAGCTGCCCAACTGGAAAAACCTGGATCCCCAGCTGATGAAGACCCTGGAGGTCAGCGATCCGGGTAACCTGTACGCCATTCCTTACCTGTGGGGTACCATCGGTATTGGCTACAACCCTGACAAGGTAAAGGCTGCACTGGGCGACAACGCCCCGGTGGACTCCTGGGACCTGATTTTCAAGCCGGAAAATATTTCCAAGCTCAAGAGCTGTGGTGTCGCACTGCTGGACTCGCCAACCGAGATCATTCCTGCCGGTCTGCATTACCTGGGCTACAAGCCTGACAGCCAGGACACTAAAGAGCTAAAGGCGGCGCAGGACCTGTTCATGCAGATTCGTCCGTCGATCACCTACTTCCACTCATCCAAGTACATCTCTGATTTGGCCAACGGCAACGTCTGCGTGGCGGTCGGCTATTCCGGCGACATTGCCCAGGCCAAGGCCCGTGCCGCTGATGCCAAGAATGGCGTGACGGTGAAGTACAACATTCCCAAGGAAGGTGCCGGTACGTTCTTCGATACCATGGCCATTCCAAAGGACGCTACCAATACCGAGGGCGCCTACAAGTTCATCGACTTCATCATGAAGCCGGAGATCATTGCCGAGATCAGCGACTACGTGCAGTACCCGAACGGCAACAAGGAAGCGACACCGCTGGTCAGCGACGAGATTCGCAACGACCCGGGCATCTACCCGACTCAGGAGACGATGGGCAAGCTGTACGCCTTCCCGGACCTGCCGGCCAAGGTGCAGCGTGCGATGACCCGTGCCTGGACAACGATCAAGTCCGGCAAATAAGTGATGCAGGCCCCTCCGGCAGCTGTTGGAGGGGCTTTCTGGAAGGATAGGGCATGTATACAACGCAGCGATTATCCGACCCACGCTCGAATCTGATTGCAGCTTCGGTGAGCTGTACCGATACGAAAAATCAGTTTATCCGTGACATTTCCACGCTCATCCTGTATCAACGCGGCCCGTTATCAGGCAGGCCGTACGGTAAGCAGGTGAAGGCACTATTGCCACTGGCGGTAGCCGCCGGGAATTCGCATGTCTGCAACCGTGCATGTGCGGGCCATATTAGCCGTTGCCGGATGCGTTCCAGGGTTAGGTAAGAGCCCTATGGTAGGGCCGTCGCGTTAAACCTGTATTCATTCATAGATTCTTCACAAGGAAATCGGCCGCACAGTCAGGTATGGACTGGCCACTAACCAAGAGGACGACCGAGTGTTTCTTTCCCTTCGTAAGACGCTGCTTGCCACTGCCGCTGCGCTGGCCTTTACACCATTGGCCCATGCCGAGAAAGTCGTGCACATCTATAACTGGAGCGATTACATCGGTGAGACCACGCTGGAAGATTTCCAGAAGGAAACCGGAATCAAGCCGGTCTATGACGTGTTCGACTCCAATGAAACCCTCGAGGGCAAGCTTCTGGCCGGCCGGACCGGCTATGACGTGGTAGTGCCGTCCAACCATTTCCTGGGCAAGCAGATCAAGGCTGGCGCGTTCATGAAGCTGGACCGCAGCCAGCTGCCCAACTGGCAGAACCTGGACCCTGCTTTGCTCAAGCAGCTTCAGACCAACGATCCGGGTAACGAGCACAGCGTGCCTTACCTATGGGGAACCAACGGTATCGGTTACAATGTCGACAAGGTCAAGGAGGTGCTTGGCACCGACAAGATCGACTCCTGGGCAGTGCTGTTCGAGCCGGAAAACATCAAGAAGCTGACCAAGTGCGGTGTTTCCTTCATGGACTCGCCGGATGAAGTCATTCCGGCCATGCTGAACTACCTGGGGCTCAACCCCAACAGCACAAATCCTGACGATTACAAGAAAGCCGAGGCGAAGCTCCTGCAGGTTCGCCCGTACGTGACTTATTTCCACTCCTCGAAATACATCTCCGATCTGGCCAACGGCAATATCTGTGTGGCCTTTGGCTATTCGGGTGATGTTTTCCAGGCAGCGTCACGTGCCGAGGAGGCGGGAAAGGGCGTCAAGATCGCTTATGCCATTCCCAAGGAGGGAGCGAACCTGTGGTTTGATCTATTGGCCATCCCCAAGGATGCGTCCAATGCGAAAGAGGCACATGCGTTCATCAACTACCTGTTGCGGCCTGAGGTGATTGCCAAGGTAAGCGACTCCGTTGGTTACGCTAACCCCAACCCCAAGTCAGGCGAGTTGATGGACCAGAAGGTGCGCCAGGATGAAACGGTCTATCCACCCCAAGAGGTGATGGACAAGCTGTATGTGATGGCGGAACTGCCTCCGCAGATATTGCGGATCAGTACACGCAGTTGGACCCGGATCAAATCCGGTAAATAGCGTTCCATATTCGATAGCCTGACCGTTGAGTCAGGCTGAATGCCTGGCTGACAGCAAGGCGAAAAGAGGCACGGTCGGCGCTAGGGCAAGAAGGGCGGAGGGGTTTTCCGCACCGACTCTAGAACCTCATGCCGTAGCTGTCAGGCAGGATTTCAAGACCCCTGGGGAGTAAATAATGGCGATAGCCTCCGGTGCCTTTAAAAAAGCCGTGACCGGTGTTCAGCAGACCAAAGAAGTGCTGGTGAAGATCGATCGGGTAACCAAGAAATTCGATGAAACGGTGGCAGTTGATGATGTTTCACTGACCATCAACAAAGGCGAGATCTTTGCGCTGCTTGGTGGCTCCGGTTCTGGTAAATCCACGCTGCTGCGCATGCTGGCGGGGTTTGAGCAACCCACCGAGGGAAGGATCTTCCTGGACGGGCAGGACATCACTAATATTCCGCCGTATGACCGGCCGATCAACATGATGTTCCAGTCCTATGCCTTGTTCCCGCACATGACGGTCGAGCAGAACATTGCGTTCGGCTTGAAGCAGGACAGGCTGCCCAGAGAAGAGATCAACCAGCGCGTGGCCGAAATGCTCAAGCTGGTGCACATGACACAGTATGCCAAGCGTAAACCGCATCAGCTCTCTGGTGGGCAGCGTCAGCGGGTGGCCCTGGCGCGCTCACTGGCCAAGCGGCCCAAGCTTCTGTTGCTCGACGAGCCGATGGGGGCGCTCGACAAGAAGCTGCGTTCGCAGATGCAGCTGGAACTGGTGGAGATCATCGAGCGTGTGGGCGTGACCTGTGTGATGGTGACGCACGACCAGGAAGAAGCCATGACCATGGCTCAGCGCATCGCGATCATGCACCTGGGCTGGATCGCTCAGGTAGGCAGCCCGATGGACATCTATGAAACGCCAGCCAGCCGCCTGGTCTGTGAGTTCATCGGCAACGTGAACCTGTTCGACGGTGAACTGATCGAGGACGATGCGGATCACGCCATCATTGCCTCGCCGCAGCTCGAGCGGTACATCTACGTGGGCCACGGGATTAGCACCCGCGCTGAAGACAAGCGCGTGACCTATGCGATTCGCCCGGAAAAGCTCTTGATGGCCAGCCGCCTACCGGAAGACCATGAACACCCCAACTACAACTGGCTAAGCGGGACCGTGCATGACATCGCCTATCTGGGCGGGCATTCGGTGTATTACATCAAGCTGGAGTCCGGGCAACTGGTCCAGTGCTTCATCGCCAACGCCGTGCGCCTGGGCAAACGCCCGACGTGGGACGATCCGGTAGTGGTGTACTGGGAAGATGACAGCGGCGTGGTACTGCAATCATGAGTCTGAAGAAACTGTTCGACGGCCGCCGCCTGGTTATTGGCGTCCCGTTCGTGTGGCTGTTCCTGTTCTTCCTGCTGCCGTTCGCCATTGTGCTGAAGATCAGTTTCGCCATTGCGGACGTCGCGATTCCACCCTATACCGAACTGCTGACCTATGCCGACCAGCAGCTGGATATTGCCCTGAATTTCGGGAATTACCTGATGTTCACGGACGATCCGCTATACCTGGACGCGTACCTTGGTTCGCTCAAGATCGCTGGCATCAGTACGCTGATCTGTCTTCTGATCGGATATCCGATGGCTTATGCCATCGCTCGGGCGCGCAAGGATGTGCAGACGGTATTGCTTCTCCTGATCATGATGCCGACCTGGACGGCCATTCTGATCCGGGTCTATGCCTGGATGGGGCTTCTGTCCACCAACGGCCTGATCAACGAATTCCTGATGTTTATCGGTGTGATTCACGAGCCGCTGCGTCTGCTCAACACCAACTTTGCGGTATATCTGGGGATTGTGTATTCCTACCTGCCGTTCATGATCCTGCCGCTGTTCGCCAATCTGGTGAAGCACGATCTGACACTGCTGGAGGCGGCATCCGACCTGGGAGCGAGTCGTTTTACCAGCTTCTGGCGTATCACGGTGCCGTTGTCCAAGAACGGCATTATCGCGGGCTGCATGCTGGTCTTCATTCCCGCAGTAGGCGAGTTCGTGATTCCGGAACTGCTGGGCGGGCCGGAAACGCTCATGATTGGCCGTGTGTTGTGGCAGGAATTCTTCAATAACCGCGACTGGCCGGTGGCTTCGGCTTTGGCGGTGGTCATGCTGATCATCCTCATCGTGCCTATTGTCCTGTTCAACAGGAACCAGGCGAAGGAACTGGAGGGCAAGCTATGAGAAGCCTGAAGTTCACAAACCTGATGTTGGTGTTGGGCCTGTTGTTCATCTACCTGCCGATGGTCATCCTGGTGATCTATTCGTTCAACGCCTCGCGTCTGGTGACTGTCTGGGGCGGCTGGTCGGTGCACTGGTATGCAGGGCTTCTGGACAACAACCAGCTCATGGGCGCCGTAGGGCGCTCCCTGGAAATCGCGTTCTACACGGCGATTTCCTCGGTCATCCTGGGAACGCTGGCGGCGTTCGTGCTGACGCGTATTCCTCGCTTTCGCGGGCGTACGGTGTTTGGCGGTCTGGTCACTGCACCGCTGGTCATGCCTGAGGTGATTACCGGTCTGTCGCTGCTGCTCCTGTTCGTTTCCATGGCACAGTTCATCGGCTGGCCGCAGGATCGGGGTGTCGTCACGATCTGGATCGCCCATACCAGCTTTTGCGCGTCTTACGTAGCGGTAGTCGTGTCGGCGCGTCTGCGCGAGTTGGACCTGTCTATCGAGGAAGCTGCCATGGACCTGGGTGCGCGTCCCTGGAAGGTGTTCATGCTGATCACCATCCCGATGATTGCGCCTTCTCTGGCAGCGGGTGGAATGATGTCCTTTGCGCTATCGCTGGATGATCTGGTGCTTGCAAGCTTCGTGTCCGGCCCTGGCTCAACCACCTTGCCAATGGAGGTGTTCTCCGCTGTGCGCCTGGGTGTGAAGCCGGAGATCAATGCCATTGCCAGCCTGATTCTGCTGGCGGTCTCGCTGTTTACCTTCCTCGCGTGGTATTTC
This sequence comes from Pseudomonas sp. HPB0071, assembly GCF_000478505.2. Lineage (NCBI taxonomy): Bacteria > Pseudomonadati > Pseudomonadota > Gammaproteobacteria > Pseudomonadales > Pseudomonadaceae > Pseudomonas > Pseudomonas sp. HPB0071. The sequence goes on along the minus strand of NZ_KI517367.1, from coordinate 1,151,316 downwards.
ACGCGTCGGGCTGAGAAGAAGCGGCTGCAGGGGTTGAAGGAGGCCATGGAGTCGACGGTGACGGAAACTGCCAATGAGCGGGACGTTGAGCGTTTCACCGCGCCGCCTACCAATAGCTGATACAAGAAAGCCACCGAAAGGTGGCTTTTTTTATGCCTGGGGTGGATCAGCCTGTTGCCAGAATGAATCGGTGTATGGCCTCGGCCAGACCGTTCCTGTCGGTTTCGGCGGTGATCTGCATGGCATGAGCCTTGACGTCTTCCTCGGCTTGTCCCATGGCAATGGAGAGCCCGGCTTTCTTGAACATTGAAATATCGTTTTCACCGTCTCCAATGGCGACGGTACGCGTGAGCGGAATGCTCAGATGCTCCGCCAGTGCCACTAGCGCATGGCCTTTGCTGGCCTGGGCGGCTGTAATATCCAGATAGTAGGGTTGGGAGCGTACGGTGTGGGCGTATTGCCCCAGCTTCTGATCCAGCTCGGGTTGCAGGCTGGCGAGGCGATCATGGTTCTTACTGACAGCTACCAGCTTGTCGACCCGGTCAAGGTAGTCGTCAAAGCGGTCGACGATCAGCGGATCATAGCCCAGGGCTCTTTTCTCATGGCCGATGTAGTGGTTGTCTGGATTGGCAATGATCCATTCATTATCGGCGAATAGCCAGATATCCAGGTCTTCGTCCTCAAGCTGCTCAAACACGCTGTCCACGGCATTCCGGAGTATACGGTGTGCCTGCAAGAGCGTGCCATCCGGCTTGAGCAGGGTGCCGCCGTTGAAGGCGCCGACGGGGAGGGTAAGATCAAGCGCTTCGATCAGCCAATGCATGGCCCGTGGCGGGCGACTGCTGACCAGCGTAAAGTCGATTCCAGCCTCACGCAGGCGCTGTACGGCCTCGATCGTGGCTTGGTTTAATTGCTTGTCGGTACGCAAAAGGGTGCCATCGACATCCGACAGCATAAGTTGATACGGGTGGTTCGTCATTATCGTTCCTGTCGAGCCATAGTAGAAAAGAGCGACAGGCTGCCTGGAGGTGCGCCTCGATGCGCTACCTCCAAGCCTGCTCGGAAAGCGTTACTGCGGGATTTCTACGTGCCCACCAAAGCCGAAGCGCATGGCCGACAGGAGCTTGTCGCCATAGGTCGCCTTCTGGCGTGAGCGGAAACGGGCATACAGTGCGGACGTCAGTACCGGGGCAGGTACGGCTTCCTCAATAGCGGCCTCGATGGTCCAGCGACCTTCACCACTGTCGGACACGAATCCGCTGAATTTTTCCAGTTCCACGTCCTGAGCCAGTGCCTGAGCGGTCAGGTCCAGAAGCCAGGAGGAAACGACACTGCCACGGCGCCATACTTCGGCGATGTCTGCCAAATCCAATTGCAGGCGTTCTTCTTCCGGTACATTTTCGGAGCCGCGCATCTTGAGAATGTCAAAGCCTTCGGCGTACGCCTGCATCATGCCGTATTCGATACCGTTGTGAATCATCTTCACAAAGTGACCGGAACCAGCCGGGCCTGCATGGATATAGCCACGTTCGGCACGCTCGTCCGGGGCGTTGCGGCCACGGGTGCGCTCGATGTCGCCGTAGCCAGGGGCCAGGGTGTCGAAGATGGGATCCAGGCGGTCCACGGTTTCCTTGTCGCCGCCAATCATCATGCAGTAGCCGCGCTCAAGGCCCCAGACGCCTCCAGAGGTGCCTACGTCGAGGTAGTGGATACCTTTCTCGGCCAGCGCCTTGGCGCGGCGCAGGTCGTCCTTGTAGTAAGTATTGCCACCATCAATGATGGTGTCGCCCGGCTCCAGCATCTGGCCCAGGGTGTTGATGGTCTGTTCGGTCGGGTCACCCGCCGGAAGCATGACCCATAGCGCGCGTGGCTTAGCCATCTGCTGGATCATGTCCTCAAGACCGGTTGTTGCTTTGGCGCCTTCTTTGGCCAGCGTCTCGATGGAGTCGGCGCTGCGGTCGTATGCGAAGACCTCGTGCCCGTTTTTCATCAGCCTGCGGGCAATGTTTCCGCCCATCCGGCCCAGTCCGATAATGCCAAGTTGCATGTTGTTGCCTCCACGAGCTTTTACGTCAGGCGATAGCCGCCTCGACTAATTGTACGATACGTTGCAGCCCTGCTTCGCTATTGCCGTGCTGAATGTGAATACGTAAATGTCGACGATCTCGCTCGGCGAGCACGGAAAGGTCCCCTTGTGCCTGAGCGGCTTCGACGATGCCGAAGCTTACCTTGCGTCCGGGAATGGCCAGATCCTGCTGGGGTTCGGCGGTAATCTGCAGGAAAACCCCGCTATTTGGCCCTCCTTTGTAGGCTTGGCCTGTGGAGTGTAGAAAACGGGGGCCGAAGCCGCCAACGGTGGCGACACGGTAACGATCCCGTAACAGGGTCCGCAGCCGCGTCATCAGGGTTTCGTGGGCGCCGTTACGCTCGATATAGGCAAGCACGGCAGCGTAATCGCCCGGATTGAGGCGAGCAAAATGCTCCCGAAGTACCTGCTCGGCCGAATCGCCGCTCAGGGGGGAATCGCTGTAGAACGCCAGCTCGCCATCGGTGAAGAAGGGATTTCCGCTGGAAAGCTGTCCGGTTTTTTCATACTCATCGGTTAACGCGCGCGTTTTGACCTTGCTGGCCTCGACGTCAGGCTGATCGAAAGGATTGATGCCTATCACGGCGCCTGCAATGGCGGTAGCCACTTCCCAGCGGAAAAATTCCTGACCGATAAGGTCAGGCCGCATCAGGCTTATGCGGATTACGGGCTGGCCGGCCTTTTCCAATGCCTCGACCTGGGCATCCAGTTCGCTGCCGTCGTTATCTGCACGCAGATAGACGAACAAGCGATCATCACCGTAATGGGTGGGGGCAGCCGGGGGCTCCAGGTCGACCGGAATGATGCCTTTGCCTTGTTTGCCTGTGGACTCCGCCAGCAGTTGCTCAAGCCAGGCACCGATACTGGCGATCTGGGGCGAGGCGAACAGGGTCAGCTTGTCTCGCCCGGCCTTGACGGCCTCACCCATGACCACACCCAGATAAACGCCCGGATTGATCGCAGGCGGTGCACTGGGATCGCACGCCAGCACCATTGGGCGGGTAATCTCGAACAGGCTGTCTACATCGTGTCCAAGCAGGCTCAGCGGTACGAGCCCAAAGGCCGAGAGCACCGAGTAACGCCCGCCGATGGTCGGGTCGCCATAGAAGAGGGTGCGATAGCCCTGCGCCTTGGCGCTGACCTCGAGCTTGGAGCCGGGATCGGTAATAGCAATGAAATGATGGCTGGCCTGATCCTCACCGAGCGCTTTGCAGGCAGCGTCGAAAAAGTAGGCGTTGAGAATTTCAGGTTCCAGGGTCGAGCCGGATTTGCTCGATACCAGAAACACCGTGCAGGCATAGTCAATAGACTGCTCCGTGGCGGCAATTTGAGCCGGATCGGTAGAGTCCAACACCAGCAGGCGCAGGCCTTCAGGTGTGTTGCCCAAGGTTTTCGCCAGCACTTCCGGCCCAAGGCTGGAGCCACCCATGCCCAGTAGAACGGCAGTGGTATAGCCTTCGGCTTTGAGCGATTGCTCCAGTATGACCAGAGCAGAGGTGTTGATATGTGGCTCAGTAGCGGCTTTCAACCAGCCACCCCATTTCGCTTCGTCCTGACCGGTCCAGAGGGAAGCATCCATGTGCCATAGCCGACGTGACCAGCCTTCGCGGCGGGCCTGCTCAAGCTGCTGCTCGACGGCTTGGGACAGGTCTTCTGGCAGGCTGAACTTAGCCTGGTTGAGTTTACCGGCCAGCAGTTTGACGCGCTTGGCACCCACAGCACCGAGCAGATCGTCAGCTGCATCGGAGAAAAGTTTGGCGCCTGCCTTTACCAGGTCTGTCGTTATGCCCGGCAGATCCAGCCCGAACCGCTCGGTGGCTTCGAGTGTGGCGCGGGCTTCATCCAACCCTGTAGTGAGGGTTTCCTTCACCGTGCCATGATCACGAAACGCATCCATGGTCTTGGGCGGCATGGTATTGACGGTGTCCGGTCCGATCAGCTCATCGACATACAGCGTATCGGGATGGTCGGGATTCTTGGTGCCGGTAGAGGCCCATAGCAGTCGCTGAGGTTGAGCGTCCTTGGCGGCCAGGGCTTGCCAACGTTCGCTGGCTATCATGGCCTGATAATCAGCATAGGCCAGTTTGGCGTTGGCAATGGCAACCCGACCCTTGAGGGACTTGAGCGTTGCGTCGTCATTCCCGGCTTTCAGCTGTTCATCGATCTTTTTCTCGATTTCCGAATCGATCCGGCTGATGAAAAAGCTGGCAACACTGGCTATGCGGCTGATGTCTTCTCCAGCCTGAATACGCGTCTCCAGCCCAGCCATGTAGGCCTCGGCAACAGCGCGATAGGATTCCCGGGAAAACAGCAGTGTCACGTTGACGCTAATCCCTTCGGCAATCAGTTGCTGGATGGCTGCTGCGCCCGCTTCGGTACCAGGCACCTTGACCATCAGGTTCGGTCGATCGACAGCTTTCCAGAGTCGACGTGCCTCTATCAGGGTGGACTCGGTATCCATGGCCAGATAAGGCGATACCTCCAGGCTGACGTAGCCGTCCTTGCCGTTTAAACGGTCATAGACAGGCCGCAGGATGTCGGCGGCCTGTTGAATGTCTTCAACCGCCAGATATTCATATACATCGACCGGTGAGGCATCGGCACGGTTGAGGAAGCGCTCTAGCGATTCATCGTAATCCGTACCGTGTCCCATGGCCTTTTCGAAGATGGATGGGTTGGAGGTAACGCCGGTCAGGCCATCCCGCTCAATGAGCGTCTGCAGCTCACCCTTGCGCAAAAATTCCCGACTGACGAAATCCAGCCAGACGGCCTGACCGGCCATACCCAACTCTCGCAAGAGGCTGCTCATCATGACCTCCCGGCGTTCGCCTGTTCAGTGGCCAGTTTGACAACGTTTTCAACCGTAAAGCCGTATTTCGCCTGCAGCTTGCCGATTGGTGCAGAGGCACCAAAGCTGTTCATGACGACCATGGCGCCCTTGCGGCCTACGTAACGCTCCCACCCCATCGGGCCAGCCTGCTCGACGGCAACCCGACCGGTTACGTCATCAGGCAGCACGCTTTCTTTGTAGGCTTCGTCCTGCTGCTCGAACAGTTCCCAACACGGCATGGAGACGACACGCGCCGCTATACCGTTTGCTTTGAGCTGCTCATAAGCCTCGACACACAGGCCGACCTCACTGCCGGTACCCATGATAATGACATCCGGCTTGCCGTTTTCGGCATCCGCCACGACATACGCACCACGCGCCGTACCTTCCGCCGAGGCGTAGCGGGTGCGGTCAAGCGTCGGCATGGGCTGGCGGGAGAGGACGATGCAGGAGGGGCGGTTGGTCTGCTCGAGCGCAACCTTCCAAGCCTGGACGGCTTCGTTGGCATCACCGGGACGCAGGGTCAGAAGACCAGGAGTTGCCCGGAGCTGAGCCAGCTGCTCGATGGGCTGGTGCGTAGGCCCATCTTCGCCAACACCAATGGAGTCGTGGGTAAAGACGAACACCACAGGCAGCTCCATGATCGAGGCCAGGCGAATCGGCGGCTTCATGTAGTCGCTGAACACCAGGAACGTCGCCGTAAAGGAGCGCAGGTAACAGAGGGCAAGGCCGTTGGCGATAGCGCCCATCGCGTGTTCACGTACGCCATAGTGGAGGTTGCGACCGGCGGGTGTCTGCGCTGAGAAGCTTCCAGCGCCGTCAAAGGTCAGCTTGGTCTTGGTAGAGGGCGCCAGGTCCGCCGAACCGCCGATCAGCCACGGGATCTTGCTGGCGAAGGCGTTGAGTGCCTTGCCACCGGATTCACGAGTTGCCACGCCCTTGGCGTTGGCTTCGAACTCTGGAAGTGCATCCATCCAGCCTTCAGGCATCTGACCGGCGCGCATGCGGTTGAGCTCGTCTACAAGGGTAGGCTCCTGCTGCTCAAGCGTTTTCAGCGCTGCCTGCCATTGCTCGTATTGGCTTTGCCCGCGCTCAACCATCTGGTCGCGCAGCCAGGTTCGTGCATCGTCCGGCACCAGGAAGTCAGCGTCTTCAGGCCAGTCATAGGATTTCTTGGCGAGGCGGATTTCATCAGCGCCCAGTGGTTCGCCATGGGCGGCGGCGGTGTTGTGCTTGTTGGGTGCACCATAACCAATGATGCTGTCGACGATGATCAGGGTTGGTGCATCGTCATGGGCCTGGAAAAACTCGATGGCCTGGCCAAAGGTCAGGGCGTCGTTGGCGTCCTTGACATGGACCACGTTCCAACCATAACCCTTGAAACGTGCGCCAACGTCTTCGCTGAATGTCAGGTCCGTGTGGCCCTCGATGCTTATGGTGTTGTTGTCGTAAATCCAGCACAGGTTGGACAGCTTCAGGTGCCCGGCTACCGAAGCCGCTTCACCACTGACACCTTCCATCATGTCGCCATCGCCACACAGCACGTAAACGTTGTAATCGAAGAGGGTAGCGCCGTCACGGTTGAAGCGCTGTCCGAGCCAGCGTTGGGCCATCGCCATGCCAACGCTGTTAGCACACCCCTGGCCCAGCGGGCCGGTAGTGGTTTCCACGCCGGTAGTCATGCGGTATTCAGGGTGGCCGGGCGTCTTCGAATCCATCTGACGGAACTGCTTGATGTCATCCAGGCTGACGGCCGGGTTGCCGGAGGGCTGGCCATGCTCGTCGATCTCGGTCACACCGGCCAGATGCAGCAGCGAATACAACAGCATTGACGCATGACCTACAGACAGCACAAAGCGGTCGCGGTTGGGCCAGTCCGGATGCTCAGGGTGGTAGCGCAGGTACTTGCTCCACAAGGTATACGCCACAGGTGCCAGGGCCATGGGCGTGCCTGGGTGGCCTGAGTTGGCCTTCTGCACGGCGTCCATGGAAAGGGTGCGTATGGTGTTCACGCACAGCTGGTCACGCTCGATGTTGGGGTCGTTGGAAAAAGTGGTGTTGGCAGAGCACATTGCGGATTCCTCGATTGGAGCGTGGAAGCGAATGGCCGGGATGCCGTCTCGCGGCTCGTCATGGTGCAGGCGATAGGCAAGGACAGCAGCTCGGCTGACCGGGCATGCGGGTTATCCAGGCGCAGGGCCTGGGCTGGCGATCCGGCCGATAGGCTGGCGTTAAGCTACTTCTCGACAGCTGATTCGCATGCGACGGAACAGTACTAGGAGGTGTGAGCTTTCAGGCGGGCGTTTGTTCCTCTCATTTTGCGAGAGAGTGCGTTGAAGGTCTTTAAAGGTATCAGGCCGACACGCGACGACCGGGCACGTGATCCAAACAGCCAGCTTCGTTATCATAGGCGCTGACTTTTCTCCTGCGCCCTTCGGGGCGCCGCACCGAGCCCAGCATGAAACAGTACCTAGACCTGATGCGACACGTGCGTGAGCACGGCACCTTCAAAAGCGACCGCACCGGCACCGGCACCTACAGCGTGTTCGGCTATCAGATGCGCTTCAACCTGGCCGATGGTTTTCCCATGGTCACCACCAAGAAGCTGCACCTGCGTTCCATCATTCATGAGCTGCTGTGGTTTCTCAAAGGCTCGACCAATATCGCCTACCTCAAGGAAAACGGCGTTTCCATCTGGGATGAGTGGGCCGATGAGAACGGTGACCTTGGCCCGGTCTACGGTTATCAATGGCGGAGCTGGCCCGCGCCGGATGGCCGTCATATCGACCAGATCGCCAACGTTATCGAGATGATCAAGAAGAATCCCGACTCGCGCCGGTTGATCGTCTCCGCCTGGAACCCTGCCCTGGTGGATGAGATGGCCCTGCCGCCGTGCCATGCGCTGTTCCAGTTCTATGTGGCAGATGGCAAGCTCTCCTGCCAGCTCTACCAGCGCTCGGCGGACATTTTCCTGGGTGTGCCTTTCAATATTGCCAGCTACGCGCTGCTGACCATGATGGTGGCACAGGTCACGGGTTACGAGCCGGGCGAGTTTATCTGGACGGGCGGTGACAGCCACCTGTACGCCAACCATCTGGAGCAGACGGACCTGCAACTGACCCGCGAGCCGCTGCCCCTGCCTACCATGAAGCTCAACCCAGCGGTCAAAGACCTGTTCGAGTTCACGTTCGATGACTTCGAGCTGGTCGGCTACGAATCCCACCCCCACATCAAGGCACCCGTCGCTGTTTGATGCTTTGCCTGGATGCTGTGCTCATGCGCAGCGTCCAGGCAGGTTGATCTTGTTCCCAGTAATCGTCAGCGCTGACGATTCGTGCGTCCAGGGAACAATTCCTGTGCAGGCTCGCTGGCTTATGTCATTTCGGTCATGCCGTCATACTAAGCGGCCTTATCTCCTGGAGCATGCTTCTCATGTTGTCGCATGGTTGGCATCTTGCCCAGCGCCCCGCCTGGCTAGCCGACATTAGTCTTTTATTGGTGGCAGTGGTCTGGGGTTCCAGTTACAGCGTTGCCAAAACAGCCTTACTGCTTTATCCCGTGCTTGGTTTTCTGGCTATCCGGTTTTGCCTGACGGCGCTGCTGCTATTGCCTCAATTACGGGGCGAGGGGCGAAAAGCAATCCGGCCAGGGCTACCGCTGGGCCTGATGTTGCTAGCGATCTTTTTGTGCGAGACCTTTGGAGTGGCACAGACTACAGCGAGCAAGGCAGCATTCCTAATCAGCTTGTTTGTGATTTTTACACCACTATTGGAGTGGGTGCTTTTAGGTCAGCGCCCTGCGCGAGGAGCCTTTTTAGCTGCGGCCGTCTCTCTGCTGGGTATTCTGCTGCTGACGGGAGAGGGCGCAGGCGAGCTACAGTTCAATCTGGGTGATGCACTCATGGTGGCAGCAGCTGCTCTTCGCGCGCTCATGATGTGCGTGACGAAGCGCTACTTCAGCACACAGGCTATTCCTGCCCTTGCGCTTACTGCTGTGCAGGCTGCGGTGGCTGGCTTGGGCTGCCTTGTAATGGCCTGCCTGCTGCCGGCGGGATTACCTGCCTTGCCAGTCACGTACACATTCTGGCTAGCCACGGGATACCTGGTTGTCTTTTGCACCCTGTTTGCCTTTGTGGTCCAGATCCAGGCCATCCGCTATTCCAGCCCAACCCGTATTTCACTTCTGATGGGAACCGAACCGGTGTTTGGTGCCCTGTTCGCGGTTTTGTGGCTGCAGGAAAGCCTGTCGGTTCAAGGCTGGATCGGTGGTTTTCTGATTGTAGCGACTGCTATCTGGGCAACGCGGTTACGTAGCGCTGCCGTATAGCACACCTATAGTTCATCCAGTCTGGTAGAGCGTGTCTGCATGAAGCCTCTATTGTGCTTGCTCAATGGCGAGTTAGGGTCCAGCAGCGAGGTTCGGATGAAGTGCAGGTAACTGCACACACGGCGTAGCGGCGAACGTTCGAACTGCCCCGGGTTGGGCTCCTGATGGATCTGGGCGGCCTGAGCCGTCTCGATGGCATGGTCTACTGCCGACAAGGCCCGCTCCATATGCTTGGGGCTGGGTTGCACGAACAGGCGGATCAGGGCGCGTCCCATGATGCGGATAGCCTGTCGCCAGGGGCGCGATTCCTGATAGCAGGGGTGCAGGGGCAGGTTTTCCTGTTCGTAGCGCAACTCGATGATGGCATGACCAATTTCCAATGACAGGAACATCCAGCGCAGAAGCTGGCGCTGCACGGCGGTATGACCGGTGGAAAGTACATAGGCCTGGTTGAGCAGGTCGCGGGTACTGCTATCGAAGCCTGATGCCAACCCCTTGAGCTTGCCGCTGATGGCATAGACGACCCGCATGCGTAAATCCTGCTCGAGACGTCCCCATAGCCATGGGCGATTGGGCGGCATGAGCACCGCAGCGGCGACCGCGGCAATAAAGGCGGCGAGCAGATAGGACAGGTACTGGTTGAAGAAGATATTGGCGTCATACAGCGTGACGTTGGCCGGCAAGGCCGCCGAGCAGAACCACACCATCAGCCCTGTGCCGTAACCCGCCCACTGGGGACGGGTGATGAAAAATGCGCCAATGGCAAACACCGGCGACAGCGCGTAGAACAACAGGGGAAAGCCATCCAGTTGGGGCAGCACCCAGAACACCAGAAAAAAGCCGGCCAACGAGCCGGCCAATGTCCCGACGGCCAATTGCAGGCAGTAACGGCGTGGGTTGGGCGAGGTAGATGAAAGCGCCGAGATCAGGACGGCTGCCAGCGCACAGGTATCACCGCTGGGCCAGGACGTTTCGATCCAGAACAGCCCCAGCACGAGAACCACGAGGGCGCTGCGTATACCGGAAATGGCCGCTGCCATGGGGTTGGCCACGGGGGTGAAGCTTTCCGGGGGCGGCGTCTTGGGTGGCTTGGGACCGTTCAGGGTGGCATAGGCCAGGCAGTAGCTGTAGAGGTCTTCGGCAAAGCGGTAGAGCAGTTCGGCGGCCGTGTTGAAGTCCAGCAGGTCGCCGTCTCCAACTTGTTGATCCTGAAGCTGCGTTCGGCCCTCGCGAATAGACTGCATCAGTGGCTCACGGTGCAGCGCGAGCTTTTCTGCCAGACGGGCCGCGTCAGTCTCGGTGGTCAGCCGCTCCCCGAACGGTGCAAGCAATGTGGTGATCTCCGAAAGGCAAGGCGAGAAGGCGTCCAGCAGGAGCGGGCGCTGGCGGATCCGGGTCAGCAGTTGGTTCAAGGCATGGAAGCGGGTGTTGAGCTGCATGAACTGGCTGCCCAGGTTGGCCAGCCGACCGCTGCGCTGACGCAGGTGTGGGTCTTCGAACGCACTGGCGCTGCGCAGGCTTTCAAAGCCTACGGACTCGGCCGCAAAGCGTGCCGCCAGGGTTTCGAACTGTTCGCGCGTCAATGCGCCGCTCAGACCCTCATGAGCCATGCGGGCAAAATCACGAAAACGCAGGGAAAGCGTATTACGTAGCACGGTGCGGGTCGTCTGCGGCAGGACGATAGCGCTGACTGCACCGGTGCAGCAGATGCCCAGGCCAATCTCCAGTACACGCCACAGGGCCTGCATAAAGGCATTTTCCGGATGGCTCGTGGCTGGCAAGCCGATCAGGCTGGCGGTGTACCCGGCCAGTAGAAAGGCATAACCGCGAAAGTCGCGATAACGTGCAGCGCCCGCCGTACATAGGCCTACCCACATGGCCAGCGAGCCGAGCAGCAGGATCCGTTCCTGGGCGAAGAGGGCAATGAACAGCACCATTACGCTCAGGCCGACCAGCGTTCCGATGATGCGATAGAAACTCTTGGCCAGCACCTGTCCGCTTTGGGGCTGCATGACGATAAAGACGGTGACCAGTACCGTACTGGGTTGGGGTAGCTGCAACCGGTAGGCCAGCCAGAGTGCAATCAGTGCTGTCAGCAGCGCCTTGAAAATGAAGGCCCAGGTAATGCCATCGGTACGGGCCCATTCCAGCAGGGCACGGTGCCAGGCCGAGCGGCTCGGTAATCGACTGGCAAGAGAAATAGCGCGCAACGGTAACCTCGACGCTCAAAGGGCGCACGGAGTGAATCGGTCAGGGTGAAGAACAGCGTTGCAGTCAGCGCAGGGCGATAGCGCACTGACCGTGAAGCGGCGGCAAGATCTTCTTGAACAGACGAGACAGCGGCCTGAACAGACTGGCTGACAGGGGCGTTACGATCAGATAAGGCGGAGCGGGAAGCGGAAGCGTTTTCCGAAACAGTTGCAGCACGGTGGCCTACTCAAACAGTCACTAGCTCAGACGAGCGCTATCCATTCTATGTAGAGCAGGGTGGCGGGAATAAGCAGGAAAATCGTGAAGGATTATTAACTGTAAAGCGAGTAATAAAAGGGTAGGGAGTTGTGCCAGAATTTGCCGCTCTGAGAGGAGTACGATGGACAATCTCTTTAACATGCGTGCTTTCATGTGTGTTGTGGAAGCCGGCAGCTTTACTGCGGCGGCCCAACGCCTTGAGCTTACCACCGCCTACGTTTCCAAGGCGGTCACCAATCTGGAAACACACCTTCAAACCCGTTTACTTCACCGCACTACCCGTCGGATCGCGCTGACCGAGGCGGGGGAACGTTACCTACAGCGTTGCCAACAGATCTTTGCCTACATTCAGGAGGCGGAAGCCGAAGCCAGCCATGCCCATGCGCATCCGGTGGGCAAACTCAAGGTTCATACCATGACCGGCTTGGGCCAGCATTACCTGATCAAGACGATTGCCCGTTACTGCGAGCAATACCCTGAGGTGAACTTCGACCTGCGGCTGACCAACACGTTTACCGATATCCTGGAGGACGGCTACGACGTCTCTGTAATCCTGGCCTCCCAGCTCAAGGATTCAGGTTACTTTTCCAAGCGACTGGGCAGTACTCATAGCATTCTGTGCGCATCGCCGGCTTACCTGGAAAAATACGGCACCCCCCAGACGACGGCTGCCTTGCGTCAACACCGTTGTCTGCGCTTGGTGAACAAGGCTATGTCACTGGATAAATGGTTGTTCCAAGGCCCAAAAGGCGAGGAGCTGGTAACAATTGACCAGACCCTGTTTCAGGTCAACACGGCGGATGCCTTGATGGAGGCCATTGCTTCTGGCATGGGCATCGGGGCGCTGCCGATCTATGCCGCCGTCAAGGGGCTCAAGGACGGGACGCTGCAGCAGGTCCTGCCACACCACAGCCTGTACCCGCTTAACGTCTATGCGTTGTATCCCTCTCGCCAGTACCTGGATGCAAAGATCCGGACGCTGGTGGACTTCCTGCGCGATACCTTGCCGGGGCTTCTAAAGGCCGACGAGCAGGCTGTGAAGCGGCTGTATGAAGAAGGCCCGGTCAGCGCCTGATGATTAGTCAGGCTGCTGCGCCAATTGCTCGGCCAGGTCTTTGATCTGCTCGCGGCGGTTGGCGTCTCGTAGCTTGTGAGAAGCGTTGAGCGAAGACCACTCCGGATGGGCGCGGGCGTGATTCAGGGCGGCAGGAAGCTTGCCCTCACGCCAGCGCTGATCCTCAGGTGTTTCCACTTCGATGGCCTTCATGGCTGCGTGACCGCGGGCATCGAGTGCCTTGACCAGTTGACGCTGGCGTAGGGCGAGCAGGCGCAGCACGGCATCGTCCACGGTCAGCTCACGCTGGCCGCGTAGCTTGCCAAGCAGGCGTTGACCATAATGACCGCCGGTTTGCAGCAGCCCGCCTGCCAGGGCGCCCAACGCTGTTGCAGCACCCAGCATCAAGCCACCCGCCAATAGGTCGATACCGGCCCCTGCCGCAGCACCGGCAGCAACACCCCCGGTCAGACGGATACCCAGAATGCGCAGGGTTTCGGGGTTGAATAAATCATCGCCCCAGCGGCCATCCAGTAATGGAAGGTCAGCGGCGCGTGCATCGCCCGAGCGAAAGCCGTACAGCTTGAGTAAGTCCTCCACGCAGCGCTGCTCACGCTTACGCAGATCGTCCCGCAGGCGTTGAGTCGCGGCCTTTACCGCATCGTCCTCTGGCGGCACTACATAGCGGCAGGCGGCGGCATCGATCAGCAGTTCGGCGATGAGCTGTGCCGCGCTGTGCTGACGTGCCACTGCCTGGGCTTCGTGATCGGCAATCAGGCGCTCCAGGCGTGAACGCGCCGGCTCGATGAGTAAGGCCAGGCTTTCATACAGGCGGCGCTCGCCGTCCTCAGGCGGAGCAACACTGTCGAAGCGCACCAGGGCATGCAGCCCGAGGCGTGCCAGTGCGGTGCGCCATTCTTCCTCGCGATGCTGCTCGGCTGTCACAAAGTTCAAGACGGGCAGCAGCGGCTTGCCGCACCCGGCCAACACGGCCAGTTCATCCTTGTATTTGGCAAGTACCGGCTCGCGGGCATCGACGACATAGAGCCCGGCATCCGAGCTGCGCAGCTGGCGCAGTACCTTGGCCTCCTGCTCGAAGCGGTTGTGGGCCTCGGCGGTATCGAGGAAACGCTCCACGCGAGCGGGGCCATCCAATCGCTCGCCGGGGCGTTCGAGCTGGTCAAGGTAGTCCCGTAGAGCGATGGCATCTTCCAGACCCGGCGTATCGTAGAGTTCGATCAGGGCTTCGCCGTCCACGGAAAGCCGGACACCCTCTACATGACGCGTGGTACTGGCGCGATGAGAGACCTCGCCAAATCCGATGTCGCGGGTCAGTGTTCGCAGCAGGGACGTCTTGCCAACATTGGTATGGCCCACAACAGCCAGAACGAGCGGTTGGGTCATGAACGTTCTCCTGAGGCGCAGCAGGCGTTGTTGAGCATCGCCTTGCTTACTCCAACCGCGCTCAAACGCCACTTATTCATATCCAGTCTCCAACCATTCCAACGGAGACCGTTCTCCGTGGGGAAGTGCCATTCGATCCAGCCCCTGGCGCCAGTCATCGAGGCGGTCGGCATCCAGTTGGGCGCCTGCAGGCGCGGGTAGCAGCCAAACGCGGGTAGTACCTGCGCAGCGGGCCAGTTCGCCGATCAGGGACAGGGTGCCCCGGTCCGGTGAACGACGGGGATCGCAGGCAATCACCAGGCGTACGGGCGGATAACGGGTGAGTTGCTCCAGCAAGCGGCGGCGCTGCTGTCCGTCGTCCAGTACACCGGCGTTGCGCACGGTGTCCGGCAGCGCGGGTGGCCAGGCCTGTGTGTCGTCCAGCTCAATCGCGACCAGCACAGCACTTTCACCGGCAATTTCCAAGTTACCGGCAGACGGCTCCGGTAGCTGCTCAGGCGCAGCGTCATTGACGCCCAGACGCTCGGTGGTAGGCATCAGCTTTTCACGTAGCAGCACATAGCCGGGCTGCTCGATATCCAGCGTCAGTTGCTGGCGGCGGCGTTGCCATTGCCAGAGGCAGAGGGCAAAGAGAAGCGCGCGGGGAATGAGACCATAGACAATCAGCACGCCTACCAGCCAACCGGCCCAGGCATGACGTGCCGCCTCAAGCCCCTGTGCCGCGTTGCCACTGGCACGAATGGTCTCGATATCCGGCATGGGAAAACCCAGCAATGCAGGCAGCGCACCCAGCGCGTGAGTCATGGTGACAAAGGTATCGCTGCTCAGAATGGTGGTTTCCCAGATAAAGCTGTAGCTGCGGGTCGCCAGCAGGGCAAGTAGGATGCCCAGCGCTGCACTCAAGGCCAGCAGCCAGAGCCCATGCACCAGTGTGCCCAGCCCCCAGCGCACCAGCCGTTGACGACCGAGGAGAATAAGCAGTGCCGGGCCGAGCTGGGCTGCGCGAGCATCCCGGGCCAGCTTGCCGGCCAGCCACAGCCAGAGGCGGCCCAACACACTGGCGCTGCGTCCACCGCCGAAAAAGCCGATCAGCCATAACAGCAGGGTCAACAGGTGCAGGCCCAACAGACTGCCCAGGGCCCAGAAGACATTGACCGGGCGCATGCCATCGCCCAGAGCGCCAAAGCCGAGGCCGGCACCGGACAATACAGCCAGAAAGGCGAGCAGCCAGAATGCGAGGGTGGCACCCTGACGCCAGTGGCGACGGGCTTCGATCAGGCCGTCACGCTGGCCTAACAGATGGGCGCGCAGGTTCAGGCGCTGCATGAAGCTGCCGCCGGCGGCGCGCGCGCGGCGGTTGGCCTCGCTGTCTTCCAGCGGACCGGCTTCTTCCTCGGTCAGGCGGACGGCTTCGGTCAGCCAGAGTGCATCAAGGGTGGAATCGGAAGGGGCAGTAGTGGGTTCGGTCACTCGTCAAACTCGTCCTGGGGATGCGCGGAGAATAACGGGTCGGCATCCGGCGTGTTAACTGGCAAGCCACTGGCAAGGCGGTTGTGCTCTGCTATGCTGCGCGGCTATGAACAAGACACTTCCTCTCAGCTTGATCGTGGCGGTCGCCGACAATGGCGTGATCGGCCACGAAAATCGTCTGCCCTGGCACTTGCCGGCAGAACTCAAATACTTCAAGGCCGTGACCTTGGGCAAGCCGGTGATCATGGGTCGAAAGACCTGGGATTCGCTGGGTCGTCCATTGCCAGGGCGTTTGAATCTGGTCGTCAGCCGTCAGACCGATCTGACGCTCGAAGGTGCCGAAACCTTTACATCGCTGGATGATGCGGTGACGCGAGCCGAGTCCTGGGCCAGGGAGCAGGGTGCCAGTGAGGTTATGCTGATCGGCGGGGCGCAGCTCTTCATCGAGGCGCTGCCTGATGCGGATCGCTTCTACCTCACCCGTGTAGCACTGGAGCCGGAAGGGGATGTGTATTTCCCCGAATGGGATGAGCAGCAGTGGCAGCGGGTATCGCGTGACGAGCACCCGTCCGAGGATGGCCGTCCGGCATATGCGCTGGAAGTGTGGGAACGCAAGCGCTAAGCGCTGCTCATGTTGATTACCTGTTAAACGGGGCGCCTATCAGGCGCCCCGTTTCGTTCTAGAAATACTTCAACCAGGTGATATCGCGGCGGCGCGCCTTGAGGTGGGCAAACCAGCGAACCGGCCAGTAGAGCGCAAAGGCCAGCACGATGGCGCTGATCCACAAGGCCCAGACATGATCAAAGCCGAAGTACGTTCCCTGATTGAGGCCGAACAGGGCAACGGCAATCCGGTACAGCACGCCCAACACGTACAGATGCAGGATGTAGAAGAACATCGGTGCCGCGCCAAACACGGTAAACCAGTGCAGCAGATGGCTTTCCGGCTTGCGCTCGAACAGCACGAGTAATAACAGGCCCAGGCCCAGTGTGAGCGAGAGGAATAGCAGGGAGGGGGGGTACTTGGTGATGTTCAGAAAGCTCATCACCGTCAGCAGGGGTGTTTCTCCGGTGACCCACTGCTGCGCCTGACCATAGCCATTGATCATCCGCAATACCAGGAAGAGCAACAGGGCGCCAATCCCCCAGCCTAACAGACGCTTCTGGCGCTCGGACGGGTTCAGCTGGGTAAACCACGGACCCACGGCATAGCCCAGCGCAATCACGCCAATCCAGGGCAGAAGCGGATAGGACGTCCGCAGCCGCAGGCTTTCGCCCAATTCGATCCAGCCGCGGTCATGCAATATCGCCCATGGGACATGGAAGGGCGAGCCTGCCGGAAAATGCACCCCGTCCAACAGATTGTGCCCGGCTACCAGCACGAGGCCGATGGCGATCAGCGCTGCGCGGGGCAACCAGACCAGTGCCGACAGCATGATCATGCTCAGGCCAATGGCCCAGATTACTTGCAGATAGATCACCTTGGGTGGGAACTGGAACGACCAAGCCAGGCTGACCAGCGTAAATTCCAGAATGACCAGAAATAGCCCGCGCTTGAACAGGAAGCTGGAAACCGCAGCCCGATCATTGTGCTTTGCGCCATAAAGAAAGGCACCCAGGCCTGTCAGGAAGACGAAGACCGGTGCGCATAGGTGACTGGCAATCCGGCTGAAGAACAGGTCAGGTGAGGTCGAGGCGACATCCATGGGGTCGATGACCTGCCGATGCAGGAAGAACGTTTCGCGAACATGATCGAGCAGCATGAATACAATCACGAGCCCGCGCAGGGCGTCGATGCTTTTGAGGCGGTGGGACGTTGAGGTCATTTAAGGTCGTTCCATGAGACACATCAGCAGATAGTGCGATCTGTAATGTTATCTTATTTCAATGGTATATCCCTGGTTCTGCCACATTTGGTTACGGTTTGGCTGACCCCTGTGATTATCTGAATAACGCTCAGGATCCTGATTTTTCTACCTTCAAGCCAAAAGGACTTTTTCGCTTCGCTTGTGGAAATAAAATTCCAAAATATAAAACATGGAAAAAAGTTTGATTAATGCGTGAAGACGTTTTAGGCTGATTTCAACTCGTTCAGCACCCCGGTGCGAAAGACCGCAGGCCGATAAAAATAAATAGGAGCCACCATGGGCGACACAACCTTTGCCAATGGACGTCAGCTGGATGTCATCTGTCTTGGGCGCCTCGGCGTCGATCTGTATGCACAGCAGATCGGGGCACGGCTCGAAGATGTGAGCAGTTTTGCCAAGTACCTGGGCGGCTCGTCCGCCAACATCGCCTTTGGCACCGCCCGGTTGGGGTTGAAGTCCGCCATGCTGACCCGCGTCGGCGATGACCATATGGGCCGCTTCCTGGTGGAATCTCTGAACAAGGAAGGCTGTGATACCCGGGCCATCAAGGTCGATCCTGAGCGGCTCACCGCCATGGTCCTGCTGGGAATCAAGGACCGTGAAACCTTTCCTCTGGTGTTCTATCGCGAAAACTGCGCCGACATGGCGCTGCGCGAGGAAGACATCGACGAATCCTTCATCGCTTCAAGCAAGGCCTTGCTCATCACCGGTACGCACTTCTCCACCGAGGGCGTCTACAAGGCGAGCAGCCGTGCGCTGGAATATGCCGAGAAGCACAACGTCAAGCGTGTACTGGACATTGACTATCGTCCGGTACTTTGGGGTCTCACCGGTAAGGCGGATGGTGAGACCCGTTTTATTGCCAATGCACAGGTAAGCGCCCACGTTCAGCGTATCCTGCCGCGTTTCGATCTGGTCGTCGGAACTGAAGAAGAGTTCATGATTGCCGGCGGCTCGGATGATCTGCTGACTGCCCTTCGCAAGGTGCGTGAAGTCAGCGAGGCGACACTGGTGGTCAAGCTGGGCGCGCTGGGCTGCACCGTGATTCATGGCGAGATTCCCGAGCGCCTGGAAGACGGTAGCATTTACCAGGGCATCCGTGTGGAAGTGCTCAACGTGCTGGGCGCAGGTGACGCGTTCATGTCCGGTTTCCTGCGCGGGTGGCTTACCGGCGGTGATGATGAGCGCTGCTGCCAGCTGGCCAATGCCTGTGGTGGTCTGGTCGTCTCCCGTCATGCCTGTGCACCGGCCATGCCTACCCTGGCGGAGCTCGATTATTTCTTCAACAGCCCGATACCGATTACCCGACCGGATCTGGACCCTGCGCTCAACCGCCTGCACCAGGTAAGCGTGCCGCGCAAGACATGGCAACCGCTGTACATCTTTGCCTTCGATCACCGCGGTCAGCTGGTGGAGCTGGCGCAGCAGGCCGGGCGCGACCTCAAGGCCATTCCCGAGCTGAAGCAGCTGTTCATCCGTGCCATCGAGCGGGTGGAGGCGGATCTGAGGGAGAACGGCGTGCAGGGCGATGTTGGTTTGCTGGCCGATGAGCGTTTCGGCCAGGATGCCCTCAATACGGCAACGGGGCGTGGCTGGTGGATTGCCCGCCCGGTGGAGTTGCAGGGCTCGCGTCCCCTGGCGTTCGAGCATGGCCGTTCCATTGGCAGCAATCTCATCAAGTGGCCTCAGGAGCAGATCATCAAATGTCTGGTGCAGTTTCACCCGGACGATGAGCCTGAGCTTCGCCTTGAGCAGGAAGCTCAGCTCAAGGGGTTATACGAAGCGGCTCAGGTCAGCGGGCATGAGCTGCTGCTGGAGGTGATTCCGCCGAAGAACCACACCTCCGATCAGCCGGATGTGCTCTACCGCGCCATCAAGCGGCTCTACAACATCGGAATTTACCCCAACTGGTGGAAGATCGAGTCCCAGCCTGAGGCAGTGTGGGAAAAGCTGGATGAACTTATCACCGAGCGCGATCCGTATTGCCATGGGGTTGTGCTGCTGGGACTCAATGCACCGGCCGAAGAGCTGGCTGAAGGGTTCCGTCATGCCAGTGCCAGCAAGACCTGTCGCGGGTTTGCCGTTGGCCGGACGATCTTTCAGGAGCCGAGCCGCGCCTGGCTGGCTGGTGAGATCGATGACGAAGCGTTGATCAGCCGGGTGCAATCGACTTTCGAGTTTCTGATCAAGTCCTGGCGTGAGGCTCGCCGCCTGGGCTGATACGTCTCGACTTTTCGCACTACCAGACAACAACAAGATTAGGTGTGGCAACCATGACGAATTCACCGGTCAAGATCGGGATCAATCCGATCTCCTGGAGCAATGACGACCTCCCTTCGCTGGGCGGCGAAACCCCGCTGAGCACAGCATTGCGCGAGGGTAAGGAGATCGGTTACCAGGGGTTTGAGCTCAACGGCAAGTTTCCCAAGACGCCGGAAGGTGTGCGTGACGTGCTGGGCGAGTACGGGCTGGAGCTGGTGTCCGGCTGGTACTCAAGCCTCATGGCGCATCGCAGCGCAGAAGATGAAATCAAGGGCATTGCCGAGCATTGCCGCCTGTTGGCCGAAAATAACGCCAAGGTCCTGGTATATGGCGAAGTGGCCGGTTCCATTCAGAGCAAGCGGGTCCCTCTGGTTGAGCGTCCACGCTTTTATACAGACGAGCAGTGGAAGGTTTACGGCGACAAGCTGACGGCTCTGGCACGCTTCACCCAGTCCCAGGGGGTGCGTCTGGCCTACCACCACCATATGGGGGCCTATGTGGAGTCCCCCGAGGACATTGATCGGCTGATGGAGGTGACTGGCGAGGAGGTCGGCCTCCTGTTCGACGCAGGCCACTGCTACATGGGCGGTGGCGATCCGCTGGCCGTATTAAAGAAACATATCGACCGCGTTTGCCATGTGCACTTCAAGGACGTTCGCAAGAATGTTGTGCAGCTGGCCCGTAACAACCAATGGAGTTTCCCGGATTGTATCGTCAACGGCACCTTTACGGTGCCCGGCGATGGCGACATCGAATTTGGGCCACTGCTCGACACCTTGTATGCCGCCAACTACCGCGGCTGGCTGGTAGTGGAGGCCGAACAGGATCCGGCCGTAGCGCCCAGTTATCTCTACGCCCAGAAAGGGTATGAAACGCTGCGTGCACTGGTATCCCGCGCCAACGCTCGACTCACCCTTTATTAAGAGGAGGTTGTATGGATTTGCTTGTCAAAGGCTCCGCTGAACGCCGCACGCTGGTCCAGGTACCCGACAATGCACTCGAATACGTGGGCTTTTCGGCCCATAAGCTCAAGGATGGCGATGAGCTGCCTGTGAACGGACAGGACAGGGAAGTGTGCATCGTACTGCTGGCCGGCAAGGCGACCATCAAGGCGAATCACCCGCAGAAGGGTGCGTTTGCCTGGGAACACATTGGCGATCGCCAAAGCGTGTTCGAGGACAAGTCACCCTATGCCGCTTACCTGCCGCCCGCTACTGAAGCCCTGGTGATAGCCCACGGTGATGTGGAAATTGCTGTATGTCTGGCGCCGGGCAATCCAGAAGAAACGTTGCCGCCCCGGCTGATCGAGCCAGCAACCATGAAGCGTTCAACCCGAGGCAAGGACGCCAACACCCGTTACGTCTGCGACATCCTGCCGGACACGGCCGAGGCGCATTCGCTGCTGGTCGTAGAGGTGATCACTCCGTCTGGTCATTCCTCCAGCTATCCGCCCCACAAGCACGACACGGATGACCTGCCGGCGCAGAGCTTTCTGGAGGAATCCTACTACCACCGTCTGAATCCGCCCCAGGGCTTTGCCTTCCAGCGGGTCTACACCGACGACCGCAGCATCGACCAGGCCATGACCGTGGAAAACAACGATGTGGTACTCGTTCCCAAGGGTTACCACCCGGTTTCTGTGCCCTGGGGATACACCTCCTACTACCTCAACGTAATGGCCGGGCCCAAGCGTGTCTGGAAATTCCATAACGACCCGGCCCACGAGTGGTTGCTTCAGGGCTGATCCGCTTCAACACCGAACTCCCGCCATGGTTGGCGGGAGCCACGACAACGCGCTTCAAGGAGAGCACGAGCCGAATACACGTTCAGAAGCAACTTCGTAGTAGCTGACTTCTGGAAACCCAAGAACAAGAACCAGAGCGAGCGATATGACGATCCTTACTTCCACCCATGCACATCGCCATGACATCGGTTATGTGCTGAGAATCTGCGCCGTGGCGGCGTTAGGCGGCATTCTGTTCGGGTATGACACTGCCGTCATTTCCGGCGCCGTGGACTCGCTGCGTGCGTATTTTTCCTTGTCTGCGGCCGAGACCGGCTGGGCGGTTTCCAATGTGGTCATCGGCTGCGTCGTCGGTGCCTTGAGTGCAGGCTGGGTAGCCGGTTGTCTGGGTCGCAAGAAAGCGCTCGTTCTAGCCGCTGTGCTGTTTACCGTGTCGGCGGTAGGGGCTGCGGTGGTCGACAGCTTCGTCTGGTTTGTCATCTACCGCATGATTGGCGGGTTGGCCGTGGGGCTGGCGGCTACGGTCTCGCCCATGTACATGTCTGAGGTCTCGCCCAAGAACATGCGGGGCCGTGCGCTTGGCATGCAGTCGATTGCCATCGTTGCCGGCCAGGTGATCGTCTTTACCGTGAATTACCTGATTGCCCGGGACGTGGCGGCCGAGTGGCTGGTCGACTACGGCTGGCGCTGGATGATCGGCTCCGAAGTCGTGCCCTGCATTCTCTTCTGCATCATGGTATTCACCATTCCGGAGTCGCCCCGCTGGCAGGTGATGGTCGGTCAGGACGATAAGGCCCTAAAGACGCTGACACGTATTTCCAACGCCGAGCATGCCGGGCATCTCCTGGCGGAGATCAAGGACTCATTGAAGCAGGACCGCCAGGGCTGCTCGCAAAAGGTGGAGCTGTGCAGGTCCGGCTTGGGGATGATCCTGTTCGTCGGGTGCATGCTGGCCATGCTTCAGCAGGTCAGCGGCGTGAATGTGATGATGTATTACGCGCCGATGGTACTCAAAGGCGTCACCGCCAGTACCGAGTCCGCGTTGTTCCAGACCATCTGGATTGGTGTGATGCAGCTGGTGGGCACGCTGATCGGCGCCTGGCTGATCGACCGCGTCGGCCGGATTCCGCTGATGAAGTACGGCACCATCGGCTCGGTCAGCGGGCTCCTGATCACCTCTTACGCCATGTACACCCATCAGGACGGCTACCTGACGCTGTTTGGGATGCTCCTGTTCATGCTGCTGTATGCGCTGTCCTGGGGGATCGGCACCTGGGTGCTGATCTCTGAGATTTTTCCGAACCGTCTGCGCTCGCTGGGCATGAGTGTGGCCGTGTGCAGCATGTGGATTGCCAACTTCCTGGTGACCCAGACGTTCCCGATGATCAATGACCATCCCTACCTGATGAGCGCATTCAATGGTGCCTTCCCAATGTGGCTGTTCGCAGGCTTTGGCGTGTTCAGTTACTGGTTCGTCATCCGTTTCGTCCCTGAAACCCGTGGTGTATCGCTGGAAAAAATGGAAGGCGTGATGCTGGCCAAGATTCGTCGCCAGCCCATGTCGGCCAGTACTCGGAAAACCGGTCGGGCCTTGTCATCCAAGCCCATTTGATAAGAGCGGATCGCGGTAAGGATCCATTGGTTTTGTTAGCTACGCCGTGCTTCGAGCGGCCCCTAAGGAGTTCGACATGAGTCAAGAAACAGTCATCGGCCATTACATTAATGGTCAGGTCCAGGAAGCGGGCACCGAGCGTTACAGCGATGTGTTCAATCCGGCGTTGGGGCAAGTGAAGGCCCGTGTGGCCCTGGCGACCACCCAAACGGTGAATGAAGCTGTCGCAGCCGCCAAGGCCGCGTTTCCGGCCTGGTCCGAACAATCGGCTCTGCGCCGTTCGCGCATCCTGTTCAAGTTCAAGGAGCTGTTGGACAAGCACCACAAGGAGCTGGCGCAGCTCATTACGTCTGAACATGGCAAGGTCCTGTCCGATGCCATGGGGGAAGTCACCCGTGGCATCGAGGTTGTCGAGTTTGCCTGCGGTGCGCCCCATCTGATGAAGACAGCGTTCACCGACAACATCGGTGGTGGCATCGACAACTACAACATGCGTCAGGCGCTAGGCGTTTGTGCCGGGATCACGCCGTTCAACTTCCCGGTCATGGTGCCGCTGTGGATGATCCCTATGGCACTGGCCACCGGCAATACCTTTATTCTCAAGCCTTCCGAGCGCGATCCTTCCGCCAGCCTGCTCATGGCGGATCTGCTCAAGCAGGCCGGTTTGCCCGATGGTGTGTTCAATGTGGTACAGGGTGACAAGGAAGCCGTAGACGCCTTGCTGCAACACCCGGATGTCGAAGCCATCTCCTTCGTGGGTTCTACACCCATCGCCGAATACATCTACCAGGAAGGGACCCGCCGCGGTAAGCGCGTTCAGGCCCTGGGTGGCGCGAAGAATCACATGATCGTCATGCCGGATGCTGATCTGGATCAGGCGGCCGATGCCTTGATCGGTGCCGGTTATGGCTCCGCCGGTGAGCGCTGCATGGCGATTTCCATCGCCGTGGCCGTAGGCGATGTGGGCGACAAGCTGATCGAAAAGCTTTTGCCCCGCATCGACAACCTACGTGTCCGCAACGGCATGGAAGGCGACGCCGACATGGGCCCGCTGGTGACCGCTCAGCACAAGGCCAAGGTCGAGGGCTACATCACCAAAGGCGTTGAAGAGGGCGCGCAACTGATCGTTGACGGTCGCAACTTCAAGGTGCCGAGTGCCGAGAATGGCTTCTTCGTTGGTGCAACGCTGTTCGATCAGGTCAAGCCCGAGATGACCATCTACAAGGACGAAATCTTCGGCCCGGTGTTGGGCATCGTGCGCGTGCCGGACTTTGCCTCGGCCGTGGAGTTGATCAACGCCCATGAGTTTGGCAATGGCGTGTCCTGCTTTACCACCGACGGTGGCGTGGCCCGCGCGTTTGCCCGCTCCATCCAGGTGGGTATGGTCGGTATCAACGTACCGATTCCTGTTCCCATGGCCTGGCATTCCTTTGGTGGCTGGAAGCGCTCTCTGTTTGGCGACCACCACGCCTATGGCGAGGAAGGTATCCGCTTCTATACCCGTTACAAGAGCGTCATGCAGCGCTGGCCCGACAGCATCGCCAAGGGTGCCGAGTTCAGCATGCCGACCGCTAAATAACCCATACCCTAAACCAGCACTGCGTTTATCGAATCCTGGAGAACAACAAGATGAGCCAGCCCTTACGTTTTGCCCTTAACCGCATGGTTGCCCCACGCCTGCCGCTGGAAGAGTTCATCTCGCTTGCTATCACGCTTAACGCGGATGCCATTGAGATCCGCAACGACCTTAAAGGCATCGAAATAGAGGATGGCACTCCCGCTTCACGCGTACGTCAGCTGTGCCAGGAGAAGGGCATCCGTGTGCTGTCGATCAATGCGCTGTATCCCTTCGATGTGTGGAATGACGAGCGTCGTGCCCAGACGTTAAAGCTGGCAGCCTACGCCCGCGACTGTGGTGCCGAGGGTCTGGTGATGTGTCCGCTCAATGATCCCAAGGATCCACGCAGCGAAGCCGAACGCGCTCGTGATCTGCGTACGGCGCTGACCGAACTGGCGCCTATCCTGCGTGAGCACGGCATCCTGGGCTTTGTGGAGCCGCTGGGCTTTGAGGAATGCTCGCTGCGCCGCAAGCGCGATGCCGTAGACGCTATCAATGCGGTTGGTGGGCGTGACGTGTTCCGTATCGTGCATGACACCTTCCATCACCATCTGGCAGGCGAGCAGGAGTTCTTCCCTGAAATGACCGGTCTGGTACACATCTCGGGTGTGGAAGACGGTGCGTTGCCCTTGAATACCATCCGCGATGGCCACCGCGTACTGGTGGGCGAGGCCGACATCCTGGGCAATGCCGCACAGGTCCGTGAGCTGCTCAAGCTGGGCTATAACGGCCACCTGTCGTTCGAGCCGTTCGCCGAAAGCGTCCATGCGCTGACGGATATCCAGCCGTCATTGCTAGCCAGCATGCAGCATCTGAAAGCACGTGTAGACGCTGCCAAAGGGCAGGCGGCCTAAGCAGAGACAGTACTTATAACAAAGGGCAAGGCAGGGCGGCACATGTCGCCCTGTACTCGACCCCAGGCGTGGAATTGAAAGGGTGACAACATGAGTACAACACGACTGACCATGGCCCAGGCGCTGGTGAAGTTTCTCGATAACCAGTACGTGAGCGTCGATGGGGTTGAAACCAAGTTCGTCAAAGGCATCTTTACCATCTTTGGGCACGGCAACGTGCTGGGGCTTGGACAAGCACTGGAACAGGACCCGGGTGAGCTCATCGTCCATCAGGGCCGCAATGAGCAAGGAATGGTTCATGCCGCCGTGGGCTTTGCCAAGCAGAAGCTGCGTCGCCAGATTTATGCCTGCACCTCATCGGTCGGCCCAGGGGCGGCCAACATGATCACCGCGGCAGCCACTGCAACAGCCAACCGGATTCCAGTACTGCTCCTGCCGGGGGACGTCTACGCCAGCCGTCAGCCTGATCCGGTGCTACAGCAGATCGAACAGTCCCACGATCTCTCCATCAGCACAAACGATGCGTTCCGGGCCGTCAGTAAGTACTGGGATCGCATCACCCGTCCCGAGCAATTGATGACTGCTGCCATCAATGCCATGCGCGTGCTGACCGACCCGGCCGAAACCGGGGCTGTTACCCTGGCCCTGCCGCAGGACGTACAAGGCGAGGCCTACGATTACCCGGATTACTTTTTCCAGAAGCGCGTGCACCGTATCGACCGCCGCCCAGCCACTGAGGCCATGCTGGACGATGCCGTGGCGCTGCTCAAGAGCAAGCGCAAGCCGCTGCTGATTTGTGGCGGTGGGGTCAAGTACTCCGGCGCAGCCGAAGCCCTACAGCGCTTTGCCGAGCGCTTCGAAATTCCGTTCGCCGAGACCCAGGCGGGCAAGAGCGCCATCGTCTCGGCCCATGAATTGAACGTGGGGGGAATCGGCGAGACGGGTTGCCTGGCAGCGAATATGCTGGCCAAGGAAGCCGACCTGGTCATTGGCGTCGGCACGCGTTACACCGATTTCACCACCTCGTCCAAGTGGATTTTCCAGAACCCGGACGTCCAGTTTATCAACCTCAACGCCAGTGCCTTCGATGCTTACAAACTCGATGCCGTGCAGGTCGTTGCGGATGCGAAGGTAGGGCTGGAAGCGCTAGGCGAAGCCTTGGGTCGTACCGGCTACAAGGCGCAATGGGACGATGCACCGCAGCAGGCCCGCGCTAAGCTCAAGGAGGAAATCGACCGTGTCTATAGCGTTGAATACGGCACTGAAAACTTTGTGCCGGAGATCGACGATCACCTGCCACGTGCCGTGCTCGAAGAGTTTGTCGAGCTGACCGGCTCCAGCCTGACCCAGAGCCGTGTGCTGGGTGCGCTGAACGAAACCCTGGCCAACGAAGACATCATTGTTGCCGCTGCCGGCAGCCTGCCGGGCGATCTACAGCGGGCCTGGCGCAGCAAAGGCACCAACACCTATCACCTGGAGTATGGCTACTCCTGCATGGGCTATGAAATCAACGCAGCCCTAGGCGTGAAGATGGCCGAGCCCGAACGCGAAGTCTATGCCCTGGTCGGCGATGGCTCCTACATGATGCTGCACTCCGAACTGGCAACGTCCATTCAGGAACGCCAGAAGATCAACGTGATCCTGTTGGACAACATGACGTTCGGCTGCATCAACAACCTGCAGATGGAGCACGGCATGGACAGCTTTGGTACCGAGTTCCGCTATCGCAACCCAGAAACCGGCAAGCTCGATGGTGGTTTTGTCCCCGTGGATTTCGCTATGAGCGCCGCCGCCTATGGCTGCAAGACTTATCGTGTAAAAACGCTGGACGAACTGCATGCCGCGCTGGAAGACGCGCGTCGGCAGACGGTCTCCACGCTGATCGATATCAAGGTCCTGCCCAAGACCATGATTCACAAATACCTCTCCTGGTGGCGCGTCGGTGGTGCCGAAGTCTCCACCAGCGAGAAGGTCCAGGCAGTGTCACGCATGCTCAAGGAGAACACTGCCAAAGCACGACAGTATTGATTTGCAGAGCGGTGATGGGCTGAGTTCAGCGATGCCTATCACGCCCGGTATTACCCCAACGTTTTCGAACAAGAATTCCAAACGGAGAATGACCATGACACTGCGTATCGGCGTAATCGGAACAGGGGCTATTGGACAGGATCACATTCGTCGGTGCAGTCATGCACTGGTGGGCAGTACAGTCGTGGCGGTCAACGACATCAATCAGGAGCAGGCCGCCAAGGTCGTCCAGCAGCAGGGCATTGAAGCCGAGGTTTATGCCAGCGGCCACGACCTGATCAATGCACCGGAAGTGGACGCCATTCTGGTTACCTCCTGGGGGCCAAGTCATGAAGAGTTCGTGCTGTCGGCCATCTCGGCCGGCAAGCCGGTCTTCTGCGAAAAACCGCTGGCCGTCACGGCAGAGGGCTGCAAGAAAATCGTCGAGGCTGAGATGGAGCATGGCAAGCGGCTGGTGCAGGTCGGTTTCATGCGTCCTTACGATCAAGGTTATCGCGCGCTCAAGGCCGTGATCGACAGCGACAAGATCGGTGAGCCGCTGATGATTCACGCGGCGCACCGCAACCCGACGGTAGGCGAGTCCTATACCACCGAGATGGCCATCGTCGACACGCTGATCCACGAGATTAATGTCTTGAGCTGGCTGCTGGACGATCAGTATGTGTCAGCCCAGGTCATTTATCCCCGCAAGACGTCCCAGGCATTTGCTCATCTGAAGGACCCACAGATTGTCCTGCTGGAAACTGCCAAGGGCACCCGTATCGACGTGGAAGTCTTTGTCAATTGCCAGTACGGCTACGACATCCAGTGCGAAGTCGTCGGCGAGCGTGGCATTGCCAAGCTGCCGGAGCCTGCTTCCGTTCAGTTGCGCAGCGGTGCCAAGTTGTCCACTGAAATCCTCATGGATTGGAAACAGCGTTTCATCGATGCCTACGACGTGGAGCTGCAGGCGTTCATTGACGGTATCAAGGCGGGCAAGATCACCGGTCCATCCTCATGGGATGGTTACACCGCCGCCGTGACCGCCGATGCCTGCGTGGCTGCCCAGCGCAGCGGCGCCATTGAGCCGATCCGCCTGCCACAGCGTCCTGCGTTCTATGAATAAGCCGTCACTATAACCAATAAACAGGCCTCTTCCTGAGGGAGAGGCCGCCAGAGGAGCACAGATCATGCGTATTTGTCTGGACCCAAACATGTATCGCTTTCTGCCTATTCCCAAGATGGTAGATAAAGTAGCGGAGCTGGGTTACGAATACATCGAGCTGTCCCCGCGGGACGATTTCCTGCCGTTCTACAAGTACCCACGCGTCGACAAGGCTCGGATCCGTGAATTCAGAAAGGCACTGAGCGATACCGGTGTAAAGCTGTCCTCGCTGCTACCGGTCTATCATTGGGCCGCACCGGATGAGGAGCTGCGCAAGGCAGCGGTTCGTAACTGGAAGCGCGCTATCGAGATCTCCGTGGAAATGGACTGCGATCTCATGAACACCGAATTCAGTGGTCAGTCGGACCAGCCGCTGGTGTGCGAAAACCAGTTCATGAAGTCCATGGAAGAACTCCTGCCAATCTTCGAACGCGAAGGCATCAAGCTCGACATCCAGGCGCATCCCTATGACTTCAGCGAGCGCAACAACGAGTCGGTCGACCTGATCCGTGGCCTCGACAAAGACTTCGTGAACTACCTGTACGCTGCGCCACACACTTTTTTCTACGATGACGGCAAGGGCGATATTGCCTCGATGCTGCACTACGCGGGCGATAAGCTGACCCATGTGATCATTGCCGACACCTGGAACCATCGAGCTTCGTCGGGCCTTCGTTATATCGTCAATCCGCCGGGCGTAAACGCTACGGTTCACCAGCATCTGGATATCGGTCAGGGCGAGGTGGACTGGGAGGCATTCTTCTCCACGCTGCGAGAGATGAAGTTCGACGGTATCGCCACCGTGGCGGTGTTTGGCTTCGAAGATCGAGCTGATGAATCGAGCCGCTTCATGCTGGAGCGGGTCAAGCGGGAGCTTGGCTAATCCATCTCTTTCGACCGGGAGCTGTTTACGGGCTCCCGGCTTGCGCAGCCGTCATGCAAGACGGCTATTTCCCCTACTAAAAAAGGACCCTGACGCGCTTCGTTGTCGGACACAGGGTAGGCCTGTTATTGCTTGGAGGTTTTATGCGTGTTGGTTTGGTGGGTTATGGTAAGGGCGGACGGTTTTTCCATGCGCCCCTGATCACGTCAGTGTCACCTATCGCCCTGGTGGGTGTCGTGATACGTTCATCTGAGCGCCGCGCCGAATTGCAACAGGATTATCCCGGCGTACCCGCCTACGAAACGCTAGCCGAGCTGATCGATGCCGGTGTTGATGCTGTGGTAATTTCCACGCCGCCCGAAATCCGGGAAGGCATGATTCTGGAGGCTGTCTCCAGAGGCGTTCCCGTCGTCAGCGACAAGCCGTTTGCCCTGGGCGAATCGCGTGCTCAACTACTGATCTCAGCCGCCCGCGAAGCTGGCGTACCACTCACGGTTTACATGAACCGCCGTTGGGACTCGGACATCCGTACCGCTCGCCGGATGATTACGTCAGGCAAGTTGGGAGAAGTCCTTACATTCGAATCGCGTGTGGAAACCTTTGTATCCGGCACTCGGGGTAACGCCAGTGGTGGAGGTTTATTGCGGGATCTGGGCAGTCATCTGGTCGATCAGGCGCTCTGGCTGTTCGGATCGGTACGCTCGGTCTATGCCGAGGTCCGTTTCATGGATGAGCAGCAGCAACTCGATGAGGACTTCTTCCTGTCGCTTACCCATCAAAACGGTGTCATCTCACGTCTCTGGGGCAGTACGATTCAGCACAATCCAGGGCCTCGACTCAAGGTTAACGGCACCGAAGGCTGCTATCGGATCGAGTGCCTGGATGGGCAGGATCAGGCACTCCTGGCGGGACGTTCACCCAAGACCGAGCGGGACCGCTGGGGCGTTGAGGACCACCTGCGCTGGGGCTGGATGCAGCATGGCGAAGAGCGTGAGCTGGTGCCCTCCGAGCGGGGCCGCTGGGACCTCTTCTATGAGCACCTGGCAGCTGCCCTGAGCGGAAAAGGCGAACTGCCTGTTTCGTTGGAAGACGCCCTGGAAACCACACGCATCCTTGATGCCGCCCGCCGCAGTGCTCAGCAGGGTCAGGTTATTACGCTGGGCTGATCATCTCGTTCTCATCCTTATAGAAGCCTGGAGCCGAGAATTGCTTCCCGGCTTTACAACGCCTGCAAACTGCCATTTTCTGCCACTGTTACGATAAACAAAGATAATTCTATATGCTGTTGCTTTGGAAATTAAATTCCAATACAGTTTGAATCAGATTGACGATTTCACGACCCATACAGGGCTTGTACGGGCAGGCCGATAAAAACAAAAAGGTGCCGTCGATGAACGATAATCCTCTCTGCGCTCAAGCGGCCTTTCTGGCCGCGCCGCCTCGCTTTTCCTACCCGGTCTTTTACCTGACTGGTTCCTGCTGCCTTCTGGCTTGCCTGGGTAATCGCCAAGAATGACGCGTTCCTGTTCGTAAGAAAGGGGAGTCCCGCCCAGGGGCTCTGCTTGATCGTGATGCACTTCCACCCATAACACTCACAATATCTGGAGTCATTCATCATGCAGATGAGCAAACGAATCGCCGCCGTAGCCCTGTCGCTGTTCATGGCTACAACCACTATGGCAGCCGATATCAAGGTCGGGGTCAGCATGGCGCAGTTTGACGACAACTGGCTGACGTACCTGCGCGAGTCGATGGCCAGGAAAGCCAAGGATGAAGGCGTTCAGTTGCAATTCGAGGATGCCCGCAGCGATGTGGTCAAGCAGCTCAACCAGGTACAAAGCTTTGTAAGCCAGAAGGTCGACGCCATTATCGTCAACCCGGTCGATACTGCAGCTACCCGTAATATCACCGAGGCGGCGACGAAAGCCGGGATTCCGCTGGTGTATGTCAATCGCCGCCCTGATGAGGAAAACCTGCCAAAAGGCATGGTTACAGTGACATCCAACGACCTGGAAGCCGGACGCCTGCAGATGCAGTACCTGGCCGATAAAATGGGCGGTAAGGGGAATCTGGTCATCATGCTGGGCGATCTGGCCAACAACTCCACGCATAACCGCACCAAGGGGGTAAAGGAGGTTCTGGCCAAGTATCCCGAGATCAAAGTAGTAGAAGAGCAGACGGCCAATTACATGCGTGACAAGGGCATGGACCTGATGAGCAACTGGCTCCTGTCAGGTAAGGAGTTCGATGCGGTTTCGTCCAACAACGATGAAATGGCAATTGGCGCGGCCATGGCGCTACAGCAGGCCGGCAAGGCAAAGGGCTCGGTATTGATCGGAGGCGTTGACGGCACGCCGGATGGTCTGGCCGCGGTCAAGCGCGGCATGCTGGCAGCCTCTGTCTTCCAGGATGCCAAAGGGCAGGCTGATGGCGCTGTGGAAGCAGCCGTAAAGCTGGCAAAAAAGGAGCCGGTTGAGCAAAACGTTTGGATTCCCTATGAGCTGATCACGCCCGAGAATGTGGATTCGTTCCAGAGCCGCATCAAGCACTAACGCAACACTGTCTTTTGCGCCGCGTTCTGCGGCGCTACTCCCTCATTGATTCCAGTACGCACCATGGACTCGCTTTTGCTGCTGTGCATAGGGTGGGGCGGCGGCAACACCTTGGCAGTCCAGTACGGAGCCGGGTGTGGCGCTAGGGCCTATAGGACCGACGGATTATGACAAGGGCAGCGCCAGTTTCCGGGTGGTTGAGTTTTTCGACTGGCAGGCAACCCGGCGCTTTGGCAGCCAGTTCCAGATGATATATCCGTGTGACAAACGCCGTTTCGATGGCACATAGCAATGGTATTCCATTGGCAGGCGCACCGTGTATGGACTGACCGGGCAATGGGAGTTCGCCATGGAGATCGACCATGACCGGATCAATGTTGATGACGACCCCCGTACGCTGACCAAGCTGACCGTTGCGCCTATCTAATCGCCTAATGGCCCCACCTTTCGAAGGTCCGTCCTGAGGTGCATTTCTACGTGACCTATGCCGTCTGAAGCCGTGGTGCGCAACGGGCTGCTGATCCTCTGGCACCCGGCTCGGCATTATCGACCACAGGTGTCTTTGGCGCTGACCGGCACAGCGCTCATATAGGTGTTCAGCTGGAACGCTTATGGTAGAGCGGGTTATTTATACAATGAAAAATAAATTCGGAAATTACATTGTAATGGAAAATTTATTCTAGTAGATTCTGATCCAAGGTTGACGACTGTAATGCACCTCCTCCACAGGAGGCGTGCACACCAACAAGAACAAACAGGTACTGTCGATGAAACCCTCTCTTTCTTACAGGACGACTCCGAGCGGCCTACCAGCCGTAGACCGTCGCGTACTCGCTTCGAGCCTCAGCTTGCTCAGAACACATGTCCCGCCGTGCAACCAGCATGGTCCTTCGTCCTGCTCACGTCGCACTCCGAACAGAACCGTTCCGGCTCGGTGCTCTGCCGCGTCGGGGTTTGCCTTTTTCGATGGCGGCATGATGCTGGCGCACAGGGCTTAAGGAGTCACCATGAAGCGCTGTCTGGGTTTGCTGTTCTGCCTGCTTATCTCTCCGCTGGCTTGGTCCGATATGAAAATCGGTGTCGCGGTCGCACAGTACGATAACTACATCGCCTACCTTGTACAGGCCATGCAGGCGCGTGCCAAAGAGATACCCGGTGGCGCCTCCCTGCAACTTGAGGAGGCGGGTGGTGATGTAGTGCGTCAGCTAGGGCAGGTTGAAAACTTCATCAGCCAGAAAGTTGATGCCATCATCGTCAACCCGGCTGATACGGCCGCGACCCGCAAGATCACTGAGCGCGTTACCCAGGCGGGTATCCCGCTGGTTTATCTCAACAGCCGCCCTGAAGTAGACAGTTTCCCGGCAGGTGTCGTGTTTGTAGGCACGGATGAGCGTCGCATCGGCCAGATGCAAATGGAGTATCTCGCTGAAAAGATGGGCGGCAAGGGAAACCTCGCCATCATCCTTGGCCGACTGGCCCATGACGATACGCGCAAGCGCACGACTGGGGTGAAGGATGTTCTGGCTAAATATCCCGATATCAAAGTGGTAGAAGAGCAATCCGCCAACTGGGAACGTGACAAAGGCATGGATCTGATGAGCAATTGGCTCCTGTCCGGCAAGGCGATCGATGCTGTTGCGGCCAATAACGATGAGATGGGTATCGGTGCAGCCATGGCGCTGCGTCAGGCCGGTCGCAAGGACGTCATGGTAGGCGGTGTCGACGGCACGGCTGACGGCCTGGCTGCCATCAAGCGCGGACTGCTGAGTGTAACGGTGTACCGCGATACCGTCGGTATCGGGGCCGGCTCGGTAGATGCCGCTGTCCGCCTCGTCAACAAGGAAAACCTGCAAGGCGACATCTGGGTTCCGGTGCAGCTGGTTACCCCCGAGAACTATCAGCAATTCCAGAGTAAATAACGATCAGACGCCAGCGCCCTGCTTCAGCTGGCGCTCACGAACGTTCCGAGGAGAAGAATAAGATGCTCGGCTCAACTACTGCTGTAACGCCCTCAACCTACAAACAGATCCATTACGAAGCCGACCACATGGGTACGGAGTACCTGCTGGAAATCCTGAACGTCAGCAAAGGCTTTCCAGGCGTTGTGGCTCTATCCGATGTGCAGCTCCGTGTTCGTCCAGGCACTGTGTTGGCGCTGATGGGAGAAAACGGGGCGGGTAAA
Organism: Pseudomonas sp. HPB0071; assembly: GCF_000478505.2. Taxonomy (NCBI): domain Bacteria; kingdom Pseudomonadati; phylum Pseudomonadota; class Gammaproteobacteria; order Pseudomonadales; family Pseudomonadaceae; genus Pseudomonas; species Pseudomonas sp. HPB0071. The sequence goes on along the minus strand of NZ_KI517367.1, from coordinate 1,116,930 downwards.
TCCACCCTCATGAAGATCATTGCAGGAATTCATCAGCCCGACAGTGGCGAGATTCGCTTGCGTGGCAAGCCCGTGACGTTCGAAACGCCGCTGGCCGCCCTGCAGTCAGGCATCGCCATGATCCATCAGGAGCTCAACCTGATGCCCCACATGACCATTGCCGAAAACATCTGGTTGGGCCGTGAACCGCTCAATGCCCTGCACATGGTCGATCATGGTGCCATGCACCGTAATACCGAAGCGCTGCTGGCGCGCCTGCGGATTGATCTCGATCCTGAAGAGCCGGTCGGCAATCTCAGCATTGCTGGCCGGCAAATGGTCGAGATTGCCAAGGCGGTCTCCTACGACTCCGATATCCTCATCATGGACGAACCCACCTCAGCCATCACCGAAAAAGAAGTGGCTCACCTGTTCTCGATCATTGCTGACCTTAAGGCGCAGGGAAAGGGCATCATCTATATCACGCACAAGATGGATGAAGTTTTCCAGATTGCCGATGAGGTCGCGGTCTTCCGGGATGGTTCCTACATCGGCCTGCAGCGTGCGGAAAGCATGGATGGCGACAGCCTGATCTCTATGATGGTAGGCCGTGAGCTGACTCAGCTGTTTCCCGAACGTACCGCTCCGACCGACAAGGTCATGCTCTCGGTACGCAACCTGTCCCTGGACGGTCTCTTCAAAGACGTATCGTTCGACCTGCGTGCGGGTGAAATCCTTGGCATCGCCGGCCTTATGGGGTCGGGGCGCACCAACGTAGCCGAAACCCTGTTTGGTGTCACGCCAGCCACCAGCGGGGAAATCTACCTGGACGGTGAAAAAATCACCATGAGCGACCCCTGTCTGGCCATTCAGAAAGGACTGGCGCTCCTGACCGAGGACCGGAAGGACACCGGCATTTTTCCATGCCTGTCGGTTCTGGAGAATATGGAGGTCGCGGTCCTGCCCAATTACAGCGGTAGCGGTTTCGTCCAGCAAAAACCACTGCGCGACCTCTGCGAAGATATGTGCAGGAAGCTGCGCGTCAAGACGCCTTCGCTGGAGCAGTGCATTGCCAACCTGTCCGGCGGTAATCAGCAAAAAGCGTTGCTGGCACGGTGGCTGATGACCAACCCGCGTGTCCTCATTCTGGATGAGCCGACGCGAGGGGTCGACGTAGGTGCCAAGGCTGAGATCTACCGGCTGATCTCTCTGCTGGCCAGTGAAGGCATGGCCGTCATCATGATCTCGTCCGAACTGCCTGAAGTGCTTGGCATGAGCGATCGCATCCTGGTCATGCATGAAGGGGAGGTGACTGGCGTGCTCGACCGCGACGAGGCCACGCAAGAACGAATCATGCATCACGCATCCGGAATCAGAGCGATTCACTGAGTAGGGGCGGAGGTTTTCTCCGCATATCGATACGCATAGCGGCCTGGCAGTAGTCAGCGGGCACGTTCGCCTGGGCGAAAGCAGGAGAAGAGGAAATCACTATGAATGCTATCACTGAAAATAAAACAGCTGAGGTACCCAGGAAGACCAAGCGGCGTATTCCTACTGAAGTGGGTATTCTGCTCGTACTATTGGGTATTGGCCTGGTGTTCGAGCTTTTCGGCTGGGTCATGCGTGATCAGAGCTTTCTCATGAACTCCCAGCGCCTGGTGCTGATGATTCTCCAGGTTTCCATCATTGGTCTTCTGGCCATTGGCGTTACCCAGGTCATTATCACGACAGGAATCGATCTGTCTTCAGGCTCCGTGCTCGCGCTTTCTGCAATGGTTGCAGCCAGTCTGGCGCAAACGTCCGATTTTGGCCGAACGGTCTTCCCCTCATTGACTGACATGCCGGTTTGGGTGCCGATCATGGCCGGATTAGGCGTGGGACTGCTGGCCGGCGTCATTAACGGAAGCATTATTGCCGCTACCGGCATTCCTCCTTTCATCGCCACGCTGGGCATGATGGTGTCGGCCCGCGGTCTGGCGCGTTATTACACCGAAGGTCAGCCCATCAGCATGCTGTCCGACTCGTACACCGCCATTGGCAGCGGTGCCATGCCGGTCATCATCTTTCTGGTCGTGGCTGTCATCTTTCATATCGCCCTGCGGTATACCAAATACGGCAAGTACACCTATGCCATTGGCGGCAACATGCAGGCGGCTCGCATCTCGGGCATCAATGTCAAGCGCCATCTGATCATCGTCTATAGCATCGCTGGCCTTCTAGCAGGCCTCGCTGGTGTCGTTGCCTCGGCCCGAGCCGCTACAGGTCAGGCGGGGATGGGGATGTCCTACGAGCTGGATGCGATTGCTGCCGCCGTGATTGGCGGTACCAGCCTGGCGGGCGGCGTAGGACGTATTACCGGAACGGTCATCGGCGCCCTGATTCTGGGCGTCATGGCCAGCGGCTTTACCTTCCTCGGAGTCGATGCCTACATCCAGGACATCATCAAGGGCATCATCATTGTGTTGGCCGTTGTCATCGACCAGTACCGAAATAAGCGCAAGGCCAAGCGCTAAACGGCTTTCCACGTCTTGGCTCGTCGTTTCCAGGCGAGCCTTTTTTATTCTGCAATGTGTGCTCTGCAAGTCAGTTCCGGTCGCTGTTCGGAACCTTGATCGACCGGAAACTCTCCATTCATAAGAGACCTCAACGGTTATAAGGAGACTGCTTGATGAGTACCGCCGCCACGATTACTTTCGCACAGCTTTGCCCAGGAGACCGCTTCACCTTGCAGGATGATGATCGCCTGTTTACCAAACTGAGCAATACGAGTGCCCGAGAACACGGCACGCATTCCATCAACCTGAAGGAGGAAGGGTTCGGCTATCAGGACGATCCTGTCCAAGACCTCCCAGGTGAGACACCTGTTGAGTACGTTCCGGTTGGCGGTCCTTTGCGGGTTAGCGGTTGATCATGTAAGCGGCCTGCTTCCAATGTGCCCTTGTTCCAGCGGAGGTGCTGTTGCTGTCACGCTTCTGGGCAGGGGCGACATTATGTCCTAGTAAAAACGTCCTATTGACTTTTCAACACGCTACAATAGCGACCTCATGATTCGATGGCGTTATGACATCAGCTGTCATGACAATTCGCCTTCATACCAAATCCCGCACTAATTAAATCGATAACCGCGGAGCTTAACTATTCGCGGCGCCTTGCTGTTTCTAAAAAAGGCCCCGCTTTGCCTGGCCAGCGAATGGCCCTTTTGGAGAAGTAAATGCTAAAGGATTTTTTGCGTGTAGCCGTTTTGGGCGTCAGTCTTGTTAGTGCCTCTTGCTGGGCGGCCATTACCCCTGAAGAAGCGATGAACATGGCTGGCCTTCAGCGCACGCTGGGCCAACGCATGGCCAAGGATTACCTGATGATGGGGTCCGGTGTTCGCGTAGACGTTGCAGCCAAGCAGCTCAAGGACACCGTTACACTGTTCGACAACCATCACAAATTGCTTGTCGAGTTCGCACCGAATACTGAAATTCGCAGCAAACTCAGCGAGATAGAGAAGACTTGGCAGGAGTACAAGCAGCTGGTTCAGGCTAATCCTGATAAGGATCAGGCCGTCGCCATGCTGGGCGTCAGTGATCAGCTCCTGGATCAGTGCCAAAAGCTGACGGATCTCGTGGCAAAGAACAATGGCGGTGAGTCTTCCCGTCTGGTGAACCGTAGTGGTTGGAACCGAGTGCTAAGCCAGCGGATCGCCATGCTGTACATGGCCAAGAACTGGGGAGTGCAGGCGCCCGGGCTGGATGAGGCGTTTGACAAGTCCGTCGGTGAGTTCGATACCGTCATGACAGAACTCAATACTGCGGGCACGCCTAACCCTGAAATTGCCACTTCGCTGCGTAAAGCCGAAGCTCAGTGGAAATTCACCCGCACAGCGGTAGACCTTACCACTCCCGACAACTATGTCCCCACAGCAATGGCCTCCAGTGCCGATACGCTGTTCAAGCAGATGAACGAGCTGACACGGCTGTACGCGGGGCTCTCTGCCGGCAACTGACCGATACCTATGCTGAGGGCTATTCTGTCGTATCGGCAAAATGGTCCTTATTGCTTCGTCCTCCATTTTGCTCACGCTACCTTTATTTCTTCCTGAAAGATTAACGCAGCACTTCTGTAAAAGAGCTGAAGTGAGCTTGTCGTGATGGAGTCGTTATGGGCAACTGTGCCTGATCTGGAAAGAGCATTCGAGGCATTGGTAAGAGACTTTAAAGCAGTATTTGGCAAGCAGGAACGCCAAATCAAGTGACTGCTGTTGCCTTATGCAAGGTTAAGGCACAGTGGAAATTTATCACCATGGCTGCTGGTTTTTCCCAGCCTAACCAGTCCGTGCCTACTGCCATGGTTACCAGTACCGACCAGCTATACGACAAGGTCAACGACCTGACTCAGCTGCATGCGGCTTTGCCAGTCAACCAGTAGACGTAAGTTGCTGCTGTCTTGAGCGTGTGCAGGTAGAAGGGAAGGGGAGCGGACCTGCGTCGCAGGTCCGCTGAGCGGATCAGACGTTGAAGCGGAAGTGCATGACGTCGCCATCCTTGACGATATAGTCCTTACCTTCCAAGCGCCATTTGCCTGCTTCCTTTGCGCCATTTTCACCCTTGTACTGAATAAAGTCGTCATAGGCGACCACTTCGGCGCGGATGAAGCCTTTCTCAAAGTCAGTGTGAATCACGGCAGCTGCCTGTGGCGCGGTAGCACCTACCTTGACCGTCCAGGCACGAACTTCCTTCACTCCGGCAGTGAAATAGGTCTGTAAATTCAGCAGTTCATAGCCAGCGCGGATTACGCGGTTCAGACCGGGCTCTTCCAAGCCTAGCGACTCAAGGAACATATCCTTTTCCTCACCATCATCCAGCTCGGCAATTTCAGCTTCGATTTTGTTGCATACCGGAACAACAATTGCGCCTTCTTCGGCAGCAATGCCTTTGACGATATCCAGATGAGGATTGTTTTCGAATCCGTCTTCAGCCACGTTGGCGATATACATGACCGGCTTGCTGGTCAGCAGATGAAAGCCGCGTACCATGCGCTTCTGTTCGTCATCCATGTCCTTCAACAGGCTGCGCGCAGGCTTTCCTGCTTCGAAATGAGGAATCAGCTTTTCAAGAAGTGCTTTTTGAGCTACTGCCTCCTTATCGCCGCCCTTGGCGTTGCGAACCACTCGCTGCAATTGCTTCTCACAGCTTTCCAGGTCCGCAAAGATCAGCTCAAGGTCAATGACCTCAATGTCTCGCTTGGGGTCAACGGAGTTGGCTACGTGAATAACGTTTTCGTCTTCAAAGCAGCGAACCACATGAGCAATGGCATCAGTTTCGCGGATGTTGGCCAGGAACTTGTTTCCAAGGCCTTCGCCTTTGGATGCGCCTTCTACCAGACCGGCGATATCCACGAACTCCATGGTTGTAGGGATTACGCGCTCGGGCTTGACGATCTCGGCCAGTGCATTGAGTCGAGCATCAGGCATTGGCACTATGCCGCTGTTCGGCTCGATGGTGCAGAACGGAAAGTTTTCTGCAGCAATGCCGGACTTGGTGAGGGCGTTGAATAGAGTGGACTTGCCAACGTTGGGCAAGCCGACGATGCCACAGTTAAATCCCATGAAATTGTCCCTCGCGGAGTAGGTTAGGCCTTCTGGCTATGCAAGCGCTGCATGGCACGGGTCCAATCCCCGGCCAGAATGTCCGGCAGCACGCCGAGGGCAAAATCGATACTGGTATCCAGCAGCTCCTGTTCGGCACGTGGCGCGCGGCCCAATACGTAGCCGGAGACTAGACTGCTATGCCCCGGATGGCCAATGCCAAGCCGTAGGCGATGAAAACCGTTTTGGTTGCCCAATTGGGCAATGATATCGCGCAAGCCGTTATGACCACCGTGCCCGCCACCTTTTTTCAACTTGGCAACACCTGGCGGCATATCCAACTCATCGTGGGCGACCAGAATGGATTCCACAGGAATACGGTAAAAACCTGCAAGCGCCGCAACAGCTTGGCCGCTACGGTTCATGTAGGTCGTAGGAATCAAGAGGCGAACATCATGGCCGTCATGTGTAAATCGGCCCGTCAGGCCATGATACTTGCGATCAGCGACCAGATTGACATGATGTTGAGCAGCAAGACGTTCAACAAAAAGGGCCCCCGCATTATGCCGCGTCTGTTCGTATTCAGCGCCTGGATTACCCAAGCCAACGATCAGTTGTACGGCAGTCATAACGGGAGCCCTTCTTCCTAAGTTTGTCTATGAGGTTAAGGCAGCGACTATACAGACAGAGTAACCCTATCGAGAAGCGCATCAGGGCGATGCGCTCATAATAGTCTGCTGTAGAGGCGTTACCTTCTCCTCAACAAGCCTTAGGCAATGCCTTACTCAGCAGAACCTTCGCCTTCGCCCTCAGCCGGAGCCTGGACGCGGGACAGGTGGATGCTTGCTACTGGTAGGTCGCTGCCATGAGCCAGGGATACCAGCTCAACGCCAGCCGGCAGCTTCAGGTCGCTCATGTGAACAATCTGGTTCAGCTCGACCTTGGACATGTCGACTTCGATGAACTCAGGCAGGTCTTTTGGCAGGCAAGAGACTTCTACTTCGTTCACGTTGTGCGAAACTTCACCGCCGCCTTGCTTAACGCCAATGGCAGCTTCCTGATTGATGAAGTGCAGCGGAACGGTTGCGGTCAGCTTTTGGCCAGCCACTACACGCAGGAAGTCAGCATGCATAACGTAGCCCTTGGCAGGGTGACGCTGCAGTGCCTTGATCAGAACGCTTTCGTTCTGGCCGTCAACGTTCAGGTTGATTACGTGGCTGAAAGCAGCCTCGTTGTTCAACAGCTTGGCCAGATCCTTGCCTTCCAGCGTAACGGATACAGGCGCTTTTTCACCGCCGTAAATTACGGCAGGAACTTGTTCGGCATTACGACGCAGGCGGCGGCTCGCACCTTTCCCCAGGTCGGAACGCGCTTGGGCATTCAGAGTAAAGTCGACCATTTGTAGTCTCCTAAAAAAGACAATTGCCTGAGTCACTTGCGACCAGCGATCAGACCATTGACTAAAAAGCCCCGCATGATGCGGGGCCGTTATACCAACACCAGTTCTTAACGGAACATGGCGCTGATGGATTCCTCATTGCTGATACGACGCACAGCTTCGGCTACCACTGGAGCAATGTCCAACTGGCGGATACGAGTGCAGGCTTGCGCAGCAGCAGAAAGCGGAATGGTGTTGGTAACGACAAGCTCATCAAGAACGGAAGTGTTGATGTTCTCGATTGCGCGTCCGGAAAGCACGGGGTGCGTGCAATACGCCAATACCTTGGATGCACCATGCTCTTTCAGAGCCTTGGCGGCATGGCAAAGTGTACCGGCTGTATCAACCATGTCGTCGACTAGCACGCAGGTGCGGCCTTCGATGTCGCCAATGATATGCATCACTTCGGACTGGTTGGCTTTCGGACGGCGTTTGTCGATGATCGCAAGATCTACGCCCAGGCTTTTAGCCACGGCGCGTGCGCGAACAACACCACCAATGTCGGGAGAAACAATCATCAGGTTCTCGAAACGCTGGTCTTCGATATCGTCAACCAGAGCGGGGGAGCCATAGATGTTATCAACGGGAATGTCAAAGAAACCCTGAATCTGGTCGGCATGAAGATCGACAGTCAGAACTCGGTTGACACCGACAACGGTAAGCATGTCAGCCACTACTTTAGCGCTAATAGCAACGCGTGCGGAGCGCGGGCGGCGATCCTGACGTGCATAGCCGAAGTAGGGGATAACAGCAGTGATTCGGGTAGCTGAGGAACGACGGAAGGCATCAGCCATCACGACCAGTTCCATCAGATTATCGTTCGTAGGTGCACAGGTCGGCTGAATCAGGAAGACGTCCTTACCACGAACGTTTTCGTTGATCTCGACGCTGATTTCGCCATCGGAGAATTTACCGACGGAAACATCACCTAGAGGAATGTGCAGCTGACGCACAATGCGCCGTGCCAGATCGGGGTTAGCGTTCCCCGTAAAGACCATCATCTTGGACACGCTGCAGTACCTGCCGGCTGAGGGTGGACCTGATGAAAAGGAAATGGCAGGGGCGGCTGGATTCGAACCAACGCATGGCAGGATCAAAACCTGCTGCCTTACCGCTTGGCGACGCCCCTGTGACGTTTCAGATACAGTTGTATCTGTTTCTCAGAACAAACTTCCCAGTTTACGGTGCAACATTGAAGTGTTGCTTCCTTTAGCTACGAAGCTTGGCAGGGTAGCTGGAAGTTGGTCCGCAACTTTAACAGCTTCGGTCTGATTTGGGAACCCCCCAAATATACAACTACCAGTGCCGGTTAATCTAGCTGAAACAAATTTGTTTAGCAAGATCAAAGCGTTACGTATTTCTGGATAACGCTTTTCTACCACGCTCTGGCAATCGTTTCGACCGCCCCACTCGAGAACGAGGCGAACTTTACTGGGAGGCGTGTCACGTGTCAACAGGGGATCGTTAAAAATTTCTGCTGTACTTACAGACACTTGCGGAACAGCCACCAGATACCAGGGCTCTTCTATCTCTACCGGCGTCAGTCGCTCACCAATCCCTTCCGCCCAGGCTGCCTTGCCTCGCACGAATACCGGAACGTCCGCGCCAAGGGTAAGGCCAAGCTCTGCCAGTGCCTCTTCGCTGACGTTGAGCTTCCAGAGGTAATTCAGCCCGAGCAGGGTAGTCGCTGCATTCGAGCTGCCGCCTCCGATACCACCGCCCATGGGCAGCCGCTTATCCAGCCAGATATCCGCGCCGAGAGAGCAATGAGTTGTCTGTTGGAGAAGCCGAGCGGCACGAACGATCAGGTTGGAATCATGTTCAACACCGGGAAGGACGGTATGCAACCGGATCTGACCGTCATCACGCAGCGCAAACTTGAGCTCATCGGCATAGTCCACGAACTGAAACAGTGTCTGCAACTCGTGGTAGCCGTCGTCGCGCCGACCCAGGATATGAAGGAAAAGGTTCAGCTTGGCTGGGGCCGGTAAGGTCAACACGTCTTTCATTGGCCTAGCTGGCGTGGCTGCCAGTCCTTGATAACCAGTGTCACATCGAGGTCCTGACCTTTGATCTTCAAGCGCTCGGGCAGGCTATAGCCATTCTGTTCGGTGTAGCGGGTGTACTCCACGGTCCAGCCGTCCTGGAAGAGGCGGGACAGGTGACTGTCGCCGTCCAGTGTAAGTTGGCTGCGGCTGTCTGGAGCTGGAAGTCCACGCACCCACCAGAGCAAATGGGAAACGGGTAAGCGCCAGCCGAGCTGCTGCTCAAGAAGCGCCTCGGGGGAGTCTGCGTGGTAACGCCCCTGATTGGCTACCTCCAGCGTAACGTCGTCTGGGCGTCCCGTCAGACGGGCTGCGCCACGGCCTAGAGGTCCTGACAGGCGTATATCGAAATACCCTTGCCGCTGAAGCCAGAATAGGGTGCCACTGCCGGAATCATTGGGAGCACGGATACCCACCTTGCCGTTGATCTGCCAACCGTCCAGCGTCGTAATGCGTGCCTTGTGAGCCTTCCAGGCCGCGCTGTTGCCATGCCCTTCGACCGTTTCATGGGGCACTTGACCCGCGCACCCGGCCAGGAGTGCCAGAAATGCCATTATGAGGATAAAGCGGATATTGAGTTTCACAGTGTTTCTGAGCCTGTCAATCGTTTAAGCGTGCTACGTAGCACAGCGTTATCAGGGGACTGTTCAGCCGCCGCCGCCCATACCTTGCGTGCTTCCTGCTTCTTGCCTCGCGCCCAGAGAACTTCGCCCAGATGTGCGCCGATCTCGGTATCAGGGAAGCGCTGAAGGGCTTGGCGTAGATACTGCTCTGCAAGATCAAGCTTGCCCTGGCGGTAATTGATCCATCCCATGCTATCGAGGATAGCGGGATCATCAGGATTGATCTGATGAGCTTTCTCGATCAGCGTGCGTGCTTCGGCGTAGCGGGTCGTACGGTCGGCCAGGGTGTAGCCGAGCGCATTGAGCGCCATGGCATTGTCGGGATCCTGCTTGAGAATAAGGCGTAGATCCCTTTCCAATTGACCAAGGTCTCCGCGCTTCTCCGATACCATGGCACGGGTATAGAGTAAATTGAGGTCGTTTGGATACAGCTTGAGGCCCTGCTGAATGGTATTCCAGGCCGCCTCCGACTGATTGTTGTTGGTCAGGCTTTCGGCCTCGAGCAGGTAGAGCTGGACCGCATAGTCAGGCTGGCGTTGGCGAGAGGCTGCAAGAAGCGATTTGGCTTCTTCGAATCGCCCCTGACCCATCAGGATTTCAGCCTGACGCTGCTGGGCGGGTAGGTAGTCGCTACCCGGGCCGACCAATGCGTATTGGGTCAGCGCCTGTTCGGGATCATTCAATTCCTCGGCGACACGCCCCAGGTTGAAGTGGGCCGCGTCCACGTGGCTACCACGCTGGACCAGTTCTTCCAGATAGGTGCGTGCGTCAGTCCAGGCCTCGGCTTCCAGGCATACCAATGCCAGGGAAAAGCGAAGGTCGTCATCGTCGGGAAACTGTGCGACCAGGTCCGCAAACTCCTGCTTGGCCTGATCAAGCTTGTTTAGCTCAACCAGCAGGCGGGCATGAGCGAGGCGCAGACGTTTATCGTCCGGATGCTCCTTGATTCCATTTTCCAGCAGCGGAAGGGCTTCCTTGCTACGACCAAGACTCTGAAGCATGCGGGCTCTGAGCAGCAGCGGTGCCACTTCATGTCTGGCGGCAGGGTGATCTTCCAGTAACGTCAGCGCCTCGTCGACTCGTCCGTCCTGTTGAAGCAGCAATGCCTTACCGAACAGCAGTTGGCCGTTCTCGGGGTACTTGGCCTGAAGGCGGTCAAAGCTTTTGAGCAGGCCCGCGCGGGTGTCTGCGTCCGTCTCGGCTGCCGACAGGGCAAGAAAATCGAAATGGGTGTCGCCCTGGCCCTGCAGAACTTTCTCCATGTAGGTCATGGATTCGTCGTATTGGCCGGCACGTGCCAACATGATGGCAGCAGCGCGTTGGGCATCAAGGTTGTCTGGCGCGTTCTTCGCCCATATAACAGAGGTATCCAAGGCGGAACTGTCTGCACCCAGGTATTCTGCGATGCGAAACGCGCGTTCGGCTACGCCGGGATCCTGAGTGCTCTGGGCCTGTTCGACATAATTGGCCAATGCAATATCGAATCGATTGCGTTGCCCGGCCAGTTCTGCAACCAGCAGGTCATATAAGGTGTCTTCCCTGAAGGAGCCGTACTTTTCCGGCTGGGCTGGCGCAGCAGCAGGTGCAGCCTGTTCAGGTTTGGTTTGTTCAGAATTCGTGTGGCTGGCCAGGTTTTGGCAGCCACCCAATAGCAGCGCAGTGGTCAGCAGCGCGAGATATTTAGTCATGAGATCGAAACGGCCTCTCTGCATTCAGCCCATCATGCCACAAGGTATTAGGCAAGCACATGGGCCTGATAGTTGTCGTTCAATCGACGACGTAGGACAATTACCGGCTTTCCAAAAAACTTAGCGATTCTGCATGGCTTTCCTCGCGCTTGGCATCAATCACAAGACCGCCTCAGTGGATGTACGCGAACGCGTAGCGTTCACCCCTGAGCAAATGGTAGAGGCATTACGGCAACTGTGCCGGGAGACCTTGAGTCGCGAGGCGGCCATTCTGTCGACCTGTAACCGTAGTGAGCTCTATCTGGAAATGGAGCAGCCCCTTCCGGACAACGTTCTGGCATGGCTCGCCCACTATCATCATCTCTCGCTGGATGAGCTGCGTGCCTGCGCGTACATTCATGAGGATGACGAGGCGGTCCAGCACATGATGCGTGTAGCGTCCGGTCTGGACTCCATGATCCTGGGCGAACCGCAGATTCTGGGCCAGATGAAATCAGCCTACGCGGTAGCACGCGAAGCGGGCACCGTAGGCCCCTTGTTAGGGCGTCTTTTTCAGGCAACGTTCAACACGGCGAAAAGTGTCCGTACCGATACCGCCATTGGCGAAAACCCGGTTTCGGTTGCCTTTGCTGCGGTAAGCCTGGCCAAGCAGATATTCAGTGATCTCAATCGCAGCCAGGCGCTTTTGATTGGCGCAGGAGAAACCATTACGCTGGTGGCAAGGCACCTCTACGAGCAGGGCGTCAAGCGGATTGTGGTCGCCAACCGGACACTCGAGCGCGCCAGTCACCTGGCAGAGCAGTTCGGGGCGCATACGATTCTGCTTGCCGATATTCCGGAAGAGCTGCCCAATAGCGACATCGTGATCAGCTCGACGGCAAGCCAGTTGCCCATCCTGGGTAAAGGTGCCGTTGAGCGTGCGCTCAAGCAGCGCAAGCACAAGCCGATGTTCATGGTGGATATTGCAGTGCCGCGCGATATCGAGCCGGAGGTCAGCGAGCTGGACGATGTGTACCTGTACACCGTCGACGATCTGCATGAGGTCATCACTGAGAACCTTAAGAGCCGGCAGGGCGCTGCCCAGGCGGCTGAAAAACTGGTGCTGGCTGGGGTCGATGAGTTTATGCATCGTCTGCGTGAGCTGGCAGCGGTGGATGTATTGCGAGCCTACCGGCAACAGGCCGAGCAGATGCGTGATGACGAACTGGCTCGTGCTCAGCGGCAGCTCGCCAATGGTGTTGCGCCTGATCAGGTGCTGGCCGCGCTGGCACGGAGCCTGACCAACAAGTTGTTGCACGCGCCTAGTGTGCAACTCAAGAAATTGTCTGCTGAAGGGCGCATCGATGCGCTGGCTTTGGCTCAGGAACTGTTCGCTCTCGACGAGGGCGTGGATAAAAAATGAAAGCCTCTCTGCTGCAAAAACTCGATGGATTAAATGATCGTTTCGAGGAGCTGACAGCGCTGCTCGGTGATGCCGACGTAATCAGTGACCAGACCCAGTTTCGTGCTTATTCGAAGGAATATGCGGAAATCGAGCCGGTCATCATGGCGCTTCGGGAATTTCGCAAGGTGCAGGCCGATCTGGAAGGCGCTCGTGCCCTGCTAAAGGACAACGACCCGGAAATGCGGGCCATGGCCGAAGAAGAGGCCGAGCAGGCAGAAGCCGCGCTGATCGACTTGGAAAATCAGCTACAGCGAATGCTACTGCCTCGCGATCCTAATGACAGTCGCAACGTTTTCCTTGAGATTCGTGCCGGAACCGGTGGAGATGAGGCCGCCATTTTTGCCGGGGATCTGTTCCGCATGTATTCGCGCTATGCCGAGCGTCAAGGTTGGCGCATAGAGGTCATGTCCGAGAACCTGGGCGAGCATGGTGGCTACAAGGAAGTGATTGCCCGTGTAGAGGGCGACAACGTCTACGCCAAGCTCAAATTCGAGTCTGGCGCCCATCGTGTCCAACGGGTTCCCGAGACCGAGTCTCAAGGGCGAATCCATACATCGGCCTGTACGGTGGCTGTGCTGCCGGAACCTGATGAGCAGGCAGCTGTAGAGATCAATCCGGCGGATTTGCGTATTGATACCTATCGCTCCTCCGGCGCCGGTGGTCAGCACGTCAACAAAACCGAGTCGGCCATTCGTATTACGCACCTTCCCAGCGGTATTGTCGTTGAGTGCCAGGAAGAGCGTTCACAGCACAAGAACCGCGCCAAGGCTATGGCGTGGTTGGCGGCCAAGCTCAATGACCAGCAACAGGCGGCACATCAGCAGTCTATCGCCAGCACCCGTAAATTGCTGGTAGGCTCAGGGGATCGTTCCGAGCGTATCCGGACCTATAATTTTCCACAGGGCCGTGTGACCGATCACCGTATCAACCTGACCTTGTACTCTCTGGGTGAAGTCATGGAGGGCGCGGTGCAGCAGGTCATCGAGCCTCTCCTGCAGGAATATCAGGCCGACCAACTGGCGGCCTTGGGGGACTGATATGGCCACTATCGGGGCATTGCTCAAGGAAGCGCGCCTGCCGGATTCACCCAGCGAGCGCCTGGATGCCGAATTGCTGTTGGCGGCTGCGCTGGGAAAGCCGCGTAGCTTCCTGCGTACCTGGCCTGAACGTATTGTGACGCGTGAAGCGAAGGATCTTTACAGCACCTTTATCGAGCGTCGTCGAGATGGGGAACCGATAGCTTATATCCTGGGCCATCAAGGGTTCTGGTCGCTCGATCTCGAGGTCTCGCCTGATACCCTGATACCGCGCCCTGACACGGAGCTTCTGGTTGAAACTGCGCTGGCTCTGACAGATGCCGAACGCAGACGCGTGCTTGACCTGGGAACAGGTACTGGTGCCATCGCCCTGGCGCTGGCCCATGAGCGTGCGCAGTGGCAGGTAATGGGGGTGGATCGTGTAGACGGCGCGGTAGTGCTCGCTGAGCGAAATCGGGCACGACTGGGCATTTCGAATGCCTCTTTTCAGCAAAGTCATTGGTTCGCTGCGCTTTCCGCAGAGCGGTTTGACGTCATTGTCAGCAATCCTCCCTATATTCCACACAATGATCCGCACCTTGATAAAGGGGATGTTCGCTACGAGCCTGCCTCTGCATTGGTTGCGGGTGACGATGGTCTGGATGATATTCGCCTTATCGTTCAGCAGGCCCCGGAACATTTGTTACCCAGTGGATGGCTGCTTCTGGAACATGGGTTCGATCAGGCTCCAGCGGTCAGGTCGCTACTGACTGAGCAGGGCTTCATATCGGTTGAAAGCCGTCGCGATCTGGGTGGGCATGAGCGCGTGACACTGGGGCAGCGGCCGTGCTGAGCGATGCGGAGCTGTTGCGCTACAGCCGGCAGATTTTATTGCCTCAGATCGATATAGAAGGGCAGCTGCGTCTCAAGCAGGGCAGGGCGCTGATCATAGGCCTTGGTGGCCTGGGCTCCCCGGTTGCGCTGTATCTGGCCGCCGCGGGTGTGGGTGAGTTGCATCTTGCCGATTTCGACACGGTCGACATGACCAATCTGCAGCGGCAGGTCATCCATGACACGGCCCAGGTAGGGCGTAGCAAAGTCGATTCGGCGCTGGATCGGCTGCAGGCGATCAATCCTGAAATTACCTATAACGCTTACCGAACTGCCTTGGATGCCGACTCCCTGGCTGCAGCGGTCGAACGCGTAGACGTCGTGCTGGACTGCTCCGATAATTTTTCCACTCGAGAGGCCGTGAATGCCGCATGTGTATCCGCGGCTCGGCCTTTGGTAAGTGGTGCCGCCATTCGACTTGAAGGGCAGCTCAGCGTATTCGACCCAAGACGTGAAGACAGTCCGTGTTATCACTGCCTCTACGGTCATGGTAGCGAGACGGAGCTAACCTGTAGTGAAGCTGGGGTCGTAGGGCCCTTGGTAGGGCTGGTAGGAAGCCTTCAGGCGTTGGAAGCCTTGAAACTGCTTGCAGCGTTCGGCTCTCCTCTGGTGGGGCGCCTGCTGTTGATTGATGCGCTCACGTCACGCTTCAGAGAGCTGAAAGTGCGCCGTGACCCTGCTTGTGAGGTATGTGGAAAACGCCATGCCGAGTAATGCACCTATTGGTGTTTTTGATTCTGGCGTAGGCGGATTGTCCGTCCTGCGTGAAATTCATGGGCTTCTACCGGGTGAGTCGCTGTTATATGCAGCGGATTGTGCTCATATTCCTTACGGGGAAAAAGATCCGGCTTTCATTCGTGAGCGTTGCCAGCAGGTAGCTGAGTTCTTTCTCGAGAAAGGCGCCAAGGCAATGGTGTTGGCGTGCAATACAGCTACCGTAGCGGCTGTAAACGACTTGCGCGAATGTCATGCACAGTGGCCTATCGTGGGTATGGAGCCTGCGGTGAAGCCGGCGGCTGCAGCGACAAAGTCGGGTGTGGTGGGGGTTCTGGCAACCACTGGGACGCTTCAAAGCGCACGATTTGCCGCCTTGTTGGATCGCTTCGCCAGTACGGTCAGGGTCGTCACTCAGCCTTGTCCGGGGCTAGTGGAGCGGGTAGAGATCGGAGACCTGACTGGCCCCGTGACCCGGGCGTTGCTGAAAGAGTATGTAGCACCACTGCTGGCAGCTGGCTGTGACACGATCATTCTGGGGTGTACGCATTATCCCTTCCTGAAGCCTTTACTAAGGGAACTGCTGCCTGCTGAAATTACTCTCATCGACACCGGCTCGGCGGTTGCACGTCGACTGAGCTCGTTGATCCATGAAAAAGACCAGATGGCAACGGACACTCCTTTGGAATGCCGTTTCTGGACAAGTGGGGATGTCGAGCAGTTTTCGACGGTGTTGCCTAGCCTATGGGGCAAAGTTGCGTCAGTGGAAACGCTGCCTTTCTGAAATCAGTTAGTTTGCTACCTTTTCAGGATGAGAAGTGTCTCCCATAATGTAACTTTGTACGTGTTACAAAATAATACAAGGACTTTCAGATGAAAAAATTGCTTCCACTGGCCATTGTGGCCGCGCTTTCTGCCGGATCCATTCTTTCCGCTCAAGCGGCTGAGGTGTCCGGCGCAGTAGGTGTAACGGGCCAAGGCGATATGACGTATCGTCTGGGAATGGGCTTCGACTGGAACAAGAGCTGGTGGGAGACATCCACGGGACGCCTGACAGGTTACTGGGATGCTGGCTATACCTACTGGGAAGGCGCTGACCATTACTCTTCCGCCAAGCATTCTCTGTCCTTTGCTCCGGTATTCGTATACGAGTTCGGTAACGGTTCTGTTAAACCCTTTATCGAAGCCGGTATCGGTGTGTCTGTCTTTTCAAGCACTCGTGTCGGTGAAAAGGAACTGGGCTCAGCCTTCAACTTTGAAGACCGCATTGGCGCAGGTGTGAAGATCGGCGAAACCCAGCGAGTAGGCATTCGCGCGACGCATTACTCCAACGCAGGTATCAAGGAGCCTAACGACGGTATCGAATCGTACGCGCTGTTCTACAGCCACACGATCTGATTCATAGTCGTTTCGCCAGAGCCGGACCTTGAAAGTCCGGCTTTTTCATGCCTGGCGTTTGGCAGGCTTGGGCAGGTTTCTGAACGCCATCAAGGCGCGTTCACGGCTCTCCTTGACTTCGACGATAGGCGCTGGGTAGTCCTTGATGGCACGCTGCCACCGCTTGAACGGGTTATGAATAGCTTTGTCATCGAGCGAGGCCAGCTCTGGAACCCAGGTACGAATGAAGCGTCCGTTGGGATCAAACCGCTCCGATTGCGAATAGGTATTGAATATTCGGAAATAGGGCACGGAGTCAGTGCCAGTCGAGGCGCTCCACTGCCATCCACCATTATTGGCAGCCAGATCGCCATCGATCAGGTTTTGCATGAACCAGCGTTCACCTTCGCGCCAGTCAATTAACAGATTCTTGCTCAGAAACATGGCAGTGATCATGCGCAGCCGGTTGTGCATCCAGCCTGTTTCACGCATCTGACGCATGGCTGCATCAATGATCGGAATACCGGTTTTGCCGTATTTCCATGCGTCAAGATCGTCTGTATCCCGCCGCCAGGGTAGCGCCTCGGTATGCCTGTGAAACGCTCTGCTCATCGAAACATGGGGATAACCTACCAGAATGTGCTTGTAGAACTCTCGCCATAGTAGCTCGTCGATCCAGGTCGATGCGCCTGGCGCTCCGGTCGTCAGCTCGCCCCGGTTGGCGCTCAACACCGCGTGCAGACATTGGCGAGGGGAGAGCACGCCTGCTGCAAGATAAGCGGATAACTCACTGGTACCAGGGCGAGAAGGAAAGTCCCGGTCGTCGTGATATACCTCCATGCGCTCATCGACAAAGCGACGCAGTCTGGCATGCGCTTCATTTTCGCCCGCAGGCCATTGCTGCTGTATCACGCTCGAGACTGCCGCATAGGAGGGGATCTGGTTGGGTACGGGATCCGATTCGATAGAGCGTACAGTCTGAATACGGGGCGGCGGGATAAGCGGTGGAAGGCTATGTTGTAGGAGATTGATGCAGGTTTTACGAAACTGGCCAAAGACTTTGAAGTAGCCCCCACTCTTCGTAAGCACTGAGCCAGGCTCGAAAAACAGCTGATCCAGATGACGCTGAAAGCCTATTCGATTACGGTTCAGCGCTGCCTTTACTGCCTCATCACGACGTTGTTCGTTGACACCATATTCTGCATTGGCATGGACGGTCTGAATGCCATGTTGTTGGCTTAGCTTGGCGACAATAGCGGCCGCATCAGCCCAGCGAGCCACTTGCCGAATCAACAGGGGGATGTTGAGCGTATGCAGCGTCTCGGCCAAGACTTTCAGGTTCCGGCGCCAGAAGTCGACCTTGGCAGGAGAGTCGTCGTGTTCCTGCCATTGTTCAGGTGTAATCAGATAAAGGGCCAGCACTGGTCCGGCCGCGCAGGCTGCAGCCAATGCCGTATTGTCCCGTACTCGAAGATCGGTACGGAACCAGACGAGTTGGGTCATACGTGTTCTGCCATCAACCCCAATGCCTGAAGACGGCTAAAGACATCCAGAGGGTCATAGGCCACATTCAATGCGGTTTTGCTGACGTCATCCAGTAATTTGGCGGCCGGACCGGCAATGATGACGGGGGCAGGGCATGTCTCAGCCAACCTGCGCAGCTGTTGTATCTGCTGTGATTCCAGCGGAGCATTTAAATACAGTACAAGGCAGCGCGGCGACATGCGTTCGGCGGCCAGTGCGTAGGCATCCAGCGCAAGCGGCCATTCCAATGTTTCAATTGGAAAGTCGGCGTTGCTCAATAGCCAGGCGCTGAGCCAGAGTCCGGCATTCATTGGCGTTTCAGCCAGACTGACCAGCAGAACGGACTGCCCTTTGAGTTGATAATTATTGTGGTAAATCCGTGCCCCAAGCTTGCTACGCAGCCAGGACAGAAAAAAGGATTGCTCCAGGGAGCCAATCAGAGGCGCCTTGCGGTGCTGTTCAAGATGCTCGACCAGCGGCATCAGCAATTGTTCGCACAGCACCCGGGGCGGGTAAAGGGCTGCCGTTCGGTTATAAGCTTCATCCAGACGTCGCCCAGCCAGCTCACGCACAGCGTCCAGCATTTCCTGGCGCAGCGCGACCCAGGGGGTGTCATTGGGCGATGAAAGCGGGCGCTGACTGAGCAGTGCCTTGACCTGGCCGACAGCAACGCCACGGTTGATCCAGGCCAGAATGTTTTTGATGCGCTCGATATGGCTTTCACCATAAAGGCGGTGCCCTTTAGGTGTTCGCTTGGGAATGATCAGCCCGTAGCGTCGCTCCCAGGCTCGAAGTGTGACGGCATTGACCCCCGTGCGTCGGGCAACTTCACGTATGGGAAGCCAGCCTTCATTCAAGGCGGCCTGATAGTCACCGTCCCCTTCGATTTCTGTTGGGGACTTGCTGGGTATGGACTGCATGTCAGATGGCATTTCTCAAGCTCAAATCTTCCGGGTGCGGTTGCAGGTAGGATTGCTCGATCACGTAGTCATGGGGATGGCGGCGGAAGTGATGCTTGAGCAGTGTCAGGGGCACCACCAGTGGAACAATACCGCTGTGATACTGCTCGATCAGGCGCTGCATTTCTTCTTTATCCGCCGGGCTCAGCGCATTCTTCAAATAACCAAACAGGTGATACAGGACGTTGCAGTGGGTTCCCCGGGTAGCGCAACGCTTGAGTGCGCTCATTACACCCTTGAAGTAGTGAGGGCCCAGCTCCTGTGGATCGTGTAGCCCGATTTCACCCAGCATGCGTCCCAGTGTTCTGAACTGCTCGGGGGCATTGGCCATCAGCTGGTACTTATAGCGGGAATGAAAGCCGAGGATCGCTTTGCGTGTCAGGCCTTCGCGCAACAGCTGTTGCCACTGTGCA
This sequence comes from Pseudomonas sp. HPB0071, assembly GCF_000478505.2. Lineage (NCBI taxonomy): Bacteria > Pseudomonadati > Pseudomonadota > Gammaproteobacteria > Pseudomonadales > Pseudomonadaceae > Pseudomonas > Pseudomonas sp. HPB0071. Next base: position 1,097,247 of record NZ_KI517367.1, on the reverse strand, counting down.
TAGGCGAACACACGTGTCACGAAGTTTTCCCGGAGCACAGGGTCATTCAGCCGACCTGCTTCCTCAACCGGTAACTCTGGGCGAAGCTCACAGAAGACACGAGCAAATACACCCTGGCCTTCAGGCTGATTGGGCATGCCGTGTTCTGAATAGATCTTTACGCGCTCCATTCCACAGGAGGGCGATTTTTGCATGAAGATGAATCCGGATAGATCATCCAGCTCGGTCGCCATTTTCTTGCCATAGTTAGCCAGCGCATCCGTTACGTCGAGTTCTCGGTTGACTGTACCTACGGCTCGCGTTTGTTCAGGTGTGCCAACCAGACGGATCGGTTCACGGGGCGTACCCAGGCCAATCGCCATTTCCGGGCATACCTGTACAAAATCGAAATGCTCGGCAAACGTGTGGCTGCACAAGCGGGATTCCTTGTGTCCGCCGTTGTAGCGGACCGGCTCGCCCAACAGGCAGGCGCTGATTCCTAGCTTGGGACGAGGTAATGACGTCGATTGGCGAAAAGGCATGCGCCACCTCCAAAATTGAACGTACAAAACTTATACAAACTATTATTCTTGTACAAGTTCAATATCGTTATTGACCAGGGGTGACGGTGATAATTCGACAAATCAGACGCAAGGTAGGTGTGCTGCGGAGCGCCGCGAGCCTCGCGCGGCGCTGGATGAGGTCATTCCAGATGATCAAGCAAACGGCTGGCGGCATCAAAACCGCTCAGCCAGGCACCTTCTACACGGCCTGTACCACACCAGTCTCCACACGCATAAATACCCAGGTCCGCGTCAGCCAGCGCGCCCCATTGATGGCCTTGCGCCGGACGTGCGTAAAGCCAGCGATGAGCCAGCGTGAAGGCCGGTTCGGGTACTGCGCAACCGATGAGTTCGGCAAAGGCACCATGAAGCTGTTCGATAACCTGTTCCTTGGATGCATCCAGGTGTTCCCGACTCCAGGCGCTGGTTCCATGGAGAACCCAGGTGTCGTAGTCGGTTTCTCGGCCTGGCTTGCAGCGGTTGCGAGCAAACCAGTCCAGCTCACCTTCCTGAACGAAGCAGGCTTCAACAGGCGTATCAAGCGGCGTCTTGAAGGCCAGTGCAACCGACCAGGTTGGATCCATCACCACACCGGCCGCCACTGCGGCAAGCTTTGGCGCAGTAGCCAAGAGTGGTGTTGCCTGGGGTGCAGGTGTTGCGATGATAACGTGGCTGAACGGGCCGTGGTTGTGACCGTCGGCGTCCTGCAGGGACCAATGTTGGGGGCCGCGGAATGCTTCGGTAATCCGGCAGCCAAAGGACACCGGCAGATCCCCGACCATGGCTCGGGTAATGGCGCTCATACGGGGTATGCCGACCCAGCGCGGCTGTTCATCCTGAGAGGGTGTAAGCGCGCCCGAACGGTACTGGTACAGAGCTGGGTCCCACTCCGCTACGCAGCCTTGGATGCGCCATTGGCTGACCGCATCGATGAAGCGGCGGTCACGGGCAGTGAAGTATTGGGCTCCCAGATCAAGCGAGCCGAAATCGCTCCGCTTGCTGGCCATACGGCCTCCACTTCCACGGCTTTTTTCGAACAGATGAACCTCATGTCCTGCCGCGTTGAGGACATGGGCGGCGGAAAGCCCGGCAATGCCGGCGCCGATGATGGCGATGGGTGCTGTCATGAAAGGCCTCGCTTGTCTTGGCAGAACCTGTCGACGAACGTTTTGCAATTAAGCAGGCTCTACGAGTACGACTGTGACAAAGCTGATCCAGTTGCACTATGACCTTAACAAACAAACCTGAAGAGGTCTTCAGCGCGACGCGTTAATGTGGCCCCAAATGAAGAAGGAACGACGACATGCATATAGTGCTGACCGGCGGTACAGGCTTGATCGGCCGGGCGTTGTGTCATGACTGGCTGACGAAAGGGCATAGCCTGACCGTGTTGAGCCGTTCGCCCGACAAAGTGGCCCGTGAGTGCGGCGCCTCGGTGCGTGCCATTGCCCGTCTGGACGAAATAAACGGCGAGCCGGTCGATGCGGTTATCAACCTGGCCGGCGCGCCTATAGCGGATAAGCCTTGGACGTCATCGCGCAAGGCTGAACTCTGGCGAAGCCGGATTGCGCTGACCGAATCCCTGGCGGACTGGATGAGGGCGCAGCCAAAGCCGCCCAGGGTGCTGCTTTCCGGATCTGCTGTCGGCTATTACGGCGATGGGGGAGAGAAGCCGCTCAAGGAGGATAATGCGGTCCCTGGTCATGACTTTGCCAGCGAGCTATGTGTAGCCTGGGAGCAGGTCGCTAATGAGGCAGAGGCTCTGGGGGTTCGTGTCGTCACCCTTCGGACAGGGTTGGTGCTGGCCGCGGATGATGGCTTTATGCAGCGTCTTTTGCCTATGTTTCGCCTGGGCCTGGGCGGGCGCCTGGGCAGCGGACGTCAATGGATGCCCTGGATTCATTTGAAAGATCAAATCGGGGCCATCGATTTTCTTCTGAACCAGGAGTCGGCCAGTGGCCCTTATAATCTGTGTTCACCACAACCGGTACGTAATGCCGATTTTGCACAGGCTCTAGGACGTGCACTGCATCGTCCCGCACGAATACCTGTTCCCGCCTTTGCCTTGCGCCTGATGGGAGAGATGTCGAGTCTGCTGCTGGGTGGGCAGAGAGCCTTGCCTCAGCGATTGCTGGATGCAGGTTATACCTTTCGCTTTACCGATTTGGACGCGGCACTGAATGACCTGCTGCGCGCTAAGGACTATTCATGACTGATCACGCATTATTGCTCGTCAACCTGGGCTCCCCGGCGTCGACGTCGGTACCTGATGTACGGCGCTATCTCAACCAGTTCCTGATGGACCCCTACGTAGTAGATCTGCCATGGCCCGCGCGTCGCCTGTTGGTCTCCCTGATCCTGGCCAAGCGGCCGGCGGCCTCGGCCCATGCTTATTCGTCCATCTGGTGGGAAGAGGGTTCTCCGCTGGTTGTGCTCAGCCGTCGCCTGCAGGATGCCATGCGCGCCAAATGGACCCATGGCCCGGTGGAGTTGGCGATGCGGTACGGCGAACCCTCCATTGAGTCGGTATTGACCCGGTTGGCGAAGCAGGGCGTTTCCGAAGTTACTTTTGCGCCGCTTTATCCTCAATTTGCCGACAGCACGGTCACTACCGCTGTGGAGCTGGCTCGCAAGGTCATTCTGGAGCAGCGGCTGAAATTGAAGATGCATGTGCTTCCGCCGTTTTATGACCAGCCTGAGTACCTGGAGGCGCTGGTTAAGAGCACCGAATCCTATCTCCAGCAGCCGTTCGATCATATATTGATGAGTTTTCATGGTCTGCCTGAGCGGCATCTGCACAAGTCCGACCCAAGCGGTACACATTGCCTGAAGGGCGCTGACTGCTGCCAGAACGCCAAGGGTACGGTGTTGGAAAGTTGCTACCGTGCGCAATGTATCCGCACAGCGGAAGGGTTTGCCCGCGAGGCAGGCCTGAGGCCGGATCAGTGGTCCTTCTCGTTCCAGTCGCGCCTTGGTCGCGCCAAGTGGATCGAGCCTTACACCGAGGCACGCCTCGATGAGCTGGCTGCCCAGGGAGTGAAGCGTCTTCTGGTAATGTGTCCTGCGTTTGTCGCGGACTGTATCGAGACGCTGGAAGAAATCGGCATGCGCGGCAAGGAGCAGTTTGAAGAAGCCGGTGGTCAGGAGCTGGTACTGGTGCCGTGTCTAAATGATCATCCCGCGTGGGTTGATGCGCTCACCACCCTGTGTGAGCGGGTTCCCCGTGCGGTGTGAGTCTAGAATCTGAATATAAAAAGCCCCGCTCTAGCGGGGCTTTTTTTTACAGAAGACTATCCGGCGGCGGTGCGTCCTTACGCCAGTGATTGTGTCCCGGTAGCAGCAGGTTGAGCCCAATGGCTACAATGCCGCAAAGCGAAATGCCCTTCAGACCAACCTCGCCATTACCGATCACGATGCCGCCGATCCCAAAGACCAGGGTCACCGATACGATTACAAGGTTGCGTGCCTCGGACAGATCGACCTGATGACGAATCAGGGTATTGAGGCCGACCACGGCAATCGAACCGAACAGCAGGCATAGGATGCCGCCCATGACCGGCACCGGAATGCTCTGCAAGGCGGCACCGAATTTACCGACGAAGGCGAGGGCAATGGCAAAGCCGGCCGCCCACAGCATGATCTTGGGGTTGTAATTCTTGGTCAGCATGACCGCGCCGGTTACTTCGGCGTAGGTCGTATTGGGCGGTCCGCCAAACAGGCCGGCCGATGAAGTGGCGATACCATCACCCAGCAAGGTACGGTGCAGGCCAGGTTTTTTCAGGTAGTTGTTGCCAGTGACGCCACCCACGGCAATAACGCCGCCCACATGTTCGATGGCTGGCGCCAAGGCGACCGGCACCATGAACAGGATCGCTCCCCAGTGGAATTCGGGGGCGACAAAATGGGGAACGGCCAGCCAGGGGGCTGAAGCAATCGCATCGGTATGCACCAGGCCAAACAGGAACGCAAGGGTGTAACCCACGATGATGCCTGCCAGGATCGGTACCAGCTTGAAAATGCCACGGCCGTAGATAGCCACAATCAGCGTGGTTATCAGTGCAGGCATGGAGACCAGCATGGCGGTGGCATAGGGGACCAGCTGCGCACTGCCATCGCCAGCCTTGCCCATGGCCATATTGGCTGCCACCGGGGACATGCCAAGACCAATGGAAATGATGACTGGTGCAATCACGACCGGGGGCAGGAGCCGGTCGATGAAGCCAATCCCCTTGAGCTTAACGGCCAGGCCCAGGAAGGTATAAACGAAACCGGCCGCGACCACGCCACCCAGCACGGAAGGCAGACCGAACTCGGCCTTGGCCGCAATGATCGGAGCGATGAACGCAAAGCTTGACGCCAGGAAGACCGGCACTTGACGGCCTGTCACGAGGTGGAACAAGAGCGTGCCCAATCCGGCAGTAAAGAGCGCAACGTTTGGATCCATGCCGGTAATGAGCGGCATCAGGACCAATGCGCCAAAGGCGACAAACAGCATTTGTGCGCCAGACAAAATCTGTCGCCATAGCGGATCGTTATGAGACTGCACTATCAGGTGTCCTTTTGCTTGGTGCCGAAGATCTTGTCACCGGCATCACCAAGTCCAGGGAGGATGTAGCCATGCTCATCCAGACGCTGATCTACGGAGGCGGTATAGATGCTGACATCGGGGTGAGCCTTTTCGACCGCAGCAATGCCTTCCGGCGCAGCTACAAGGACCAGTGCACGAATTTCTTTGGCGCCTGCTTTCTTGAGCATATCGATGGTGGCAATCATGGAGCCGCCCGTCGCCAGCATCGGATCGATGATCATGGCCAGACGGCGATCGAGTTCGCCGACAAGCTTTTCCAGATACGTATGGGCTTCGAGCGTTTCTTCATTGCGCGCCAGGCCGATCACGCTGACCTTGGCGCTGGGAATGAGGCTGAGGACGCCGTCAAGCATGCCGATGCCGGCGCGCAGGATCGGTACGACTGTTACCTTCTTGCCAGAAATCTTCTCAACCGCTACGGTGCCACACCAGCCTTCGATATCGACATTTTCGACAGGAAGATCCTTTGTAGCTTCATAGGTGAGCAGGGCGCTGACTTCTTGTGCCAATTCCCGAAAATTTTTGGTGCTAATATCGGCCCGCCGCATTAATCCAAGCTTGTGGCGGATCAGCGGATGTCGAATTTCATGGATGGGCATGGGAATGGTCTCCGGCGTACTGGCAAAATTACGCTAGATTAAATCATTAGGGTCCCTTTCGGGCAGATGTTTTGTCGCGATTGGCTTGCTCGCCGACGGTTAGCCCGGTAACTTTGCCGCCTTTTACCCAAGCCTGCCCCGCAGGCAGGTGTGTACCATGTCTGGAGAGTCCCCTATGTCCGCCGATCTCGATCATATCCGTAATGTCATGGCGGAGGCCGACTGCCTGTTCGATGAAAGCCAGGTAGAGGCAGCCATTGGCAAGGTGGCCGAGGCAATTACGGCTGATCTGGCTGACCGTAATCCTGTCATGTTCTGCGTGATGAATGGCGGTTTGATCTTTGCCGGCAAGCTGGCAACCAAGCTCAATTTCCCGCTGGAGATGTCCTATCTGCATGCGACCCGCTATCGCAATCAGACAACTGGCGGTGAATTGTTCTGGAAGGCCAAGCCGGAAATTTCCTTTATTGACCGTGATGTATTGATCGTCGATGACATTCTCGACGAAGGGCATACGCTCAATGCCATCATCGAATTCTGCAAGCATGCCGGTGCCAAGGCGGTGCATACGGCCGTACTGATCGATAAGGATCATGATCGCAAGGCCGTTCCTGGCCTGAAAGCTACTTATTCCGGGCTGTCCTGTATCGATCGTTACATTTTTGGCTACGGTATGGACTACAAGGGCTATTGGCGCAACGCACCCGGTATCTACGCGGTAAAAGGTCTCTGATATGCGGGGTCCGGCGTTCATCGATCAGGTACTGTTCGCCGGGCTTACCCAACAGGCGGCAGACAGTCCTCGCCTGCGCTACCACCATGGTTTTCATACCATGGATGAGCCCTGTCATCGCCTGTCAATCGGCATGCAGCCAGACACCTACATTGCGCCTCACCGGCATCTGGACCTGACCAAGGCCGAAACGCTGCTGGTGCTCAAGGGACGTATTGGTGTCCTGTTCTTTGATGAAGAGGGAGCGCTGACCGGACAGCGTCTGCTTGAAGCGGGTGGTGATTGTGTGGGGGTCGATTTTCCTCCAGGCCTCTATCATTCGCTGGTAGTGCTTGAGACTGATACTGTTATCTTCGAATGCAAGGCAGGCCCTTTCCGCGCCTTGCAGGATAACGAGTATGGTCCCTGGGCGCCGCGTGAGGGCGAGCCGGGAACCCAGGCCTATCGAGACTGGATGGCGGCCCGCTTCGAGTCCTGACCGCTCGGCTGAGCATGATTTTGGGCGTTGAGTGACGGGGTGGGGCGGAGTAATATGCGGCCCTCTCGTTTTCCGCACAGGTACTTTGCGATGCGTAAGGACAAAAAGCAGGTAATCGGCGAGGAAATCAGCGACGATAAGATCAAGCTGTTTCTCGCAGTCGAACCGGCCGATGATACGCCGCCTTCCCTGCATAAACTGGTAAAGGCATACCGTGGATTGAGAGCTGACGACTTTGAACGTTTCGTTGGTTTCTTCGTTGAAGCAGGTTATGACCTGGACGCTCGTGATGCAGAGGGTCAGGACTTCATCGATCTGATCCGTGCCCATCGCAAGGCTGAGCCGTACGTGGATGCGGTGCGTGGCGCTCACGCCTGATCACCTGTTCTGAAAAGCCCGCCTCCTTGATAAGGGCGCGGGCTTTTTCATGCCTTTTGCTTGAGATGCAGAATAGGGTAAGGCTTGCCGAGGCTATCTACGGCAGAGCGGCCTGTCACGGTGAACCCTTGTGCCAGGTAAAAGCCTTTGGCCTCATCGTTCTGCTCGTTGACGTCTACCGTTAGTCGGCCGTGTAGCCCGGCCGCATGGCGCAAGAGTCGCCTCCCATGTCCTTGACCATGTCGGGCTGGATCAACAAAAAGCATGTCTACGCTGGCTTGGGTAAGACCGATGAATCCTGCAGGTTGATCGTCATCGGACAAGCTGACCCACGTTTCCAGACTGGGCAGGTAACTGTCACGGACCAGCGGACGGAAAAGGTCGATGTCCTCTTCAGGTAGAAAGTGATGGGTTGCCCTGACGGCCTGTTCCCAAATCTCGACCAGCAAGGGAATGTCTGTAGGCGTTGCGCGTCTTATGGACATGGTATGCCTTGTGTGTGCGTGATGGATTTATTTGAACACGTCGCCCTGCTGTTTGCAGCGTTTCGCTTGCGGCGGCTCATACAGTGCTGTCAGGCATTCACGGGCTGGGTATACTGCCTGCCATCAACGACCCACATGAAGATGGAGTAGAGCATGCGCAATCGCTTGTTGCTTGGTCTGATCGCTGTTGCCGGACTGGCTATTGCCGGCTGTGCCAGCAGTCCACAGCAATTGAGTCCGCAACCCAAACTGACAGCCCCAATCGCTGCGGTCGGGCACGGGCAGCCTGTTTCGGTACGTGTCGTGGACGGTCGCTCGTCATTCTCGCTGGGAACCCGGGGCGGTTTGTATCCTGAAACCAGTACCGTGTCGGTCCAGAGCAACGATGTCATTCCAAAGCTTCAGGCTGAAGCGGAATCAGCGGTTCGTTTGCTGGGCTTCACGCCAACGCCCAACGCCTACAATGCTCCCCAGCTGACGCTGACCTTGGCAGAGCTGAAGTATCAGTCGCCCAAGGAGCTGTACGTTACCTCGGCCAATATTGGCGCAACCTTCAAGGTAGATGTACGTAACAGCATGCGTGGCTACAGCGGTCGCTATGGCGCCTCGCTGGAGCAGCGTTTCGGTATGGCACCCAATACGGCAACCAATACCAAGCTGGTAAGCGATGTGCTGAGCGATGCGTTGACCCGCGTCTTCAAGGACCAGACCATCGCCCAGGTTCTTAACGGGCAGTAAGCCTGTTATCTGAAAAAGCCCCGGCAACGGGGCTTTTTTGATTCAACCAACTTAATCCAGTGGTCGCCCTGCCAGGAGCCGATACTTGTTCAGTACAGGCTGGGCATATTGGCGGATCATCTGCAGGCGGTATTCGGCAGGGCAGTTATTGAGTCGCTCCTGCCACTTCTGCCGAGCTTCAGCCAGCTCGTCTGCTGGGAACAGGCTTTCTGCCGAGGGTACGGTCAGCGATTCGTCACGGCCGTCCCAGCGCTCATAGGCCAGGTGGTTGGCAGGGAAAAGTCGATAATTGGTCAGGATGCGGCGGTCCATTTCGGTTGCCAGCTGCTTGGCATCGCTGAATTCGCCGGTCAGCATCTCGCCAAACTCCACATGCACGCGTCCCTTGTAGCCCGTGATGCCCAAGGCGATGCTGACGTCATCCTCGCCAGGCGCCTTGGCATAGGTGCCGGTGGTTTCACGAATATAGAGTTCACGGGCCTTGGCCAGATCGCAGGGATCGTACTCATAGCTGATCGACACAGGCACGATGTGCAACGCCTTTACCATATCGGCAAAGGAGTCGTCCTTGCAGCCCATGTGAAACATCTTGAGGATGGCTGAATCGGTGCGGTCGTCTCCATCCTTGGCCCGGCCTTCGGCCTGGGCGATCCAGACGGACTGGCCATCCTGGCGAATGGAGTAATTGATATAAGCCGAAAGCGTCTGATACGCCGCAAGCTTTTCACGCCGTCCGGTGATGGAGCGGTGGACGATAAAGCTCTTGTTCAAGCGCATGAGGTCGCTGACGAAGGGCTTCTGCAAGAGGTTATCGCCAATGGCGATGCGCGGGGTTGGCAGCCCGGCATGATACACGGCGTAATTTACAAAAGCCGGGTCCATGACGATGTCACGGTGGTTAGCCATGAACAAGTAGGCACAGCCGCTACGTAGATTATCCAGGCCCGAATAAGTCACACCATCGGTGGCTTTCTCGATCGTACGATCGACATAAGGCTCCAGTTTGTCCTGAAGCATGCTGACGCTGGTGATACCGGACACTTCCTGACGCAGCCGATGGCGCAGCATAGGCTTTAACAGCCATCCAAACGGGCTGGACAGTTTGGGGAAGCGGTAGCGGGTCAGGATGTCGATAAACTGCTCATCATTGATGAGTCGGGCCAAGACGGCAGGGACTTCTGTATCGTTGAAGGGTCGAATGGCTTCGAACTCGCCCATATCGTTCTCTTTTTAATAACAAGTGGCGACACGTGTCGCAAAGTGGCGGCCATAGTAGAGCGCGCAGCGAGAGATGCAAGCCGAATACGGCGTTAATGTCGCCCCTGGCGATTCCAATCATCGCAAAAACACGGTGCCGGAGCCTATTAGGAGCCCATTATGCTGGAAAGCCAACCGTATGAGTGTCCTTACTGCGGAGAACCTGCCGAGGCGGTGGTAGACCTGTCGGGTGGCGATCAGTCGTACTATGAGGATTGCCCCGTCTGTTGCAGACCTATCTTTTTTATCTTACACACAGAGGGTATGACATGGTCTCTCGAAAGTCGGCGAGAGGATGAATGATGCTCCGGATCTATGAGCCGCGAGATCTCCTGGAGGCAGAAATGCTGCTGGCCATGCTGGACAGTGAGGGTATTGACGCGCATTTGGCAGGGCGCCATTTGATAGGCGCCATTGGCGAGTTGCCTGCTATTGGGCTTCTGGGAATTGCCGTGCATGACGCAGATGCTCCGCGCGCCCGCGAGCTGATTGCCGATTACAACGCTGCTCAGCCATTGCCTTATGAGGACCCGGACAGCGGGCCGGCCGTGTTATTGTGCTGAAGCGGTAGTCGGCTTTGCCTGAAAAGGCGAACCGAATCGACCTGTTTGTTTTCTTGCCTGGTTGTGTATGTCTGGACGCTACGCCTTGTTTCGCTGGCCTCCCGAGGTAACTCGGATGACCGGTTTTCCAGCGGGCTATCAGCCGCGCTGGAACATCTCTCCCCATGCCCAGGTGCTATTCATGCGGCACCATGAGGGCGAGTGTCGTGTCGACAGTGGCCGTTGGGGCCTGACGCCCGCCTGGCTCACGGATCTCTCACGCACGCCCACCCATGCCCGGGCGGAAACGGTAGCGGATCAGCCTATGTTTCGTGAAGCATTTGCCCAGCGCCGCTGCCTGTTGCTGGCCAATGGGTTTTATGAATGGCGAGGGACTTCGCGCAAGCGGGCCTTCTGGATGATCAATGGCGAGCCGTTGGCTTTCTTTGCAGGCATCTGGGAGGCCTATCCGGTCATGGGGCAGGTCTATTTGAGTGTGGCCATGCTGACTCAGCCCGCCGGAGGACTCCGTCGCCCGCTGGTGCTGGCCGAGGCCGAACGGGACGCCTGGCTGTCGCCCACAACAGAGCCGCGCGTCCTGAATGAGATCCTGCTGAAGCCCTCAATGCCGCTACGTGAGAGAGTGCTTGCCGGTATTGTGAATGATCCCTCGGTAGACGGGCCGGAATGCCTGACGCCGCTTTAGGCGTTGGGCTGGCAATGCCGAACTGCTAGCCGTGTCACTCGTCGCTTGGTCGGTAGGAGTTGTCGAGACTGGCGGCGCGACCTACCATCTGCGCAGTCGCGCAATCAGGAGAGTGTCATGCGTCGTGTTTTACCCATCGTCGGTCTTTCGCTTTCAGTACTGCTCAGCGCATGTCAGGCGGTGAATACCACTAGCGGAAATGCTGTTGGGGTTGAGCGTAAGCAGTATATGTTCAGCATGTTGTCGGCTGATCAGGTCAACCAGATGTACTCGCAGTCGTACCAGAAGACGGTTACCGAGGCGAAAAACGCCGGCAAGCTGGCCAACGATACGGCTCAGGGCAAGCGAGTACAGGCAATAGCCAAGCAGTTGATTGCTCATACGTCTGCGCTGCGGGCGGATGCAGCTAACTGGGATTGGCAGGTCAACGTGCTCCAGAATGATGAAGTGAATGCCAACTGCGGCCCGGGTGGAAAAATCTTTGTTTATACCGGCCTGCTTGATCAACTGAAGCCTACGGACGATGAGCTGGCCGCTGTGATCGGGCATGAGATTGCCCATGCACTGCGTGAACACAGCCGCGAGCAGATGTCCCGCGCCTATGCCATCGAGATGGGTCAGAATATCGGCGGGGCGCTGCTGGGTATTGGTCAGGGTGGTATGCAGGTGGCGGATCAGGTTACCCAGGTTAGTCTGACTTTGCCGTTCAGCCGTTCCAACGAGAACGAGGCAGATCTCATCGGGCTCGAACTGGCCGCGCGCTCGGGCTATAACCCCAATGCCGCCGTGACGCTCTGGCAGAAGATGGCCAAGCTGAGTAATGGTAACCAGTCACCAGAGATACTCAGCACCCACCCGTCCGATGACAAGCGGATGAGCAATCTGGAGGCTGCCATTCCCAAGGTCATGCCGTTCTATGAGGCCAGCCGTAAGTCGTGACAGGTCGGCTATCGAGAACCAGAAGCCCCGGCTGCTGATAGCCGGGGCTTTTTTATGCTCAGAAAGGAATAATTAGAACATACCGCTTAGCTGAAGCGCGTGATAAGCCGCCGCGAGAGCCAGAATGCCGAATGCTGTAGCGGCAAGTCGGCGGATCAACACCAATGGCAATCGGTCAGCGGCAAAGTTTCCTGCGAGTACAACGGGTACGTTGGCCACAAGCATGCCCAGTGTCGTGCCCATGACGACCAGAATGAAATGAGGGTATTGGGCCGCCAGCATCACCGTGGCGACTTGTGTCTTGTCTCCCATTTCCGCCAGGAAGAACGCCACCAGCGTTGTCAGGAAAGGTCCATAGCTCTTTTTAAGGCCTGATGCCTCATCTTCGTCCAGCTTGTCCGGGATCAGCGTCCAGAGGGCGACGGCTACAAATGAAATCGCCAGAATCCAACTCAGGGCCGTCTCGCTGAAGAAGCGGCTGACCCAGCTGCCAACGGCGCCAGCAACAAAGTGGTTGGCCAGCGTCGAAGCCACCATTCCCATGATGATAGGCCAGGGCTTACGAAATCGGGCAGCCAGCAGCAGAGCAAGCAGCTGAGTCTTGTCACCTATTTCTGCAAGGGCGACGACCAGCGTAGGGACTAACAGGGATTCCATCAGGTTTCCAAAAGGGGCGGGCATTAATTAGACAAATGACATGCATGCCTTCCCACCCCGGGTAAAGGCTGCATGTCATAGGTCTTGTCAAACCCGCAGGTCGCGAACGCCATGGTCGAGGACCAAGTATGTTGACGGACGCCTGGCGCTGATGGCCAGAGACTACTCCCCTAGGACGGCGCGCATTCTGCCCAAACATCCAGGCAGGTGCAATTCAAAAGAGCGATACGCTGTCTCTATCAGCAGCGGAAGGCCTGGTAGATACGAAAGCCGTCACGCTCTGCCAACACCTTGCAGGGCCCCAGATGTTGCTCGATCAGTGGGGGATACCTGAGAAAGCTGTTGGCCACAATACGCAGCTCGCCGCCTGGGCGCAGGTGATGGACGGCTTCGCGTAGCAGGGTCTCGCTGGCTTGATAATGAGTATGTACGCCCTGGTGAAACGGCGGGTTGCTGATAATGGCGGCCAGCCCAATGGGCGCCGCAGCGATACCGTCGCCAGCCAATACGGTGCCGTTCAGCCTGTTGGCAGCCAAGGTCAGGCGGCTACTCTCTACCGCAAACGCATCCACGTCGAGCATATGAAGGTCATTGTGGGGATAGCGCTGTTTGAGCGATGCACCTACTACACCTGCGCCGCATCCGAAATCCAGCAGCGCACCAGCAGGTAGATTATCGAGATGTTCGAGCAGAAGGGCGCTCCCCTTGTCGAGCCGCCCGTGGCTGAACACACCTGGCAGGCTGACTACATGAAGCATTGAACCGGCAACATCCAGCTCGAAGCGCTCGGCCCGCTCATGCAGCATGACGGGGGCTGCCTCGGGATGTGAGACCTTCCACAACTGACAGTGCCGAGCATTGTCCAGCTTGCTGGCGGCGCCCAGCAGAGCCAGCTGTTTGGCAGCCCGCTCGATTCCACCCCGCTTTTCGCCTACCACATACAGTGCCCCTTGAGGGACCATGGCCGCCAAGACGCTGAGCAGGTAATCCGTCAGCTCTCTGGACTTGGGCAGGAATAGTACGGCGGTATCGTATGGCTGAGCAGGTGTAGAGGTTCCGAAGTCGACTCTCCCGGGAAAGCGAGCCTGGAAATAGGCCTCATCGCCTGCATGCCAGGTCCAGCCATGTGCCTCCGGGAGGTGGCTCAATAGATCATCTGCAGGTAATCCTGCCAGCAAGGTTCGGCCTTGAAAATGCTCGGGCTGACGGAGCAGGACTTCGCTGCGTGGATCCATGGGCGTCCTCGGTAAAAAAGCGCGAAGCTTAGCAGACCGTGCGAGTCGGCGCGCCCGCAAAAAAGGCGGTTGCGTTATCAGTCAGCTGACCGATGATCCGCTGGCGAGCCTCCCGGCTTCCCCATGCATTATGAGGCGTCACGATAAGCCTGGGAATGTCGTGGGCGAGCAGGGGATTTCCGTCTTTTGGCGGCTCCTGGGTGAGGACGTCCGTGGCGGCGCCTCCCAGATGACCGCTCCGCAGGCAGTCGGCCAATGCCTGTTCGTTCACGATACCGCCTCGAGCCGTATTGATCAGAAAAGCGGTGGACTTCATGGCAGCCAGTTGCGGAGCATCGATCAGGTTGCGCGTGGCGTCGGTAAGGGGGCAATGCAGGCTCAACGCGTCTACCTGGGGCAGTAGCGCTTCCAGCGGTATATAGCCTTCGCGCACTGGCCGTCCAGGCAACTGACCCAGCAGGATACGCATGCCAAATGCTTCCGCCAGGCGAGCAACTGCACCGCCAAGCTCACCGTGACCCAGGATGCCAAGCGTCTTGCCTTCCAACTCCATGATGGGATAGTCGAGCAGGCAGAACTGCTTGGCTTCCTGCCAACGTCCAGCCTGAACATCGCGCTGATAATCCGACAGTCGCGTGGCCAGGGCCAGCAGGAGCGCGAGTGTGTGTTGTGCAACGGAAGGCGTGCCGTACCCCTGACAATTGCAGACGGTTATCCCATATTGGCGTGCTGCGTCCAGATCCACATTATTGGTGCCGGTGGCGCTGACCAGTACCAGCTTGAGCGATGGGCATGCAGAAAGGCAGTCAGCGGTCAGGCTGACCTTGTTCACGATAGCCACCTCCACCGTCTGCAGGCGCTCGATAATCTCGTCAGGCGCGGTGGCCGGATAGACGTGGAATTCGCTGAAGACTGCCTTCAACGGAGCTGGATCCAGATCTCCCAGGTCCAATGAGGCATAATCCAGAAAGGCGGCACGACGGGCTAGGCTCATGGGGTGTCCTTATGATTATTGGCCGGAACTGCCAGCCTAGCAGAAGCCCCTGGCGCAGGGGCAAGGTAGTAAGCTGACAGGTATGAATTATCTCGCTCATCTTCATCTTGGCGGTTCAGATCGTGAACAGCTGCTGGGAAGTCTTTACGGTGACTTCGTCAAAGGTCCTCTCGATAATCGCTGGCCCTTGGCTATCGAACAGGCTATCCGCCTGCATCGCCGTATTGATGCCTTTACCGACAGCCATCCCTTGATCGATCGTGCCCGTGCACGCTTTCCCGAGGCGCGCCGGCGCGTCAGCGGTATCCTGGTCGATGTCTTTTTCGATCACTGCCTCAGCCGGCATTGGACTGCTTACGCCGACCAGCCATTAGAGGCTTTTATTGCGCGGTTCTATCGTATTCTGCTGTCGGAGCCTGATTTGCCGCCAAGGCTGGCGAGGATCGCGCCGCGTATGGCAGCTCAGGACTGGCTAGGCAGTTATCAGGAATTCAGGATCATCGAACAGGTCATCAATGGTATGGCGAGTCGACTGTCCCGGCCTGTACTCTTTGAGGGCGCCTTTGCGGAAGTAGAAGCGCGTTATGCGTTGCTTGAGCAGGACTTCTTTGACTTTTATCCCGAACTGCTGGCGTTCGTTCGTCAGGCGCAGCGGGATCGCTATTGATTCAGGTCAACATGCGCAACGGCTTGTGCGCATAGAGTCACCGCGCTATTACGCGAGGTCCCTATGCGCCGCGATCCCACTGTGCTGTTTGATAACGGCTCCCATAAATGTTTGTGCTTCGATAGCCTGGTTACAGGAGACGGAGTGCAATCCAACCAGTTTCTCATCATCGATCATGATGAATATCTACTATTGGATCCCGGCGGTGATCTGACCTATACGCCGCTGTCGCTGGAGCTGTCCAGGCATATTCCGCTGCAGGATCTGACCTATATCTTTGCATCGCACCAGGACCCCGACATTATCGCGGCGCTGGACAAATGGCTGCTGCATACGCGGGCTCAGGTCATCTGCTCGAAGCTGTGGGCACGCTTTCTGCCGCATTTGACGGCCGGTTATCTGTCCATTAGTCACAACCTGTCGGTCTTTGAGCGAATCATACCCTTGCCTGATCGGGGCCAATCTTTCCGGCTGGGCCAATGCACCCTCATGGCCGTTCCCGCCCACTTTCTGCATTCAGTCGGTAATTTCCAGCTATACGATTCTGTCAGTCGAATTCTCTTTTCGGGCGATATGGGCGCCTCACTCGTGGATGACGCGGCACCGGTCGAGAATTTCGAGGCTCACATGCCCAGCATGGAGTGCTTTCATCGACGCTACATGGCCTGCAACAAGGCCTGCCGGCTATGGGCAGGCATGGTCAGGGAAATGAATGTTGCCATGATTGTGCCTCAGCACGGGCGGCCCTTTGCGTCGCCGCCCGTGATCAAGGCGTTTCTGGACTGGATCGAAACCCTGGAATGCGGGATCGACCTAATGACGCAGGAAGACTATCGCTTGCCTGCATGAAGGTAATGCTTGGGCGGATACTCCTGATGTAGCCGCTCCAGCAGTTCATCCTTGGCTGTCCAAAGCTGGTTAACCCAGGCCTGGAAGGCTGCGCGGTATTCGCTGTCCAGGTCGTAGCTCTTGCCCAGAAAAGCTGCGGGGATGGCAATCTCTTCGACACGCACGACAATGGCTGCAATCCGGCCGGAGAGCAGATCCCAAAGGCTCGGCGTTCCGTTGGGATAGTGGATGGTAACGTTGACCAGCGAATGCAGCTGCTCTCCCATCGCATCCAGCACAAAGGCGATACCGCCCGCACGCGGGCTCAACAAGTGACGATACGGCGCGCGCTGGGCGTCATGTTTGGCTTGGGTGAAACGGGTTCCTTCCAGAAAATTGAAGATTCCCACCGCCGTATCGCGAAAGCGCGCGCAGGCCCGACGTGTAGTCTCAAGGTCCTTGCCACGCTTTTCAGGATGGCGGGCCAGATACGCTTTCGAGTAGCGCTTCATGAAGGGAAAGTCGAGTGCCCACCAGCACAATCCAATGACAGGCACCCAGATAAGCTCTTGTTTGAGGAAGAACTTGAGCGGACGGATATGGCGATTCATCAGGTACTGGAGCGCAAAGATATCAACCCAGCTCTGATGGTTACTGGTCACCAGATAGGAGTGTTTGTAATCGAGGCTGGCGAGCCCGCGGACGTCCCAGTGGATGCGACCCGTCAGGCGAATCCAGAGATGATTGCCACTGATCCAGGCCTCGTGGATGGCATTCATGAGGCGTCTGGACAGCCGTTGTGCAGTCGGGAAGGGCAGGCACAGCTTGAGTAGCGTTACGGCAAACAGTGGCCAGCACCAGAACAGGGTGTTGGCCGCTAGGAGCAGGCCGCCCACAAGACCACGGACCAGGCTAGGTAGATAATGAAGCATCAAGCGTTCCCAACAGCAAAAAGGCGGCAAATCATAAAACAAGCCAGCGTCGGGAAACATGCTTCATAAGCGCTCACGGCAGGATTAAACCGGATTGACCTCATGCCATTCAGCTTTTGGCGCACCAGCCGCATGGAAATGATTGTCCGATATGCTTCAAGCGCTGCGCCTCGTCGTTTACCCAGGCACGGGTTTGCCAGGGCGGGTCGTGGCGGAGGTGCTGGCTGTGTCCACAACTCAATAAAACTACCCAATGACCCTCTTCATCCTGATAAAAATCCAGAATGACACTCGTCTGCTTTGATGGCGGTGGGTCGCAATCGGGGCGATTGCCGCGTACACTTGACCTTTCATTCATCTTATTCAAAGGTTTTTACCATGCAGATTGCGGCCAACAAAGCGGTCTCCATCGACTATACCCTGACCAACGACGCCGGTGAGGTTATCGACAGTTCCGCTGGCGGCGCCCCGCTGGTATACCTGCACGGTGCAGGCAACATCATTCCGGGCCTTGAGCGTTCGCTCGAAGGCAAGCAGGCTGGCGATGAACTCAACGTTGCCGTCGAGCCTGAAGATGCGTATGGCGAGTACAGCCCTGAGCTGGTCGCTACCCTGAACCGCAGCATGTTCGAAGGTGTGGACGAGCTGGAAGTGGGCATGCAATTCCACGCTTCCGGTCCAGACGGCGGCATGCAGATCGTTACCGTGCGCGACATCGATGGCGATGACGTGACCGTTGACGGCAACCACCCGCTGGCTGGCCAGCGCCTGAACTTCAAGGTCAAGGTTGTGAACGTGCGTGATGCCTCTTCTGAAGAAGTCGCTCACGGTCACGTACACGGTGAAGGTGGTCATCAGCACTAAAACGCGACGGAAATCCTGGTGTGGCGGGAACGAACCCACACTAGAATGTCCAAGCGAGAGCGTCCGAAAGGGAACAGCCCGGTCGGACGCTTTTTTTACGCCTACTGTATTCACAAGGAGCACATCATGAGTGCGTTCCACGATCTCACCTTGCAAGGGCTGGATGGGAAGGATCTCCCCCTGGCACCTTACAAAGGCAAGGTGGTGTTGGTGGTTAATGTGGCATCCAAATGCGGATTGACCCCGCAATATGCGGGCCTGGAATCGCTGTATCAGACCTACCGCGACCGCGGGTTGGTCATCCTGGGCATTCCATGCAATCAATTCGCAGGCCAGGAGCCTGGAAGCGATGCGGATATTCAACAATTCTGTAGCACGAACTATGGCGTTTCGTTTCCCCTGTCGAGCAAGATCGAGGTAAACGGCCCGACACGTCATACCCTGTACCGGCAGTTGGCTGGTGAAGGTGCGGAGTTTCCCGGAGAGATCACCTGGAATTTCGAGAAATTCCTGGTAGGTCCCGATGGCCGGGTTCTGGCTCGTTTCAGCCCACGAACTGCGCCAGATGATCCCAATCTGGTTCAGGCCATCGAGAAAGCGCTTCCCTAGCGCAAAGGCGGCGGGGCGAGCCGCGCAGTTACCGAGGCTCCCCCGCTGCAGGCAATGCCTTTGCGCCACCCTCTCTGACCCAGAACAGCGTCGCGCCGGCCACTGCTGCAGGCATGAACAGAACGTTCACGACCGGGACCAGAAGGGCCAGGTACGTAATTCCGCCAAATCCCAGGCAGCGTGTCCGCTTGCTACGTAACCAGGCCAGCATTTCGGTAAAGCCCAGCTTGTGGTTGTCCGCTGGATAGTCGATGTACTGCACCGCCATCATCCAGACGCCAAACAGCAGCCAAAGCGGTGGAGCAATCAGATTAAGCCCTGGAATGAACGAGAGCACCAATAACCCCAGTGCACGGGGTAGGTAGTACCGCAGTTTTTTGAATTCCCGCGCCATGGTTCTGGGAATCATGGCAACTAACTCTCCCGTGCTGAACGGCGGGAAGTCGTCCTGGCCGCGTACCACGACCTCAACCTTCTCAGAGAGAAAGCCGTTGAAAGGTGCCGCAATGATGTTAGCCACCATGGTGAACGTGAAATAGATCATGAACAGGACGAGTACGAAGAAAAAAACGTACAGCAACGGTACCAGTACATAATCCAGAAAGCTTAAGTATGAAGGAATGGAAGGCATCAGATGATGCACCCAGCCATTGAACTTGCTTAGCGCAAAGCTGATCGTTGCGATGAACAGGATAAGATTGATCGACAGGGGCAGTACGACAAAGCGACGCAGGCCAGGCCGCAGGATCAGTTTCAGGCCTTCACTGAAATACAAAGGGCCGGATAAAGGCTTGCTCATTCAAAACTCCGGTAGCGAGTAAGAGCGCAATAATGAAGCCTTATTACGGTCGAATGCCAATAGTGACCTGTAAACAGCCGTGACGTGATTCTAGGGTTGTGCGTTGTGGCGTACCATAGTGTCCGACATCAGGCGGGTCCGCATAGGTTATGCCTATGATTTGGATTAAAACTCGCCATTTTATCCAAAGCGGCAAGCCGCGTAGGCTGCTGCCTTATCGCGTTAAGGAGAGGCTAATGAGCGTTCTGGTAAACAAGCAGGCCCCGGATTTTACAGCTCCAGCTGTTTTAGCTAACGGTACTATCGTCGAGAACTTCCAGCTGTCCACTTTGCGTGGCAAATACGTTGTGCTGTTCTTCTGGCCGCTGGATTTCACCTTTGTTTGCCCGTCGGAAATCATTGCCCACAATAACCGCATCGCTAAATTCCGTGAGCTGGGCGTAGAGGTCGTTGGTGTGTCCATTGACTCTACCTACACGCACTACGCCTGGCGTAATACGCCAGTAGAGAAAGGCGGCATTGGCCCGGTCGAGTTCACCATGGTGGCTGACGTCAAGCACGAAGTAGTTCGCGCCTATGGCATCGAGCATTCGGATGGCGTGGCGTTGCGAGCGTCTTTCCTGATTGACAAGGAAGGCGTCGTGCAACACCAGGTGGTCAACAACCTGCCGCTGGGCCGGGAAGTGGATGAGATGGTGCGTCTGGTTGAGGCACTGCAGTTCACCGAAGAGCATGGCGAAGTCTGCCCGGCTGGCTGGCGCAAGGGGCAGAAAGGTATGAAGGCCGACGCAGAGGGCGTTGCTAACTACTTGGCTGAAAACGCTCATAATCTGTAACTATTGGGCAGGCAGGTCCTATACGGGCCTGTCATCCAGACAAGGTTCTGGACAATAAGCGGGAAATCCCGCACGGTTCGCGGGCTGTCGACTTTGTAAGCCTTCCCCTGGTGCTTCGACAGCCCTTTTTATTATTAGCACGTGTGCCGACGCCCTATGCGCGGCATGGAGACAAACATGTCTGAAGTTCGTCATGCTCGAGTCATCATTCTCGGTTCCGGCCCTGCCGGTTACACCGCGGCAGTCTATGCTGCACGCGCCAACCTCAAGCCGTTACTGATTACTGGCATGCAGATGGGCGGACAGCTGACTACCACGACCGAGGTAGACAACTGGCCGGGCGACCCTCACGATCTAACAGGGCCTGCGCTGATGGAGCGGATGCGTGAGCATGCCCAGCGCTTTGAAACCGAGATCGTGTTCGACCATATCAACGGTGTGGATCTGGCCAACAAGCCTTTCACCCTCACGGGTGACAGTGGCACCTATACCTGTGATGCACTGATCATCGCAACCGGCGCCAGTGCCCGTTACCTGGGCCTGACCAGCGAAGAGAGCTTCATGGGCAAGGGCGTATCGGCCTGCGCTACCTGTGACGGTTTCTTCTACCGTAATCGTGAAGTGGCTGTAGTGGGCGGTGGTAACACTGCTGTGGAAGAAGCGCTTTACCTGGCCAACATTGCCAGCAAAGTCACGCTGATCCACCGCCGCGATACGTTCCGCGCTGAAAAGATTCTGCAGGACAAGCTGAAGTCCCGTGTGGCCGAAGGCAAGATCGAGCTGAAGCTCAACGCAGCTGTAGACGAAGTGCTGGGCGACAATATGGGCGTTACTGGTGTTCGCCTGAAGAACAACGATGGCAGCATGGATGAAATCCAGGTTGCCGGCCTGTTCGTTGCGATTGGCCACACGCCAAACTCCTCGCTGTTCGAAGGTCAGCTTGAGCTGAAGGATGGCTATGTAGTGGTCAAGGGCGGCCGTGAGTCCAATGCTACGGCAACCAGCATCGAGGGTGTGTTTGCTGCTGGTGATATCGCCGACCACACCTACCGCCAAGCGATTACCTCGGCAGGCGCTGGCTGCATGGCTGCGCTGGATGTCGAGCGCTACCTGGATGGCCTGGGCGATAACCTCTGGTAAGCCAGTCTCTGGTAAACCCTGTGGTTTCATGAGAAAGCCCCGCTTGTGCGGGGCTTTTTTGTTTGGCTGAATCAACCCGGGTCGCGATGATTCGGATGAAAGCCGCTCACTGGAGCCTGTACGGTTTCACGGGTGGCTATGTCGATTCCTTCACTGGCGACCTCGGCCAGGAAATCAATCTCTTCTGGCGTGATGATGTAGGGCGGCAAGAAGTAGACCACGTTACCCAGCGGACGAAGCAGGGCTCCCCGGGTAAGTCCATGCTGGAATACCTTGAGGCCACGTCGTTCCTGCCAGGGGAATGGTGTCTTGGTGGCTTTGTCCTGAACCATCTCGATGGCGAGCGCCATTCCGGTCTGGCGCACTTCGGCGACATTGGGATGATCCACCAGATGCCGGGTGGCCTGTTGCATCCTTGCAGCCAGTGCCTGATTGGCCTCTATTACCTTGTCTTCTGCAAAGATATCCAACGTTGCCAGGGCTGCAGCGCAGGCCAGCGGGTTGCCTGTGTAGCTGTGGGAATGCAGGAACGCACGCAGGGTATCGTATTCATCATAGAACGCCTGGTAGATGTCATCTGTAGTGAGGCAGGCTGCAAGAGGCAGATAGCCGCCTGTAAGAGCCTTGGACAGGCACAGAAAATCCGGGCGGATACCGGCCTGCTCGCACGCAAACATCGTTCCGGTACGGCCAAAGCCGACGGCGATCTCGTCGTGGATAAGATGCACGCCATAGCGGTCACAGGCCTCACGCAGTAGCTTCAGGTAAACCGGATGGTACATGCGCATACCACCGGCACCCTGAATCAGCGGCTCGACGATGACAGCGGCTACTTCCTGATGATGCTCCGCCAGGGTCTGCTCCATATGGGCAAACATGGCGCGGGAATGCGTTTCCCAATCCATGCCTTCCGGGCGCAGGTAACAGTCGGGGCTGGGAACCTTGAAGGTATTCAGCAAGAGCGATTTATAGGTTTCGGTGAAAAGCGCAACATCGCCTACCGACATGGCCGCTACCGTTTCGCCATGGTAGCTGTTGGTCAAGGTGACAAACTTGTTCTTTTCTGGCTTTCCACTGTTGAGCCAGTAGTGATAGCTCATTTTCAACGCAACTTCGATGCAGGACGATCCGTTATCGGCATAGAAGACGCGATCAAGGCCCGCTGGGGTCAGCTGCACCAGCCGTTCGGACAACTCAATCACAGGCTGGTGGCTGAAGCCGGCCAGAATCACATGCTCCAGTTGGTCGACCTGATCCTTGATCCGCTGGTTGATACGTGGGTTGGCATGACCAAATACATTGACCCACCACGAGCTGACCGCATCAAGATAGCGGTTGCCCTCAAAGTCTTCCAGCCATACACCACGACCAGATTTGATCGGGATGACTGGCAAGCGCTCATGGTCTTTCATCTGGGTGCAGGGATGCCACAACACATCCAGGTCACGCTGCATCCACTCGGCATTCAGGCCCATAAAGGTCATCCTCCAAACACATTTGGCTGGCAAGCCTATGCAATGCTCCGAACGGTAGCAAGGCGCGTCTAGTGGATGCCGCTTCGCTGGCGTATGCTGCGCACCGCCGTTGGGGCTGAGGAGTCTGAAAGATGTCGGTACGTGTAGCGCGTCTCGGAGCGCTTGCTGTTTATGGGTTGTTCAGCGTATCTGCGCTGGCTGCAGGCAAGGTGGAAAAGCATGTTGAAAAGCATGCGGAAAAACCGACCGCAAAGGAATCGGAGCAGCCTGTTGCCAAAGGTAATGGTCGGTCGGCCATCGTAATCGGCGCCGGCATGGCCGGTCTGGCCTCGGCCTATGAGCTGCAAAAAGCCGGTTGGCAGGTGACGCTACTTGAAGCCAAGCCCAGTGTTGGCGGACGTTCAGCGCTGGCGACCAGTGAGTGGATCGGTAATGCCAAGGCTCAGCCGGCCCTCAATAGCTATCTGGATACCTTCAAGATCAAGACGGTCGATGCACCTAGCTATGTGCGCACGCCGGGTTATCTAATCGATGGGCAGTATTATTCGCCAGAAGATCTTGCTCAAAAAATGCCGGACGTGAGCGCTGCACTCAAGCGCGTCGACAAGGCGCTGGATGAGCTTGCGGCATCAATCAGCGATCCGCTCAAGCCGACCGCTGGAAAAGGCCTGTTCGCACTGGATCAGACGAACGTGGCCAGCTGGCTGGATAAGCAGAACCTACCGCCATTGGCGCGCAAACTGATCAATCAGCGTATCCGTAGCCGCTATGATGAGCCATCGCGCCTGTCGCTGTTGTATCTGGCTCAGCAGACCCGCGCCTACCGGGATATCAGTGACGCCGATCTGCGTGCGGCCCGTCTGCCGGGTGGTAGTACCGTGCTGGCCCAGGCATTTGTCAAGCAGATCAAGACGCTCAAGCCCAACTCCAAGGTGTCGGCTATCTCGCAGGACAAGGATGGCGTGACCGTCAAGGTAGGGCCTACGGGGTACCATGCCGATTATGTGGTCATGGCAGTGCCCCTGCGTGCCTTAAGCTCGATCCAAATGACGCCGGAACTGGCCGAGGCACAGCGGGCTGCGCTCAAAGGCACGAACTATGGATGGAGAGACCAGATTCTTCTGAAGTTCAAGACGCCGGTCTGGGACAGCAAATCTCGTCTGTCTGGCGAAATCTATAGTGATCAGGGGCTGGGCATGCTGTGGATCGAGCCGGCCGTGAAAGGTGGCGCCAACGTGCTGATCAATCTGTCCGGTGATAATGCCCGCGTGATGCAGGCGTTCGGAGATCGCCAGTTGGCAGATCAAGTCCTGATCCGTCTGAACGCTTTTTATCCCAAGGCTCGCGGTGCATTTTCCGGCTACGAAGTGCGTCGCTACAGCACCGACCCAGGTGTAGGTGGTTCCTATCTGGCCTATGGCCCGGGGCAGGTCAGCCGTTACTGGCGTGTATGGGAGCAGCCTCAGGGGCGCGTCGTCTTTGCTGGCGAGCATACCGATGCGCTGCATCCGGGGACATTGGAAGGCGCCTTGGCCAGCGGTCAGCGGGCCGCTCGACAGGTCGAAGATCTCGCAGCAGGCAAATCCGCTGCGCCTGAGACCAAGCCTACCGATGCCAAGCCTGCCAGCCTTGCGCCTGACGCAGCACCTAAAGCTACTGACGAGAAAAAGGGCTTCTTTTCTCGCATGTTCTCCTGGATGCATTGATTTACGACATGTTTCACCGCCTGGCGTCCTGCCGGGCGGTCTTCTAGCCTTACCCCTCTAGCACCTACGTTTTCCGTTCAGCCAGAGTTATCATCTTGTTCTATCTAATAAAACGATCGATTAAAGCAACTTTTTCCGCTTCATTTCGATACGTTTATCGCTAGGCTTGCTAGCAGCATGAACAAGGAGATTCATGATGAATTGGCGTAACGATCCGCATCGCTATGGGCTTGTCAGCGTAACCCTGCATTGGGTGATGGCGATCGCCATCGTTGCCCTCTTTTGGCTTGGACTGTGGATGCGGGGGCTTGATTACTACAGTCCCTGGTATCACCGAGCACCCGAGATTCACAAGGGCATCGGCATCATTCTGCTGATTGCTCTGCTCATGCGTATCGTCTGGCGTTTCGTCAGCCGGCCGCCTGCCATCGAAGGAAGCCGAACGACTCAATTGGCTGCCACGTTTGGCCATCTGGCGCTGTATGCACTCATGCTGGGCGTTATGGTCGCCGGTTATTTCATCTCGACGGCTGAAGGCCAACCGATCAACGTATTTGGCTGGTTCAATGTGCCGGCTACCGTCAGTGGGTTGCGTGATCAGGCTGATTGGGCTGGGGCGATTCATCTCTGGTTGGCCTGGACGTTGATCATTCTGAGCGGGCTGCATGTACTTGCCGCGCTCAAGCACCACTTTATCGACCGCGATGCCACATTGTTACGCATGTTCGGCCGACGCCGGGCATGACGTGACCTATTTCAGAAGGGAGACATCATGATGTTGAAGAAAAGCTTCGCTGCTCTGGCATTGGGAACTGCACTGTTGACCGCCGGCCACGCCATGGCCGCCGATTACAAGATCGACAAGGAAGGGCAGCATGCCTTTATCCAGTTCCGTATTCAGCACCTGGGTTATAGCTGGCTCTATGGGACATTCAAGGATTTTGATGGCAATTTCACCTATGACGAAAAAAATCCGTCTGCAGACAAGGTGAAGGTTACGATCAAGACCGATAGCGTCGACACCAACCATGCCGAACGTGACAAGCATTTACGCAGCGCCGACTTCCTGAACGTATCAGCGCATCCGACGGCAACCTTCGAGTCCACCAAGGTGACGCCGACAGGTGATAATGCAGCTGACATCGAAGGCAATCTGACGCTCAACGGCGTGACCAAGCCTGTCGTGATCAAGGCCAAGCTGATGGGGCAGGGCAATGACCCGTGGGGTGGCTACCGCGCCGGATTTGAAGGCTCGACCAAGCTCAAGCTCAAGGATTTCAACATCCAACGTGACCTGGGTCCGGCTTCGCAAGAGGTTGAGTTGACCCTGTCACTGGAAGGTGTACGCCAGTAACTAAATATTTCGATACACAAAGCGCAGTTCCGCAAGGGCTGCGCTTTTTTTATGGGCCTAGTCTGACAAACGTGATAATAGCCTTTAAATCTTCATAACTTCTGCACACTGTCTAGGCTAAATAACCAAGTTCAGCAGTGCTCTAGCCTGTTAACCATGAAACGCATCACATCGAATGCGGGTCTGTTGAAAGCTCAGGAGCAAGATGCCAAATGGTTTTTTCAATCGCTTGGATAAGTCCCCGCAGGCGACTTGTTCCTGTTTACAAACAACCATGTACGTAAGTATATTGGGCGATCACAAGAATCTGCCAAGAATGATGCGGCCGCATAGCGTCGCGTTGCCTAGCACCCTATTCAAAGGTTTTGTTCAAGGACTCCGATATGCACATCAAGTCGGCGCATGCTTATTTTGTCCCGGTTTTATTACTGGCGACGCTGACGCTCAATGGATGCGGTAAGCAGGATCAGGATCAGCAGGCTCAGCAACAGCAGCCACAAGCGGTTGAAGTGGGTGTGGTTACGCTCAAGGAACAGCCGGTTACCCTGACGACTGAATTACCTGGCCGGACCTCGGCATTCCGTGTAGCGGAAGTCAGACCTCAGGTCGGTGGTATTCTCCAGAAGCGTTACTTCAAGGAAGGTTCTGAGGTCAAGGCTGGCCAGCAGCTCTATCAGATCGATCCTCGCACCTATCAGGCCAACCTGAATGCAGCCAAGGCCACTTTGGCACAGGCGCAGGCGACTATGGCGTCCAACCGGCTCAAGGCCCAGCGCTATGCTGCCTTGGTAAAAGACGAAGCGATTAGCCGCCAGGAAGCGGATGACGCCCAGGCGACTCTCAAGCAGAACGAAGCCCAGGTAGAGACTGCCAAGGCTGATCTGCGTACTGCAGAGATTAATTTAGCCTATACCAAGGTGACGGCGCCGATTTCGGGACAGATCAGTCGTTCACTGGTGACAGAAGGTGCTCTGGTTACTGCTGATCAGGCGACTGCCTTGGCCATCATCAACCAGCTTGATCCCATTTATGTGGACGTGACGCAGTCCAGTACCGAGATGCTGCGTCTGCGACGTGAGCTGGACAGCGGTCTGATCAAGCGGGCGGGTGAGGATGCCGCCCAGGTGAAGCTGATGCTGGAAGACGGTTCCGAATACAAGCATCTGGGCAAGCTGCAGTTCTCTGAGGTGTCAGTGGATCAGGGAACCGGCTCGGTTACCATTCGTGCAGAGTTTCCCAACCCTGACCGTTTGTTGCTGCCAGGCATGTTCGTGCGTGCGCAACTGCAGGAAGGAGTCCGTCAGACGGCTATCCTGGCGCCACAGCAGGGCATCTCGCGCGACCTGAGAGGTAACGCCGTAGCGATGGTTGTTACGCCGGACAACAAGGTCGAGCAGCGTACCGTGAAGACCGAGCGTACGATCGGCACCAACTGGCTGATCTCCGATGGCCTGAAGGCGGGCGACCAATTGATTACGGAAAACCTGCAGCGTATTCGCCCGGGTGCTTCGGTTACGACCAAGCCGGCCACCAATGTGGCTGGGCCTGGCGATTCGGCACAACCTGCTCAGCAGGGTAGTGCCGACAAGCAGCAATAAGGGAGCCGCTGTCGATGTCAAGATTCTTTATTGACCGCCCCATTTTCGCCTGGGTACTTGCCCTGGTGATCATGCTGGCGGGCGGTCTCGCCATTCTTAACCTACCGATCAACCAGTACCCAAACATCGCGGCACCGGCTGTTTCGATCCAGGTGAGCTATCCCGGCGCGTCGGCACAGACCGTTCAGGATACAGTCGTCCAGGTCATCGAGCAGCAGATGAACGGGATCGACAACCTGCGTTATCTCTCCTCGGAGTCCAACTCCGATGGCAGCATGACCATTATCGTGACCTTTAACCAAGGCACGGACCCGGACATTGCGCAGGTTCAGGTACAGAACAAGCTGCAGCTGGCGACACCGCTTCTGCCTCAGGAGGTGCAGCAGCAGGGCCTTCGGGTGGCCAAGTATCAGCGTAACTTCATGCTGGTGGTGGGTCTGGTGTCAAACAACGACTCCCTGACTCGTGAGGATCTGTCCAACTACATCGTATCCAACATGCGTGACCCCATCGCGCGGACCCCGGGTGTAGGTGATTTCCAGGTCTTCGGCTCGCAGTACGCCATGCGTATTTGGCTGGATCCGGCCAAACTGAATAAATATCAGTTAATTCCCGGAGATGTTTCCAATGCCATTCAGAGCCAGAACGTCCAGTTGGCTTCGGGCTCGCTGGGCGGTTTGCCTGCCGTTGAAAACCAGCAGCTCACCGCTACGATCATTGGCCGTACCCGTCTGGAAACCCCAGAGCAGTTCGGTAACATTTTCCTGAAGGTCAATCCCGATGGTTCCCAGGTGCGGCTGCGTGACGTCGCACGTATCGAGCTGGGCGGTGAAAATTATTCGATCGACGCCCAGTTCAACGGCAAGCCTGCGTCGGGTATGGCGCTGCGTCTGGCAACTGGGGCTAACCTTTTGGATACGTCCAAGGCCGTTCGTGCGACCATTGAACGACTCAAGCCGTTCATGCCTGAAGGCATGGAAGTGGTGTA
This sequence comes from Pseudomonas sp. HPB0071, assembly GCF_000478505.2. Taxonomy (NCBI): domain Bacteria; kingdom Pseudomonadati; phylum Pseudomonadota; class Gammaproteobacteria; order Pseudomonadales; family Pseudomonadaceae; genus Pseudomonas; species Pseudomonas sp. HPB0071. Next base: position 1,068,580 of record NZ_KI517367.1, on the reverse strand, counting down.
CCCGTACGACACTACACCTGTAGTAACTGCCTCCATTCATGAGGTGGTCAAGACACTGGGCGAGGCGATTCTGCTGGTATTCCTCGTGATGTATCTGTTCCTGCAGAACTTCCGAGCCACTTTGATCCCGACTATTGCAGTTCCGGTCGTCTTACTGGGTACGTTCGGTATCCTGTTCGCGTCAGGCTTTACCATCAATATCCTGACCATGTTCGGGATGGTGCTGGCGATTGGTCTGCTCGTGGACGATGCCATCGTTGTGGTGGAAAACGTCGAACGGGTCATGGCGGAAGAGGGGCTAAGTCCCAAGGAAGCGACCCGCAAGTCCATGGACCAGATCCAGGGCGCGCTGGTGGGTATCGCTCTGGTGCTGTCAGCGGTATTCGTGCCGATGGCCTTCTTTGGCGGCTCGACCGGGGTGATCTACCGGCAGTTCTCGATTACCATTGTTTCCGCTATGGCCCTATCGGTGCTGGTTGCTTTGATCCTGACGCCAGCGCTGTGTGCCACGATCCTCAAGCCGGTCGACAAGAACCATCACGAGAAGCGCGGCTTCTTTGGCTGGTTCAACCGCAAGTTCGACAGTGGCGTCAACCGTTATGAGCGCAGCGTCGCTACTGTTATCCGTCACAAGGTACCGTTCCTGCTGGTATATGTCGTCATTCTGGCTGGCATGGCGTTCATGTTTACCCGCATTGCATCATCCTTCCTGCCTGAGGAAGACCAGGGCGTAATTTTCGTGCAGGTAACCACACCAACCGGATCGTCTGCGGCACGTACCCAGGTTGCGCTGGATCAGATGCGCGAAATGATGATGAAGAACGAGCCGTCGGCAGTCAGCTCCATGTTTACGGTCAACGGCTTCAGCTTTGCCGGCCGTGGTCAGAGCTCCGGCCTTGCATTCGTTCAGCTCAAGCCTTGGGAAGATCGTCCGGATGCCAAGGACCGCGCCAGTGCTGTAGCCGGACGCGCCATGGGTTATCTGTCGCAGATCAAGGATGCCATGATCTTTGCCATCGTTCCGCCAGCGGTACTTGAGCTGGGTAACGCTACCGGTTTCGACTTCTATCTTCAGGACAACTCCGGCCTTGGCCATGAGAAGTTGATGGAGGCGCGGAATCAATTGCTGGGCATGGCGGCACAGAATCCGAAGCTGACTCAGACTCGCCCCAATGGTTTGAATGACGAAGCGCAGTACAAGCTGATCATCGACGATGAAAAGGCCCGTGCGCTAGGTCTGTCCCAGACCGATATCAACCAGACCTTGTCAATTGCCTGGGCCTCCAGTTACGTCAATGACTTCATCGACAGAGGCCGCGTAAAGCGTGTGTATGTACAGGGCGAAGCCGATTCACGGATGAACCCGGAAGATCTGAGCAAGTGGTACGTACGTAACAGCAATGGCGAGATGGTGCCGGTATCGGCCTTTGCCCATGGCGAGTGGGTCTACGGTTCACCCAAGCTTGAGCGTTATAACGGTATCTCGTCTGTCGAGATCCAGGGCTCTCCTGCGCCTGGTTACAGTACGGGCGATGCCATGACCGAAATCGAGAACATGGCCAAGGAGCTACCGCAGGGCGTTGGTATTGCCTGGACCGGCATGTCGTACGAAGAGCGACTTTCAGGTTCGCAGGCACCTGCCTTGTATGCCTTGTCCCTGGTAGTGGTCTTCCTCTGCCTGGCAGCACTATATGAGAGCTGGTCGATCCCGATTGCGGTCATTCTGGTAGTACCGCTGGGCGTGATCGGTGCGCTCCTGGCTACCTACTTCCGAGGTTTGGCAAACGACGTGTTCTTCCAGGTGGGCCTGCTAACCACCATTGGTTTGTCAGCCAAGAACGCGATTCTGATCGTGGAGTTTGCCAAGGAGTTGCACGAGGGCGGCAAGAACATCGTCGATGCCGCCGTAGAAGCCGCACGGATGCGTCTACGCCCGATTATCATGACGTCCATGGCCTTTATCTTGGGCGTGGTTCCGCTGGCCATCTCCAATGGTGCCAGCTCCGGTAGTCAGCATGCGGTTGGTACGGGCGTGATTGGCGGGATGGTAACCGCAACCGTTTTGGCGATCTTCTGGATTCCCATGTTCTACGTCGTGGTCAGCAGTTTGTTCAAGGACAAGGCTTCACGTGATCAGGAATCAGGCGCCGAGGGAAGACATTGAGTATGAAGAAGTCTCTTTTATCCATCGCAATAGGTGCAGTGCTGCTTTCGGGCTGCACCCTGATTCCCGACTACGAGCGGCCTGCATCGCCTGTGGAAAACGCTTGGCCGCAAGGCGAGGCGTACAAAGGCAATCCAACCAGCAGTGGTTCGGAATACACGGCCGATATTGGCTGGCGTGAGTTCTATAGCGATCCGCAATTGCAGCGTCTAATTCAAGTCGCTCTGGATAACAACCGTGATCTGCGGCAGGCGGCTCTGAATGTTCGCCTGTATCAGGCGCAGTATCGTATCCAGCGTGCAGAGCTGTTCCCGACCATTGGCGTCAATGCCAATGGTTCGCGGACGCGTACGCCGGCAGACATGAGCTCGGCAGCGGCGATCCAGGAGTTGCTGCAAAACACTGGTCAGGCTGGCGCGGGAAGCTCTCGTAGCGGCTCGATCAACAGCCAATACACGGTAACGCTTGGCATGTCGGCCTATGAGCTGGATCTGTTCGGTCGGCTGCGCAGTCTGAATGAGCAGGCCTTACAAAGTTATTTTGCAACCGTTGAGGCGCGGCGCAGTACCCAGATCAGCCTGATTTCCGAAGTGGCCAACGCCTACTTCACCTGGAAAACCGATCAGAAATTGCTCCAGCTTACCCGCGATACATTGGACGCTTATCAGCGCTCATTCGATCTGACCAAGCGTCTGCTGGATAATGGGGTGGGTAGCGGTCTGGATCTACGTCAGTCCCGTACGGCGCTGGAGGGCGCTCGGGCGAGTCTTGCGCAGTACACTCGTCAGGAGGCGCAGGATCGCAATGCGCTGGGGTTGCTGTTGGGCGCGCCCTTGCCGACCGATCTACCGGCCGGCAAGAGCCTGGATGACAATGACCTGCTGGCCAAGCTGCCAGCTGGCTTGCCGTCGCAGCTGTTACAGCGCCGTCCGGATGTTTTGCAGGCCGAGCTTAACCTCAAGGCAGCCAATGCCAATATTGGAGCCGCCAGGGCAGCGTTCTTCCCAAGCATCAGCCTGACCGCCCAGGGTGGAACGGGTAGCCGGGAGCTTTCTGGCTTGTTTGATGCCCATTCGGGATACTGGACATTCGCACCCAGCATCAATATCCCGATCTTTACCGCCGGTAGTCTGAAGGCAAGCCTCGATGCGGCCAAGATCCAGAAGGACATCAATATCGCTGCGTATGAGAAAGCCATCCAGACAGCCTTCCGGGAAGTGTCTGATTCTCTAGCTGCACAGGGAACCTATGATGACCAGCTTCAGGCCCAGCGTGATCTGGTGACGGCAAGTCAGGAGTATTACGATCTGGCTGAGAAGCGTTACCGTCAGGGCATCGATAACTACCTGACTGTGCTTGATGCGCAGCGATCCTTATATTCGGCTCAGGAGCAGCTGCTCGCAGACCGCCTTAATCAGCTCAGCAGCAGTGTGACGCTGTACAAGGCGTTAGGCGGTGGCTGGTTGGAGCGTACGACGGATAACAACGTCAGTGCGACGCCCGCAATCACATCAAAGCGCTAGTAAGGCAGACATGAAAAAGCCGACTCGATTGAGTCGGCTTTTTTTATGCCTATTTTTCCCTCCAGCCTGCGCTGGAGGGAAAACGCATCAAGCGTCAGAGTCAGCCGAGCGATTACGTGTCAGCAAGGCAGGCTTTTCAGCCTTTGGACGAACCTGGAGCGAATCCAGCTGCTCAGGCGTCAGCATGCGGTCTGCACGAGAAGGCTTGTGCAGAATGCGAGGTTGCGGCTTGTTGGGTGCACGCTCCTCTGTCATAGCGGGACGCGGCTCACGGGGTTCGCGTGGCTGGTAAGGACGATTCTCCTGACGGGGACGTTGTCCGGCCGGCTTGTTGCGACGCTTGTTCTGAGCTGGGCCACGACTATCGGTTGCAGGCGCGTTGCTGGCATTGGCCGCACCTTGTCTAGGACGAGGCGGGCGTGCTTGAGCCGTAGCGCCTGAAGTCGCTGCGCCTTGGCTATGGGTACGCGGCGGTTGCCCTTGACCTGGACGACGCGGACCACCATTACGGCGATTCTTGCCTTGATAAGGGCTGACATAATCGACCCGGTTACCAAAGTTATCGAAATCGTCATCCAGAAACTCTTCCGGATCGCGGTTCTGGGGGCTCTGAGTTGTCTGCTGGGGCTGGCGCTCGCCGCTGCGCTCCTGGCGTGGCTTGTTTCTACCGGCGCGTGCCTGGTCCTGACCCTGACTCTGGTTCTGCTGGCGGCCACGCCGTGGCTGGCGTGCCTGCCGCTCCTCGTGCTGTGGTGCTGCGTGTTCAGCAGAAACTTCACCTTCCGCTGCTCTTGCAGGCTGCTCTTTGCGGGGTGCACGTGGCTGTCGTGCCTGGCGGCGGGGCTCGCGTGGCTCACGCGCTTCCACTTTCTCAACCGGTGCGCTGGCAGGGTCAAAGCCCTGCATGTCACCGTCAGGGATGTTCTGCTTGGTCAGGCGCTCGATGGCGCGCAGCAGTTTCTCCTCGTCGGGAGACACAAGGGATATGGCTTCGCCGCTACGACCGGCACGACCTGTACGGCCGATGCGGTGTACGTAATCTTCCTCCACGTTCGGCAACTCGAAGTTGACGACATGGGGAAGCTGGTCGATGTCCAGACCGCGAGCGGCAATATCGGTTGCTACGAGCACGCGAATGGAATTGTCCTTGAAGTCGGCCAGCGCTTTGGTACGTGCGTTCTGGCTCTTGTTTCCATGGATAGGCGCAGCCGGAAGGCCGTTCTTGTTCAGGTATTCGGCCAGGCGGTTGGCACCGTGCTTGGTCCGTGTGAAGACCAGCACTTGTTCCCAGGCGCCAAGAGTAATCAGATGAGCCAGCAAGGCGCGTTTCTGGGCAGCGGCAATACGGAAGACACGCTGCTCGATACGTTCGACCGTGGTGTTTGGCGGCGTGACCTGGATGCGCTCGGGATTACGCAGGAGCTTGTCGGCCAAATCGGTAATGTCTTTGGAGAACGTTGCCGAAAACAGCAGGTTCTGCCGTTCTTTGGGAAGCAGGGCGAGAACCTTCTTCACGTCGTGAATGAAGCCCATGTCGAGCATGCGGTCAGCTTCGTCCAGCACGAGAATCTCGATGGCTGACAGATCGACGTTATTCTGACCGGCAAGGTCCAGAAGACGACCAGGGCACGCTACCAGGACGTCAAGGCCCTTGGAGAGCGCAGTGACCTGGGGCTTCATGCCAACACCACCAAAGATGCAGGTGCTACGCATGGGAAGGTCGCGTGCATAGATCTTGAAACTATCATGCACTTGGGCGGCCAGCTCCCGGGTAGGCGTCAATACCAACACACGGGCTTGGCGCGGACCGGCTTTTTTGCCGTCAGGTTGTCCGTTCGGAAAGAGCCGCTCGAGAACGGGGAGGGCGAATCCACCCGTCTTGCCAGTACCGGTCTGGGCGGCAACCATCAGGTCACGGCCTTGCAGTACAGCGGGAATGGCCCGTTGTTGAACGGGAGTCGGGTTGACATAACCCGCGTCGTTTACTGCGCGGGATAGGGCCTCGGAGAGACCGAGGGAAGTGAAGGACATGCGGGGTTCCTGTCTACTAAGTCGGCGTCCCGCCGACGTTGGGGCGCGGTTTCGCCTGAAACGGACGACAATAATGTGTTCGTCTTCTCCACACGCTACCGCCCTGCGCTGGGTGGAAGGCTGGAAAATGGCTCCAGGCGATGATGTTCAGCTTTTAAAGCCAAGGTTATTCCAAATGGCCAGGCTGGGTTCAGCCTGATTCAATGTGTAGAAGTGCAGGGCAGGCGCTCCGCCGGCCAGCAAGCGTTCACACATGTCTGTCACGATTTCCTGGCCAAACGCCTGAATGCTTTTGACATCGTCAGCATACGCTTCCAACTGCTTGCGAATCCAGCGTGGGATTTCGGCGCCACAGGCTTCGGAAAAGCGAGCCAGGCTGCTGTAGTTGGTAATCGGCATGATGCCAGGAATGATGGGTACGTCTGCGCCTAGCTTGCACGCTCTGTCGACAAAATGAAAGTAGCTGTCGGCATTAAAAAAGTATTGTGTGATCGCGCCGTTGGCTCCAGCCTTGATTTTGCGAACAAAATTGGCGAGATCGGCTTCGAAGTTGCGTGCCTGGGGATGAACTTCCGGATAAGCGGCAACTTCAATGTGGAAATGATCGCCGGTTTCTTCGCGGATAAAGCTGACCAACTCGTTGGCGTAACGCAGTTCGCCGCCGGAAATCCCCATGCCGGAAGGAAGATCACCGCGCAGTGCCACAATACGCGTGATGCCCGCTTCACGGTAGCGAATCAGCAGGTCCCGTAATTCGGCCTTGGAGTCGCCTACGCAGGAGAGGTGGGGCGCTGTAGGAATCCGAATCTCGCTGTCGAGCTGAAGAACGGTATTGAGGGTACGGTCCCGGGTCGAGCCGCCAGCACCATAAGTGCAGGAGAAGAATTCTGGGGAGTAGCCGGCCAGCTGGCGAGCAGTATTGAGCAATTTTTCGTGGCCGGCTTCGGTCTTCGTCGGGAAGAACTCGAAACTGACGTTGGGTGTGGTACGAGTCATGGGTAATCCCTGGAGCGCATTGGCGCTTCCTCAAGAAACACCGCCGCTTGGGCGGTGTTGTCCTGAACTGCCGAGGAGAAGGGGAAGACCTTCTCCGTGTCGATTGATGCCTACCGCTTAGTAGCGATAGGTTTCCGGCTTGAACGGGCCGTCCTGCTCAACGCCGATGTAGTCCGCCTGTTCTTTGGTCAGACGTGTCACGACACCGCCGAAGCCCTTGACCATTTCCAGCGCCACTTCTTCGTCCAGCTTCTTGGGCAGAACCATGACCGTGACGTTCTTGGTCTTTTCGACTACAGGAAGGTCGGCAAACTTCTCGTTGAACAAGTGCATCTGCGCCAGAACCTGGTTGGCAAAGGAGCCGTCCATGATGCGGCTTGGGTGGCCGGTTGCGTTGCCCAGGTTGACCAGGCGACCTTCGGCCAGCAGGATCAAATAATCATCGTTGGCCGGATCGATGTCCTTACCGGTGCGGTGAATCTTGTGAACCTGCGGCTTCACTTCTTCCCAGCCCCAGTTCTTGCGCATGAAGGCTGTATCGATTTCATTGTCGAAATGGCCGATGTTGCACACCACGGCGCGCTTCTTCAGCTTTTTCAGCATGTTGGCGTCGCAGACGTTGGCGTTGCCGGTTGTGGTGACGATCAGGTCGATCTTGCCCAGCAGGTCGGCATCAACGCAGGCTTCGGTGCCATCGTTCTGACCATTCTTGTAGGGCGAAACGACTTCATAGCCGTCCATGCAGGCCTGCATGGCACAGATCGGGTCGACCTCGGACACCTTTACGATCATGCCTTCCTGGCGCAGGGAGGCAGCAGAACCCTTGCCTACGTCGCCATAGCCGACAACCAGCGCCTGCTTGCCGGAGAGCAGGTGGTCGGTAGCGCGCTTGATGGCGTCGTTCAGGCTGTGACGGCAGCCGTACTTGTTGTCGTTCTTGCTCTTGGTAACGGAGTCATTGACGTTGATCGCCGGGATCTTCAGGGTGCCTTTCTTCAGCATGTCCTGCAGGCGATGTACACCAGTAGTGGTTTCTTCAGTAACGCCGTGAATTTTTTCCAGGGCCTGCGGGTACTTGTCATGCAGGATCTGGGTCAGGTCGCCACCATCGTCCAGGACCATGTTGGCATCCCAAGGCTGGCCATCTTTCAGGATGGTCTGCTCGATGCACCACTCGTATTCTTCTTCGGTTTCACCTTTCCAGGCAAAGACAGGAATACCGGCAGCGGCAATGGCGGCTGCGGCCTGATCCTGGGTAGAGAAGATGTTGCAGGAGGACCAACGCACTTCAGCGCCCAGCGCGACCAGTGTTTCGATCAGCACGGCAGTCTGGATGGTCATGTGGATGCAGCCCAGGATCTTGGCACCCTTGAGCGGTTGCTCGCCGGCGTACTTGCGACGCAGGGCCATCAGGGCTGGCATTTCGGACTCGGCGATGATGATTTCGCGGCGGCCCCAGTCAGCCAGGGAAATGTCGGCAACCTTGTAGTCGTTGAAACCGGCAGGCGTGATAACAGCGCTCATTAAGCTCTCCATTCGTTCGAAGTTGTTGGCTGCCCCGGCGATAACGTGCCGCTGCAGGACAGCTGTAAATGCGAATGGGCGCCGTTGATGCGTGTGCAGGCTAGGCCTGCGGCTACGCTCCCCCGAGCCTGACAGGGAAACCCTGCTGCAGCGCCCCTCGGTAGGATGGCGGGTGGCGATTTGAAAATCGCCATGGGCTCGAAGTATAGCGGGCAATCCCCAGGCTTTGTAGGTGTACCGGATTCATGATGATCAGTAATTGACTGCATAGAGAGGAACGACCGCTTTGGTGGCTTCTCTAACCGGCGGAAGGGGTTAAGCTTGTGGACCGCTATTACTCAAGGAGACGACATGAATTTCCATACACGCAAGTGGGTAAAGCCCGAGGATCTGAACGCCAACAACACTCTGTTTGGCGGCAGCCTGCTGAAGTGGATAGACGAAGAGGCTGCGATTTATGCCATCGTTCAGTTGGGCAACCAGCGGGTCGTCACCAAATATATTTCCGAGATCAATTTTGTCAGCGCATCGCGTATCGGTGACATCATCGAGCTAGGGATCACGGCTACTGAATTTGGCCGCAGCTCCATTACCCTGCGCTGTGAAGTCCGCAACAAGATTACCCGCAAGAGCATTCTGACCATCGACAAGATCGTCTTTGTCAACCTGGACGAGGAGGGTAATCCGACTCCCCATGGCAAGACGAAGATCACGTACATCGAAGATCAGTTCAAGGATGAAGAAAAGGGCGCCTGAGTCGCTCTAGGTTCGCGACAGACCTTGGGGTAGCCTTGGCGTTTACTGCTCGTATCGGAAATGCCATGGCTAATCACAAGATCGAGATCCGCCGCAGGAATACGCAGAAGATATTGCTGGCTGCCGAAAAGGTGTTTGCCGAGAAAGGGTTTGGTGCTGCTTCCATGGGCGATATTGCCCAGGAAGCAGAGCTGCCGCGGTCGAACCTGCATTATTACTTCTCGACCAAGGATGACCTGTACCGTGAGGTGGTGCTCGGATTACTGGAACTCTGGAAACAGGATGCCATCTGTTTCGAGCAGTTCGATGATCCCCGGGTAGTGCTGACGAGCTATATCCGCGCCAAGATGAACCACTCCCGTACTCGCCCTTATGGCTCAAAGATCTGGGCCAACGAAATCATGCATGGTGCACCGCTGCTGGGGCCGCTCTGGATGAACACCTGATGGAGTGGGCCAGACTCAAGCAGGCCAAGATCAAGCAGTGGGTGGATGACAAACGTATCCTGCCGGTAGAGCCGGCTTATCTGCTCTGGGCCTCGACCCAGCACTATGCAGATTTCAATTATCAGATCGACTTAATCAACGGCCATATGCCCTTGAGCGATCGGCAATTCGAGCAGGCTGTACAGACGGTGACGGCGGTTATCCTGCGAGGAATTGGTCTGGAGCCTTGAGCATTCCTAACGTAGCTGTCAGGAATAAAGGGTATCCGGCGCTGCCTTGGTGATCGTCGCTCACCAAATTGTTGCACAGGCTATGGCTTGGCTTTTCTGAACTTAATCAATGAGTTGGTTGCTTTTGCAACGCTTGCAAGCGATCACACTGCCTTTTTTCTGCACCAGTTTGATTCCTGACAACGCTGTTAGGACGCTTCGCTTCGGTGATCAGCTGCCATTGCCTTGCTAGGCAAACCAATATTCCAGGTGTGATATCAAGGACTTAGCGCAAGGCCCGCTCCCCTGACTGTTTTCGATCACGGTTCCGGCACGCTTATTGAGAGAAAGGGCGATCAGCCTGCTAGCAGGACCTACTCACCCCTATGAGAGAAAACAGGGAGAGCATGCCATGCCATACAACAGATCCGAAGTGATTGTGCGCGATGGTCTTCATGAGCTTCATGCCGGCCCGGATGTTCTGGACAGCCCACGTTATAACCACGACATGGCGCCTACTCAGGTAGCGGAGCGTTCCTGGAATAAGTGGCATATCGCAGCGCTGTGGGTGGGCATGGCCATCTGCGTACCCACGTACACCCTGGGTGGCGTACTGACGGCTTATTTTGGATTATCAGTGGGCGAGGCGCTGGTTACCATTCTGCTGGCCAACCTGATCGTGCTGATTCCCCTGACATTGAATGCATTTCCAGGCACCAAGTACGGGATTCCTTTTCCGGTCCTCCTGCGCAGCTCCTTTGGTATTCTGGGCTCGAACGTGCCCTGCCTGATTCGAGCAGTCGTGGCCTGCGGCTGGTTTGGCATCCAGACAATGTTTGGCGGTTTGGCGATTCACCTGTTTCTCGGGTCACTTTTCGAGGGCTGGAAGGCCTTGGGCAGTACGGGTGAGGTCATTGGCTTCATGGTGTTCTGGACGGCCAATCTATGGGTGGTCATTCGAGGCGCCGAGTCAATCAAGTGGCTGGAGACCTTGTCTGCGCCGCTCCTGTTACTTGTCGGGGTCGGTCTTCTGATGTGGGCGATGCCCCATGTGTCGATGACGGAGCTCCTGTCCCAGCCAGCCAAACGACCGGAAGGCGAGGGGGTGACCAAGTATTTTCTGGCAGGCCTGACTGCCATGGTGGGTTTCTGGGCGACTCTCTCGCTGAACATTCCAGACTTCAGTCGCTATGCCAGAAGCCAGAAGGATCAGATCATAGGGCAGGTAATTGGCCTGCCGGTCACCATGTTCCTGTTTGCCTCCCTGGGCGTGGTAATGACGGCCGCTTCGGCGGCCCTGGTGGGCGAGACGGTGTCTGATCCGGTTTCGCTTATCGGTCATATCCAGAGCCCTGTTTGGGTCGCCTTGGCCATGGCCTTGATCGTAGTTGCGACGCTGTCGACCAATACAGCTGCCAATATCGTTTCGCCCACGAATGATTTCCAGAATCTTGCGCCCCGGCTCATCAATCGGACCCGAGCCGTATTGATAACTGGGTTGGTGGGCTTGGCGCTGATGGCCCATGAACTGCTCAAGAAACTAGGCTGGATTGTCTCGGATGTCAGCTTGGAGAGCGTGTACTCGAACTGGCTGCTGGGGTACTCCAGTCTTCTGGGACCCATCGCCGGCATCATGGTGGTGGACTACTTCATCGTGAAAAAGCAGCAGCTTGATCTGGCCGGGTTATACTGTGACGACTATTACCCAGCCTACAACGTGGCGGGTTTCGTTGCGTTCGGTATTCCTGTCGTGCTGACGCTCATGGCGTTGACAACGGGTGTCATGACCTGGTTTTACGATTACGGCTGGTTTACCGGTTCGGCACTTGGTGGGGTGATCTACTTTGCCTGTGCCGGGCAGCGTCATCGCAGCCCGGTGCCGCTGGCCAGGCCTTCGCTGTGAAGGCCCTGACTAGACTTCCAGGGTAATGAGTTCGGCGTTGACCTCAGTACCCTGTATGGTCAGGCGTCCCAGAGAGACAGGCAGCTTGAAGCGGCGAGGGCCAGGGCTGCCTGGGTTGAAGTAGAGCACGCCCTCGCGCTCCTCCCGTTTTGGCTTATGTGAATGCCCGCAGATTACAACGCGAATACCTTCGGCCGCCGGATCAATCACCAGATCCTGGAGGATGTGGATCACGTAGAGATCGACCTCGCCAAAACGAAGCGTAGCTGTTTCAGGTAGGGTCTGGGCCCAGTCGTCCGTGTCGTTATTGCCGCGGACGACGGTAAGGGGAGCTATTTCCCGAAGTCGCTCAAGGATTTCGGGCTTGCCGATATCACCGGCATGGATGATATGGTCGCTCCCTTCAAGTGCACTCAATGCGCCGGGACGCAGGAGGTTGTGCGTATCGGCGATAACGCCAATGCGAAAAATCGGATGGTTGGAGGCAGGCATGGTTCTCCCGTACACAGGCTGGGTCTGTATAACCTTTGACCGATAAAGTGTGTAAGGGTTGAATGAGTGTGATCGACGCCCAGTGCAGGCGTCGATCACAAGCGCCCTTTATTCCTGTGCTATGTCTGTGGTGCTGTCTGGCAGGAACCAGTTCATGATCAGAGCGCAAAGCCCTCCTGTGGCCACACCTGAATTCAGCACATCACGTAGCGCTGCTGGCATGTGGGCGAGAAACTCAGGGACCTGGGACACACCCAGACCCAGTGCCAGGGAAACGGCAATAATCAACAGGGCACGGCGGTCCAACTGAATGCCGGCCAGAATGTTGATCCCCGAAGCTGCAACGGCGCCAAACATCACCAGTGCGGCGCCACCCAATACTGGCTCTGGTACGGCCTGAATAATGCCAGCAACGGCTGGAAACAGGCCGAGCAGAACGAGAAAGACGGCAATCCACAGCCCGACGTGGCGGCTGGCGATACCCGTCAGTTGGATCACGCCGTTGTTTTGCGCAAAGATTGAGCTGGGAAAGCTGTTGAACAGTCCGGCCAACAAGGAATTGGCTCCATTGACCAGTACACCGCCCTTGATCCGAGCCATCCAGACCGGACCCTCTACCGGCTGGCGGGACACTTTACTGGTTGCGGTCACGTCACCGATGGCTTCCAGGGAGGTGACGAGATAGATCACCAGCATGGGAACGAACAGTGCCCAGGAAAAACCCAGCCCAAAATGCAGGGGAACCGGCACCTGGAACAGAGGCGCTTCATGCATGCCGGTAAAGTCCAGACGTCCCAGATAGGCCGCCAGGCCGTAGCCGACCAGGAGCGCAATGACGATGGCCGCGCTACGCACCCATACCACGCGAACGCGGTTGAGCACGACGATGATTGCCAGCACCACACCGGACAGCAGCAGATTCTCGCCGTTGGCAAAGGTGCCCTGGCTCATGGCTGAGAAGCCGCCGCCCATACTGATGAGTCCGACCTTGATCAAGGTAAGACCAATCATCAGCACCACGATGCCGGTTACTAGCGGAGTAATCAGGCGCTTCACGAAAGGCAATATCCGGGAGATACCCATCTCGACGAAAGAGCCTGCCATGACCACGCCAAAAATGGCAGCCATTACGGCTTCGACCGGCGTGCCTTGCTTAACCATCAGCGCGCCGCCAGCGATCAAGGGGCCGACAAAGTTGAAGCTGGTACCCTGAACGATTAGTAGCCCTGCTCCGAACGGGCCGAAACGGCGACACTGGATGAACGTGGCAATGCCTGAAATCACCAGGGACATGGACACGATCAGGTTGGTATCCCGTGGTGAGACACCCAGTGCCTGGCAAATTAGAAGGCCTGGAGTGACGATAGGCACGATGATCGCCAGCAGATGCTGCAACGCAGCGAGCAGGGCGATAGGCAGGCGAGGCCGATCGTCGAGACCGTAGACCAGTTCATGGCGGGAGGGAGAGGCGTCCGGCTGGCTCATGTAGCGGTTCCGCAAAAGGCGGCAAGTGTACTGTTCCGGTGATGCGCCGCACAGTCTTCATCTCATAAAAAAGACGGGCGATAGGGCAGGTTGCTGCCATGCGCCTTGGGCATGGCGTTAACGTTCAGTAATAAAGACGAAAGTCCCACGGCCTAACTTTACCAGTATCCAGGGTCTTAGGCCTTGTTCTGATGACAGGCGCTTGGCATTCACTACTCCAATCCCGCCGGGCTTCATGGCAAGCACTTCAGCAGTCATGCCATGCAGATCCAGCAGCCAGGTTGCCCATACCTTCTTCTTTTACCGAGGGCTTTTGCGTGTTTGACGCGATCACAGGGTTAATTCAACAGGGGGGTTACCTGGGCATTCTTTTGCTCATGTTTCTGGAAAACGTGTTTCCGCCTATTCCATCGGAGGTCATTATGCCGCTGGCAGGGTTTCTAGCGGCGAGAGGGGAGCTGAATTTCATCGGCGTGGTGCTGGCGGGAACGCTGGGGTCCTTTCTGGGCGCGCTACCGTGGTATTACGCTGGTGCGGTATGGGGAGAGGCGCGCATGCGCAAGCTGGCGCAGCGTTACGGGCGCTGGCTGACTCTTTCGGCCAAGGACGTCAGTGAGGCCTCTCTCTGGTTCAGGTCGCATGGCAGTAAGGCTGTCTTCTTTGGCCGCCTGGTACCGGCAATCCGTACCCTGATTTCTGTACCGGCCGGTATTGCCCATATGCCGTTTCGTCGCTTCGCCGGATATACCCTGGCGGGTTCTCTGATCTGGACAACGGTGCTGACACTGGCGGGTTACCTGCTGAATGCCGAATACGAGCGTGTTGCGACGCTTTTGGATCCGGCCTCCAAAATAGTTCTGGCAGTGATTGTGCTTGTTTACCTGTATCGCCTGCTTAAAACCAACAGCCGGGAAGACTGCCGGGAAGGCTAGACGGGTTGGAATAGCGCCAGGGATGAGTCCTAGCGCTGATCCAGCAGACGCCTGCGCTCGGCTTTCTGTGCTTCTACCTGCGCCTTTTTCTGCTCGATCGCGGCGCGTCCACGCTCTGTTACGCTGGGGCGCGGTGCGGGCTCGGGGGCTGGCTGGGGCGTTGGTGGGGTTGGCCTGGGATAATGATGCCAGGGCGGACGGTGTCCACCATAATCGTAATAGGGCTCTGGATAGGGATAGTAGCGGTCCTGCCGGATCGGTGGCGGGACATCATAGTCATCATCGTCGAGATCGTAATAACGATCAGCATCTGACGGTGTGCGAGTGCTTGGCCGAGACGTCTCGTCTCGAGGCTTAGTGTTGGGCTTTTCCACTACTAGTGGCGTCGGGTCGGCCATACGGGTGACCGGGCCACTGCCTCTTGGTGGAGGGTTATCAACTTCGATACGGTCGGCCAGGGATTGATCAGATGGGCAATGGCCTTGTGTAAACGTGATCTGGCCTGCCTTGTCGACGCATTTGAGTATGGTGTCTGCCTGGGCATGGGTGACGCCGCCCAGGCTTGAGACCGCAACCGCCAGAATTGCCCACTTCATAGCAATCCCCTCTAACGTACCTGCATGCCACTCTAGCACTTTGCAGGTCGGGTCATCTAAACGGTTACTGAAGAAAACCGTGAAGGTTAGGCCAGGGAGTGCTGCGCTGCTGACAGAAAATCGAACAAGCCTTCCAGAGGCAGTGGCTCGGCCAGAAAATACCCCTGCGCCTCGTCGCAACTCGCGCGCTTGAGCAGTTCGAGCGTCTCTTCGTCTTCCACACCTTCCGCCACGACAACAAGGTTTAAGGCATGGGCCATGTCGGTAATGGCCTTGATGAACACGTAGCGGTCCAACCCTTCGGCGGGATGGGTAATAAGCGTGCGGTCGAGTTTGACGGTATCAATAGGAAAACGCCTAAGATAGGACAGGCCGGAGTAGCGGGTTCCCAGGTCGTCTACTGCCAGTTTGACACCCAAAGCTTTCAGCGCTCTGAGCGCCTGATTGGAGGCGTCCATGTCTTCAATGAAAGCCCCCTCGGTCAACTCGAGTTCCAGGTGACAGGGTCTCAGTTTGGTTGTGTGCAGAATCGCTTCTATCCTGCCCTTCAAATGTGGTGACTTGAGCTGGAGGGGTGAAAGGTTCACGGACAGTTCCAGCGACTGCCCAAGTCGACTGGACAGATCGTGAATTTCCTGACAGGCCTTTTGCAGAACCCACAGTCCCAGCTCGTCTATCATGCCAATCTCTTCGGCAATCGGAATGAAATCCACAGGAGAAATCCATCCCCGCTCCGGGTGATGCCAGCGAATCAAGACCTCAACGCCCTGGGGAGTGCCCTCAGGCAGTCGAATACGCGGCTGGTAGTAAAGCGAAAACTGATTCTGCTCCAGGGCGTGGTACAACGCCGTTTCCAGCACCATGCGGTTTTTGGCTTCGATACTCATTTCTTCTGAGAAGATACGGCAACAATGGCCTCCTGCCGCCTTGGCACGATACATCGCAATATCTGCATGCTGGACCAGTTGTTCCTTGGTATGGCCGTGCTCAGGGTAGAGTCCTATCCCTACCGACGCACCGGAAAAAACACGGCTGCCATTGATTTCGATCGGAGCCGCAACCGCTCGGATGATGGCGTCAGCCACCGCTTGAACGGAGGTTTCACCTTCCGGGGCGTGAGCCACCACGACAAACTCATCGCCACCCAGGCGCGCCACCAGATCACCCTGAGGTACCGCTGCCCTCAATCGCTGCGCCACTTCGCGCAGCATTGTGTCGCCGGCATCATGTCCCATCGAGTCGTTGACCTGCTTGAAGCGGTCCAGGTCGATCAGCATGATGGCAAGGCAGTTGTTAAGCGGCGTGAAATTGATCAGAGCCTGCAAATGCTCGTTCAGGTACGCCCGGTTGGGCAGCCCTGTCAGCATGTCATGGTTGGCCAGCTGGTGCAGGCGACTTTCGGCCAGCTTCTGCTCGGTGACATCCGTATAGCTGCCTGCCCATTCGATAAGCTGACCTTCCGTATCAAGAATGGGAACGGCATAACCACTGACATGGCGATATTGACCATCGGCCCGGCGCAGCCGGTACTGGGCATATACCGGCTGGCGGTCCTGCAGCATTTTGGCTCCCAGCGCAGCGGTGGGCTCCTGATCGTCCGGGTGAACCACGTTCATCCAGCCAAACCCCTGCATTTCCTCCTGAGTCTGGCCGGTAAAGGCACACCAGTCCGGCTGAGGAGAAACAATTTCCAGGGTAGGCGAAGCCGTCCACACGATGGCACCTGTAGCATTTACCAGTGAGCGAAAGCGCTGCTCGCTGGCTTGAAGCGCCAACTCTGCCGCTTTGCGTTCCGTGGTTTCCCGGTCGCGCTCGATAACCAGCGCCGCAGTATTGACCAGCAGGCGCATGGACTCCTGCTCCGAATCGCTCGGCTCGCGCGCGTCTCTGCAATAATAGGCCAAGGTTCCCAATACTCTTCCAGAGGATGACAGGATCGGGTGAGACCAACAGGCGCGGAAACCATAACCGAGCACCACAGACTTGGCTTCAACCCAGCGCGGATCGTTCTCTATATCGCTGACGATAGTCGAGGCGCCGGTATACGCGGCCGCTCCACAGGAGCCGGCAAGGGGGCCAATGGGTATGCGTTCTACGGCCTGATTGAACGATTGGGGGAGCGAGGGGGCCGAGCCAAAGCGCAGGTGCAGGCCATCGGTGTCCATGAGCATGACCGATGCCCAGATGTTGCCACCTGCCTGCTCTTCCGCAGAGCGGGTCAGGGTATCGAGAATCTGCTTGAGCGGGGCTCCCGCGACGGCCTGTGCCAGTGCCTGCTGCTGACCGTTGGCCAGGGCCTCGGTGCGTTTCAGATCACTGATGTCTGACGCAATGCCCCGTAGCCGGAGGCTGTCAGCGTCGCTTAGCACCTTGCCTTTGACGCTGATCCAGCGAGTGCGGCCGTCTGACAGCAGTAACCTGCAGTCGAAATGCCAATGCTCGGCACGTTTCGCTGCCGTTTCGATGACGCGGCGTACACGCCTTTGGTCATCCGTGTGGATACGCTCGAAAAACTCCTCGAGCGCCCATGTGTCCGGCTGTATGGACGTACCGAAATCCGGCCCGTTTCTCAGCAGACAGGTCAGCGTTCCGCTAGCGACGTCCAGTTCCCATTCACCCAGATCCGCTACATCGAGCGCGAACTGCAGGCGTGCCTCAAGTTCAGCAGCGGAGGAGGAAGGCGAGGGGGCGGTGTTGACATCCTTTTTTACCCTGAGCTCGGCATTGGTGTCCGGCATATCGTTCACTCGAAGTTTCCAACTATCGATTGATCTGCCACGTCTTGCGGGCGCGGCACAGCAGCGGTGCGTCTAAAACAGGACTCTATAGAAAGCGTAGTCGTTCTGGGCAATGGCTCAATTCATAATCATCCATGAGATACGAAGGTAACGATTTACCATGCTGTCGGAGGGCTATCATCGAGCAGAAAGGGAGACGTTCTACAGGCGACGCCATCTTGCCTGAAACAGGCTTTTTGCCAAGAGTAAGAGAGTCCCAACCAGACCAGTGGAGAGGCTGCGCTTTTTGCGGAACAGACACAAAAACGCCGCCCGAAGGCGGCGTGCTCAACACGATCCCAGATCAGTCTTCCAGCATCGCCTTGTTACGGACGGCACCCTTGTCGGCACTGGTGGCCAAGAGGGCATACGCCTTGAGCGCCGTGCTCACGCGGCGCGCACGTGGCGTGGCAGGCTTCCAACCTTTTTTGTCCTGTTCAATGCGGCGGTGAGACAACTCCTCATCGTTAACCAGTAGGTTGATGCTGCGATTGGGGATATCGATCAGTACCTTGTCGCCATCTTTCACCAAGCCGATCGCACCACCAGCCGCCGCTTCTGGCGAAGCATGGCCGATGGAAAGTCCTGACGTGCCGCCCGAGAAACGGCCGTCGGTGAGCAGGGCGCACTGCTTGCCCAGTCCCTTGGACTTCAGGTAGCTGGTGGGGTAGAGCATTTCCTGCATGCCCGGGCCGCCCTTGGGACCTTCGTAGCGGATGATAACGATATCGCCGGCTTTCACTTCGTCGTTCAGGATGCCCTTCACCGCGGCATCCTGACTTTCGAAAATCTTTGCCGAGCCTTCGAAAACATGGATGGATTCATCCACGCCCGCCGTTTTCACCACGCAACCGTCCAGCGCGATATTGCCATACAGCACGGCAAGACCGCCTTCCTGAGAGTAGGCATGCTCGACGCTACGGATGCAGCCTTCGGCGCGGTCGTCATCCAGGGTGTCCCAGCGAGTCGCCTGACTGAAGGCTTCCTGCGTGGGGATACCGGCCGGACCTGCGCGGAAAAAGGTCTTGACCGCTTCGTCCTGAGTAAGCGTGATGTCCCACTTCTCGATGGCTTCGCCCAGGGTTCTGCTGTGCACGGTTGGCAGATCCGTATTGAGCAAACCGCCGCGAGCCAGTGCACCCAAAATGCTCATGATCCCGCCGGCACGGTGAACATCTTCCATATGGTATTTCTGGATGTTCGGCGCCACCTTGCACAGCTGGGGTACTTTACGGGACAGGGCGTCAATGGCGCGCAGGTCGAAGTCGACCTCGGCTTCCTGAGCCGCTGCCAGAAGGTGCAGGATGGTATTGGTGGAGCCACCCATCGCGATATCCAGCGTCATTGCGTTTTCAAATGCCTGATAGGACGCAATGTTACGTGGCAGTACAGAGGCATCGTTCTCCTGATAGTAGCGCTTGCACAGCTCGACCGCCGTACGGCCAGCTTGCAGGAATAGCTCCTTGCGGTCGGCATGGGTTGCCAGCAGCGAGCCATTACCCGGCAGTGCCAGGCCCAGGGCCTCGGTCAGACAGTTCATGGAGTTGGCCGTAAACATGCCGGAGCAAGAGCCGCAGGTTGGGCAAGCGCTGCGCTCATACTCGGCTACTTTTTCATCAGAGGCGGTGCTATCCGCGGCGATGACCATAGCGTCGACCAAATCCAGGCCGTGGCTGGCCAGCTTGGTCTTGCCGGCTTCCATTGGGCCGCCGGAGACGAATACGACCGGAATGTTCAGGCGCAGGGCCGCCATCAGCATGCCGGGGGTGATCTTGTCGCAGTTGGAAATGCATACCAGCGCGTCGGCGCAGTGAGCATTGACCATGTACTCCACGGCATCAGCGATGATCTCACGGGACGGCAGGGAATAGAGCATGCCATCGTGACCCATGGCGATGCCGTCATCCACAGCGATAGTGTTGAATTCCTTTGCAACACCACCGGCTTTTTCTATCTCGCGGGCGACCAGCTGGCCCAGGTCCTTTAGGTGAACATGACCTGGCACGAACTGGGTAAAGGAGTTGGCTATCGCAATGATCGGCTTCTTGAAGTCTTCGTCCTTCATGCCGGTGGCACGCCAAAGTGCGCGGGCACCAGCCATATTGCGGCCGTGGGTGGAGGTTTTCGAGCGGTAATCAGGCATGGAGGCTGCTCTCCGGGGCGGCTTTGCTTATCACGGTAATCTGTTCAAACACTGCGGCGTATCCACCGTATAGCTGTAAAGGTAGCAGTGGAGGCTTAGGGCACGCGAGCATTGAATAGGCTCAGGGCTATCGTGAGCGCGGATGGAGCGCAAAGCAAACGGAAGTGGACCGAGTGCCGTGCTCTGGGCCGGTCGGATAGCGCGGGATCTCCGCGTGACTGGCTTGGGCTCACAGACCCGCCGGGGATAATGGCGAGGGAATCTCCCGATTCTACTCCGCATTTGTTCAAAGAGGAAAGCGCACGACAAGGGGTATGTCTTGGCTTGCGCTTTCACGGGTCAAGAAGGCGTCATTTGTTTGCGTGCAGGCCAAATATCTTTGGATCAATAGCATTTGCCATCGCCACATAACCTGCCCGGTTGGGATGCAGTCCATCGCCAGGGCCGCCTGCGCTGCTGGGAATGAACTCTGCACGCAGGCCGCCCGTAGTGGGATCGAGCGTGGCCGCATCAAAGTCAATGATCGAGTCAAACAGACCGCTTTCCTTTATGAAGCGATTAAGTGCCATACGTTTCTGATCCTGCTCCTGAAAGGCCGGGTCTGCAGGATTGGCCGCCAGGCTGCTGGTCAGGGTCGCGCCGTGAAGGCGTACACCGGGCAACGCTTTGCGCATACGTTCAATCGCATTGCGCATGGCTGTCTCGACGACCTCGACGGACGCACCAGTACCCGGTGAAAAATCATTGATACCTTCCATCCAGATAACGTCTGTTACACCAGAAAGGCTTAATACATCCCGTTCCAGACGATCCATGATAGATGGACCGCCACCGTAGCCTTGCCGGGTGCTTTCATTCAGAGGGCCTGCGACCTCGTTGCCAGAAATGCCAGCATTCACTACCGAGTACTGTCCCGGTGCCAACTGGGCGAGGCGACGATTCAGGATGTCTGGCCAGCTGTCATATCCATTGGGTGTTGAGCCGGTACCGTCGGTAATGGAATCGCCCAAGGCTACGATGACTCGCGCAACGTCTGGTGCCTGGATATCAACCGCGTCGAGCAAGAACGTCGAGGTCGTAGTAAAGGGCCAGGCGCTTTCCTGCTCCTCGGCGGCGTGGTCGGTGCCGCGAACACTGAAATAGGAGGTTGCGAGCGCTGCAGCATGCCAGCTCAGCGGGCCGCTGTTCCCAGCGAGATGAAAGCTTACCGCCAGGGTGTGGGAAGGTGCTTTGGGTAGCGGGACCGGATCCGTCCAGCGAGTCTCACCAGGTTGAAGCTGAATTTCGCTCTGGCCGTCAAAGCTGACCGGGCGATTACTGCCCGGTACCAGAGCTGCGCCCCCTAAAGGTTGCCCGATATAGACACTGCGCAAGGTAATGGGCCTGTTGCCAAAGGTATTCGAGAATCGCAGGCGTGCCTGGCTTCCCCATACACTAGGTCGAATGATCTGCCGGATACTTTGATCCTGAGCCCCACTAGCCGAAATAATACCTTCCAGCTTTGGCTGGGCGATGGGCGAACCGTTGGGGTAGGCTGCCTGCACGGGGGCTGTCCAGGCTGTTTTCCAATCATCGGCATGTCCGGGCTTGGACGCGAGTGCAAACAGGCCGGCAGCCAGAAGGGTTAACAGGCGCATGAGGATTCCTTGATCAGGTATCGGACGTTGGTTTAAGCAGGCTTTTCAGCTGGGCTTGCAGGTTCTCCCAGTGGGTGCCTTCCCAATAGACACGATCACAGCCCGAGCATTTCAAAAAATAATCATGACGCTCCCGCACGAGTGGCGGCAGGCTATCGAGGACGACACTCTTATCGACGGAATGAAGGGTATCGTTACAGACCAGGCACCGGCTGAAGGGCGCAGCATGGTCAGCCAGGTTGTAGCGCTCGAATACTTCGCGCAGCTGTGCCTCAGGCTTGTTTGAGCGGACGTAGCAGCCGTAGACAATCTGGCTTCGCTTGAGCAGTTCGCGGTCCCGGGTCAGGACAATATAAGGTTCTCGCGCACAGTAATTGGCAATTTCATTGTCATGAATGGCCGGATAATACAGCGTATCGAATCCAGCCAGTCGTAACAGCCGCGCTAGCGCGCCCATATGGGCATCGGCAATGAAGCGAAACGCCGTTAGCCGATCGCGCAAGGGGACAGCATCTTCTACTTCCAGCCGATAAAAGGGCGGGTAGACTGCTATCCGATCATCCTGTTGTATCAGATAGTCAAACCCTACGGATTTACCATTCACCAGAATGAATTCGACTTCTGGATGCGGAACGCCCAGAGCCTCGATCATGTGCTTGACGGTGGAATTCGGGTTGCAGCTGAGCGTAAAGCTGCGCTGGCGGCGAGCCGGAGGTAAAAAGTTATTGAGGCGTGCGTAGAAACGAAATGTCGCGTTGTTCATACGCGCCATCCGGTCGTATCAGACATGACACGACCGGAAGCGGTCGTTACCGAAAGCGTAGAGCGGCTAATCAGTAATGATCGGCCGATTCGCATGTTTCGAAACCTTTGCTATCGACGCGACCCGCGCTGTCAAAGCCTACCGAAAACACCTGCTCCTTGCCGTCTCTGTTGAGTACGTAGTTATTGCAGGAGCCTGGTTTGACCTTGCGTGTGTATTGGGTGGATGGGGTACCACCAATCTGCAGCACCTGCTCTTTGGTCATGCCTGTCTTCACGTCGCGAACCAGTGGTTGTTCACGGTATTCAATACGATCCTTGGCCGTATCGACGTTTTCCTTGACGGAGCTACAACCAGCGGCCACGGCAGCGAGAGCAACAACGGCGAGTGTCTTCTTGTACATATGATTCTCCTATAAGGTCGTTGATGACCGGTCACTTCTTTGAGCGTGCCGTTGCCCAGAAATTCACTGAATTCGTGATGTTCAACGAAACGGTCTCAAATAAAGAGGCGTACCCTAGGAAGAAACAACCGTGATGATTGAGATCCAACGGTTGACTGGTCAGAGGGTAATTCTGGGAGTGGCATGAGCGAGCATCAAAACCTGACCCGCTATCCGCTAGTGTTGGTCCATGGTCTGCTGGGGTTTGTGGAAATTGCAGGCTATCCATACTGGTATGGCATCGTTTCGGCGTTGGAGTCCATGGGGGTCAAGGTCTATCCGGTACGGCTTTCCGGTGCTCATAGCAACGAAGTGCGGGGGGAACAGCTGCTTGCGCTTATCGAGGATATCGTGCGCGACAGCAAGGCCGAGCGGGTCAATCTGATCGGTCACAGTCAAGGAGCCCTGACCGCGCGCTACGCAGCCGCCATTCGTCCTGAGCGGGTTGCGTCAGTCACCTCTGTAGCAGGTCCCAATCATGGGTCGGAGCTGGCCGATATGCTCCAGCTCTCCATGCGTACCAGTAGCCTGAAGGCGCATCTGGCCTCCGAGTATGTTCAATGCATGGCCAAGTTCATGGCCTTTCTGGATCGCAGTAATGGTTATCCCCAGAGCGCGATTGCCAGTCATGAGTCACTTACTACCGAAGGCGTGGCAGCATTCAACGATAAATACCCGCAAGGACTTCCCGCTACCTGGGGCGGTGAAGGTGCTCCTGTCGTCAATGACGTCCATTATTACTCCTGGTCCGGCATTCTGGTGCCGGAGCTGACGGACCGAGGTGCCAATCGGCTCGACCCTACCCATAGCATGTGTGTGCGCCTGTCTCGCTGCTTCGAGCTGGAAGCAGATCAAAACGATGGATTCGTTGGGCGATTCAGTTCACATTTGGGGAAAGTCATCCGCTCCGATTATCCGCTTGATCACCTCGATATCATCAATCAACTGGCCGGTGCGATAGGGCATGGCATCAATCCGGTAGTGCTCTACACCGACCATGCGCTTCGGCTGAAAGCCGACGGACTTTGACAGCGCACGGCCAAATGTCGAGCAGACTCAACAGCTTGCCGATCTGAGCTCGTTATTCAAGCTGGCACTCGAAATGCCGGTTGGTCAGCACACTGATTCCTCCTACTGCTCAAGAAGAGTCCTGTCTGCCGTTTACGCGCTGAAATGACCCCTTGTCGGCTTGTTGGTCTATCTATAGATGACATTAAAAAAAGTGCCTATCCTTCCGATTTAAAAGGAAGAAATACTGATTTGGACGTCGTGCGCGCTATCTAAACATGCGCCGTATTGGTATCGTTATAATATTTCAAAATATTACTTGCTACGTCAGAGGGTCGCATGAATCGCCGCCGCTTGCTCAACCTGCTCCTGGCCAGCCTGACACTACCCGCTGCTTTTCCAGTGCTGGCGCTTCCTCAGCGTCTGACCAGCGCACGCGCCTGGTTGGATTCGGATAAATTTCGCCTGGTTTTCGATCTGAGCGGCCCTGTCCGATTCAAGACGTTCAGACTTAGTGCGCCTGACCGGATCATCCTGGATCTAGCCAATACGCAACAGGTAGCCGCACTCAACAATGTGCCGCTCAAGAATACCCCGGTGCGCTCCATTCGAAGTGCCCCGTTCGGCTCATCCGATACCCGTGTCGTCCTCGAACTTTCCCAGCCGGTTACCCTGGATAGCTTCCTGCTCGGGCCTGCCGAGAATGCAGGGCATCGTCTGGTGCTGGATCTCAAGCCTGCCCAGGTACCGAGCATCCCTGTACCGGAGCCTGAGGCAATGCTCGCATCAGCCCCCGTTGTGACAAGGGCTGGCAAAGGCCGCGACATTATTGTGGTCGTCGATGCCGGTCACGGTGGCAAAGACCCAGGCGCGCTGAGCCAACGCGGGGACCGCGAGAAGGATGTCGCCTTGATCATTGCGCAAAATCTTGCGCGCATGATCAATCAGCAGAAGGGCTACAAGGCCAAGCTGGTACGTAACGATGATTTCTTCGTTCCGCTGCGCAAGCGTGTGGATGTTGCGCGCAAGTACAACGCAGACATGTTCATCTCCGTGCATGCCGATGCTGCGCCGCGCCGCACGGCTTCAGGAGCTTCGGTATATGCCCTGTCCGAACATGGGGCGACCTCGACAACGGCACGCTGGCTGGCCAACAAGGAAAACGATGTCGACCTGATTGGTGCCAATGAGATCCTGAAAAACAAGGATCCGGTCCTGGCGGGCGTACTGCTGGATATGTCCATGAATGCCACGATCTCGTCGAGTCTCGATCTGGGAGACCGTGTCCTGAACAGCCTATCCAATGTCACAGGTCTGCATCTGAAACGCGTCGAGCAAGCCGGTTTTGCCGTGCTCAAGTCGCCGGATATACCGTCGATTCTAGTGGAAACCGGCTTCATGTCGAATGATCGGGACAGCCAGAAGCTTCTGAATCCACGTCATCAGAAGGCGTTAGCCCAATCCATTTTTGGCGGTATCCATCATTATTTCAGTGAGCGTCCACCGACAGGAACCTACCTGTCCAGTATCAAGGAACAGGCCACCGGCTAAGAAAAAAGACGCTTGGGTTTCTGTGCACGGGCACGGTATTTTTTCTTGATCCGCGGTAAAGTGTGCGCTTTCATGTCCACAAGGAAAGCGCACATGGCCAACCCCGCTGCTCGTCTCTCCGACGTCAACGCCTGCCCCATGACGGGCCACGGCCCCAACCCGACCGTGACTGGCTCCCCCGACGTTCTGATCAACTCCCTACCTGCCTTGCGTGTCGGTGACTCCAGCGCTTGCGGTGATACCGTGGCGGTAGGAAGTGCTACCGTATTCGTCAATGGCCAGCCGCTGGCTTACCTGGGCAGCGCAACCGCCCATGGTGGCGTGATCATCACAGGCTCCGGTGATGTTCTGACAGGCTGATTGGAAGGCCTAGTAGATCGGGATGTACAGGTTCACTTCAGAGGCTGGGTTATCCGGCCCCTTGAAGTGCTCGTCGTACCGCTCGAAGCTGACGGCTTTCTTGGGTTCCAGACCACGCTCAGGCAGGACGCGGGCATACAGATACTCGTAGGTATCTGGGAGCGTGTCTGTCGTTCCGATGTGGGTGAACTGCAGATATTTCTGCGCAGGCACCGTGTAACGGAGCATGCCTTCCGGTACGGGTGTGTTCTCGTCGACCTTTATACCGGCCAGATAGCGCAGCGCACCCGGGGGCGGACCGAGTGTCAGACCGAACCACTGTTGCGGGGCGCTAGGCAATTGCAGCTCGGCTAGCCGATGCGTAACGTCATGCCAGAGCTGTGCAATGCTGCCGCCCTGCCCATCGCCCGTGTACTCCAGGCCCATGACGGTAAACGCTGGAAGCTCGGTGATACTGAGCGGCATGGTGGTCTCCTTGTAGATAGAGGCGTCTCGCCCGGACAGGCCCATGAGGAATATTTCCAGTTGAGCCTGTTTCGATGGGTCGAGTTCAACTGCCTTGATAGGTCAGGTTGCTGTATAGCCTAGCCGTAGCGCTTGAAGGCCTCGATGGCAAGACCGCTACCGATGCTGCCGAACTGATCGCCTTCTGCCTTGCGTGCCTGGGGCAGCAATTGGTCAATGCTGTGGCGCAGCGCCGGAATACCACTCGAGCCGCCGGTATAAAAGACCGTATTGATCTGCTCATGGGAAACGCCTGCCGAGGCCAGCAGTTGATTGACGCTTGCCTGAATACGCGCCAATAGCTGAGCGATCGACTCCTCGAACAATGGGCGGGTCAGTTCAGCAGACAAGTCCTTCTCGATATGCGACAGGTTCAGGTTCAACCGATCGGCATGGGTCAGCTCTATCTTGCTGTTTTCCACCTGAATTGCGAGCCAATGCCCGGCGCGCTGCTCGATCAGCTTGAACAGCCGATCCATCCCGGCCGTGTCCTGAGCGTCGTAGCGCATGTCCTTGAGGGCAAGCTGTGCCTTCTGACTGTATACGGTATTGATGGTGTGCCAGGTCGCCAAGTTGATGAAGTGGCTGGTAGGCATCAGTGCCTGGCTTTTCATCAGGCTGCCATAGCCGAAAAGCGGCATGACGCCCTGCAGGCTAAGCTGCTTGTCAAAGTCGGTACCACCGATGTGTACCCCGCCGGTGGCGAGAATATCCGATTGGCGATCCGCCAGCTGCCGGCGCTCGGGTGACAGACGTACCAGGGAAAAGTCGGACGTACCGCCGCCAATGTCGACGATCAGCACCAGCTCTTCCTGATTCAGTGTTCGCTCGTAGTCGAATGCTGCCGCGATAGGCTCGAATTGAAAGGAAATGTCCTTAAAGCCTAGCTTTTGCGCTACGGCAACCAATGTGTCCTGAGCTTCGCGGTCGGCGGTTTCATCATCGTCCACAAAGTAAACAGGGCGGCCCAACACGACACTGTCGAACTCACGTCCGGCCGTGGCTTCGGCGCGGCTTTTCAGCGTACCGAGAAACAGGCCAAGCAGGTCCTTGAAAGGTAGGGCACTGCCTAGAATGCTGGTTTCGCTCTTGAGCAGCTTGGAGCCGAGCAGGCTCTTGAGCGAGCGCATGAGGCGGCCTTCATAGCCTTCCAAGTATTCATGAAGCGCCAGACGGCCGTAGACGGGACGGCGCTCTTCCACATTGAAGAAAATGACTGAGGGAAGCGTCACCTTGCCGTCTTCTAAAGGTATGAGGATATCCGAGTCGGGGCGCAGCCAGCCGACAGTGGAGTTCGACGTGCCAAAGTCGATACCGCAGGCACGTGCGGGTAAAGCGATAGTCATGGTGCTGGTCCATCCAGAAGCAGCCGCACAGTTTATCGCGACTTGCCGGACCTGTCCGCTCGGTCAGGCAAAAGGCTCGGTTAGCATGCTGCACGATGTTACGTTGTCATCTTCTGTTTGGGAGTAGCCATGCCGTTTCATCTACAAATGTTGCTTCCCGGACTTTTGCTGGCGCTGGGCTATGGGCTGGGCGATATTGACGAAGCGGGGTTGTTGACCGGAGCACTTTATGTCGGCTGGGTGCTGAGCGAGGAGCGGTTGCCGTCCTGGCTATGATGGTTTGGGGCATTGGCGTCCAGTGTTGCGCTCGCCATTCATGTCGCGCCGGGATTCTCTCCTCATGTGCTCGGCGGGCCGCTGCAATACAGCCCGGACGCCGGGCCAGTGTGGCTAAGGTTAAGCTGGGATAAGGCACTGGTGGGAGTGACGCTACTGGCCTGGTGGCTTGGCAAGGCGGTTCCGTACGATACGCGGCGTATGCTGCAGGTCAGGCCATGCGTGCTGATTGCTGTCGGTACCCTTGCCGTAGTGCCTCCCCTAGCGTTAGGAATGAGATTAGTGGCCTTCCAGCCCAAATGGCCAGCACTGTTCTGGACCTGGTTTTCTCTTAATCTGGGCGTTGCGGTACTGGCGGAGGAGCTGCTGTTTCGAGCCCTGCTGCAGCGCGGGTTGATTGATCGGTTTGGGCTCTGGGCAGGTCTGTTGGTAACGGCAGTCTTGTTTGGCGTGGCGCACTGGCCATTCAGTGCCGGTTTTGCCTTGGTCGCTGCCGTGGCGGCTCTGGGGTACGGTGCGATATTCGAGCGGAGTGGACGGCGACTGAGTATGGCCGTGGCCTTGCATTTGGCTGTCAATGTGCTGCATGTTCTGCTGCCCAGCTATCCGCTGCGATTGTCCTAGCTTGCATCGGTAGGCATGTTCATGGCGTCTGAATCCTCAGTCCGGCGTCCCGATGGTTAAGGCAAGGAGTAGACGTACATGGTGGTTGTCCTCGCAATCATGCCCGTATTCGGACTGATTGTGCTGGGTTATGTATTAGGGTGGCGGCAGTGGTTGACGCCAGAGTCTATGGGTGGGCTGACCCAACTGGCGTTCAAGGTGTTCATGCCGGCTGTGCTGTTCACGGGAATTGCCAAGGCAGACTTGCGCCATGGTTTGTCACCTTTACTGCTGCTCGGATATTTCGGCCCGGTCCTGCTGGTGTTTCTACTGGTCAATCTGTTTGTGCATTGGCGCTGGCGTGAGCCTACGGCGTTCGGGTTGACGGCCAGTTATTCGAACAATGTCCTGATCGGTATTCCTCTGGTCGTCAATTTGATGGGGGAGGAAAATCTCGTCTATGTGTTCGCTATTCTGGCGTTGCATAGCCTGACGTTGTTTGCCATGCAGAGCTTTTATACGGCCTTTGGCGGCACGGAAAAGGTTAGCATCCCAGAGCTGCTGATGAGTCTGGCAAACCCGTTGATCGTCGGACTTTTGCTGGGGGCTGCCGTGAATGTATCGGGGCTAACTTTGCCGGGCCCGATATGGCAAATCGCGACCTGGCTGGCACAAGCCGGTCTGCCTTGCGCCTTGATTGTGCTGGGCGTGAACCTTTCACGCTACCGGCTAAGGCCGAGCCTTTCCGTTGTCGGGTTGACGGCAATAAAGCTGCTGGTCTTTCCCTTCGTGGTCTGGACGGTATGCCTGTGGCTGCCGGGCTTGAGCGGTGCAGCACGAAGTGTGCTGATGCTGATGGCCGCCTGCCCGAGCGGGGTAAACGTATTGGCATTTGCCCGGACGCTTGAGGAAAACCGTGTCGTCAGCTCAACGGTGTTTCTTTCAACCGTTCTGGCTGTCGTAACCGTGCCGTTGTGGATGGCACTGGTCGGACTGAATCGGTGACTGGCCGTCCGGTAAAAATCGGACGGCCAGAGCGTGGGATCAGCTGGGCAGGATACGGCAGGTCAGACTCTTGATGTAGCGGGTCTCGGGGATGGCAAGGTGGACCGGATGATCAGGGCCCTGGGCACCACGCTCGATCAGCTGGATATGACGATCCAGGTGACGTGCACTGCTGAGCAGGATTTCCTGCAGGTTCTCTTCAACAAGATGCATCGAGCAGGAGGCGCTGACCAGAATGCCGTCCTTGTTCAAGAGGCGCATGGCCTGCTCGTTGAGACGACGATAGGCGGCCTCGCCGTTTTTCACGTCCTTCTTGCGCTTGATGAAGGCGGGCGGGTCGGCCACGATCACGTCGAAGCGCTCGTCAGCAGCCTTCAGCTCCTTCAGGGCCTCGAACACGTCGCCTTCTACACAGGCCATCTTTTCGGCAACGCCGTTCAAGGCCGCATTGCGCTCTACACCATCCAGGGCAAAGCCGGAGGCATCCACGCACATCACTTCGCTGGCACCGAATACAGCGGCCTGCACGCCCCAGCCACCAATGTAGCTGAACAGGTCCAGAACGCGCTTGCCTTGTACATAAGGTGCCAGGCGGGCACGGTTCATGCGATGGTCATAGAACCAGCCGGTCTTCTGGCCCTCAACGATAGGCGCTTCGAATTTCACGCCGTTTTCTTCCAGGGCAGCCCATTCCGGTACGTCACCGTAGGCGGACTCGACATAGCGGGGCAGGCCCTCGGCTTCTCGAGCACTAGAGTCATTTTTCCACAATACGGCCGCTGGCTTGAGCACCTGAAGCAGTGCAGCCAGCACATCATCCTTGTGACGCTCCATGGTGGCCGATGCCAGTTGAGCCACGATAACATCGCCAAAGCGATCCACCACCAGGCCAGGCAGCAGGTCCGAGTCGCCGTAGACGAGGCGATAGAACGGTTTATCGAACAGGCGCTCACGCAGGCTCAGGGCGACTTTCAGGCGATGGACAAGCAGGGACTTGTCCAGTACATGCTTGGTATCGCGGGAGATCAGACGCGCGCAGATCAGATTGTGTGGGGACAGGGCAACGATACCGATCGGCTTGCCGCCAGCGGCTTCGAGAACGGCTTGTTCGCCGGCCTGGAAAGCGGTCAGCGGAGTGGCTGCCACGTCAATTTCGTTACTGTAGACCCAAAGGTGCCCGGCGCGCAGACGGCGCTCGGCATTGGCTTTCAGTCGCAGGCTGGGCAAGGACATTTGAGGGACTCCAAGAAAAAGGGGCGAAGTATACCTGCCCGGGCGGCACGGCGCCTTCGCGCTTGAAGATCAGTCTCAAAGATAGAGAGAAACACGACGTACGGATGAAAAATGGCCCGGCTGATACAGCGCGGGCCATGGATCAGGCAGGTTGGAGATCAGGCAGCGATCATGTTGATCAGCTCGCGATTGAACGCGGGAATGTCATCAGGCTTGCGGCTGCTGACCAGTTTTCCGTCCACGACGACTTCCTTATCCACCCACTGGGCACCGGCATTTTTCAGGTCATCGGTCAGCGAAGGCCAGCTAGTCATGGTCTTGCCATCCACCAGACCGGCGGAAATCAGCAGCCAGGCACCATGGCAGATCACGGCGATCGGCTTGCCGCTGCTGCTGGCCTCTTTGACCAAAGTCTGCGCACGCTCATCGGTGCGAATGGTGTCTGAGTTGACGACGCCGCCTGGTAAAACCACCGCGTCATAGTCGCCGATGTTGGCAGCATCGAACGTCAGGTCGACATTGAATGTGTCCGCCGGGTCGGTGTGGTTCCAACCCTGGACGGTGCCAGACTTGGCAGAAATGATATGAGTCTTGGCGCCTACCTTCTCGAGGGCCTCCTTGGGACCGGTCAGCTCGGCCTGCTCGAAACCGTCAGTTACCAGGATTGCTACTTTTTTGCCTTCTAACGATGCCATCATGGAACCTCCGTAAGCTATGTGATCTAGGATTAAGTGGAGATGCGTTTCCACGGCTTCTGTATGAGTCGAACCCGGGAAAGCAGGCAAGTTCCTCCAGTGATCAGTGGTTGCTGAGCGTAGGGTGGGCTAAAATGTGAGGTCATTCACAGGTATCTGATCCATGTCGCTAGAGCTTCAACCCGAGCAGATTCGCCAGGCGCTTCAGGGAATCACCATCCCGCCTCAACCGCAGGTCATGGTTGATCTACAACTTGAGCAGCTTGCCCCGGATCCTAGTCTCAAGGTGATTGCGCAGCTGATCAGCCAGGACCCCGGCTTGGCAGGTGCGCTGCTCAAGCTTGTCAATGCACCCTGTTTCGGGCTGGCCAACCGGATTACGTCTATCCAGCGGGCCGTCAACCTCCTGGGGATCAATTCCGTCGTCAATCTCATCAATGCGCAGTCCATAAAGAGCGAGATGAGTGATGAGACGATCGTGACGCTCAACCGCTTCTGGGACACCGCCCAGGATGTGGCGGAAACCTGCCTGACACTGGCCAAGCGGACAGGCTATCAGGCTCCGGATGAGGCATACGCTCTTGGGCTCTTTCACAACTGCGGCATACCGCTGATGCTAGGGCGGTTTCCTCATTATATGGAAGTGCTGGAGGAGGCCTATGGGCGGGTTGGGCCTGAAAGGCGTGTCGTGGATACGGAAAACCATTACTTCAACACCAACCATGCGGTCGTCGGTTATTACACGGCCCGCTCATGGCGTTTGCCGGCCCATGTCGCTGAGGCCATTTCCAATCATCACAATGCCCACCGGATTTTTGTCGACGGTGACGCCAGCAGTGTGCCGATGAAAAACCTATTGGCCATTCTGAAAATGGCCGAGCATATCTGTGGCTGTTATCGCGTGCTGGGCAATCAGGCTCAGGACGCCGAGTGGAATCTGGTCAGTAATCAGGTTTTGGATTACATCGGTCTTTCCGAGTATGACTTCGATATGCTCAAGAACAACATCCTTGAAATGGGGCTTGGGCACATCCATTTTTAAGAGCATATTGTTTCTCTGTCGAGGGCTGAATGCCTGAATTACCTGAAGTCGAAACGACCCGGCGTGGAATAGCGCCACACCTGGTGGGGCAGCGTGTATCCCGCGTCATTATTCGTGATGCCCGGCTGCGCTGGCCCATTCCGGAAGACCTGGATGTTCGCCTGTCCGGCCAGAGGATCGAGGCGGTCGAGCGGCGCGCCAAGTACCTGTTGATTCGTGCCGAGGCAGGTACGCTGATTGCTCATTTGGGCATGTCCGGCAGCCTGCGAATGGTGCCGGTCGGGACGCCGCCGGTTAAGCACGAGCATGTGGATATCGAACTCGAGTCAGGATTGTCGCTGCGCTATACCGACCCTCGCCGCTTTGGCGCCATGCTGTGGTCCCATGAGCCTCTGGAGCATGTGCTGCTCAAGTCGCTGGGGCCGGAGCCTCTGACCGAGGCGTTTGACGGGCGGCGTCTCTACGAAATGTCGCGTGGTCGCTCCATGGCGGTAAAACCCTTCATCATGGATAACGCCGTTGTGGTGGGCGTTGGCAATATTTACGCGACGGAGGCCCTGTTTGCGGCCGGTATCGATCCGCGTCGGGCGGCGGGCAGCATTTCCCGAGCGCGCTACGACCGGTTAGCCCAGGAGATCAAACGCATCCTGGCACTGGCTATCGAGTCCGGGGGCACGACCCTTCGGGATTTTGTGGGTGGCGACGGCAAGCCGGGCTATTTCAAGCAGGAGCTGTTTGTCTATGGCCGGGCAGGTGAGTTTTGCAAGAACTGCGGCTCAGGGCTACGTGAGATACGGCTGGGGCAACGCGCCAGTGTCTATTGCGGCAAATGCCAGCGATAAGTGAACGTGCGTGAGCTATTTCTCTTTTTGTAAGTCAGCCGGTTAACGTACGGGCTGCATAGGGCGGAATCCTGGTCTAGGCTGTGGTCGCTTGCCAAACAGCAGAACTGACCCACAAGATCAAGGATAAGCCATGTCAGTCCGTCGTCTCGCTCTTGCCTCCCTCTGCGCTGCGATTTCCTTCGCCAGCGCCGCCCATGCCGCTCCCAACCCTTACAGTCATCTGGTCGTCTTTGGCGATAGCCTGAGCGACTCGGGACAGTTTCCCGACTTGAATGGCCCGTTAGGCTCCTCGCTGCGCTTTACCAATCGGGTAGGGCCCACGTACCAACCGGGGAGTGGTGAGCCAGTCGGGCCTACCAGCGTCATGCTGCTGGGCGGCCGACTAGGCTTTTCCAGCCAAGAGCTTGGGCCATCCACATCGCTTATCAATTCCGTGTTGGGACTTCCCGACGGCAACAACTGGGCGGTAGGCGGTTATCGAACCGACCAGATTCTCGCGTCGATTACCGAGGAGAATGGCTCTGTTGTAGCCACCAATGGCCTGACGCTTCGCCGCCGGGATGGCTATCTGGTCGATCTGGCGGATCAGGGCCAAGGCCTTGATTCCAACGCATTGTATTACCTGACGGGAGGGGGAAATGACTTCCTGCAGGGTGTGGTCACATCGCCTGCAACCGCCCAGACAGCGGCCAATCAACTGGCTGCCAGTGCCAGCGCATTGCAGCAGGCCGGTGCCCGCTACATCATGGTCTGGCTGCTGCCTGATATCGGCCTTACGCCTGCCTTGAGCGGAACCCCGCAGCAAGCGGCTGCGTCCCAGCTCAGTGCTGTGTTCAACAACCAGCTGGTATCACAGCTTTCCACCATTGATGCGCAAATCATTCCATTGAATGTGCCACGACTTCTAAGTGAGGTGTTGGCCGATCCTGCCCGTTACGGCCTGGCGGCCGACCAGAACCTGACGGCTACCTGTTTCGATGACTGCACGCAGCAGAACGCTGTTTACGGCCTCGACAGCGCCAACCCTGATCCGACCCGGTTGCTCTACAACGACCGTGTGCACCCTACGATTACTGGTCAGCGCCTGATCGCCGACTATGCCTATTCAATTCTGGCGGCCCCCTGGGAGCTGACCTTGCTGCCGGAAATGGCCTACGGTTCGCTGACTGCCCATCAGGGGCAGCTGTATTCGCAATGGCTGAGTGACCGCAATCACTGGCAGCCAGTAGGCACATGGAATTCCTTCGTATCGCCGGGCGGGTTGCGTCAGAACTTTGATGGACAGTCCAGCAGCGTGAGCGGTGATGGCGACGGCTACAGCCTGGACTTGGGAGGCAGTTTCCGCCTGAATGACTATTGGCGTGTGGGCGTGGCCGCCGGGTTTTACAAGCAGGATCTAAACGTGGGTGCTGCTGATTCTCGCTATGACCTGCGCAGTTATTTCGCTACCGCCTTCG
This sequence comes from Pseudomonas sp. HPB0071, assembly GCF_000478505.2. Lineage (NCBI taxonomy): Bacteria > Pseudomonadati > Pseudomonadota > Gammaproteobacteria > Pseudomonadales > Pseudomonadaceae > Pseudomonas > Pseudomonas sp. HPB0071. Next base: position 1,033,836 of record NZ_KI517367.1, on the reverse strand, counting down.
CGCAATATCAGCAGAATCACTGGTGGGCCGACCTGGCCTTGACCGGGGGACACCTGGATTACCATGATCTCAAGCGTACCTTCGCCCTGGGGCCGACTGAGCGTAGCGAAAAAGGCGATACCAACGGTCATCTGTGGGCGGCAAGCGGACGGCTGGGCTTTGATCTGGCCCAGCCACAAAGCGCCTGGCACCTGTCGCCGTTCATCAGTGCCGACTACGCGCGAATTACCGTGGACAGTTATTCGGAAAACAGTGATCGAGCAACGGCGCTGAACATCGACGAGCAAAAGCGCCGCTCGCGGCGCCTGGGCGCTGGTCTGCAGGGGCAGTTCGAGCTGACCACCAGAACGCAGGTTTTCGCAGAAGTAGCTCGGGAAAAGGAATTCGAGGACAGTACGCAGGACCTTACGATGTCTCAGGTTGACCTGCCAGGACTCAGCTATACGTTGCAGGGCTATACGCCATCGGATCGGTTGGACCGTGCTTCGCTAGGGGTTAGCCAACAGCTGACCGACGATGTGGCAGTGCGTGCGAGCTATTCCTATCGCAAGAGCCGGGAAGACGATGCCCAGCAGTCTGTAGGCCTCAGCGTGTCGTGGCAGTGGTAATAAAGAGGTCTGAAATGGGAGTCGGCGCATAAAAAAGTCGTCGATTCCTTGGACCTATTTGCCGTTTCGACCTACAAAGATAGGTATGCACCCTTAATCATGGGCCGGTCGATGTGTGTCGCCAATGCCTTTCAGACACGCCTGCCGGTCAGCCTATCAGTGTTCGTTATGCCGAGGTTGTTACTAGATGACGAGAGCCCGTTTTATCTCGCCCAACGAAGTTGCTGCTCTGCGTTCAAACATTCTTTCCAAGCTGACCTATGACGTAGGCAAGGACCCCGAGCACGCCCTGGATCATGACTGGTTCATGGCGACTGCCCTGGCGACGCGTGACTATATCGTCGATCGCTGGATGAGTCGGACGCGTGAGGCTTACCGGGCCAACCAGAAGCGCGTCTATTACTTGTCCCTGGAGTTTCTCATTGGCCGCCTGCTGATCGACAGCCTGTCCAATCTGGGCATACTGGAGGAAACCCGTCGCGCACTGGCAGACCTGGGTGTCGACCTTGAGCGTATCCGCGGACTGGAGCCGGACGCTGCCTTGGGTAATGGTGGTCTGGGCCGTCTGGCAGCATGCTTCATGGAAAGCATGGCGACGCTGGGTATTCCTTCTCATGGGTATGGTATTCGCTACGAGCACGGCCTGTTCCGTCAGGTCATCGCTGATGGCTTCCAGCACGAGCAGCCGGAGAACTGGCTTGATTTTGGTAATCCGTGGGAATTCGAGCGTGCCGAGGTCGTGTACGAGATCGGGTTCGGCGGTCATGTCACGCCCTATGAAGGCAACTCCTTGCGCCAGGTCTGGACGCCGGGTGAGAAAGTTCGTGCGGTTGCCTATGACACGCCCATCATGGGGTGGGGTGGGGAAGGGGCCAATACGCTGCGCCTGTGGCGCTCCCGCCCGCTGGAAAACATCAAGCTGGACACCTTCAACGCAGGTGACCATGTCGGAGCCGTAGCCGATCAGGCCCGGGCTGAAAGCATCTCTCGGGTTCTGTATCCGGCCGACAGCACCGAGGCGGGGCAGGAGCTGCGCCTGCGGCAGGAGTATTTCTTCGTGGCCGCCTCGCTGGCAGATCTGACCCGGCGCCATATCAAGCAGCACGGCGACATCATGAGCCTGCCCGAATACGCGGCCATCCAGCTCAATGATACTCACCCAGCCATTGCCGTAGCCGAGTTGATGCGCTTGCTGGTGGATGTGTACGGTCTGCCATGGGACGCTGCCTGGAGCACCACCGTCAACACGCTGTCCTATACCAACCACACCCTTCTGCCAGAAGCATTGGAAACCTGGTCGGTCTATCTGATGGAGCGCCTCCTGCCGCGCCACATGCAGATCATCTACATGATCAATGCCCAGTTCCTCGACTCGCTCCGTGCGCGGGGCGAGACAGATGGCTCCATGCTGTCTTACGTGTCCCTGATCGATGAAAGCCACGGCCGTCGGGTACGTATGGGCAACCTGGCCTTTATCGGTTCGCACAAGGTCAACGGCGTGTCCGGATTGCATACCGAGCTGATGCGCAAGACCGTCTTCCGCTCCATGCACCGGCTCTTCCCGGATCGAATCAACAACAAGACCAACGGCATTACCTTCCGCCGCTGGCTCTATCAGGCCAACCCTGCGTTGACCGATCTTCTGGTGGATGTATTGGGCGAGGATGTCCAGCACGATCCTGAAAAAGCGCTCCCCCGGCTCAAGCCCTATGCCAACGATGCCAATTTTCGAGAGCGTTTTGCCCACCAGCGGTTGCATAACAAGAACAGTTTTGCCGAACTGGTGAAAAAGACGCTGGACGTCTCCCTCAGTACCGACGCCATCTTTGATGTGCAGATCAAGCGCATCCATGAATACAAGCGGCAGCTGATGAACCTGCTACAGACCATTGCGCTGTATCAGGCCATCAAGGACAACCCCAACGGGCAATGGACGCCTCGTGTAAAGATTTTCGCGGGCAAGGCAGCTGCCAGCTATCACCAGGCCAAGCTCATCATCAAGCTGGCCAACGACGTGGCCAAGGTAGTTAATAATGACCCGTCCATTCGTGACCTGCTCAAAGTGGTGTTCCTGCCTAACTACAATGTGAGCCTGGCTGAAGTCATTATCCCGGCGGCCGACCTTTCCGAGCAGATTTCCACAGCGGGTCTCGAGGCGTCAGGCACCAGCAATATGAAATTTGGCCTGAACGGCGCACTTACCATTGGCACGCTCGACGGCGCTAACGTTGAAATGAGCGAGTTTGTCGGTCAGGAACATATGTTCATCTTTGGCCTAAAGGCGGCCGAGGTTGAAGAGCGCCAGCGTATGGGGGGCAACTCTTCGGACATCATCAACAGCTCGCCACGGCTGTCGGCCGTGCTTTCGGCCATTCGCAGCGGGCAGTTTTCACCGGATGATCCCTCTCGCTATAACGGGCTGCTGGACGTGCTGACCTGGCACGACCGCTTCTTGGTCTGTGCTGATTTTGATGCCTATTGGGATGCTCAGGTGGCCGTCGAGGAGCGTTGGAATCAGCCGGACGAGTGGTGGCGCTCAGCGGTACTCAACACGGCCAGTATGGGTTGGTTCTCCTCCGATCGAACCATTCGTGAATACGCCACGGATATCTGGCAAGTCTTGTAAGTCTCAATAGCCGGCACCTTTCGCGTGCCGGCTTTTTTCTGTTTTACGGAGATTTTCTGTGCCCCGCCACGTGACTCATCTCGAAACCGGAAACCCTGCTGAACTGGGCGCGACACTGGTCGGCGATGGCATCAACTTTGCCGTGTGGGCGCCAGAGGCCGAGCGGGTAGAGCTCTGCCTGTACGATGCCAAGGGCGAGCATGAAACCCATCGACTCGTCTTCCACGAAAAGACAGGCAGTGTCTGGCACGGGCATTTTCCGGGAGGTAAGGCGGGGCAGCGTTATGGGCTGCGGGCTTACGGTGCCTATCAGCCTTCTCAAGGACTTTACTTCAACCCTCATAAGCTACTGGTCGATCCTTACGCCAAAGCAGTGGACCGCCCGTTCGTGCTGCATCCCAGTGTCTATGGCTTCGATCCAGACCACCATGATCGCCCGGACCATCGCGACAGCGCGGCTCATGTTCCCAAGGCCATTGTTCAGGCACCGCTAACACCGCTTGAGCTGGAAGGCCCGCGTTACAAGGGTAGCCAAAGCCTCATCTATGAGCTGCATGTGCGTGGCATGACCATGCAGCATCCCAAAGTTCCTAAAACCATGCGTGGCAAACTGGCCGGGCTTCGGCAGCCTGCCGTGATCGAGTATCTGCAAAAGCTTGGCGTGACTACGCTGGAGCTGCTCCCTATTGCGGCCTGGGCGGATGATCGTCATCTGCCCAAGCTTGGGCTTGGCAATTACTGGGGCTATAACCCCGTCACCATGATGGCTGTCGACCCCCGTCTGGCAGGACGTGACGCCATTATTGAGTTACGTGAAACCGTGGCAGCGCTGCATGCGGCAGGGTTCGAGGTCATCCTTGATGTGGTGTTCAACCACACCGGTGAAGGTGACGAGCTGGGTCCGACCTTTTGTATGCGAGGACTGGATAACCGAGGCTATTACCGGCTGCATCCGGACGATCCTTCGGTTTACATCAATGATGCAGGTTGCGGTAATTGCCTGGCATTGCAACGCGAGCCAGGGCTGAGGCTGACGATGGACTCGCTGCGCTATTGGGTGCAGGCGGCAGGTATAGACGGTTTCCGTTTCGATCTGGCGCCCGCACTTGGGCGGCTTGAGACCGGCTTTAGCGTCGACGCGCCACTCATGTTGGCCATTGCCCAAGATCCGATCCTAAAACAGGTCAAGCTGATCGCCGAGCCTTGGGATATTGGCCCGGGCGGCTATCAGGTCGGGCAGTTCCGCAGCCCTTGGGCTGAATGGAATGATGATTTTCGCGACGATGTTCGCAAGTTCTGGCGGGGCGACGACGGCATGCGTGGCGCACTGGCGACCCGATTGTCAGGAAGCGCCGATCTGTATGACCGGCACGGCCGGAACATCGACGCCAGCATCAACTTTGTGACGGCTCATGATGGGCTCACGCTGGCAGACCTTGTGACTTATGCACATAAGCATAATGAAGCCAATGGCGAAGAAAATCGCGACGGGACTCAAGACAATCACAGCTGGAACAACGGTGCCGAGGGCCCGACCGACGATCCCCACATCAATGAGCAGCGTGCAGCTGATCAGCGTGCCCTGCTGGCAACGCTGCTGCTGGCAGGTGGCACGCCGATGTTGACGGCTGGCGACGAATTCGGTCGCACTCAGCATGGCAACAACAATGCCTATGTTCAGGATAATCCGCTGTCATGGTTGGACTGGGCACTTGCCAGCAGCCCAACCGGCAAACGCCAGATCGATTTTGTCGCCCGGCTGGCTGCGCTGCGTCGTCAATACAAGGCGTTGCAAGCCGAGCACTTCATCGGGCGTCCCGCTCACGGTGACTGGGTTAGCGTGCAATGGCTCGATGCAGAGGGTGAACCCCTGGACGAGGCGGGTTGGAATAGGCCCGAATCTGCACCATTGGCACTGGTGCTCTCGCCCATGAACGGTGCCGGGCACCTCAGGGCAGAGCGGTTATGGCTCTGTTTCCAGCCGCTTAACCATCCTCAGACGTGTCGGTTAGCGCTATCTCGTGACGGCCATCACTGGTCGCTCATTCTAGATAGTGCACGACCTGAACTGGAAGCCGGTCATGCAGTCTACTCCAGCGCCGAAAGCCTAGCGCTCGGCCGCGGTGTTAGCATAGCCGTGGAGTTGCTGCGTCCCTAGCGGCGTGCAGACCTTGTCTCTCGAACAATCAGAACGTTGGGTGGGGCTTGTAGGCCGCTTCGCTTGAGACGGAGCTTGAGCATCCGCGCTACACTGCGCGAACCTTTTCTACCGGAGCCTCACATGTCCCGTATTACGCTGAGCCGCTATCTGATCGAACAGACCCGTAGTCATAAAACCCCAGCCGATCTGCGTTTTCTGATCGAAGTCGTAGGCCGTGCCTGCAAGCGAATCAGCTATGAGGTATCCAAGGGTGCGCTAGGTGGCGTACTGGGCAGCATGGGCACTGAAAACGTTCAGGGCGAAGTTCAGAAGAAGCTGGACGTCCTGTCCAACGAAATCCTGCTTGAAGCCAACGAGTGGGGCGGCACCCTGGCGGGCATGGCGTCCGAAGAGATGGACCAGGTTCACCAGATCCCCGGTGAGTACCCCAAGGGTGCTTATCTGCTGATGTTCGATCCGCTAGACGGCTCCTCCAACATTGACGTGAACGTGTCGGTTGGCACTATCTTCTCCGTTCTGCGTAAGGATCATGGAGGTGCCACCTACGGTGATACCACTGAAGAAGCCTTCATGCAAAAGGGCACTGAGCAGGTCGCTGCAGGCTATGCCATCTATGGCCCCCAGACCATGTTCATTCTGACCCTGGGTGATGGCGTCAAAGGCTTTACCCTGGACCGTGAGCTGGGCAGCTTCGTATTGACACACGAAAACATCTCCATTCCTGAGACAACTGCCGAGTTCGCTATCAACATGTCCAACCAGCGTCACTGGGAGCCGCCGGTACAGCGTTACGTAAGCGAGCTGCTGGCTGGCAAGGAAGGCCCGCTGGAGAAGAACTACAATATGCGCTGGATCGCCTCTATGGTGGCCGATGTGCATCGTATTCTCACCCGTGGCGGTATCTTCATGTACCCACGTGATGCTCGCGAACCGGAAAAGCCCGGCAAGCTGCGTCTGATGTACGAAGCCAACCCGATGGCCATGCTGGTCGAGCAGGCAGGCGGTGCGGCCACCAATGGTTACCAGCGTATTCTGGAAGTGCAACCGGAAGGCCTGCATCAGCGTGTAGCCGTCTTCCTCGGCTCCAAAGAAGAAGTCGAGCGCGTTACCCGTTACCATCAGGACGCCTGATGACCGACTGGCCAATGGTCATTTACCGTTGGCCAGTTCTCTTCTCTCGCTAATGCAGGCTTTGTTCAGCCTGTATTAAGCCGCAATTCAGACGCTGTTAAGGGCTCTTTTTCTACTCTGACCCCTGCTTGCTCATTCATGGCCAGCGAGGACAGCATTATGAATCTCTTTCAGAAAATGGCAGCGTTTGCAGTAATCAATACCGTAAGCTACACCGCCCTGGCAGCAGATCGCGATGCTTCTGTTGAAACCCCGGTCGGCTCTACGAGCGGTGATGTGATGGATACCCGTGACTTACTGCAGACAGCCAAAGAATCCGATACCGGAGATGGGGTTTCCCAAAATCCACACTGGAGTCAGCGCCTTGGGCGCTCCGGTCAGCGCTATACAATCGCAACCCAACGCTTCAACGGTAAGGCTATTGAGCCGCATAACCTCTCCGGGCATTACTCTGGTGTCTCGGCCACAAACCCGCCGGGTACTGTAACTTTCGAGGTTCTGTCCCTTGAGCAAAGTACCTCCGCTCACCAGTCGACACCGTACTCATCTGGCAAAGGGACAATCTGACGGCGTAACCTCTGCACGGGAGCGCAGTGCTCCCGGCAGGGCAGGTTCAAGGCCGACGGGTTGCCAGAAACTCACCTTTGCCTACCGGCACAAGGCAAGTCGAAAAGTCCGGATCGCTCTCAACCAGAGCCTTGAAGGCCGCCATTTCATCGGCATGGGACAAGGCATTGTCCACGATCAGAAGGCCGCCCGGGCGCAGGACTCTTCTGAGGTCAGGCCACCAGCCACAATACTGGCAGCGCTCGGAATCAAGAAATACAAGGTCCAGTGAGTACTTGTCCTGTGCAGCCAGGATGGCACCGCCGTCACTGTGAAGCTGTGTTATCAGCGCCTCGAGCCCGGAGCGCTTGAAGTTCTGCCGTGCCAGCTCGATTTTGGCTTCGGAAAGCTCCACGGTGCGAATGGTTCCGCCCACTGTATGAGCTGCTTTTGCCAGCCATAAAGTGGAGTAGCCATTGGAGGTCCCGATTTCCAAGACACGCTTGGCATTAGTAGCCTGAACCATGACATAAAGAAACTCACCCGTATCACGTGTGATGTTCAGCATGCGACTTGGCCGCTCATGTGTACGGCTATCGTTAATTTCCCCAAAGGTTTCCAGTTCTTTTAATAAAGTATCCAGATCTGAAGGCATTAAGTATCCACTCACTGTTTTTGTTTTAGGGAATTAATACTGCTGGATAATGGTAAGTGTTTGGATAATAAAAAAGCCCCGCCAATATAGTTGGCGGGGCTTTTAGTTAACGCTTTAAGAAGCAACCGGGGGTGTATCGTTACTCGGCTGCTTTGGGTGCTTTTTTAGGAAGTTTAACTTTGGTGCCTGGAACATATAGTCCATGTGCAGTTTCAGCATGATTTTGGCAGCAATAATCGGTACGACAATGCCAACAAGGCATGCTGCAAAAATATGCAGATAGACGTTATCGACATGCAGGAACTTGCTCAGGATAACGCGTACGCCGCTCCCGGCCAGGATGTGCATGAGATAGATCGGCATGGACAGCGTGCCGATGGTAATGAACCACTGAACAGGTTTGCGGGCCAGCAGCATGGACAGGCTCGTAACCAGCAGAATGGCCGATAGCGCCACCATCAGCGACATCCATCCGCGGTCGGTATAAGTGTGATGCGAGATGATATGGAACTGATACTCCAGTCCCGCTGTAACCAGAAGCGTAAAGGCTGCTATGCGACCTGGCTGCGCTTCGATGGCAGCAGCAATATTGGTAAACCAGACGCCAAAGGCGAAAAACACGAAGTTCTGGATCAGAAAGTCGACCAGCATCTGGCGCGGCGCGTATTGCTGGAGCCCGTAGGCCACGGCGGACAGCAGGAAAATGGGTAGGAAAACCTTCTTCGATTTGCTGCCGTACAGCACGATGGACAAAACAAATACAAAGAACAGCGCATACAGGAACCAGAACTGCGCTCTGGGCCGCCACAAGAGGGAGAACACCTCACCCAGCGTCACATCGCCATTGGTATAGCGAGAGAGAAAGGCTTCAATCACGCCCTGCAGGATTGACCAGATAAGGAAAGGGTAGACAACCGTGTCCAGCTTGTTGACGAATACACCCTTGCCGCCGCGACTCGTTAGCGATTTGAAGAAAAACAGGCCAGACAGGAAGAAGAACAACGGCATGTGAAAGCTATAGATGATGCTGTCCACAAGCATGTGCGTCTCGACATCGGTCTTGATGATGCCGGCATTTAAAAGCCCGCGGAGCACATGGCCATAGACAACCAGGATTATGCCAATGGCTTTGGCATAATCGACCCACACATTTCGGTTATTCATTGAACTATCCTTGATTCAAAGGTTGAAACTAAGACGATTTTTTAGAGGTGGTAAGTTGGGATCCAACTGCTCGTCCCTGTGCCTGAGGAGTTCCGCTTCCTTGGTCAGGCTTGGCCGCTTTAATAACAACGCGAGATCGTAAAGCCATCATAAATTAGAATGTGAAACGTATAGTGAAAAGTCTAAAAAAATAATTCCGACAATCGGGATTTGCTTTAAAGTCTGGCCAGACCTGCACACGCTTATTGTTATTGGCAAAATTAAATACGCCAATAAAACCCTGAATAAAGAACGGGTTTTATAACAAGATAAAAACGTGTTTATGGAACAATCACCACTCCAGCGACGAGGTCTGACAATGGCGATGTGCTATTGTTCCGTGGCGCTTTGAAAAGATTTCGCTGTTCTGTCTGGCAGATCGCCAAATCAGCATTTGAGGCTGGACATCTGCACGCTGGAGTGCTCACTGGCAATCTAGAGGTCTGGATTGATGCCCTTGAGCTGCTGTTTGACGAGGATTTTCTCGTAATCGGGTGAGGTGTAGATCAGAAGTGCCTGCCGCTTCATGTCTGCGTTGGTGGAAAACCTGTAGAACACCGTATTGTTATCGAACGCCATGAACGCATGACTGTTGGGCTGACTTTCCAGTTTGATGAAGTGATCGGACGGCGATTGCGAGGAGGGTGGCCCATATTTCTCGGTCAGGCCTTGAGCAATGAGAAAGCTCTTTTCAACTGGCGTGACAATCGAAAGGCGCAAGAAGCGGTTGTCGATAAAGAACAGCCCAGCCTCAAGGCTATCCTTGCCCAGCTTAAGATCGGGGCAGCTGTAATACTCCAGCCCCTCGATAGGTGCAGTACGCGGTGTCAGGGTGCAGATCTTGCTTTCCAGTACCGTTTGCTTGCTATCACCAAAGTGCAAATCCTTATAGCCGTCTACGGCTTGGGAAAGGCCTGCATGCAGCGAAGCGATAACGCCTAGCAGATACCCTGACTTGCGCATTACATGACATTCCGACGTAAGGGTGAATGATGATGACGCGCATCATACCTCATGTCAGCGATGTTGAAAGAAGTGGTGCATTCGCCGGGTAAGCCGAGAGGGGAGCCCAGGCTTACCCGTTCAGAGGTGAATTACCAGACGCCAGGAGGAATGATGTCGTCAGAGTCATATTTGATCTTGTCGACGTTCTCTTTCTTGCTGTGTTCCGGCGTCGTGTCATCCAGGGTTTCAGGCTGGGTATCGTCCTTGGGATAGTCATCAGCTTCAGGCATACAGGCGTCCTCCAGTGGATACGGGGTCTCTTGTTTGGGCCGATAAATGCCCGTCAGGTTCCTTGGGAACCTGATTCAGACGCCATCACGACTCGATTACGGCCCTCGTGCTTGGCCTGATAAAGAGCTGCATCAGCGCGTTTCAACAGTGACTCGGCAGGCTCATCCGCATCCCCATCTGTACCGCCAATACTGGTAGTAACCGTAACAGGGCCGTTGACGGTCAAAAAGGGAGTATCGGCAATGGCAAAGCGTATGCGTTCCGCGATGCCATCCAGCTGCTCCGCCTTGTCGATGCGGGTAATCACGGCAAACTCTTCACCTCCCAGTCTGAGTAACAGGTCATGGGGGCGAAGCGTGGTGGCGATCCGGTGGGCGGTTTCGACAAGCACCTGATCACCTGCGGCATGGCCATGCTGATCGTTGACTGCCTTGAAGTGATCCAGGTCGATGAACAATGCGCCGATTCGCTCGTTGTTGCGCCGTGCGGCAGCTTGCTCGACCGGATAGAAGTGCTCCAGCGCCGCACGATTCCATAATTGTGTCAGCGGATCGAGCATCGCCCTGCGGCGTTCGCGTGAGATAACGGTGCGCAGGTAGCGGGTCTGCTCTGAAAGGCTGCGTAGTTTCAAGTAGCCGTCAGCCATTTGGGCAAGGTCCCTCAGGCGGTCACGCTCCTGAGCCGTCAGCTGCTTGGGCTCGGAATGCATCAGGCACAAGGTGCCAATGGGCAGACCTGATGGCGCTACGAGGGGATGCCCGGCATAAAACCGTATGTACGGGGGCTCGATCACTAGTGGGTTGGATGCAAAACGCTCATCGCTCAAGGCGTCCGGTACGATCAGCGGGCGATGGGTATCGAGCAGGGCATGGGCACAAAAGGCAACACTGCGTGCTGTAGCGCTGAAGGGTGATCCGCACTGGGCCTTGATGCATTGTTGTTCACGGTCGATCAAGCTGATCAGCACTCGGTCGACCTTGAACAGGTCCCGCGCGATCCGCACCAGGGCATTCATATAGGCATCCGCCGGAGTATCCAGTATTTCAAGCGACTCCAGCGCTTTTTGGCGCTCGGCTTCACGAGGGTGTGCAGGCGCAGCGTGCATGGTGAATCCTGTGACAGGTAGGTGCGATAACATTGTTTTAGAAGGCGTTCCGCTTGATATGACCCTTGGAAACGCGCGGTGTTGCCAAGGGAGATAGGCGGCGTATAGGAGGCGAGGGGCGAAGCCCGGCTGTCGTCTCTCCGCCGGGCTACCTGTGCCAACCTTTGCTAGGCATCAAGAAGGGTCTTGATAGTGCTGATCAGGTATCCAGGCGTTGCGTCTGGTCATCTGCCAGGCCTGAAAGCTCTGGACGATACCTCTCAAGGCCATGAAGCCCAGAAACGACAACCACAGCCCATGGTTGCCCAGGTCTTTGAGCGCAATGCCTAGCGGAATGGCGAGCAGGACGGCAATGACCATCGCATTGCGCATTTCCCGGGCTCGGGTTGCTCCGATGAACAGCCCATCCAGCAGGTAACTGCTCATGGCAATGACTGGCAGTGCGGCCAGATACGGAAGGTATGTATAAGCCGCTTCACGTACCGCGGGAAGATCGCTTTGCAAGTCGATGAAGCGTGCACCGAACAAGGCAAACCCCAGGGCAAATAAGAGACTGGCCAGCAGCGACCAGCCGGCGGCAATGACCAAGGTTTGCCGGAGGGCCTTGCGATCACGAGCCCCAATGGCGTGCCCTGCCAACGCTTCCACCGCATGGGCAAGTCCATCCAGGGCGAATGCGGTCACCATCAGGCCATTGAAGAGAAGGGCGTTAGCGGCCACCGTGGCATTACCTAGACGTGCGCCCTGAAATGTGATCAGAAAGAAGACGCCTTGCAAGGCCAGCGAGCGGATAAAGATATCGCGGTTAACCGCCAGCAGGGGGCGCCAGGTGGACCAGCGCTTGAGTCGCGCGATGCGAACCGCGCCTGCCATGTGATGCAGTGTCTGGCGCGCCAGCCATAGGCCAAGCCCCACGCCGAACCACTCAGCCAGGGCGGTTGCTGCTGCAATACCGCGAATGCCCCAGCCAAAGCCGAACACGAACAATACGTCGAGCAGCAGATTGACGATGTTGGTGGTCAGCAGCATCGCCAGCGGCGCACGCGCATTCTGGGTGCCCAGCAGCCAGCCGATCAGGGCATAGCTCGACAGGGCGGCAGGCAGACCCAACAGGCGAATCTGGAAAAAGCGCTCGGTGGCTTCGCTCAACGCTGCCGAGGAGGTCATGCTGTTCAGCAGCAGAGGAAGGCCTAGCAGTGAAAGGCCGATCAACCCCAGCGCCAGCACACAGGCCAGCAACAGACCTTGCAACAGAATTTGCCGAAGCGCACTGCCATCCTTACGGCCGCTGGCTTGCGCAGCGAAGCCGGTCGTTCCCATGCGTAGGAAGCCCAGCACCGCGACCATTGTAGTGTAGAGGCTTCCCCCCACCGCCACGGCGCCCAGATCATGTACATCCGGCAGATGACCGGCGATGGCGCTATCTAGCAGGGTCACGAGGGGTACGGTCAGGTTGGACAGAATCATCGGGCCGGCCAGCAGCCAGACACGACGATGCATTGGACGGTAGCGCCAATCGGCAAGCAGGGTGGACATAAGGGCTCCAGTCAGCAGAACCCCTAGTGTAAAGGCTTACCGATCATCATGTTTCATGGCTGAGAAAACAGTACTGGCCGGGCAGGGGCGGTAGGGCTAGTGTTGAGGGTGCGCCATCGGCATGGCATTACCTGTGTAGTGATTTTTCTTTGGGAAAGGAGCTGACATGTACAAGCATTACCCTGCTGCCTATCAAGCAAGTCATGGTTCGGCCCTGTCGGTGGATACGGCCTTCTATGACCGTATTCGGGAGGGCAAGGACAAGCGGACGCTTATTGAGTCCTTTGACGTTCCGATCCGTACCGGTCGTGCGTGGCGGGTGCCGGCCGGGCATGTCTTTCGAGTGACGACGCCTGTAGGGCCGCAAGTGGGCGACTTCAATATCTGGAATGCCCATGATCCACGGGAGCGGCTATGGGCAGCCCGTACCCGTCAGCTACAGGGCGCTCATGTGTCTATCTATGATCGACTGTGGTCGAACCTGCCCTTTCTGCGGCCAATGGTCACCATCACGGACGACACCCTGGCTAGTTATGGCATCGACGAACATGGCGGACGCATTCATGACCTGCTGGGTACCCGCTGCGATCCTTACGTCAACAAGCTCCTGACCGGAGAAGATTTCCATCATCACTGCCATTCGAACCTGACCCGCGCGGTATTGCCCTACGGGCTGACCGAGTTCGACGTACATGATGTGCTAAACATTTTTCAGGTGACCGGGCTTAACGATGAGGACATGTACTTCATGAAGGCCTGCCCGGCGAAGCAAGGAGACTACCTGGAGTTTTTCACGGAGATCGACGTGCTGTGCGCTCTGTCGACCTGCCCAGGTGGTGATCTGTCCGTTGCGCTGTGGGGGCCGGACGCGCAAGACCCGCTGTCCGTCTGCCGCCCTCTGGGCGTTGAGGTTTATTCGCTGGATGACACCCTACTGGCAGGCTGGTCATCCCCGGAGCGGGCGGGTTACAAGGGAAACCACGGCCTGGAACTGGTGAGGCCTGCGTGGGATCGGTGAAGGACTGTCCTTTTGAGCCTTGCACTGCACAGCCGTTGTTCCGCGTAACGGTAAACAGCTAGTTCAGTTGTCCGCCGGTTTCCTTGAGGTCGTTGGGCGTCATCATAGCCGCCTTCACGGCTATTCCAAGGCCCGCTACCAGGGTCTCGAGTGCCATGGAGGGCTGGCCTGGATGCCGGGCCGCTTGTTCGGGCAGATAAGGGATATGGATGAAGCCGCCGCGCACATTCGTGCCGGCGAGCCGGTGCATCAGTCCATAAAACACATGGTTGCAGACAAATGTGCCAGCCGTCTGCGATACCGAGGCAGGAATACCGGCATCCCTGAGTGCCCGTACAATGGCTTTAATAGGTAGCGTCGAGAAATAGGCCGCCGGACCGCCTGGCACTACAGGTGTATCGATGGGTTGTTGACCATTATTGTCGGGAATACGAGCATCGTTCACGTTGATGGCTATGCGCTCGAGGGTCAGGTCCGTACGCCCCCCGGCCTGGCCTACACCAATCACCAGGGCGGGCCGATGAGCTGCCAGCATGTGATCCAGCGAGACCAAGGCAGCACCAAAGACGCACGGCAGCTGGCGCGTGATGATGTAGGCATCGCCCAGATTCAAACCATCCAGTTGGCGCACGGCCTCCCAGGAAGGATTCACGAGCTCGTTCTCGAACGGTTCGAATCCGGTCAACAGGATGGTAGTCATGGTGGTCCTCACATCAGGATATATAGCAGCATGATATTAACTGCCAATAGACTCAAGGCGGTGGGGATTTGTGCCTTGATGACACTATTCTTGTCCGGCAGATTCAGCAGGGCGGCTGGCACGATGTTGTAGTTGGCTGCCATGGGTGTCATCAGCGTGCCGCAGTAGCCTGAGAACATGCCTATGGCCGCCATCACCGCCGGGTTGGCATCGTACTGCCCGATCAGAACCGGAACGCCCACACCGCCTGTCATCACCGGGAAAGCCGCAAAGCCGTTACCCATAATGATGGTAAACAGCGCCATCCCCACGACATACACGGCCACCGCCACGAAGCGGAAATCCATATTGATATAGGAGGTGGTGAGGTGGGCGACAGCCTTGCCAACGCCCGCATCGTTGAACAGGAGCCCCAGCATGGCGAGCATTTGCGGCAGTACCAGGGCCCAGCCCAGGGCCTCGGTCAGGCGGCGTGATTCGCGCATGGATTGCATGGGCGTATCGCGCGTCAGCCAGCAGGCGAGGGCCAGGGAAACCAGACAGCCGACACCCAGGGAGACAAAGGTCGTATTTTTAGGGTCCAGCAGTGGAAGGCCACCGATCTGCACGTCTTTGACCACTACCGAGCCGATAACGGTGACCAGTGGAATGGCCAGGGCGGGAATGAACAGTTTGTTCTTGAGGCGCAGCGCACTGGTTTGGCGTTTTTCAGCAGGCAATTCCCCATGCTTGCCCAGTCCGACGCCACCTGTGCCTGCAATGACGGCCATGACCAGCACGCCTACGCCTACCCAGGCGGGCGGCAATAGATCGCCTACCAAAAAGACAAGGCTGAACAGCGCCCAGAAAAAACCTGTCGTCCAGCGCTTGGGATGAGCGCGATCGGCAAAGGTCATGATTGCCGTGATTGCCAGGATGATGCCGGCCAGCCAGTAAAGGTATTGAATCGGGAGGATCATGGCATCACTCCTGACGGCCGATAGGCGTATGGTCGGCGTCCGGACGTTTTCCGCCCAGCTCGCGCTCCAGTTGGCTATTGAAGCGCTTGAGGCGAATGGCATGGATGATGAATGCACAGATGGCGGTAGGAATGCCCCAGACCGCAATGTGCAGCGGCTCAACATCGATATTGGAGCCGAGCAGGAAGGTATGCATCAGGGCGATGGCACCAAAGGCGACAAAGATGTCCTCGCCAAAAAACAGGCCGACATTATCGGTAGCAGCGCACAAGGCGAGCAGTTTGTAGCGGATTTTCTCAGGCAGCTTGCCGTAGCGGTTTTCCGCAGCCCCTTCGGCCATGGGCGCGAGCAAAGGGCGCACCATCTGCGGATGCCCTCCAAGGCTGGTCAGACCCAGCGCAGCCGTCAGCTCCCGTACAAACAGGTAAAAGATCAGGAGCCGGCCCACCGTGGCGGTGCGGATCTTGGCAATCCAGTTCTGGGCATGTTCACGCAGGCCATGTCGCTCGAGAAGACCGATTACGGCAAGCGGCAGGAGGATGATGAGGGGCAGGGCACGTGTCTTGACGAACCCGGCGCCGATAGTGGCAAGAATGGTCTCGAACGGCATGGATGCCGCAAAACCGGTCGCCAGGGCTGCCAGGGCCACGACCAGCATGGGATTGAAGCGCAGCACAAAGCCGATGACGATGACCAGCACACCGATCAGTGGCCACAGGTTGACTGTGGTTTGCATAGGGAGTCTCCCTCGCCGGTTATGCCCAGGCAGGTGGGTTTGACGGCTGTGTGGAGGCGATCGGGAGCGCCTCCTTTGATGTTTACGCCGCCCGAGCCGGCGTCAGTTCTTGTTATGACTGCAACGGGCGCGATCGCGCCAAAGGTATCGATCTGCGATACCAGAAACCTGCAGTGGCTCGCTCAAGGCGAAGCGTCCCCATTTTTTGTATGGATAGTGAAGAACGTCCAACAAATAAAAGTGTTCACCGCTGATTGATAAAAAGCGTGGCCTTTCAGGGGCGAGGCGACTGACGGCCAGTGGTGAGAGGTCGTTCAAAGGGGGTAGAGTGAAATGCTCCACGGGGATGGTAAGCCAGCATGAACCTTCGCTTTCTCGAAACATTTGTCTGGGTGGCGCGTCTGGGCAGCTTTCGGTTGACAGCCGAAAAACTGTCCAGCACCCAGGCGGCAATTTCCAGCCGTATCGCCGTGCTTGAAGGCGAGCTGGGTGTCCAGCTGTTCCTGCGCGATCCGCGAGGCGTCACGCTGACAGCCGATGGCCAGAAGGTCTTGGGTTATGCCGAGCGGATGATCGATACCTGGCACGACCTGCGCAAAGTGCTTGGGCAGGAAACCCGGCTGAGCGGACGGATACGCATCGGCGCCATGGACACGGTTATTCACAGCTGGCTGAGCGCCTTGTTCACCTGTGTAACCGACGCCCATCCAAACGTGGAAATCGAGCTGCTGGCCGATACGGCGCTCAACTTGAGCGACCAGCTGCTCAAGGGACAGCTTGATCTGGTATTCCAGACCGATCTCTTGCGCGCCGAAAGCGTGCGTAACCTGAAGCTGGCCAGTTATCCCATCCGCTGGGTGGTTGCAACCGACTCGCCGCTCAACCGCGCGTACACGAGTCTGGATGAGCTGGCCCGCGAGCGGTTGATTACCTTCTCGCGTAATTCGCGTCCCCATCAGGACCTGCTTAACTTTCTGCATCAGCACGGGATTTCAACGCCCCGGGTCTCCTGCGTCAACTCGGCGGCGGCCATCATCCAGTTGATCAGGGACGGATTTGGCATTGGTGCATTGCCCCCGGCCCTCGTTAGCGAGGCGCTGAAGCACGGGGCCCTGGCGCTTCTGCCTTTCGAGGCACCGCCGCCGTTTGCCGTGTATGCCAGTTGGCATACGGGCGTGGGACTGACGTTGAACGAGGCCATTGTGGCGCTCAGCCAGCAGGTGGTCGGCGGCTTCTGTGCGCAGGTGGGACCTGAACAGGCATTACCGGCCTGAAGCAACAAAGCCTTATCGCCGGGGGCCGGAAAGTTTTGTTGGACAGCCGGCATGATTTCCTCAAAGACTGGTTTTTCCGCATCAAGGGAATCCTGATATGAGCACGCGTATCCTTCTGAATTGCGATATGGGCGAAAGCTTCGGGGTCTGGACGATGGGCGACGATGCTCATGCCATGCCACTGGTGGACCAGGCCAATCTCGCGTGTGGCTTCCATGCTTCGGACCCGCTGACGATGCAGAAAACCGTGGCCCTGGCCGTAAGACATGGTGCTCGAATCGGTGCTCATCCGGCCTATCCGGATCTGGTCGGCTTTGGCCGCCGGCATATGGTGTGCTCGCCGGAGGAGGTGAAGGCGCTGGTGCTCTATCAAATCGGTGCACTGGATGCCTTCTGCCGCGCAGCAGGAACGACCGTGCAATATGTGAAACCTCACGGTGCCCTGTATAACGATCTGGTGCGTAACGATACCTTGCTCAATGCCGTGCTCGAGGCCTGTTTGCAGTTTCGTGAGGGGCTACCGCTTATGGTGCTCGCCAAGACGGACAACACCCGTGAGCAGCAGCTGGCGGAGAAAGTCGGCGTACCCTTGCTGCGTGAGGCCTTCGCCGACCGCGCCTACATGCCCGACGGGCAATTGGCGCCTCGCCGGGAAACGGGCTCGGTCCATCATGATCCTGAACGTATTCTGTCCCAGGCGATCGCTATTTCCCGCGGGGATGCCTTTCCCGGTTTCGATGGCCAACCCATGTGCCTGACGGCAGACAGCCTGTGTGTCCATGGAGACAACGCCGAGTCACTCGCTGTGTTACGTCGCCTGCGGGCGGCTCTGGATGCGGCATGATCCGGATTGAGCCCTACGGCGCCGAGGCGCTGATGTTGACCCTGGCGGATACACCCACGCCCGATCTCCCCGGACGTATTGCCCGTCTGGCCGATCTGATTGAACACACACTGGGCGACGGTGTGATCGATTTGGTGCCGGGCTGGAATACGTTGCTCATTCACTATGACTTGCTGCGCTACGACCTGACGGACATTCAGGCTCGCGTCACGGCGATCGTCGAGCGTTGGCGCAAGGAGCCGGAAGCCGTGCAGAGCTCTTCACGCCGGCATGAAGTGCCCGTCTGGTACTGCGGGCCGGACCTGGAGCCGGTGGCCAAGGCCTGCTCGCTGACGGTCGCGGAATTGATTGCTTTGCATAGCGGACGCGATTATCTGGTCGGTGCCATCGGCTTTGCGCCCGGTTTTGCCTATATGGGCGAGTTGGATGAGCGAATTGTCCTGCCTCGACTGGCCTCACCACGGCCTCGGGTGGAGGCTGGCAGCGTGGCGATTGCCGAGCGCATGACCGCCATCTATCCCCAGGCGTCACCCGCGGGCTGGCATATCCTTGGACTAAGTGCCTGGCCGCTCTTTGACGCACAGGCCGAGCTGCCATGTCCGCTTGCTGTGGGCGATCGGGTTCGGTTCGTTGCGGTTGACGAGGCCGCCTATCGCGCCGCGGGAGGTCAGGTATGAAAGGGTTGAAAGTCATAAAACCGGGGCCGCTGAGCCTGCTGCAGGACGTCGGTCGTTATGGGTGGCGTCATCTGGGCGTATCCACATCAGGTCCGATGGACCGTCAGGCGGCGGCCTGGGCCAATCATCTACTCGAGAATCCCTATGGCAGTCCGGTCCTGGAAATTGCCCTGGGTGGTGTAGAGCTGGAAGCTCAGGTCGATACCTGGCTGGCACTGACCGGGGCGCCGCTGGGCGCGACGGTAGATGGACAGACGGTTCCTGCCTGGTCGCGCTTCTGCATGAAGGCCGGGCAGCGGCTGCAATTGGGATTTGCCCAGGCCGGGCAACGCGCTTACCTGGGCGTAGTGGGTGGCTTCAGGGGTAAGGCCGTGCTGGGTAGCGTGGCCACACATTGTCGCGAAGGTCTGGGCGGCCTGAATGGCGATGGTCAAGCGTTGCAGGCTGATGACATTCTGGTTTGCAGCCCTGGGCTTGAGGCTTTCGACAAGGCACTGGGTGCGGCGAGCCGCTTCATTCCCGACTACCGCGAGTCTCCGGTGTTGCGTCTGGTCGTCGGGGGCGATGGAGAAGCCTTTGCGGTCGAGCAGCGGGATCGGTTCTTTGGTTCATCCTGGCGAATCAGTCCTCAGGCCGATCGCATGGGGATTCGTCTACAGGGCGATGCACCGCTTGCAGCGCCAGTCCGTCAGTGGTCTCTGGGGGTTCTGGCCGGAGCGGTGCAGGTTCCGCCGGAAGGCCAGCCCATTGTGCTCATGGCAGACTGTCAGACCATGGGGGGATATCCGGTCCTCGGCTTTGTGCATCCGCTGGATCTCTGCCGGCTGGCGCAATGCCCCGCCCACCATGAAGTGCGCTTCAGGCCGATGGAGCTAGAGGAGGCCCAGGGTGATCTCAAGCGGTTCTATCGGTTTTTCAAGCACCATGAAATGAACTTATGTGCGGACTAGAGGGTGCCGTTTGTGCGAGTGATTTTTGCTGAGCCGTGCGTCATGACGTATAACGTTATGTAGGTATGGCCAGAAGTGATCAACGTACAAACAGATGAAAACACCCAAGCGCATGGAATCTCTGGTCGAGGACGGCCTGATTGATGAGGTGCTGCGCCCGCTGATGAGCGGCAAGGAGGCCTCCGTATATGTAGTTCGGTGCGGCGACGAGATCCGTTGCGCCAAGGTCTACAAGGAAGCAAACAAGCGCAGCTTTCGTCAGGCGTCCGAGTATCAGGAGGGTCGCAAGGTGCGTAATAGCCGTCAGGCACGCGCCATGGCCAAGAGCACTAAATACGGCAGAAAGGAACGGGAGGAAGCCTGGCAGAATGCCGAGGTTGCCGCCCTGTACCGGCTGGCTGGCGCCGGCGTTCGCGTACCGAAACCGCATGACTTCCTGGACGGCGTCCTGCTGATGGATCTGGTGACGGACGAGCGGGGGGATGCCGCTCCGCGTTTGAATGACGTGACCCTGACGCCCGACGAGGCCCGTGAATATCATGAGCTGATGATCCGGCAAGTGGTGCTTATGCTGTGTGCCGGACTGGTACACGGCGACTTGTCCGAGTTCAACGTGTTATTGGCGACCGATGGGCCGATGATCATTGACCTCCCTCAGGCAATCGATGCGGCGGGCAACAACCATGCCTTCCGTATGCTCGCCCGTGATGTGGAAAACATGGCCCAGTATTTTGGGCGTTTTGCGCCTGAGCTGAAGCAGACCCGGTATGCACCGGAAATGTGGGCGCTTTATCAGAAGGGCGAGCTATACCCGCACACCCCGCTTACGGGCATCTATGCTGAACCCGAGGGGCAGACCGATGTTTCATCCGTCATGCGCGAAATCGAAGATGCCCGTCGCGAAGAGGCACGTCGCCAAGCGGCTCGTAAAGAGGCCGAGGCACCGTCGTCCAGCGATGAGCCTCCACCCCCGCCATGGCTGAGCTGAGCCTGATGTTCGGCCCGGTGCGATCATTTTATTAGGTAGTAACCATGAAAGGTCATACGCAAGTCATTGATTATCTAAAGGACCTGCTCCGTGGTGAGCTGGCCGCACGCGATCAGTACTTCATCCATTCCCGTATGTATGAAGACTGGGGGTATCTGCGCCTTTACGAGCGCATCAACCATGAAATGGAAGAGGAAACCCAACATGCAGATGCCCTGCTGCGTCGTATCCTCTTTTTGGAAGGGCAGCCGGACATGCGCCCCAAGGACATCAATGTAGGCCATACAGTGCCGGACATGCTGCGCAGCGATCTGGCGCTGGAATACGAAGTGCGTGAGGCACTGGCCCAAGGCGTTGCGCTGTGTAACAGTGTGGGTGATTTCGTCAGTCGTGAAATCCTGGTGGCACAGCTTGAAGACACCGAAGAAGACCACGCCTATTGGCTGGAGCAACAGCTGCGCCTGATTGACAAGCTGGGGCTGGAAAATTACCTGCAATCCCAAATGAAGGCCGGCGAGCCTTCCGAGGCGGTATAGCGCGCCTGGTTATGAGGCGCAATACAGCGCCTCAGGCCACTTCCTGAATACAGACATCACTTAGCCCAACCTCAACGGCACGTCGCTCGATGCTGGGCTGAGCATGCAGCTCCCAAGGGGCATCCACCACACCGGTGGGCTCGGGGACATGCTTGATCAGTAGCTGCATGATGGCCTGCTCCTGAGTGATGGGTTCAAAACTCTCCATCTGTTCTTCGAGCGGCTCGCCATTAAAGCGGTAGTGAATGGCGTAACGGTGCAGGTTATGCATAACGATCTCCTTGAAGGACCTGTACCTAGATGGACCGCGGCGGCGCCTTACTCGTTTCAATCATTTCGGCTTCGCGCTTGAGTAGCGTCTCCTTGCGCGCAACGCCCCAGCGATAACCGGTCAACGCTCCGCTGGCGCCGATGACGCGATGACAGGGCACCAGCAGGCCCAGGGTGTTACTGGCACAGGCGCGGGCAATGGCGCGTGGATGACTGTCCAGTTCTACAGCAAGCTCCCCGTAGCGCCGGGTCTCGCCGGGTGGGATCTGCATGAGGGCCTGCCAGACCCGTTGCTGAAAGGCACTACCCTGCATATCCAGCGGCAGGGCATGCACCTGGGTCGGCTTATCGAGCTGAGCATGGACATGGGCAAGCTCATCGGCCAGGGCGGCGTCGTCATGCTCGCAATGGGCGGCGGCAAAGCGCTCGGCCAATTCCCGTTCAAGCGCTGATGCCTCGTCCCCAAACAATACGGCGCAGAGACCACGGGAGGTCTTGGCGGCTAATACCAGCCCAAGTGAACAGACAGCAATGCCATAACGGATGTGTTCTCCCGCACCCTTGCGCCGACGTTGCGCCAGCGCCAGGGCGTTGGGCTGTTCATAAACGGCGCGGCTGCTCCCATACCCACTTGCAAGGGCCGCTTCCAGAACTGTATCTGCCCGAGGCAGGTTGGCCTGCAGGCGTTGCTGGCGACGGGCTTCAGCCCAGGCGCGGGGTGTAAGCCCGGTACGCTGTTTGAACAACCGGGCCAGATGCGAGGGTGAAAGCCCAATGCGCGAGGCCAGTTGATCCAGGGAGAGTGGCTGCTCGGCCTGGTCGAGCAGGGCACATGCTGCCTGAATCAAGGCGTCCTGCTGCTTAACGGGGCTTTCCCGGTCCGGCTGACAGCGTTTACAGGCGCGATACCCGGCTGCTTCTGCCTCGCGTGGCGTTGTGTAGAACGTCACACGCTCCTGACGAGGGCGACGGGCAGGGCAGGAGGGGCGGCAATAGATGCCAGTGGTCTGGACCGCAAACACGAATCGGCCGTCATGGGCCGTATCGCGG
Source organism: Pseudomonas sp. HPB0071 (assembly GCF_000478505.2). Classification (NCBI taxonomy): domain Bacteria; kingdom Pseudomonadati; phylum Pseudomonadota; class Gammaproteobacteria; order Pseudomonadales; family Pseudomonadaceae; genus Pseudomonas; species Pseudomonas sp. HPB0071. Next base: position 1,011,027 of record NZ_KI517367.1, on the reverse strand, counting down.
GTACAGACGGCATTCCAGCAGAGGTCGATGTCGAGCATGGCGGGGATCTCATCTCGTCAGGGTTTGGATGATTGTCGGCTTCCAGGCCGCGGTGGGCAATCCGATTCACGCTTTCAAATCCGTACAGGCACGCTCCGTCCGAGACGAATAAAGATTTGTATCACTCGAGCGATACCCTCTCACAGTTAACACGAAACTAGCCTCTGGGCTTCTGGGACCAGGCAATGAGCCAGATCAAGACCGCACTGTTTTTTCTGACGCTTCTCATGGGCGGTCTGCAACCTGTTCAGGCCCGCGAGGTAGCGCTGCGCGTCGTGACGGAAGAGCTGCCGCCTTACAACATGACCATTTCCGGCAAGCTGACCGGCTTTAGTACAGAAGTTGTAGAGGCTGTATTGGCCCAGGCCGGACTCGACGGGGCCTTTCAGTCAATGCCCTGGGCCCGCGCCTACGAGACGGCGCTGCACGATGAAAATGTCCTGATTTATTCGATTGCCCGTACACCCCAGCGGGATGGGCTATTCAAATGGGTTGGCGTCATTGCTCCAGCTCAATGGGGGCTATTCAGTGACCGTACGCGGAATATTTCTCTTAATGCACTTGAGGATGCCAGGCGCTATCAGATCGCTACGGTACATGGTGATGTAGGCGAACAGTATTTGCAGTCCCGCGGCTTTTCCGTGGGACTGAACCTGCAATCCAGCAATACCTACGCGCAAAACTACCAGAAGCTCAAGCGTGGACGGGTGGACCTGTGGGTCGCCAATGCCGTTATGGCCAAGTATCTGGCGCGGCAGGCAGGTGAACCGTTTGATGACACCGTGACTCAGGTTTATCCACTGACCGATATCGGACGCAACGAAGGGCTATATATGGCTTTCAGCGCCCGGACGCCCGATGAAGTGGTCGCCCGAGCCCGAGAAGGGTTCGAGCAGATCAAGCGTAACGGTATCTATGAGGCATTGAAAAAGAAATGGCTGTAGATGCCGATAATACTCATGCAGAGCTGCCGGAGCACTGGCAGCAGGGACGACACTCGCTGGGCTGGCGTCTGGTAGTTGTCACGCTGGGGTTCTGTTTTTTTTTTCACGCTGATCACCGTTGGGGTTCGTACCTGGGCGGTGTGGCACGAGAATGTTCATCAAATGGACATTGAGTTGGGGCTGATCGAGCAGGTCTACCAGCGCACCCTGACCAAGGCCATCTGGGACATGGATCAGGAGTCGGTCGAGGCGCATCTGGACAGCGCCGTTCATATCGCGTCGGTGGCGCGCGTGCAGCTGACCGTGTTTTCCGCTCAGCAAACGCCGATCGTTCAGGTGCGCTCCCGGACCGGATGGATCGAGTCAAACCTGGCTCCGATGCGCCAGGTTCCTCTGGTCTTTTCACCGTACGCCGGGAGCAGGGAGACTGTTGGGGAGCTGAGACTCTATGGCAATGAAGACCTGCTTTGGTCTGAACTGAAATCGGTCGTGGTATCAATCGTCGGGTTCCAGCTCCTGCAATCCATGCTGCTGGCCGGCCTGATCATTCTTATGTTCAGCCGTCTGGTCACGGTACATATCCGGCGTATTGCGCTTCACTTGGCTGAGTTGAGCCCCGAGCGGCTTCACCTTCCCTTACGGCTTTTTCGTTCTGCCAGGCGCGAGGACGAATTGACCCTGTTGGTACAGGGGATCAATCAGCTACAGAACAACCTGTCCGGGTATCTGGGGCGGCAACATGTGTACGAAAAGGAGCTGGCCGCGCACCGGGATCAGTTGGCCGAGCGCGTACAGGCCCGTACGGCGGAGTTGCAACGCCTGACCGAGGCGCAGCACATGGTGCTGTTATTGTCCAATCGGCTTATCCGTGCGCCGTATGAGCGGCTGGAGCTGTATCAGCAGTCCTGCCTGAGCGAAGTGGCCCAGCGCCTGGGGGCCTGTTATGCCCTTTGGTATATCCGTGAGGAGTCGAGTGCTTATTTTCGTCTGGCCATGCATTGGTGCTGTGAAACCCACGCCGTCCCGGAAAACCAGATCACCGCAGCGCAGCTGGCGCATCTGGAGGTTCTTCTTGATCAGGGCGAGCCGGTTACGTTCACTTCCGGCAAGGCGCTTACCGATGTGCTGTCAGCGTATGGTGCTGCCGCCTTCCAATTATTGAATGCCGAAGCCACTGCATTTGTCCCGGTAGGCGCTGGCGATGAGCAGCTGGGTTTTCTGGTGTTCATTCGCAAGCAGGTTATCGACGTCTGGCAACCCGATGAGCACGCTTTGTTGGCCATGACGGCGCAAATGCTGTTGCACAGCACCCGGCATCGCGTGCAGCTGGGCGACATCATGCAAACCCAGGAGGCGTTGCGGGAAGCCAATGCTCAGTTGAAAGCACTTTCGCGGAGCGACCCGCTGACGGGGTTGCCCAACCGGCGGTATTTCGATGAGGTCAAGGACGTTGAGTTCAGCCGTGCTCAGCGTTCGGGCCAACCCCTGTCCGTGCTGATGTGCGATATCGACTACTTCAAGCGCTACAACGACACCTATGGCCATGCCCAGGGGGATGAGTGTCTGCGCCTGGTGACGGCGGCCATGAAGGCCAGCATTGCGCGGGCGGGTGATCTGGTCGCGCGCCTGGGTGGGGAAGAGTTCGCTGTTCTGCTGCCGGCTACAGACAAGGCTGCGGCGTACCTCTTGGCAGAGCGATTGCGTCAGGCTGTCTGTGACTTGGCTATTCCTCATGACGAATCGTCTGTCGCACCCATCGTCACCCTGAGCATCGGCCTGGCCACGTTCGAAGCAGGCATTTCCAGTACCTTTCATGAGCTGCTCGAACTGGCTGATCGATCCTTGTACCAGGCGAAAGGGGATGGTCGTAATCGGGTGGTGAGCGCCACATTCAGGGAGACGTTATGAAAATTGGAAAATGGATAGCACTGCTGGCGGGGATGGTTGTTACTCATGTCATGGCCGAGCCGATTCAGGTGGTTACTGAAGAAAGCCAGTTCATTACAGTCCAAAATGGGCGTATTGGAGGAGCGGCAACAGAGGTCGTTGAGCTCACGCTGAGTCGGGCCGGGCAGACGGACTACAGGATTGGTCTTTACCCTTGGGCAAGGGCCTACGATATCGCGACTAACCAGCCAAACGTTCTTATCTATCTGGTTGCCCGGACACCGCAGCGTGAACCCTTATTCAAATGGGTAGGGCATGTAACGAGCATGCAATATTACTTTTACAAGCTGAAGTCCCGTACGGATATTGATCCGCAGAGCCTGGAGGATGCGCGGCAATACAGCGTAGGTGTGATGCGTGATGATTTCCGGCATCAGTATCTACTGCACCATGGGTTTTCCCGGTTGGTGATATCGGCTGGGGTTGAAGAGAACTTTCAAAAGCTCATCAATGGACAGGTGCAGCTGGCACCGCTGACGGAAAGCAGCGCCGCCCACGAGTGCGCCCGAAAGCATTTTGACTGTACCGAACTGGAACAGGTTGCAGCGCTAGGTACCATTGAGGCGGAACTGTACATGGCTTATAGCGTGGCAACGGATGATGCTGTCGTGGAAAGCACCCGCACCGCCTTCGGACAGCTCCAGCAGGAAGGTGTTGTCGACAAGATCATTGGTACGCTCACGAATAACCACTGAGACACCTGCTCGCTGCATTACGAATTGATGCAGGTCTCGTCTTTACCGTAACGCATTGTCGGTTATTTGCAGGAATACACACCTTGGCAATCCGGTGATTACTTGCGCCGACATGCCGTTATCCTAAGGTGTCTGAGGATTGTTTTTGTAATTAAGGGATTGAGCGATGCAGGCTTTGACAACCATTACCAATTTAGGTGATTCCTCGGTCATGTTGCCGTGCGCATTCATTATTGCTCTATGGCTGTGGCTTGGCGCTTCACGCCGTACGGCATTGCTCTGGCTGTCGTTATTTGGTGGGGCATGCCTGCTGGTAGCAATTTCCAAGATGGCTTTCTTTGGCTGGGGTATTGGCATCCGTGCCTACGACTTCACCGGCTTTAGTGGACACTCCATGCTGGCCTGCAGTGTCATACCGGTTCTGTTCTGGCTGTTGGCAGCCAAGGCCCGGTCTGTCGTGCGCTGGGTCTGTGCCGGAGCCGGGGCGCTCTTCGCCCTCGCGATTGCGGTCACCCGAATCAAGTTGGGGTTTCACTCGGTTTCCGAAGTGGTTACCGGGGTGCCGATCGGCTTTGCAGCCAGTGGTGTCTTTCTCTGGCTCATGCGTGATCGAGCGGTCGTGGTGAAATCAAACCTGGCTGTCATTGCCAGCCTGCTGGCCCCCTTGCTGGTGCTCTATGGGCTCAATGCACCAACCCAGCATTTCATGGAAGATGTCGCAACCAAGCTGGCCAACGGTGCGAACCCCTATACGCGTGCTCATCAGCGTGCAGGTGTTAAGCCGATAGGCGATTAGACCTTAGTAGGGTGTATGATGGTGCATCCCGAGGAGTGACAGCTGCCATGGAGCAATCTTCTCCCGTACAGCTGTCATAGAAGCATAGATGGTGCGCTCGTGTGTCATCGGCTTCGAATCCATCAGCCCTGTCCAATGGAGGTCTTATGGCCACACCTTCGCAGCATGAGTTGCGAAAGCAGTTTCGTGCATTGCTTGAATCCAATAAGTGCTATGACGTTGGTTCGGTATTCGATCCGATGTCTGCCCGCATCGCGGCCGATCTAGGCTTCGAAATGGGTATCCTGGGTGGATCTGTCGCATCGCTCCAGGTTCTGGCTGCACCTGACTTTTCCCTCATTACCTTAAGCGAATTCGTTGAGCAGGCGACCCGTATCGGTCGTGTTGCGACACTGCCCATCATTGCCGACGCCGATCATGGCTACGGTAATGCCCTGAACGTCATGCGTACCATCGTCGAGCTTGAGCGCGCCGGTGTGGCAGCCTTGACTATTGAAGACACCCTGCTGCCTGCCCAGTATGGTCGCAAGTCCACCGACCTGATTCCGCTGGACGAAGCTATCGGTAAAATCCAGGCGGCACTGGCGGCCCGTATCGATCCGGCACTAAGCGTGTTTGCCCGGACCAATGCCGGTGTCTTGAGCGTTGAGAAAACTATCGAGCGCGCCCGTGCTTATCAGGATGCAGGCGCCGATGGTATCTGCATGGTGGGTATCAAGGACTTCGATCATCTGGAGCAGATTTCGCAGCACCTGAGCGTGCCGCTGATGCTGGTTGCCTATGGCAATCCTGAACTGCGTGATTTCGAGCGTCTGGCCAGCCTGGGCGTGCGTATCGTTCTAAATGGCCATGCGGCCTATTTCGCCGCTATCAAGGCCACCTACGACTGCCTGCGTGAACAGCGCGGCATCCATGCTTCCGACCTGAGTGCTTCCGAACTCTCGACGAAGTATTCCACGCTTGATGAGTACCGTGTCTGGGCACGTGACTACATGAACGTGAAAGAGTAAGGCGCTTCTTCGCGTCCCGACTCCAGTGAGCCCGACTGCCTGCTGAACGGAGAACTTCCACTCAGCAGGCGGGCCGCTTAAACCATCGTATACGCCTTGGGCGATGCCGCATCCTCCTGACTCACCCCCGTACACTGCTCCCGCTGCGCCTTGTGCGCTTCCTCCATGCGGGCCACATCTGCAGCCTTGATGTAATAGCCGTGATCGTCCTTGAAGCTATGCAGGATGGCAGTGGCAATCATGCCGATAAATCCCAGAATGGCCATCCACCAGATGTACCAGATCAGACCAAAGCCCAGCACAAAGCTGAATCCGGCGATGATCAGCCCGGCGCCGGTGTTGCTCGGCATGTGGATATCCTTGTAATCCGCCTGGTGCTTTTCCCTGACGCCATGCTCTTTCATGTCCAGATAGGCATCAATGCCATGGACTTCCGGCAGCTCGGCAAAGTTATACGGAGCTGGAGGCGAGGCTGTGGACCATTCGAGCGTACGGGCATCCCACGGATCGCCGGTCAGGTCCTTATTGTGGGCGCGCTGGTGAATGCTGACGAGCAGCTGCGCTATCTGGCAGATGATGCCACACAGGATGGTCAGAGCACCGATCGCTGCCACGATCAGCCAGGGGTGCCAGTCTGGGTTGGCATAATGGTTGAGGCGGCGCGTCATGCCCATGAAGCCCAGCACATAAAGCGGCATGAAGGCCAGGTAGAAGCCGACCACCCAGAAAAACAAGGCATAGCGGCCAAGCCTTTCGTTCAGGGTGAAGCCAAACATTTTGGGAAACCAGTAGGTGATGCCGGCAAAGTAGCCAAACAAGGCGCCGCCAATTATTACGTTGTGGAAGTGCGCTACCAGGAACAGGCTGTTGTGCAGGACGAAATCAGCCCCCGGGACGGCCAGCAGCACGCCGGTCATGCCACCGATGGTAAAGGTTACGATGAAGGCAACGGTCCACAGCATCGGGGTAGTGAACTGAATCCGCCCCTTGTACATGGTGAAGAGCCAGGTAAAGATCTTTACGCCGGTTGGAATGGCAATGATGCTGGTGGCAATGCCAAAGAATGCGTTGACGTTAGCTCCTGAGCCCATCGTGAAGAAGTGGTGCAGCCACACGAGGAACGAGAGCACTGTGATTGCCACCGTAGCCCAGATCATCATGTTGTAGCTGAACAGACGCTTGCGGGTAAACGTCGCGGTCACTTCGGAGAACACGCCGAACGCCGGCAGGATCAGGATGTACACCTCGGGATGGCCCCAGGCCCAGATGAGGTTCACGTACATCATGGCGTTGCCGCCCAGTTCATTGGTGAAGAAGTGCATTCCCAGGTAGCGGTCCAGACTCAGTAGCCCCAGGGTTACGGTCAGGATCGGGAAGGCGGCCAGAATCAGCACGCTGGTACAAAAGGCCGTCCAGGTAAAGATCGGCATTTTCATCAACGTCATGCCGGTGGTACGCATCTTCAGGATCGTGACGAAGAAATTGAGACCGGTCAGGAGCGTGCCGAGGCCTGAGATCTGTAAGCTCCAGATGTAATAGTCCACGCCAACGCCAGGGCTGTACTTGATCCCGGAAAGCGGCGGGTAGGCCACCCAACCCGTCTTGGCGAACTCGCCCAGGCCGAGCGACAGGTTGACCAGTACTGCCCCGACAACGAACAGCCAGAAGCTGAGCGAGTTGAGGAACGGGAAGGCCACGTCACGTGCGCCGATCTGCAGCGGTACTACCACGTTCATCAGGCCGACCACCAATGGCATAGCTACGAAAAAAATCATGATCACGCCATGGGCGGTAAAGATCTGGTCATAGTGATGCGGGGGCAGGTAGCCCTCTGCGCCGCCCGCCGCAATGGCCTGCTGGGCGCGCATCATGATTGCATCCGAGAACCCCCGAAGCAGCATTACCATGGCGACGATGATGTACATCACGCCAATTCGCTTGTGATCGACCGAGGTCAGCCACTCCGACCACAGCCAGCGCCACTTGCGAAAATAGGTGAGTGCACCCACAGAGGAGAGGGCCACCAGAATAATGAAGCCGATGGCGCCCATGATAATAGGTTCATGAATCGGAATGTCCGATACACTGAATCTTCCGTACATTCGCGTTGCTCCTCCAATGTAACTAGGCGTAATGACCTGAACGCTGGAGATTTCGTTAGTTCCACTCAATACCCTATCGAGCCCGCCTCAGGCCTTTTGCAGGCCGGTGTTTAGGATGAGGCTCAACGAACATTGGCGGCACGAAGCGAAAAGAGCGCCATGCCTTCAGTGCTGGTCCCGGTACCGCTCAAGAACTGCAATGTCGACAGGACGCTTTGCCCAGCGAGTCCAGAATGGCGCATTCAGGATGTTCGTTGCCCGGGCACTGATCCACCAGCTGTTGAAGAGTGTCACGCAGGCTCGCCAGTTCAGCGATCTTGCGGCTCAGTTCATCCACATGGGCGCTGGCCAGGGCCTTGACCTCGGCGCTGGAGCGGTGTCGATCACGCCAGAGTCCCAGGAGCCTGCCGATTTCCTCAAGCGAAAATCCCAGGTCTCTCGAGCGCTTGATAAAGGCCAGCGTCTCCAGATCACTGGTGCGGTACTGTCGATAACCACTGGCGCTGCGCCCGGCTGGGTCCAGCAACCCGATGTTTTCGTAGTACCGGAGCATCTTGGGGGTAAGCCCGCTTGCACGGGCGGCTTGGCTGATGTTCATGACTGACTCATCTTCTCTGGTTGCCAACGTTTGAGCAGTAAAGCGTTACTGACAACGCTCACGCTGGAAAAGGCCATAGCAGCCCCGGCGAAGACCGGGTCAAGCAGGCCAAACGCCGCCAGCGGAATACCAATGACGTTGTAAATAAAGGCCCAGAACAGGTTCTGGCGAATCTTGCGATACGTACGACGGCAGATATCCAGCGCCCCCTGCACCAATGCCGGGTCGCCACGCAACAGGGTAATCCCGGCGGCATGCATGGCCACATCCGTCCCGCTGCCCATGGCGATACCCACATCGGCGGCCGCCAGGGCGGGTGCGTCGTTGATCCCGTCACCCACCATCGCCACACAGCGACCTTGCGACCTGAGCTGTTGTACGACCGCGGCCTTATCGGCTGGCAGCACTTGGGCATGAACGTCTCGAATACCGGTCTGCCGTGCAACAACCCTTGCGCTGCCTTCGGTATCACCTGTGATCAGATGGCTGCTGATATGATGCCTTTCAAGCGTGGCAATCGCATGACCCGCTCCCGGCTTGAGCTCATCTCCAAAGGCTAGAAGGGCCAGTACCTTTGGTTCGGGCTGCTGCTCAATCAGCCAGGAAAGCGTGCGACCTTCTTCTTCCCAGGCGTTGGCCTGAGCGATAAGCGGACCTTTATCAAGCCCCAGCTCATGGAGCAATCGCCCGTTAGCCAACGCCAACTGCCGGTGGTCGATCTGGCCCTGAATGCCGCGCCCCGGCAGGGCGCGGATATTCTGCGCAGCAGGTGCGTCCAGCAGGTTCTGCTCGCAGGCAGTGAGAACGGCCTGAGCCAAAGGGTGTTCGCTACCGCGTTGCAGGCGGGCCGACAGGGCAAGTGCCTCTTTCTCACTTACGGTATCTGTCGCCAAATGAATCAGGCGAGGCTGCCCCGAGGTCAATGTACCGGTCTTGTCAAATGCGACGGTATCCACGGCGTGGGCTATTTCCAGCGTCTGCGCATCCTTGATCAAAATGCCGTAGCGTGCCGCGACGCCTGTTCCGGCCATAATGGCCGTAGGCGTGGCCAACCCCAGGGCGCAGGGGCAGGCAATCACCAGAACGGCGACGGCATTGATGAGCGATGTTTCCCAACCTGCGCCTGTCAGCAGCCAGCCAACCAGCGTCAACAACGCGATACCCAGCACGACGGGGACGAACACCTCGCTGACGCGATCGACCAGGCGTTGAATGGGCGCCTTGGCGGCCTGGGCGTCCTCTACCAGCCGAATGATACGCGACAGAACGCTTTCATTGCCTAATGCGGTCACACGAACCGTCAGCACACCCTCGCCATTGATGGAGCCTCCCGTGACACGATCACCTGGTCCTTTGCCCACTGGACGGCTTTCTCCACTGATCAAGGCTTCATCGGCGTAGCTGTCTCCAGACTCCACGAGACCATCGACGGGTATCCGTTCACCGGGGCGGATACGTACCCGATCGTCTATCTTGAGCTCCGCCAGACTGACCTCCTGCTCCAGTCCGTCGTTGGATAACCTAAAAGCCCGTTCCGGTCGCAAGGCTTGCAAGGCACGGATGGCATCACCGGTCTGCTGCTTGGCGCGGCTTTCCAGATATTTGCCCAGGCGGACCAGGGCGATAACTACGGCAGCCGCCTCGAAATACAGGTGCGGCATGCTGTTGGACGGGACGCTCCACCACTGGTATAGGCTAAGGCCGTAGGCTGCGCTGGTGCCAAGGGCAACCAACAAATCCATATTGCCGGAGCGGGCCCGCACAGCTTTCCATGCAGCCACATAAAAGCGAGCACCCAGCAGGAACTGAACGGGTGTTGCCAGTGTAAACTGCACCCAAGGTGGCAGCATGGCGTGGATACCTAGTGGTTGCAGCAGCATCGGCACAATGAGGGGAAGGGCCAATAACAAAGCGAGTATCAGGGCACCGCGTTCCCGGGCCAAACGCTGCCCAGCCGTTTTGTCATCATGGGTGGTGGCAAGTCGGGCCTCATACCCCGCCTTGCCGATGGCGGCCAGGAGCAGGCTCGAATCTGTTCCCGGTATCAGCTCGACATGGGCCTGTTCGGAGGCCAGGTTCACGCTTACGGTATTGACGCCCGGAACCTTGCGTAGCGCGCGCTCGACCCGGTTGACGCAACTGGCGCAGGTCATGCCGGTGATATCAAGTTCGAGCGACTCGGTAGGAACGCTATATCCTGCGCGCGTAATGGCTTGCTGCAAGATAGGAAGCGATCCCTCTGGTGCGTGGACCCGGACACGCTCATTGGCCAGATTGACGCTGGCGTTTTCCACACCTTCAACTTTTCTGAGCGCACGCTCCACCCGGCCGGCGCAGGCCGCGCATGTCATGCCGTGTACGGGTAGATCGAATTCGGTCATGGTTAATCTCCTCATCATAGGATAGAGGATCAACCTTGACCTCGTGTTAAGGTCAAGCCCTGCCGATCAATCCTTGATCAGGGGCAACATGCCGGGCAATACCCGGTCCCGACGCGCCACGTAGTGCCAGATCGCCATGCTGGCATGTCCTAGGATCAACAGGATAAACGCATACTGCACGGTGACATGAACCTGCTTGGCTGCACTGCGAAGCGCTTCAGGCAAGGGCAGAGGGCCAAAGCTGAACAACCAGAAGTAATTGACAGGGCGAGCGCTGAAGATAAGCCCTGTGATGGGCATGAGAAAAAGCAGCGCATACAGCACCGCATGCCCCAGCTTGGCCAGTTTCTGCTGAAGCACGGCATTCGGCGGCAACAGGGCTGGTGAGCCATGTTTGAAGCGAATCATCAGACGAATCACGGTCAGAGCCAGAACGGTAATGCCCAGCGATTTATGCAGGGTGAAGACATCGGCTCCGCTGCCCAGTAGCCCACTGAAAAAATCTTCGAAGTAGGGAAGGGAAATGATGAGGATGACCAGAGGGGCCGTCAGCCAATGCAAAAGAATCTGTGCATTCGAATAACGCGGCAGTGTAGCCATGAGCGAGTCCCTATCCGCACGGTGTAGTGGTGATAGGCCGTTCTTCCGAAAGGGCAAGGCGACCTTTCGCAATAATAGGTGACTTACCGTGCTAACAGAAGCTGTCGAACTTGACCTTGACCTCGTGGGAAGGTTGAGAATGAAATTTTCCCGTCAGGAGATACACCATGCATACCTTTAATGTACAAGGCATGAGCTGTGGCCACTGCGTCAAGGCGGTTACCCAGGCGATCACCGCATTGGACGCATCGGCCAGGGTCGACGTGGATCTGCCAACCGGCAAAGTCACGGTAGACAGTCGCGAAGCTCCCGAGCCGCTGCTGGAGGCGATTCGCGAAGAAGGTTATTCCGCTGAAATCGCCTGATCCCAGTCCCGCACCAGGCCCCGGAAGAGGATATCGAACATTGCGGTCGAATCCTTGACCGGGTCAAACAGGCCGGGGTCGCGCAGCCAGTCGCTGATCAGGCCAATGAACATCGAATGCACGGCAAAGGCAGCCATGCGAGGCGTGACGCCCGGTTGCAGCCGCTTTTCCTGATGCTTCCATAGCTGCTCGCATAAACCTATGAACTGTGAAATAAAGGCGTTATTGCGCTCCTCGGCCTCCCGCAACTCGTCGGTAAATTCACAGCGATGCAGCAGAATGGTCATGACCCGGCGACTGCGCTCATCCTGAGTCAGCCGGTGCATGCCGTTCACACAGACATCTTTCAAGGAAATAATCGGATCTCGTCCCTGACAACCGCAGAGTTGCTGATTAAGCACTTCCATGGGGGTACGAACCTCGTTGAGCATCTCATGGAACAGATGTGCCTTGTTCTGGAAGTGCCAATACACAGCGCCACGTGTGACTCCGCATTCACGAGCTATCATCTCAAGGCTAGTATGCGCCACGCCATTGGCGAGAAAGAGCTGTTCAGCGGCCTCAATAATGTCGCGTCGGGTCTGCTCGGCTTCTTCTTTGGTTCTGCGCATAAGGTTCGTATGAAAATCAAGGATTAAAACGATAGTTTAACGGTTGGCCGTGTATTTACAAACATTGTTGTATGTAACAGCATGGCAGTTCATCGCTTTTGGGCCGCTGGCCCCCTCCGGATCTCCTCAATGACATTTCGCATTTTGTTAATGCTGGGTGCGCTCAGCGCATTTGCGCCGTTTGCCATCGATATGTACCTGCCGTCTTTCCCGTCACTGGCAAAAGCCTTTTCAACGGATGTGGAACACGTCCAGTTGAGCCTTTCGGCGTATTTCGCAGGCTTGTCCATTGGACAACTGTTCTACGGACCGCTGGCAGACCGGTTCGGCCGGCGTATACCGCTACTCACGGGTATCGTTCTGTTCACCCTTGCCTCATTGGCTTGTGCCATGGCGCCTACGCTGGAATGGCTGATTGCAGCGCGTTTTGTTCAGGCATTAGGCGGTTGCGCAGGCATGGTGATTTCGCGTGCCGTAGTGCGTGACTTGTGCGATCCGATTCATGCTGCCAAGGCGTTTTCCCAGATCGTTCTGGTGACCGGGGTTGCGCCGATCCTCGCGCCAATTGGCGGAGGCTTCCTCCTCAATCATGTTGGCTGGCAAGCCATTTTCATCAGTTTGGTGGTCTTTGCCCTGCTATGTGGCAGCGCGGTTGCGCGCTGGCTACCAGAAACCCTGCCGCCCGAGGCACCGCGTCCATTGTTGCGCAACGCGCTGCGGCAATACTGGCAAATGTTGAGTGACAGGAACTTCATGGGGTTTGCGCTTATCGGCGGCATCTCCATGGCAGGCATGTTTGCGTATATCGCAGGCTCTCCGTTTGTGTTCATCAACCTGTACGGTGTACCGGCAGAGCATTTCGGCTGGGTGTTTGGTAGCAATGCGGCAGGATTCATCTTATTTAGTCAGATTAATGCGCGCCTTTTGAGCCGGCACGGCCCATCCTGGCTGCTGACAAGAGTCACGCGGTTTTACGGTGCGGCAAGCCTTGTGCTGCTCGCCATCGCGGCCTTTCAGCCCGCCATGTTGTGGTGGATCTGTGTGCCGCTGTTCTGCTGCATCGCCTCGTTAGGCGGCATCATTCCCAACGCTTCGGCATGCGCAATGGCTGGTCAGGGGAGCAACGCAGGCAGTGCGTCTGCACTGTTGGGATGCCTGCAGTTTTCCATCGCGGCCTTATCGTCCGCGGCGGTAGGAATGCTGCATGACGGTACGGCACGGCCAATGGCGGCAATCATTGCGATCTGTGGCGTGGCAGCAGCGGTGCTGGCCTGGCTGACAACACGTACAAGGCCAGCACCCCACTGATCCGATCAGGCCGGAAGGCTTTCCGGCAGCTTATGAGGGGCTTTCAATCGAGCATTGAGCTTATCGACGTATGTACGCGCTTCGTCCTCGGTTCTAAAGGTGATGGCTTGATCATCCAGACGAACTTGCCAACTACTTTGAGGCGAGCGCGTCAACGGGCGGACTTCAATTTTCATTGCGTATTCCCCCTTCCCTCGGTTGTCGGTGGGCGCTTAGTGTAGACATTACTTAGGTTACAGAAGCGTGACGTGGGTCAAGTTAGTGACCGGTGGTAATCGTAATACCATTTCTCGAACGCTTCCGGTGGAAGCGGAGGGCTGAACAGATACCCCTGGCATTGCTGACAGCCGAGTTTACGGATCACTTCAAGCTGTTCGTCGGTTTCAACACCTTCTGCCAGAACGTCCAAGTGCAGGCTGTGCCCCAAGGCAATAATGGCGGACGCAATGGCCTGATTGCCATGTTCGCCATTATCGGTACGGATATCGCGCATGAAGCTCTGGTCGATCTTGAGTTTATCCAGTGGGAAACGGCGCAGGTAGGCAAGCGACGAGTAGCCAGTGCCAAAGTCATCGACTGCAATGCGCACCCCAAGCGTTTTTAGAGCCGCAAGGCTGGTCAATGCCATCTCGACATTTTCCATCAGCGTTCCCTCTGTGATTTCCAGCTCCAGCTTATTGGCAGGCAGATGTTGTCTATTCAGGGCTCTGGTAATGCGCTCAGCCAGATCGGCTTGGGCAAACTGCCTTGGAGACAAATTGACCGCGATGATGTCGAGTTCAATACCCTTGTCGAGCCACTCTCGAATTTGGTGGCAGGCTTGCTCTAGAATCCAGAAGCCCAGAGGGACGATCAGCCCGGTTTCCTCGGCCAGAGGAATAAAATCGGCTGGGGAGATCATTCCAAATTCCGGGTCACGCCAGCGCACCAACGCCTCTGCGCCAATGGGTTGGCCCGTTGCGACATCAATCAGGGGTTGGTAATACAAGACAAAATCGCAGCGTTGCAACGCTACGCGCAGGCGCGATTCCAAGCTTAACCGCCGACGAGCCTGCTCTGTCAACGCCTGTGTATAGAAGCGATAGGTGTCGCGGCCCTGGTTCTTAGCCAAGTGCATGGCCGCGTCTGCATTGCGAATCAGCTCGTCGGCAGTGCTACCATCGCTGGGGTAGACACTGATACCCAGGCTCAAGCTAAGAAAGACCTCCTCGCCATCTTCCAGACGTAGCGGGGCTTCTAACAGCTGGCGCAGCGTTTGCGCCAGCGTCGCCACTTCATCGAGCCGTTCGAATTGCTCAAGGATGACCAGAAACTCATCTCCTCCAATGCGGGCCAGCGTATCCTCGGGTCTCAGGCCGGATCTGAGGGTATTGGCTACTGCGTTGATCAAATCATCCCCTGCGGGATGGCCATAACTTTCGTTAACGGTACGAAAATGGTCGAGATCAAGCAGCAGCACGGCCAGTTGACCCTCTCCCTGCAGCCGTTTCAAGGCATGATCCAGTCGGGTCCGGGCGAGCAGGCGGTTGGGCAGATCAGTTAGTGGATCGAAATGGGCCAAATGGGCCAGCCGTGCTTCGCTTTCCTTAAGTTGGCTGGTATCGCTCAGCACCATGACGAACTGACGCTGGTCCCGCTGGCTAATCTGGCTGATGTTGAGCCAGCCGGGGAAGTTCATGCCGTTGGGGCGGCGCCATAAGACCTCGCCTTCCCAGTGGCCTTCCTTCAGTAACGTGCGCCATAGGGTGCGATAGAAGTGATGATCCTGGCGGCCACTGAGCGGCAGCGGCAGTTTCTGACCCTGCAACTCCATGATGGAGCGAGCGCACAAGGCTTGAAAGGTTGGGTTAGCCATGAGGATACGGCGTCGCTGATCAAGCACCACAATACTGTCACGGCTGTTTTCGAAAAGAGCCGCCGCCTGACGCAGCGACTCTTCCTGAATCTTGCGCAGCGTTATATCCTCGATGACCGCAATGAAGTAGTGAGGCTCGCCCTGCGTGCCTCGAATCAGGGTAACGTTCAGATCGACCCAGATGACTTGGCCATCCCGACGCACATAGCGTTTTTCAAGCTCATAGCTATCCATTGTTCCGGCGAGCAGTTCGCGAATCCGCTCGGTACCGGAAGGCAAATCCTCGGAATAGGTAACATCATGAACCGTCAGGTTCCTTAATTCATCGTGCGAATATCCCACCATCTGGCACAGGTATCGATTGGCACGCATCCACTTGTAATCAAGCCCTACCAGAGCGATTTCGATGGCCGCATGTTCGAACGTGGCGCGGAAGCGGTGTTCAATCTCGTCCCGCTCTTGAGTATGACGCTGTTGCCGGATGGCCAGTGCGGCCAGGCGGGTAAATTCGTTGACCAGCGCAATGGTGGCCTGCTCGGGTGAAGTGAGCGTGTGGTAATAGATGCCAAATACCCCAACAGCACTTTCGGTCTCATCACGAATCGGTAAGGACCAGCCGGAGCGGATATCGGCCTGTCGGGCAGCCTCGCGCAAACCTTCCCAGTTCGGGTCGTGCTCGATGTCCTGGCTGATGACCAGTCCGTTACGATAGACCGCTGCGCCACAGGTGCCTGATTCTGGAGCAATAGGCGAGTCTTCCATTGCATTGATATACGCATCCGGCAGGCTTGGTGCTGCGCTGACGCGGAGTTTGTTTTGAGAATAATCCGCTAGCTGAATGATAACGCGCATTTCAGGGAATATATCCTCCAGACGCTTAGCAATACCCGTGAGGATGCTGCGTTTGGAATGCGCCAGCAGGAGTTCGTCGAGCACGGCATTGCGGGCGCGCTGTAAGGCGTCGGCCTGGAATTGATGATGGATATCAGTGAGGGTTCCTTGAAGACCATTATCGATGACCTTGTGAATCCTGAACGAGACCCAGCGATGCGAGCCATCTGCCTGACACAGGCGCAGCGTGGCAGAGCAGTCTTGTCGCGTACCATCACGAAACTCATTGAGCATCTGGCGGATGGGCTGGCTTTCCTGGCTATGGAAACACTGGAAAACCGAAACGCCTATCGTCTGAGCGATGGGTTTGTTGGTCATCCGCTCCCAGGCAGAGCTGAGAAAGCGCCAATGCCCATCTATATCGACCAGAAAGGCCACAATCGGGAGATGATCAATTATGTCCTGATAATGATGTGTTTCAGCGTGCGTCTGAGCAACAGGCTGGGGCAGGGAGGGATCATCGGCAGCCTGAGCAGTGGTATTTAATGTTTGTTGCAGTTGCTCTACGTACCGCTGTAACTCATCAATCAGCTGTTGGCGCGCGTGCTGTTCTCGACGAACATAGAAGTAGAGCAGGACGGCAATGCCACAGACAAACAGAATGCCTTTGGTCGTTTGCAGGGCGCTAAGCGTACTGGCGTTGAATGACGCATGATCCAGAAGGTAGTCAGTGATCCCTACCCACGCAATCCCGATCAGGGCATACAGACCAGCCAAGCGAAATGGATGAAATGTCCGCATCCGTGTCCCCATCATTCGCACGAAGCGAAAGCTGATATCCACAGTGGACAGGGTAGCGTGTGACGAGGTTCACTGCCATGCCATTGGCCTGACGCTTGATAGCTCTCTGAAAGCAGCCCGGCAGCTTTTCACTACCGAGCTGCTGGCGATCAGAAGCCTTCCAATACGATCTTGCCCTTGGCCTTGCCGCTTTCCAGCAGGGCATGGGCGCGACGCAGGTTCTCGGCGTTGATCTTTCCATAGTGCTCACCGAACGTCGTGCGTAATACACCGCTATCGATCAGCTGAGCCACCTCGTTGAGCAGGTTATGCTGCTCCTGCATGTCCGGCGTCTCGTACAGCGAGCGGGTATACATCAGCTCCCAGTGCAGAGACAGGCTCTTGCGCTTGAGCGGTACGGCGTCCAGCGACTCGGGGTCGTCAATCAGGCCGAGTTTGCCCTGAGGCATCAGAGACTCGATGATCTGCTCATAATGACGATCGGTCTGGGTCAGGCTCGCGACATAGGTAACCTGCGGAATGCCGATGCGTTTGAGCTCTTCGCTGAGCGGTTTGCTGTGATCGATCACATGATGCGCGCCGAGTTCGGTTACCCAGGCCTGCGTTTCAGGACGAGAAGCCGTACCGATGACCGTTAGCCCGGTCAACTGGCGAGCCAGTTGCGTCATGATCGAGCCCACGCCGCCTGCAGCGCCTACGATCAGCAGGGTTTCGCCACGATCGGCCTTGTCACGTGTGACACCCAGGCGGTCAAACAGCAGTTCCCACGCGGTAATGGATGTCAACGGCAATGCAGCCGCCTGAGCAAACGCCAGCGATTCAGGCATGCGGCCTACGATGCGCTCGTCAACCAGCTGAAACTCGCTATTGCTGCCCGGACGTACCAGTGATCCGGCATACCAAACCTTATCGCCCGGCTTGAACAGGGTAACATCGCGGCCTACCGATTTGACGATGCCAGTCGCGTCCCAGCCCAGAATACGCGGTTGCGATTCATCGGCATGGGGTACGTAACCCTGGCGAACCTTGGTGTCTACCGGGTTCACCGAGACAGCTTTGACTTCAACCAGCAGATCACGCGGGCCTGGGGTTGGCTCGGGAAGTTCGATGTCCTGCAGACTATCCGGGTTGTCGACAGGCAGGCACTTGTAATGTGCAACGACTTTCATGCTGTTTTCCTCAGGAAATACGGTACATCTTGGTCACACTGAATTTCTCAGCGGTACGCTCGATAACCGGTAATGCGGCCTGGAAGTGTGGTGTTGCCTCGTGCTGGGCCAGGGACGCTTCGTCACGCCATTGTTCGATCATGTGAAACGTGCGTGGCTGCTCGGCATCACGATGGAAGTCATATTGGATGCAGGCATCTTCTGCGCGGCTCTGCGGCTGCAGGCCACGTAGGGCTTGTTCCAGTTCAGCTTCGGAACCCTCTTTGGCAACCAGGGTAGCAACCAGTGTCAGGGGAGTAGTCATCGTATTTCTCCTGTGAAATGCAGTAATAGTGTTCTCTTTCGTTGGATGATAAAAGCCGTTATAAAGCAAGGCTCTTTCAATAAAATCTTGAAAATGATCCGTCTGGCTGACTTGCAACTGTTTGTTAGGACTGTGGAATGCGCCAGTCTTTCCGCCGCTGCGCGAGAATTAGGTCTATCGGCAGCGGTAGCGAGCGCGGCGCTGAAGCGTCTAGAGGATGCGCTTGATACCAGGCTTCTGGCGCGCTCGACCCGAAGCCTTCGGCTAACCTCTGAAGGGCAGATGTATCTGGAGCACGCCCGACAAGCCTTGCAGAGCCTTGAGGAAGGGCAGCGCCTGCTGGAAAGCGGCAAGGCTGGGATCAGGGGTGTGCTGCATCTGTCGGCACCTTCGGATCTGGGTCGCAATCATCTACTAGAATGGCTGGACGAATTTCAGGCGCTGTATCCTGAGGTAAGCTTTCGATTGCTCCTGTCCGATCACCTGAATGATTTGTTTCGTGAGTCTGTGGACATTGCCATCCGGTATGGCGCACCTGAAGATTCTTCCCTGGTGGCCTTGCCCCTCGCTCCGCTCAATCGACGTGTATTGTGTGCGTCGCCTGCATACTTTCAACGACGAGGCCATCCTCAGCAGCCGGATGAACTGCGTCAGCATAATTGCCTCTGCTATATGCGTGGCTCCAGAGCTCATGATCGATGGGTATTCGATGATGGCAAGCGACAGGTAACGGTCACCGTTCAGGGAGACCGCATAAGTGATGATGCCGATGTCATTCGACGCTGGGCCGTGGCCGGACAGGGGCTTGTTTATAAGTCGTGGCTGGATGTCGCGAGTGATGTCGAAGCGGGGCTACTGGAGCTAGCGTTACCGGAGTGGCATGGCGAAGTAACGCCGCTTAACCTGCTCTGTCCACACCGCGCCCAACTATCGAGCGCCGTGACGCAATTGAGGGATCTGATCCGGCTGCATTGCCAGAAGCTTCTGGAAAAAGCCCCCTGGCAAGGCCGATAGATAGAAATTAGGCGTAGGGAGCAAGCTGCTGAATGAGTTCGGCATGCAGCGTCTTGTCACAACAGGCGATGATTGCACCGCCATTCTGCGCGTCGCCACCATTCCAACTGGTCATGACACCGCCAGCGCCTTCGATGATCGGAATCAGCGCCTGGACATCATAGGGTTGTAGACTCGCCTCGATAATGACATCCACAAAGCCCGACGCCAGCATGCAATAGGCGTAACAGTCACCACCGAAGCGAACCAGCTGGGCCTGTTCGGCAATGCGTTCAAACGCTGCCAGACGCTCTGGTGTATCAAGGATCTGGGGGCTTGTACACATCACACGGGCCTTGGAGAGGCTGGCACAGGCGCGGGTCTTTAGCGGGGCGCCATTGAGCCAGGCGCCTTCTGGTGTGCCGACAAAGCGCTCGCCTGTGAACGGCTGATTCATTATGCCGATGACGGGGCGAGAGCCATCGTTCAGGGCGATCAAGGTACCCCAAAGCGGTAGCCCGGTAATGAAGGCGCGCGTGCCATCGATAGGGTCCAGCACCCAAGTCAGCGAACTGCTTCCGGTAACAGCATCTTCTTCTTCACCCAGAATGTTGTGTTCTGGAAATTCGCTCAGGATCAACTCACGCATGGCGCGCTCGGCGGCCTTGTCGGCCAGCGTGACGGGGTCGAATAGGCGACCGCCTTTGTCATCTACCTGAAGCTGCGAGCGGAAATACGGCTTGATAGCCACGGCGGCGGCATCGGCCAGGCGCTCGGCGAACTGTTGATACTGGGTCGTTTCAGCGGCATTCAAAGGCATTGAAGTTCTCGATGGCGATTACGGATAGCACAATGAAAACCGGCCGCACGAGAGCGACCGGTAGTACCTGTCAGACCAGGCGGGCGTCCAGGCTGTTCTGGGCCAGGCGTTTGGCCTGATCCTGAGTCATGCCCAGGCTTTCGTACAGTGCCATGAAGTTTTCGGTCACGTAGCCGCCGAAATAGGCTGGATCGTCAGAGTTCACGGTCACTTTCAGGCCACGCTCAAGTAGTTTGAGAATGTTGTGCTGGCTCATGTCATCAAACACGCACAGCTTGGTGTTGGACAGCGGGCAGACCGTCAGCGGAATCTGCTGGTCAATCAGGCGGTGCAGCAGGCGCTCATCTTCGGCTGCACGGACGCCATGGTCGATACGGACCACATTCAGCAGATCCAGAGCCTCCCAGATGTACTCGGGCGGGCCTTCCTCGCCAGCATGTGCCACAGCAACAAAGCCTTCGCTGCGCGCGCGGTCGAAAACACGTTTGAACTTGCTTGGCGGATGACCCATCTCAGAGCTGTCCAGGCCAACCGCAATAAAGGCGTCACGGAAGGGAAGCGCCTGATCCAATGTCTTCTGGGCTTCGTCTTCAGACAGGTGACGCAGGAAGCTCAGGATCAAGCCGCTGGTTACACCCAGCTTCTGCTCGCCATCCTTGAGCGCCTGCTGGATACCGCGCAGGACTACTTCGAACGGAATACCACGGTCTGTATGCGTTTGCGGGTCGAAGAACGGCTCGGTATGAATGACGTTTTGTTCCTTGCACTTGAGCAGATAGGTCCACGTCAGGTCGTAAAAGTCTTCTTCAGTGCGCAGAACATTCGCGCCCTGGTAATACAGGTCCAGGAATTCCTGAAGGTTGTTGAAGGAGTAGGCTTTGCGCAGCGCCTCGACATTCTCGAAAGGCAGCTGGATGCCATGGCGCTCAGCCAGCTTGAACATGAGCTCGGGCTCGAGCGTGCCCTCCAGATGAAGATGAAGTTCGGCTTTGGGGAGGGCATTGAGCCAGTCGTACATGGTGGGATTACTCATTAACAGCGATTTGCCCGGAATTATGTCATGCCCACCGGCGCTGCGCAGGTCTTTACTGCCTGAGCGGAGTATTGAAGCAGGCAAAGCGCTATCAATGCCCGTGCAGAGTGTCAGGCCGACGCCTTGCAGTCTGGCAGCCTCCCGGCTTACCTCTGTGTTGTTTATTGTGGAAAGAGGCGAGCAGGAAAAGCGTTCAGATAGAAATCCTCAACTAGCAGCTCGATCTCACCTACAGGTTGCCAGTCGTTTTCTGAAAGAGTCCCTGTGGCACGAGAGCGTTTTAGCGGAGTGCAATGATTTTTTGCAGGCCGATGGCGAAATCACGCGCTGAAACATGTCGTAACCCTATGCCGTCAATTGGCTGGCCTTTCGCCGCATGAGGCGAGTCTTTCAAAGGATACGACTTACATGGTTTCAACATTGAGGGGCGAAGCATTCCTGCTGATCGCCATTGCGGCCGGCGTGCTGGCCTATGTCTTCGAGCATCAATTGGTAGGAAGCGGCCAGACGATTGCCTTGGTCGGGGCGGTGGCCCTGATCGCAGCCATCATCTGCGCTGCCATGCGTGTTGCTCACCATGCAGAGGTGCTTGCTGAAAAAGTGGGTGATCCCTACGGTACGATGATCCTGACGCTTTCGGCGGTGCTGGTAGAAGTGATCATCCTAGCCATTATGATGGGGCACGATCACTCGCCGACCCTGGCGCGAGATACGATCTACGCAGCTGTTATTCTCGATATCAATGGACTGATCGGCTTGGCCGCTCTTCTTGGAGGGCTCAAGCATGGCGAGCAGCGCTACAATGATGATTCCAGCCGTAGTTATGGGGTAATGATCCTGACCGCAGTGAGTATCTCCATGCTGGTGCCGGAATTCATTCCGGTCGAGCGCTGGCATGTCTACTCCGGCTTTACCATTATCGTAATGGTCTTGATGTATGCCCTGTTTCTGCGGATGCAGACTGGTCCCCATAGTTACTTCTTCAGCTACAACTATCCAGAAAAGAAGAAAAAGAAGCCTGCTGGTGACTCAACTGTCGTAGAGCACGAAGCGCCAGCGAATACAGGGTTATCGGTTGGTCTGCTGATTGTAGGCGTGGTAGTGACAGGCGCATTGGCCGAAGTCATGTCAAAATCACTGGACGCTGGTCTTGAAGGGCTGCCGGTTCCGCCTATGGTGTCTGCCTTGGTGGTTGCCGTTATCTCGGCCAGTCCAGAGATTCTTACTGCCTTGCGTGCAGCTATGGCCAACCGCATGCAGTCTGTTATCAACATCGCGTTGGGAGCATCGCTTTCCACCGTTATTCTAACGGTGCCGGTTGTTGAGGCCATTGCACTTTATACTGGGCAGCCTATGCAAATGGCTATGACCCCAGTGCAGACGGTCATGATGGGTGTCACCCTCATCATTGCTGCCATCAATCTCAATGACGGTGAGACCAATGCAATTGAAGGCATGACTCACTTTGTACTGTTCCTGACCTTTATTATGCTGACAATCATCGGTCTCTGATCCTGAGGGCGGGCTTGGTAATGCTTGCCCGCTCCATGCATCGTTCAGAAAGTGGCAACTTGAAAATTCAATGCACCTTATTTTCGGCCTGCCATATTCTTGGTAACAATTGGGATTACTAGACTCCTAATAAACGGCTAGGCAAGGGAAGGCCTGTAGGCCATTAGCAGTAGGGTAGGGCTGAAAATCTATAAGGGAGCAAGATAAAGGAGCAATCCGTCATGGAGTGATCAAAAAGTGATCAATTTTCCCTAGGCCGCGCAACGTATGCGTTTGGCACATGTATCCTTGGCTTATCCACAGCCCCATCCACGTTAAGTGTGAGCAAGTCGAGCCTCTCAACGCGCCTGCTAATCCTATACACGCTTTGAAATCAAGCACTTATTCTGGATTGGTAGCAGAAATCCTGTGGATGGATAAGTCCGCTCCGTAATACTCTTCCTCTTGCGTCAGACGCAGACCAAGCACTTTCTTGATGACGCCATAAACGATTAGTCCGCCTGCCAGTGCAATCGCTACGCCCATACATGTGCCAATCAGCTGGCTGACAAGGCTTACGCCTCCACGGCCTTCCAGCATGGGTTGCCCGAAGATGCCACATGCGATACCACCCCAGACGCCGCATAAGCCGTGCAAAGGCCAGACACCCAGAACGTCATCGATTTTCCATTTCACTTGGGTGGCAGTGAATGCCCATACGAAGAGCCCCCCAGCAACCAGACCTGTTGCCAATGCACCAATAGGATGCATTAAATCCGAACCGGCACAAACCGCGACCAGTCCAGCCAGTGGGCCGTTATGTAGAAAGCCCGGATCGTTTCGGCCAAAAATAAGCGACGCCACGACACCGCCTACCATGGCCATCAACGAATTTACGGCAACCAGACCGCTCACGCCGTCCAGTGTCTGAGCGCTCATGACATTAAAGCCAAACCAGCCAATAATCAGAATCCATGAGCCAAGTGCGAGGAAAGGAATATTGGAGGGAGGGAACGCCACCAGCCGCCCATCGCGATAACGACCGTTACGGCGGCCGAGTAACAGGACGGCTCCCAATGCAAGCCAACCCCCAACGGCGTGCACCACAACCGATCCGGCAAAGTCATGAAACTTCGCGCCAAAAGAGGCTTCAAGCCATGCTTGTACGCCGTGGTTGTTATTCCAGACGATTCCCTCAAAAAACGGATAGATAAAAGCCACGATTAGAGCCGTTGCGCAGAGCTGTGGTGCAAACCGTGCCCGCTCAGCAATACCGCCAGAAATAATCGCCGGAATAGCGGCTGCAAATGTCAGCAGAAAGAAAAACTTCACCAAGGCGTAGCCGTTATCGGCCATTAGCGCTTCAGCCGGGCCAAAGAAGTTGACGCCATAGGCAATCCAATACCCGATAAAAAAATAAGCCAGGGTAGAAATGGCGAAGTCAGCCAGTATTTTTGATAGCGCATTTACCTGGTTTTTCTGGCGAACCGTGCCTACTTCTAAAAAGGCAAAACCAGCATGCATGGCCAGAACCATGACAGCGCCTACCAGAATGAATAATGTGTTGGATCCGTGGATCAGAATGCTTACGGCGCTTTGCAGTTCGTTCATGATTGGCAGTTACACAAGAATGAATAACGGCACCAAAAGCAGTCAGTATTCAAGGTCGGCGCACTGAAATGGCGCATTTTGCCTGACGTGATTTACATGCTTTGATGTTAGGTGCAGATGTTAAATGGCAGAGAAGACGAGCCCGCAAGCCTCAATTGCACGCTTGCAGAGCAGGGTCTCTCTCCTGCGCACCATAAGGCAGCAATTCTTGTGCCGTTCGAAGCGGTGAAGAGCGAAGCTATACGCTTCGCTTGGGTAGTCTTATTCCTGGATACGGTGCAACGCTATGCGGCCCCGGCTAACATCTGCCAGAAAGCGCTCTAGAGGAGAAAGACGCTCTTCCGGCAAAGCCAGGCGAATATCGACACCCGAGGCACCGAATGCTTTGTCGTCTAGAAGAGCATCAAACTCATGTAGTCTGGATTCGAGCAGGGGAAGCTCAGAATAAGTGCAGTGGCAGGCCACCAGAACTCGAGGTACCAACTCCACACACTCAGCCTGTTGAAGGCATTTGGCAGCACAGCCTCCATATGCGCGCACTAATCCACCTGTCCCCAGCTTTATGCCACCGAACCAGCGTGTTACCACTACAACCACACGGTCACAGTTCTGTCCTTCGATGGCCGTTAGGATGGGGCGGCCGGCAGTCCCGCCAGGCTCGCCGTCGTCGTTGAAGCGATATTGTTGGCCAAGCTTCCAGGCCCAACAATTGTGAGTAGCGCCAGGGTCGCTGACCCGGTCAATAAAAGTCTGCGCATCGGCAGCACTTGAAATAGGCGCAGCAAAAGCCTGAAAGCGACTCTTGCGGATCTCTTCCTGAAAGACCGCTTCAACTAATAGTGTTTCGCTCATATGCGAGCCGGCAGCTGAAGGCTACAGCCCTTGAATATGATAAGAGTCAACGTATGGGGCGCTGCCTCGAAATCCTGGTCAGTCAATTGGTTGCGTCCTGTCACATAGCAGAGTCGGCTGGAAAAGTCAGCATAGTGCTAAGTGCTGCCCCGTAACACGAAAATAAGATGTACAGGGTCAACGGGATCCATTTTGCCGTGTTTGATCCATGCTTCAAAGACAGCTGCCCGCTGCCTAAACCAGTACCGGTAGTCCTGATCGAAATATTCATACAGGTAAGTACCGTCACCAACAATTTCCACGGCAAAAATACACGAGGCTAGAAGATACGCCGAGAAAGCGTCATTTTGGCTTGAATGTAGCGAGCCAATGCTTCAGCAGGATCTTCTTCAAACGTAGGCGTGTTAAGTGTACTGCCAGAGCTCAAGGATATTGGCCAGCAGAGCCATATGAAGTCTAACGTGTGAAGCAGTAATGTACGTTGGCCTTGAGCAAGCCAACCCACTGGGCAATGGTATTAACGAAGCCAGTCAGGGCTTCAGGAGTGCCGTGTTTCGAGAACGGCGCTTGATAAAATGAGTAGCATAAGCAGACGCAGCGCATCAAATAGGCGCTGCGCCTAAGCTCTTAGAAATGATATTTGGCTATTACGCTAAAAGTATTCTGGTCCGTGCGAAAAGCGTGGCTGTCTTTGATGCCGTATTTGTCAGACCAGTAATCGTACTCCACCCCTACATACATATGCTTGGCTTCGTAGCCCATCGCCTTGCCAAGGTCATATTTGATCTGTGGGTTGAAGTGGAAATTGGCGTGATAGCTGCGACTAGGAGTTTTGTTATCGTTTCTATTATTGACGACCCAGTCGATGTAGCCGTCAAACAGGATATCTGAAGTCCCCGCCGGCAAAGTAATGGACCATGCGGGCGTAACCTGCCAGGCGCCTGAGCGAACCCGGCTACCTTCAGGCTTGCGATAGTAGAAGTTCAGAGTAAAGAAATTGAAGCCGGGCACCTTCAGATCGAAACCAGGGCCGATCAGGTAGCTATCGACATCACCTTCACCAAACTCATAGGTAGTGGCCAGCAGCACATCAGTGATCGGGCCAAGCTCTAATTTGGTACCCGTCAGCTTACCCAGCGAGAAGCGAGGGCTGAATTCGCCATAGTAACTGTGATGGCCATTGGCGTTGGCGCGCCCGACACCGTTGTACCAGCTGTTATCGACAAAAAACCAGATATCGCCCCATGACCAGTCACTGGCATGTTCAAAGGTGATCGTTTGCTGGGTATCAGGATCAACCTTGTAATTTTGCCCGTATAGGTAGGTAAGGCTATTGTCCTGCCAATGTAACATGCCATCAGCCATAGCATTTCCTGTTAACAACAGGCCGCTGGCTAATACAACGGAAGAAAGGGCGCGGCTCATTGTCTGCTCCTAGAGATAGTAATAAACGCTCCAAACCTGTCCGCTCGGTCAGGCTTTTCCCCGTTTAGCAAGAACAGAGCCAAGGTTTGGGCGGCGGCATTCTACAGAGGTCTAAGCCAAGCGAAAGGGCTTTTTGAGTCAATCAGGTAAGCGGTAGGTAAGGCCGA
>NZ_KI517367.1:846779-981779 GCF_000478505.2 Pseudomonas sp. HPB0071 | reverse complement strand
ACGGTTACCACGGTGTGATTCATGACTGGGGTGAAGTCGTAACAAGGTAGCCGTAGGGGAACCTGCGGCTGGATCACCTCCTTAATCGATAGATCCCAGCTTTGGCATAAGCTCCCACACGAATTGCTTGATTCACTGAAATAAAGACGCGAGATGAGTCAAGACTCAAGCGTTAGACGATTGGGTCTGTAGCTCAGTTGGTTAGAGCGCACCCCTGATAAGGGTGAGGTCGGCAGTTCGAATCTGCCCAGACCCACCAATCGATGGGGCCATAGCTCAGCTGGGAGAGCGCCTGCTTTGCACGCAGGAGGTCAGGAGTTCGATCCTCCTTGGCTCCACCATCTAACACCGCGTTAAAGCTCAGAACTGAGTGCTTACCCCCCCCCTAAGGGTTGGGTCGGAGCATTGACTTCTGAACTTTGTTTTCAGACTGTTCTTTAAAAATTTGGGTATGTGATAGAAGTACGAACACATAGGCTGTTTCACTGCAGACTATGTGGTCAAGGTAAATTTGCGAGTTCAAGCGCAAGTTTTCGGCGAATGTCGTGTTCCAAACCAGACATAACTTCAGATTCTTTGGGGTTATATGGTCAAGTGAATAAGCGCATACGGTGGATTCCTTGGCAGTCAGAGGCGATGAAAGACGTGATAGCCTGCGATAAGCTTCGGGGAGTCGGCAAATAGACTGTGATCCGGAGATCTCTGAATGGGGGAACCCACCTGACATAAGTCAGGTATCTCACACTGAATCCATAGGTGTGAGAGGCGAACCAGGGGAACTGAAACATCTAAGTACCCTGAGGAAAAGAAATCAACCGAGATTCCCTAAGTAGTGGCGAGCGAACGGGGACTAGCCCTTAAGCTCAATTGATTTTAACCGAACGCTCTGGAAAGTGCGGCCATAGTGGGTGATAGCCCCGTAGGTGAAAGGATCTTTTGAGTGAAATCGAGTAGGACGGCGCACGTGAAACGTTGTCTGAATATGGGGGGACCATCCTCCAAGGCTAAATACTACTGACTGACCGATAGTGAACCAGTACCGTGAGGGAAAGGCGAAAAGAACCCCGGAGAGGGGAGTGAAATAGAACCTGAAACCGTATGCGTACAAGCAGTGGGAGCCTACTTTGTTGGGTGACTGCGTACCTTTTGTATAATGGGTCAGCGACTTATATTCAGTGGCAAGCTTAACCGTATAGGGAAGGCGTAGCGAAAGCGAGTCTTAATAGGGCGTTTTAGTCGCTGGGTATAGACCCGAAACCGGGCGATCTATCCATGAGCAGGTTGAAGGTTAGGTAACACTGACTGGAGGACCGAACCCACTTCCGTTGAAAAGGCAGGGGATGACTTGTGGATCGGAGTGAAAGGCTAATCAAGCTCGGAGATAGCTGGTTCTCCTCGAAAGCTATTTAGGTAGCGCCTCATGTATCACTCTGGGGGGTAGAGCACTGTTTCGGCTAGGGGGTCATCCCGACTTACCAAACCGATGCAAACTCCGAATACCCAGAAGTGCAAGCATGGGAGACACACGGCGGGTGCTAACGTCCGTCGTGAAAAGGGAAACAACCCAGACCGTCAGCTAAGGTCCCAAAGTTGTAGTTAAGTGGTAAACGATGTGGGAAGGCTTAGACAGCTAGGAGGTTGGCTTAGAAGCAGCCACCCTTTAAAGAAAGCGTAATAGCTCACTAGTCGAGTCGGCCTGCGCGGAAGATGTAACGGGGCTCAAACTACACACCGAAGCTACGGGTTCATCGCAAGATGAGCGGTAGAGGAGCGTTCTGTAAGCCTGTGAAGGTGAGTTGAGAAGCTTGCTGGAGGTATCAGAAGTGCGAATGCTGACATGAGTAACGACAATGCGAGTGAAAAACTCGCACGCCGAAAGACCAAGGGTTCCTGCGCAACGTTAATCGACGCAGGGTGAGTCGACCCCTAAGGCGAGGCTGAAAGGCGTAGTCGATGGGAAACAGGTTAATATTCCTGTACTTCTAATTACTGCGATGGGGGGACGGAGAAGGCTAGGCCAGCTTGGCGTTGGTTGTCCAAGTTTAAGGCGGTAGGCTGACTGTTTAGGTAAATCCGGACAGTTAAGGCCGAGAGCTGATGACGACTCTTCTTATGAAGAGGAAGTGGTTGATGCCATGCTTCCAGGAAAAGCCTCTAAGCTTCAGGTAATTAGAAATCGTACCCCAAACCGACACAGGTGGTCGGGTAGAGAATACCAAGGCGCTTGAGAGAACTCGGGTGAAGGAACTAGGCAAAATGGCACCGTAACTTCGGGAGAAGGTGCGCCGGTGAGGGTGAAGGACTTGCTCCGTAAGCCCATGCCGGTCGAAGATACCAGGCCGCTGCGACTGTTTATTAAAAACACAGCACTCTGCAAACACGAAAGTGGACGTATAGGGTGTGACGCCTGCCCGGTGCCGGAAGGTTAATTGATGGGGTTAGCGCAAGCGAAGCTCTTGATCGAAGCCCCGGTAAACGGCGGCCGTAACTATAACGGTCCTAAGGTAGCGAAATTCCTTGTCGGGTAAGTTCCGACCTGCACGAATGGCGTAACGATGGCGGCGCTGTCTCCACCCGAGACTCAGTGAAATTGAAATCGCTGTGAAGATGCAGTGTATCCGCGGCTAGACGGAAAGACCCCGTGAACCTTTACTGTAGCTTTGCACTGGACTTTGAGCCTGCTTGTGTAGGATAGGTGGGAGGCTTTGAAGCGAGGACGCCAGTTCTCGTGGAGCCATCCTTGAAATACCACCCTGGCATGCTTGAGGTTCTAACTCTGGTCCGTTATCCGGATCGAGGACAGTGTATGGTGGGCAGTTTGACTGGGGCGGTCTCCTCCTAAAGAGTAACGGAGGAGTACGAAGGTGCGCTCAGACCGGTCGGAAATCGGTCGCAGAGTATAAAGGCAAAAGCGCGCTTGACTGCGAGACAGACACGTCGAGCAGGTACGAAAGTAGGTCTTAGTGATCCGGTGGTTCTGTATGGAAGGGCCATCGCTCAACGGATAAAAGGTACTCCGGGGATAACAGGCTGATACCGCCCAAGAGTTCATATCGACGGCGGTGTTTGGCACCTCGATGTCGGCTCATCACATCCTGGGGCTGAAGCCGGTCCCAAGGGTATGGCTGTTCGCCATTTAAAGTGGTACGCGAGCTGGGTTTAGAACGTCGTGAGACAGTTCGGTCCCTATCTGCCGTGGACGTTTGAGATTTGAGAGGGGCTGCTCCTAGTACGAGAGGACCGGAGTGGACGAACCTCTGGTGTTCCGGTTGTCACGCCAGTGGCATTGCCGGGTAGCTATGTTCGGAAAAGATAACCGCTGAAAGCATCTAAGCGGGAAACTTGCCTCAAGATGAGATCTCACTGGAGCCTTGAGCTTCCTGAAGGGCCGTTGAAGACTACAACGTTGATAGGTCGGGTGTGTAAGCGCTGTGAGGCGTTGAGCTAACCGATACTAATTGCCCGTGAGGCTTGACCATATAACACCCAAACAATCTGTTGTTTGGTAAAGACCAGCCGAAAGCTTGGTTGAACCGCAAAATACCAATCACATATCCATTCGGGGAAACGACTAGACACCGGTTCCCCACCCGAATTGCTTGACGACCATAGAGCGTTGGAACCACCTGATCCCTTTCCGAACTCAGAAGTGAAACGATGCATCGCCGATGGTAGTGTGGGGTTTCCCCATGTGAGAGTAGGTCATCGTCAAGCACCTATACCCAAAACCCCCAGGCCTAACCGCCCGGGGGTTTTGCTTTGTGCGGATAAAAAATATGGCTGTTTCCCTACTACTTGAATGCCTTGCTGATGGTCAGTTTCATTCCGGAGAAGAGTTGGGGGCGCTTCTAGGTGTTAGCCGTAGTGCCGTCTGGAAGCAGCTGCAAGGAATAGAGCAACGTACAGGTTTATCTTTTTTTAAAGTACCTGGAAAAGGGTACCGTCTCGCTGAACCTCTCAATCTGCTGGCAAATAGCCGGATAGACTTTGATGAGTGGCCAATAGAAATCCTGGATACGATTGACTCTACGAATGCTGAGGCGCTGCGGCGTGTCATGGGGCAGCGTGGCCACGCGCCTTTCGTGCTGTTGGCTGAGCACCAGACCTCTGGCAGAGGGCGTCGGGGAAGGGCCTGGGTTAGTCCATACGCAAAAAATCTCTACCTGACAGCAGCTGTTACCATTCATGGTGGTATCAAGCAGCTTGAAGGGTTGAGTCTGGTAGTGGGGCTTGCGGTTGCTTCAGCACTAAAAAAGCTCAGCTTAGTTGATGCTGGTTTAAAGTGGCCTAACGACATTCTCCTGTTTGGGCGCAAGCTATCTGGCATTCTTATCGAGTTGTCAGGTGATCCTGCTGATAGCTGTACGGCAATTATCGGCATTGGCTTGAATGTGAATATGAGAAATGCAGACAATATCGATCAACCATGGATTTCCTTATACGAGGCGCTCGGTAGGCCCGTTGATAGAAACCAGTTGGCTTCTAATGTGTTGCATGAGTTAAGTGATTATTTGAAACTGCATCAATCACATGGCTTTGCTGCATTGAAGGATTCATGGGAAGCCAATCATTTGTGGCAGGGACGAGAGGTGATTCTTTCTGCCGGTGCCAATCAAATCGAAGGTAAGGTGCTGGGTGTTGGATTGGATGGATCACTTAGATTAAATGTTAATGGCTACGAAAAGTCTTTTAATGGCGGTGAGCTCAGTTTGAGATTACGTAATGATTCTTGAGCTTGACTGCGGCAACAGTCTGATCAAATGGCGCGTCCTATCTAAAATTGATGGCGTTGTTGCCAGCGGTATCGCTCATTCTGATGATGAGCTGCTCGTAACGCTTGAATCTTATGAGAGCCTCTCCCTCAGCCATGGTCGGCTTGTCAGCGTTCGTAGCGATCTGGAAACTACAGGCTTAATTGAACGGCTAGACAGCACGTTTGGTTTTTCATGTCAGCAGGCAAAACCCGTAGCATCGTTTCTTGGTGTAAAGAATGGATATTCAGACTACGAACGACTGGGGATGGATCGTTGGCTTGCCCTTTTAGGCGGCTTTAAGCTGGCGGGTAACAAAGCATGTGTCGTGATTGATCTGGGAACCGCCGTTACTTCAGACTTTGTTGATCAGATTGGACAGCATGCGGGTGGCTTCATCTGTCCGGGGATTCCGCTCATGCGTCGAGAATTGCAGACGCATACTCGTCGAATTCGCTATAACCCAGAACTTGAGGCCACTAACGGGCATCCTCTGCCTGGAAGAAATACGATGCATGCTGTTGAGGGCGGATGCGTGTATATGCTCCGCGGATTTGTGAGGACGCAATATGATTTAGCCCTTGAGCTGCTAGGGGCTGATTTTGCTGTCTTTCTCACAGGGGGAGACGCTGAGCTGGTAAAAGACGTTATTCCCACTTCTCGTGTTGTGCCTGATCTGGTCTTTGACGGTTTGGCCTTGGCTTGCCCTGTGGACTCATAAATATGCGATGGCTTTTCGTTTTCCTGATGGCATTGAATGTGTTCTATTACGTGTGGAACCAACAGCAGGCGCCTTTGCGCGCAAAGGAAATTACTCCGCTAAGCTTGTATAAGAGCGAGCGTGACAACATACGTTTGCTACATGAGCCTGAGGCACCCTCGATGGGCGTTGGGGCTAAGCAATAAGCTAGCAGGGGCTAAATGGCTTTCTTGGTATTGAAGCGCTTGGGACGGCTTGGTTTAGGTGATTATTCATGCTGACCTTAGGTAACATTTTTGGATTTCTTCTGGTGGCCTCAGCCTGCGCCTGGCTATGGCATTCCCATGGTTTGCGTGAGCGTGCGCTCGCTTTGGCTAAAGAGCATTGTCGCAAGCGTGATGTAGAGCTGTTGGATGAGAATGTAGCGTTCCGCCGGTTTTCTTTTATGCGGGATGCGAAAGGCTTCAAGCGGTTTGCTCGCGTTTATGATTTTGAGTTTACCGCTACTGGCGAGCAGCGTCTGGCAGGTAAGGTAGTGCTGTTTGGTTACCGCTTAGGGCTTATTGAATTTGCCCCTTATGCGGTACCTGAAGCGCCAATGCTCAATGACCCGCGTGTGGTTGATATGGCCTCATGGCGACGTGCCCGTGAAGAGAAAGAGGATCGCCGCCGAGCCGACTGATCCATTGTAATTGCATCATGTTACCAATGATCCTTCTCCTACCGTAATAGCCGCTGTTGAGCCTCTTGGGTCGCTTAGGCCTTGTAGCCAACGTAACATCGCCAGGCTGGAAACGGTTCTGCAATCAGCACTTCAGCAAACGCCTCATCATTCTTTATCGGCTTCTTTTAGCATCACTGCTGTAGAACCCTTTAGCACCTCATAATCAGCTAGCCAGTGTATAAGCTGGCAAGACTCATGAGCTAGCAGTGTAGTGACATGCATCCGAAGTGTTTGAATCTGTTTTTTGTCTTATGCGACCATTTATAGCTGCCGAAAATCAGGACAGTTTTATCCTGCGTTCAATTGGGCTGGACGATTCGGCTTTGTGCTGGAGCAAACAACCACATCTATTTCTGACTTGGAGATCGCACCGTTGAGCAGCAATGTCGTCTCGATCAAACCTGACAGCCTAGAAGATCAAGAGCAGCTAGAGGCCCAGCTGAGTTTCTTGCAAAAGGCCTCTTTGAGATTGATGCATCGCAACGGTACAAAGGCGACCCTATTGGTTCTAGAGCGCTGGAAGACCAGCGACGATGAGATTCAGATCGTGTTTACTCCCGGTGTCGTTGAAGCCTTAGGATCGTTGGAGGGTCGTGAGTTACTCAAAGCAGCCATGAACGCTGCAACAGCCTGAGCGGCGCCAGGGACCTTTGCGTTGGATTTTTCGTCAGACTCGAATAATGGACTAGCCGTTGTGCTCATTGGCTCTTTTAACGTGTCTGGAGATTTTTCATGCAGATCGATCTTTCTGGTAAAACGGCAATCGTAACCGGCTCTACTCGTGGTATTGGTTTCGCTATTGCGAAAGGATTGGCTCAGGCAGGAGCGACTGTAGTTATAAACGGTCGATCGGCTCCATCAGTAGATAAGGCGGTTAGTCTCCTGCAGCAGTATGTACCGGATGCGACATTACGTGGAGTGGTTGCGGATGTCGGGAGCGTTGACGGATGTGCTGTATTGAAAGCTGCTGAGCCTGAGGTTGATATTCTAGTCAACAACACGGGTATATACGGGCCTCGAGACTTTTTTGAAACGGGCGATGATATTTGGACGGAGTTTTTTGAGGTCAACGTGATGTCTGGCGTTCGGCTCTCTCGGGAATATTTGCCTGGCATGGTCTCGAGGCAATGGGGGCGCGTAATCTTTATTTCTTCTGAATCAGCGCTCAATATTCCGGCCGACATGATTCATTACGGCTTTACCAAAACAGCCAATCTGTCCGTGGCGCGTGGATTGGCCAAACGGATGGCTGGTACAGGCGTGACAGTTAATTCCATTCTGCCAGGTCCAACGCTTTCTGAAGGCGTAGCGGAGATGCTCAAGGAGGCGAGCGAGCGTACTGGTCAGACTCTGGAGGAGGCGGCCGCTGATTTTGTAAGGGAAAACCGGCCTAGCTCCATTCTCCAGCGTGCAGCAACTACAGAGGAAGTCGCTAATCTGGTTGTCTACACAGCCTCTCCTCTGGCTTCAGCGACAACGGGTGCCGCGTTGCGTGTTGATGGTGGTGTTGTCGACACTATCGCCTGATATGTCATTGTTAAACTGGCTAGGGGTGTGGCTTCTTGGCAGTATTGTCTTAGCGACCGTCAGTGAGGCTGCGCCTTTGTCTCTTGGATTGGACAAGGCGCAGCTCGAACGGAGAATTCCTGCCTATTTAGCGGTGCTGCCTAGCTGCAAAGCCCTGATGCTGGGAGCGCCACACCCAATGAAGGATGAGGCCGGGTGGGTATATTCCGCTCGGGGCGCGTCCAGCTTTGACATGTCAGTAGAGACTACAGGCGAGCAGCTTACGCGTATCACTGTAAAAGCAGCAGCGCCTGTTTCTGATGCAGTGCTGCGCGATATGCGGTGCATAACTTATGCGCTGATGCGTGCGGTGGAACCTAAGTATTCAGTTTCGCATTTGGCTTTATCGTCTTCAAAACAGCTTTGGAGACTTGCGCAAAGCGAGCCTTATAGTCAGCTGTATTTTTTTACAGCATTTGAAGTACGGCTGACCCCTGTTCAGCTCGTTGTACAGCGATAATCTGGTCCAGAACAAGTCAATAAATTTTTTTCTAAAAAATTTTGTTTAGAAAAATAATCCTATGTTCTAAGCTGATATCCCGGCGAATGACAACGAAGCGAGCCGCCTTTAAATTCCTTTCTTTTGCAGATATTCCTGAAGAATGAAAGCATTTTCGATTACGTTGGCGTCTGGTTTCGTTAAGTGCTTGCTGTAACGATTCATCTAAAGGATTCGAAATGCTTAATACTGATTCTTCAAGCTCTTCCCTTGTAGCGCCTGCTAGTGTGGAAACTCTGCAGCAGATGATTACGGCAGAGTACGAGTCTCTGCCTCGTCAGCTCAAGCGTGTAGCGGCCTACATGAGCCAGCAAAGTGATCGTGTCATGGTTGATCGTATTAGCGATATTGCCCGCCAATGCGAAGTACACCCTTCGGCAATCGTACGGTTCTCTCAGCGTTTCGGCTTCAAAGGCTTCAGTGAAATGCAATCCCTGTTTCGTGAGGCTTATACGCATAAGGCAACACCTGTCCAGAACTATCAGCAGCGTATCCGGCGAATGATTGCCAACAAGTCTCAACCGGCTGCCGGAAGCGATTTGGCACGTGAATGCATAAGTGCCACACGTTCAGGACTGGATAGATTGGGAGAAGAGCTGGACGATCAGGCGTTCGAGAAAGCGGTCGACCTGCTGGTCAATGCGGAGAACATTTATGTAGTGGGGGTTCGTCGTTCATTTGCGGTAGCGCACTACCTTGTTTATAACCTGCAACACACCAACAAGCGTATTCATCTCGTGTCTGGCCTTGGCGGTAGCTATCGAGAACAGATGCGTAGCGTCCGAGCCAACGACCTCATCGTAGCCATTAGCTTTACGCCTTATGGTAAGGAAAGCCAGCAGTGCGTACGTATCGCTCAGCATAATCAAGCCAAGACGCTCATCATTACAGACAGCCAGTTGTCACCCCTGGCCAAGCGAGCCAGCGCATTGTTGCTGGTCAACGAGGGCAGTGCATTCGCTTTTCGTTCCCTGAGCGCAACGCTATGCCTTTGCCAGGCACTGTTCATTGCTCTGGCCTACCGCCTGGAAATGAAAGTGGATGAAATGCATGAGCAGGTGGGGTTCGATGACTGAATTTGCTCTTCAACTGTTGGGCACTACTGGCTGAGGATATTGCCTAAGCAGTACGTATTGAATCAATGAGGTGCATCATGGCCGACGAACATGCGAAGCGCAGCACGGCGGAAACGCCCGAGGAAGCCAGCAAGGTAGGTGAGGTGAACAAGTCCCAGAATGAGAAGGGGGGAGAGCAGCGCCGTACCAAATTCAACGAGCCAGAGGATCCACAGGCGCAGCGCTCACGGTAATCCACATGTCAGATCGTCATGATTTGCAACGCTTCGTGAGCGCTCAAGAGACTGTTTGGCAACAAGTGATTGCAGAGCTCCGCTCAGGTCATAAACGTACCCACTGGATGTGGTTCGTATTTCCGCAGTTGCAAGGACTTGGGCATAGCGCCATGGCGAGGCGGTATGCCATATCCGGGCTGGATGAAGCTACTGCCTACCTTGAGCATGAGCTTCTAGGGAGTCGGCTGAAAACGTGTTGTGAGATTGTGAATAGCCTGGAAGGGGCGTCGGTAGCGCAGGTTTTTGGTCATCCTGACGATTTGAAATTTCATTCATCAATGACGTTATTCGCACACGTTGCAGGGGAGCAGAGCCCTTATCAGGCGGCGTTGATCAAGTATTTCAATGGCCAGGAGGACGCTCAAACGTTGCGGTTGCTGAAGCAATAATACTCGCTGCGTGTCTAGGCGCGGGTGTCTTTGTTTTCTTGCAGAGAGTCGCCTAGTTGCTTATGGACTTCAGGTTGCTCAACTCCATCGACCCACCATTTCAAATGAGCACTGACCATTGTCTGAGGGGCGAAGCCCAGTTTGTTACGTACAGGGCAGGCTCCATCTTCGCTTGCCTTGACCTCACCAGCTTGGCGGGATCGGTTATTGCCGGCTTTGCCACTGGCCTGAACAATCATCTCAAACCGTACGGCTTGCCCGCTGCCTTTGAAACAGAGCTCTATGGAGGCTTGCTGTGGTGAAATTGCGATCAGGTTCAGATTGGCCTCTACAGGTGGAGTCGAGGCGGCAAGTAACATGGCAGTCATAGGCAGGGCGAAGAGTCCAGGCATGTCAGTCTACGTTACGATCATTTGAACAGGCTGGAGATCAGAGTAGCGCATCTTTGACCTCCTTGTGCAGACGCCCTCTAAATGAGGGCGTCCAAGGTACTGCTCAGATGCAAGCGCTTACTGCTGGGTAATGACAGCGCTGTTGCCAGTACCCGTCTGCGAGATGGTTGCAGAGTTGCCGATGGCAAACTCACCACGCTGCGTAATAGCAGCCTGGTTAGCTACCCCGGACTGGTAGACAACGGCATTGGCGGCCAGCTGCGATTCCAGCTGTTGAACGGTAGCGATGTTGTCGCTGCCATCCTGAGTAACGCTGGTGTAGTTGCTGTCGCCGCTCTGGCTTACATCAGCCGAATTGTTGGTGCCTGAAGTGGCGCCAGTCAGGTTGTTGCCACGACCAATCTGGGAAACGCTCAGCGTGTTGGCTGTGCCGTTCTGATCAAAATACAACTCGTTGAACTTACCATCCTGGAAGCTGGTAATGGCGTTGTTATCGCCGCGCTGGGAGATAGTGGCGAAGTCTGGACCACTGTACCCATCCTGGACCATGGCTACGGTATTGGCAGTGCCGTCCTGAGTAACGGTCGCTGTTTGGCCGTCGCCTGTCTGGGTCAGGGTAATGGCGTTGTTATCACCTGTCTGGGCCAGTGTTGCAGAAGCGTTCATACCGCTTTGCGTCACTTCAACCTGGTTGCCATTGCCGGTCGCGGTAGCGCTCAGCTGATGGGCATAGCCATCCTGGTTTATGATGTGGGAGTTGTCGTTGCCATTCTGGTTGATGGTAGCCACGCTGCTGCTGGACATGCCATAAGCAGCGCCGCCACCCTGGGTGACTTCAGCTACGTTGTTGCTACCCAGCTGGATAACCTGAGCCTGGTTGTCGTTGCCGGTCAACTGATAAACCGTAGACGAATTGGTGTCGCCGGTCTGGGTAACGGTTACTTGGCTGCTCTCCTGAGCTTCTTGATAAATGCTCGAATAGTTGTCGCTGCCTTCCTGCGCAGTGTTGGCAACGTTATTTGATCCGTCCTGGTACTGATAGGAAGTGCTATTCAGGGCAGCGCTCTGGGTCAGGGTTGCAGCATTACCATTACCGATCTGCTCCTGAATGCTCTTGCTGTTTTGAGTGCCGTTGATTTGTTCGGTCGTAATGGAGTTGTTGTCTCCATCCTGAGTAGTTTCAGCGGAGTTCATCTCAGCAAAGGCGTGTGAGCTGAGAGCGATCAGGATGGCGGCAGCAAGAGGCTTGAAGCTGTGCATGATTATTCCCTTTGTAGTAATCACAATAACGAGAAATGAAAATGTCGACGTTCTAATGCGTGATGTTTAAACATCCGTTGTTATCAGTACTGACGTACCACTGCGGTTTGGTTATTACCGTATTGCGTAATACTGGCCTGTTGATCGGTACCGTTCTGCTCAATGGAAGCGCTGTTATAAGCGCCGTACTGGTTGATCAGCGCGACGTTTGCCGAGCCGATCTGGGTAATGGAAGCCGTGTTGCCATAACCAGCCTGGGTAATAACTGCGGAGAGGTCAGCCCCTTGCTGAAGGATAAAGGCCTGCTGATCGTTACCAAGTTGTGAGATGAGCGCCTGTGAGTTAAGGCCTTGTTGGCTTAAGGTGGCCTGGTTGTTGTTACCGTTCTGCTGGATTTGAGCAACCAATCCGCCAGCCGATGCTGCAGCTGCCAGTGCGCGCGGGTCAGGCGTGCCGGCAAGGTCTGAAGTCGTCGTGGCGATATCGAAATTATCAAGCAGATCAGCCGCCTGGAGCGGCGGTACAACAAGGCTCATGCCGGAGAAGGCGAGCGCAAGTCCTGAGCACAATCTTTGCAGCGAATTCATGGCTAATCCCTGTATAGCGCTGTGCGGATTGTTGGCCGTACAGACGAAACTGGGTATCAACCAAAAGATTGAAAAGATGAGGCATTTAAGCCATGGAGGGATTAATCCATGGCTGCCGGAGGAGGCTGATCTAGAGCTGGCCAAGCCCGATGAACGGTATACCTAGCCAACCTCTACCATCAAGAGGCGTTAACTGATCTGGCTTTTGCTAAGCATTGATGGCTCCTTGGGCTCAGTATTGGCGAATGACAGCATTCTGATTGTTTCCGTATTGGATAATGCTGGCTTGCTGACCAGTACCATTCTGTTCGATGGCGGCATTGTTAGCGTTGCCGTACTGACTGATAACAGCAGCATTTGCTGACCCGGTCTGGGAGATCAGTGCGCTATTGGCTTCTCCTACCTGCTTGATGACGGCAGCCAGG
Source organism: Pseudomonas sp. HPB0071 (assembly GCF_000478505.2). Lineage (NCBI taxonomy): Bacteria > Pseudomonadati > Pseudomonadota > Gammaproteobacteria > Pseudomonadales > Pseudomonadaceae > Pseudomonas > Pseudomonas sp. HPB0071. Next base: position 969,135 of record NZ_KI517367.1, on the reverse strand, counting down.
TCTGAGCCTTGCTGCAGAATATAAGCCTGCTGGTCATTACCCTGTTGAGTAATGGTTGCCAGGGAGTTAAGCCCTTGCTGACTCAAGGTGGCCTGGTTGCTATTGCCATTTTGCTGGACCTGAGCGACGAGACCATTGACCGAGGCGGCAGCCAATGCACGTACATCGGGTGTGCCAGCCAAATCTGTCGATGAGGAGGCGATATCGAAGTTATCGAGCAGGTCAGCAGCCTGCAAATACAGTGGCGCTGCAAGGCAGCTTACTACCAGGGCCGTTTGAGAAAGCAGTCGTTGCAACATGGTCATGGCTAACTCCTGTTTAGCACTTACAAGTTTTGCTGACGGGTTCCCGCTTCGCTATCAATCTAAAGATTGAAACTTTAATCAAAGCGAAATAAAAAAGACTTAATTCTCTGGTATGGCCAACAGCAGGCGCTGCTTTACAGAGCGGCGCAACTCCTGTCCATTCATGGTGATCGCTGGCTGGTGCCATTGCCTTCCTGACGATAGTCCAACTCGTTAAAATTGCCACTCTGAGTCAGCATGGCCTGATTGTTTATTCTCTGCTCCTCTACCGTGGCAGTGCTGATCGACACAGCACGATTGGCTGCTCCAAGGAAAGCGTGTTGCCATTGCCCGTAGTCGATGCGGTTACGATAGGGCTCGCCCATCCTCGGGGAGGAAAGCGTTGTTGCCTGCCTGGTTGAGGCTTGCATTATTAATGACGGCTAGAGCAGGCAGGCCAAGCCTGGGCAAAGCAGCCGCAACGCTAGGTTTCATCATAAACATGACGTGCTCCTTGTAGTTATCGGGAGGGTAAAAGCCATACAGCTCTAACAGGCAGATAGCCGAACGCTACAGAGCATTGCCTGTAAGCGAGCTGTAGAAGTGAGCTAGGGCGGGATGCGGTTTTTTCTAACCTTTGTCAAACAAGTCTCTGCCGGCTGGGAATCGGGAGAGAGCACAGGAATAGATGGGACTTTGCACATGACATCTTCCTTTGACTTCATGAACAAGCGGCATTGAGCCGCTAGCGCTGTTGAACAGTGATGCTCTGGTTGTTTCCGAACTGGATAATACTGCCCTGTAAACCGGTGCCGTTCTGGTCGATCAGCGCTTCGTTATAGGCGCCATACTGATGGATAGCGGCTTGATTGGCTGAGCCTCGCTGAATGATAGAAGCGTTATGGCCCTGGCCGCTTTGCAGAATGACAGCGGTCAGCTCCGTACCATTTTGCAGCATGGCTGCCTGATGATTTCCACCGAGTTGTTGGATAGGTGCCTGACTGCCTAATCCGGTTTGGGTGAGAAAGGCCTGGCTGTCGCTGCCCTGCTGGATAACGGTGGCCGCTATGCGGTCGGCAGTCGATTGACCAAGGGAACCCTGGGCCTGCCGGGCGGCTACATCCGAGACCGTAGAAAGATCGAAGTTATTGAGCAGGTCCGCCGCGTTGGGCGTCTCGATGGAAAAGCCGAGACATGAAACCAGCAACGCAAACCTCAAACTGATCCGCTGCAGTACGTTCATGGCTATTTCCTCAATAGCGCTTCGTACTACGTTATCGCGCAGGGCGGGCCACTTGGGTATCGCTCTAAAGGGTGAAATTGCTCGCCTTTTAAAGAGGAGAGGAACTAGGCTGATCTCGTATTAGTGGCAGCGGTTCGAGTGTTTATCCTGGGTTTTGCAATGACAGGGAGGAACAGGGTCGATACCGCCCGGATGAAACGGGTGGCAGCGCAACAAACGGCGAATGGTCAGCCAGCTGCCACGCAAGGCACCGTGGGTCTGTAGGGCCTCAATGGCGTAATGCGAGCAGGAGGGATAGAAACGGCAGCGTGGGCCAATCATGGGGCTGATGAAGAGCTGGTAACCTCGTAGCAGAACGATCAACACTTTCTTCATGAGCTGAGGGGCTTATCTGGCAGCAGGGCGTGGGACGATCATTTTACCGGGTATGGCAGTTGGGTCGAGTGACTTGCCGACGGGTTGAGGTTAACAATGGCAGTCTGCTCCTGACGCTGGCGCGATATGAACATCGATACCCGTATCAAATTTCGACATCTCCTGTGCTTTATTGAAGTGGCTCAGCACCGCAGTTTCGCCAAGGCGGCCCATGCCGTGTCGGTTTCTCAGCCTGCCATTTCCAAGACCCTTAAGGAGCTTGAGGGCATTCTTGAGGCGCGCCTGTTCGAGCGGGACAAGAATGGCGTAGTGCTGACGCAAGCCGGTCAGGCCTTTATGCGTTATGCAGGCCCCTGCGTCCAAGCATTGCGAGATGGGGTCAATACGGTACGCAGCGGCGGGGTGCAGGGTGGCCAAGTACGGGTTGGGGTACTTTCGACAGTGGAAAGTCTGGTTATACCGGAGGTCATCAGGCGACTCCACGAACGCTACAGGGGGCTCACCATCAGTGTTACGACAGGCATGAGTACCTATCTACTCAATAAACTGAGAGTAGGTGAGCTGGATATTGTGGTGGGGCGCATGACGGACAACCCTGAAATCCGCGGCCTGAACTTCGAGCATCTGTATAGCGAGTCGATGACGTTGGTGGTTCGAAACGGTCATCCGTTGCAAGCAGCGACTGGAATTGACCGGCAACGACTGGCGGACTATCCCTGGGTTCTTCCGTTGACGGGCACCACAATTCGGCAGTACGCCGAAAGCTTTCTGGTGCAGTGTGGGATCAGCCTGATGTCGCAGCGGTTGGAGACGCTTTCGCCAGCGCTGAGCCGGCGCTATGTACTGTTAAGTGATGCCGTCTGGATTGCGCCTCTGGATGCCGTGGAGACCGACATCAAGGCTGGTGTGATGGCTGAGCTGTCTCTAGGCGTTCAGGAGCCGGGTGGCTCGATTGGCTTATGCCGCAACAATACGGCAACGCTTCCGCTGGCGGCGCAATGGTTCTGTGAGGTTCTACGGGAAGTCGCCAGCGAGCTGGTTGCCGAGCGATCAGCCTCATAACCATTTGGTTATGAATGATTGCCGTCATTTCAATTGGCTGGCCTGCGGCATTGCGCCACACTCCGGGCAACCCCTTTGATGGGTAAGGCTCTTTGTGGAGTAAAGCCATGAATAATAATTCCAATGACACTCGCTTTGTCGCCCGTGACCGTAACTGGCATCCCCATGCCTATACGCCTGGTTATAAGTCGTCTGTACCCCGTTCACCCCGACAGGCCTTGGTTAGCATTCAGCAAACGGTTTCTGAACGTACCGGCCCGGATTTTTCTCATCTTCAGTTGGGCAAGCACGATAACGATCTGCTGCTGAACTTCAATAATGGGGGCTTGCCACAGGGCGAGCGAATTATCCTGTTTGGACGAGTAGTCGATCAGTTTGGTAAGCCCGTACCGAAGACGTATGTAGAGATCTGGCAGGCTAACGCTGGTGGACGGTATCGCCATAAGAACGACGTCTACCTTGCGCCGCTCGATCCCAACTTTGGCGGTGTAGGACGTACCCTGACCGACAATGATGGCAACTATGTATTCCGTACCATCAAGCCGGGGCCTTATCCGTGGCGTAATGGGGTGAATGATTGGCGGCCCGCCCATATCCATGTTTCGGTCATGGGACCTTCGATTTCCACTCGATTGATTACGCAGCTGTATTTCGAAGGTGATCCGCTGATACCGATCTGCCCGATCGTGAAGTCGATTGCGAACCCGGAGGCCGTGCAGACACTTATTGCACGTCTGGACATGACCATGGCCAACCCGATGGACTGCTTGGCTTACCGTTTTGACATTGTGACGCGTGGCGCACGTCAAACCCATTTCGAGAACCTGTGAGGAGGCGATCATGACTACGACATTTCTGCCAGAGACGCCTTCACAAACCGCAGGCCCTTACGTTCACATCGGTCTTGCGCTGGCCGCAGCTGGTAATCCGACGCGTGACATGGAAATCTGGAATGATCTTGCCAAGCCGGATGCGCCAGGCCAGCACATCGTGCTGACGGGGCAAGTGTTTGACGGCAACGGCAATCTGGTGCGCGATTCCTTTCTGGAGGTCTGGCAAGCCAATCACGAAGGTGTCTACGATCCGGTTTATCATCCGGAAAAGGCATTCAACAGCTTTGGCCGTACGGCTACTACCTTTGATGCCGGTGAGTGGTCGATGCAAACGATAAAGCCGGGTAAGGTGATGGACAGCCAGGGCAGGCCCATGGCGCCGCATATCAATCTGGCGCTGTTTGCCCGTGGCATCAATATCCATCTGCAGACCCGTATCTACTTTGAGGACGAAGCGGAAGCCAATGCGATTTGTCCAGTGCTCAACCTTGTCGAGCCACCTCGCAGGCCGACTCTGATCGCCAAGCGCTTTGAAGAAAATGGCAAAGTGATTTACCGTTTCGACATGCATCTGCAAGGTCCACAGGAAACTGTCTTTTTCGATTTCTGATGGCTACATCTGAACCGCTCAACGCGGGCGAGTTAATTCGACAACATTTCGCTGCCGAACTGGCCGCCCGTCACTATCAGGCCGATGCCGCCCAAGAGGCGGCATTGGTGCATCTGGCTGACTGGCTTGATCGCTTTCTGGCCGATCGTAAATCCTGGTTTAAAAAGCCGTCTGCGGGCGTCTATATCTGGGGCGACGTAGGGCGAGGCAAGAGCTTTGTCATGGACGCCTTCTATACGGCCGTCCCCATTACGGAAAAGCGTCGCGTGCATTTTCATTCCTTTCTGCAGGAGTTGCAGCGGCGGATGCGTGACTATGCCGGCCAAGCCGATCCTCTGGCACAGGTAGCCCGGGAAATCGCTCGGGAAGTACGTCTGCTGTGCTTTGATGAATTTCATGTGCATGACATTGGCGATGCCATGCTGTTGGGTCGTATGCTCAAGGTGCTGGTAGATGAGGGTGTCGGGCTGGTGATGACATCCAATTATAAGCCGGAGGGCCTGTGTCCAAACCCGTTGTATCGAGAGCGCTTCAAGCCGATCATTGCATTGATCGAAAAGCGCTTCGATGTGCTTGCCATCAACGGTAAGGTCGATTATCGGCAGCGCAGCGACGAGCAGACCCTATGGGGGTATTACCTCTGGCCAGAGTCGGCGGGCGGTGTGAAGCGTTTGCAAACACTGCTGGACCTGTCTGCTGCCGCTACGACGGACGCTACCCTGGACGTCAATCATCATCCCCTTTCGGTGCGCGCGTATGAAGGGGAGCGGATCTGGCTGGATTTTGCCGACCTCTGTGAGCAGCCTCATTCGACCTTGGATTACCTCTGGATTGTCGAGCATTTTTCGCACGTTGGCATCAGCGGGCTTGATTGCCTGGCGCGTCAGTCTGATGCCGTTCGACAGCGATTTCTAAACCTGGTGGATATCGCTTACGACCGGGGCGTGACTTTGATCCTGTCCAGCGAAGTGCCTATGGATGAGCTGGCCGGGGATGCCACTGTGGATTTTGCCCGGACGCTGAGCCGGTTGAGGCAGCTTGGAGTAGAGCGGCTTTGAATCAGGACTCAACAGAAGGATAGGCCAATAGGTTTCATGTTATGAAGAGGTGAGGCAGCACCAAGCCCTTTACCCTTGGAGCAGTGTTTTACTGCAGATGCCGATAAGGAAAAGGCATATCTCAACAATCCGAATGTACTCCTGTCTCGCAATTCCCATGCTTGGATTACAGCGTATGGGATGGCTTCTACTGTAGCCGGGGTCATGGCGCACTATGCCTGCAAAGCCTTTGACATAGTTGCCCCACGATTCAACTGTATAGCTACAGCCAGTAAGACCTCATTGTGGAAAACAATAATAAACCTCGTTAGGAGAGCACTATGCGGAGTACCTTTTTGAAGCGTCGCGCTGGCACATTGGCCTTGTGCGGCATGCTTGGTGTAATGGCGGCTATGTCTGCCCATGCAAGTAGTCATCAGGCTTCGCTTCGCTTCAATCCTGCCAGTGGCGGAACAGTGGGGCAGGTCACTGTGTATGGGCAGACCGTCACCTACACTGCCTATACGGTGAGCTATGTTGCCAAGCCCAATGATCCTGCCAAACAGGTCATGAGCATTTATATCCCTGCGAATGCTACGCAAGGCTCCCCCATCTTCATGCCGCTTAATACAGGCGGCTACATGGAGCTCGATCTCCTGACACCCGCGGATGTCACCACTGATAATGTCAACTCTTCAGGTAGTGGTTCAGGCTCAGCTATTGCCGCCGCCTTGGCCCTGTCCAAAGGAATTGTCGTAGTGTCTCCGGCTGGCCGGGGCCGTAATACCACCATGCTTGTCAATGGCGTGACCACAGAGGTCGGTAATGGCCCGGCTGCACTTGTGGATCTGAAGGCAGCGGTGCGATACCTGAAATACAACGATTCGGTCATGCTGGGTAATGCCAACAAGATCGTAGTAAGCGGCACCAGTGGCGGTGGGGCAATGACCTCTCTGCTGGGCATTACTGGAGGCAGTGCTGTTTTCAAGCCGTACCTGGATGAAATCGGTGCTGCACCCAGCAGTGATACCGTGTATGCCGCTTCGCCGTTCTGCCCGATCACAGACTTGGATAATGCCAATGCGGCCTATGAGTACTTTTTTTATGGCTCTGGCATTACTACGGCTAATCCTGGCCGTACGGCACCAATCACGCTCAGTAACAATGATCAGCGCCTTTCTGCGGTCATGGCGCAGATGTATCCAACTTATCTCAACCGGTTAGGACTGAAGCATCCTGATACGGGTGTACCGCTCAAGCTGAACAGCTACAGCCCTGATGCGGTAGCGGGCGGTTCCTATCGAAACTACGTGTACAGTCTTTTCAGTGCATCTGCGACGCGTTTTATTATTGACTCCGGTTATGTGAGCGCAGATGGCAGCCTGAATGAGGCTGGTCAGACCTATATGGCAACTGCCGAGACGGTAAACGGTGTCAAATCGGGCCTGACACCCGATAGCGTCATTACGTGGAATGCAAATACCCGCACGGCAACCCTGAATAGTTGGAAAAACCTTCTCGTCTACATGAACCGTATGAAGCCGGTCGGTGCGTTCGATAACGGGTTCTACAACGTGACGGGTGAGATGGATCTGTTCAATACCGATCCTGCCGCGTTGAAGAATGATATTACCGTTGCCGACGGTTGGAATCATTTTGACCCGAACCTTAAGGACGCGATTGCGAAGGCCGCCATGATGAACCCGATGTATTACGTACTGAGGTACAACGGGCATGGTGGTATTGATGTGAATCCTTATGCTGCCACTGTGTACGGAACAAGCTCGGTGGCCAAGCACTGGCGTATTCGGGTGGGCTCTTATGATCGCGATTCTTCACCCTTCGTCTCGGCCAACCTGGCAATCGCCCTGCAGAATCGAGGGTTGAACGTAGATTACAAAATCGCCTGGAACCAACCTCACTCTGGCAACTATGACAATACCGATATGATTGACTGGATTGCTGGCCTTTCCAATTAGATCCGCATTCTGAAGCGCTCAGCCTACATAAGTATGTTTGACGTTTACCTTGCAAAGGCCTAGCTCTCTTGTTTGCAGTAACTGCTCCGTCTTTATGGCGGAGCAGTTCATTAATACGGTTAGACAAGACAGACGTGCCGCTCCTGTATATCACTCAGTTAATTGTGCTGATTTCGTCCTCCCGCCGAGCGAAAAACACCAAGCCGATTTTGCGTTGACACGCCACGCTGTAAGCCTCTTTTGCGGAGGTGGCGCCATGAGACGTATCCAGGTTATCGACTCCCATACGGGCGGTGAGCCGACTCGTTTGGTCATCGAGGGATTTCCCGATATGGGGAAAGGCTCCATGGCGGAGCGGTTGAAACTGTTGCGGCATGAATACGATGACTGGCGGGCTACTTGCGTGCTTGAACCCCGTGGGAGCGATGTATTGGTGGGTGCGCTCCTGTGCGAGCCGGTAGATCCTGAGGCCTGCGCCGGCGTTATTTTTTTCAACAACTCCGGCTATCTGGGGATGTGTGGGCACGGCACGATTGGGCTGGTGCGATCGCTTTATCATCTCGGTCGGATCGATGTAGGGCGGCACCGGATCGAGACCCCTGTAGGGACAGTAGAGGCAACGCTGCATGAGGACCTTTCCGTCAGCGTGCGGAATGTACCTGCGTACCGCTATTGCAAGGATGTTCCGTTGGAGGTGCCCGGCCTGGGCATGGTGAGGGGTGACATTGCCTGGGGTGGCAACTGGTTTTATCTGATTGCCGATCATAGCCTGCAGGTGAACAGCGACAATCTCGACGCGCTGACCGAGTACAGCTGGGCAGTACGGCAGGCGCTTGAGGCGCAAGGCGTACGCGGCGAAAACGGCGGTGTGATCGATCACATCGAGCTGTTTGGAGGCGATGAATGCGCGGACAGCCGCAATTTTGTGCTCTGCCCAGGCAAAGCCTATGACCGCTCGCCCTGCGGGACAGGAACCAGCGCCAAGCTTGCCTGCCTTGCTGCGGATGGGCATCTGCAGCCGGGTGAGCTCTGGCGGCAGGCCAGCGTGATCGGCAGCCTTTTCGAAGCCAGTTATGCGTGGGAAGGGGAGCGGATCATTCCCACTATTCGAGGCACTGCCCATATCAGCGCCGAGGCCACGTTATTGATTGATGAGGCTGATCCCTTCGCCTGGGGAATTCGGCTGTGAGCCTTCTGGCGCGCACCGCTGCAGCAGATGTTGTTATCGTGGGGGCCGGTATCATAGGGGCTATGTGTGCCTATGAATTGGCTGCCCGAGGCTTGTGTGTTCGGGTCATTGACAATCGAAGCGGTGGTGCTACCGGCGCGGGGATGGGCCACTTGGTTGCCATGGATGACAATCCTGCCGAGCTTGCGCTCAGTCATTATTCCATCGGGCTCTGGAATGCGTTGCGTGAGCGCTTGCCTGAAGCATGCGCCTATCGTAACTGCGGGACACTGTGGCTGGCGGCGAACGATGATGAGTGCGCGTTAGCAGAGGCAAAGCAAGCCAGGCTGGCTGAGCATGGCGTTCAGTCGAATTGGGTCAGTGCCTCTTCGCTACGGCAATTAGAGCCGATGCTGCGCTCTGATCTGGCAGGTGCGCTGAAGGTAATTGACGACGGGATCCTCTACGCTCCGGCAGCAGTCCGTTGGCTGCTGGCCCAGCACGGCAGTCGAATCACCGTTCAGGAGGAGGAGGTCATCCGGGTCGAGGGTAATCGGTTATGCCTGAGCGATGGTCTCTGGATGACGGCACCCGCTATTCTGCTTGCCAATGGCCTGGATGCTTGCCGGTTACTCCCGGAGGTGCCGTTAAGGCCGAAGAAAGGCCATTTACTGATTACAGATCGGTACCCCGCCTGTGTCACCCATCAACTGGTGGAGCTTGGGTATGCTGCCAGCGCTCACGCCAGTGATGGAACCTCCGTCGCGTTCAATGTGCAGCCAAGGCCTACAGGACAGTTGCTGATCGGCTCATCCCGACAATTCGATACCCTGGATAAGCGCGTCGAGTTCGATGTGCTTGGTCGTATGCTCACGCGTGCGCAGCATTACCTACCCGGTTTGGGCGAGTTGAATGCTATTCGCAGCTGGACAGGCTTTCGTGTTGCAACACCGGATGGTTTGCCTTTGCTCGGACAATATCCCGATCAACCGGGCCTATGGCTGGCACTGGGCCATGAAGGGCTGGGCGTTACCACCGCACCGGCCAGTGCACGGATGATCGCTGCTCAGTTACTGGGTGAAGCGATTCCTCTGGATTCCACTCCGTTCCGGCCTGAGCGCTTTGCAAATGCGGCTTCCACCACCCGGGAGGCAACGGCATGATCACGGTGTATCTCGACCGGCAACCTATAGTCGTTACGGGCGGACTGACGGTTGCCGCCTTGCTGGCATTGAGCGAATCACCGGTAGCACGGCTGTCCTGCACAGGTCAGCCACGTGCATCGTTTTGTGGAATGGGTATTTGCCAGGAATGTCGGGTAATGATTAACGGTCGCCGACAGCTGGCCTGCCAGACCTTGTGTCATGAGGGTATGCAGGTGGAGCGTACGGTATGACGGGGCTGAACAGGCTGTCTTGTGATATCGCTATCGTAGGCGCTGGGCCGGCAGGTCTGGCAGCAGCCAGGGCTGCATCCACCAGCCAGCGCTCCATTGTGGTCATCGATGATAACCCCCGGCTAGGCGGGCAGATATGGCGCGACGGGCCAGGGGTGGTACTACCTGCATCGGCGCAGAGTTATCGAAAGGTTTTATCTCAGCCTAATGTTCGGTACTTGGCAGGAACGCGCATCGTAGCTGCGTTGGCACCAGGGGCCTTGTTACTGGAGGATGCACAGTCAGGTTGCCGGCTGGACTATGGGCAATTGATCCTGTGCTGTGGCGCACGGGAACTGCTGCTACCGTTTCCGGGCTGGACATTACCCGGCGTGACGGGCGCCGGAGCGTTGCAGGCCTTGATCAAAGGGGGCGCACCTGTGGCAGGTGAGCGGCTGGTGGTAGCGGGAAGCGGTCCGTTATTGCTGGCTTCTGCCGGAACGGCCAGAGCAGCCGGCGCTGTGCTTACAGGCGTCTATGAACAGGCGGCCCGTCAGCAAGTTATATCGTTCGGTACCGGGTTGCTGCGCTGGCCTGACAAGCTCACCCAGGCATTCAGATTGCTCTCGACTCACTACCGCTGGGCGAGTTATGTCGTTGAGGCCCTAGGAGATAATCGTCTGGAGGCTGTGCGTATTCGCCAGGGTGGCCGTGATAAGGTCGTACCCTGTACGCGTCTGGCCTGTGGGTTTGGTCTGGTGCCCAACACCGAACTGGCGAGTCATCTGGGGTGTCAGCTTGAGGGTGATGCTGTAGCGGTCGATCGCTATCAGCAGACGAGTCAGACAGGTCTCTATGCGGCCGGTGAATGTACAGGCGTTGGTGGTAGTGAGTTGGCGTTGATCGAGGGCGAAATCGCCGGATTGGCTGCTATTGGCAAGGTTGAACAGGCAAAGACTCTGTTCCCACGTCGCGAGCATTGGCAGCGGTTTGCCCGACATGTGCAAGCGCATTTCAGATTGCGACCTGAGGTCAGACAACTGGCCCGTGCGGATACGCTGATTTGCCGCTGCGAGGATGTTGCCCTCTCTGCTCTGGTGGGAGAGCAAGGATGGGATGCGGCAAAGCTTCAGAGCCGGTGCGGTATGGGAGCCTGCCAGGGACGTGTCTGTGGCACGGCGGCTCGCGAATTGTTTGGCTGGGCCTTGCCGGAGCCCCGTATTCCGTTGGTCCCTGCACGGGTCGAGACGCTTATGGCTATACCCAGAGCGCATTCGCGCCACCACTCATAAGAGGTGCTCATGCTTCAGATGATGTCTCCTATAGCCGAACGCGACAGGCAGGCTCCAGGTTTTGCCCCTGAGCAGATGACAGCCTGGTGTGAGGGGCTTGCCGCAGAGCGCCCTGAAGACTTAGAAACCTTGCTTAACAGCGTTGCGCTGATTGCTCCGCTTCTCAATGCGATTCCCAATGTGGTCTTCTTTATTAAGGATCTAGACGCACGTTACCTCTTGGCCAACCTGACGTTGGCGAGACGGTGTGGGTTCAAGACGGTTGCGCCTCTCTTGGGCAAGACGTCCGCTGAGGTCTTTCCGGCGAATCTAGGACCGCTCTATACCGAGCAGGACCACGAGGTGCTTCGCGGAGCGATCATCGAGGACAAGCTTGAGCTGCATTTTTACAACGGTCGTGAGCCAGGGTGGTGTCTGACCTACAAGCTGCCCTTGAAAGGGCATTCAGGGCAGGTGTTGGGTATGGCTGGCATTTCCTATGACTTGCAAGCCGCGCAGGATAACCACCCGGCGTATCAACGGCTTGCGGCGGTCGATAAACACATTCGTGCTCATTACACCCGTCCGATCGCACTGGCAGAGCTGACAGCCATCGCAGAGCTTTCCGTGGCTCAGTTGGAGCGCTATTGCAAGCGGATCTTTCATCTCACGCCCCGCCAGATGATCCATAAGGTGCGTCTGGAAAAAGCCTCTCAATTGCTAGGGACGACGATGCCGATCACCGATATTGCCTTGCAGTGCGGCTATACCGATCACAGCGCCTTCAGCCGCCAGTTCAAGACGCTGACGGGACTCACGCCCCGGCAGTTTCGGCAGGCTGCCAGCGACGCAGTTTAAAGTCCGACGTCAGGCAGTGCAGGACGTCGGGTCAGCGCGTTGTCTACAATCGCTTTCACTTCATCACGGGCAGCCCCTTCGAGGCTCAGGCGAGGAGGGCGGGTGACGGCTGAACCACGGCCTAGTATCTCTTCGCAGAGCTTGATGCACTGGACCAGGTCAGGGCGGGCGTCCAGGTGTAGCAGGGGCATGAACCATTGATAGAGCGACAGGGCTTCGTCGAAACGCTTTTGCATGGCGAGGCGGAACAGGGTTTCGCCTTCCCTGGGAAACGCATTGGACATGCCGGATACCCAACCGACGGCCCCTACAGCAATGCTTTCAAGCACTACATCATCCAGGCCGGCAAAGAGTACGAAGCGATCACCTACAGCGTTGCGCAGGTCAATAAAGCGGCGAGTGTCACCTGAGGAGTCTTTGAAGCAGACGATATTCTCGCAGTCCTTGAGCGAGGCCAAGATGTCCGGCGTAACGTCGTTCTTGTACACCGGCGGATTGTTGTAGACCATGACCGGAAGATCGGTCGAAGTCGCAACGCTGCGAAAGTGCATAGCGGTTTCGTGGGGCTTGGCAGAGTAGACTAGCGCGGGCATAACCATCACACCGTCCACGCCAGCAAAGCGCGCCTCGTTAACCATCTTCTGTGCGAAGGCGGTAGTAAATTCGGCTACGCCGGCGATCACGGGTACGCGTCCGGCCGCCGCCGCCTTGGCGGTCTCGATGACCGATAACTTTTCCGTCATGGTGAGCGAGGTGTTTTCTCCAACGGTGCCGCACACTACAAGCCCGGACACACCATCCGCCACGAGCTTGCTGACAACGCGGTGAGTGGCGTCCAGGTCCAGAGAAAAGTCAGGCTTGAACTGAGTGCTGACAGCCGGAAAGACGCCGCGCCAGTTGATCGCTTGATGTCCCATGGTCGTTATCCCTTTAGCGATAGACAGATGCCTACAGGGTGAACCGCCACCGTTCTTATGGCTTGAGATTTTTCCCCGGGTGCGAGGACGAAATCGGCACAGTGACGATCTGTAAGTGGCCTATAAACGAACAAGACTGCGTTTGTCGTATTGCGATTATCGACCAGATGCTTCGATAATCGGCCAAATCAGACAGCGGCCGGGCAGAGATCATGGATAACTCGAATTCGCGTGACCCTCACAGCTTTGGCGCACCGCCTATCATTGCATCGCCGGCCAAGCGGATCGAGGCCTTTACGGGCGATCCAAACTTCATGACGTCCCTTGCACGTGGCCTGGCTGTGATCCATGCCTTTCAGGAGCGCAAGCGGCATCTGACCATTGCACAGATCAGCCACCGAACCGAGATCCCCCGCGCGGCGGTTCGCCGTTGCCTGCATACGTTGATGAAGTTGGGCTACGTGACCACCGATGGACGGACCTATTCACTATTACCCAAGGTGCTGACGCTGGGCCATGCCTATCTGTCATCCACGCCCATGGCGCTCACCGCCCAACCCATTCTGGATCGCCTGAGCGAGCAGCTGCATGAGGCCTGCTCCGTCGCCACGCTTGAGGGGGATGAGGTGTTGTACATCGCCCGGTCCGCCACACCGCTGCGGCTGATTTCGGTCGATCTGAGCGTTGGCAGCCGGCTTCCGGCCTACTGCACCTCCATGGGCCGTATTCTGCTGGCGGCTCTGGATGATGCTGCCCTTCAGGATTACTTCGAGCGTGCTGACCTGCAGATCAAGACCAGTCGCACACTGCATACGCCAGAAAAGCTGTTGCCCTGTCTCGAGCAGATCCGGCAGCAGGGCTGGTGCGTCGTTGACCAGGAACTGGAGGTCGGGCTCCGTTCATTGGCCGTACCGGTACTGGATGCCTCCGGTCAGGTCATGGCTGCCATGAACGTGGGCACCCATGCCAGCCGCATCACCCGGCAGGAGCTGGAGCGTCGTTTCCTGCCCCTTTTACTCAAGGCCAGCCAGGAACTCAGCTCCAAGCTCTTTCACTGAAACTGTTCGTTAATCGAACCTTTAGCCGTTAATCGAATTGTGCAGTGCGTGCCTGCTCCGTAGGGTAGAGGCACGTTGCCAGCCGGCACGCCTGATAAAAACAACAGAGTCCGCCTATGTTCTGCATGATTTCTCCCGTGAACGGGATGGTGCATGCGCATCGCTCCGATGCGCTTTCTTTCTATTCGTGGATGATGGAGGCCTTGTCATGACGGGAGCCTCAACGAACACGACACTTGATGTTCAGACATTTATCAATGCCCAGCCGCTGAGCCGCTATCAGTGGCGAATCGTGGTGTTGTGCTTTTTGATCGTTTTCCTGGATGGCCTGGACACTGCTGCCATGGGGTTTATCGCACCGGCGTTGACCCAGGACTGGGGTATCGATCGAGCAAGCCTTGGACCGGTCATGAGCGCTGCCCTGGTTGGGATGGTGTTTGGTGCGTTGGGCTCGGGACCGTTGGCGGACCGGTTCGGCCGTAAGGTCGTGCTGGTTGCCGCCGTTTCCATCTTTGGACTTTTCAGCGTGATCTCGGCCTACAGCGGTACGGTGGATCAACTGGTCATTCTGCGATTTCTGACCGGCCTTGGACTAGGCGCCGCCATGCCGAATGCCACGACACTGCTGTCTGAATACACCCCGGAGCGGCTCAAGTCGTTACTGGTAACCAGCATGTTCTGCGGCTTCAATTTGGGCATGGCGTGTGGCGGGTTCATCTCTGCCAAGCTGATTCCGGCGTTCGGTTGGCATAGCCTGCTGTTGCTCGGGGGCTTGCTACCGATGGCTCTGGCAGTGGTGCTGCTGCTGTGGTTGCCGGAATCGGCCCGCTATCTGGTGGTGCATAACCGGGGCGTGGCACGGATTCGCAAGGCCTTGCTGCCCATCGGCCCAAGTATCGTGCAGCAGGCCAGGGAGTTCAGCGTACCAGAGCAGCGCACAGTCAAGGCGCGCAATGTCTTTGCCGTTATTTTCTCCAAGGCGTGTGGGCTGGGCACGGTGCTGCTCTGGCTGACTTACTTCATGGGACTTGTCATCGTATACCTGCTGACAAGCTGGTTGCCTACCCTGATGCGCGACAGCGGGGCAAGTATGGAGCAGGCTGCATTCATCGGAGCCCTGTTTCAGTTTGGTGGCGTGCTTAGCGCGGTAGCCGTGGGCTGGGCGATGGACCGGATCAATCCGCACTGGGTCATTGGCACGTTTTACCTGTTGGCTGGTGTCTTTGCGTATTGTGTCGGGCAGAGCCTGGGTCACGTGACGTTGCTGGCTACGCTGGTATTGGTTGCAGGGATGTGCATCAACGGTGCGCAGTCCGCCATGCCTTCATTAGCGGCACGCTTCTACCCGACCCAGGGTCGTGCCACAGGGGTGTCCTGGATGCTGGGTATCGGACGCTTCGGTGCCATTCTTGGGGCCTGGATGGGGGCCACTCTACTGGGGCTGGGATGGAATTTCGAGCAGGTGCTGACTGCGCTGGTGGTGCCTGCTGCGCTGGCTACGGCGGCTGTAGTGATCAAGGGTATCGTCAGTCATTCAGATGCGTCATAAGGCCTTTTCGAATCACGCAACCGCATACGGGAACAGATAAACGTGTTCGATAATCGACCGTAGATTCGATTATCGGATTGTCTGCTTACAGCCTTGCGGCTTACTGTTCCGTTCACCATCACTCGCCTGGTCTTCCGTCCGGGCGAGTATGACCCAGGTAGCTGGCACCCTCGATTTCAGGTGCTGCCATGACCGTCACACCGCCTCCTTACCCATGGGCCATCGGCCCGACCAGGAGCGGTATCAGGAGACTCATGATGCGTGATGTATTCATCTGCGATGCCGTTCGTACACCTATTGGACGCTTTGGCGGTGCGCTGTCCAGCGTCCGTGCCGATGATCTGGCGGCTATTCCGCTCAAGGCGCTGATGGAGCGCAACCCTGGAGTGCAGTGGGCGGAAGTCGATGAGGTATTCATGGGCTGCGCCAACCAGGCGGGCGAGGACAACCGTAACGTGGCACGTATGGCGCTTCTATTAGCAGGCCTTCCGGAAACCGTACCGGGCGTTACCCTGAACCGCCTTTGCGCGTCGGGGATGGACGCTGTAGGGACGGCTTACCGCGCCATTGCCACAGGTGAGATGGAGCTGGCCATTGCCGGCGGTGTGGAATCCATGTCCCGTGCTCCGTTCGTGATGGGCAAGGCGGACACTGCGTTTTCCCGCGGACAGAAGATCGAAGACACCACCATCGGCTGGCGCTTCGTGAACCCATTGATGAAACAGAAGTACGGTACCGATTCCATGCCGGAAACGGCAGACAATGTCGCGCAGGATCACAATGTTTCCCGCGCCGATCAGGATGCCTTTGCGTTGCGCAGCCAACAGCGCACGGCGGCTTCCCAGGAGAGCGGCTTCTTTGCCGAAGAAATCGTGCCGGTACGAATCGTCCACAAGAAAGGCGAGACGATCGTCGACAAGGACGAGCATCCGCGCCCTGATACCACGCTGGAGATGCTGGCCAAGCTCAAGCCCGTCAATGGGCCCGACAAGACCGTCACGGCGGGTAATGCCTCGGGTGTAAATGACGGCGCTGCGGCCATGATCATCGCCTCGGCCGAGGCCGTGCAGAAGTATGGCCTCAAGCCTCGCGCCCGCATTCTCGGCATGGCAAGTGGCGGCGTTGCGCCACGTGTCATGGGAATCGGCCCAGTGCCGGCGGTGCAAAAGCTGCTGACCCGTCTGGGGAAAACCATTGAAGACTTCGATGTGGTTGAGCTGAACGAGGCCTTTGCCAGCCAGGCCCTGGCGGTAGTGCGAGGCTTGGGATTACCGGACGACAGTGAAAAAGTAAATCCGCAGGGCGGCGCCATTGCACTGGGTCATCCGCTGGGAATGAGCGGTGCACGCCTGGTCATGACTACCGTGCATTGGCTGGAAAAGACCAACAAGCAGCTGGGGCTCGCGACCATGTGTGTTGGGGTTGGACAAGGTCTGGCGCTGGCAGTCGAGCGCGTTTGAGGTCAATGTCTTGGGCACCTCGTACAACGGGTCGCTGATGAGGAATAAGGGTGATCTGCGCCAGCGCGAAGGATTTGCGGCTTTGCAAAGGAGAGAATTGTAAAAGGACATGTCTCACCAAGGCCTGCGAATCCGTCACGCGTAGGCGGCACACCCTGCGACAGGGCAAAGGCTGCCCTCTGTAGGGTCATTCACCGGCACGTCAGGATCGATTGCGTGCCGGATTATTCCTATTTCAATGACAAGAGCGGATCGAATGACTACCAGTTCCTATACGTTGGAAGAGCGTCGTAAAAGAATCTTTGCCATTGTCGGCGCCTCGTCCGGTAACCTCGTCGAGTGGTTCGACTTTTACGTTTACTCCTTTTGCTCCATCTATTTTGCTCACGCGTTTTTCCCCTCAGACGACCCCACCGTTCAACTGCTTAACACTGCCGGTGTATTTGCCGCAGGCTTTCTGATGCGGCCCATCGGTGGCTGGATCTTCGGTGGGGTGGCCGACCGTTATGGGCGGCGTACGTCAATGATGATCTCCGTGCTCATGATGTGCGCCGGCTCACTGGTGATTGCTTGCCTGCCCACCTACGACAGCATTGGCTTCTGGGCGCCGCTTCTTCTGCTCATGGCGCGACTTTTCCAAGGCTTGTCGGTCGGCGGTGAATACGGCACTACTGCAACCTATATGAGTGAGGTGGCGCTGAAGGGTAAGCGCGGATTTTATGCCTCGTTCCAGTACGTGACGCTGATTGGTGGACAGTTGCTGGCGGTGCTGGTGGTGGTCATCCTTCAACAGGTCCTGTCCGAAGAGGAGCTGCGTGCCTGGGGCTGGCGTATTCCTTTTGTGGTGGGTGCGGTTGCTGCCGTGATTTCGCTGTTGCTGCGTCGCTCGCTTGAGGAAACCACGACGGCAGAAAGCCGTGCTGCCAAAGAGGCAGGTTCGCTGTCGGCTCTGTTCAAACATCACAAGGCGGCGTTTTTCACTGTGCTGGGATATACCGCCGGTGGCTCGCTGATTTTCTATACCTTTACAACTTACATGCAGAAGTATCTGGTCAACACCGTAGGCATGCATGCCAAGACGGCCAGCGGCATCATGACCGGTGCGCTGTTCCTGTACATGCTGATGCAGCCGCTGTTCGGTGCCTTGTCTGACCGTATTGGCCGCCGCGCTTCCATGTTGTGGTTCGGTGCGCTCGGCGCACTGTGTACCTATCCCATCCTGCTGACCCTGAAAACCACGACCAGCCCGGTCATTGCCTTTGGCTTGATCATCCTCGCGCTGGCTATTGTAAGTTTCTACACCTCGATCAGTGGCCTGGTAAAAGCCGAGATGTTTCCGCCACAGGTGCGTGCGCTAGGGGTAGGGCTCTCCTATGCCGTAGCCAATGCCTTGTTTGGCGGTTCGGCCGAGTTCGTTGCGCTGAACTTCAAAGCCATGGGGCATGAGAATCTCTTCTACATCTATGTGTCCTGCATGCTGGTAGTGGCCTTCCTGGTAAGCCTGCGCCTGCCGCGCAGAGCCAGCTATCTGCATGACGATCACTAACAAGGATAAATGCGTATGAGTCAGCGTCCGACCCATCAACTCTTCGATGCCTACTTTACTCAGGCCGCGATGCGTGATGTCTTCAGTGATAGCGGGCGCCTGCAGGGCATGCTGGATTTCGAAGCCGCCCTGGCGCGAGCCGAAGCCGCGGTCGGCCTGATTCCCAAGGATGCCGTCGCACCGATCGAGGCGGCTTGCCGCGCCGAGGCCTATGACCTTGCCGAATTGCAGCAGGCCATCGTGAGCAGCGGCAACTCGGCCATTCCGCTGGTCAAGGCACTGGGACGTGAAATCAAGCGTACAAGCCCCGAGGCCGAGCGCTATGTGCACATGGGCGCCACCAGTCAGGACGTCATGGATACTGGGCTTGTGCTGCAGGTCCGCGCAGCCCTCGCGCTGCTGGAAGACGGTCTGGCTGCCTTGGCTGATGCCCTGGCCAAACAGGCTCAGCGCTATGTAGACACGCCCTTGGCCGGACGGACATGGCTGCAGCATGCAACGCCCGTCACGCTGGGTATGAAGATTGCCGGCTGGCTAGGCGCCATTAACCGTCATCGCCAACGGCTGGCTGAGCTTAAGCCGCGTGTTCTGGTGCTGCAGTTTGGTGGTGCGTCGGGCACACTGGCGGCGCTCGGTGACAAGGCCATGCCGGTCGCCGAGGCGTTGGCTAAAGAACTTGACCTGACACTGCCTGATCAACCCTGGCATACCCAGCGGGACCGCTTGGTAGAGGCCGCCAGTGTGTGCGGCATGATTGTCGGAAGCCTGGGCAAGCTGGGGCGTGACCTTTCCCTGTTGATGCAGACAGAAGCGGCGGAGGTTTTCGAGCCGGCCGGGCAGGGGCGGGGTGGTTCCTCGACCATGCCCCACAAGCGCAATCCGGTCAGCGCCGCGGTCTTGATCAGTGCCGCGACCCGCATCCCCAACCTTGTCGCCACCATGTTCGCGGCCATGCCCCAGGAACACGAGCGCAGTCTGGGTCTCTGGCATGCCGAATGGGACACCCTGCCTGATATCTTCTGCCTCACTTCGGGTGCGCTGGAACAGGCGTTGCTGGTAGCCGAAGGGCTGGAAGTTGATGCCGAACGCATGCGCACGAACCTGGAGCTGACCCACGGACTGGTACTGGCCGAGGCTGTCAGCATTACCCTTAGCCAACGTGTCGGCCGTGAGCAGGCGCATCAGCTGGTCGAGCAGTGCTGCCGCCGTGCGGTCGAGCAGAAATGCCACCTGCGTGAGGCGCTCGGGCAGAACGAGACCGTGACCGCCGAGCTGTCTGCCGATGAGCTGGATCATCTGCTCGATCCTGCGCACTACTTGGGACAGGCCCGCACCTGGGTAGAACGCGCCTGTGCCGAACACCATTCACTGACGTCTGCTCGCTAGGAGGATTCCTGTGCCAACTGTGCAACTCGCCGAGGGCGAACTGAATTACCGTTTCGATGGCCGCGAAGACGCGCCGGTTCTGGTACTGTCCAACTCGCTGGGCACTGATCTGCATATGTGGGATGACCAGATTCCCGCCTTTACCGAGCATTTTCGCGTACTGCGCTATGACACACGCGGCCACGGCGGCTCCACCGTCACGCCCGGTCCGTACACCATTGAGCAATTGGGCCATGACGTCCTGGCGCTGCTGGATGCGCTCAAGGTTCAGAAAGCCTTTTTCTGTGGACTGTCCATGGGTGGACTGACCGGGCAGTGGCTGGCAGTAAACGCCAGTGACCGTATCCAGCGTGTCGTTATCTGTAATACCGCCGCCAAGATCGGAACGGCAGACGGTTGGAATGACCGTATCGATACGGTTTTGAAGGGCGGCCAGGCGGCCATGGTCAATCTGCGTGATGCCTCTGTTGGGCGCTGGTTTACGCCTGAGTTCTCCCAGGCAGAGCCAGCCAAAGTCAAGCGCATTACCGACATGCTCGCAGCTACCTCGCCAGAAGGGTATGCCGCCAATTGTGCTGCCGTGCGTGACGGTGACTTTCGTGAGCATCTCAAGACCGTTACCGTTCCGGTGCTTATCGTGGCGGGTACGCACGATGCCGTCACCACACCGGCCGACGGTCACTACATGCAGGCTCAAATTCCGAATGCCGAGTATGCGGAGTTCGATGCTGCGCATCTTTCCAATGTACAGGCCGGCGAAGCATTTAGCCGCCGTGTTCTGGCTTTCCTGACGGCTTAGGAGATCTCGAGATGGACGAACGCGAACGTTATGAAAAGGGCATGGAGGTCCGTCGCGCGGTATTGGGCGATGCCCATGTGAATCGCAGCCTGGAAAAGCTCACGCCATTCAACGAGGAGTTTCAGGAGATGATCACCCGGCATGCCTGGGGTGATATCTGGACCCGTCCGGGCCTGCCGCGGCATACCCGTAGCCTGATTACCATTTCCATGCTGATTGGGATGAACCGGAGCGAAGAACTCAAGCTGCATCTGCGCGCCGCTGCCAACAACGGTGTAACGCGCGATGAGATCAAGGAAGTGATCATGCAGAGCGCCATTTATTGCGGTATCCCAGCGGCCAACGCGACCTTCCATTTGGCCGAGTCGGTATGGGATGAGCTGGGCGTGGAGTCGCGCCAAACTCAATATGAAGGGCAGTAGGCAAGGCGTTAAAAAAAGCCCGTCGAAAGACGGGCTTTTGTATTGACCTGGCGCTTACAGAATCGAGATAGGGTAGCTGAAGATCAGGCGGTTCTCGTCGACATCGTTGTTGCTGCCATAGTCGCGACGGACCATAGAGTTTCTCCAACGCATGTTCAGGTCCTTGAGCGGGCCGCTCTGGAAGGTATAGGCCACATCGAAGTTACGTTCCCATTCCGAGCCGTCATCATTGGCAGCGTTGACGTAGATGTTGTCACCATGGCCGTAACGCGCCATGAAGGCCAGACCCGGAATACCCATAGCAGCAAAGTTGTAGTCGTAACGCAGCTGCCACGAGCGTTCCTTGGCATTGTCAAAGCTCTGGGTAAACATGTCGTTTACGATACTGCCGCCGCTGGAACCGTTAACGCTCAGCCAACCGTTATCACCGCTGACGCGCTGATAACCTACGGTAAACTTGTGGCCACCAATACCGGCGGACAACTGTCCAGTGAAGAGTTTGTTGTCCAGGTTGCCAGCGCGCGCTTGGCCTTCCTCTTCACCGGTGAAGTAACCCAGGTTCGCGCCCAGGCTCCAGTCTCCGAACTTCTGGGTATGGGTCAGGTTGAAGAAGTTCTGCTTGTAGACATCTTCGAACTGCGCGTGCCATACGCCAACCATGGTGCGCTTCTCGTTGAAGGTGTATTCACCCCCTACATAATTGAAGCGATCCGAAGAGGCTGCACGAATCTGACGGGCACCGCCGGTCGTGATGGACAGATCCTCCATGTTGGAGGAGTTACGCAGGCTCACCTGGCGAATCTGCGCAGCATAGAACGTGAAGCCGTCCAGTTCCTTGGAGGTTAGTGTCGCACCGCGGAATGTCTGAGGAAGCAGACGACCATCGTTAAAGCGAAGCACCGGTACGTTAGGCATCAATTCGCCTAACAACAGATCAGTCTTGGAAATGCGAGCCTTGAAGGTAGCGCCCAAACGACCGAAATCATCGGCGGCACGCCCGTCATCATGTACCGGCAGCAACTGTGTACCAGCACGACCCCGACCGCTGTCCAGCTTGATTCCGTAGAGCCCGGTCAGGTCCAGACCAAAACCTATGACGCCCGGCGTGTAGCCCGAGGTTGCCGTCATAATGAAACCTTGGCCCCATTCTTCGACTTTGCTCTGCTGAATATTGCTGCTATTACGAAAATCCCGATTGAAATAATAGTTGCGGGTCATCACGTTGACTTTGGCGTCTTCCAGAAAACCTTCGGCATGAGCAGCCATCGGTAACGCCAAGGCCAGCGCAAGCGGTGTGAGTCCGATAAACGCAGGAACAGAGAGATAGCGAAGGGTCATTATTGTTGTACTCCCATGAGTAATGGTGCCGCACCTGAGCGCAATCTCTTACGGATTGATTTATCAGAGGCGGAGAGGCCCTGATCCTCAGGGCATTTCATGTCCGGCCTGAATAGGCAGCCGAACCTAAGCGGACGCGCAAACGCCTCCGCGAAATCTGGAAGAGGGGGGGATATCGGGTGGGGAAGATAAGGCCGTGCAGGGTGCGATCTTCAACATTCAGGTTATTCCATTATTAAATTTATTGTGGAATTCACCCTTGTGCCTTAAGGCCAGGGTTGTACGATGACGTGCCGCGATAATGCTATCGATTCGCTACCTAAAGCAATAGCCATTTGTTCGTTTATCGCACTTGAAAGACCGTATGAGACAAACGGCTTAACTGTATGCCTGATAACACTTTTAAGTAGCACATAAGCGGCCGAGTCCTGAAACAGCGTGGCTCAGGGAAGAAGATCTGTCTTGGTCAAGACCCTAGAAAAGGCGTCTATTAGACCAAAGAATAATCTTTGCAGCCTACGCCGCGGTGGTGGGGCGGTACCGTCAGATGAGCGATACCGCAGGAATGCT
The DNA here is from genome assembly GCF_000478505.2 of Pseudomonas sp. HPB0071. Lineage (NCBI taxonomy): Bacteria > Pseudomonadati > Pseudomonadota > Gammaproteobacteria > Pseudomonadales > Pseudomonadaceae > Pseudomonas > Pseudomonas sp. HPB0071. The sequence continues at coordinate 945,995 of NZ_KI517367.1, read as the reverse complement.
CAAGCCTGTCCTGTCGCTTTGGGGGTATCTGGGCGCGAGCCCCATTCTGTCCAGGAGCCGTCGTACAGGGCCCCTTCCGGTAGGCCTGCCACTGCCAGTCCCAGGAGAAGAACGGCTGCTGTCACGCCGCTGCCGCAACTGGTAACCACTGATCGTGAGCCATCCGCACCCGCATGTGCAAAGCGCGCGCGGAGCGTATCGACATCCTTGAACGTGCCGTCAGCATTGAGAAGGTCGGTATAAGGCAGGCTGGCGCTACCTGGAATATGCCCGGAGGCCAGGCCTGCACGCGGCTCGGGCACCGACCCCTCGAAGCGATTGGCCGCGCGCGCATCCAGTACCTGTTCGAGGCGGCTGTCGAGGTTGGCCTGGATATCGCCCAGGCCCCGTAGCATTCTGGCATGGAATGTGGCTTCGAACGTCTGGGCCGGTACGACAGGTGCCGGGCCTTGTTCTACAGGTCGATGTTCGCTCTGCCACTTGGGAAGGCCTCCATCGAGCACTGCGACCTGATCATGGCCGAAGAGGCGAAACATCCACCAGGCACGCGCTGCTGAAAACAACCCTTTCTGGTCATAAACCACAACGCGGGACTGGTTGTTGACCCCCAGCTCACCTACCAGCCGGGCGAAACGACCCTGAGAGGGCACCATGTGCGGCAGTGTTGTGTCCTGATCTGAAATCTCTTCGATATCGAAGAAGCGAGCATTAGGTAAGTGAGCAGCCTCATACTCGGTGCGTGCATGTTTCGACTCGTTAGGCAGGTAGACACTGGCATCGAATATCACCAGGTCTTTGTTGCCCAATGCGTTGGCAAGCCACTCGGTACTGACCAGGGGGCCAAACGTCATAAGAGTTCTCCTGTATGAATGTTCCACTTATGGTTGCCTTGACGCCAGGCGGTGCGGCGTTGGCAGGTCTGTCCCCATCCTATCCGATCGGGCAGGCGATGCGGTAAGGTACGAACAGGCGTTGGGGCGCGCTCGATCAGCCGCAACGTTTTATTGTCGAACCCAGGACCGGCTCGCGCCGGTTCTTTTTCCAGGAACGTGGTAATGAGCGATTCAAATGCGGTGCGGGGTAAAGCCCCGGGGATCAACTGGCAACTGGAACGAATCGTAGATGAGCTGCATGACGCTCGTAACGAATGGCGTAGCCAGCATGGCCGAACGCGAGAACTGAGCAGCCGTGAACTGCCGTCGCGAGCGGTAATGAGCGAGATCCTCGAGTCGCTCTGTAGCGCCTTGTTTCCGCTCCGTCTGGGACCAAATGACCTACGTGCGGAAAGCGAAGACTTTTTCGTAGGGCATGTGCTGGACCGTGCACTCAATGCTCTGTTAGGGCAGGTACGGCTGGAGCTATGTTATACCGCTCGGCAGCGGGGAACCTCTGAGTGCTCGGTCGAAGATCCGGCGCAGCGCATTGTGCAGGACTTTGCCTTGGCATTGCCTGATCTGCGGCGTCTTTTGGATACCGATGTGCTGGCAGCCTACCGGGGCGATCCGGCCGCGCGCAGTGTGGATGAAGTGCTGCTGTGCTATCCCGGTATCCTGGCTGTTATCTACCATCGTCTGGCGCATCAGCTCTATCGTTCGGACCTGCCGCTACTGGCGCGCATGATTGCAGAGCTGGCTCATTCAGCCACGGGTATCGATATCCATCCAGGGGCGCAGATCGGCCCCAGCTTCTTTATCGATCATGGTACCGGCGTGGTTATCGGCGAGACAGCTATCATTGGCGAGCGGGTCCGGATCTATCAGGCTGTGACTTTAGGCGCCAAGCGCTTCCCGGCCGATGAGTCCGGCAATCTGCAAAAAGGGCATCCACGCCATCCGATCGTCGAGGACGATGTGGTGATCTACGCCGGCGCGACGATTCTAGGACGCATCACTATCGGAAAAGGCTCCACCATTGGCGGTAATGTCTGGCTGACGCGCAGTGTTCCGGCGTTCAGCAACGTGACCCAGGCCAACTTGCAAGGATGCTCCAACAGCGATCAGTAAAGGTGCCGCTCGGCAGGCTAACGCTTCAATACGCAACATGCCCTGACTGCCACAGGCATGAGGGGCACGATTGCTATCCAGGAATGATTGCGCCGGATGTCGAAGGCAGCAGCCAGGCTTTCAACGCTGCTGCGTTCGGTGATCCTGATCCGCCCCCTGATGGCCAACCCGTTAGCGCATCCGTGATGGACTGGCGTTGGGAAACATCAGGCACAAAAAAAGGGTTGAAGCTATAGGTATATAGTCTTCAACCCCAAGACCGAGTAGAAGAAATCCGATCGACTGATCAGATCATGGTGAAATCGGGTCGCTGGCAGGAAAAGTTTCCTCTACGGCCTGGTCTAGCTGGTCGTCATCGACGTCACGATTATCGAGGTCTTCGTTTTCAGCGTTCTGGTTTTCGGGGTGCTTGATGTCGCTCATGTTCGTCTCCCGTTCGGGCCTTGTGCAGGCGTTATAAGTTAGGCCGCAGGAGATACTGAAGGTTCTGACCACCCATCTATGAGGCCTTTGGTCTCACTTGGAAAGTGTTAAAGAGCGAGCATTTTCAATCTTTCGATTGATACCCGTCGCTGCGCTAAACGGCGAATATAGCCTCCCGATTCACAATGCCTGATCGCTAGGGTGCCCTTGCAGGTTCTTGCGCAATGGTAATGCGGTAAAGGTCTTCCAGACCTTGCTGTACCTCTGGTGGAATAAACATTCATGGAGAGAGCTATGTTTATCTTCAAACCGCTCGCCGCTGCCGTTCTCGCAGTGTTAGCCACCCAAGCCTTCGCTGAAAATAATACGGCCCGACAGGACCAGCACGGTGTGCTCAATACGGCTACGATCGAGCAGTCCGGCTCCGGTAATGCCGCCAAGCAGTCGCATAGCGGTTACGCCAATGAGGCTCGTCTGGCTCAGGCCAATAGCCAGGCCGGTACTGCACAGCAGGCACAGGCGGGCAATTATAACGTCGCGACTGCCGAGCAGGCTGACTCGACCAATGCCTACTCCAACCAATACCAGTATGGCTGGAACAATCAGGCGTCAGTCTCTCAGCAAGCTTCCGAATCGGCTTCAGTCAACCAGACCCAGACAGGCACTGCCAACGAAGCTGAAACCGAGCAACTAAACACGACCCAGGCAACCTCCCGGATTACGCAAAACGGCAATACTCATTGGGCCCATACGCTGCAGGAAGGGGCCGTGGCCAGTGAAGTATCCGTTAATCAACAGGGCGACAATCACACCGCTCTACTGTGGCAGCGGGACGGCTCCAATAACGTTGCGACGGTCATTCAGACAGGGAACGATACCTCCGCCAATATCTACCAGCTGGACAGCCAGGGTTCCGTGGCCACGCTTGAGGTCAGTGGTGTGAATACCTCGGCCTATGTCACCCAGCGCGGTACGCAGCAGCAAGCCGCTGTCCGTATCGACGGTCAGAATGGCGGCGCCCTGGTCACTCAGGAAGGCAGCAATAACGACGCAGACACTACCCAGAGTGGTGTCTCGAACAGTATCGATGCTTTCCAGGCAGGTGACTGGCAGGCCGCTCAGCTCAGCCAGGTGGGTGACTACAACATTGCGACCGCCAACCAGACCGGGACCGGTAACGAGTTCTATGCCGACCAGACCGGCAACAGTAACGTCCTGTACGGCACGCAAGAGGGTAGCGACAACATCCTGAGCGCTTCGACCGAAGGCTCGCTCAATGAAATCACCATCGGGCAGCAGGGCGATCGTAACGTGGCGTATCTCAGCCAGCTGAGCGGGTCGGATAACCACATCACGCTACAGCAGACCGGTGCTGATCTACGGGTCAATCTGAGCCAATCCGGCACAGGCAACCGCGTCAATCTGATTCAGCAGTAAAACTGATCCTCTTTCGCGCACCGCCTTCGCACAGGCGGTGCGCGCCTGAAGCCGCTTGGCAAACGGCTGCCTTCCGTGTCTTTTTCGCAACCGGCACTGGATTCCTGGCGTACTGTCCACATCTTTATCGAAGGGTGTTTGTGTCGTGCACTGACCTGTATCAGCGCCATACCGGGCTGATAGGGCTATGGTTATAGACAGGCACGATCACCGGGCAGCGACAGGCCTGTCATAGCTGTCTGCTTTTGACTGTTGTCGATTGACGAGACGGTGAGGTTCGATGGAATTCAAAGATTATTATGCGCTACTGGGCGTCGACCCGGGCGCAGACGAAAAAGCGATCAAGACCGCATACCGCAAGCTGGCGCGCAAATATCATCCAGATGTCAGCAAAGAGCCGGATGCGGAAAACAAATTCAAGGAAGTCTCCGAGGCCTATGAGGTTCTAAGAGATCCGGAAAAACGAGCCGAATACGATCAACTACGCCAGTACGGCCGGGCCGGGCAGCAGTTCGAGCCGCCGCCAGGCTGGGAGTTCAACGGCAATTTTGGCGGAGGAGGAGACGGGCAGTACGAGCGGCATTTTTCCGATTTCTTCGAATCTGTTTTTGGTGCCCGACCCGGTAGTGGGCGCGGCCAGGAGCGTAGTGCCGGACGAAGAGGGCAGGATGTGGAAATGGAACTGCCGTTGTTTCTCGAAGACACGCTGTCGGACGAGCCGCGGACCATCAACTATCGGGTGCCTAGCTATAGTACGAACGGTCTGCGTCACGAGAGCGTACCCAAGAGCCTGAACGTACGCATTCCGGCTGGCGTGACCGATGGCGAGCGAATCCGGTTGAAAGGGCGGGGCGCCCCAGGGCTCAATGGCGGACCCGACGGCGATCTTTATCTGGTTGTCCGGCTGGTTCCTCATCCACTCTTCGATGTCGACGGGCATGACCTGCTTCTGACCGTTCCGCTTGCGCCCTGGGAAGCTGCACTAGGCGCCAAGGTAACTGTCCCCACCTTGAGCGGAAAACTGCAATTGACCGTTCCGGCCAACAGCCAGGCGGGGCAGCGCTTACGTCTCAAGGGTAAGGGGTTGCGAACCCGGAAGGGCGGCGCAGGGGACCTGTACGCCGTGATCAAGATTGTCATGCCCAAGACTCATGATGAGGCTACTCGGAAACTATGGGAGCAATTGGCGAACAAGGCCAGCTTCAACCCCAGAAGTGAGTGGAGGGACTGAGATGACCACCGTAATCGTGGAATTTGACATCGAAGAGATCAGCCAGCTGGTCGATACGCCAGTGACTCACATCGTCGAGCTTGTCGAGCATGGCATCGTCGAGCCACGCGGGCCGCGGCCAGAGGTATGGGTATTCGACCTGTCAGCGTTGCATACGGTACGCCGTGCCGTACGGCTGCAACGAGAGCTTGAGCTGGACTGGGCGGGCATCGCACTGGCGCTCGACCTGCTGACCCAGGTAGAAACCCTGCGTATGGAAAACCGCATGCTCAGGCAGCGGCTTGCCCGCTTTGTGCTTGATGAATAAGAGGAGGGCTCCAGGCACACATGTTGTGCCGGAGCCTGCCCTTTAGAACCAGCGATCGTTGCGCTTTCTGCGACCCGCAAATGACGGCAGGATCAGACCTGCCAACAGGCCGGCTCCGGCAATGCTGCCTCCGTAAACGAGATAACGCATCATGACATCCTTGTTCTCATCGCCCAGGCGCGCCTTGACGCTGCGAAGTTCGGACTGTGCGTCGGTCAGCTCGGCATCCAGCTGGCGCCGGGTCTGCTCAAGTTCATCTATGCGTGCTTTGCGGGCGTCCATGGTTTCCTGCATGCCCTGAACGCGGGATTTCCAGCTGTCATCGATCGTCTTGAGCTTGCTGCTCAGCTCGTTTACCTGCTGTTCCAGTTGCGGTACACGCTCTACCGGGCCTGGTTGTTCCTGTAGTTCGCTGGAGCGAATCCATACCAGATCACCGCTTTCGCCTCGGATCTGGCTGTAATCACCTTGGGTGTTGACCAGTTCGACTTTCTGGCCAGACTTGAGTGATCCAACGATACGATAGCCATCGGTCGGGCCGCTGCGAACATACGTGGACAGCGTATCGCTGACCCAACGGTCAGCCGCCTTGTTTTCCTGGGCCTGTACCTGACCCAGACTTGCTGTAAGGGCTGCTCCGAGCAAACAGGCGCTCCAGGTAGAGCCTTTGGAAAAAATGCGTGTGCCCTTGGCTAACGGGGTACGAGAAAAAAGGGCTGCGAGAAAAGTGGGCATAGGCATTAAATGGTCATGTAATAAAAGTATGAGAGCCTGGACAAAAGGCCATCTTTTGGAAAGGGCCGTACCGTAACAAGCCTGGCCTACGATCAGCAATCACCTCATGCAGAGTTTGTGCATGGAGCACGCCGCGCAGGGGCCGTCAAACAGGGTATATGCCAAATTCTGGCTAGAACCTGAACGATCCACACCTTTTCAGGCCAGTAAGCCGGAATATTATTTCCTGATGCGTCTATCCGGTGCTTGCATATCACGGGCTTGCCAGCATATTGGCTGGCCACTGATTCAACTGATAAGAGGTGTGCGACCTCCTGCAAACGCAGAGGTTTCTGCCCTTGCAGGAGAGGGGTCTAAAAGTGTGAAACGGCTTGAAAATCTGGTTAAAGCACGTCCTGGCCATGTTCAACGAAGAGCATGGTCGTAGGCCGCAAGGTCTGCAGCAGGATATTCGCTTCGAGAGGCGGATTAGCCATGTGTACGATGTCTAGCGCTTAGGGAACAAGTAAAGCGCTGCATAGTGCACCAGCATGATGGTCTTGGCGTCCAGAATGCGTCCGGCGCGAATCATGTCCAGCAACTCATCGAAGCCAAACTCCATTACTTCGATGTCCTCACCTTCATCAGCCAGCCCACCCCCTTCGCTTCTATGTGTATCGCTATCGTATTCTGCCGCGAAGAAGTAGAGTTTTTCCGTGACCGAGCCCGGGCTCATGTAGGCTTCGAACAGCTTGGTGACATGATGGAGGTGGTATCCCGTTTCCTCTTCGATTTCAGCGCGGATGCGCTCTTCAGGCGCGGCGTTGTCGAGCAGGCCGGCTGGCGTTTCGATCAACATGCCATCAGGAATGCCATTGAGATAGGTCGGCAGGCGGAACTGTCGGATCAGCACAATGGTACGGCGCTCCAGGTTGTACAACAGTACCGTCGCGCCGTTGCCGCGGTCGTAGGTCTCACGGGTGTGCTGCTGTCGTGATCCATCACGCCGCTGGTAATCCAGGGTGTACTTGGTCAGCACGCCCCAGTCATTGGCAAGAATCTGTGAGTCGAGGATACGGATGGGCGAGGAGTCGGTCATGAAGAGTTCTCGAAAGAGGGTATTCAGGCGGGCTGATGCCGGGCTCAGGTGCTGGGTATTGATGAGCATGCCAGTGCATCTTGGCAGCGGTGTGTCAGAAGGGAAACCGGCGCGGTAGCCGGTTTCCTGAGCCGTTATGGTTTGGCTATATGCCAGACACCACCCTTGCCATCGCCAGTCTTGTCACCAGCCTTTTTGTCCTGGACGAAGGTATACAGCGGCTTGCCCTTGTAGGTCCACTGCATGGCGCCATCTTCGCGCTCGATCACGGTCCAGGCATCCGAAGGCTTGCTGCCAGCCTCTACCTTGAGCGGCGGCCAGTTTTCCGCGCATTTGCCATTGCAACTGGAAACACCTTCAGTGTCCTTGTCGTAGGTATATAGCGTTCTGCCCTGGTCATCGACCAGAACACCTTCTTTTTCCATCGCCGGGGAGGCTGCCAGCGCAGCGCTGGAGGCCAGAAGGGCAGTTACAGCAAGCAGGGCTTTGACAGTCATGGTGGTCTCCATGAGTAAACAACTTGTTATAAGCAGTTTCCTTGTCACCTACACACGGACCGGCGGTGCCGGGTAGTGTTCCTTACAGGTTCGGCTCCAGGGATTTTTTGACATGCCTTGTATAATGCTTCTCATCTATAACGTGGCAACCAGTTTGCCAATGGCGTCCAGTGCCAGCGCAAGCAGGGCGGCAATCCCGACAGAGCCTATAACCAGAGCCTTACCCCACCATACGCCCCATTTCACAAGGCCGGCCACAATGCCAACAGCGCAAAGCAGCAGCCCGAGCTGAAGATAGTAGGTCGTCCAGGCCAGGGTCTGAATGAACAGCAGCCATAGCTCGTTGAGTTCCTGGTACATCAAGCGCTCCGGTATCCGATCAGCCCACACTATCGCACGTCTGGCTGAAAAGCCGTGTGCCCCTGTGGTTACTCTGTGACGATGCTGTCGACAGCATCGCTCAGGACCGATGGAAATACCCGCTTACACCCTTGAAAGGTGTCTGCTTAACGAAACGCTTACGAATGCAGTTTGGTTAAGCAAATCTTAAGGATGAGCCTGCTAGTCTCCTGGCACATTTTGGGTTCGGCATTACATTCGGGAGAAATCGAATGGGATGGGGTGACGAGCTGATGGCTGCGGGTCAGGCCCGCGTGCATTATGAAAAGACACGGCAGAAAGTGGTGTTCGTGGATTGTGAGGGGCAGCCGCGCTGGTCGGAGATCTGGGAGAATAATCCCTATATTCTCAAACAGCCGGAGCCAGGGTGCGTCACGATATGCAACGCACCCAAGAGCCGTCCGTATATCTACCGCAAGAACAAGAAGGTCTGCGAGTGGCAGGTCTTTGAGCTGGTGCCTGGCGAGATATTTTTCTCTGCCCAGGAACTGGCGTTCGGTCGACAACATGCCCAGGGCGCGATTGTCATTGAGCCCCATACCAAGGTGACCGATTCCAACAAGGCCTGGCTCTGGGAGCGTTGGGAACAGCTGGCTCGGTGCGGCTTCGACTTCGTGCAGTTGGGGCCGGAGGGAACCCGGCTGCTTCCAGGGGTACGCCATGTCGTGACGGCCAGCTTTCGCGAAGCGGCGGCCGTACTGGCTCACGCCCGGGGTTTTGTTGGGGCTGAAGGCGGAATGCACCATGCTGCTGCAGCGGTTTCAACGCCAGCCGTTGTGCTGTTTTCAGAGTTTATTTCGCCACGAGTCACGGGTTACCTGGGCCATATCAATCTGTATCAAGGCAAGACTCCGTTGGGTAATGGCGCACGGCTGCCCTGCAAGAAGTGCCGGGCGTCCATGCAGGCGATCACTGTCGATCAGGTGGTGTCGGCATTGAATGAATTGATGTCAGGCGGCTCAGCCATAAGGCCCGGTGTTGCCATGGCGCACCGAGTGGCTGCCGAGGCGTAAGTCGAATGGGGCCTCCAGAGAGGCCTCCTGACTACACGGTAACGCTGGCTGCCGTCTGGCCTGCCTTTTCCGCAGGGACTTCGATCAGGAAGCGGAACAGCGAGCCATGCTGCTCGACGCTACGGCACAGATAGCCATAGCGTTGGGTATCCTCTGGAATGCCATGTACCGACTGCGCACAGTCGGTAATGACTTCGAGCAATTGACCAACCTGCATCGTTTCCAGGGTTTCCAGTGTAGCGATGGCGTTATAAGGGCAGTGTTCGCCCCTCAGGTCGAGAGACAGATCCGGTTGTGTGCTCATGGACTCTCCTGGAGGTGCCGAAACGGCGAGCGTTGAGTTGAACCAATAGCAGGGCGATGCCCAGGCCGATAAAGGTTAGTAGCAAACCATAGCCAGGGCCGACGGCTTTCAGTAAGTCGATCTTGGGATAGGGAAGCGCCAGTGCATTACCCAGCTCGTCCCAATACACTGCCACCAGCGTACCGCCAATCACATTGCCCAGGCCCACTACCCAGAAGTGCACCTGTCCTTCCACGGCGCGATACATCCAGCCGGTCTGCAGCCACCGGCCAATACGATGCCGATACCAAAGAGCAGGCCGCCAATGATGGCGTTCGGGCCCATCCAGAAAATCTTGGGCGCAACGCCCAACTGAATCGCACCAAAAGTGCCAATGGACGCAACCGCCATGCCCAGCAGAATCCCTTGGGCAGCTCGAGTGCGGCCGGTCGTCCAGATGTCACGGGCAGCGCTGGTAAAGCAGATCTGGGCCCGCTCGATCAGGGTGCCGAACAAGAGTCCGAATACGCAGGCGATACCCAATACAAAGGAGGCCTCGAATCGCCAGGCGGCCAGCAGTGCCGCGGCACACAGTACGGCGATGCCCAGGCGGGATTGTGTTCTGGCCCAGCGTGCAAGCGCATCCGGGGAAGGCATGGGCGAGCGGGTTTTGCCAATCTTGAGTGGCGCTCTCAGAAAGGGCAGCAGACTGAGCTTTACCCCTATCCAGGCTCCTGCGACAGTCGCCAGCATGAAAGCCCAGGCATGCAGGGAAAACATAGGAATGCCGGTAAAAAAGGCGGCCAGGTTACATCCCATAGCCAGGCGAGCACCGAAGCCTGCAACGATCCCACCAATCAATCCCTGCAGCAGGCGCCTACGACTGGTAGGCCAGCGCCAGCCCACATTGCCTGCGAACAACGCCATGCTCAAGGCACCGAGAAACATGCCGGCGATCATGACGCCATCGATCCGGTCCAGCGGGGTGCCCTGCAAACCGATGAGCTTGAAATAGCTCCATTCCTCAGGATGGAGGCCGAACCAGGACAGTACATGTCCTCCCCAACGGGTAAATTCTCCGGTGACGGCCCAGAACGTATGGGTGAGCGTGAAGTAATACGCCGAAAGGACACCCAAGGCGGCCAGTGTCGGAAGAGGAGCCCAGAAGCGGACAAGGTACGTTTGACGAAAATGAGCGAGACCGGCGAACACGTGGCAAAGCCTCTGAAAGGGAAACGCGTAGTATAGAGCAACCCTTCATTTTGTAGTGGCTTTAGGCGTTATGCCGTCGAATTTTGAAAGACCCGGACATGAACGGTATTTCCCGCGCGGGCCCTTAACAGGGCACAATAGAGGTTGCGCAAGAGCCGTAGTCACCTCTGTTTTACGATAATGATTGATGGAATGGATTGCCTCCTTGAGGCTGCCTTATAACGCATAGGACATCATGCCCGTATTTACGCCTCGTCAGATTCTTCTGGTTAGCTGGTTCGTTATTCTGGCCAGCCTCATGTTGGTTTTTCCGCTTGGATTGGTCCCCAGTCTATTTGCCGGTCTGCTGGTCTTTGAACTGGCCAATATGCTGGAGCCTCGCCTGCAGGGGCTTATTTCCGGTGATCGTGCCCGTATCGTAGCGGTAGCCCTGCTGGTGACCCTGGTTGTCTGTGTACTGGCCGTGTTCTTTGCGGGCGCGATCAGTTTTGTACTGCATGAAGTCCGTAATCCGGGCAGTCTGATCGATAAATTCATGGCGCTCACCGAGCGTGCCCGTGGGCAACTTCCCATGGCGCTCGATAAATACCTGCCCGCCAGCGCCGAGGATTTTCGGCATTCGGTCAATGAGTGGCTCGGTGCTCACCTGGGTGAGCTGCAGACCATTGGCAAGGATGCAATACACACATTTGTCACCCTCGTAATTGGCCTGATCCTGGGCGCTGCCGTTGCCTTGCAGCGCAAGCGCAGCAGAGCCCAGGAGCGTCCGCTGTCCACCGCGCTGCTGGACCGTGTGGCGCTGCTGTCTGAGGCATTTCGCAACGTGGTATTTGCCCAGGTAAAGATCTCCTTTATCAATACCATTCTGACAGCCGTCTTTCTTGCGGGTGTGTTGCCGCTCTGTGGCATCCACTTGCCCCTGATCAAGACAATGATCGTAGCGACCTTCATTCTGGGGCTGCTGCCCGTGATCGGGAATTTGCTCTCTAATACCTTGATTCTGATCGTAGGGCTGTCGGTTTCGCTATGGGTGGCAGTATCCGTAGGGTGCTATCTGGTCGCTATTCACAAGCTTGAGTATTTCCTCAATGCGCGCATTGTCGGAGGGCAAATCAAGGCCCGCTCCTGGGAATTACTGTTAGCCATGCTGGTTTTTGAATCGGCTTTCGGCCTACCAGGACTTGTGGCTGCGCCTATTTATTACGCCTATCTCAAAAGTGAGCTGACACGAGCAGATCTGGTGTAAATGAGTCATAGGATGTCATTGGTCGGCTACGGCAAATGACATTGCGCTGGCCTCTTGTTATAGGTGCAGATGTACCCATATCAACAGGATGTCTCACAGCTAATGGGAGAGTCCTATGGCCAGTGGTTGGGCAAACGACGGGGCGGTTCAAGAGCAGATCGACAGCACCATTGAAGATGCTATCCAGCGCGCTCGAAGCCAGATGGCGCGTGGTAAAAGCCTGACGCACTGCGAAGAGTGCGACGCCGTCATTCCTGAGGCTCGCCGTCAGGCGGTAAAGGGGGTGCGCTTGTGCATCAACTGCCAGGCAACCTACGACAAGGAGCAGGCCCGGTTCAGCGGCTATAACCGACGTGGCAGTAAGGATAGTCAGCTACGCTAAAGAGCAGTAGGGAGCAAGGTAATAGAGCCACCTTGCTGCTCATTAAAGCCTTATAAATACAGGGCTTGCCAACGCACGCTAGCATCTTTCTGAGGAATCATGACGTTGCCTTTTTAAAAGGCAACGCCTTATTGTCCGGTTTTTATTGTTGCCGTCAGTCACCCACTCTCCAAAAACCATTCTCTCCCCATAAAGTTCTTCTTCTGTTCGTCGATACGCGTTGCACTACTTATTCGTTTACTCAAAGAACGTCTAGACGCTAGCTGTGCCCTTGCATTTAGGGTTACCGCTTAACCATCTCCAGATCTCTTTGCAGCATCTCTTCTAGTCGCGGAATTCGAGGCACGTTACGTTATGCGTCTTTGGCGAAACAGTATCCAGTGGCAGCTTATCTTGAGCATGGGCGCCGCCTTGGTCATTAGCAGTTTGGTTGTAATTGGTATCTATGCCTATGCCTTGAATCGGTTAACCGATCGTTATCTGCTTCAAGAGGCTATGCCGACCAGTGTCAAAGCGATTCGAAATGATCTTGAGCGAGTACTGACCGTCCCGCTGACCACGGCCAGTAATATGGCCAACAATACATTGATTGCCGACTGGTTGAGTGCTGGCGAAGCTGTCGAGCAACAGCCTCAGTTCGTACATTATTTATCGAATCTCCAACAGCATTACAACGCGCTCGTGTCCTTTATCATCTCCAAGGATTCCGGCCATTATTTTACGAACAAAGGCCTGGATATCACGCTCAAACCTGGCGAAGCGAACAGTAAGTGGTTTTATGACTTTCTGGCGAGCGGACAACAGCGTTTGATCGTGATCGACATTGATAACAATACTCATATGCCCACCTTATTTATTGATGAGCGTATCGAGCGCGACGGCCGCCTGTTGGGTGTAGTAGGGCTGGGCTTCAGCCTGACAGCATTGTCAGACATGATTCGTGACTTCCGTTTTGGCCAGCAGGGTCAGGTTTATTTAGTCAGTCCAGACGGCAAGGTGAAAATCCATCCCCAGGCCGAACTCAATGACAAGAAGATGCTTGAGCAGTTAGTAGGAACTGGGCCCGCCCAGCAACTGATTGCCAAGGCAAAAGGCGCTGACAGTCAGGCTGTGATGTTTGAGCGGGATGGCCAGGAATACGTAGCGGTAGCTGAGCCAGTCGAGTCGCTTGGATGGACGCTGGTTAGCGAGGTGCCGCTTTCGGAGGTTTATGGTCCTGCCCAAAAAGCTTTGTTTGTCATTTCTGGTATTAGTCTGGCCGTTGTTCTGGCGTTTCTGGGACTGGTTGTCTGGATGGCGCGCAGTATTGTTCGACCGATTCGCCAGGTAACAACCGCACTGATCGATATTGGTAGCGGTGATGGTGACCTAACGCGTCGGCTTGATGAAAGCCGTGCGAATGAACTAGGTGATCTAGCGCGTGGCTTTAACCGATTTGTTGAAAGTTTGCGCGAGCTGATCGGTAATGCCCTGCATACCAGCGAGCAGCTTCGGCAGAATGTGGTCCAGGTTGCCCAGGTAGTGGACAGCACATCGACGCGAGCGACCCAGCAGCAGCATATGACCGACATGGTGGCTACCGCTGTGCATGAAATGGGGCTGACCGTGCAAGAGATCGCACGCAATGCCGGCGCTGCAGCTGAGGTCTCTTGCAGCACTCAGGAAGAGGCGGTATCCGCTAAGCAGGTGGTTGGGCAATCTATCCAGTATGTCCAAGGGATGTCGGCCGATATTGAGGAGGCGGCAAGCGCTGTAGGTGCCCTGGCTCAACAGGTCGATACCATTGATGAGGTTTTGCTGGTAATTCGTAGTATTTCCGACCAGACGAATTTGCTGGCGCTCAATGCAGCCATTGAGGCAGCACGTGCAGGGGAAATGGGGCGTGGATTTGCCGTGGTGGCTGATGAGGTTCGTACCCTAGCTGGCCGTACCCAAAGCGCGACCTCTGAAATTCAGCGCATGATTGGTGAACTCAAAGGGCGTGCTGACGAGGCCGTTGCTTCCATACGTGCCGGACAGTCGGCTACTGAAACGGGCGTAGAGGCCAGCAGACAAACAGGCCGGTCATTAGATGCCATTGCTGCGCATGTCGAAGAGCTTACGGATAGAAACCATCAGGTGGCGACCGCTACTGAAGAGCAAAGCTCAGTAACGGAAGAGATCAACCGAAACGTTCAGGGTATCGCTGATCTTGCTCAAACAACGGTCAAGGATGTGAATGCCTGTCGTGCGGATTGTCAGGAACTGTCTCTTATGGCCGATCACTTGGCCACGCAAATGGCACGGTTCCGCCTGTAAGGAACCGCGTTCGGGCGAGTGGGCTTAGTAAGCTTACTCGCCCGAAAAATGGCTGACATTACGCTACAGGTTTATCGAGTACGTGTAACGCTGCGTGATAGAGCAGGGTGATGGTCTTCATGTCTTTTATCTGCCCCTGCCTGACCAAACCTAGCGCTTCATCGAAAGGCATTTCTAATACCTCGATGTCCTCACCTTCTCCTTCCAGACCACCACCGTCTTCCTTGCGGTTACTTGACTCGTATTCAGCCGTGAAAAAAGAGAGCTTTTCCGTCACGGAACCGGGGGTTGAATAGGCTTCAAACAGTGGCGTGACATTCTGGATGTCATAGCCGGTCTCTTCACGAATCTCTTCCTTAATACGTTTCTCAGGAGACGCCTTATCAAGCTTGCCGGCTGGTGTTTCGAGCAACATGCCGTCCGCTACGCCATTGACGAAGGCAGGAAAGCGAAATTGCCGGGTGAGCACAACGGTCCGCTGCGACCGGTTATAGAGGAGCACGGTAGTGCTGTCGCCTGCATCGTAGGTCTCTCGGGTCAGCTGTTGCCATTGGCCGTTACGGCGGCGGTAGTCAAAGGTGTTTGTCTTGAGTACGGAGAAGCCTTCGGAGAGCACTTCGCTCTTCACTATCCGGATGAAGTCAGCTTGATCAGTCATTTACATTTACCTCGCTAAAACCATTCGGACTCTCATTCATGGCAAACGTCAGTTGAAGGCGACCAGCTGTCCCAAGGCATTCTGCTGGATTGCCTTCAGGTGTGCCGAAAGCCTCAGGTTTGTGCCTGTTCCATTCAACCTGTTTTTGTAAAGGCCTCGGCATGCGGTACGATCATGAGCTTTCCGCCCACCGGCGGAGTGCTATTTCCCCTCGTTCATAGCCAAGGAACCACAGATGCAGAATTTCAAAGGTCGGACGCTGCGTGCCAAATCAGCTCTTGCAGCATTGGTTCTGGCCTGCGCTCCCTTTGCCCATGCCGATAGCAGTGTTGGCGGTTTCAATGCCAGCCAGCAGGATGCGATTGGCAAGATCGCCGCGGATTATCTGATTAAGCACCCTGAGGTGCTGGTTCAGGTCAGTCAGGCGTTGCAGCAGAAACAACAGGAAGAGCAGATCAGTCAGCTGACCGTGGGTGCTGTAGCTTCCGCCGATGCCTTGCTCAACGATGCCAAGACGCCTGCCGTAGGGCCGAAGGATGCCAAGGTGGCGATCGTCGAGTTTTTCGATTACCAGTGCATCTATTGCTATCACATGTCCGAAACGGTCGAAGGGCTGATCAAGGCGAACCCCAATGTTCGCTTCATCTTCAAGGAATTTCCAGTCTTTGGTGCTCGCTGGCCTGCGTCCATCCTGGCGGCGGAAGCCGGTCAGTATGTGTATGCGAAGAAGGGTGGTGAGGCTTACCTGAAATACCATAACGGTCTGTTTGCAACCGGCAAGAACGAGGGCAAGCTGACCGAGCAGGACGTAGAGAAAGCCTTGAAAGCCGTTGATCTGAAGCTGGCCGATGTCAAGGCTGACGCGAAGACGCTAGAGTCCCAGATCCAGGCCAACATGGACCTGGGCAGCAAGATGCAGATCCAGGGTACGCCTACGTTCGTAGTCATGCCGACCAAGGGCGCAACCGCAGACAACGTGACCGTTATTCCCGGCGCGACCGATACGGAAAACCTGCAGAAGGCCATCGACGCCGCCAGCAAGTAATTCCGTTTATCCAAGGCAGCGTTACCGCTCAGAAGCGGTAACGCTGCCTTGGGGCTTCCGCAAGACCCTGATCAAAACAGGAAATACCGCTGTGCCATGGGCAATACCTCTGCCGGCTCGCACCACAACAACTGTCCATCTGCTTTCACCTGATAGTTCTGCGGATCGACTTCGATAGTGGGTAAATAGCCGTTATGGATCAGGTCGGTTTTCTTCACCGTACGGCAGCCCTTTACGACGCCAATCTGCTTCTTGAGGCCTAACTGGGCAGGCACACCTGCGTCAAAGGCCGCCTGACTGATAAAGGTCAGGCTCGTGGCATGACGCGAACCGGCGTAGCTTGCGAACATAGGTCGATAGTGAACCGGTTGTGGAGTAGGGATGGATGCGTTGGCGTCGCCCATGAGGCTCGCCGCAATGGCACCGCCTTTTAGGATCAATGAGGGTTTCACGCCAAAGAAGGCCGGGCGCCACAAGACCAGATCTGCCCATTTACCCACTTCAATAGAGCCCACCTCATGGCTGACTCCGTGGGTAATGGCCGGGTTGATAGTGTATTTGGCGATATAGCGCTTTGCGCGAAAGTTGTCATGGCCGGGGCCGTCCTCGGGCAAAGGGCCGCGTTGCTTCTTCATTTTGTCTGCCGTCTGCCAGGTACGGGTTATGACCTCGCCTACTCGGCCCATGGCCTGGCTGTCAGAGCTGATCATTGAAAACGCGCCCAGGTCATGGAGGATATCCTCGGCAGCAATGGTCTCGCGGCGGATACGGCTCTCGGCGAAGGCTACGTCTTCAGCGATGCTTGGGTCGAGATGATGGCAGACCATAAGCATGTCCAGGTGCTCATCAATGGTGTTCCTGGTAAACGGCCGGGTTGGATTGGTGGAACTGGGCAACACATTGGGGAAACCGCAGGCCTTGATGATATCCGGCGCGTGTCCACCCCCTGCACCTTCGGTGTGATAAGTGTGAATGGTGCGGTCTTTGAATGCGCCCAGGGTCGTCTCGACGAAGCCAGACTCATTCAGCGTATCGGTATGGATTGCAACCTGGATATCGTACTGGTCAGCCACTGCAAGGCAGTTGTCGATAGCTGCTGGTGTCGTGCCCCAGTCCTCATGCAGCTTAAGGCCAATAGCGCCAGCCTTGATCTGCTCTATTAGCGGTTCGGCAACACTTACGTTGCCTTTGCCGGTAAAACCGATATTCATGGGGAAGGCATCTGCCGCCTGCAGCATGCGCGCCATATGCCAAGGGCCGGGCGTTACGGTAGTCGCATTAGTGCCTGTCGCTGGGCCTGTGCCTCCGCCGATCATGGTAGTCACACCACTCATGAGGGCCTCTTCGATCTGCTGCGGACAGATGAAGTGAATGTGACTATCGATGCCGCCTGCTGTGAGGATCATGCCTTCCCCAGCGATGACCTCTGTTGCGCCACCAATAGCAATCGTTACTCCCGGCTGGATGTCCGGGTTGCCTGCCTTGCCGATGGCTGCAATACGGCCATTCTTGAGGCCGACGTCCGCCTTCACAATTCCCCAGTGGTCAAGAATCAGCGCATTGGTGATCACCGTGTCGACCACGTCGGCTGCGCAACGCTGACTCTGGCCCATGCCGTCGCGGATGACCTTGCCGCCTCCGAACTTGACCTCTTCACCGTAAACGGTGTGATCGTGCTCGACCTCAATCCACAGGTCCGTATCCGCCAGACGCACCTTGTCGCCCGTAGTGGGACCGAACATGTCGGCATAGGCTTGGCGTGAAATCTTCATATCACTCATCCTGATCGTGTAGGGAGGGGTGGCGCAGCGCCGGTCCCGTTCTGTGTTTCGGGTGTGGGTTGGTAAGGGGTATTACTGCCTTCAGGCGGCGCGCCTTGACCATCCTGGCAATGGGATGGAAGGTGCGAAGCAATACCCATCATCAAGACTGATGTTCATTGCATCGGAGCTGCGCGTTATAAATGGCCCATCACACGGCCAGCAAAGCCATACACGATACGGTCGCCTGCCAGCTCCACCAGCTCTATATCGCGTGACTGGCCCGGCTCGAAGCGTACCGCCGTACCTGCCGGAATGTTCAGGCGCATGCCACGGGCCTGCTCACGGTCAAAGGCGAGGGCATCGTTGGTTTCGAAGAAGTGATAGTGAGAGCCGACCTGGACAGGGCGATCCCCCGTGTTGGCTACCGTCAGGCTCAAGGTTCGACGACCGGCATTGAGTTCTATATCGCCGTCTTTGATCTGGTATTCGCCAGGGATCATGAGAGGCTCCTGAGCTGCTTGTAGTAAAGGGCGGTCGGGTGATAGGTGCCGTCGGGGTTCGCGGCATAGTCCGGGATTTCCCCGACACGCTGATATCCCAGGTATTGATAGAGCTGTTCGGCGCCTGAACCCGCCAGCGTATCGAGGTAAAGCAAGGTGCGCCCCATGTCCGATGCAGCGCTTTCCAGCGTGATCATCAGCCGATGTGCAATGCCGTGCCGCCGAGCGCCACGTAGCACCATCAACTTTTGTACTTCGGCGCGTTTGAGGCCATTGCGTTTGGTCGCTGGCGCCAGCTGTACGCTACCGGCCACCGTCCGATCGGCTAATAGCGCAACCCAGAGATGAAGGCTGCCATCCGCTATACCCTGTTGAGCGCTATCCAGATACGCGTCAACTTCGGCATCGCTCAGATCAGCCAGAAACCCGATCGAGGCGCCGCCTGCAACACAGTCACGCAAAAGGTCGCCTAAGCCCTGCCTGTAATGTTGAAATGCTTCTGCACCGACGCGTTCAAGGGTGATGTCAACCATGATGGGACTCCAGCTTGAGTTGCATAAACGTAAGATCCAGCCACCGATCGAACTTGCGGCCGACTTCCGGCATCTGGCCGGTTGTTACGAAACCCAGTCGCTCATGCAGGCGGATCGACGCGGTATTGCCGCTCTCTATAGCCGCCACCATCATGTGTAGATTGGCGTTGCGGGCATATTCGATCAGGGCCTTCATCAGCATGGGGCCGATGCCCTGACCCCGTTGATCGCTGCGAACGTATACCGAATGCTCGACGGTATGACGGAAACCCTCAATGGTTCGCCAGGTGCCATAACTGGCATAGCCGACTACCTCACCGGCAGCATCACGGGCAACCAGTACGGGAAACCCCTGAGCCGTACGGTCTGCCAGCCAGGTACGGCGGTTGGCTAGATCGACCAGGGTCTCGTTCCAGATCGCCGTGGTGTTTTCCACGGCGTCGTTGTAGATGGCCAGAATGCCAGGCAGATCGGATTCGTGGGCAGGAGCGATAGAGCACGTCATAACAGCCTCAGGCAATCGGTTGGTGTACGGTTACAAGCTTGGTCCCGTCAGGAAAGGTAGCTTCCACCTGGATGTCTGGAATCATTTCCGGAACCCCTTCCATGACCTGTTCGCGGGTAAGCAGCGTGGTGCCGTAGTGCATCAGCTCGGCTACCGTCTGGCCGTCCCGGGCGCCTTCGAGCAGGGCGGCCGATATGAAAGCCATGGCCTCGGGATAATTGAGCTTGAGGCCTCTGGCCAGACGCCGTTCAGCCACAAGACCGGCAGTGAAAATCAATAGCTTGTCTTTTTCGCGAGGTGTCAAATCCATCAGGTGCTCCAGATGCGGGGAGGGGCGGCGCGGCGGCCCAGCAGGGCAGGGCGTAACAGCGTCCAGAGTTCGATCAGCCAGGCACGTGCCGCCAACGCCTCATGGGCAAGACAACGAGCTACCAGCAGGCCAGGGAGTTGTGAGAGATCGCCACGGCCCTGGCACGGCAGGGCGCGGCAGGCCTGTAGCAGGGATTCGTCAATATCGCCTGTCACGATCAGCGTGGCGAAGACAGGGTATCCAGCGAGTCCAATAGGCGACTCCAGTAAACGGTCGCCTCCGGCAATGTGCTGACGCTCATGCCATAGCCGATGGCCGTCGCGGTAGATGTCCAGATGAGACTGGAAGTGTCCTGTAGCAAAGCGCTCTTGGCTGGCGGGGCGACCCAGGGCAACCATGTCCCAGTAAAAAAGGCGGGCGTCACCTTCAAGATTGATACGGGTAGCCAGCTCGGCCTGCGCACCCGAGAAGACAATGGTTTCCTGAGGTAGCCATTCCAGCGTGGCGCCGGGCTCGACGGCGAGTGTGAGACACTGATGAGCTGGGCCTGTCGCGCGATACCACTTGGCGGCACCCGGACTGGTCAGTTGCGCCCAGGCCTGCTCACCGACACGAGCACTGATTGCCAGGCGATCTCCGCCGGCAATACCGCCAGGTGGGTGAACAATGATGTGCTGGCACACCTCCGGCCCCTCCGCGTGCAAATGCTTCTGCACCCGCAGCGGACCGGCATGCCGCCGCATGACTGGACGAGTCCAGTCATCCTGGCGTGAATAGGCCAATTCCAGCTCGGCCTGCCAGGCAGGGGTAAATAGGGCGGATGTAATTGGTGCGTTCATCGGTTCTTATCTGTTTTGGTTTACCGTCAGCATCATTACGCTGAACTGACGGGATCATGGCATGCCGCGTGGGTGCTCTGGCAAGCGGTTTTCAAATGGCGACCAGACCGCTTACGCCGTCGGCCTCCATCTGTGTACCCTGGCCGCGCTGGATGATTTCCCCACGAGACATCACAAGATAGTGATCGGCCAATTCGGCGGCAAAATCATAGAATTGCTCCACCAGTAAAATGGCCATATCGCCTCTGGCCGCCAGCCGCTTGATGACCGTACCGATCTCCTTGATAACGGACGGCTGAATCCCTTCGGTGGGCTCATCAAGAATCAGCAGGCGCGGTTGGCTGGCCAGGGCGCGGCCAATGGCGAGCTGTTGCTGCTGACCACCAGAGAGGTCTCCCCCTCGACGATGCTTCATCTGCTTGAGAACAGGGAACAGCTCATAGATAAAATCAGGGACTTCCTTGGCTTGTCCGGCCGGGAAGCGAGACAGGCCCATCAGCAGATTTTCCTCTACGGTAAGCCTAGGGAAAATCTCACGACCCTGCGGTACATAGGCGACACCGGCATGAATCCGCTGGTGTGGCTTGAGCGAAGTAATCACATTGCCTTCCCAGGTCACGCTTCCCTGTTTCGAGGGTATAAGACCCATCAGGCACTTGAGCAGCGTCGTCTTGCCAACGCCGTTTCGGCCCAGTAGACACGTGATTTCGCCAATTCTTGCCTCAAAGGACAGACCGCGCAGGATGTGGCTACCACCGTAATACTGATGAAGTTCGTTAACCTGAAGCATCGTTGTTCCTTATGGACGCATGAGCGAGAGGGGAGATTACCTACTCATCAATTGCCAGCTGCACAGCATTGCTGGGCTTGATCCACGCTACGGGGCGCTTTCATCGACCTAGATAGACCTCGATGACCTGCTCATTGGCCTGTACTTCGACAAGCGAGCCCTCTGCCAGAACATGCCCTTGGTGCAGCACGGTGACATGATCAGCGATGGTGTCGACAAAGCCCATGTCATGCTCCACCACCATGAGCGAATGCTTGCGGGCCAGCGACTTGAACAGTTCCGCCGTAAACTCGGTTTCGGCATCTGTCATGCCGGCTACCGGTTCGTCCAGCAGGAGTAACTGGGGCTCCTGCGTCAGTAGCATGCCGATTTCCAGGAATTGTTTTTGTCCATGGGAGAGCAACCCGGCCGGTCGATGACGCGATTCGCTCAGGCGGATCGTGGTCAGGATGTCCTCGAGTCGCTCCTTCTGCTCACCACTAAGCGTTGCTCGCAAGCTGGCCCAGACAGACTTGTCGGCCTTTTGTGCCAACTCCAGGTTTTCATACACGGTAAGCGCTTCGAATACCGTAGGCTTCTGAAACTTCCGACCGATGCCTGCCTGAGCGATTTGCACCTCGCTCATCTGTGTCAGGTCCAGGGTTTCGCCAAAGTAGGCCTTGCCAGTATCGGGGCGGGTCTTGCCGGTGATGACGTCCATCAGGGTCGTCTTGCCGGCACCATTGGGCCCGATAATGCAGCGCAGCTCACCGACGCCGATGTAAAGCGTCAGGTCATTTAGCGCCTTGAATCCATCGAAGCTGACACTGATATCCTCTAGCGTAAGAATCGTGCCGTGGCGGGTATCGAGACCGCCTGTAACACGGTGGTCCAGCCCGCTCGATTCGCTGCCTAGGGAGGCATCGAGCAGCTCAGGTACAGGAGCGGCTTTCATAGGTCTTTATCCTTACGGATCAGTCCGATCACGCCCTTGGGAAGATAGAGGGTCACTACGATGAACAGCAGGCCCAGAAAGAACTGCCAGTACTCGGGAAAGGCAACGGTGAACCAGCTCTTGGCGCCATTGACGATGCCCGCACCAATGATCGGGCCAATCAGCGTGCCGCGGCCGCCCAGTGCCACCCAGATGGCAGCCTCGATGGAGTTGGTCGGAGCCATTTCGCTCGGGTTGATGATGCCCACCTGAGGTACGTACAGCGCACCCGCCAGACCACAAAGCACAGCCGACAGCGTCCAGACGAACAGTTTGAAGCCGCGTGGGTCGTAGCCGCAGAACATGACGCGGTTCTCCGCATCGCGGATGGCGGTAAGAATGCGGCCGAATTTACTGCGTGCGAGTTGCCAGCCCAGGAGCAGACTGCCTACAAGCAGGGCGACTGTCAGCAGGAAAAGCATGGCACGCATGCCCGGTGAGGCGATCGGGAAGCCGAGCAGGGTAGTGAAGCCGGTGAACCCATTGTTGCCGCCAAAACCGGTCTCGTTACGAAAGAACAGCAGCATGCCGGCAAAGGTCAACGCCTGGGTCATGATCGAAAAGTACACACCCTTGATGCGTGAGCGAAAGGCAAAAAAACCAAACACAAAGGCAAGCACACCAGGTGCAAGTACGACCAGGCATAGCGCCCACAGAAAGTGCTGCGTACCCGCCCAGAACCAGGGGATTTCCGTCCAGGACAGAAACGACATGAAGGCCGGGACGCCTTCTCCGGCAGACTGGCGTACCAGATACATGCCCATCGCGTAGCCACCCAGGGCGAAGAACAGACCGTGGCCGAGCGACAGCAGTCCGGCGTATCCCCAGACCAGGTCCAGAGCAAGCGCCACGATGGCATAGCAGAGAATCTTGCCTACCAGTGTCAGGGTATAAGCCGACACCTGTAATGGGTTGTCGGCCGGTAGCAAGGAGAGAAGCGGCAAGGCAAGCAGGCCAACCAGGGCTAATCCGCCAAGGGCCAGGGTCCAGCGCGGGCCGGCTTTTTGCGCAAGCGTAATGGTCAGGGGCTGGTTCAATCGATAACCCTCCCTTTGAGAGCGAAGAGGCCTTGGGGGCGCTTCTGGATAAACAGGATGATCAGCGCGAGGATCAGGATCTTGCCCAGTACTGCGCCGATCTGTGGTTCGAGAATCTTGTTGGCAATGCCCAGGCCGAACGCAGCCATGACGCTCCCAGCCAGCTGGCCAACCCCGCCAAGCACCACGACCAGAAAGGAGTCGATAATGTAGCCCTGACCCAAGTCAGGTCCGACGTTGCCAACCTGCGATAGCGCCACGCCACCCAGGCCGGCAATACCCGAGCCCAGGCCAAATGCCAGCATGTCGATGCGCCCGGTCGGCACGCCGCAGCAGGCTGCCATGTTGCGGTTCTGCGTCACGGCGCGGATATTCAAGCCTAGCCGGGTCATATTGAGCAGACTCCAGGTGAGAACCAGAACCGCAATTACAAAACCAATGATGATCAGCCGGTTATATGGCAGCAGCAGATTCGGCAAGGCCTGGATACCGCCCGAGAGCCATGCCGGATTTGCCACTTCCACGTTTTGGGCCCCGAACACGACGCGCACCAGCTGGATCAGCATTAGGCTGATGCCCCAGGTAGCCAACAGGGTTTCAAGCGGGCGGCCGTACAGATGGCGGATCACGGTACGTTCCAGTGCCATGCCAATGACCGCTGTGATAAGAAATGCCACAGGCAGAGCCAGCAGTGGATAAAAAGCGAGCCAATCGGGCGCCAGACGCTGGAACAGCAGTTGAACCACGTACGTGGAGTAGGCGCCCAGCATCAGCATCTCGCCATGGGCCATATTGATCACACCCAGCAGGCCGTACGTGATGGCAAGGCCCAAGGCTGCCAATAGCAGAATCGAGCCCAGGGAAAGGCCGGTAAAGGCCTGTCCAAGCAGATCACCGATCAGCAGGCGACGTTCCACCTGTTTCAGACTGGTTGCTACGGCCTTGCGTACATTGGCGTCGGTCTCGTTGGCGGGATTGGTCAGCGCCTGCAGGCGCGTGCGTGCCTGGGGCTCGCCTGTATCGCCCAGCAGGCGCACCGCAGCCAAACGCACGGCAGGATCAGGATCGGTCAACTGTAGGTTGGCCAGGGCAAGGCTCAACGCCTGTTTGACGTCTTCATCTGCCTCGATATGCAGGCGCTGTTCGAGCAGCGTACGCTGTTCTGGCTTGGCTTCCTGCCGTAATGCCTGTGCGGCGTGCAGACGTGCCGAAGCATCGTTGGACAGGAGCTGGTGGCTCGCCAGGGCATTGCTGATCAAGACCCGGAGCCGGTTGTTCAAGCGGAAGCTTTTCGGCGTGCCGACAGGCGCTACTGTAGAGTCACCTTCTGCGGCATGCAGTGTATTGCCGTCCTTGTAGAACACGTGCTTTTCATCGTCGATAACTACGGTGTTGTCCTGCAGGGCTTGTAGAAAAGGTAAGCGGTCAGGGCTGGGCTCAGCCGACCAGGCTTGTAGTAGCTTGATCTGTTCGGCGCTGCTGGCGGCGGCGAAATCACTGGCCGGGCCGGCGCAGGCCAAGCCGGCAGCGCTCAGCAGCAAGGCAGTCAATAAAAAGGAAACCAGGCGCATGTTTTCTCTCGTGTGTGCAGGGGCTGCACCCTCGGGCGCTTCGTGGCGAAGCAGACACTGGCAAGCGAAAGGCTCCCCAATGCCCGCGACGCGTTATCAACTCATGCGTTAAAACGTACCCTTGACTGGATGCTCCGGCTTCTTGTCATTGCCGGTGATATAAGGGCTCCAGGGCTGTGCGCGGATGGGACCTTCAGTCTGCCAGACCACACTGAACTGACCGTCATCCTGGATCTCGCCGATCATGACCGGCTTATGGAGGTGATGATTGGTCTTGTCCATGGTCAGGGTATAACCCGAAGGCGCCTGGAAGCGTTGATCCGCCAGCGCATCACGCACCTTGTCCACATCGGTCGATTTGGCCTTCTCGACGGCCTGCGCCCACATGTGGATACCGACGTAGGTCGCTTCCATCGGGTCATTGGTGACAGCTGTAGCGGCGTTGGGAAGGTTATGGGCCTTGGCATAGGCCTTCCAGTCGGATACGAATTTCTCGTTGACCGGATTTTCGACGGACTGGAAGTAGTTCCAGGCTGCCAGATGACCGACCAGTGGCGCCGTATCAATACCACGCAGCTCTTCCTCACCCACCGAGAAAGCCACTACCGGTACGTCTGTTGCCTTCAACCCCTGGTTGGCCAGTTCCTTGTAAAAGGGCACGTTGGAATCGCCGTTGATGGTCGAGACCACAGCGGTCTTGCCGCCGGCAGAGAATTTTTTGATATTGGCAACGATGGTCTGATAATCACTATGACCAAAGGGGGTATAGACCTCTTCGATATTTTTGTCGTCTACGCCCTTGCTATGCAGGAAGGCGCGGAGGATCTTGTTCGTGGTACGAGGATAGACGTAATCGGTGCCCAGCAGGAAAAAGCGCTTGGCGGCACCACCATCCTCGCTCATCAGGTATTCCACTGCCGGAATGGCCTGCTGATTGGGCGCTGCGCCGGTATAGAACACGTTGGGCGACATTTCCTCGCCCTCATACTGAACGGGGTAGAACAACATGCCGTTCAGCTCTTCAAAAACCGGTAATACGGATTTGCGAGAGACGGAGGTCCAGCAGCCAAATACCACGGCTACCTTGTCCTGAGTCAGTAGTTGGCGTGCTTTTTCTGCAAACAATGGCCAGTTGGAAGCAGGGTCAACCACCACCGGCTCAAGCTTTTTACCGTTTATGCCGCCCTTGGCATTGATTTCATCGATGGTCATTAGCGCCATGTCTTTGAGCGATGTTTCGGAGATCGCCATGGTGCCGGACAGGGAGTGCAGAATACCGACCTTAATGGTGTCGGCGGCGTGCGCAGCGCTGAAAGGGAAAAGTCCGCTGAACAGCAGGGCGCTAGCGGCCAACGTTGTCTTGAGTAGGGGACGGCGCTTCATGCATGGCTCCTGGATGATCGTGCTCGATTGTGGGTAAGCCTTTTCGGCTTTAATCGATGCATTTCACTATCCATGCCAAACTGCCACAGCCTTTGATTTGACTAAGCTTTCATACTCAAACGCTGGCGGCGTAGTAGACGTGGTGCCTTCTTTTGGTGCTCTGGGTAAATACGAAAAACCAGGCGGCCCTTTTTTGGGGCGCCTGGCTTGGGCCGTTATTTGAATAAATTATAAGCAGCCTATTGGACGAGTCAGGCAGCTACATGGTGAAGAAGTCACGTAGCTGCCACCTTACTTCTTTGTTTCGCCTCGCTCACGTTCGCCAGCCCAGAACTGCACAAGGTCACGCAATTGAGACAACTCCACAGGCTTGGCCATATGACCATCCATTCCGGCTTCCTGGGCGCGCTCCTTGTGTTCGGAAAGGATATGCGCCGTCAGCGCCACAATGGGTGTTCGTGGGCGGTTCTCGCGCGCCTCCCACGCACGCATGCGTTCGGTTGCCGTAAAGCCGTCCATTTCCGGCATCTCGCAGTCCATCAATACGAGGTCATACTGGGTCTGTTGCATGGCTGCCAGGGCTTCGAGGCCATTTGTGGCTGTATCCGGCTCGATGTTGATCTTTTTCAACATGCCGCGAATAACCTTGGTTGAGATGATGTTGTCCTCGGCAACCAGAACCTTGAGGTCGTTTGGCAGAGGCGCCGACTGGGTCTCTCGAGGCGTCTCGCCCAGCGGCTGGCTGCGTCGGGAGAGTTCATCGGCCAGTGTGGCCTTCAGCGTGTAGCCTGCTACAGGCTTGGTCAGGACACGCTTGATACCCGCGTTGCGTGCAATGATCTTGCTGGGCGCGTTAGTGATACCGGTCAGCATGATCAGTAGCAGATCATGGCTCAGGTTGGGATCTTCGTTGATCCGTGCGGCCAGTTGCATGCCGGTCATGCCTGGCATCTCCTGATCCAGCAGCACGACATCGAAATATTCTTGCAGGTTCGCCTTGGTACGCAGGAGTGCCAGGGCTTCCCGCCCGGAAGCCGCCAGGGTGACGTTCATGCCCCAGGCACTGCATTGCAGCTGGAGAACCTTGCGGCAGGTTTCGTTATCGTCGACCACCAGCAGGCGGACGCCATGCAGGGGCCGGTCGAGATCAGCGCCGGGATTATCCAGAAGGCCTTGTGGAACGGGAAGGGTAAGCCAGACGGTCGAGCCAGCTTCAGCGCCGCTTTCAATACCCAGCTCACCCTTCATCAGCATGATCAGACGTTGCGTGATGGCAAGACCTCGATGAGCACCCGACACACCAGCTGCCAGAAATTCCCGGCTGTCCAACGTGCTGGAAACTAGTCGGTTGCGGGCCTCAGGCTCCAGGGGCGTACCGCTGTCCTGAACGGCGATACGCAGGCGAGGGTTTGGCGTTCCTTGGCCTTCCAGAGCCACCACCAGCAGGATCTCGCCTATTTCAGTCCGCTGGAAGGCATTATCCAGCAGGCTTAGCAACACCTGGCGCAGACGCGTCGGGTCACCCGTCATCATGCGCGGCACCTGGGGCTGGATAAAGCTGATCAGTTCAACCTGTCGATGCTCGGCCTTGGCTCTGAAAATATCAAGACTATCCTCGATCAGCGCATTGAAGTCGAATTGGACATCTTCCAGTTCGATCTGGCCAGACTCGAGCCTTGATATATCCAGAATTTCATTGATCAGGCTAAGCAGCTCATTACCTGCGCTGTGAATGGTCTGGACATAATCCCGTTGCTTGGGTGACATAGCGGTGCCTAAAAGCAGCTCGGTCATGCCCAATACACCGTTCATAGGGGTGCGTATTTCGTGGCTCATGCGTGCCAGGAAGTCTGCCTTGCCCTTGATTTCAGCCGTGTTGGCGGCTTGGTCACGGCTCATCAGGAAGTGCTTTTCAAGCAGATAACGCTGGCGCTCGCCTACAGCCACCGTAAACAGAAAGCCGGTAATCACGCTGACCATAACCAGTGCGCGTCCCAGCCATTCTGGTGAGGACCAGTAACCCATCATGCGGGGCAGGGCCAAACCACCCGCAATGATGGCCAGCAGATAGGCCAGTGCCAGCCAGCGTGCGGGCTTGAAGCCCTGTTGCCAGTATTTGACACTGATGGCGAAAAGGGTGAAAACACTTAGGCCGATGAGGCTGTAAAGCACCTCGCCGATGTATACGTCCTTGGTCAGAATCAGGAACGCGGCCGCCAGTACAAGCGCGATGAACTCGACATAAAGCACCAGCTGCAGGCGTAATGGCAGCTGCTGGCCGTTAAAGAAGGCGCTGGTAAAATAGAGCGCACACGCCATCGTTGCCAGGGTAGAGAGATCCATCAGCAACGGCGTCAGGTAGAGCTTTTCGACCAGAATCATGCTGGCCAGGCCGAAGATGTTAAAGGCGGCCACCATCTGCAGGCCGAGCAGAATGGTTAGGGCAATACCGGTACTGCTGCGCCGGTAGAAGAGCTGCATCATGTTGAAGATCATGAGCATGCACAGGCAGCCCAGCAGCGTGCCGAACATCAGTAGCCGGAAGGCGATGGTGATCTCGGCATTGGGCGCAATCTTCAGAAAGGCACGAATCGGACTTCGGCTTTCCATGCGGACAAAAACGTCCAGCGGGCCGGCGGTACTCGGCAGGGTAAACAGAAAGTCGCGGCTGGGCTGCTCACGGTAGTTACCGGGGCGTGCGATGCCGGTTCGATTGAGGGACAGGGTCCTGCCATCACTCAAGGCATAAAAATCGATATACGCCACGTTTGGTGCAATGGCCCGTAGAACGCGTGAGGCATCCGAGGCGGGCAGGCGAGTATAGAGCCAGATTGCTCCTTCATCAGCCGGACGATGGGTTTCCTGGCCCGGGAGCGATCTGAACTCAGAAAGCCGCTCACGCACATCGCTCAGCTGCAGGCTACCCTCTGGATCATCCAGGCGTGACCATGCCGCCATTTCGTCGGCAGCCACAGGAAACGAGGCATACAGGAAAGCCAGCACAACGCTGGCAAGCAAACAGATGGCGGTCCTGAGCCGGCGCACGAAAATTCCCTTCGTAAGTTGAATTCAGAGTATAGCGAGCCGACCAGCAGGGATAAATGCTGCCGGACATCTTCATGACGTCCGGCAGTGGTATTAGCTGCGTTCGCGAGCTATCGCACGATAACCGATGTCGTTGCGGTAGAAGCAGCCGTTCCAGTTGATCTGTCTGGCTAGGGCATAGGCATTCTGCTGTGCCTGAGCCACGGAGTCACCTAGTGCCGTGGCGCACAGGACGCGGCCACCACTGGTCACGACCTGATCTTGGGCTAATGCTGTGCCAGCATGAAAGACCTTGCCGTCGGCAGTGACTGCCTGTTCCAGGCCGGAAATGACGTCTCCCTTGGCGTAATCTCCAGGGTAGCCACCTGCTGCCAGTACGACACCCAGGCTGGGTCGAGGATCCCACTGGGCATCAGCCGTATCCAGCTGCTCAGCCAGCGCTGCCTCGACCAGTGCTACCAGACTGGATTGCAGGCGCAGCATGATCGGCTGCGTTTCAGGATCGCCAAAGCGGCAGTTGAACTCGATGACCTTGGGAGCGCCGTTCTTGTCGATCATCAGGCCAGCGTACAGAAAACCGGTATAGACATGACCTTCAGCCGCCATACCCTGTACCGTGGGATAGATTACTTCATCCATGATGCGCTGATGGATATCAGTAGTGACCACCGGAGCGGGTGAGTACGCACCCATGCCGCCGGTATTCGGGCCGGTGTCTGCATCGCCTACACGCTTGTGATCCTGACTGGTCGCCATGGGCAGTACGTTATGGCCGTCGACCATGACGATAAAGCTGGCCTCTTCGCCCTCCAGGAACTCCTCGATAACAACACGAGCACCCGCATCGCCAAAGGCATTGCCTGACAGCATGTCACGTACGGCAGCCTCAGCTTCTTCAAGCGTCATGGCGACGATCACACCCTTGCCTGCAGCAAGGCCGTCGGCCTTGACTACGATAGGTGCGCCCTTTTCACGCAGGTAGGCAAGGGCAGGCTCAATTTCAGTAAAGTTCTGGTATGCCGCTGTAGGAATCTGGTGGCGGGCCAGGAAATCCTTGGTGAAGGCCTTGGATCCTTCCAGCTGGGCAGCGCCTGCCGTAGGGCCGAAGCACTTCAGGCCACGTGAGCGAAACAGGTCTACGACGCCTTTTACCAGAGGGGCTTCTGGTCCGACGATTGTCAGGGCAACGTTTTTCTCGGCAAAGTCCGCCAGTTGCTCCAGGGCCAGGACATCAATAGCGACGTTTTCACATTTATCTTCGATGGCCGTACCCGCATTACCCGGCGCAACGAATACCTTTTCAACGCGAGGATCCTGTGCCGCCTTCCAGGCCAGCGCGTGTTCTCGTCCGCCGCTGCCAATGATCAATACATTCATGTTCGCTCCTTCTAGGGCTCATGCCGGCCAGGGCATGAGCCCGCAGTGATGCAAGATGTCCAGAGCCTCTCGTCTGCGCAGTGGCAGATCAAGGCTCCGGACAATACGGCAAAGCCGGTTTGATTAGTGACGGAAATGACGCATGCCGGTAAAGACCATGGCCATGCCTGCTTCATCGGCAGCCGCAATGACTTCCGCGTCACGCATCGAGCCGCCGGGTTGAATCACGGCGGTAATGCCGGCCTTGGCAGCATTGTCGATGCCGTCACGGAAGGGGAAGAAGGCATCGGATGCCATGACGGCTCCTTGCACGGCCAGTCCGGCATGCTCGGCCTTGATGGCAGCGATGCGGGCAGAGTTGACGCGGCTCATCTGGCCAGCTCCTACGCCTACGGTCTGGCGATGCTTGGCATAAACGATGGCGTTGGACTTCACAAATTTGGCGACTTTCCAAGCGAACAGCAGGTCTTGGATTTCCTGCTCACTGGGCGCGCGCTGAGTAACGATTTTGAGATCGGCCTGAGTGATCATACCGATGTCGCGGCTCTGTACCAGCAGGCCACCGTTTACTCGCTTGAAGTCCCAGCCGCCCACGCGTTCGGTGCTCCATTCGCCGCATTCCAGCAGTCGAACATTGGCTTTGGCTGCGATGATCTCGCGAGCGGCAGCTGATACCTTGGGTGCAATGATGACTTCGACGAACTGGCGCTCGACAATCGCCTTGGCCGTTTCGCCATCCAGCTCGCGGTTGAAAGCGATGATGCCGCCAAAGGCAGACTCGCTATCAGTGGCATATGCCAGGTCATAGGCCTTGCGAATGCCGCCATCCTCTTCGGAGGCTACCGCAACGCCACAGGGATTGGCATGTTTGACGATAACACAGGCTGGAGCATCAAAGCTCTTTACGCACTCCAGGGCTGCATCGGTGTCAGCCACATTATTAAAGGAAAGCTCCTTGCCTTGAAGCTGGGTCGCCGTGGCGACACTCGCCTCCTGGGGCTTGCCTTCTACATAGAAAGCAGCGCTCTGATGCGGATTTTCGCCGTAGCGCATCTCTTGCGCCTTGATGAACTGGGTATTGAAGGTACGGGGAAAGCTGCCGCGGCCCTGGGTGGATAATACTTCAGCCGTCTGGTCAATCGTGCCCAGGTAATTGGCAATCATGCCGTCATAGGCTGATGTATGTTCGAACGCTTTGAGGGCCAGATCGAAACGCTGTGCATAGGTCATGCCGCCATGCTTGAGGCTTTCGATGATCTGAGCGTAATCGCCGGCATTGACGACGATAGCAACGTCCTTATGATTTTTCGCGGCTGAGCGAACCATGGTCGGACCGCCAATATCGATATTCTCGATGGCAGTCGGCAGGTCGCAGTCTGGCTTGGCTACAGTTGCCTCGAAGGGGTAGAGGTTAACGGCTACCAGATCAATCGGCTGGATGCCGCGCTGACCCATGACGCCATCATCCGTACCGCGGCGACCCAGAATGCCACCATGAATCTTGGGATGCAGCGTCTTGACGCGACCGTCCATCATTTCTGGAAAGCCGGTGTAATCCGCCACCTCCACTGCCGGGACATTATTGTCGCGCAGCAATTTATAGGTGCCGCCAGTCGAAAGAATCTCGACACCTAATGCTGCAAGCTCTCGGGCAAAATCAACGACGCCAGTCTTGTCGGAGACGCTGATCAGCGCACGGCGAACGGGAAGGCGGGCGGTTTGGTCTGTCATCACAAAGTCCATCGGTCAGGCGAGAGGAAGGGCTGTCCAGAACCGGACCTTGCTCGACCGGCTCTGGACATCATGAGAATCAGAGCAGATCGTATTGCTTGAGCTTTTTGCGCAGGGTGCCGCGATTCAAGCCGAGCATCTCAGACGCCTTGGTCTGGTTGCCCTTGACGTAATTCATTACGCTTTCCAGCAAGGGGGCTTCGACTTCACACAACACCATGTTGTAGACATCGGTAACCGGCTGGCCGTCCAGGTGAGCGAAATAGTTGCGAAGCGCCTTTTCAACGCTGTCTCGCAGGGTCTGGCCTTCCTGCAGCGGTGCCGTCAGGTGCTGCTTCAGATTGGCATTGTCGCTCACAGGCGTGATTCCAGTCATAGAGTTATCGGTCAACGAAGTCATGCCACTTCCTTCCCATCAGATGGGCACTGCGCGAAAAAGGCGCAAATGCTGGCGTGTTGTGCGTCCATATCTTGGAGACGGTTGAACTGAGCGCGAAAGTCCTGAGCGCCAGGAAGAGCTGAAAGATACCAGCCTACGTGCTTGCGAGCGATCCGTACGCCCATTTCGGGGCCGTAGAAACCATGCAACTCGGACAAATGGCCCAGCAGGATCTGTTCCACTTCGCCAAGGGTCGGTGCCGGCAGATGCTGGCCTGTACGCAGGTAATTATCGATCTCTCGGAAGATCCAGGGTCTCCCTTGCGCCGCACGGCCAATCAGCAGGGCATCGGCACCGGTATGGTCCAGCACGTAGCGAGCCTTTTCCGGTGAGTCGATGTCACCGTTGGCAAAAATCGGAATGGAAACCGCCTGCTTGATTTCAGCGATGGTGTCGTATTCCGCTGTCCCGGTATACAGATCGGCCCGCGTCCGTCCGTGCACGGAGAGTGCCGCAATACCGGCCTGCTCTGCAATGCGGGCAATCGTCACGCCATTGCGGTGTTCACGGTCCCAACCTGTACGGATCTTGAGCGTGACGGGCACGTCAACGGCGGCTACGACGGCATCCAGGATATCGGCTACCAGCGCTTCATCTTTCATCAGCGCCGAACCGGCTGCCTTGTTGCAGACCTTTTTAGCCGGGCAACCCATATTGATGTCGATGATCTGTGCACCCAGCTCGACATTGCGCTGTGCCGCTTCAGCCAGCATGGCTGGATCGCCGCCGGCAATCTGCACCGAGCGCGGCTCGGCCTCACCGTCGTGAATCAGGCGTAGCCGTGACTTGCGGCTGTTATACAGACGAACGTCGCTGGTTACCATTTCCGATACGACCAGACCTGCACCAAGCTGACGACACAGCTGGCGGAATGGGCGATCAGTCACCCCGGCCATTGGCGCGAGGATCAGTGGGTTGGGCAATGTATATGGGCCGATGCGTACCATCGACATGAGTTTCCCTGGCCGAAATTACCTTATCCAATAGCAACTGCAGGCGCTTTGGAGGTACGGGTGTACTGGAAAAGGGTCGGCAATGATACCCGCTCGCCGTGTCCGGATAAAGGCTGAATTGAACAAAAACTGAACAGTTCAGCCTGGCCCGGACACCTTTGCCATGTTGGAGTGTTTTTTACTCGGGCGAATGAAAGCTGAGGCTGTAATTTACAGCTCGGCTGCCTGGATCAAGAATGTCCAGCGAGATATGAATAGGTGTCTGCGGTGGCATCTCGGTCTGTCCTTTCAATTCGCCGCCCAGGTATTCCCACGGCTTGAACCGACGGCTGGCAATGAGCTGCCCATTCAGGTCGGCAAAGCGCAGTTCCAGAAGCGGGAAGGGCTGTGAGAACGTTGCCCGGTTATACAGGATCGCATCGACCTGTAGCGCGCCTGAAAATTCTGGGTGACTGCGTACAACCAGGTTGCTGCTACGGATCTGTTTTACATCGACCTTGGACGGAACCTTGCAGTCCGCCCACGCGCAGAACTGAACAAACCAGGGGCGATACTGGTCTTGACGCGCCAGCTCGTCGAAATGAAAGCCAACGTACTGAGCAAATAGACCAAACAGGGCAACCAGATTCAACAGCACCCAGCCGAGCCGCTTGGCCCACTGCTTCTTCGGCGGTTGCCAGTCGAGCTGCAATGGCTCGTCATGAAGGTCGAGCAACGTGTCGTTACGCAGAGCGGGCTCGGCACGTACAGGCGTGGCTTCCCGGTCAGAGGGCGCCGTGTCGCCCACATGAGGTTCGGCCGCTTCGATAGACTGATCGTGATTGTCCTTCTCGTCAGCCCTCAGGGATGATTCAAGCTCGGGCTCGTCTGCCTCATTCGAGGCATGCAGCCCTAGCGAGGGCTCTTCATGAGCATGATCTTCCTCGATGGTGTCGAGCGTTAAAGTCGGTTCCTGGCGCTGCTCGTTGTCAGATTCTGCACTTTCCTCGCGCAGCAGGGCCTCAGCCCAGCTTTCATCATAAACCGGTGTGGTTTTCGAGGCGGGTTTCTGCTGTCCAAATGTTGGCAGGGGAGGAAGGCGTTGCGCCGACTCCATGGCGTCCAGCTTGGCCAGCTCTTCATCCAGGTCAAGCCCGTCCAGATCCAGGTCATCATGGATCAATAGAGTGTCCGAAGGGTGCTTGGGCAGTGCTTCGGCGGCATCTGAAACATGGCTGATAGACTGGGGCTGCGTCGAAGGTGACTGAGCCATAGGGGGCGCAGGCTGAATGACGACGGCTGTCGACTCGATGACGGGCTTGAGCGGTGTCGGCAATCCTTCGAGATGCTGAGTGGCATCGAAGATTTCAAGGCAGGCGCCGCAACGCACGTTGCCTTGGGCAATCGCCAAATGCTCCTGCTTGACTCGAAAGCGAGTACTGCAATGCGGGCATTGAGTGACGTAGGTTTCAGTCATTATGGCGATCTGGTCTGGTCCTGCGGAAAAGCCGACTAGTTTACTCTAACGCTCAAGGCTGAAAAGTGGCTCGTTGAAGCCACTTTTTTGCCGCACGTCGTTCATCTTAGCGTTTTATGCCCGTAATTCTGATCCAGCCTTCGCGCTCGGCCGTAGGATCCAGCTCGAAATCGGCACTGTAGGCGGCGCGTACCTCTTCCGCCTGCTCCGCCAGAATGCCGGACAAGGCCAGTCGGCCGCCCGATTTTACCAGGCGGCTCAATTGTGGCGCGAGGCTTACAAGCGGGCCGGCCAGGATATTGGCAACAACGACATCAGCCGGTTCGTCCGGCATGTCGGCTGGCAGGTAGACCGGGAAGCGGGCTGGGTCAACGCCGTTTCGATTGGCATTGTCGCGAGAGGCCTCAAGCGCCTGTACGTCGATATCCGTTCCTACGGCACGCGTTGCGCCCAGCAGCAGTGCCGCGATGGCCAGAATGCCCGAGCCGCAGCCAAAATCGATAACCTGATAGCCTTCAAGTGGCTGTCCATCCAGCCATTCGAGGCACAGTGCAGTGGTGGGGTGCGTCCCCGTACCGAAAGCAAGCCCGGGATCCAGATGCAGGTTGACTGCACCCGGCTCGGGCGCTTCATGCCAGCTGGGTACGATCCAGAGGCGCTGACCAAAGCGCATGGGGTGGAAGTTATCCATCCAGCTGCGTTCCCAGTCCTGATCCTCGATATGCTCGATATGAAAATCAGCGCCGGTACCTGCAATAAGTGTCAGGTGTTTCGCCAGGTCCTGCTCATTGATATCTGACTCGAACAGGGCCAGCAGATGCGTCTTGCTCCAAAGAGGCGTTGTGCCCAGGTCCGGCTCGAAAATGGGCTGGTCTTCTGCATCCATGAATGTCACGGAAACAGCACCCAGGCCGAGCAGGGCGTCTTCATAGGGCTCTGCCTGATCAGGGGTAATGGCGAGTCGGACTTGCAGCCACGGCATGGCGAAACCTTTCAAATACGTAAATGGGTAGTTTAAAAAGCAACGGGCCGCATGTGCGGCCCGGGCTTCAAGCAAGGCTATTAGTGTTTCAAGCCTAGCTTCTTCTCCAGATAATGGATGTTCACACCGCCTTTGCTAAAGGCTTCATCGCGTGTAAGCATGCGATGCAGGTCGGCATTGGTTTTGATGCCATCGACAATCAGTTCATCCAGCGCGTTACGCATGCGGGCCATGGCCTCGTCACGGTCACGTCCCCAGGTGATCAGCTTAGCGATCAGCGAGTCGTAGTTCGGCGGAACCTTGTAACCGCTGTACAGGTGCGAATCGACCCGTACGCCATTGCCGCCCGGCGCGTGGAAGTGCTTGACCAAACCAGGCGAGGGCATGAAGGTCTTGGGGTCTTCCGCGTTGATCCGGCACTCGATGGCGTGTCCGGTGATCTTGATGTCTTCCTGTTTGATCGACAGCTTGTTGCCAGCGGCGATGCTCAGCATCTCCTTGACGATGTCGACACCGGTAATCATCTCGGTAACCGGGTGCTCCACCTGAACACGTGTGTTCATTTCGATGAAGTAGAAACGGCCGTCCTCATAGAGGAACTCGAACGTACCGGCACCGCGGTAACCGATCTCAACGCAGGCCTGAACGCAGCGGGCGAGTACTTCGGCACGTGCCTTTTCGTCGATCTGCGGGGCAGGTGCTTCTTCAATGACTTTCTGGTGACGACGTTGCAGCGAGCAGTCGCGGTCGAACAGGTGAACGGCATTGCCCTGGCCATCGGACAGAACCTGAACTTCCACGTGACGCGGGTTGCCCAGAAACTTTTCCAAATAAACCGTAGAGTTGCCAAACGCAGCGCCTGCTTCGGTCTGAGTCATGCTGATGGACTTGATCAGCTCGGACTCTTCGTAAACAACGCGCATGCCACGGCCACCGCCGCCGCCAGCCGCCTTGATGATGACCGGGTAGCCCACTTCGCGTGCAATACGCAGGCACTCGGCTTCGTCGGTTGGCATCGCGCCATCGGAGCCGGGAACCGTGGGTACGCCTGCCTTTTTCATCGCATCCTTCGCGGAGACCTTGTCGCCCATTAGGCGGATCACGTCTGCGGTCGGACCGACAAAGGTAAAGCCGGAGCGCTCGACCTGCTCGGCAAAGTCGGCATTTTCTGCCAGGAAGCCGTAGCCAGGGTGAATAGCGGTGGCGCCGGTAACTTCAGCTGCGCTGATGATGGCCGGGATGTTCAGGTAAGACTGAGGAGACGGGGCGGGGCCGATGCAGACCGATTCGTCGGCCAGGGACAAGTGCATCAACTCACGATCAGCGGTGGAGTGTACGGCCACCGTCTTGATGCCCAACTCCTTGCAGGCACGAACCACACGCAGGGCAATTTCCCCGCGGTTGGCGATCAGGACTTTTTCCAGCATCGCGGACTCCTGTCGATCAGACAATGGTGAACAGCGGCTGGTCAAACTCAACCGGCTGGCCGTTTTCGACCAGGACAGCGCCGATGGTACCGCTGGTTTCGGCTTCGATGTGGTTCATCATTTTCATGGCTTCAACGATGCAGACGATATCGCCTTTTTTCACGGCCTGACCCACTTCGGCGAAAGGCGCGGAGGTAGGAGAGGAGGCGCGATAGAAAGTGCCTACCATGGGCGAGCGAACCACGTTGCCTGTCAGTTGTTGCGCAGCGGGTGCTTCGGCAGCCGGGGCAGCAACCGGAGCGGGTGCAGCAGCCGGGGCAGCGACGGGCGGAGCAGCGTAGACAGCAGTCTGTACAGCACGCTGACTCTGACGGCTGATGCGAACGGATTCTTCGCCTTCACGGATCTCCAGTTCGTCGATTCCGGATTCTTCCAGCAGTTCGATCAGCTTCTTGACTTTACGAATGTCCATTAACGTTGGCACTCCCCTAAGGTCTGTTACGTTTAAGTTTTTGTCGGGCACATCGAGGTGTCGATTCAATGCCCGGTTATGCAGCGGCTAGGCGTTCTGTGCCTTGCCTGTCATTTCGATTGCAGCGTCAAGCGCCATGCGATAACCGCTGGCACCGAGACCGCAGATCACCCCTACGGCAACGTCTGAAAAGTAGGAGTGATGACGAAAGGGTTCTCGCTTGTGCACGTTTGAAAGATGCACCTCGATGAATGGGATGCTCACAGCCAGCAATGCGTCACGTAGCGCAACGCTGGTGTGAGTGAAGGCAGCAGGATTGATCACAATAAAATCCACGCCTTCATGACGAGCGGCATGGATTCGTTCGATCAGTTGGTGCTCGGCATTGCTCTGGAAATAGTCCAGTGTATGTCCGGCCGCTTCCGCGCGACACTTGAGATCCTGGTTGATTTCATCCAGCGTGACTGCGCCGTAGACGCCCGGCTCGCGGGTGCCCAGCAGATTCAGGTTGGGTCCATGCAGGACCAGCAGCGTAGCCATGACGACATCCTTCAACAGGCAAAGCGATGGCCGCGGACTATGCCGCATTGCTCGCTGACTGTCCAGTCGCCCGATGTTTGCTGTAAATGCCAGCACGTTGGGCGAAATTTTATCTAATTGGGGGTTATAAGGTTTCTTGAGCGCGTTCGAGGTGTTTGGCAAACGCATCTGCGCCGATTTCACCAATGACCCTCAGGTCTTGGGCTTCCTGTCCCTTGCGATCAAAAAACTGGATCGCGGGCGGGCCAAAGAGGTGGTAACGATCCAGAAGAGCACGCTGTTGTGCGTTGCTGGCCGTAATGTCGAAGCGTATCAGACGAAAGGCAGTCAGCCGGGCCATGATGGCAGGATCGTTGAACACTTCACGCTCGATTACCTTGCAGCTGATGCACCAGTCGGCATACCAGTCGAGCAGAAGGGGTTGCCCCGCATCCTTTGCGGCCTTCAAGGCAGCATCCAGTTCGGCGGGCGTACTGACCGTCTGCCAATTCGAGGCGCTGGTACTGCTAGACAGGGTGGCAGGAGATGAGGTCATTGTGAGCGGGCGAAGCGGATCTGAGCGGCCTTGCAGCGCACCAATCCATGCCGCTACGGCATAGACCAGCAAGGCCAGTCCCAAAAGCTGAGCCAGCTTTTGACGGGGAGTCTTGGGTGTCAACTCCAAGGCTCCAAGGAACAGCCCGGTTCCGCCGGCCAGCAAGCCCCATAGGGCCAATGCCACAGGGCCGGGCAGCAAGCGTTCCAGCATCCAGACGGCTACTCCGAGGAGCAGAACGCCAAAGGCGTTTCGTACACCCACCATCCAGGCACCGGATTTGGGTAGGAGAGCCCCACCGCCTGTAGCAAAAAGAATAAGTGGAGTACCCATCCCCAAGCCCAGAGCAAACAGCTTGAGTCCACCGCCTAACGCATCACCACTGCTGCTGATGTAGAGCAATGCACCCGCCAGTGGCGCCGAGACACACGGCGATACCAACAGGCTGGAAAGAACGCCCAGCGTGGCTGCACCTAGTACGGAGCCGCCCTTCGCGCCACTGGCCAGGCGGTCGACTGGGTTTCGGATAAAGGCGGGCAGGCGAAGCTCGAACAGTCCAAACATGGCCAGTGCAAAGGCTACGAAGAATGCAGCAAAGGGAACGAGCACCCAGGCCGACTGCAGACGTGCCTGCAGATTGAGGCTTGCGCCAAAAAGCCCCATCAGCGAGCCCAGGAGGGCAAAGCACCCTGCCATGTGCACGACATACACCAGAGAAAGAAATAACCCGCGGCCTGCTGTATGAGAGCTTCTGTCCCGACCGTGAAGCAGGACTGAAGACATGATAGGCAGCATGGGCAGTACGCAAGGGGTAAAGGTCAACCCCAGGCCTGCCAGGAAAAACAGGAGCATGTCACGCCAGTGCCATGCGGTTTCGACTGTCGTTGAAGAGGGCACGGTAGCGGGTAAGGCAGAGGCATCACCCAATGCGATCTGCTTGGTTTCCGGCGGGTAACACAGCCCCTTGTCCGCGCAGCCCTGGTAGGTAATGAACAGCTGTCCGGATGCTCCTGCCTGGGCCAGCGGGACCTCGATATCCACTACATGATGATAAACCTGTACATCGCCGAACCACTCATCATGCTTGGGTTCTCCAGCCGGTAAGACAATGTCCTGTGTCAGGCCCTCTGGTTGTGTGCTGAATTGAAAGCGATGCCGATACAGGTAATAGCCGTCTGCAATAATGAAACGCAGCACCTGTTTATCAGGAGTGGATTCGAGCTGCTCCAGCCGGAACGCCTGGTCAACAGGTAGAAAGACGCTGGCGTTACTTGAAGCGCCAAGAGTCGATGCAGGACGGTTACCGTCAAACAGGCCGGCAGAGACGGGCGGGGCGATAATCAGCAAAAGCAGAAATAACAGGCGGCGCATGACACTCTCGGCAGGTGAAACTCCCGGCCATGATACCGAAAGCGTTCGCCGCTAGCCCTCAGGAATTGTCTCCATATGCGTGATGGATTGTCAGGCTGACGGCTGGGGCTGATAGATTTCCACGCGGTTACGCCCACCGCGCTTGGCCTGATAAAGCGCCTCATCAGCCTGCCTGGCCAGGCTCTTGATGTCCTGGTCGGGCTGCAACTGTGCAACCCCTGCGCTGAACGTGCAGAAGAGGCTTTCCTGCTGGGCTGGATAGCAAATTTCTGAAAACCGTTTGCGGATTTCATCGATCAGTCGCAGGGCATTCTGGCTATCGGTGTCCTGCAGCACCACGGCGAACTCCTCGCCACCGTAACGGCCGATATGATCGGTCTTGCGCAGGCGCTGTTTCAGAAACAGGGCCAGGCTCTTGATTACGCGATCCCCCATAGGATGGCCATATTGATCGTTCACTTTTTTGAAGTGATCGATATCGAGCATGACAAACGACAGGCTTTTGCTGCGTCGGCGAGCCAGAAAACTCGCGTCCTCCAGGAGCTGCAAAATGTGGGTATGGTTATACAGACCTGTCAGACTGTCCTGAACGATGCGCGCTTTGAGGTTACGTGCCCTGGCGGCGCGTGTACGCACGGTGGCGATCAAGTGGCGGGGTTTGATCGGCTTGGTCAAAAAATCATCGCCGCCTTCGCTCATGGCATCCAGCTGCTTGTCCAGATCACCTTCAGCCGAAAGGTAGATAATCGGGACGCTTACATAGCGCTCATGCTGACGGATGACCTTGGCCAGCTCCGTCCCCATGCATTCCGGCATATACATGTCCAGAATGATCAGGTCCGGGTTGAACTCGGCAAGATGCGGCATCACGGCAGTCGGGTTGAGCAGGGTGCGCGTCACAATACCAGCGCTATTCAGGGACATTTCCGTGTGCATCGCCTGAGCGCGCGAGTCGTCGACGATCAGGGCGCGGATCGGGTCGTAATAGGCGACGCGGGTCAGCGTTTCGACCTTTTCAAGCAGGTGCGAGGCATCCAGGGTGCCGGTATAGAACTCGTGGCCACCCGCGCGTACGGCTGCCAGACGCATGGCGGTATCGGCTTCCTCATGGCTGAAGAACAGCACTGGCAGCTTGATAGTCAAGTTCGCCTGGATTTCGGCTGTCAGCTGAAGACCTGCGCCCGGGCCGTTGAAATCCACTTCCATGATGAGCACTGCCGGGTGGCGCTCGGAAATAGCCTGGCGGAATGTGACTGCGTCTTCGAAGATATGAATCGTGACGCCAAAGTACTCCATTTGCAGGGCCAGGCGCTCAGAGCGCTCCCGATCCTGCAGGGCAATATAAATAGGCTTGCGCAACGGGGGCAGGTTGGTGCTTTCCAGCTGATCGCCATGGCGTAAGCCAGTGCGAGACAAGCTTTGCATGAGCTGGCTCAGTTCTGAAATCGTTGTACTGGTCAGGCGTCCCCGGTTGGCCTCGACGGCCAAAAGACAGCCAGCAATCCGTTCTGCCAGCTGGTTGTGCTCCTGCTGATCGAATCGCTGGGCATAGCGCAGGAGGCGATTGTTGGCCTCGGTCAGCTCTTCCAGGCTTGCCGTACTCCACTCCACACGATGCAGGCGTTGCCAGATTTCCAGAACATGTCTGGCCTGGGTGATGACCCTTTGGGCAAAATGGTTCTTGATACGGTCCAGTGAAGGATCGTCATGCTCGCTCATGGTAGTCCGGCTCGTCCTGAGTAAAGATCGGTGGCGATAGGCCATCACTAAAGCCTACCAGCATCGCCTTGCTAGGTCATCGGCTCAGGATCGAGCAACATTAGGACCAAGAGCTGAACGGCTTATGTACACTACCGAGCGTACTTAATCGGCAACCCCTTGTCATAGACGTGGTCGAACGCTGGAGTCGACTATAAGGAATAACATCATGCTGGACTGGAAGAATCGTACAAGCAGTTGGAGGCGGCGGACAGACGGCGCTTCGGCTGTTGGCGGCCGCCCCTGGCTGCGCGCCGTGGCTATCATCATCGGCCTTTATCTGCTCGTGATGTTTATCCTGAGTTGGTACTGGAGCCGCGAGCCGGACCGCTTTCCTGTCCAGCAGCATGCCCAGGAAGCGGCGGCTGCCGCTCAACGCAAACTGGCCCTGGGTTATACCACGGTAGAGACACTCAAGATGGTGGCGGGCACTTTGCTCGACAAGCCAGGCGGCTATCTGTCCAACGATGTTGCGCCCCCTGGTCTCTGGCTCGACAACATGCCTTCCTGGGAATACGGCGTCCTGGTGCAGGTACGTGATCTTTCCCGTGCGCTGCGCAAGGACTTTGCCCGCTCTCAGTCTCAGTCAACGGAAGATGTTGATTTGGCCAAGGCCGAGCCACACTTCAACTTTGACAACCGTAGCTGGGCGATGCCGTCTTCGGAGTCTGAATATCGTGCGGGTATTCGCTCCCTTGACCTTTACTTGGCGCGTCTGGGTGGGCAGGAGCAGCAGCGTGCGCTCTTTTACGCGCGTGCCGATAACCTGCGTAACTGGCTGGGCGACGTAGAGACTCGCCTGGGGTCCCTGTCACAACGGCTCTCCGCCAGTGTGGGCCGCTCTCGTCTGGATGCTGACATCAATCCCAATCAGGATCTGCTCCCCGGACAGGTGCCTGAAGTTCACGAGCGTATCGTTAAAACGCCCTGGCTTCAGATAGATAACGTTTTCTACGAGGCACGCGGGCAGGCCTGGGCGCTGTCTCATATCCTGCGCGCTATCGAAGTAGATTTTGCCGATGTGCTGGCCAAGAAGAACGCAACGGTAAACGTGCGCGAAATCATTCGTGAGCTGGAGGCCGCTCAGCAGCCGGTCTGGAGCCCGATGATTCTCAATGGCAGTGGCTTCGGTATTCTGGCTAACCATTCCCTGGTGATTGCCAATTACATCTCCCGCGCCAATGCGGCAATTATCGACTTGCGCCAGCTGATGGAGCAGGGTTGATACCTCGCCTGGCTGCAGTGTTGCGCTGCAGCCAGGCAACTTTCATTGAACGGCCTGTTCAATACCTCTCCATACGCATGTCTTGCGCTTATCAGGCGTTATCAGCCTATCCACCCCTGAGCCATACAGGAGGTCTCATGTCAGTTGAAACATTGACTATTCAAGGTATATCCCGTCCCGTCAGCCGCATCGCCCTGGGTACCTGGGCGATTGGCGGCTGGATGTGGGGCGGTAGTGATGAATCCAAGGCCATCGCCACGATCCGCAGTGCAGTAGAGCGTGGTATCAATCTGATTGATACTGCGCCCGTCTATGGTTTCGGCAATTCCGAAGAGATCGTGGGCAAGGCGCTGGAAGGAATACGCGATAAAGCAGTGATTGCTACCAAGGTTGCACTGGACTGGAATGATGACGGCCCATTCCGTAACGCTACTCCGGCCCGTATCCGTCAGGAAATCGAAGACTCCCTGCGTCGCCTCAAGACCGATCA
Source organism: Pseudomonas sp. HPB0071 (assembly GCF_000478505.2). Classification (NCBI taxonomy): domain Bacteria; kingdom Pseudomonadati; phylum Pseudomonadota; class Gammaproteobacteria; order Pseudomonadales; family Pseudomonadaceae; genus Pseudomonas; species Pseudomonas sp. HPB0071. The sequence continues at coordinate 901,743 of NZ_KI517367.1, read as the reverse complement.
CATCGACCTTTACCAGGTACATTGGCCAGACCCCTTGACGCCCATTGACGAGACTGCCCGCGAGTTGGAAAAGCTGCGCCAGGAAGGAAAAGTGCTGGCCCTGGGCGTCAGCAACTTCTCGCCTGAGCAGATGGATGCCTTTCGCGATGTTGCCCCTCTGGCAGCGGTACAGCCTCCCTATAACCTGTTCGAGCGCGATATCGAAAAGGACGTACTGTCTTATGCCAAGGATCACGGGCTGGCGGTGTTGGCTTACGGGGCACTGTGCCGCGGCCTGCTGGCCGGTAAAATGTCACCCTCGACACGGTTTGATGGGGACGATTTGCGCAAGGTCGATCCAAAGTTTCAGTCACCGCGTTTTGAGCAGTACCTTGCAGCAGTGGCCGCGCTGGAGGATTACGCCCGTGCTCGCCATGACAAGACGGTCCTGGCGCTGGCTATCCGCTGGATTCTTGATAAGGGCCCAACGATTGCGCTGTGGGGCGCACGAAAGCCCGAGCAGATCGAGGGAGTAGACGAGGCATTCGGCTGGTCCCTGAGCCAGGAGGAGCTAGACGAAATCGATAAAATTCTGACCCGACATGTGACTGATCCGGTAGGGCCGGAATTCATGGCGCCACCGACACGAAAAGGGTAATGAGCCCAGCAGCAGGTTTTCTGTGAGCCTGTCATGAAAATATCCAGCATTGACGCAAATTTGTACTTAGCATTTGCGTTCAATGCTGGTAAATTGCGCGACCTTTTGATGCGCAGCCCCTGCCAGAGTGGGGCGCTCTTGGTTGGTTCTCCAGCCTGTCGCTATCCTGACCCTGTGAGGAATGCCCGGTGGTCAAGAAAGCCTCTTCCTTTGCCGGTCTCGGCGGCCTGGTGTATTCCACCGATAGTGGTCGTCATTGCCCGGCTTGTAACAAACCTCTCGCTGACTGCCTCTGTAAGCAGGCCCCCGTGCAGGCTGGAGACGGTATTGCACGTGTTCGCCGCGAAACCAAAGGTCGTGGCGGCAAGACCGTGACCACGGTCAGTGGTGTGCCTGTGACGGCCGATGAATTGAAAGAATTGGCGAGCACACTGAAGCGGCGGTGCGGTACTGGTGGTGCGTTGAAGGATGGCGTCATCGAGATTCAGGGCGATCATGTCGACCTGCTGATTGACGAGCTGACCAAACGCGGTTTCAAAGCCAAGAAGTCCGGCGGTTAAACGAACGGTTCCACGTTCAGGCCATATCTATCCAAACTTACCGCAGCGATCTGCGGTCAACACCTTATTACCTTTCAACAGGAGAATCTGGCGGATGTCCCCACGACGTACGCGCAAAGATGACGGCAGCCAATGGACCGTAGCCGATAGCCGTAGTGTGTACGGCATTCGCCACTGGGGCGCTGGCTACTTCGCTATCAATGACATCGGCAATGTCGAAGTCCGTCCTCATGGTCCCGATGGAGAGCCCATCGACCTTCATCTACTGGTGGGGCAACTGTGCGAGGCGGGCCTTTCGCTGCCTCTATTGGTGCGCTTCCCTGACATTCTGCAAGGTCGCGTGCGGGCACTGACCGGTGCGTTCGATGCCAATATCGAGCGAATGGAATATGGTGGTCAGTACACGGCCCTGTATCCGATCAAGGTCAATCAGCAGGAAGCGGTCGTCGAGAACATTATTGCCACGCGTAATGTGTCGATCGGGCTCGAGGCTGGCTCCAAACCTGAGCTGATGGCTGTGCTGGCGCTGGCGCCCAAGGGGGGCACCATCGTTTGCAACGGTTACAAGGATCGCGAATTCATACGCCTGGCCTTGATGGGGCTCAAGCTTGGTCACAACGTCTTCATCGTGATCGAGAAGGAGTCCGAAGTCCCGCTGGTGATTGAAGAGGCGGCCGATCTCAAGGTGACTCCGCAGGTAGGTCTCCGCGTTCGCCTGTCATCGCTGGCTTCCAGCAAATGGGCCGATACCGGGGGCGAAAAGTCCAAGTTTGGCCTGTCGGCGGCACAGCTGCTGTCCGTGATCGAGCGTTTCCGCAAGGCAGGACTCGAGCAGGGGGTTCGCCTGCTACATTTCCATATGGGTTCGCAGATTGCCAATCTGGCTGACTATCGTCAGGGTTTCCGTGAGGCCATTCGGTATTACGCCGAACTGCGCGCGCTTGGATTGCCGGTCGATCATGTCGATGTGGGCGGTGGCCTGGGTGTGGACTACGACGGTACGCACTCGCGTAACGCCAGTTCCATCAATTACGACATGGATGACTATGCCGCGACGGTCGTGGGGATGCTCAAGGAGTTCTGCGATCGTCAGGGCCTTCCACATCCAAACATTTTCTCGGAAAGTGGCCGTGCCATGACTGCGCACCATGCCGTGCTGGTCATGCAGGTAACCGATGTCGAGCGCAACAACGACGCCATGCCTGATATCGAGAATTTCTCCGACAAGCCTGAAGTCGTGCAGTGGCTGGTTGAGCTGCTGGGTGATACCGATCCGGAAATGGTGACCGAGACCTATTGGCGTGCAACCCAGTACGTGAGCGAAGCCTCTGCGCAGTATGCGTCAGGTCGCCTGAGCCTGAGTGACAAGGCGCTTGCAGAGCAATGCTACTTTGCGATCTGCCGTCGACTCTACAATCAGCTCAAGGCACGCCAGCGTTCGCATCGCCAGGTGTTGGACGAACTGAACGATAAGCTGGCAGACAAGTACATCTGCAATTTCTCAGTTTTCCAGAGCTTGCCGGATACCTGGGCGATAGGGCAGATCCTGCCTATCGTGCCGCTAACGCGCCTGGATGAAGAGCCGATGCGCCGCGCGGTGTTACAGGATCTGACCTGCGACTCGGACGGCAAAATCAACCATTACGTAGATGAGCAGAGTATCGAGACCAGTTTGCCGGTTCACGATGTGCGTCCGAATGAAGATTACATGTTGGGTGTATTCCTGGTAGGTGCCTATCAGGAAATCCTGGGCGATATGCATAACCTGTTTGGCGATACGGACTCGGTCAACGTCTATCAGGATGCGGATGGCACTGTGCGTCATGGTGGCATCGAGACTCATGACACCATTGAAGACATGCTTCGCTATGTGCACCTCTCGCCAGAGGAGCTGATGACCTACTACCGCGACAAGGTAGCCGGAGCAAAGCTCACTGCACGCGAGCGTACGCAGTATCTGGATGCCTTGCGTCTGGGATTGACCCGCTCGTCCTATCTCGCAGGTTGATCAAAAAAAGGCCCTGGTTATTACCAAGGCCTTTTTTATTTCATGTGCAACAGGTAGTCACTACCGCCCAACTGCCGGACCTGCTGCCGTATCCAGTTGGCACGACGGCTAACGTAAGCGCTAGGATGACTTGGACTCCATTCCCTAGGGTTGGGCAGGATGGCAGCCAGCAGGCTGGCCTGTCGATCCGACAAGTACGGTGCGCCAATACCGAAATGGTGCTGCGCAGCGGCTTCAGCGCCGAAGATGCCAGAATCCCATTCAACGCTGTTGAGGTAAACTTCCAGGATGCGTTGCTTGGGCCAAAGGGTTTCAATCAGCACGGTAAACCAGGCTTCCAGGCCTTTACGTACCCAGCTACGGCCCGTCCAGAGAAATAGATTCTTGGCAACCTGCTGACTGATCGTGCTAGCTCCGCGTAGGGAACCACCGGCTTCGTTATGGCTGAAGGCCTGACGAATGGCGTCCATGTCGAAGCCCCAGTGCTCACTAAAGTGTTGATCCTCTCCTGCCACCACCGACATCTTCAGGTTGTCTGGTAGTTCACGCCATGGCCGCCATTCCCGATACAGATCGATGGGCTTGCCATCGATCCAGGATTCTATCTTTCGTTCGACCATGACCATCGAGCCGGGTGGGGGCACCCAGCGAAAGAGCAACACGAGCAGTACGCTCGCAGCCATGGAGATGAGTGTGTAGCGAAATAGACGGCGTAGAAGAGAGCGCACCATGCGACTTGGTCTTTAGTTATGAGCGGTCCATTATAACGATCGCTTCGATTCTGTCTGGGAGTTATCCATGCTTCGTACGTTTCTCATGCTGGCCGCCGTGTTTGGCTTTACTGGCGTCGGCCTTGGTGCATTCGCCGCCCATGGTTTGAAAGGGCGACTGTCGCCGGAGCACCTGGCTGTATTCCAGACCGGCGTGTTATATCAGCTCATACATGCCCTGGCATTGCTGGGCGTTGCCCTGCTGGCGACGCATCTGCAGGGACGTCTGGTCAGCTTGGCCGGCGCCTTCTTCGCCATAGGGATTATTCTGTTCTCTGGCAGCCTTTATGTTCTGACATTGTCCGGTATCAGCAAGCTGGGCATCATCACGCCTTTTGGCGGGCTCGCCTTCCTGGCAGGGTGGGTTTGTCTTGGATTGGTGGCCTGGCGTCTGGCCTAGATGACGATACAACGTTGGTCATCGTGGCAGAAGGGGCTAGAATGCAGCCCTTCATACATTTCAGACCGCTTCTGCCATGCGCATTCAATTGAACGGCGAATCTTTCGAACTTCCTGACGGTGCCACCGTGGCGGACTTGCTCGTCCGGCTTGAACTGACCGGAAAACGGGTAGCCGTGGAGCGAAACCTCGATATCGTACCCCGCAGCCAGCACGCCGATACCACGCTTGTGGACGGCGATCAGCTGGAAGTGGTTCATGCTATTGGTGGCGGCTAGACCGCCGGAGAATCTGCCATGAACAGCAATCGTCAAGATACACCGCTTACCCTGGCCGGACGCACTTACCAGTCGCGTCTGCTGGTGGGCACCGGTAAATACAAGGACCTGGAAGAAACCCGTCTGGCCATCGAGGCGTCGGGGGCCGAAATCGTGACCGTTGCGGTTCGCCGGACCAATATCGGTCAGAATCCCGGTGAGCCTAATCTGTTGGACGTCATTCCACCGGATCGCTATACCATTCTGCCCAACACGGCTGGCTGCTATGACGCTGTTGAAGCTGTGCGTACCTGCCGTCTGGCGCGCGAGCTTCTTGATGGGCACTCACTGGTCAAGCTTGAGGTACTGGCGGATCAGAAAACGTTGTTCCCAAACGTCATCGAAACCTTGAAGGCCGCCGATACCCTGGTAAAGGATGGGTTCGATGTCATGGTGTATACCAGTGATGACCCTATCATTGCCCGTCAGTTGGCGGAGATTGGCTGTATTGCGGTTATGCCGCTGGCCGGTCTGATCGGTTCCGGTCTGGGTATCTGCAATCCGTACAACCTGCGCATCATTCTGGAAGAGGCCAAGGTGCCGGTTCTGGTCGATGCCGGTGTAGGTACTGCTTCGGATGCCACCATTGCAATGGAGCTGGGATGTGATGCCGTCCTGATGAACACCGCCATTGCCCACGCCAAGGATCCTGTCCTGATGGGCGAAGCCATGAAGCACGCCATCCTGGCAGGGCGCATGGCTTATCTGGCAGGTCGGATGCCACGCAAGCTATATGCCTCCGCCTCGTCACCTCTGGAAGGTCTGATCAGCTGATCTCGACGTTTCATTCCATCTTAACCTTAACGACCCGGCCTCCAGGCCGGGTCGTGCTGTCTTTGTGAATAGCCATGAGCGATCAGGAATTCGATAACGCACCCGCACGCCCAATGCGTACCATCAAAAGTTTTGTCATGCGTGCGGGACGTATGACGGAAGGTCAAAAAAGGGGGCTTGACCAAGGCTGGCCCCGCTTCGGTCTCGACCTGGATGCGGGGCTACAGGATTTCGACGCTGTGTTTGGTCGCCAAGCGCCTCGTACCTTTGAAATCGGCTTTGGTATGGGACACTCTCTACTGGAAATGGCAGCCGCAGCGCCGGAGCAGGACTTCATTGGTGTTGAGGTCCACCGTCCTGGGGTCGGCGCGTTGCTGAATGGTCTTCTGACCCAGCAATTGTCCAATGTGCGTGTCTATAGCTGCGATGCCTTGGAAGTGCTTCGCCAGTGCGTGGCTGATGCAAGCCTGGATCGGGTCCTACTGTTTTTCCCGGACCCATGGCACAAGGCCCGCCACCATAAGCGTCGTATCGTTCAGCCTGAGTTTGCCGAGCTGATTCGTAGCAAGCTCAAGGTTGGTGGGGTGCTGCATATGGCAACCGACTGGGAGCCCTATGCGGAATACATGCTGGAAGTCATGAGTGTCGCGCCGGGGTATCGGAATCAGGCTTCAGATGAGCGCTATGTTCCGCGTCCCGAAGAGCGACCCATCACTAAGTTCGAGCGTAGAGGTGAGCGACTTGGGCACGGTGTCTGGGATCTGAAGTTCGAGCGTACCGAATAATAAAAAAGGCCTGACAGATGTCAGGCCTTTTTTCTGCGTATCTCAGCGTCGCTCGGCTAGAACACCCAGCAGACAAGCACCGACCAGCAAGGCGGGTGCCAGGCTGTAATTGTTGAACTGTCCTAAGCCTTTCACAACCCAGGGGGTCAGGTGGGTAGTTGCTGCGCCGTAAAGACTTACTGAAGCCGAAGCCAGAACCGGAACCCGTACAAAGGTAGGCAAATTGCCCAGGCGCTGCTTCATCCAGTTGTTGATTTCAGTGCCGAACATTACCAGCAGGGTTGAAATCAGAGCCAGGGCGATCTCGGCCAGATGACCGCGGCACCAGCGAGAAGCCTCTGCAATAAGGCTAAGTAGGTAGTCCAAGCGTCATGTCTCCTTAGTCAGACAGAAAATGCTGCAGCACATCATTCAAAAAAAGCTGCCCTCGGGACGTAGGGGCCAACCTGGTCGAATCCTTCTCAAGCAGACCTTTGCCGCGTAGCGCTTCCAGTGCCCCAGATAGGCTTTCCAGGGGCTGGCCGGTTCGCTGTGGATACTGCTCACTTGAAACGCCTTCTACCAGGCGAAGGGCATTCATCATGAATTCAAAGGGCAGCTCTGCTGGCATCAGTACACGCTCACCGGCCTGGAAATGCTTGGCAGAATCCAGATAGTCCTTGGGAAGGCGCGTCTTCCAGGTGCGAATAATCTGACCATCAGGTGCGCTCAGCTTGGCGTGGGCGCCCGCGCCAATTCCAAGGAAGTCACCGAATGTCCAGTAATTCAGGTTGTGACGTGCCTGGCGTCCAGGCTGGGCATAGGCCGAGGTCTCGTATTGCCGATAACCCATTTCGGCAAGTCGAGCCTGTCCCGCTTCCTGAATATCCCAGAGGGTATCGTCTTCGGGTAGCTCAGGCGGCTGGCTCCAAAAGACGGTATTGGGCTCCATGGTGAGCTGATACCAGGAAATATGCGTAGGCGCGAGGGCAATCGCCTGTTCAAGATCTGCCATCGCATCGGCAACGCTCTGGTCTGGCAGGCCGTGCATGAGGTCCAGATTGAAGTTATCGAACCCTGCCCGACGTGCCATCTCGGCGGCTCGAACCGCTTCGTCCTGCCCGTGGATCCGGCCCAAGGCTTTTAACTTGGCATCTTGAAAACTCTGGATGCCAATTGAAAGCCGGTTGATGCCGAGCTGCCGGTAGGCGGCAAACTTGTCCTGTTCGAATGTCCCTGGGTTAGCCTCAAGGGTAATTTCGATATTGGAAGCAAAGGCAACGCGGCGTTCGACGCCTTCAAGCAAGCGCCCCAGCGCCCTGGCTGAAAACAGACTGGGAGTACCACCTCCAAAAAAGATGGAGGTCAGTGGTCGGCCATGCACATGGACAAGGTCCGCATCCAAGTCTGCCAGCAAGGCATCGACATAGGCCTCTTCAGGTAGCTTGGGTCCTGCTGCATGCGAGTTGAAGTCGCAATAAGGACATTTACGCACGCACCACGGAATATGGATATAGGCCGACAGGGGCGGCAGTTCGAACGAGGCTGATCGAATCAAAGTCCGAGCCGCTCACGAAGAATAGCCATGGCACGGGCACGGTGGCTGATACGGTTCTTTTCCTCAGGTGCCAGCTCTGCGCTCGAGCAGTCCCGCTCGGGCACCCAGAAAAGAGGGTCATACCCAAAGCCATGCTCACCTCGGGCTTCGAAGAGGATGCGCCCTTCCCAGATCCCTTCACAAACGATAGGAAGCGGGTCATCAGCGTGGCGAACCAGGGCCAGCACACTGACAAACTGAGCGCCACGCTCGGCTTCAGGAGTGCTTTCAAGAGCCTTGAGCAGCTTTGCATTGTTCGCGGCATCGCCGCGTCCTTCTGCATAGCGTGCCGAGTAGATACCGGGCGCGCCACCCAAGGCGTCGACAGCAAGGCCGGAGTCATCGGCCAGGGCGGGCAGGCCGGATACACGCGCTGCATTACGCGCTTTGAGAATGGCGTTTTCAATAAAGGAAAGTCCAGTCTCTTCCGGTTCGACCGGACTGAATTCACCGACGGAGCGCACCTTGACGGCATCTCCCAGCATGGCTTGAAGTTCTTTGAGCTTACCGGCGTTGTGGCTGGCCAGCACCAGCTCGGACAATTGAATCATGTCGTGTCATCTCTGGTTTAAGGCGGAGACAGGCGAATGCCTGCTCGCATGATATGAAATCTGGAAAGTCGATGTACGTGATTCAGATGGCGGGTCATGACGTCATCTGAGTCAGCGTGACGAACCTGTCTTACAACGACTGGCCCGTCACGCGATAAATACCGATCTCGCCCAGGAGGTTGGGCCACAGGCGGCTACCAATGCCGTGGCGGTGCTGACGGTCAACGGCCAGCCGGTCAAGCACCTTGACCTTGAGTTCGTGGCACAGACGCTCGAAATCCTCAAACGTACAGAAGTGGATGTTCGGCGTGTTGTACCAGGTATAAGGCAAGAATTCCGATACCGGCATTCGCCCGTTACGGGCCAGATACCAGCGGCAGCGCCAGTGACCAAAATTCGGGAAGGTAATGATGCATTCTCTGCCTACGCGCAGCATTTCCTCGAGAATACGATCAGGGTAATGCACCGCTTGCAGGGCCTGGCTCATGACAACAATGTCAAAACTGTTGCTGGCAAAATTCCCCAGCCCCTTATCCAAGTCTTGCTCAAGGACGTTTACACCTCTGCGAATGCACTGCTTGATGTTTTCGTCGTTGATCTCAAGGCCATAGCCGGTGACCTGCTTGTTTGTCTGCAGATAGGCAAGCAGCTCGCCATTACCACATCCCAGGTCAAGGACCCGGCTACCGGCGGGAATCCAGTCTTTGATGATATCCAGATCGGCACGCACGTTCAGGCCCTCATACAGCAATGCGATTCATATAACTAACGAAGGCTTCCAGGTACCGGGGGATCGGTAGAAGAAAAGCGTCATGCCCTTGTGGCGCGTCGATGTCGAGATAGCTGACATTCTTTTTCGCTGCAATCAAGGCATCCACGATCTCGCGTGAGCGGGCCGGTGAGAAGCGCCAGTCTGTCGTGAAGGACATGATGCAGAAATCAGCCTTTGCATCTGCAAACGTTCTGGCTAGATCACCATCGTGTGCACTGGCGGGATCAAAGTAATCCAGCGCTTTGGTCATCAGCAGGTAGGTATTAGCATCGAAGCGGCCTGAAAATTCTTCGCCCTGATAGCGCAGGTAGCTTTCGACTTGAAATTCCACACTGTGGAAGTCGTAGTTCAACTTGTCTGTCTTGAGTTCGCGGCCAAACTTCTGCCCCATTGCGTCATCGGACAGATAGGTGATGTGACCTACCATGCGGGCCAGCATGAGTCCTCGCTTGGGTACGACGTTCTGCTCATAGAAGCGACCCCCATGGAATTCTTCATCAGTCAGAATGGCTTGGCGTGCCACTTCATTAAACGCAATGTTCTGAGCTGACAGTTTGGGCGCCGAGGCGATAGCCATGCAGTGACGTACACGATCAGGGTAGCTGATGGTCCATTGCAGGGCCTGCATGCCTCCCATGCTGCCGCCTACGACGGCCGCCCATTGTTGAATGCCTAGCGCATCAGCCAGACGTGCCTGGCTATTGACCCAGTCTTCCACGGTAATGACGGGAAAGTCGGCGCCGTAGGGCTTTCCTGTAGCAGGATTGGCGCTGCCTGGGCCTGTTGATCCGTTACAGCCGCCCAGGTTGTTCAGTGCGACGACAAAGAACCGGCGGGTATCGATGGGCTTTCCTGGACCGATACAGCTGTCCCACCAGCCCGGCTTGCGATCCTCCATGCTGTGGTAGCCCGCCGCATGGTGATGGCCGGACAGGGCATGGCAAATGAGCACGGCATTGCTACGGTTTTCGTTGAGCTCTCCATACGTCTCGATGACCAGATCGTACTCGGCCAAAGACCTGCCGCAAGCCAAGGGGAGCGGCTCGGAGAAGTGAAGGACCTGAGGCGTAACCAGGCCTACGGAATCAGGGGGTATGACGCTGGGCATTTAAGGCTCTTATACGTGAGAGGGCGCCAGTCTAAAGAGCGCCATCGCAAGCGGCAAGCATCCTGCAAGCGGGGTGCTTGCCGCATCGGATAAAGGCCCGATGTGGCTAGGCGACACTTACCCCGGGGAGAGCGACGACCTTGGCATGGCGTTGGGCCGGAGCAGGGCGGCGCAACTGTCGCAAGATATCGTTGGCCTCATCAAGCTGACCTGCCAGTGTTTCGCAGTAGGTTTGCAGACGACTCTTCTGTTGCTGGGTATCCAGCGCCTGCTGGGTCAGCGCCTTGAGCTCCAGCATATTGGATTCCAGCAACTGCTTGTGCTCGCGAGTAAACTGAATGAGAGGCAGCAGGGCAACCTCGTTCCAGCGTTTGGCTTCCCGACAGGCCTGCTCATGCACGAAGACCGCTTCCTTTACCAGCGTTGCAAAGAACCGGCGAGTCAGCACACGCTGTTCAGTAAACAGCGTTTTCATCTGACGACGGAAACGATCCGACTTCTGCTGTAGCTGGCGAAGCGCACGAATCTGCGCTTTGACACGCAAACGGGGAGCATCCAGGCGATGGCCAGGATTTTCTTCGTTGTGACGCTGGTAAATCGACTGAAGAACCTTGTTCGCACGTTCGCCCTCGTAGTAAAGGGATAACATGTCGTGTTCGACGCTTTGGAAGAAGCGATGGATCGCTTCGCTGATGCCTAGTGTGGTCCAGCTTCCTGCAAGGTTATTGCGTACGTCGGTCAGGTGCCTTTCAAGGCGTGCCGGGTTCAGGGCATCGTTAAGTAGGACGGCCTGCCCCTGAAGCATCCGCTGTGTGGTGCGCAGGTTAAGTAGCCGCTTGTGATAAAGCGCATGCTCCTCACGTGTTTTTTCTATCTGCTCTGCCAGCGTCGAGCCGGTAGCGGCATTTTCCAGTAATGCATGTTGCCGCTTCATATCCTCGAAGCGTTCGCCCAGAAGCGCATGGCTGCTCGCCAGAAGTGAAATCACCTGATTGACCACTCGGCTTTGTAGCAAACGCTCTCTGTGCCCAACGATACGGTCACAGAGCAGGCGTTCGAGGGCGGCCAACTGGCTGCGCTCAAGCAGCGCTGTGTCATGGCGTACCTTGGCAAGCAAGGCTTGCTTGGCAGACAAGGGCAGTACATCCGTCATGGGAATGCCCAGATGACGAGCGCTGACCTCACGAATGCGCTGGATGGACTGATCGACGGATTCGTCACCATTCAGGTCGCCCCAGAGGGTATCGATCTTGTTGAGTACCGCGAACAGCGAGCCTTCCGCGTCGTCACTGGTTGGCTTGATGTGATGCTCCCACAGCTGAAGGTCGGAGGCTGTAACCCCCGTATCGGCCGCGAGCAGAAACAGTACGGCCTGAGCGGCTGGAAGCATCGAAAGTGTCAGTTCAGGCTCACTGCCAAGCGCGTTGAGGCCTGGCGTATCGAGTATGCGCAGGCCCTGACGCAGCAAGGGATGATCGAAGTTGATGATCGCATGGCGCCAGGTCGGGATTTCGACCATTCCGTCCTTGCTGGGCTTGTCCAGCTGCTCGGCATCGAATCCAAGGGATATGGCCTGCTCAACCGGCACTAGGCGCGTTTCGGCGACCTTTCCGAGCGCAGCTGCCATGAGGTCCGGCTGTTCGTAATCCAGTGCAATCTGTTTCCAACGGGCCGTATCGCTTCTCAGATCTGCAATACTGAGGTCATCCAGCCGTGATTCGATAGGTAGAAGCCGAATATACGGGGCTTCTGCCTTGACATCATAGAAGAGCTCGGTAGGGCACATGGTTGTTCTGCCAGCCTGGGACGGCAGCATGCGCTGCCCGTAGTCGGCAAAGAACAAGGCATTGATCAGTTCGGTTTTTCCACGCGAAAACTCACCAGCGAAAGCCAGCGTAATGTGATCGTCGCGCAGGATCTGAACACAGCGTGCCAGGGTTTCATCAAGGCTTTGCGAATTGAGGCGATTACGAACAAGCCAGCCGCTGTAGCGATTGATCTGCTGTATGAGTTCAAGCTTCCAAGTCGCGTAGGCATCGACTTGCTGAGACAGACGCTCCATACCCCATCCCTGTCATCATCATGAGCGTAATAAAGGGCGGTACGGTGCCGTAAGGCGGGTCTTGCGTCAATCAAGACCCGACGGGATTCTCTAGGCGGTCACGCAAAGTGTGTGAATGGTTAACAATAAAGGCCCCACCGAACAGATGGGGCCATCGCTTACAGGAACGGTGCGAGGACCGACGGCATACCTGACATCATGGCCAGGTTGTTGATGACCAGCATGTCGATCAATTTGATCGCAATGAACGCGAAAATGGGCGAGATATCCAGCCCGCCCAGGTTGGGCAGAAGGCGACGGAAAGGCGCCAGCACAGGTTCGCAGATCTGGTTTACAAGCTGGGCACTGGGGTTGTAACTGCCCGGCGCGACCCAGGAGAGAATCACGCTGATGATCATGGCGAAGAAAAAGACCTTGAGAAACAGGGACGCCACGGCAATCAACGACCAGATGAACAGATGGGCAATTGCTCCGCCGACGCCATATTGCATGGTGATCAGGGTGAGGCCGTTTATGCCTTCAACGTTGGTCAGGAGGAGCAGCAGAACCATGAGAACCAGCTGTACCAGTACCGCAAGCGCCAGCGATGCCAGATCGATGCCGCCAAAGCCTGGAATGACTCTGCGTAGCGGGCGCAGCAAGGGTTGTGTGGCTTTGACGATGAATTGACTCAGGGGATTATAAAAATCTGCCTTCACGAGTTGTAGAATGAAGCGCAGCAAAACAATGAGCAGATAAAGACTGCCAAGCGTTTGCAGAATAAGAATCAGGGCGGTATTCAATCCGTACATGACTACTCCTTATTTACCGAGCTCTTTCGCCAGCTCGGCCGAGCGGCGTGCAGCCGCTGAAAGTGCTTGTTGAACGAGGGCCTCGAAGCCGCCCTCCTGAAAGGTCTTGATGGCCTGTTCGGTAGTGCCGCCAGGTGAAGTGACGCGGCGGCGCAGTTCGGCCGGTGACGCCTCGCTGTTCAAGGCCATCTGGGCAGCGCCAAGGGCTGTCTGCAGGGTCAGCCGTGCTGATGTCTCCCTGTCCAGGCCAAGTGCTTCACCGGCCTGGGTCATGGCTTCCATCATCAGGAAGAAATACGCTGGGCCGCTGCCTGATACTGCCGTTACGGCATCCAGTTGCTTTTCGTCTTCTACCCAGACGGTAAGGCCTACGGCAGACAGTAACTGCTCAGCCTGATCGCGCTGGGTTGATGACACATGCTCGTTGGCATACAGGCCGCTGGCACCCTGGCGAAGCAGTGCCGGGGTGTTGGGCATGCAGCGCACCAGGGCACGCTCGCCTAGCCATTGAGTCAGGCTGGCACAGGTGATTCCAGCTGCAACAGAAACGATCAGCTGAGTGCCGGTAAGTGCGCTGGAGAGCTCCTCACAGACGCTTTTCATGACCTGTGGCTTGACCGACAGGACAATTACATCAGCCTGTTGGGCAGCCTCAAGGTTAGACGTGAATGTCTGAATCCCATGGTCAGACTCAAGCGCTGAGCGTTGTGCAGCGTCAGGATTGCTTGCAGTAATGCAGCTGGCCGGCAGTCCCTGTGCGAGAAGACCTCCAATCAGACTGGCCGCCATGTTTCCGGCGCCGATAAAGGCGATGCGGGTATCGCTCATAGGTAAATTCCTTAATGAGAAGCAGGCGAAGGGGTTGCGCTGTAATGTCTGGCACCAAACAGTGCTGTACCGATTCGAACCCAGGTCGCGCCCTCGGCAATCGCTGCTTCCAGGTCGTGGCTCATGCCCATGGACAGGGTATCAAGATTCAGGTTCAGCGCCTCGCTGAGTTTTCGTAGGGATGAAAAGGCAGCATGCTGCGCCTCAGGTTCCGTAGCGGCTTCTGGTATAGCCATCAGCCCACGTAAGACGAGGTTGGGCAGCTGAGCAACGGCACGGGCCAGCTCAGGCAGTTCTTCTGGCAAACATCCTGACTTGCTGGCCTCACCACTGATATTGACCTGTAGGCAAATATTGAGCGGGAGCATGTCCTCTGGGCGTTGCTCGGAAAGCCGCTGGGCGATTTTCAGGCGATCAACGGAATGCACCCAATCGAAATGGCTAGCGATCGAGCGTGTCTTATTGGATTGAATCGGGCCGATGAAATGCCAGGTCAAGGGCAGATCTTTCAATATCTCCTGCTTCTGGATCGCTTCTTGCAGGTAGTTCTCGCCAAAATGTTGTAACCCGCAGTTGTACGCTTCGCGTAGATCCGATGCCGGTTTGGTCTTGCTGACGGCAAGTAGACCAACGGTCTCAGGGTCACGACCACAAGCCTGCGCTGCGGCTTGGATACGGGTGCGTACTGTTGCGATATTTTCAGCTATCGTTGACATTCAACCTCGTTCTCTAAATACCGCTGCTGATAAGGCGGCATTCTACCTGCTTGTTTGTATTAAGGGAGTCTTCATGGATATCACGGAACTGCTGGCGTTTTGTGCCAGACAGGGTGCATCCGACCTACACCTTTCCTCCGGTTTGCCACCCATGATCCGTGTCGACGGCGATGTTCGACGCATCAACCTGCCCGCTTTCAACGATAAGCAGGTGCATGCGCTCATCTACGACATCATGAATGACAAGCAGCGCAAGGATTATGAAGAATTCCTTGAAACCGACTTTTCGTTCGAGGTGCCAGGCATTGCACGCTTTCGTGTCAATGCCTTCAATCAGAACCGTGGACCGGGTGCCGTATTCCGTACTATTCCCTCTAAAGTGCTTTCGATGGAAGAGCTGGGAATGGGCGATGTGTTTCGCAAGATAACCGATGTTCCTCGTGGTCTAGTGTTGGTCACCGGTCCTACAGGCTCCGGCAAGTCAACGACGCTGGCGGCCATGCTGGATTACCTGAATAACACCAAGTATCACCATATCCTGACTATCGAAGACCCGATCGAATTCGTTCACGAGTCCAAGAAATGCCTGGTCAACCAGCGGGAAGTGCACCGCGATACTCTAGGCTTCTCGGAGGCATTGCGCTCTGCGCTGCGTGAGGACCCGGATATCATTCTGGTCGGTGAGCTGCGTGACCTTGAAACGATCCGGCTGGCGCTGACCGCTGCGGAAACCGGACACTTGGTATTTGGTACGCTGCACACCACATCGGCCGCCAAAACGATCGACCGTATCGTGGACGTTTTCCCGGCCGAAGAGAAATCCATGGTTCGCTCGATGTTGTCCGAGTCGCTGCAGGCCGTTATCTCTCAGACCCTCGTCAAGAAGGTCGGCGGGGGCCGTGTGGCTGCCCATGAAATCATGATTGGGACGCCTGCGATCCGCAACCTCATTCGTGAAGACAAAGTGGCGCAGATGTACTCTGCCATCCAGACAGGTGGTGGTCTTGGAATGCAAACGCTGGATATGTGCCTGAAAAACCTGCTGGCGAAGGGGTTGATCAGTCGCGACAGCGCTCGTGAGAAAGCCAAGATTCCGGAGAACTTCTGATGGAATTCGAAAAGCTGCTGCGGCTGATGGTCGAAAAGGGCGGCTCCGATCTATTCATTACAACCGGTGTTCCACCGTCCATGAAGGTGAACGGTCGTGTTCTGCCGGTAACCAAGGAGCCGCTTTCGCCTGATCAGGCTCGGGAAGTGGTCCTTGGCGTCATGAATGAACAGCAGAGAGCGGAGTTCGCCGAAAAGCATGAATGCAATTTTGCGATCAGCTCCAGAGGGGTGGGGCGTTTTCGGGTAAGTGCGTTCTATCAGCGTAACCTGGTGGGCATGGTGCTTCGGCGTATCGAGGTAAACATCCCTACGCTTGATCAGTTGCGTCTGCCCGAGGCGTTGAAAAAACTGTCCATGACCAAGCGTGGCCTGGTGCTGTTCGTCGGGGCAACCGGCACGGGCAAATCCACGTCGCTAGCTGCCATGATTGGTCACCGCAACAAGAACTCCACTGGCCATATCATCTCGATCGAAGACCCTATCGAATACATTCACCAGCACCAGAACTGCATTGTGACGCAGCGGGAAGTGGGCCTGGATACAGAGTCTTTTGAGGTCGCGCTGAAGAACACGCTTCGTCAGGCACCTGATGTCATCATGATCGGCGAGGTACGTACTCGGGAAACCATGGAGTATGCGGTGGCATTCGCCGAGACCGGCCACCTGTGTTTGGCAACGTTACACGCTAACAATGCGAACCAGGCGTTGGAGCGGATCATCCACTTTTTCCCGGCTGATCGGCATCAGCAGATATGGATGGACCTTTCGCTCAACCTCAAGGCCATTGTGGCTCAACAGCTGGTTCCCACGGTTGATGGTAAGGGCCGTAGGGCGGTTATCGAAGTGTTGATCAACACGCCGTTGGCGGCAGACCTGATTCGGAAGGGAGAGGTGCATGAGCTCAAGCCGCTCATGAAGCGCTCGACGGAATTGGGTATGCAAACGTTCGATCAGGCCTTGTACCAGTTGTATCGCGACGGTGAGATCAGCTACGAAGATGCGTTGGCGCATGCGGACTCTGCCAATGATCTGCGCTTGATGATCAAGCTGGGCTCCGAAACCGATGCGGATCATTTGACGAACATTACTCAAGGACTCTCCCTGGATATGGGCGAGGACAGCAAGCGTTTCCGATAACCTTTAAGGCTCAAGTAGCTGCCTGGCCTGTACCAGGGCTGCGATAAGCGCTGCTTGGGCCTGTCTCTGCCTGGCTTCCTCGGGTACGCGTAGAACATAGGATGGGTGATACGTGACGATCAGCCACCGCCCCTGCCACTGTGTAACACGACCCATATACTCACTCAATGAGCCTGGTTTTCTGTGCATCAGGGACTCCAGTGCGGTAGCCCCTAATGCAACAATGACGTCCGGCTTGATGGTATCCAGCTCGTTCTCGAGCCAATGGCGGCACGGGGCGATCTCAACGGTAGGGGTAACGTGTTTGCGTCGACGTCCCTGTGGCGTCCACTTGAAATGCTTGACGGCATTGGTCAGATAGAGCGATTCCCGCTGCAGGCCTGCCTCTCGAATAGCTCGATCAAGCACCTGCCCAGCGGGCCCCATGAAAGGGCGGCCTTGCAGATCTTCCTGATCGCCGGGCTGCTCGCCTATCAGGAAAAGCCTCGCATTGAGAGGCCCCTCGCCTGGAACGGCTTGAGTGGCGCGCTGCCAGAGCGGACAGCGACGGCAGGTTTCCAGGGTGCTTGGTTGTTCGCGTACCGGTAATACCTCAGCAGCTGATACGGGTACCGTTTTTCCTGTCTGTTCGCTTACGCTTTTTGCTTGGGCCGTTCGCTGCGTACCGGTGCGCGCCTCGCTAAGCAGTGTGGGGATCAACGGTCCCTCCGGCAGGTCTTTCCAGAATCGCCTGGGCATATGTCCCGTCATGACCTTGGGGTTGGCTCGGGCGGGATTGAATGTGCTTGCGTAATAAGCCATCCAGAGGCGCTCGCCATCATCACGTTGCTGTTTAGCAAGCGCTTCCAGTCCTGTGGGGCAGGGGGCCTCGAGCGTTAATGTCTTTCCATCCCATAATGCGGCTGCCTCCGGTGTGGCGATCAGCCAGGAGCTATTCCCCATCCGGTTGCAGAAATGTGGAGCGGCCAGCGCCAACACATCATGAGCCGGTTCATGCCAGGCAACGTAATGGGGGTTACCCGCATGCTCGCCCCGCTGTTTAAAGCGTAGGAAAGCATGTAAATGATGAATTTCTCGTCTGACTGCCTTGGCCCAACGGCGCAATTCGCTACCATCCTCGTCACCAGCCAACATCGCTGCTTGATCACCCCGTACGACTCGCCACAGGACACGGTATAGCAGTGCCCAACGCTGGGGATGTCGATAACAGGCTGCCAAGTTCAATAAGTCTGCAAGTTGCCTGGGTACTCGGATAGTTGATGAGGCCGTTTCCAATGGCTGTGCATCTGCGGTAGCAAACAAATCATTTGATAGAGGCTCGGTTTGCCAACTGATTTCATGGGGCGCTATGTCCTGCTCTAGCAACTGTCTGGCTACGCGCCGCCAACCTGCAAACGAGCCGTCAAAGGAAACAGTGCGCATAGTCACCAGAGCGCCAATTGGGCAGGCTTTTCACTGAGTTGGGTACGAAGGTGCAAGGACTCCGCAAGCATGGAGCTGGGGCGATAATCGTGAACAATGATGAATGGCTTGGCTTTTTCCAGGCTGCAACGAAGACGAATGAGATCTGCATAGCGGATACGCCGTTGCTGTCTTAATGTCACGAGGCGCTTGGCTGACAGCATCCCAATGCCTGGAACCCGAGCAATTAACGCAGGCTCCGCCTGATTGAGATCGAGGGGAAAGGTGTCACGGTTACTCAGAGCCCAAGCAAGCTTAGGATCAATATCCAGCGGGAGATTTCCACCTTCCGTTGGTAATTCCGTGGCCGTAAAACCGTAACCTCTAATAAGAAAATCTGCTTGATAAAGTCGATGTTCGCGCAATAAAGGCGGAGTTATGAGAGGTACGGAGTTCGGACTATCCGGGATGGGGCTGAACGCCGAATAGTACACGCGTTTCAGCTGATAGGCGCCGTACAGGGTTTGCGCGGTATCCAGTATGGTCCGGTCATCAGTAGCATCAGCGCCTATGATCATCTGCGTACTTTGCCCAGCCGGCGCAAAGCGTGGCGCATTCTTTTCCGCCGCTGTTTCCTCCAGACCAAGACGGATCGTGCCCATGGCTTTTTTGATGCTGCGAACCTCCTTTTCAGGGGCAAGACGTGTCAGGCCCGATTCGGTAGGCAGTTCGATATTGACTGAAAGTCGATCGGCATAAAGCCCTGCCTTGGCGATCAGTAAGGGATCTGCGTCAGGAATGGTCTTTAGATGAATATAGCCTCGAAACTGATGCTCTTCGCGCAGTAACTGGGCCACTCGGATCAGCTGCTCCATCGTATAGTCTGCCGAGCGGATAATTCCTGAGCTCAAGAAGAGACCGCTGATGGTATTGCGCCGATAAAAATCGAGCGTAAGTTTTACGACTTCTTCCGGCGTGAAACGAGCGCGGGGGACATTGCTGGACCTACGATTGACACAATACTGGCAGTCGTAGAGGCAAAAGTTGGTCAGTAAGATTTTAAGCAGGGAGACGCAACGGCCATCGGGCGTAAAGCTGTGGCAAATACCCATGCCATCTGTGGCGCCTAGACCATCCTTACCCTTAGATGAGCGCTTGGGTGCTCCACTACTGGCACATGACACGTCATATTTGGCTGCGTCAGCCAAAACGATGAGTTTGTCGGTCAACTCCATGAAGCAGCCCTTTATACTGTATATGTGCACAGTATAAAGGGCTGCAGAAAGTCTTCAACCGCTTCTGCTCAACGGTGGGCTTACGGTAGCGCTATCGTTAGGACTTGTGTGGGTTAGGCGCACTACGCGGGCGCACCTGCTGTTCACTGGTGGCAACCATCTGAGGAAGAACACGCTTGGCTGAGGCGAAACGCGTTTTCCAGTAGGGACGGCTAAGATGATCAATCCGTACGCTTTCTCCGCGACGTGGTGCATGGATAAAGCGGTCATGGCCCATATAAATCGCAACATGGTCAACATTGCGGCCATGTATCTTGAAAAAGATCAAATCGCCAGGTTTTAGATCCTTTTTTCCAACCTTCATGCCATCCATGCGAGCCAGCTCCTGAGAGGTACGAGGTAGCTCAAGATTCTGGACGTCACGGTATACATAATTCACGAGTCCGCTGCAGTCAAAACCATGCTTAGGTGTTGTGCCGCCCCAACGGTAGGGTGTCCCTAGTACATCGATTGCGCGGTTGACTACTTTGGTGCTTTCCTTGGCCGCAGCATGCTGAGCGGCAGCATGTGCTTGCACAATGGTTCCCGCCTTGGGCTTGGCAGGAGCATAAACATGTTGTGTACGTGCCTTGGGTTTATTGGCACGTGGTGCTGACTTGGCATGAGCCGGAGCGGCAGCGCGAGCACTAACGGCTTCTTTGGCCTGGACTGCCGTCACAGGCAGTACCAAACAGGCTGATAGCCAGGTAATGAGTAAAGAGCGCATTGTCGACGGACCTGATAATCAAAATCGCGCAACTTTATATCAGATCGATAGTTTTATTTCCGCTCCGCCGGTCGAGATATTTATCAAAAATCAGCGGTTCATGTCGCAAAAGGTTTCTATACCAGTTGGAATCACTGGCAGAATGACCAGTGAAATCAAAAAATCTTGCTTATGAAGCAGACATTACCGCTCTGTGACTGAGGTTGTCATGAAGTACCAAAACGATACGCATAGCAAAGTGCTTGGATACCTGTTGTGGATTTTTGGCTTTCTGGGTGCTCATCGCTTTTATTACGGAAAGCCGGTTACCGGCACCATTTGGTTTTTTACGCTAGGCCTTCTAGGGGTTGGCTGGCTGATCGACCTGTTCCTGATCCCCAGCATGGATCGTGAGGCAGATATGCGGTTCCAGGGCGGTCGCGTCAATTACAGCATTGCATGGATACTGTTGACGTTTCTGGGCATTTTTGGCGTTCATCGGTTGTACATGGGTAAATGGATTACGGCCATTCTGTACTTCTTTACCGGCGGATTTTTCCTGTTGGGTGTGTTGTACGATTTCTGGACGCTGAACGATCAGGTCTCCATCGAGAATCGGCAGAAAGGAGGCGGTATTCTAGGGTAGGGATGAGCGAACCCGCTGTACACAGCGGGTTCGCTGGTTTCAGGCCTGATACGTTGTCTTGCCTGCAACCAGTGTGTGGCGAACCCTTCCCGGCAGCTCTACGTCCATGAATGGCGTATTGCGCCCGCGTGAGAGCCAGGGCTTGCCTACGGTGGTACGCTCTTCGAGCGAGAAGAGGACGATATCGGCTGGAGTACCTACTGATAACTGACCGGCAGGCAGATCCAATATAGAGGCAGGGCCACTTGTTAGCCTGTGAAGGGCAGTCGATAAATCCAGTAACCCTTCTTCTACAAGCTTCAGGGTCAGAGGTAACAACAGTTCTGCACTGCTGATACCGGGCTCGGTGGCTGCGAAAGGCGCAAGCTTCGCATCTTCTTCATGCGGCTGGTGATGACTGGCAATGGCCTGTACTACGCCGCTTCGTACTGCTTCACGCAACGCCTGCCTGTCTCGCTCAGTGCGAAGAGGCGGCTGCACATGGTAAAAACTGGAAAACCCTTCAAGCCGTTCATCAGTAAGAAACAGTTGATACAACGCTACATCGGCGGTGACAGGGAGCCCCCGTGCCTGCGCTTCAGCAATCATCTCGATTCCACGGGCGCTGGTCAGCTGGCTAAAGTGTGCTCGTACGCCGCTTTGCTCAACCAGAAGAAGGTTTTGGGATAGGGCAACGGTTTCAGCTGTCTCTGGTATGCCAGCAAGACCTAGGAAGCTAGCGGTAGGGCCCTCATGAGCCAGCCCGCCTTCTGCTAGATCAGCATCCTGAGACGTAAAGATAACCTTCAAATCAAAGGTCGCTGCGTACTCCAGTGCTCGCCGAAGCGTGCGCATGCCTGCCATGGGAGCCAGCCCATTGGTAAAGGCTACACAGCCTGCACTGTGCAATGTAACGAGTTCGGCAAGTTGCTCTCCGGCCAACCCTTTTGTCAGGGCACCAACAGGAAAGACACGCGCTTTACCTGCCGCTTGCGCACGATCCAGAATGAGTTCGGTGACCGCAGTAGTATCCAGTACGGGCTTGGTAGACGGCGGACAACACAGGCTGGTTGTACCACCTGCTGCCGCTGCCTGCGTTTCGCTTTCTATAGTGCCTTTTCGGGTATGGCCTGGTTCGCGGAGCGACACATTCAGATCAACAAGGCCGGGAGCTGCTATCAGTCCAGAGGCATCAATTACAGTTTCTGCCTTGAAACTAACAGGGGCTTCACCCAAGGCAATGATATTGCCTTGGGAAACGTGAATATCGGTTATTTGATCGAGGCGGGTGGCGGGATCTATTACCCGCGCCTTGATAATGCTCAGAGTCACTTAGATATTCTCCTGCTCAAGTTGACGCTGGGCCGTTTGCCCGCTCATTGCCATGGATAGAACAGCCATCCGTACGGCAATGCCGTAGGTCACCTGATTGAGAATCACAGATTGACTCCCGTCAGCGACGGCCGACTCTATTTCCACTCCACGGTTGATCGGTCCGGGGTGCATGACAATTGCGTCTGGTTTAGCCTGAGCCAGGCGTTGTGTGGTCAGTCCGAACAGCTTGTAATACTCGCCTTCGCTGGGCAGTAGCCCACCCTGCATCCGTTCGCGTTGAAGACGCAGCATGATGACTACATCCACATCTTTCAGTCCGGCCGCCATGTCCGTAAACGTTTTTACGCCATAACTATCTTCAAGGCCGATGGGCAGGAGCGTGCGTGGTGCGACGACGCGAATGTCCTGGCAGCCCAGGGTCCGTAGCGCCAGCATATTCGAACGCGCCACGCGGGAGTGCAGGATGTCCCCAACAATCGCAACAGACAGTTTTTCGAAATCACCTTTGTGACGGCGAATGGTGAGCATATCGAGCATGCCCTGTGTGGGATGTGCATGACGGCCGTCACCGCCATTGATGATTGCTACCTGTGGACAAACATGCTCAGCAATAAAATGTGCAGCGCCGGAGTCGGCATGTCTGACTACGAACATGTCCGCCGCCATGGCTTCCAGGTTTCGTAAGGTATCGAACAGTGTTTCGCCTTTGCTGGTCGAGGAAGTCGAAACGTTCAGTGTGATGACATCGGCAGAAAGCCGCTTGGCCGCTAGCTCGAAAGTGGTTCTAGTCCGGGTTGAGTTTTCAAAGAAAACATTGCATACCGTTTTGCCGCGCAACAAAGGTACTTTCTTGACTGCGCGTGCGCCTACTTCAAGAAAGGAGTCTGCTGTATCAAGCAGTTCGGTCAGCAAAGGGCGAGGTAAGTCATCCAGGGAAAGAAAATGGCGCAACTGACCATTGGCATTCAGTTGCAAGGAACGCGTAGCGTTGGTCATGGCGGTAAGCCTTGAGTGTCAAATAGCAGAAGAAAGGGCTTTTCGTTCAAAGGCCAGGGGAGTAGGCCCTGTCAGCTTGATGCGCTCATCCGGACCCAAGGGAAGCGTTTGACCAACAATGTCGGGGCGAATAGGAAGTTCGCGCGCCTCCAGATCCAATAGGCAGACGAGGGTCACGCTGGCTGGGCGGCCATAATCGAACAATTCATTCAATGCCGCACGAATGGTGCGCCCGGTCATAAGCACATCGTCAACCAGAACAAGGTGCCTGCCTTCTATTTCAAAGGGGAGGGCAGAGGGTTGTACCTGTGGATGCAACCCATTCTGAGTAAAGTCATCCCGATAGAATGAAACATCCAGGGTGCCTAGGGGCCATTCATTTTGAAGAGCATCCAGTAGCGCTTGAGCAACCCAGACACCTCCGGTTCGGATTCCCACCAAGCAGGGTTCGCTAATACCCTTGCGCTCAAGGTGGCGAGTCAATTGATCCGCCATTTGCGGAATTAGATCGGTAGGATTCGGGGTGCTCATGCATTCTCCTGCGGAGGCTCGGGTTTGACCGTCTCGGCTTGGGCAGTAAGCCAGCCTTCAAGGAGCATGGCAGCGGCCAAGGCGTCGACAGGGCGCTCACGGTAACCATCACGCTGGCCTTGGGCAAGACGTACACCCTTGGCTTCGTATGTGGTCAGGCGCTCATCGTGGGTGTAAACAGGTAGATTGAATCGACCATTGAGGCGTCGTGCGAATTTCTCCGCACGTGTACTCATCTCGCTAGACGTACCGTCCATATTCAATGGAAGGCCCACTACCAGCGCATCGGGTTGCCACTCTTTAAGCAGGCTCTCAACCTTCGACCAGTCCGGCACACCATTTTGTGCTTTGAGAATGCGTAGCTCTCGAGCTTGGCCTGTCACAGGCTGGCCCACCGCAACGCCTATCTGGCGCGTGCCGTAGTCAAATCCCAGTACCAGCTTAAATGAGGAAATCATTCAGGCATGACCCGATTGGCTGGTCAATAAGGATAGGTTGATACCTAGCTGGGCCGCCGCTGCTTTCAAACGAAGCTCACTGGGAACATCGAACAGAATGGATGGGTCGGCCTCGCAGGTAAGCCAGGCATTTTCAGCCAGCTCGACTTCAAGCTGGCCTGCTTCCCACCCGGCGTAGCCCAAGGCAATCAGGTGCTGCTCGGGCCCGTGGCCATCGGCTATGGAAAACAAGATGTCCTGAGAGGTGGAAAGTGCCAGCTCACCCAGCTCCAGTGTTGCCTGGAATTGCGGGCCGGATGGATGAAGAACAAAGCCGCGCTCGACTTGCACTGGTCCGCCGTTATAAATGGCAGTGCTTCTCGAGGAGAGCGGCGGCGCTTCATCAGGGCGCAGCTGTTCCAGAACATCTTCCAGATTTAATGCGCTGGGCTTGTTGATGATAATGCCCATGGCACCATCCTCGCCGTGCTCAACCAGATAGATGAGCGTCTGGGCAAAGTTGGAGTCCGCCATGTGCGGCATGGCGATCAAAAGATGGTTTTTGAGGTATTGCGGAGTGCTAGCGTTCATGCTGCTAGTTTCTAGCTTCACGTAGGAAGCTTCAAGCCTAACTCAACAACATTATTGGCTGGCGAGTCGGTCTCCACGCTCAAAGCGCCATGTCCGTATGATTTCAAGCCTGTCGATATCGCTGAGGTCTCCGCTAAACGGTGCAAATGGCGCAGCCAGGCGCACAATGCGCAGGGCAGCCTGATCAAGCACGGTCTGTCCAGAGGACTCGAGGATTTGAACCTCGTAAAGCGAGCCGTCTCGGTTGATAGAGACCAGCAGACGAAGACTTCCGTAAAGTCGTTCTCGGCGGGCTTGTTCTGGATAGTTCAGGTTGCCGACGCGTTCGATCTTCTTGCGCCAGTCTTCCTTGTACCAGGCGCCTTTGTCCTTCATAGTAGAGGCTGCATTGATCCGGTAGATCTTTGGCCGCTTGGCATACTGCTGACGCTCCTGGGAAAGCTGGGCCTCAAGGCTGGCTATTTCGCTTGAGATCTGAGAGTTATCAAAGTGAGGTGTTTCTCGGGCGACAGCTTCTGGCTCGGGTTTTTCTTTCCGAGTAGGTGCTTTGTCCTGACGTGCCGACTTGGTCGTGACGGCGGCCTTGGAGGTCTTGGGTTCAGTGGTTTGCCGAGGGGAAGTCGGCTTGACGGCAGGCTTTATCTCGCTGTCTTTGAATGGCACCTCTTCTGTAGTGCTGGGGGCCAGTGCCTTATCAAGCGTGCCGCTGCCCTGCTGATTTTCCTGGGCCAGAAAATCCGCTTTCTCCGGCGCCTTGTCGCTCTTGAATGAGGCGAGTGTAATCTCAAGGGACTTGCTGACTTCACTAGGTTCCGGCATGGAAAAGCCCAAGCCCAAAATCAGAACGACATGAACCAGTGCCGCTATAAAGAGGGTAAAGCCAAGACGGTCTGCAGGGCGAACGGCAGAGGCGGCAGGCAGCGTATTTGGGATAGCGGCATTCATGATGAGTAGTTGAGATTACGCTATGAGAAAACTGCTAACCGGCAGGACGATCCTGTCGTGCCGGTTGATGACTATTTGAGGAAGTCTGAAGAGAGTTGGGACAAATGTCTATCGTCCAGGTCTCATCGCCACCTTCTTTTCGATGACATCCATCAGCCGCTCAGCGATGCGGGTATCGTAGGCGTTATCAATTTCCCGAATACAGGTAGGGCTGGTCACGTTGATTTCCGTCAGATGCTCGCCAATTACATCCAGTCCTACAAATAGTAGGCCACGCTTGCGAAGCTCAGGTCCTACCTTGGCCGCGATCTCTCTGTCCCTGTCAGACAAGGGCTGCGCGACACCCCGGCCACCCGCCGCCAGATTGCCTCGGGTTTCGCCTTGAGCCGGTATTCTGGCAAGGCAGTACTCCACGGGTTCGCCATCGATCATGAGTACACGCTTGTCGCCACTCTTGATAGCCGGTAGGTAGCGCTGCGCAATGATCTGTTGTGTTCCGTGCTGTGTCAGCGTTTCCAGTATGACCGACAGGTTCGGGTCGCCTTCGCGGTGTCTGAAGATGGACGAGCCACCCATTCCATCGAGCGGCTTGAGGATGACGTCCTGATGGGTTTGGGCAAATTCCCGAATCAAGTCGGCACGGCGACTGACCAGTGTAGGGGGTGTCAATTCTGGGAATAAAGTGGCAAAAAATTTCTCATTGCAGTCGCGAAGGCTGGAGGGCTTGTTAACAATCAACGATCCTTCCCGCTCTGCCTGTTCCAACATATAAGTAGCATAGACATACTCATTGTCGAAGGGTGGATCCTTGCGCATCAGAATGACGTCTAAGTCTGCAAGAGGAATGTCCAGCTCATCATGCAGGTCGTACCAGTGTTCAGAATTTTGATGTACCTTCAATAAACGGCAGCGCGCACGAGATTTGCCGTCAAGGTGGTACAGGTCCTGCATCTCCATGTAATGTAGTGTCCATCCACGCGCCTGAGCAGCCCACAACATGGCAAGGGAACTGTCTTTTTTGTAGGCAATATGGGCAATGGGATCCATAACTATCCCGATGCGTATGCTCATTGATCGATTCTCCAAAGCAAACGGTTTGACGGCTCTGATCGGCCGACACTGATGAATGCTCAGAGTGGCGATAGCGCGCTTAGTTATCAAGAAAAACCGGTAGTCCGGTGGTTAATAGATAGACCCTGTAGACTGTGCTAAAAAGATTCGATTTCCAGCCGATAGCTTAAAAGGGCTGGAATGCATTGATAAAGGCGTCATAACTCGCCTATGTGGTGGTAAAGCAAACATGGAACAGTACTCCGAAGGTCTGAAGGTAATGGTAATCGATGATTCGAAAACGATTCGTCGAACCGCCGAGACGCTTCTCAAGAAAGTAGGCTGCGAAGTTATTACTGCCGTCGATGGATTCGATGCGCTCGCAAAAATTGCGGATAACCATCCCAACATCATTTTCGTTGATATCATGATGCCTCGTTTGGACGGTTATCAGACCTGTGCGCTTATCAAGAACAATAGCGCATTCAAATCGACGCCGGTCATCATGCTTTCTTCGCGTGACGGCCTCTTTGACAAGGCTAAGGGTCGGATCGTTGGGTCCGATCAATACCTGACCAAACCGTTCAGCAAAGAAGAGCTGATCGGCGCAATAAAAAACCATGTGCCTAATTTTACCCCAGTCGAGCATACGTCCTGAGGCGTCTGGTTCGTGGTACTGACCAAGTAGGATTCGAAAATGGCTAGAATTTTGATAGTCGATGATTCACCGACTGAAATGTACAAGCTGACCGCCATGCTGGAAAAGCACGGCCATCAGGTTCTCAAGGCTGAAAACGGTGCTGATGGCGTTGCCTTGGCTCGTCAGGAAAAGCCCGATGTCGTTCTGATGGACATCGTGATGCCCGGTCTGAACGGTTTTCAGGCAACCCGTCAGTTAACCAAGGACAGCGAAACCAGCCAGATCCCTGTCGTTATCGTGACGACCAAGGATCAGGAGACCGACAAGGTCTGGGGCAAGCGTCAAGGTGCGCGTGATTATCTGACGAAGCCGATTGATGAAGACACATTGTTGAAAACCTTGGCTGGTGTACTCAGCGCTTAAGGTCATTCAAGGCAGGATCTTCATATGAATGGAAGCCATACTCCTTATACCCTTTTCGCTCAGATCGATCAGCGATGCCGGGACCTGGCGGCGGGATTGCCTGCTCAGCAGGAGGTGGTGCGCTCATGGAGCGGGGTCGGGTTCCGTATGGGAGGCCGTCTGTTTGTTGCTCCAATGGGGGAGGTAAGTGAAATTCTCCATGAGCCTCGTTATACCCTTTTACCTGGCGTAAAAAACTGGGTGAAGGGTGTAGCCAATGTTCGCGGACGCTTGCTTCCCTTGATGGATCTCAATGGATTTCTGGGCGGCGAGTCATCGTCTGTTCGTGCTCAGCGCCGTGTTCTGGTTGTTGATCACCAGGACATTTATGCTGGACTGATCGTCGATGAAGTGTTTGGTATGCAACATTTTTCAATCACTTCCTTCAGTGAAAAGTCCGCTGCGCCGATAGAAAAGCTAGAGGCTTTTATTCACGGGGTTTTTACCCGGGAATCGGAGTGGTTGGTTTTCAGTCCACACGCACTGGTTCAACACCAGCAGTTTTTAAACGTTGCCGCTTAGCGCACAACGTAACATCAGTATCGCCACGCTTCTCTGTATAAGACATGCAGGCGGACACATCCATGCTGAACGAGAGCCAGTCAAGCTGGCCATCTAATTGCATGGGCAATGGATTGTGGGGCCAAATGAATTGGCTTTATCACAAAGGAATATGCAATAAACCGGTCCAGGCGGGGGCCAGCAATGAAGAAAACGAGTACGGGGAAAACGAGTCCTTTGGTCGCCGGCCTTTTTGTCGCGCTGATCATTTCAATTGTTCTGCTTTTCGCAAACTTCGCGTATCTCAGTACGCAAGCCAACCACGATAAGCAATATCTTGAGCATGCGGGTGAGTTGCGTGTTCTCTCACAGCGTATTTCCACCAACGCAAGTGAGGCTGCAACAGGTAAGCCCGAGGCATTCAATCAGCTTAAGGCGGCTCGTAACGAGTTCGAAAGACGCTGGGATATCTTGCGTAACGGTAATGAGCTAGCAGGTTTGCCGCCTTCTTCATTGTCTGTTGCCCCACAAATGGAAGCGGTACAGGCTGAATGGGATCGTGTCCGGAAAAGTGCGGATGACATTACGGCCAGTGAGCAGACCGTACTATCATTGCATCAGCTTGCGACTACGCTTGCCCAGACGATTCCCCAGTTGCAGGTAGAGTACGATGAGATCGTTAACATCCTGCTGGAGCGTAAGGCACCCGCTGAACAAGTAGCGGTCGCGCAACGTCAGTCACTCCTGGCTGAGCGTATTCTCGGTTCGGTTAACAAGGTGCTGGCTGGCGATCAGTCTGCTGTTCAGGCCGCCGATAGTTTCGGTCGTGATGCCAGTATGTTTGGCCGTGTCTTGAACGCGATGCTTGAAGGCAACGCTTCGATGAACATCGCAAAAGTGACTGACCCCGAAGCTGTTAGCCGTTTGAATGAGGTTAACGAGCTGTTTGAATTCGTTTCCGGCAACGTGGACGAAATTCTCGGTACGTCTTCTGAACTGCTTGTCGTTCGTGAAGCAGCCAACCAGATTTTTGCCAGTTCACAGCAGCTTTTGACCAAAGCGTCGGATCTGGCGCAAGGTTATGGCAACGTAACGGCTGAGCGACGTATCAACGTCCTCGGTAATTACGTTCTGGGCCTTATCGCGTTGGTATCGATTATTTCAATCGGTCTTATCATTGTAAAAGAAGCACGTCAGCGTCTGGCTGAAACCAATGAAAAGAACCAGCGTAACCAGGCTGCGATTCTTCGCTTGCTTGACGAAATTGCAGACCTTGCCGACGGTGACCTGACCGTAGAGGCAACCGTTACCGAAGACTTTACAGGGGCGATTGCTGACTCGATCAACTACTCGATCGACCAGTTGCGTGACCTGGTTAAAACCATTAACCAGACAGCGGTTCAGGTATCGGCAGCTGCTCAGGAAACTCAGTCAACCGCTATTCATCTAGCGGAGGCTTCCGAGCACCAGGCGCAGGAAATCGCCGGGGCTTCTGCCGCTGTTAACGAAATGGCAGTTTCTATTGACCAGGTATCGGCCAACGCCTCCGAGTCGACTGCGGTAGCAGAGCGCTCTGTATCCATTGCAAACAAGGGCAACCAGGTCGTACATAATACGATCGTGGGCATGGATAACATCCGTGAGCAGATTCAGGACACCTCCAAGCGGATCAAGCGACTGGGTGAATCCTCCCAAGAGATCGGTGACATCGTTAGCTTGATTAACGACATTGCCGACCAGACAAACATTCTGGCCCTTAATGCGGCCATCCAGGCTTCGATGGCCGGTGATGCGGGTCGCGGCTTCGCCGTGGTAGCCGATGAAGTTCAACGTCTTGCTGAGCGTTCCTCTGGCGCAACCAAGCAGATCGAAGCCCTTGTAAAAGCGATTCAGACCGATACCAACGAAGCTGTTATTTCCATGGAGCAAACGACCTCTGAAGTAGTTCGCGGTGCCTCTCTGGCCCAGGACGCGGGTGTGGCGCTCGAGGAAATTGAAAAGGTTTCCAGAGCGTTGGCAGGTCTGATCCAGAACATCTCCAATGCTGCGCGTCAGCAGGCGTCATCTGCAGGTCACATCTCGAATACTATGAATGTCATTCAGGAAATTACTTCGCAAACCTCTGCCGGTACTACCGCTACCGCTCGTAGCATTGGAGACCTGGCGAAGATGGCGAATGAAATGAGACGTTCGGTTTCGGGCTTCAAGCTGCCAGAAGATCAGTCTCCTAGCTAAGTGCATAGCTCGTACGGAGCGGCGAGAGGTATGGACGCTATCGCAACGAATGTCGAGCATCCCCAGGGCTGGAGCTTCCAGCCCTCGATGGAAATGCTGCCAAGCGAATTCATCGCTTGGCAGCATTTGCTTGAGAGTCGTGTCGGGATTGTTATCGACATCGCGAGGCGCCCATTTTTTCAGACCCATTTGACGAGCCGTATGCGAGCGCTGGGTATCAACGATTACGCAGACTACTATCGATATGTAACACGGGGAGTGACGGGCGCAAGGGAATGGGCTGATCTGCTGAATCACTTAACCACGCAGTTCACTCAGTTTTTTCGCCACCTTCCTTCCTTCGAGACGTTGGAGGCTTATTTGAGTCAGCGTATCCAATTGGACAGCGAGGCAACCTTGTCTTTGTGGAGTGTGGGTTGCTCCAGTGGAGAAGAAGCTTACTCAATGGCAATAACGGCCTCAGAGACCTTTCGCAAGGCGGGTTTATCCGAGCGCTACGGTGTCTTTGCTACAGACATTAGTTCACATGCTTTGAGCAACGCTCGTCTTGGAATATATGCCTCTGAGAAAGTTAAGCATTTAGATAGTTCGCTGCTTGATCGCTATTTTTCAAATCATGCAGATGGAACGTTTTCCATAGCTTCCGCTTTGAAAGCTCGCCTGTGTTGCGCGCGATTGAATGTGCTCGAGCTTGGTAGAACACCCATATCTGGCATGGATGTCATTTTCTGTCAAAACCTGCTCATTTATTTTCGTCGGTGGCTTCGTAAGGACATTCTCAATCAGCTTGTCAGCAAGCTGAACCCCGGCGGACTTTTAGTAATTGGCGTGGGAGAGGTCACTGGCTGGAGTCATCCAGACCTGATCCCGGTCGCTGATGAGCGTGTTTTGGCTTTTACCCGCAGGGTAGCTTAACGGTATGAATGGAGTGAATATGGCAGATCGGCACGATTATGTCGCTCTGGAGTGGGTGAAGGGTGAGATTGCCGAAACGCTGAAGCAAGCCCAGCATGCACTTGAAGCTTTCGTTGAGAATCCTCAGGACACTACCCGGATTCGCTTCTGCCTGACCTACATTCACCAGGTCCACGGCACCCTGCAGATGGTCGAGTTCTATGGCGCGGCGCTGCTTGCCGAAGAAATGGAGCGGCTGGCCGAGGTGCTTCAGAACGATCCGGCAGCAGCCCAGAGTGATGCCCTTGAAGTTCTGATGCGAGCCATCTTGCAACTTCCATCCTATCTGGATCGCATTCTCGGTGCCCGTCGCGACCTGCCGATGATGGTGCTGCCGCTTCTGAACGAACTGCGTGCAGTCAGAGGCGAGAAGCCTTTATCCGAGGTTAACTTCTTCTCGCCAGCTTCTCCGCCCCTTGTACCGCTTCTCGAGCCCGAAGAGCTGGCTCGCAGACAAGCAACCGATTGGCCGGTAGTCGTACGCAAACTCCGTCAGGTTTTACAGGTTGCACAAGTCAGCCTGTTCCGTAACCAAGGTGTTGCCAGTCACCTCAATTATCTGACGAAGGTGTTCGAGCGTCTTGAGCAGTTATGCGCAGGCAGTCCGCTTGGCGAGTTGTGGCCGATGGCTTCTGCTCTGATTGAAGGACTCAGCGCTGGCGTCTTCGAGAACGATAGCCGCGTACGTGTATTTCTGCGTCGCATCGATAATGAGCTGAAGCGGCTGCTGGCAAGCGGAACAGCGGCACTCAATGTGCCAGCTTCTTATGATCTGACACGCGATCTGCTTTTCTATCTGGGCCAAGCTACAAGCGATACGCCCCGAATCAAGGAAGTAAAGGCTCTCTACAAGCTCGAAGAAGCGCTGCAGATTTCAGGGCAGGGTGATACTGGAAACAATGGAAGCATTGGTCCGGATCGCGATGCGATGCGCTCCGTGGTGACAGCTCTATGCGAAGAGCTGGTGCGCATCAAGGACAGCCTTGATTTGTATGTACGTAGCGACCGTCAGCAGTCTAGCGAGCTGGGCGCACTGCTGCTTCCCTTGAAGCAAATTGCAGACACGTTGGCTGTCCTGGGCTTTGGCCAGCCGCGTCGCGTTATTCTGGATCAGATTGATCAGGTCTCGGCGCTGGCCGCTGGGGATGTGCCCAGTACCGATTCTGCGCTCATGGATATCGCAGGTGCGTTGCTTTATGTCGAGGCAACACTGGCGGGCATGATTGGCGTGACGGATCATGGCGATGATGAGGAGTCTCATCTTCCCACGACAGATGTTGCCCAGGTACATCAGCTTGTCATTAGAGAGGCGCGTAACGGTCTTGAGCAGACCAAAGATGCCATTATCGAATTCATAGCCTCTCAATGGAATCATGAGCATTTGTTGCCGATTCCCCAGTTGCTGACCCAGGTTCGAGGCGGCCTGGGCATGATTCCTCTGGAGCGTGCAGCAGGCCTGGTTGAGGCATGTAATCGCTATATTCAGCAAGAGCTCCTGGCTCGCCAGGTCGTTCCAGACTGGCAGAGCTTGGACACGCTGGCAGATGCTATTACCAGTGTCGAATATTACCTTGAACGTCTCGCTGACGACTCCAATGCACAGCAGGAGCTGATTCTTGATGTAGCAGAGGAGAGCATGGAAACCTTGGGCTATCCCTTGGTATCCAGTTCGACTGATGTGCCTCTGGTTATAGAGGAAATCGCTACAGAGCCGACGCCGGACGCAAGCGCTGACAGCGCTATGAGCGATGCTGATGCAGAGGTTGAAGAGCCTGCCCACGCTGGAGCGGTTGATTCGCTCGAAAGCAGCTCTCCTGAAGCCAGCACCGCTTCTGGTGTTGACGGCCAACAGCAGGACGCTACATCACTTGAGCCGACAGCGGAGGAGGCGCTTTCTCACGAGCCCTCGACAGAGCCAGAACTGCCTGCCGACGCAGCTACCGGTGCCTTGGAAGCCAGGGATGACAAGCAGGAAGCCACCGCGTCTCTGGATGCGTCGCAGCCGACTGAGGCTGAGGCTGAGGCTGAGGCGTTGCCTGAACACATCGATACAGCAACTGACACCTCTCCTGCACCCAGTCATGGCGAAGAGACTGATATGGATCTGGGGGATGTCATGGCCTCCCCTGTGCAGGCTATCAATCCGCCTGCAAAAGAAGTTCCTCCCTCTATTCTTCCTCCTCCTGTTGATGAGGAGCCTGTCGATGAAGATTTGAGAGAAGTCTTCATCGAAGAGGCAGAAGAAGTGCTCGAAACGCTTAACACGTATATTCCCCGCTGGTTGGCTAATGCCTCGGATCGTGAAGCGTTATCTGAGAGCCGTCGAGCCTTCCATACCCTGAAGGGTAGCGGGCGCATGGTGCGCGCCTTGATCATTGGCGAACTCTCATGGGCGGTTGAAAACCTTCTCAACCGTGTCATCGACCACAGTGTAGAAACCTCTGCTGATATTCAGCATGTAGTAAACGAGGTCCTACAGCTACTGCCGCAGCTGATTGATGAGTACGAGCTGAATGCTCAGCGTCAGCGTAACGATGTCGATTACCTTGCAGCGGCGGCTCATGCGCTGGCCCGCGGGCTTCCGATTCCAGACGCGTTTGAGTCTTCTGAACAGGTAGAGCCTGCCTCTGAGGTTGAGCCCAGTTCTCAGGATGAAAATGCTGACGTCGAGGCTCCGGTTACGTCTGTAGACCATGCTGAAGAGCCAGAGCCAGAGCCAGAGCCAGAGCCAGAGCCAGAGCCAGAGCCAGAGCCAGAGCCAGAGCCAGAGCCAGAGCCAGAGCCAGAGCTTAGCCTTGAAGCTGATGACGAAAAGTCGCTGGATGCACAGGTTACAAGCGAGCCTGTGTTTGAAGAGCTGCCTGAGCGTGAAAATGTTGATCCGTTGCTACTGGATATCTTCCGTAATGAGGCGGAGGCTCATCTTGCAACAATTGCAGAATACCTCGAACAGGCGGACCCTGAGGTACCTCAACAGGTTACTGATAATCTGCTGCGTGCCTTGCATACCCTCAAGGGTAGCGCTCATATGGCAGGTATTTCAGCGATTGCTGACCTTGCTTCGTTGTTGGAGCGTGTTGTTAAGGAATACAAGGCAAGCCATACACCGTTTGGCTCTGAAGAGCAGCAGGTACTGGCGGATGCAGCGTATTCGATAGAGGACGGCCTCAGACAATTGAGTGACGACCATATCGATATTCAGCTTATCGATAATGATGCCTTGTTGGCTCGATTGCAGGATCTGCTGGAGCAAAGATCCGAGCAGACCGCTTCGATCGATGCGGCAGAGTCGAATACGCATCACAATCGTCAACGCCTCTCCGATTTTCTTATCGAGAGCATGGATATCCTGCTCAAGGCCGATGGGCTGCTAGAGGGCTGGCAAGCAACGGGTGACGATGCTCATCATGCTGCCTCGCTGTCCGCTGAGTTCACTCATTTCTCTGATCGGGCCGCTAACGCGGGGCTTTCAGACGTGGAGGCGTTGAGTTCAGCTCTTTGCGAGGTCTATCAATCCTGCATTAGTGCGCATATTCCTCATCGCGACGTGTTCTTCGAGGAGGTGCTGGCTTCCCAGGAAGCCTTGGTCAGCATGCTTAACCAACTGGCCGTGGGGCTTAGAGCCACACCTCAGGGTGAGCGCATCAATGCGTTGCAATTGCTTCTTGCTGAACTGGATGCTCCTGAGACTGAGACTGAGACTGAGACTGAGACTGAGACTGAGACTGAGACTGAGACTGAGACTGAAGCTAAGGCAGTGTCGGCTGATGATGTCGATCCGGTAGTCGAGTCCTCTGCGATCAGTACGGCCGAGCCCGTTGCACAGGCTCCTGCTATTCCAGTTGACGATGAGCTTGACAGCGAGATGGTGGCCATCTTCCTGGAAGAGGCGGTCGACCTGCTTGATAGCGCTGGGCAGGCACTTGAGCGTTGGTTCAAGGAGCCGACCAACCATAACAATCTCTGGATTCTGCAGCGCGACCTACATACCCTCAAGGGCGGGGCGCGGATGGCTGATATCGAGCCCATCAGCCTTTTGGCCCATGAACTTGAGACGTTATACGAGGGGCTTGTTGACGGTCGTTACCAACCAAGTGACGACTTAAAACCGCTGCTCCAGCGTTGTCATGACCGCTTGGCTCAGCAGCTTGACCAGTTGCAGAATCATCAAGCGCTTAGTCAGCCTGATGACCTGGTCGATGCGATTCAGGCCTATCGGCAGGGTATACAGCGGACGCAGCAGGTCGAGCAGGATGAAGACGCTGCGTATTCCGAGGACACGTCAACGTCAGAGGTTCAACCTTTCGAGCCTCTGGACGAGGCTGACGAGGAACTGATCGATATTTTCCTTGAGGAAGGTTTCGATATTCTTCAAAGCGCGGCAGGTTCTCTGCAACGTTGGCAGATGGATACGCATAACAGCTTTGAGCTGGAAGCCTTGCAGCGTGACCTGCATACGCTCAAGGGCGGTGCCCGTATGGCTGACATCACACCCGTCAGCGATTTGGCCCATGAGCTTGAATTCCTATACGAAGGATTGAGTGCAGGACGCCTCCGTTCGAGTGAGCACTTGTTTGGCCTTCTACATCAAAGCCACGACCTGTTGCTTGAGATGCTGGAAAGTGTCCGTAATCGCCAACCTGTACCGTCTGGCCAGCGTCTGGTGGAGGCCATTCATGCTTTCCGTACCAGCACGGATCAGCAGTTGGAGCAGCCTGTCAGCATTACATTGCCGCCTGCTCAAGTAGAAGACTCCGATGAAGACGAAATTCTGGAGATCTTTATCGAGGAGGCTGAGGACTTGCTCACCAATATGGAGTTGGCGCTCCATCGTTGGGAGGAAGTCGAAGGCTCGAATGAGGCCGTTGATGATCTGCTGCGCTGCCTGCATACCTTGAAAGGTGGTGCTCGTCTCGCAGGCCAGTTCGCACTGGGTGACCAGGCCCACTTGCTTGAACAGGAGCTGGGGGACGCCAGCCCATTGAACGGGCCCGTTGCCTCGGACCGTATTGTTGAGTTGAAAGGCAAGGCCCGTGACGGCTTGGCTGATCTAGAGGCACGAATTGCGGACCTGCGTGAACATTTCACCGCAGCGCCCATGCCTGCATTGGCTGTAGCGATTGAACCTGAACCAGTGAGCGAGCCCGAGCAACCTCTGGAGGTGCTTGCCCCTGTCATGGCCGCCGCACCGCAAGAGTCCAATGATCAGGTTCAGGTGCTGCCTTTCGTACAACGGGCGCAGGAAGCGGCGCGCAAAGACAGTAACCGTCGAGCTCCTCAGGAATTGGTACGCGTTCCGGCTGATCTGCTCGAAAACCTGGTTAATCTGGCCGGTGAGACTTCCATTTTCCGAGGTCGTGTCGAGCAGCAGGTTAGTGATATCGGTGCCACGCTCAGTGAGATGGAAGCGACCATTGAGCGGGCCCGCGATCAGTTACGTCGCTTGGATACCGAAACGCAGGCCCAGATCCTCAGCCGTCACCAGGATGAGCATGAGCGTGCGGGCTATGAAGAGTTCGATCCACTGGAAATGGACCGATACTCGCAACTGCAACAGCTGTCCCGCTCCTTGTTCGAGTCGGCGTCTGACTTGCTCGATCTGAAAAATACACTGGCATCCCGTAACCGTGATGCGGAGACCCTGCTATTACAGCAGGCTCGCGTCAACACGGAACTTCAGGAAGGCCTGATGCGTACGCGCATGGTGCCTTTCGACCGTATGGTTCCACGCCTGCGCCGCGTTGTTCGGCAGGTGGCGGGTGAGCTGGGAAAGCAGGTTGAGTTTGAGGTAAACAACCCTGAAGGCGAAATGGATCGCAATGTGCTGGAGCGCATTGTCGCTCCGCTCGAGCACATGCTGCGTAACGCGGTAGACCATGGCATCGAAAACAGTGAAGCACGTAAGGAAACAGGCAAGCCCGAAACGGGCAATATCCACCTCTCCTTGAGTCGTGAGGGCGGTGATATTCTGCTGACGCTTTCTGACGATGGCCGTGGTATCGATTTGTCTGCAGTACGTCGCAAAGCCATAGAGCGCGGCCTGATGGATGAGGGCAGTGAGCTTTCCGAGCAGGAAGTCATGCAGTTCATCCTGGAGTCGGGCTTCTCCACCGCTGCACAGGTGACTCAGATTTCCGGACGCGGCGTTGGTATGGACGTGGTCCACTCAGAGGTTAAACAATTGGGTGGAACCATGGGCATTCACTCGGTTGCAGGAGAGGGAACGAGCTTTTCGATCCGTTTGCCCTTCACGGTGTCGGTCAACCGGGCACTGATGGTGCACTCTGGCGAGGACCTGTATGCAGTTCCGCTGAACACAATCGAAGGTATCGTTCGTGTGTCGGCGACGGAGCTGGAGGCTTACTATCAGGCCGGTGCTCGTTCCTTCGAGTATGCAGGCCAGACGTATGAACTGAAATACTTGGGTGAGCTGCTGGAAAATGGGCAACGGCCTAAACTGATCAACCAACCGCTTCCCTTGCCGGTTATTTTGGTGCGCTCGAATGACCATGCCGTGGCTATACAGATCGACAGCCTGGCCGGTTCGCGAGAGATCGTAGTAAAGAGCCTAGGCCCACAGTTTACCGGCGTGCATGGTATCTCTGGCGCTACGATTCTAGGGGATGGTCGAGTAGTCGTGATTCTTGACCTGCTGGCCTTGATTCGCAGCCGCTATGCTCGTGCCGTTGGCGCGCTGGCCGACCTGTCTATTGCGATCGACTATGCCGTGGAGACCGAAGTTGAGCGGCCGACACTGGTTATGGTGATTGACGACTCGGTTACGGTTCGCAAGGTGACTAGCCGTCTACTTGAACGGAGCGGGATGGACGTGATTACCGCTAAGGATGGCGTGGATGCGATTGCTCTACTTCAGGAGCGCAAGCCCGATATCCTGTTGCTTGATATCGAGATGCCGCGGATGGATGGCTTCGAGGTGGCTTCACTCGTGCGTCACGATGAGCATCTCAAGGACCTGCCTATCATCATGATTACGTCACGCACAGGCGAAAAGCACCGTGATCGTGCTTTCACTATTG
Source organism: Pseudomonas sp. HPB0071 (assembly GCF_000478505.2). Lineage (NCBI taxonomy): Bacteria > Pseudomonadati > Pseudomonadota > Gammaproteobacteria > Pseudomonadales > Pseudomonadaceae > Pseudomonas > Pseudomonas sp. HPB0071. Next base: position 863,122 of record NZ_KI517367.1, on the reverse strand, counting down.
GCGTAAATCATTACCTAGGCAAGCCGTACCAGGAAAATGAGCTTCTCAATCACATCCAACAGTTGGTCAAGGTAAATGACTGAGAAAGCAATAGTTCGAGTTGCCATTCTGGCTGATACCTCGTTGCAACGGTATGTGTTGCAACAGGTATTGGCTGGCAACGGCTATCAGGTGGTATTCAACAGCGATCCGACGCGCCTTGATGTGGAAGCCTTGCGAGCCTGTGAGACGGATCTTTGGCTGGTGGATCTGGCTGAGTCGGAAGACTCCAACGTGCTGGAGGATCTGCTTGAACATACCTCTACGCCTGTCCTCTTTGGAGAAGGCCAGGCACCTGAGTTCAGCTCGGATCTTTTCCCGCGCTGGGAGCGCCGTCTTATTACCAAGCTGAAGCATTTGGTGGGTGATACGACCGAGGCAGTTGGTCCGAGCCTTCAGGCGCTTCTGGCTGATACCGAGCGTCCGGAGCGACTGAGTTTGCCAGCGTCTCTGGCCTCAACACCCTTGCAGATGGGGGAGTCTGCCAAAGAGGTATGGCTGTTGGCCGCATCGCTGGGCGGACCGGATGCAGTAAAGACTTTTCTTGACGCTTTGCCAGGCGGACTGCCGATTGGCTTTCTTTATGCGCAGCATATCGATGCCAATTTTGAGGCGACACTTCCAATGGCGGTAGGTCGCCACAGTCAATGGCATGTACAAATTGCGCAGCCGGGACTTGAAGTCAGGTGTGGTGAGGTCATAGTCGTTCCAACACAGAACGAGCTGAGCTTTCGTAATGATTCCAAGCTGGATGTCCTGAGCCGCAAATGGCCGGAGCCCTATACGCCTTCGGTCGACCAGATGATGCTCAATCTGGCTCAACATTTCGGTTCGCGTTGCGGCATGATCATTTTTAGTGGCATGGGTAATGACGGTAGCAGCTCGGCAGCCTATATGCGCCGAAGAGGTGCGGAGATATGGACTCAAAGCGCCGACAGTTGTAGTTGCGCCAGTATGCCAGAGACACTTCGAGAGGCAGGATTCTCTTCGTTCACGAGTGATCCGCGGGGGCTGGCCGAAGCGCTGGTCAACCGCCTAGCCAAGCAGCATGCTCATTGAAAGGAGTTCCTATGAGCCAAACACCAGCACTCACAAGCACACCTGAAAACCTGACAGGACTGCTGCTTTCCCTTACGGACCGCACGCTTTTGCTGCCTAACGTTGCTGTGGCTGAGTTGATACCGTATCGACCGGTTGCCAAGCTGGCCGATCAGCCTGACTGGTGTTTGGGGCAGGTAGCGTGGCGAGACCTTCGGCTCCCGCTGCTCAGCTTCGAAGCCGCCTCGGGAGCGCCGTTGCAGTTTGACCGTAACAGTACGTCAGCCCGGGTCGCGATCATCAATGCCTTGGGAGGGCGTGCTCATGTGCGTTTCCTGGCCATCCTCGTGCAAGGTATTCCACGTTCCATGAGAGTTACACCTGACCTTGAGTCGGCTGATGTTCCTCTGGATCCTCTGGAGCTGGCAGCTGTGAAGCATCAGGGTAGTGTAGTGAAGATTCCCGATCTGATTGCGCTGGAAGAAAAGCTGGCTGAAATCGGAGTGATCTAATCAGAAAGCCCGGTTGAGACCAGGCTTTCTAACCTTCTAGAAGTCTCCCCAGAGCTGCTGTGCTACAGCCAGCGCCACAACCGGCGCTGTTTCAGTCCTGAGTACACGCGGTCCCAGACGTGCAGAAACAAAACCGGCCTTCTGGGACTCTGCCACCTCGTTATCAGTAAGACCACCTTCTGGGCCTATCAGAAAGGCGAGACTAGAGGGTGGTGTGTGGCTGGTAAGCGGCTCCGCAACGGGATGAAGTACAAGCTTCAAATCGGCCTCGACCTTTCCAAGCCACTCGGCTAGCGTGACGGGGGCATGGATGATAGGGAGGGTTGAACGTCCGCACTGCTCACAGGCGCTAATAGCGACCTGCTTCCAATGTAGAAGACGCTTGTCGGCTCGCTCATCTTTCAGGCGCACCTCGCAGCGCTCCGTCATGACAGGAGTGATTTCGGCAGCGCCCAGTTCTGTCGCTTTTTGTATAGCCCAATCCATTCTTTCCCCTCGGGAAAGACCTTGCCCTAAATGGACACGAAGCGTTGATTCCTCCATTCCGGAAAAGCGCTCCTGTATGTCCACGTGCGCCGATTTTTTCCCGATCTCGGTTAGCACTCCCTTGTATTCATAGCCAGACCCATCGAATAGCTGTACGGCTGTACCCGAGGTAAGACGTAATACACGTCCCATATAATGAGCCTGTGCTTCAGGGAGGATCTGTTGCCCGAGCGAAAGGGGAAGGTCGACGTAAAAGCGAGATAGGCGCATTGGCAGTCACAGGTTTAGAAAGCAGTCGCTGCCTATTATTACTGACCCATGAGCTGAAGGCACGGCTTGATTCAATTAGGTAAGTAGGATCTTGCCATTGAGCGCGAACAAGCTATGAGTAACACTGTTGCGCCTTGATCGTTTCGGATCAAGGCGCAAGCGACAGATCAAACCGACTGTTTTGCTGCCAATGGCAGCTGGGCGAAGCGGACGCCCGCCAGACCATGGGTGATCAGCGAACGGATGTTGGCGTGATCAGCACCTTCAGGAGTCGCAATAACGCTACGGTAATGCTCCCCAAAGGCCAACAGGGCTTCCTGTGTCTCGAAGCTCTCCAGCAGCGCAAGGCCTAGGGTTTTGCAGGAGCCTTCATTTTGGCCAACTGCGTTTTCTACCGAACCATTTACAAAGGCTTGAGGCGTGTAATCATAGTGATCTGCAATGAAAGCCAGGGTACCGGCAAACAGATGCTCATCACTACGAAGCCGAGCGCGAAAGGTCTCAAGGGGAGTCATGGCTTGGCACTCTCCTTGAAAGCAGCAGCCTGTTCAGGTGTGGCTTCCTTCTGGTAACGCGATTTCCACTCGGCATACGGCATTCCATAGACGGCTTCACGTGCATCGTCCATGCTCAGTTCCACGCCCTTTTCGTCCGCCGCCGCCTTATACCATTTCGATAGGCAGTTCCGGCAAAAGCCTGACAGGTTCATCAGGTCGATGTTTTGTACGTCGGTACGCTTGCGCAAATGTTCTACCAATGTACGAAAGGCCGCAGCCTCCAGCTCAATGCGCTCTTGTTCGGTCATGGATCGATTCCTCCAAAAATGAATGCCTGGGACAATCAGGCATTCTTCGAATGACGCAGGTGGCGGCCACCATTGGCCGTAACCGTACTGCCTGTTGTATAGGTAGACTGCAACAGATAGGTCACAGCCTCGATGATCGGCGCGGCTCCAGGCTCATACGGAAGTAGAGCCTTTTTCAGCGTAGCCTCCTGATAATCAGCACTGCTGTCCTCTTTGAAAATAAGGAGGCCGGGAGCAATGGTATTCACTCTGACAGTAGGTGCGAGCTTTTCAGCGAACGACAGGGTCATGTTACTCAGCCCCGCCTTGGTCGCTGCATAGGCGATGTGATTCTTGCTGCCTCGGGAGGCACTGTCGTCACAAATGTGGATGATATCGGCGCGCGTACTGGCAAGCAGGAGCGGCTCCAGAGCCAGGTTCAGGTGATACGGCGCTTCGAGATGTACCTGATACATGGTCTGGAAATGATGAAGCGAGTCGTTCAGCCAAAGCGATGCATTATGAATGATACCGCGCAGGCTTTTAGCGCAAGTGAGTACATAGTCGATAAACTGTTGCCTGTCTTCAACGGAGGTCAGGTCTACCTGAAAAGGGTAAACATTTTCCAGCGTCACCAGCTCGCCAGGATCGTTGCGGTACGTGGCTACGATCTCATACCCCTGACTGCTCAACGTCTTGGTCAAGGCAAGGCCGACTCGTTTATTGGCGCCCGTGATAATCAGCGGGGCAGCAAACGTGTGATGCATGGGATGGGGCTCCGACAGACGAAAGGGCTGTCTGCTAGAGCTTCGATACTCTGCAGACAGCTTTCGATTATCGCAAACCCTTCACCATCGTGACATCATGAATGACGGGTCGTAGCAGGCCGGAGTGTTCTCCGGCGAGCCTGCGAGGCATCACTATTGAGCCAGCCGGAAAGCAGGCGAGTTACCCATGGGATAAAGAAGCACACCATGATAGGGGTCAGGATCAGGGTGCTGAGCAATATTCTGGGTACCAGTGGCAACCCAGCCAACCTGTCGCCTAACAAGGCATTGAATAGCAGCGATACAGGAAAGAACGCAAGCCAGACAGCAATGCTTTGCTTCCAGCGAGGGGGTGTGCGGCGGGCATCGCCAAACCAGGTATCAAGGCCCTGTGCACGAAGCTCCTGCGGCTGCTCGAAGAGATCCTTGCCCCGCTCAAGCCAGTGCTGACGCGTCGAGGAATGTTCCCAGGCACCTAATGTCTGCTCATTAGAAAAACGAAACACGATCTGGACTTCATTATCGCCTGGCGGCGGGGAGAGGACGCCCGATCCAAGATAGCCTTCATAGCAGGTCGCCAAGCGCTCACCTTCGCGGAGCCATTCGAGAAAATTATCGTAACAGCCATCGGCGACACGGCGAGCCACCATCAGGGTGACGGGATGCATCATAGAACTCTCCACATGCAACTATCCGGATAGGACGGTCTGATCACACAGCGCCGGGTAGGCACTGCGGTCGAGAACAGGAAGCGACTCGTTTTGGAGTGCTTCGATCGCCTGAGTATCAGGCTGTGCAAGCATATACAAGGTTCATTCCATTTGCGTTAAATGCCGATGAGCGCTGGCTAGACATAAGTAGTAGGCGTCATGTCAGTGCAAGAAGCGCTGTGTGTGAACCAAAGGGCAGCATGGTAAGGTTAGGCATACCAGTGATTAAGGAGGTGTCATGAAGGTCGCCATTTTATGTGGCTCTGTTTACGGCACGGCTGAGGAGGTCGCCAGGCACGCCAAGCAGATTCTGGAGGCAGGTGGGCATGAGGTCTGGCTCAATTTGCGTGGAGGACTGGACGATTTGCTGGCTTTCGATGCCGATGCGTTTCTTGCCGTGACATCGACAACCGGAATGGGAGAGCTGCCGGACAACGTACAGCCGCTTTACTATGCGCTGCGCGATACGCTTCCGGATTGGCGTGGCAGGCCCGCAGCCGTGATCGGTTTGGGGGACGCCAGCTACGGCGATACTTACTGTGGTGGTGGCATGCAAATGCAGGAGCTGTTTGCCGAGCTTGGACTGCAGGAAGTGCTGCCTATATTAAAGCTCGATGCCAGTGAAACCGTTACTCCCGAAACAGACGCGGAGCCGTGGCTGGATCGTCTGATAACAGCCTTGATCCGCTGAGGGGAACGGTAGTCTGCTAGGTCATCAGGCGCTTATGGCTTGATGACTATGTTGTCATGGCAGACTTTAATTCAAGATATTCAGACTCAAGTATCCAGTTTGCCGAATTGCTCCAGGCTGACTTCCTGCATGAGATCGAGCCAGGCTCTTGCCGCCCGGGAAAGGTATGCACCACGCCGCCAGATAAAGGAGGCGTCCCACCGGAGGTCAGGTTGGGTCAGAGGAATGCGTACGACATCGGGACGTATCAGCTTTTGGGCCACGATTCGGGGTAGGAGAACAACGCCTTGTCCTGCTGCTGCCAATGCTATTAGAAAGTCCGCCTGTCCACTTCTGCCACCTTCTTGGGGCGTAAAGCCCGCTTCGCGGCACGCCTGTAACAGTCGATCGTTCAAGGTATAGCTCTGCTGATATAGCAAGAAGGGCGTAGCGGCCAGCTCCGCTAACGCCAATCGGGGCCTATTGGCCAATGGATGAATACATGACAGCACGGCATCCAAAGGCTCATTGCAAAAAGGTTGATAATCAAAAGAAGGATCATTAGGGGTAAGACAGCCACCAATCTCTATATCACCCTTTATGACCAACTCCTCCATGAGCTTGCTGCCACCTTCCACCAAGTGAACCGTAATTTGCGGATAGCGCTTACGGTAGAGGGAAAAGGGGGCTGCAAACAATGTTTCTGCACCCAGAATGGGTAGCCCAACGCGTAGTTGTCCTTGACCCAGGCGGGCCAGATCATCCAGCTCCGTCAGCATTTCGCGGTGTTGGCGCAATATGTGCTCAGCATGTTTGAGCACAACATGTCCTGCATCGGTCAATTGTAGGGCGGGGCCTGTCCGATCCAGCAGACGCAACCCCAGACTTTGCTCCAGATGGGCAATCTGCTTGCTGACGGTCGATTGAGTCGCGTGAAGCACGCGTGTACTGGCAGTAAAACCGCCCTGGCGTACAACCTCGACAAACATGCGGAGTTGTTTGAATTCCATTTTGGAATGGCTCTGATTCTAATAATTCGCTTCTGGGATAGTAAGGCCGGGCGTATCCTTGAAGCCAGTTAAACGTAATGGATGTCTTATGGTTCCCCGTTACATGCGGACGCTGGTTGAGTTGGCTGTGTTGTTAGGTATCTGGTGGCTAGGCGGATGGCTTGGGCAGTATTTCGGTTTGCCTATCCCAGCAGGTGTTCTAGGTCTGGCGATCCTTCTGCTGTCTCTTGCGCTGCGAGTGATAAAGCCAGAGTGGCTTGAAAGCGGTGCCCGTGTGCTGGTCGGTGAGATGCTGCTGTTTTTCATCCCAGCGCTGATGAGTTTGCTTGATTATGGGCCTCTCGTCCGGGAAGAGGGCATCCGTATTCTTATGGCGGTGTGCTTCAGCACGCTTCTGGTCATGATCAGTACCGCTTTGACGGTGGAATGGATGTTTCGTCGCAGGAGCCGCCAGGATGCTTGATTGGACTGGCGTGTTCTGGCTGCTTCTGACGTTGGGTGGGTATATTCTGAGCCGGATGATTTACAAGCGCATCAAGTGGTATGTGCTGGCTCCTATTGTCTTTGTGCCGACTATTCTTTATCTAATTGCCATTCCGACAGGCACGAGCTATGCGCAGTATTCCCACTACACCGGTTGGCTGATCGGCCTGCTTGGGCCGGCTACCGTCGCGTTTGCCGTACCGATCTGGCAGCAGCGTCGACTTCTGGTCCGTTATTGGCGAGCACTTATGGCCGGCATTGTAGTAGGCAGCTTTGTGTCAATTTTCAGCTCTTGGCTATTGGCCCATTTGCTGGCTCTGGAAGCGCCTGTCACGTTATCCCTGCTGCCACGCTCGATTACGACACCGTTTGCCATGCCTATGTCCAAGGACCTGGGGGGGGCACCTGAATTGACCGCTGCTTTCGTACTGGTCACAGGTGTTTTTGGCGCTGTGGTGGGTAGCCTTCTTCTGCGCTTTCTTCCGTTGCGCTCTGCTCTGGCGCGAGGTGCGATGTTCGGTGTAGGTGCCCATGGTGCCGGTACAAGCCGCGCTTACGAAGTAGGCATTGAGGAGGGGACAGTGGCCGGACTGACGATGGTACTGACCGGCTTGTTCAATCTGTTGGGCGCCCAACTGCTGATCTGGGTGCTTTGATGGAGGGGGTGCATCCTTGCACCACGTTCATCCTTAAACCTTGAAATGAGATACCAAGGTATTCAGCTCAACAGCCAGGCGCGACAGCTCTTGGCTGGCTGCCGTGGTATCACGAGCACCTTCCGAGCTCTGGACTGACAGATCCCGAATATTGACCAGATTGTGGTCTACTTCGCGGGCTACCTGTGCCTGCTCTTCGGCTGCGCTGGCAATGACCAGGTTGCGCTCGTTAATCTCGCTGATGGCGCGGGTGATTTCTTCCAGCGCTTCGCCGGCACGACGAGCCACTTCCAGCGTAGAACCTGCTCGGGTCGTGCTGGACTCCATTGAGTTCACGGCCTGCTCAGTGCCATTCTGGATACTCATGATCATTTGCTCAATTTCACGAGTCGACTCCTGGGTACGATGCGCCAGAGCTCGTACCTCGTCGGCGACGACAGCGAAGCCGCGACCTGCCTCTCCCGCACGGGCCGCTTCAATAGCGGCGTTGAGTGCCAGCAGGTTGGTCTGGTCAGCCAGGCCACGAATCACATCAAGCACCTTGCCAATATCGCGTGATTGACTGGCAAGTTCACCGACCAGACATGCGGTCGTCTGAACCTCCGAGGTCATGTGCTCAATGGACGAAACGGTCTCCAGTACGCGACCCTGACCCTCCTGAGCCGCACTGGCAGAGTGCTTGGAGGCTTCGGACGTTGTTATGGCATTGCGGGCCACTTCTTCTACTGCCGAGCTCATTTCCGTTACGGCCGTTGCAGCCATCTGGATTTCGTCATTCTGGCGATTCAGGCCACGTGCACTCTCGTCAGTGATGCTGCTGAGCTCTTCAGAGGCGGCAGCCAACTGGCTCGAGGAGCCTGAGATGCGCTCTAACGTATGACGCAGTTTTTCCTGCATGGTACGCATGGCCATCAAGAGACGAGCGGGCTCATCCTTGCCGGTAACCTGAATGTGCTTGGTCAGGTCACCGCTGGCAATTTCTTCAGCCGCACGCAGGGCCTGATCAACCGGCTGCACGATGCTGCGCGTCAGCAGCCAGGCCAGGAGTACGGTCAGTAATGCAACGATGACCAACAAAGTAATAGCGGTGGCAACAGAGGTGGAATAGCTCTGGGCAGCACTCTGATTAGACTTTGTCGTTGAGTCTGCATTGATATCGACAAGTTTGCCTAACACCGCATTGATTGCGTCAGAGTTCTTCAGAAGCTCATCGTTAAGTACAGCCTTAAGCTCATCAAGTTGATTTGCTGAAGAGAGCTGCATCATGCGGTTCTTCAGCTGAAGATAATCACCCCACAACTTTTGGAAATCGTTATAAAAGCCGCGCTCCGCCTCCGATGCAATCAGCTTCTCATAGCGTGTCCGCGCAGCTTCAACCTGACTGATCCGCTGATCAAACAATGCCAACGTCTTTTGCAGATTCTCCGGTTCGCGGTTGATAAGCAAACGATAGGAGAGCACGCGCAGGCGCAGGGTTAGCGATGTAATTTCATCCAGGCTGGTTATGCTGGGGAGCACATTCTGTTCAAAGTTAATACTGTTCTGGCGGATATCACGCATCTGATAGAGCGAGAAAACACCCAGGAACAAAGTGAGTACAGCTATGAACGCAAACCCCAGGAAAGCACGAGGTGCGATATTCAAGTTACGAAGGGTCATTGCTTAGGTCCTGCTAAGTACAGCGTAAAGGAGGTTGCTTGGCTATCGGCTGTGCTTGGCAGGACTTGATATCCGCCTGGCTGGAGACAGAAGGTTCTGGCTGTTAAGGCATATTTCCATGCCTATCAGTGAAGACGGCGGCGACTATCACTCAGCGCGGCCAGGCGATGGCTTAGGTGCAGTTGCTCGGCTGGGTCATCGCTTAACAATAGGGCATGCTCAAGGTCATAACGCTGGGCCTGAGGGCAGTCCAGCCGGCTATACAGTTCTGCACGAGCCAGATGATCCGAGACGCTGGGCGGCCCTACTTCCAGTACCCGCTGCGCATCTTTCAGGGCTGCCAATAGTTGGTTATCAAATTCATGCAACTGACGAAGATTTCGAGACAGTCTCTGGAGCAGTTCGCGAGGCTGAGCAGTGCGTAGGTGCTGCGCTTGCAGCTGGGCATGTGGACCAAACTGATAGGCGAGCAGTCCGCGGCAATCCTTGGAATAAAGTCGTCTTCCACTGGTAGGGTCAAGCAGGTGATCCGCCTCAGGGACACGTAGCAGGAAATGGCCTGGAAAGTTGACGCCAACCAGAGGAATGTCCAGTCTGCGGGCCAGCTCCATCGCGATCAGTGATAAGGAAAGTGGCTGTCCCCTTCGACGAGCCAGCACCTTGTGCAGCAACGCTGCCTGAGGCTTCAGCGGCCAGTCATCGGCGTGAAAACCCAGCTCGATCATCCGGCGTACGAGCTGCTGCGCGCGCTCGGCGGACGAGCCTTGATGATCAATCGCTGCCTCGACAGAAGGAATGAGATCCGTCAGAAGATGCTGAGCCATTTCAGGCTGAAAGGTCAGGTCATGTTCGGCGGCTATCCAGAGTGCTGCCTCAAATATAGCAGGTGGCTCACGGTTGAGCGCATCCAGGCAGGCTTGGCGCGGTAACTCCATCGCAATCTCCCAAACCCCATGCCAAAGTAGTGTAAGCGCAGACAAACAGCATCCAGATCATAAGGGATATGGACTTTATTATGTTTGACAAGTTTAGACCGCTTCTCGAGTGATGCACCGCTCTGCTCAGACAAGCAGAACGGCCAAGGAGGAAAGTCTATTTACCCAATGGGGTGAAAAGCGCTTCGATATCCGCTTCCGACATTCGCCAGTCGGCTGTGTTCTCCTCAAGAATCCCTGCGGCAATACGGGATTTCTCATACTGCAATTGCTGGATTTTCTCTTCCAGGGTGCCTCTTGCAATGAGCTTGTACACAAAAACCGGCTTATCTTGCCCTATGCGATAGGCACGGTCTGTGGCCTGGCTCTCCGCCGCAGGGTTCCACCAGGGGTCGAAGTGAATCACCGTATCGGCCGCAGTCAGGTTGAGTCCCGTACCGCCTGCTTTAAGGCTCAACAGGAAAACCGGGGCCTCACCGGACTGAAACTGTTCGACAGGCGTACGGCGATCCTGGGTTTCACCGGTAAGGGTGACATAGTCGATCCTTTTTTCATCCAGTGCCTGCTGGATCAGCGCCAGCATGGAAGTGAACTGCGAGAACAGCAGGACACGACTACCATTGGCCAATAGGCCTTCGAGCAGTTCCAGCAAGCCGAGTAGCTTTCCAGACGACTTGGCGGATGTTTCGTTGCCGTTGACCAGTCGGATATCGCAGCAGACCTGGCGGAGTTTCAGCAGTGCATCAAGAACGATAATTTGGCTTCTGGCCAAGCCTTTCTTGGAGATTTCGCTACGGACCTTCTCATCAAGTGCAACACGTACCGTTTCATAAAGATCGCGCTGTGGCTGAGTCAGCTCGACCAACTGGACAATTTCCGTCTTGGGTGGCAGCTCGCTGGCTACTCGCTGTTTGGTACGACGCAGAATGAAAGGCTTTACTCGTCCCTTTAATTGGGCGAGGCGTTGGGTATCGCCATTTTTTTCGATCGGCGTTCGGTAGTCGCGCTTGAAGTCTTTTATATCGCCTAACCAGCCTGGCATCAGGAAGTGGAACTGAGACCAAAGCTCACCCAGATGATTTTCCAGCGGGGTGCCCGTCAGGCATAGACGGTGTCGCGTATTGAGTCCCCGCGCCGCTTGTGCCGCTTTGGTTGCCGCATTCTTAATGGATTGTGCTTCATCCAATACCAGAAGATGAAAGGAGAAGCTGGCCAACTGCTCGGCATCGCGCGGTAGCAGGGCGTAGGTAGTCAGGATGATATCGTGCTCAGGTATCCGCTCGAACAGGTTACGCCGTTGAGTACCGTGGAGGGCCAGTACTTTCAGCTCGGGTGTGAACTTGGCTGCTTCGTCCTGCCAGTTAGGTATCAGGCTGGTAGGCATGACGATCATGGCAGGGCTGGTCAACCGGCCAGCCGTTTTCTCGACCAGGATATGAGCCAGGGTTTGCAAGGTCTTACCAAGACCCATGTCATCGGCCAGGATCCCTCCCACATCCAGCTCGCGAAGTGCCTGCAACCAAGCCAGGCCATCGCGCTGATACGGTCTTAACTCAGCACGCAGGCTTTCCGGAACGTGCAGAGGCGAAGCTGAGTAATGGCGTAGTCGATGGGCGAAGTTTCTGAGCTGCTCACCACCCTGCCATGTCAGTGGGATATTTTCTTCAAGTTCAGCCAGCCGTGCGGCGTCCAGATGAGACAGGCGTATCTGCTTGGTATTAGCAGGTAACGAATGCCCATGCAGTTCCATGAGTGCGGCAAGCAAGGGCTTTAGTCTACCTAGAGACAGGGCGATACGTGTGGGGCGTCCTTGCTTGCGTGCAGCAGGGCTTTCCACGCGGAGCAGCAGGCGCTCATCGTCAGAGCGTCTGGCCAGTGCTCCCGGTTCGAATAATTGGGGATCCCGCCGGATAAGATCGATCAGGATAGGCAGCAGACTGACGCGCCGCCCTTGTACGACGATGCCGAGCTCCAGATCAAACCATTCATGATCAGGCGCCTCCTCAATTTCGCCGTACCAATTCTCCACCTCGGTCAGCTCAAAGGCGAATTCTGGACGCATATCTATCTGCCAGCCCGCTCCACGCAGCTGCGGAAGTGTGACTTCGATAAAGCGCAGCCAACTGGAGTCATCAGGCATTTCAAACATCTCGCCCGCATCTTCGGGCAAGGCTGCGCTTCGCCGTGTCGCTACTCGGAGGCCTGCGTCCTGTAAGACTTGTCGTAGGCGCTGCTCGGCTTCACTGTGGCGTGTTGGCAGCGTTGCCGCGCTACTACGACCCGGTACAGGCTTGCCGAACACTTTTTTGCCGTCGTAAAGAAACGCCAGGGCAGCCCTGTGGCGGGTGACGGGGCGCATGCGTGCGGTTTGCCGATCATAGTCAACCTGTGTGTGGCTACCCAATACCAACAATGGCTTGGGCGGCTTGACCAGATTGATGGCTGTCTCGGCTGCTTCGCGGCGAGGAGGAGGGCTGCCGGCCCGCTGAAGGCGCTCCAGCTCGAACAGCACGGCAGCAGTATGCTTGCAGTTTCTGCCAGCCCCACATGTGCACCGGCCATCAACAAACCAACCTCTTGGACCAGGCTTGAGCGTGATGGATTGGCGGTAATCCAATCCTGAAGGACTGCTGCATATGGCATAGACCAGCCCATCGGCGGCTGACCGGACCGTGGCGTAACCTTCTTGAGCATAGCGCCGGCCACGCTCATAGTTGCGCTCAGTAAAGGAGCCTTTCCAGTCTTGCCAGTGCAGATGGTCGAAACGTAGACGCATATGAAGCCTGTAACACGAAGCACAAACGGGTAATTGTGCCACAGACCGAAAGCGTCCCCGTACTGAAGTCGCTCAGGTTGCTCAAATAGATATCACTTAATTACGAAAGCATGGCTTATCTAAAGAGTCTGCTGTTAAGCGCTGGTTTCAGATTGGCTTGATTTAACCCTTCCATACTTCAGGATTAACCAAATCCTGTGGCCGATTGCCGCTTAAGGCGGCTGTCAGATTGGAGACGGCGCGCTCTGCCATGGCATACCGTGTCTCGTGAGTCGCTGAACCGATATGCGGTAAGGTGACGACATTCTTCAGCGAAAACAGGGGCGATGATGAAAGCGGTTCCTGCTCAAAAACATCCAGGCCTGCGCCACGAATTTGCTGGTTGGAAAGCGCCTCGATTAGAGCCGCTTCATCAACCACTGGCCCGCGCGCAATATTGATCAGAATACCGCTGGGCTTCATGAGTCTTAGTTCACGGGCGCCGATCATCTGGCGAGTGGACTCTGTCAGAGGGACTACCAGGCAAACAAAATCGGATTCCTGAAGCAGAGATTCAAGGTCTCGATACTCTGCCTTGAATTCTTTCTCCAGCTCGGGCTTGCGGCTGCCTGCATGATAAAGAATCCGCATGTCGAAGCCGAAGTGGCCGCGCTTTGCAATGGCTGCACCTATGCGACCCATACCTACGATTCCCAGCGTCTTTCCATAAACGTCCGTACCGAAATGCTCTTCCGTTATGCCTTTTGTCCATTGCCCTGCTTTGGTGTAGGCATCCAGCTCAGGCAGGCGGCGAGCGGTACTCATCAGCAGAGCAAATCCAAGGTCTGCTGTGGTCTGGGTCAGTACATCGGGGGTGTTGGTCAGTAGAATGCCCTGCTCGGACAGGTAGGGCACGTCATAGCTGTCATATCCAACCGAAACGCTGGAAATTACTTCCAGGTTTTCTGCATGTTGCAACTCATGGCGGCCTAGTGTCTTGCTGGCACCAATCAGGCCGTGTGCGTGAAGGAGGGCATGCTGGAACTGCTCATCGACATTGCCCTGAGTATCAATGACGGTAACGTTAAAGGCTTCGCTCAACTGTTGAACCAGTGGAGCGGGAAGACGATTATAGATAACGACATTCTTTCTCACGGGCAACGGATCTCCGTTAGGGTTTAGTCTCTTTAGACTAGACCAGCAGCGACATATTGAGGGCGTATCGAATAATCCATCAGGAAGCGCTCAAGTTGCTCTTGCTCCGGTTGCTCATTGAACTCCGCACCCAATGCCTCGCGGTGGATTCCAGTTGACGCCAGCCATAAGCAATCAATGTTGGCCGAAACTGCACCCGGTACGTCGGTGACCAGTGAGTCACCCACAAACAGCAGCCTGGTGGCGCCCAAGGTTGCCAGTTCTCGTTGAGCACAAAGAAACGCATAGGGATCAGGCTTTCCGTACCAGCGCACACTTCCGCCCAGCGAAGCGAAGTAGTCGGCCAGCTTACCGGCGGCGTAGTAGGGTAGGCCGCCAGAGACTACTGTGCGATCAGGGTTGGCGCAGAGAAACGGTAAATGTGTGAAGTTCTTAAGCGGGGCCTGACGAAGCGTCAGCTCATCCTGAGGGAAGCTCCCTACACCTAGGATGAGGGATGCCTGTTGGATGTCGGTCACGAATCGGCTGCGTATGTGCTCGGGCCAGCCAGTCTGACCTTCGCCAGGTCCGGTCAGATAGATACCCCCCTGTGCCAGCGCTGGTTCCTGGCTAATGGCGTCGATGGCCAGCTGCCCTGAGGTCGTTATACCGGCAAATTGCTCTCGAGCGATACCCAGTTCAACCAGGTGATCCGTCATGGAAGCGGCATCACGGGATGCGTTGCTCAGGAACCAGACAGGTTTGCCTTCGGTTGCACGCCGTGCTAGCCAGTTCTGCGCACCGGGAAAGGCGTCGTAGCCGTCAATCAGTACCCCCCATAGGTCGAGAATAAATCCATCGTACTGATCGCATACAGCATCCAGATCAGAATGGGAAACAAGGTGAGGAAGGGGCGTGGATGGCGTCATGGAAAATAACGTCCTGATAAGGTTGCAAGAGCTGAAAGGATCCAGGGTACCTGCTTTAGCGATTGAGATCACTTCGGCCTAGAAAGCACAACACCGGCGCTGGGCCGGTGTTGTTGAATCTGGAGACAAGAGGACTCTTATTTTTATTTTTCTCTTGGCTCAGCTCAGAGCGATTAACGCGCTACAGCGTTAGTGCTCTTGGTCTGTGGTGCGTCGACGCGACCGTAAACGTCTTCGTAGCGAACGATATCATCTTCGCCCAGGTAGCCACCTGATTGTACTTCAATGATTTCCAGCGGTACCTTGCCAGGATTGGCCAAGCGATGTACAGACGTCATCGGCAAGTAAGTGGACTGGTTTTCGGTCAGCAGGAAGGTCTTGTCATCGCACGTGACCTGCGCTGTGCCAGAGACCACGATCCAGTGCTCGGCGCGGTGGTGGTGCATCTGCAGAGACAGCTGAGCGCCTGGTTTGACAGTGATACGCTTGACCTGGAAGCGCTGACCCATGTCGACGGAATCGTAAGAGCCCCAAGGACGGAACACTTCCAGATGGCTCTTGACCTCTTGGCGACCTTGCGCTTCGAGCTTGTTGACCACCTTCTTGACGTCTTGGACCTTATCCTTGTGTGCGATCATGACCGCATCTTTGGTCTCTACAACCACGACATCTTCGATGCCGATCAGGGAGACCAGCTTGTTGGTGCTGTGAACGAGGCAGTTACGGGCTTCGTGCAGAATCACGTCACCTTTGGTAACGTTGCCATCGCTATCCTTGTCATGCACATCCCAGATGGCTGACCAGGAGCCTACATCGTTCCAACCGGCAGACATTGGAACTACACAAGCGCGAGTGGTCTTTTCCATGACAGCATAGTCAATGGAGTTGTCCGGGCAGACGGCAAACGAGTTGCGGTCGATAATGATGTGATCGCCATCAACCTGGCTGCGCTCAAGCGCAAGCAGGCAGGTATCGTAAATATCAGGATCGTGCAGCTTCAGCTCTTCCAGGAAGCGGCTGGCGCGGAAGATGAACATACCGCTGTTCCAGTAGTAATCCCCAGATTCTACGTATTGGGTCGCGCGAATGGCGTCTGGCTTCTCTACGAAGCGCTCGACGCGATTGACCCCTTCAGGCAGGTTGGCTGAGTGGGTTGCCTTGATATAGCCGTAGCCGGTTTCCGGGCGCAGTGCAGGAATACCGAACAGCACCATTTCGCCTTTTTCAGCGGCTTCGGTGGCCGAATTCAAGGATGCTTTAAACGCATCGATATCTTCGATGACATGGTCTGCTGGCAGAACCAGCATCAGTTCATCTTTGCCATCGGCCAACAACTTCATGGCAGCAATCGCTACGGCAGGAGCCGTATTGCGACCAAACGGTTCCATGATCAAGGACTGAGGCTGGCACTTAAGGAAGGTCTGAAAAAGACTTCCCGAATCTGGTGAAATACGCCGATCCCGCCAGCCGAGTTTTTCCATGAAGCAGATGACCTTCGCCGACGCC
>NZ_KI517367.1:299972-845689 GCF_000478505.2 Pseudomonas sp. HPB0071 | reverse complement strand
GGTTACCTGGTCGATTTTGATCGACGGCCCGCTTTCAAAAGCAGCGAGGGCTGAAGTCGACCGGAAATACAGGGCTACTTCAGACCTTCCTTAACAGCCTTGAGCTGCTCCTCAACAATATAGCGGTGCTCGATATTGCAAACAATCAAGGGCTGCTGCATGCGTTCTTCGCAGGCCAGTCTTGATATGGTTTCCTGGAACAGGGTCTTTTCGCTTGCCAAAGCCAGGAACTGCTTTGGATACATTTTTCGAGATAGCGGCCAGAGTCGTGAACCGCTTCCCCCGGAAAGAATCACTGGAATCATGGCATTCTCCTTCAGCGCTTGCTGAGTTGTAGGTCGCAGTCCCTTCGGGCGGGACGAAGCGTCCGTGCTTCTAGTTCCTGCTTGAGCAGGGTTATGAAATAAAAAATAAAAGCCAGGCTAATTAGTTAGCTTTTTTAATTACAAATTAATTACAGCTTATAGGCAGTACATCATCCCCAGGCTAATAAGCATTGAATTGCTCCACCCAAACGATGATCGTTACCGCTGATTAGAATGATAATTTAGGAAGATGGCTCGAATGATTCCTTTGTGCCATCAAGGTCTTCATTGACATAGTGCTCTTAAAAAAGTTCATTAAAGCCTAAGCACTCCAAAATGCCAGGGCAGGAATCAACTGTAGTAACGCTAGTTCCTCTGAGACTTCTTTTCTGTGAATCGTTCACCGAAAAAAGTGGCTTCTTTTCTTTTTGTGATCTGGGTCAAGCCACGAAGGAGAAAAGCAGCCCTTGTTTAGAGCTGCAAGAGAGGAGGTACGGCTAGGCGTGAGAGGCAGCGAAGATCTTTACAGGGGTACCTGTATAGGCCACGGGAATTTGTGTTCCAGGCTCAATGGTCGCAATGACTACGTAAGTGGCGCCAGCTGCCTCAAGCGTTAAGGAGGTAATGATCCCTGACCTTGGCTGTTGCTCATCGAACAGATAAAAGTCGACTGACGAGCCTGGCAGAACAAGGTGATACTCATCGAATTCAAACCGCCCTTCGATGAGTGGTACTGTTCCGCTTTCTTTTATAAGCCCGGCGGCTCCTCTGCTTAGCCGTTTCTGGGCAAATGCCGAGTCGATCATATGACTGACGGTAACGTCATCATTAAAGCGATAAGCCTCAATCAGATATTGAAGCGCAGAAAGTTCTTTGGGGGCGAGGTTATAAAAGGCGCAACCCACCCGACCTGTATCCCGGTCAACTGATTTGATTTCAAATGTTACGTCAATAGCAAGACTAAGGGAGTTGATTGAAAAAAGCAGTTTGCCCTTGAGGTTATCGCCAGTACGGGCGGTAATCGATTTTGAGATAAAGCTAAATCCGCCTATGGAAAGCTCAAGCAATTGATGCTCCATGCCTTCACGGTGGGCGCCTTGATACCGGATCCTGGCTGGTAGCTGAACGCGTAGGTGTTGCCTTTGTGTAGAGCTGGTGTCGGGTGCGCTCATTGGATCTATCTCCATTGTAAAATTTTCATCTGCTTTAACAAAAGCAGGCAGGCGAAACTAAGCATGATTAATAGGGAAGGCTTATATGAAGAAATTATCTGTTCATTTAAACAATATTGTCTCGCAGGAAGATCAATTTTTCCTGAGTAGAAGATTGTTCACTAAAAACATACCCTTCAACATCAAATGACTTTAAATCGGCAAGGTCTCGTAACCGGTTTTTTATAATGTAACGCGTCATGAGTCCACGGGCTTTTTTTGCATAGAAGCTGATGATCTTGTATTGACCGCCTTTAAGATCCCGAAACTCGATATCGATAACGCGGCCCTTGAGTTGTGCACGTTTGACGGAGCCGAAATATTCGTTCGAGGCCAGGTTGATGAGAATGTCGTCGCCCTGATTTTCCAACGCATCATTTAATCGCTGTGTGATGTGCGTGTCCCAGAAGGCGTAAAGGTCCTTGCCGCGTGAGTTGACCAACTTGGTTCCCATCTCCAGCCGGTAGGGCTGCATAAGGTCCAGAGGACGCAAGATGCCATAAAGGCCGGACAGCATGCGCAAGTGTGTCTGGGCAAAGTCAAAGTCAGCATCGTCGAAATCCTCAGCCGCTAAGCCGGTATAGACGTCACCCTTGAAGGCCAGTAGAGCCTGTTTGGCGTTTTCAGGCGTAAAGTCTGGAGACCAGCTGGCAAAGCGTGCAGCGTTAAGGCCGGCGATCTTGTCTGAAACTCCCATGAGTTTTGCGATATCGGCAGGCGAAAGCGTAACGAGCTGATTGATCAACGCTTGAGCGTCGTCGAGGCATTCAGGCTGTGTATAGCGCCGAGTGGCTGGCGGTGTTTCGTAGTCAAGGGTTTTGGCGGGTGAAATCACCATCAGCATGGTATAGAGCTCCTTTCGATTAACGGCTCATTGTAGGCCGTGCACAAAACGTAGCTCCAGTTGGAAAAAGCTATATGGCATATGAAGGTAGGAGGCTCTGTAAACAGCGGGTAAAAACTTTAGTACCACATCGGCAACGTTGCCAGTGGTATTAGCCAATAAGAAAAAAATGGTGTCCAGTTAGAAAAAAGGGGTTTTGCCTGCTCAAAGATTAGGGTATTACCAAGATGTCCGCTGCACGAACGGGGTTGCCCTTGAGTTGCAGGCTTGGCCCTGAAGCCCCGAGGTGTGGTGGCACCTTTCGCTGCGGAGCGCCGTATTGGCCTCCGTCGACTGGCCACAAGAGTCCCGTTGGGATTCTCGATGAGGTGAACGAGTATGGATGATCATGGACGCTCCCGCCCCACCCAGCCCACCCTCTATGTGCTCGACACCAACGTACTGATTCACGATCCTAATGCACTGCTGAACTTCGAAGAACATCACGTTGCTATTCCGATGACGGTGTTGGAGGAGCTCGATAAGTTAAAAACCGGGAAACATAGCGTGGCTGCCGAGTGCCGTCAGGCGATTCGGCTGATTGATACCGTTCTTGCTGAGGCCTCTCCTCAGGATGCCGAAAAAGGTGTGCCCATACCGCGCGGCAAAGGGGAGACGAAAGGGTATCTCTCCATTCTGATGAACAAGCGGGCGGCCCCTGTTACCTGGCTGCCTGATAATCACAACGATAATCGCATCATCAATCAGCTGGTTGAATTGTGTACTCACCATTCCGGTGAGCGCGTAGTGCTGGTAACCAAAGACATCAACATGCGTTTAAAGGCGCGGGGATGCGGGATTGATGCGGAGGATTACCATACCGATCAGCTGGTAGATGATATTGCACTGTTGTCGCGTGGCTATCACACCCTTGAAGGTTCTTTCTGGGATCGCGTCAGCAAGGTCGATTCACGGCAGGATGTAGGACGCGTCTGGCATCGGATACAGCTGTCCGAGAGTTTGCCGCCAATGCACCTCAATGACTTCATTGTCGACGAGCAGGGGTTCGTTGGTTGGGTCAAGGCTGTTCGAGATGATGAACTCATCATTCTCGATATGCATCAGGAGCCTCTGCTGCATCAAGAGGCCTGGGGCCTTCGGCCTCGAGACATCTACCAGGGCCTAGCGTTGTTCGCTCTGTTGGATCCTGACATCCACCTGGTAAACCTGACCGGGGCCGCCGGGTCGGGGAAAACCATTCTTGCCCTGGCCGCAGCCATTGAACAAACCATGGTTACCAAGCGTTATCGTCGAATCATCGCGACGCGTAGCGTTCAGGGACTGGATGAGGATATTGGCTTCCTACCCGGCACCGAGGCGGAAAAGATGGAGCCATGGCTAGGTGCCATTACCGACAACTTGGAAGCGCTGCATATGGATGATGAAAGTCCTCATAGCAGCGTCGACTACATCCTGAGTAAGGTGCCGCTTCAGTTCAAATCCTTGAATTACATTCGTGGGCGTAGTTTCCAGCAGAGTCTGATCCTTATTGATGAGTGCCAAAACCTTACGCCGCATCAGATGAAAACCATTATTACCCGCGCCGGTGCCGGCTCAAAAGTCATCTGTCTGGGTAACCTGGCGCAGATCGATACGCCGTATCTGTCAGCAACCAGTTCAGGATTGACGTATCTGAGCGAGCGTTTCAAGGGCTTCCCCCACGGGGTGCATATTACGTTGCAAGGCGTGCCTCGCTCGGTGCTGGCCGAGTACGCCGAAGCGCATATGTAATGACCTCCTGGCAGGAAACCGGCAAAGGATATTGCCAGTTTCCTGCTTATCCTGTTCGTCCATAGTAGAATCAAGGGCCTCTGTATAACGGAAGGCCAAACATGCTGACCCATCTTGATTCCCAGGGGCGCGCCAACATGGTGGACGTTACCGACAAGCAGGTAACGTTTCGTGAAGCTGTTGCTGAAGCGCAAGTGCGCATGCTCCCTGAAACACTACAAATGATTCAGCAGGGCGGCCACCCGAAAGGTGACGTCTTTGCAGTGGCGCGTATAGCCGGTATTCAGGCGGCCAAGAAAACCCATGAATTGATCCCCTTGTGTCATCCGCTTCTGCTGACAGGCGTGAAAGTTGAACTCACTGCCTGCGAGCCCGATAGCGTTCATATTCAGGCAACGTGCAAATTGTCAGGCCAGACGGGTGTGGAAATGGAAGCCTTGACTGCTGCCAGCGTGGCGGCCTTGACGATCTATGACATGTGTAAGGCTGTGGATCGAGGCATGAGTATCGAAGCGGTTCGTCTGCTGGAAAAAAAGGGCGGAAAGAGCGGCCATTTCAAAGTGGAGCACGACGCATGATCGAAGTGCATTATTTCGCACGGTACCGTGAAGCATTGCAATGCGAGCACGAGCGCATTCAATGGCAGGATGAATTTACTCAGCTAAACGATCTTCGTGCTCACCTGATCGCTAGAGGTGGGGTGTGGGCTGAAGTGTTAGGCGAGCGGAACCTGATGTGTGCACGTAACGAAGAGCTGTGCACATTGGGTGAGCCGTTGGTTGACGGTGATCAAGTGGCTTTCTTCCCGACTGTAACGGGAGGTTAGACATGACCATACGAGTGCAGGCCGAGGCGTTCGATCCTGGCGTCGAAACCAGCGCAATGCATGCGGCCAATGTAGGCGTGGGTGCCGTCGTAACCTTCATAGGCTATGTGCGCGACTTTAATGATGGACTGGATGTATCCGGTCTTTATTTGGAGCATTTTCCTGGCATGACTGAAAAGTCGCTGGCGAAGATCGCTCAGGAGGCAAACTCTCGTTGGCCGCTACTCAAGGTGGATATCATCCATCGGGTAGGGCGTCTGGAGCCTGGTGAGCCCATCGTTTTCGTAGGTACGGCAAGCGCACATCGTCAGGCGGCGTTCGAAGCCTGTGCATTTATCATGGACTATTTGAAAACAAGGGCGCCTTTCTGGAAGAAGGAAGACACTCCCCAAGGCCCACGCTGGGTTGAAGGCAAGAGCAGCGATATCAGCGCTGCCCAGCGCTGGAAGTAGGCCCATGCTCTGACAGCGTAAAACCGGAGGGCAGGTATGGTTTGGCTGTGTGCGATGGGAGCCATTCTTGGGCTGGTACTTGTCATAAGCCTCTGTCAGCTGTGGCAATGGCTGAAGCTGACAGACAGCGCATTGACAGACGGGTATATCGTTTCTCTGGAAAAGGCCCCACTCTATCGGCTGACATTCAGCTATCAGGTCCAAGAGCAGCGCTACAGCCTGAACTTCCTGGATACGCTAATGGGGTATTCGTCTTCCAGTCTAAAAGCCTTGGCGGAGCAGGTAGCAGTAGGCGATAGGATCAAGGTTTACTATTGCACCAGCGACCCTTCGTTCTGTTGTGTGGGCTTTAAACCAACACACAGGAGTATCGTTAAGGTCTGGTTGTTGAACCTGTTGGCACCGCTGGCACCTTTTGGCTTTTGAGGCGCGCAAAGGGGAGCAGAGTGTTCGACTCCGCCCCCGAGTCGTCAGGAATGCTTGCGTGGGACTGGCTTGAGTAGCTCTGCCGGAGGCATATCACATGCGATTTTGCGGCCTAGCAATGTCTCGATTGGCGGTAGGGCAAATGCGTCGTCCTCGCCTGCAAAACTGATTGATATTCCGCTGGTACCTGCACGACCTGTACGTCCTATCCGGTGTACATAGTCATCTGGATCTTCCGGTAGCGTGAAATTGATAACGTGGCTAATGCCGTCGATATGAATGCCACGACCCGCGACATCTGTAGCGACCAGGACACGGATCTTGCCCTCGCGGAAGCCTTCCAGCGTTCGGATCCGCTTATGCTGTGGAACATCGCCCGACATCTGCGCTGCACTGATGCCGTCTTTAGTCAGACGTTCCTCAATACGACGTACCTCATCCTTGCGGTTGGCGAAAACCATCACGCGTTCCCAGTTGTTCTGGCTGATAAGGTTGTATAGCAAACGATACTTGTCATCTGAAGACACTGCGTATACGCGTTGGTCAACGGTCTCGCTGGCTACGTTTTCAGGCTCGATTTCCACAATGGCTGGATCGACTGTCCACTGCTTGGCAAGGTTCATGACGTCCTCGGTAAAGGTGGCCGAGAACAGCAAGGTCTGACGTTCGTTCTTGTGGGGAGTCTGGCGAATAATCTGGCGGACCTGGGGGATAAAGCCCATGTCGAGCATGCGATCCGCCTCGTCCAGAACCAAGACCTCCACCATATCCAGATGAACCTCGCCACGCTGGTTGAAGTCCAGCAAACGCCCTGGTGTTGCGACAAGGATATCGCAGAACCGCGACTCCAGTTGCTTGAGCTGTTTGTCGAAATCCATTCCGCCTACAAAGGTCATCACATTGAGGCCCGTGTACTTGGTCAGATTTTCTGCATCCTTGGCAATCTGTACGACCAGCTCTCGAGTCGGCGCAATAATAAGTGCACGTGGCTCACCCATGTAGCGCTCTTCAGGCGGCGGGGTGGTAAGCAGCTGGGTAATGGTCGAAATCAAAAACGCGGCTGTCTTGCCCGTCCCGGTTTGAGCTCGACCTATGGCATCTTGGCCTTTCAGTGTAAATCCCAGAACTTGTGCCTGGATGGGCGTGCAATAAGGAAAACCCAGGTCATGGATGGCATGCATCAGGCTGGGTGCAAGGTTGAAGTCGTGGAAGCGGACCTTGCCTTCCTGAGGCTCTACTGCAAAGTCATTAAGCGTCCAGTTGCTGACAGGCGCCTTGCGCTCGCGTCGTGGCTTTGGTGATCTGGTCGCTGCAGGTTTCCCGCTTTCTTTCTTCGGTGGCCTGGGCTGACGCTCGGCTTTCGCCTGAGTCGTGGGTTGTGCCTGTTCAGGCTGTGACGGGGTTTCGTCGCGCTGAAGGGGCGCAACCTTTTCAGGGGTGGGCTGAGGTGCTTGCGCATCTCCTTTGCCAAATAGTTTTTTTAGTGCCTTGAGCACGGTTTATCTCGTAATTTGAATAGGAATTAAGCCAGGAGTGTAAAGCAAGTTACGGGCCTGGCAAATGAGGCTTGATCGAGAGGAGGGAGGGGAGTGTTGCCTGTTTTAGCCAAACAGGCAATTTCTTCCGTTGCGCTTGGCTTCATAAAGCGCTTTATCTGCACGCTCTATGTGAGTCTCGAGCGTATCCTGTTTATGCATTTCAGCCAAGCCGATTGAAATGGTAACGCCTGGTAATTTGCCGGCAGGAGAGTAAAAGTCGGCGATACTGGCAAGGCTTTCCCGCAAACGCTCGCCAATCATCCGAGCTTCAGGCTTATCCAGCTCGGGAAGCAGAATGACAAATTCTTCTCCACCGTAGCGCGACATGCTGTCCTTAGGCCTTAACTGGGAACGTAGGGTATTGGCTACCATGCAAAGTGCGTAGTCGCCTGCCAGATGCCCATACGTATCGTTATAGCGTTTGAAATGATCCACATCGAGCATCAACAGGCAAAGCGGCTGCTGGTTGAATGCGCAGCGGGTACTTTCTCGCTCATAGAGTTGTTCAAGGCGCCTGCGATTGAACAGGCCGGTAAGCGTGTCGACATTCGCGTTGCGCTCGGTATCCAGAATGATTCGATTGTTCTGGCGGACACGCTCACACAGGATTTCAAGCAGGTTCTGAGTGGTTTTAGGAGAATGCTCCATCAGTTGGAACAGGTCCTTGCGGTGCAGGCCTATGACTTCGCAGACTTCATCGGCGATCACGTACGCCGTTGGCTTGTGATTGTCGAGAAAGCTGACCTCACCTGCACAGTCGCCCTCACTCAGAACGGATACAGGTTGATTATCCAGCGACTCCAGATGAACCCTGAAGCGGCCCTGGACAATCATATAAAGGTAGTGATTATGTTCGCTGGGCGACAGAAGCATCTCGCCTGGGTTCAGAACACGCTTGGTCAGCGTGCGGGCCAGTTTTTCAAGGTGCGACAGATCAACATCCCGGAACAACCGTAGATGGCGTATATGCTGAAGGTTTTCCTGCCACTGAGGAATAGCCATCATCAGCATGGCATTACAAGAGTGAAAACGGTGCCAGAAGGCATGGTCGCTCCAAAACTACAGAAAGCGGACGTATAGAGATCACTTCTTGACTGAGATAAGTAAAGAAAGTTCTTGATCCATTGTTCAGTACTGTGAGCGTTATCTTGTTTTGTATATGAACTGGTACAAAGGCTCAACGACAACAGCCGTTAAGCCGTCACTCTCAAGCCAAACGGTCCTGTAACCACTGAGCGATCAGGGCGATTTCTTCCTGTGTTACTTCATGGCCCATGGGATAGTCCTGCCATTGAACAGGCACCTGCTCCTTGGCGAGAAAATCATAGGCTTCACGTCCCAACCCCAGCGGTACAACATCATCGAGCGTGCCATGAATGCATAGCACCGGAATGTCTCGCTGAGCCTCACTGGCAAGCGTTTCCTGGAAGCCGGGTGCATAGGTCGAAAGAGCCAGTACGCCACCTAGAGGTTTGTGGGCAATGGCGAAAGCAGTATGAAACACGACTGCTCCGCCTTGTGAAAAGCCTGCTAGCACAATGCGTCGGGCATCAATGCCTATGTCCATCTGCTGCGTGATCAACTCATCGACATAGCGGGCCGACTCATCCAGTTGTGAGTGATCAATGGCGCGTGCAGGTGACATGGCCAGGATGTCGTACCAGGACGGCATGGCCCAGCCGCCGTTGATACTAACTGGGCGTGAAGGGGCCTGAGGCAGTACAAAACGGGTCGTCGTGAGCACGCGCTGCACTATTTCGGCCACCGGCTGAAAATCGTAACGGTCTGCGCCCAGGCCGTGTAGCCAGATCACGCATGAGTTTGCGGGTTGGGGGGATTCGATGATCAGCGGAGTTATTTCAGGCATGTGTGCTCCATAAAAGTGCGTTCTGATCGGCAGCGGTAACAAATGGTGCGTTAAGAGGATGTCGCATTTATATAAATTCTTTTGCAGTCTCAGTGAAGTTTACTAAGCCGCTTCGATTCTGCCATGTCGCTATAAGTGGTCCGCCTTTTGCTGTATCTGCAATGTGTGCTTTTTGATGCACCGACAGGTAACACAACGTTGTCATGTTGTCTGGTGTATTAAAGGCCACTCGGTCAAGCAAATAAAAACAAATATTTCCAGCAGCGAGCCGAGAGCGAAGGGGTTGAACCTCTCAATTCCTCGATGGTTCTTGCGATGTATACGTTGCTCTCATGGCTGCGTACAAGCCCTAAAGGGCAAGCGGGACCGGATGCTGACTTTTATAACAACTGGAGGTTATCGATGAAAATGGTGAAATCCACCCTGGCGATTCTGACCACTGCGGCTGTATTGGGTGTCAGTGGCTTCGCCCATGCAGGTGCGACCTTGGATGCCGTGAAGAAAAAGGGCTTCGTGCAGTGCGGTATCAGTGATGGTCTGCCTGGCTTCTCCTATGCAGAGGCGGGTGGCAAGTATGCAGGTCTTGATGTTGATGTATGCCGGGCAGTGGCTGCTGCCGTATTCGGTGACGCCGAGAAAGTCCGCTATTCACCATTGACTGCCAAGGAGCGTTTCACGGCGTTGCAGTCTGGCGAAATCGATATTCTCTCCCGTAATACTACCTGGACCAGTTCACGGGACGCTGGCATGGGTATGAATTTCACGGGCGTAACGTACTACGACGGCGTTGGTTTTTTGGTCAATAAGAAGCTAGGTGTGTCCAGCGCTAAAGAACTCGATGGTGCAACGATCTGCATTCAGGCGGGTACCACGACCGAACTGAACGTGTCTGACTACTTCCGTGCCAATGGCATGAAGTACACCCCGATCACTTATGATCGTTCTGACGAAAGCGCCAAGTCCCTCGAAGCCGGACGTTGTGACGTACTGACGTCCGACCAGTCTCAACTCTATGCCCAGCGCATCAAGCTGGCGAACCCGGACGATTACGTGGTCCTGCCGGAAGTGATCTCCAAGGAGCCTCTCGGTCCTGCTGTACGTCGGGGCGATGATGAATGGTTTGCCATTGCAAAATGGTCACTATTTGCCATGATCGGCGCTGAGGAACTGGGTATTACCTCTGCCAGCGTGGAAGACATGGCCAAGAACGCCAAGAATCCTGATGTGGCTCGTATGCTGGGTGCCGAAGGCAACTTTGGTAACGACCTGAAGCTGCCCAAAGATTGGGCGGTTCAGATCGTCAAGCAGGTTGGTAACTATGGCGAGGTCTTCGAGCGTAACGTCGGCATGGGCAGCGCGCTCAAGATCAAGCGCGGCCTGAATGCTCAATGGAACAAAGGCGGCATCCTGTACGCACCTCCCGTGCGCTGATTTGCCTATCGCCGCGGCCTGGTTAATAGCCAGGTCGCGGCGTTTTGTTTCATCGCATCTCGGAAAACATCATGTCTAAATCAATAGGCACGTCTGGGTCGTTGATCAACGATCCGCGCGCTCGCGCCTGGGCGTTTCAGATACTGGCTATTGTGGCGGTCGCTGCACTTGGCTGGTACTTATTCAACAACACACAAACCAACCTGGAACACCGGGGGATTACCTCCGGTTTTGCTTTTCTTGAGCATAGCGCAGGCTTTGGCGTTAGCCAGAGTCTGATCGACTACAAGGAATCGGATTCTTATGGCCGACTCTTTCTGGTCGGCCTGGCGAATACGCTTCTGGTATCCATCCTGGGTATCATCCTGGCCACTGTGCTGGGCTTTATCATCGGTATTGCTCGTCTTTCGCCGAACTGGCTGGTACGTAAACTCGCCGCGATCTATATCGAGACCTTTCGCAACATTCCGCCACTGCTCCAGATATTCTTCTGGTATTTCGCTGTGTTGCGTCTGGTGCCCGGGCCCCGACAGAGCCTCAGCTTCTTCGACACGTTGTTTCTGAACAACCGAGGACTGTACGTTCCAGCACCCGTGTCGGCAGAAGGTGTCGTACCGTTCCTGGTGGCGATTGCGCTAGCTGTTGTGGCCAGTATTGCCCTGGCGCGCTGGGTAAAGGTTCGGCGTGACAGGACCGGAAGAGGCTTTCCGCTGCTGATCTCGATTATCGCTTTGCTGATCGTTCTGCCAGGTTTGGCAGCCCTGATATTTGGTGCGCCGTTCCATTGGACCGTTCCGCAGCTCAAGGGCTTCAACTTTCAGGGCGGCTGGGTGGTGATTCCTGAGCTGTTCGCCTTGCTGGTGGCACTCTCCGTTTATACCGCAGCATTCATTGCTGAAACGGTACGTTCGGGTATCCAGTCGGTGAGCCATGGGCAGACCGAAGCAGCCAATTCCCTGGGGCTGAAGCCTAGTCGGACGCTACGCCTGGTCATCATTCCCCAGTCCATGCGGGTCATCATCCCGCCACTGACCAGCCAATACCTTAACCTGACTAAGAACTCATCATTGGCTGCCGGTATTGGCTATCCAGACATGGTGTCGCTGTTTGCCGGTACGGTACTGAACCAGACCGGGCAGGCGATCGAGACCATTGCTATCACGATGTCAGTCTATCTGGTTATCAGCCTGAGCATTTCGCTGTTAATGAACGTGTACAACAAGCGAATGGCTTTGCGTGAGCGATAAGAGGCGATCATGACTACACATACGTTCAAACCTGATCTGCCGCCGCCGAATCGCTCGGTCGGTGCGTGGGCCTGGATGCGGGCCAATCTCTTTTCCAGCGTTTACAACACGCTGCTTACGTTACTTGCTCTGTATCTGGTCTGGCTGTTGGTTCCGTCCATGATCAAATGGGCTTTCCTGGATGCAACGTTCAGCGGGACCGAGCGTTCCGACTGTACGCCGGGAGGCGCATGCTGGGTATTCATCAAGATGCGCTTTGGTCAGTTCATGTACGGGTTTTACCCGCCGGAGCTGCGCTGGCGTGTGGATGTAGCGCTGGTGCTTGCGGTTCTGGGTGCTGCACCGCTGTTCATCAAAGCGATGCCCCGAAAGGTAGTTTATGGCATCGTTTTTCTGATCGTTTATCCCGTTGTTGCCTGGGTGTTGCTGCATGGCGGCGTGCTGGGTCTCGACGCGGTGCCCACCAGCCGTTGGGGTGGCCTGACGCTGACACTGGTCATTGCCTCTGTAGGTATTGCCGGTGCGCTGCCGCTGGGTATATTCCTGGCATTGGGACGTCGTTCGGAAATGCCGGCCGTACGCGTGTTGTGCGTGACCTTTATCGAGTTCTGGCGGGGTATTCCGTTGATCACGGTGTTATTCATGTCATCCGTCATGCTGCCGTTGTTCCTGCCTGAAGGTATGAGCTTCGACAAACTCTTGCGGGCACTGATTGGCGTCATCCTGTTCCAGTCAGCTTACATTGCCGAAGTCGTGCGTGGTGGTTTGCAGGCGATCCCGAAAGGGCAGTACGAAGCGGCGTCAGCCATGGGGCTGGGCTACTGGCGCGCCATGGGGCTGGTCATACTGCCTCAGGCATTGAAGCTGGTGATCCCGGGAATCGTGAACACGTTTATCGCGCTGTTCAAGGATACCAGTCTGGTGATCATCATTGGTCTGTTCGATCTCTTGAACAGCCTGCACCAGGCTACCGTTGATCCAGCCTGGCTGGGTATGTCGACCGAAGGCTATGTCTTTGGCGCATTGATTTATTGGGCTTTCTGTTTCGGTATGTCGCAGTACAGTCAGCGTCTGGAACGCCGTCTCGACACCGGCCATCGCCGCTAAGGAGCGAATCAGCATGAGTGAAAATGCCAAGACTCTGGGCATCGGTGACAAGATCATGATCCAGATGCAAGACGTGAACAAATGGTACGGTCAGTTCCACGTGCTTAAGGACATCAACCTGACGGTCCGACAGGGCGAGCGTATCGTGCTCTGCGGCCCGTCAGGGTCAGGCAAGTCGACCACGATCCGCTGCATCAATCGCCTGGAAGAGCATCAGAAGGGCAATATTGTCGTTGATGATGTAGAGCTCAATGGGGACCTGAAAAACATCGAGGCCATTCGCCGTGAAGTCGGGATGGTCTTCCAGCATTTCAATCTGTTCCCTCATCTGACGGTACTGGAAAACTGTACGCTGGCCCCTATCTGGGTACGTAAGCTACCCAAGAAGGAAGCCGAAGAAGTCGCGATGCATTATCTGAAGCGCGTACGCATTCCAGATCAGGCTCACAAGTATCCAGGACAGCTCTCCGGTGGTCAGCAACAGCGTGTGGCCATTGCCCGTGCGTTGTGTATGAAGCCCAAGATCATGCTGTTTGACGAGCCTACCTCAGCGCTTGACCCGGAAATGGTAAAGGAGGTGCTCGATACCATGATCGGTCTTGCTCAGGATGGCATGACCATGCTGTGCGTGACTCACGAAATGGGTTTTGCCCGAACGGTAGCAAACCGTGTGATTTTCATGGACAAGGGTGAAATCGTGGAGCAGGCTCCGCCGGATCAGTTCTTCGATAATCCTCAAAACGAGCGTACCAAGCTCTTCCTGGGTCAGATCCTTCACTGATCCATCAAGAAAGGCGCCTCAGGGCGCCTTTCTTATTAGGCTGTCCTTTTACCGGGCCAAGCGAGAGAATACAGCTACGCTCTCTGGTTGAATGGCTTGCTGTACGTGGACGCCTTACCCTTATCCTTGACCATGACTCATCCGCTGCGGCCATGGTTCGTCTATCTGGTCAGAGCTGAAAATGGCTCACTCTACTGCGGCATCAGCAATGACCCTCAGCGCCGTTTCAAGGCTCACCAACAAGGCAAGGGGGCTCGTTTTTTTCATTCAAGTCCTGCCAAGGCACTGGTCTATACGGAGCCGTGTGTAGACAAATCTGCAGCGCTTCGCCGTGAACGCGCCATTAAAAAACTCAAAAAGAACATCAAGGAAGCCATGATAGTGGCTCAGGGAGGATAGTCTTCAAAGGGTAGGGCGGTTACTCTGCGCTTCTCCAATAAGAGGGCGTGCGCATGACCGATCTCATCCTGCATCACTACTGGACCTCTCCGTTTGCCGAAAAAGTTCATCTGCTGATGGGTTTCAAGCAGCTGTCCTGGCGCTCCGTCATCATTCCCCGTGTCATGCCAAAGCCGGATCTCACCGCATTGACCGGCGGCTATCGTAAGACGCCTGAGCTTCAGGTTGGGGCAGATATCTATTGTGATACGGCGCTGATCGCGCAGCGCCTGGAGCAGGCTAAGGCCACTCCTACGCTCTTTCCAGAGGGCCAGGAGTTTGTCTGTCGCGCCTTTGCAGCCTGGGCCGATAGTGTAGTGTTCCAGCACGCCGTGGCACTGATTTTCCAGCCCGACGTCATCGCCGAGCGCATGGCCAATGTTCCGCCTGAGCAGGCTCAAGCGTTCATGGCGGACCGTAAGGCGCTTTTTGAAAAGGGAAATGCACCTCGGGTTACGGCAAGGCAGGCGGCCCAACATTGGCCCACCCTAATGGCACGACTTGAGGAGCAATTGGCGCGCAGCAGTGGCGAATACCTCTTCAATGCTCCCTCTATCGCAGATTTCTCGCTGGCGCATTGCCTCTGGTTTTTGCAGTCGGCCCGTCAGACTGCGCCTCTGGTGGACACTTATCCTGAAGTATCCGCCTGGCTAGGCCGCGTGCAGGGGTTCGGTCATGGCACTTATTCCGACCTGAGCGCAGAGGAGGCCATACGCATTGCGTATGATTCCGATCCTGCCCCTATTCCAGAAGGGGGAATGTTCTTGCCGGCGGGCCTTGCTCAAGGCGATCGTGTAGCGGTTTCAGCTCAGGATTATGGACTGGAGGAGGTAGAAGGTGAATTGCTCTATGCCGGGACAGAGGAAGTAATTCTAAGACGTGAGGACGAGCGTGCCGGCATTGTCCATGTTCACTTTCCCAGGATAGGATTCAATATCGAAACGCGATGAGGCTGACAGGCAGAGCGATCAAGGGTGTCGCTCTGCCTGGCGGTCAGTCCTTGCGGCGCTTGATCTGATCTTTTAGCTGGGTAGGGATCTGTCGGATGATCAATACGTCCTGAGACTCGTCGTACTCTACCTTGGAGCCAAGCAGGTGAGCCTCGAAGCTGATGGACAGGCCCTCGGCGCGCCCTGTAAAGCGGCGAAATTGGTTGAGGGTGCGCTTGTCTGCAGGGATTTCAGGCGCAAGTCCGTAGTCCTTGTTGCGGATGTAATCATAGAAGGCCTTGGGCTGCTCTTCACTCATCAGCTCCGACAGTTCATCCAGGGCAATGGGCTCACCAATACGGGCCTGGGTGCTGGCATAGTCGACCAGGGTGTCGGTTTTTTCCTTGGCTTTCTCCTCAGGCAGGTCTTCGCTTTCTACATAGTCGCTAAAGGCCTTGAGCAGGGTGCGCGTCTCGCTGGGCGCATCGACACCTTCCTGGCAGCCAATGAAGTCACGAAAATAATCCGAGACTTTCTTGCCGCCCTTGCCCTTGATAAAGGAGATGTATTGCTTGGACTGCTTGTTATTACGCCACTCAGAAATATTAATGCGTGCCGCCAAATGAAGCTGCCCGAGGTCCAGGTGTTTGGCGGGAGCTACGTCCAGGGTGTCGGTTACGGTTACGCCTTCACTATGATGCAGCAGGGCAATGGCAAGGTAATCCGTCATGCCTTGCTGATAATGGGCAAAGAGAACATGGCCGCCTGTTG
This sequence comes from Pseudomonas sp. HPB0071, assembly GCF_000478505.2. Taxonomy (NCBI): domain Bacteria; kingdom Pseudomonadati; phylum Pseudomonadota; class Gammaproteobacteria; order Pseudomonadales; family Pseudomonadaceae; genus Pseudomonas; species Pseudomonas sp. HPB0071. Next base: position 829,746 of record NZ_KI517367.1, on the reverse strand, counting down.
AAAGGTTTGAGCCTTCCATAAGCTGCTTGAGGTGCTCGACGGCCTGCTGGCTGAATGCAACAAAGTTCTTGCCGCCGTCCAGATACTCATTGAGCCAGCCACTGAAGGGATAGGCACCGGACTCCTTGTGGAACAGGCCCCAGGCCTTGTTGGGTTTGGCGTTATAGCTTTCGTTGAGATCGGCCATCAGGTTTTCGATGGCCTGGGATGCCTCGAGCTCGGCTTCACGGGCATGCAGCGTAGCGGGCTGACCGTCGGGTTTCTTGTCGATCAGGTGAACGATAGCGTGGCGAATGGGCATGGGACTCTCTATCAATGAAGCGCAGGCGACATTGCCGCGAAAATCAGATGTGGCCTGATAGTGTACCGCACCCGTGCGACGGGCTTAATCGGCATTCTTGATCCAGCGTGTGCGGCGCCATTGGTCTTGAGCATCCGGTGAAAGAAAAGTCCAGGCCACCAGCCGGCTGCGTTTCTGACCTTGGGACATGTCGATCGTACGGATATCTACCGCATGGACCTGCTTTAGAGCAGCCACCAGACTGTCGACATTAGAAACCTTGGACACCAGAGTACTAAACCAGAACACCTGCGGACCATAGCAGGCACTGTCTTCTGCCAAGGTGCGTACAAAGCGGGCTTCACCGCCCTTGCACCATAGCTCAGCGCCCTGACCCCCGAAGTTGAGTACGGGCAATTTGCGCTTCGGGTCCAGTTTGCCAAGGTTTTTCCACTTGCGCTGACTGCCGCTGCGCGCTTCTTCCAGAGAGGTGTGAAAGGGCGGATTGCAGAGGGTTATATCGAAACGATCATCTGGGGCGATGATGTTTCGAAACGTGCGGTTCTGCTCGGTCTGCTGCCGTAACGATATGGCCTTGGTCAGCTGATTGCCTTGCAGGATGGTCTTGGCGGAGGCCAGCGCCGTTGCGTCGATATCGGCCCCAACGAAATGCCAGCCGTACTCGTGATGGCCAATCAGCGGATAGATGCAGTTGGCGCCAACCCCTATATCCAGCGCCTTGATCATAGCGCCACGAGGAACAATACCCTCATTACGTTCAGTCAGCAGGTCTGCCAAGGAATGAACATAATCTGCGCGGCCTGGAATAGGGGGGCATAAATAGCCTTCCGGGATGTCCCAGTGGGCAATTCCATAATATTGCCGGAGCAGGGCGCGATTGAAGACTTTGACAGCGGCAGGATTGGCAAAGTCGATGCTTTGCTTGCCGTAGGGGTTGATGATGACGAAGGGCGCCAGTTCAGGGCAGGCCTTGATCATCTTGGCAAAATCATAGCGCCCCTGGTGACGGTTGCGGGGATGCAGAACCCCTTTATTCAGGTTGGGGGCAGCGGGGCGCTTGGGTGGCTGAGTCATGAAAAGGCTCGAACGATTAGGGGTAGCCCAGCAGGGCTTTTATGGTGGGGAGGTTGGAGCGGATCCAGCGCTTATCGATAGCGCCCCAATCACGGATGACATAATGTCCTGCATGGTTGCGAGCGCCTTCGGTCTGCTCAAATGCACAGTCGATATCCAGATCGCTCAACGCCGAAAGGGTGTCCTGTGCAGTACGTCTGGGCATGCCTGTCGCTTCCATCAGGGCCGGTACACTCGTTGCGACTCCAGAGTCGACCAGCCAGGCGACGTACAGGCGGCGGTAGAAGCTTGTCTTGGTTTTGCTTACGTCCATTGTCCAATCCTTGAGCATCCATCGATAACAAATCAAAAGGCCCGCCTAAGCGGGCCTATGGTGGCATTCAACCGTTACAGGCTGGCGATTCGTCCACGCTGTTCGGCCAGCTTGGCGAGCGCCTGCTCGGCTTCGGCCAGCTTGGCGCGTTCTTTGGCAATCACCTCGGCTGGCGCCTTGTCCACGAAGCCGGCGTTGTTCAGCTTGCCTCCTACGCGCTTTACCTCGCCTTCCAGACGCTGGATTTCCTTATCCAGACGACCCAGTTCAGCAGCCTTGTCGATCAGACCTGCCATCGGTACCAACACCTCCATCTCGCCAACAAGCGCTGTAGCAGAAAGCGGTGCCTCTTCATCGGCAGCCAGAATGCGGATCGACTCGAACTTGGCCAGCTTCTTGAGTAGGGGCTCGTTTTCGCTCATGCGTCGCTGATCTTCAGCGCTGGCATGCTTGAGCAGAATGTCGATGCGCTTAGCCATGGAGATGTTCATCTCACCACGAATCTGACGCACTCCTAGCATCAGCGCCTTGATCCACTCGATATCACCCTCAGCCGCGCTATCGATACGGGCCTCATTGGCAATGGGCCAAGTCTGCAGCATGAGGGTTTCGCCCTGTTGGCCGGCCAGCGGTGCGATGCGATGCCAGATTTCTTCCGTGATGAAAGGCATGAACGGGTGCGCCAGACGCAGTGCAACCTCCAGCACACGTACCAAGGTACGGCGTGTGCCGCGCTGACGTTCGATAGAGGCGTTTTCATCCCACAATACCGGCTTCACTAGCTCCAGATACCAGGCGCAGTATTCATCCCAGATGAATTCATAGAGTGCCTGAGTAGCCAGGTCGAAGCGGAACTGTTCCAGCTGGCGAGTCACTTCAGCTTCTGTACGCTGCAGTTGAGAGATGATCCAGCGATCCACAGAAGACAATTCGACCGGTTCGTCATTGACGCCACAGTCCTTGCCTTCGGTGTTTTCCAGCACGAAGTTGGCCGCATTCCAGATCTTGTTGCAGAAATTGCGGAAGCCCTCGACACGGCCCATATCGAATTTGATATCGCGGCCGGTGGAGGCCAGGGAGCAGAATGTGAAACGCAGGGCATCAGTACCGTAGCTGGCAATGCCTTCCGGGAATTCAGCACGGGTCTGCTTGGCAATCTTTTCCGCCAGCTTGGGCTGCATCATGCCGCTGGTGCGCTTCTGCAGCAGGCTCTCCAGATCAATGCCATCGACGATATCCAGCGGGTCAAGCACGTTGCCCTTGGATTTGGACATCTTCTGGCCCTGACCGTCGCGTACAAGACCGTGAACGTAGACGGTTTTGAACGGAATCTGCCCAGTCAGGTGAGTAGACAGCATGATCATCCGGGCGACCCAGAAGAAGATGATGTCAAAGCCGGTTACCAGAACGTCGGTGGGGTGGAACGTCTTTAAAAATTCGGTCTGTTCCGGCCAGCCGAGGGTAGAGAATGTCCACAGACCCGAGCTGAACCAGGTGTCGAGTACGTCGTCGTCCTGGCGCAGCGCGATCTCGCCCAAATTGTGCTTGCTGCGGACTTCCGCTTCATCGCGACCAACATAGACGTTGCCAGCCTCGTCATACCACGCCGGAATACGGTGGCCCCACCAGAGCTGACGGCTGATGCACCAATCCTGAATATCACGCATCCAGGAAAAGTACATGTTCTCGTACTGTTTGGGTACGAACTGAATAGAGCCGTTTTCCACAACCTCAATGGCTTTTTCAGCCAGAGGCTTGGTGGAGACGTACCATTGATCGGTCAGCCAAGGCTCAATAACAGTGCCGGAGCGATCGCCCTTGGGTACTTTCAGCGCATGGTCTTCAATTTTCTCTAGAAGACCGGCAGAGTCAAAGGCCGCTACGATCTGCTTGCGGGCTTCGAAACGATCCAGGCCCGCGTATGCGGACGGAATCCCTGCGTCGACTTCAGTGTTTACGCTGCCATCCAGGTTGAATACTTGTGCGGTGGCGAGTACCGCTGCGTTTTTATCGAAAATATTGATCAGGGGCAGGTTATGGCGCTTGCCGACCTCATAGTCATTGAAGTCGTGAGCAGGGGTGATTTTGACGCAACCTGTGCCAAATTCTGGATCACAATAATCGTCGCCCACGATCGGGATGCGACGGCCTACCAGCGGCAGCTCGATGAATTTGCCGATCAGTGCCTTGTAGCGCTCATCTTCAGGATGTACCGCTACGGCGGAGTCGCCCAACATGGTTTCCGGGCGGGTCGTGGCAACGATCAGGTAATCCTTGCCCTCTGCCGTCTTGGCACCATCAGTCAGGGGATAGCGCAGGTTCCACAATGAGCCTTTCTCATCATGGTTCTCGACTTCCAGATCGGAGATAGCCGTATGCAGCTTGGTATCCCAGTTGACCAAGCGCTTGCCGCGATAAATCAGGCCGTCCTCGTGCAGACGGACAAAGGCTTCCTTGACTGCTTCAGACAGACCGTCATCCATGGTGAAGCGTTCGCGTGACCAGTCTACGGAAGAGCCCAGGCGACGAATCTGGCGAGTGATGTTGCCGCCAGACTCGTTTTTCCATTCCCAGACTTTCTCTAGAAACTTCTCGCGACCCAGATCATGACGGCTGACGCCCTGCGCACTCAATTGGCGCTCCACCACCATCTGGGTGGCAATGCCTGCGTGGTCCGTACCGGGCTGCCACAGGGTATTGCGGCCCTGCATGCGGCGGAAGCGGATCAGGGCGTCCATGATGGCATTGTTAAAGCCATGGCCCATGTGCAGGCTGCCGGTGACGTTGGGCGGCGGAATCATAATGGTATAGGGCTCGCCGGAGCCCTGAGGCGCGAAGTATCCCTTGGATTCCCAGGTCTGGTACCAAGAGGTTTCGATGTCGTGTGGCTGGTAAGTCTTGTCCATGTACGTTGGCAAAGGCGTCTGAAGAGGGAAAGCCTTTGAGTATAACGGGGATAACGGTCAGGTGCGATTGATCGCAACACTGACCGTCTTGTAATCAGACCTGCTCGCGCTGCCTGATCAGTTCATCGAGGCGGGCATCCAGGCGTTTTTGCAGTTCGGCTTCAACTTTAGGTGCGAATTCGGCAATGACCTCCTGGAGTATGAGGCGCGCTTCCTGGCGAAGTAGCTCCTCCAGGGATTCCTCATCCTGTCGAGAAACGCGCTCCGGCTCGATCTGATCAAGCAGCGGAGGAATAGCGCTTAGCCGTTCAATAGAGGGTACGACTACATCGGACAGTACAGGAATACCATCCTGGTCCAGCCGGTCGGTAAGCATGGGAAGGTCGTGTTTATCCAGTAGCTGGCGGATCGATTCCAGATCATTCATGAGATGTGCCGGGCGAGGCGGGAGGTCTTTGTCCATGATTGTCAGACTCGCGGCAGACGATGGTCTTGTAAAGCATAGCCGCGCTCTCGGTAAAAGCGGAAATTCTCACGAGCCGCTTTGCGTATTGAAGCCTCTTCGATGACCAGTTCGGCAATTCTGCTGAAGCCGGCAAAAAAAGCAGGAATACGAGTATCCAGGTTGATCAACAGTTCGCCGGTTCGCTCCTGTTGGGTGTCAATACCCAGCAGGACTGGGCTATCCGGCTTGTCCTCGGCAAAATCGTGAGGCAGGAAGCTGTCGGGACGGAAGTCCCAAAGCCGTTCGTCCAGCTGACTGCGTTGGGCTTCGTCAGCGCAATGGATATACGTCTGCATCTGCTGTCTCCACGCTTTTTCGGCGAGGCGGCATGCAAACGTCAGTCGAGCGTCAGGGTCGTCGCTGGGAAGAACATAGAAGTCGACACGGGTCATGTCTGGCTCCGGAGTATGGCTGGCAGCAGCGGCGCGATAGGGAAGCGAACCCTATCGCGCTGCACCGATTCAGCCTTGGCTGCGGTCTAGCAGATACTGCATAAGCAATGGGACGGGGCGGCCGGTAGAGGCCTTGTCCTTGCCACCACTGATCCAGGCGGTGCCAGCGATATCCAGGTGAGCCCATTTGTAGTTCTTGGCAAAGCGCGACAGGAAGCACGCTGCCGTAATGGTGCCTGCTTTAGGGCCACCAATGTTTGCGATATCAGCGAAGGGACTGTCGAGTTGCTCTTGATACTCATCATGCAGAGGCAACTGCCATACGCGGTCATCAGCCGCATCGCCGGCGGCTTTGATCTGCTGGATCAGGTTGTCATCGTTACCTAGCAGGCCAGAGACAACCGACCCCAGGGCTGTGACGCAGGCGCCGGTCAGTGTAGCGATATCGATCACGGACTGGGGCTTGAAGCGCTCGGCATAGGTTAATGTATCGCACAGCACCAGACGGCCTTCAGCGTCTGTATTGAGGATTTCCACCGTCTGACCGCTCATGGTTGTGACGATGTCGCCAGGGCGGGTCGCCGTTCCACTAGGCATGTTTTCGGCGCAAGCCAACAGGCCTACCAGGTTGATTGGGAGCTTGAGCTCGAGCGCGGCACGGAATGTACCCAGTACGCTGGCAGCACCACACATGTCGTATTTCATCTCATCCATGCCCTGGCTGGGCTTGATGCTGATGCCGCCGGTATCGAACGTAATGCCTTTGCCGACCAGAACATGGGGGGCTGTGTCTTTTGCAGCACCCTTGTATTGAAGCACTACCAGGCGGGGCGGTTGCTCGCTGCCTTGTGCCACGGCGAGAAACGAACCCATGCCCAGCTCGCGCATCTTCTTTTCGTCCAGTACATCGACTTTGAGGCCGGTTTCCTTGTACTGCTTGCCAAGTGCTTTGGCTTCGTCCTCAATGTAGGCGGGGTTACAGATGTTTGGCGGCAGGTTGCCAAAATCCTTGGCATAGGCAACGCCTGCAGCAATGGCCTGGGCGTGGGCAAGGCCTCGCTCCATATCAACTTGAGCGGCCTTGCTGCCTGCCAGAATGATTTTCTTCAGAGCACGAGGCTCGGCTTTCTTGCTCTTGAAACGATCGAAAACATACAGGCCATCCGCCAGCGTTTCAGCCAGCAGGCGAGCCTTCGCATAGCTGTCACGCTGCTTGACGTTTACATCGCCGAGGAAGAAGGCGGCATCAGTACCGCCCAAACCTTTGAGTACGCCTAATGCTGCGCTGACCACTTTGCGATATGCGCGATCGCCCAGGCCTTCTTCAGTATTTCCAGTGCCCACCAGCAAAACGCGCTCGGCTTTCAAACCGGTAAGGCCGGTCAGCAGCAGCGTCTGCCCCGGTTTGCCTGCCAGATCACCGCGCTTGACTGCAGCGCTCAGGGCGCCACCGGTAGCGGTATCGATCGCGGCCGCCGAGGCGTCCATATAACCATGTTCACCAACAGCAAGAACCAGTGTGGCTGTTTTCAGTGTTTCCGGACTTGCACTTTTAACGAGAAATTCCATTACGAGAAGCTCCCCAAGACAAACGAGTAGGTTTGCAGGATAATGCCAGCTATTTTCGCCGGGGCCGCCCTGCGGGCTGCCTTGCGCGGGTCGGTTTAGCAACGGCGGCTAGTTTGAGCGTACGCGCCTGAGCCTGACAACCCTGGAGAGCCTTGTTTGATCGTCTTTCGTTATCTAGCACGTGAAGTTCTCACCACCATGGGCGCGGTAAGCGCCGTTTTGCTGGTGATCATCATGAGTGGTCGCTTCATTAAATATCTGGCTCAAGCTGCGCAGGGTATCCTGGATCCTGGCGCCTTGATGATGATCATGGGATACCGGATTCCCGGTTTCCTAGAGCTGATTCTGCCGCTTGGTCTATTTTTGGGGATTCTGCTCTCCTATGGCCGTCTGTACCTGGAAAGTGAGATGACGGTCCTTTCCGCTACCGGAATGAGTCAGCAACGCCTCCTGGCCTATACGATGGCACCGGCAACACTCATTGCGCTTGTTGTTGCCTGGTTGAGTCTGTCGCTGACCCCTATGGGCGTTCAGCGTGTGGGTGAGATCCTGAATCAGCAGGATGCGCTGACCGAGTTCGACACCCTGGCGCCCGGTCGCTTCCAGTCGCTGCGTGATGGCTCGCGGGTGACCTATACCGAAGCGCTCAGCAATGATCGTACCCAGCTCTCGGGCGTCTTTATTTCTGAAAAGAATGAAGCCAAGGCCGGGTCTGATCGGGGCATTGGTGTGCTGATCGCCGATAAGGGCCACCAGGAAATCCATTCCGATGGCAGTCGTTACCTGATTCTGGAAAATGGTTTCCGGTATGACGGTACCCCAGGCCAGGCGGACTATCGTGCGGTTCAATACGATACCTACGGAGTGTTGCTTCCTAAACCTGAAGTCAGTACGGATGTAGGTGCACGCGAAGCGATTCCGACACGTGCCCTGATGTCCAGTGATGACATCCGTCAGAAGGCCGAGCTGCAGTGGCGTCTTTCCATTCCGGTGCTGGTTTTCATCGTGACGCTGATTGCCGTGCCGTTATCGCGTGTCAATCCACGTCAGGGACGCTTCCTTAAACTACTGCCCGCCATCCTGCTTTATATGGCCTACCTTTCCCTGCTGATTGCCGCCCGTGGCTCGCTCGATAAGGGCAAGCTTCCGCCTGCCATCGGTCTTTGGCCGGTTCATCTGTTGTTTCTTGCGTTAGGTTTGCTGCTGGCCTTCTGGGAGCCGTTGCGCCTGTCCATGCGCCGCCGTGCTACGGAGAGAGGTCATGAGTAAACTCGATCGTTATATAGGTCGCTCGGTTCTAGTCAGTATTCTGGCTGTTCTTGGCGTTATTCTTGGATTGGCCTTGCTGTTTGCCTATATCGATCAGCTAGGGGATTTCGATGATAACTACGGCGCCCTGCAGGCGCTTACGTATGTACTGTTGACTGGCCCGCGGCGGGCTTATGAGCTCCTGCCCATGGCAGCGCTGATAGGCTGTCTGATTGGCCTGGGCTCGCTGGCCAGTAGCAGCGAGCTGATCATCATGCGAGCCGCTGGTGTCTCGCTGGCTCGAATTGTCTGGGCTGTCATGAAGCCTATGCTGCTGATCATGCTTGCAGGCGTGCTTATTGGTGAATATGTCGCTCCCTGGTCGGAAAACATTGCTCAGAGCAACCGTGCAATGGCGCAGGGCGGCGGTGATGCCCAGAGTTCCAAGCATGGCCTGTGGCATCGTCAGGGACGTGAGTACGTTCATATCAATGCGGTGCAGCCCAACGGTGTTCTGTTTGGTATTACACGTTATCAGTTTGATGAGCAGCGCCATTTGCTGTCGGCAAGTTTTGCCAAGCGTGCCGAGTACCGAGGCGACCATTGGGAGCTGCAAACGATCTCCACGACCCACTTCCGTGATCGTCACACCGAGGTCATAACAGCTCCAACAGAAAATTGGGACATCGAACTGACACCACAAATACTCGACACCGTTGTGATGGAGCCCGATGCTTTGTCCATTTCTGGTTTGTGGTGGTACATCCATTACCTGGCGGATCAGGGGCTTAATAATGCCTCTTACTGGCTGGCGTTCTGGGGCAAGGTATTCCAGCCGCTGGTGACAGCAGCACTTGTATTAATGGCCATTTCATTCATCTTCGGCCCGCTGCGCTCGGTAACATTGGGTCAGCGTATTTTTACCGGTGTGGTAGTAGGATTCGTATTCCGTATTGCTCAGGACCTGTTGGGGCCCTCCAGTCTGGTATTTGGATTCTCACCCATATTGGCGGTCCTGGTGCCTGCAGGAGTCTGTGCATTGGCAGGCATATGGTTATTGCGTAAAGCGGGCTGATGTCCTCACGAAAAAGGCTGAACATTCATCTGTTCGGCCTTTTTTGTGTCCTACTCCAAGATATGTATGGTTTGGCTCTTGGAAGCCAGATCAGACCAGCTTCGCCTGCGTGTATCGACGAGTATCCATAAAAGGCCTACCCCTAGGCAGAGATACGAGAAAAGAGCGGCGGCGAAGCGCAGGGCGGCTTGAGGCAGACTAATCCTTGTGCCGTCGGTATTTTGTATTCGGATCTTCCAGGCCTGCATGCCGAGCGTTTGGCCGTTATGTATCCAGTAGCCCGCAAAGTAAGCAAAGCTGACCAATACAATCAGGATGCTCAATATAGGGTCGCCTATCAGCTCCCCTTGTTCGGCCATTGCCTTGAGGCGGGAACCTCCCATCCAGGCCGCCAACCCGCCGAAATAACCCAATATAGCCACCATTACCAAGGCAACAAGCAGAATGCTGTCATAGAGGCTTGCAGCTAGTCGCCTGGCAAGACCGGCGGGTGGGTATTTTCTGGTAGGCAGGGATAGGGTTCGTGGCATGAGGCGTTGCTGTTCGTAATAAGCGTTCTACTGCAACACCTTGTAGTTAGCATGGCAAGCCTGTCTTTCCTCGAAAGGCTTACAGCAATAAACCGTCCTGAGGGTGTAGAGGGGGCGGGAGGTCTCGTTCATCCAGCAGTTCAAGCAGGGAGATTTCCAGACCTCTGCACATGGCATTGAGTGGCAGGTCGTTTGGCATCTTATCGAAAGGGTCCGCTATCTGATCTCCCAGGGCATCCAGTCCAAAAAAGGTATACGCCAGTACGCAAACAGCAAGTGGAGTAAACCAGCCAATGCTATCCACCAGGCAGAACGGTAGTAGAAAACAGTAAATGTGTACGGTGCGATGCAGCATCAGAATATAGGGATAGGGGATAGGTGTATTTCTGATGCGTTCACAGCCTCCCAGCACATAGGAGAGGCGACTGATCTGTTGATCTACAGAGCTAAGAAGAATTTCGCTGGAGTTGTGTTGCCGCATCAACTGACTGATGTTCTGTCCAATAAGACCCAGTATCACATTAGGCCGATTGGCGGCTGCCAGCGCCCGGGCGCAGTCGTTCTGTGTCAGAAGGCGCTTCAGGTCGGGCGTTGGGTCATCGTTTCTCAAGTGGTCGCGAAGCGCATGGCTGAATGCGGTCAGTTGAAGGGCTATGGAGCGTCGCTCTTCAACAGTCATTCCAGGAAAAAAACTCAACGTTTGCCGCACTAGGTTGCGAGAGACGATGAGCAGTTCTCCCCACAGGTTCCGCGCTTCCCAAAAGCGCTGGTAGGCCACGCTATTACGAAAGCCCAAGAATATCGCCAGCGTCAGTCCCCAAAGTGTAAAAGGCGTAGCTGTCAAAATAACCTTGTAGTGGTAGAGGGTGCCATGCGTGGCTACGACAAAGGAGCTTAGCAGCACCGTGTAGAGCACTCGCTTCCAGATGGCGGGAATAATGGAGCCTTTCAGAGAAAACAGCAGCGCCCATAGCGATGGGGTCTGAGGGCGTACGATCATGCTAACCCTTATGCTCAAATACCAAACGGTGGGAAGTGGGCGTCAGCCGAGTGCCGCTAGCATTCGGAAATATCACCATAAAGACGCAGGGTTCGTTCCTGAATTTCTTCTTTTATCTCATCGGCGACAGCCTTGAGCAGAACGGCATGATGAAGCTGGGTGGCGTGTAGATCCCTCTCGACAATGATGCCGTGGGGTGTCGTGACAATGACTCTGGCGAAATTCTCATCTCTTTCCAGGCATTCCACCTTGCCTTCGCAAGCGAGTTGACTGACTAATGCGGCCAGCAGGTTCTTCATATCCATATCCCCTCAGATGTATCAGAATGACATGACTTCCGGTCCCTGAGTTCTCGCCGTTTGGCGGAAGAGGCTTGGAGGAGTGTGCCTGGCGTTCATGCACTATTAAAAAGCCTCGTGCAAGACGAGGCTTTAAGACAAAGCGTCAACTGGCTTTTAATCACCATTGGAAAGCGGGCCTGTAATACGTCGGCGCAGGCTTGTGATAATGGGCACGATGACGTGGCGGCGGAGCGTAATAGTGTCTTGCGTGGAGCCTATGGTAGTGCAGCCTTTGAAGCTGACGGTAAGTAATAGGGGCTTTGTAATTCTCATGGTGAGGCGGCGGCCCATAAATCCGCTCACGCTCAAAAGCCGCGGCTTCACCTGCACTGATAAGGCAGCCGATGAGTAAGGTTACCTTCAATATTCGACCTGGCATACGTACCTCCTTCAGCAAGAGCTTTTGCCTCGCTGCTATAAAGCACCGTACGGCTGTCGCGTGACGTCAAGGCAGGTAAAGGTTGGGTAAAGCGGTGAGGCAGGAAGACCGCTCAAGCCTGCGTTAAACGGTGCAGAACGATGCATAGAGAGATCGGGGGGATGAATCTTTCGCGTTGGCTTGTAATGATCTACTCCAAGGCACGCCTGAGGCGCTTTATACCAAGGAAGTAGTTATTACTTGGGAGAGCCAGAAGAGGGCAGGATAGAGAGACACAAAAAAACCGGCTCTAAGGCCGGTTCTTCTGATGTTTCGGGACTTGGTGGGAAGTCCTGAAAACTTTGTATGGTGCCTCGGGAGAGACTCGAACTCTCACTCTGTCGCCAGAAACGGATTTTGAATCCGCCGCGTCTACCGATTCCGCCACCGAGGCAATGGCGGCGCAGTATAGGGATGAGATTGTTTCGAGTCAACGCTTTAAATGGTCTTATTTCATCTCTTCCGGTAAGCTGTGCGACCTTTCGAGATGAGCCTGCATGCAAGTTTCCGATTTTTATTTTGAACTACCTGAATCGCTCATAGCACGTCATCCGCTATCCGAGCGCCGCGCAAGCCGGCTGCTGGTGCTGGACGGACCTTCTGGAGCGATCAATCATCAGCAGTTTTCCGACCTGCTGGACTATCTGCGTCCAGAGGATCTCATGATCTTCAACGATACGCGGGTTATTCCTGCGCGATTGTTTGGGCAAAAAGCCAGTGGCGGAAAGCTTGAAATACTTGTCGAGCGTGTCCTGGATGAATTCAGGGTCTTGGCTCATGTGCGTTCCAGCAAGTCTCCCAAGCCGGGTGCAGTCATCCATATCGAGGGTGGCGGTGAGGCGGAAATGCTGGCGCGACATGATGCGCTGTTCGAGCTGCGCTTTGCAGAGCCTGTGCTAGGGCTTCTGGAGCGGATAGGGCACATGCCGCTGCCGCCCTACATTGATCGCCCGGATGAAGAAGAGGACCGGGAGCGTTATCAGACTGTTTATGCTCGCAATGCAGGGGCTGTGGCTGCGCCGACGGCAGGGCTTCATTTTGACGAAGCCATGCTGCAAGCCATTCGCGAAAAGGGTATCGAAACCGAATTCGTGACGTTGCATGTGGGGGCCGGTACGTTCCAGCCCGTTCGGGTCGATCGCATCGAAGATCATCATATGCATCGAGAGTGGTTGCAGGTCAGTCAGGCGGTCGTCGATGCCGTCGAGCGCTGCAAGGGCCGTGGCGGGCGCGTCATTGCAGTGGGCACGACCAGTGTCCGCTCCTTGGAAAGCGCTGCACGTGACGGTCAACTCAAGGCTTTTAGTGGCGATACGGATATCTTCCTCTATCCTGGCAAACCTTTTCACGTTGTCGATGCGCTGGTGACCAACTTTCACTTGCCCGAGTCGACGTTGCTGATGCTGGTTTCGGCTTTTGCAGGTTATCCCGAGACAATGGCTGCCTACGCCGCTGCCGTTGAGCAAAACTACCGTTTCTTTAGTTATGGTGATGCCATGTTCATTACCCGTAACCCAAACGCCAAAGGGCCAGAGTCCTGAAATGAGTTTCATGAAGTTTGAGTTGCTGGCGACCGAAGGCCGGGCCCGTCGAGGCCGACTGAGCTTTCCTCGCGGCGTAGTCGAAACCCCTGCGTTCATGCCGGTTGGCACATACGGCACCGTCAAAGGCATGTTGCCACGGGACATTGAGGCAATTGGGGCACATATCATCCTGGGGAATACATTCCACCTGTGGCTGAGGCCTGGGGTCGAAGTCATTGGTCGTCACGGTGATCTGCATGACTTCATGCAATGGAAGGGCCCTATCCTTACGGATTCTGGCGGCTTTCAGGTATTCAGCCTGGGGGCGCTGCGCAAGATCAAGGAAGAGGGCGTGTACTTTGCGTCGCCAGTCGATGGTGCCAAGGTCTTCATGGGGCCGGAAGAGTCCATGGCCGTTCAGCGAGCGCTGGGATCGGACATCGTCATGATCTTTGATGAGTGCACGCCGTATCCTGCCGACTTCGATACAGCCAAGCGCTCCATGGAGCTGTCGCTGCGCTGGGCCAAGCGTTCACGTATTGCCCATGGTGATAGCCCTTCGGCGTTATTTGGCATTGTCCAGGGCGGAATGCATGAGGAGCTACGTCTGCGTTCGCTGGAGGGGCTGGAAAACATCGGTTTCGATGGTTACGCCATCGGCGGGCTTTCAGTGGGAGAGCCGAAGGAAGAAATGATCAGGGTTCTGGACTTTCTTCCGCCGCATCTGCCTGCTGACAAACCTCGTTACCTCATGGGTGTTGGAAAGCCGGAAGATCTGGTCGAAGGTGTGCGGCGTGGCGTCGACATGTTTGATTGTGTAATGCCTACACGTAACGCACGTAATGGGCACTTATTCATTGATACCGGCGTTCTCAAGATTCGTAATGCTGTCCACCGGCATGACGATTCACCCTTGGATCCGACCTGCGACTGCTATACCTGCCGCAACTTTTCCCGTGCTTATCTGCATCACTTGGATAAATGCGGCGAAATGCTAGGCAGCATGCTGAATACAATCCATAACCTGCGTCACTATCAACGGCTGATGTCTGGTTTACGTGATGCTATTCAACAGGGTAAATTGGCCGACTTCGTCGATTCCTTCTATGCGCGCCGCGGCTTGCCTACCCCGCCGTTGGCAGATTGATTTCCAGACTTTGCAACAGGAGTTATTGCAATGAGCTTTCTGATCCCCGCTGCCTATGCCCAGGAGACTGCTCCGGCGGCTGCCGCACCAGGTGGTGAATATATTCAATTCATTTTCCTGATCGGTTTCGTGGTCATTTTTTACTTTCTGATCTGGCGTCCACAGGCCAAGCGTGCCAAGGAGCACAAGAACCTGCTGGGCAATCTACAGAAGGGTGACGAAGTGGTAACGTCCGGTGGTATCGCTGGACGTGTAGTAAAGGTGACGGATGATTTCGTGGTTATCGAAGTATCCGATACTGTCGAACTCAAGTTCCAGAAAGGTGCGATTGCCGCTACGTTGCCCAAGGGCACGTTGAAAGCAATCTAATCCTACCTCTAGGTATATGCACGGGGCGCGCAAGGCGCCTCGTTTCTTAATCCGGGCGGTGTCATGCTCAATAAATATCCCTTATGGAAATACCTGCTGATCCTGGCAGTGCTGGTGGTCGGCTTCATTTATTCCGCGCCCAATCTCTACCCCGATGATCCTGCTATTCAAATCAGCAGCTCAAGCACGGAACTGACGGTGAGTCAGGCGGAATTGGATAACATTACCAAGGCGCTGGCCGACGCCAATATCAGCGTAAAGGCTGTCGATCTTGCCAGTGACGGTAAGCGCGGGCTCATTCGGTTGAGTAAGGCAGATGATCAATTGCCGGCTCAGGACGTAGTGCGCAAGACCTTGGGTGATGACTATGTTGTTGCGCTTAACTTAGCCCCGACTACGCCCGAATGGCTGCGCAAGCTTGGCGCAAGTCCAATGAAGTTGGGTCTTGACCTGTCGGGTGGTGTGCATTTCCTGCTATCCGTTGACATGGATAAGGCTGTCGATGCGCGTATGAAAGTGTACGACAGCGAAGTGAAGACACTGCTTCGTCGCGAGAGAGTCCGCTACCGCAGTCTTCCCCAGCAGGGCAATGTCATTCAGCTAGGCTTTGCTGATGCGCAAGCGCTAGAACAAGCGTCCGATCTGATCCGAAAGAATTACAACGACTTCGTTCTGACAAATGAAGCGCGTGACAATCTTCAGGTGCTACGCCTTGAACTGTCTCAGGCGAAGCTGACGGAGATTCGTGAATATTCCATCAAACAGAACCTTACTACTGTTCGTAACCGTGTGAACGAGCTGGGTGTGGCCGAGCCGCTTGTTCAGCGTCAAGGCGCCAACCGTATTGTAGTAGAGTTGCCTGGCGTACAGGACACTGCAGAAGCGAAGCGTATTCTCGGCAAGACGGCGAACCTGGAGTTCCGTCTGGCAGCAACGCAAGACACTCCGCGCAGTGCTACAGAAAGCTTTGAGTTCCGTGATGCCGGTCGTCAATCCGTTCCGCTGGAACGCAGTGTAATCATTACGGGTGATCAGGTTACAGACGCTTCTGCAAGCTTTGATGAAAATGGTCGCCCGCAAGTGAACATCAAACTGGATGGTCACGGTGGTGATCTGATGAGTCGTGCTACGCGTGGGAACATTGGACGCAGCATGGCCGTTGTGTTCATTGAGCAGAAGCCGGTGACTCGCTACGAGCGTCAGACCGTTAATGGTGTTGAAAAGGATGTCGCCGTACCAAGCTTCCAGGAAGATCGCCGTATTATCAGTCTGGCTACCATCCAGTCAGCGCTGGGCAACAGTTTCCGTATTACAGGGCTGAATGGTTCTGGTGAAGCCTCCGAGCTTGCGCTGCTGTTGCGTGCTGGTGGTCTTGCCGCGCCCATGTATTTCGCTGAGGAGCGAACGCTGGGCCCAAGCCTTGGTGCAGATAATATTGCCAAGGGCCTTGATGCTGCGCTCTGGGGAATGGCTTTTGTCTCCCTGTTTATTATCGTGATCTACCGCGTCTTTGGTGTGATCGCGACAGTGGCGTTGGGCTTCAACATGGTTCTTTTGATCGGGTTGATGTCTGTCCTTAATGCAACGCTTACGCTGCCAGGTATTGCCGGTATCGTTCTGACAATGGGTATGGCGGTTGATGCCAACGTATTGATCTTCTCGCGTATCCGTGAAGAACTGGCGAATGGTATGCACGTACAGCGAGCCATTCATGAAGGTTTCAGCAGGGCGTTCAGTGCGATTGTCGATGCCAACCTGACTACGCTTCTCGTCGGCGCGATCCTGTTTGCAATGGGCACCGGCCCGGTCAAGGGCTTCGCTGTCACAATGTCGCTCGGTATTTTCACCTCCATGTTCACAGCCATCATGGTGACTCGCGCAATGGTCAACCTGAGCTTTGGCGGCCGTAACATCAAGAAGCTGTGGATTTGAGGAGCTGCGATGAAACGAACCATTAATTTCATGGGCGTACGCAATGTTGCGTTCGCCCTGACACTGGTGCTTACATTGATTGCCATTGGTAGCCTGGCTATCAAGGGACTCAATTTCGGCCTGGATTTCACAGGCGGAACCCTGATTGAGCTGCGTTATGAGAAAGCAGCGGATTTGGGAAGCATTCGTACTCAACTGGAGCGTTCGGGCTTCAAGGATGCTGTTGTTCAGAGCTTTGGTGCGACTACCGATGTGCTGGTACGTATGCCTGGCGATGATGCGCAGCTAGGTCAGAAGGTTGCGGCTGCGCTGCAGCAGGCCAGTAACGATAATCCGGCTTCTGTTACGCGTGTCGAGTTCGTAGGTCCCCAGGTAGGGGAAGAGCTGCGGGACCAGGGTGGACTCGGAATGCTTCTGGCGCTGGGCGGGGTATTGCTTTACGTCGGCTTTCGTTTCCAATGGAAGTTTGCGTTGGGCGCGATCCTGTCTCTCGTGCACGACGTTATTGTTACGCTTGGTGTGCTGTCGTTCTTCCAGGTTACGTTCGATTTGACCGTTCTGGCTGCAGTACTGGCTATCATTGGCTATTCATTGAACGACACCATCGTGGTGTTTGACCGGGTACGTGAAAACTTCCGTGTTTTACGCAAAGCAAGCCTGATCGATAACATCAACATCTCTACTACGCAGACACTTCTCAGAACCTTGGCGACATCCATTTCCACGTTGTTGGCAATTACAGCATTGCTGGTTTTTGGAGGCGATAACCTCTTTGGTTTCTCGGTTGCCTTGTTTATTGGTGTGCTCGCAGGGACTTATTCTTCAATCTATATCGCAAACGT
This sequence comes from Pseudomonas sp. HPB0071, assembly GCF_000478505.2. Lineage (NCBI taxonomy): Bacteria > Pseudomonadati > Pseudomonadota > Gammaproteobacteria > Pseudomonadales > Pseudomonadaceae > Pseudomonas > Pseudomonas sp. HPB0071. The sequence continues at coordinate 812,261 of NZ_KI517367.1, read as the reverse complement.
TGTGTTGATCTGGCTGAATTTGAACTCGGAAGACCTGATACCACCAGCAGCAAAGGAACTTGATGACAGGCCTTGATGTCCGAGGCTTGGAATAAGGTGGATGCCTTGTTGGTAAATCAGGAGAGATTGACGTGAATAAATCGATGCTCGTTGGAACGGTATTGGGCGCAGTTCTGGTTACGGCTGGAGGTGCTGTTGCCTATGGTGTTTCAGATCGAGGTCCAAAGTTCGCTGAGGTCGTAGCCGTCCAACCGGTCAAGGAAACGATCAAAACGCCCCGTGAAGTCTGTAAGGATGTAGCGGTTACACATCGCAGGCCTGTACAGGATCAGCATCAGATTGCCGGAACTGCCATCGGTGCTGTAGTCGGTGGTCTGCTGGGTAATCAGGTCGGTGGGGGTAATGGCAAGAAGCTTGCTACTGTCGCCGGGGCTGTGGGTGGAGGTTACGTAGGTAACAAAACCCAGGAGCACATGCAGAACTCCGATACCTATACCACTACGCAAAAGCGCTGCAGCACGGTTACAGACGCGAGCGAAAAAGTGGTGGCTTACGACGTCAAGTATCTGCTGGATGGTAAAGTAGGGCAGGTCCGCATGGATCGTGATCCCGGTAAGCAGATCCCCGTACAGGGTGGTCAGCTGGTATTGGCCGAGCAGACTGCTTCCGTACAGTAAGAAAAGTGACCACAAAGAACCCGCCATATGGCGGGTTTTTTTATGCTCGAATCAGTCGATGTACTCGAAGAGTTTCACGATCCTTTGAACACCAGAGACGCTCTGAGCAACGTTTGTGGCCAGATTGGCTTCTTGATGCGTCACCAGGCCAAGCATGTAAACAATGCCGTTTTCCGTGACTATCTTGATGCGAGAGGCAGGCACACTGTTATCAGTAAGCATCTTGCTTTTGATCTTGGTGGTAATCCAGGTGTCGTTGTTACGAGCTAGCAAAGATGAGGGCTCAAGTACCTGAAGTTCGTTATGAACCAGCTTTACACGTTGTACATTGCGCGCAACCTGCTCGGCCTGTGCCTTGAGTTCTGGACGCGGAGTCTGGCCGGCCAGTAGAACTACTCCGTTATAGCTGACAACGACAATGTGCGACTTATCCAGGTCAGGGTTGGCCTTGGATATATTCACTTTTGCCTTGGTCTCGATCAGTGAATCATCAATCTTACTACCGATGGTCCGCGTGCCGCGGTTGTCCGCGATGGGGTCGTCACGGGTTGCGCTTAGAAAGCCGCTGCAGCCGCTGAGTACGACGGTGAGGGCGAGGCAGGACAGTGCCAAGCATTTTTTCATTCTTCACTCCCGAACAGTTGCTGATCTATCTGGTCGCACAGGCAGTGGATGACTAGCAGATGCACTTCCTGAATGCGTGCTGTTACTTTGGCTGGGACGCGAATCTCGATATCTTCTGGCAGAAGCAGCGAGGCCATGCCGCCCCCGTCTCGCCCGGTAAGCGCTACAACCGTCATCTCGCGGTCATGAGCGGCTTGTATGGCCTGGATTATATTGGCTGAGTTTCCGCTGGTGGAAATGGCAAGCAGTACATCGCCAGGCTGGCCCAACGCCCGAATTTGCTTTGAGAAGACTTCGTTGTAGCTATAGTCGTTCGCAATTGAGGTCAGGGTCGAGCTGTCGGTTGTCAAGGCGAGGGCGGGCAGGCTTGGGCGCTCACGCTCAAAACGATTGAGAAGCTCTGATGAAAAATGCTGGGCATCTCCTGCGGAGCCACCGTTTCCGCAGGACAGGATTTTTCCTTCATTCAATAGTGCATTGACCATTACCTGGCTGGCATGCTCGATGTGAGGAACAAGCACATCCATGGCCTGACGCTTGGTCTCAATGCTGTCCAGGAAGAGTTTGGTAATGCGGGCTTGCGTGTCCATCGGGTTTGCTTGACCTTGTAAAACTACTCAGGAATCGAATGCGTTCTTTATCCATTCGAGATGCGAAGAGGTACTGCCGACAGCAGGGCTGAGCGCAACAACATCAAAGCGGCAAGGGGATTTAGCCCAACGAGACTCGCTTTGAAGAAAAAGCTGTGCGGTTGCAATCAGACGTTGACGCTTTCTGGCGTCAATGCTTTCAACGGCTCCGCCCCAGGCAATATGACGCCTGGAGCGTACTTCCACAAATACTACTGTATCCCTGTCGAGCATGACCAGATCAAGCTCGCCGCTACGCCGCGACCAGTTGCGGACTACAAGTTTGAGCCCTTGTTTCTGCAGGTAGGCAAGCGCTTGATCTTCGGCGGCCTGCCCACTTTCTCGCGTCGTGGTTTTCACAGCGTACCGGATTGTGAAACGGGCTGAACCTGCCCATTGACGAACTGGGCCCAAGGTAGTCTGCGCACCACGCGCTGCGTTGGGCTTAGCGTCAGGTCACCTGACAGGCCATTTATTTGCGTATTGGGGAGCGCCTTGAGCTGTGGCAGACGAGTAGAAAGCAAGTAGGCATCTGCTCCCATGGCATATAGGCGACCCAGGCTGCTGGACGCTTGGGGCCACTGGGTGACGACCTTGCGGCGAACAGGATCGTTGGTATTAAGCAGCCACGGTGTTTCGCAGAACTGAATTCCGTTCAGGTCCTGATCCTGAGCAGGGTTGCTGCTGCCGGAATACAGGTGTGAAGTGGCGTAGACGGGTATATCTCCAGCATATTGATACGCCAGCGTAGGCTTGATCTGGCGAGCCTGTTGGGGTGTTGCTGCAAGGAAGATAAAGTCGATGCTTTGCCCGCCCTGACGGTTTTGCAGCAGACGCGTAATCTGGCGTGCCAGCTCTACCGGCTGATCGATTCGCTCGGCTCCAAGCAGCATGCCGCCTTTTGCCCGCCACTCCTGGTCAAAGGCTGCCAGTACACGGTCGCCCCAATCGCCGCGTGGAACCATCGCTACCGCAGTGTGCTTGCCTTCTTCTGCTGCGCGGTCGGCCGCTTCGCGTGCCTCATCCTCTGCCGCCAGACCGAACTGATAGAGCTGCTTTGGACCTACGCCTTGACTGTCGCTGTAGTTGAGCGCAAGAGTAGGCAAAGGTAGCTGTTGATGATCGCTGAGTTGCTTGACCAGGCTTTTCTCTAACGGACCAACCACCAGCTGGGCGCCGTCGGCTTTGGCCTGACGATAAAAGTCGTCAATGGAGCGGACCTGTGTGCTGTCGTAAAAGGATACGGCAGGAGGTGTCTGGCCGTTTTGCTGACTCTCGTAAAGCGAAGCCATGAAGCCGTCCTGTAAGGCGCGGGATACATTGGCAAGTTGTCCCTGTTGCGGTAGCAGCAAGGCGATATGTGTCAGCGGCTGCTGCTCCAGGTTGCGCAGCTTTTCAAGCGCTTGCGGAAGATGCGAGGCGGCTGGATGATTTGGATTCTGCTTGCGCCAGTCATCAATGGCGGCGAGCTGATCATCCAGTGAGCCGTTTGAATGAGTGATAGCGGCCAGTGCCAGCCAGCCATTAAGCTCATTGTTGCCTGCCACAGGTTGGAGTTGGTCGGCAGGAAGAGCCGAAATCAGACTCCAGATGGCTTCGTGGTTGGCGCTGGCCTGATCACTTTTGAGAAGCGGGGCAATGAAAATGCGCTCCTTGGCTGCCGCCAGGGTCTGGTTGTCTGCCTGCAGGGCGCGTGCCTTTACCATGGATACACTGATCTGCTGCTCGACAGGCAGCTCGCTCAGGTGTTCGAAGCCAGGCTGTTGGAGTGCTTTCAGAGCCTCCTTTGGCTGATTTTCCGCTAAAGCAATTTCGCCTCTCAGGGTGCCGGCGTATACCTGCGGTATAGGCTTCAATTGCTGCAGTTGAATGCTGCCCAGTATCTGCTTGGCCTGCGTGAAGTTTTGCTGCTTGTAGGCAATCTCGGCAGCGGAGAGGCGCAGCATGTTGGCCTTCTCTGATGTATCACTACCTGCCTGCTCAAGCAATTGCTGTATGTTGGCCTGGGGGATACGAGGCAGCTCACCCAATGTGTTGGAAGGCGAGCTTGCACAGGCGGCAAGTAGGCTAATAAGTGGAACGCTAACTAGCGTACGCAGGCGAACAGTCATGGCGTAATTCCTGGCGCAAAACAATTAATTGGCTGGATTGTAGCGAGTGCTGGTGAGCGGCGCGAATAGCGATGCCTCGAAACGCGTACAATGGAGGCCTTTATTGATACAAGAGTTTCATTATGAGCACTCCCGGCACGCTTTATATCGTCGCGACCCCCATAGGTAATCTGGAGGACATCAGTGCTCGGGCGCTTCGCATTCTGAAAGAAGTGTCGTTGATTGCCGCTGAAGATACGCGCCATTCTTCGCGCTTGTTGCAGCATTTCGGGATCAATACCCCTCTGGCCGCTTGCCATGATCATAATGAGCGCGAGCAGGGTGGGCGATTCATCAACCGTTTGCTCGAAGGGGGAAGTGTTGCTCTGGTCTCCGATGCAGGAACACCCCTGATTTCCGATCCGGGTTTCCATCTGGTGCGACAGGCGCGTGCTGCGCAAATCCCTGTTGTGCCGGTTCCGGGAGCCAGTGCTGTCATCGCGGCACTATCAGCGGCCGGGCTCCCATCTGACCGATTTATTTTCGAGGGCTTTCTGCCTGCAAAGGCCACGGCGCGACGAAGCCGCCTGGATGCCTTGAAGCAGGAAGAACGGACCTTGATTTTCTACGAGGCGCCCCATCGGTTGCTGGAAAGTGTTGAAGATCTTGCTGCAATCATGGGAGGCGAGCGCGTTGCTGTATTAGCCCGTGAACTGACCAAGACGTTTGAAACCATCAAGGACGCACCGCTTGGTGAGCTGGTCGACTGGATCCGATCCGATTCCAATCAGCAGCGGGGTGAGTGCGTTTTATTGATCTCGGGTTATGAGTCGCCTGAAAAGGATTCCCTGACGCCCGAGGCGGTGCGAATTTTAAATATATTGCTCGCTGAAATGCCTCTCAAACGCGCGGCTGCGTTGGCCGCTGAAATCACAGGAGAGCGTAAGAACATGCTGTACCAATTTGCTTTGGAGCAACAGAACAAGCATTAGGAAAAGATCAAGGTTGTTATACGCCTGGCATCTAGGTACCCTTGCGCCCGGAGAGTCGATCGGACAGTCGCTGCTCCCGCTGCGCAAGCAGCAGGAGGGGAGGAAAGTCCGGGCTCCATAGGGCAAGGTGCCAGGTAACGCCTGGGAGGCGTGAGCCTACGGAAAGTGCCACAGAAAATAACCGCCTAAGCTCGCAAGCGCCGGTAAGGGTGAAAAGGTGCGGTAAGAGCGCACCGCACGGCTGGCAACAGTTCGTGGCTAGGTAAACCCCACCTGGAGCAAGACCAAATAGGAATCCATAGGCGTGGCCCGCGCTGGATTCGGGTAGGTTGCTTGAGGCAGTCAGTGATGGCTGTCCTAGAGGAATGACTGTTCTCGACAGAACCCGGCTTACAGATCGACTCTCCACTCACTCTCCCTTCTCCTGCTTCACATCCTTACTGATAACCCTATCTGAGAAATTACTTTAACTAGTCGAGGCAATTAGTTGAGTTAATTTCCGTTTGTCGGAAAAGTATGTTCGTCACCGTTTCGCTAAAAGCCCCATAATTTCTGTAACTCCTTAGTCTGCAAGCCTTTTTGTGCCATGGCCTCGCCTTGACGGTGGGGGGAGCGCGTCAATATAGTGTGCCTGGTGGTACGAAGTGGTTAAAAGTGGGATTTAATGGTAGGGAAAGCCAGCCAAAGGAAGAAGCAACTTGTTCCGTGGAGCGAATGCCATCAGCCTTGACGCCAAGGGGCGCCTTACGATGCCGAGCCGGTATCGTGATGAGCTTCTAGAGCGCTGTGCCGGCCAGCTCATCGTAACGATTGATGCCATTGATACTTGCCTTTGCGTTTATCCCCTTCCCGAATGGGAAATCATCGAAAGCAAACTCCGTGAACTTCCGTCTTTAAGAGAAGAAACACGTCGTTTGCAGCGTTTGCTAATCGGTAATGCGGTAGACCTTGAGCTGGATGGGAACGGGCGTTTTTTAGTGCCGCCCCGCTTGAGGGATTATGCTCGTCTGGATAAGCGCGCTGTACTGGTAGGGCAGCTGAACAAGTTTCAGCTGTGGGATGAGGATGCCTGGAATGGTCTGTGTGAAAGCGACCTCAAGGCAATCAAGGAACCCGGCGGTTTGCCGGAAGAACTGCGCGATTTAATCCTGTGAATATGACCACTACGTTCAGCCATGTCACTGTCTTGCTCGACGAAGCCGTCGAAGCCCTGGCTGTGCGTCCCGAAGGCCTCTATGTCGATGGCACATTTGGCCGCGGAGGGCATAGCCGTGCAATTCTTGCACGACTTAAAAGCGGAAGCCTGCTTGGTTTCGACAAGGATCCCCAGGCGATCCAGTCGGGACAAGCACTGGCGGCCGAAGATGGCCGCTTTGTCATTGTGCAGCGAAGCTTTGCCGACATAGGCGAAGAACTGTTGCAGCGCGCCTGGATGGGACGTACGGATGGCGTGCTTCTCGATTTGGGCGTGTCCTCTCCTCAACTGGATGATCCCGAGCGCGGGTTCAGCTTCATGCATGATGGTCCTCTGGATATGCGTATGGATCCCTCTCGCGGTATAAGCGCCGCCGAGTGGATTGCAACCGCACCGGAAGATGAAATCAGTCGCGTATTCAAAGAGTACGGTGAAGAGCGATTCGCCAAGCGGATGGCCAGGGCTGTGGTACAGCGCAGGGACGTCACACCCTTTACGCGTACGGCTGATCTGGCCCAGGTACTGACTGACGCGAATCCTGCTTGGGAAAAAGGCAAGCATCCTGCCACGCGAGCGTTTCAGGGTATCCGGATTTTCATCAATAACGAGTTGGGCGATCTGGAAAGAGGTCTGGAAGCGGCCTTTGAAAGCCTGGCCATAGGCGGCCGGCTCGTGGTGATCAGTTTTCACTCTCTGGAAGACAGAATCGTCAAGCTCTTCATGCGTCGCCTGGCTAAGGGTGAGGCCGATAAACTTCCACGAAATCTTCCTATTCGTACGCAGGCTTTTGAGCCCCGCGCCTTGCTGGTAGGCAAGCCTGTGTATGCCTCCGAGGCTGAACTGTCCGTCAACCCTCGGTCCCGAAGTGCAGTCATGCGTATTGCGGAGAAGCTGCGATGAGTAGTCTCTTTGTAAAGCGTCTGCCCAAGGGCAGTACGACCATGTTGGTTCTATTCATAGCCGTCCTGCTGTCCGCTGTTGCTGTCGCTTACAGCGCCCACTGGAACCGGCAGTTGCTTAATACCCTGTATTCCGAGTTGAGCGTTCGAGACAAGGCCCAGGCGGAATGGGGGCGTCTGTTGCTTGAGCAAAGCACCTGGACGGCTCACAGCCGCATCGAGGCATTAGCCAGCGATCAACTCAAGATGCGCATTCCTGATCCTGAAGAGATCAAGATGGTGGCGCCATGATGAAGCTGGGGGGCATTCAACATCCATGGCGATTTCGCCTGGTTGTCATTGGCTTGGCAGGTATGGTCGCCGCTATTGGCTGGCGTGTCGTTGACCTGCATGTCATTGATCGTGCCTTCCTCAAGGGGCAGGGAGATGCCCGAAGCGTCAGAACTATTCCTATTGCTGCCCACCGCGGCCTGATCACGGATCGTAATGGTGAGCCGCTGGCTGTCAGTACGCCTGTCAGCACAATCTGGATAAACCCCAAGGAGCTGGCCGGCGCCAAGGAAAAATGGTCGATTCTGGCGGAGTCTGTAGGTCAGCCTTACGGCGATTTGGCAAAGCGTCTGGAGCAGAATTCCAATCGAGAGTTTCTTTACCTGGTTCGGGGAATAACACCGGAGCAGGGCGAAGCCGTCATGGCTACGGTCAAGCAGCACAAGATTCCTGGTGTTTATGACATCGAGGAATTTCGCCGTTTTTATCCGGCGGGTGAAGTGGCTGCACATGTCGTGGGGTTTACCGACATTGATGATCGCGGCCGTGAAGGCGTTGAGCTGGCGTTCAATGACTGGCTGGCTGGTGTCCCAGGCAAACGGCAGGTTCTGAAAGACCGGCGAGGTCGGGTCATCAAGGACGTTCAGGTTGCAAAAAACGCTAAGCCGGGCAATTCGATTGCCTTGTCCATTGACCTGCGCCTTCAGTACCTTGCAAATCGCGAATTGCGCAACGCACTCGCGCAGTTTGGCGCAGTGTCCGGTAGCCTGACGATGGTTGACGTCAAGACTGGCGAGATCCTCGCTATGGTTAACCAGCCTACCTACAATCCGAACAACCGTCGCAATCTGAACCCGGCCAGCATGCGCAACCGGGCCATGATCGATGTGTTCGAGCCAGGATCCACCATGAAGCCGCTTTCGATGAGCGCTGCTCTTGAAAGTGGACGCTGGAAGCCATCGGACACGGTGAATGTTTATCCTGGTTATCTGCAGATCGGCCGTTACACGATCAAGGACGTGGCTCGCAGCCAGGGCCCCCTGGATCTAACAGGTATTCTGATCAAGTCCAGTAACGTGGGCATGAGCAAGATTGCTTTCGATATCGGCGGCGAAACCATTTACAACACCATGCGCCAGTTTGGCCTTGGGCAGGACACTGGTCTGGGCTTTCCCGGTGAGCGTGTAGGCAATCTACCCAACTACCGTAAGTGGCATCCAGCAGAAACAGCCACATTGTCATATGGCTATGGTCTTTCCATCACCGCTATCCAGCTGGCGCATGCCTACGCCACGCTAGCCAATGATGGAAGTTTTATCCCGTTGTCCCTGACACGTGTTGAACGTTCCCCTCAAGGCTCCCAGGTGGTTCCTCAACAGGTAGCCAAAACCCTTCAGGGAATGCTGCAGCAGGTAGTTGAAGCGCCTACCGGTGTGTTCCGTGCTCAGGTGCCGGGATATCACGTGGCTGGCAAAAGTGGTACCGCCCGTAAGGCCGCAGTGGGTGCCAAAGGATATACACAGAATTCCTACCGTTCCCTTTTTGCCGGCTTCGGGCCGACCAGCAATCCGCGTATTGCCATGGTGGTCGTCATTGATGAGCCCAGCAAGGGCGGATATTACGGCGGCGTGGTCTCTGCGCCTGTTTTCAGCCGAGTCATGGCGGGTGCTTTGCGACTCATGAATGTTTCCCCCGACAATGTCGCTCCGTTGCCAGAGCAGGAGCAAGCCAGCGCTACTGAAGTATCCAGTGGAGGGCGTGGCTGATGATGTCTCTCACCCGGTTGATACCGCAGGCCAGTAGTGATGTTTCTGTAAAAGCACTTTGCCTGGACAGTCGACGTATCCAGCCAGGATCCGTTTTTTTTGCAGTACCTGGCGGAGTGCGTGATGGGCGTTTACATATTGCCGAAGCGATTGCCAATGGTGCCTCGGCAATCGTCTATGAGGCAGATCAAGCCCCCGATTTGCCTCCCGCTTCGGTACCTCTTGTGCCAGTCAAAGAGCTGGGCGCCGAGCTTTCAGCCATTGCAGGGCGTTTTTATGGCGAGCCCAGCGCTGCTCTTACGCTGATAGGCGTTACCGGTACTAATGGTAAGACCAGCGTGACGCAGCTAATCGCCCAAGCCTGTGATCGCCTAGGGCAACGCTGCGGCATCGTAGGCACGTTGGGGACAGGGTTTTGGGGAGCACTTGAGGCCGGTCGACATACCACGCCGGATCCCTTTGCGGTTCAGGCAGCGTTGGCTGCACTCAAGGAGCAGGGTGCTCAAGCTGTTGCAATGGAGGTTTCTTCTCATGGTCTGGAGCAGGGCCGTGTGGCGGCTGTGCAGTTTGATGTGGCCGTGTTCACCAACCTGTCTCGAGATCATCTTGATTATCATGGCACGATGGAGGCTTACGCCGCCGCAAAGGCCAAGCTTTTCCAGTGGCCGTCTTTACGGGCACGTGTAATCAATTTGGATGATGAGCAGGGCTGTCGTCTGGCTGAAGTCGAGCATGCCTCTCGGCTTATTACGTTCAGCCTGGAAAATCCCGCCGCTACGCTGTATTGCAAACACATCGCTTTTAGCGATGCGGGTATCGAGGCGAGTCTTGTAACGCCAGAGGGAGAGGCCAGGCTGGTCAGCCCATTGATTGGTCGCTTCAATCTCAGCAATTTGCTCGCAGCGATAGGGGCTCTGCTGGGTATGGGATTCACTTTGAGCCATATCCAGCGTGTAATGCCTGAGCTTCAGGGACCCGTCGGGCGAATGCAGCGCCTGGGAGGCGGTACGCAACCCCTGGTCGTTGTCGATTATGCCCATACTCCTGACGCGCTTGAGCAGGTTCTGGTTGCCTTACGCCCTCATGCCAAGGGGCGATTGATTTGCGTGTTTGGCTGTGGCGGCGATCGAGACAGTGGCAAGCGCCCGCTGATGGCTCGCATTGCTGAGCGGCTGGCCGATGCCGTTATCGTTACCGATGACAATCCTCGTACCGAGTCCAGCGCTCGAATTATCGACGATATTCGTGCCGGCTTTAATGAACCGGCGCGTGCCACATTTATACCCGCTCGCGACGAAGCCATTGCGTATGCCATTGGAGAGGCTTCCCGTGACGACGTAGTGCTCATTGCTGGAAAAGGGCATGAGGACTATCAGGAGGTCAACGGGGTCAGGATGCCTTTCTCTGATCTGGAGCAGGCCGCTCGCGAACTGGTTGCAAGGGATGAAAGCCATGCTTAAACCAATGTTTCTCCAGGATTTGACCGAGCCGCTTTCAGCTTCCCTGAAAGGTGGAAATGTAAGTTTTACAGCGGTCTCTACGGACAGTCGTACACTTGAGGCTGGACAGCTCTTTGTTGCGCTTACAGGGCCTCGGTTCGATGGTCACGCGTATCTATCCAGCGTAGCGGCGAAAGGCGCTGTCGCTGCATTGGTAGAAAAAGCGCAGCCTGACCTGAACATTCCTCAGCTGATCGTCAAAGACACCCGTGTCGCCCTGGGGCAGTTGGGTGAGCTTAACCGGCTCTCGTTTTCTGGCCCTGTGGTTGCCGTGACGGGGTCAAGCGGCAAGACCACAGTCAAGGAAATGCTGGCTGCCATTTTGAATACGCTGGGCTCGACACTGGCAACCCAAGGCAATCTGAACAACGACCTGGGTGCTCCGCTGACGCTATTGAGGCTGGAGCAGAGCCATCAGTATGCCGTTATCGAGCTGGGAGCCTCACGCCTAGGCGAGATCGCCTATACCGTAGGACTGACCCATCCCCACGTCTCGATCATTACCAATGCAGGACGAGCCCATGTAGGAGAGTTTGGTGGCGTCGAAAAGATTATCGAAGCCAAGGGTGAAATCCTGGAGGGGTTGGCAGCAAACGGCACTGCCATATTGAATCGAGACGATCAGGCCTTCGAAATATGGAGAAAGCGTGCCAAGGGGCGCAACGTTATCAGCTTTGGCCTGAATGACATGGCTATGTTCCGGGCTGCGAATATTGTTCGTGATGCTCGTGGCTGCCCTTCCTTCACGCTGCTCAGCCCGGCGGGTTCTGCTGACATTCAGCTAAATCTGCTGGGCGAGCACAATGTTGTCAATGCACTGGCCGCGGCCGCGGCTGCCCATGTCCTGGGAGTGGAGCTTGCGCATATTGTCCAGGGGCTTGAGGCGTTGCAGCCGGTCAAGGGGCGGACGGTAAGCAAGCTGGGTATCAACGATTCACGTGTTATCGATGACAGCTATAACGCCAACCCCGGCTCCATGAAAGCTGCTGTCGATGTACTGACAGGGTTTTCTGGCCGTACCGTTCTTGTCTTGGGCGATATGGGTGAATTGGGAGAATGGGCCGAATCTGCTCACCGCGAAGTCGGCGAGTATGCGAAAGGTAAGGTATCCGCTTTCTACGCCGTAGGTCCTCTCATGAAGCATGCCGCTGAGGCATTTGGGGCCGATGCACGGCATTTCGATGATCGGGCTGCGTTAATCGAGGCATTGCTTCTCGAGGCGGCTCCTGAATCCACATTTTTGATCAAAGGTTCGCGTAGTGCGGCGATGGATAACGTCGTTTTCGCGCTGTGCAATAAAGATGTTGAGGAGAAACACTGATGTTGCTGCTGTTGGCGGAGTTCCTGCAACAGTTTTACAAGGGCTTCGCGGTCTTTCAGTACCTGACCCTACGCGGCATTTTTGGCGTGTTGACAGCGCTCGTGCTTTCGCTTGCCTTGGGGCCGTGGATGATTCGTACCTTGCAGATACGGCAGATTGGTCAGGCAGTACGTAACGATGGGCCGCAGTCGCACCTTTCAAAGTCGGGTACACCTACGATGGGGGGCGCGCTGATCCTGACGTCGATCGGTATCAGCACGCTACTTTGGGCTGATCTTTCCAATCGATATGTGTGGACCGTGCTGGCCGTTACATTCTTGTTCGGTGCCATTGGCTGGGTGGATGACTATCGCAAGGTAATCGAAAAAAATTCTCGAGGCTTACCCAGCCGGTGGAAATATTTCTGGCAATCGGTCTTCGGCTTGGGAGCAGCAATCTTCCTTTATATGACAGCCAAGACACCTATCGAGACGACATTCATTGTCCCGCTGCTGAAAAACATCGAAATCCCGCTTGGGATTTTCTTCGTTGTGCTGACCTACTTTGTGATCGTCGGATCCAGTAACGCCGTTAACCTGACTGATGGCCTGGACGGTCTGGCCATTATGCCGACCGTAATGGTAGGTGGTGCCCTGGGTATCTTTTGCTACCTATCCGGTAACGTAAAGTTTGCTGATTATTTGCTGATTCCCTACGTAGAAGGTTCTGGTGAGCTAATCGTCTTTTGTGGCGCGCTGATCGGAGCCGGACTGGGCTTTCTATGGTTTAACACCTATCCCGCCATGGTCTTCATGGGGGATGTGGGCGCACTGGCGCTGGGTGCGGCACTGGGCACCATTGCGGTCATTGTCAGACAGGAAATTGTGCTCTTCATCATGGGTGGGGTGTTTGTGATGGAGACCCTGTCAGTAATGATTCAGGTTGCCTCCTTCAAACTCACCGGTCGTCGTGTTTTTCGCATGGCACCGATACATCACCATTTTGAACTTAAAGGCTGGCCTGAGCCGCGCGTTATCGTCCGGTTCTGGATTATCACCGTAATTCTGGTGCTGATCGGCCTGGCTACGTTGAAGCTGAGGTAAGACAACCATGAGCCTGATCGCTTCCGACCAGTTCCGCATTGTTGTAGGCCTTGGCAAGAGTGGCATGTCGCTGGTTCGCCATTTAGCGCGCCAAGGTGTTCCATTCGCTGTGGTGGACACGCGGGAAAACCCGCCTGAGCTGGAAACACTGCGCACCCATTATCCACAGGTAGAGGTGCGCTGTGGTGAATTGGATGCCGATTTCTTGAGCCGCGCCAGTGAGCTTTATGTCAGCCCCGGCTTGTCATTGCAGACGCCTGCAATTCAGAGGGCGGCGGAGCAGGGCGTCAGGCTTTCCGGTGACATTGAATTGTTTGCCCGTCTGGCCAAGGCGCCTATCGTTGCGATTACTGGGTCTAATGCTAAAAGTACCGTAACGACCCTGGTTGGTGAAATGGCTTGCAAGGCGGGCAAACACGTCGGCGTAGGCGGAAACCTTGGGACGCCAGCGTTGGATCTATTGGACGACAATGTCGACCTTTATGTGCTTGAGCTGTCCAGTTTTCAATTGGAAACCTGTGAGCGGTTGAACGCTGAGGTGGCCACGGTATTGAACGTCAGTGAAGATCACATGGATCGCTACAGTGGTATGGCTGCTTACCATCTGGCCAAGCACCGGATCTTCAGAGGCGCACGTCAGGTGGTCGTCAATCGGGATGATCCCTTGTCTCGCCCGTTGGTGTCCGAGCAAGTCCCATGTTGGACATTTGGTTGTGGTCAGCCGGATTTCAACGGCTTCGGCCTGCGTGAGCACGACGGTGAGAAGTGGCTGGCTTTTCAGTTCGATCCGCTCATGCCTGTAAAGGACCTAAAGATTCGTGGCGCCCATAATCAGGCCAATGCCTTGGCTGCGTTAGCCTTGGGACATGCTGCCGGATTGCCTTTCGAGCCGATGCTGGAAGCACTTCGCGAGTTTTCAGGTTTGGCTCACCGTTGCCAGTGGGTAGGTGAGAAGGCTGGTGTGCACTATTACAATGATTCAAAAGCTACCAACGTAGGTGCTGCGTTGGCTGCTATCGAAGGATTGGGAAGCGATATCGCAGGCAAACTGGTGCTTTTGGCTGGCGGCGATGGCAAAGGAGCCGATTTCGAACCGCTCCGCAAACCGATAAGTGCTTTCTGCCGCGCAGTCGTTCTGCTTGGACGGGACGCTGAACGCTTGGCTGAATCCTTGAATACCGATATCACGATCGTTCATGTCTCCACACTAGAGCAAGCCGTCGAGAGAGCCGCAGCGTTAGCCGAGCCTGGTGATGCTGTTCTCTTGTCTCCAGCGTGCGCAAGCCTGGACATGTTCCGTAATTTTGAAGAGCGTGGGCGGTTGTTTGCTCAGGCCGTGGAGGCGCTTAATTGATGTTTTCCTTGCTGCGCCCTTATCCTTCGCCGCTCATCAGCCGGAACGGTGTTGATCTTGACTTTCCTTTGCTGGCTGGCTGTCTGGCCTTGCTCGGTTTGGGCTTGGTCATGATCACTTCCGCATCGTCGGAAGTAGCAGCCGCTCAGGCTGGAAACCCCCTCTATTACATGATTCGACACCTGATCTATCTGGCTATAGGTATCGTGGGTTGCGGAGCCACGCTCATGATCCCAATGGCTACCTGGCAGCGTTTTGGTGGAACTCTGCTAATTGCCGCATTCGCCTTGCTGATTATGGTGTTGATTCCCGGAATTGGCCGTGAAGTAAATGGATCGCTGCGCTGGATCGGCTTCGGTTTATTTAACGTTCAGCCTTCTGAAATAGCCAAGGTATTCGTTGTGATTTACCTGGCCGGCTATCTGGTGCGGCGAGAGCAGGAAGTGCGACGTAGCTGGGCCGGTTTTTTCAAACCTTTCATTGTGTTGCTTCCGCTGGCCATGCTTCTGCTGCGTGAGCCAGACTTCGGGGCAACGGTTGTCATGATGGGTGCAGCCGCTGTCATGCTGTTTCTGGGTGGCGTAGGGTTGTTCCGTTTCATTCTAATGGTGGCCCTGGCTGTTCTGGCGGTGTTTATCCTGGTTCAGACCCAGGAGTACCGTATGCAGCGTCTCATCACCTTTACCGACCCTTGGGCTGATCAATTTGGGTCGGGCTACCAGCTCACTCAAGCATTAATCGCTTTTGGCCGAGGAGGCTGGTTCGGGCTTGGCTTGGGTAACAGCATCCAGAAGCAGTTCTACCTGCCAGAGGCTCACACTGACTTTGTATTTGCCGTTCTGGCAGAAGAGTTGGGGCTTGTCGGAGCCTTGGCCACCGTCGGGTTGTTTCTCTTTGTATGCGTACGCGGCCTTTACATTGGCTATTGGGCAGAGCAGGCCAAACAGTATTTTGCAGCCTATATGGCGTATGGACTTTCCATGCTCTGGATTGGCCAGTTCCTGATCAATATCGGCGTAAATGTCGGGCTATTGCCTACCAAGGGACTGACACTGCCATTTTTAAGCTATGGCGGAAGTTCGCTGATCATCTGCTGCATCAGCATGGCATTGTTGCTTAGGATCGAGTGGGAAAGACGGACACTCATGAACGACGAGGAAGTTGAGTTTTCGGAAGAGGATTTTGCTGATGTCCGGTAATGTCCTCATCATGGCAGGCGGTACTGGGGGACACGTTTTTCCCGCGCTGGCCTGCGCCAAGGAGTTTGAAGGTCGGGGGTATACCGTTCATTGGCTGGGTACGCCTCGTGGTATTGAAAATGATGTCGTCCCGCAAGCAGGTCTTCCCTTACACCGTATTACCGTTACCGGACTACGTGGTAAGGGTATGCAGTCACTGCTGAAAGCTCCCTTTCAGCTCAGCGGAGCCCTAATGCAGGCGCTCGGCATCATGCGTACTCTCAAGCCTGTCTGTGTGCTGGGTATGGGTGGCTTCGTCACGGGGCCTGGCGGTATGGCGGCTCGTCTGTCTGGCGTTCCTCTTATTATTCACGAGCAGAATGCAGTTGCCGGTACTGCAAACCGCTTGCTTGCGCCTATCGCAAAAAAAGTATGCGAAGGTTTTCCTGCCACGTTCGCCGCGTCTCCCAAGCGGTTAAGTACAGGTAACCCCGTTCGCAAGGAGCTTTTCCTGCAAACCGTGCGGCCTTCTTTTGAAGGGCGTAGGGTCAATCTGCTGATTTTGGGTGGCAGCCTTGGTGCAGAGCCTATCAATAAACTTGTGCCTGAAGCGCTTGCTCAGGTATCCGCCGGCCTGCGTCCTAACGTGAAACACCAGGCAGGGCGGCAGCATGCTGAAGTAACACTGCAGCGCTATAGCTCCTCGAATCTTGATGCAGAGGTGATGCCATTCATCTCGGATATGGCTCAGGCTTATGCCTGGGCTGACCTTGTGATCTGCCGCGCAGGTGCACTGACGGTAAGTGAGCTTACGGCCGCAGGCTTGCCGGCATTTCTGATCCCACTGCCTCATGCCATTGATGATCACCAGACACGCAATGCTGAATTTTTGGTGAACGAGGGCGCAGCCCTTTTGTTCCCGCAGAAAATGACTGATGCGACGGCGATTGCCGCACAGCTAACTGAGGTTTTGATGCAACCCGAACGATTAACTGCCATGGCCACTCGTAGCCATGCCCTGGCTAAGCCTGATGCAACCCGAGCCGTGGTAGATGCCTGCCTGGAGGTGGCCAATGGTTAAATCCCAGAGCGCAATCCAGGCAGAAGTGCGTCGTATGCGTAGCATTCGGCGAATTCATTTTGTAGGAATCGGCGGCGTAGGCATGTGTGGAATTGCCGAGGTTCTGCTCAATCTGGGGTACGAAGTATCCGGCTCCGACCTCCGGGCTTCTCCTGTTACCGAGCGCTTGCAGCAATTTGGTGCCAAGATTTATATAGGTCATAGCGCCGAAAACCTTGAGCGCGTGGACGTACTAGTCGTTTCCAGCGCTATCAACAAGTCCAACCCTGAAGTGGCAGCCGCCCTGGAAAACCGTATTCCTGTGGTTCCTCGCGCTGAAATGCTGGCTGAGCTGATGCGGTACCGGCATGGAATTGCAGTAGCAGGTACTCATGGGAAAACCACAACTACAAGTCTGATTGCTTCCGTGCTGGCGGCCGAAGGCCTCGATCCTACCTTTGTCATCGGTGGTCGCCTGAATGCAGCGGGGACTAATGCTCAACTTGGAACCAGTCGTTATCTCGTTGCCGAGGCTGATGAAAGTGATGCGAGCTTTCTGCATCTTCAGCCTATGGTGGCGGTAGTAACCAATATCGACGCCGATCACATGGATACGTATGAAGGGGACTTCAGTCGGCTGAAGAAAACCTTTATCGATTTTCTGCATAATCTGCCCTTCTATGGACTGGCTGTATTGTGCGTTGACGATCCGGTCGTGCGTGAGATTATTCCTCAGGTTGCGCGTCCCACGGTGACTTACGGCACCAGCGAGGATGCAGACGTACGCGCAGTCGATATCCGTCAAAAAGGCATGCGTACCTATTTCACCGTACTTCGCAATGGTCGTGAACCCTTGGCGGTGTCTGTGAACATGCCAGGAGTACACAATGTACTCAACGCCCTGGCGACTATCGCCATTGCAACAGATGAAGGGCTTAGCGATGACGCCATCGTGGCGGGCCTGTCTGAATTCCAGGGAGTAGGTCGTCGCTTTCAAGTATACGGTGAACTGCCTGTCGAAAATGGCAGTGTGATGCTGGTAGATGATTATGGTCATCATCCCCGTGAAGTGGCTGCGGTAATAAAGGCCGTTCGTGGTGGTTGGCCTGAGCGCCGCCTGGTCATGGTTTATCAGCCCCATCGCTATAGCCGTACACGTGATTTGTACGATGATTTCGTGCAGGTCCTGGCTGATGCCAATGTATTGTTGTTGATGGAAGTCTATCCGGCAGGTGAAGAGCCGATTCCAGGTGCCGACAGCCGCCGTCTCTGTCATAGTATCCGTCAACGTGGTCAGCTAGACCCAATCTACATCGAGCGTGGTACCGAGCTTGCTCCTCTTATCAAGCCTCTCCTGAAGGCTGGGGATATTCTCCTCTGCCAAGGTGCTGGTGATATCGGCACTCTGGCTCCGCAATTGATAAAAAGCCCCTTGTTCAATTCTGACTTTCTGAGGAAGTCGCTATGAGCGCCATCCTTGATCCAATGTCGATCCAGCCAGCCGATTACGGTCGTGTTGCCGTGTTGTATGGTGGCAAGAGTGCCGAGCGCGAAGTTTCCCTTAATTCAGGGAAAATGGTGCTGGCTGCGCTGCAGGCTGCGGGCGTTGATGCGTTCGGTATCGATGTTGGTCAGGACCTGCTGCAGCGTTTGAACACTGAACAGGTAGACCGTGCCTTTATCGTCCTGCATGGACGGGGTGGGGAAGACGGTAGCATGCAAGGGCTGTTGGAGTGCCTGGGTATACCCTATACAGGAAGTGGGGTGCTGGCTTCCGCATTGGCCATGGATAAGCTGAAAACAAAACACCTCTGGTTGAGCCAGGGTCTGTCCACGCCTAAATACGCCGTTTTGTGCTGTGAGTCTGATTGTCGGAAGGCTGCTGAGGAACTCGGGTTTCCACTTATCGTCAAACCCGCCCATGAAGGTTCCAGCATTGGTATGGCCAAGGTGAACAGTGTTAATGAGCTGATCACTGCTTGGCAGTCCGCCTCGACGTACGATTCGCAAGTTCTTGTCGAACAATGGATTAGCGGTCCTGAGTTTACTGTCGCCCTGTTGGGCGATCAGGTACTGCCGCCTATTCGTCTGGGTACTACCCACGACTTCTATGACTATGACGCCAAATACCTGGCATCCGACACTCGCTATCAGGTTCCGTGTGGCCTTGATGAGGAGCGTGAGTTGGAACTCAAGGTATTGGCTCGTCATGCCTGTGAGGTCGTGGGGACTACTGGCTGGGCGCGCGTTGATGTCATACAGGATAAAGAGGGTCGGTTCTGGCTGCTGGAAGTCAATACAGTCCCCGGCATGACGGACCATAGCCTTGTTCCCATGGCAGCCAAGGCCGCAGGCCTTGATTATCAACAACTTGTCCTGACGGTTCTGGCAGGCACAATGGAGTCGAGGGGCTAACATGGTCACGACACTTCGTCATACACAACCTGGATTGGGTCGTACGCCACTTCGTGGCAAGGTGCCGCCGCGTGGTGCAAGCCGCCTGGTGGAAAAGGAGCCTGTCTCGGCTCGGCTGCCAAAGCCCAGCTTCAATCTCTTTAAGCGTGTGGCCTGGCCACTTCTGCTGGTAGGGCTTGGCTTCGGCACATATGAGCTGTCTCAACAGCTGCTGCCTTATGCGGATCGTCCAATCACGAAGGTGAATGTCGAAGGTGACCTGAGCTACATCAGCCGAGAGGCTGTTCAGCAACGTATCGCGCCCTATGCTGACGGGACATTCTTTTCAATCGATCTGGCCAATATGCGTCAGGCACTTGAGCAGATGCCCTGGATTGCTCATGCAGAGGTTCGCCGTGTTTGGCCGGATGAAGTCGCCATCCATCTTGAGGAGCAGCTCCCTGTTGCGCGCTGGGGGGACGAAGCCCTGCTGAATAACCAGGGCGAGGCCTTTGCACCTAAGGATCTGGCACATTACGACAACCTGCCACGCCTCTATGGGCCGCAACGTGCGCAGCAGCAGGTAATGCAGCAGTATCAATTGTTCAGTCAGATGCTGCGTCCACTTGGATTCACGGTTACGCGGCTGGAAATGCATGATCGGGGGAGTTGGTTCCTGACTACGGGTCAGGGCGTTGAATTGATTTTTGGTCGTGATGACCTCGTGGACAAGATGCGGCGCTTCGTCAAGATGTATGACCAAGTACTCAAGGATCAGATGGCCAATATTGCTCGCATCGACTTGCGTTATCCAAACGGGCTGGCGGTAGCGTGGCGTGAGCCGGTAGCTCCCACAACTGTAGCGTCAGCCCGTGCCGAATAAAGAATTGAGGAGAATTCAATAAACATGGCGAACGTGCAGAGCGGCAAGATGATCGTCGGACTGGACATCGGAACCTCAAAGGTTGTGGCCTTGGTGGGTGAGGTGTCTTCCGATGGTCAGGTCGAGATTGTGGGCATCGGCACGCATCCTTCCCGCGGTTTGAAAAAAGGCGTAGTGGTCAATATCGAATCCACGGTCCAGTCGATTCAGCGCGCAGTAGAAGAGGCCCAGCTCATGGCGGGCTGCCGTATTCATTCGGCATTTGTAGGCATTGCAGGCAACCATATCCGTAGCCTGAATTCCCACGGTATCGTGGCTATTCGTGATCGGGAGGTCAGCCCTGCTGATATCGATCGTGTTCTTGACGCAGCTCAAGCTGTGGCGATACCAGCTGATCAACGGGTCTTGCACACTTTGGCTCAAGACTATGTCATCGACAACCAGGAAGGTGTACGTGAGCCGCTTGGTATGTCTGGTGTTCGTCTGGAGGCTAAAGTCCACGTAGTGACCTGTGCCGTTAATGCTGCCCAAAATATCGAGAAATGTGTTCGTCGTTGCGGACTGGAGGTCGACGACATCATTCTTGAGCAACTGGCTTCTGCATATTCCGTTCTGACGGATGATGAGAAGGAGCTGGGCGTATGCCTGGTGGATATTGGTGGCGGAACGACTGATATAGCCATTTTTACAGAGGGCGCCATTCGTCATACGGCGGTTATTCCCATTGCAGGCGATCAGGTCACAAATGACATCGCCATGGCTTTGCGAACGCCTACACAATATGCGGAAGAGATCAAGATTCGGTATGCTTGTGCTCTGGCAAAGCTGGCGGGGGCTGGGGAGACCATCAAGGTGCCCAGTGTGGGAGAAAGGCCGCCTCGCGAACTTTCGCGTCAGGCATTGGCTGAGGTAGTAGAGCCGCGTTACGATGAGCTCTTCACGCTTGTTCAGGCAGAGTTGCGCCGCAGCGGATATGAAGACTTGATTCCGGCAGGGATCGTATTAACCGGCGGTACTGCAAAGATGGAAGGGGCAGTTGAACTTGCCGAGGAGATTTTCCATATGCCGGTGCGTCTTGGCGTACCGCAGACGGTCAAGGGGCTGACCGATGTTGTACGTAACCCAATTTATTCAACAGGTGTAGGCCTGTTGCTCTATGGGTTGCAGAAGCAATCCGACAATGTGCCGGTTGTCACCGGCGGATACAGCAGTGACGAACCCAAGAATTCAGTCCTGGAGCGTATAAAGCGCTGGGTCCAGGGCAATTTGTAATCTAATTCAATCGCGGCAGCAGTAGGCGAAAACCGAGAGGAAGAGAGGGGATTATGTTCGAGCTCGTAGACAATATTCCACAGAGCGCAGTCATTAAGGTCATCGGTGTAGGTGGTGGTGGCGGTAACGCCGTTAACCACATGGTGAAGAGCGGCGTGGAAGGCGTCGAATTCATCTGTGCCAACACGGATGCCCAGGCGCTAAAAAATGTGAGCTCTCGTACAGTGCTGCAACTTGGCCCAGGGGTAACGAAGGGCTTGGGCGCAGGTACGAACCCTGAGATTGGCCGTCAGGCAGCCATGGAAGATCGCGAGCGTATCGCGGAAGTTCTGGAAGGCGCCGATATGGTTTTCATCACTACCGGTATGGGTGGTGGTACAGGTACGGGTGCCGCCCCGATTATTGCTGAAGTTGCCAAGGAGATGGGTATCCTCACCGTCGCCGTGGTAACTCGCCCGTTCCCCTTTGAAGGTCGCAAGCGCATGCAGGTGGCTGATGAGGGTATTCGCTCCCTTTCCGAATGCGTCGACTCTCTCATTACCATCCCCAATGAGAAACTGCTGACCATTCTCGGCAAGGATGCCAGTCTGCTAGCCGCTTTCGCCAAGGCTGACGATGTATTGGCTGGCGCAGTTCGTGGTATCTCGGACATCATGCAGCGTCCTGGCTTGATGAACGTTGACTTTGCTGACGTCAAGACGGTTATGGGTGAGATGGGCATGGCCATGATGGGAACTGGTCATGCCAGCGGCCCGAACCGTGCACGTGAAGCGACTGAGGCCGCTATCCGTAATCCACTTCTGGAAGACGTCAACCTGCATGGGGCTCGCGGTATTCTGGTCAACATTACTGCAGGTCTGGATCTATCCCTGGGTGAGTACGCTGCAGTGGGCGAAATCATTGAAGACTTCGCTTCTGAGCATGCAACCGTCAAGGTCGGTGCAGTAATCGACCCGGAAATGCGCGATGAACTCCACGTTACCGTGGTTGCTACCGGTTTAGGCGCCCGTCTTGAAAAGCCGGTCAAGGTGGTCGATAACTCTACTCAGCAGGCTAACGTTGCGCCGCGTCAGGAGCATGCTGCCGTCAACTATCGTGATCTGGATCGCCCGACCGTCATGCGTAGTCAGAACCATACAAGCTCTGCTGCTGCAGCCAAGATGAATCCAAACGATGACCTGGATTATCTTGATATTCCGGCGTTCCTGCGTCGTCAGGCTGATTGAATAGATTAATCGATGCAATCTGTGTGATTGGTGGGAATTAATGGGTCGTTCTGTTATGATCGACCCATTATTGACAACTATTCGCGATCAGCGATGAACGGCAACTGTCATGATTAGACAACGCACATTAAAGAACACTATTCGCGCTACAGGCGTTGGCCTGCATTCGGGGGAGAAGGTATATCTCACTCTGAAGCCAGCGCCCGTAGACACCGGAATCGTGTTTCGCCGCATTGATCTGGACCCGGTCGTGGAAATCCGCGCCTGGGCTGAGTATGTAGGCGAAACCACGATGTCGACCAATCTCATTCAGGGTGGTGTCAAGGTCGGCACTGTGGAGCATTTGTTGTCTGCACTGGCAGGTCTGGGCATCGACAATGCGTATGTAGAACTGTCCGCCGCTGAAGTTCCAATTATGGATGGAAGCGCCGGTCCGTTCGTGTTCTTGATCCAGTCCGCTGGCATCGAAGAACAGGAATCTGCAAAGCAGTTCATTCGTATCAAGCGTGAAGTCAGCGTCGTAGACGGTGATAAGCGTGCGACGTTTGTACCGTTTGACGGGTTCAAGGTCAGCTTTGAGATCGATTTCGACCATCCAGTGGTCAGCGGTCGTACTCAGAAGGCTTCCGTAGATTTTTCCAGCACCTCCTTCCTCAAGGAAGTCAGCCGGGCTCGTACCTTTGGCTTTATGCGGGATCTGGAATTCCTGCGCTCTCATAACTTGGCTCTGGGCGGAAGCGTTGAAAACGCTATCGTTGTTGATGAGCACGGTGTACTCAACGAAGACGGTCTTCGTTATGAGGATGAGTTTGTAAAGCACAAGATACTAGACGCCATTGGCGATCTTTATCTGCTAGGCAAAAGCTTGATTGGCGAGTACCGGGGCTATAAGTCCGGGCATGCCATGAACAACCGCTTGCTACGTGCATTAATTGCTCAGCCTGATGCGTGGGAAGTTGTAACGTTCGAAGGCTCTAGCGATGCTCCTATTTCTTACATGCGGCCAGCTGCTGCGGTGTAAGGAACGCGTGTTAAAAAAGCCACCTTTAAGGTGGCTTTTTTATTCTTCTGTCTTTTTCGGCTGCGCTCTACTGGCCAGTCGCTCAAGCGCGGCGCGCAGTGAAGGGTCTGAGATACCTTCAGCCGTGGATAGCAGGCTTTCTGCAGCGACATTGGAAAGCTCGCGTCGCGGGCCTGGCTTTCGATTTGGATCAGGGTTGGGTTTGACCTTGAACAGTATCTTTTGAAGAGCTGTAAATTCTGAGGACTGCTGAAGCTGTCGAAGCAAGCGGCGCTGCTGGTAACGCAAACGTGTAGCCCAATGTCCATCCGTAATAATGAGCAGAAGACACCCGTCCTGCCAGGTTGCGACTTTACAGTGCTCGCGTGCTGCAGGTTGTAGCTGTGCATCGACTAGGCGTTGTAGGCGTTCGAGACGCTCTGCCTGATATAGTAGTGGTTTCAAGGGTTTGGCCTGCCGAAGCAAGGTGGCAGGCGCTACGGCAACAATAGGACGAAAAACCATGTGTGCGCACTCCAGACAGGGGTTGGCATGTTAACAGATGAACCTCATGAGTCGGATAAACCTATTCAGAAATCCGACCTTTGAGTGATGTCAACCTTTTCTCGTCGGCGTTTCCGAGTAGAATGCCCCATTGTCTTTTTGACGGCGCGGGCGATGGCACCGATCCGCCGCCCCCCATTTCTCCGAGTGGAAGACCCAAGTCGATATGTTTGCGCCTTTGTTAAAGAAACTCTTTGGAAGTAAAAACGAGCGAGAAGTAAAGCGCATGAGCAAGGCCGTACAGGCCGTTAATGCGTTGGAACAGCAGATTATTGGGTTGTCTGACGAGCAATTGCGTGCCAAGACGTTCGAGTTCAAAGAGCGTTTGGCTAAAGGCGAGACACTGGACGATATCCTGCCTGAAGCCTTTGCCGTAACTCGCGAAGCGGGCAAGCGCGTAATGGGTATGCGCCATTTCGACGTCCAGCTCATCGGCGGTATGACGCTTCACGAGGGCAAGATTGCCGAGATGCGTACCGGTGAAGGTAAGACGTTGGTAGGAACGCTGCCGGTATATCTGAATGCCTTGTCTGGTAAAGGCGTCCACGTAGTCACCGTGAACGACTATCTGGCTCGCCGTGACGCGAACTGGATGCGCCCGCTGTATGAATTTTTAGGGCTGACGGTAGGCATTGTCATGCCTTTCCAGCCGCCGGAGGAAAAGCGTGCGGCTTACGCAGCGGATATCACCTACGGCACCAACAATGAATTCGGCTTTGATTATCTGCGCGATAACATGGCGTTCAGTATCGAGGAGAAATATCAGCGTGAGCTGAATTTTGCCGTTGTCGACGAAGTAGACTCCATTCTTATCGACGAGGCGCGTACGCCACTGATTATTTCTGGTCAGGCGGAAGACAGCTCACAGCTGTACATCCAGATCAATAAGCTCATTCCTCGTCTTCAGCAGCACGTTGAGGCTGTGGAGGGAGAGGAGGAGAAGGAAGGCCATTACACCATTGACGAAAAAACACGTCAGGTGGAAATAACCGAGCAGGGGCACCAGTTCATTGAGGAACTGCTTACCCAGGCGGGCCTGCTGGCTGAAGGTGAAAGCCTGTACTCAGCGCATAATCTTTCTCTTCTCACTCATGTCTACGCAGCGCTTCGTGCACACAAGCTGTTCCACCGTAACGTGGAATATATTGTTCAGGACAATCAGGTCCTGCTCATTGATGAGCATACCGGCCGCACGATGCCCGGACGTCGTCTGTCCGAGGGCCTGCATCAGGCGATCGAAGCGAAAGAAGGTCTGCCTATCCAGGCTGAAAGCCAGACATTGGCTTCTACTACCTTCCAGAACTATTTCCGGCTGTATAACAAGCTGGCTGGCATGACCGGTACGGCGGACACCGAGGCGTTTGAATTCCGTCAGATCTATGGTCTGGACGTTATTGTGATTCCAACCCACAGACCGCTGGCACGTAAGGATTTCAACGACTTGGTGTATCTGACCCAGGAAGAGAAATATGCGGCGATTATCGTTGACGTCAAGCAATGCCAGGAGTCAGGTCGTCCGGTATTGGTAGGTACCGCGTCGATTGAAAGCTCCGAATACCTGTCCCATCTGCTGCAGAAGGAAGGTATCGAGCACAAGGTACTGAACGCCAAGTACCACGATCGTGAGGCTGAGATCATTGCTCAGGCGGGGCGTCCCGGTATGGTAACGATTGCTACCAACATGGCTGGCCGTGGTACAGACATCCTCTTGGGGGGTAACTGGGAAGCTGAAGTTGCAGCCCTTGAGAATCCTACTGAAGAACAGATCGCTCAGATAAAGGCCGAGTGGCAGAAGCGTCATCAGCAGGTCATCGAGTCGGGTGGCCTGCATGTGATTGCCTCTGAACGCCACGAATCACGCCGTATCGATAACCAGCTGCGTGGTCGTGCAGGCCGTCAGGGTGACCCGGGCTCCAGCCGTTTCTACCTGTCCCTTGAAGATAACCTGATGCGTATCTTCGCGTCTGATCGCGTGAAGAATTTCATGAAGGCGTTGGGCATGGAAGCAGGCGAGGCCATCGAGCACCGCATGGTAACCAATGCCATCGAGAAAGCTCAGCGCAAAGTGGAAGGTCGGAACTTCGATATTCGTAAGCAGCTGCTCGAATATGATGATGTCGCCAATGAACAGCGTAAGGTGATCTATCACATGCGTAACACCCTGCTGGAATCGCAGGATGTGGGTGAGACGATCAACGAGTTCCGCCGTGATGCGTTGGCGCAAACATTCAGCGCCCATATTCCACCGCAATCCTTGCCTGAGCAGTGGGATGTGGCAGGGCTTGAAGAAGCGATCTATAACGACTTCGGACTCAAGCTACCGATTCAGCAGTGGCTGGATGAAGACGACAAGCTGTACGAGGAAACACTTCGCGAGAAAATTCTCGAAACGCTGGTGGCGGCCTATCATGAGAAGGAAGAGATGGCAGGTGCCGAGGCTCTGCGCAGCTTCGAGAAGCAGATGCTGCTGCGTGTCATGGACGATCTGTGGAAAGATCACCTGACTACAATGGATCATCTGCGTCACGGTATTCACCTGCGTGGCTATGCGCAAAAGAATCCGAAGCAAGAGTACAAGCGCGAGTCCTTCAACCTGTTCCAGGAGCTTCTGGAAAGCGTCAAGCGTGACACGATTCGTGTGCTCTCTCACGTTCAGGTTCGTCGTGAAGACGCTGCCGAAGAAGAGGCGCGCATGCGTCATGAGGCCGAGGAGCTGGCCAAGCGTATGCAATTCCAGCATGCCGAAGCGCCTTCCATTGCGCAGCCTGAGGTACAGGTACCGGAAGAGGGCGAAGACACAGTCGTACCCCTTGAGCCTGCACGCAACGAGCAGAAAATAGGCCGTAACGAGCCTTGCCCGTGCGGATCCGGTAAAAAGTACAAGCATTGCCACGGCAAGCTGGACTAATGCCTGGCTGACGTGCACACGTTATGACCCTATCGCCGCGACCGGCTCAGCCGCTCGCGGCGTTTCATTGTTAGCTACAGGAGAAACCTCATGGCTGTTGGTCTCGGCCCGTTGTCTACGTTACATCCTGTTCCAGGATTCGAGCTTGGTATTGCATCTGCCGGCATCAAGCGTCCTGGACGCAAGGATGTGGTTGTAATGCGTTGTGAAGAGGGTGCGCGGGTCGCTGGGGTTTTTACGACCAATGCATTTTGTGCCGCTCCGGTTGTTTTGGCGCGTAAACGATTTGCAGGTGATGTGCGTTATCTGCTGACCAACACAGGTAACGCCAATGCAGGTACCGGCGAGCCTGGAATGGCCGCTGCGGAACGTACCTGTCAAGCGCTTGCCGATTTGGCCGGAGTGGAAGCCTCAACCATTCTGCCGTTTTCAACAGGCGTGATTGGCGAGCCGTTGCCTGTCGAGAAGATCGAAGCTGCCCTGCCTGCAGCGCTGGCTGATCTTAAGGCAGACAATTGGGCCCAAGCGGCCAGCGGTATCATGACGACTGATACCCTGCCCAAAGGGGCGAGCCGGCAGTTTACCTTTGACGGGCAAACCGTCACCGTGACGGGCATCAGCAAGGGCGCCGGGATGATTCGTCCCAACATGGCTACCATGCTGGGCTACATTGCGACGGACGCGAAGGTGGCTCAACCCGTTCTGCAGGATTTGTTGCGTGACGCTTCCAATAAATCCTTCAATCGCATCACCATTGATGGCGATACCTCCACCAATGACTGCTGCATGCTGATCGCTACCGGCAAGTCATTGCTCCCCGAGATTGATAGAGCCGAGGGCGAACTGTTCGCACAGCTCAAACGAGCGATTTTCGAGGTGTCCATGGAGCTTGCCCAGGCCATCGTTCGAGACGGCGAGGGTGCAACCAAGTTTGTAACGGTGGAAGTCAACGGCGGCAAGAATCATCAGGAATGCCTAGACGTAGCCTATGCTGTGGCACATTCCCCACTGATCAAGACAGCATTGTTTGCCTCTGACCCCAATTGGGGACGCATTCTGGCGGCAGTTGGCCGAGCAGGCGTTCCGGAGCTGGATGTCAGCCTGATCGATGTTTTCCTTGGTGATGTCTGTATTGCTCAAAAAGGCGGTCGCGCCGCGACCTATACCGAGGCGCAAGGCGCTGAAGTCATGAGCAAAGAGGAAATTGGCATTCGTATTGAATTGGGTCGTGGACATTGCAGTGAGACGATCTGGACAACGGATCTGTCCCATGAATACGTGAAGATCAACGCGGAATACCGCACCTGACGCGAAACATTCCCGATTTATTGAGGAATCGTTTCATAACGCGCCTCTCTTGTGCTCCTATAGATGCATGATTGTGGATAAGGAGAGGCGCGTGTCTCTTACCCTGGTTATCGGTAACAAAAATTACTCGTCTTGGTCGCTTAGAGCCTGGCTGGTCATGGAGCTGTCCGGTGCTACCTATGACGAGCTCCAAATTCCGCTCTACACACCAGACAGCCGTGCGCGGCTTAGACAGCACTCTCCTACCGGTAAGGTACCTGTTCTGAAGACCCCGGAAGGCGTCATCTGGGATTCTCTGGCAATTGCCGAGTATATGGCCGAAAACTACTCGCAAGCAGGACTGTGGCCGTCTGACGCTGCCGCGCGGGCAATGGCCCGTTCATTGTGTGCTGAAATGCACAGCGGTTTTTCAGCGTTGCGTAATCATCTGCCCATGGACCTGAAGCGCCGCCAACGGCTCGCGACGATACCTGCCGAAGCTGAAAATGACATCAAGCGTATCTGTTTCTTATGGGCAGAGTGCCGTGAGCGTTTTGGTGCAGAGGGGCCGTTCCTGTTTGGTCGTGCCAGTATTGCTGACGCTTTTTATGCCCCTGTCGCTACACGCCTGAGAAGTTATTCTGTGTCTCTTGCATCCGATGCTGATGGATATGTAGATGCCATTTACGCATGGCCTGCATTCCAACGCTGGTATGAGGAGGCATTGAAAGAGAAAGAGGTTATTTCATGAGTCGAGTTCACGTCGCAGCAGCGGTTATTCGCAATCCTCAAGGTGAAATCCTGATAGCAAAGCGATCAAAGGAGCAGCACCAGGGTGGTTTGTGGGAGTTTCCAGGTGGAAAGGTCGAGCCTGGCGAGGATGTTCAGGTCGCCCTGGCTCGTGAGCTGAGCGAAGAGTTAGGTATTCAGGTAGAGGCCTGCCGTCCATTGATCCAGGTTTGCCATGACTATACGGATAAGTCGGTTCTACTCGACGTATGGGAGGTCACTTCATTTGCAGGGGAGGCCAAAGGACTCGAAGGCCAACCGTTGGCTTGGGTACGGCCACGTGACTTGCCCGACTATGAATTTCCCGAGGCAAACATTCCTATCGTCAAGGCTGCCCGGCTACCACGCACTTATCTGATCACGCCAGGGGATCTTGAGCCGAAGGCGTTGCTTAATGGGCTTGCCAGAGCATTGGATGCAGGTATCGAGCTGGTTCAGCTGCGCACGCCTGCCTCATTCGATCCTCAATACCGTGACCTCGCAGTGGATGCGCAAGGACTCTGTGCTGGCCGTGCTCAGCTCATGCTCAAGGGGCCATTGGAATGGTTGGGTGACTTTCCGGCTGCCGGATGGCATATAACCAGCCAGCAGCTGCGCCGTTACGCTGACAATGGGCGGCCTTTTCCTGAGCACCGTTGGCTGGCAGCGTCTTGTCATAATGCTGAGGAGCTTGAGCTTGCCAGGCAGATGGGAGTGGACTTCGTAACGCTTTCTCCTGTTCAACCTACCGAGTCTCACCCAGGAGCGCCGACGCTGGGATGGGAAGCCGCGGAAGCGCTTTTGAAGGCATTTAACCATCCTGCATATCTGCTAGGCGGCCTAAGGCCGGCTGACTTGTCCCGTGCCTGGGCGTCGGGTGCCCAGGGGGTAGCGGGTATCCGCGCTTTTTGGCCTGCGGAGTGAACGTTGAGTTCCGGTGCTGATACGGTCACCGGAATCTATCTAACGAGGTCTGTCTGGCCCCGTTAGCTGAGAGGAGTCAGTCAGCGGGGTGGGCAGCAGTAGTTCACCCAGCTCGCTAGCCCGGCGAGCAATAACCTTTTGCTTGAATACTTCAAGAATTTCGACCAGTACTTCATCAAGATCCGTTTGTCCTCGAGGTAGACTTTCATCGAAGCTACGATCAGCAATACGGCTGGCCAACGCCTTAAAGTCTCTTGACTGCAGACCAACAACCGCCTCACGGATCAGGCGATTGACGATATCGGCAAGCGTATTGTCGAGAGACTTGGCGAGGCGATCGCCCATAGGAAGTCGCTTCAGGGATTTGATGTCCTCGTTTTCGGCTACTGCCGAGCTGATCAATTCGCTGACATAGCGATGTAGCGTAGCCTGGTTATGAGCATAGCTTTCATTGATCATGCGTTGTAACCGCGAGGCGACCGCATCTATCAGCTGCTGTTTGCGTGGTCGAATGACATCGTCGATCACGCGGCTGGAAAAGTCGTCCTGCGTACGAAGCTCTTCCTGTATCTCACCGAAGATTTTGATCATGACGCGATCGGAGATTTCCTCCATCAAGAGCTGATAGTAGTGATTGAGAAACTCGTAGAGGCGCCAATGACGAATGTCGATGAGGCCCAGCCGTTGCAGACGAATAAGCAGGGAGGCGACGCGCAAGGCTCTCAAGAGGCGGAAACCACTCAGGGGAATGCAACCTAGAACGTCATACCAGTGAATAAAAGGGTAGTACCACCATTTGCCATGACAACGCTCTGCAATGGCAATCGCCCAGCCCAGCAGTACATCCAGAATGAAAAATGCAACAAAGCAAAGATCGATTATCTGGAAGTGTGCATGCACATAATGAGCATACCAGCCATGTGCAGTGGGGCTGGCCAGCTCAACCAGACGATTCAACGGGCCAATCGAATAAAGGCTATCAAACAGAATCAATGCCAGATTGGCGCATACCAATACGAGAATGAATCCATCCCAGGCGGCATGGAGCCCTTCGCGGCGACGTGTCGGTGGAAGGGCGGTGGGATCAGCCATCATGATGTCCCGCTTTCTGAGCCGGCTTCCACAAGTGCTCGGCAATACCCTGACGCCTACCAATGATACGTGCGACAACAAACAGCAAGTCCGAAAGGCGGTTGAGATAAGCCATCCCTACACCTTCGAGCGGCTCGCTTAGGTTTAACGTCTGGCAACGCCGCTCGGCACGTCGAGCGATGCTGCGTGCGGTATGAGCCAACGCAACGGCACGTGAACCGCCGGGCAGGATGAAGTTCTCCAGGGGCCCCAGCTCTTCATTCCAGGTATCGATCGCCTGCTCCAGTCGTTCGATCTCATCGTGGTCCAGCGCGCGATAATCTGGCATGGCCAATTCACCACCCAGATCGAACAGGCGATGCTGGCAGGGCGCCAGGACGTCAATGACGGAGGCAAGCTCGGGGATGTGAACCTGCTGATCCTCCAGCTCTGCAAGCAGAACGCCCAGCATGCTATTGAGTTCGTCCACATCACCAATGGCCTCGATACGAGGATGGTCCTTGCGGACGCGGCTGCCGTCTGCCAGACCTGTTTCGCCTGTGTCACCGGTTCGGGTGTAGATTTTTGACAGGCGATAGCCCATGTACAAGCTCCTTGGTATCAGTTGTTGCCTGCCTCCGGCTGATTGAGCGGCAAGCGCAGGGTAAAGCAGGTGCCTTCACCAGATCTGGAATGGACCTCCATTTGACCCTTGTGGTTGTTGGTAATGATGAAATAAGACACGGACAAACCCAGTCCGGTCCCTTGTCCCACTTCCTTGGTGGTAAAGAAGGGTTCGAAGATCCGCTTGCAAATTGATTCCGGAATCCCGATCCCATTGTCCTCAACCTGAATTTCTGCCCAATCGCCTCGGCGGTATGTACGCAGCACCACACGGCCCGTTTCGCCTTCTTCTTCATCATCCCGTTGATGAATGGCCTGGGCCGCGTTCTTCAACAGATTGAGGAGAACCTGCTCAAGTTCATTGGCAATAACCGGTACGGGGCCCAGATCCGGATCAAATTCACATTGGATATTGAGTGCGCGGAAGTCGAAACCTTCTGCCAGGTCAAAATCATTGCCAGCAATTTCGATGGCTTGGTCGATCAGGGAGGGCAGGTCGCAGGCGACCATCTTGCGGTTGCTTCGACGACTGAAAGCCAGCATGTGACTGACGATTTTGGCGGCACGGCTTCCTGCCTGATGAATCCCATCAAGAAGACGGGGGATTTCCCGTCCCTCCAGGTAGCAGTTCACATCCTCCAGTCCCACGCCGCACTCTGCTGCCTGATCGATATTCTTGGGAAGCTCTGGTGAAAGTCGGCGGCGGATATTCTGAACGTTATGCAGGATGGCACCGAGCGGATTATTAATTTCATGCGCCATGCCCGCAGCCAATCCACCGACCGAGAGCATTTTTTCGGACTGCACCATCAGCTCTTCCATGTTCAGGCGCTGGGTGATGTCATCGATTCGGATGACGACTCCGCGTCCGGCACCGCCCATGAGTGGATAAAAGGTCAGCGTGTAATGTCGGGGAGCGTCAATCAGCGCCCAGGTGACACGCTCTACTTTTTCCACACGCATATGTTCGGCCGCGCGACTTAGCTGGGGAAGAAACGGTTTGATTGAGGGGAAGGCCAGAAAAATAGGTTGATTCAACGCCTCATCCAGATTGGTGCCTGAGAGGTTGGTTGCCTCCTGGTTCCACTGCGTCACATAGAACTGTTCATCGACAGCAATCAGTGCCGATGGCATCGAGTCGATGATGCTGTTTAGGTAATTTTGAAAGCCGGTGAGCTTTTTCTCGATCTTGCCCCGTACCTGAACTTCCAGTTCGAGCTTTCGGTTCGAGCGACGTGTTTCTTCGGCCAGGGTTTGAGCCTGAAGCACTGCGGACTGGGCGTCATCACGGGCGCGTTTGAGCTGTTGCTCGCGGCCCTCGATGCGGGTCAGCATCGTATTGAAAGCATCTGCCAGCCGACCTATTTCGTCGTCACTACCCTTGCCAGCGCGCAGCGAGTAATTTTCCTCGCGGGTAACCTGGCGAGACAGCTCTTCCAACTGAAGGATCGGCCGGGTGATCAACAGACGAATCTGTCTGGCCACAACAAACCAGAGCAGGAGACTGAACACCAGAATGGCGATACTGGCGGTCAGCGTTCCGGTATAGAAGGCCCCGGGTAACTCGCTGCTGGCGACCAGCAGCAAATGGCCGGAGCGGCCATCTTCTTGAGGAAGGTCGATCAGCACATTCGTACGAAACTCACGCAAGCGCCAGTTTTCAAGGCTTGTGTAATGCGTAGGCAGCTTTAGCAACGTGCCATTTTGTATTTCGGCAAGTAGATGCCCGTCCTGGTTGTAAATGGCGGCCAGGCGGAGCGGGCTGTAATTGTCGAGTCGATGCAGAAGCGCTTCAGCCCGCTCCTTGGAGCTCAGCGCCTCCTGGCTCAGCGTGGGGATTGCCAGCAGCCTGCCAACCGTTTGCAACGCCTGGGGCGTCATGTTTTCCTGGGAAATCCAGTAGGCTGCAGAGATGAAGGTAATGTTAGCTACCAGCAACACAGCGCTTAACAGTACAAGAAGCGCAGCCAACAACTTCTGGCCAACCGGAAGATTTCTGAGTCGCTCGCGCAGAATCATGGCTTACATCGCTGCAATAGGATCGGAAAGGGTAGCCTGCGCTTAGTCTACCGGCAATCCATGGGTCTCCAGATGATCGATCAAGTGGCGATGGAGTTGCTCAAGGGCTCCCAGCTTGAGTCCATGGCGCTGGGCCTCTTGCAGTGCATGGCCAAGCAAAAAACTGATTTCCGTACGACGCCCATGAGTAACGTCCTGAAGCATTGATGAGGTGTTGTCGGCAGTCGCATCAATTACAGCCAGCACCGCTTCCTGAAGGCCAGGGGCAAGGTTTCCGTGCCCGACTGCCTCCAATAACGCGCCCAGTTCAAGGGTGAGGGCTTTGATCTCGCCAGCGTAGGCGTTGAGCTCACCATTACGGCATTTATGGAGCACCGTTAAAGGGTTGATGGCACAGTTGATGGCAAGCTTGCGCCAGAGTTGCCCCATGATTTCTATTGACCACTGGACCGGTATGTCCGCCTCGTTGAGCTCATCCAGCCACTCCGGTACATGATCGGGATGAGCCGGATCACCCAGCCAAGTGTGGCCTTTCCCAGCCTGGACGATGCTGAAATCGGACTCACGGAAGGCGCCTTCCGTGCTGCTTGCAAGTATGCAGCGAGCCCGCGGTATACGCTCGACTACGCGTTCCTGGCTGCCAATGCCGTTCTGCAGCAGAACCACTTCAGCGCCAGGAATGAGGCGGGATGCCACGGCTGCGACGGCGTCCTCCGCATCGTAAGCCTTGCAGGCCACCAGCAGGCGTCGGATGGGGGAGGTCTCTTGAGGTGTTTCGGCAGGCAATGGGTAAAGGCTGTCCTGCTTACCCTCACGTAAGGAGAGTCCACCGGCTGCCCGGTATTGGGCCAGGCGCAAGCGGTCTTTGAAGATCAGGCGTACCGGGATGCCTGCGCGAAACAAGCGCGCTGCCCACAACCCCCCCAGACTTCCCGCTCCCAGAATGTGCCAGCTCATGACGTTATACCTCGTTAGCAAAAATAGAAGGAACCCATGTTTCATGTCCGGGCAGGATGGAATTCCGGGTAATCGACCACAGTCGTTATAATGGCTGCCCCTTTTTGATCGTCAAGCCAGTCGCATCAAGTCAAGCGCCTGGCCTACATGGAGATATGACATGCCTTCTTTTGATGTAGTGTCCGAACTGGATAAACATGAAGTGACCAATGCGGTTGAAAATGCCATGAAGGAACTGGATCGCCGCTATGACCTACGCGGAAAGGGCTCCTTTGAATTCAAAGAGCTTACCGTCACGCTAACGGCGGAAGCGGATTTTCAACTTGAGCAGATGTTGGAGATCCTGAAAATGAATTTAGCCAAGCGCAAGATCGATGTGCAGTGTCTGGAAGTTAAGGATGCCTATGCCTCTGGCAAAAGTGTCAAGCAGGAAGTTGTACTGCGTGAAGGCATCGATAAAGAGCTTGCCAAAAAAATCGTTGCCACCATCAAGGACAGCAAGATCAAGGTTCAGGCCGCAATCCAGGGCGAGCAGGTCCGCGTGACTGGCAAGAAGCGCGATGAGCTTCAGGAAACCATTGCCATGTTGCGCGGCCAGGAATTGGGCATGCCGCTGCAGTTCAATAATTTCCGTGATTAGCCCTTCTGCATGACTTGGCGTCCCGCGTGACGGGAACCTTCTTAGTACCGGTACGTCGCACTTAGCGTGACCAACTGCTATAGGCCGGTCATCTTCCATTGATTTAAGGAGAATCCAACGATGGATCTAAGTGTGCAGTTCGACCGACTTCTTGCTGCTTCTGAAGCCTGGCTGCCGGTCATACTGCAGTACATAGGGCAACTGTTACTGGCTCTCATTACCCTAGCTATTGGCTGGTGGGTTATTAATAAGGTAACAGACAACATGTCCCGCCTATTAAGGGCTCGTCGCGTTGATGCCGAGCTGCTCGGTTTCGTAGGCAGCTTGGCTAATATTGTTCTCAAAGTACTGCTCGCTGTCAGTGTGGCTTCCATGATTGGCATTGCCACGACCTCCTTTGTGGCCGTGATTGGTGCTGCAGGTCTGGCTGTCGGGCTCGCGTTGCAAGGCAGCTTGGCAAATTTTGCAGGTGGTGTGCTGATCTTGATGTTCCGCCCTTACCGCGTGGGCGAATTCATTGAGGCCCAGGGTGTAATGGGAACGGTTGATTCTGTGCAAATCTTTCATACGATTCTGTTAACGGGGGACAACAAGACAGTTACGATCCCGAACGGAACACTTTCCAATGGCATCATTACTAACTACTCACGCCAGGCCAAGCGTAAGGTGATTTTTGATGTAGGCGTGGACTATGAGGCAGATCTGCAAAAAGGGCGGGAGGTTCTGCTCAAGTTAGCTGAAGATGCACGTGTCCACCGTGATCCAGCACCAGAGGTGGTTGTTTCTGCCTTGGGTGATAGTGCAATTACATTGTCTCTGCGCTTCTGGACTAACAGTGGGGATTACTGGCCGTTGATGTTCATGCTGAACGAACAGGTCCGAGATCGACTTGGCGAAGTTGGTATCGGAATTCCTTTTCCCCAACGTGTTCTGCATATGGTTTCAGAGAAAAAAGAGACTGCCTAAGCGAAGCCCGCCTACTGGCGGACTTTTTATTACGGCGGAGAAATGCTTGGCTCGCCTGTGCTTGTTTGCCGACTGGACTGGCTTCGCTGCCTTATCCAGAGCACTGCAATCAGAATCAGTGTTGGAATTCCTAATAGGGATGTGATCATGAAGAATGAAACATACCCCACATGCTCAACCATGCTTCCAGAGTATCCACCTAGCAGGCGTGGCAACAAGAGCATAAGCGAGCTTAGAAGCGCATATTGAGTTGCAGAGAAGCGAAGGTTAGTCAGGCTCGACAGATAGGCAATAAAGGCGGAGGACGCTAACCCAGCACTGAAATTATCGCAACAGATTGCAATCACTAGCAGCATGGTGTTAGCGCCTGTTGTAGCAATCAGGGCAAACAGTAAATTAGTCAACGCTGAAGCAAGACCGCCCAGAAAAAGAATCGGAAGAATACTTATCCGTGCTGTTAATACGCCACCCGCCGCTGCGCCAAGCAGGGTCATGACCACCCCAAATACCTTGCTGACGGTGGCAATAGTCTCTTTGCTGTATCCCACATCAATATAAAATACACCCGCCATCACCCCCATAACGGTATCGGATAGGCGATAGGTCGAAATTAGACCCAGCAGCATTAGGGCCTGCCATCGATAGCGCTGTATGAACTCGCTGACCGGTGTCAGAACAGGTCCCATAAGCTTGCGTCCCGAACTGGATAAGCAAAGCGCTGCGATAAGAAGGTACATAAGGCCGCGAGGCCAATAGCCTCCAAAAAAGGATTTGCAGCCACCCGTTACGGCAATACATAACACGATCAATACGATGACCGAGACTGCTTGGTGTGCAAAGTCAAAGCGTGGCACTTCGTCTGCATTACAGGCGGTCTGATGCAGATCCATAGGTTGGCGGACTTTTTCAAGTAAATCCTTGATGGGCTCATAGATCCGACGACCCCAAGGAGATATGCAACCAATAATAAACAGGGCATAGAGCAGTGCGCGTGGCCAGGCAAAATCAATAATTGCGTTGATCATGGCCGGAATGGAAACCAGCATTACCAACACAAGGGTCACAGACAGTAACTGGTGATTAAAGCCGAATCGAGAATCAGCGAGGCCCATGGGAGCGGCCAGCGGAGGTTCTCGAATCAGGAGACTGGTAAGCAGCCCAGGTAATACCAGTAAGGCAAACAGCATATAAGTAGTCGCCCAGGCGGACTGACTATAATTCAGGACACTTGAGCCTAATATTTCAGCCAGGAACAAGGCGCCAGCACTTGCCAGGAGCGAGGCTATTCGGTAACCCGTCATATAACAGGCGGCCAGCGCAGCCTGATGCGAATCTTCGGCAATCTCCAGCCGATAGGCGTCCACAGCGATATCTTGCGTAGCCGAAGCGAACGCTACCATTACTGCCAGTGCAATCATGGCGCTCAAGTCATATTGAGGATTACATAAGGCCATGCCCAGTAGACCGACCCCCACCAATACCTGTGATAGCACAAGCCAGGAGCGTCGACGGCCCAGACTGCCAATGACCGGCAGGCGCCACTGATCGAGCATGGGCGACCATACCCATTTGAAGGCGTAGGCAAGACCGATCCAGCTGGCATACCCGATGGTTTCACGCGAGACGCCAGCCTCCCTCAACCAGACGGACAGGGTCGAGAAAACCAGCATCGTCGGAAGGCCTGCGGCAAACCCCATCAGCAGCAAGGCCAGACAGGCAGGGGACTTGTACGTGGCGAGGGCTTCTCGCCAGAAGTTTCTGATCATGCGAACCGGTATTTACAAAAACACACACTCTACTCGCAAGCCTGAAGTGGATTCCACCTGTGCCGACGCATGTCCACCTGATCATTGTGAAAAATGATGCCTTCAGCCCGTAATCGCTGTCGTTGCTCGATACCCGGAAGGGAGTCGGACGGTAAGCTGATCCGACCATCTGCTCCGATCACTCGGTGCCAGGGAAGGGTGGTCCCTTCCGGCAGACGGGAAAGTGTACGTCCTACCCATCGAGCCGCGCGGCCCAGGCCAGCCAGTTCAGCTAACTGACCGTAGCTGACGACCTTTCCAGGCGGTATTTCTGCCATGACGCCGAAAAGCGCTGCCTGGCGAGTCTCGGGTGTGTCTGAATGTTGGAAACGGGAGTGAGGCATAGGACTGAACTCGACGTATTTCAAAAAACAAGCAAAGAAATGCTGGGCCAGTGGAATTTGTTAATGAAAATCAGTCATATGCGCTTGGCGTGAAAAGGTTGCTCAACCTCACCCGCGATTATTTCTGCTTTCTTAACAAGGGCCGGACAAACATAACCGGTTCATATCTCTACAACGGCGTCTTTTATGTTGTCACGAACTCTCTTTTGCCTTGCCGCTTTTTCAGCCCTTTCCAGTACCGCTTTTGCGGACACGGTATGGCTGAAAAATGGTGACCGCTTGACCGGGACGATCAAGCTTTTAGACAGCAAGAAGCTATTGTTGCAGACCGATTACGGTGGCTCCATTCCCTTGTCCTGGGACAAGGTGGCTACGCTGCAGCGCGATCAGCCCGTGCTGGTGCAGCGTGGTGAATACGAGGAGGATGTCGAGGTCAAGAGCCTCAAGCCTGCCGGCCAGGGTCAGGTCATTGTCGAAACGGCAGAGCAGGGCGCGCAGACCGTACCGCTGGCGAGCATCAGCCAGATTGTGCCACCAAAGCCGCTCCTGCATGACTTTACCTGGAAGGGCAACATCGATGCGGCATTGAATTACAAGCGTGCCGACAAGGATACAGACGACTACGACATCGACTTCAAGACCCAGGCTCGGCACGGTATGTGGCGTCACAATGCCCAGGGCAGTTACGACCGTGAAAAGAAGGACGGAGCGGTATCCACGGATAACTGGTCGCTTCAGTACGCGCTGGATCGTTTCTTCAATGAAAAGTTTTTCTGGCAGGGACGGCTGTCCTATGACAGGGACAAAGTCGAAGACATCGCTCGCCAGCGTAACGTTGGTACAGGCCCGGGCTATCAGTTCTGGGATAACGAACTGGGATCCTTCTCCCTGACAGCGCTGCTGGATCGCGCCGACTATCAATACCGCGATGGTGACAAGGACAGCTTCTACTCCGTGTCAATGAAGTGGGACTACAACCGTTACGTATACGGACAGACGGTTCAGCTATTCACTACTGGTGACGTAGGACGCCCGCTGGACAATACCGCGGACTTCAGCCTGGATACGGATTTAGGGCTGCGCTACAAGGTCACCAATTGGGCGTCTCTTAACCTGAAGGCGTCAAAGCAGCTAGTCAGCGGGGCCAAGGGAAGTCTCAACGAAACCCAATACAGCGCAGGGATTGGCGTAACGTGGTAACTGCTTGTGCTAGGGCGCCCTTGTGGCGCCTTATCCAGCCAGTAGTCAGCTGAATCCTCATCAATCCATACCTTGTAACACTCCTTTCTATTGCGCAGAAGCCCGTGTCGTCTGGCCTTGAGTGTCTATTGATAGCGTGATTCCACACGCAAGGGTTGAATTAATCCCTGGTCAACGCCACCTTGGAGTTTTGGTAGGTTCGGCCTTGGAGGCCCCAAAGGACACTGCGATGCGCAAATTCCTGTTTCTGTTTTTACTGTTTCCCCTGTTGGAACTGGCAGTCATGATCAAGATTGGCAGTTCCATTGGAGTCGGCTGGACGTTGATCCTGCTGGTCCTGAGTACTCTCATTGGTATTGGCATGCTTCGGGTGGCCGGCTTCACGACGCTTTGGCGGGCTCGTATACGTATTGCCATGGGTGAAGTGCCTGAGAAAGAGATCATGCAGGGACTGACGATGGCCGTCAGCGGCTCCTTGTTTGTCCTACCCGGCTTTATCAGTGATGTGCTGGCGCTGCTAGTGCTGTTACCCATTACACGCAAGTTACTGATAGGGTCTGTAATGGCGCGGATCAATGTGCGCGGAGGTGGGCAGACTTATCAGCACAGACCGGGTGATTTTCATCAAAATCATCAGCGCCCCGAGGCCCCTCGCGTGATTGAAGGTGAGTACGAACGGCGAGATGATAAGAAGCCGTTTAATCACTGAATTAGAAAATTTTTTTGCTCTGCCCCTTGAAATGATTTTCTACAACCTCATGTAGCGGACACCGTAAGGTTCTTGCCATTGGCAGGCTGAATTCGCACCTTGCATTGCAGGGTGCACCCGGCGAAGCCGGTTAAAACAAAACAGCCGGTGGTCTTCACCGGTAATTGGAAACGCTTACATATTAGGAGATACGACTATGAAGCTTCGTCCTCTGCATGATCGCGTCGTGATCCGTCGCAGCGAAGAAGAAACCAAGACTGCTGGCGGCATCGTGCTGCCGGGCTCGGCTGCCGAAAAGCCGAATCGTGGTGAAGTCGTTGCGGTAGGAACCGGTCGCGTTCTGGATAACGGCGAAGTTCGCGCTCCAGCTGTAAAGGTTGGCGACAAAGTAGTATTTGGTCCCTATTCCGGCAGCAACGCCATCAAGGTTGATGGCGAAGAACTGCTGATCATGGCTGAGTCCGAGATCCTGGCTGTACTGGAAGGCTGATTGCCGATCCCTGTTTCCACCGAATTCGTTTAGAGGAAAAAGAACATGGCTGCTAAAGAAGTCAAATTCGGCGACTCCGCCCGCAAGAAAATGCTGGTCGGCGTAAACGTTCTGGCTGACGCTGTAAAGGCAACACTGGGCCCGAAAGGTCGTAACGTTGTTTTGGACAAGAGCTTTGGCGCTCCGACCATCACCAAAGATGGCGTTTCCGTTGCCAAAGAAATCGAGCTGAAAGACAAGTTCGAAAACATGGGTGCTCAGCTGGTCAAGGACGTTGCGTCCAAGGCTAACGATGCAGCTGGTGACGGTACTACCACTGCTACCGTTCTGGCTCAGTCCATCGTGAACGAAGGCCTGAAGGCTGTTGCTGCCGGCATGAACCCAATGGATCTGAAGCGCGGCATCGACAAGGCAACCATCGCGATCGTTGCTCAGCTTAAGGAACTGTCCAAGCCTTGCGCCGATTTCCGTGCCATCGCTCAGGTAGGTACCATTTCCGCCAACTCCGACGAATCCATCGGCAGCATCATTGCTGAAGCCATGGAAAAAGTAGGCAAGGAAGGCGTGATCACTGTTGAAGAAGGTTCCGGCCTGGAAAACGAACTGTCTGTCGTAGAAGGCATGCAGTTTGACCGTGGCTACCTGTCTCCTTACTTCATCAACAAGCCGGACACCATGTCCGCCGAGCTGGACAACCCGCTGCTGCTGTTGGTTGACAAGAAGATCTCCAACATTCGCGAAATGCTGCCGGTGCTGGAATCCGTTGCCAAGGCTGGCCGTCCGCTGCTGATCGTTGCTGAAGACGTTGAAGGCGAAGCGCTGGCTACTCTGGTCGTCAACAACATGCGTGGCATCGTCAAGGTTGCTGCTGTCAAGGCGCCTGGCTTCGGTGATCGCCGCAAAGCCATGCTGCAGGATATTGCCATCCTGACTGGCGGCACTGTGATCTCTGAAGAAGTAGGCCTGAGCCTGGAAAGCACCACTCTGGAGCACCTGGGTCAAGCCAAGCGCGTTGTTATCAACAAGGAAAACACCACTGTTATCGACGGTGCTGGCGTTCAGGTTGATATCGAAGCTCGCGTCAAGCAGATCCGTGCTCAGATCGAAGAGACTTCTTCCGATTACGACCGTGAAAAACTGCAAGAGCGTCTGGCCAAGCTGGCTGGCGGTGTTGCCGTGATCAAGGTAGGTGCGGCAACTGAAGTTGAAATGAAAGAGAAGAAGGCGCGTGTGGAAGACGCCCTGCACGCAACTCGTGCAGCCGTTGAAGAAGGCGTGGTGCCTGGCGGTGGCGTAGCCCTGGTTCGTTCCCTGCAGGCCATCGAAGGTCTGAAAGGCGACAACGAAGATCAGAACGTAGGTATCGCTCTGCTGCGTCGTGCTGTTGAAGCACCTCTGCGTCAGATCGTTGCCAACGCGGGTGGCGAGCCAAGCGTCGTGGTTGACAAGGTCAAGGCCGGTGAAGGCAACTACGGCTTCAACGCTGCGACCGGCGAATACGGCGACATGATCGAGATGGGTATTCTTGACCCCGCTAAAGTGACTCGTAGCGCCCTGCAGGCTGCTGCCTCTATTGGCGGCCTGATGGTAACTACCGAAGCCATGGTTGCTGATATCCCAGAAGACAAGGCTGCTCCGGCAATGCCTGACATGGGCGGCATGGGCGGTATGGGCGGCATGATGTAAGCCACCCAGCTACCTAGCTGAAAAAGCCCGGCCTAATGGTCGGGCTTTTTTATGGGCAATACTTAAAGCGCAGACGGGGCGGGAGCAGTCTTTTCTGGTGAAGTGGTCGGGCGGTAAAGCATTAATCGGTAAAAAGCCAGACACACCAACCAATCAAAAAGTGCCGTCCATATGTTATGGGAAAGAAAGTGAGCCCCTTGCATCATCCTTCCGATGGAAAAGATGCAGCCCAGCGCGAAGGCCGCAGCTAATGCGCCGCGTGCCAGCCGTGCACGGCGATCGCGCAAAAAGAAATAGAATGCAAACAAGGTAAAACCACTGGAAGCATGGCCGCCGGGCCAGCACAGATTGTTCTTGTTGGTCGCAGGGCGCTCTGACAATAACGGGGAGTAAACCTGGTCACCGCCATATTGAACCAGACTCCAAGGGCAGGGGACGTCGGTCAGCTTTTTCAGTGGCATGACAAGCGCTGTACACGTACCCATTGCAAGCACCAAGTATCCCAACGACTTGCGCCAAGGTTTCAGAGGTGTCCAGAAAAAGCTCAGGATCGAGCCTGCAATGGCAATAATACCGATCAGGATAACCAGCTGTTTGGCCCGATCATGCAGAACATCCTCAAGAAAGGCACTGTGTCGCCCAATAAACCCTGTGCCTGGATCATAGAATGCATCGGCCAGTGCAAAGTCGAGGCGTGTGGGCTCAACACTCAATAAAAGAATCATTACTGCCAAAGGCAGACCCAGAGCCCAGAAAAAGTTGAGCGGGCGAGAGTAAGCAGAAGCGTTCATGGGTATCCTAGAAGGAGAGAGGCAATTGTTTACAGGGAAGGCAGTTTCTATCTGAGCAGATGAAACAGGGCGCTCCTGTACAGTGCGCTGTGCCTTGTCATGCCCAAGTGAATGGGTAGTGAAAAAAATGTTAAACAGGCCTGCTGCGACCGCGCGAGGCTATGAGGTGAGTTCATGCGTATTCTGGTGGTTGAAGATAACCGCGATATCTTGAGTAATCTGATGGATTACTTGAGTCTCAAGGGATATACAGTCGACTGTGCCCAGGATGGGCTCTCAGGCCTGCACTTGGCGGCAACCGAGCATTATGATCTGTTGATTCTCGATATCATGTTGCCGGGAATCGATGGGTACACGTTATGCCAGCGCTTGCGTGAGGATGCCCGGCGCGATACTCCGGTTATCATGCTAACGGCGCGAGATCAGCTGGATGACCGCCTCAAGGGGTTTCGCTCTGGCGCAGACGATTACCTGATCAAGCCTTTCGCCTTGTCGGAGTTGGCTGCTCGGATCGAAGCGGTGATGCGCAGGACGCGTGGAGGAGGCAGGCGGCAGCTCCAGGTGGCTGATCTTGTTTATGATCTCGACACGCTGGAAGTTAGCCGTGGGGGTAAATCGCTCAAGCTAAATCCCATCGGTCTCAAGCTGCTTGCGGCGCTCATGCAAAAAAGTCCGCATGTGATTCGGCGAGAAGTCCTGGAAGAGACGCTTTGGGGAGATGACTGCCCTGACAGCGATAGTCTGCGCAGTCATATTCACCAGCTCCGCCAAGTTATAGACAAACCCTTTGAAACGTCCTTGCTCCATACGGTACATGGTGTGGGCTACCGCCTGACGAATGATAGCAATGGAGTATAAGCAGAGCCTTTTACGCCGGATCATCATTGCATTTGTGCTGATGACCGTAGTGGTGGGTGGCCTGTTCTCCTTTGGTATTGTCGAGGTCGTACACCTGGTTGAAGAACAGCTGATCTCCGAAGACATGAGCAACGAGCTGAATCGCATGTTGCGACGAGACATGCGAAACGGTGGTCAGCCGGTACTGGATCCAGGCATGAAGCTCTACTACGCGCCGGAAAATGAGCCACAGTCATTGCCGCCGGATTTGGTGGGGCTCAAGCAGGGCTTCAGTGAGGTCAAGGAGGGCGGTCGGTACTACTATGCCTGGGTTCGGTTCCAGGATGGGCGGCACTACATCCTTTTGCAGGATCAAAGTGATTTTGAGCGACGGGAAAAGGCTCTTTACCGGGTCGTGCTCAAGGGGTTTTTGCTCAGTGTGGCGTTGTCAGGCCTTCTCGGCTGGTTGCTGGCACGCCGAGTCATTGCTCCGGTCAGTCGTCTGGCTCGTCAGGTTCGGCATCGTGACCAGATGCTGCTGATGGCTCCCCCGTTGGCTCCGGATTATGCCAATGATGAAGTAGGGGAATTGGCAGCGGCGTTTGACGATGCATTAGGTCAGTTGCGTGATGCGCTTACCCGAGAGCAGTTGTTCACCAGTGATGTGAGCCATGAGTTGCGAACACCACTGATGGTAATTGCCACATCA
Source organism: Pseudomonas sp. HPB0071 (assembly GCF_000478505.2). Classification (NCBI taxonomy): domain Bacteria; kingdom Pseudomonadati; phylum Pseudomonadota; class Gammaproteobacteria; order Pseudomonadales; family Pseudomonadaceae; genus Pseudomonas; species Pseudomonas sp. HPB0071. The sequence continues at coordinate 767,551 of NZ_KI517367.1, read as the reverse complement.
TGTGAGTTGCTGGCCGAGGATCCAGGTCTTGGTCCTAGAGGTAAGGCGCAGCTACAGCGAATGGTGAGCGCTACTGAGGAAATGCGGGATCTGGTGCAAACCTTTCTCCAGTTGGCCAGGGCACAGCGCGACGGGGCGGTCATTGCGCCTCGCAGTTCGCTCAGAACGATTGCCGATGAGCTGGTGCTGCAGTGGCAGGGAGCAATCGAGGCCAAGGGGCTAACCTTGAGGTATGAACCTGGGGGTTATGAACATCAGCAGACCTACAACGCCCCATTCCTGCGGTCTGTCATGAGTAATCTGCTGCGTAACGCACTTCATTACACGGATGCGGGTGAAATTCGCCTGACGTTGGAGGAGGCTGCTTTTACGGTGGAAGACACGGGCAGCGGCATTCCTGAAGCTCAACATGATGAGGTCTTCAAGCCCTTTGTACGAGGTAGTGCAAGACGTGGCGAGGGGTTAGGGCTTGGCCTCTCACTGGTCCATCGTATCTGCCAGTTGCAGGGATGGAAGGTTGCATTGACTAATCGTCAGCCAAACGGCTGCTGTTTCCGGGTTGAGTTGGCATTGCCAGAAAGCGGCAAAAACGATTGACGTAATTTTCACATGACCTTGACCCTGATTTAACGGTGCGCTCCATAAGGTGGCTTCATCTGACTTATGGAGTGCCGCCATGAAATCCACGATTGAGCTTCCCTTCTCCGAGAAATATGACCGCGCGCATGCCGAGCAGTACTTCAAGAAACACCAGGATGGCATGGCTCGCCGCTTGTCTCATTGGCGAGATGAGCAACTTGCCCGCCGCGCCCTGAGGTTGGCGGGACAGCCCAATTTAGTCCTGGATCTACCATGCGGCGCCGGTCGTTTCTGGCCGCTACTCGCGGAAAAACAGAATCGGGTCATTATTGGTGCTGATAACTCAGCGGATATGTTGGCCGTCGCATGTGCCTCCCAGCCCAAAGAAGTAGTTCAGCGTGTGCGTACCTTGCAAACATCCGCTTTTGCTATCGATCTTCCTGATAACGCAGTGGACAGCATTTTCTGCATGCGCCTGGTGCATCACATTGCTGATAGCGCAGACCGCTTGGAAATGTTTAAGGAATTCAATCGTGTAACACGCGATACAGTCATTCTGTCATTATGGGTGGACGGTAACTTCAAGGCATGGCGCCGCAAGCAGCTAGAAGCCAAGCGGCAGCTCCGCAACAAAAGTACGGGTTATCAAAATCGCATTGTTCTAAATGCCGAGCAGGTCGAGCACGAATTCGTACAGGCTGGTTTCAAAGTCGAAAAGCATCTTGATTTCTTGCCGCATTACTCAATGTGGCGTGTTTATGTTTTAAGAAAGGTTTGATTATGTCCGATATGTCTTTCCCATTGGGTACAACGTCGTCCAAGGGTACAGAGCGTTCCTTTGAAAACTGGTGGGGCATGTCGGGAGAGTGGGTCGAGGCGCCTAACGAGCGGCGGGGTGGAGAAAGCGGCGTCCAACGTATCCAGATCAATGACGGTACCATTGCCTATGCCAAACGTCAGGTAGGGCATATCTATCGGAGTCTGCGTCATCCGTTTGGGCGGCCAACAGCCCTGCGTGAGCGAGATGCCTTGACCTCTATCGCCGCGCTGGGCGTGGGCGTACCGGAGCTCTTGTTTTGCGAGGCTCGACGGGATGAGCAAGGCTGGCGTGCGCTGCTGGTAAGTGCCGAACTCGATGGGTATATCTCGCTGGAAGACTGGTACGCCAGCGGTGCCCAGACGCGGTATGACCAGGCGACCCGCGATATATTCCTGAAACAACTCGGCGCTATGCTGGCTCGGCTGCATAAGGCGCGCTGGCAGCATGGTTGCCTGTATGACAAGCATGTGTTCTTGCGCGTCCGTGAAACACTAGGCGAGGTTGAGTTCGATGTTGCATTACTGGATCTCGAAAAATGCCGCCGTCGTTTCTCAGCGCGTCGTGCCGCTCGGCGGGATCTTCTGCAACTTAAGCGCCATTCGTCGCTCAGTCATGCGGACTGGCAGGCCTTGGTCTACGGTTACCAAGCAGTATTTGGCAGGGTCATCAAAGGGTTGCAGCCATGAACTTAACAATCACAAGAACTTTGCTTTTAGTGGGTGCCCTCGGCGTTACAACAGTGGCGTTTTCGGCTTGGCACGAGCCGGGTGCAACGGTAGTCCAAGGGCATGAAGGAATCTCCTATTGCCAGACTCCGGCCAACGCACGAATGGTTAAAGCGGTTCCGTCCGATGAAAACCTCATGCTGTTCTTGTATGGGATGACCCAGCGCGCGGCAGGCGCTCATTGATATTTAACGCTGCGAAGTACGGGAAAAGGGTTTTTATTCATTCAGAGCTCGGGCATGCTGTGGATGTTTGATTTGATTACCTCGAGCGAAACCTATGGCTGATGGTATTTTTTCCCGGTGCAGCGTTCAAAGCCTTCTGGATACGGACTTTTATAAGCTCACTATGATGCAGGCTGTCCTGCATAACTATCCCAATGCGGAAGTCGAGTGGGCATTTAAATGCCGAAACAATGAAGATCTTCGACCCTACGAGGCCGAGATTCGCGCCGAGATCGAACGGCTTGCCGATATCAGTATCAGTGATGAGCAGTTGGCGTTCCTCGAGCGTATCCCTTTCATCAAGCCCGACTTTATCCGCTTTCTTCGCCTGTTCCGCTTCAATCCGCGCTATGTGCATATTGGTGTTGAGAACGGTGCGTTCAGCCTGCGCCTGCGAGGCCCGTGGCTGCATCTGATCCTTTTTGAAGTGCCGATCCTTGCGTTGATAAGCGAGGTGCGCAACCGCAATCGCTACCCTGAGCAGACCTTGGAGCAAGCCCGTGAGCAGCTCTATCGTAAATTTGAGTGGCTGAAGCAGGAAGCCAGTCCGGCCGAGTTGGCCGATTTCAAAATGGCGGACTTCGGGACGCGCAGACGCTTCTCGTTTCCGGTTCAGGAGATGGTGGTCAAGGCGCTGCGAGATGATTTTCCCGGGCGTTTCGTAGGGACCAGCAACGTGCATCTGGCCCTTAGCCTGGGCGTAACCCCCCTGGGTACCATGGCGCATGAGTGGTTCATGGCACACCAGCAACTAGGGCCAAGACTGATCGACAGTCAGATCGCTGCACTGGACTGCTGGGTGCGTGAATATCGTGGGCTTTTGGGTATTGCCCTGACCGACACTGTGACCATGGATGCCTTCCTTCGCGATTTCGATCTGTATTTTGCGAAGCTGTTCGACGGCCTGCGCCACGACTCTGGTGATCCACTGACATGGGCCGAAAAAGCGATCAGGCATTACGAAAGCCTGGGCATCGACCCGATGAACAAGACCTTAGTGTTCTCCGACTCGTTAAACTTAGAAAAGGCGCTGAATCTTTACCGTGCCTTGAAGGGCCGAATCAAGGTGAGCTTTGGTATAGGCACCAACTTCACGTGTGATTTGCCGGGCGTTGCGCCAATGAATATTGTGCTCAAAATGACATCCTGCAATGGTCAGCCCGTCGCCAAGATCTCTGATGTGCCTGGCAAAACCCAAAGTGAAGATCAGGATTTTGTTTATTACCTGAAGCACGTTTTTCGGGTTGCTTCCTGAGTTAAAGGCTTGATGGGTACGCAGTACTCATCAATGCAACAGCAAATGGTTATCCCACAGGCCGGAAGGCAGTTCGAGTGGCTTCATCACGATCTGTGTTTGTCTGCAGTCATAATGGCGGCAGCGGCCCTGACCTGAAGTCACGACAAACCCGCTTGCCGCTGCGCCTACGCCTGCACAATCTGGTAGAGGTGCGTCCAGCCGCAGCATGCCACTGTCCAGGTCCCAGATAAAAAAACGATTGCCTCGAGGGGCTGTCAGGGCAACCAGTCTCAATTCGTCATGTACTGCTACGCTTGCCGTGTATTGGACCATGGATTGACGCTGCGTCTCTGCCACCGGAAAGGCTTTGAAGGCTTCTCCGGGACGCTTGATTCCGAGCATGGCGGCTGCGTCGGTGGCTGCGCCCATATATTGCTGACAGGCCAGAATGGTGCCGTCCTTTGCAATGGCCAAGTGGCGAACGCTGTTCATCTGCAGGTCCAACGTCTCCTTGGAAAGGAGCTCACCTGAGCGGCTCATCAAGACCAGGCTGGGTTCCATGGCATCCAGGTTCATTTCTACCCGGCTTTCAGCCTCGGTGCGAATTCCCCCGTTGGCAACAACAAACGTCTCTCCATCCGGCATCCAGGCTACTTCATGGGGGCCCAGACCATGGGTGCTTAGCTCATGGGAGCGAATCAGAGCTCCATCACTGAAGCGATAGGCACTTAGCAGGCCACGGCCAGGGTCCGTCGTGTCGTTCTCGGTAGCGTAGAACCACGTGCCTTCTGCGTGGAAAACCCCGTGCCCATAGAAATGACGATTTGCAGGCGAGTCGAGCGTCTGGACAAGTTTTCCATCGCGCAGGTCGATTACATAGCTCTGCGTACCTGGGCGGCGAGCCACGAAGACAGCAAAGGGCTCGCTGGGGTGCGTGACGATGGCATGGCATCGTTGCGTAACCTCGGTAACGAAAACAGGCTTGCCGTTGAGGCGATAGCCCACGGCAAAGTGGCGGCCATCTACATCGTCGCGGGCAGAAAGCAGCAAGGGTTCCTGGGACCCTGACGTAAACGTCCAGCGACCCAGGCGTTGCAGGTTATGGAACAGACTACTCAACAGAGTGGACATGACGGATACCCAATGTCGTTACTCAATCACCATCGTTGGCGTTGAACCCTAACTGGATGCCAAGGGCTTTAGCCAGCTCGCCTTCATGCAGACGATGTACGGTATTGAGGCTGTCATAAAAGGCGTTCAGTTTGGCGACGCCCGCCTCGTTACTGAGCCAGGACTTCAGCGGCTGTTGTTGCAGCTCTGCCAGCTGTTTGCTGCTCTCGGCATAAGCGGTATCGATTTTATCAGCCAAGGGTTTTTGTTCCTTGGGCAACAAGGCACGTAGCCCTTTACCGTCTACGCCATTCCACAGCGCCTGGGCGCCAGCAAGGCTCGCGGCAATACTGAGAAGCGACGACTCGCTACGCCAGGCTTCAGCCTGGTACGGCTGTGGAATACCTTTGCTTTGTCTACCCAGCGGAACGCCCAGCTTTTTCTTCAGGCTGTCTAGCGCTGTGACCTGTACCCGCAAAAGGTCGGCAATAGCTTCCTGAGCATCGGCATAGCGTTGATTCGGAAACTTGGAGAGCTGTGCCAGCATGCCATCCGTTTCCTTCCAGCGGGTAAGGATACGCTGTGCCAGCTCCTGCTGGTGCTCGGCAATGGCTGTCAGAAGCGGACAGTAGCGTGCCCTCTGTTCTGCATTAGCCAGTTCGATATTGCTGTCGAACAGAATGTATTCATACGCCGTCAGTCCCTGGACGACAACGCTGGCTTTGTCCAAGGTGGCCTTATCAACCTGAGGATTACTCTTGAGCAGCTGTTCCACCTGGCGGGCGACCAGGTTTTTCTTGTCGGGGTAGAACTGCACTTGCCAAGCTGTATTATTTTCGGCCAGCGGGCCGATCAACAGCGGTTGCAGTTCGGCCCAGGCCTTTTGTGCGTTGAAAAAGGCTTCACGAGCCTTGCCAAGCTCTTCCTTGCCGGAGCAGAAGGCTACGGCGCTGCTCGCCAATGCCCGATCGGTTTCCACCCAGCGAGCGTACGCCGGTAGCAGGACCTGCTCGGCCAGGGCGGCGCTGGTCTGGGCCTGTTGATTCTGTGGCGAGCAGGCACCGAGTGCCAGGGCAAGCCCGGTTAGCAAAAGCCGAGGGCGGAACATGCAACGCTCCTTATAGCGAATTCAGGAATTCAAGCAGGGCAGTACGCTCTTCGGCGTTGAGCCCTAATACGTTTTGCTTGGCCGCCTCAGCTTCTCCGCCATGCCAGAGAATGGCTTCAAGCAGGTTGCGAGCACGACCATCATGTAAAAATTGTGTATGACCACTGACCTTTTGTGTCAGGCCTATTCCCCACAAGGGAGGAGTACGCCACTCACGACCACTGGCCAGAAATTCGGAGCGATTGTCGGCGAGTCCTTCGCCCATGTCATGCAATAAAAGATCGCTGTAGGGGTGAATGGTCTGATTGGCCAGTTCAGGGACCGCAGCGTTGGCAGCCGTCTTGAAGGTGGGTATGTGACAGGCAGGACATCCCGATGCGTAAAACAGAGTCTTGCCTTGCAGCACGGAAGGCTTGTCGACTCCGCGTCTGACGGGGACCGCAAGGTTGCGCGTATAAAAGAGCACCATGCGGCGAATATTGTCGCTGACTTCCGGATCTCCCCCATTGGGTGCCTGCTTGCAGGTTGTCTGAGCCTCTGTGCAATCGTCATTGGGGATCAGGCTGGTCGTCAGACCCATGTCGCCGGAAAACGCCGTGGCGTTCTGTTGGTCAAGTGTGGGCTGGCCTGCCTTCCAGCCGAAGCGGCCCAGCATGGTCTTCTGCTCAGCAAAGCTCCAGACCCAGTTGGCTCGTCCAGAAATACCATCCCTGTTGTCATCGTTGGGATCGGCATTCTTGAGGATGTCACTTTCCGATATGGCTTCCAGAAGGCCCAGACCAACCATAGGTGGCGCTACACGCGCGGAGAACTGGGCTTGTGGATGAAACGGACCGTACCCGAGACTTTCTATGCGCAGCGTAGGCTTTCGCAGGGTGATGACGGTACCATCCTTGAATGTGACCGTTACGTCCGCGTAATCGAACCTGACCTTGCCCTCTGGCGGTACGCCAGGAACGGCATTGTCCTGTAGCTGTCCGCCATAGGTGGGCTCGGGTACAACGCCCAGTCTTTTCAGAGTCTCCTGATCCTGCGGTCCGCCGGGTATGGATAGTCTGACCAACATGGTGAAGGCATTGGTTGCGTGTGGCCCCGGCGGATGACCACGTCCGTCGCTCAGGTGGCAGCTCTGACAGGCGTTGATATTGAACAACGGCCCCAGACCATCTCGCGCTGTTGTGGAGGAGGGCGCGATGACCCAGGGATTGCGAAAAAAACTGTTACCTACGCTGAAATCCAGACGCTGAGCGGGCGTCAGGTTGTTGGAGGGAAACGAAAAGGCATTGGCGCTCTGGTCATTGACGCTGGTTGTACCCGCCGACAAGGCCTCGCCCGGTTCTGCGTGGGTAAAGTGCGGTGAGTCATCACAGGCACTGAGAAGCGAGACGAGAAGCGCCAGGGGGGCCAAACGAAGGGGAGCTAGTGTCATCAGAGCCAAACGGTACCGTTAAATGATCGACCTGAACGTATCGAAGCCACGGCAGGTAGGGCCTGCCGTGGCTTCGTAAAAACGCCGTGCCCTTGGGGCGGATCAGAATTCGTGATCGGCGTTATCGGGCTTCAGATCTTGGATGCCCAGCTTGGCCGCGGCCTGTTCGATGGCGCCGGTCTGCTTGACCAGGGCCTGAATGGCGTCACGGATCTTTTGCTGGTCGGCGGTGTTGTCCGGAGCGATCATCTGGTCGTAATGAACACCGTCCTTCTCGGCACGATCAACAATGGCCTGCATCTTGGCCTGGGTATCGTCGAGATCAGCCTTGAGCGTGGCATCGGCTTGCGGGTCAGCCTTGGCAACCAGTTCGGAAAGGCTTGGGCCTTTCACTTCTGTACCGTCGATACGCTTGTACTGACCCAGATAAACATTGCGAATGCCCAGTGCATCGTAATAAAGGGTGTGATGGGTATCGTCGCTGAAGCAGTCATGCTCGTCTTCAGTCGAGTTAGCTTCTAGAGATACCTTCATACGCTCGCCGGCCAGTTCTCCCAGCGACAGACTGCCCATGCCAAACAGCATCTTGCGAATACCGGAGTCTGCACTTTCCTGTTCTAGCGTCGCGCGGTAGTTATCAGGTACGCCCGGCTTCCACTGACCAGCCATGTACTCAAGGTCGTTAACCAGGAGATCAGTTACCGCTTTCAGGTACGCGCGACGGCGATCGCAGTGACCACCCGTGCAGCCATCCCCTGCAAGATAATCCGTTGCGGGGCGGTTGCCTGCACCGGGGCCTGTCCCGTTAAGGTCCTGACCCCACAGCAGAAATTCGATTGCATGGTAACCCGTCGCCACGTTGGCTTCCGAGCCGGCCAGCTCATTCAGACTGGCCAGCTTTTCACCAGTAATGTCCTTGACGTCAACCTTGTCTTCACCAATCTGAATCTCTTCGTTGGCAATGATGTTGGCAGTAGCAGCCGGGTTACCGGTCGCATGTTGATAATCGGATGCAACATAGTCGATCAGGCCTTCATCCAGAGGCCATGCGTTGAGCTGACCTTCCCAGTCATCCACAACAGGGTTGCCAAAGCGGAAGGCTTCTGACTGGGAATAGGGCGTGCGCGCTGCCATCCAGGCCTCTCGAGCCGCTTTTAGTGTGGCGTCGGAAGGGGAGGCCAGGAAGGCATCGACGGCTTTCTGCAGATTCTGACCCGCTGTAAAGGCGTCGCTGAACACAGCCTCGGCAATGTCAGCGTAATTCTTGATCACGGCCTTGGCCGCGGCTTCATCCGGTTTCGCCGCCTGTGACGTTGTCGCTGAGGTGGCTGCAGGGGCTGCTGCTTGATTGGCGGGTGCCTGTTCTTTCTTGTCGTCACCACAGCCTGCCAGGGAAATGGCGATAGCGAGGAGGCTTACGCTCGCCCAGTGCATACGGGTCATTCCGGAATCCTTTTCTAAAATAGGGTGCTCATTACATGAGCCTGGAGAAAAGCCGGATAATAATGCGAAAGATTTTCATTTTTGAAAACCCTTTTCGCCAGGGGTCAGTGCTTTACTGGCATAACCCGTGAAATGGGCAGACCTTGAGTACGCGCCTCGATAACCGCGGGGATCTGATCAGCGGGGATTGGCTTGCTGTAGAAATAACCCTGACCCTCGTCACAGCCTTGCTCCACAATGTAGGCCTCCTGCAGGTCGGTTTCCACACCTTCCGCGATAAGCTCTTTGTTGAGGCTTTTGCCTAGTTGGATGATGGCGCGTACCAGGGGGGCGTCGTCTTTTTCGTCGCTCAGATCCTGCACGAAACTCTTGTCGATTTTGATTTTGTCCAGAGGCAGTCGCTTCAGATAAGCCAGAGAGCTATAACCGGTGCCGAAATCATCCAGTGCTATCAGCGCGCCGACTTCCCTGAGACGACGCAGCGTTTGCACGGCAGTGTCCACATCTTCCATCAGTGCCGTTTCAGTAACCTCAAGCTCCAGCCGCTTGGGCGGAATCCCGTGGCGTAACAGGAGCGATTGTATAAACGCAGGCAGATTTTCCTGTTGTAGCTGCACAGCCGACAGATTGATGGCCATGCGCAGGGAGGTGTAACCGCTTGCGTACCAGGTATGCAGTTGACTGCAGGCCTGCTCAAGCACCCATTCTCCGAGAGCTACGATGCTGCCAGTGCGCTCGGCCAGGGGAATGAATACATCGGGTGGAATGAATCCGTGGACAGGATGATTCCAGCGCAATAGGGCTTCCACTCCACTAATCCGTTGGCTCGCATAGTCAATCTGAGGTTGGTAGACCAGATAAAGCTCCTGGCGTCTCAGGGCTTCACGAAGGTCCTTTGCCAACCCGCGCCTGAAGCGGATGTCCTGATCTACACTGGCCACGTAGAACTTGTAGCCGCTATGACCCTGGGTTTTTACCAGGGCCATCGTCTGCTCGGCACGCTGCATCAACTGGTCGGCGGTCTGGCCATCCTCCGGGTATAGCGTGATGCCGATCGAAGCGCTCAGGTGGGCTTGATACTGTTCGACACTGAATGGCGAATCGAGTGCATCCAGAGCAGCATGGGCCAGTTCAGCGGCTTCGTCGGGTTGCCTGATCAGTTTGATGAGCGCAAAGCGATCCCCTCCCAGCCGCCCAAAACCGTCTACTCCCGGGCAGCCCGCCCGCAGCCGGGTTACCAGTTTGAGCAGAAGCCTGTCGCCTACCTGATAACCGTATTGCTCGTTAATGCTTTTGAAATCATCAAGGCCCAGGCACAGCACGGCTACGCTCAGGTTTTGTCGATCCGCCTCGGAAAGGGTCCACTCAAGCTGACCATGAAAGGCTTGTCGATTGGAAAGGCCGGTCAGCAGGTCATGCTGACTGATCCGTTGAAGGTTGCTGATGGCCTCTTCACGAAGCGCTGTGTTTTGCTCGATCGAGGCAAGTAGCTGGTTGGCAGTGTTTATCCAGCGGCCCAGTTCGTTCTGCTCATGTCCTTTGAGGAGGGGGAGAGGTTTGTGGCCTGGCAGACCGGGTTTGATCGCCGCCAGATGGTTGAGCAGTCGGGAAAGGGGGCGCGTCAGAATCCAGTGATAGACCAGATAAAGCGCCAGCACCAGAATCAGGACGCGAACCAGTAACGAGACGAGAATAAAGGCTGAGTTCTTTAAAAATTTCTGCCCGTAAGGGGCTGTGTCCACAGCGATGCGCAAGTCGCCATAATACTCCTCAACCGGTGGCTCGCCTGTAAGACGGATGCTGAAGCGCTGCTCTTTGTCAAAGAGCCTATCAGTAAGCAGGCGTGTCGAGCCGCTGAGCAGTGGGCGAGCGTGCTCTGATAAGGGCTGCTCGCCGGGAGTGCCAATGTAAGCTTCACGAATGGAGGGATGCTTGAATAAGCCACGGGTAACATGTTCGGCCATGGTGTCATCCAGGCGATACATGGCCTGGGTGGCAGGGTCCCTGAACATGGACAGCGTCTGGCGTGCGTCCGTCTGAATCTGATCACGTACCTGTCTGGCCTCATAGGCAATCTGTACGATGCCTAACAGCAGTCCGACGAGCAAGGCCGTTGGTAATGCTACAAGCAGCAGCTTCAACGACAGGCTATGCCGAATGCTCAGTTTCACTCCGTGCTCCTTTCCATGGATGGCTTTGCCATCCTATGTCTACTACAGGATGAAATGTGTAATAACCGAGTCTAGCTGTCTCTTCGCAAAAGTAGGCATGACTTAAAAACAAAACCCGGCGAAAAGCCGGGTTTTGTCGAGAGATACCAGGATCAGGCGGCGAAGTTTTTCGCTACGAAGTCCCAGTTCACCGTATTCCAGAAGGACTCGAGGTACTTTGGACGCAGGTTGCGATAATCGATGTAGTAGGCATGTTCCCACACGTCGATGGTCAGCAAGGGCTTATCACCCGAAGTGATGGGGTTGCCAGCACCGATGGTGCTGGCCAGCGCCAGGGAACCATCCGCCTTCTTGACCAGCCAGGCCCAGCCGGAACCAAATGTGCCGATGGCCGTCTTGGTCAGCTCTTCCTTGAATTTGTCAAAGGAACCAAATGCCGTTGCGATGGCATCTGCCAGGGCGCCCGTAGGCTGGCCGCCACCGTTAGGCGTCATGCAGTTCCAGTAGAACGTGTGGTTCCATACCTGGGCAGCGTTGTTGAAGATCGCGCCAGAGGACGTCTTGATGATGTCTTCCAGGCTTTTGCCTTCGTACTCAGTGCCGGGCACCAGGTTGTTCAGTGCGGTGACATAGGTCTGGTGGTGCTTGCCGTGATGGAACTCCAGCGTCTCGGCGGAAATATGCGGCTCGAGGGCGTTCTTCTCATAGGGCAGCGGCGGCAATTCGAAAGCCATGGTTATCTCTCCATAATGTTTCGTCAGGGCATTGCACGGCAATGGTCGACCGATCAGGCGCCGGCCTAACCTGCGGTAAGGCATTAGGCTCAATACCGCGGCGGGGGATCATAGCACTCGCTTCGTTAGCTCGCCATGTAACAAACCCGACAGAAGGTCTTATGGCTTGTAAAGGATGAGCTGTATGGCCGTGATCAGCATGACGGTTCCAATCGCCATATCGATCATGCGCCATACGCGCGGTCGGGTCAGGTAGGGTGCCAGCTGCGCCGAGCCGATTGCCAATGTGAAGAACCAGAGAGCAGACGCGCAGCCTGCACCGACCGTAAAAGCCAGTGGTGCCGGCTGCTGGTTACCTAACGCTCCGAGAACCAGAACGGTATCCAGATAGACATGGGGATTGAGTAGCGTAACGGCTAGCGCAATGCCCAGCGTCTTGCCCAATGAGCGGGGTGCCGCCGCTGCGCTATGCAGTGACTGTGACGTAAGTGCTCGTCTGTAGGCACAGATGCTGTAATAGAGCAAAAAGATAATACCAGCCCATTTGAAGACGCCCATCAGCCAGGCATCCCCGGCCAGTAAGGTGGCCAGGCCAAACACGCCAATGGTTACCAGGCTGATATCGAAGAACAGACAAAGCGCGGCCACAGGCAGGTGATGTTCCCTGCGCAATCCTTGGGCAAGGATGAATGTGTTCTGCGCACCGATGGCTATGATCAGACCGCCCATGGTCATGAGTCCTGTCAGATAGCTCTGCCACATCTTATTGGCCCGCCAGCGTGAGTAGGGCAGCCATGGCGCGTGCTTGGTCCGCCTCTGCGACGAAGAGGTGATCATGGTAAAAGCCGGCGACTACATTGCAGCTGATGCCCTGCTGTGCCAAGGCGTTCGAAAACGCGGCAGTCAAACCAACAGCCTCCAGTGCGGAGTGAACGTTCAGGGTAATCCAGGCAGCTACATAGTTATAGGAGAGCGCTAAGCGGTCAGCATCTTGCCTGGTCAGTACAACGGTCAGGCCTTCCTGCTCCCTGAAGGTTGCCAGGGGGATTACGTCCTGTGGCAACGTCTGTTCATGCAACGAGCAAAACACGTATTGGCCTGGATTGAGCACAGGCTGCATCTGGCTCAGCAGAAGCGAAAGATCATGAATGGCGTGAGACATCAGTGTTCTCCAGAAAGGGATGGCCAGTCTGGAGAGAAAGCCTGTATAAGAAAAACAAATAGTGCTGATCAGTCATTAGGAGAACTGATGTTTGATTATAAACTTTTGGCTGCGCTCGCCGCTGTCGTAGAGCAGGGCGGTTTTGAGCGCGCGGCACATGTACTGGGATTGTCCCAGTCTGCGGTCTCACAGCGAATCAAGCTGCTGGAGGCCCGCATTGGACAGCCTGTCATTGTGCGTACATCACCACCCACCTCTACTGATGTAGGGCAAAGGCTTCTAAACCATGTTCAGCAGGTGCGATTGCTTGAACGCGACCTCCATGGTCAGGTGCCGGGGCTTGATGAAGCCAGGACGGTGGAGCGTTTGCGGGTCGCCATCAATGCCGACAGTCTGGCTACCTGGTGGGCGGCCAGTATCGGCCCCTTCTGTACCAGACAGGGGATCCTGCTGGATCTGGTTGTCGAGGATCAGGAGGTGGGACTCAAGCGTATGCAGGCCGGGGAGGTAGCCGCCTGCGTCTGTGCCAGTGCACGTCCGGTCGCCGGTGCCCGGGCGGTATTGCTGGGCGCCATGCGTTACCGGGCAGTCGCCAGCCCCGCCTTTCATGCACATTACTTGTCCGAGGACGTAACGGCTGAGCGCCTCGCTCAGGTGCCTGCAGTCGTCTATGGGCCGGATGATCAGCTTCAGCATCATTTCCTGGCACGGCTGGGCTTTACTGGTCATTTCGATCATCATCTATGTCCTTCTTCGGAGGGCTTCGTGAAAATGGTCGCCAACGGGCTTGGCTGGGGGTTGCTTCCCGAGCTGCAAACCCAGGCGGAGCGCGAGCGAGGCGAATTAATTGATCTGGTGCCGGGGCAGGTGATCGATGTGCCGCTGTACTGGCATTCCTGGCGTAACGGTGGTGATTTGCTGACGGCCTTGACTCGACATCTGGAGAGCCAGGCAGCCTGTTGGCTGGTAGCGACTTGACGGGGAGATCTGATGCGAATTCTGGTGACGGGCGCGAGTGACTACATTGGTGCACGCCTCGCCCTGGATCTATTGGCGGACAAGCATTTGGTGCGTATTCACGGTCAGCCGGGAGCTATGCTCGATGCGTTGGTAAAGCAGGGCGCTGAATATATCCCGGGGACCCTGACCGACACGGAGCAGGCGCGGCGCCTGTGTGATGATATCGATGCCGTTGCACATTGTACCGATGGCGTAGGCGATCTTTCGGCGCAGGCCATGGACGCCAGTTTTTCCTTTATCGAGGCCTGCCTGCATATGCGGGTCTCGCGCCTGGTCTATCTATCTTCCAGCCATGTTTACGAAGCGGGAGGGGAGGCGCTCAAGGAGGATGCTGTACCTGCCAAGCCGCGGACAGCCGAGGCGCAGCGGCGCTTGCAGATCGAGCGCCTGGTTTTTACAGCAGCAGAGTTCGGGTTGGACGTCATTGTGTTGCGCCCTGCGCAGATTATTGGGCTGCCTGATAACGCTTGGGCGCCAAAGCTTGTTCAGCTCAACCGTCAAAAACGCCTGCGTCAATTGGGTAACGGTCTCAATCGCTGGGACTTCACCAGCATGAACAGCCTTTGCACGGCTCTGGGTGTAGCACTTATGACCGAGCATCCAGACGCGCTGAATAAGGCTTTCAACTTGAGCGAGGGGCAATCTCAGCCGGTATGGGACGTGGTGAATTATCTGATGCGCCGTCTGAAACTACCGGTTCTGGGGCAGGCCACGGCTCGCATTCAGCCAAAGGTTCTGCTGCAAGATATGCTTGCTGCAATCAAATCCGCCAGAAAAGAACGTGAACCCGATCCTCTGCACCTGATGGATCGCAATTTTACACTGGATATCAATCGGGCCCGCGATATCCTGGGTTTTCAACCCCAGACCACGGTCTGGAAAGCTTTGGATGAATATATTGAAAACCGCTCCGCAAGGCGATAACGCCAGACTGCCAGCGCTGTGATGGCATTTGTATACTAGCTTTTTGAGAGCAAGCCCCGTGCCTGTCGGCTCATGCTTTTTTCACCAATGAAGGTCCGCCATGCGAAACGATTCATTTGATGAACTCGACAATGTACCCAGCCTGACGCCTGACAAGGACCTTAGCGAAGACTTTGGGCGTGCCAGCCACGGTAGGCATCATCGCCATGCGCCTGTGGAACAGGGGCGGGAAGTCGAGGCCCATGTCGCGGCTAATCCCCAAGAGCCATTACGGGCTTCGCGTGGAGCCAAGCCGGCCCGCGTTCCGAGCACAGGTCCTCTATGGGCATTGATTGCGGCCATGATCATTGCGTTGGCGGGGCTGGGTTGGTGGAGTCATCAGCAAATTCAGCTCATGCAGGAGCAGGTTGTCGCGACCCAGGAGAATTTTGCACGAATCAGTGAAGAGGCTGCCGGTCGGCTTCAGGATATCTCGGGCAAGCTGGTTGCCAGCGAGTCAAGCGGGACGTCCAGTCGTGAGTCCTTATTGTTGCGGCTGAAAAATATCGAGACCAAGGTAGCAGACGTAGCCCGCCAGCAACAGGCGGCAGTGGATGCGCAAAGTGCCCTAGACAAGCGAATCGACCAGCTGGCCGCTGACTTCAAGACGCAGCAGGGCAACGCTTCAGATCTGAATGGCCGTGTAACGGCGTTGGCTGATGAGCAGGCTGGCCTGAAAGCGGCGCAAGGGGATTTGAAACGTTTCAGTGATCAGATCGATTCGCTCACGGCACAAAACAAGAGTTTGCAGGCAGATATCGCCGCGCTCAAGAAACGGGGCGACCCTTCTGGTGCTATCGAAAACCTGCAGCAGGATCTTCTTGTACTACGCAGTGAGCTGGACTCACATAGCAACAACAGTGGACCGGATTCCGCTTCGTTCGATGCGTTCAGGGCCCAGACCGTGCGCAATATCAGTACGATTCAGACCCAGCTGCAGAACCTTCAGCAGCAGATTAACACCCGCCGCTGACATTCTTCAGACATGAAAAGCCCCGCCAGAGCGGGGCTTTTTTATTACAGCCGGGGGTAGTCGATATAACCTACAGGGCCAGGCACGTAAAAGGTTTCCGGGTGAGGCTCGTTCAACATGGCCTGACGGGCAAAGCGCTCCGGCAGGTCAGGGTTGGCGATAAACGGAACACCAAACGCTACAGCGTCGGCGGTTCTACTTTCCAGCCAGGCATTGGCGCTGTCATGGGTGAAGCGTTCATTGGCGATAAAAACGCCGCCAAAAGCGTCCTTAAGTTGTGGACTAAGGCTGTCATCAGCTTCAGCCTCACGGGCGCAGATAAAGGCAATGCCGCGCTTGCCCAGCTCACGGGCCAGATAGCCGAAGGTCTCGGCCGGATTTTCGTCGCCCATGTCATGCAGGTCACACCGAGGCGAAAGGTGAACGCCTACACGATCGGCGCCCCAGACATCGATACAGGCATCGGTCACTTCAAGCATCAGGCGAGCCCGGTTTTCAATGGAGCCACCATATTGATCGGTACGCTGGTTGGTGCTGGTTTGCAGGAACTGGTCCAGCAGATAACCATTGGCCCCGTGAATTTCTACGCCATCGAAACCCGCTTTTCTGGCGTTCTCGGCACCCTTGCGGTAAGCCTCGACGATACTGGCAATCTCTTCGGTTTCCAGGGCACGCGGGATGACGTATTCCTGCTTGGGACGGACCAGGCTCACATGACCGTTGGCGGCGATGGCGCTTGGAGCCACCGGCTTTTCGCCCTGGAGGTAAAGCGGTGCGGAAATACGTCCTACGTGCCAGAGTTGCAGCATGATGCGACCGCCTGACTTGTGCACGGCTGAAGTGATCTTTTTCCAGCCCTCCACTTGTTCGTCGGACCAGATGCCCGGGGTATTTGGATAACCCACGCCCATTGGGTCGACGGAGGTGGCCTCGCTTAAAATCAGACCAGCCGACGCACGCTGCGCG
Source organism: Pseudomonas sp. HPB0071 (assembly GCF_000478505.2). Taxonomy (NCBI): domain Bacteria; kingdom Pseudomonadati; phylum Pseudomonadota; class Gammaproteobacteria; order Pseudomonadales; family Pseudomonadaceae; genus Pseudomonas; species Pseudomonas sp. HPB0071. The sequence goes on along the minus strand of NZ_KI517367.1, from coordinate 750,887 downwards.
TAGTACTCGGCCATAAGGTCGGTAGGGACGCGATTATCATCTGCGCGACAACGAGTCAGCGGTGCCATGACGAAGCGGTTCGGCAATTCCAGTGCGCCGATTTTGATCGGATCAAACAGGTTGGGCATGGTAACGACTCCGTAGGTGAATCATTGGCTGACAGCCAAGCCGCTTTTCCGGGCATGGCTAAAGGTCAGTAGGGTCAGAATCAAGGCAATCAGGGCCAGTCCCCCGGCAGCCAGCGGAACGCTGGTCAGGCCCAGTCCATGGGCGATAACGCTTCCTCCTACCCAGGCACCCAGCGCGTTGCCGACGTTGAAAGCGCCAATGTTCAAGGTGGAAACGAGGTTGGGTGCGTCCTTGCCAAAGGTGACCACGTTGATTTGAAGTGCGGGAACCGCTGCAAAGGCGCAGGCTGCCCACAGGAACAGGGTGATCTCGGTAGCGACCATGCTATGACTGGTCCAGGCCAAAAGGGATGACACGACGGCCATCGCGATGAAGATACCTATGAGCGTTGTGGACAGACGCCAGTCTGCAAGGCGTCCACCCAGGATGTTGCCGAGGGTAAGGCCTACACCGATCAATAGCAGCGTGCTGGTTACGCCATACTCTGACAGACCTGTTACATCAGTAAGCAGCGGTGTGATGTAGGTGAAGAGGGCAAACATCGAGGCAGAGAACATCACTGTCATCGAGAGGGACAGCCAGAAGCCGGCCCCCTTCAGCGCCGCCAATTCACGGCGCAGGTCGGTTTTTTCCTGTGGCGCCTTGCCGGGCAGAACAAGCCAGAGACCTGCCAGCGCGAGGACACCGATGAGGGATACGGCCGCAAAGGTTGAACGCCAACCGGTTGCCTGTCCTAGTGCTGTACCTAGCGGTACGCCAAGAACGTTCGCCAGCGTAAGGCCTGTGAACATGAGCGCGACGGCAGAGGCTCGGCGGTTCGCTGGCACCAGACTGGCCGCTACCACCGAGCCGATACCAAAGAATGCGCCGTGGCAGAGCGCCGTGATGACGCGAGCCAGCATCAGGACGTTGTAGTCTCCGGCTAAGACGCAGAGCACATTGCCAATGATAAAGATGCCCATCAGCACGAGCAGGGCCATCTTGCGTGGCCAGTTGGCCGTCACCATCGCCATGAAGGGCGCACCGATTGCAACACCTAATGCATACCCACTGACGAGCCAGCCAGCTGATGGGATGCTGACATGAAGGTCATTAGCTACATTGGGCAAAAGCCCCATGATCACAAACTCGGTGGTGCCGATGGCAAAGGCGCTAAGCGCCAGCACTAACAATGAAGCGGGCATCGCATCTCTCTATGGTAAGGCGGAAGAATCAGAGCTCTCGGCCCAGCTGCTCGACGAAGGCATTGATCACTGCTTCGTTACGCTTGTAGAAGACCCATTGGCCAACACGCCGGGTTGTAACGAGGCCGGCACGCTGAAGCGTGGCTAGATGAGCCGAGACTGTGGATTGGGAAAGTCCCGTTTTCTGATCGATAAGGCCTGCGCACACGCCAATCTCCAACGGGTGGTCCTGTTGGATGAAGTGTTTTTCCGGTTCACGCAGCCAGGCCAGAATGTCTCGTCGGACGGGGCTGGCTATCGCCTTGATCAGATCATCGATATCCATAATGTTCACATATCGGTTTATCGGGATAAGGCGAACCTTATATCGAAATGACACGATATACAATGTTGTTTAGCTACCTAATGTCTGATGCAGATACGCTGATTGTTCAAGAAGGTGCTTCGGCATCTGGTCGTACACTACCGTTTAGCGGTTTCGTCCAGAGAGGGGCACGTTTATCGACTAGTCTTGTGCGGTCGTTCAGCCGTTTCGCTGAAGCGAATTGATTATTCGTCCTGATACCGGTAAACCGCTCTTTCGCCATGGGTTCATTAGGACTTTCATGCGAAAGCATGACTGCTCATGGCTATTCTTTCTGTGAAAAGAGCTGTTTTCACAGGTCCGTTAGAAGTTGGAGAAGTTCATGGCGTCTATGAAGCGTCCTTTGATTCTGGCACTGGCCGGTGCGCTACTTGCAGGGTGTGCATCCAGTAATCCTTACGAAAACCAGGGCGGTAGTGGCGGATCCCGTACCGCGACCTATGGCGGCCTGGGCGCATTGGCGGGTGCTGTCGCCGGCGCAGCCATCGATCATAACCATCGTGGCAAGGGCGCTTTGATTGGCGCAGCGGCGGTAGGCGCAGCGGCAGCGGGCTATGGTTACTATGCGGATCGTCAGGAAGCCGAGCTGCGTCGTCAAATGCAGAACACTGGCGTAGAAGTACAGCGCCAGGGTGATGACATCAAGCTGATCATGCCGGGCAACATCACGTTTGCAACGGATTCGGCCGATATCGCTGGCAATTTCTACAAGCCGTTAAACGATCTGGCGACATCCTTTAAGCAGTTCGATCAGAACAGTGTCGAAATTGTGGGCTATACCGATAGTACAGGTAGCCGTGCGCACAACATGGATCTGTCCAATCGACGTGCCCAGAGTGTAGCGAACTACCTCGTCGCTCAGGGTGTCGATGCTTCACGTGTTAGTACGCGTGGTGCCGGGCCGGACCAACCGATCGCGACCAATGCGACCGCTGATGGTCGTGCTCAGAACCGTCGTGTCGAGGTCAATCTAAGGCCGTTGCCTGGTGCAGTGACCCAGTAAGTGCACCCTCCGTGATGCTACCGTTTAGCGGAATCTGGTAGCGTCACGGTTTGGTCAAGAAAATGGCGCTGTATTTTTGTTGTTCTGGATAATAACCTTATCGCCAAACCTCGGTTCTATTAGTGGCATGCAGTAGAGCCTTGCCGAGTGCTCGAAGGGAGGAGTTGTATTCAGTGCAGTACGAACTGAAAGGAGGCGACACGGAAAGTCCAGTTCCTAGTATCAATCAGGGGCCTGTACTGCTCGTTGTCGATGACCGGGTAGAAAACCTCATGGCCATGCAGGCACTGCTTGAAATAGAGGACTGGCGTGTCTTGACCGCCAACTCGGGTGAGCGTGCCTTGAGATACTTGCTCGATGAGCCTATAGATCTCGTACTGCTGGATGTGCAAATGCCCATCATGGACGGCTTCGAAGTCGCTCGGATGATACGCGGCAATCTGCGCACCCGCTTTACACCAATCATATTCGTCTCTGCCGAGGCTCACTCTTACGAGGCTGTTCTACGAGGCTATGCTACCGGTGCGGTGGATTACCTGCTCAAGCCGGTCGATCCCAACATTCTACGGCACAAGGTGCGCTCCCTTCTCGAACATGAGCGCAATCGTCGCGAACTCCTGCAGCTGAGTCAGCAGCTGGAGCTTGCCAAGGCATTTAGTGACTCCCTGCTCGATAATGCGGCGGAAGGCATTCTGGTCGTTAATGAGCATGGCCTGATCACATTTGCCAATGCGGCGATTGCCCGCATGCTCAAGCGTCATATCAGCGATCTCGTGAATTCCGAGTTCATGGCTCACTTGAGCAATCCTGATCTAGGGGATAGCTGGGCCGACTCGACGTTCATGGAGCACTATGAAAGACGTGAAACCTATCGCCTGCATGATGCCAGTCTGTGCACATCCCGAGGCGGCATATTGCCGGTGACTCTTTCCTGTGCGCCTCTGCCGCGGATGCAGCGCGCCATGGTGATGATTGCACTCGACATGTCCATGATGCGCGAGCTGCAGGATCAACTGGAATCGCAGGCGGTTACCGATGCCTTGACCGGTTTGCTCAACCGGCGGGGCTTCAACCAGACCCTGGAGGCAGCACTGGCTCGTACGGGGCGTAACGGCAAGCGCATGGCCGTTCTCTACATTGATCTGGATGGCTTCAAGAAGGTGAACGACTCGCTTGGTCATGAGGCTGGCGACCGTGTGTTGTGCATGATTGCCGAACAGCTCAAAACCTGTATGCGTCCTTACGATGTACTGGCGCGTATGGGCGGTGACGAATTCACCGCGTTGCTTGATACCTTGGATCATCCCGAGGATGCCGCCCGGGTCGCCGAAAAGCTGCTTGAGCTGATGACCAAAACGCACACTGTTGACGGTGTAGAGGTCAGCTTGGGCGCAAGCATCGGGATCGCGAGCTATCCCGAGTGTGGTCATAGTGTCGACGGATTGCTGCGCTCGGCCGATATCGCCATGTATGAAGCCAAGCGAGGTGGCCGCCAGCAATACCGCTTCTTCTCACCGGAGATGAATGGCCGTGCACGCTCGCGCCTCATGTTGGAGGAGAGCGTCCGCAATGCCATCGATAACAAGGATTTCGTGCTGGCTTATCAGCCTCAGGTATACCTGAAAAACGGCAAGCTGCGCGGCTTTGAGGCCTTGTTGCGGTGGGAGCACAACGTGGCGGGCAAGGTTTCACCGAACGTCTTTATCCCGCTGCTGGAAGAGACTCGGCTGATCAATCGCATCGGTGATTGGATCTTTCGCGAAGGCGCTATGAAGCTGCAAAGCCTGTCCGAAGTCTACGGCAACGGGCTTTTGCTGAGCATCAATTTGAGTCCTGTCCAGTTCGGCATGCCGCAGTTGGCTGAAAGCCTTCGGCAGATCATCGACAGTTATGGTTTGCGACCCGATCAGCTCGAGATTGAGGTAACCGAGACGGCTCTGATGCATGACATTGATTACACCCGTGCTCAACTGGCACAACTGCGCGCGCTTGGTGTTCGAACAGCCGTGGATGATTTTGGTACGGGGTATTCTTCACTGGCCTACCTGCGTCACTTCGAGCTCGATACCTTGAAGATCGACCAGTTGTTCATTGCCAATATGCTCGACTCGCCACGTGATGCTGCAATCGTCAGCACTATTCTTGAGTTGGGACGTAACCTGGGGCTTGAGGTGGTGGCAGAAGGTGTCGAAACACTTGAGCAGCGGGAGTGGCTGCTTGAGCACGGCTGCGAGATCATGCAGGGCTTTCTGGTTTCCAAGCAGCTCAATTCCGATGTGACCCAGCATTTTCCTGATCGCGTGGACTGGAGCAGTCGTCGTCCCGACTACCCGCTATAGAAGTGTCCTTGCTCACACTCCTCATGTGGGCAGGGAACTCGCCGTTGTGATGGGTGCCGTATAAGCCATACCGTGATTGGATCAGGTCCGGTCGGGTCTATCGCTGCTCAGTCTGTTGGATAGAAGGCGCTCGCAAGAGGCTCATGTCAATACTGTGCGGCAAGGTCCTGGTGAGCCGGACAAACTCTCAGGAGAGCTCATGCGCGCATTTATCCTAGCCCTCACAGTGGCCTTCAGTCCTTTTGTCTTCGCGGATTGGCAGGTTGAGTCAAGCTACTCTCGTGTCAGCTTTGTAACCGTGAAGCGCGGCAACATGGCTGACGTTCAATTTTTTTCCACCGTAACGGGCGTGATCGATCAGCATGGTAGTGCTCGATTGGCGCTTCCATACGAGTCACTGGACAACACCCTGGCGCTACAAACCGAGCGGATGAGAGAAACTCTGTTCAAGGCAGATCAGTATCCGGAAGCGGTCATTACCAGTCAGATCGATCTGCCTACCTGGGAGCAAATGCCGGTAGGAAGCATTCGCCAGGAAAAGCTGGACTTCGAGCTTGAAATCAACGGCCAGAAGCAGCGCTTGAAAGCGGATGTTTCGGTTACCCGAATCGGGGAAACATTGGTTCAGGTCAGTACTTTGCAGCCGGTGTTGATCAAGGCGATTGACTTCAGCCTGTTGGAAGGGCTGGACAAGCTCAAGGAAATTGCCAGTGTCCCCTCGATTACACCTGAGGTGCCCGTTTCTGTGCTGTTAACCCTTCGCCACGTGCCTACCCCTACCTGAGTGGCGGGCTTTTCAGGAGCGTCATCATGCCAGGTGCGGTGTATCCATGGCGCGAACAAAATGAATATGAGCTGCTGGTTGATGGCGGGTGTTTTTTTCCTGCCATGCTGGAAGCCATATCCAAAGCCCGGTATAGCATCGACATCGAACTCTATCTGGTAGAAAAGGGCTCGTGTGCAACTGCCCTGATGGAGGCCTTGATTGAGGCGGCGCATCGGGGAATACAGGTGCGTTGTCTTTTCGATGGTTTTGGTACGCTCAAGATGGACGACATGCACCGGACCCAGTTGAGCGAAGCGGGCGGTCAGGTGCGTATCTATAATCCGGTAGGTCTCTGGCGTGGCTGGCGCAACCTATACCGTGACCATCGCAAGCTCCTGATTGTGGACGAGTCGCAGGCCTTTGTGGGTGGAAGCGGGGCAACCAATGACTTCTGGACGCCAGGGGAGGAGCTTTGCCAGTGGCATGAAGTGATGGTGAGCATGCGCGGGCCGTTGGTGTCCGACTGGATGAGCTTGTTCCAGCGCCAATGGCAAGCCTGCCATCAGCGGCATGCTTGGAAGCCTGAGGCCAGCCGTGGTCGTATTCTGGTTCCAAGACCGCCGCAGGCAACTTCGGGTCTTGGGCGGGTGGCCTATGCTGATGCTCGCCAGCATCGGGACATTGTACTGTCCCTGGTTCGAGCCCTGATTGTTGCCAAGAAGCGTATCTGGTTTGCTACGCCATATTTTCTACCGTCGTGGCGGGTCAGGCGAGCCTTGCGCAAGGCCGCTCAGCGAGGCGTCGACGTGAGGCTGATTCTGACGGGCCGGCATACGGATAATCCCCCCGTCCGTTTTGCCGGGCAGCGCTATTATCCGCGCTTGCTCCGGGCAGGCGTGAAGATCTATGAATATCAGCCGCGTTTTTCCCACCTCAAGATGGTTCAGGTCGATGACTGGGTCAGCGTAGGCTCATGCAATTTTGATTACTGGAATCTTCGGTTCAACCTTGACGCCAACCTGGAAGCCATTGACCCGACGCTGAGTCAGGCCGTCAGTGAGTGCTTTCTAGCGGACTTCCAGCAAAGCCGCGAAATCACGCTAAAGGATTGGCGCAACCGCCCTTGGTGGAAACGCCTGCGTGAGCGTCTCTGGGGTACGCTGGACCGTCTGGTGCTGACCGTTCTGAGCAAGCGTAAGTCTTGAGTAAAGCAAGCCTTGCATTTTTTTAAGGCGATACACTACGCGCCTTGCAGTAAGGAGTGAGCGTAATGCTCAAAATAGAAAAACAACGATTCATTGGGCTTGAGTGGCTTCGCTTCCTGATGGGTCTTTATGTGGTCATCTACCACACCATTCATTTTTATCCCGAACGCAAAACCGTTCCGTTGCTGGACGAACTGACCAGTATGGGTTTTTTTGCGACCAGTACCTTCTTTGTTCTGTCCGGGTTCTTGCTGGCGCACGTCTATCTCACTGATAATCAGATGCGAGAGCCTGCCAGGAGTTTCTGGGTTAAGCGATTCTCCAATCTGTATCCGATTCATATATTCGCGCTGCTGTTTTCCATAGTCGTCGTAACCTGGATCGGCTTCATGGCCATACCGCCTGATGGAGCCAAGGCCAGCGTCCGGTTCGTGGTTTACGACACCAACGAGGTGCTGGCCCGAACCAATCCGGAACTGTTCCAGCACTACATGACCAATCTGGAGCTTGCATTCAATGGGCTGCTGCAGATTACGATGCTGCAGGCCTGGAATCCCTACTACCTCACCTTCAATGCGCCGCTCTGGTCCATTTCGGCGTTATTCTTTTTCTATCTGGTCTTTCCCTATGCGGCGCCGCGCCTGATGCGTGCGCGCAACAAATGGGGTGTGCTTGCCATCATAGGCCTGTGCTACCTGATTCCTCCTGTTCTGGTGATCTGGAGCCAGGATTACGGCATGCCGTATACCGGTTTGCTGCAACGAGTCCCATTGCTGCGCCTGCCGGAGTTTCTGGCTGGCATCGTGGCGTATGGCCTCTTCCGTCAGCAAAGTGAGCGAGGCGCGCAGCCAAGCCGGGCCATCCGCCTGGTGATGACCGGCTATCTGCTATTGAGTTTTGCAGTGGCCACCGCGCTGTTTACCCATGGTCCCAAACTCTGGTACTTCCTTCTTCATAACGGTCTGTTACTGCCGTCTCAATTGATACTGGTCTATCTCAGCGCATTGGCGCAGGAACCAAAGAGCGAATGGCTTAAACACTGGTCGCCCCGGCTGGGTGCGGCATCACTGTCCATGTTCGCACTGCATGTGCCATTGTCAGGACTGTTCATGACGCTCGAGAAATGGATTATGGGTGACTTCCCGTTGTGCTTTAGCAACTGGAGCGCGTGTATCGAGGCTGCCGGTCACGTAGAGAACGCCATTGAGGTTTACGGACTCTTCCTGCTGTTTGTGATTTTCATCTGTGTGATTTTCCAGGAGCAGGCCGTGGCACCTACCCGGCGATGGTTGATCAGGCATTTGTTGCCCAAGGTAGAAAAGACCAGGCAACTGCCTACATAGCGCACAGGAAATATTCAGGCGCCGGGTCTGCCAGGGAACTGCAGGTGGACCCTCTGCTCGAAGAACAGTCGAACCCACCTTTGGAAGGAGACTGCTATGGCGGCAAAGAAAATTCTCATGCTGGTAGGTGACTTCATCGAAGACTATGAAGTGATGGTGCCTTTCCAGGCGCTACAGATTGCCGGACACCAGGTGGATGCTGTCTGTCCAGGCAAGGCACCCGGCGATACTGTGCAAACCGCCATACATGACTTCACTGGTGAGCAGACCTACAGTGAAAAGCCGGGCCATCGCTTTACGCTCAATGGGGACTTTGCCAAGGCACGTGTAGACGACTATGACGCTCTGGTCATTCCTGGAGGGCGGGCACCCGAGTATTTGCGCGTCAACGAACAGGTGCTTGAGCTGGTAAGAGGATTTTTCAAGGCTGACAAGCCCGTTGCTGCACTGTGTCATGGTCCCCTGATCCTGGCAGCGGCCGGCGTGCTCAGGGATGGCGTTGAGTGCAATGCCTATCCGGCGTGTGCGCCTGATGTCAAAGGGGGCGGTGGGACCTATATTGAATTACCCATGGACGGTGCTCATGTCAGCGGCAAGCTGGTAACCGGTCCGGTGTGGACCGCTCATGTGGAGTGGTTGCGCAAGTTTCTGGAAGTGCTCGGTACACGTATCGAGCCTTGAGTCAGTGGTGCAGATGCAATAAAGCCCGGCTGTACCGGGCTTTATTGTTCATCCTACGGGCTTAGGAAACTTCAACCGCCAGACTTTCAGCGATTTTCTTCTGCCAGATTTGCGGGCCGGTATTATGCACGGACTCACCATTGCTATCGACCGCAACGGTGACCGGCATGTCCTTGACCTCGAACTCGTAAATCGCTTCCATGCCCAGCTCAGGGAAGGCCAGGGTCTTGGAGGCCTTGATCGCCTGGGCCACCAGATACGCTGCACCGCCTACGGCCATGAGGTAAACCGCCTTGTTGTCCTTGATCGCTTCAATGGCGATTGGGCCGCGCTCGGATTTGCCGATCATGCCGAGTAGACCCGTTTGCTCAAGAATCTGACGGGTGAACTTGTCCATGCGGGTAGCCGTGGTGGGGCCTGCCGGACCTACGACTTCGTCGCCAACCGGGTCGACCGGGCCAACGTAGTAAATGAAGCGACCCTTGAGGTCTACGGGGAGCGTCTCGCCCTTGTTCAACATATCGACCATGCGCTTATGCGCAGCATCGCGGCCGGTCAGCATCTTGCCGTTGAGCAACAAGGTCTCGCCTGGTTTCCAGGTCAATACTTCTTCCGGGGTTACCGTATCCAGGTTGACGCGACGTGCAGAAGGGCCAGCTTCCCAGACAATTTCCGGATAGGCATCCAGCGGCGGAGCTTCCAGGGCAGCGGGGCCAGAGCCATCCAGAATGAAATGGGCATGGCGTGTCGCTGCACAGTTCGGAATCATGCACACCGGCAGCGAGGCCGCGTGAGTCGGATAGTCCTTGATCTTGACGTCCAGAACTGTGGTCAAGCCGCCCAGGCCCTGAGCGCCAATACCCAGCTGGTTGACCTTTTCGAATAGCTCCAGGCGCAGCTCTTCGATACGGTTCTGCGGGCCGCGGGCTTTCAGCTCATGGATATCGATTTCCTCCATGAGCGATTCCTTGGCCAGAACCGCTGCCTTTTCGGCCGTACCACCGATGCCGATACCCAGCATGCCGGGCGGGCACCAGCCTGCACCCATGGTCGGAACGGTTTTCAAAACCCAGTCGACGATAGAGTCGGACGGGTTAAGCATGGCCATCTTGGATTTATTTTCGGAGCCGCCGCCCTTGGCTGCAACATCAACCTCAACCTTGTCACCAGGAACGATGCTGTAGTGGATGACAGCTGGGGTGTTGTCCTTGGTGTTTTTGCGCGCACCGGCCGGGTCGGCCAGGATGGATGCACGCAGAACGTTTTCCGGCAGGTTATAGGCGCGGCGAACGCCTTCGTTGATCATGTCGTCCAGGCTCATTGTGGCGCCGTCCCAGCGCACGTCCATGCCAACCTTGACGAATACGGTCACGATACCCGTGTCCTGGCAGATCGGACGGTGGCCGGTCGCACACATGCGCGAGTTGATCAGGATCTGGGCCATGGAGTCGCGTGCGGCAGGGGATTCCTCACGCAGGTAGGCCTCGTGCATGGCCTGGATGAAATCCACGGGATGGTAATAGGAGATGAACTGCAGGGCATCAGCAACGCTCTGGATCAGGTCATCCTGCTTGATCACGGTCATGTACGCGCTCCTTATTAGGCTATCAGTACTGCGCGGTTCTCGTGTCTCGTCCGTGGCGTCGTTTTGGAAGCAGGCGAAAGTCGTCTGATCACGAAAAGCAGCGTCCGGGCGCGCAGGTCCGGCTTCCAACACTGAGAAAAGAAGTCCAGACACCACGTCTAGGGTGTAGCCGACACGACAAAGGCGGGGCAGTATAGCGCTATGAGACGCTTGAGCGAAGCCGACCAGCTGATAAGGAAATACGTCACAGAAACAGAGTAAACTGCTGGCTAATTGCTATGCCATGGATCAGGTGTCGTCACCATGCGGGATCTTACTGTCACGCGCAGCATCAATGCGTCTGCCATCGGTCATCAGGTATTGCCTCTAGCCGTGGTTGTGCTGGCGTTGCTCCCATTGCTGCTGTCTACGGCTGTGGGATTCTATTCATCTTCCATTGCCTCGTTTTTTGCCGACACGCTAGGCTTTCTGGCGGGGGTCGCCGTAATGACGGGAGTGATTGCCTGGGGCGGAGGCAAGCATCTGAAGGCCTTGCCGCTCGAGCCCTATATCATCGTCTCGATTCTGTTTCTAACGTATTCCCTGACCCATATCGTGCATTTGCGTGGCACCTTTCTGGTGTCCTATGTGCTTGTATTGATGCTGGGTATATTTCAGATACGACTGGCGGCGTTTGTACGCTGTGCGCTGCTGGCCTACGGTGCCTATGTAGGGTTGTGCCTATGGATAAACCTTGAGCCACAGGACAGCCGGACCGTCAGAATGATGATTGTCCAGAGCATCATATTAGCCATTGTTCTGGTTTCCATGGTGCTGTTTGCACGCTACCACCACCGTATCCGCTACCAGCTCAACGCTCGGCGGGCCGATCTGGAGCGGCATCAGGACAACCTGCGCCATGTGATGCGTCAGTTGGAAGCTCAGGTGATTACGGACGAGCTGACGGGGCTGCGTAATCGCCGTTATTTTCTGCAAATAGCCAGTGAGGCGCTTCATCGGTTGGGGCATGGCCGAATGCACGGGCTGGCATTGATCGACATGGATTTTTTCAAGCAGATCAATGATCAGTTTGGGCACGGAATAGGCGATCTGGTGCTTAAAACGTTTGCCGAGGTAGGCGAGGCCTGTTTGCGAGAGCAGGACGTCCTGGCGCGTTATGGCGGAGAAGAGTTCGTCCTCCTGCTGCCCTTTAGCGATCCGCAGCAGCTGGTAGTCTGCTGTGAGCGTTTACGTGAAGCCTTTTCAAGGACGGTGTTCGAGCACGCTGATCTGGGCACCTTGACCGTTTCGATCGGCATGAGTCTCATCATGACCGGACGTACCCTTGAGGAGTCGTTACTGCTGGCTGATCAGGCGTTGTATCGTGCCAAGCGTAATGGGCGTAATCGCTGTGAGGTTTCATGGGAGAGCTGACATGCCTAAGCTTGAGGTAGGGGCATCGGTCTGGACAGTCGAGTCGGATCGCACTCTGCTCGACAGCCTGCTCGACGTAGGCCTGGCGGTGCCTTTCAGCTGTCGGGCGGGCAGTTGTCACGCATGTCTGGTTCGGTGCCTTGAGGGGCATGTTGCAGACGCGCAGCCGGAAGCGCTGCCTCCTGAACGGCGAGCCGAAGGATGGCGGCTGGCCTGCCAATGCCGTATTGTAGGTGATGTTCGGGTATCGATCTTCAACCCTGAGGAAGATGGGATTCCTGCGACGCTGACGGCTGTCGATTGGCTAGGTGCAGATGTGGTTCGTTTACGTATGCAGCCGGAGCGGTCCGTACGTTATCGACCGGGGCAGTCCGTAGGGCTCTGGCTCAACGGTATTGCTCGCTCCTATTCCATAGCCAGTTTGCCTGGCGAGGTACCTTGGCTTGAGTTTCACATCGATTGCAGCCGTCCGGGCCAGTTCAGCACTGCCGCACGCGTAATAAAGCCGGGTGATCGATTGTGCCTGGGGGCATTGAATCCCAGTGCGCTGCACTATCCGGCGGAACAACCCGATTCTCCGTTGCTGCTACTTGGCTCCGGCTCAGGATTGGCGCCGCTTTGGGGCATTCTTCGTGAAGCGCTGGATCAGGAGCATGCTGGGCCGATCACGGTAGTACACCGCGCGCGCGCGGCGTCTGGGCATTACCTAAGGCCAGCATTGGATAGATTGGCCGCCGAGCAACGCACTCTGAATGTCGAGTACCTGGATGAAAAGGGGTGGGAGCCGTGGCTCAAGACTTTGCGGCTATCCAGTCGGCGTACGGTCGCGTTGGCTTGTGGCAGTCCGGCATTTGTTGAGGCTGTGTCCCGTCGATTATTCATGGCAGGGCTTCCGCGGGGACAACTGCTGACAGAGACCTTTGTGTCCAAGGCTCTCTAGCATTAAAAAGCCGCCCGAAGGCGGCTTTTTTGTGAGCAATAATCAGACGAGCAGATCACCGACACGGTACATCTTCATGGTGTTGGTGCCGTCACGCTTGGTGTAGCTGTCGCCCTTGGTCAGGATGACCCAATCGCCACGCTCCACGATGCCGCGCTTGAGCAGTTCGTCTACGGCATTCTGGCTGACTTTGTCAGCCGGCATCGACTTGGGATCGAACGGAATGGTATAGACGTTGCGGAATAGTACGGTGCGCGCCTGTGTTATGCGGGATGAAGCAAACGAGAAGATTGGAACGGAGGATCGTAGGCGAGACATGATCAACGGGGTATAACCGCTGTCGGTCAGGCTGATGATGGCCTTCACGCCCGGGAAGTGGTTAGCCACATAGATGGACGCCAGTGCGATACTTTCGTCCCAACGGGTAAAGGTTTGCCCCAGGCGATGGCTGGACAGCTTGCTGGTAGGCTGCTTTTCAGCACCGATACAGATGCGGGCCATCGCCTTGACGGCCTCAACCGGGTACGCACCGGCAGCCGTCTCGGCGGACAGCATCACGGCGTCGGTGTTATCGAGTACGGCGTTGGCAACGTCAGACACTTCGGCGCGTGTCGGCATCGGGTTGGTAATCATCGACTCCATCATTTGCGTAGCCGTGATAACCGCTTTGTTAAAGCGACGGGCATGGGAAATGATGCGTTTCTGGATGCCTACAAGTTCGGCATCGCCGATCTCGACGCCCAGGTCACCACGGGCCACCATGACTGCGTCACTGGCCTGAATCAGACCGTCCAGTGCTTCGTCATTGGCTACAGCTTCGGCGCGCTCGATCTTGGCCACCAGCCAGGCCTTGCCACCGGCTTCTTCCAACAGGCGACGGGCTTCGTGCATATCTGCCGCATCACGTGGGAAGGACACCGCCAGGTAGTCTACTTCCATGGAGCTGGCAAGCTTGATGTCTTCGCGATCCTTGTCAGTCAGGGCCGGTGCGGTCAGACCGCCGCCGCGACGGTTGATGCCCTTGTGGTCCGACAGCGGGCCGCCGATCAAAACGACGGTGTGTAATTCATTGGCCGTTACGCCTTCGACGCGTAGTACCACGCGGCCATCATCGAGCAGCAGCTCATCGCCGACATGGCAATCGGTCACGAGGCCCGGATAGTCGATACCAACGACCTCCTGGGTGCCAGCATCACGTGGATGGGCCGTGGACAGACGGAAGGTGTCGCCTTCCTTGAGCTGGATGCGCTTGTCAGTGAATTTGGCGATACGGATCTTGGGACCCTGAAGATCGCCCAGCAAGGCCACATGACGGCCATGCTTGGCAGCCAGTTCGCGTACCAGCTGACCCCGTGCACGGTGTTCATCCGGGGTTCCGTGAGAAAAGTTCAGGCGGGCCACATCGATACCAGCAATGATGAGCTGCTCGAGCACCTCAGGCGAATTGCTGGCTGGGCCAAGGGTGGCAACGATTTTGGTACGGCGATAAATCATTCAGGTTTTCCTTTCAGATGGTTTCAACCGTGATCGGCAATGAAACGGGCCGAATCTGACGTTTGGCTTCAAAGGCTACTGTGCATTGTAGCCTTGCTGAGCGTCCAGGCACATGAAAGGTTTCATCTCCGTGCGGCAATCCTGAAAAAGTAATGCTTGAATTAACCGGTGAGCTGCGCTTCAGGCCTGGACGAGCCTGCCGATAACCCGGCAACGGAGGATCAATCATGCGTCATATCTTATTTTCGCTCGTCGTCGTGTCGCTGGCCGGCTGTACGGGTGCGTCCATGAATCGTCACATGGACAAGGCTTACGATGCCTATACTGAAGGTGACTGCGATCAGGTCATGCTGGAGCTGTCCCAGGCCGAACGCAAGAGCCGGGCTCGCCCGTGGGTTCAGCCGGAGATTTCCATGCTGCGTGGTCAATGCCTTGAGCGGCAGCGTTTGTATGTCGATGCGGTGGAAACCTATCGCTTCATCGAGAGGCGTTACCCCAGCAGCGAGTATGCGTACCGGGCCCGGGCCAGAATCGATACGCTCACCCAACTGGGGCTCGATGGTTCCAGACCGGTAATCGTTCAGCCACAGCCGCTCAAGCCGGTGCTGGCCAAGTAAAGATGCCCTTTCGCATGCTTCTGGTTATGCTTGTGGTCTGATGGGTGCCGACTGGAGCGGCATCAGACTGCAGTGACTTCCGGGATGGGTCCATGAAACAGAATCGTCATATCGAGCGCCATCAGTTACCGTACTTTCTGAAGGTGTTCAATCGTTTCACTGACAGGCCCATGGGCTATCTGGGTAATATTTCCCTGGACGGGATGTTGCTCATTAGCCAGCTACCGCTGCTGGTTGGGGCCAGATTCGAATTGCGTTTGAAGGTGCCGGGTCAGGACGGGCAGTTGCACTTCATTGACTTTGATGCCAACTGTCAGTGGAGCCGGGAAGACGTAACGCCAGGGTATTACGATTCAGGCTTCTCGATCTCGGCGCCACCGCATGAGTTCACCGAGCTGGTGGAATCGCTGCGTAACTATTTCAGCTTTCACCCCATGCAGCAGTCCGTTTAGGCAGACGAACGCTGCAAGGCTTAGTCAGAGGGTTCCGGCACGTTTCCAGGTGAGATACTGATTGACCAGCTCAGGGCCCACGGCGGCCGGACGTGTATCGATGAGCGCAACACTCTGGGCCGACAGGCGCTCGTGCAGCGACTCCCTGGCCTGGCGGTAATCCATGGCCCCACAATATTCCAGCGCCTCCTCGTAGGTTTCTACCGCCTGCTGCATCTTCGTATCCAGGATATCTTCACGCAGGCTGGCAATCAGCATGCGGTGCTGGCGACCGAGATGGCCAAGGGCAAGCCTTAGATCATCGTCGTCTTCATCACGCAGGTTGGTGACCAGAACGATCAGTGCACGGCGACGCTGGCGGCTGAGAAGCTGCTGGGCGGCTGAACTGTAATCGGCAGGGGTCAGTGTAGGCTTGAGATCATAAACGGCATTGAGCAGCCGGCCCAGCTGCCCATGGCCTTTGGCAGGCGCCACGTGCCGTGGTTGCTCATGAGCAAAGGTGCTGATACCTACGGCATCGCCCTGGCGAAGGGCAACGTGGGCCAGAAGCAGGCACGCATCCAGAGCCTGGTCGAAATGCGACAGCTCACCGTCCTGGCTACGCATACGCCTGCCGCAGTCCAGGAGCAGCAGGATCTGCTGGTCCCGTTCCTCCTGATATTCGCGGGCGATGGGCATTTTCTTGCGTGCCGTGGCTTTCCAGTCCATCTGCCGCAACGTATCGCCCTGGCGAAACTCTCGCAGCTGATGAAACTCGAGCCCCAGGCCTCGTCGAGGTTTCTGCCTGACACCCAGTTGACCTAGCCATTGCTCGCCCGCCAGAGGCGATGAGCTATAAAGACGGGCAAAGTCCGGGTAGACCCGTGCGTCTCCAGGGTGCTCCAGCCGGTAACGGCGCTGCCAGAATCCCAGTGGGCTGGGCAGGATACAATCACAGGCCGGAAAGCGGATATGCCCTCGCTCCAGAGGCCTGATTCGGTAGTGCGCCTCGGTCTGCTGGCCGGGCTTTAGAGTCATCTCCAGCGGTAGATGCTCGTAGGCCACGGAGGCGGGAATATGGTCGAACAGCGTGACGGAGCATTCGCGGGGATAGGAATGATACAGCGTAAGCTGAACGTCGCTCCAGCGTCCCAATGATAACTGCCCGGGCAGCGTACGCTTCAGGATGGGAGGGGCGCGTCGATAGGTACTGACAGCATCGCCTCCGGCCATCAGCAAAAGCGCCAGCAAAGCGCCCCACCAGACGGTATGTAGCGTGTCAGCCACGGAGAGGCCCAGCGCCTCGAGCGTACCGAGGATCAGTGCTGTCCCAAGCAGTCCGGTCAGGATCAGCAGAAAACGTCTGGAGGGCTTCATAAAGGCGCGAATTAGAGGCGAGGGGCTGGGGATTGATCAATGATCTGCCGCAGCACCTGATCAACCGTAATGCCGTCGATTTCAAGTTCTGCCGACAGTCTAATCCGGTGGCGCAAAACGGGCAGGGCACACTGCTTCACGTCATCGGGCAGAACGAACTCGCCACCCCGCAGCAGGGCTCGCGCACGCGCGCCGCGGAGCAGGGCGATAGAGGCACGTGGCCCGGCGCCCAGCATGATGCCGGGCCAGTTACGGGTTGAGCGCGCCAGCCGCACGGCATAATCCAGCACTTGGTCGTCCACCGGCAGGTCCGCTGCAATCTTTTGCATGGCCATGATTTCCTTGGCTTGCAGTATTGGACGCAGAGGCGTGACATCCAACATGTCGCTGCGTGTGGAGCGAGTGACCTGTCTGACCAGGGCACGTTCGTCTTCTTCGCCGGGATAGTCGATATAGAGCTTGAACATGAAACGGTCCAGTTCCGCCTCTGGCAGCGGATAAGTGCCTTCCTGTTCTATCGGGTTTTGGGTGGCTAATACCATGAAGGGTTGAGGAACCGGCAGCGCTCGGCCTTCCAATGTAATTTGCCGCTCCTGCATGACTTCAAGCAGTGCCGCCTGGGTTTTTGCTGGCGCACGGTTGATCTCGTCGGCCAGCAAAAGGTTGGTAAAGGCAGGTCCCTTGCGCAGCTTGAACTGCTCCGTCGCTAGGTCATAGATGGCATGACCTGTGATGTCGCTGGGCATGAGGTCCGGCGTGAACTGAATACGTGCAAAACTGCCTTCGAAACAGCGAGCCAGCGCGCGAACCAGCAGGGTTTTGCCCAGTCCGGGTGCACCTTCGATCAAGACATGCCCCCCAGCCAGCAGGGCGGTCAGGACATCATCAATTACTGTGCTCTGGCCTATCAATGCCTTGTTGAGGGCTTGCCGCAGCGATTGAGCGAGGCTGCTGGCGCGTTGACGCTGTGCCGTATGATCAGGGGGCGTGGGAGTCGCAGTAGGCTCGGTCATGGCGTATTTCCTTGAGTAGGCCGCGAGGGGAGTGCACCGCGAGTCATAGTGCCTTCCTGATGCGTTGCAGATGTGCAACGCGGCGCGTGAAGTCGATTGGAGACAGTTTCTCTGATGCCAGCGGACGCATGCTCTGGCTGATCTCATGCGCAGACAAACGAGCCAGGCGGCCTAGAAGCTGCCATTGCTCGGCAACAGGGAGGCGTTCGAAGCCGGGATGACGGCGTCGGGCGTGCTGCTGAATATCTTTCTGCAACAACGTGATCAGGCTGGCCAGCCCAGCATGTCGGCGAATGAATTCGGCGCTGGCTCGCAGGTGCTCACTCAGCTGACGGCGCCCGGTGGCGGGACTTGGTAGCTGGGGTCCCAGGCGCTGCGCTGACTGCCACAGCCAGAGCGCCAGAAGCAGGGCTGCGGCGGCCAGCGTTTCAGGAAAGTAGCGTGCCATGAGCGTAACAAGGCTTTCCTTGTCGGCGCGGTATAGCAGCGTGACGTCACTGTCCTGGGTGATATACCAGAGCAGCCAGGCATTGTCATATTCGCCTATATGGGCGTTTTGCCAGATCCAGGGGTCCGTCATGACGGTAATCAAACCGTTGCCCCATGGCAGCTGCATCATGTGCGTAGCGGCTTCGCTGTTGGCCCAGGACTGGGCCAGATTCCTGGAGTCGTACAGATGAAACTCGTCATCGAAACCGATATAGGCTGGCTCCTGTTCGTTTTCCAGATAAAGCTTGGTCAACGGCGCCCACTTTTCGGCAGGAGCGGGTTCAGCGTCCTGCTGATCCGTCTCCTCATCCTCCAGGTCGCGCGTCAGCAACTGCTGCACTCCGATGGCGTCAAGCAGGAAGTCACCACTTTTCTTGCTCTGCTCATCCCACAGTTGCTCGGCTACAAAGACGACATGTCCGCCTCGGCTGGCCCAGTCCAGAACCTGCTGACTTTGGGCAGGTGACATACGGTCTCGCTCTGCGAGCAGCAGCAACGTGTGGCCTGTCGAAGGCAGCCCATTCAGCACCGAAAAGGAGTCACTGTGCTGAACGATAATGGACCGTTCCTTTAGAAAGCGCTCTGCAGCCAGATAGGGGTTGTTCCGGGCTTCCGGACTGGGCCCTGCATCTTTCAGGGTCTCTGCCAAGGTGATGTACTTCCAGGCCCACAACCCGGTCAGCAGCAGGACGGCCACCATCAGAATAATCCACAGCGAATGCCGACGCGTCATGCAGACACCTGCGGACCAAACAGATGACGCCATTGGTGACAGAACGCCTGAAGCGTTTTCTGGGAAGGCATGCGATGGCCATAGGCAAGCGCCTGCCATTGGGTCGTCACATCATGCAGATAACCGACCACATCGGCGTTGGGTATTGATCTGCCAAGCTCAAGGATTTCGCCTTCGGTATGCGCCTCCTTCAAGGGCAGATGAAAGTCATGCAAAAGACGGCTCAGCAGGCCTCGATAAAGCAACCCCAGTGCGCTGCGAGGGTCGTGTTGCCAGAGGCGCTCGGCTTCGCCAGGGATATCGGAAGGTAAACTGATCGGGGCGACTTCCAGACCAAACAGCTGACGAGGCGTGTCGACAGGTCTGGCAGGTTTGGTGGCGATTCGCCGGGTAAAGAGGGTTAGCCAGACGCGGTAACGGCAGAGTAGCACGCCAAGCCCTGCAATCAGTAACGTCCATAACAGGATCTCAATGAAGCGGGCCGCATGAGCAATAAGTGTTTCGAGGTCCCGCCAGTGGAGGCCATTGGATGACGTCACCGAGGCCTTGTTTTTGTCCTGCTGGCCGACGTGCCATTCCAACTGGGTGCGCTCATTCCTGAAGGGCGGGCTCGCCAGTATGACGCCGATGTGCTGCCGGGCAACCTGACTGTTCAGGGGCTGGTTCAGCAGGCGAGGCGCATCCGGGCCGGCTGCTTCCTGAGGTGGCAGTGGGCAGATCGCTGCAGCTGACGGCTCATCTGCCAGGACGGGCGGCGGCGAAAGCAAAGCGCTCATGGCTCCGATCACAAGCAGCATGGGTATCGCACCTGTCAGGCGCTGGCGCAGGCGTCGAAAGGCCAGCTCAATGTCCCAGGCTTCCAGCGCTGTACGCCGGTTCAGATAAAGACTGAAGCCGCACGCCACATACACGGGCTCCCATACAAGCAGAACCAGTGCATATAGCAAATTTGTAAGGTGCTCCACCCAGAGCAGGCCATGAGCCTCAACATCGATCAGTTTGAGCCAATCGAGTTGCTCGACGATCTGCGGGGGAATGAAGAGATAAATCAGGCCCAGAAGACCGAGATAAAGGGCCATTTCAATGTGCGCACCGGTAAGGGTCAACCAGAAGGCGGCCCGTGTATCTTGTTGCGTCAGGACCCGAACACGAGCCTGACGTGATGCGCCGGACAGGCCTTCAAGCTGCTGTACGGGTAATAGAAAGCTGCGCTTGGGCGTAAAACGTCTCCATAGAAGGCTGGGCAGCAGCTGTACACTCAGCAACCGTGGATAAGCCATCAGCGCTTGTCTGGCCGTAATCGTTTCGCCAAAGAGCGCACGGGACAGAATATGCAGGGGTAGCCGCTCGAACAGTGGCTTCAACCACCAGAAAACCAGCATGACGATAGACGGATAATTCCAGAGGGCGGCGCTCAACAGGGCCAGAACAGGAAGGGTGAGCAGTGCCCAGCTGGTCATCAAGATATGCAGGTGTTCACGGGCGAGTCTCACGCCAAGATCCAGAGCTTCCCAAGGGCTACGGGGGCGGATAACCGCCTGGCTTTCACTCAGGCGCATGTCGATTTCTTCCTGCCAGCCCGAAATAACCTCCAACGGCCAGCCACAACAGCGCACCTGCGCTGTACTTGAGGGTAGGGCTGAGTGCAGCGCTTGAGGACCAATAGGCCTCGACAAAGGCGGCCAACGTTAACAGTACAAAGACACCGGCAATCATGCCAACACAGGGTTTGGCAGCATGTCGCAGGGCATCGCTGCGGCGCAGCCGGCCCGGCGCCACCAGCGCCCAGCCCAGCTTCAGGCCTGCCGAGCCGGCCAGCGTAATCGCTGTCAGCTCAAATGCGCCGTGCCCTACCACGAAGGGCCAGAAGGTAGAGCCTGAGCCCAGTTGCGTCAGGTAACCTGCCACCGCACCGATGTTAAGCCCATTGAACAGCAGAAAGAACAGTGTCCCCAGGCCATACAGCAACCCGCCTGCAAATGTCTGAAAGGCGATTCCTATATTGTTGCGAATGTAATAGCCGAACATTTGCCAGTCCTGACTGCTGGCCCGCTCGGGCAAGGCTCCTATGCGCTCGGCATCCGGCCTGTACATGCTTTCCATATTGGCAACTTGGGCAGGGTCTAGCAGGCTATAGACCAGATCAGGGGTGTAGTAGACCAGCAAACCCATTACCAGAAGGCTGCCATAGAAGAGGGCGCTTGCTACAGCGACCAGGCGCCATTCTGCCCGGACCAGTTGAGGAAAGTCTGCCAGCAGGAAGCCGAGCAATCGCTGCCGAATATTGCCCGGATGGCGATAGATGAGCTGGTGGCCACGCAGCGTCAGTTGATGCAGGTGCTCAATCAGCTGGGGGCTGTAGCCACGTGCCTGAGCAAGTGCCAAGTGCTGGCACAGACGACGGTAGCTAGCAACAAATGCCTTGCTGTGTTCGAGCGTTGAAGTCGGGGTGCGTTTTTCCAGCGCAGACAACTGCTCACTGAAGCGAGCCCACTCAGCCTGGTAGCGCTGTTCGAAAGGCGTCTGCCTCATACGTGAGCCCCTAGCAGGGCTTGTGCAATTCGGTTCAGGCGCTCAGTGGCTTCGCTGCGGTCTACCCCCAGAGGCTCTGCCAGTAGTGCGGCCAGCTCGTCTCGACGGGATAGAGACAACCCGTTCTGACGCTCGGCAAACGAGAGAATGGCCTGCTGCTCTATTAACCCCAGCGCAAACGGGGGGGACAATGGAATGACGCCCTGTAAGGTAAAGCGCTCGTGTGGTTGCTCTTGGTGAACGACCAGGGTGCCTGCCACCAGATCTCCCAAGCGTTTGAAGCTGGGATGCAGCAGGCTGCTCAGGATACCCATGGCATAGCCGAAGGGGAGAAGATCCACGACACGCAACAGA
The DNA here is from genome assembly GCF_000478505.2 of Pseudomonas sp. HPB0071. Lineage (NCBI taxonomy): Bacteria > Pseudomonadati > Pseudomonadota > Gammaproteobacteria > Pseudomonadales > Pseudomonadaceae > Pseudomonas > Pseudomonas sp. HPB0071. The sequence goes on along the minus strand of NZ_KI517367.1, from coordinate 728,895 downwards.
TTGCGTAGCAGCGAGCCGGACCAGCCCACCGGGGTGCCATCATCATTCAAAACGCGCAGTTTCATGAGCTGCTTGCCTGGTGAGCGGCCCTGGTTGAGCACTTCAAACAGCACCATGTACCACCAGCTGATCAGAAAAGTCAGCAGCGCGATCAAGCCAACCCCGACATGGCCCAGAAAGCCGAGCACAAGGTAGGCAAGCGCCATGATAGCGCCTCGAATAGCCAGGTCGATGGCATACGCCAGGGCGCGAGGTATGACGCTGGCAGGACGCAACATCAGGTCGATGGCTTCCGGGGTTTCGACGCGTAACAGCGTATCGAGTGGAAGTGGCATGGGTACAGGTGAGCCTTCTCTAGTGTGGGTCGGCACAAGAGGTTGCTCGGTGTTCACACAGTGTCATTGGATGAGAACCCCTACGCAGACTGGAACGACAAAAATAACCAGTCGGCAGGCAAGCGCTTCAGCACATTATCACTCCTTTGATAAGGTCATCACCCACGCTTGGTGCGTCTGTGCACGTTAACGCAGCTTGGCTATCCTGACGCACGGCTTGGAATCCATGGGTATCATGAATTCAATGACATACATACGGTCGCAGCCTGCGACATGATAAGCCTAGCGACCCATCAGGCGTATAGGCAACTGAAAAATCCAGAGTGCTCGACTCGAGGCGCTGATAGCTAGGAGAGCTTTGTCGTGAGCCGCACCATATTCTGGTATGACTTCGAAACCACAGGAACCAATCCACGCTGCGATCGCCCGCTACAGGTGGCCGGCTTGCGAACGGATGAGGACCTTAACATTGTTGGCGAGCCGCTCAACCTGTATTGCCGCTTGGGCGACGATATCCTGCCGCATCCGGCTGCCTGCCTGATTACCGGCATTACGCCTGAGCGCCTCGAACGCGAGGGGCTTCCCGAGGCCACCTTTATGGCCCACCTGCATGCTCATATAAGCCAGCCGGGTACATGTACGGCTGGTTACAACACGCTGCGCTTTGATGATGAAGTGACACGGCATAGCCTGTATCGAAATTTCTACGATCCGTATGCGCGGGAATGGCAGGGCGGCAATACCCGCTGGGATCTGATCGATTTGCTACGTGCGGCCTATGCCTTGCGGCCGGAGGGCATCGAGTGGCCTCAGGATGAGGGGCGGGTGACCTTGAAGCTTGAGCGTCTTTCCCAGGCCAACGACTTAGAGCATGGTCAGGCACATGATGCTCTGTCGGATGTACACGCTACGATACAGCTCGCTCGGCTGGTACGTGACCGGCAGCCACGGCTGTATCATTTCTTGTATCAGCTCAGACACAAACGTTCAGTGTTGGAGCACATTAAGCTACTTAAACCGCTAGTCCACGTTTCGGGACGGTTTTCAGCCGAGCGTAATTTTCTTTCCATTGTATTGCCGCTTTGCTGGCATCCTCATAACCGTAATGCCTTAGTTGTCTGTGATCTTCACTTTGACCCAAACCCTATATTAGAGCTGGACGTTCAAACGCTACATCAAAAACTCTATACCCGGCGTGAGGACTTGTTGGCCAATGACGAACTGCCAGTACCGCTTAAACTTATCCAGATAAACCGATGCCCGGTGTTGGCACCTTTGGCTGTTCTAAGAGAGCAGGATCAGGAAAGACTGCAAATAAATATGCAGATGTACAAGCAACGTGCAGCTCTTTTACAAAGTAAGGCAAAAATATGGCGAGACAAATTGTCGCAGCTTTATCAAATAAAGGCTGAGAATGCAGTCTTTGATCCTGAACAGCAGCTGTACAATGGCTTTATATGTGAGAGCGATAGACGCTTATGTGATGAGATTCGAAGCTGTGACCCTATTAAGTTGGTAGATAAAAGGTGGTTATTCACAGACGAACGTTTGCCCGAACTTTACTTCCGTTATCGGGCCCGAAACTTTTCCCATACTTTGACGGCTGAGGAGCAAGGGCGTTGGCATTCATTCTGCCGTGATCGTTTGATCAATAGTGAATTGGGCGCACCCAATACACTGTCCTCTTTTGAGGAAGCCTTGCATGCACTGGTGCAGACTGCCAGCGAATCACAGCAAGCCCTGCTCAATACATGGCGGGTACATGCGCAGCAGTTGAGAACTCGATTCGGAGTTTAAAACCTTTTAAACACCTATAAAAAACGCCAGCATTGCTGGCGTTTTTTATCTAACTGACGGATATCAGTCGAGCAGGGTGGCCCAGCTCTCGACATCATCGGCGCCCCACTTGGCTTTCCACTCTTTCAGAGTCTTGTGGTTGCCGCCTTTGGTTTCGATAACTTCACCCGTATGCGGGTTCTTGTATTGCTTTACTTTACGTGCACGTTTGGTACCGCTGCCTTGAGTGCTCTTGGCATTACCGCGAGTGCCACGAGTGTTTTTGGCATCAGTGTCAAGAATAGCGATGATGTCACGCAGGGACTTGGAGTATTCACCCATCAATGCGCGCAGCTTTTCTTCGAATTCCAGTTCTTTTTTCAGTTTATCGTCTTGGGAAAGATTACGCAGGCGCTCCTGCAGCTCTTTAATAGCTTCTTCAGTGGCACGGTATTCATTGATAAGGGACATACATTTACCTGCAATGCAAGGGCTGGTCTTTTTTTAATGATAGTGTTGGCGTAACAACAAGTAAACCTACTATTAACTTTTTGCAAGCATAAAACAAGTTAATAAGGTTGATAATGTTCAACTAACATTAAAACTCAGGCGCGATATTCGTCGCCGCAAGTCGATGGAAGCTGAAGTTTTCCGTGCGCAAGGCTAGAATGGCGGCCTCCGTTTTTTCGAGGTTGTTCTATGCGCACTTTTCGTCTGGTGATTGCCTGCCCGGACGGCGTAGGTATAGTGGCCAAGGTAAGTAACTTCCTGGCGACTTACAATGGTTGGATTAGTGAAGCCAGCCACCACTCTGATACCGAGAGTGGCTGGTTCTTTATGCGTCACGAAATACGCGCCGATTCTTTACCCTTCGATTTAAAGGGTTTTTATCAGGCGTTTGCGCCAATAGCCAAAGAGTTCTCCATGCAGTGGCGCATTACCGACTCTGCGGTTAAAAAGCGTGTGGTACTTATGGCCAGCCGCGAATCCCATTGTTTGGCAGACTTGCTTCATCGCTGGCACAGTGGCGAACTGGATTGTGAAATTCCCTGTGTTATTTCCAATCATGATGCATTGCGCAGCATGGTCGAATGGCATGGTATTCCTTATTTCCATGTGCCGGTCGACCCGACTGACAAGCAGCCCGCCTTTGCCGAGGTCTCCCGGCTGATCGATGAGCATCAGGCCGATACTGTGGTGCTGGCGCGTTACATGCAGATCCTGCCGCCGGATCTGTGCCAGCGCTATGCGCATCAGGTCATCAATATCCATCACAGCTTTCTGCCGTCCTTCGTGGGGGCCAAGCCTTACCACCAGGCCGCCAAGCGGGGCGTAAAACTGATCGGGGCAACCTGTCACTTCGTGACTGAGGAGCTGGATGCTGGTCCGATCATCGAGCAAGATGTGGTGCGTATCACCCATCGTGACAATGTCGAGGACATGGTGCGTCTGGGCAAGGATGTTGAAAAGATGGTGCTGTCGCGTGGTCTGCGCTATCACCTGGAAGACCGTGTGCTGGTACATGGCAACAAGACGGTCGTCTTCAACTGATAGGTCCTGAGGTCTTATGAGCGATCCTTTCGAGCGTGCAGTGGCTTTTCCTCCTCCCGTCCTGGGGGAGGGATGTACGCAGCGCTACGACCCGGATGCGCTCAATGAAGACAGCGGCACCGATTTTCCGGGTGCCGCTGAGCTCTGGCAGAATCTCTTGGCTGGCTCTACGTCTGGCGAAAGCGAATCAGGCGATTAAGCAAGGGACGTCCCGCCAGGTGAATGAACACCGGGGCGCCTGCTATGAGATAGAAGTAGTACGTCACGGCTCGCCAGATCAGAATAGCTGCCGCTGCTGTCGACTTGCCCACCATGGGTGTAAGCAGCGCACCTGATGCCAACTCCGCACCTCCAGCGCCGCCGGGCAGCAGGCTTGCCTGTCCAGCGGTCAGGGCCAGCATCTGTATCAGAAAGGTCCACGCCCAAGGAATGACGGCTCCCAGACCGACCAGCGTGATATACAAGATGCTGTTACGTAGCAACCAATGCAGGGCTGTCAGGCCAAACACCGCCGCCAGAGTGGAGTGAGGCATCCGCAAGCTTTCCTTCAAGGCATTGCGAAAGCGCAGTACCTTGCGTCCCCAGCGCAGGCGTCGTGACTGTTTTACGCCCAGGCGCTTCATGATTCGTCCATTGCTGCGCAAAACGGCGCGATGAAAGCGTGCCAATCCGAACAGCAGGACGATAATTCCTGTCATCAGGGCAGCCGTGCCTCCCAGCAGCAAACCTACGTGGGGATTCAGCGCATGGAAGAGGGCATAAATCAGGATGCCGATCAGCGCACAGACGAAAAACAGTAGATCGCTGATATGGTCCACTGCAAAGACTGCGGTGGCTTGTGCCGGTCGTACGCCGCGGCGTGCAAGAAGCGCCATCATGGTAAACGGACCGCCTGCACCGCCAGGCGTGGCGCAAATGGCAAATTCGGTTGCCATCACAATGCCCAGGGAGCGAAGGTGAGTAGTGCGATGCAGGCGTCTGAGTAGCAGGCGCAGGCGAACCGCATTGACGTTCCAGCACAGCACTATCATGCCCAGCATGAGCAGCAGCAGATCAAGTGGAAAGTCCCGTAGCTTGCCTAGTAGCCCGGTGCCGCCTAATAGAAGGGGAATGAGTGCTGCTGCCAGCAATGCACTGAGCAGCAGCCATACACCACGGCTCATGCCGCGAGACGCTCGTTGAAATAATGCCGGTTGAGCCAATCGATTTTATTGATGGGGGTGCGTCCTTCTGCCATCAGGCGTTTAAGTAGCCCCAGCCAATAGGCTCTGGAAAATTCATGTCGCATATCGACAGGGTGTAGCCCCAGGCGAAGCAGGGGCGCTGATCGATGACGGCGAGCGGCTTGCTCGCTCATAAGCCAGGACATGCCTCTTCGCCATGGGCTTCTGGCACTCCATACCAACCCAGGCGCTTCTACCTGGCGATGGTCAGGCAGCAGATAAAAATGCTGAGGATCGCTGGTATACCGTAAGTCGGTCTGGCTCAGGGCACGACGTGTTCCTTCGCTCATCAACCAGGCTGGCGCCACAAACCCATGCAGAGACCAGCCAAAGCGCTCAAACAGCGCAATGCCTTTCTCAAGACGCTCACGGGCCTGTGCTTCATCGAGGGTGTAGAACTCACCCTCGTAGGTGTAAACCCTGCGCATGAACCAGTCACGCGGATTCGTGGGCGCTGGGGCATCATCACAGTGGAAGTGGCCATGAAGTGCCAGTTCATCGCCGCGAGCCAGACGCTGATCCATGACTTTGATGAAGGCTGGATGCTGATCGATCGGGTTACGATGATGGAAATCGGGAACGACCAACAGCGTCATGGGCACATTGCCCAGTGCGTCTACCGCCTCCACAAAGGGCTGATAATCTTTCCAGGTTTCTGGTGCCACATCATGTAGCACCAGCATGACATTGCGTTCAACCATGTGCAGCTACCGGCATTTCAGACGTACCCAGCACGGCATGATAGTGAGAGAGCAGACCCGCGACTACTGTATCCCAGGCATGATGGGCCTCTACATGTTGGCGGGCCTGACGGCCCACGAGACGAGCGTCGTCCTCGAAGAGCTCGCGTACGGTGGCCGCCATGGAAGCTGGATCATGGGGTTGGCAAAGGCGTCCGGTATTGAAGGGAACGATTTCTGCCAGGGCACCTGCCTTGACGGCAACAACCGGAATACCACAGGCCATGGCCTCGAGCGCCACCAGGCCAAAAGTCTCCTGATGCCCTGCGTGCAGCAGCACGTCGCAACTGGCGACCAGGCGTGCAACTTCGGATGCCGGGCGAAAGCCATTCATGACCGTAACGTTGTCCGGTACATGGCTGGGCATATTCGAGCCCACTAACAGCAGGTGATAGGGCTTGCCCAACTGACGAGCAGTTTCCAGCAGGATGGGCAGATTCTTTTCCCGTGAACCGCGACCGGCAAACACCATCAGACGAGTAGACTCATCCAATCCGAGCTCGCGCTTGAGATGTGGGTCTCGCAAGGATGGATGGAACGTTTCAAGATCCACCCCTAACGGCTGCACATATACATTGCTCACGCCCATGCGCTCAAGCTTTTCGACCATGACCTTGCTGGGTGCCAGGACACGATCAAAGCTGCGGTACAGGCGCGCGATGTAGGTGCTCATGTTGCTGCCGAACCAGGTGCCGAGCCGGTTACTGGCCAGAAGCGGAAGGTCGGAGTGATAGAAACCGATAACGGGCACGTCCAGCCGGCGACCTGCGTCCAGTGCTGCCCAGGCTGTCATATAGGGGTCGCCCACTTCAATCAGATCAGGTTGCAGCTCGTGCAGTACGTTGCGCCACGGGCCGCGTCGGACTGGAAAGCGGTAGCCCTTTCCAAAGGGTAGGGGGGGCGATGGAATCTCGTAGATTCCGCCGTTTTGTCGATAGCTTTCTCCTGGAACAAGCACACTGTGCTGAACCCCAGGATAACGACGTAGACGGCGGTGTTTGGCATCAATATAGGTGCGCACACCGCCGCTGGCAGGTGCATAAAACATGGTCATATCAGCAATATGCACGATGGAGCTTCCTCCGTTCGGCTTCTTATAAGAACCGTCTGAAACCACCGACATGAGCATTGTGGGTAAAAAGGATAATGCAGGCTCATGCGTTCAGATGTTCTCTCCCTGTGCCCATGAATGGACCATTACAGTAAAAAGACGTTCGCTAAGACCTTGTTCTAGAGCGAAAGCTTTCGCTTCGTTAGCTAAAGAACAGACACGACAGGGTCTCCCTGCGGCGCTACCGCAGGGAGACCTGAGCCAGGAAATAGAACGCGACGTCTTTCGAAGCGCCAAATATCAGTACGCGCTGGCGTGATCCAGCGTGCTGATATCTTCGGCACTCAACTGAAGGCGGGTGGCCTCTGCCAACTCCTTGAGCTGGTCAAGCGAGGTGGCGCTGGCAATGGGGGCCGTGACGCTGGGACGTGCCATGAGCCAGGCAAGGGCCACACGAGCTGGGGTCGCGTCATACTCCTCGGCCACTTCGTCCAGAGCTGACAGAATCGTAACGCCTCGCTCGGTCATGTATTTCTTCACGGAATCGCTGCGGGCACCCTTGATATCATCCTTGGTGCGGTACTTACCGGTCAGAAAGCCGCTGGCCAATGAGTAGTAGCTGATCACACCCAGCCCCAATTCCTGTACCACAGGCTCAAGATTCTTTTCATAGTCCTCGCGATCGTAGAGGTTGTAGTGCGGCTGAAGACTGATATAGCCCGGAATCCCAAGACGCTGGGCGATCTGATGCGCTTCGCGTAGGCGTTCGGCACTGTAGTTGGATGCGCCGATAGCGCGGACCTTGCCTTGCTCGACCAGTTTGGCCAAGGCCTGCAGGGTTTCTTCCAGAGGCGTATCAGAATCGTCGATATGGGCCTGATACAGGTCGATATGATCGGTTTGCAGGCGCTTGAGGGAGTCCTCTACGGCCCGCTGAATATAGTCGGCGCGTAAACCTTTCTTACCGTTCCCCATATCCATACCGACCTTGGTAGCCAGAACGATCTGGTCGCGTTTACCGCTCTTCTTCAACCAGTTGCCAATGATGGTTTCCGACTCACCGCCCTGATTGCCGGGTACCCAGCGCTCGTAGACGTCAGCCGTATCGATGAAGTTGAGCCCGTGGTCGACCAGCCCATCAAGTAGAGTGAACGACTTGGCTTCATCAAGCGTCCAGCCGAATACGTTCCCACCCAAGGCAAGTGGAGAAACGTGCAGGCCGGATTGACCGAGTTGACGTGTGCTCATGGTGTTCTCCTTTTAACGACGATAGGACCGTCCGCTGCCAAGCGGCGAACAGACCTCAAAGGAGGTGTGACTAGAGTGAGCAGGGATCGTTCTGGACGCGGGCGTAAGGAAGGAGGAGCGAAAGGGTGGGGCCCCGGTCATTGACCGGGGCCAAAGGCGTTACTGTGTCTGGGAAACGGCGCGGTTCAGGGCACTAAAAAGTGCGCGGAAGCTGGCGGTTGTCAGGTTTTCGTCGATGCCGATGCCATGCAACGGGCGGCCACCGTCCAGGCGAACCTCGATATAAGCCGCCGCCTTGGCATTGGCGCCTGCACCAATAGCGTGCTCATGATAATCCATGACTTCGATCTGGACCGGTAGAGCTGACACCAGCGCCTCCAGTGAGCCATTGCCGGTGCCTTGCCAATGCTGGGTTTCACCCTTGGCCATGACTTCAACGTTGACCGCGCTGATACCGTTCTCTTCCTGCAAACGGTGACGCTTGAGCTGGTAAGGCGAAACGGCCTTCAGATACTCGTTATCAAGCAAGTCGTAAATCTGCTGTGCCGTCATTTCCAGCCCCAGGCGATCGGTTTCCTTCTGAACGACCTGGCTGAATTCGATCTGCATCCGACGCGGCAAGGTAATGCCATATTCCTGCTCAAGCAGATAGGTGATACCACCCTTGCCGGACTGGCTGTTAACCCGGATGACCGCCTCGTAGCTGCGACCAATGTCGGCGGGGTCGATCGGCAGGTAGGGCACTTCCCATAGGGTGTCCGGCTTCTGCTGGACGAAACCTTTGCGGATGGCATCCTGGTGTGAGCCCGAAAACGCGGTGTGCACCAGATCACCCACGTAGGGATGGCGGGGATGAACCGGCAACTGATTGCATTCCTCGACCACCTTGCGTACGGCATCGATGTCGGAGAAATCCAGTTTGGGATCGACTCCCTGGGTATAAAGATTCAAAGCCAGTGTCACAAGGTCCACGTTGCCGGTGCGCTCGCCATTGCCGAACAGGCAGCCCTCGACACGATCAGCGCCTGCCATCAGGCCCAGCTCGCTGGCTGCAACGCCAGTACCGCGGTCGTTATGAGTATGGAGGCTGACAAGCACGCTGTCGCGACGATTGACATGACGGCAGAACCACTCGATCTGATCCGCATAGACATTTGGCGTGGCCGCCTCGATGGTGGCGGGCAGGTTGAGGATCAGGCGGTTCTGTGGGGTCGGCTGGAAAACGTCGATCACGGCATTGCATACTTCGACGGCAAAATCCGTTTCCGTGGAGCTGAATACCTCAGGTGAGTACTCGAAACGCCATTGCGTCTGCGGATTGGCATCAGCTAGGCGCTTGATGACACGACCAGCATTGACGGCAATCGCCTTGACGCCTTCCTTGTCCTGGTTGAAGACGATGCGACGGAAGCTGGGCGCGCAGGCATTGTAGTAGTGCACGATTGCCTGCTTGGCACCTTTCAACGACTCGAAGGTGCGCTCGATCAAGTCCTCCCGCGCCTGGGTCAATACCTGAATGGTAACGTCATCCGGAATGTGGCCGTTTTCGATCAGCTCACGGACAAAATCAAAATCGGTCTGCGAGGCTGATGGGAAGCCTACCTCGATTTCCTTTACGCCTACCTGCACCAGCGTCTTGAAGAAACGCATTTTCTTCTCGCTGTCCATTGGCTCGATCAGAGACTGGTTTCCATCACGCAGGTCCGAACTTAGCCAGATGGGCGCTTCGGTAATGGTCTTGGACGGCCAGGTGCGGTTGGGCAGGTCGATAGTGGGAAATGCACGGTATTTCTTGGACGGATCTTTGAGCATGGCCATGAGAATAATCCTTTAGTTCTTGTTTCTTTCCGCGACCGTAAGAGCGGCGCCATAGTTGAATTGCCGGTCATGGCGCTAGAAAGCACTGCGGCAAGTGAATTCGATGTGTGTCGAGTTCAGGGTCGCAGTCGCGGACTGACCAGACGCAGGCAGGCGTGTTGCCGTAGCAGGATGAGGGTATGTGAAGTAGTCATACCCTCAACACTAGTGAGGAATGCCTTGAATGGCAAGCATGTTTAAAAAATTGGTATAAATCATCGTCAGACGCTTTTTAAAGCAATAAAAATTTAAAAAATAGAGGTTTGTTGGATTATTTTTTGATGCGCGTAAAGGGTGTCCGAGCGATGGTTCGGATGTCTGGTCGCTTGGGAATATCAAACATGCGACCATAAGGACTCACTGAAACTGGAAGCTGATACGTGATACCGCAGAGGCGCCCGCGACGTTTTGCCTGGCTTGGCTTGTTTGCCATGGCCATGGCCTTTGTCGCACCGGTGGTGTCCCAGGCTCTGGCAGCCCATCACGTCCACAGACATGAGCATCATCACGATGGCATGACCCATTCTCTGGACAAGCAGCCGTCTGTATCGAATACCTTGCAGATTACACAGACACCACACTGGGTGTATGTCTGGGAGAAATGCGGCTATTGCGATCTGCTGTTCAATAATCCGCCGCTTTCATCTGAATTCGTCATGCGTCCGCCACGCACACTGTATGACAGCCCGGTGTACCTGGGCCTGGCTGCACGGGGCTTTGCGCGGCTGCCCGTTTTTATAGGGGCCATGACCCGGGCGCCGCCTGCAGGTGTTTGAGCAACTCGATATTTTAGGTGCCTCGACGGCACGGTAATTCTGTTTGTTCACGCTGGCGTCTGACGCCTGTAAGGTATTTTTATGCGTATTTTGTTGAGTCTTGTTGCTGCACTGCTTCTCACGCCCTATGCCATGGCACATGAGTATGAAATGGGTCAGCTGCATATTGATCATCCTTGGTCACGCGCTACGCCTCCCGGGGTGCCCACCGGAGCGGTTTACTTTGTCGTGCACAATCATGGTAAGCAGGCGGATCGGCTGTTAAGCGCTGATTCGCCTGTCGCGGCTAGTGCTGAACTGCACACCACTATCAACAAGGATGGGATGATGGGTATGCGCCATATGGAGCAGGGGGCCGAGATCGTGTCCGGTGCCGAGTTGCGCCTGGAGCCTCAGGGTAATCACCTGATGTTGGTCGGGCTCAAGCAGCCTCTGGTTGCAGGGCAGCGTTTTCCGCTGACGCTGCATTTCGAGAAGGCAGGCAATATTGAAGTACAAGTGGCTGTTCAGGATGACGCGCCTGACGCCCATGAGCATCATCATCAGCACTGATTCTTTTCCTTCGAGTCTGCCTGGATAGCCCTGACAGGGAATTCAGGCGGGTTAAAGGAAATAGAAATAGGTCGAGTAGCCGTCAGCTCAAGTGGTATGTCGGCAAAAGGATTAGTGTGAAGGCAATGATAAAAGAGGCATGACAATGCCTCTTTTATCATTAAGTGAGGTGATCACCTGACGGCGAGCGCCTTCGTAGTCTTGGTAGACAACAGGTGCCGGTCAGGCTTCCTGTTCATGAACGTCCTGCTCGGAATGAGCTTTTTGTTCAGCGATCTTCTGCACTTCCGCTTCGTAGACCTTGTCCATGACGCTGGGACGTTTCCGCCAGGGTTTACGGTCAGGAGTCGATTGAGCCGCGTATGTGGTGATTTCACCACCATAGATGTTTTGAAAGCGCTGGGCCTGGCGTTCCAGTTCGGCGCGAAGTTCTTCTTTCGTCACTTTATTTAAATCTTCACTATTTGTTGTAGTCAAGGCGGTTGATACACGCTCAGGGCGAGCGTGTATTGCTACTGACCGCACGAGTCGATGGCCAAGTTGAAAAGATTACTGAACGGCCATCAGGCTAAGCCCTATTTATATAAGGCCTAAACGGTCTTGTCACCTATTCTTAATGTATTGCGTTATTTTTCAGCCCTAATGAATGGGGCCTTTCGAAACACTTTCCAAGTATGGAAACGCTCCGAAACAGGGCCTTCCCGTCTGATCATGCCTGAAAGTGGTGCACATCATCAGAGGAGGTAAGCGGTTAGAGCGCGAGCTAGAGCCCTTGTTCCCTGATAGAGGGAGAGTTGGCATCATTTTTTCTTGTCTATTTCACAAAGCATGGCGATGTGCCTGTAAGCCTTGACTCTTTATGCGCCCCGATGCGCCCGGGTAACGAAGCCTGAACACGTGTTTCACGACACCTGTTCGGGCTTTTTTTTGGAGCGAAAAAATGCACGGTAAGGTGGTATCGATTGGCGCTTTATTCTCTACCGACGGCACTTACCGGCGTATGGGCCGAAATGCGTTAGCGGGTGCAGAGCATGCCATTGCCGAGCTTAATGGAAGCGGTCACCTGGACTTTGAGCTTCGTCTGCATCATTTCAACCCCGAAGGTAGACCAGAGCGCTACAGTGAGGGGCTGGCTGAGCTGCATGCACGGGGAGTCCGACACATTTTCGGGCCTATCACTTCGGCCAGCCGTAAGGACATCATCCCTGATCTTGAGCAGCGCAACAGTCTGCTCTGGTTTCCATGCCCTTATGAAGGGTTCGAAAGCAGCGAAAACGTCTTATACCTCGGGGGCTGTCCTAACCAGACGTTGATTCCCCTGCTGCGTTTTGCCATCGAGGCATTTGGCGGCCGAGCCATGCTGATTGGCTCCAACTACGTATGGGGCTGGGAAAGCAACCGTATTGCCCGCGAAATCATGGAGGCAGCGGGTGGCGTCACTTGTGGTGAGAAGTATTTCCACTTGGGCATCACTGCGTTCGGCGAGGTGATCGAGAGTTTACTCACCAGTCGGCCAACGTTCGTACTGAACAACTTGGTTGGCGAATCTTCTTATGCCTTTTTGCAGCAGCTGGACCAGGTGTGCGTCGAGCGTGATATGCGCCTGCCGGTGCTCAGCTGCAACTTTACCGAAGGGGAGCTGGCCGAGCTCGGACGCATGCAGGCCTTGCGGCTGTTTTCCTGCGGTCCTTACTTCGAGGCAGTGGACCCGGTGTTCAGCTTGCGCCAACGCCGTCGGCATGGGCCGCACCCTTATTCACACTATTACGCCTGTACCTACGCCGGAGTGTATCTGCTGGCGGAGGCCTGCCAGAGAGGCGGCAACGATAAACCAGCCGAAGTCTGTAAAGCCCTGTATGCCGCACCGGTGAAAACAGCGTTGGGCGACCTACAGGTATCGCCCCGCAATAACCACACCAGTCTGCCGTGCTACATCGCCGAGCTTGAAGACGAGCGATTCGTGATCCGGCATGTCGAGCCCGCATTGTGTGAGGCGGACCCGTACCTGACGGCAACTGACCTCAGCGTATTTCGTACCCGGCGGCATGCCGTACCGTCCCGCCATTTGAGGATCGTCAAATGACTCTGCTTAAGCGTCCCGATTTCGAGAATACCCGTTTGCTGCTGGTGGATTGTGATGAACGCGCCCAGGCGAGTCTGCAAAAAAGCCTGCAGCGTCTGGGTGTTGCGGCATCGGTCGTGGCGCAGGATGCCGAAACCGGCCTGAATGATGTATTGGCGCTGGTCGTGGAACTGGATCAGTTCGCCAGCCCCGTGCTGTTGGCCGAGGCGAATAGGCGCGCTCTGCCGATCATCGCACTGACCCAGCACGAGACGCTGTCACAGATTCAGCGTGCGCTGGAGTTAGGTGCGACTGCCATGTTGAACAAGCCCATCACGCAGGGCTCGGTTTACACCACGCTGATGATGGCCATCGGGCTGCGCGACCGGCTGCGTGATGAGCAGCAGAAAGTCGTAGGTCTGCAAGACAAGGTGGACAGCCGCCCTCTCGTGGCTCAGGCGCTGGCCTGGCTGATGGTCGAGCTGGAGATCACCGAAACCCAGGCCTACGAGCGTATCCGTCACCTTTCGATGCAAACCAACCGGAGCCTGGAAGAGATCTGCCTGGATCTGACTCAGGCGCATCGGCAGGATGCAAGGGAGGCTCGCTCATGACGGGCGTAGCCACTTTGTACCGTCGGCCCTCCGTCGTGATCGCATTGCTGTTCATTGTGGCAATCGTGCTGCTGGCTGTACTGGCACCCTGGGTGGCGCCCTATGATCCTTCTGAGCAGTTCATCGAGGGGCTGACCCTGGAAGGTGCGCCATTACCGCCGGACGCGACGTATCACCTGGGAACGGATCTGCTGGGCCGTGATCTGCTGTCGCGTCTGCTCTATGGCGCACGAACTTCGTTATTCATCGGCGTGCTGGCCAATGGAATCGCCGTATTGATCGGCACGCTGGTTGGTCTTGCGGCGGGCTTCATACGCGGTTGGCTCGGAACGACCCTGATGCGGTTTACCGACCTCATGATGGCCTTTCCAGCGTTACTGCTGGCCATCGCCTTGGCGGCCATCTTTCAGCCCAGCGTGTGGATTGTGGCGCTGGTCATCGCCATGGTGAACTGGGTGCAGATCGCCCGGGTGATCTATTCGGAAACCGTGGCGCTGTCTGCGCGGGATTTCGTTGAGGTCGAGCGTACCCTGGGTGCAAGCTCCATGCGCATTCTGTTTTCCCACCTATTGCCACATCTGGTACCTACGATTCTGGTCTGGGCCACGCTGGGCATCTCCACTACCGTATTGCTGGAAGCTACGTTGTCGTTTCTGGGGGTGGGGGTTCAACCGCCAACACCCAGCTGGGGCAACATCATTTTTGAAAGCCAGACCTACTTTACGTCAGCGCCCTGGCTGGTGCTGTTTCCCGGGGCGGCCATCGTACTGCTGTCGCTGTCGTTCAATCTGGTCGGTGACGCGTTGCGCGATGCCCTTGATCCGACGCTGAAGGGGAGAGGCTGATGTTGACCTTCATAACCCGCCGAGTGGCGTACGCATTGCTGATCCTGCTAGGGGTTACGCTGATTACCTATCTGCTCCTGTTCATGCTGCCAGCCGATCCGGCGCGACAGATCGCCGGGCGCAGCGCGACACCCGAGGTGGTCGAGAACATTCGCCATCAGTTGGGGCTGGATCTACCGTTCTACCAGCAATACTTCAACTACCTGAAAGGGCTGTTACACGGCGACCTGGGGCGCTCCTTTATCCAGCGCTCGGAGGTCTCTGAGCTGATCGGCTCACGTCTTGTGCCTTCGCTGCAGCTCATGGGGATGGGCATCCTGTTCGAGCTGATCATCGGGATCGGCCTGGGCATTATCGCCGCGCTCAAGCGGGATTCGTTTGCCGACCGCCTGCTCATGGCCTTTTCCTTCATAGGCGTGTCGTCCCCCCAGTTCATCGCCGCCATGCTTTTTCTGTACTTCTTTGCCGTAAAGCTTGGCTGGTTTCCCATGGGGGGGTATGGCGAGTTTCACCACATTCTGTTGCCTGCTCTGACACTGGGGCTCCTGGGGAGCGGTTGGTACTCGCGGATGGTGCGGTCCTCCATGATCGAGGCCTTACATCAGGACTTTATTCGGACGGCGCGGGCCAAGGGGCTGAGTCGTCTGCGTGTGGTGTTCCGCCATGTGCTGCCTAACGCCATCGTTCCAATCATTCCGATGATCGGAATCGATATCGGCATTTTTATGGGTGGGCTGGTGGTCGTGGAGTCCGTGTTCGGCTGGCCTGGCATCGGTCAGCTCGCCTGGCAGGCCATTCAGCAAGTGGACATTCCCGTCATTGTTGGCGTTACGACCGTCTCGGCCGTGGCGATTGTCGTGGGCAATCTGCTGGCTGATCTGGTGATTCCGCTGGTTGATCCGCGTATCGATGTGAAAAAGCACTAACGACATCTAAAAAGAGGCAGGAGCATGAGAAGGAACGCTTTATCCCTGGCCATTGCGGCTACGCTGTTCGCTGGCAACCTGCTGGCGGCCGAACCCAAGACGGGCGGCGAGGCGGTCATCACCTATCAGAACGATGTGGCGACGCTGGATCCAGCTATTGGCTACGACTGGCAAAACTGGTCCATGATCAAAAGCCTGTTTGACAGGCTCGTCGACTACAAGCCCGGCACGACGGAGCTGATCCCGTCACTGGCCGAGCAGTACACCGTCTCTGATGACGGCACCGAGTACACCTTTACGCTGAAGAAAGGCGTCAAATTCCATAATGGTCGCGAGTTGAAGGCCAGCGACGTGAAATATTCCTTGGAGCGGGCCGTCAACCCGAAAACCCAGAGTCCGGGCGCCGGATTTTTCTCGTCCATCCAGGGCTATGAAGACATGACCTCTGGCAAGAGCCAGACGCTGAGCGGGGTCACGACGCCTGATGAATACACCGTCAAGATAAAGCTGAATCAGCCTAACGCTACCTTCCTGCACATCATGGCGATCAACTTCGCCTCGGTCGTTCCGAAAGAGGCGGTCGAACAGTGGGGCGCTGACTTCGGCAAGCATCCGGTAGGTTCCGGTGCCTTCGAGCTGGCCGAGTGGAAACTGGGCCAGCAGCTGGTCTTCAAGAAGAACCCGAACTACTTCCATGCTGGCGTACCGTATCTGGATAGCATCAAGTTCGAGATCGGCCAGGACCCGACGGTCTCCCTGATGCGCCTGCAAAAGGGTGAAGTGGACATCGCCGGGGATGGTGTGCCCCCCGCGCAATTTCTGCAATTCAAGAATAACCCGCAGCAGAAGGAGCTGATGGTCATCGGTGACCAGTTACAAACGGGATACCTCACGCTGAAGACCACGCTGCCTCCGTTCGACAAACTTGAGGTTCGAAAGGCCGTAAACATGGCGATCAGCAAGGACCGGATCGTTCGCATCATCAATGGTCGCGCCAAGCCAGCCAACCAGCCACTGCCGCCTGCCATGCCCGGATATGACGCTGCGTTCAAGGGCTATGCTTACGATGTGGAGGGCGCCAAGAAGCTCCTGGCCGATGCAGGCTTTCCCAACGGTTTCGATACCGAGCTGTATGTGATGAATACCGACCCGCAGCCACGTATCGCCCAGTCCATCCAACAGGACCTGGCCAAGGTGGGTATTCGTGCACAGATCAAGTCCCTGGCGCAGGCCAACGTGATTGCGGCAGGTAGCGAGAAAGACAAGGCACCTATGGTGTGGTCGGGCGGTATGGCCTGGATCGCCGACTTCCCCGATCCATCGAATTTCTACGGCCCGATCCTGGGGTGCGAGGGGGCGGTAGCGGGTGGCTGGAACTGGGCCTTGTACTGCAACAAGGCGCTGGATGCCGAAGCGAAAAGGGCTGATTCGATGGCCAAACCCGAACAGCAGGCCGAGCGGATTGCCTTATGGAAAAAGATCTTTACCGATGTCATGGCCGATGCGCCGTGGGTGCCGATCTTCAACGAGCAGCGCTTTACCGTGCGATCTGCTCGCATGGGAGGTGACGATGCGCTGTATGTCGACCCTGTCCACGTCCCCGTCAACTACGACTACATCTGGGTGAAGTGAATGTGCCAGAACTGCTTGGTTAAAACGATCCATAGCATCAACAGCCATTTCGGCTGGGACAACAGCTTCGAACCAACGGCCCGGGTTGCGCCCGGAACCGAGCTGGAGTTTCAGTGCCATGACTCCTCCAACGGCTACTTCAACGCACAGTCGGTCGCCGCCGATGTGTCCACGATGCCGTTCGACAAGATTAATCCGGTTACCGGGCCGATCTTTGTCGAAGGGGCCCAACCGGGTGATGTACTCAAGGTGACGATCGACAGCTTCAAGCCTTGCGGCTTTGGCTGGACCGCGAACATTCCAGGCTTTGGTCTGTTGGCCGATCAGTTCAAGGAACCGGCGTTGGCCTTGTGGCATTACGACAAGGAGAGCCTGGCACCCGCTGCGTTCGGCCAGTTCGGCAAAGTCCCGCTCAAGCCGTTTGCAGGCACCCTTGGCGTTGCTCCGGCTGCGCCAGGGCCGCATTCGATCGTCCCGCCCCGTCGCGTGGGAGGTAACCTGGACATCCGCGATCTGGCCGCCGGCACTACCCTGTACCTGCCCGTGGAAGTGGAGGGGGCGTTGTTTTCAATAGGGGATACCCATGCAGCCCAAGGTGACGGTGAGGTCTGCGGGACGGCCATCGAGAGCGCCATGGACGTGGTGGTGAAGCTGGACCTTATCAAGTCCACTCCCTTGGCCGCACCGCGCTTCAGTACGCCAGGGCCGGTAACCCGTCACCTGGATGCCATGGGGTACGAGGCCTTTACCGGTGTCGCGTCTGACCTGATGGATGCGGCTCGCCAGGCGGTGAGTAGCACAATCGACTGGCTCTGCCGTGAACACGGCATGCCGGCCGAGCAAGCCTACATGCTGTGCTCGGTCTGCGGTGATCTGCGAATCAGTGAAGTGGTGGACATGCCGAACTGGGTGGTCTCGTTCTACTTCCCCAAAGTAGTCTTCAACTGAGGTAATGCCATGACTGCCGAGACACCCCGGCCTTTGCTGTCGGTCGAGCACCTGTCCATCGAGTTTGGCAGCAGGCGCGTCGTGAATGACCTCAGCTTTGCCCTGCACAGTGGCAAGACCCTGTGTATCGCCGGAGAGTCCGGCAGTGGTAAATCCCTCACCTCGCTGGCCATCATGGGGTTGCTGCCCAAGATGGCGCGATTGCCCAGCGGCGTTATCCTTTTCGAGGGACAGAATCTGCTGGATCTGCCCGAGCGGCAGATGCAGGCGCTCCGGGGTAAGGACATCGGCATGATCTTTCAGGAGCCCATGACGTCGCTCAACCCATTGATGACCGTCGGCCAGCAACTGGAGGAGACGGTACGTCGGCACGAGGCGGTGAGTCGTGGTCAAGCGCGGCAGCGTACCCGTGAAATGCTCGACGCGGTGCGTGTACCCCAGGTGGAAAAGCGCCTTACGCAATATCCCCACGAGTTGTCCGGCGGGATGCGGCAACGGGTAATGATCGCCATGGCGATGCTCTGCCGTCCGCGGGTGCTGATTGCTGATGAGCCTACCACAGCCCTGGACGTCACCATTCAGGCCCAGATCCTTGAACTCATGCGCGAGTTACAGGGCGAGTTTGGCACCACGCTGTTAATGATCACCCATGACATGGGCGTGGTGGCGGAAATGGCCGATGAGGTCGTGGTGATGAATCAGGGCGTGATGGAGGAGCGGGCACCGGTACGCGAGCTTTTCAGGACGCCCAAGGCAGCGTATACGCAAAAGCTTCTGGCGGCCGTGCCGGTACTGGGAACAGCCGCCAAACCTGAATCGCGAGCAATGCAGCCAGTAGTGCTGGAGATTCAAGACCTCACCGTGCGTTTTCCGCTGCGGGGCGGCTGGTTCGAGGAAGCTCGCAACGTTCACGCGGTGGAAAACGTAAGCTTCACTCTGCACCAGGGCGAAACCTTGGGAATCGTAGGGGAGAGCGGCTGCGGCAAGTCCACGACCGGCAGAGCGCTCATGAACATGCTGAGTTACCAGGGCAGCGTGAAGCTCATGGGGCGGGAGTTGAATGGGCTTGTCGGCAATGCGCTCAAGCCGGTGCGGCAAGATATCCAGATGATCTTTCAGGATCCGTACGCCTCCCTCAATCCGCGCAAGACAATCCTGGATCTCGTAGGCGAGCCTTTGCTTATTCATGGACAAGGCGATCTTGCGGCCCGTAAGAGGCGTGTCGCCCAATTGCTGGATCAGGTTGGCTTACCGGCTGAGGCAATGGAGCGCTACCCGCATATGTTTTCGGGCGGACAGCGGCAGCGTATCTGTATTGCCCGTGCGCTGGCGCTCAACCCCAAGGTCATCATTGCGGATGAGTCCGTATCGGCGCTCGATGTGTCCGTACAAGCACAGGTGCTCGATCTGCTGGAGCGCTTGCAGAGGGAATATCAGCTGAGCTACGTCTTTATTTCCCACGACATGGCAGTGGTCGAGCGTATCTGTCATCGTGTGGCGGTCATGTTTTGCGGTCAGATCGTTGAAATCGGTCAGTGTGATCAGGTGCTTGGAAATCCGCAACATGCTTATACGCGGCGGCTATTGGCTGCTGTGCCCATGCCGGATGTGGATCACCGCAAGGACTTTAAAAGCCTGCTCAAGGAAGTCGAAACGCCTGACCCTATCAAGCCACGTGGTTATCAGGCTCCCTTGCAACGTTATCGCGCGGTAGATCTGGATCATTGGGTTGCGGTTTAAGTCTTTGATTGACCTGAGGTTGCTGCTCTGGTATCTGTACGCATATACAGTTATCTGGGTCATCAGGTATGTCGATTACCGTACTAGGGCGAAGCGAGCGGCTTCGCCATTTATTGCCCGAGGCGGACTCTCTGCGGATCAGCGGCTTTCAGTCTGCGGCGGGTCAATGGGAAGAAAACGCCATCTCGCTGGATAGGCTGGTGGGGTTGGGCGAGTCACCAATCTGGGTGGTGATGGTGGATGATGAAAGCCTGCTTGAGTTCGGGATCTATCCGGGAGATCGGCTAATTATCGATCGGGCAGTAGAATGCCGACCGGGGCATCTGGTTATCATGGATGTGAACGGCCAGTATGAAATACGCCGACTCACGCATGATAACCAGGGCGGTCGCCTGCTGTTGGGTGGGCATCGTCAGGCGCGCCCAATCAATTACGGTCGCGATGAGCCTCTGGATGCGTGTGGCGTCGTAACCTTTGTGCTTAGCTATGTGGCACAACCGGCAACGTAATCAGCGTCAGCGCTGCCGTTAATCCACTGCTTCAACGCGCCAGCCACTTTTCCAGTTCTGCCACATCGTTTCCGGCGCCGGCTGCCCGGTTTTCGGCCAGGCGCCAATAGAGTTGTGCCATGGCAAGGTACAGTGCCTCGCTGGGACGGTCTTTTTGCGCAAAGGCAGCGATCTCTTCCATTTCTGCTACCCAACGGTAGGCTTTGGGGTACATGTCGGGCAGTTTCTCGTTAGCCCACTCGTAAAGCATCGGCTGGCTGCATTTGAGTTCATCGCGCAATGCCTGGCCGGAACCACTGCGCTCGGCAGCCTGCACCATGGCAGCGATAAGGCCGGTCAGCCCCTTGGTAATACCGGCATAACTCATCTTAAGTCCTGACGCGGCACCGATGGGTGCTTCCAGTACCTTCACCGGAAGGCCATAGTCGTTGAGCTGGGCAAATCGCGCGGCATGCTCGCCTGAGGCATAGAACGAGGGGCACGTTCGTTCAGGCGAAGGAGGCGTGCCAAAGATGGCCGCGTCGACGAAGGCACATCCTGCATCGGTAAGGGTCTGGCCGACCTGCTCGACGGTGGCTGGAGCAATGGCGTTACAGTCCACATAAACGGTCTTTTTCATGCGGCCCAATAGGGGGGCCAGCTCTTGCGCCAACGGTAAGGCTTCGGACGGCGGCACAATGGAGAGCAGAATATCGGCTTCACCCAGCTGTTCCTGTTCGACCTCACGCAACCCTGCCGCTGCGGCGCGCTCGCGGGTAGCCACGCTGCGGCCGGCCAGGGTGGTACAGACATCCAGGCCGTGATCGCGCAAATAGCGGCCCACAGCAGCGCCCATGGAGCCTGGGGCGATCAGGGCAACAGTCAGCGTCATGGTTCATCCTCGTGGGTTGTTGTTTTCATTCCTAGCTGATCGGCCAGATCCTGCAAGTCACTGGCAACCAGATCCCAGCCGTCGGCTGGCTGTTCGATCGGACCTTTTGGTCCTTTTTCCAGAGGGCGCTGAATAAAGGCCGTCCGCAGACCCAGCTCACTGGCTGCCTGAAGGTCATTGTTATGAGCCGCACACAGCATGACTCGTTCAGGTTCAAGGCCCAGCAGGGTGCAGGCGCCGAGATAACATTCGGCATCAGGCTTGTAGTGATTGAACAGATCCGCGCCGAAGACCATGTCCCAGGGAAGACCGCCGTGGCGTGCCATATTGACCAGCATGGCAACGTTGCCATTGGACAAGGCGCTGATGCTATAGCCCTGCTTGAGTCGAGTCAGACCGGGGACGGCATCCGGCCAGGGATCGAGCCGGTGCCAGAGGCGATGAATCCAGTCCACTTCAGCCTTGGTCAGGCCAACCAGTCCGTATTGGGGCAGCAGTTCCTCAAGCGCCACACGGTGCAGATCGTCAAGCGGCGTCCAAGGTAGTGTTCGCTCGCGAATCTCATCCATCAGCGGGCCGTAGGCCTCAGCTCGCCAGGCATCGACAAGGGCAGGCCAGTCGGCTTTAAGGCCGTTTTTCTCCCCAAAGGACTCAAGTGAGGCGATTAAACTGCCCCGCCAGTTAACTACGGTGCCGAACACATCGAACAAAAGTGCGTGTACTGTCGTCTTCATTGCGAATTCATCGCCTGCGTAAGAAGTACCTACTGTCTTGACGGAAAGAGGTGCGGCGCAGTTCCCCAATCTCTGACTTAGGAAGACCATGAACCTTTGTGACTACACCCATTGGGTATTTGATATGGACGGTACCTTGACGGTTGCCGTGCATGATTTCGCAGCCATTCGGCGTGCCCTGGAGATACCACCTGAGGCTGATATCCTCCATTACCTGGCCGCCTTGCCCGAGGCGGACAGCAAGGCCAAGCATGCCTGGCTGCTTGAGCATGAGCGGGAGCTGGCTATGGGTTCCAAGCCTGCCCCAGGGGCGGTTGAGCTGATCAGGGCGTTATGTGCGCGCAACTGCCGGATCGGTATCCTGACCCGTAATGCTCAGGAGTTGGCCTATGTAACGCTGGAAGCTATTGGTATTGCCGAATGTTTCAATCGGGCGGAAGTGCTTGGGCGAGACGAGGCGCCACCCAAGCCGCATCCAGGTGGGCTGCAGCATTTTATCGAGCGCTGGCAGGTGCAGCCGAGCGACGTGGTCATGGTCGGCGATCATCGAATTGATCTGGAGTGTGGCCGCGCAGCCGGTACGCGTACGGTATTGGTCAACGCACCGGAGAATACCTGGCCAGAGCTGGCTGATGATCATGCCGTGGACTGTTTCGCACTGGCGCAGCGCATCGCGCGGGCTTGAGAGAGGGGTACCGATCCGATCGATCGGGTACCCGCCTTTGCAAGGTTATAAACGAGACGCTGTAAACGTATCGCAGCGCTCTACCGCACCATTGTCGAATCCGGTCCTGAACCAGCGGGCCCGTTGTTCGGAGGTGCCGTGGGTAAACGAGTCGGGAACGGCGCGCCCTTGAGCCTGCTCCTGGAGACGGTCGTCACCAATGGCATGGGCTGCGTTGATGGCTTCTTCAAGATCACCGGGCTCCAGCCAGTGTAGGCGTTTCTGGGCATGATTTGCCCAAACGCCGGCGTAACAGTCGGCTTGCAGTTCCAGGCGAACGGATAACCCCTGCGCACCTTGGGCAGGCATGCCAAGGCGCTCAGCAGCCTGCATTTTTTCCGTAGTGCCGACCAGGTCCTGCACGTGGTGACCGATTTCATGGGCAATGACATAGGCACGGGCGAAATCCCCGGCTGCCGAGAAGCGGCGCTCCATCTCATCGAAGAAGGAAAGGTCCAGATAAACCTGCTGGTCAGCCGGACAATAGAACGGGCCGGTTGCGGCACTGGCGGAGCCGCAGGCCGATTGCACATGACCGTTGAAAAGAATCAGCTTGGGCTGTTGATAGTGTTCTCCATGGGCCGCAAAGATTTCGCCCCATGTGTCTTCGGTGTCGCCCAGGATGGCGCGGACAAAATCCACCTGTTTGGAGTTGGCGTCCGGCGCCTGGGTTTGCTGGGCTACCTGCGCTCCGCCGCCTGAACCTGTCACCATGCTCAGGACTTGGAGCGGGTCCTGGCCTGTCACCAGGCTGAACACCACGACCAGCAGAACCCCGCCAACACCGAGGCCACCGCCGATTTGCAGCCCACGGCCACCACCACCGGTGGCCTGTTCAACGTTGTCGCTACGCCGCCCTTTACCCCAATCCATCTCATCGCCTCGCTTGAACGCTTTGTGGGTGAGACCACGGGCGTTTGGCAGAGTGCGCCAAAATGTTACGAAACGTGGTGACTCGAGCCCTCAGCCGTTTGGCGAACTCGCAGTTCGACCACACACTCGGAGCGAGACAGTAGGTGAACATGTCCACCTACCCGTACGGCACCTTGTTCATCTACAGAAACATCCATCTGGCTGGGGCGCCCGGTGAAACCGCCTTGATGAATAACGAAGGGCTTTCCAGCGCCTTGGCAGCCATGGCGGACCAGATAGGCCGCTGCTGCACCCGCTGCGCTACCTGTCGCAATGTCTTCTACCAGGCCGGCATTATCCCAGCTGCGACCTTCGCCACGTTCTACATCCAGCACATATACGAATGCCGCGCCAATACCGTGCAAACGCGCCTCCAGATCCTGCGCTGCGATCCGCGCACGGCCCAGTTGGCTACCTTTGACCGGCAGGATCAGATAGGGAAGCCCGGTACTGACAACCATGGGCGGGTAATCAGCATCAAGGTCTCGTAGTCGTAGTGAAAAGGCGTGGGCAAACCACTGGCTCTGCGCCTGATCCAACTGGCATCCCCATTGGACAAGGCCTTGGTCCATCTCGGCGTAATAGCCTGTTGCGGCGCGGTGAGTCATCAGGGTAACCGTTTTTTCCGAAAGCTCGATCCGCCAGGTCTCCTGCTCGGCCTGCCCGTGCTGATGGTGGAGCAGGGCGGCAGCCCCAATTAGCGGATGGCCGGCAAAAGGCAGCTCTTCCTCTATCGTGAAAATACGTGCACCAAAGGTATTTGCCTGCGCCCGTGGCTCAAGAAAGATGGATTCATACTGGCGCAGCTCCTGGGTCAGTTTCTGCTGCGTACTGACAGGCAGGCCCGAGGCATCCGGGAAGATGGCTAGCCCATTACCCGCAAGCGGACGATTCGCAAAAACATCCACATGCCAGTAAACCAATGGCGACATAGGGGCTCCTAACAAGGGTTGGTGAGTCCACAAGGCTACGTGTACGCAACGGCTCATGCCAAGCCGGTAATCGGCGCGACTCATCTTTGTTTCATGCGGATGCCCGGCATCCCCATCGTGGAGAATATTCATGTTGAAAGGTACAGCGCTCATTGTTGGTGTGACAGGAATTTCCGGCTACAACCTGGCCAATGTGTTGATATCCAGTGGCTGGACGGTGTATGGCCTGGCTCGCACGCCCTCAAGCCAGGAAGGTGTCATTCCCGTGACCGGTGATCTGCTGGATGAGCAGTCGCTGACCGCCGCGTTGAAGGATCTCCCCATTACCCATGCCTTCTTCTGTACATGGACCCGCCGCGACACCGAGAAAGAGAATGTCGAGGCCAACGGTGCCATGATGCGCAACCTCTGCAAGGCGGTGGAAAACGCGCCTCTTCAGCATATGGCGCTGGTAACAGGAACCAAGCACTACCTGGGCCCATTCGAAAGCTATGGTCAGAATGCCGCCGAGACGCCATTCCGCGAGGAGCACCCGCGTCTGCCGGGCGAGAACTTTTATTACACGCTGGAAGACATCCTTTTTGAACATGCTGAGCGCCGCGGCTTCAGCTGGAGCGTGCACCGTTCTCACAGCATGATCGGCATGGCGCGTGGCAGTAATGCCATGAACATGGGCGTGACCCTGGCTATCTATGCAAGCATCTGCAAGGAGACCGGACGTCCCTTCGTATTCCCAGGCTCGAAGGTGCAATGGAATGGCCTGACGGATATCACCGATGCCGGTCTTTTGGCGCGCCAGATGGAGTGGGCAGCGTTGTCGCCCAGCGGGCAGAACCAGGCGCTCAATACCGTCAATGGCGATGTATTCCGCTGGCGCTGGATGTGGACACAGATCGCGGACTTTTTCGAGCTGGAGGCTGCGCCCTGCCCAGACGAGCGTCAACCGCTGGAAGAGCAGATGAAGGACATCGGACCGGTATGGGAGGAGATGGCGCGTCGCTATGAACTCGTCGAATCCGACATAGGCAAGCTGGCCTCCTGGTGGCACAGCGATGCAGACCTGGGACGTGAAATCGAATGCCTGAACGACATGACTAAGAGCCGAGATCTGGGCTTCCTGGGATACCACGACAGCCGGGCATCCTTCATCGACCTGTTCAATCGCCTGCGGGCCGAGCGGATCATTCCCTGACCGCTGGTCACTGCACCTGCACCTCCCGAGTCTCTTGATGCCAAACCCTAGGCACACACATACAAGAGCCAGGAGGTGCCCGATGAACAAGAAACTCGCTATAGCGGCGTTGGCAAGTCTGCTTTCCACGTCTGCCTTTGCTCAAACCGGCCCGACCGATCCGACATCCCCGACCGAGCCGGTAACACCCGGCCCTAGCGTGAACAGCAATGATGTGACGCCAAGCGCCGACTCAGGCAGTTCACCCAACAATGGCAAAGGCGCGAGGACTACAACACCGGATGGCATGAATCACAGCACCGGTTCGAAGACAGGGCCTGACACCATGGATCATGGCACGCACCGTAGCCAGGGTAGCCATACCGGCACTGGGGCGGGTATGGGAATGGACAGCAACACTAACGGTACAGGTGCAGGCTCAACGCCGGGCATGGGGCCGGCTGCCAACACGGGCAAAAATCCCTGATCATAGCGTTGCGCCGATAAAGCCCGCCTGACGCGGGTTTTATCATGAGAGGGCTCAGGTGGTCAGGCGTATTGCCTCAAAGTGCTCGCTTGGGGACATGATCTGATCGCGTGCTGCGATCAAGGGCAGGTCGCGGCTACCCGGTGTAGTGCGGGCCACCAGGGCATAAAGCGTACTAACGGCATTGGCCACGGCTTCAGGCGTACTGACCCCACCCAGCAGATGCCCCAGCAGTACGGACGAAAACACATCGCCCATGCCATTAGGCAGTGGCTGCAGCTCAACGTAGGGGGTCTGTACCATCCATGCACTTCGGGTGGTCACCGCTAACGTACTGAGCTTGTCGAGTGGAAGATCCGGCGTTCGCAGACTCGTTATAACAATGGTGTCCGGGCCGGGGCATTCAGGCGTGCCGAGTAACTCGCGAGCGGCCTGGATAGCATGTTCTGTCGACGCCAGCGATGATCCATACAGCAGCTCGAACTCGTAATGGTTGGGTGTAATCAGGCTGGCCTGTTCAATGGCCCGTCGACGCAAAAACTCAGGGATCCCCGGTCGTACGAAGACGCCGCGGCCTACGTCGCCCATCACCGGATCGCAAAGGTAGTGCACGCCCGGCTTGTTCTTTCGGATCTCCTGTACCACGGACAGGATGACCTCACCAATGGCGGCGTCGCCCAGATAGCCCGACAGGACCGCATCACAGCGCGCGAGAATGCCGCGTGCTCTCAGCCCGTCAAGCACATCATGGATATGCTCAGGGGGAAAGACCTGCCCCTTGAACTCGCCATACCCCGTATGGTTGGAAAACTG
The DNA here is from genome assembly GCF_000478505.2 of Pseudomonas sp. HPB0071. NCBI lineage: Bacteria > Pseudomonadati > Pseudomonadota > Gammaproteobacteria > Pseudomonadales > Pseudomonadaceae > Pseudomonas > Pseudomonas sp. HPB0071. The sequence continues at coordinate 701,866 of NZ_KI517367.1, read as the reverse complement.
CACGGTGTTGACGACGACCGGTTGAATGCCGAGCAATTGTAGCGGCAGGGTTGCCGCCGCATTGCCCACATGGCCATAGGCAACATGGGACTGGATGGAAAGTACCAGAGGAGGAGAGCCGAGCGTCTCGGAAGCCATAGGGTTGCAGATCCTTATCCAATAAAGGAGGCGTTGTACTGTTTATGAAAGGGACATGGGCCGTTAGTGCCGTGACACCACTTCATCCTTGCCATCCGTTTTGAGCCCCAGCACTTCATAGGCGTCCTTCCGATTACCCATCTCCATACCGGGAGAACCCAGGGGCATGCCGGGTACGGCTACGCCAAGCAGGTCAGGGCGCTGGCGAAGAGTCAGAATGTCGTGGGCTGGTACGTGTCCTTCAACAAACTTTCCGTCGATCACACCAGTATGGCAGGACGAAAATCGTGGCGGTACACCCAGCCGGGCCTTGAGTTCGCTCATGTTGGGTTCCATGTGATCGTGAACGGCAAAGCCGTTTGCCTCCAGATGCTTGATCCACTGGCTACAGCAGCTACAGTTGGGATCGCGGTATACGTCAATCGTCAAGGCTTCGGCTGCGTGAACTGTGCTGCCGAGCAAAGCGGCGAGTAGAACTAGGCGGCGCATGTAAAGGTCTCTTTCGGGTTGGCATACAGGCAGCATAAACTCACGGCCGCTCGAAGAGCAGGAGGCATTGGGTCTTTCGCTGTGCAAAGTGCTTCCACTTGTTAAGGACTGTTCGAAAGGCTCGTTGCTCTCTGGCTTTTTGAATGGATCTGTCTGGTTTGGCCCATGCGGCTACACCCCAAGGGAGAACAGGGGATGTTTTACACGCGTTTTGCTCGTGCGGTTCTGATCGTTCAGACACTGGTCTGGGCGGGTCTGGCGCTGGCCTATTGGTTCAGGCCCTATGAAATGACCAATGCCAGCGGAGTGCTGCTCATGGACTCCGCCTCGGTTACCGAAACCCAGGTCTTCTATGGCGGCCTGCAATTCGGTCTGGCATTGTTCACCGGCTTTGCAGTGTTCCGCCCTCAACTGGTACGGGCTGCCTTGCTGTTAATCGTCTTTTTGCAGTTGTCGACTGCCAGCGTTCGGCTTATTGGCGCCCTGTTGGCAGATGCGGGCGAGGCCAACTTCGACTGGTACAGCCAGCTTTACAAGATTGTCATTGCCATCCTGGCGATTGTAGCGCTGCGCCTTTTGGATCGCTGGAATCGCATGCTGGACGAGCGCTACGGAGATTACGAAGACGATTGAAACTCAGCTGGCGGAGGGCTGCGTTGCGGCCTGAGGGGCTGGTTGCAGCATCAGCCCTCCGGCCATGATCAGTCCGGCACCCGCCATCCAGAGTGCCGGGCCAAGCCCACCACCGAAATGGCTGCTGACAGCCGCCAGCAGAGGACCCAATAGTTGGCCGCCTGCGAACGCAGCGGTTAGCAGACCGGCATTGCGGTGAGGCGTTTCTGGAGCCAGCTCACGGCTATGCTGCATCACCAGTTGCATGGAGGCCAGGAACGGTCCCCCACACAGCAGCACACCCAGAAACAGCGCGCTCATGCCGGGCAGCAGGCATAGCAAGACGCCAGCGGCCTGCAGCCATAGAGTCGCGATGAGCCAACGTCTTGTGGCACCGGGCCGCTGGCGACGAAAGCTGGCCAGCACCACACCCAGCGCGGCCGCCAAACCGAAGGCAGGCCAGAACAGATCAGCTACCCATTCGCCGTGGAAGCGCGCCGTAGCCATCTGGGAAAGAAATGTAGCCGGAACGATATAGCCCATGCCAACCAGGGCATAGGCGGCTGTCAGGCGGACCATGCGTGGCGAGATCGGCTTGGTTGATGTAACTGCATGAGCAGTAGTCGCCCGCGGCAGGGCTGGCAGTACAGCGATGGTCATCACCAGCGCCACCGCTGCATAGATCAGCCACAGGGTTGCCGAACCCTGGCCGTTCAGATTGGTGACCAGGGCCAGCAGGCCGCTCAGTACGATCCCTACGCCAGGACCAGCAAAAACCAGTGCGCCCAGTTTCGGCATGTTTGCCTGTGCCGCTACGCCCTGGCTGAGCCCGGTAACCATCACCAGCACCCAGGCACTGGCCAGGCCCGCGCCAAAGCGGAGCAGGGCATGGGGCAAGAACCCTTCGGCCCACACCGAGAGAAGGGTCAGCCCTACACATAACCACAGGCCGGCACCGAGCCGAAAGCGGGTCTGGCGAGCAAAGAAGGCGTCCAATGCACCTACCAGATAACCCAGGTAATTGGCAGCAGCCAGCAGGCCTGCGGCTGTCAGGTCTATCTGGCCTTCCGCAATCAAGTGCGGAAGCTGAGGCGTCAATGCGAAGCGGCCAATGCCCATCGCAACGGACAGGGCGACCAGGCAGGCAAGCAGGCGGTGCAGGGCGGTCATGAGTGGTCCCTATGTAGGTTCTTGATTGATGTATATAGGGTAGGGCTTGTTAAGGTTCTCTAAAACTGAATAAATAAGAATGGGTTGTTCACTTAAAGAGAATGATTATGGAACTGGCTGAACTGCGCATTTTTCAGGCGGTGGCTGAAACAGGATCCATTGCCCGTGCAGCGGAGCTGTTAAATCGGGTGCCTTCCAATCTGTCGACGCGCCTGCGTCAGCTTGAAGACAAGCTGGGCGTGGATTTGTTTGAGCGCGAGCGTCAGCGGCTGCATTTGTCTCCGGCAGGTACGGTGCTGTTGGGATACAGCCAGCGATTATTCGCCTTGGCGGACGAGGCCCGAGCGGCCGTGCAGGATGGTGCACCGGCGGGCGCCTTTGTGTTGGGGTCGATGTACAGTACTGCCGCTATTCATCTTCCGGCCATGATTGCGGCCTACCATCAGCAGTATCCCAGTGTAGAGCTGCAACTGCAGACGGGTCCCAGCGGCGAGCTCATCGATGGATTGCTGCAAGGACGGCTGGATGCTGCGTTGGTTGACGGGCCTGCCCGGCATGACGGCCTGGAAGGCGTTCCGCTGTTCGAGGAGCCCATGGTGCTCGTGACCGGAGCTGATCATCCTCCGGTACATTCAGCAGCCGATGTGGCCGGGCGTCCTGTATTTACGTTCCGAACCGGTTGCTCTTACCGGTTGAGGCTGGAGGCCTGGTTTGCGGCGACAGGCGGTGCCATGGGGCCTATCATGGAAATCGAGTCCTATCACAGCATGCTGGCCTGCGTGATTGCCGGTGGCGTTGCCATGATGCCCAAGGCCATGCTGGATAGCTTGCCCGGGCGCGACCGCGTTGCGTGCCATCCGCTCGAGGCCCGTTTCGCCACGGCCACTACATGGCTCATGTGGCGCAAGGGACGCCAGGGTGCAAATCTCAAAGCGTGGATTGCCTTGCAGAGTGACGTGTCAAATGTGGCGGTTAAGTCTTTTGGTGCTTGAAATTCGTATGACGAATGCGAAACTGCACAGGCCGTGAACAAGAATAAAGGCGCGCTTTCTCATGCGCTTTGAAAAAAGGATTGAGAAAATCATATGATCAAAATCGCCATCGTCGGATTCGGCAAGATTGCCCAGGATCAACACTTGCCTGCCTTGCAAAAAAATCCTGACTATCAGCTCGTTGCTGTCGCCAGCCGTAATGCTTCTCTTGATGGCGTAGCTCACTACAAGACCCTTGAAGAGCTGCTCGACGCCGTGCCGGATTTGGACGCCGTCTCCCTCTGCGCACCGCCAGCCGTACGCTATGCACAGGCTCAACTGGCCCTTGCCCATGGCAAGCATGTATTTCTTGAAAAGCCGCCAGGGGCAACCCTCAGTGAGGTCGAGGCACTGTCGGAGCAGGCCAAGGCCGCGGGCAAGACCCTGTTTGCCAGCTGGCACTCCCGTTATGCTCAAGGAGTGGCACCGGCCAAAGCCTGGCTGGCCGACAAAACCATCAAAGCCGTGCAGGTCAACTGGAAAGAAGATGTACGCGTCTGGCACCCGGGGCAAACCTGGATCTGGGAGCCGGGTGGTATGGGCATTTTTGACCCGGCCATTAATGCCTTGTCCATCGTGACCGAAATCCTGCCCAAGCCGTTCTTTCTTAAGCAGGCAGCGTTGCAGGTTCCAGAGAATTGCCAGACGCCGATTCGTGCGCAGCTGGAATTCAGTTATGAGCGCGGTGCAGCCATTCAGGCCGACCTGGATTTCCTGCAAACGGGACCGCAGACATGGGACATTCATGTCGAGACCGATCAAGGCAAACTGACCCTGTCCAAGGGCGGCAGCCAAATCTACATCAATGATCAGCTTGAAAAAGAAGGTCCGGATGAAGAGTATCCCGGCCTGTATGCCCGCTTTGCCGAGCTGGTCAAAAGCGGTCAGTCCGATGTGGACGTCGCGCCGTTGCGGCATGTGGCGGATGCATTCATGTACGGCCGACGTGAGACCATCGAGCCGTTCCACGAAGATAAGCAGTGATAGTAGCCGGGCGGAATAACCGCCCGGTCAAACCTTAGCGGCGCTCAAGCAGGACGCCGCTTTCCATGTGGTGCGTCCAGGGAAATTGATCGAACAGGGCGCAACGCACGATACGGTGAGTATCCTGTAGCTGGGCGATATTCTGAGCCAGCGTTTCCGGATTGCAGGAGATATAGAGGATACGGTCGAAGCGACGTGTTAGCTCACAGGTGTCCGGGTCCATCCCCGCACGAGGCGGATCTACAAACACGCTTCCAAAGGCGTAGCTTTTAAGATCAATACCCGCCAAGCGACGGAACGGACGCACCTCATTGAGGGCCTGGGTCAGCTCTTCGGCAGACAAGCGCACCAGGGTCACGTTGTCGATGCCATTATCTGCCAGGTTTGCCAGTGCAGCATTCACCGATGACTTGCTGATCTCGGTGGCCAGTACCTTGCGAACGCGGGTAGACAGCGGCAGGGTGAAGTTACCGTTCCCACAGTACAGTTCAAGCAGATCATCGTCCCGCTCGCCAAGTACATCGTAGGCCCAGCCCAGCATCTTCTGATTCACCGTCCCATTGGGTTGAGTGAAGGCACCCTCTGGCTGGCGATAGTGATATTCGCGACCTGCAATAGTCAGCGTTTCGCTGACGTAATCCCGCCCGACCACGATCCGTTTGCCACGGGAACGCCCGACGATATTGACGTTCAGCTCGGCGGCCAGGCATTCCGCAGCAGTTTCCCAGGCATCGTCTAATGGCCGATGATAGGCCAGAGTGATCAGCGCTTCCCCGGACAAGGTGGTCAGGAACTCCACCTGAAAAAGCTTGAATGACAGCGTCTCGCTCACCTGCCAGGCAGCCTTGAGGCGGGGCATAAGCTCATTGATGAGCGGGCTTGCGATGGGAAAGCGTTCGATCAGGATAGGGGTATGTTTGTCGCCCTGTTCGAACATGGCGTAATGCCGTTCGCCTTCTTCACGCCATAGACGAAACTCGGTGCGCAGTCGGTAATTAGCAAGAGGCGAGTCGAATACTTCAGGTTCAGGTGCATCGAATGGAGCCAGCAGTTCGATGAGGCGATTCTTTTTCGCCATTAACTGCGTTGCGTAATCCGCAGGCTCGAAGGAGGGAACATTCATGGTCAGCTCAGTGAACGTAGTGGGCTTTTCAGCTAGGGTGGAGGCAAAGGCTGCTATTCAGCCAATGCCATTAGTCTGAGAATTTTCTCGGGCCGAAACCATAGGGAAAAATCCTAGGGCAACGGCTTGTCGCTACGCATCGTCCAGACTGATCAGGCAGTACCACTGCCTCACAGCGTAAAAAAGGGTGGGCCAGGCCCACCCTCGGTGCTCAACATCAGGCGTTGAACCAGCCTAATTTGATGACGAAGAGAATGGATAGGATGACCAAGGCAATGTTCAGGTCACGTGTGCGACCCGAAAATAGCTTGATAACTGTCCAGGAGATGAAGCCGAACGCGATGCCATTGGCAATGGAATACGTTAGTGGCATGGCCAGCGCCGTGATCAGAACGGGCGCAGCAGTGGTCAGATCATCCCATTCAATCTCGGCCAACCCCGAGGCCATCAGCACGGCGATGAAGAACAGCGCTGGTGCAGTCGCAAAGGCCGGAACGCTGCCTGCCAGCGGTGCAAAGAACAGGGCGAGCAGGAACAGACCGGCTACCACGACCGCCGTTAGACCTGTACGACCGCCAGCGCTGACGCCTGCAGCCGATTCGATGTAGCTGGTTGTCGTAGAGGTGCCCAGCAACGAGCCAAACATGGCCGCGCTGCTGTCCGCGATCAGAGCGCGACCCATCTTGGGCAGATGACCGTCCGGGCCCATCAGACCAGCGCGCTTGGCCACTCCGATCAAGGTGCCGGAGTTGTCAAACAAGTCTACGAACAGGAAGGCGAATATCACGCTCACCAGACCGATATCCAGCGCGCCCTTGATATCCAGCTGTAGGAAGGTTGGCGCCAGCGAGGGCGGCATGGACAGCACGCCGCCAAACGGCGTCGCACCAATACCGATAGCCACGAGCGTGACGGCCAGAATACCGATCAGGACGGCACCTGTGACCCCACGGGCTTCCAGCGCCACGATCAGGAAAAAGCCCAGGACCGCCAGGATCGGACCGGGTTTCGTCAGATCACCCAGGCCTACCAGGGTGGCAGGGTTATCTACAACGATACCCGCACCTTGAAGGGCAATCAGTGCCAGGAACAGGCCAATACCGGCTGCAATTCCTGAGCGTAGCGCCAGTGGGATGCTGTTGATGATCCATTCGCGGATGCGAAAGACCGACAGGATGAAAAACATCAGTGCAGACAGGAATACCGCCCCCAGTGCTGCCTGCCAGGTATGCCCCATGTGAAGCACGACGGTATAGGTAAAGAAGGCGTTGAGGCCCATCCCTGGCGCCAGGGCGATGGGATAGTTGGCAATCATGCCCATGATGGCCGAGCCAATGGCGGCTGCCAGGCAGGTCGCAACAAATACCGCGCCTTTATCCATGCCGGTCTCGCCGAGGATGCTCGGGTTGACGAACAGGATATAGGCCATGGCTAGAAAGGTCGTAACCCCTGCCAGCAGTTCCGTACGCACATTCGTGCCATGGGCCTTGAGTTGGAAGAGTTTTTCCAGCATGGGAAAAGGCTCCGAATAAGTTGAAGTCAGCGAAGGGCGCGCATGATAGCAGGTCCCCAAGCCGATGTTTCCGTTCATAATCTTTCTGAAAGCGATAAGCAGACGAAGCCGCACTGGCGTGAACGCTTGATAATCATTATCATTTCACGAAATTTTGACATTTGTGAAAATAACGTGAAAAAGGGCTCGTCATGCGAGAAAGAGATACTTCGGTAATCGGCCTTCCCTACAAGACGTCCATTGGCTTGGCCCTAGCGTCCTTATCAGGGCTGACTCATGGACAAACCGCAGAGCAGGCGCCGCAGGAGCTGGACAGTCTGACCGTCACAGCTGATGCTGAAGGGGAGTACCAGACGCAAACGCTGTCCTCCGACAAGTACACGCAACCCTTGCGTGACGTCCCACAAAGCATCACGGTCGTGCCGCAGGCGGTTATCGAGCAGCAGAACGCCCAAACGCTTGAGCAGGTGCTCTCCAATGTGCCTGGTATTACGTTCAGCTCCGGTGAAGGCGCAGGTGGCGTAGGGGACAGCATCAATATCCGCGGCTTCAATAGCGGCAACTACGGTGGGTCGAACGTCTATCTGGATGGCGTGCGTGACTCTGCCTTTTACACCCGCTCCGAAATGTTCAATACCGAGCAGGTTGAAGTCGTCAAGGGCTCCAGCTCCTCGGCCTGGGGCGCGGGCGTCATTGGGGGCGCGATCAACATGGTCACCAAGACCCCTAGCCTTCATGAGTTCAACCGCGTAACGGCGGGTGTTGGAACAGCGGATTACAAGCGGCTTACCCTAGATACCAACCATGTACTCGACGAGGAGAGCGGCACTGCGTTCCGGTTGAATCTGGTTGGGCATGAATCGGGTATCAACGGGCGCGACTGGATCGAACGGGATCGCTGGGGGATTGCGCCTTCGCTTGCTTTTGGTCTCAATACCGACACGCGCAATATCTTCACGTATGAACATCTGGAAGACACCGGTAATTACGATTACGGAATTCCAACGCTGCACGACGGAAAGAGCCCCCGGCAGAGTGGCGGTCACCCAAGCCGGGTTCCGGGCGTCAAGTGGGATGGATATTTTGGCTACCGCAACCTGGATAAGGAAGACAACCGCATCGATCGCGCGACCTGGCGGTTCGAGCATGACATCAACAGCAACGTCTCCTTCAGTAACCAGCTCTCGTTCAACCAGCTCCAGCGTAGTTACGTGGTAACGACTCCAGGAGGCGATCTATCGCTTCAAGCTGGCGGAAATGGCTCCCTGCGTCGTTTGCGCGGTCCGGCGCGGCATACCGACAACCAGACACTGAGTGACCAAGCGAACGTGACATGGCGCTTCGATACGGCGGGTATCGAGCATATTCTGGTCACAGGCCTGGAATATACGCGGGAAGACCTTCGGTACAAGACGGGCAGCCTGCGCTATGGTGCCCAGGGCAACATCTTTGCCGTTGATCCGGCCAACCCGCCGTCCAAGTTCGTTGGTTCTCGTGAGATCGCCTACACCGGCGAGATCAACGCCGAGTCGGAAACCAAAGCCTATTACCTGATTGATACCCTGAAGTTCTCACCGCAATGGCAGTTGGATGTTTCGGCCCGTCAGGATCACTGGAAGGCACGTACCACACGTGACCGCACTCGCACCCTGAACACGACTACCGGTACGCTGAGCAACTGGACGGACGCAGCAAACGTCAGCCAGAAGGAAAAGCTCTTCAGCTACCGTGGCGCCCTGAGTTACAAGCCCGTGGATAACGGGACGTTCTACGTCAGCTATGGAAATGCCAAGCAGCCCGGTTCTATTCAGATCGCCACAACTGGAAGCTTGGGAGAGGAGGGGCTTTCACCTACCAAGGGCAAGACGTATGAGGTAGGGACCAAGTGGGATTTGATGCACGAGCGACTGTCACTGACGGCTGCCCTGTTCCGTACGGATCTGGAAAGCACGCAATATGACAGTGACGACGAGCTGGGTAATGCTTTCAGCTCAAAATATCGTGTTGACGGTCTTGAGCTGGGTGCCTCCGGCAACATCACAGACAAATGGTCGGTGTTCGGTGGATACGCGTATATGAAGAGCAAGATCCGCAGCTACAGTTCGGTTAACAGTAGCACCGACTTTGCCAACCCCAACGCCAGTGAGGAGGGAATTTCGCTGCCCAACACGCCGCGCCATTCAGCCAGCCTCTGGACCAGCTATGCTCTGCCGCATGACGTGACGGTCAGCTATGGCGTCAACTATGTAGGGGAGCGCTACATTGCCTTGGGCCGTGCGCAGGCGATTACCAGCGAACAGCGTGTAAAGGTGCCGGATTATGTGGTGCATAACGCGGCGGTGGACTGGCAGGCGACCTCTGATCTGGCCCTGCGCCTCAACATCGTCAACCTGTTCGACAAGCACTACTGGCGTCAGTACAACGGCCGTGGCTTCGGTGTTCCAGGGGAAGGACGCGGTGCTCAGTTAACAGCCGAGTACAGCTTTTGACAGGGCGGCACCCCTCGTTGGGCACTGACTCCCTGCTGCGTTACGGGCTGGAGGATCCGCGGCGACTTGCTCGGTTCCTCCTGCAGGGGGCCGAACGTGGTTTGCCCGAGGCGCAGGCGCGTCTCGGGCAGATCCTGCTTGATGGTAACGGCATTCAGCGCGACCAGGCGTTGGCGTTGCGGTGGTTCCGTATTGCAGCCCACCATGGTCATGCGGATGCCATGAACATGGTGGGGCGTTGTCTGGAAAATGGCTGGGGGACGGCTGTAGATCTGGCAGCTGCCGCACGGGCGTATGCCCAAGCCGCGCAGCTTGGGCTCGACTGGGGATTCTACAATTATGCCAACCTGCTGGCGCAGGGGCGTGGTGTACCCAGGGATCGCGCCGCCGCATTGGAGCTGTACCGCCAGGCAGCCAGACAAGGCCACGCCAAATCAATGAACCTGGTGGGACGCTTTTATGAAGAAGGCTGGGGCGTACCCGTGGACATGGAAGAGGCTGCACGCTGGTATCTGTCTGCCGCACAGGCTGGCGACTTTCGAGGACAGTGCAGTCATGCAGCCCTACTGACCCGACAGGGGCGGGTGGATGAAGCGGTATCGTGGCTAAGGCAGGCCATGCGAACGGCCACACCCGGCTTTCTACAAAAAATAGCCGAGGCACTGGCGGTCTCCGACAGTGAGCCATTGCGTGCGCTGGCAGCTGAAATCAATAGCCGCTACGCCCGAATGCAGGAACCTTTGCCAGCAATGTCTTCCGGCAAGGAAGGCTTTTCATCGTTACTTTCGCTGTGCCCTGCCACCTAAAGGAAACGTTTATGCTCGTACATATCCCCGGCGTATTTTCGCCCGAAGAGGCATGTGACATCGAACATGTGTTGCGGCAGGCGAAATGGGGAGACGGAAAGGTAACGGCAGGTCATCAGTCCGCCAGAGCCAAGCACAATATTCAATTACCCGAGGATGACCCGGTCTCTATCGAGCTGGGCAATCAGATCGTTCAGCGTCTGAGCCACCACCCTGTTTTCGTGTCGGCAGTCTTGCCACGAAAGGTGTTTCCTCCGTTGTTCAACTGTTATAGAGAAGGCGGGTCTTTCGGATTTCATATCGATAACGCCATCCGCGCATTGAAAGGGCATCCTGAGCGGGTCCGTACGGATGTCTCTGCGACACTTTTCTTCTCTTCGCCCGATACCTACGATGGCGGTGAGCTGATTATTCAGGACACCTATGGCGAGCAGCAGGTCAAGCTTCCTGCAGGTGACATGGTCATCTATCCTGCTACGAGTCTTCATCGGGTTGCGCCAGTGACACGCGGCGCACGTATCGCCAGTTTTTTCTGGACTCAAAGCCTAGTGCGTGATGATGGTCATCGCCGCTTGTTGTATGACCTGGATAAGGCCATACAGCGTCTTACCCGCGATGTGCCTGATCACGAGGCCCTGCTTGCACTGACCGGAACCTATCACAACCTGCTCCGGCAATGGGCTGACGTCTAACGCCTGTTTAGCGGACGTGGCGTGGTTGATGTCCCGTAACGGCATCCCCTGCATTGCGGGCCAGTCCAAGGCTGTCTATCACGCTTAACAAGCCTATTACGCCAATGACGATGAAGGCCGTGTGGAAATCGGTAAGCTGCGCTGTGGCATGATCGTTCCACTCCATGGAGGCCCTGAGCGCCAATGCGCCAATGGCCACGCCAATACCGGTCGAGAGTTGAAATACCGTACTGAACAGGGTGGAGGCGTCGCTCATCCTGGGCTTGGGGACGTCGGCAAAGGCAAGTGTATTATTGGCGGTAAATTGCAGTGAGCGCGCCATGCCGCTTACGAATAGCAGGAGCAGAATAGCGGGCAGGGGCCAGCGCTCGGACAGCAGAGCGCAGAGCAGAAGCGTCACGGCGCAAACCAGACCGTTGACGATCAGGGTTCGCCGCAGACCGAACAGACGCATGACCGGTGTGGTAAATACCTTCATGAAAAGGTTTCCGGCAAACAGCGCTAGTAGAATCAGACCAGCATGAAACGCATTGAAGCCAAAGCACAGCTGGAACATCAATGGCAGCAGAAAGGGTGCGGTGTTGATGCTGATACGAAACAGAGTACCGCCATACAGCGACACGCGGTAGGTCTGAATGCTGAGGTTCGAAAGGTCGATCAGTGGATGTTCCTGCTGGCGCATATGCCAGACGGCCAATCCACCCAGCATGAGGCCTGCCAGTATCCATACCAGATTACTGCCCAGCGTATCGTGACCTTGACCGATTTGCTCCATGCCGAACATAAGCGTAAGGCAGGCACCGCTTACTAATAGAAAGCCAAACCAATCAAGTGGTGCCCGGCGCGTTTCGGTGCCGGTCGGAATCATTCGTAGAGCCAGAATAAGGGCGATCAGCCCCAGGGGCAGGTTAAGGTAGAAAATCCAGCGCCAAGACGTATAGGTGGTAATCAGTCCACCTAGCGGAGGACCTAGTACAGGTGCGATCAAGCCAGGCCAGGTAATAAAGGCAATGGCTCTGACCAGATCTTTCTTTTCAGTGATGCGCAACACTACCAGACGGCCTACGGGCACCATCATGGCACCGCCAATGCCTTGCAACACCCGGGCGGCAATGAATTGCTCAAGTGTCTGAGCAATGCCGCATAGCAGCGAGGCCAGTGTGAAGAAGCCTATAGCGCTCGCAAAGACACGGCGGGCACCAAAGCGGTCCGCAATCCATCCGCTGATAGGAATGAACACAGCAAGCGCCAGAATGTAGGCACTGATCCCAACGTTAAGATCGACAGCCGAACGCCGAAAGGACTCTCCCATTTGTGGAAGTGCTGTTGCGATCACGGTAGCGTCCAGGTTTTCCATGAAAAAGGTGGCAGCTACCAGCAGGGCTACAGAAGTCGACTGGCGTTTGGAATAAGACATGAGAGAGACATCAGGAAGTGGATCAACAGCATCCTACAGATATCGTTAAGGGTGGGGTATAGCCAATAAGGTTGGAAAAGAAGAGAAAATGGTTAATTTCAGCGAAGCGGCTGATAAGTGTTAATGAAATTCCGAGAAAATATAGCTATCTGCTTGATTTCAAATGCCTCTTTTTCGGTTTGTTTGCTCGTTCAGTCAACTGGGGTTGCCAGGAGGGCTGGAGGCCGCGCCATTGCTGAGGTTTTGCCCTTCAAAAACAGGTGCATTTGGTCGGGTTTTGATTTGTCAAGGAGGAGTTTTGAGTTACTGTATGCGTGTACAGTATCAAGGGTGTTCGTAATGCAGAATGATCTTTTCCACTCTGATGAAATCCTGCTTGAACTGAACCTGCGCCAGGAAAATGAACTGCTGCGTAAAGAGCTTGAGCAGCAGAAGCACACTATCGAAGGACTGAACGAGTCATACGCTGAGGCGCTGGCACGTATCGAGCAACTTCAGGCGCGTCTGGGGCTATGGTCGCCCAGCTTGCGTGGTCGTAAAACATCCAGAACGCTGCATCAAGCCGGCGTTTAAGTGACCTTGTAACCTACAGGGTCACCATAAATAACCAACCTACCTGTTGAGCTGGGGCGTCACGGCAGAGCCTGCGACGCCTTTTCTCTTAAAACAAAGTAATACCAGCCCATAATATTAAGGCACAATGATATTTACAAACTTTGCTTATGACAGGCGAGCAGGAAGGAGTATGTCGTTGCAGTGGGCCGACTTATCTTGCGAGTAGTACAAACAAGGCTCGACTTTTGCCGGACGCTCTGGAATGGCGAGTTTAGCTGCATTATGAATGGCAGCGATTGATTCTATTCCTGCCGATCTCCTCAACGAAGGTAACAAACTGAACCGTTTGTTGTTTTTAGAACCTATGCTTTGCACTAAGGTATGCGTGTCTGACAGCAGGAGGTTCCATGATTCGCGCTTTGCTTGCCGTTGCGGACGGTAATGAGGATATCGAAACCGTTACGCTGATCGATGTACTGCGTCGTGCTGGCATCGAGGTACTGGTAACCAGTATCGAGGCGCGTCGCCAGATTACGCTGGCCAGAGGTACCCGCTTGATGAGCGATGTGACCTTACTGGAAGTGCAGGCCATGAGCTTTGATCTTATTGTCTTGCCTGGCGGCATGCCAGGCGCTCAACGGTTGGCCGATTGCACGGCGCTGCGCCATTTCATGCGACGGCATGTAGAGCAGGGCAGACTCTACGGAGCGATTTGCGCTGCGCCTGCTGTCATTCTCGAACCCTGGGGGTTGGTCGAGGATAAGCGTATATCCTGCTACCCAAGCTTTATCGAGCAACTCGAGCAAGGGCAATATGTCAACGAGCCCGTCGTAGTGGATGGCCGTTGTGTCACTAGCCAAGGCCCCGGTACAGCCCAGCTGTTTGCTCTTGAGCTGGTCAATCAGCTTGTGGGTAAGGAACAGCGCGACACCGTTGCAGAGGCGTTGCTGACACCCTTTTGATAGCACGTTCCGTGCGCCGTCGTGGGTCAACGGCGCACCTAGGCAGTGCCATCGGAAGCCGCACCTTGCCGGCCAATTGATGGCGTAAGTGCCTGATCATTGGCCGGCTCCGAAAGCGCTTTCATCACCGAAATCCCTTGGCCTGCGTCAATGGCCAGCCCAAACCGTATGGTGTCGATTACGCGCTGAACCCTTGCCGGGTCTGCCAGTTGTTCCGCTGTGATGATTCGGCGGATTTTCGAGCCTTTCTGGTCGGTCAGTACCAGCGTGACGCTGCCTTCCAGATTTTCGATCAGAAAATTGATACTGAAATCCGCCTCGAACGCTTGTGCAATGGATTGCAAGGGACTCATTGCCATAGTGCTTTTCCTCACTGCCTTCACGTACCGCTCAAACACCATGAAGGCTGTGCAAAAACCGAGCCTTCAGGCGAAGCCTTTTATATCTGTAGTGAATAACGGTTTCTGATCGAGCATCGCACTGAGTCCTCCATCACATCTTGCCATGGGTTTGTGCTGAACCCTTGACGGAAGCTTTCAGTCGTATTCCTGAAATAGACATCCAATCGATGCCTTTCATGAAAAAAAGAGTGACCTCAGATCACTCCCCTTTACGACCGTGAGGCCTTTATGAATGCGACTCCTGCTCGCCAGCTTCGGCCCGACGCCGGTGCTGATACCCATACGATTTCCCTGATCATCAACGGTAAACAGCATGAGCTGGCAGTCGAGCCGTGGACGACATTGCTTGATCTGCTACGCGAACACCTGGACATGACCGGTACGAAGAAAGGATGCGACCATGGACAGTGTGGTGCCTGTACTGTGTTGGTCAACGGAACCCGCATCAACTCCTGCCTGAGTCTGGCCGTCATGCAGGACGGCGCTGAAATCACAACTATCGAAGGCCTTGCCAACGGCGATGAGTTACATCCCATGCAGGCAGCCTTCGTTGAGCAAGATGCCTTCCAGTGCGGTTATTGCACACCGGGGCAGATCTGTTCTGCCATTGGCATGATCAAGGAAGGCAAGGCGCAGACGCGTGATGAGATTCGTGAGCAAATGAGCGGAAACCTGTGCCGTTGCGGTGCTTACAACAACATTCTGGCGGCTATCGAGCAGGCCATGCCTGCCTGCAAGGGAGGGCCACGGGAATGAATCGCTTTAGTTATTCAAAACCCCAGCAAGTCACCGATGCCATCCAGCAGTTAAGTGACACGGGGCGGTTCATCGCCGGTGGGACCAACCTGCTCGACCTGATGAAGGAAAACGTGGCACGCCCCGACCAGCTGGTCGATATCAATGCGTTGCCCTTGCGCGAGATCGAAACGACGCAGGCCGGGGGCTTGCATATCGGGGCATTGGTCAAGAACTCGACGGTTGCCTACCATCCTGATGTCGAGCGGGTGTATCCCTTGCTTTCTCAAGCCATTCTGGCGGGTGCCTCGGCCCAGCTGCGCAACATGGCGTCCACCGGGGGCAATCTGCTCCAGCGCACGCGTTGTTATTACTTCTACGATATCGGCACGCCCTGCAATAAGCGCGAGCCGGGCTCAGGCTGCGGGGCGCTCAATGGCCAGAACCGCATCCATGCCGTTCTGGGGCACAACGATCAGTGTATCGCCGTCCATCCATCTGACATGGCCGTTGCGTTGGCTGCGTTGGAGGCCTCGGTTCATGTGTCAGGGCCTGAGGGTGACCGCGTGATTCCGATGAGCGAGTTTCACCGTCTGCCTGGTGATACACCGCATCTGGACACCAATCTAGGGCAGCATGAACTCATTACTGCTGTTGAGCTGCCTCCCAGAGGATTTGCCGAGAACTACGCCTACGTCAAGATCCGTGACCGAGCGTCCTATGCTTTTGCGCTCGTCTCGGTTGCCGCGGCGCTGGAGCTCAACGGCGACAACATAGGCACAGCCCGTATTGCCTTGGGAGGTGTGGCCCATAAACCCTGGCGTAAACCTGAGGCTGAAGCATTGCTGGCAGGCAAGCCGGCTACCGAAGAGAACTTTCGGGCAGCTGCAGAATTGCTCATGCAGGGAGCCCAGGGGTTCGAGCACAACAGCTTCAAGATTGAACTGGCCAAGCGCGCCATTGTGCGTGCCTTGAGCGAGGCTGCTTCAGGAGTAAATGCCAAATGACAGCTTATCTAGGAAAGGCCGTTTCTCGGGTCGATGGGCCACTCAAGGTAACTGGCAAAGCCCTTTATGCCGGTGAGTTCGGTACAGCCGACCTCTGCACCGGCTATGTCGTCAACAGCTCGGTAGCCAAGGGCCGCATCCTGAGCATCGATACCCAGGCAGCGCTCAATGTTCCGGGTGTTCTGGATGTCATTACCCATGAAAACCGTCCCGAGGTGGCATCGTATAACGAAAGCTACACCGATATGGACGCCGCAGATGGCAAGCACTTTCGTCCTCTCTATAACGACCGAGTCCTGTTCAACATGCAGCCGGTTGCGCTGGTGGTGGCAGAAAGCTTCGAAACTGCTCACTATGCGGCTTCGCTGATTCGAGTGGATTACGAAGCCGAGCCGCATCAGGCTGACATCTACGCTCAGCGTGGCAATGCCCATAAGGCGCCTACGCCCATGCCGCCAGATCGCGGCGATGCCGATAGCGCCTGGGCGAGTGCACCAGTGAAGATCGAGGCGGAATACCATTCGGCCGCCGAGTTTCATAATCCGATGGAGATGCATGCCTCTACGGTCATTTACAACACAGATGGCAAGTTGACCGTCCATGACAAGACGCAGGGCGTACAGAACAGCGCTCAGTTCATTTCCAACATCTTCGGCCTGCCTGATGGAGATGTACGTGTCGTAACACCCTTTGTGGGTGGCGCCTTTGGTTCTGGTTTGCGTCCACAGTATCAACTGGTACTGGCGACCATGGCGGCGCTTAAGCTCAAGCGTTCCGTTCGTGTAGTGCTGTCCCGCGAGCAAATGTTCTCGTTCGGTCATCGCCCGGAAACCATCCAGCATTTCCGGCTGGCGTGTGATCAGGAAGGCAAGCTGGTTTCGACTATCCACGAAGTAGTAGGCGAGACTTCAAGCTTTGAGGACTTCACTGAGATGGTCGTGGTCTGGTCCGCTTCGCTCTATGGATGCCCCAATGTGCGGCTGGATTACAAGCTGGCTCCCCTTGACCTCTATACACCGCTGGACATGCGTGCACCGGGCGCTGTGCTAGGTGTCTATGGCCTTGAATCCGCGATGGACGAGCTGGCCTACGCGGCCAACATTGATCCATTGGAGTTTCGTATCCGCAACTTCACGGATGTCGATCCTGCCTCCAACAAGCCTTACTCAAGCAAGGAGTTGCTCGAATGCTACCGCCAGGGTGCCGAACGGTTTGGCTGGTCCAAGCGTAGTCACGAACCACGTTCAATGCGCGATGGCAAGCAGCTGGTAGGGTGGGGAATGGCAACCGGTGTCTGGGAGGCCATGCAGAATCCCGCCAGTGCCAAGGCAGTGATCAACATCGACGGTAGCTTGGTCGTCTCCAGCGCTACAGCTGATATCGGTACGGGTACCTATACCGTCATGACCCAGATCGCAGCGGAACTCTTCGGCCTGCCTCTGGAAAAGGTCACATTCAGATTGGGCGACTCGACTTTGCCCAAGGCGCCCCTGGAAGGGGGATCGTTTACCGTTTCTTCTGTTGGCTCCGCCGTTAAGCAGGCATGCGAAACCCTTCAACAGCAACTGCTCGATCAAGCCAAGGAAGAGGATCAATCGCCCTTCAGCAACCTTGAGTTGACCGACGTCGTTTTCGAAAATGGTGAAATTTGCATCAAGGCCGCACCTGCCGAGCGAATCAAGATCGCTGATCTCTTGAAAAAGGGGGGGACACCAAGCATGGAGGCTTCCGCCAGTGCCTCGCCTAAGAAGGAGCGGGACGATTACACAACGGCTACCCACTCTGCAGTGTTTGTGGAGGTCAAGGTCGACGAAGACTTCGGTACGATTCAGGTCAGCCGGATGGTCAGTGCCATTGCAGCGGGGCGCGTCTTAAGTCTCAAGCCAGGACGAAACCAGATCCTGGGCGGAATGGTCTGGGGGATTGGCATGGCCATGCAGGAAGAGGGGATGCTTGATAAGGATCTGGCCCGCTGGATGAACCACAACATTGCCGAATACCATTTTCCGGTAAACGCCGATGTGCATGATCTGGATGTCATCTTTGTCGAAGAGCACGACGAGATTGTCAATCCGCTCGGCGCAAAAGGGATAGGCGAGATCGGTATTGTAGGGGTTGCGGCGGCCATCGCCAACGCGGTTTATCACGCAACAGGCAAGCGTATTCGTGATCTGCCAATTACCCTGGATAAGGTTTTCGAATAAAACGACTGATCAAAAAAGCCCGCCTCTAACAGGTGGGCTTTTTTATGGATACTGCTTTAAATCAACGCTGACTTTACGCGACCGCATCGGCCTCGGAATGATAAATACCGACTAAATGGCCTTCCTGGTGAACGTCCCAGACAGATAAACCCAGTGAACGGGCTTCTTGAGACATATGGTTTTCGTCGCGTTCAGTCACTGTAACGGTCATTGTCTTTCTCCTTGGTTAAAAGGGCACGCAAGGCAGCTAACAACTCGATCATTGATCAATCAGGAAAAGAGACCAAGCTGATTGTTTGCAATAATCTGTTACATTTATAGCGACAATATGTCGCAGGCTCAACAGGCAACACGTCATTCTGCAAAAAAACGCAGTCAATAAAAAACGCGCCTTACCTCTCGATAAGACGCGTTTTTAGGGGTACTAGGCGATTTAGCCTTGCTGACCTTTCACCGGCTTGCCGTCAACGGAGCCGTCTTCCAGCATGATCTGGTATTCCTTGCCATCGGTTTCCATCTGATACAGGCGGACCAGCAGGTAATCCCAGTTCTTCGCAAACCACAGTTCAGTCTTACGGTTGCTCTTGGTGGGATCTCGAACGCGCTCGACCTTGATGGCATCAACCAGACCCACCTTGGTGCGCACGCGCTCCTCGCCAATTACGCGAAAATCGTAAGTATCGATCTCATCACCGTCGACCACCTGGTAGCTCATGCTTTTCTTGCCGTCTGCCACATCATGCTGCAGGAGCAGCTGGTAAGTGGACTTGTCCACCAGACCACGGTCCAGCGGCAGGTTGACCGAGTCGCCTTTTTCAGTGCCGGTGACTTTCTTCGCGGTCCAGTCAAAGGTCAGCTTGCTTTCACGGCTTTTACCCAGGCCATGGCGTGAATAGCTATAGCTCGTGGGCAGGAACGTGTCGCCTTCATAGCGGAACGTACTGGCTTCGGTCAGGCCCGCCACCAGCATGGAGGCACTGAATTCAAGTTTCCAATTGCCATCCTGCTGTTTTGTCAGGTGCCGCTCAGCTGAGCCACTCATGGGCATCTGCTTCCAGTCGGCGGTGTAGCTGGCATCAAAGGGTTTAAGGTCGAACGCATGGGCGGGCAGGGCCAGCGCAAATGCGATCAGGCACAACAATCGTCGCATGGGATATTTCTCCTAGGATCGAATGACATGTCCGGTAGCCGACAACGGCTGGGCATCCAGTTCAGCGCCTCGCTCAGTCAGCCGTAAGCGCCCTTGGGCGAACCAGCTGACAGCCAGAGGATAAATTACGTGTTCCTGTCCGTGAACGCGCTGGGCCAGGGTTTCCGCTGTGTCACCAGGATGAATGGGAACGACGGCCTGTACAACAACCGGGCCGCCATCAAGCTCTTCCGTAACAAAGTGAACACTGCAGCCATGCTCCAGATCGCCTGCATCCAGCGCACGTTGATGCGTACGCAGACCGGTATAGCGTGGCAACAGGGAGGGGTGAATATTGAGCAGCCGGCCTCGGTAATGGGTCACGAAGCGCTCCGTCAGGATACGCATGAAGCCGGCCAGGACCAAGAGGTCCGGTTCAAAGCGATCAACCAGCTCGACGAGGGCAGCGTCGAACGCCTCCCGATCAGCGAACTGTGTATGGTCAAGAACCTGCGCCTCGATGCCCGCTTGGCGAGCACGCTCCAATCCGTAGGCATCCGCACGGTTGGAAACCACCGCGCGGATCTGGATGGGCGCCTCCGGGCTGGTCGAGGCATCGATCAGTGCCTGCAGGTTGCTACCGGCACCTGAGATCAATACCACGACATTACAACGTGCAGGCATCAATGCGTCTTCAGATTATTCAGTACAACGCGAGGAGCGCTTTCATCGCAGGCGGCGATCTGACCGATTACCCAAGGCTGCTCGCCCGCATCGCGCAACGTGTTCAGCGCCTTCTCAACGTGCTCCTGCGCGACGCAGATGACCATGCCAACACCGCAATTCAGCACGCGATGCATTTCTGTCTCGTCAACGTTGCCCTGCTGTTGCAGCCAGTCGAATACGACCGGACGTGTCCAGCTCTCCACGTCGATGACTGCCTGCGCGTTTTCAGGCAGAACGCGCGGAATGTTTTCGAGCAGGCCGCCACCAGTAATGTGGGCCATCGCTTTCACGGCGCCGGTGTCCTTGATCAGCTTGAGCAGGGGTTTGACATAGATACGCGTCGGCGCCATCAGAAGGTCGGTCAAAGGTTTGCCGTCGAGCTGGATGCTTTCGATATCCGCGCCTGCAACCTCGATGATCTTGCGGATCAGGGAGTAACCATTGGAGTGCGGGCCGGAGGAGGGCAGCGCGATCAGCGCATCGCCGGTCGATACCTTGGAGCCGTCGATGATCTCGGCCTTTTCCACCACGCCTACGCAGAAACCAGCCAGATCGTAGTCTTCGCCCTCGTACATGCCGGGCATTTCGGCGGTCTCACCCCCTACCAGCGAGCATCCGGCCTGCTCACAGCCTTCGCCGATACCGGTCACTACCTGAGCCGCGACATCAACGTTCAGTTTGCCGGTGGCATAGTAGTCCAAGAAGAAGAGTGGCTCGGCGCCACAGACAACCAGGTCATTTACACACATGGCAACAAGGTCGATACCAATGCTGTCATGCTTTTTCAGATTCATTGCCAGACGAAGCTTGGTGCCGACACCGTCCGTACCTGAAACCAGAACCGGCTGCTTGTAACCGGCCGGGATTTCACAGAGGGCGCCAAAACCACCGAGGCCGCCCATGACTTCCGGGCGGGCAGTACGCTTGGCGACGCCTTTGATACGTTCAACCAGGGCTTCGCCTGCGTCGATATCCACTCCGGCGTCCTTGTAGCTCAACGAGGGTTGCTTGCTCATGAATCCAGGCCTTTTAAAAATGCTGCGAAACAGGCTATGCCGCGGGCACAGCTTTTGAGAGGCGGCGATTTTACCAGAAGCAATCGGGAAACGGCGCTTCCTGACGAGGCACTGTTGGTCATCGAATGGCCTTGTCAGGCTTATTCAGCTTTTATTCAGTCATAAAGGAGCCTTTTGGCATAAAGCGCGGTCTGATTTCACCGTGATGCTGCACATAACCTGCCCTCAGGCTTGCCGCCGGGCATGGCGCCTTTTAAGGTATGCCTCTTCGTTCCTGCTTGCCGAGACTCTACATGCGTCGTTTTGCCTTTCTGCTTACGCTCTGCCTACCCTTGCTGAGCCAGTCTGCTTCAGCAGCCTTGGTGGAAGGCCTTTATCAGGTGCGCGAGCCCGTTGCCTCCCAGCAGCCCTCAGAGCGCGACGCTGCGCTGGGGCGTGCCCTGCAGGATCTGGTGGTTCGTTTGACTGGCGATGCGAATGCCGCTCAGAGCCCTGCCTTATCCGAGTCGGTAAAAAGCCCTCAGCAACTAATTACCCAGTACAGTTACGATGCCGGCCCGCCAGCCGTGCTGGTCGTCAATTTCGATCCTGCATCCGTCAACCGTACCCTGACGCAGGCGGGGCTGCCTATCTGGGGAGCCAATCGCCCCTCTGTGATGACGTGGTGGTTGAACGATTCTGATGGTGGTAGTGCCCTGGTGGGTGACAGCCAACCAGCGGCAGCTCCTTTGCAAAGGGCCGCTCAGGACAGTGGCCTGCCGCTCGTCCTGCCCTTGGCAGACCTCAGTGAACAGCTGGTCGGTACTGCCGAAAATATTGATTCTGGCAAGCCAGATGCCCTGCGTGAGGCTTCCAAGCGTTATAGCAGTGATGTATTGCTGGCGGTTCATGCCAGGCAATCGGGTAGTTCCTGGCAGGCTCAATGGCGGATGTGGCAGGGGACCA
Organism: Pseudomonas sp. HPB0071; assembly: GCF_000478505.2. NCBI lineage: Bacteria > Pseudomonadati > Pseudomonadota > Gammaproteobacteria > Pseudomonadales > Pseudomonadaceae > Pseudomonas > Pseudomonas sp. HPB0071. Next base: position 679,722 of record NZ_KI517367.1, on the reverse strand, counting down.
ACTCGGCACAGGGCAATGCGCAGGGAGCCGATCTGGATGCCCTGGCCAATACCATCATGCATGAGCTAAGTACACGTCTGGCCAAGCAGTTCATTACCAAGCCAGGTTCTACACAAGCTCTGACACTGGTAGTAGATGGGGCCAATTTCGAGCGCTACTCTCAGCTGCAAAAGCTGCTGGAGCCCATGGGTGCTCGGTTGCTCAAGGCAGAGAATGGACAGCTTCGCTATCAGCTGACCGCTAACCCGGATCAACTTCATGCACAGTTAGGCCTGGCCGATCTGGAGCAATCTTCTGCACCGGTCGATGCCAACGCGCCCGTTGCGGCACCGGACACCCAAGCTGCACCAGGCGCTTCACAGCCGCCCGCACCTGCGCCAGCACAACAGGTACTCTATTATCGCTGGCATTGATCGGGTCCGCTAAAGAGAGACCTTACCGCAGGCCGATCATCAGACACTCCCAAGCCGCCTGGCCTTCGCCTAGCGGCTTTCTTTATGCACAAATTATTTAGCGAGAAACGAACATGACGACACGCCGCTGGTATGTCATTGGCGGGCTGGCCGTTTTGCTGTGGCTGCTGCACTCGGTGCAGCCTATTCTGTCTCCCTTTCTGATCAGCATGTTACTGGCCTACCTGGGTGATCCATTGGTAGATCGGCTGGAGCGGCTGGGGCTCTCCCGCACATTGGCCGTGCTTACGGTATATCTGGCCTTCCTGCTGGTTCTGCTGGGCATGCTGCTTGTCATCGTGCCCATGCTGGTCAGGCAGTTCATCCGTTTCTACGAGTTGATGCCTGCCATACTCGACTGGCTCCAGTTCACCGCATTGCCATGGATTCAGATCAAATTCGGTCTTGCAGACAGCTTCTGGCGCTTCGATCGTATCAAGGCGGTGCTGACCAGCCATCTGGATCGTACCGGTGATATCGTCGGTATCGTTCTCGCCCAGGCAACGTCTTCCAGTCTTGCTTTACTGGCCTGGATCGGAAACACGTTGTTGATCCCGGTCGTAAGCTTTTATCTGTTACGCGACTGGGATGTCATGGTTGGCAAGCTCAGGGGCCTGCTCCCGCGTCGACACGAAGGTTTGGTGACTCGGCTGCTGGGTGACTGTCATGAGGTACTGGGCGCCTTCCTGCGCGGACAGTTGATGGTCATGCTTGGCCTTGGAATCATCTATGCCGGTGGGCTGATGCTGGTAGGGCTTGAGCTGGGCCTGTTGATTGGTCTGCTGGCGGGACTGGCCAGCATTGTCCCGTATATGGGATTTGCGGTTGGCATCACTGCAGCCATGGCTGCTGGATTCTTCCAGTTTGGCCTTGATTGGTATCCGCTGCTGGGCATTCTCGCGGTATTTGTCTTCGGACAAATGATCGAAGGCATGGTGCTGACACCGCTTCTGGTGGGTGATCGTATTGGCCTACATCCCGTTGCGGTCATCTTTGCCGTTCTGGCGGGTGGTCAACTGTTTGGTTTCAGCGGTATTCTTCTCGCATTACCCGTAGCCGCCGTCTTGATGGTTCTGCTGCGTCATATCCATGATTTGTATAAACTTTCCGACCTTTACTCCAAACCCGGTCGACCTGAATCCAGCGAGCCGCCAGACACGGCATGAAACCGATACAGTTACCCTTGGGTGTGCGTCTACGCGATGACGCTACCTTTGCCAATTATTATCCCGGCGCAAATGCGGCGGCGCTGGGTTATGTCGAGCGCCTATGCGAGCTGGACGCAGGTTGGGCTGAAAGCCTTATCTACCTCTGGGGAACGGAAGGCGCCGGGCGTAGCCATTTGATGCAGGCTGCCTGCCTGCGGTTTTATCAGATGGGTGAGCAAGCCGTTTATCTGCCAATGGCCGAGCTTTCCGGGTATGGAACCGCGCTGTTTGAAAATCTCGAACAGTGCGAGCTGGTTTGCCTGGACGATCTGGATGCCCTGGCAGGCAAGCGAGAATGGGAAGAGGCGATGTTTCATCTCTTCAATCGTGTGCGGGATGCCGGAAAGCGGCTCTTGCTGTCTGGCTCCAAGCCTCCACGGTCATTGCCTATCAAGCTTCCGGATCTCAAATCACGGCTTACCATGGCATTGGTCTTCCAGCTTCAGCCGCTGTCTGATGAAGACAAGCTGCGCGCGCTGCAGCTGCGCGCCTCTCGACGGGGTCTGCATCTGAACGAAGAAGTGGGACGCTATATCCTGACGCGTGGCTCACGGAGCATGAACTCCTTGTTTGATGTGCTTGAGCGTCTGGATCACGCCTCCTTGCAGGCGCGGCGCAAGCTCACCATTCCGTTCGTCAAGGAAATCATGGATTGGTGAGCCGCTACCTGTTTACGGCGCTGTAGCTAAGCACTTCAGCGGCGCGACTCCAGTTGCAGGGCTGTGGTTGCAAGGCGCTTGCCTAGCGCACGGCACAGCGTGATCTCATGTTCATCCAAGGCCCGCTTGCCATCGGTTCCGGCAAAGTGGCTGGCACCATAAGGTGTGCCGCCGCCTTTGGTTTCAAGCAGGGCGCTTTCGCTGTACGGCAATCCGGTTACCAGCATGCCGTGATGGAGCAGAGGCAGCAGCATGGAGAGCAGCGTGCTTTCCTGACCACCGTGCAGACTTGCAGTGGAAGTGAAGACCGCGGCCGGCTTTCCTACCAATTCGCCTGTCAGCCACAAGCTGTTCGTGCCATCCAAAAAGTACTTCAGCGCCGCCGCCATGTTGCCGTACCGCGTAGGGCTGCCCAAGGCCAGGCCGTTACAATGCCGCAGATCATCAAGGCTGGCATATAGCGCGCCTTCCTCTGGAATTTCCGGTGCGGTTGCTTCACATACTGTCGACACACCCGGAACGGTCCTGATACGTGCCTCCAGGCCACCCATTTCCACACCGCGGGCAATCTGCTGAGCCATCTGGGCTGTAGCACCATGTCGGCTGTAATAAAGCACCAGGATATAGGAAGCACTCATGGCAGTATCTCCAGAACCTTTTCTGGCGGGCGGCCAACGACCGCCTTGTCGCCTACGATGAAAATGGGGCGTTCAATCAGTTTCGGATGACTCGCCATGGCTTCAATCAGTCTGTCTTCAGAAAGAGTTTCATCCGCCAAGCCTAGCGCTTTGTATTCCTCTTCGCCGGTACGCAGAAGCTGACGAGCCGGGATGCCCAGTTTAAGCAGAATACCCTTGAGGTCTGCGGCGGTAGGGGGCGTTTCAAGGTAGCGAACCACATGCAGGTCCAGCTTTTTTTCCTGCAACAATTCGAGTGCGCTGCGGGACTTGGAGCAACGAGGATTGTGGAAGAGTATCGATTCGCTCATTGAAAAGGTCGCATCGTTGTGGAGGTGACAGCTATTCTAACGGGCCTCCGGTGGTCTGAACGAGCATTGTGCCGGGTAATTGGATTCAAGACGATTCACGCATGGTTGAGGAAATAGAATGCGTCAGCGCCTGAGCGACACATTTGAATGGGGCCGTTTCCTGGTCAAACGCTTTCTTGGCGATCGAGCGCCCAACAACGCGGCGGCCTTGACCTACACCACCCTGTTTGCCGTCGTTCCCATCATGACGGTGACCTTTGCCATGCTCTCTGCCATTCCCGCCTTTCAGGGAACAGAAGAGCAGATTCAGATATTCATCTTCCATAACTTCGTCCCTTCGACCGGCGAGACCTTGGAGGAGCACCTGCGTGGATTTATCGAGCAGGCCCGCCACTTGACATGGCTAGGCGTCGCGCTGCTGGCAGTAACGTCCCTCACCATGCTGGTGACCATTGAAAAAACCTTCAATGACATTTGGCGGGTTTCCCAACCTCGTCGAGGCATGTCCAGTTTTCTCCTGTATTGGGCAATCCTCAGTCTGGGGCCTCTTTTGCTAGGCGCAGGCTTTGCGATCAGCACCTATATCGCGTCGCTGTCCCTGATGTCAGGTCGATACGCAGTCATGGGAACAGCCGTGCTGCTCAAGTTCATGCCATTATTTTTCAGTATGGCTGCCTTCACCTTGCTCTATGCCGCGGTACCAAACACGCGTGTTCCGCTCAAGCATGCATTGGTTGGAGGCATCTTTACGTCAGTGCTATTCGAAGCGGCCAAGTCATTGTTTGGCTTGTATGTCATGTTTTTTCCGGGCTACAAGCTGATCTACGGCGCTTTTGCGACCATTCCGCTTTTTCTGGTCTGGATTTACGTCTCCTGGCTGATCGTTCTTTTTGGCGCGGAGTTGGTGTGCAACCTTTCTTCCTCCAAGCAGTGGCGCCGACAGCCAATCCCTACGTTTCTTGTCTTGCTGGGCGTACTTCGTGTCTTTCTGGATCGGCAACAGACAGGCGCCTCGCTCGATCTTGTCGAGCTCCAGAAAAGCGGCTGGAAGTTGCCTGAGGATCAATGGCAACCCATTCTGGATTTTCTCAAGAAAGAGAAACTGGTGTGCCACACCAGTAGTGGAAGATGGGTGCTCTGCCGGGATCTCAACACATTCACCCTGACGCAATTGATGGAAAAGAGCCCATGGCATCTACCAGAGATCGATCGTCTTCCTGAGGTCGAGCGCTGTACAGGTGACTGGTATCCTCCTCTGATTGAAGCGCTTAAACAGCTTCATGAGCAACGTGAGCAACTTCTGGGCGGCAGTCTCGCCAAGTGGCTGAAACCTGAAGCCAAACCAGTATCTTCCATGGAGTCAGCATGATTACTAAAGCGTTACGTGGCGGCCTGCTTGCCGTCAGTTTCTTGTTGGCAGCCTGTACGCCGGATTACGGAAATGACCAGTATGGCCATAAAATCGATAACGCTCAGCTGGACGGGCGGTGGTTGGTCATTAATTATTGGGCAGAGTGGTGCGGACCCTGTCACAAGGAAATCCCCCAGCTCAATGCCTTGGCCAAAGCCAATGCTGAGATAAGGGTGCTAGGCGTTAACTACGATCATCAGCAGGACGATGCACTGCGTAAGAGTGCAGAAACGATGGGTATTCAATACGCCGTCTTCCAAAAGGATCCTGCCAAGCATTTTGATCTGCCGGTCAGCAATGTCCTGCCAGCCACCTATCTTGTTGACCCCCAAGGCCGTTTCAGGGAAAAGCTTGTAGGGGAGCAAACGGCTGCGGTCATACAGGCACGTATCGCTGAGCTGGAGAAGCAGTCACCATGAGCAGTCAGGCAAGGCATATCCACGTCGACGGACGGGTACAGGGCGTCCGTTATCGAGAAAGTGCCCGGGAAGAGGCAGAGCGCTTAGGTATCACAGGGTGGGTAAGAAACCTGGACGATGGGCGTGTCGAGATAAAATGTGAAGGCGAGCCAGAAGCGGTGGAGCAGTTTCTGGCATGGCTTCGTCATGGCCCCGCACAGGCGAATGTCAATCAAGTCCTGGTTCAGGATCATGCGCTATTGGGGCTTGGTAACTTTACAGTATGGCGCTAATAGCCATATAGATGCTTACTGGCTGATGGTTTTGGGTGTTCCGGTTGCTTTGGCTAATGCAGTGACAAACTCATTTTGCAGCTCCGGATCATTGTGGGTCAGCTCGATCAGGTTCTGTTCCAGTTCGCTGGATTCTTCCTCCAGGCCTAGTTCAGACAAGCGCTTTACACGATGAACCCAGCGAGTCACATCGTCCTCTTCAAGGTCATCGTAAATAAGCTCATGGGCCTCCAGAAGTTTGCTACGCAGGCTGCGGCTTACCGTTAACGTGCGCTCGGCTTTGGTCTGGTCTTCAGGGTCGATAACCGTGATGTTCAGCTTGCCAACGCCGCTGATATCATGACCTGCAAAAGGGTCTTCCAGCAGGTTCAGACGCAAAAAGCCGTTTTGGTCGGTCAGCAGCTCATGTCGAGCCTTGCCCGCCTTGACTTCAACGGGGCGCTCAGTCCAGGGAAGGCTGGTGTATTCGACGCGTTTATCGAGCTGCTTTTCATCAATGCTGGCCAGGTTCTGCTCGGAGCGCCCATTGGACGCCACGTTCATGAACGGGTTAAGGCCGTCCAGCCCATAGACGACCAGTCCATGTGTTGCGCTTTCAGGAAGACTGCCAAGAAGAGGCACATTGAGAATATTGGCGCCTATGCCTGCCACGAGTGTTACAGCTCCCAGCGGAACCTCATAAAGCTCCCGCCAGGGCTGATAAGGCGTATACCGGTCGTAATGACGTGTTACTTCGAAATCAGTCACTTCATAACGATGTTGATCGAGTACCTTGATTCGTCGCTGTGGCAGTTCGAGCACTTCTTTTTCGCCAGCATTGATCTGCAGGCTGTGTTCGATCAATTTGCGATCGACGCGCTCCTCGTGCTCGCTGCGCTGCGGTAAGTGATTGGCGCACCCAGAAAGCACCGTCACACTGGCAAGCGTGACGGAAAGGAGAAAAGAAGGGCTTCTTACAGGCATGGCTTGGCTCAACGATTAATGCGTGCTTCCAAAAATGGCAGCAATTCATTGATCGGCACATTCTGGTTGTCCTGCTCGCGGCGTCCTTTGTACTCGTAAGTACCTTCAGCAAGGCCGCGATCACCTACTACGATCCGGTGAGGAATGCCGATCAACTCCATATCTGCAAATTTGACGCCGGGACTTGTCTTTTTGTCACGATCATCCAACAGGACTTCATAACCGGCAGCAGTTAGCGCCTGATACAGTTGATCCGTTACTTCCCGTACGCGCTCGTTTTCATATTTCAGAGGAACCAGCGCAATGTGGAAGGGAGTAAGCGCATCGGGCCATAGGATGCCGCGTTCATCATGATTCTGCTCGATGGCTGCCGCGACGACACGAGACACGCCGATGCCATAGCAGCCCATAGTGAGCTTGACGGGCTTTCCTTGTTCGCTCAGGACGGTCAGGTTCATTGCTTCACTGTACTTGGTGCCAAGCTGGAAAATATGACCGACCTCGATGCCGCGTTTGATGACCAGGTTGCCCTTGCCGTCGGGGCTGGGATCGCCTGCCACCACATTGCGCAGATCAGCGACCTCAGGCAGCGGCAGGTCACGCTCCCAATTCACTCCAAAATAGTGTTTGTCATCAATATTTGCACCTGCTGCGAAGTCGCTCATCATGGCAACCGAGCGATCGATGACGCAAGGCATTGGAAGGTTCAACGGGCCTAGGGAGCCAGGACCTGCGCCAATGGCTGCACGAACTTCCGCCTCAGTAGCAAATTCGAGAGGGGAGGCAACAAGTTCGAGATTGGAGGCCTTGATTTCGTTCAGCTCATGATCGCCACGAATGATGAGCGCAACGAGCGTGCCTTCTTCTGCGCCATGTACGATCAATGTCTTGATCGTCTTCTCAATCGGCAGATTGAAGTTCTCTACCAGCGCCGCGATGGTTTTGGTGTCTGGTGTATCAACCAGGCGAAGCTCTTCAGTAGCCGCGCCGCGTGAAGTTTCACGGGGTAGCGCCTCAGCCTTTTCAATATTGGCTGCGTAATCGGAACTGTCACTGAAAACGATATCGTCTTCGCCGGAGCTGGCCAGTACATGGAATTCATGGGAGCCGCTGCCGCCAATGGAGCCGTTATCAGCCTGAACAGGACGGAAGTTCAACCCGAGTCGGGTGAATACGTTGCAGTAGGCTTGATACATCCGATCATAGGTCTCCTGTAGCGATTCCTGAGTCATATGAAAGGAGTAGGCATCCTTCATGACGAACTCACGTCCACGCATCAGGCCAAAGCGAGGGCGAATTTCATCGCGAAACTTGGTCTGGATTTGGTACATGTTGATCGGAAGCTGCTTATAGCTGTTGAGCTCGTTGCGCGCCAGATCTGTAATCACTTCCTCATGGGTTGGGCCTACGCAAAAGTCGCGCTCATGACGATCCTTGAGGCGGAGCAGTTCGGGGCCATATTGTTCCCAGCGGCCTGATTCCTGCCACAGCTCGGCGGGCTGAATGGCTGGCATGAGTACTTCCAGAGCGCCGGCCGCATTCATCTCTTCGCGTACAACAGTCTCGACCTTGCGTAATACACGCAGGCCCAGCGGCAGCCAGGTATAGAGGCCGGACGCCAGCTTGCGGATCATGCCGGCGCGTAGCAGGAGTTGATGACTGATGACAGTGGCATCAGAAGGCGTTTCTTTCAGAGTAGAGAGAAGATACTGACTAGTACGCATGAGGGCAGGTCTTTTCTGATCAGCGAAAACTGCATTGTACGGTGGGCTTTCCTAGCCGTACAGGCGAGAGGGGCAAGCATTAGAGAGAAGTAGATGTGACGGGAAAAGTAAAATGCCCGGCAGGCCGGGCATTTTAGGTGTTGCTAATGAGTTCTGTATTACAGAATGCTCAGCGGGTACTCCACCATCAGGCGGAACTGGTTGGTGTCAGGATCAGCATAGTCGCTGTTGGCTCGGTGGAAAGCTTGACGTGCGCGAATCGAGAGGTCCTTGGCAGGACCGCTTTGAACAACGTATTTGGCCTCTAGGTTCCACTCGTGGTGCTTGCCATCTTCCCCGTACTGGCCTGCGTAGGCGGAGCCGTTAGCAGTATTGGTGCCGTCAGCGTCATAACCTTTGACATAACGAGTCATAAAGCTCAGGCCGGGAACGCCATAGGAAGCCATATTTATGTCGTAGCGGGCTTGCCAGGATTTTTCGCCAGGGCCGTTGAAGTCAGAAACATGAATCGAGTTTGCCAGGAAAATCGAGTCACCGCCGCTGTTCTCTTCGCCGACACCTACGTAATCAAATGGTGTATCGCCATGCACCTTTTGATAGGCCAGCGTAAACGTATGAGCGCCTAGTGAATAGGCTGCAGCCAATGACCATGTGGTATTGTTAATAGCGCCGGCGTCAGCGCGACCTTCATCCAGGGTTCGATAGATATTGAAGTCAAACGTCAGCGCCTGTTGATCGCTTAGCGGAAGGGCATAGTTTACGTTACCGTAATACTGGCGCCAGATATCTTCAAATTCAGAACCATACAGGCTGAGGGTTAGCCCGTCAGCTAAATCATAGCTGCCGCCAAGATAGTCGACGCTATTAGCATCAAGACCTGTATAAGCCGTTCTTAGAGGCTCACGGTTGCTTTGTCCTCGAGGACCTGTCCCTGAAGTAAAGTGTCCCGCTTCAAGCTTAAGACCTTCGATTTCACTGCTCAGCAGGTTAAAGCCTGTGGCTGTTTGCGGGAAAATCCGAGAGCCGCCGATAGCAAATACCGGAGCGGTCGGTGCCATCTGACCATATTTCAATACGGTGTTGGATACACGCAGCTTAACCGCCCCGCCTACATGCTCCCAATCGTCAGGCGATTTGCCGTCGTCGTGAACCGGAACGTTACCTGCGCCACCAAAGCGTTTGTCGAGTTTCAAACCAATATTAGCGAAGAGATCGACACCAAAGCCGACTGTCCCCTGTGTAAAGCCGGATTGGAAGTTAGTCAAAAGTGCATGTGACCAGTCACGACCATCACCTGTGCCGTTCTTGCCATCATGATTGAAGTAGTAGTTGCGGTTGGTCAGCGTCAGGCTGCTGTCTTCAATAAAGCCTTTGGACTCAGACTGCTGACTGGCGAATGCCATCTGGGTCGTCCCTGCCGCTACGGCGAGGGCGATGACGCTCCACTTCATCACTTGCATTATGATTGCTCCTTTGGATTGAAATATCAGTCATCGTTAAACGTGACTGGTTGTTCTTGTTGGTGCCAACTTATAGCACTCTAGTGTCAGGCTTGAAAGTTCCCATCGAATTTTTATGGGCTCTTTCTATAATTTTTTAGAATCAGAAAGATGCCTTATCAACCTCATCCGGATTGATAAGAGTTCCCCTGATAAGATGCTTGAACGCTAAGCAAGGAGTGTGCACAAAGTGCCATCAGCACGTTATCGGGTAGATAATCAATGACTTGCACTCGGTGCATGCACGCTTTTGAGGCGCACTCTTTCAGATGAAAGGCGTAGCTGAACTGCTTTGGTGCAAGGACGTCAATGTCCGTCCCGTTTTTAGTTAGGAAGGTAACTATGTTTGATCTTGATGAGCGCCTTGGGGCGGATACTGTAGAGGTAAGCGATTTACCGTTGTGCAAGTTGCTTTTAATGAAGGATGCCAACTATCCATGGCTGATCCTTGTTCCCCAGCGATCCAATATCAGTGAAGTATTTGAGTTGTCGTTAGAGGATCAGATACAACTGATGAAGGAATCTTCATACGTTGCACAGCGTTTGAAAGACTACACCCATGCGGCAAAGATAAATGTCGCCACATTGGGAAACATAGTTAAGCAACTTCATATTCATGTAGTGGCTCGTTTTGAAGAGGATTTAGCGTGGCCGGGCCCTGTATGGGGTAAAGGACCTGCAAAAGCCTATAGTGAAAGCGAGCTTGAAAAATGCCTGAACGACCTCAAGTCCCTTTTTGCTGAAAAATGGGAGGGTGACAAGCATGACGGTTGAAGAGCGAATCAACGAGTTGGAAATGCGACAAGCGTTTCAGGACGATCTGATCCAGACCTTGAACGATATTATTGTCGAGCAGCAGAGAGTGCTGGATCGAATGAAGCTGCAGATCGAAGAGCTTGCGAGAAGGCAGGCTGAAATCGCGGTTTCGCAAGGGGCGGTCGAGGACGATGCTCCGCCACCTCATTATTGATGTTGATAAAGGCGGCTCCCAAAGGAGCCGCCTTTGAGCGGGTCAACGTGCAAACGATACTGTCACGTCTTCTGCCTGAAGCCCCTTGTCACGCTGAATAACGGAAAACTCGACACGCTGGCCCTCTACCAGGACGCGATGACCTTCGCCCCGAATAGCTCGAAAGTGAACGAAAATATCGTCCCCCTGATCGCGTGAAATGAACCCGAATCCCTTCGAGGTGTTGAACCACTTTACAGTGCCTATTTCACGGCCCTCTGCAGGAAGTGCATCCTGGGCGTTGTGTCGTATCTTCCTGTGCTTGTTGTAGCTGCCTGTCTTGGACGATTTAAAAGCTGCAAACAGCTTGACTAGCGTTGCAATCATCGCAATCGGCAGGCTGATGCTGACCAGGGGCGGTAGGCCAGGAAAGGCATCAGGAACCAAGAGTTCCAGGGCTTGAAGGCATGCAGCTGCTATCAGCAGCGTTGAGGTGATGGTTTGCGTAGCTCCCTTATTTTTGCTGCTGACGGAAGGGGTCGTAATCAGCAAGAGAAGACCAAGAAAAGCCATGTGCAAGGCTTCATGATGATGAAAAAAGCTGGGTTTATCTGCTTGTAAAGAGGAAACCACGGCTATCGAAAGTGCAATCGCACCAGACGCAATGTGAACAAGTGTAAGCGTATTCAATGATGTCACCTTGGAGAAATAGCAAGTCGATCGCTGTTGTTGCCTGAAACGCGTGGCTATGAATGATCGACCTATGCGCAGATACGCACAGCGTTATTTAACCGTAAAGGTGAAGGCTACTCAATCAATGGCCCGATGATGCCATCAGAATGAGAGGAAAAAATGAAAAAGCCCGGCGTCTGCCGGGCTTCTATCAGTTGGCCAGGAGGCTGCGTAGCATCCAGGCTGTCTTCTCATGCGTTTGCATGCGTTGAGTCAGCAGATCGGCTGTCGGCTCGTCGCTGACCTTATCTACAATCGGGAAAATTCCACGAGCGGTACGAACGACTGCTTCCTGGCCTTGTACAAGCAGGCGAATCATCTCCTGCGCCTCTGGAATGCCTTCCTCTTCCTTGATACTGGATAGCTTGGCATAGGCCGAGTAGGTGCCTGGTGCAGCGAATCCCAATGCGCGGATGCGCTCGGCAATATCATCAACTGCGGTAGCCAGTTCGGTGTACTGGGTTTCGAACATGGTATGCAGCGTGTTGAACATCGGCCCTGTCACGTTCCAGTGAAAGTTATGGGTCTTCAGATACAGCGTGTAGGTATCTGCAAGCAGACGAGAGAGCCCATCTGCAATGGCCGCACGATCTTGCTCGGCAATTCCGATATTGATTTCCATACCGCTCTCCTTTGGCAGTGATGTTTATTTGAAACGGAGCCTAACACAGGCCCTTGGAAATGGAATGCTCGCAAGCACCGGTCAAGGAGGGCCTAATCGCTTGGGTTCTATAAAAGTCAGTCTAGGCTCTTAAAAGGCAGCCGGCTTGTCATAGGTCGGCTGCGTCAGGCTTGGTAATTGTTATAGAATCGCCCACTGACCAAGAGAAACCAGATGGGAATACAATCTTTGGCTGGCTTTACGTTGCAGCAGTTCTGCGAGACGTGCCTGTTAATGATGCTTGCTCCCCATCTCTTAATTCCGGACTCAAGAGAAGCGAAACACAACCATGATGCGCAGCCATTATTGCGGCCAATTGAACGAGAGCCTGGACGGCCAGGAAATCACCCTTTGCGGCTGGGTTCACCGCCGTCGCGACCATGGAGGCGTTATCTTCCTGGATATACGCGACCGTGAAGGCCTCGCTCAGGTCGTGTTCGACCCGGATCGGGCAGAGACGTTTGCCAAGGCCGACCGTGTACGCAGTGAATATGTCGTCAAGGTAACGGGTAAGGTCCGTTTGCGTCCTGCGGGTGCGGTCAACCCGAATATGGCCTCAGGTGCTATCGAGGTGCTGGGTTATGACCTTGAAGTGCTGAACCAGGCCGAGACGCCGCCGTTCCCGCTGGACGAATATTCCGATGTGGGCGAAGAAACACGCCTGCGCTACCGTTTCATTGATCTGCGCCGCCCCGAGATGGCTGCCAAGCTCAAGCTGCGTTCGCGCATAACTTCCAGCATTCGCCGTTATCTGGACGAGCAGGGCTTCATGGATGTGGAGACGCCTATCCTGACCCGTGCGACACCCGAGGGCGCTCGTGACTATCTGGTGCCTAGCCGTACCCATCCTGGCAGCTTTTTTGCTCTGCCGCAGTCACCCCAGCTGTTCAAGCAGCTGTTGATGGTGGCGGGCTTTGATCGCTATTACCAAATTGCCAAATGCTTCCGCGACGAAGACCTGCGTGCAGACCGTCAGCCCGAATTTACCCAGATTGACATCGAGACCAGCTTCCTCGATGAGAAAGACATCATGGGTATCACCGAGGGCATGATCCGTTCCTTGTTCAAGGAAGTGCTGGATCTGGAGTTCGGCGAGTTCCCGCACATGACCTTCGAGGAGGCCATGCGCCGTTATGGTTCAGACAAGCCGGACCTGCGCATTCCGCTGGAGCTGGTGGATGTAGCTGATCTGCTCAAGGATGTCGATTTCAAGGTGTTTGCCGGTCCGGCTAACGATCCCAAGTGCCGTGTAACTGCACTGCGCGTACCGGGTGGTGCCAGCATGCCCCGTAAGCAGATCGATGATTACACCAAGTATGTGGGTATCTTTGGCGCTAAGGGCCTGGCCTATATCAAGGTCAACAACCGCGCCCAAGGTGTTGAAGGCTTGCAGTCACCTATCGTCAAAAACATTGCTGAGTCGAACCTCAACGCCATTCTTGATCGCGTGGGTGCGGTAGACGGCGATATCGTCTTCTTTGGCGCAGACAAGGCCAAGATCGTCAGTGATGCGTTGGGCGGTCTGCGTATCAAGCTGGGGCATGATCTGAACCTGCTGACCTGTGAGTGGGCGCCGCTCTGGGTCGTTGACTTCCCGATGTTCGAAGAAAACGATGATGGTAGTTTCTCTGCACTGCATCACCCCTTCACATCGCCCAAGTGCACACCGGAAGAGCTCGAGGCGAATCCGGCGAATGCATTGTCTCGCGCCTATGACATGGTCCTCAACGGCACCGAGCTGGGTGGTGGTTCCATCCGTATCCACCGCAAGGAAATGCAGCAGGCTGTGTTCCGCTTGCTGGGCATTGACGCGGCGGAACAGGAAGAGAAGTTCGGCTTCCTGCTCGACGCACTCAAGTTTGGCGCGCCACCGCATGGTGGTTTGGCCTTCGGCCTGGATCGTCTGGTAATGCTGATGACCGGCGCACAGTCTATTCGTGAAGTTATTGCCTTCCCGAAAACCCAGAGTGCTGCCGATGTCATGACTCAGGCACCTGGCGCAGTGGATGCCAAGGCGTTGCGCGAGCTGCACATTCGTTTGCGTGAGCAGCCAAAAGCTGAGTAATTGATCAACCGGGCAGCCGCAAGGCTGCCCTTTGTCAAAAAGTGATTTGGAGTTCGTTATGGCGGGTCATTCCAAATGGGCCAACATTAAGCACCGCAAAGAGCGACAGGACGCCAAGAAGGGTAAGATCTTTACCAAGATCATCCGTGAGCTGACCGTAGCTGCCCGTCAGGGTGGTGGCGTTCCGGCGGATAACCCGCGTCTTCGCCTGGCAGTAGATAAGGCGCTTACTGCCAATATGACACGTGACACCATCGATCGCGCCATTGCACGAGGGGCAGGTGCCAACGAAGGGGATAACGTTGAAGAGCTGACCTATGAGGGCTATGCCCCGAGTGGTGTCGCCTTGATCGTAGAGGCCATGACGGATAACCGTAACCGTACGGCCGCTGAGGTGCGTCATGCCTTTAGCAAGTGCGGCGGTAACCTGGGCACTGATGGCTCGGTAGCGTACATGTTCGAGCGCAAGGGGCAGATCAGCTTTGCACCGGGCGTCGACGAAGATGCACTCATGGAAGCGGCGCTTGAAGCAGGTGCTGATGATGTAGTCACCAATGATGATGGGTCTGTTGACGTCTTTACCTCATTTAGTGACTTTATTGCCGTAAACGAGGCATTGACGGAAGCTGGCTTCAAATCCGAAGCTGCCGAGATTTCCATGATTCCGTCTACGACAACGCCGTTGGATCTGGATACGGCCCAGAAAGTGCTCAAGCTTATTGATATGCTGGAGGATCTGGATGATGTCCAGAATGTGTACTCCAATGCGGAAATTCCAGATGATGTTATGGCGCAGCTAGGCTAACGGGCCTGATACCCCTATAGTGTCAGCGCGCAACAGGGGTGGCTGCTACTGGAAAGGTACAAGCCTCCTTAAAGCAGTCACCTTTTTCCCGCCTGGTCTGGGAAGGATATAGAGATGACCCTGGTACTAGGCATTGACCCTGGTTCGCGAATCACTGGATTCGGCGTAATCCGGGACACGGGTAAAGGGTGCGAATACGTAGCCTCTGGCTGTATTCGTACAGGTAATGGCCCTTTGTATGAGCGTTTGCAAATCGTCTACAGAGGGGTGCGGGAAGTCATTGGGCTTTATGAGCCAGTCACCATGGGCATTGAACAGGTATTCATGGCGCGCAATGCCGACTCTGCTTTAAAACTGGGACAAGCTCGAGGTGCAGCCATTGTGGCCTGTGCGGAAGCGGGGCTTGAAATAGCTGAATACACGGCTACCCAGGTCAAACAAGCCATCGTGGGCTCAGGTGCTGCCGATAAGCAACAGGTCATGATGATGGTCATGCATTTGTTGAAACTAAAGGAGAAGCCCCAAATAGATGCTTCCGATGCCCTCGGGATTGCTATTTGTCATGCGCATACACGGCAAAGTCTGACCCCTCATGGGCTTCTAGGGGCTCGCCGGCGCGGTGGTCGCCTGCGTCTTTAATAGGTATTTCTGTGATTGGACGTCTCCGCGGTTCTCTGGCTGAAAAACAGCCGCCGCATGTAATCATCGATGTCAATGGCGTGGGCTACGAGCTGGAAGTCCCCATGACAACGTTGTATCGCCTTCCGTTGTTGGATGAGCCAGTTACCTTGCATACGCATCTGGTCGTGCGTGAGGATGCTCATCTGCTTTACGGCTTTTTTGAAAAGCGCGAGCGAGAACTCTTTCGTGAGTTGATTCGCTTGAATGGAGTAGGGCCAAAGCTGGCACTGGCGCTGATGTCTGGCTTTGAGGTGGACGAGCTGGTGCGCTGCGTTCAGGCCCAGGATGCGTCTGCGCTGGTTAAGATTCCCGGCGTCGGCAAAAAGACGGCTGAACGTCTGCTAGTCGAGCTCAAGGATCGCTTCAAGGCATGGGAAAGCCTTCCGTCTATCGCACCGCTCATGATGGAAACGGCTGCCGGCAAGCCTGTCGTAACAGCTGAAACTGATGCGGTCAGTGCGTTAGTGTCGCTCGGATTCAAGCCGCAGGAAGCCAGTCGTGCAGTATCTGCCATCGCTGAAGAAGGCCTCAGCAGTGAAGACCTTATTCGTCGTGCCCTTAAAGGCATGGTGTAACCATGATTGAACCGGATCGTTTGATTTCTGCCGCGGGCCGAGATCGTGAAGAACAGCAGGATCGTGCTATCCGTCCTCTGAGACTGACCGAGTACATTGGTCAGCCGGTCGTGCGCGAGCAGATGAGTCTTTTCATCCAGGCGGCAAAGGGGCGGGGCGAGGCACTAGACCATACGCTTATTTTCGGGCCGCCAGGGCTAGGCAAAACCACGCTTGCCAATATTATTGCTGAGGAAATGGGTGTTGCCATCAAAAGCACATCTGGACCGGTAATTGAGCGGCCAGGAGATCTTGCTGCTCTGCTGACCAGTCTCGAGGCTGGAGACGTTCTTTTCGTAGACGAAATCCATCGCCTTTCGCCGGTTGTAGAAGAGGTCCTCTATCCAGCGATGGAGGATTATCAGCTCGATATTATGATTGGCGAAGGCCCTGCCGCGCGATCAATCAAGCTGGATTTGCCACCGTTTACATTGGTGGGAGCCACTACGCGTGCCGGAATGCTGACGAACCCATTAAGGGACCGATTCGGAATTATTCAGCGGCTTGAGTTTTATAGCGTAGAGGACCTTGCCAGCATCGTTACGCGTTCTGCCAAAATCCTGAATCTGACAATTGAGGCCGAAGGCGCTGTGGAAATCGCTCGCCGTGCCCGCGGTACTCCCCGTATTGCGAACCGGTTGTTAAGACGTGTACGCGATTTTGCAGAGGTGAGAGGGCAGGGACGAATCAGTCATACGATTGCAAGCCAGGCTCTGGATCTGCTGGATGTGGATGCACGCGGCTTTGATCACCTGGACCGAAGACTTCTACTGACGCTCATCGACAAGTTCGACGGCGGGCCGGTAGGGGTAGATAGCCTGGCGGCTGCAATCAGTGAGGAGCGTCACACCATTGAAGATGTCTTGGAACCGTATTTGATTCAGCAGGGCTATATCATGCGTACGCCAAGGGGTCGGATGGTAACCCGCCATGCTTATCTTCACTTTGGTTTGAACGTGCCCAAGCGTATGGGGCCAGGAACCGTGCCTGATCTTTTTGAGGAAGATAATAATTAATTGCAACTGCAAGTATTTCTGATTGGCAAATTGAAGGCTTGGTTCTAGAGTATGCGCGCGCAACATGTGACTCAGCCGTATTCGCTGCGGTGTCGAGTGTATTACGAAGACACCGACGCAGGAGGCATCGTCTACTACGTCAACTATCTCAAATTCATGGAACGTGCTCGTACCGAACGGTTGCGGGCGTTAGGCTTTGTTCAATCTCGCCTGGCGGAAGAAAACATCCTATTTGTCGTGCATTCATGTGAGGCACGTTACCATGCACCGGCTCGGTTGGATGACGAGTTGGAGGTCAGCGCTCGGGTTATTGAACTGAACCGGGCCAGCCTGCGCTTTCATCAGCAGGTGACTCGGCGAGACGATGGTGTTCTGTTATGCGAAGGGTATGTGACGGTTGCGTGTGTACGTTCAGACAACTTCAGGCCCAGGGCCATTCCTGAGGCCATGCGAACAGTATTCGCGAGCGATTCGGACTCAATTTAAGCAGGAGATTTAGCGTGGAACCAACTGTCGACCATTCCTCCATGTGGAGCCTTGTGAGCAATGCCAGCCTGGTAGTTCAGCTGGTCATGCTGACGCTGGTAGCGGCTTCGGTAACATCATGGGTCATGATTATCCAGCGTGCTAATGCCATCCGTGCAGCCAAACGTGCACTGGAGACTTTCGAGGAGCGTTTCTGGTCGGGTATCGACCTGTCCAAGCTTTACCGTCAGGCAGGCAGCAATCCTGACCCCGATTCAGGTGTCGAGCAGATCTTCCGTGCTGGCTTCAAAGAGTTTTCCAGGCTGCGTCAGCAGGCGGGGGTAGACCCTGACGCGGTGATGGAAGGCGTTCAGCGTGCCATGCGGGTCGCCATTTCTCGCGAAGAAGAGAAGCTTGAGCAAAGCCTGCCGTTCCTGGCTACCGTCGGCTCCACCAGTCCGTATGTAGGTCTGTTCGGTACCGTATGGGGCATCATGAACTCATTCCGCGGTCTGGCTACGGTACAGCAGGCTACGCTGGCTACCGTTGCGCCTGGTATTGCAGAAGCATTGATTGCAACCGCGATCGGTTTGTTTGCAGCGATTCCGGCCGTAGTGGCGTACAACCGGTTTGCTGCGCGCTCAGAGACACTGATCGGACGTTATTACACCTTTGCTGATGAGTTCCAGTCCATCCTGCATCGCAAAGTCCACACCAGCGACGAGTAATAGGTATCAACCATGTCCTCCAGGGGTAGACATAAGCGTAAGCCGGTTGCCGAAATGAACGTCGTACCTTACATCGATGTGATGCTGGTACTGCTGGTCATTTTCATGGTAACTGCGCCAATGATCAATCAAGGGGTCAAGGTCGACTTGCCTAATGCGGACAGCCAGCCCATGCCGCAGGATAACAACAAGCAGATCCTGACTATTTCTATCAAGGCGGACGGTACTTACTACTGGAATACAGGTAAGGAAGTCGAGACGGACCAGCAGCGTGACAGTGCCAGCGCTGTTGCCCTGCCTCAGTTGACGGAGCAGGTTACCAAGATCATGCGTGCAAGACCTGATACCCAGGTTTTCATCCGGGGTGACAAGGCTGTTAACTATGGGATAGTGGCAGCAGCCATGGGCGGCCTGCAGCAGGCAGGTGTACCCAATGTCGGGTTGATCACCGAGGCGCCTTGATGCAAGACCGTGAGCGTTCTCCTTCAGAGAGCTATTTCTGGCCTATCGTTTGGGCTGTGGCTCTCCATGTTGTCATTTTTGCCGCTCTGTTTGTGAGCTGGGCAATGGCACCGGAGCTGCCACAGTCCAAGCCAATTGTTCAGGCGACTCTGGTCCAGTTGAAATCCAAAAGCCCTGCTCAGGTGCAGACAGAGCAGAAGCTGGCTGGAGAGGCCAAAAAAACGTCTTCTCGCCAGTATGAAGTCGAGCAGATGGAGCAGAAGAAAGCAGAGCAACAGGCCCAGGCCGCTGCTGCAGCGGCGGCAGCCGCCAAAGCTGCGGAACAAAAGAAAGCTGAGGACGCTCGAAAGGCGCAGCAGGTAGAAGCTGCCCAGAAAGCCGCTGAAGCCAAGGCCGAAGCGGCAAAAGCTGAGGCCGCAGCAAAGGCTGAAAAGGCAGCGCAGGAAAAAGCCGCCGCAGAGCAGCAGCGCAAATCTGAATTGGCAAAAAAACAGGCTGAGGAGGCTGCTCAGAAAAAGGCAGCAGCTGAAGAAGCTAAGAAGAAAGCAGCGGAAGACGCACAAAAGAAAGCGGCTGAAGCGGTAGAGAAAAAAGCAGCCGCTGAAGAAGCTAAAAAGAAAGCAGCTGAAGAGGCCAAGAAAAAAGCGGCCGAGCAGGCGAAAGCCAAAGCTGCTGAGGACGCCAAGAAAAAGGCAGCTCAGGCTGCCGCACGCAAGGCAGCAGAGGATAAGAAAGCACAGGCGTTGGCTGAGCTTCTTTCCGATGATACGCAGCGACAGCAGGCAATGGCTGATGAGGTAGGCGATGAGGTAGCGTCGAACTTTGATGACCTTATCGTGCGTCTGGTCAGTGAGCAATGGCGCCGCCCGCCATCTGCCCGCAACGGTATGAGTGTGGAAGTGCAAATTGAAATGCTACCTGACGGAACGGTAACCAATGCCAGTGTAACCCGGTCTAGCGGTGATTCTGCTTTCGATAGCTCGGCAGTGGCTGCCGTGCGCAATGTGGGACGCATACCTGAAATGCAACAGCTTGATCGCGCGACGTTCGACCAGCTTTATCGCAAGCGTCGCATTATCTTCAAACCGGAGGATTTGAGTCTGTGAATAACCTGATTCGTATCGTTCTGCTGGGATTCATGTTCCTGGTAGGCGCTGCCCATGCTGCCGACCCCCTGGTGGTATCCAGTGGCAATGACAAGGCCATCCCGATTGCAGTCGTGCCTTTTGGCTGGCAGGGTGGTCAACCACTGCCCGATGATATGGCCAATATCATTGGTAACGATCTGCGCAATTCCGGCTCTTTTGCTCCCATCGACCGGCAGAACATGCTTAGCCTGCCGACTCAGGCAAGCGAAGTGTCCTACAAGGATTGGCAGGCACTGGGGGTCAGCTATGTGCTGATCGGCAATATCGTGCCCAGCGGTGGTCGTCTGCAAATCCAATATGCACTGTTCAACATCGCTACACAGCAGCAGGTCATGACGGGTAGCGTAGGCGGGGGTACTGATCAGCTGCGCGACATGGCTCACTATATTTCCGATCAGTCATTCGAAAAGCTGACCGGTATCAAGGGCGCGTTCTCTACGAAGCTCCTGTACGTCACTGCCGAGCGTTTTTCCCAGAACAACACTCGTTATACCCTGCAGCGTGCAGACTATGACGGTGCTCGTTCCGTGACACTCCTACAGTCTCGTGAACCAATCCTGTCGCCTCGTTTTGCTCCTGATGGCAAGCGTATCGCCTATGTTTCCTTTGAACAGCAGCGCCCACGTATCTTTCTGCAGTACGTAGATACAGGTCGTCGTGAGCAGCTCACCAATTTCGAAGGACTGAATGGCGCTCCGGCTTTTTCTCCGGACGGTAACCGCCTGGCGTTCGTGCTGTCGCGCGATGGAAACCCTGAGATTTATGTGATGGACCTGAATTCGCGTCAGATTCGTCGCGTTACCAACGACTCTGCGATTGATACCGAGCCGTTCTGGGGACGTGATGGGCAGACTATCTATTTCACTTCAGATCGTTCCGGAAAACCACAGATCTATAAAACCAGTGTTAGCGGCGGTGGGGCAGAGCGCGTTACATTCGTAGGCAATTACAATGCGAACCCTAAACTATCTGCCGATGAAAAAACGCTGGTAATGGTGCATCGTCAGGAAGGTTTCACCAACTTCCAGATTGGTGCCCAGGATCTTCAGCGTGGCAGCGTCCGGGTGCTCTCCAACACCAGTCTTAACGATTCGCCTACTGTTGCGCCAAATGGCACCATGGTAATCTACGCGTCCCGCCAGCAGGACCGAGGCGTACTGATGCTTGTATCCATCAACGGACGTGTGCGTATTACGCTACCCACCACCCAAGGCGATGTTCGCGAGCCTTCTTGGTCCCCTTACCTGAACTGACGGCAATATAATCTGTTCTATACAAAACACTTTGCGGTTCTTTAGGAGTTAACGATGGAAATGCTGAAATTCGGCAAGTTCGCTGCTCTGGCTTTGGCCATGGCCGTTGCAGTAGGTTGTTCTTCCAAGGGTGGTGATGCTTCTGGTGAAGGTGCTGGCGCTGGCGCCGGTGCTGTCGATCCAAACGCAGGCTATGGCGCTAACGCCGGTGCCGTTGATGGCAGCATGAGCGACGAAGCCGCTCTGCGTGCTATCACTACATTCTATTTCGAATACGACAGCTCCGATCTGAAGCCGGAAGCCATGCGCGCTCTGGACGTTCATGCTCGTGACCTGAAAACTAGTGGTCAGCGCGTTGTACTGGAAGGCCATACTGACGAGCGCGGTACTCGTGAGTACAACCTGGCTCTGGGCGAGCGTCGTGCCAAGGCTGTTCAGCGTTACCTCGTACTGCAGGGCGTTTCTCCGGCTCAGCTGGAACTCGTTTCCTATGGTAAAGAGCGTCCTGCTGCTATCGGTCATGACGAGCAGTCCTGGGCTCAGAACCGTCGCGTTGAGCTGAAGAAGTAAGATCTATGCCGAAGCGCCTGTTTGTACTGACATCGTTGGCTCTGTGCACTTCCTTTGTATGGGCACAGGTACCGGTTCAGGAAGGGGGATATGGTGGGAGCGGTTCTACTCCCGGCTATAGCACCCAAGGCGCTCCCTATGCAGGGGATGGGGGCGCTAGCGCCCCTGTCTCTGCACAGGGGCAGCTCTTCATGCAATTGCAGCAGATGCAGGATGATATTGCGCGCCTGCGTGGTCAGGTTGAAGAGCAGCAAAATGAAATCAATCAGCTAAAACAGCAAGGACTGGAACGTTACCAGGACCTTGATCGGCGAATTTCTGCAAGTGCTTCTTCTGGAGCGCCAGCGAATGCCACTGGTGGTAATGATGCTGGTTCGTCTGCAGGGGCCATCAATGCGAACGCCGCACCTGTTCCGCCAGCTTCTCAGGCCAACAGCGAGCCTGGTGATCCCGCAAAGGAAAAGCTGTATTACGATGCGGCTTTTGATCTGATCAAGGCAAAGGATTTTGCCAAGGCAAGCCAAGCCTTTACAGCGTTTCTGCGTAAGTATCCCAATAGCCAGTATGCGGGAAATGCCCAATATTGGTTAGGCGAAGTCAATATGGCTTCCGGGGATTTACAAGCCGCAGGACAGGCGTTTGCACGCGTAAGTCAGGCTTACCCAAATCATCCCAAGGTTCCAGACTCTCTTTACAAGCTGGCTGATGTTGAGCAGCGGCTTGGAAATCGAGACAAGGCTAAAGCAATGTACCAACAGGTCATTGCGCAGTATCCTGGATCGTCTGCCGCACAATTAGCCCAGCGTGATCTCAAAAACCTGCCCTAACGGCAGGTTTTTTCGTTAGAATCCGCCTCCCTTTTTTCGCAACGGAGGCGGACGGCCTGTATCGCTGTCACGCCCGTGGCCTACATGCAACAAAATACTCTGCGTATTACCGAGATTTTCTACTCGCTGCAGGGGGAAACACGAACAGCTGGCTTGCCAACTGTTTTCGTGCGCCTTACAGGCTGTCCCTTGCGTTGCCAATATTGCGATACGGCTTATGCCTTCAGCGGCGGCCAGATCATGTCGCTGGACGAAATCGTTGAGCGTGTCGCTCAGTATAAGCCTCGCTATGTGTGTGTAACAGGAGGCGAGCCGCTTGCCCAGCCAAACTGCTTACCCCTGCTAGAGCGCCTATGTGACGCTGGCTATGAGGTGTCACTTGAAACCAGTGGTGCGCTCGACGTCGCGCCTGTAGATCGGCGAGTCGTCAAGGTCGTCGATCTGAAGACGCCCGGCTCTGCTGAGGTCTCTCGCAATCTGTACGACAACATTGATCATCTTACGCCAAACGATCAGGTGAAGTTCGTGATTTGCTCACGTGAAGATTACGAGTGGGCTGTGTCTAAGCTGATTCAGTATCGCCTTGATGAGCGGGTGGATGAGGTGTTGTTTTCCCCTAGCCATCAGCAGGTTACCCCGCGTCAGTTGGCTGAGTGGATTGTAGAAGACAATCTGCCGGTACGCTTTCAGTTGCAGCTGCATAAAATTCTTTGGAATGACGAGCCAGGACATTGATATGAACCAGAAAAAAGCCGTTATCTTGCTGTCTGGTGGTCTGGATTCTGCCACGGTTGTCGCCATGGCTCGGGCTGAGGGCTTTGCCTGCTACACCATGAGCTTTGATTATGGGCAACGTCATAGAGCCGAGCTCAAGGCCGCTGAACGTGTGGCAACTCAGTTGGGTGTGGTCGAACACAAAGTGATCGGTCTGAACCTGAATGGTATTGGCGGCTCGGCGTTGACCGATAGCACTATCGATGTGCCGGAAGCACCTACCGAGGGTATTCCTGTCACCTATGTACCTGCCCGTAATACCGTTTTTCTTTCGCTTGCCTTGGGTTGGGCTGAGGTGCTCGAGGCTCAGCATATCTTTATTGGTGTTAATGCGGTGGATTACTCAGGCTATCCAGATTGCCGCCCTGAATTTGTTGAGTCCTTTGAGCGTATGGCTAATCTTGCCACCAAGGCGGGCGTTGAGGGCAATGGCTTTAAAATCATAGCACCGCTCCAGTTCATGTCGAAGGCTGAGATTATCCAGTGGGGCGTCGCGAATGGGGTGGACTACTCCCTAACCGTCTCCTGCTACAAGGCTGACGACGAAGGGCGTGCCTGTGGGCGATGTGACAGTTGCCGCTTGCGTGCAGAAGGATTCCGTGCGGCACACCTTGAAGATCCAACGCGATATTTTTTAAAAAAGTTGCGCTAGGGTATTGATTATCCAGAAGAAATCATTATTATAGCACTCGCTTTCGGGGTCGTTAGCTCAGTCGGTAGAGCAGTTGGCTTTTAACCAATTGGTCGTAGGTTCGAATCCTACACGACCCACCATTTTCCTCCCCTTGTTGTTTCCTTAGATCGCCGCTTCCTGGCGATACACTCCTTCTGTCCCTTTAGCGTTTGGGTGTAGCGAGCATGTCGCAAATCTCGGAACGACTTCTGGTTCAAGCCCATCTCGCGGCTAAGCAGCCTAAAATTTTAAGTGCAGCTGAAACAGAGCATTTTAGCCATGCCATTGCAGCTGAGCTCAAGGCGCGTGACGCTGTTCTACTTGCGCATTACTACACCGATCCCATTCTGCAAGCGCTTGCCGAGGAAACGGGCGGGTGCGTGGCAGACTCGCTCGAAATGGCACGCTTTGGTAACCAGCATAAGGCCTCTACCGTCGTGGTGGCAGGGGTGCGTTTCATGGGAGAAACTGCCAAGATTCTCAATCCCGAGAAGCGAGTGCTCATGCCTACGCTGGAGGCTACTTGTTCGCTGGATATCGGGTGCGGAGCTCAGGAGTTCGCTGCGTTCTGCGATAAGCATCCCGAGCGGACGGTAGTAGTTTATGCCAATACTTCAGCTGCCGTAAAAGCCAGGGCAGATTGGGTTGTAACCTCTGGCTGTGCCCTGGATATCGTTGAGCACCTGATGGATAACGGCGAACCTATTCTTTGGGCACCGGACCGTCATCTAGGCCGCTACATTCAGCGGGAAACAGGTGCCGATATGCTGCTTTGGGATGGCGCCTGCATCGTTCATGAGGAGTTCAAGTCTTCTCAGCTGACTGATATCAAATCGCTCTATCCTGATGCTGCGGTTCTGGTGCATCCCGAATCTCCTGAGGCTGTGATCGAGCTGGCAGACATGGTTGGTTCAACCAGTCAAATGATCAAGGCTGCACAGACGATGCCCAACTCGACGTTTATTGTCGCAACGGATAAAGGCATTTTTTACAAAATGCAGCAGTTGTGTCCTGACAAAGTATTCATTGAGGCGCCTACGGCGGGTAATGGTGCTGCTTGTCGTAGTTGTGCGCATTGCCCTTGGATGGCCATGAATACCTTGGAGCGTACGCTGGCCTGTTTGCAGGAGGGTAGCGGTGAGGTTCTGGTTGATCCTTCCCTGATACCTAGGGCAGTAAAACCACTCAAGCGCATGCTGGACTTTACCCAGGCAGCAAGATTAAGGCAGACAGGAAACGCCTGATGGGCGTTTCCTGTCCTGTTTCCTATCACATAATTTCTTCAGCAGTTCGCTTTTGCGTAATTATTTCCTGCTGACGTGCATCTATCCGCGCCGCTAACTGAAAATTATTTGAAGCACGCTGTTTTGCAAATCCCAGCTGCTGTATGGCCTGATCATAATCACCTGTCAGGGCAAAGTATTCGGCACGGGCCTGATGGACCTCTATCAGCTGACCCGCTTGGCCGCGCACCTCTGCAGCCCGGTACCATACATCAGGGTCCAGTGGGCGCGCTTTGATTACCTTGTCCAGTAAAGCGCTGGCATCCTTGGGCTTATCGAGCTTAACCAGTAGATCGGCTTGTAGCATGTTGACCGCGAAGTTATCGGGATACATTTCCATCATTCTCGCTACGCGCTTTTGTGCGTCAGGCAGCCGGTTATTGGTAATGTCGAGCTCGATCTGGGCCAGGTTGTACGTGACATCGTTTGGAGAGGCATCCAGTAAAGGCTTAAGCGTTTCGCGTGCTTCATTGAGCTGGCCGAGGCGAGTCAAGCCAACAGCAAGGCCATAACGTGCTGCTTCCAACTTTGGGTTTTCATCCAACATGGCACGAAAGCGCTTGACGGCTATGCCTGGAGTTTCCTCGAAAAGCAGCTGAACCCTTGCGCGCATCAGTTGATACTGCAGGCTGTCTTCTCGTCCTCCTGCGGGATACTGATCTGCACGGTTACGAGTATCTGCAACGCGATCCTCTGTTACCGGGTGGGTGAGGAGAAACTCGGGTGGTCGCTGATCGTAACGGTATTGCCTAGCCAATCGGCTAAACATATTGGGCATGCCTCGTGGGTCATAGCCAGCCTTAGCCAAGTTGATCAGGCCTACCCGGTCCGCTTCCTGCTCGTTCTGACGAGAGAAGCGGAGTTGACTTTGTATGGCGGCTGCCTGTGTAGAGGCAATCGCTGCGATACCGGCATCACCACCGCCAGCAGCAGCGGCCACAATGCCGGCCAGCATGGCTGCCATCAACGGTAGTTGCATGCGCTTCTGATTTTCGACGCCTCGTGCAAAGTGCCGCTGGCTCAGGTGGGCTAATTCGTGCGCGAGGACGCCTGCATACTCAGCTTCGGTCTGGGCATACAGGAATAGCCCCCCATTGACGCCTACGACCCCACCGGGGGCAGCAAATGCGTTAATTTGTGGGTCTTTGATCAGGATGAATACGAGGCGGTGATCTTGAATCTGGCTCGTCTCGGCCAGTCTATAAACACTGCTTTCCACGAACTGCTTGAGTTGTGGGTCGGTCAGTGTCGTGACTTGCCCCCTGAGCATACTCAACCAGGTGCGGCCAAGCTGAAACTCCTGTTCAGGAGAGACAACTGAAGAGCTTGCATCCCCTAGCGACGGTAGATCAGTGGCTGCGGGAGCGGGTACAGCTATCAGGCAGGACAGACCAAGAAGGGCAGGGCGCAAAAATTTCATAGGGGCGCTCATGACTGCAAAACCCTTACTTTATCTGTCCCCACAGCTGCTGCCTAGCGATGAAAGGCCGTGAACGTTATCCTTGGGATTTATGGAGTTTTCTTATGAGTGAATCCAGTACTTATACAGGGCCGTGTGATGCGGAGCTGGATGCCAGTGGATTAAGTTGCCCACTGCCATTGCTGAAAGCCAAAATGGAACTGAACCGCTTGGCCTCTGGCTCGGTATTGAAGGTCACGGCAACGGATGCCGGCTCGCAGCGTGATTTCAGGACCTTTGCCCAGTTGTCAGGGCATGCATTGATCGGCGAGCAGGCACAGGAAAACGTATTTCATTATTGGTTGCGCAAGGCATGAAGTGCAGGGAGGCAGAAGCCTCCCTTGGAAATCAACTGTTCAGGGCCTGGGCCTCTGCTAGAACGTCTTCCACGTGTCCCGGGACCTTTACCCCACGCCATTCCCGGCGAAGAATCCCTTCCTTGTCGATCAGGAAGGTACTGCGGTCGACTCCCATATACTCCTTGCCGTACAGCTTCTTCAATTTGATCACATCAAACAGCGTACACAACGCTTCTGATTTGTCACTGATCAGATCGAATGGAAATGCCTGCTTGGCTTTGAAGTTTTCATGGGACTTGATGCCGTCGCGGGAGACACCAATTATTACGGTATTGGCAGCCTGGAATGCTTCGTAATGATCGCGAAACCCCTGGCCTTGGGTTGTGCAGCCCGGCGTGCTGTCTTTGGGATAAAAATACAATACAACCTGCCGACCCCTGAACGTGTCAAGCGACAGGTCCTTTCCGCCAGTAGCAGCCGCTATGAAATCGGGAACGGGTTGATCAACGGTAACTGTCATGTTCGTTTCTTCACTTAGCTTACTGGATTACGGGTTCTGAGGTCGCCAGGGCTCGATCAGCGCGTCAAGGTTCAGTGCGTCCGCAAAGTCCAAGAATTGATCCCGTAGCCAACTGATCTGAGTACCGGCTGGCAGAATGACCGTAATGGTCGCTGTCAGCATGGTGCCGCCTGTCTGGGGCGCCTGATAAGTATCGCAAACCAGGCTTTCTACCTCTATGCGATGGTCGGTAAAGAACTGGCAGAGTTCATTGAGAATATCCGAGCGATAGGCCGCACTGACATAAACGACGTACGGTAGGGCTTGCGCTCGGTTTTCCAACGCTGCGCTACGTGTTACACCAATCGTGAAACCTTGTCGCTTTGCCAGAGCAGGTAAACTGGACTCCAGTCGAGCCAGGCCGTCCCAGTTGCCGGACACTTGAAGGATCAGTGCGCTGAATTCGCCGTGTCGGCTCAGGCGGCTGCTGACGACCGCGCAGCGGCTTTCCAAACACGTGCGATAGAGCACATTGGTTAGCTCCATAGGGTTGGAGCCCAGCGCACTGATAACTAGAAATTGCTCACGAGGCGGTGGTGTAGCAGACATTCAGTGTTTCCTGATGATGAAACCGGTAGACCGGCCAAAACCGAAGGGTAGCGAAAAGCGCGTTGTTGGGGAATGCCTTACCGGAGCTTGGCTTGTGCAAGGCTGGTAGCGTCAGTACCATTACGGCTCTCTTTTCTCGGCAGGAGCGGTTGCATGATCACAGGCAGTATGGTGGCGCTGGTCACGCCCATGGATGCACAGGGGCATCTGGACTGGTCCAGCCTGACCAAGCTGGTTGATTTTCATCTGACCGAAGGCACCAATGCCATCGTTGCGGTCGGAACAACTGGCGAGTCCGCCACTCTGGATGTAGAAGAACACACCGAGGTCATTCGCCGTGTAGTCAAACAGGTGGCTGGCCGTATTCCCGTCATTGCAGGGACGGGCGGCAATTCCACGCGTGAGGCGGTTGATCTGACGCAGGCGGCCAAGGATGCAGGTGCGGACGCTTGCCTGCTGGTTACGCCTTACTACAACAAGCCTACTCAGGAAGGCCTCTATCAGCATTTCCGGCATATCGCCGAATCCGTAGCGATTCCCCAGATCCTTTACAATGTGCCCGGGCGTACGGCCTGTGACATGTTGGCCGAGACGGTAGAACGGCTTTCGACAGTGCCGAATATCGTTGGTATCAAGGAAGCGACAGGCGATTTGCAGCGCGCCCGTGACATTCTGGATCGTGTGAGCAGCGATTTCATGCTGTACTCCGGTGATGATGCCACGGCTGTTGAACTGATGTTGATGGGCGGCAAAGGCAATATTTCTGTTACAGCCAACGTGGCGCCCCGTGACATGAGCGAACTTTGCGCGGCTGCCCTGCGTGGCGACGCCGAGACTGCTCGTGCGCTTAATGAAAAATTGATGCCTCTGCACAAGAACCTGTTCATTGAGTCCAATCCGATCCCGGTCAAGTGGGCGTTGCATGAAATGGGAATGATGCCTGAGGGTATCCGTCTTCCTCTGACCTGGTTGAGTCCGCGCTGTCATGAGCCGCTTCGCCAGGCAATGCGTCAGTCCGGTGTGCTGGCCTGATGGAGAATTTACGCATGAAGCGACTGGCTGGACTAACAACACTTGCCGTAGTAATCAGCACGACCAGTGGGTGTGGCTGGCTATGGGGCGAGCACGGGTATTTTCGTGATCGCAGTAATGATTATCTGGAGTCGCGTCAAACGGCTCCGATGCAGGTTCCGACTGATGTTCAGGCCAAGTCCTTGCAGCCCCTGCTACCCATTCCCGCTAACGTAGCGGATACCCAGGACCATCCTGCAGAGTTCGAGGCTCCACGGCCTCAAGCATTGGCTGTCCAGGCTGATACGGGTAGCTATAGCCTGCAGCGCAATGGTAAGGCCCGCTGGGTTGTCGCTCAAAAGCAGCCTGCCGAGATCTGGCCGGTGGCCAATCAGTTCTTTACCGATAATGGCTTCGTGATTGGTGAGGCACGTCCGCAGACCGGTGAGTTCACGACACGCTGGCAACCTTTGACCGACCTGACGACACCGTTGGCTCGCAGCTTGAGCACAGGTGGTGATATCGAGCCGGGCTCCGAAACACGTATTCGGGTGCGGATCGAGCCAGGGGTTTCCAGCAACACCAGTGAAATCTTTGTACAAAGCCAGACGCGCAAGACTGGCAGCAGCAGTGAGCCGAACTGGTCTTCTCGCTCTGATACATCGGCCTTCGATGCAGCCCTGCTGAATGAAATGGTAACCAGTCTGGCAAGTGCCGATACCCAAGGTGGTTCAGTATCTCTGTTGGCTGCTGGTTCCTACGATACGCCTGAGCGGGTCTCCTATACGAGAGATGGCAATGGCGACCCGATGCTGAGCCTGACGAGCGACTTTGATCGTGCCTGGTCCAGTGTCGGTCGTGCCCTGGAAGGCGCTAACATACGCGTTGACGATATGGACCGTAGCTTGGGGGTGTACTACATCAATCTGGCTGAGGGTGCACGCAAGCCCAACGAGGACAAACCTGGGTTCTTCAAGCGCCTGTTTGGTCATGAGCCCTCCAAGGAAGAAGAAAACGCTCGTGCCGAGCGTTATCAGGTTCGTCTGACCAATGTAGGCGATGCTGTTCAAGTCACGCTGGATAAAGACATCAACACCGTAGCGCCAGCCGATATGGCCGAGACGGTGCTGAAAAAGCTACAGACGAGCATGCAATATGCGCTTCGCGGTCCTAGGCAGCGGGAGTCGGGGGAATTCAACCCTGGTTCACAGCCATAACACCTACATACTGATCGATTGCGGTTTTCCGCTACGTGAAACGATAAGACGCCTGGCTCGCCTGGGCGTCGAACCTACACAACTTGATGCCATTCTCGTTACCCATGAGCATTCCGACCATGTTCATGGGGTCGAGCTGTTATCGCGTCGTTATGGGATTCCGGTTTATCTGACCGAGGGTACAGTGCGCGGCTTACGCAAGCCTATTGCTGCTACAACGGTACTGGCAGCAGGCGATACGCTCGAGTTAGAAGCCATTGAGATCAAAAGCGTTCCTGTGTCTCATGATGCATACGATCCGACACAGTTCGTCTTCTTTGATGGCCGGCGTCGCTTGGGTGTACTTACCGATCTGGGCGAGGCTACAACGACAGTACTGGAGTGTTATCGTGATCTGGACGCCCTAGTGATCGAGGCGAACCACGACCGGCAAATGCTGGATGAAGGTTTGTATCCCTATTTTCTGAAAGCGCGGGTCAGTGGATCACACGGTCATTTAAGTAATCAGCAGGCGGCCTCGCTGGTTTGCCGCTTGCAATGCGATGCCCTGCAGCATCTTGTGTTGGCGCATCTGAGTGAAAAGAACAATCGGCCGCATCTGGCTCGGCAAACGTTCGTCGACACCCTGGGGTGCGATGCGGACTGGCTGCAGGTCGCCGATCAGCACGAAGGTCTTGGTTGGCAGCTCATTGCCTGAACCTTCGATTATTTAAAAGCGGAGCCATCATGGAAAAACGCACCGAACTCTACCGCGGCAAAGCCAAGTCTGTGTTCACGACGGACAACCCGGACCGTCTCATTCTTCTCTTTCGCAATGATACGTCTGCGTTCGACGGTCAAAAGGTAGAGCAGCTTGATCGTAAAGGCATGGTGAACAACAAGTTCAACGCCTTCATCATGCAAAAGCTTGAGGCCGCAGGGATTCCAACCCAATTCGATGCGTTGCTTGCGGACAATGAATGTCTGGTTAAAAAGCTCGACATGATTCCTGTGGAGTGTGTGGTTCGTAACTATGCTGCTGGTAGCCTAGTGCGTCGTCTGGGTGTTGAGGAAGGGCTGGAGCTTTCCCCGCCCACGTTTGAGCTGTTCCTCAAGAATGATGCGTTGCACGATCCCTTTATCAACGAAACCCATGTCTATGCATTTGGTTGGGCTACGCCTGAACAGCTGTCTCGCATGAAAGAGCTGACGTTCCAGGTGAACGACGTGCTGAAAAAGCTGTTCGATGACGCAGGGCTGCTGCTGGTGGATTTCAAGCTGGAGTTTGGTGTGCACCATGGCCAGATTGTGCTGGGCGATGAATTCAGCCCTGATGGCTGCCGTCTATGGGATAAGGAAACCCGTAAGAAGATGGACAAGGATCGCTTTCGCCAAGGGCTGGGGGACGTTATCGAGGCCTATGAAGAAGTGGCTAACCGCCTAGGCGTACCGCTCTAAGGTTGGCAGGCGACTTTTGCAAACGCCTGATAATGGTAGAAATTTTGCATTCAAGGCTTCGCCTGATGCATTTCAGCTGTTATCATGCGC
Organism: Pseudomonas sp. HPB0071; assembly: GCF_000478505.2. Classification (NCBI taxonomy): domain Bacteria; kingdom Pseudomonadati; phylum Pseudomonadota; class Gammaproteobacteria; order Pseudomonadales; family Pseudomonadaceae; genus Pseudomonas; species Pseudomonas sp. HPB0071. The sequence continues at coordinate 647,800 of NZ_KI517367.1, read as the reverse complement.
TGCATTGGAGAGGTGCCGGAGTGGCCGAACGGGACGGATTCGAAATCCGTTGAGTCAGCAATGGCTCCTAGGGTTCAAATCCCTATCTCTCCGCCATACTAAAAAGCCCCGCAGTTATGCTGCGGGGCTTTTTTATTTCTATACAGCTCAAATCAAATTATTTTCTTTTTTCCACGCCTCGAAGTGTTCGAGCTCAAGACGTATGTCTTCTCCTTTTTCAAGGGATTCTTGCATTGAGCGGATACGGATCAGGCGCTCATGCATGGCCTCCGGGATATCGAGACCTTCCTCCTGATGCGCTTTGATTTCATTTACACCTTCGTCCAACGCATTAGAAAGGTGTTGTTTCAGGTCAGCGATATTGTGGGAAGTCGTGTCGATCATGGGCGCTCCGGTAACGGGTGTATTGCTCAGCCTAGGCGATAGGAACGAAAGCTGTGAAAAGCCAGGACGTCCATGCCTAGCGAGGCAACCAAAGGGCAAAGAGATAGACTTGCCCTTTGGTTAATGGTGTCAGGGTTGCGCATTAGCTGGTGGTTGCTGATAGAGGTCGAGTAGTTTCAGCGTGACACCGTTGGTCCAGCCAAAGCCATCCTGCAGTTTGTACTCACCACCGCCACCTCCCTGGCTTGAACCCTCCACATCATATTTCTCGACCAATTTGTGCTCTTTGGTGAACAGCGTCTGCACCTGATCAAGGAAACCCTGGCCGATGGTTCTGGCTAGATCCTGCTGGTCATAGCGGCGCAAGCCTTCTACGGCGATCCATTGAAGCGGAGCCCAGCCATTGGGAGAGTCCCACTGCTGTCCGTTATGGATTTGCGTAGTGACAAGCCCACCGGTTTTGACCAGATTCTTTTCAACAGTCAATGCGGTTTGCCGGGCTCTATCGGAATTGGCGATCCCTGCATAAAGAGGATAGAGCGTAGCGGCTGTGATCTGATCGCTGAGTTGATTCTTCTGCCAATCGTAGTCAGCGTAATAGCCCTTGTTGTTCCACAGGTGTTTCTCTATGGCAGCCTTTCGCGCTTCTGCACGCTGGCTGTAGCGTTGCGTACAAGTCGACATGGCGTTCTTTTCACAAGCAACAGCAATTGTGGTTTCCAAATGATAGAGAAGGCTGTTGAGGTCTACCGGAACGATTGCGGTTGTACGGATAGTCGCGAGAGTTTTCCCATCACCCAGCCAGCGTGACGTGTAGTCCCAGCCGCTTTCTGCCCCGGCTCGCAGGTCTCGGTAAACCTCATTGACCGGGCGATTAGCAGCCTTGGCTGCCGTTTCCTTGTCTTGCATGTAGGATTCCTGGCGAGGTGTATCGCTGGCATCCCAGTAGCGGTTGAATAGCGTACCGTCAGCCAGACGAACAACGTGCTGGGCAGCCTCGCCGGGCTTTAGCGTTTGCGAACCTTCCATCCAATAAGCGTATTCCTTTTGCAATTGCGGAAGGTAACGGCGATAGACTTCATCCCCCTCCGTCTTTGCCTCCAGCTCAACCATATAAGAGAAGAAGGGTGGCTGGGAGCGGCTCAGATAGTAGGTGCGATTGCCATTGGGGATATGGCCATAGGTATCGATCAGGTAGGCGAAGTTATCCAGCATCTGACGTGCCAACTTCGTTTGTCCACTCTCTACCAGGCCAAGCATGGTGAAGTAGGAGTCCCAATAGTACAGCTCGCGAAAGCGACCTCCCGGAACAACATAGGGGTAGGGTAGTGGCAGCATACTGCTATATGCCGGTACCTTCTCATAATGTCGTGTGAGTACAGGCCAGAGGTTATCGATATGTTCACGGATATCGGTACCTGTCTGAGGCTTTTGGGTTTCAGCAGCTCCTGATGGTTCGAAGTTGTCCGCCACAAAGCGTTTGAGATCAAAGCCTGGATTGGCTCGTTGCGCCAAGTAGTCCGCCCGGATAGTAGCAGGAGGCTTCAGCGGAAGGGCATCGACAAAATGCTTTTGATCGTCGAATAACCATTGCTGCTGTACTGCTGTAAATAATTCTGGGTACGCCTGATCTGGTGGAAGCGCCTGATGCTGTTGGACCGTTTGATAGCTCCACATCTCGGATCTGTCTGTAGCGGTGGCACAGGCACCCAACAGAACAACCGAAGCGGAAAAGGCTAGAAGCCGAGTGGATCGATAAGCGTGGCGGACGAGAGGAAATGTCATGGAAAACCCATTCTGATCATTCTCAACCATCGACCAGCTGATTATCCGGCAAGTTCGTCCAGTCAAGCTTTGTTTTTTGTTCGGCTATTGAAAACGGTCAGGTTCATTTTGAAGTTTTGCCCGCAAATAGCCTTTTTCTTTTGCGGAGATTTACGCTTTTTTGATAAATGGCCAATTGCTATCAGGTAAGATAAGAAACCTTGTCTTTCGGTGTGCTTGACCGATGCATTTCTCTACTGTGAGTTATCGCTATTTGAAGGCCGGTACTATTTACCAGGTAGAAATTGACTCGCCTGCTTCTGGTCGCACTCAGGATATTTACGAGGCTGTTTTTCGTCATTTGGTCAATTTTGAAAGCGAACCAATCATTGTGGCCATGATGCTCAACAATGGTGGGAAGGCTGTTATCCAGAACAAGCGCTTCGATCCTGAGATCAAGACGACTCATATGGTCTCAACTATCGAGACACTTGAAATCTGCATGGATTATGAAAACTGGGTAGAAGTCATTCTGTTGCCCTTGCCTTGGGACTGACTGCACCCATCACTTTCTACCCCTTTACTACCTGTCTTGTCGGGTATGGCTCGGACGTTATGTTGACGTCATGGGTTTGTTATATGGCATCCTCTGGCCTTCCAACCTTGCCGGGATGTGCCGATGAGTTCTACAGGTATCGTAATCGCTGCTGCACAGATCACGCCGGTTGGTCATGACATTCAAGCCAATGTCGAGCGCCATGTCCGTGTAATCGAACAGGCTGCTCGGCAAGGCGTCGACTTTCTTGTTTTTCCTGAGTTGTCACTGACAGGGTATGAGCGGAAGACGGCTAGCCAGAATGCGTTGTTGCCCAATGACTCTCGCTTGGTGCCGTTGCGTAAGGCTACTGCTCAGACAGGCATATCAATCCTGGCAGGCATGCCGTTAAGTTCGACAGGGAAGCCGCTTATTGCGGCGCTGGTAATAGGTGCGGGGCGGGACGACGTGCTATATACCAAGCGATACCTGCACGAAGGTGAAGACCAGGCATTTCAGGCGGGAAGCGGTGGGCCACTGCTACTTCTTGAGAACGAGCGCATAGCCTTGGCCATATGTGCCGACACAAGTCACCCCGAGCATGCTGCGAGTGCGGCTCAGGCGGGTGCTTCTCTTTATGTCACCAGCGCTCTGATTACGCCAGGTGGTTTTGAAGCTGATACTGCGCAGCTAAGGTCATATGCGCAGATTCATGGCTTTCCTGTCCTGTTGGCTAACCATGTAGGCGAAACCGGTGGCTGGCTTGCGACCGGACGTAGTACGTTCTGGCTGCCTGATGGTGAAATTGTTATCCAGGCGCCACATGACCGTGAAGCGCTCGTAATCGCGTCCCGTAATGGTTATACCTGGCAGGGGCGGGTGGTACTGCTGAGTTGAGACTACACCGTTACGGATTGTTGAAATACTGTGAGGTAGCCGCTCAGTACGAGCTGCATGAGCAATTTAGCGACAGGCGAAGACCTTGTTGCCAAGCATGAAGGAGCTTCCATGCGTATCTCTTTGTCCATTCTTGCGATTGTCACAAGTCTGGGTATGACACATTACACCTACGCTGATGAGGTGAAATGTCCCTATGATAAGCCTGTGATATTTGCAGGTCTCAACTGGGAGAGCGGCATGTTCGCCACTGAAGTGCTGCGCTTTCTGGTGGAAAAGGGCTATGGCTGCAAGACCGATGCGATTCCCGGCAATACAGTAACGATGGAAAATGCGCTGGCGCAAAACGATATTCAGGTAACAGGCGAGCAGTGGGCTGGCCGTAGCCCTTTTTGGCGTGAGGCGGAGAAGGCCGGCAAGGTGTTCTCGGTTGGAGAAACGGTCAAGGGTGCTACGGAGGGATGGTGGGTTCCAGAATATCTGGTTAAGGGCGATTCGGCTCGTGGGATTGAGGCCAAGGCGCCTGAGCTGAGGTCTGTAACGGATTTGTCGCGATACAAGGATCTGTTCAAGGATCCTGAATCACCCGACAAAGGCCGTTTCTATAATTGCCCGACTGGCTGGACCTGTGAAATCGTCAATACGCAAAAGCTCAAGGCCTACAAGTTAACTGACAGTTTTACGAATTTCCGTACTGGAACCGGTCCAGCCCTGGACGCAGCCATCAGTACGGCTATCCGCAGAGGCGAGCCGATCGTGTTTTACTACTGGTCGCCTACGCCGTTGATGGGCCGCTTCAAGCTGATACAGCTTGAGGAGCCACCGTTCAGTCAGCAAGCCTGGGAAACACTTTCCGACTCCAAGAATCCCAGTCCTCTACCGTCCCGCTCGCTCCCTGCGAAGATTACGATCGGCATCTCGAAAGATCTGCATGACCAGGCACCTGAGCTTGTACAGCTGTTTGAAAAGGTGCAAATACCGCTTCCATTATTCAACAACATATTGGCCGAAATGTCGGAGAAACATAAGGATGCCGATGCGATGAGCCTGGCGTTCTTCAAGGAACATCGCGATATATGGTCTGCCTGGCTTTCGGCTGATGCCGCGGCGCGGGTGGATGCCGCCTTGAACGCACAGTGAGTATTTATCCGTGACATCGTTAGCTACATGGCCCATGTACGTTACGCCTGAACCGGTACGCGAGGCCGGTCAGATCTTTATCGAGCGGGTCCTGGCGCATCTGGGTATTCAACAATGTGAGGAAGCGCCCGCTGATCTCATGGCGCAATGGTCATCACCGAGCCTGTTGTTATCTCAGAGCTGCGGCTATCCGGTGATGACGCGCCTGCGCGACAAGGTTCAGATCGTAGCAACGCCTTGTTATGAGCTGAGCGGCTGTGAAGGTGCTCAGCACCGCAGTTTTATCGTGATCCACGCAGATGATGAGCGCAGTACCCTGGAGGCCTTTCGAGGTGCGCGTGTGGTCATCAACGCGCTGGACTCCAATAGCGGCATGAATTTATTAAGGGTGACGGTCGCGCCCATGGCTGAAAAGGGGCGATTCTTTGGTGAGGTCAAGGCCAGCGGTGCCCATGTGACAAGCCTGGAGTTACTCAGCCGCGGCGAGACGGAATTGACAGCTATTGATTGCGTCACCTGGGGGTACCTTGAGCGTTATGCGCCTGACACGTTAGCCCGCACACGAGTTCTTGCCCGCACGGAGCTGACGCCTGCGTTGCCGATCATTACCGCAGCGTCACGTAGTCTGGAAGAGGTACAGCAGATGCAGCACGTGCTGAACGAAATCCTGCAGGAGCAGCCTGCGCTGGCTGAAACACTGGCTATTCGCTCGTTTGTACCGGCCTCCCTTGACGATTATCGGGTGATTCTTGCCCAGCGTGATCGAGCAATGGCTGCTGGATATCCCATTATTGCATGAGTAGCCGGACAGGCTTTTTCCTGTTTCGCTGTAGTTTTTATGAAACTGCAGAGGGCATCCAGGCTCAAAACAGCCGCTTCGATAGGTAACGACTTTTCGCGCCGGGCAGGCGTATGGATGCTAAGGACGCAGATCATGAACGCAAGAAATGGCCTGGCGGTAGGCCTTTTGGCGCTGGGGCTGGTTATAGGCAACGCGCAGGCAGCCGGTTGGTGTGAGTCTGGTAAGCCAGTCAAGTTCGCCGGTGTGAACTGGGAAAGCGGGATGCTTCTCACCGAGCTGATGTCGACAGTCTTGAGGGAAGGCTACGACTGTAAGACCGATAGTATTCCAGGTAACTCGATTACGTTAGAGGCTGCACTTTCCTCTAATGATATTCAGGTTTTTGCTGAAGAGTGGATCGGTCGTAGTGACGTCTGGAATAAAGCTGCTGATGCAGGCAAGGTAGTAGGCGTTGGTACACCCATCAAAGGTGCGACGGAAGGCTGGTACGTGCCGCGCTATCTGGTGGAGGGCAAGAATGCCAAGGCTCCAGATCTCAAGTCCATCAGTGATCTGCCTAAATATGCCATGCTGTTTCGCGATCCAGAGGAGCCTGGGAAAGGACGGTTTTATAATTGCCCAGCCGGCTGGACATGCGAGCTGGAAAATACCGAGATGCTCGAACGCTATGGATTGGCCGACACATTTACCAATTTTCGCCCTGGCACAGGGCCGGCACTGGATGCCGCAATCCTATCGGCCGTGAAGCGCAAGCAGCCCATCTTGACCTATTACTGGTCGCCTACGCCACTATTGGGGCGAGCGGATCTCATCAAGCTGGCCAGCAAACCGGGAGATGAGAAAGCCATAACGGTGCAGGCTGGATTGTCCAAACCTTTTTATGAAAACGCCCCGGAGCTTGTTGCCGTTCTGGAAAAGGTCAACGTGCCGATTGACCTGTTGAACAAGGCGTTGGCAGAACAGGCCGAGTATAAGCAGGACGCGCCTACCGCTGCCAGAGCTTTTCTGAAGGCGCACCCCGATGTCTGGCATGAATGGGTTGATGCTGCCGCTGCACAAGAAATCGAGGCCTCTTTGTAGGCTTTCGCAGGTCATGTGAGGGTAGGCCCTGTTTGAAGGGCCTACCTTTACCAAACGGGCATGTCTATGTTTCCTGACAATCTCACGTTTTCTATTGCTGACTGGGTCAATGGCTGGGTAGACGCTCTGGTCGCCAATTATGGCGATATGTTCCGCCAGATCTCCGATGTGCTTCTACTGGCAATCGTCCGGCTTGAAGGCGCTCTCCGGACAACACCGTGGTGGTTGATTCTGCTGGTCGTGGCCGTTGTGTCCTACCACGCCACGCGACGTGTGATACCGGCTGCGGTCATTACCGGGCTGCTATTTCTCGTGGGCGCCATGGGGTTATGGGACAAGCTCATGCAGACCTTGGCGCTGATGCTGGTCGCGACACTGATTGCGGTACTGATCGGCATTCCCTTGGGCATTCTGTGTGCACGCAGTAACCGGCTGCGTACGGTGTTGCTGCCACTGCTGGACATCATGCAGACCATGCCTAGCTTTGTGTATCTCATTCCTGTCCTAATGCTGTTTGGTTTGGGTAAAGTGCCGGCTATCTTTGCCACTGTCATTTATGCAGCGCCACCGCTGATTCGTCTGACCGATCTGGGAATCCGACAGGTCGACAAGGAAATCATGGAGGCCGTCAATGCTTTTGGTGCCAATCGCTGGCAACAGCTGTTTGGCGTACAGCTCCCATTGGCCTTGCCTAGCATCATGGCAGGTATCAACCAGACCACTATGATGGCATTGTCTATGGTTGTAATCGCTTCGATGATCGGTGCACGTGGCTTGGGTGAAGAAGTTCTGGTCGGTATCCAGACGCTCAACGTAGGCAAGGGGCTCGAAGCAGGTCTGGCGATTGTTATCTTGGCGGTCGTGATTGATCGCATTACTCAGGCGTATGGTCGTTCACGCTATGAGGGCGAGCGATGAAAATTCAGCTCGATAACGTCTATAAGATATTCGGCCGTCGCGAAGCCGCAGCGCTTGAGCTGGTCCGCCAGGGCCGGGATAAGGATCAGGTGCTGGCGGAAACCGGGTGTGTCGTCGGAGTCAATGGGCTATCGCTGTCCATCGAAGCGGGCGAAATATTTGTGATTATGGGGCTGTCAGGCTCGGGCAAATCAACGCTGGTTCGGCATTTGAATCGCCTGATTGATCCCACCAGCGGTTCTATCCGAGTCGATGGCGAAAACATACTGGCCTATGACATGCAGCAGCTCAGGCATTTCCGGCGCCACAAGATCAGCATGGTTTTCCAGGGCTTCGGGCTGTTACCCCATAAAACCGTACTGGGTAATGTGGCCTACGGCTTGAAACTGCGTGGCGAAAGCCGGACTGCACGAGAAACGCATGCACAGCACTGGATTGAAGCGGTAGGGCTCAAAGGGTATGAGCGCAAATGGCCCCATCAGCTGTCAGGCGGTATGCGCCAGCGAGTCGGGCTGGCCAGGGCGTTGGCAGCTGACACAGAAATCATCCTCATGGACGAAGCGTTCTCGGCGCTCGATCCACTGATTCGTGCCGAGATGCAAGATCAGTTGCTGGAGTTACAGCAGCGCCTGCATAAGACCATCGTGTTCATTACCCACGATCTGGACGAGGCGGTCAGGCTGGGAAACCGGATTGCAATCATGCGGGACGGCCAGCTGATTCAGGTGGGAAGCTCGCAGCACATTCTCAACGAACCGGCAGACGAGTATGTTGATCGTTTCGTTCGACGATATCGAAACCGGAGTATCTCCGGGGCAGATGTCTAGCTCAATGATTTGAAACAAAAACAAATCAGCGATACGACAAAAATTTCACATCTTTCTTTTGGCTATAGTTCAGGGTAACCGGGTGCCTTTGGTAACTCATAGGCGCCTTAACTCTCCTATTTCTGAGAAAAAGGTTCATGGATTACCTCCAGCAGTTGATTTCGGATCCTACCGCCTGGGTTGCCTTGGCAACGCTGATCGCCATGGAAGTGGTGCTTGGTATTGATAACCTTATCTTTATTTCCATTCTGACCAACAAGCTGCCCGAGCAGCATCGGCAAAAGGCCAGGCGTATTGGAATAGGCCTGGCGCTGGTCATGCGACTGGGCCTTTTGGGAACGGTTGCCTGGATCGTTCAGCTCACCGAGCCGGTGATCGAACTCTTTGGCAAGGGCTTCTCATGGAAAGATATCATCCTGATAGCAGGTGGTCTCTTCCTGCTCTGGAAAGCAACCAAGGAGATCCATCACAACGTGGATCCTGACCCAGAAGGCGACCTATTCGAAGGTAAAAGCGGCGAAAAGGCCGTTACCCTCGGGTTTACCTCGGCCATCGTCCAGATTCTCATGCTCGATCTGGTTTTCTCCATCGACAGCATTATTACGGCTGTCGGGATGACCGAGCATGTGCCCATTATGATCATCGCCGTTATCGTCGCGGTGACCGTCATGTTGGTCGCCGCTGATCCGCTGGCGCGCTTCATCAATAACAATCCCACGGTTGTCATGCTGGCGCTGGGCTTTCTGATCATGATCGGCATGACCCTGATCGCTGAAGGCTTTGGCGCTCATGTGCCCAAGGGATATATCTATGCTGCCATGGCATTCTCGGCCGTTATCGAAGGCCTGAACATGCTGGCTCGCCGCGCAAAGCGCAAGCGTTAGATCCTGTAGAACCGCGCGAGAGTTTCCTCGTCTTCCCGTAGTGCGTCTGTGACCGCTACGGGTTTTTTGTGCCTGCCGGAAAGGGGAGGATTCCGCTGGCACGCATGCACCGTTGCACGCTGCCTGTCAGGCGCGTGTCGGGCATCGTATTAGGAAAAGTAAGGCGGGAATGGATCAGGCGCTGATGGCTTTACGTGCACGTTCGATAACGGACTGCAGACGAGTCGGGCAGCTGTATTCCTCACGGTAAAGTCGCTGAGTATGGCGCGCAACGCCGAATTCATTGACGATGATGAATGAAAAGCCTTTCTTGCTGGGCGCAGCGATTACACAATCGAACGGAGCGAAAGCAGAGGAAAGCATTTGGATTGCGGTTTGAGTTTGCTGATGTGTATTCATAATCTTCTTTTAGTTGAATCACGTGACGCGCTTATGACAGCAGCGGCGTCAATTTGCTGCATTGATAACCTGCTTTAGCAAGTTTTTTGCCAACTTTTCCCATTAAGCTAAGTCGCTGAATGGAAAATGTCTCTTTTTCATGTGCTTCAAATTACTTCAGCACAGTGTTGTGTTTGCCGCTGCAGTGAACCATTTCAAGGCAAAGCTAAAGGACAATGAGCCGCTTTTGTGCGTTGGCCTCTTGTTTAGCACCTTCCTGCCGCAGTCATTGGGTTGCACCAGAGCGTTACAGCGTTTGGCATGCGCTTCGCACTTGCTCTCAGGTCCATGACCAAGCGGGAATAGCGAAATGAGCGAGACGAACGCAAGCGCGAACGACTATCCGTTAAGTGAAGTGCCTATGTCAGCCCGTCGGGGCATCTGGTCGACAACGTTGGTGCTGCTGGGCTTTACCTTCTTTACCGCGACGATGTTTGCAGGCGGTAAGATCGGCACGGCGTTCGATTTCAAGACCCTGCTGAGCGTGATTATGGTAGGTAATCTGCTGCTTGGTCTTTATGCCGCCTTGCTGGGATATATCGCGTATCGAAGCGGCCTTAATTCTGTTCTGATGGGCCGGTTCTGCTTTGGCGAAGTAGGAAGCAAGTTGTCTGATCTGGTGTTGGGATTCACGCAGATTGGCTGGTATGCCTGGGGCACGGCGACGGCGGCAGTCGTGCTGGGTAAGTTTCTGGGATTGCCCGAAGGCATTGTGCTGTTGCTGATGGTGATCTTCGGTTTTGGCTTTTGTGCCACAGCCTATATTGGCTACCGAGGCTTAGAGATCCTGTCTTATGTTGCTGTACCCGCCATGTGTGGCCTGCTGGCATTACCCATGTGGGTTGCAACACGAAAGATCGGTGGGCTGGAAGGCCTGCTGGCCATACAACCAGTCAACACGATGGAGTATAGCACAGCGCTGACATTAGTGTTTGGCACATTTGTCAGCGGGGCGACACAGGCTACCAATTGGACACGTTTTGCTCGGACTGGGAGAGTTGCCATTCTGGCCAGCCTGGCTGGTTTTTTTATCGGCAATGGCCTGATGGTGCTGATCGGCGCCTATGGCGCCATTGTGTACCAGCAACCGGACGTGGTGGAGGTCTTGCTGCTTCAGGGTTTCTCGCTGGCAGCGATAGCCATGCTCATGCTTAATCTTTGGAGCACGCAGGACAATACTATCTATAACTTCGCTGTGGCGGGTTGTAATCTGGTTCGAACAGATCGTCGGCGAACCGTTACGCTGGTTGGCGCAGCAATAGGTACATTGCTGGCAGTGCTGGGCATGTACGATCTGCTGGTCCCCTACCTGATTATATTGGGAACCATTATCCCTCCTATCGGCGGCGTGATTGCAGCTGATTTCTTTTATCGTCATAGAGGGCGTTACCCCCTCTTGGCGACTGTTCATTTACCTAAATTCAATTGGGTTGGGCTTGCGGCCTATGGCCTGGGTGTTCTGGCAGCCTTTTTCTCCCCTTGGTTGGCGCCTCTTGTCGGCGTTGGTACTGCCGCGCTGGGGTACGTAATGCTGTGTGGCCTGGTGGGGGCCCGGCTATCGGTTGTCGCTCGCGCAGAGGCATAGGCTGGAAATGTTCCAGGTCACCTACTGTTATAAAGAGTAAGTAGTCCTTTGCTTGAGGAGTCTGTCGATGAATGTCATCAATGCGCGGCTGCGTGGTCAGGAAGGGCTGTTTACCGTGCGTTTGCAAGGCGACCGGATCGCTGCAATCGAATCACAGGTCGCTTTTGTGAGCCCAACCAGCGCTGAAATACTGGATGCGCGTGGCAATCTGGTTATTCCGCCTTTCGTCGAACCGCATATCCATCTGGATGCCGCCCTGACAGCTGGGGAACCGCGGTGGAACATGAGCGGCACGTTATTCGAAGGCATTGAGTGCTGGGGAGAGCGAAAGGCGACTATTACCCACGAAGATACCAAGGCGCGGGCCAAGCAGACCATTAATGCCCTGGCGGTCCACGGTATCCAGCATGTTCGTACCCATGTGGATGTAACCGATGCCAGTCTGGCGGCTTTGAAGGCCATGTTGGAAATTCGGGAAGAAACAAGCCATTTAGTTGACATGCAAATTGTGGCGTTTCCCCAGGAAGGAATCGAATCCTATCCTCAGGGCCGAGAACTGATGGAGGAGGCCATTCGGCTGGGAGCCGACGTGGTTGGCGGAATCCCTCACTTCGAATATACCCGTGAGCAAGGGGTCAGTTCCGTCAAATTTCTGATGGATCTGGCTGAGCGCACAGGTTGTCTGGTGGATGTTCACTGCGATGAGACAGACGATCCCCATTCCCGCTTTCTGGAAGTGTTGGCAGAGGAGGCGCGTAGTCGTGGCATGGGCTCACGTGTCACTGCCAGCCATACTACTGCCATGGGTTCTTATGACAATGCCTACTGTTCAAAGCTGTTTCGTCTGCTGAGTCGTTCGGGTATCAGCTTTATATCGTGCCCCACCGAGAGCATTCACCTGCAAGGTCGCTTCGACACTTTTCCCAAGCGGCGTGGCGTAACGCGTGTGAACGAACTGCTGGAGGCCGGTATGAATGTGTGCTTCGGGCAGGACTCCATTGTTGATCCATGGTATCCGCTGGGTAACGGCAACATTCTCAGGGTACTGGAGGCCGGCCTGCATATCTGTCACATGCTCGGTTATGAGCGCCTGCAGCATGCCTTGGATCTGGTGACGGTAAATAGCGCCAACGCCATGCAGCTGGGTGACCGATATGGGCTGAAAGCAGGGCGCCCGGCCAATCTGCTGATCCTGTCAGCCGATTCGGACTACGAAATGATAAGAAGCCAGGGCCTTCCACTGTTTTCTGTCCGTGAGGGCAGGGTGTTAATGAGTCGTCGTCCTGCCGAGGTCAGTCTGGCAGAGTGATAAAACATACGAATTCACTACATTTTCTAACTCAGGCGAAGGGCTATGCTCAAAAATACACCCTGAGTCAAAGGGCAATGTTCAGGACTTGTGCACAAGCACTAATGCGCTTGTCAAGCGCTTCGTTTAAACAGGCATAAAAATATTTAGGACGGTTATTTAGGCATAAATATATGATTTATAAGGATTTTTTTGATTGGTTAAAAAATGGACAGTTTAACGGAACCCCCCATTTCATCTAGCTTACAGGACATTTCCACCAACTTTTCTACAGAGTTATCCACAGGTTCTGTGGATTAACCCTGTAGACCGCATCACGCTTGGCTTCATCAAAATGCAAGAATTTTTTTGCATTATTTCGATTGGGTTTTTATGACCTATCGACACGGGCGCCGCCAAGTCATCTTAAATTCAGATAACGGCTAAGCAATGCGCGTAAGGCGGCTGGCTTTACGGGTTTAGGTAGAAAATCCAGCCCAGCCGAATGCACTTCACTGACACGATCCTGATGTGCATCTGCACTGATCACAATGCCAGGCAACGGCTTATCAAGCCGCGTGCGAAGCCATGCCATCAGTTGAGGTCCGGTATTGCCGTCATCCAGATGGAAATCCACCAGCGCTATCTGTGGCTGAATGCCTTGCGCCAATAACGCCTCGCACTCCTGCTGATTGCGTGCCGTATGAACCTCGCAGCCCCAGCGGCTAAGAAGGCTCTGCATACCCGTCAGGATGCTTTCCTCGTTATCAACGCAAAATACCGGTGCGCCTCGTAGCGGTTCGCTGGTGTGTTCGCGTGTAGGCTGCAGGACAGGCTCGGATAGAATTTGAGTCGCGACGGGCACCGAGACGCTGAATACACTGCCTTTGCCTAGCCAGGAGCGTACCTCGATACGATGGCCCAGTACCTTGCAAAGACGATCAGCAATAGCCAGTCCCAGGCCCAACCCCTTCTCTGCGCGCGTCTGATGGCTATCGAGTCGCTTGAACTCCTCAAAAATGACCTGCCGCTTATCTTCCGGGATACCTGGGCCACGGTCCCATACCTCCAGTGTCACATGATCACCATGGCGGCGGACACCTAGCAATACATGCCCTCTGGCATAGCGGAAAGCATTGGTCAGAAAGTTCTGCAGGACTCGGCGCAGAAGCTTGACGTCGCTTTCTACTCTCAGGCGACTTCCGCTTAGGTGGAAATCTATGCCTTGTTCTCGCGCCAGGGCACGAAACTCTACGCCCAGCGTATCGAATAGCGTATTGATTGCGAACTTGCCGACTTCCGTATGAACCCGTCCGCTCTCCAGACGCGAGATATCCAGCAGGTCGGCAATCAGGTCTTCCACGGAGCGCAGGGACGAATCCATGTTGTTAACCAGCTCGCGAGCATCCTTTGGTAACGCATCGTGGTGGGCGAGGGCGGCCGTAAACAGGCGGGCTGCGTTTAGCGGTTGCATCAGATCATGGCTGACGGCAGCGAGAAAGCGTGTTTTGGACTGGTTTGCTGCTTCTGCATGGGCTTTGGCCTCTGTCAGCGCCTGGTTAAGCTGGGAGAGCTCCCGGGTTCGCTCTTCAACGCGCTGCTCCAGCCCTTCGTTGGCTTCACGAAGGGCGCGCTCTGCTTCGCGAAACGCGGTGATGTCGGTAAAGCTCATGACAAAGCCGCGTCCCGGCATGGGTTTGCCACTGAGTTCGATTACCCGACCATTGGGGAATTGTCGCTCAGATGTGTGGGCAATCCCTTGCCGCATTCGATCGACACGTCGTGCTACGTGCTCGTCAGGATCGCCTGGGCCACAGAGGCCCCGTTCTGCGTTATAGCGGATGATTTCGGCGATTGGACGCCCAACCTGGATCATGCCGTCCGGGTAGTCAAACAACTCCAGGTAACGTTGGTTCCAAGCCACCAACCGAAGAGATTGATCGACAACGCTGATACCTTGAGAAATATTTTCGATAGCGCCCTGCAAAAGCGCGCGGTTGAATTCGAGTACTTCGGACGCTTCGTCGGCAATGCGTACGACATCCTCCACATGCATGTCACGGCCTTCGATGGCAGCCTTTACCACCGCCCGCGCAGAGGAGGCTCCGATCACGCCGGCTAACAGGCGCTCGGTATGGGCAATCCATTCTCCGTTGGCATTCTGGGCCGGATGAAAAGTCAGGCCCGTCTGGTCAGCGAAGCGAATAAAGCTCTGCCGAGCACGTTCATCGCCTACGAAGCGGGCAGCGAGTGCGCGAAGATCCTCCAGCTGCACTGCCAATAGCGACCGGGTATTCAGGCGCGCCGAGGTCATTTGCCCAATGAAACGGCCGGCCTGCCAGTGCTCGGATACCCGGGTCCTGGCCTGATTGGAAACCAGAAAGAAGAGGAGAAAATTTCCTGCCAAGGACAGCAGTACGCCTTGAGTCAGGGGTTTGAAGGGCAGGCCAAACGGATTGGCTGCTAGCCAGGCTAGCCCAGGAAAACGGTCGAGTGGCCAGTTCAGACTTTCTGCCATGACTGGCAGAACCAGGGTATAAGCCCAAAGAAAGGCGCCCGCTGCAAGTCCTGCAAATACACCTCTCCGGTTCGCCTGCTTCCAGTAGAGTGCCCCTACCATGGCCGGGCCCAGTTGAGCGATAGCTGCAAAGGCGATCTGCCCGATGGTAGCCAGGCTTGCCGTAGAGCCCAGCAGGCGATAGCAGAGATACGCCAACAGCAGGATCGCCACGATCGCAACACGCCGAATGGTTACCAGCCAGTGGCTGAACACCTCATAGGGGCGTTCTACCTTCTGCTTACGGAATAAGAGAGGCAGCAAAATATCATTGGATAGCATGGTGGATAAGGCCACGCTGGCGACGATCACCATACTGGTAGCGGCCGAAGCGCCACCAATGAAAGCCAGGAGCGCCAGGCCGGGATGTGCCTGTGCCATGGGCAGGCTTATAACAAAGGAGTCAGGTACGACCCCTTTGGGCAGATGCATCTGCCCTGCCAGGGCGATGGGAACAACAAACAGCGCCGCCAAGGCCAAGTAGCAAGGAAATACCCAGCGGGCCAGGTTCAGGTCACGCGCATCCGTGTTTTCAACCACCGTGACATGAAACTGTCGTGGCAGACACATGACGGCCGTGAACGCTACTCCGGTTTGCACCAGCAGTGCGGGCCAGTCGAAGGTTTCCTGCCAGTATTTGGACAGCTCGGGCGCAATGCGTGCCTGATCGAAGAGGTCATCGAATCCATCATAAAGTCCATAGGTCACAAAAATCCCTACGGACAGAAATGCCAGGAGTTTGATCAGCGACTCAAAGGCAATTGCGAGCATCATGCCCCGGTGATGCTCGGTAACATCAAGGTTGCGAGTGCCGAACAGGATGGTAAATACCGCTAATGCCAGCGAGACGATCAAGGCGGTATCCTGTGCACGCATGCCTATTGACTCGGCCCCTGCACCGGTGAGCAGATTGACGCCCATGACAATGCCTTTGAGCTGCAGGGAGATATAAGGCAGCACGCCTACCAGGCAGATCAGCGTAACCACAACCGCCAGCGCCCGCGATTTTCCATAACGGGAGGCAATGAAGTCGGCAATGGAAGTAATGTTTTCCTGCTTGCTGATCATGATCATTTTCTTGATCAGACGTGGCATGAATAGCAGGAGCAGGATAGGTCCTAGGTAAATCGGCAGAAAGGACCAGAGTTGGTCGGCCGCCTGTCCAACGGCGCCAAAGAATGTCCAGCTGGTGCAGTATACCGCAAGCGACAGGCTGTAAACCCAGGCGCGTAACTTGGGTGGCAACGGCGTTTTTCGTCTGTCGCCATAAAAGGCAATCGCAAAGAGCACCGCCATGTACAGCAGAGCAACGGCGGCGATCAGTCCGCTGGATAGGGTCATGCGAACTCCTGTGAATTTTGTTGTGCAGGGCCTTTTATAGGTGGTTGGCCCTAGGCCTTCCGCTGCCAGATAGATTAGAAAGAGCTCGTCTCGAGTAGTGGGAATACCTAGGGACTATTCTAATGCGCTCGTTGGGGAGCATGGCAGGCTTTATAAGTGTCTCATCAAAGCGACTACTCCAAGGTCACTGAGACCAATGTCGCAGGTTTGGTTGAGCCAAGGGCTTCAGCCTGTTAGCGTGTCGCAGTGTTATCAAGGAGAGTGGCGCCATGTTCGAAGCGCATCCCATTACCTTGCAGCGAGGTGCTCTTCGTTTAGAGCCTATGGTGGAAAGCGACGTACTGGAACTGGTCAGCCTGGCTGATCTCAACCGGGACGAGTTGCATTACCTGAGCGGTCCACTACGACCGGACTGGTATAGGCACGCCATTGCCGAGCAGCGTGAAGGCAAAACTATCCCTTTTACCATCAGGCTGGCTGACAAGCTGGTGGGTACCACTCGCTTTTCAGAGTTTCTGCCTGCGCTACCTGCCGCTGAAATTGGCTGGACCTGGCTGGATCGGGAGCAGCATGGCAGTGGATTGAATGCCAACATCAAATACCTCCTGCTGCGTCATGCGTTCGAGAACTGGCATCTGGTACGTGTACAACTCAAGACGGCAGCCAGTAATCTGCGTGCGCAACGCGCTATTGAAAAGCTAGGGGCTGTACGTGAAGGGCTGTTACGTAACCATCGACGTTTGGCCGACGGTCGGCTTGATGATACCGTCATGTACAGTATTACCGACCGTGAGTGGCCGACGGTAAAAGCCAGCCTGGAAGCTTCTTTTTCCTAAGGCTATCCGGATATAACGATGTTTGACTGACGTACGATGTAACGCGGTTGTTATCTCGGGCTGCAAGGATGGCTGTGGCCCGTTCCGGTTTCCCTTCTTCGAATAGGACCTCGTTCGATGTCCTCACAGTTCGCTCTGTTGAAAAAACGGCGCTTCCTACCGTTTTTCGTAACACAGTCCCTTAGCGCCTTTAATGACAACGTCTATAAGCAGTCATTGATTCTGGCGGTGCTGTTTCACTTGAGCGTTACCGGTGACAGGCTGTTGCTGGTCAACTTGTGCGCCTTGCTGTTTATTCTTCCGTTCCTGCTGTTTTCAGCGTTAGGCGGACAATTAGGCGAAAAATATGACAAGGCGCGGCTCATGCGATGGCTAAAAGGCTCGGAAATCGTCATGTTGCTGTTAGGCAGTCTAGGCTTTTGGCTTAACAGCCTGCCACTGTTGTTATTTGTCCTGTTTGCCATGGGTACACGCTCGGCGCTCTTCGGACCTTCCAAGTACTCAATTTTGCCCCAGCATCTCGAGTCTCGAGAGTTAATGGGCGGTAACGCGTTGGTGGAGATGGGCACATTCCTGGCCATTTTGGGCGGGACGATAGGGGCAGGGGCCTTGCTCTCTCTCCCGGATTATTCCCAGGCCGTAGCCATAAGCGTCGTATTGATCGCTCTGGCTGGTTTTCTGGCCAGCCTGGGTATTCCATCCGCGCCGGCCGTCATCTCGCACCTGAGGTTGGACTGGAACATTTTCCGGCAAACATGGGTGATCTTACGTATGGGGCTGGGGCAGGCGCCCTCGGTCTCTCGTTCTCTGCTGGGCAATTCCTGGTTCTGGTTTGTGGGTGCGGTATACCTTACCCAGATACCAGCCTATGCCAAGGACTACCTGCACGGTCAGGAAAGCATGGTTTCGCTGATCCTTACCTTGTTCTCGGTAGGCATTGCGCTGGGCTCTCTTCTATGTGGCCGGTTGTCCAAGGGGCATGTTGAGGCAGGTATTGTTCCGCTGGGTGCGCTGGGGTTATCTATCTTCAGCGTCTTGCTCTATGCCGTCACGCCTGACATGGCCGCTATCACAGGGTCTTATGGCGGATGGGCAGCGCTGAAAGAATTTTCCATGTGGCCAGCGCTTGGGTGCATTCTGGGACTGGGGATCTCTGGCGGATTTTATATCGTTCCGCTCTATGCGCTGATTCAGGCACGCACGCCACAGGAGGAGCGCTCTCGGGTTATCGCTGCCACCAATATTCTCAATGCGCTCCTAATGGTCTGCTCGGCCCTTATCACTATGCTGCTTTTGTCTGTATTCGAGATGACAGTTCCGGAGCTGTTTCTGGCGGTTGCGTTGATGAATATAGGCGTCAATGCCTTCCTGTTTGCAAGCGTGCCAGAATTCCTGATGCGCTTTCGCGCCGTGATAGGCGGTGGAGACCCTACGCGCAGCATCCGTGACTAGGCCCTAATGGCTCAGTTTAAGCCCGATCAAGCCACATAAAATAAGCAGCACACTGAGCAGCCGGATCGGACTGACGCTTTCGCCAAATAGAATGATGCCAGCAATCACCGTTCCTACTGCGCCAATACCCGTCCATATGGCATAGGCTGTACCAAGAGGAAGCTGCTTAACGGCCATGCCCAAGAGGCTTATGCTGGTCAGCATGGCGGCTGCCGTCAGGACAGTAGGAAGAGGGCGGGTAAAGCCTTCGGTGTATTTGAGGCCTATAGCCCAGCCTATTTCAAACAAGCCAGCCAGAAAAAGAATAATCCAGGACATAAAGATTCCAGGGTTGGTAAAGCGGGGCCGTCCCCGGATAGTTTCAGGCGATGAGGTCGTCCCCTTCGCGAACCGATGCGCTCTTGCCAAGCCCGAGCGCGCCGGTTTCGTTACATGCTCACTCTTTTGCAGAGGACTCGTCATTCAAGCGACGGAACCATGTGGCCAGCAGCGCTCCAGAAATATTATGCCAGACGCTGAACAAGGCACTGGGCACAGCCGCAAGAGGGGAGAAATGTGCTGTTGCCAGTGCTGCGCCCAGTCCCGAATTCTGCATACCGACCTCGATAGCCAACGTCTTGCGCTGCGCCAGAGGTAGCCCAAACACTTTTCCGGCCAGATAGCCAAGCATCAGTCCCAATGTGTTATGCAGTACGACCACAGCCATAATCAAAAATCCTGACTCTGCAATTTTCGCCTGGCTGACAGCCACAACGGCCGCCACAATCAGCACGATGCTGATAACCGAGACCAGAGGCAACACCTCAACCGCTGCCCGTACCTTTGACCCCAGGAAGCGTTGGGCAACTAGCCCCAGCACAATCGGGAGGATAACGACCTGGACGATGGATAGAAAAAGGGCTGAGAACTTGACTGGTAGCCAGGCCGAAGCCAATAGCCAGATCAGTGTAGGGGTCACCAACGGGGCCAGAAGGGTAGTAACGGCAGTGATGCCAACAGACAGTGCGACGTCCCCGCGTGAAAACCAGGTGATGACATTGGACGCCGTACCGCCAGGGCAACAACCCACAAGAATAACGCCTACTGCAATTTCCGGCGGCAATTGCATGACAAGACAAAGCAGC
This sequence comes from Pseudomonas sp. HPB0071, assembly GCF_000478505.2. Classification (NCBI taxonomy): domain Bacteria; kingdom Pseudomonadati; phylum Pseudomonadota; class Gammaproteobacteria; order Pseudomonadales; family Pseudomonadaceae; genus Pseudomonas; species Pseudomonas sp. HPB0071. Next base: position 627,948 of record NZ_KI517367.1, on the reverse strand, counting down.
CACGCCATGCCGGGCATAATGATAAATTGAGCGATTACACCTAGAAGAACCCTAAGAGGTTTGCGAAAGACCTCCTTGAAATCCTCAGCTTTGAGCGTGAGCCCCATGCCGAACATGATCAGGCCCAATAAGGGGACGATAGCTGGCGTTAAGGAGCGAAACCCTTCAGGCCATATAAAGGCTAGAACAGCCGCCAGCAGGACCCACAAGGCAAAGGTATTGCCTGCAAAGCGGCTTAAAGCTGCGAGAGCGCCCATGATTATCCTTATAAAAATATGAGCCTTGGAAGTTGGGCGGCGCCCCGGGGCGCCGCACCTGATTAGAGCCCCTGCGGAATTTCTTCTCCACCCAGCGCTTCGACCAGCGACGGAATAAATTCGGCAAAGGTCATCATCATTAGAGTAAAGGTAGCATCCAGCTGCGCCATGGCATCATCGCCGCCATCCTGCTCGGCCTGCTCTTGAAGCAAGTCCTCAAAGCGCAGCCGCTTGAGCGCGACCTTGTCATCGATTAACAGCGACAGCTTGTCCTGCCAAGCCAGGGCCAGCTTGGTCACCAGCTTGCCTGCGCCCAGATGATTCTGGATTTCTTCACTGGTCAAGTCTTGCCCTTTACAGCGGACAACACCGCCATCCTCGTAACTATCGCGTAGCTCGCACTCATCCAGCAGATGGAAATCATTTGTGGCTGCCTGAGACTTGACCCAATCTGTAAAGGTTGCAGTCGGTGCCTGCTTGACCGACATCGGACGAACCGGAAGGGAGCCCAGCGCTTCACGAAGGATGGAAAGCAAATCTTCTGCGCGCTTTGCACTGGAGGCATCTACCAGAATCCAACCCTGCTTGGGCGCGATTGCTGCAAAGGTAGTCTGGCGGCGAATGAAGGCCCGTGGCAGCAGACTCATGACAATTTCGTCCTTTATCTGGTCACGCTCCTTTTTGTAAACCTTGCGCATCTGCTGTGCTTCGATTTCATCAACTTTTTCCTGCACGGCGTCTTTTACTACGCTGCCGGGCAGAATGCGCTCTTCCTTGCGAGCTGCGATCAGAAAGAAATCCTGGCTGACATGTACCAGAGGAGCGTCTTCTCCCTTGCCAAAAGGAGCTACGAAACCGTAAGTGGTCAGTTCCTGGCTGGCGCAGGGACGTGCAGGTTTGCTGGCCAACGCGGTTTCCAGGGCCTCGGCTTCGAGTGATAAATCCTGGGTAAGACGATAAATAAGAAGATTACGAAACCACATGGCGTGACGATTCCCCAAAAAACGAAGCGCGCATTATTCCGCTGCCATGCTTCCAAGGCCAACCCCCAATTGATCATTGGCAACGATTAAGGGGCTTTAATGACAAACAGGCCGCTTTTTGGGATGTAACGATACGGTCCTGCCTGCAAGGGCAGACCCGGGAAATGATCCAAAGGCTTGGAAATAAAGGAAAAGAACCTAAGCCTTTGGATCATTTGAAATTTTTTTCACTTGGGGGCTTGCCAGCCTCTAAAACCGTCCGTAGAATGCGCCCCACTTCGAGAGCAAACGCTTACGAAAGTTAAGTGGGTGATTAGCTCAGCTGGGAGAGCATCTGCCTTACAAGCAGAGGGTCGGCGGTTCGATCCCGTCATCACCCACCACTCTTGAAGTTACGCGCAGCGGTAGTTCAGTCGGTTAGAATACCGGCCTGTCACGCCGGGGGTCGCGGGTTCGAGTCCCGTCCGCTGCGCCATTTTTGCTTCATCTTGGGTTGCTTGATTGGGTTTTAAATCCTCTTGATGAACCCAGGAAGAACACTAGCGAAAGCTACGTGGGTGATTAGCTCAGCTGGGAGAGCATCTGCCTTACAAGCAGAGGGTCGGCGGTTCGATCCCGTCATCACCCACCATTTTGCGATATACGCAGCGGTAGTTCAGTCGGTTAGAATACCGGCCTGTCACGCCGGGGGTCGCGGGTTCGAGTCCCGTCCGCTGCGCCATATTAAGTTTATCGGGCCTACTGAACTCCCGATAAACTACGGAAAAGCGGCCTTGCGCCGCTTTTTTCGTTTCTACAGGTTTATTCCCTTTCTAGCGGCTGTTTTCCGTTTCTATTAAGCATTCTTTGCTGGAAGTTCTTTGTACAGTTAGTTTCTTTTTAAAGATGTCTAGTCTGTATGTTCAGGGTTGTTTGATACGTCACGGACACAGACTGCTTTGTATTCAGTCACTATTCAGCGCTGAACTTATAAGCTACTAACTATTCTTATCATGCCGTAGCCAGTGGCAGTTAGGCCCTGATAAGCTCGCGGTTTTATCGAACGCGCTTCGCGCACGGACAAGGAAACAGCATGAAACAGCACCGGTTGGCAGCAGCAGTGGCCCTCGTTGGCCTGGTTCTCAGCGGCTGCGACTCACAATCACAATCCAAGGTTAATCTTGAAACTCCAGCTCAGAAAGCGTCCTACGGCATCGGCTTGAACATGGGTAAAAGCCTTGCTCAGGAAGGCATCGATGACCTGGATTCAAAAGCAGTGGCTTTGGGTATTGAAGATGCTGTGGGCAAGAAAGAGCAGAAGCTTACCGATGATCAGCTAAGAGATGCGTTTGCCGATCTGCAGAAGCGTGCAGAAGAGCGCATGACCAAGCTCAGCGAAGACAATGCCAAAGCAGGCAAGGATTTCCTGGAAAAAAATGGCAAGCGCGAGGGTGTTGTCACAACGGCTTCCGGTTTGCAGTATGAAGTGGTCAAGAAGGCAGATGGTCCGCAGCCCAAGCCGAATGATGTAGTGACAGTTCACTACGAAGGCCGTCTTGTTGACGGTACTGTATTCGACAGTTCCATCAAGCGTGGCAGCCCGATTGATTTGCCGGTGAGTGGCGTGATTCCGGGTTGGGTTGAAGCGCTTCAGCTCATGCATGTAGGTGAAAAGTACAAGCTGTACATTCCCAGCGAACTGGCCTACGGCGCGCAGAGCCCAAGCCCTGCCATTCCTGCCAACTCCGTGCTTGTCTTTGACCTAGAGCTGCTAGGTATCAAGGATCCAAGCGCTCAGGGCGACAATGGCCTGACGCAAGAGCCATCCGACGAGTCGGACGCTGCACAAGAGCAGGATACTTCCAAGAAGTAACACGCCGCTCTATTAAAAAGCCCCGTTCATACGGGGCTTTTTTGTTTTAGGAAACCTGTTTGTGAGGACGATGCTCTAATCTAGGTAATTATTTACCTATTCGCCAAACGCTCTATCAGACTGCCTTTGCGAGGCGGGGAGATCTCATGAAGCCACCCGTTGGATTTGATCGTTATCTGAGGCTTGCCCAACGTTTTCTTGTTCGGGGGCGCTTACCGGCATTGTTATTGGCCGTCGGGCGTAAGCTGGCCAAGCGAGATTTTCGGTTGGGTGCCGCCAAGGATACCTTGGGGCTCTTCCATTCCCTGCTACTGGCCTGGTGGCGTGGAGAATATCGGGGTATCAGTCGGCAGGCACTCTTGTCGGTAGTCGCAGCACTTGCTTATTTCCTTTCGCCTGTTGATCTGATCCCTGACTGGATGCTTACCTTTGGCTTCATTGATGATCTGGCAGTGCTGGCGTGGGTGAGCAAAACCTGGCAGAGCGAGCTTGATGCCTTTCGCGCCTGGAGAGATGCCCAACCCGTAGCGGTGCAAAAGTCGCTATCGGCTCCGCCGCTTCCCAATGAGAAACCCGCTGAGGGCGTTATAGTGGTTGAGCGGGCATGAGCCTGGGTGGCGAGAGGTGCTTGCACATCGGAACAGGATAAGCTGTGCTGTTATAGTAACCTTTCGGTGAATTCAGGTTTGTATTGTGGCGTTACAGATCAGTCGTACCCATTGGCAGGCATTGCTGGCTGAGTTGGAAGAAGCTCGTTGCCAGCGGCACTTGGTAACCTATCGCTCGCTGATTGAGCGTCTACAGTTACCGACGCCCGCTATGGCGATACTGACTGCTGCCCTTGAACACCTGATAGCGCTGGATGCCCGTCAGGGTGTGCCGTTGCGCAGCGCATTGGTGGTCAGCCAGGGTGCGAGCCGGCTGCCGCGTCCTGGTTTCTTTGAATGCGCCCAGCGAGTCGGGCGCTTCAACGGCGAGGTGGATGGTATAGAGGCGGCTGCCTGGCATGCATCTGAAGTCACGCGCGTATTCGAGTACAACTTTTCCTCAGATAGGTAACTCAGGCCGTTTCGGCCATCAGGTGCAAGCTATAGCCGGGAATGGTTTTGGCCTGGGCCTTGGCGCTTTCCGCCAGTTTAAGCAGTTGGCGGGCATCGCGTGACGTTCGACTTTCTGCCGTAACCCTTACAACCCCAAGAGATAGAGAGAGCAGCGGATACTCGCGTCGGTAGCCTTCATGATCTTCTGCTATCAGGCAGCCTGCATCCAGGTGCTCCGGTGCGTAAAAGCGACGGCAGCGACTCTGGAAAGTCTCCATGAGTCGAGTCAGCCGTGCTCGCCAGTCCATGGAGCGCAGGACGATTATAAAGTTGTCATCGCCGTAGTGACCGATGAAGTCCTGGGTGCGATCCATGCTTTCTGCCAAGGCCTGTGCCAGGCACAGCAGTACTTCGTCTCCCTTGGCATATCCATAAATCTCATTGAAGGGCGTAAAGCTGTCGATATCAAGGTGACACAGGGTGGCGTTTTGGTTGTGCTCCAGTAACTGGCTTAGACAATGATGAATCGGCACGCTGCCGGGCAGGCCTGTCAGAGGATTGGCATGCCGTGCTTCCTGAATCTTCTGCTCAGTAATCAGTTGGAGAAGATCAACCACACGACCCATGCCGACATATTGGCCTTGATCAACAATAACGAAGTCTTCTTCTACCCGTTGCTTGGCGCGCTGGGTGAGTAGTCGGCTGACGTGAAGAGGAGATTGGCTCTTCTCCACACATAGAAAATCCAGATGCATAAGTCGCGTAATGGGCTTGCGACCAAATAGGTCCGGCGCAAAGGGCTTACGCAGGGCTTCTGCAAGGGCATAATGGTGGACTATGCCGACAGGCGCACCGTGTTCATCAAGCACGGCCAGGGAGTTAAAGCTGGGTTTGTCGTGGAAAAGCTGCATGACGGCAGGTATCAGCGTCTGCTCCTGAATGGCAGGCCGCTCAAGTAACATGGATATCAGGCCTGTACCGCCCTCTGTAAGGCTTTTGGGGCGTGTCTCCAGGCGAGGCATGATCTCGCGTGCTTCCCGCGGGGGATTCGCTTCAGGACGACTCAGAAGGTAGCCCTGAACCAGATCTATGCCCATTTCGGCCAGCACGACCAGTTCCTCATGCAGTTCAATGCCTTCAGCAACCACGACGGCGTTGGACGCCCTGGCCATTTGAAGGATGGAGCCTACAAACTCCCGTTTGACGCTATCACGATGGATACCATCGATGAAATGACGATCGATCTTCACATAGTCCGGGCGCAGCTCGGACCACAGGCGCAGGCTGGAATATCCGGCCCCCAGGTCATCCAGAGCAATCGAAAATCCCATTGCGCGATAGTAGTGCAAGGCGGTATCAAGCAGGCCCAGATCGTCGGTTGGGGCCTGTTCGGTCAGCTCGATGACGATTCGGTTAGCAGGGATACCCAGACGCTGTAGCAGTTTCAGGGTGCGGCCCTGCTCGTGACTATTCTCAAGCAGTGATTCGGGGGAAATGTTAAGGAAGAGCTTACCTTCAAGGCCCAGATCACGGAAACCGGTACATGCCTGGGTGCGACACGCCATTTCCAGCTCGGACAGACGCTGTGCCGTACGAGCAATGGCGAACAGCGGAAGCGGGGAGTGCAGAGGACTGTTGGAAGGCCCGCGGCTAAGTGCTTCATAGCCAATGATGCGGCGTTCGCTCAAGGAAACGATAGGTTGGAAAAGGCTGTGTATATCACTTCGAGCCAGTATCTGCTCAAGCGCGCTCAACTGTTCGTTGACGGTCATCTATCTTGGTCCTGAATAAACAAAGCCAGCGATAAGCTGGCCTTGTTCATTTCACGACAGTTCGATGACTATTTGATGACGGCAATCAGTGAGACGGACCGCCGTGACTCAAGTCCAGATAGTCGAGCAGGATCTGACCACTCTCCATCAGGTAGGCATCGTCTTGAGGTTTGGTCTTTTCGTCGTTGTTGGCGGCAGCAATAGCGTCGTCATCAACTTTTTTCAGTTCCTTGAGGGGTTCCTCACCTTTAGCTACCCGACGCTCGTTCTCAATTGCCAGCTGGCGCTTATCGAGGGCGTCCTGCTCGGCACGACGCTTCTGCTCGTTCAGGCTGACCGTCGTATCCTTCATGACATCCTGTGCAAACTGAAGGCGTTCACGAGCAAAGACAAAGTCCGGGTTGGTCTTGGTGCGGGTATCGTGACGGTTGATCAGCTCAGGCAGATACGGCTTGAACGGATTGTTCTCTACCTCTAGAACCGGACGGATCGTGTCCCATGGCATGGAGTTGGGTAGCGCGCTTTCGCCGATCTCCTTGTTATCTACGATATCCGGATAGCTAATATCTGGGATAACGCCCTGATGCTGGGTACTTTGTCCTGAAACGCGATAGAACTTGGCCAGGGTCAGCTTCAGTTCACCGTGATTTAGAGGCTGTATGGTTTGAACAGTGCCTTTGCCGAAGGTCTGTCCGCCCACGATCAAGGCACGATGATAATCCTGCATGGCACCTGCAAAGATTTCCGAAGCCGAGGCCGAGAGGCGGTTGACCAGCACGGTCATGGGACCTGTGTAGAAAGCATCGCCTTCATCGTCAGCCAACACGTCTACCTTGCCGTCGCTGTTACGCACCAACACCGTTGGGCCTTGATCGATGAAGAGCCCAGTCAGTTCGGTTGCTTCCTGCAGGGAGCCTCCACCATTGTTGCGTAGGTCGATGACAATACCGTCGACTTTCTCGTTTTTCAGCTCACCGATCAGCTTGCGCACGTCACGGGTAGTGCTCTTGTAATTTGGGTCGCCGGCGCGATACGCCTTGAAGTCCAAGTAGAAAGCGGGCACATCGACTACACCCAGCTTGTAGGTCTTGCCGTTGTGAGGCACGTCAATGATGTGTTTCTGGGCTGCCTGTTCTTCAAGCTTTACCGCTTCACGTGTAATCGAGACGACCTTTGTGGTCTGGTCATTCGGCGGATTGCTCGAGGGGATGACTTCCAGGCGAACAACGGAGCCCTTGGCGCCGCGGATCTTCTTGACGACCTCGTCCAGACGCCAGCCGACGACGTCGACCATTTCGCCGTCTTTGCCTTGCGCTACCCCCACGATCTTGTCAGCGGGTGCGAGCTGCTTGCTCTTGTCGGCGGGACCGGCCGGTACCAGACGAACGATCTGTACGTAATCGTTATCGCTTTGCAGTACCGCACCGATGCCTTCAAGGGAAAGGCTCATGTTGATGTCGAAGTTCTCTGCGCTTTCAGGCGAGAGGTACTGCGTGTGCGGATCGTATGTTTGGGCGAAGGCGTTGATGTAGGCCTGGAAGATGTCTTCGCTGCGAGTCTGTTTCAGGCGCGCCAACTGATTACGATAGCGCTTCTGCAGCTGCTCCTTGATGGCAGCATCGTCCTTGCCACCCAGTTTCAGACGCAGCACTTCATCTTTGAGCTTCTTGTGCCACAGATCATCCAGTGCGGCAGTATTGGTCGGCCAGGGCGCCTTTTCGCGGTTGACGTCAAACGTTTCGTCTGCCGCAAAATTCAGCTGGGGAATGCCTTTGTCCAGCAGGCCTAGTGTGTAGTCGAGGCGTTCCTTCACACGGTCCAGGTAACGCTTGTAGATCGTGAAGCCTGGATTCAGGTCGCCCTGCTTGAGCAGATCGTCGAAGCGAGTCCGCCATGCGTCAAACTCGGCGATATCGGCTGCGTTGAAATACAGTCGATTGGGATCAAGCATCTTGAGATAGCTGTCATAGATCTTTATCGAGCGTTCATCGTTAAGCGGCGGCTTGCTGTAGTGATGGCGCTTGAGCAGCTCTACCACATTGAGACTTGCCACGACTTGATCGCGGTCTGGTTTGAGACCGTCCCAGACGTTTGGGCTCGCTGTTTTGGCCGCCAGCGGAAGAGCGCTGACACCGAGGATGAACAGGAGGGCGGTACGGGGGAGAAGCTGCTTCATGCTTGATTCGACTAGAGTACGGGTAATAACGCTATAGGCCGTACTTGACCGTTCCGGTTCCCCGCAACAGTCAAGTACGCTGTTAAAGGTCAAAAGCTAGCTCACTATGGAGGCACCGTGAACGCATTGCAAGGTATTGAAGGTCAGCTTGAGTGGCAACAGCTGACAAGTCCTGCTCTTTCCGCAGGTGAAATTCGCATCCAGGTCGCCGCGGCCGGGCTTAATCGCGCCGATCTTCTTCAATTGGCCGGTAACTATCCGCCACCGCCTGGAGCGCCGCAAACCCTGGGTCTGGAGTGTTCCGGTGTTGTGGTCGAAGTTGGTGAGGGAGTCAATTGGAACGTCGGGGATCGTGTCTGTGCTCTGCTGGCCGGTGGTGGTATGGCCAGCGAAGTCGTGGTGAATGCTCAGCATGCGATTCCGGTTCCCGAAGGGCTGTCGATGGCTGAGGCAGCAGCGCTACCTGAGGTCTGGGCAACAGCCTGGTGCAATCTTTTCGAATTGGCAGCCTTGCGACCTGGCGAGAAAGTACTCTTGCATGCAGGGGCCAGCGGCGTAGGTTCTGCCGCCATTCAACTCTGTAAGGCTTTTGATAATCCTTGCTGGGTCAGCGTAGGTTCGGCCGAGCGGCTGGACTATTGCATTTCGCTGGGTGCCGAAGGGGGCGTTGATCGGCACCAGGGGCTGGAAGGACTGCGTGACTTCGGGCCATTCGACGTGATCCTTGATCCGGTAGGCGCAAGCTACGCCGAACTTAATCTGGATGTGCTGCGCCGTGACGGGCGGTGGGTACTGATTGGCCTGATGAGTGGTCGAGAGGCGCAGTTCGATCTGGCAAAGGTGTTGAGCAAGCGCATTAGCCTGATCGGTTCTACGCTGCGTAACCGCGATACGGCGTTCAAGGCCCGATTGATGGCAGAGCTGGCTGCAAGGGTCTGGCCGTTGTTTACAGAAGGCAAGCTCAAGCCGAACCTGGAGCGAAAATTTGCTGCCAAGGATGCCGAGGCGGCGTTTGCGGCACTGTCGAGCAACAAGGTGAACGGTAAGGTCGTGATGATCCTCGATGACAGCCTGATCTGATGTCGAGGCTGGCCATGCCGGCATGGCCAGCCTTTGTTTGGCTATTTCCACTCAAGGATTGGCCAACCCCGCCGACTGGCCTGCTCGCGCAGACGGGGATCGGGATTCACGGCGTGCGGATGCCCAACGCGTTCTAGCAAGGGTAGATCGTTACGTGAGTCAGAGTAGAAACTGGCATCTGCAAGCTCGACCTCCTGATGATCTATCAGCTCGAGAAGGCGCGTCAGTTTGCCTTCTCGATAGGTCAGAACACCTTGAGTACGGCCAGTGTAGACCCCATGGGCCAGTTCCAGGTCGATGGCCAGTATTTCGCTGATCCCCAGCCTACCGGCAATCGGTTCGACCAGATGAGCGCCGGACGCCGAAATCAATACGATCCGGTCGCCTCTGGCGCGATGTTCCGCAATGCAGCGGCAGGCATCGCTGAAGATCAGAGGCTCGATCACGTCTTCGACATAGGCGTCGATCTCCGGCTCCAGCTCCTCAGGCGCTCGACCTATGAGCGGCTCCAAGGCGAATGCCATGTATTCTTCCATGGCCAGGGCGCCTTCGGCGTATGCCTTCATCAGGGCGGCATCACGCTGGATGAAGGACTCGTCAACCCAGCCGAGTTGGGCCATTCGCTGGCACCACAGACTGGAGCAGTCACCGTCGATCAGGGTTTCGTCAAGGTCGAAAATAGCGAGGGTCATGCGACTTCTCTTGCGGCTGATGAATCGATCCCCAATGTGACGCGTGAGCCGCACGGGTGCAAGGCAGAGGCATCCTGATTGAGGACATCTACCAGTAATTCGATCCCCAATGACTGCACGCGGTAGCGAATGACATTGCCTAGCAGCGTATGTCCGACAATCTCGGCACTGGGGCCTTCCGATGCGTTGATCCTGATCGATTCGGGGCGGATCGCTACCTGTTGAGTGAAGTTTCGCCCTAACAGGGTAAAGGCCTGAGCGGGATCCAGAATGTTGTAGTTACCCATGAAGCCTGCTGCAAACAGCGTGGCTGGCGCAGTATAGAGGGTTTCCGCATCGCCACTTTGTACGATGCGGCCCGCTTGCATCAACACGATGCGGTCGGACATTGTCAAGGCTTCTTCCTGATCATGCGTGACAAACAGGGTAGTCAGGTTGAGCGCTTGCTGAAGGCTGCGTATCTGTTCTCGTAGATGCTTGCGGATGCGCGCATCCAGTGCCGATAGCGGCTCGTCGAGTAGCAGCAGACGTGGACGAGTGACCAGTGATCGCGCCAGGGCGACACGCTGACATTGCCCTCCCGACAGCTGATGAGGGTAGCGGTCTTCGAACCCCTTGAGTTCTACCAGTTCGATCACTTCGGCGGTGCGCAGGTGTAAAGTTTGGCGATCCACTTTTTGCATCTTCAGGCCGAACGCTACATTTTGCGCGACCGTCATGTTAGGAAACAGCGCATAGCTCTGAAACACCATGGCAATGCCGCGCTTTTGCGGCGGCAGGGTCGCAATATCCTGACCGTCGAGCAGGATGCGTCCACCGTTTACCGAGGTTAAGCCTGCCAGGCAGCGTAGCAAGGTGGATTTGCCGCAGCCGGAAGGTCCTAAAAGCGTAACCAGCTCACCTTGTTCTGCAGAGAAATCGATGTCCTGAAAGATCATGTTCGAGCCGTAGCTCTTGTGCAGATGTTCAACGCTTAGAAAGCTCATGATTTATCCCGGCTCAAACCACTGGCGGCCCACGTTACGGTCAGGACGACCAGAAAGTACGAGATGACTAGTGCGCTCGTGAAATGGCCGCTGCCATTGCGCATGTTGTACAGATAGACCTGCAAGGTTTCGTAACGCGCTCCAACAAGAATGTTGGCAAAAACGAATTCGCCAATCAGAAACGAAAATGACAGAAACAGCGCCACCATAAGACCCTTGCGCAGGTTGGGCAGTACCACCAGGAGGGCCGCCCGGAAGGTGCTGGCGCCCAGCAGGTGAGCCGCATCCATCAGGTCATGAATATTCAGTGCCTGCAGATTATTGCTGATGGCTCGGTACATGAACGGCAGGGCGATGGTGAAATAACAGCCGATCAGAATCCATGGTGTGCCTATCAACGGCAAGGGGCCGCCAGCATAGAGTTGCAGCAATCCTACGGAAGACACCACAGGCGGCACGGCGAACGGCAGCAGGATGAACACGTTCATGAGTGCATCGAGCCTGGGGAAGTGGTAGGCGATGACGAACATGAGAGGAAGTACGAGGAAGACGGCCAGTAACAGCGCGCCCACGCAGACGATCAATGAATGCCCGAAGGCGATGAGAAAGCGTGAGTCGCTCCAGAGCGCTACGTACCACTTCAAGGTCAGCCCGCTGGGAAGAAGCGTGGCGGACCATTGTGTTGCCAATGAATACAGCAGGGTGGCAGCGAGCGGCAGTAGAAGAATCAGAAAGAGCAGCCAGACGACCAGGCGATGGTAGAGTGAAACCGACCGGTTAGCGTTTGACATGGTAGCTCCGGCGTAGCAGCCATTGGTGAGCGAGGGTAATCACGGCCATGAGCATCACCAGCAGCATGGCAAGGGCGCTTGCGAGGTTCGGATCCAGAAAGATGTCGCCAGAGACCAATGCCGCTATACGGACCGGAACCACATTGAAATTGCCCGTCGTCAGGGCATATACGGTTGCGTAGGCCCCCAGCGCATTGGCCAGTAGAATGATGAATGTACCTAGCAGCGCCGGAGTCAGCACCGGCAGCCCGATATGACGCCAGAAATGCCAGGTATTGGCGCCAAGCAGTGAGGCAGCTTCATGCCAGTCTTCGTGCAGGGCATCAAAGGCAGGGTAGAGCAACAGAACGCCTAGCGGGATCTGGAAGTAGGTATAGATCAGGATCAATCCGCTTTTGGAATACAGGTTAAAGTCCTCGATCAGTCCGGTCTGCTTGAGCAGCAGGGTCAGGCACCCATTGATGCCAAGCAGGATGATGAAGGCGAACGCCAGGGGAACACCGGCAAAATTGCTCGTCATGTTGGCAAAGGCTGTCACGAAATCTCTTAGCTTCGAGTCGACCTGGCGTAGCGAGTAACTGCCCAGAATGGCGATTAGCAGGCCTAACAGGCTGGACCAGACCGAAATCTCCAGTGAAAAGCGTATAGCCTGGCGATAGAAGGGTGATTCAAGGATTTCGGTGAAGTTACCCAGGCCCCAGCCATCCAGGTGCTTGAGGCTGTTGATAGCGATCCAGATCAATGGGGCTATCTGAAATGCACAAAAGAAAACTAGAAAGGGCAGAAGGCACAATGCGGCGAGCCATTTGCCTTTCATGCCAGGAGTTCCCGACAAACCGGCTTGTCATGGGCGACACCTAAAAGCTCACAAAGTGTACCGCATAGGTCAGTTTGTACAGGGCTTGCCTCTTGCAGGCTGAAGCCTGTCCCGAACACGAATAACGGGACTTCACGCTCTTCAGGCAGCAGCCCCCCATGGCTGCGGTCATCATTCATGCCATGATCGGCTGTCACCATCACCTGATAGCCCGCCTCCAGCCATACCGGTAAATGGCCGGACAGGCATATATCTGCCACACGTGCGGCGTTTCGATATTGGCTGCTGGAAAGTCCGTATTTGTGGCCAGCATCATCGATATTCATCGAGTGAGCCAGCAGAAAATCAAGGGAATGACGTCGTCTCAAGCTTTCTGCGTCGTCGAAGAGGTGAGAGTCTGGATAGTGATCGGCGTAATAGAAATGGCCGTACTGGATAGGCAGGTCCGGGGCACAGATATGACGGTCCCGTGCGGCATCAAAGGGCGAACGGTTATAAAGTTCGCTGATCCAGTGATAGGCCGCAGCCGCCGTCGTGAGGTAGGCCTCGCACGCATAATGAAACACACTGCGCTGGCTCGAAAGCCGGACGATCTGATTGTGCGTAATGCCGCTGTCGACAGGGCGTACCCCTGTGAGAATGCACTCGTAGAGCGGGCGGGAGAGCGACGGCAATTCACACTGCATGGTATAGAGCCGTCCGCGCCCTGCCTGACAGATACCTTGGAGGTAGCCCATGCAGTCACGGGCGACTCCATAGGCCAGACCGTCCAGCACAACCAGGATCGTCTTCATTGGATCACTGCTTCATCTGCATGATCACGTTTTCCTGCCAGAGACGTGGCAGACGCTTGGCTGTTTCTTCCCAGGCCTTGGCATCCGCGATGGGCTTGGCACTGGCATATTGCTCGCTTGGTAACAGTTTGGCTTTTACATCCTCGGGTAGCTGGATATGGTCAGCACGGATGGGGCGGGCATAACCGCGAGCCAGGTTGATCTGGCCAGCATCGGAAAGAATGTATTCACGTGCCAGCTTGGCTGCATTCGGATGCTTGGCATACTTGTTCAGAATCGTGGTGTAGCCGGACGTAATCGAGCCGTCTGAAGGGATGAGCACTTCAAAGCGTGAAGTATCGATCTGATCGCGATAGTTCAATCCGTTGAAGTCCCAAACGATACCCACTTCGACTTCGCCTTTCTCCAGGGTCGAGACGACCGGGTTGGTCATGGACAAACGGCCCTGCTGCGCCAGCTTGCCAAAGTATTCCAGGCCGGGCTTGATGTTTTTTTCGTCACCGCCGTTAGCGTAGGTAGCCGCCAGGACCCCACTCACTGCCTGTGAGGCAGCGCTTACATCACCAATGGCAACCTTGTATTTGCCCTGCAGCAGGTCAGCCCAGCTATAGGGTACATCAGCTACCAGCTGCTTGTTGACGATAAACGCGATGGTGCCGGTATACGCCAGCATCCAGTGACCGTCCTTGTCCTTGGCCCAGTCGGGAATCTGCTCCCAGGTGGTGGGCTTGTATGGTTGAGTTACGCCTTTCTCCACGGCAATGGGACCAAACGAGGCGCCCACGTCACCCATATCGGCGGTGGCGTTTTCACCCTCGGCTGCGAATTTGGCTATTTCCTGGGCTGAGCTCATGTCTGTATCCATGTGCTTGAGGCCGTACTTTTTCTGCAGATCGGCCCAAGTGTCCTTCCAGTTGGCCCAGGTGTCAGGCATGCCTACGCTATCAACCTGGCCTTCCTGGCGGGCAGCCTGCTCGAGTGTGTTCATATCCGTGGCGGCCAGGGCCAGGGTGCCATTCAGCGCAAGTGCGCTACCCAACAGTGAAGCAAGCAAGCGTTTCATTGAGCGCTCCTTCGAGGCGTGGTCGATTGGCTGGTCTAGATCAGCAAGACGCAAGCCAATCTACCGCCGAAGGATGACGATTTGATTTCCACCCTGATGGCATCTATGCAGAGGGTTGCCCTAACGACGAATCATGAGCTAACTCGCAGCTTAACGGGGCGGTCATCTAGATAATCTAAGCTGCCACTATTTCTTTCTGGCTCATGCATCCCTGAGCTTTACCGGCTGGACTAGTCCAAATGAGAGCAAGCCCGCACGATGACGCACCAAAAACCGTCACAGCCATCTGCCGCTCATTGGAGGAGCAGATTATGTGTGGTGCGCTTGCGCCCTCCACCAAGCTGCCTGCAGAACGACGTTTGAGCGAGTCGTTTTCAACGACCCGGATTACATTGCGTGAAGCGCTTGGGCAGTTGGAGTCGCAGGGGCTGATTTATCGGGAAGAGCGACGTGGCTGGTTTGTTTCGCCCCCCAGAGTGGCCTACAACCCGCTAGTACGCTCGCATTTTCATGCCATGGTGGCAGGGCAGGGCCGTGTTCCGGCTACCGAAGTCCTCTCGGCTCGGTTGGTGTCTGCTAATGCAACGGTGTGTGGGCTTCTCGAGCTTCCCGAGCGTACAGGCGTCTATCAGATACGGCGAGCCAGGCGTATCGACGGCCGTCTGGTGCTCTATGTGGAGCACTATCTCAACCCGATCTATTTTCCCAATATCCTGCAATTTGACCTGACCCATTCGCTAACCGATCTCTATGCCAGTGAATACGGTATCCGGTATGGGCGTGTTCGTTTCGAAATGCGGCCTACAGCGTTGCATGCGGACGCTGCGCAGGCACTTAAGGTCAGCATGGGAAGCCCGGCGCTGCATATCACACGTATCAACCGCGATCAGCAGGGGCGTCTGATCGATTGCGATCTGGAATACTGGCGGCACGACGCCATTCATGTCAGCGTAGACGTGCCAGAGTAAGGTGAGTGCGGCGCCATGGTTGGCACCGCCTCCGAATGGTTAAGTCAGGCGTAGTTTTCCGGGTTCAACTTACGCTCGATCAGCTCCATAAGGATATGGATGACCTTGATATGCAGCTCCTGGATACGATCGGCATAGTGGCCGCCAGGCGCACAGATGCAGACATCGGCCATGGTTTCGAGCAGGGAGCCTGGTTTGCCGGTTAGTGCAATGACCTTGATACCCAACGCTTTTGCTGCCTCAGCGGCCTTGAGCACATTGGGACTCTTGCCGCTGGTGCTGATGGCCAGCAAGACATCTCCTTCGCGCCCATGGGACTCGATATAGCGAGAAAAGATGTAGTCGTAGCCAAAGTCATTTGCCACACAGCTGATGTGGCTGGCGTCGCTTATGGAGACGGCAGCAATGCCCGGGCGGTTTTTGCGGTAACGGCCGGTCAGCTCTTCAGCGAAATGCATGGCGTCACACATGGAGCCGCCGTTACCACAGGAGAAGGCCTTGCCCTTGTGCTCGAAGCTTTCAACCAGCAGTTCTGCCGCACGCTCGATATTCCGTAGCGCCTGTTCGTCAGCCAAAAAGTTGTCCAGTGCTGTCTTGGCTTCAAGCAGACTGTTGCGGATATGCGTGATCATCGTGCGGTTCCCTCTGCCTTATGGCAGTACATGGCTGGAATAGAAGGCTTTAAGGACTTTCACCAGATAATTCAGGTCATGGCTGCCAGCGAGTTCGCGGATCGAATGCATGGCAAACGTCGGCAGGCCGATATCGACTGTGCGAACGCCCAGTTGGCTGGCAGTAATCGGGCCGATAGTCGAGCCACAACCCATATCGCTGCGGGTCACAAAGCTTTGAACCGGTATTTCATTTTCCAGGCAGAGATGACGGAAAAATCCACCGGTTTCGCTGTTGGTCGCGTAGCGCTGATTGTTATTGATCTTGATGACCGGCCCGGCATTGAGTTTAGGGCCATGATTGCCATCATGCTTCTCGGCATAGTTCGGGTGTACACCATGAGCATTGTCGGCCGAGATCAACAGTGAACGGGCGATGATCCGGGTAAAGTCCTCACCTTCCGGCAGGGCACGGCGCATGACTTGCTCAAGGAACGGGCCGTCCGCGCCACAGTGAGAGCTCGAGCCCACCTCTTCGTGGTCTGTGCATACCAGCACGCAGCTTTCATTGCCATCTGCCGACAGCAGCGCTTCCAGACCGGCATAACAGGACAGCAGGTTATCCAGGCGGGCGCCAGCAATGAAGTCTTCATCCAGACCCACCACAGCGGCTTTCTGCACGTCATAGAACGATAGTTCGAAGTCCAGTACCGACTCGGCCAGGATGCCATGCTCCCGCTCCAGTTGCTCGGTCAGCAGCGCACGGAAATCGCGTCGCTCACTGGCCGGTACCTGCGCCACAATGGGGGGAAGCTCGTTCTGGGCATTAATGGGCCAGCCTTGATTGGCCTCACGATTCAAATGAATAGCCAGATTCGGAATGATAGCGATCGGACGTTTGAAGTCGATCAGGCGGCTATGCTGAGTGCCGGTCTGGCGAAAGGTGACACGACCTGCCAGGGACAGATCCCGATCGAACCAGGGCGCCATCAGCATACCGCCGTAAACTTCCACACCCAGTTGCCAAAACCCTTGCTTGTAGAGCTCTGGGTTGGGCTTTACGCGCAGGCAGGGGCTATCGGTATGAGCTCCAACCATCCGCAGGCCGTTGCGTAGCGGATCATCACCCAGGCGAAATGCGATCAATGAGGAGTCATTACGTGTAACGTAGTAACGTCCACCCGGACGAAGATGCCAGGTATCCCGCTCATCCAGCCGCTGGAAGCCGGCCTGCTCAAGACGGCGACTCATCGTGGCGGTAGCATGAAAAGGGGTAGGGGACGAAGCGAGAAAGTCGATCAAACCTTGATTGAGTGTGTCGCGCATGCGGTACTCCTTACAATATGCCCCTAGTCTATCCATTTATGCTGTTAGGGGGCTAACTCAGTTAGTCGATTAACGCGCCACAAGGTCGAAAAGGTGCCAATGCTTGTTGGCTCCCTTTGCCGTTTTCCCGGCCCCCCTCAGTTTCGTCAAAATGAATCAACGTCCAATCCGAGGGCAGCGCCAGAACAGAGGCCCTGTCCAGCACTGTGATGCCTGAGGCAGCCTAACTGTCTCTTTCTCTTTGTCCGAACAATTGACCGGCGAACAGCCCGTTTGGCCGTAACGCCGTGGAAATTGGGTGCCATAAGGTTTTGAAGGACGAGGGCTCGCGAAAGGAAAGCGAGAAACTCGCATTGATCAACTGACATTTGGGCAGCTCCAGTGTCTCGAAGCGCATTTGCGGCAGTGTAGTAAAGCGCTGATGCTGGCCTTCCGAGACACGAATGCTCAGGCGCTCAAGCGCCTCTGCCTGTGCATCAACGGCAATGACATCCCAGCCGCGCGCCAGGAGTTCGAGCGTGTCACGAGCTGTACCACAGCCAAGATCAAGCGCTGCTCCAGTGGGACCGTTCCAATGATCCAGCGCACGCAGTAGTGTAGAGCGGGTCGGCTCGTCACCTATGGCGTCGTAATAGCCGGTCCATTTGGGCCTTTTTAAAATGGTGCTGCGCTTTCAAAGCGCATGCGCTCACCTGTTTTGGGATGGGTCAGTGCCAGAAGGCTGGCATGCAGGCACAACCGGGGATGCGCATTCAAGGCGTCTTCATGAGCATAAAGCCGATCACCTAATAGCGGATGACCAATGGACAGCATGTGCACACGGAGCTGGTGGGAGCGTCCCGTAATAGGCGTCAACTCGACTCGGCTGTAATGACCGCAACGTTCTATGACGCGCCAGAAAGTCAGCGCGTGGCGCCCCAACTCGTGATCGACGACATGCCGTGGCTTGGTCGGTGGGTCATACCGCAGCGGTAATTCGATGCGGCCACTGTCGGCCTCAGGCTCACCCCAGCAAAGAGCGGTATAGGCCTTTTCAGTCTCGCGGTCATGGAACTGGCGAGAGAGTTCACGGTGGCTGTCTGCGTCGCGCGCAAGCACCATGATCCCGGAGGTTTCCCAGTCCAGACGGTGCACGATACGTGCCTCGGGGTAGCCGTTCTCCTGGAGGCGGGTTACCAGGCAATCCCTGTTATCTTCGGCTCGACCGGGAACCGAGAGCAGCAGGGTCGGCTTGTCTACTACCAGTAACGCATCGTCCTGGTGGATGAAACGGATATTTGAGAGAGGCATGTCACGTTCAGAAAAGAGCCCATCGGCGGTATGAGCCGCCGATGAATGACCAGCCAGGGATCAACGATCCCGGTCTGGCAGAGTGATGTTCAGTTCCAGAATCGAGCAGCTACCCTGGTTTTCCAATTCCACCTGGATCTGGTCCTGCTCGATCGGTACATATTTGCGGATGACTTCCAGCAGATCTTTCTGCAGCTGAGGCAGGTAGTCAGGCTGGGAGTGACGTCCGCGTTCGTGAGCGACGATGATCTGCAGCCGCTCTTTGGCGATGGAAGCGCTGTTTTGCTTCCTCCGATCGCGAAAGAAAGCAAAGAGGCTCATTCACTCCCCCCAAATAGTCGTTGTAGGAAGCCTTTCTTCTTCACATCGAGGAAGCGATGAGGCATTTCCTTGCCCAGCAGCCGCTCTACCGCGTCGCTGTAAGCCTGGCCGGCGTCGCTCTGTTCGTCGAGAATGACCGGAATACCCTGGTTCGATGCCTTCAGGACAGCCTGAGACTCAGGAATGACGCCGAGTAGACGGATAGCCAGAATCTCTTCCACATCCTCTACGCCCAACATTTCACCCTTGTTGACGCGCTCTGGGTTGTAGCGGGTCAGAAGCAGGTGCTCCTTGATCGCATCCTCGCCGTTCTCGGCGCGCTTGGATTTGCTGGCGAGCAGGCCAAGCATACGATCCGAGTCACGTACGGAAGAGACTTCCGGGTTGGTCACGACAATGGCTTCATCGGCATAGTACATGGCCAGATGGGCGCCTTTCTCGATCCCGGCAGGGGAGTCGCAGACAATATATTCGAAGTTACCCTTAAGTTCTTCGATTACCTTGCCGACACCTTCCAGCGTAAGGGCATCCTTGTCACGCGTCTGGCTGGCTGCCAGCACATACAGATTCTCGAGACGCTTGTCTTTGATAAGCGCCTGGGTGAGCGTGGCTTCGTTGTTGATGACGTTTACAAAGTCATACACAACACGACGCTCGCACCCCATGATCAGATCAAGGTTACGTAAACCCACGTCGAAGTCGACGATAACGGTCTTATGCCCGCGCAGGGCCAGACCAGTGCCGATGGCCGCGCTTGTGGTTGTTTTGCCGACACCGCCTTTACCGGAGGTGACTACGAGTACTTTGGCCAAGCTGATTCACCCTAAATTCGAAATAAGCTCACGGAATGAACGGCTGGAGTACCAAAAAATGGCCGCCGGAACACTACACAATACTCGGCTGGACTCCAGACGCCATTCGGGTCTGAAAGCGGTATCGATGACGCTACCGCTTCGTAAAAAATTCGCGGCAGTATCCGTTAAAGACGTGTGATGTTCAACACATCTCCAGACAGACTGATCTGAACAGGATTTCCCCACTGGGGATGTCTGCGCAAGTCTTCCGCTACTTTGTATTGTCCAGCAATCGAGACCAGTTCGGCGGTGAGTTGCTGGCAAAAAATTCTTGCTTTTGTGTCGCCCTTCACACCTGCAAGGGCACGACCTCGCATTGGCCCATACACATGAATATTGCCGTCGGCGAGCAATTCAGCTCCCGGACTGACCGAGGATAACACCACCAGGTCACCACCGGGTGCATAAAGCTGCATGCCGCCGCGTACGGGTGCCGTAATGACTTTGGTGGGGTTCACGGCAGGTTCGGCAGGCTTCTCCGGTTCAGGTGCAGGGTCTGCCGCTTTTGCCGGTTCCCGCTCGCGCAGCTCAAGGGCACGCTCGCGCCCTGCACCGCTTGCCGGAGGAAGCACCGGCAGATCGAAATCGTTGGCAGCCCGGATGTCCAGAGGCCGCCTGGCTCGAAGCGCCAGGGTTCGCAGGCCGTGGCGGCGACAGAGATCGAGCAGGGCACCCAGGTCAAGCGCTTCATCGTCTTCCTCGAGCTTGTCGAGCGATAGAATGAGCGGGGTGTCGTGAAAGAAATTGGGCGCCTGTGCCACCTTCTGTGCCAATTGACGGTCGAGGCGTGAAAGATCGTTGCGGGAGAGTTCCAGCACGGTAACGGCAAGCATGTTGCCCTTTAGCTGGAATACGGAATCGTTATCGAGAAGATCAACCTGGCTCATGTTGGGACCGCGTGCGTCAGATGCCGAGGACTTATAACGAGATGACAAGCATGTCGCAAGCATGGCTGCTTGCTAACGGTCAGGAATGTAGAATGCACCGTTTAATGTTTACCAGGATGTTTGATGGAACGCCCTCGTTTTCGACTTGCTTTTCTTCATCCCCGTTATTGGCTGCTCTGGCTGGGATTGGGCGTACTCTGGCTGATCGTCCAGCTACCCTATTGCGTACTGCTTCGCCTGGGTCGCGCAATAGGCTGGGTCATACTGCACGTTTCTGCCAGTCGACGCCATATTGCGATGCGCAATCTCGACCTGTGCTTTCCTCAATGGAGCGAGGCCGAACGTAAGCGTGTGCTCAGGGAAAATTTCGCATCGAACGGTATCGCCTTGATCGAGATGGCCATGAGCTGGTGGTGGCCCAGATCACGCCTGAGTCGGCTCGCTCATATCGAGGGAATCGAGCACCTCCAGCGAGCCCAACAAGAGGGCAAGGGGGTCATCCTGATGGCGTTGCATTTTACGACGCTCGAAATCGGCGCTGCGCTGCTTGGGCAGCGGCATACCATCGACGGAATGTACCGCGAACACAAAAACGCAGTGTTCGATTACGTGCAGCGCAAGGGGCGTGAGCGACATAATCTGGATGCCACTGCCATCGAGCGCGAAGATGTACGAGCCATGTTGAAGGTGCTCAGAGGCGGCCGCGCCATCTGGTACGCACCTGATCAGGACTATGGCGCTAAGCAAAGTATCTTCGTGCCGTTATTCGGAATTCAGGCCGCTACGGTTACTGCTACCACCAAATTTGCACGCCTGGGCCGGGCACTTGTCATGCCCTTTACTCAAGAGCGGCTGGCCGATGGGTCAGGGTACCGCCTGGTTATCCATCCGCCGCTGGAGGACTTCCCGGGTGAGACGGAGGAGACTGACTGCCTAAGAATCAACCAGTGGGTGGAAAAAGAAGTCAGTAAGCTGCCCGAGCAGTACTTATGGGCACACCGTCGCTTCAAGACGCGGCCAGCTGGCGAACCCAAACTGTACGCCAAAAGCGACTGAGTTCCGTCGCGCACCTATGACACGCTATGCTCAAGGCGATGTGTTTAACCTCGGACTCAAGGAAAGGGTGTTGGACGTTACTTCGGCTGTTCCTGTTACAGGGCTGATCCTGTCTGGCGGTGGCGCTCGGGCGGCGTATCAGGTAGGGGTGCTTTCTGCCATTGCTGAGCTGCTGCCTGCGGGTGCGCGCAATCCTTTTCCTGTCATCGTGGGAACATCGGCGGGTGCCATCAATGCAACGGTATTAGCCTGTGGTGCGCTGCAGTTCCAACTGGCCTGTCAGCGCCTGACCCAGGTCTGGCAGAATTTTCATATTGATCAGGTCTACCGCAGTGACTGGCCCGGCGTGATCCGGCAGGCCAGTCACTTCATTGGACAGAATGTCTTTGGTATACGTGGCAAGACGCCGGCGGCATTGCTGGATAATGCACCGTTACGCGCACTGCTAACTCGGGAGCTGGACTTTTCAGGTATTACAGCCGCAGTTAAGGCCCGGCATCTGCGGGCCATAGCTATTACTGCATTTGGGTATGACTCCGGCCACTCGATGACCTTTTACCAGGGGCACGGTGCGATTGATCCCTGGCTGCGTCATCGCCGGGTTGGGTTTCCCACTCGTCTGAATGTCGAGCATCTAATGGCCAGTTCGGCCATTCCGCTTATCTTCCCGGCAGTCAAACTGGGGCGTGAATACCTGGGCGATGGCTCGGTGCGTCAGGCGGCACCTATCAGTCCGGCATTGCACCTGGGGGCTAACCGGGTATTGATCGTGGGCGTCAGCAACAACCCTCACGCCGATGCCTCCCGTTCGGAGGACGCCTCTGCCGCAACCGGTAAGGCGCCTACACTGGCGCAGATAGGCGGGCATCTGCTGAACAGTACGTTTATCGATAGTCTGGAAAGCGACACCGAGGTGCTTGAGCGTATCAACTTGATGAGCCGAATGATTCCGCCCTCGGAGCAGCAGAAGCGTCTTGGTGTAAAACCGGTTGAAACGCTGGTGATCGCACCGAGCGAGCCCTTGGCTGAGATTGCGGCCCGCTTTCGACATGAGATGCCAGCGTCCCTGCGTTTGTTTCTTCGTGGGCCTGGTGCAACAAAGAAAAGCGGGTCTGCCGTATTGAGCTACCTGCTGTTCGAGGCAGGTTACTGTTCTGAGTTGATCGCACTTGGGCGGCGGGATGCCTTGGCCCAGCGTGATCAACTCATTCAGTTCCTAGGGCTGGAACTGGCCGCTGCTCACTGACCGAACTCGCCGCGCTGATAGTCACGCAAGGCTTGTTCAATCTGCTCACGTGTATTCATCACGAAGGGGCCATATTGAACAATGGGCTCATTCAGCGGCGCGCCTGCAATCAACAACACGCGAGCACCTTGGGCGGATCGAATCCGCAGCTGCCCTTCATCGCTCAGGCGAACCAGCCGATTGGTCGTTACAGGCGCCACGGTATCGCCTTCGACTTCAATCTGTCCTTCATACACATAGAGTAGGGCGCGATGCCCTTCGGGAAGGCGCGGACTGATAGCGCTTTGTGCCGGCATGATGAAGTCGAAATAATAAGGGTCCGTATCCGGCCGCTGCACGGCGCCCAGCTGCTGGTGTTCCCCGTCATCAAAATGGCCGGCAAGCACGACAACTTCAACACCCTGTGAGGTAGTCAGGCGAGGTACTTCTGCAGGCTCATAGTCACGGTAGCTGGCGGGTCCCATTTTGGTTTTGCCGGGCAGGTTCAGCCACAACTGGAAGCCTCGCATCAGGCCTTCCTGTTGCTCGGGCATTTCGCTGTGAATGATACCGCGAGCAGCCGTCATCCACTGCAGGCCACCAGGCTTCAGAAGACCTTGGTTGCCCAGGTGATCCTCGTGGCGCATACGACCTTCGAGCATGTAGGTGACGGTCTCGAAGCCGCGGTGAGGGTGGGCTGGAAAACCACCGATATAGTCATCTGCATTGGCTGTATCAAACTGGTCCAGCATGAGAAAAGGATCGAAGCGCTCAACGCCCTGGCCGGCAAATACTCGCGTCATGCGTACGCCCGCGCCATCAGAGGCGGGCTGGCCTGTATGCAATTCAAGAACGTTGCGGTACATGATTCGTGCTCTCCAAGCGGCCAGACAAGGTGTCTGATCTCTAGATGAGATCATAATACTTCATTTATTTTAATCTATTTATCCATATTATATGTATTTCATATCTAATAATATGATGCTTTTGGTTGGAAAGAAGCCGGCATGAGGCCGGCTTCTTTCTTATTCCTTTATTTGAAGCTTACGTGCTTCGGTATAGACGTAACGGACCTTCTCGTACTCAAACGGCGAGTTGAGCTGCCCATACCGGAAGTTGGTGATGTAACGTAGGTTGATACCGCGTAACAGTAGAATCTCCGGGTGACGGCCGCTTTCCTCATTTACATTCAGATAGTTGATCTGATTCTCGGCCAAGGTATCTACCGCAAAACCGCTGGCATCACGCAGATTGGACGGACCCAGTAACGGCAATACCAGATAAGGGCCGCTGGGAACACCATAAAAACCCAGCGTCTGGCCAAAATCTTCAGATTGCTTGGCTAGTCCCATGCGCGTAGCGGGGTCCCATAGGCCAAAGACGCCGATAGTAGTATTTAGCAGCAGACGCCCCGTGGTATTCAGAGCCCTTTTACCCTTGAGTTGCAGCGTGCTGTTCAGCAGATTGCTGATGTCACCCAGGTTGCTGAAGAAATTGCTAACGCCACTTCGCACGAAGCCCGGCGTGACCCGACGATAGCCATTGACGACAGGTAATAGTACCCATTCATCCAGGCGGTAGTTGAAGTGGTAGACGCGGCGGTTCCAGGACTCCAGTGGGTCATAGACATCCAGCGCATTGAGCGACGCCCGCTCGAACTCGCGCTGATCCAGGCCAGGGTTGAATTTCAGCGTGGACAAGGGGTTGGTAAACCCATCTGCGCCTACGGGTGAAGGTGATAAAGTTGACGAATCCGTATCGGCGAAAGCGTAAGCGCTAGCCAGTAAGGGAAGCAGGCAGAGGAATTTAGCCACGGGCGAAGAACTCCAGCATGGCGTCGGCGTTGACGCGATAATTAAGATTGCCGCAATGCCCGCCCAGCGGGTAAAGGGTCAGGCGTTTACCGAACGTACGACGTAGGAAGCCGATATCACCAGGACCAAGAATCAAGTCATCTGCGTTGTGCATCACGCCGATCTTGTCGCTCTCCTTGAGGTAACCTTCCAATGCCGTCAGGCTGGATTGCCTAGCCAGTTCAGCCAGGCTGGTGCCCTTGGTCGTCCGTTCCCAGAAGGGTAAGAGCTGGTCATACATGTAGCAGTCAAAATCGCATTGCAGGGCGCGAGCAAAGAAGCGCGACAGGCTGGTTCCCTGATCGATCGGGTAGTCGGGCGGTGTGATCAAGCCACGACGGTTGATCAAATCGGATGTAAAGGCAATGTCTGCCGCTGAAAAGCGGAACGATGTACCAATCAGCATCGCCATTTCTTCATTGCTCAAGCGTTGGGGCGACTGCTGAAAATCGAAAAGCAGGGCTTCATTGAGATCAACATGGCCTTTCTGCTGGAAGTAACGGGTCAGCTTTGCCAGGACTAGCTCGTAAAACGTCCGGTTGTTGGTTATCCCATTGACTTGGGTCTGAACCAGTCGATCGAGGTTGCGCACTGAGGTCAACAGATTGACCGGCGGGTTGAGCAGCAAGACACGAGAGAAGTTGAAGCTGCGCTGGCTCTCGTCGAGCTTGCTGACGAACGCTGCATCCAGTGCGCCCAGGCTGTAACCGGTAAGAAAGTACTTGGTTACAGGCAGTTTGGGGTGCTGCGCGCGAACGGCCTGCATGACGCGATAGAGGTCTTCTGCATCGCCAGGGGTGTAGCCGGGCGTAGCCTGCCGGGAAGCCGCTGCCATAAAGTCGTAGCTGGTGGGTGAGGAAAGCTGAACGACATGGTAACCCGCGCTGTAATACAGGCGCTTGAGGTACTCCGGTGTGCTGGATGAGTAGTTGGCGCCGGTTCCGGCAATGATGAAGATCAGCGGCGCCGGATGATCCTGCATCGCCAGACGATAGTGCAGCTTCTTGACCGGCCAGAAGTTATCCGGAAGTTCGTACTCCCGTTCAGGCCGCAAGTTGATGCTGTAGTCTTTCTGGTCGATTTCCAGATCAGTAGGCAGCAGTGGCTGCAATTCCAGCGGCGTGGAGGTGATAGTGGCTTCGAAGGGGTTGGTCAATGGGTAGCCATAGGTGGCAGCGTCAATATCAGCTGCGACACCACGACCGGAAAGACCAAGCAAGAGCGCACCCAGGAGAGCTGTGATGCGCAACGGGCTAAGCATAAGGAGAGTCCTTTCGCAGGGTTGCTTATTGGAATAAGCCTATGACCACAGCCTGATAATAAGGTGCGCTGTGCTTGTTGGCTCTCTATCAAATTGTGCGTTCGGCCAGATTGGTCAGGGTTTCGCCTGTTACTCGATTGACTGTCCATTCATCCATTGAGATGGCGCCCAGGCTGCGATAGAACTGGATCGCAGGCTCGTTCCAGTCCAGCACGGACCATTCCAGACGCCCGCAATTACGCTCTACTGCCAGCCGTGCCAGGCTGATAAGCAGTGCCTTTCCGAGGCCTTCACCACGCGCGGCAGGGCTGACATAGAGATCTTCCAGATAGATACCTGGCTTGGCGAGCCATGTTGAGTAATTGTGAAAGAACAGGGCAAAGCCAGCAGGCGTCCCGTCTATTTCCCCAATGAGCACCTCGGCGTAACGGCGCTCACCAAAAAGTGTCGCGCGCAAGCTGTCTTCAGTCGCCATGACCTGCTCAGGCATTTTCTCGTAGTCGGCCAGCTCTTTGATGAAAGTCAGGATGTGCGAAACGTCAGCGTCAGTAGCTGGGCGTATATTCAGGCGGGACATGTAAAAACCTCGACATCGAAAGCGCTAAGCATGCCGAGGCTATTTCCTAGAGGCAATAGAGGTGCCATTTCATTGCGGGTGTCGCATATGGCGGTTGCTCAGGTCGCTCTCAGGGCAGTCCCGTTTTCGTCGCCCTTGAAGATAAGGATGGCGCAGTGATGCCGTTTTCAAAAAGGGGACAGAGGATGCGAATGTTTCGAAAGGTAGTAGGCCTGGGTATGGTGCTCTTCCTGTCAGCAATGGCCAATCTGGCTATGGCGGCCAAGCCAACGGTAACCATTGGCTATGTAGATGGATGGGCCGACAGCGTTGCGACCACCTTCACGGCGGCCGAAGTCATTCGTCAGCAGCTGGGGTACGAAGTCAAGCTGATGCCGGTTGCAGCAGGGATCATGTGGCAAGGCGTTGCACGGGGCAAGCTGGACGCCATGCTCTCGGCATGGTTGCCTGGGACCCATGGTTCCTATTATGAAAAGATGAAGAATGATGTTGCCGACCTGAACGTGAACACACCGGACGCCAAGATCGGCCTGATCGTTCCTGAGTACGTAAAAGCCTCCAGTATTGCCGATCTGGCCGCCCAGAAAAGCGATTTTGGTGGGCGCATCGTAGGCATTGATGCCGGGGCGGGCGTCATGATCAAGACCGAGGAGGCGATCAAGGCCTATGATCTGGATTACAAGCTGGTTGCAAGCTCCGGCAGTGGAATGATTGCCGAGCTGATACGTGCGGAGCGAGACCAGAAGCCGGTTGCAGTCACGGGCTGGATTCCTCATTGGATGTTTGCCAAGTGGAAGCTCAAGTTTCTGGATGACCCCAAGGGCGTCTATGGCGGCTCCGAGCAGGTACGTACCATGGCTAATCCAGGACTGGAAAAAAAGGCCAAGCCGGTATGGGATTTCCTGAAAAAATTCTCCTGGCAGCCGGGAGAGGTCAATGAAGTCATGCTGGCCATTGAGGAGGGAAAAAAGCCTGAGCAGGCTGCAAAAGACTGGTTGAAAGCCCATCCTGACCGGGTCAAGAGCTGGCTCTAGACGATAAAGTAAAAGCCCCGCGTTTGCGGGGCTTTTACTTTAGCCAATGGTTACTGGCGGAAGCGTGCTCAATTCGATGCTCAATGCTTTTTTGGGGGCGAGCACCTCAGCTTCCCCATCAACCACTTGCTCATCGTTCTGATTGAAGACCCGTGTAGCCAGGCGCACTCGATTTTTCGGCAGCTTTTCCAACACCTCGATCTCGACCTTTAGCGTGTCGCCTAACTTGACCGGCTTGTTAAAGCTCAAAGTTTGTCCCAGATAGATGGAACCTGGCCCAGGCAGCTCACAGGCAATGGCAGCACTGATCAGCGCACCGCTCAACATGCCATGGGCAATCTGCTCACGAAAGACACTCTTGGCGGCATACTCGGCGTCCAGGTGTATTGGATTTCGGTCACCGGAAACCTCGGCAAATAAGAGCAGATCACGTTCTTTGATGGTACGGATGACAGAGGCCTTTTGGCCTACTTGCAGGGCTTCGTATGGGATATTGTCGGTCATGCTTGAAAGAAATCTCGTACTCTGTTGTTACGGTAAAGGGAAGACGATGCTGACGTAGTCGGCACTCAACGTTAAATCCAAGGACGCCAGGTTACGGCGATACGGCACGTTCTCTGCTATTTCAGTAGGTTATGACGGAGTATTATAAGTTTGTCTAAATACCACTCGTGACCATAAATCTTTTTTTAGTCATTTTCGTTACCAAGAGTCCGCTTTTCGGTGCTGGTGGAGACCTGTCAAAGCTGATAATCTCGGCTCGCCTTCATCGTATGAGTAGGCGATACAATCACAACAAGATCACGTTGTCGCTTAGGAGTGGGCTTCCATGACCCCGAATTTCTGGAAGGACAAATATCCGGACGGTATCGCTTCCGAGATCGACCCTGATCGTTATCCTAATGTCCAGACGGTC
The DNA here is from genome assembly GCF_000478505.2 of Pseudomonas sp. HPB0071. Taxonomy (NCBI): domain Bacteria; kingdom Pseudomonadati; phylum Pseudomonadota; class Gammaproteobacteria; order Pseudomonadales; family Pseudomonadaceae; genus Pseudomonas; species Pseudomonas sp. HPB0071. Next base: position 599,466 of record NZ_KI517367.1, on the reverse strand, counting down.
CTCAGGGAGTCCTGCGAGCGTTTCGCCGACAAGATTGCCTTCAGCAATTTAGGGCAGACCCTCACGTATCGTGAGCTGTATAGCCTGTCTGGGCAGTTTGCGGCTTATCTTCAGAATCATACCGATCTCAAGCCGGGCGACAGGATCGCCATACAGCTTCCCAATGTTCTGCAATACCCGATTGCCGTCTTTGGTGCCATGCGTGCGGGGCTGATCGTCGTCAATACGAACCCGCTGTATACCGCGCGTGAGATGCAGCACCAATTCAAGGACGCCGGTGCGCTGGCGCTGGTGTGTCTGGCCAACATGGCTCACCTTGCCGAGCAGGTCTTGTCCAATACGCAGATTCGCCATGTCATCATTACGGAAGTAGGTGACATGCTGCCTCCGCTCAAGCGCCTGGTGGTCAATAGCGTAGTCAAATACGTAAAGAAAATGGTCCCGGCCTACCGGTTGCCTCAGGCTGTGAAGTTCACGACTGCACTTGCCAAGGGGCGCCAGGGTGCTCTCAAGGAAAGCCAGCCGCACGGAGATGATGTCGCTGTGCTGCAATACACCGGAGGTACTACAGGTATTGCCAAAGGCGCCATGCTGACGCACCGGAACCTGCTGGCCAATATGCTGCAGTGTCAGGTTCTGATGGCCTCGAATATGAAAGAAGGCCGCGAGATTGTAATCGCGCCGCTGCCGCTGTATCACATCTATGCGTTCACTTTTCATTGCATGGCGATGATGCTTCTGGGCAACCACAACGTGCTGATCACTAATCCACGTGACTTGCCTACAATGATCAAGGACCTGTCCAAGTGGAAGTTCACGGGGTTCGTCGGGCTCAATACGCTATTTGTGGCGTTGTGTAATAATGAGGCCTTCCGAGCCTTGGATTTTTCTGCTCTGAAGGTAACTCTTTCTGGCGGTATGGCCTTGCAGCACGCGGTTGCCGAGCGCTGGGAGCAGGTAACCGGATGTGGCGTCTGTGAAGGGTACGGCATGACCGAGACCAGTCCTGTCGTCAGTGTAAACCCTATCCAGCATCGACGCATTGGCACCATCGGTATCCCGGTACCCTCTACGGACTGTAAGGTAGTGGATGAGGATGGCGTTGCCCAGCCGTTCGGGCAGCCTGGTGAGCTCTGTGTCCAGGGCCCTCAGGTCATGAAGGGGTACTGGAACCGCCCCGAGGCGACTGCCGAGGTGTTGAGTCCGGAGGGTTGGCTGCGTACCGGTGATATCGCAGTAATCGATCCAGACGGATATATCCGAATCGTGGATCGTAAAAAGGATATGATTCTGGTTTCCGGATTCAACGTGTATCCGAATGAACTGGAGGATGTACTGGCTCAGCTACCAGGCGTCCTGCAGTGTGCCGCGATTGGCGTGCCGGATGAAAAGGCGGGCGAGCAGATCAAGGTATTCGTTGTACCTAAGCCTGGTGCCTCCCTGACGACCGAGCAGGTGCTCAAGCACATGCACGATAATTTGACAGGCTATAAACGACCCAGGCAGGTCGAGTTCCGAGACAGTCTGCCTACGACAAATGTCGGCAAGATTCTGCGCCGCGAATTGCGTGATGCCGAGCTGAAAAAGCTCAAGGCCTGATCGGCTTTTCCTGCACAGAGCCCCGACTTTCGGGGCTTTGTCGTTTTCGTTTGGGCAAGCCTGCGACAATGCCCATCTCTCTCTTTATAAGGTGCCTGAACTGGCGAACCGAGCCAGCCTTTCAGGTTCCTACTTGAAATGGTTGCCATATAGCATTCAATGACTGAGCAAACATCGTCTTTCGAACAACTTTCCAAGCGTCTGGACCAAGCCCTTACTGCCGATCGGCACCGCTTGCGTCGCCAATTGGGTGACCTGCGCAAGAAGCCTGATGATGCCCGGCTTGCACAGTGGACAGAGCGCTTTCAGGCCTCCTGCGCCAAAGTGGAGGCGCGTCGTGCCAGTGTGCCGATCATGCGCTATGACGACAACCTGCCCATCGCCGCCAAGCGCGAAGAGATCAAGGCGGCGCTTGAAAAGCATCAAGTAGTCGTGATCGCCGGTGAAACCGGCTCAGGCAAGACCACGCAGTTGCCCAAGATCTGTCTGGAGATCGGCCGAGGTATACACGGCCTGATCGGTCATACTCAGCCGCGTCGCCTGGCGGCGCGTAGTGTAGCCAGCCGTGTTGCTGAAGAAATCGGTACTCCCTTGGGGGAGCTGGTAGGTTATCAGGTGCGCTTTGAGGATCAGTCCAATGAGCGCAGCCTGATAAAGCTGATGACTGACGGCATTCTCCTGGCTGAAACCCAGCATGACCGTTACCTTGAGCGCTATGACACGATCATTGTCGATGAGGCGCATGAGCGCAGTCTGAACATCGATTTTCTGCTGGGCTTTCTGAAGACCCTGCTGCCGCGGCGCCCGGATCTCAAGCTGATCATCACGTCAGCGACCATTGATCTGGAGCGCTTCTCCAAACATTTCGGCGATGCCCCCATCGTCGAAGTGTCGGGACGGACCTATCCGGTCGAGACTTGGTATCGTCCTTTGGCCGCAGAAACGGATGAAGATGGCGAACGCCTGGAAGACGATCTGAGCGTTGATCAAGGCATCCTGGCGGCGCTGGATGAGTTAGAGGCCTATGAGCGCAGTGAGCATAAGCGTCCTGGTGACGTACTGGTCTTTTTGCCAGGAGAGCGTGAAATCCGTGATGCGGCCGAGGTGCTGCGTAAAGCCAACCTCAAGCATACGGAAATCTTGCCACTGTATGCTCGACTGACACCCGCCGAGCAGCAGAAAATCTTTCAATCTCACCCCGGACGGCGTGTCGTGCTGGCTACCAACGTGGCAGAAACATCATTGACCGTCCCGGGCATTCGTTACGTGATCGACAGCGGCACGGCTCGTATCAGCCGCTACAGCTATAGAGCGAAGGTTCAGCGGCTGCCTATCGAGGCGGTTTCCCAAGCCAGTGCCAATCAGCGTAAGGGGCGCTGTGGACGGGTGGAGCCCGGTATCTGCATTCGTTTGTATAGCGAAGAAGATTTTCTTTCACGTCCAGCTTTTACGGACCCTGAGATTCTGCGGACCAATCTGGCCGCGGTCATTCTTCAGATGCTGCACCTGCGGCTCGGTCGGATTGAGGACTTTCCCTTCATCGAGCCACCGGATGGCAAGGCGATCAAGGATGGTTTTACGCTGCTTCAAGAGCTGTCGGCGGTAACGAATCAGGGACAACTGACAGCATTAGGACGGCAACTGGCACGCCTGCCAATCGATCCTCGCCTAGGCCGCATGCTGCTGGAGGCGGCAGAGCAGGGCAGTCTTTCCGACGTTCTGATTGTAGCCAGTGCATTGTCTGTGCAGGATCCCCGTGATCGCCCGGCGGAGCGTCAGCAGGCTGCCGATCAGGCTCATGCCCAGTGGAAAGATCCAGACTCGGACTTCGGTGCGCTAATCAAGCTGTGGCATGGCTTCGAGGAGCAGCGCCAGGCGCTTGGCTCGAATGCGCTTCGTAGCTGGTGTCGCAGAAATTTTCTCAATTACTTGCGCCTGCGTGAATGGCGAGATGCGCACCGTCAGCTGACCTTGATCTGCCGGGAGCTCAAGCTCAAGAGTAAGCCTGCCGACGCACAGCCTGTTGTTCAGGCGCCTGTAATCGAAGAAAGCACGCCTTCGACTGACAAGAAAGTCAACACCAAAGCTGCCCTGCAGGCCGAAGCGGCCGAGGCTGCACAGCGGGCGAAAAGTTATGCCTCGGTGCACAAGGCCATTCTGTCAGGTCTCTTAAGCCAAATTGGTAACAAGACTGAAGAGGGCGACTTTCAGGGGGCCCGCCAGCGACGCTTCTGGATTCATCCATCCAGCGTTATTGGCCGCAAGAAGCCAAACTGGGTAATGGCGGCCGAGCTGGTTGAAACGACCAAACTGTTTGCACGCATGGTAGCCAAGATCGACGCGGATTGGATCGAGCCGCTGGCGCGCCATCTCACCAAGGCTAATTACTTCGAACCACATTGGGAGAAGCGTCGAGGACAGGTAATTGCTTACGAGCAGATTACGCTGTATGGGCTGATCATTGTAGCCAAACGGCCCGTGCATTATGGGCCTATCGACCCTGCCGTTTCTCGTGAGTTGTTTATTCGTGAAGGCTTGGTGAGAGGCGAGATCCAGTCGCGCGCAAAGTGCCTGAGCGCCAATCGCCAACTGCTGGAGCGACTTGATGAGTTGGAGGCCAAAGCGCGTCGGCGTGACATTCTTGCCGATGAAGAGACACTGTTCGAGTATTACTCGGCTCGTTTGCCTGCCGATATTTACCAGACAGCAACCTTTGACAGCTGGTACAAGCGGGAAAGCGCTAAGAACCCGCAGCTGCTGATCATGCGCGAGGAGGATGTGCTTGCCCGTGAGGCCAGCGAGGTTACCGCAGCGCAGTATCCAGATACGTTACGTATCGGCGATCTGCAGCTACCGCTGACTTACGAGTTTGACCCCGCCCAGCCACGCGATGGTGTTACCCTGCGTGTACCGGCGCCCCTGTTGTCACAATTGCCACCGGAGCGACTGGAATGGCTCGTGCCAGGGTTGTTATACGACAAGGCCGTTGCGTTGGTGCGCAACCTGCCCAAGGCAATTCGCAAGAATTTTGTTCCGGTTCCGGATTTCGTCAAGGCAGCATTGAGCAAGATCACCTTTGGACAAGGATCACTATACGAAAGCCTGGGACGTGAGCTGTTACGCATGACCGGGGCGCGGATACCTGAAGATGCCTGGCCGGAGGCTGCCAATCTGCTTGATAGACATCTTCGAATGAACATCGAGGTTGTCGATGCCAGCGGCAAGTACTTGGGTGAAGGCCGTGACCTCACAGAGCTGACAGCCCGTTTTGCCGAAGCCAGCCAGGCCGCTCTGGCCGTTCCTCAGCAAAAGGCCGAACAGCAAAAGCCTGTTGAGGCTAAAGCTTTTGCAATCGTCCCACAGCAGGCCCAGCAAAAGATTGCAGGTCTCTCCATGACAGTGTATCCGGCGCTGGTGGAGGAGAACGGTGTAGTCAAGGAGGGCCGGTTCTCTACCCAGTCGGAAGCGGAGTTCCAGCATCGCCGGGCACTACAGCGGCTTTTGTTGCAGCAGTTGAGCGATCAGGTCAAGTTCCTGCGCAATAAGCTGCCTGGGCTGACCGAGCTAGGATTGCTTTATCGAGACTTGGGACGTATCGACTCACTGGTTGAGGATATCCTTCTGGCCAGCCTTGATAGCTGCATTCTGGACGGTGAACAGCCGTTGCCTCGAGAGGGGGCTGCTTTGGCGTCGCTGGCCGAGAAAAAGCGAGGCGGGCTGGCCGAGCATGCCGAGCGTACGGCACGATTGGTGTTGGAGATTCTCAAGCAGTGGCATGCCCTGCAAAAGCGATTCAAAGGCAAGATCGATCTGGCTCAGGCCATGGCGCTCAACGATATCAAGCAACAGCTCAGTGCTCTGGTTTACCCTGGATTTGTTCGTGAAACGCCTCTGCAATGGCTTAAGGAGTATCCGCGCTATCTCAAGGCTGTCGATCAGCGTCTGGACAAGGTGGGGTCTCAGGTTCAGCGGGATCGGGTCTGGACGAGCGAATTAACGGGTTACTGGGAGCAATACAAGGCTAGGGCAACCAAGCATGCTCAAGAGGGCAAGCATGATGAGAATCTGGTCTTGTATCGATGGATGCTGGAGGAGTATCGAGTGTCGCTGTTTGCTCAGCAGCTGGGTACGCAGATGCCTGTCTCCGACAAGCGCCTCAGCAAGCAATGGCAGTCCGTAGAGGCATAAGGGCTTACGGTAAGAGTAGGGTTGAGTTGCTCAACCCTGCTTGCCTGTTATTGGCGGTAAATCCATTCAAGTCCGGGATAATCCGCGAATGCCTGAGGAAAAAGATAGTCACCTCGGAAAACTGGGACATCCAGACTTGTCCAGCGGGGCGCGAAAGAGGGTAGTTGAGTAGCAATCGCTTCAGCCAATAGTGTTGTGCAATAAAGATGGGGCTTGTCGCGCGGTTCGAGCACAAAGGTTCGTCCCAAAGTACTTTTCAGATACTGCGCAATGCGTTCCTTTTGTTCAGGATTCAAAAAAGTCGGCCGTGCTACTGCGAAATGCCTTGCCATGTCTGGCTTTAGAAACTCATCTAAAGGCGTAAGCAGGACTTGGTTTGGATGTGCAGGATCATCGTCTGTTGTGGCATGAACGATCAGGACCGTAGGTGTTGTGGCGACAACCATGCCTACGTGGGAAAACCTGCTACCACTTACCTGTTCTACGATTCGACTGTCTGTTGATGTTCCCAGTCGAAACAGCCAGTCGCCAACTGCCAGTGACGACGGGCTCAGGCGCTGCCCAGGTAGGGTAGGTAATGCCTGAGGCTGGCGGCCTTCGTAGGCCGTTATTGCCAGGCCCATGCACAGCAGGGCTGTTAGAGCCCAACGACACAAACTGTTCATCTGTCGAATAGCAAAAGGCTTTATCCGATGTGGACAAAGCCCTCGTCCAATCAGATCTTGATCTTCCAGTCGCCGTCGCTCTGAATTAGATGAGTGTGTTCAGTACGGGTTTCGCCGTCTTTTTTGAAAGTAACCGTTACGCTGACATCGGCGCGTGTCTTGTCATCGTTATAGGTTGTTTTTTCGGCTTTTATACTCTTGACGCCACCCAGTGATTCGGCCTGTTTAGCCCTTTCCGTAAGCAGCATCTGAAACTTGCCACGTACAAAGTCCTTTGCGTTCGCATCCGCATCCTTGGGTACATCGATCAGATCCATCATGGTGTCGAGGTCTTGGGTGTAAGCCGCTTTTATGAAGCGCTCCGCAACGCTTTCCGGGGTGTTGGCACCAGAGCAGGCGACCAGGAAGGAGGCAACAAAAATCAGGGCGAACCATTTCTTGATAAGAAACATATGAAATCCTTTTCGTAAATCAGTAGCGGGAAATCCAGGGCGGCGGATTTTACTTAATCACATCTGTATTAGGTGAGAGCTAATCGTGATTTAGCCGTGCTCCACCAATGTGTGGATACATAAAAAGCGATTTGCGGACAATCAAGGCTGCCAGCCTGCTCACTCGTCGCTATTCGAGAGACGTAGAATGTACCTCAGCCAATAACAGGAGTATGGCTATGGAGAAGGTGGCAATAGGGATCGTTGGGGCAGGTACCGCAGGTTTGGCTACGGCTACTTTCCTGGCCCGCAGGGGTTATCAGGTCAGGCTGTTCGAACGTGTACCTGAGTTGCGGACGGTTGGTGCAGGCATTCTATTGCAACCTTCGGGGTTGGCAGTGTTACACACGTTGGGCGTGCTGACCGAATGTACTGCTCTAGGTGCGCCAGTCAGCCGCCTCTACGGAACATCCATGCAGGGCAAACGCGTCGTTCTGGATACCCGTTATGATGCTTGGAGGCCAGGTAGTTTTGGATTGGGTATTCACCGCGGCGTCCTGATGACTTCCTTACTGAACGCTGCGCGATATGCAGGCGTCAGTATAGAAACCAGCAGTGACATCACCCGTTTTCATCAAACATCAAGTCACGTCCAGCTTTTTCATCGAGACGCACAGGGCAACGAGAGCTTGTTAGGTGATTTTGCTGCGTTGATTCTGGCAGACGGAACACGTTCGGCATTACGTGGGCAGATGGCTGTTAAACAACATGTCAAACCCTACCCATGGGGTGCGTTGTGGAGCATGGTCTCGACGCCAGCACACGCGGACTCTACAGAGTTACGCCAATGGTACAGACACTGTTCTGAGATGTTCGGAATCATGCCTACAGGCTGTACGCATCAAAAACGCGATGCCCAGCTGAGCAGCCTGTTCTGGAGTCTGCCCGTCATCGATTATCCCCAATGGCAGACAGCGGGTCTGGATAGCTGGAAAAGGCAGGTTGTGAAATTGGCTGGCGAAACCGCAAGGCCTTTCTTGCAACACATTAATCAATCAGAGCAACTAGCATTTGCCGCTTACGCAGATGTCTGGATGCAACGCTGGAGTGATGGGCGAGTACTGGCTATCGGTGATTGCGCACATGCAATGAGTCCTCAATTGGGTCAGGGTGCAAACATGGCGTTGGTCGATGCCGCTGCGCTGGCCGATGCCGTAGATATGTCGATGCCCTCCCGAGACCACTGGCCAACTGTCTTTGAGGCCTATAGTGTCGCCCGCCGTGAGCATTTACGTTATTACCGGCAAGCCAGCCGTTTTCTGACTCCACTGTTTCAGTCGCATAGCAAGGCCCTTGGTTGGTTGCGTGACAGTGCCTTGTTTTTAGCCCGTCACAATGTATTTGGACGCAGGCATGCGGTTACTACCTTGGTAGGCGCTCGAACAGGATGGCTACTGTCGACTAGACGAGAAGAGACGCTTTATCACTGGGACGGCCAGCAAGATAAGACTTGGGGCTGGAGTAATAATGAAATATCCGGCTCTGAATTGATTCACTAGGTCTTCAGTAGAAGGGTAATTTTATTCAATACCACATGAGGCTGGAGAAATATGGTGTCTGTTCCTTGAACACATGAGCAGACATCAATGGACGTGTTGTTTTCCATGGCCGGCTTCGCTCTGGCTTCTTCTATTTCACCTGGTCCCGTCAATCTTGTAGCCCTAAGTTCGGGAGCCTGTTATGGCTTTCGTAAGAGCCTTAGGCACGTCACAGGAGCAACGACCGGCTTTACAGCACTTCTTTTGCTTATTGGTCTGGGATTGTACGAAGTGCTGGCCCGCATCCCGGAACTGATCAAGCTCATTCAATGGAGTGGCGTTGCCTTTCTTTTTTATATGGCCTACCAGCTTGCAATGGATGATGGGGTGCTGGATATAAAAGAGGAAGGTTCTGGCCCCTCAATGATGCGCGGCGCGCTGATGCAATGGCTGAACCCTAAAGCCTGGCTGGCCTCGTTGGCAGGTATGGGGCTTTTCGTTGCCGATGGCAATACGGTCATGGTCTGGACGTTTGCCATCCTCTACTTCGTGGTTTGCTATGGCTCGGTTGCCTGCTGGGCATTTACCGGTAGTTTTCTGCGCCGTTATGTGCAAAAACCAAGTCGTGTTCGGTTCCTGAATCGGATGATGGCAGGGTTGCTGGTCGCCAGTGCCTTTTACCTTTTACAAGGTTAATGAGGAAGGCAAATGTCAGCCGCGATAGTGCCCAGGCGTAGCAGCCAGGTGCCGTTTGAAAGTGCGCTGGAAGTGAGCCTGGTCAGCGAAACCGGTTGCCATCGCCACGTCAGCAAGACTGTGTCCTTGCCGAAGCCATTGGCGGCTGAGCTGGATACGTCGGTTGATCAAGTAGGCATGGGGCGTCAAGCCATAGTGATCCTTGAACGCCCTGATGAGATAGGACGCCGATAATTCCGCCGCGGTGGCGATGTCATCCAGGGTCAGCGGTTCAGCGCAGTGCTCACGGATAAAGTCGGCGGCTCGCTTAAGGTGTACATGGGGTATTTCTGGAGCTTTAGCGGGGCGCGTCGAAAGCGATCGTTGCAGCTGGAGAAAAAAGTCGAGGGTTGCGCTGTGCTTGTAAAGCCTGTCGTTACATGGTGATGTCAGTGTTTCATGCAGCCTGACGAGTCCTGTGTGTAGGGCAGGTACGCGCGTATGGATGACATCAAACGGCACGAATGAGTCCTGCGTGCTATATCCCGACTCCGTCTGTAGCCTGCCCAGCCACTGCGTATCGATATAAAACATCTGATAGGCCCAGTGTTCGCCCTTGACGGGATTACAGGCATGTACCGTCTCAGGATTCACTATCACAACGGAGCCCTGGCTTATCTGGGTTTGGCTTCGGGCATTGAGGTAGTGACTTCGACCCGCCGTAATGGCCCCGATGGAGAAGGTGTCATGCGTATGCTTGGCATGACTTACCTGACGACCATCATTGACTGTACGAATCTCGATGAACGGCAGTGCGTCGTCGCGCCAGAATCGGGAGTTTAGGCATTGTGCGGCTGCAAAATTCACGCGGGACCTCAGGCGGTAGTCGGCAGCTTATGACTATAGCGCTTCTGGTAATGCTATGAGGTTCTGTTAGAGCAACTAAAGAACTTCATTCTGTCGGCTGTACTGCCGAGCATTAAGCATCGGAGGCGCCTAATCGCTCTATAGAGGTATGGCAGTTTAATCCAGGAGTCGTTATGAGCACACTGGAGCAAGAAATCGAACGCAGGATTGCGCGAGAGGTGGCAGCCTGGCAGAAACAGGTGAAGGGCAAGGGCGAGCCAACCAAAATCGATGAAGGATGGCTACAAACACCTGAAGGGCTTCGAATGCCGTTTCGTGTCCTGAAGAATGCGGGCATTCCCCCTCAAGAGATTGAGCTCTTTAATCAGCGTGCCCGTTTGAAGGAGGAAATCAGCAATACCCAGGATACAGCCCTGCGAACGCAACTATTAAAAAAGCTCAGTGCATTGGAGCAGGTGCTTGCCTTTCGCCTGGAAAAGCTCAGGCAAATGGGAAGAGGTTGAAGTCTCCAGAGGCTGTGGAGCAGGCCGGCCGATAGCGTACTGCTCCACAATATTTTAGGCGTCAGGCTTGGCCAGCCAATGATCTACGGTTTTCTGATATTCACCAGTTGCTTTGTAGAGGTGAAGCCACTGATCGATATAGGCTTTCCAGGCGACATCATCCCTGGGCAGCAGAAAAGCCTTTTCACTGTACTGCATGGGCTTATCTGGATTAACTGCGCACAGGGAGGGGTAGCGTTTCTGTTGAAACAATGCCTCCGAGGCGTCAGTAATCATGACGTCGGCTTCCTTGCTGACAAGTTTTTCAAAAATCGTGACGTTATCCTTGAAGAGGCTCAATTGGGCTTGCGGTAACTCGCGGTGAGCAAACGCTTCGTTGGTACCACCTGGCGGCTCTATCAAGCGGACCGAGGGCTGGTTGATCTGCTCAATGGTTTCAAAGCGTTTGGCATCATCACAGCGAACCAGAGGGATCTTTCCATCCACCGTAATGGCGTCACTGAAAAAGGCTTTTTTCTGACGCTCGAGGGAAATCGATACGCCTCCTACCGATATATCGCAGCGGCCCTCCAGAAAGTCTGGCATTAACGTCTTCCAACTGGTTTTTACCCACTCAACGTCAGCGCCAAGGCTTTTGGCCAGTGCCTCGGCCATCGTGATCTCAATTCCTTCGTACACGCCATCGTCACGGAGAAAGGTGTACGGCTTGTAGTCGCCTGTGGTGCAAACGCGAAGTGTCTTTTTTTGTATAACCGTATCAAGGTGCGAGGTGCTGTCTGCTGCGTAGACGCTGGTGGCCGCCATAAGCAGTCCTGCTACCGCAAATGCCTTCATGGTCACGATCCTTTTTATTGTCGTTTTTGATACCGCTCACGCTACCCGAGCGACAAACCGATTCACAAGGGTTTCCTGTGTCGAACTGGCCGGTATGAGGCAGGTCCACCGTTGGTAGGCATACTTATGAGGACATGACCATGCATCTTATTGAGTCAAATGTATTCGCAACACGCGCCATGCCTTTTCACTTCGCCGGAAAGGAAGACGGCACCTCGATAGAAAATGTGCCTGGTGGCAGTTATGACGTGGATGAAGATTTCATCGAGTCAGTGGGCGATGAAAGTCAAATGGACGAGAGTGAGGAAGAGCGCTAAAGCCCATCGTCCTCAACATTTCGAGTCGAGCTGTTGAGGACGTTTCGCACAGTCTTCAGTTTCTTTTCTTATAGGGGCCACTATCAGATGCATGAGTCATTACGATAAGGCCAGCTTTTTGCATCGTGATTGGCAGACGGTTATCGACTAGGGATCGGAACGGTCTGCTTAATCATTGGGGAGCTTTTTGTCGCGACAGGCCACGGGTAAACAAGACCAAAACGGTCACAAAAGAAAAATAAATGTCAGTGAACAGATTTTGGATCTTTTATGCCGATTACCCATCCTTGCGTAATAAGAAACATGCCCCTTTCACGGAGTTAGAAGGGAAGACTATGTTCAAGTTTGTCGCTACGACACTGTTTGCGGCATCACTCGCTGTTGCTTATGTCACTCCGGCAGTAGCCGAAGAGCCCATTGTTATCAAATTTTCGCATGTCGTAACGGACGATACGCCTAAAGGGAAGGGTGCTCGTCTATTCCAGAAGCTTGTTCAGGAGCGTCTGGCAGGCAAAGTGAAAATCGAGGTCTATCCGAACTCGACATTGTACGGCGATGCCGATGAGCTCGACGCCCTGCAGCGTAACGAAGTTCAGATGCTGGCGCCTTCGGTCTCCAAATTCGACCAGTACACCAAGCAGCTCGAAATTTTTGATATGCCGTTCCTGTTCGATGACCTTGAGGCCGTCAAGCGCTTCGAGAAGCGGGACAAAAGTCGTGAGCTTCTAGGCTCCATGGCCGGCCAGGGCATTTATGGGCTGGCGTTCTGGAATAACGGCATGAAGCAGTTTTCTGCCAATCGCGAGCTGCGCAAGCCAGCAGACGCGCACGGACTGGCGTTCCGAATTCAGGCTTCCACTCTGCTGGAGGATCAGTTCAAACAGATCGGAGCATCGGCACTGAAACTGCCATTCAGCCAGTCCTTTAAGGCTCTGCAGAGTGGGCAGGTACAGGGTACGGAAAACACTTGGTCTAACCTTTACAGCCAAAAGCTCAACACCGTTCAGCCATACATTACTGAAAGCAATCATGGCGTGCTGGTGTATATGCTGATCACTAACTCGAAGTTCTGGAACTCGCTGCCCTTTGGCGTCCGCACTCAGCTTGAGCAGATTTCTGACGAAGTGACGCAGTTTGTTAATAAGGAAGCTGAGGCGATTAATAACAAGGATCGTGACAACATTTTGGGCTCAGGTACCAGCAAGCTGGTTACGTTGACGCCATCCGAGCGGCAGGCATGGAGGGAGGCGATGCAGCCATTGGTGAAGAAATACGAGCCTGAGATTGGAGCCGATGTCATTCGAGCGGCACAGCTCGTCAATCGGTGATACCCGACACATAGTTAGCTGTATCTCCCAACCTTGCAGCAGGCAGGGTTGGGAGGCTTCAAAAATGAACAGTGCGCTCACTTCGGTGCCCAAACGTATAGGTCCTTATGGGGAAACACTATGCGTAAAATTATTTCGTTCGTTTTCGCTGCCTCGATAATGCCAGCAGTGTGCCTGGCTCAAGGCCTTGAGCTTGACCAGGATGTAGGGGATCTCAATATTCTGGCTGAATCTTCCAGTCAGGAATTACCTAATGATGCGCCTCAGACCATCACGTTAACCAATAACGAAAAGACACCAGTCAAATGCTGGTTACAGGCACATGGGCCTAAGGACAGCGAACAGGAAGAGCCTGTAATTGTGCCGGGCAAGTCGGCAACACTGCGTATGCCGGGCAAGTCTGCCGAGACGCCGACCAAGGCCAAGCTGGTATGTCGCAAGCAGTAATTTTTTCTCATTATAAAAAACAAGCGCCATTTTCAGGCGCTTGTTTGCTACGAAAAGCCAGAAGCTGATGGCTTAGAACTTGGCTTCAAGATCCAACTGCAAGGTATCAACGTCAGCATCACGCTTGGTGCGGCTAGCAAAGTCAGATTCGGCCATAAAATAGGTCGCGCCAAGGCCAAAGTTCTTGTCGATATCGTAGCTGACCTTGAACTTGTGCCCACGAGAGCCGACATAGCCATTAGCAAAGTCGGAGTCGGTAAACGCACCCACTACGGCGTTACGCTGAACGTCGCGATAGTTGTAATCGAAGCCAATACCGTAAGCCTTGGTTTTCAGGCCTGCCAACCAAGCGGTGTCGTTATCGTCGGCCTCGCTGTTAACAACATACTGGCCGTATAGCGACAATGGAATGGCCAAGCCACCAATATCGACTTGACCAAAGCCTTCATACAGGTTGAATTCGTTGGTCGTGTTGCCGTTCGCTTGAAGGGCACAGGGCGTCGTTGTGCTGTTGCCGCACGTGCTGTCCTTGTCCTTGTCGTAACCGTAGATACTCCCACCGACAGTTACCTTCAGGTTGTCAGTAGGTGCAAAGCGGGCACCCAGCTGACCGGCATACAGGCGCAAATCATGCTTGAACTCGTACCCTTCGCCATCAACGTTATCTTTCAGGACGTAGTAGCCGGCGCTGCCAAACAGCTCGGTTGATCCACCCAGGGGATACTTGTAGGTTGCGGCCAAGCCTTCAGGGTTGATGTCACCATCCCAGATGACATCACCCATGCTTACCCAGGGCTGGAGCATCTTGCCACCAATGACGTGCAGATTGGGGACAGCTGTGGGATGAAAGTCGATATACGCCAGGTCCATCCATATCTGCTTCTTGTTGAAGTAGTTAGTCATGTCCTGGTTTGTGGAGCGTGCATCATCGCCACCGCCTGATGCTACGCGAATACCAGCATCGACCTGAGGATTGATCTGGCTGTAGACACCAAGTCGAGCGCGGATTCGCTGACGATCCCGATCACGACCATTGTCCGGTTCGCCATCGATATCGATATTCTCGTGACGTACGCGTACGTCGCCTTTGATCTGGGTTTTCGCTGCCCAGGCCAGTTTTTCTTCAAACGAGGATAGTTTCTGCTGCTGAGCAACCTTCGCCTGTTCTGCGCGCGTCTCGTTATCCAGATCGGCTTTCAATTCAGTGTACTGAGCCGGAGTAATCGAGCCGTTGGCTCTCAACATATCCAGTAGCTTGGCGTCAACCGCCGCATGGGCAGGAATGCTCATAGCCAATAGAAGGCCACCACAAAGACCTGAGGCTGTTCCTACTGAAAAAAGACGCATATCTCAATCTCCATATTTTATAAGGGCGACGTGCGTCACCGCTGAACGAGTCGGCTTTTACGGCCGCTCCAGTGATCGACTCAGGTCGATTCGAAAGCGGCGCCAGTATTACCGTCGCTCATGACGGATCGGTTACAGATTGGTTTTAGAGCGATGAAGAAAAAATGAAAAACTAAATATCTTTAGCGCTCTTCATGTTCTCTCTGGTGAGGAAGCCGACTTGTGAGGGAGATAGGTGCTGAGGCGGAAAGTCAGCAAAAAACATCTATTTAGGCAGCCTGATAAGCCAATAGGGTTTGGCCTAGATTTACGGCACAATAGCGGCTTATTTTATAAAAAATCAGAGGAATGATCGTGCATCAGGCAGTCATTAGCGGTACCGGCCTGTATACCCCGCCGAACAGCATCTCCAATGACGAGTTGGTCGCTTCCTTCAATGCCTATGTTCATCAGTACAATACGGAACATGCCGACGCGATAGCACGAGGCGAGCAAGAGGCCAAGCAGGAATCCAGCTCGGCCTTTATTGAAAAGGCGTCAGGAATCAAGAGCCGTTATGTCATTGACAAGGATGGGATTCTAGATCCTGTCCGCATGGTGCCTCGTATTCCTGAGCGCAGTAATGATCAATGGTCTGTACTGTGTGAGATGAGCGTGAGCGCGGCGCGGGAAGCCTTGGAGCGAGCAGGGAAGACGCCAGCAGACATTGATGGGGTTATCGTAGCCTGCTCCAACCTGCAACGACCTTATCCTGCGGTCGCCATTGAAGTGCAGGCGGCGCTTGGCATCAATGGATTTGGTTTTGATATGAACGTGGCATGCTCATCGGCTACGTTTGGACTGCAGGCAGCTGCCAATAGCGTACAACTCGGGCAGGCTCGCGCGATTTTGCTGGTGGATCCCGAAATCTGTACCGGTCATTTGAATTTCAGAGACCGAGATAGTCACTTCATTTTTGGCGATGCGGCTACCGCCATGATCATCGAGCGGGCTGATCTGGCAGCGTCTCCTCATCAGTTCGATATTCTGGGGACCAAGCTGCTGACTCAGTTCTCCAACAATATCCGTAACAATTTTGGTTTTCTCAACCGCGCTGCGGAAGAGGGGATGAGTAATCCAGATAAGTTGTTTGTTCAGGAAGGGCGCAAGGTATTCAAGGAAGTATGCCCCATGGTGGCCGATTTGGTCGCCGAGCATCTGGCCGAACTGAACATTCCGGTCGAGCAGGTGCGGCGGTTTTGGTTACACCAGGCCAATCTGAATATGAATCAGTTGATCGTCCGAAAGCTGCTTGGGCGTGACGCTAAGCCAGATGAAGCGCCTGTCATTCTGGATACCTATGCCAATACCAGCTCTGCGGGCTCGGTGATTGCGCTTCACCTGAATCAGGATGACCTGACGGCAGGTGACCTTGGGGTACTCAGTTCCTTTGGCGCTGGTTACTCCATTGGCTCCGTGGTGCTACGCAAGCGCTGAGCATCAGCGCGGCAGGCGGCGTCATCAGCCTGTCATGCAGCTGAGGTAAATAGCTCACCTGACTGTCAGCGCGCTGCTGACGGGCTAGCGCAAGTTCATTAGTTCTTTTTGCCCCGCTTGTCGGGGCTTTTTTATGAGCTAAAGAAATGCCGTTTCTGTCCGATCTATATGGATATACGCATAGACAGGGCGAGCTTTGTAAAGAGCCGGTTCAATCATAAGTATTTGTGTATTCAGCAAAATATTTTAAAAGAATGCATAAATATCGTTGACACAAACACCGAGGCCTCTTAAGATTCGCACCGTCTTAGCGACGGGGCTATAGCTCAGCTGGGAGAGCGCTTGCATGGCATGCAAGAGGTCGACGGTTCGATCCCGTCTAGCTCCACCAAATTCCCAGAATCAGCCAGTGGCTGGTTTTAATCGAAGGTTTCGTCCCCTTCGTCTAGTGGCCTAGGACACCGCCCTTTCACGGCGGTAACAGGGGTTCGAGTCCCCTAGGGGACGCCATATATAGCTACTTGTTTAAAGTGGCACTGTGTTACGGGGCTATAGCTCAGCTGGGAGAGCGCTTGCATGGCATGCAAGAGGTCGACGGTTCGATCCCGTCTAGCTCCACCAAATTTCTAGGGCCAGCAAGTGCTGGTTTCAATCGAAGGTTTTGTCCCCTTCGTCTAGTGGCCTAGGACACCGCCCTTTCACGGCGGTAACAGGGGTTCGAGTCCCCTAGGGGACGCCATATATAGCTACTTGTTTAAAGTGGCACTGTGTTACGGGGCTATAGCTCAGCTGGGAGAGCGCTTGCATGGCATGCAAGAGGTCGACGGTTCGATCCCGTCTAGCTCCACCAAATTTCTAGGGCCAGCAAGTGCTGGTTTCAATCGAAGGTTTTGTCCCCTTCGTCTAGTGGCCTAGGACACCGCCCTTTCACGGCGGTAACAGGGGTTCGAGTCCCCTAGGGGACGCCATCTTTATAAAACCGCCTTTATAGGCGGTTTTTTTTCGCCTGCAATTTTGTCCTTTTAGCGGTCATATCAGCCGTACGAGGCTGACTGACGAATAAACCTGTTTAAGCAGACTAAACAATAGGTCACTATTCGAATCAGGTCTTGCCCGATAGGCCAGTGAATCAACAGGGGATATCAGTGATTATCGAGCGGCTAGATAACCTGTCCGAGCTGCCTGCGCAGGCGTGGAATGCGCTGTTACCGGATAACCAGCCGTTTATGCGGCATGAATTTCTACATGCTCTGGAGATCAGTGGAAGCGTAGGGCGTCGTACAGGCTGGAAGCCTGCGCACTATATTGTGCGTGATCTAGAGGGTACGTTGAGAGCGGCCATGCCTGCCTACATAAAGTACCACTCCTATGGAGAGTACGTATTTGATTGGGCCTGGGCTGATGCCTGCCACCGTGCGGGTATTGATTATTACCCGAAGCTTCTTGCCGCTGTTCCCTTTTCCCCGGTAGGAGGCGCTCGTCTGCTAGGGGAGCGTACAGCTTGTGAGGAGCTACTGCATGTAGTGACCAGCAAGCTGGAGGGCCGCGGACTTTCGAGTCTGCATGTCAATTTTACCAACGAAGCGACAGATCACTTGTTGACTGATCGAGAAGGCTGGCTCGAACGGCTTGGGTGTCAGTTTCATTGGCACAACAGAGGGTATCGGGATTTTCAGGACTTCCTGGATGCGCTGGCGTCACGTAAGCGCAAGCAGCTTCGCAAGGAGCGTGAGCAAGTTGCAGGGCAGGGTATCGATTTTGAATGGCGAGAGGGCGGGTCGCTTACTGAACAGGAGTGGGATTTTGTCTATGCCTGTTATGCCAATACGTACGCCGTAAGAGGGCAGGATCCCTACCTGACCCGTGAGTTCTTCAGCGAATTGGCTGAGCGCATGCCTGAGGCCATTCGCGTTGTCCTGGCTCGTCAGGAGAACCGACCTGTGGCTATGGCATTTTACCTGTGCGATGAAAAGACCCTTTACGGACGTTACTGGGGCTGTCTGGCCGAGTTTGACCGGCTGCATTTTGAGACATGTTTCTATCAAGGGATTGATCATGCCATTAGTGAAGGGCTGACCCGCTTTGATGCGGGCGCGCAGGGAGAGCACAAGCTGGTTCGAGGGTTTGAGCCGGTCTTTACCCATTCATGGCACTATCTGGTACACCCTGGGCTTCGTGAGGCCGTGAGCGGGTTCCTGGATCAGGAGCGCGAAGGCATCAAGCGTTATGCGCAGGCTGCTACAGACGCATTGCCGTTCCGCCAGGATGGCTAAGTGTAAATATCATGCTTAATTATTTCTGGTTCGCCTTGGCTGCCTGTTTTGAGATCGCCGGCTGCTACACATTCTGGTTATGGCTCAGACTGGGCAAGAGTCCGCTGTGGCTGCTCCCAGGACTTTTATCGCTTACCCTGTTTGCGCTTGTGTTGACACGTGTGGAGGCGGCTTACGCTGGCAGAGCCTATGCTGCTTACGGTGGGATCTATATCGTGGCATCGCTGGCCTGGTTGGGCCTGGTTGAAAAAACCAGACCCGCCTGGACCGATCTGGCAGGGGCTGCACTGTGTCTGCTGGGCGTGACGGTATTGGTAATAGGGCCGAAATTGTCAGTGCACTGAATATTCAGGCCTGTCAGGAAAGTGTCTCTTCATCTGGAGTGTTTAGCCACTCCTTGGGAACGTCCCGTCTGAGCATCAGCTGGCACTGGCCGCTGTCCGGCTCGAATACGATAACGGCTTCCCCATTTTCCAGCGCCCGACGTGCACGTGCTACACGCGTCTCCAGAGGTGTCTCATCACCGTTATCCGTTCCTTCTCGCGTAACAAAGTCTTCGAGAAGGTTGCCTAGCGTATCGGGGTTGAGCATGTCGTAGGGTATGAGCATGGCGGCAGTTCCTGAAGCGGGCAGCGATGCTAACGTACAGCTTGGCCAGTTGGCGAGAGGACGCCGCCCAGCGGGGCTGCGTTATCGGTCCCTATGTTTTCCCGCCCTCTTTGATTAATTCTTCAATGTGAGGCAGATGCGTCTGGTTGTCCTGATGCGTCTCTTCCAAATCGAGCTGATGCGTAAAGCGGTCAACGGAATTATCTGCTGGCGCTGCGTCGCTATCGAACACGGGCGGGCTGGTCATATAACCCACCAAGAGCTGGCTTAGTGCTGCCAGACTGACAATGTGCGTCCGCTCATAGCCGTGGGTGGCATCACAGCCAAACGCCAGAAGCGCAATCCGGATGTCGTGCCCTGCATTGATAGCAGAGTGGGCATCGCTGTAGTAGTAGCGGAACAGGTCACGCCTGACCGGAATGCTGTTTCGCTCTGCGATACGCAGCAGATGGCGTGACAGGTGATAATCGTAAGGGCCGCTTGAGTCCTGCAGTGCGACACTGACCCGATGCTCATCGGACTGTTGCCCGGGAGCAACCGGAGCGATATCGATACCGACAAACTCACTGACATCCCAAGGCAATGCACCCGCCGCGCCAGACCCTACTTCTTCCGTGATGGTAAAGAGAGGGTGGCAGTCTATGGGGGGAACAATACCGGCTTCCTGAATCATCTTGAGCGCCGTTAGCAGAGCGGCTACACCTGCCTTGTCGTCCAGGTGACGAGCGCTGATGTAGCCGCTCTCCGTGAACTCCGGTAGCGGATCAAAAGCTACGAAATCTCCTACGCGTACACCCAGGTATTCCGTCTCTGAACGGCTTTTGGTGGTAGCGTCTAGACGTAGCTCGATGTGATCCCAGCTGACGGGCATCTTGTCGACTTCGGTATTGAAGGCATGCCCAGAGGCGAGCAGGGGTAGTACGCTGCCACGTAGGGTTCCGTTGTCGGTAAAGATACTGACCCGACTTCCTTCGGCAAAACGGCTGGACCAATGGCCTACCGCCGCCAGGCTCAGACGGCCGTTATCCTTGATTTCCCTGACGATGGCACCGATCGTATCCAAGTGAGCGGAAACCGCTCGGTCGGGGCTTTCCTTACGTCCTTTTAGTGTGGCGCGAATCGTTCCTCGTCGTGTCAGCTCGTAGGGAATGCCGATTTCACTCAAGCGCTCGGCCACGTACATGACGATTGTGTCTGTAAAGCCTGTCGGGCTTGGAATGGCGAGCATTTCCAGCAGGACACGGCGCAGATAATCCAGATCCGGTGTCGGCAGCTTATTCAAGCGGGCACCTCTCGAGACAGGGGAAACAACAGATCAATGAAGCGCTCCGCCGTAGGGCGGGGTTCATGGTTGGCCAAGCCTGGCCGCTCATTGGCTTCAATGATTACGTATTCACTTTGATCAGCAGCCGGTACCAATAGATCCATGCCTGTCACTGGGATATCCAAGGCCTTGGCAGCGGCTACCGCGGCCTGCGCCAGTTCTGGGTGAAGAATATCGGTAACATCTTCCAGCGTGCCCCCGGTATGAAGATTTGCTGTCTTGCGGACAAACAGGCGGGTGCCTTCTGGTAGGACCGTGTCATAACTGTAGCCGGCAGACTTGATCGCGCGCTCGGTTTCTTCATCCAGAGGTATCCGACTTTCGCCTCCGGTTGCTGCCTGGCGGCGGCGGCTCTGGTGTTCGATCAACTCATGAATGTTTCGACGGCCGTCACCAATGACCTCGGCAGGACGCCGTATAGCGGCCGCCACGACTTCATGACCAATGACAACAATGCGCAGGTCAAGACCTGCATGGTAGCTTTCGAGCAGCACGTTATCGTCGTAGCGACGAGCTTGGGCAATCGCGGCTTTCAGGTGCTCAGGATCACGTACATCCACGGCGACGCCCTTGCCCTGCTCACCGTTGACCGGCTTTACAACCAGGGCGCCGTGCTTGGCAAGAAACGTTTCGTTTTCTTCATCTTCACTGGCTAGACACTGATCAGGAACCCGTAATCCTGCTTCCTTGAGTGTCCGGATTGTGAGGGTCTTGTCCTGACAAAGTGTCATGGTGACAGCGCTGGTCAGGTCCGACAGTGATTCGCGGCAGCGGATTCGGCGGCCCCCCTGTATGAGGGTAAAAAGACCCGCCTGGGCATTATCTACTTGTACATCGATCCCGCGGCGTTGAGCCTCATCTACAATGATCTTGGCATAGGGATTAAGCCCTGCCTCAGGGCCAGGGCCGAGGAAAAGGGTCTGGTTGATTGCGTTCTTGCGCTTGACGGTAAAGGTCTGGAGTTCCCAAAAGCCCAGCTTGTCGTAAAGACGCTTGGCTTGACTGTTGTCATGCATGACCGATAGGTCCAGGAACGCCAGGCCGCGGCTGGCGTAGTGCTCAATCAGATGACGAACCAGAGCCTCTCCCACACCTGGGCGAGGGCAGTCAGGCGCGACAGCCAGACACCAGAGACTTGAGCCGCCTTCGGGATCGTTGAATGCCTTAGCGTGGTTCAGCCCCATGACCGAGCCGATAATGGCGCCCGTGTCCTGATCTTCTGCCAGCCAGTAGACCGGGCCACCTTTGTGCCGGGGCGTGAGTTTTTTGATATCCACGGGCAGCATATGGCGCGTTTGGTAGAGACGATTGATCTCGCTCCAGTCGCTTTCACTAAAGGCCCGGCGAATACGAAAGCCGCGGAAGGGCGCATGGGCGGGGCGGTAGTCGGTGAACCACAGCCGCAACGTGTCGGATGGATCCAGGAAAAGCTGTTGCGGTGCATAGGCCAGTACCTGCTGAGGCGCAGCCACGTATAGGGCGATGTCTCGCTCGCCGGCCTCTTCCTTGAGAAGTTCCTTAGCCAATACCGATGCGTCGGAGAACGTATGGCCGATTAGAATCCGACCCCATCCGCAATGCAGGCAAACGGATTGGCACGTAGCCCGTTCAGCCCCAGTCATCTGGGCCTGTAGACGCTCATAATTGGGCGTCTGAGCCCTTTGAAGACGCTGATTGTTATAGTAGGCGGCTTTCATCGTGCAATACTCCAACACTTATAGGCCATGTTCACTCAGCCACAAATTAAGGGCGGCGAGCTGCCAGAGCTTGGAGCCCCGTAGCGGTGTAATCTGGTCGTCAGGGTTCTTCAGGAGTCGATCGATTTCTGCAGTATTGAATAGCTGGCGATCCTGGCTGGGATCAAGCAGCAACTCACGTACCCAGGTCAGGGTATTACCTTGCAGATGCTTCAGGCCCGGTACCGGAAAATAGCCTTTGGGGCGGTCAATGACTTCTGCCGGAATCACCTTGCGAGCTGCTTCCTTGAGGACGTGCTTGCCGCCGTCTCCCAGCTTGAACTGCGCCGGAATACGGGCAGACAGTTCCGCCAGCTTATAGTCAAGGAAAGGAACACGCGCTTCCAGGCCCCATGCCATGGTCATGTTGTCGACTCGTTTGACCGGGTCGTCTACCAGCATCACAGTGCTGTCCAGGCGTAGCGCCTTATCAACGCCAGCTACTGCGCCGGGTTGTGCAAAGTGCTGACGAACGAAATCACCTGCAGCGTCATGATCCAGACGGCGGCTGTCCTGAACAGTAGCTGCGTATTCGGCATAGTCACGATCGAAGAAGGCGGCTCGGTAAGCTGTAAACGGATCTGCCGCACCATCAACCTGTGGATACCAGTGGTAGCCTGCAAAAAGCTCGTCCGCACCCTGGCCGCTCTGTACAACCTTGCAATGCTTGGACACTTCACGCGACAGGAGATAGAAGGCGATACAGTCATGGCTTACCATCGGCTCGCTCATGGCTCTGAACGCGGCGGGCAATTGCTCAATGATTTCAGATTCGTTGATGCGCAGCCTGTGATGCCGTGTACCGTAGCGCTGAGCGATCAGGTCTGAATACTGAAACTCATCCCCACGCTCTCCACCTGCATCTTCAAACCCGATGGAGAAGGTCAGCAGATCGCGTACGCCGGACTCGTGCAGCAAGCCGACCAGCAGGCTTGAGTCCACACCGCCAGACAGCAGCACACCTACATCGCGGGCTGCCCGCTGTCGAATCGAGACAGCATCGCGCAAGCTGTTCAGGACTTCGCCGCTCCAGTCTTCCATGGTGTAGTTGGCTTCATCGGCAGTTGGGCCGTAATTCAGCGTCCACCAGGTTTGCTGTTCGGTTTTGCCGTTGGCGTCAATGACCATCCAGGTGGCTGGCGGCATCTTTTTTACGCCGTTCAGGATGGTGCGGGGCGCTGGTACAACAGCATGGAAGTTGAGGTAGTAGTTCAGCGCGACGGGATCGAGAGAGGTATCGATATCATCTGCTTCAAGCAGGGCGGGCAGGCTTGAAGCAAAGCGCAGGCGCTCATTGGTCTGACTCAGGTACAAGGGCTTGATGCCCAGGCGATCGCGTGCAGTGAACATTTGCTGCTTATCGCGATCCCAAATAGCGAAGACGAACATGCCGTTGAGTTTGGGCAGCATCTCCTTGCCCCAGGCGTGATAGGCCTTGAGCAGAATTTCGGTATCGCCGCCAGAATGGAAGCGATAACCCTTGGCCTCCAGCTCGCTGCGTAGCTCTGGGTAGTTGTAGATGGCGCCGTTGAAAACCATCGACAGGCCCGTGTCCGAGTCAATCATGGGCTGACCAGAGGCTTCTGCCAGATCCATGATTTTCAGGCGTCGGTGGCCTAGCGCAACAGGGCCTTGGCTATGAAAGCCCCAGGCGTCGGGGCCGCGTTGAGCGAGGCGATGGGTGACCCGTTCCAGCGTGGCCAGGGTGACGGGACGATTATCGAAACGTAATTCTCCAGCTATACCGCACATAGTTCCTTACCGGTTGCTCCGTTGGGGTGGGGAGGTATTGCTCCACAGGGAAACGACAAGCATTTGTGGGGGTAAGTTGCATTTTTCCGCCCGAATGACTCAAGGCAACAGGCTATTACGGGGACTGGGTACCGTTTTCAGACCTTAGTGAAATTAATCTGCTGGTAAGGGTTGAAAGCCACCGCCAAGACCTTATATTGGTAATGTATCGTTATAATGTAACGAAGCGGCTCGATGTAGAGTCCAACCGAGTATCCAGGAGGTACCATGAAACCGAATATTCATCCTAACTATCGGCCAGTGCTTTTCCATGACACCACAGCAGATCATTACTTCCTGATCGGCTCTACGGCACAGACTGATCGTACCCAGGAATTTGAAGGCAAGACCTATCCCTATGTGGCATTGGACGTGTCCAGTGCTTCGCATCCAATCTATACCGGTGAGCAGCGCCAGTTGAAAAGCGAGGGTCGCGTCTCTAGCTTCAACAAGCGTTTCGCAGGGTTTCCGGGCGGAAGCAAGTCTTCCCAGTAATCCGGCCTCACTGAAAAAAGCCCTCATGATTTTGAGGGCTTTTTTATGTCTGAATGAAGGAATGGCTGGCGGTAAGCGGGGTCCTCTTTTAATCAGCTTGAAAGCAAAAGGGGATACCTGATGAAAGCACGCAATCTAGATAGCGCCATTGTGGTCATTACTGGCGCTTCCAGCGGGATTGGTCGGGCCACCGCTCAGGCGTTTGCACAACAGGGGGCTTGCCTGGTATTGGCTGCTCGAGATAAGGCGGCATTAGACGATACGGTTGCCGAGTGTCTTCTCCTGGGAGGCCGGGCGATTGGTGTGCCTACGGATGTCACGTTGATGGAGTCAGTCTCGCAATTGGCCGAGCGTGCGCTGGAATTTGGACACGGACGGATTGATATCTGGGTCAACAATGCGGGTATCGGTGCGGTAGGCAAGTTTGATGAGACGCCTTTTGAGGCGCATGAACGCGTCGTGCAGACCGACCTTCTAGGCTATCTGCGTGGCGCCTACGCCGTTGTGCCGGTTTTCAAACGGCAAGGGTCAGGGGTTTTGATCAATACCTTATCGGTAGGCAGCTGGGTACCGCTTCCCTATGCAGTGGCCTATTCGGCTGCCAAGTCAGGCCTGAGAGGGTTTACCGAAGCCTTGAGAGGCGAGCTTACGCGCTGGTCCGATATTCATGTCTGCGATGTTTACCCTGCGTTCATCGATACGCCAGGGCTGCGAGACGGCGGTAATTACAGTAGAAGGACAATAAAGCCGACGCCACCTGTTTATGATGCTCGAAAGGTCGCCAGAGCCATCCTCTCCATGGCGCGTTATCCACGCAAGTCTACGACAGTAGGGCAAGCCGCCACGGTACTTCGTGCAGCCCATGCGCTGGTGCCTGGTTATGCTCGGCTGTCCCGGATCTTTATGGATCGCGCCTTGAGTCGAATGGAGCCGGTAGAGCACTCCTCGGGCAATCTGTTCAGCCCTCCCAGTGGCAATCGCAGTGTCGATGGAGGATGGCGTCGTCCTGATGAGCGCATGGTCGTGGCAGCAACCAGTGCTGCGGCGCTAGTGTTTGGGGCGTACCTGTACCGGCGACTGACGGAGCGGTCAGATTGATCCCTAACGTGCCGCACTGACGCCTTCAAGCGTAGCGAAGGATGTGTCCTTGGCTGTTAGTAAAAAGTCCTGCATGAAGGGAGCTTCCAGCATGTCCTCTCGAATACCGGCATACAGTGTGGCATACAAGCCTTTCTCACCCAGACGCTTCGCGGTCACGTAGCCGCGCGAGCTGTACTCATGGAGCGCCCAGTTAGGAAGACAACATACGCCCCGGCCGGATGCTACCAACTGCAGCATCATGACCGTCAGCTCTGCCGTACGTATGCCGGCAGGCTCGACGCCGGCCGGGTCGAGAAATTGCCTGAAGATATCCAGACGCTCACGGTCGACCGGATAGGTGATCTGCGTTTCTTCAGCCAGATCCTCAGGCACGATGTAAGGCTTGCCAGCTAAGGGATGCTGGTTGGCCATAGCTAGCTGCGCTTCATAAGTAAAAAGCGGAATGTAAGTGATGCCGGTGAGATCAATCGGGTCTGACGTGACGACAAGGTCAAGATCGCCACGTGCCAGGGCTGGTAGCGGGGCGAATGAAAAGCCCGAGGCGAGATCCATCTCCACTTCAGCCCAGGAATCACGAAACTGATCAATGGTAGGCATCAGCCACTGAAAGCAGCTATGGCATTCAATGGCAATGTTGAGGCGCCCGGCAGTGCCGCCAGCAAAGCGTGACAGGTCACGTTCCGCACTGCGAAGCTGAGGCAATACCGCATCGGCCAATTGCAGGAGGCGCAGGCCGGCACTGGTAAAGCGCACTGGCTTGGTCTTGCGGACGAACAGGCTCAGACCAAGGCGCTCTTCAAGCTCCTTGAACTGATGAGACAGTGCAGATTGGGTCAGATGAAGACGTTCGGCAGCTTCGACAAGGCTGTCAGCCTCACGCAGTGCGTGTAGCGTTTTCAAGTGACGAAGTTCGAGCATGGCCTGGATCCTGATGAGTGCAGCAGGTATCCATTATGAATGATTTCCAAGCCAAGGAGGGCATGAATGAAACTGGCTCATGATTCGGTCAGTTTCATTCACGTATCCATTATGCTGCTGCGTGACTGGCCTTGCGGATATCCAGACTGCCTAGATAGGTTTCCAGCTTGGTCTTGTCACCAGGGGTAAACTCAAGGCCCAGCTTGGTCCGGCGCCAGAGTATGTCGTCTGCCGCGTTGGCCCATTCGTAAGCATGGAGATAATCCACTTCACGCGCATACAGGTCCGCCCCCAGGCATTCGCCTAGGTCGGCCATTTGCGTAACGCCTTCCAATAGCTTGCGTGTGCGGTTGCCATAGGTGGTTGACCAGCGCTGGGCAAGTGCTGCTGGCAAATCCTTGACCTGTGCCTGTAACTGTTTGGCCAGTGCTTCAGGCGTCGTCATGTCTTCTCCGCCCGGTAGCGTAGCCTTGGCTGTCCAAGGCTGTCCCATCGTCTTGAAGAACGGCTGCAACTGCTGCATGGCCGACTCGGCCAGCTTGCGGTACGTGGTCAGTTTTCCACCAAAGACCGACAGCAAAGGCGCATCGTTTTCAGGAGCCGACAGTGACAGGGTGTAGTCACGAGTAATGGCTGAAGGATTGTCTGACTCGTCATCACACAGGGGGCGTACGCCCGAGAACGTATGCAGGACGTCACTGCGGGTCAGCTTGTGGCGGAAGTGTGCGTTTGCCACACCCAGGATGTAGTCAGTTTCCTGCTCTGTAATTTGTACGTTGGCTGGATCACCTTTGTACTCACGATCCGTGGTACCAATCATGGTGTAACGACCCAGGTACGGAATCGCAAAGACAATCCGACGATCTTCGTTCTGCATGATGTAGGCATGATCGCCTTCATATAGCTTGGGCACGACGATGTGGCTGCCTTGAATCAGTCGAATACCATAGGGCGAGCGCTCTTTGATGTTTTCGCGAACGATCTGGGCAACCCATGGACCTGCCGCATTGACCAGGGCTTTTGCCTTAATCGAGAAGGTGCTGCCGTCTTCACGCTGAAGGGTCAGGTGCCACAGTTTGTTAGCGCGATGGGCGCTTGTGCAGGTGGTGCGGGTATGAATATGGGCGCCACGCTCGCGGGCAGCCATGGCGTTGAGTACAACGAGGCGTGCATCGTCTACCCAGCAGTCCGAATACTCGAAACCCTGGTTGATATCACTGACCAGAGGGCTATCGGAACCGAACCGAAGACCACGGGAGGCGGGGAGCTTTTCACGCTTGCCCAGGTGGTCATAAAGGAAGAGACCTGCGCGAATCATCCAGGCCGGACGCAGATGTGGCCGGTGCGGCAGGACGAAGCGCATGGGCTTGACGATATGCGGAGCCTTGGCCAGCAGTACCTCGCGTTCGGCCAACGCTTCGCGTACCAGTCGAAATTCGTAATGTTCGAGATAACGCAGGCCACCATGAATCAGCTTGCTGCTGGCCGAGGAGGTATGTCTCGCCAGGTCGTCACGTTCGCAGAGAAAGACGGACAAGTTACGGCCTGCGGCATCGGCTGCAATACCAACACCATTGATACCACCGCCGATCACGGCGATGTCGTAGATCTCGGAAAGGGGCGGCGTCCCGAGCAAAGTGGACTGAGGCATGGGCGTCTCCTGTTATAAACGAACATCAATGTTCGTATTCGAACAATCGTAGACAAAATAGTTGTCTTGCGCCAGTCGCAAACCGATAAAAAAACTCTAAAAGGAAAATAAACGAACTTAAATGAATTAAATGTGAAAGGCCTGACACTCTGGTCAGGCGATTTCAAGACGGACTTTGAATTGAGAGAGCAGCCGGGTAAAGGCTTCGTCTGGTTGAGACTCGGTAAAGAGCACATCGATCTGCTCAAGCGAGCCCAGGCGAATCATGGCGCTGCGTCCGAATTTACTGGAGTCGGCTGCCAGAAAGACCTTGCGTGCGTTTTCGAAAATGGCCTGTGAAACGCGAACCTCCTGATAATTGAAATCCAGCAGAGTGCCGTCTTCATCGATGCCGCTGATGCCAACCAGCGCGTAGTCCACTTTGAATTGCTTGATGAAGTCAGCCGTCGCCTGGCCTACCACGCCGCCGTCACTGCGCACGCTGCCACCTGCAATCAGGACTTCGAAGTCCTCTTTCGCGCTAAGGATGTTCGCAACATGGAGGTTGTTCGTAATGATCTTCAGGCTACGGTGATTGAGCAGCGCGTGAGCGATCGCTTCGGTCGTCGTACCGATGTTAATGAACAATGAGGCATGATCCGGGACCTGTGCTGCAACGGCCTCCGCGATACGACGCTTCTCATCACGCATTTGTCCAGCACGCATGGTGTAAGCCGTGTTTTCCACGCTGGAGTCATGGGCGGCACCACCGTGATAACGACGCAGCAAACCGCTTTCGGCCAGCTGGTTGATGTCTCGACGAATCGTCTGGGGGGTTACGGTGAAATGCTGGGCAAGCTCCTCGATGCTGACATAGCCACGCTCGCGGACAAGGTCCAGGATGTTCTGCTGACGGGGCGCCAGGCTCATGCAATCTTCCTTCAACGGTGGTTTGACAGGAAGAATGCCGTAGCGAGGCGCCGGGCGCCAGTTCAGTGCATCAACTTCATCATTCTGATGTGAAAAGGGCGACTTCCCAGTCGCCCCGTCCAATGACATCAGTCCTGCGCCCAGCCGCGAGTACGCTCGACAGCTTTCTTCCAGCCCTTGTAAAGCTCCTCGCGATGGTCGCCATCACAGGTGGGCTCGAACACGCGCTCGATGGTGCTCTTGTTGCGTAGTTCGTCCAGGCTGCTCCAGAAGCCGGTGGCCAAGCCAGCCAGATACGCTGCACCAAGGGCAGTGGTTTCCTTCATTTCGGGGCGCTCTACGCAGGTGCCCAGAAGGTCGGCCTGGAACTGCATGAGGAAGTTGTTTGCGACGGCACCGCCATCCACACGTAGCGAGCGTAGACGCTCGCCGGCATCCTGCTGCATGGCATCCAGTACGTCGCGAGTCTGATAGGCAATCGACTCCAGGGCTGCACGAATCAGATGCTCAACCTTGACGCCGCGGGTCAGGCCAAACATGGCTCCGCGGGCATAGGGATCCCAGTAGGGAGCGCCCAAGCCGGTAAAGGCCGGTACCAGATAGATACCATTGCTGTCCTTCACCTTGGTGGCGAAGTACTCGGAATCCAGGGATTCGTTAATGACCTTGAGCTCATCGCGCAGCCACTGAACGGTAGAGCCACCATTAAAGATGGCGCCTTCCAGTGCGTAATTCACTTCACCACGCGGTCCGCAGGCAATAGTGGTTAGCAAACCATGCTGGGACTGCACTGCTTTCTCACCAGTGTTCATCAGCAGGAAGCAGCCGGTGCCATAGGTATTCTTGGCTTGGCCCGGCTCTACACACATTTGGCCAAACAGGGCGGCTTGCTGGTCACCTGCAATCCCTGCGATCGGAATGCCGGTTTCCTGGCTGCTGCCCAGAGTGGCATAGCCGTAGACTTCGGAGGAGGAGCGAACCTCCGGCAGCATTTCGCGGGGGATATCCAGTGCTTCAAGCATCACGGGATCCCAGTCACGCTTATGGATATCAAAAATCAGGGTGCGCGAGGCATTGGTGTAGTCGGTGACATGGACCTTGCCCTGGGTCATCTTCCAGATCAGCCACGTATCGACAGTGCCGAACAGCAGCTCGCCACGGCGGGCGCGCTCACGGCTGCCCTCTACGTGGTCCAGGATCCACTTGATCTTGGTACCGGAAAAGTAGGGGTCGATGACCAGTCCGGTCGTGCGGCGGATATGCTCTTCCATGCCGTCACGCTTGAGCTGATTGCAGATCTCTGTGCTTTGGCGGCTCTGCCATACGATGGCATTGTAAATCGGGCGGCCTGTGGTCTTGTCCCAGACGATGGCGGTTTCGCGCTGGTTGGTAATACCGATGGCGGCTACATCGTCATGGCTAATGCCTGCATGAGCCAGGGCCTCCACGAAGGTAGCACTCTGGGTGGCCCAGATTTCCATCGGGTCATGCTCGACCCAGCCGGCTTGCGGATAGATCTGTGCGAATTCACGCTGAGCAATGCTCACCACATTGGCGTTACGATCCAGCACGATGGCGCGGGAGCTGGTGGTGCCCTGGTCCAGGGCCACGATGTAATGCTTGTTATTAGACATGATGGAAATCCTTATTATTGAGCCTGTGACGCGCTGATCTTGGGCTGAGCGGCGGCGTCTTTCTTATTCGTTTCAACTGAGGTTTCTTTGACTGGAATGTCGCACGCTGCTGAGCCAAGACTGGGCAGGTGACGGCAGATGAGTGCCTTGTAAGCAGCGGCACCCAGGCAGGCACCCAGGATGGGCGCGAAGATCGGTACCAGGAAGTAGGGTATATCGCGGCCACCGGTCAGGGCTACATCACCCCAGCCAGCCAGGAAGGTCATAAGTTTAGGACCCAGGTCACGAGCCGGGTTCATGGCGAAGCCTGTCAGCGGGCCCATGGATCCACCGATCACAGCGACAAGCAAACCAATTAGAAGCGGGGCCAGCGGGCCGCGCGGAAGACCATTGCCATCGTCGGTCAAGGCCATGATCACGGCTAGCAGGATGGCGGTAATGACCATCTCGACCAGGAACGCCTGACCAACAGACAGGGCTGCGTTCGGATAGGTGGAGAACACACCCGCAAGCTCAAGGCTGGCTACGCTACCGCGTACCATATTGTGAGCCTGTTCGTATTCGAAAAAGAGGCTGTTATACAGGCCGTATACCAGCGCGGCGCCACAAAAAGCGCCTGCGATCTGCGAAATGATGTAGAGCGGGACTTTTCTACGTTCGAAGCCGCCAAACAGCCAAAGCGCAATGGTAACGGCAGGGCTCAGATGTGCACCCGACACGCCAGCGCTCAAGTAAACCCCCATGCTGACCGCAATGCCCCATATGATGCTGATTTCCCAGAGCCCTAGAGTGGCTCCGCCAACCTTCATGGCAGCGACGCAACCGGTTCCGAAGAAAATGAATAATCCTGTTCCCAAAAACTCGGCAATGCATTGCCCACGTAGGGTGGGCATTAGTGGAGTACTCATACGAGGAGCCTCTTGATTGTTGTATTTATTGCGGTAGTAGAAAAAAAGTGAAACTACATCCTTTCGGAAACGAAAAGTTAGTTTCAAAATCGAACGTTGTCAAAGGTTCTTCTTTCATCCCCATAGAAAATTGTGATGAGCGAAGCAGGATATTTTATGACAGGCAAAACACTTGTTTGAAAGGGAACTTTATAAGGCGTGTTTCAGGTCACGCTTGCGGGACGCCCCAAGTAAGGCGTTACAAGGCTTTACACGCTGCAAAGGCAGAGACAAACTGGATCATAAAGCCACAAGGATAATGGCATGACACCAGCGATAAACCTGCTTAAAAAGTACAAGATAGAGCATCGCGTGCTCAGTTATGTACACGATCCCAAAGCCGCTTCGTATGGACTTGAGGCGGCAGACAAGCTTGGACTTGAACCCGTCCGGGTGTTCAAAACATTGTTGGCAGCTACCGAGAAGGAAGAGTTGCTGGTGGCTATCGTTCCGGTAGGTGGCAGTCTTGACCTGAAAGCCTTGGCCCATGCGGCGTCTGTCAAAAAGGCAGACATGGCGAATCCTCAGGTAGCCCAACGTGCTACCGGCTACCTGGTAGGCGGAATCAGCCCGTTGGGGCAGAAGAAACGCTTGAGAACGTTCATTGACAGCAGTGCCGAGCGGTTTCCTACCATTTATGTCAGTGCAGGCAGACGTGGCCTTGAAGTGGAGCTGTCTGCCCAGGCGCTGGCTAGCCTGACCGCAGGGCAGTTTGCCGAGATTGCACGGGAGTAATGTGCAGGTTCTCTGCTCGTACGGGTAGCGGGCAAATGAAGTCCTTTCAACTGAGTTGACCAATCGATTCACTGCGCTATGGTCAATTATTGCCGCTCTGGTGTTTTCCCTTGATCGCTATCTGGCTGCTCGCAATTACAGCGGGCTTTGAGTGTGCCCGTAGCGGTTGGTGACAAGAGTGCCGATGATCCGAGAGATCCTACACAGAGCGAGTTGCCGGACCAGTTTAACTGTCATAGCTGGTGAACTGTACATTGTGACGTAGGCACGTTTCGCTCATGCTGTACGAAGAACTCAAAAGAAAAGATGGAGCAAACCATGCAACTCGACTTTCACCAAATCGATGCCTTCGCTGATCGTCCGTTCGCGGGTAATCCAGCGATGGTCTACCGTCTCGATGCATGGTTGCCGGACGATCTGATGCAGAAGATTGCCGCTGAGCATAATCTGGCGGAAACGGCCTTTATCCGTCGGGAGGGTGATGTCTGGCGCATTCGGTGGTTTACCCCAAAGGTTGAAATACCGTTGTGTGGCCATGCGACGCTGGCAGCGGCTCATGTACTGTTTACTGTTTATGAGGAAGCGGGAGAAAAGATCGAGTTTATTTCCCGCTCCGGCACCTTGCGTGCCTATAAGGAAGACGATGGGCTTCTGGCGCTGGATTTTCCCGCACAGATTCCAAGTG
Source organism: Pseudomonas sp. HPB0071 (assembly GCF_000478505.2). Lineage (NCBI taxonomy): Bacteria > Pseudomonadati > Pseudomonadota > Gammaproteobacteria > Pseudomonadales > Pseudomonadaceae > Pseudomonas > Pseudomonas sp. HPB0071. The sequence goes on along the minus strand of NZ_KI517367.1, from coordinate 566,443 downwards.
AGATCGGTTCCACACCAGAGCTGGAGCGTGCATTAGGCGTTAGTCCGGTCGATGTACTGGGCGCAGATAAGCTACTGGTTCTCCTGGAGTCGGAAGAGTCGGTGCGCAACTGCAAGCCTGACTTTGCGGCTCTGGCGCGCCTGCGTTGGCCGGGTGTTATCATTACCGCTCGAGGTGAGCGGTATGATTTCGTGTCCCGTTTCTTTGCGCCTGGTATTGGCATCAATGAGGACCCTGTGACTGGCTCGGCTCACTGTAGCCTCATTCCCTATTGGTCTCGTCGCCTGGCGAAGCGGATGCTGCGAGCCTACCAGTGCTCGGAGCGGGGCGGGGAACTCTGGTGCCGTCTGGATGGCGAGCGCGTGAGCATTGCGGGTCACGCTCGCCGCGTCGCCAGTGGGCGTCTATTGTTGGATTGACGTTATGTGGCGCTGAAGGTTGTCAGCGCCGTTTTCTTGAGCGCAATTCCGATCCGTTCACCGATGCTGTGCTCAATAAAACCTGGGAAGGACGCTTCGAGGCGTGCTCCTGACGCAAGCGCCAGTTGATAGCGGGTGCTTGCACCTAGAAATACCTGGCTGACCACCTGCGCGGTCAACGTGCTCGCGGGGCTATAGAGGATGTCGTCAGGCCGAAGGAGAACGCGAAGCTCATCGCCTTCCTTGAACGCTTTGTTCCTGGCCTTGACAACCCCAAGCTCCGTTTGTATCGATTCTGAGTCGGCGGCACGACCTGGAATGAAAAATCCCTGGCCTACAAACGTTGCCACAAAGGGCGTGGCAGGGGTCTGATAGAGGTGCCCAGGTGTATCCCATTGCTCAAGATGGCCATGCTGAAAAACCCCCACCTTGTCACTTACCGCAAACGCTTCTTCCTGGTCATGAGTCACCAGGATGGCGCTGGTGCCTCGAGCTTTTAGAATATCCCGGACTTCGCTGCTGAGCGATCGACGAAGCTCTACGTCCAGGTTGGAAAAAGGTTCATCCATCAATAACAGGCGAGGCGACGGTGCCAAGGCGCGAGCCAAGGCAACACGCTGCTGTTGACCACCTGACAGCTCATGAGGATAGCGTTTAGCCAGCTGCTCCAGTTTGACCAGGGCCATCAGCTCACCCACGATGCGCTCGCGCTCGGGATGCTTGCGAATACCAAAGGCGATGTTGTCACCTACGTTCAGGTGAGGAAAAAGAGCATAGTCCTGAAAGACCATGCCGATCTCGCGCCGCTCTGGCGCCAGGGTAAACCCCGCTCGGGAAATGACCTGATCGGCGAGACGGATTTCGCCCTGCATGACAGGCTCGAATCCGGCGATGGCGCGCAGCGTCGTGGTTTTCCCGCATCCCGATGGACCAAGCAGACAGCCAATCTCTCCTGACTCAAGAGACAGGCTCAGGTCGCTTACGATCGTGCTGCCACCGTAGCCGCAGGCCAGATGGCTGAGCGTGAGAATGCTCATGCGTTGCGTGTATGTGGGATCAGAAACTCCATCAATGCCTTTTGCGCATGCAGGCGGTTTTCTGCTTCATCCCATACGACCGAGCGTGGATCTTCCAGCAGGTCGTGACTGATCTCTTCTCCGCGGTGGGCTGGAAGGCAGTGCATGAAAACGACGTCCCGGCTGGCTTTGTCCAAGAGCTCACGCGAGACCTGATACGCCTTGAACGTTTCCAGACGGATTTTCGATTCCTCTTCCTGGCCCATGGATGTCCAAACGTCAGTGCTGACCAGATGAGCGCCTTCTACGGCCTCCGTTGGATCACGAACAATCTGAATGCGGGCACCGGCGCGCTCAACGAAGCGGGCGTTTGGCTCAAAGCCTTCAGGGCAGGCCACGCGCAAGGTGAAGTCCAGTTGTTCGGCAGCTTCTATATAGCTGTTGCACATGTTGTTCCCGTCGCCGATCCAGGCCACAACCTTGCCCTGAATGCTGCCGCGGTGTTCGAAGAATGTCTGCATATCAGCCAGCAGCTGACAGGGATGAAGGTCATCAGACAGTCCATTGATAACCGGAACGTTGGAGTTTGCCGCAAAGGTCGTCAGGGTGCTGTGGGCATAGGTACGGATCATGACACCATCGAGCATACGGGACATGACGCGGGCACAGTCATCTACCGGCTCACCGCGGCCTAACTGAGTGTCGCGCGGGGATAGGAAAATGGCTTGGCCACCTAGCTGGATCATGCCTGCCTCGAAGGACAGACGCGTACGGGTCGAGGCCTTTTCGAAAATCATGCCAAGAACACGATTTTTCAACGGTTCGTGGCTGACGCCTCGACTACGCAGTTCTTTCAGCTCGATGCCACGGCGGATCAGCTGCAACAGCTCATCGGGTGTGCAATCCATGAACGAAAGAAAATGCCGAGCGCTCATCATCAATACCTATGAATACAGGCCAGGGGTGCCGGCCGGCTTCAGGAAAAACAGGCTACACCCAAAGCTACTGCCGCACCTATGCGGAGGAAAGGGAAGGGCCGGATCTTATAAGTAATTTATATATTTGCGCAAATCCCTGGCGAGGCTGCAGAAAAGATGAGATTGCAACCGGTTATTACGCAAAAGGTAAAACTTCACAAAGATTGGAAAATTGTTCCGCTACGGTTGTTACATTTTTGTTAAATGACTACTATGCCGCCCGCCTTTCGAGGCGACGTTATTACCCCGCAACGGGGTTATTGGAAAATTGTATGCAAAGGAGTATTGCATGAAACGCGTAGTGTATGCCGCTGCCTTCTCTACCTTGGCCCTGCTCACTGGCTGTGCCAGCCAGAACGTAAGTCAGCCAGCTCTGCCTCTGGGTGGCGCCGTTGATACCGGTCTGAAAGCGGATGTCAAAGTAGGTGAAACCATCACAGGTCAGTCTTCCGTAAACGTTCTGTTCGGTATGCTGAAGCTGGGTGGTGATAGCAAGTTTGCAGACGGCGTTACCTATGGTGGTGGCGAAGGTGGTTTTGCTCTGGGACTGGATCCAGTTTCCTCGGCTAAAGCTGCTGCAGCTTACAAGGCTGTCAAGGCTTCAGGCGCTGACGTAATCGTTGCCCCGCGTTATGAAGTCGATGTTCAAGACTACCTGGTGTACAAGGCCGTCAACGTCAAAGTGACTGGCCAGAAAGGCACCATCAGCTCTATCCATTAAGGATGAGCTCGAACCGGCGGACATGGAGTTCGCCGGTTCGAAGAGAAACGACTGCCGCGTTCTTTCTTCCTCCCGCCAATTTCTCCTCCTGCGTCAAGTCACGCCGTTATCAGGCTTGTAAATTGTTCCTGTTGTCCTTATCTGTATGGACGGGTGGCCAGAGGCAAAACCGAGCGTTTCACTGGGTTTTCCGTTACACTGGTCAGCACTGAAATTCAGCGAGGTGCACCGTGGATATCATCGAAACGATCAAAGAACAGATCGCCAATAATCCTGTTCTTCTTTACATGAAAGGCTCCCCCAATGCTCCGCAGTGCGGTTTCTCTGCCCGTGCCTCGCAAGCGTTGATGGCGTGTGGTGAGAAGTTCGCCTATGTGGACATTCTGCAAAATCCTGAGATCCGGGCCAATCTGCCTAAGTATGCCAATTGGCCAACGTTCCCCCAGTTGTGGGTAAACGGTGAGCTGGTAGGCGGTAGCGATATTCTGCTGGAGCTGCACGAAAAAGGTGAGCTACAGCAGCTGGTCAAAGGCGCTGCGGGTAAAACCGAGGCCTGATCGGATGGCCAGATGAACTTCTGGTAACCGCTTCTGCTCTGACTGCCTGGGTTGTCTAGTAGTCAACCGGATTCAACAAAGCCCCGCTTCGGCGGGGCTTCGTTTTGCTGGAGTGGTTATGGCTGAGAAGACATTGGCAGGCTCTGCGCGTTGGGCTTGCGCTTATTTCTTTGCTATCAATGGACTGGTACACGGCAGTCTGATGGCGCGGATACCGGCCTTGAAAATGCAGGCCGGACTCGACGAAGGTACGCTTGGACAAGCGTTGCTGTGCCTGGGGCTGGGTGCCTTGACAGCGTTCCCCCTGACAGGAATTCTCCAGCGCTGGCTGGGTAGCCGCCGGATTGTAATTGGTGGAGGGCTACTGCTCCTGTTTGCCTTTCCCTTGGTCGGACTGGCCCATCAATGGCTCAGCTTTGCCTTGGCGATGTACCTTATTGGTTTGGCCAGTGGCGCAATGGATGTTGCGGTCAACACGCAGTCTGTAGAAGTCGAACGAGCCCTTCGGCGTCCGACGCTTTCGCTTCTTCACGGGATGTACAGTCTTGGCGGCCTGGTCGGTGCGCTAGGGGCGGCTGCGCTGGTGGCATTGTCACCTGTCTGGCATTTCCTCTTACTGGCAGTGATTGCCCTTATCTTTCTGCTGCCTGGCGGTAAACGACTTTTGCCTGATGAGCACATGCCTGCGCGTACCCATAAAGGTTCGGGGCTGCGTTTGCCACCCATGGCAGTCGTAGGGCTGGGTCTCATGGCGTTGTGTTCGTTTGTATCCGAAGGCGCTATCGCTGACTGGAGCGCCTTGCTTCTGCATGATGTGAAAAGTGCCAGCGAAGGGTTATCCGCCTTGGGATATGCCGCCTTTTCCGCCACGATGGTATTTGGCCGACTCTTTGGTGATCGCCTGCGTGTTCGCTTTCAGGATCACTCACTGGTTCGTGCGCTTGGAGGGTTGGCAACACTGGGGATGGTTGTAGCGCTGCTGGCGCCTGATGCGATCATTTCGATCATTGGGTTTGCTCTGGCCGGTCTGGGACTGTCGATCATTGTGCCGATCCTTTTCAGTGCTGCAGGCAATCGCCCGGGCATTGACCCGGGGGTTGGCGTTGCTGCTGTTGCTACCCTGGGCTATGGCGGGCTGCTCATGGGGCCTCCGCTGATCGGTCTGTTGGCCCAGGCAGTAGGACTCAAGCTGGCCTTGCTGTCCATTGTGGCGTTATGTGCTGCGCTGTGTCTGCGCGCCGGCATCGTTCGAAGAGGCTAGCGAGCCACCAGCCTGGTATTGTCCAGGCTGATGCAAGGAACTTCCTGACGCCTTCGTGAGCCTATCGGTCATCACTCGACGATAATAAGCACGTGCGTATTCCCTGGCAGGTCTTCCTTGCGCCGAGCCCGTTGGCGCTCAAGTTTGCGGTCAAGACGCTTTTTGCGGCGTGTCTGGCCCTATGGCTTGCGTTTCGATTCGATCTTGAACAACCCACATGGTCGATGATGACGGTCTTTATCGTCTCGCAGCCGTTGTCCGGCATGGTGGTAGCCAAGGGTCTGTTTCGTCTGATCGGGACCGTAGCCGGGACGATCATGTCTGTGGTGTTGATTGGCCTGTTTGCACAGACGCCCTGGGCTTTTCTTCTGGCCATGGCGCTCTGGCTCGGGTTGTGCACCGCTGCGTCGACCTTGCTGCGCAATCATGTGTCCTATGCCTTCGTTCTGGCCGGCTACACCGTAGCGATCATTGGTCTGCCAGCCATCGCTCAGCCGCTCGGCGTCTTTGATCAGGCAGTCGCTCGCTGCACGGAAATCTGCATGGGCATCATTGTGGCGTCTATCGTCAGCTCGGTGATCTGGCCGCAACGTGTAGAGCAGAACCTGAGTCAACAGGCCAGCAAAGTCTGGCAGGCGGGTCTGCAGGCAGCACGCGCTGAGGTGGCTGAAGATGAAACCGCAGCGACCGGACTGCTTGGGGTGTTTGGCCAGATCGTGGCTGTTGATGCGCAGCGCGACCACACATGGTTCGAGGGCCATCGAGGACGTCAGCGTGCCCGTGCGTTGCGATTGTTCTGTCGAGATCTGCTGAGCCTGTTGCGTACCTCGCGGGGCGTGGTTCGCCAATGGCGTAACCTTGAAACGAATGAGCAAGAGGCGGTCGCGCCCTGGCGTGAAGAGGTTATCCAGCATCTGGATCCGTTCGAGCCAACGGCCATTGAGGCATTGCTCAACCGGCTCCATGACGAGCTCAATGATCCACGTTACAGCAATGACCAGCGCTACTTTCTGGCTCGCCTGGGCATTCTGCTCGGCAAGGCGCTAACGGCTGAACAGGCCGAACGGGCGGTTGCCCGTGGCGTGGCTGATGACAGTGCTCCTTCGGCACTGTCCTGGCACCGCGACATCCAGACGGCGCTGTTGTATGGAATGCGCAGCGCGTTGGCATTGCTCGGACTTGCGATCTTCTGGTTGAACACCGCCTGGCCTGCCGCAACCGGTGCCATGCTGTTGGGTGCTGTTTTATGCAGCCTGTTCGCCAACCGCGATAACGCCGTTCAGATCGGCCTAAGTTTTCTTCGTGGTATTGCCTACGCCATCGTGGTGGCCATTGTTGTCAGCCAGGCCGTATTGCCGTCATGGTCCGGCTTCCCGTTACTATGCCTGGGTATGGGGGTTCCGCTGTTTTTTGCCGCGCTTGGAATGGCGGGGCCGCCAGCGGTGGTAGGTACGGCTACTGCGTTTGCGTTGCACTTCATTGTGCTGGTTTCGCCAAACAACCATACCCGCATGGACATGGCGAACCTGCTCAATCAAGCCCAGGCGCTGGTCATTGGAGTTGGCTTTGCCGTCGTGATTTTTCGTTTGATTACGCTGCGTCACCCGCGGCGGCTGGTCCGAAGAATTCTTTCAGCCACGACCTATGACCTGCAGCGTCTGACAGAGCGCCCTCTTGGTATTGCTGAAACCTGGTTTGGAGGGCGGATGGCCGATCGATTGCTGCAACTGGCACGCAATATCAACCTCATGCCGCTTCATGAACGTCGTCGCTGGCACGATGGCCTGCTGGCATTGGATCTGGGTAACGAGCTGTTGCACCTGCGCGCCTGCCTTGACGGGGCGACCGGCTCACTGGCGGCGGAGCGCGATCGTTTCCTACAGGCGTTTTCGGCAGCCCTGGCAAATGGTCTGGAGCATGTACGGCCGGAGCAGCTGGATGAACCCGCGAACCGATTACGCTCTGTATTAGAAGCCATACCAGAGCCGGATGAGCCCAAGCGCCTGGCTCATGGAGCGGTTCGCCAGTTGCAGCGAACCTGGACGATGTGGTGCCAATCGCTTGAGGATCACCATGGACCTGCATGAATGGGCTATCGGCGGCGTTTACCTGAGCCCGCTGTTTCTTTATGCGGTAGCGGCTTTATTACTGACAGGTGTGATTCGGCTGGTCATGCATAAATTTCATGCGAGTCGCTGGATCTGGCATGAGGCGCTATTTGGGTGCGCACTGTTTCTGCTGCTGCTCGCAGCCATTACCTGGGTTGCCGCAACGTGACGTGGTCAAGGTGAATATGAACGCTTGGATGAGGAGGGCATGATGCGCAAGGTGGCCCGTGTAGCGATTACAGTGGTCGTGGTGATGGTGGCGGTGCTGGCTGGCCTATGGCTGTGGCGGTTTTACATGCTCTCGCCCTGGACGCGTGATGCGCGTGTTCGAGCCGATGTCGTGGTCGTCTCGCCCGATGTGGCTGGTTGGGTGACCCGTCTGCCCGTCAAGGATAATCAGCTGGTCAAGAAAGGTGATCTGATCATGCAGATCGACCGGGAGCGCTATCAGGCTACCCTCAACCACGCCCGCGCCGTTGCCGATACACGCAAACAGCAGCTGCGTTTGCGTGAGAGCGAGGCTGAGCGCCGTAATCGTCTGGGTGTCAGCGCCATCAGTGCCGAAGACAGGGAAAATGCGCAGATCAACGCTGCTGTGGCACGGAGTCAGTATCAGGAAGCGCTGACGGATATCCGGCTGGCGGAGCTTAACCTGGCGCGTAGCCAAGTGCTGGCGCCTCGTGAAGGGCGCATCACGAACCTGCGATTTGCCGAAGGTAATTACGTGCGTACCGGTGAAGCTGTCATGGCGCTGGTTGATACGCGCTCTTTCTACGTCATGGCCTATTTCGAGGAAACCAAGATCCCGCATATTGCAGTAGGGGATGCCGTCAATATCCGCCTGATGAGCCACAAGGGGATTCTCAAGGGGCGTGTGGCCAGCATCAGTAGCGGAATCACCGACCGCAACGCAAGCCCGGACGAGCAGCTATTGGCGGAAGTTCAGCCCACGTTCAATTGGGTACGACTGGCGCAACGTATTCCGGTCCGCGTAGAGCTTTTGGATGTGCCGCCAGAGGTGCAGTTGAGTGCCGGGATGACTGCTAGCGTCTCGGTGCTCGATGCCGAAGGGCATCATCCGCTGGAAGGGTGGCGCAGTCTGTGGGATTACTAGCGGGCCCGCCGACAACTCTCGAGACACATGCCGTCACACAAATAGCTATGGTTGATCAGGCCGGATAGCCCACGTTGCTGTTGCCGCCATAAGCGTATTCGGCATCCGAGCCATATGCCGACCGCTCCAGTCCCGCCGCGTCAGCGGGGCTGTAGGGTCGCACTTTTAAGCCTTTACCCTTTATCCCGCGAAACAGCCCCTTTATCCCGGTTACGACTAAAGTCGTCTGGCTGTCAGGTGCCGGTAGCCTAGAGTACAAATCGACGATCCCCGTCACGCTGTGAGGACAACAATAATGAACGACAGCATCTACCGGCGGATAGAACAAAATCCGCAATTCAAAGAACTGGTTGCCAAGCGTGAGCGTTTTGCCTGGCTGCTTTCCCTGATCATGTTAGGACTCTACGTCGCCTTCATCCTGCTTATCGCCTTTGCGCCACATGTGTTAGGTGCTCGGATCAACCCGGATAGTCCGATTACCTGGGGAATTCCGATCGGTGTCGGTCTGATTCTCTCTGCTTTTATCCTGACAGGTGTGTACGTTCGCCGTGCCAATGGTGAATTCGACCAGCTTAACCGTGCCATTTTGAAGGAGGTTCAATAATGAAAGCGCCTCTCTCTGCAGTAATGGGACTGGCTCTGTTCGCTCCGGCTGCCTGGGCTGCCGATGCGTTGACCGGTGCCGTTCAACGGCAACCTTTGAACGTGGCCGCTATCGTAATGTTCGTTGCTTTCGTGGCGGGGACATTGGGGATCACTTATTGGGCTTCCAAACGCAACCGTTCAGCGGCAGATTACTACGCTGCTGGCGGTCGCATCACGGGCTTTCAGAATGGTTTGGCAATCGCAGGCGACTATATGTCTGCCGCCTCCTTTCTGGGTATTTCCGCGCTGGTATTTACGTCGGGTTATGACGGCCTGATCTACTCCATCGGCTTTCTGGTCGGATGGCCGATCATTCTGTTCCTGATTGCCGAGCGCTTGCGTAACCTGGGCAAATACACCTTTGCCGACGTTGCCTCCTACCGTCTCAAGCAGAAGGAAATCCGTACCCTGTCTGCCTGCGGTTCGCTGGTGGTGGTGGCGTTGTACCTGATCGCTCAGATGGTAGGTGCCGGCAAGCTGATTCAGCTGCTATTCGGCCTTGACTACCACGTGGCGGTGATCCTGGTCGGCATCCTCATGGTCATGTACGTATTGTTTGGCGGCATGCTGGCCACTACCTGGGTGCAGATCATCAAGGCGGTGCTGCTGCTTTCGGGCGCAAGCTTCATGGCTATCATGGTAATGAAGTCCGTCAACTTCGACTTCAGTGCGCTGTTTTCCCAGGCAATTGCCGTTCACCCTAAGGGTGAAGCCATTATGAGTCCTGGTGGTCTGGTAAAAGACCCGATCTCAGCCTTTTCTCTGGGGCTGGCGTTGATGTTTGGTACAGCAGGTCTGCCGCACATTCTTATGCGCTTCTTCACGGTGAGTGATGCCAAAGAAGCTCGCAAGAGCGTGTTCTACGCTACCGGTTTCATCGGTTATTTCTACATCCTGACCTTTATCATCGGTTTCGGCGCGATCCTGCTCGTCAGCACCAATCCTGCGTTCAAGGATGCTGCCGGTGGCCTGATTGGTGGCAACAACATGGCGGCGGTGCACCTGGCCAACGCGGTGGGTGGCAGCATCTTCCTGGGGTTCATCTCGGCGGTAGCGTTTGCAACCATCCTGGCGGTGGTAGCAGGTCTGACCCTGGCGGGTGCCTCGGCGGTGTCCCATGACCTCTATGCCAGCGTGATCAAGAAAGGCAATGCCAACGAAAAGGATGAGCTGCGTGTCTCTAAGATCACCACTGTGACGCTGGGCGTGGTTGCGATCGGCTTGGGTATTCTGTTCGAGAAGCAGAACATTGCCTTCATGGTGGGTCTGGCTTTCTCGATCGCGGCCAGCTGTAACTTCCCGGTACTGCTGCTCTCCATGTACTGGAAGAAACTGACCACGCGAGGTGCCATGATTGGTGGCTGGTTGGGGCTGATCACAGCGGTAGCTCTGATGATTCTGGGTCCGACCATCTGGGTCACTATCCTGGGTCATGAAAAGGCGATCTACCCTTATGAGTATCCAGCACTGTTCTCCATGCTCGTAGCGTTCGTCGGGATCTGGTTCTTCTCGATTACGGACAAATCTACCGCAGCCGATGAAGAGCGTGCTCGATTCTTCCCGCAGTTCGTTCGCTCTCAGACGGGTCTTGGCGCTTCCGGCGCAGTGGCTCACTAAGTCGTACTGAATCGGCAGGCTCGTCAGGGCCTGCCGTTTTCATTTCAGGCGAATTCGCGTCATGCCGGATAATTTCAACTTCGAGGCAGCCCCGTTCGACTCACTCAGTGAGTATGAACGCAACCTGCTTCGCTCGGCGCTATCGGTCGGATACTACGTGCCTGGCGAGATACTGATCGAGCCGGGTAGCGTCACGCTTGCACTCTATATCGTGCTGAAGGGTGTCATTGAGGAGCGTGGCAAGGACGACCAGCTATTTGCACACTATGGGCCGGACGATCTCTTTGATGTGCGGGGGCTTTTTGATGGGCAGACCCGGCATGCCTATCGAGCTGTTGAAGAGAGCATTGTCTACGAACTCAACGCCAAGATGTTTCATGAACTGTGCGAGCGAAATACCTCGTTTGCTTCTTATTTCCAGGCAAGCCTTGCCACCAAGCGGCAACTGGCACGCCGGGACGGGCAGAATCTGGCGGAGTTCATTCTGACCCGCATTGCCCGTGAGCATCTGCTGCCTGCGGTGGAAGTCGGTGCCGATCTGTCATTGGGCGAGGCTGCCCGTACGCAGCTAAAGGTCGGCGCCGATGCGTTGCTGGTCCGGCTGGAAGACGGCTTTGAAGGGCTGGGTATTGTGACCAGAACGGACCTGATGGTTGCTCATTTCCAGCAGGGGCTGGGCGACGAGACACCTATCGGGACGCTGGCGCATCAGCCGCTGGCCTCTATAGAGCTGGGCGACTTTCTGTTTGATGCCATGATTCTCATGACCCGCCAACGCATCGAACGGGTCGTGGTCAGGCGCGGCAATCAGGCAATCGGCCTGTTGCATCTGACCCAGGTGCTGAGTCTCTTTTCCACCCACTCTCATGTTCTGGCGCTGCGGATCGCCCGCGCCGAAACGCTCGATGAATTGCAGCGAGCCGCCGAAACCCTGGATACGTTGATTGCTACCCTGGAGGGTAATGGCATCCGGCTGCGCTTTATCATGCAGTTGGTCAGCGCGCTGAATGAGCAGTTGCTGGCGCGCGTCTTCGAGCAGTGTGTTCCTGTAGCGTATCGCTCCCGTTGTTGCCTGGTGGTCATGGGAAGTGAGGGGCGAGGAGAGCAACTGCTCAAGACCGATCAGGATAATGCGCTGATCCATGCAGACGACATTGCAAACGAGGAAGCTCTGGCCTGGATGGCCCGCTTCAACGAGGCACTCATGGGGTTTGGTTATCCTCAATGCCCAGGAAGGGTAATGGCCTCGAATACGGTGTGGTGCAAACCTGTCAGTGAGTGGCGGCATGAGCTACTGACGGCCGCCCGCGAGGGGCATCCTGAGCAGCTGCTGCGTCTGTCCATTCTAATGGATGCCCACCCTGTAGCCGGAAATGAGCATTGGTTTATGGCTGTGCAGGCTCAGCTGAGCGTGTGGTCTGGCCCGGGGGAGCGATGGCTGAGCGATATGGCGCTGGCTGCTTTGCAGTTCGATACGCCGTTGACCTTGTTTGGCGGACTTAAAACATCCGGTGAACGCCTGGACATCAAGCGTGGAGGTCTTTTTCCGATCGTTCATGGGACCCGAATACTGGCCCTGCGAGACGGGTTGATGGTGCGTGGCACCTTGGGCAGACTGCAGATGCTGGGTGAGCGGGGCGTTCTGGATCGAAACATGGCTGATAACCTCGCTGAGGCTTTCGAGCTGTTCATGCAGCTACGGCTGTCACAGCAATTGGCAGGCGACAGGAGTGGATTAACGCAAGGTATCGATGTGTCGATCCTGAGCCGGGCCGAGCGAGACCTGCTGCGCTTCAGCCTCCATGTAGTTAAAAAATTCAAGCAAACCCTGGGACGTCTGTTTCATCTGGATACGCGTTGATGGCTGCCTACATCTCAAGACCTGATTTGCATTGGCCCCTTTGGCGGCAACGCCTGCATTGGTGGTGGCATGACCCGATGGACGCCGATGAGATCGTTTCGCTGGATTTGGAAACGACCAGCCTTGATCCACGTCGGGCCGATATTCTCAGTGTGGGTGCCATACTCATTCGACAGGGGAAGATGCAGGTAGGGGAACGTCTTGAGCTGTACGTCGAGCCGCCACCCAGTCTGGACGCCGAATCGATCCGCATTCACAAGCTACGTCGGATGGATCTGGAGGGGCAGCTCAATATCCAGGATGCCCTGAGACAACTGCAAGACTTCATCGGAAATCGCCCGCTGCTGGGTTATTACGTGTCCTTTGATATCGCCGTGCTCAGTCGTCATTTCCGCCGTTACGGGATGCCTAGACTGACGAATCCCCGGATAGAAGTGTCGGCTCTCTATCATCGCAAGGTCAGCCGCTTGTTTCCTGATGTGCACCTGGATTTGCGCTTTGACACCTTGTCGCGGGCATTGGACATACCGGTGACGGGGCGGCATACCGCGCTTGGGGACGCACAAACGGTTTCGCTGATGTTTCTTAAATTATTGAAGGGGCCTGTGCCCAAGCCGTACTAAACAGAAAATAGTGTGCTTCTCGTCAACAAGCGAAACGGTTACAGGACTTTTCCGCAGGGGTAGCAGTCCGATAGTACAGGTACGCTTTCTTCTTACTCCCCGAGCTTTTCCGGTCTCGGTGATGGGAAGTGACCTGTGCTGTGGATTCCCGTAGCGGTTATAAGGAGATGCATCATGTCGCTGACTACCATATTGGTTCTGGTCCTGCTTGTTCTGTTGATTGGTGGATTGCCCGTGTTTCCGCATTCGCGCAGCTGGGGATATGGCCCGTCTGGAATCGTGGGCGTGTTGCTGGTCGTACTGCTCGTGCTGGTGTTGCTGGGAATGATCTAGCGTCGACGGCTTAAAGATGAAAAGTCTTTCCTAATCAAGTGTTTACGAATCGATAGAGACCGACTGCTCCCCGCTTTTTGCCCCTGCTTGGTGCGTAGGAGAAAATTCTTGCCCAAAGAGGTGCAAGAGAGTAGGGTTCTCTTCACCGGCCTGCCTTGCCGATGTCAGTTGTGAGACAAAACCAGAGCCAAGCGTTGCTTGCTCTGGTTTTGTCTTTTCTGCGCTACCTCTTCTTATTTCACTCGTCTCAGTGCCTTGCATCACGGAGCGATCATTCAGGTGTTGCGCGGCGTTTAATCGGCCAGGCGGCTGTGATAAAAGCCCAAGGAGTAGCAAAGAGGGAGTGTTCCGTGGATTCGGAATCCATAGTGTATGGCTGCATCAAGGATTGGCCGACGAGCGACTCCATGGAGCGCCGGATGCGCCGGGCTTTGAATCGTCGTGTCCTGGCCAATCTCCCTCATGATTCCTGGGCATTTCTGGGGCGGGAGATGTTCAGCCAGTGCGAGCAGGCCGGCGCAGGTCTTTATAAAACCCAAGTCATTCACTTTGGCGCAAGTTACGAAGGCGTCGAGTATGAGTGGAAATTATGGGTCGAAGAGTTCGAGGCCCTGCTCAAACGCCTCTACTGGGCCAGCGCCGTGGTGCATCTGGAAACTGCCTTGAGCGGTACTCATACGTTCCGTTGGGAATCTGAGAAAGGCTTCCATAGCCCACAGGAAGATGACTTGCGGGCACGGTGTGCCTGGGAGCGGGAGGGCTGAAGCCCTCCCGTAGCCGCTGTTCTCAGCGAGCAGCAGTGCTGTCCTGCTTGGTACGGTTGTACAGATCCACCATAACCTGATCCAGTACGCTGGACGCACCCCAGAGACGGCTGCTGTTCAGAATCGCAACCACCGCCCACGTCCTGCCATTGGCATCCCGGCTGAAGCCGGCCAGGGCACGTACGTTATTGAGCGTTCCCGTCTTCATGTGGGCCTGTCCGAGCAGGGGTGTATTCTTCAGGCGCTTGCGCAGCGTGCCGTCCATGCCTGCAATGGGCAGGGAAGAGATGTATTCGTAGGCATAGGGGCTTCGCCAGGCTGCCTGAAGAATCAGGCCCATTTCCCGCGCGCTGATGCGCTCATCGCGGGACAGTCCCGAGCCGTTTTCCATGACTAGGTGCGTGGCGGTGATACCTTTGCGGGCCAGCCACTGACGAATCACACGCTGCGCCGCTACGCCATCATTCGCGTCCGCGCTGGTGCGGTATTGGGCACCAATGGACAGGAACAGCTGTCGCGCCATGGTGTTGTTACTGTATTTGTTAATATCACGAATGATCTCGACCAGATCAGGCGAAAAGGAGCGAGCCAGCAGCTCTGCGCTCTTGGGTACTGTACCCTCCCGGTCCTTGCCCATGATGGTGCCGCCCAGTTCCTTCCAGATGGCGCGTACGGCACCTGCGGTATAGCTTGGGTGATCCAGCAGTGACAGGTAGCTCTGAGCGCTACAACCGCTAGGCAGGTTGCCCGTCACGATGAGGGCTGTACCGTCCGTTTCCGTGACTGGGTTGAACCGTATTTCAGGCCAAGCCGGGCATTTGCCCTTGCCTACGGCCTTGACCTGATTCTCAACCCGCACATTGGTCAACGGCGGGTCCATCGAGACGCTGGCCTTGCCATCATCGGCACGAATGACCATGCGGACCGACTTCAGATTGACCATCAAGGCATCCGGGCCAACCAGGAACGGCTTGTTCTCATCGTTGCCGTCATCGTTGAAAACAGGAAGTTCGGGTTTGATGAAGCGGCCGCGATCCAGAACCAGATCCCCGTTGACCTGGGTGACGCCATTGGCGCGCAGATCACGCATCATCAGCCACAGCTTTTCCATGTTCAGCTTTGGATCGCCACCGCCCTTGAGATAGAGGTTGCCGTTGAGCACTCCGTTGTGGAGCTGGCCATCGGTATAGAACTCCGTCTTCCACTGATAGGTAGGACCTAGCAGTTCCAACGCCGCAAATGTCGTAATGAGCTTCATGGTAGAAGCAGGGTTTACGGAAACATCGGCATTGTAAAAGTCAGCGCTTCCGGCAGCATCCAGCGGAATCATGACCAGGGACAGCTCGTCATTGGCCAGTTTGTTCTTTTGCATGAGCTGCTGCACTTTAGGTGGCAGCACGGCAGTGTCAGCATAGGTCAGAGCGGGTAAGCCCAGAGGCAGAAGGCCTAGCGCAAGTGAAACGGAGCGGAAGAATTTCAGCATTAACAAACCCCAAAAGAAGGCTGGGCCGAGATGAAAAGGTGATAGCCGAGCGATCTGTTACAAGAAACAGACATTATGCAGCAAACCGGTTTATAGCCAATACAGCCTGTGAAATGACTAGCACGCGTTGTCAGCTTTCCGCCTGTAGGGATTAAACAGCCATTTATCTGGCGGATCTCCATAATGTGACAAATATCGCAAAAGATAATGATCGATTGTGCATTAGGTATTAAAATGATAGCAAATTGCCATACAGACGATTGCTATCATGAGCGAGCGGGACATCCGGGACTACATTAACAGCCTTAATGAAGAAAACCTGAGCCGGCAGTCTGGGGCATCGGCTCAAGCAGGGGATACGCTAGGGTGGGCACTTCTCGAGGCCACTGCCTCGCCTGTTGATCAGCCATTACCTGTTATCCATTCTTCTTCTGCGGTCTCTACCGAGGCCATTCCAGTGGTGACGAGCAATCCCTTACAAGAGGCGCGTGAGCCCTCGTCAGGCATCGCTCCTCCGGTGGATGTCCAGGCCAAGCCTGCCTCAGGCGCTCACCCGTTTGGCAATATCTTCAAAATTAAACCGGCAGTGGACGAGGTAGACCTTCAACCTCAGGGCTCTCTGAAAGCGCTACTCAAGAGTATTGCCACATGCCGTTAATCTGTGTTGCCTCTCCCAAGGGCGGTGTAGGCAAGACGACCGTGACGGCCAGCCTGGGGTATGCACTTCAGCGTCTAGGGCGTCCAGTAGTGTTGGTTGACTTCGACGTGCAGAACGCTTTGCGCCTGCATTTTGGGTTGCCGCTCGGGCTGAGTCAGGGATTTGTTGAAAGCGCTCTGGCGGGCGCAGACTGGCGGCAGCTAAAGGTAACCTCTCCAAGCAATATTCAGGTGCTGCCATACGGACGGGTTAGCGCAACGACGCGTCTGGCGTTCGAGCACCGCCTGCTCAATGATCCTTCTTTTCTGAAGGAAGGGCTGGCAGATCTGCTCACGATTCCCAATGTGATTGTATTGGCAGATACGCCGCCTGGCCCAAGCGCTTCTCTGAGCGCACTTATCCATCAGGCGGATCTCTGCATAGCGGTACTGTTGGCCGATGCAGGCTCGGTTGCATTGCTGCCGGACATCGAGTCCGGTGAGTTCTTTGGCAGTGCTGGAACGGAAACCGTGCGCTATGTAGTCAATCAGGTGGATCGGCGGCGGCGCCTCAATCGAGACGTCTCGGTGTTTCTGCAGGCGCGCTGCGGTGGTGCATTGCTGGGCATGATTCATCGTGACGAGTCACTGCCTGAGGCGCTGGCAAGTCAGCAATCGGTTTTCGCATTCGATTCGGCATCGGCCGCCGCCCATGACCTCGATATGCTTGCGCAGCGATTGCTGGCCGCGCTTGAGCAGCAGACCACACCTGTATCTGATACGCGTCAACGGCAGTATTCCTGAGGAATCAAGGATGAATTCTGGAGTCGGAAAGCTCGCAGCCAGCGGGCTTGTTGTTCTGGCGTTGCCTGTCCTTGCACTGATCATCATGGTGCCGATGAGTATCGAGATGCAGCTGCTGCTGAGCGTGGCTGCCATCCTGTTTACGATGGTGCTCAAGCGCAACCCTTCTTCCCGAATCACTTTGACGCTGGTGGTCATTTCGATCACGCTTTCGACACGCTATCTCTACTGGCGTACCACCGAGACGCTGCATTTCAGCAATGGCGTGGAGTGGGTTCTGGGCATCGGTCTGTACCTGGCCGAGGTCTATGCCTGGATCATCCTGCTGTTGGGCTACTTCCAGAGTGCCTGGCCGCTTGAGCGCAGGCCCAGCCGTCTGCCAGCCGATACCTCGGTGTGGCCAAGCGTGGATGTCTACATTCCGACCTATAACGAGAGCCTGAGCGTAGTACAGGATACGATCCTGGCTGCCCAGAATCTGAATTACCCGGCCGACAAGCTCAGGATCTATGTACTCGATGATGGTCGTCGACCCGAATTTGGTGCATATGCCGCTGCCGCAGGCGTGGGGTATATCGTTCGGCCGGACAACAATCATGCGAAGGCCGGTAATCTCAACCATGCGATGACCAAGACCCACGGCGACCTGATCTGCATCTTCGACTGCGATCATGTCACGACCCGGGTTTTCCTGCAGGCCACGGTCGGGCAATTCCTCGATGACCCCAAACTCGCCTTGGTGCAGACGCCACATCACTTCTATTCGCCAGACCCGTTTGCCCGCAACCTCAGTACCCAGGGTAAGGTTCCCAGTGAGGATGAGCTGTTCTATGGCCCGATTCAGAAGGGCAACGACCTGTGGAATGCCACGTTCTTTTGCGGTTCTTGCGCTATCATCCGCCGCAAGGCCCTGGAGGATACGAACGGATTTGCCGTCGAGACCGTAACCGAAGATGCGCATACGGCGCTCAAGCTGCAGCGCAAGGGATGGAACACAGCCTTTATCAGCGTCCCCATGGCGGCAGGCCTTTCAACAGAGCGCCTGGCCTTGCATGTCGGTCAGCGTATGCGCTGGGCGCGAGGCATGACGCAGATCTTCCGGCTGGATAACCCGCTGCTCGGGCGGGGCCTAGCATTGCCTCAGCGGCTCTGCTATCTGAACGCCATGCTGCATTTCCAGTTTGCCCTGCCGCGCTTTGTCTTCCTGACATCGCCGCTGGCCTTCCTGCTGCTGGGGCAGAACATCATCGCTGCCTCGGCGCAGACCATTTTTGCCTATGCGTTGCCGCATCTGGTGCTGTCGATCCTGACAAACGCCCGTATCCAGGGTAAACACCGTCATTCCTTCTGGGGGGAAATCTACGAGACGGTGCTGGCCTTTCACCTGATCAAGCCCACGCTCTATACGCTGTTCAACCCCAGGAAGGGCAAGTTCAACGTGACGGACAAGGGCGATCTGCTGGACCGGGGCTTCTTCGATTTTCCTGTGGTGAAGCCGCACCTGATTACGGTGGGCTTTTTGTGTGCTGGCATCCTGTTTGGTATTGCCAAGTATTTCTGGATCGAAGCAATTCGGCCGGATCTGTTCACGCTGATGCTCAACATTGGCTGGACAGTCTTCAACATGTTGATCCTGTTGGCGGCCATTGCAGCGGCACTCGAGACCCGGCAGGTGCGCCAGACCGTGCGGCTCGCTGTCAATCTGCCGATTCTCATGTACCTGGCCGATGGCCGTGTGGTGCGCAGCGAGTCGGTGGATATTTCCATGGGTGGCGCGCGGCTTCGTTATAAGGGCGGTGAGTTGTCCGCGCCAGTCGAGGAGATCGAGATCCAGTATGGCGAGTCGCCTCTGATCCTGGGCACAGACATGGTCAATGCCCGCGATGGCTATGTGCAGTTGCGTTACAAACCCCTCTCAATTGCCCAACGCCGCGATTTGGTGGCTATCGTCATGGGGCGGCCAGATGCCTGGCTCAAGACGCACCCAACACAGGAAGATAACCCGCTGCGCTCATTGTGGAATGTGATCCGATCGGGCGCGCTACTGGTCAGGCGGCCGACCAGACGCTTGCCCGGCAACGCAACCAAGGCTCGCAAGCCACGGGGATTTGCCAGGGCGCTGATGCCTGCCGCCGCCCTGGTGGTTGTTGCCGTGCTGTGTATTATTTCCTTGCCGTCCAAGGCTGATGAACAGCCCCTTCCGCCGCTCCCGGCCTTGCCGCCACCCGTCAGTACAATAACCTCTGCTGGCATGCCTGCTATGCCCGGCAGGGTTGAATCGATCAGCCTTAGCCGGTTGGGCGTGTCCGATGCACTGATCTTGAAGGGGCGGCGAGGGGAGGCGGGCGTAGCTTTTTCCATCAACCGCCAGCAGGTGGTTACAGGCGCGACGCTGCACCTGCGCCTCAGCTATTCCGACAAGCTTTTAGCCGAGAGCAGCGTCCTGCAGGTATCGGTCAACGATGAGCTGATTCAGAACATTCCATTGGTACCTGCTACCGCCTCGGGACTGGACGTCGACCTGCCCATCAATCCGCTACTTCTCCTGCCTTATAATCGGCTGAACCTGCGCCTTGATGCGCATTATTCACAACAATGTGAGAACCCGTTACATCCTGCGCTGTGGGCCAGAATAGACCCTGCCTCCACGTTGGAGCTGGCTCTGGAGCGGCTGCCTATTACGCGCGATCTGGCGCTGCTGCCGGCACCCTTTTTCGATGAGGCGGACATGAGCCGCCTGCGCCTGCCTGTGGTACTGCCCGATCAACCTGAAGCGGGTGAGATAGAAAGCGCTGCGATGGTCGCCTCTTGGTTTGGTATGCAGTCCCGCTTTCGTGGCGCTGAATTTCCGGTCAGCTTCAATGAGCTGCCGATGGGGAATGCCGTTCTCATTGGCACGGCACGCGAATCCTTTACAGGTTTAACCCTGCCAGCGATTGAGGGTCCCATGCTGGCCGTGGTCGATAACCCCCGTGATTCCCTGGGCAAGCTCCTGCTGGTGCTGGGGCGTGATGCATCGGAAGTCCGCGTCGCCGCTCAGAATCTGGTACTAAGGTCGGATCGTCTGAAAGGGGAAGCTGCTAATTTAGCGCCGTTTTCGATCCCGGCCCGCCGGCCTTACGATGCGCCGCGCTGGATCTCCAATCAGGTTACCCGCTTCGCTGATCTGGCAAAGCCTGAGGCGCTGACCAGCGACAATCTCTTTCCAGGTGTCATCAAGATAGGTTTTCGCGCTGCACCCGATAACTTTCTCTGGGAAGGCGACAATGTGCCGATGCGCATACGGTTTCGCTTCCCCGAAGGGGATTGGTACGACGCCGCACGCTCCCGACTGGATGTCTCACTTAACGGGCAATACCTGAGTTCAGTATCGGTACTCAAGCCGGGCCTGTATGAAAAGGTAAAGTCACTGCTGGGCTACCCCAGCCGCCAGGAAGATGCAGTGATCGAGGTGCCGCCGTATCTGATCTATGGCGATAACCAGCTAGGGTTTTACTACAACCAGCAGGTCACCAGCACCGAAGACTGCAACCTTGTGCTGCCGGAGTCAGCGCATAGCTACATCGACGGCGACTCAGTGATTGACCTGAGTGGAGCCAAGCACTTTTCACAGCTGCCCAACCTGTCTTTCTTCGTTGGCGCCGGCTTTCCCTTTACACGTATGGCCGATCTTTCCCAGACGGCGCTCATTCTGCCTCATTCACCCCGCGCCAGTGAGATTGAGGCCTTATTGACGCTGATGGGGCGTTTCGGTGATGCCACGGGCTATCCTGCCCTTAACGCAACCGTGCTCTTGGGAACCACACATCTGCCTGAAGTCGCGGACCGCGACTGGCTGGTGGTTGGCCAGATCAGTGATCGGCTGGATTTCAAGACGCTGTTCCAGGGCTCGTCCTTCACACTCACCCAGAACCGGCTTCGTATCCAGCCGCTCACGCCAACCGGCATGCTTGAAACAGTATTGCTGGGCGACTGGGATCGCCAGATAGATGCAGCCGACCGCACGCTGGCGGGCTATCGGGATTTTCAGGGGTTTGTCAGCCGCCAGTCACCCCTCAACAACAAGCGCGTCGTAGTGATGGCATTGGCTAGCCAGCCAGAACGCCTGCCTAATGTCATTACCTATTTGAACAGCCCGGAACACAGCGCCGAGATCAGAGGCGATATCGCCTTGTTTGGCCGTGATGGTCAGGTGGAGAGCTTTCGTACCGGGCTGCGCTTTACCTATGGCGAGTTGCCTTGGTTCATGTATGTGCGCTGGCTGTTCAGTGAGCGGCCCCTGGTCCTGATGGGGTTGTTGTTGCTTGCAGCAGTGCTGGCGGCATTTGGGCTTCACACATTGCTCAGGCTCCAGGCCCACAAGCGACTGGGCAAAAGGAATTGATCATGCCGAAGTATGCGCTGAAAACCTTATCGGTCGCGATGCTGTGCGCGCTCAGCGGAATGACCTATGCCAATCTGCCTGATACGGCGATTGCAAATCAGGGTATAGACGTTTTGCTGCAGCAAGCCAGCTTTTGGCAGAGCCGCAACCGGCCGGACATGGCTCGTCAGGCGCTCGACCGTGCTTTACAGGTTGATCCGGCATCCGAGAAGGTCCTGTACCGCCAGGCTCAGCTTGCCCTGGGTACTGACAGGGCGGCCTACGAAGGCTGGTTGCAGAAACTCAAACAACTGCACCCGGACAGCGCCCGCATCGAGACCCTGCAAAACCAGGCGCAGGCCAAGACGATTGATCGCAGCGAGTTGCCGCAAATACGTCAGCTGGCAAGCCAAGGTAAAGCTGACGAGGCTGCCCTGCGCTACAGAACGCTCTTCAACGGCAATCCTCCGCCAGATGACTTGGCGCTTGAGTACTACCAGACGCTTGCAGGCACAAAAAACGGTTGGGTGCAGGGGCGCGAGGGGTTGGAGCAGCAGGTTCGCCGCAATCCAGCCGACCTCAAGGCGCGTCTGGCGCTTGCCGAGGCGCTGACCTACCGGGACGAGACGCGGCGGGAGGGAATCCATCAGCTGGCCGAACTGTCAGGCTCGGTGCCTGAGGCGCGGCAATCCTGGCGACAGGCGCTGCTGTGGTTGGGTGCGGAATCTTCCGATCAGGCGCTGTATGAGCGCTACGCCCAGGTCAATCCGAATGATGCCGAGGTCGTTCAGCACTTCATGACGGTGGTCAACGCTCAGGCCGAGAGCGCCCAAGGGCAGGCAAGGGCAGCAGCCTTCAAGGATTTGAACGCAGGTCGGCTCGATGTGGCTGCCCGTAAATTCCAACAGGCGCTTCAGGAAGATCCACAGGATGCCGAGGCCTGGGGCGGCCTGGGGATCATCCAATTGCGCGCCCAGGATTACGAAGCGGCCAAGCGCAGCCTTGAGCGGGCCAGTCGTCTTGATCCGACGCAACGTGCTCGTTGGGCGGAGGCCATAGGTAACGCCGATTTTTACGGCCAACTCACCGCCGTGCGCGCTTTACGTGACCGGGGCCGCCTGATGGAGGCCGAGCAGCAGGCCCGGGCGCTGGCGCAGGCAACAGGTGAGCAGGGGCGCTCGGGCAAGCTGCTTTATGGCGACATTCTGCTGCGTAATAGCAAGGCAGTCGAGGCGGAAGCCGTTTATAAACCTCTATTGAGCGCGCGCCCGGATGACACTGCCGCGGGGTTGGGGCTGTACAACAGCTATCTCATGCAACAACGCAGTGCCGAGGCGTTGGCGTTGCTCAAGGCGCACCCTGCCGTGGCCAAACAGGCAGCAGGCAGCCTTGAGCAGGTAGAAGCGCAGGCCTTGAGCGAGCGTGCCCGCAAGGCATCCGTGGCCGGTAATAATGAACAGGCGCTGAAACTCTATGCGCAGGCCCTGGCCATTGCGCCAAACAGTCCCTGGATCCGCTTGGCCTATGCACGGCTGTTGCACGGTTCCGACCCGGTACAGGCCCAGGCGCTTATGGAGCCGGATACGCGCCGCAACGATCCGGAAGCCTTGCACGCCGCCGCCGTATTCGCCATTGAGCAGGCGCGCTGGGAGGATGCCCAGCGCTATATCGAGCGTGTTCCTTTGCCGGCTCGTACCCCGGACATGCTTCAGTTGATCGCGCGTACCGAAATAAACAGCCGTATCGCCCGCGTACGCAGGATCGTCGCCGGTGGTAATCCGATCCAGGCGCGCCAGGCCCTGCGCGAACTCTACGATAATGCGCCTTCGGACCTTGGTGGACGCGGCGCTGTAGCTCAGGCGCTGGCAGATATGGGGCAAACGGCCTGGGCATTGTCGCTGGTCAGAGCATTCGAGCGTGACGATGGCCAGCAGCCAGTCACCCATTATGTGCCTGTCGTTTCAGTGTTGAGTCAGGCCGGTCAAACGACTGAAGCCGATCTGCTGCTGCACCAGCTGGAGCGTCGCGGGCGATTGTCGGCAGTGGATGAGGCCAGCCTGGTCGGCTTGCGCCGGGGGATTGCTGTCAATCAGGCAGACTGGATGCGCAAGCGCGGCGACAACGCCGGAGCGTATGACCTGCTGATGGCTGCATTGGCACAGTCGCCGCGCGACCCGGACCTGCTGTTAGCGATGGGACGCCTCTATGATGGCGGACACATGCCCAAGGAGGCGCTGGGTGTGTACGAATACGTACTGGCGCAGACCCCTGCCAACGAGGACGCCATAAAGGGTAGTGTGAATGCCGCCCTGGCATTGAACGATCCGGCACGCGCATCGGCCATTCTCAAGAAAGCCGGGCGTACTGACGATGCCACCTCGCTTTACCTCTCAGCCCGTATCGCCCAGGCTCAGGGTAAGACAGACACCGCCATCGAGCTTCTGAAAGCGGCTCAGCGCAAGCAACAGGGCGTGGTCCCCCAGGCGTCTGGTTCGTCTGCCGAGTTGGCCGCCTTGGGGCAAGGCAATCCATTCCGCAAGGAGTATGCGGTGGCTGGCTCGCCTTTGATACTGGCCGATGCAGGCGCTGATTTTGCTGTTCCAGGCTATCTGCACACGCAGCGAGCCTCTTCAGGTCTACCAGCTGATCCATTGATGACCGATATTCAGCGAACCTTGGCGGATCTTCAACAGGCGCGGATGCCCTTCATCCAAGGAGGCATGAACATTCGTGCACGGGATGGCGATACCGGCCTGAGCAGGCTGACTGAAGTCAATGCGCCGTTGACGGTCTCGCTGGTGCCGTTCGGTAATACCCGGCTGGAGCTTACCGCCATGCCTGTTTCTGTCAGCGCAGGGTCGGTGGAGGGCGACAGCGCCAACCGGTTTGGCTCCGGTAGTCTCTATCGGCAGATGGCGTTTAACTTCGAGCAGAAGGTTACGACGCATTTTCTCGAAAGCGTCAATTACAGCCGAACCAACATGACGGCGGCTGACCGGCAAACCGCTGCGCAAAGTGTGCGTAATGAGCTGTTGAACGCGGATACCGGCAATGCGCTGGGTGGAAAAGGTCGCGCTTTGCTCGAAAGCCTTGTCAATAACCGCGCCAGCGCCGTGATGGCGCCCTACGAGCCGGGTTCGCAGTCCGACTCCGGGGTAGCGCTTAGCGCCGCAATCAGGCATGAACAATTCCAGGCAGATGTCGGCACGACCCCGCTCGGGTTTGAGAAGCAAAACCTGGTAGGAGGGTTCAAATGGACGCCCAAGGTCGGGGATAACGGCAAGTTGTCCCTGGCCGTCGAACGGCGCGCAGTAACAGACAGTGTCTTGTCCTATGCAGGTGCCAAGGACCCGCTGACGGGTAAGCGCTGGGGTGGCGTCACCAAGACCGGTATAGCGGCTGAGTACAGTTACGACGATGGCGATGTGGGGGCTTACTATGGTGGCGACTACTTTATCTATCGGGGAGAGGGCGTTGCCGATAACCAGGCCCTGGGAGTCCACGCCGGTGCCTACGTTCGCCCCATCCATGAGACTGACCGTGAACTCAAGACAGGGATTCACCTCGGCTGGAATAGCTTTGACAAGAATCTGAGCGGCTATACCGTCGGGCATGGCGGGTATTTCAGCCCACAAAATTACGTAGGCGTCTCGTTCCCGATCGAATACACCGCCAAGTACAACGACAAATGGGACATGAAATTCAACGTGGCGCCCGGATTTCAGGCGTTCAATCAGAAGAGTGAGGACTACTTCCCGACCGACAAGGCCTTGCAGTCGAGCATGGAGTTCCTTGCAGGGCAGGGCTATGTCAGCAGCGCCCGATACAAGGGCAGCAGTGACAGCGGGCTTGCGCTGAATGCGGGCGCTAAACTCGAATACAGCCTGGGCAAGCAGACCAAGGTAGGCGGCGCGCTGAGTTACGATACCTTTGGTGATTACTCCGAAACCACAGGACAACTCTACTTGAAACACAACCTGGAGAACCTGCCGTAATGCAGTCCAAGGATATTGAACAGGCGACGCTTGCCTATTTGTCCACGCGAGAAGAGCGGGGGCGGTGGGGCAGCCTTATTCTGACGCTGATCAACCAGATGTATGAGTCGGCTGGCAGTACCGATGCGCTGGGTTTTCTGCGACTGGTAGGGGCTCGCCTGGGCGAATCCATGGCGTTAAGCGAGCAGCCTACACTTGAGGCATTGGAGAGGGTTGTCAACGAGCGCTGGAAGGCCATGGATTGGGGCTGGGTACGCTTTGGCGTGCAGGGCAAGGCCATCGAGATCGTGCACGGTGGCTATCCAATACTTGAGTCTTCCGAGCGCTGGACCCGGAGCCTGGCTGCCGTATTGGAGGGTCTATATGAGTACATATTCCAGGCGCAGGGAGAGGAGCATCGGCTGCAGGTTCGTCTGCTGGAATCGCCCGAAGGCGCGCTGGTGTTTCGCTGTGCAGGTTAGAACATGGCGATGTGTCCTCCTGGCTGTGCTTTGTCTGGCCTCAGCCCTTGCCTCAGGTGAGCCCTTGAGCTGCCAGCAGGGTTGGGACATCTATCAGCAGCGGTTCGTGACGGTGCAAGGACGTGTTACCGATACGGGTAACCAGGGCATCAGCCATTCCGAAGGCCAGGGCTACGCGATGCTGATTGCGGAGGCCAATGGTGATCGCAGGGCGTTTGACCGTCTTTGGAGCTGGACGAAGCAGACCCTGCAGCGTGAGGACCGATTGTTCTCGTGGAGGTACGACCCAAAGGCAAATCCTGCCGTCACCGATCGCAATAACGCATCCGATGGGGACCTCCTTATCGCCTGGGCCTTGCAGCAAGCAGGTGAGCGTTGGCAGAACCCTGCCTATGCAAAGGCTTCGAAACAGATTCGTGACGCCATTGCAGCGCATCTGATCCAGCGCGACCAGGGCTATACGCTGCTGCTGCCAGGTCTGGAAGGGTTCAAGCGTCCAGACGGAACCGTTATCAACCTGTCGTACTGGATCTTTCCTGCCTTGCAAGCCTTTGCGCGGATCGAACCGGAAGGTCCCTGGACGGCGCTTTTCCAGAGCGGCACGCAATTGCTTCAAGCCGCGCAGTTTGGTGAGGCCAAATTACCATCTGACTGGATCGCCCTGGGAGCTGACGGCACCCTGAAGCCTGCCGAAGGCTGGCCGTCACGCTTTGGATTCGATGCCGTCCGCGTGCCGCTGTATGGCGCCTGGGCAGAACTTGGCAAGCGCGGTGAGTGGCGCGCAGTCAGTACGTTCTGGCACAGCAAGGATCCGGCTTCACCGCCTGCCTGGGTCGATCTGGCCTCTGGTGAGGTTGCACCCTATGCGGCCTCCTGGGGAGTGCTGGGTATTCGCGCGCTGCTCGATGGTCAGCCGCAATCCTTGCAGGCGGAAGTGTTGAAGCAGGAGGATTATTATTCCTCGTCCCTGCTGATGCTCAGCCAGATAGCGCAGGGTAACTGCGGCAAGGCTCGCTGAACTCTTCAGCCGCTCGTTTTCATGAGCGGCTGAAGAGCATGGTCAAACAGGGCTTGAGCGTCCTGTCATCTCGCGAGCCATTTCGGTGGCGTAGCTGTCCGTCATGCCGGCGATAAAGTCGATTACCCGCATGAACGAGCGGTGCAGCGGCCAGTTCGGGTCCGGCGCGCTGTTGCCTAACAGGTCCAGAATGCGCCGGTGCTTGAAGGATGGCTCACGGCCGCGATGCTGTTCAAGCGCTGCGCCACAAAACGCATTGAGCAGAATTTCAAGCGTGGTATAGGCACCGATTTCATGCAGTGTCTTGCGCTTGTCCTGGAAGATCTTTTCCCGGGCCATGGCTTTGGCGCGCTGCACGCACAGCTTGGCGGGACCATCCATGTGTTCGACCAGATCGTCCTTCAGGGTACCGGCCAGCAGGGCGTCCTGTTGTTCGACAAAGGCGCGTGCCGTGGCATTGGTCAGGTGTTCGATGGCCTTGCCACGCAAGATGGCCAGCTTGCGCCGACGCGAGTCCTGTGGGCCGAGCTGGCGATAGGTTTCGGGCAGATCATCGCCTACGAGGCCCAGCAGCAGGGCTTCCACTTCGGCATAGGTAAGCAGATCCATTTCCAACCCATCTTCCAGGTCGATCAGCGCATAGCAAATGTCATCGGCCGCTTCCATCAGATAGACCAGCGGATGCCGCGCCCAACGCTCCTCGCCAAGCAGAGGAATACCCAATTTGCTGGCAATCTGTTCAAGCAGCGGCAGCTCGCTCTGGTAGCAGCCAAACTTGTGTTTCTTGTAGCCGGGTGCCTCGGCATAGCGGGACGTCCAGGGGTACTTCAAGTAAGTCCCCAATGTGGCATACGTGAGGCGTGTGCCTCCATCGAACTGGTGGTACTCCAGCTGTGTCAGGACACGAAAGCCTTGGGCATTGCCTTCGAAGTGCAGGAAATCGTCGCGCTCGATGTCGCTCATGTCATCCAGCCAGCCACGGCCGGCCGCTTGGGCGAACCAGTGGCGAATCGCATCTTCCCCCGAGTGTCCGAAGGGAGGATTGCCGATGTCGTGCGCCAGGCACGCTGACTGCACGATTACCCCCAGATCGCTGGGTTCGCACCAGTCCGGCAACTGATGACGCAGGCTTTCGCCTACGCGCATACCGAGCGAGCGGCCTACACAGGCGACTTCAAGACTGTGGGTCAGTCGGGTATGGATATGGTCGTTGCTGCTGACCGGATGCACCTGCGTCTTACGTCCCAGGCGGCGAAAGGCGCCTGAGAAAATGATACGGTCGTGATCTTTGTGAAACGGGCTGCGGCCCAGTTCGGCGGTGCTGTGCACAGCCTTGCCGAGGCGCTCGCGGGTTAGAAGTGTTTGCCAGTCCAAGGCCTACCTCGCAACAACGGTTTTCGTGTGGCGTACCCTAGCAGGCTTGTGCCTGTAGGCGATACTGGGGCAATGCTTACACGATAGACCGTTCTCGATCAGGCAGGTTTTCAGATCTGGGGCTCCGTCAAAAGCGAGGCGTCAATGTCGATCAGCAGAAGCCGCTGCCCCTGGGCAATGAACTGGCCTGCCGTCATGCAGTACTGGTTGGTAGTGGCGTCCCGGTAGGTAGTGGAGAGATTCAGGCGGCGCTCATCCACGCCCTCGGCAAGCAGGCTGTAAAAGTATGGGCGCCATGACCAGTTGTGGTTCAGGTAGCGACGATTTTCCTGCCAGAACATGCCGTTCCATTCCAGATTCGGGCTTATCTGGGTGCCATGTCGATCGCACTGATACAGGCGCAGCAGCCAGGGCAGGTCATGGGGAAGGGGAAGTGCGCTGATCATTGACCTGTTTTCTGCCCAGGGACGCACCTCCTGGATAAAACGGGCCAGTTGCTGGCGCAACATCATGAGCCTTGTACGCTCTCGTAGCTTGCGCTGCACATAACGTGTTCGCAGGGCTGCAAAGCGCTCGACATGGGTCCCGGTTGGTTGAAACTGCTCAGCCGCTTGCGCAAAAAGAAAGCCTTGTATGTAGCGAGCGCCACATTCCAGTGCGAAATCAAGCTCTTCTTCCGTCTCAACCCCTTCGGCAATGATCCAGCAGCCAATCTTCTCAGCCATCAGGGCCATGGCTCTGACGACTTCACCACTGGGTCCACCCCTGGCCGCGGCTTGGAACAGGCGCATGTCGAGCTTGAGGATATCCGGTGCCAGGTCCATGACGCGATCCAGCTGTGAATAGCCTGCACCAAAGTCATCAATGGCGATTCTGGCACCGGCGGTACGGTAGCGATGAACCACGTCCAGTAAGCGTTGTTGATTACCTGCCAACTCGGTGATCTCAAACACGATACGCCGAGGGTCAATCCCCTGGCGTTCGACCTGCTTCAGGCTCGGCAATGGGTGATCCGCACGGGCGTGGCTGATCCAGCGGGGGGAAATATTCAAGCTCAGAAACCAGTCTGGTGGCGCGTCGCGGAAGCGGCTCAGGGCATTATCACGGATGTCTCGATCCAGCTGGCGCAGGTCTATGGGTGAAACCGTACGGGACGCGAACAGTGGGCCTACCGACTGACAGCTACCGTCTGCCTGACGCAGGCGGCCCAAGGCTTCTACGCCGGCGATCTGTCCGGTTGCGGTATCGATGAAGGGTTGAAAAAAGGCGAGAGGGTATCCTGTGAGCACGGGGTCCTTCCTGCGGATTAGGTCTGCCGTGAGCTGACCTGAGGTTGAAAAGAGGGTCTCTTTTCTCTCGCAAGAATGCGGCCAATATTCGCTAGGATAGAGCAGGCATATGGCGCATCCGTGCGCCAGTATTCCTAAGGGTAAGGGTGATGAGTACCCTGTTGCGCCGCGTGCTGCGCGTGCTGATTATGACGCACGGTCTGGTAACGCTTGACGAAGGGATACACGGCAAGACCTATCCGCGCCAGGCGTCCAATGGGCCCCAGGCGCTTACCAAACAACGATAGAAGCAGCGTCGCACCAATCACCAACGGCCCCTTGGACTGAGTGACCACGTCCTTGGGACGAACCATCTCCTTCAAGGTCCCGAGCGGATTGTGCAAGGGCTCGGCGTTGTAAACGATCTGCTGACGGTACAGCTCCATGCGCAGCCGTACCATTTCCTTACGCTTCTGACGGCCAACAGCCGCCGTTAGAGGTTGGTTCATGGCAGTAGGCGCTCCCGATTACGGGCCAGCTCTTCAAGCGTGGCATGGAACGGAGGATTCCCCTTTATCAGGCTCATGGCCTTCCAGACACACAGCGCCATCGCGACGGCGTAAGCGGCGGAAAGCAGAAGGGTTGCCAGCAAACGGTGAGTATCCCAGAACGCAATGATGACGGCCGCCGATAGCCCCACCAGGACTAGCAAACCGAAAATCAGGCTCAGGCCGGTCAGCAGGAACAGCTTGAAGGTGCGAACCTTCTCTTCCTGAACCTCGATACCCAGCAGCTCGAGGTGACTCTGGACCAGACCGACTGCCGCACCTGCCATCCGCTTCAGGGACGGCTTGGGTACTTCGTCTGGTATTTCATGGGGATTCGGCGGTGTCATGTCCATTCATCCCACTCCTTTATCAGCGACGGGTGAATAACAGGCCTACTACAAAGCCGATACCGGCTGCGATGCCTACGGACTTCAGCGGGTGCTCGATAACGTATTCTTCAGTGGTTTGAACAGCCGCACGGCTTTGATCGTACACGGAGGCCTGCTGGGCTTTCAGGGTTTCGCGAGCGCGGGCCAAGGTATCAGTCAGGCGGTTGCGGGCTTCATCCATCTGCTCGCCCGAAGACGATGTCGAACCTTTGAGCAGGCGCTCGGCATCTGCAATCAGTGCAGAAAACTCGGCAGTAATTGCATTCTGAACATTACGCAGGTTTTCACGGTGAGTCTGCTTTTGAGTGCTGGAATCGGTCTGGTCTTCCTGCGAGGGTGGAAGAACGCTTTCCATCGTCATATCGATACTCCTTGCAAAGATCGTGAAAGATTGAATTTCATTTGCTTCAGCGGGTTCGAACCTGTCTGGGTCGCAAAGGTTCCGTTTGTCGCTCTTTCATGACATACCGGCCAACAAGCGGGCCTCGGCCTGCTCCAAAGCCGCGACCGGCCCTTTGAGCAGCACGGTGTCATGGGCTTTAAGGAGTAGCTCCGGCGTGATGATCAGCTCCGCGCCATCACGGCGGATGGTTTCCAGACTAAGTCCCAGCGCCTCCAGCTCCAGAGAGCCCAGGGGCCGCCCGACCGCATGGGCATTATCGGGAAGATAGATGGCATGCAGCATGATGCGGCTGTTGCGGTGAGCATCCAGCACATCGGCTTGTGCGCCTTGGTAATAACCTTGCAGCAGGCTGTAGCGCTCCCGCCGAATAGTGTCGATACGCTCCTGGACGTGGCGCTCTGATAACCCCAGGAGAAGTAGCGCCTGAGATCCCAGCATCAGGCTTGACTCAAGCAGTTCGGGAACAACGGCACTGGCACCTGCAGCGCGCAGGTCGGCGTTGAGGCTGCTGTCTCGTGTGCGCACCAGGATAGGTAGATCCGCCCGTTGCTGACGGGCCAGGCGAACAATGGCCAGCGCCCGGGATGGGTCGTCTACCGCAACAACCAATAGACGAGCATGGGCAATGCCTACGGCCTCCAGGAGCTCGGTACGACTAGAGTCTCCATAATGAACGCTTGCCTCGATAGCCACGGCTTCCTGGACCCGAACAGGATCGTTATCCAGCGCTGTGAACGGTATTTTCTCCAGACTCAGCAGGCGGGCGATCGACTGCCCGACCCGGCCGAAGCCGCAGATGATCACATGCCCGGCGAGACCCTCGCTGGCACTGGCAATGTCCGAGACGGGTGTTGGGCTGACCAGCCCCAATGATCGGGCCAGCCGCGAAGCATTGCGCAGCAGTACAGGCGCAATGGCCATGGAAATGAAAACAGCCGTCAACAGCGCACCGGAGAACATTTCTTCCACCAGTCCTTCCTGCCTGGCCTGCGCCACCAGTGCAAAGCAGAACTCGCTGCCCTGGGCCAGCGCCACGCCCGTGCGCCAGCCGGTGGCGTTATCGCCAAAGCGGTTTCGAACGACCAGTGCCACGATGAGTGCCTTCAGGACGACCAGTGCTAGGACCAGGAGCAGTACGAAACCAGGTTGGCGTATGACGACCTGTATATCGATCAGCATGCCGACACTGATAAAGAACAGGCCTAGAAGCACATCTCGGAAAGGACGCAAATCCGCTTCGACCTGATGCCGATAATGGCTCTCGCCCAGCAGCATCCCTGCCAGAAATGCGCCAAAGCCCATGGAAAGGCCCATCAGGTGCGTGAGCCAGGCGGTGAGCAGGACGATCAGCAATGCCAGCAGCAGAAACAGCTCGGCGGAGCGGGAGCTGCCGATTTCACGAAACAGGGGAGGCAAGAGCCAGCGGCTGGCCGCCAATAGGGTGATGAACAGGACGGCCGTCTTGCCCAAAGTAAGGGGAAGGGCCCAATACCACACGGTATCGGCATGCCCGCTGAAGACCGGAATCAGGGTCAAAAGCAGTACCGCGACCACATCCTGAAAAAGCAGGACGCCTATGGTGTTCTGACCATGGGGCGTCAGCACTTCGCCCAAGGTGGAAAGCTCTCGCGTCACGATGGCGGTTGAGGACAGTGACAGTCCAACCCCTAACAACGCGGCAGTTCCGGGCGAGGCGCCCAGCAGATTCAGGAGCAGTGCCAGCGGAATGCTGCATAGCAGAATCTGGAAACTGCCCAACCCGAAGACGACCCGACGCAACGCCAGCATGCGAGGCAGGGAAAATTCCAGGCCTAGCATGAAAAGCAAAAACACGACGCCCATCTCGGCAATCAGGGGAAGAGACTGATCCGGCTGAACCCAGCCCAAGGCATTGGGGCCCAGGACCAGACCTACGAACAGATAGCCCAGCAAGGGCGGCAGTCCGACTCGGCGTATTAGCGAGATGACCACCAGGGACGCCGCCAACAGCAAGAGAAGATCAATGAACACGTAGGCCTCACAGTCAGGTTACGTCACTAAGTCGACCACGTAATGAGGGGTTATCTCCCCTTCGAATACGCCAAGCCCCGTGATGATGAGCAAAAGTCTAAATGAGCCAGCGTAAACTCCATTGAGGTATATCAATGCTTGGCTTGCTCAAGCCGTACCATACTGAAAGATGTTGCACGTTTAGGAGGTGGCCATGAGCCCACATTGTCAGTTGTTGGTTACCGCAGCCTGCCACCTCTGTCATGACGCTGAAACGGTCCTGATGCCCTTCGTTGAGCATGGTCTGCTGGTCGAAACCGTTGATATTGTGGAATTGGACGGAGGCGTGGAGCGGTACGGCATGCGAATTCCGGTACTGCGTCACTTGGAAAGTGGACGGGAGCTGGATTGGCCGTTCAGTTGCGAACAGATCGCCACCTTTTTAATGCAGGATTAGGCCAGAGTTATTACTGTTGATGGAGGCAAGGAAGGGAGTTGTATGACACTGCTTCGTCTTTAAACCGCCCATTTTGCCGGTAGATGGCGCATTGATAGCAGCAGGATCGCGACTTCTATTGCATTTTTTCGTGAATTTCAAGTTTTTGTTGTGAACTCT
The DNA here is from genome assembly GCF_000478505.2 of Pseudomonas sp. HPB0071. NCBI lineage: Bacteria > Pseudomonadati > Pseudomonadota > Gammaproteobacteria > Pseudomonadales > Pseudomonadaceae > Pseudomonas > Pseudomonas sp. HPB0071. The sequence continues at coordinate 533,080 of NZ_KI517367.1, read as the reverse complement.
GGCTTCCAAGTCACTGTCTTTCTCATCGCATTCATAAAACGTAAAACTATTTAATGAATGGGGGAATGATGAATAGCGCAACTGAAAAACTGATGACTGCCTTTCCAACTTACGAATGCTCGGTAACTGAGCCTCGTCCTGACGGAAGCGTTGTGTTCTGCGTACAGGATTTGGGCAGCGATGCGCGAGTTACGCGTGTGATTTCCGCTCGCCAGCTAAGCGATGACCGCGCGCTGCAAATCGTGATCGACGATATGCGCAAAGACGTCTCGCTTCGCGCGGGGGCGTTGGCACCGCAATCGTTGGCTACCTTGCGAGCCACGGGCGCTACCGTAATGCGTTATGCTGATTGAGGCATAGGCGTCTGTCTATGACAGCGTGTTATTGCGCTTGCTCAATCGACATCCAGCAGGCTTTGCCTGTTGGATGTCATGCGTGTTGATTTAGAACAAAAAACCCGCCACTAGCGGGTGTTGCTGTTGCGCTAAAAAGTAGGGCTGGCCATTGACGCTAGTACTTACACCCCATCAAGCGACAGCCCTTGCAAGGCAGATCTGCAGGGGCTGTCGTTTCCTCCGGACAGGTGTCCGGTTTTTCAAGACCTGTATCCCAGACTGGAAAACCCAGGCCCTGCGCAGCCAACGCGCGTCGGGCTGCCGAGACAGTACCTTTCAGCGAGCCGGGTTCGCTGTATTGCACCTGACGAATGCGTGTTGAGCGGTAGGCGACGCGTCCGTAGAGATCAAGCACGCTAAAGGAAAATGTTCCCTGCAGGTCAGTCAGTGTTGGCCACACCTTGAGCGGGGCCAATGCGTCTGCCAGCTCATCACATGCCAACGCATAGCGTGTCGCCATGATCGCGTCGGTAACGACCGTATTTTCTTTGGACGACAGGTTCGTCGCGTCAGCTAGCGGAATTACCGTATTAAAAGAGGAGGGCGCGCCGATCGACTCACCATGATCATAAGTCATCGAGACACCACCAAGGCCGTTGGGTGAAGACATGCAGCTACTACTTGCTCAGCGGGAGATCGAATACGTCTTGTAGGGCGACAGGGAGGCCAACAGCTCCGGTACACCACAGCCACTGTCGATCGCCATGCCCAGGCGAATGCCATCGATGACGCGGTCCAGCTTTTTCGGCGTGTGCAGTTGCTCTTTGGTAATCAGACGACGAGCCTTGGTGCCGGTATCGTCCGAAAGGGTCAGCGTGACGCTTCCATCCATGCGCTCAATACGGAAATTGACGCGGTAATCAGCTTCGAAAGCCGCAGCGATAACTTGAAAAGGATTATCCATATGCCTCACCTGATAGCCACACCAACGTTACGGTTTCATTGACATAGGTCAGGTCCGCAAAGTTCTACGTTTTTTTTCTGTCTGCGACAGATGCGCATGGGTATACAGTTTGGCTGTGATCTCTGCCTGCCGTGGAGGCCGCGGCATTAGTCACTGATGGGCTCAGGAATCAGTAACATACAGAAACATCTATTCAGGCTGACTCCAGGGTCAGTATCTGTTCGACGACTGCCGTCAGGTCAGAACCCTGAACTGTAGGTGGCGCCAATGGGCTGGGTACCTGTTGAGCAGTGCGTGAAACCAGTGCGGTCTTGAAGCCTGCGCGTTGGGCGCCGGCGATGTCCCAGGCATGCACGGCAATCAGCCACAGCCGTTTTGGGTCTGTATTCAGGGTTTTGGCAGCCTGGAGATACGCAGGCGCATCCGGCTTTAGAGTCTGAGCATCTTCTGCCGAAAGCACTTCATCAAAATAGCCACGCAGTCCAGCGGCGGATAATTGGGCATCAACCAGCTCGCGTGCATTATTGGACAGGGCGACTATTCGAGCCCCTGACTTGCGCAACTGCTCAAGCGCTGGCTCGACATCGGGGTGCGCTGGCAGCATACGCATGGCGGTTTTAACGTGGTGGCGATCGGCTTCTGACAGCTGAACCTGTTCACGTTGCGCCAGCATGGTCAGCGCAGCCTGCCCAGCTTCCTCGAATGAAATGCTAGGGCCAGTAATCGTAGCGGTCATGGCGTTCTGCAGCGTCTGGGCAAACCAGGCACTACGCGCTGTGGATGAACCAAAGGTCTGGAAAAAGACCGAATCCAACCCTGCCAGATCCAGCAGTGTTTCATTGATATCGAACAGGCAACAGGTCATGGGCGTTCCTTACGTATGAGTCTAAGGTGGACAGCCTGTTGTTACACCTGGTTGCGCAATCGATCGGTAAAAACGAGCTTTCAGCGAACCTGAACAATCGGGGCGAGTCCTCCTTAGTGCTCTTATTCTCATGGGAGAAACGCCTTGACCCGCTCTACATTGCTATCCCTGGGCAGCATCAATGCAGACTTTCAAATGCGGCTCGATGAGGAGCCAGGTAGTGCCGAAACCTTGCTCGCCCATGACCACGTGCGCCTTTCGGGAGGCAAAGCGGCCAACGTAGCCTATTTGGGTGCGGTATTCGGATGTACGTCTCGGCTGCTGGGCTGCGTGGGAGACGATGATCTGGCAAGACAAGCCCTGTCGCCTCTGCAGGCTGCAGGGGTCGATATAGGTTCGGTTTGCACGGCGCGCGGAGCGACTACCGGGGTTTCCATCATTATGGTCCCGCCCAAAGGCAAGAAACAGATCGTTTTGGCAACCAACGCCAACGATCAATGGGATGAGGCATCTGCCCAGGCCATGGTTGAGGCGATCAGGCAGACCGCTCCGCCGGCGTTGCTGACAGTGGACTATGAGATACCTGCCTGGGTAGTGCGTAAGGCTGTCGAGGCGGCAGACCAGCGTACCGTTCCTGTCGTAATGGACTTGTCCTTTCCCGACCGCGTTGAAAAGGCATTGCTGAGCAAGGTTCTGGCGGTATCGCCCAATGCCTCCGAAGCCGAGGGAGTCACCGGCATCACGATCGACTCTCCCGAATCGGCCTTGGAAGCGGCTCGAACGCTTCATAAGTGGGGCGTCTCGATTGTGTGCATCAAGCTGGAGGATGGCGGTTGTGTGCTGGTAACCGAGGAGGGCGCAGCGCTTATCCCGGCAGGAGAGGCTGATATAGTGGACAGCACGGGGGCCGGTGATGCGTTCACAGGCGTTCTGTCGATTGCCCTGCTGGAAGGCCTCGCACCGCTGGAAGCCGCTTTGCGAGGCGTTGCTGCTGCCAACCTGGCAGTAAGAGGATACGGCTCGCAACCTGCCTATCCTTCGCGCGAGGAGGTGGAGCAGCAGGCGGACCGGCTGAGAGCAGGGGTACGCAATCTCCATGAATGATGCGTTCAACACAACTCGCACCGAGATCATATTCAATGAGTACAAGCCCTCGGACGAACGTCGCCGTGAAGCACTTCTGGCACTGGGCAATGGTGTGCTCAGTATGCGGGCCAGTGCACCGGAACTTAGCGCAAGCCGTCTGAGCCAGGGGGACGACCAGCACTACCCCGGTTTTTATCGTGCGGGTTGGTATGACGATGCGCCACGCAGGGTGAATGGGACGCGCATCGCCATGACGGCCTTGGTCAACCTGCCTGATCCGTTCGGACTCACGTTCGCGCTGGATGATGACCTGTGGTTCAACCTAGCCTCTGTCAAGCTTCAGCGTTATCGCCAGGTACTTTCACTGGACCGTGGCACGCTGCGGCGCGACATGACTTTCATGATGGGGCCGACGCGTGAAGTGCGGCTGAGCGAGACGCGTCTGGTCAGCATGGCCGACCCTGATCTGTGCGTACTGCGCTGGGAGGTGTACGTACCCGATGGAGGCTGCATCCGGGTGCGCTCGACGCTCAACGCCGGGGTCAGAAATGCCGGGGTCAAGCGTGATGCAGCCTATGAGGGGCGACGCCTGCAAACCATTGGATTCCATAGCGAAGCTGACGGTGGCGCCGCTGTGTTGGCATCCCTGCATGACCGGTCCCGCGAGGTAGCAGTTGCGGCACATACCCGGCTAAGTATGCCGGCTGGTCCCTGGCAACAGGCCGTGATGGGCGACTGCCTGTGCCTTGAGGCTACCTGTGATCTGCCTGAAGGCAGAACGCTGATCATCGAGAAATATGTAACGGTCAGGGTCGAGGGTGAAATCCCGCGTCATGAGGACAGTGGGGTAACGCTTTCGATTATGCGCGACCAACTCCGTCGGCGCTCCGATTTTGATAGCGTCCTGCAGCGGCACGCCGCCCATTGGCACAGGTTATGGGGCCGCATGGCCATGCAGATGACCGAGCATCATCTCGCCTTGCCCCTGCGCCTGCATCGTTTCCATGTGCTTCAGGCGCTTTCGCCCAACAGTCTTGGTCAGGACATGGGGTGGCCTGCCAGAGGTTGGCAGGAAGGATATTTTGGGCAGATCTTCTGGGATGAGATTTTTGCCATGCCCTTTCTAGCCACTCACTTTCCAGAGCTTGCTCATACGGTAGTGAACTACCGCTATGCCCGCCTCGACATGGCACGGGCGTTGGCGCGCAGGAGCGGGTATCGCGGAGCGATGTTCCCCTGGAGAAGCGGGCGAACCGGAGGGGAGGAAACCCCTCCTTATCAGTGTAATCCACTGTCCCATCACTGGGTGCCCGACCATACCTGTCTGCAACGGCACGTGGGTTCAGCCATTGCCTATGATGTCTGGCAGCTGTATCTCGCTACAGGAGATCGCTCCCTGTTGAGCCACAACGGCGGCGAGCTGATTCTGGAAATTGCTCGCTTCTGGGCCAGCATGGTGCGTTTTAATCCAGAGCGGGGGCGCTATGTAATTGAAGGCGTTATTGGTCCCGACGAGTATCACAACGCGTATCCCAATACCGATGTGCCGGGGCTCGATAACAATGCCTATACCAATGTCATGGCGTCCTGGGTGTTGGCCCTGGCTCTGGAATTACTTGATCTACTACCTGACGAGGAAGCCGATGCACTTCAACAGCGGCTTGGTGTTACGCCACTGGAGCGAGTGGATTGGGATCGGATCAGCCGTACGCTGTATGTCCCTGTGCAGGGAGATGGCGTAATCAGCCAGTTTGAAGGCTTTGACCGGCTGGAGTCACCGCCCCCAAAATTTCGTCAAGATGGGCGGCCGCGCCTGGACTGGATGCTGGAGGCTCAAGGTGACAAGACCGACAATTATCAGCTGACCAAGCAAGCCGATGTGCTGATGCTACTTTACCTGTTTCCGCCCCGGGAATTGGAGCGGCTTCTTGCGCGCTTGGGCTATATCGAGCATTTGGCTGAGATTCGGCGAACGGCTGACTACTACCTGGCACGTATCACGCATGAATCCAGTCTGTCAAAAGTGGTTTGTGCGGGTGCGTTGGCTCGTCTGGATGCGGAGCGCTCTTGGGACTACTTCAGGCAGAGCTTGCGTACCGACCTGGATGCACCTTCTGATAGCGGCATTCAGGAAGGGATTCATCTGGGCGCCATGGCCGGGTCGCTGGATGTCCTGCAGCGGCATTACCTGGGGATAGTGCCCAGTGTGGCCTGTTTACAGGTGATGCCTGCGCCTCCTGCTGCGCTGGACAATGTTTCGTTGGATATCGAGTACAAAGGGGTGCGGCTGAGTGTCGCGTTGAAAGACCGGATATTGTCCTTATCTTCTGACCCTCGAAACAGCCACGACGCTTGTATCGAGTACTGGGACAACCGGTTCTCCCTGAAACCCGGCCAAGTCATCCATTTGACATGCCGCTAGGTCAAGAATAAGTCGCTACGACTATCAAGAAGTAGTCTTTTAAACCGATACCTAACGACAAGAATTAACGGTTGCAGTCATTTGACTGGTTGATAACCGCTCGTCAGGTATTTGGCCCCTATTAGTTAGCTTGCTGCCTTTTGATGTGACCGCTGGATATTAAGCTTGCGTCTTCAGGCAGCTGAATCGATTTTTTAATATCTTGTATGGAGGTAACGTGAGAACTAAAGAAGGTGCATCGAAACGTCGTCGAGAGGGCGTATCGATTATGGAATGGCTGGTTATTGGCGTCCTCTCGGTTTATATCGTATTCAGTCTCACCGTTTTCGCACAGAAGCAGTGGAATTCACTGACCGAAGTGCAAAAAGAACAGATCATCGAAGACATCAGCCGTGCTGCCCAAGAAACGCCGCTGCTGACCTGATCACGCTTCTTTCAAGCCCTGTAGCTTTTACCGCATAAGAATAAAAGCAAAACTACTTCATAGGATCCTGCTTAGCGGATCAGGGGTATTTATTTGCCTTTGAAAAGAGTATTGAACCGTTATTTTAAATGGATTCAATGTTTCCATGCGGTTTGCTCAACAATAAAGTATTTCTGAAACCCTCAAGATAGAGCCTGTCTTGAGGGTTTTATTTATACCAATGTACTTATGTCAATTAAGTTTGATAGTTTGCTCGCGGCTTGCAACATTAATAATGACGCTGGCAAGTTGGCTCAAAGTAAACGGCTTGCTCAATACTGTAAGATTGCCCGCAGAGAGCGCAGCTGAGTCCGCATATCCCGTCATCAGCACAATCCTGAGTTCCGGTTTGATGGCCAGACCCTGCTTGCACAGCTCCATGCCTGTCATGCCGGGCATGGCATAGTCGGTCAGAAGCAGATCTATCCCGTCTCCATCATGTAACTGCTGTATCGCTTCCTGCCCATTTGCCGCCTCGATGTGTTCATAGCCTAGCTCCGATAGCATGGCAGACGTTGAGTGACGTACCTGCGCGTCGTCATCCACCAGCAGAATCCTTAGCGGGATTGGAGAGGAAAGGTCTACGTTGACCGGCTCGCTCATTGCCTGTACCGGCTCTGAAGTACGGGGCAGGTAAAGAGAGATACACGTGCCGTGACCTGGCTGGCTTTGTATTTCAACGTCTCCCCCAAACTGACGAACCGTGCCATAGACCTGGGCCAAGCCCAATCCTGTCCCTTTGCCCTGTGCTTTGGTGGTGAAAAAGGGCTCGAACACGTGGCTGAGCACCTCCTGAGACATACCTTCACCGGTGTCGGTAAGGCTGATACGTATGAACTCGCCTCGTCCCAGGGAGGCCGGGCGACTATCCGAGGCGCTTATGTTCTGTGTCTGAATGGTCAGGCTTCCGCCGCTGGGCATGGCGTCCCGCGCATTCACCGCCAGGTTTACGATAGCCAATTCAAACTGGTCAGAATCGCTTTGCGCGGGCCAGAGGCCTGCTTGAAGGTTCATCACCAGTTCTACGGTGCCGCCAAGGGTGGCGTGCAACAGGGCCTGCATACCTTGTAGGGTCGAGTTGAGGTCAACGGGGCGGGCATTGAGTCGCTGCTTACGCGAGAAAGCAAGCAGCTGCGCGGTCAGCCTAGCGCCTCGATTGGCGGCCTGCTGTGCATTTTTCAGCAAGCGACTCGTACGCTCGTCGTGAGTACGCCGCTCCAGCAAATCCAGCGAGGCGATTACGACGGCAAGCAGGTTGTTGAAGTCGTGAGCCACGCCCGCTGTCAGCTGACCGATCGCATCCATCTTTCGCGACTGGGCCAGCTGCTCCTCGGCTTCCTGGCGCAGGTGCGCCAGCTCAAGGGTAGATTGAACCCTGGCCTTGAGCTCCCGGGCGGAAAAGGGTTTGACAAGGTAGTCATCTGCACCGGCTGCCAACCCATCCACACTGGCCTCTTCACCGGCACGTGCCGAGAGCATAATGATGGGCAGGGTGTTAAGCAGCGGATCTTCCCGTAGCTTGCGTACCAGGCCGAATCCATCCAGTTGGGGCATCATCACGTCGGTCAATAACAGGTCTGCTCCGTACTGCTGCAGAACCTCAAGCGCGGCGGCTCCGTCTGCGACCGCAACAACGTCATGATCAGGCTCAAGCAGGCGCTGGATGTAGGCGCGCATATCCGCGTTGTCATCGGCTAGCACAATACGGGCACGCCGCTTCATGGGATCCCTTGCTGCGACCATCACCGCTCCAGCCGCCTGGGTTTCCAGCCGCGGAGTCACGGGGTCATCAACCAGCCAGCGCAAGGCCTCCTCTACAAACGGTGCCGCTCCAGGGCTTTCGCTCGCACCGGATGCACCATCCTGAAGCGATTCGTCCGGGAGATGACGGCTGCCAAAGGGAATTCTCAAGGTGAACGTGGTGCCGTGGTTCAGCTCGCTGTTCACGGATACCGAGCCACCATGCAGTGAAACCAGCTCATTCACCAGGGCCAGGCCAATACCTGAACCTTCATAGGAACGGCTCTTGGTGTCTTCGATTCGGTGGAAGCGCTCAAAAAGACGGGGAAGGTGCTCTGCAGCAATGCCGACCCCGGTGTCAGCTACGGTCAGCTGAACATGGGTATCGGTCGAGCTCAGTTCCAGGCGGATCTGGCCGCTGAACGTAAACTTGAACGCATTGGATAATAGATTGAGGACCACCTTTTCCCACATCTCCCGGTCGACAAAGACGGGCTCGGGGAGGGTGGGGCAGAAGACATCGAAACGAAGACCCGCCCGCTCGATAGCCGAGCGAAAACTGCTTGCTAGATCTGCTGTAAAAGATGCCAGATCCGTAGGCACGAACCGGGCTTGCGAGCGGCCTGCTTCGACACGGGAGAAGTCCAGCAATGTGTTGACCAGCCGCAGTAGGCGGAGGGCATTGCGGTGCGCTATGGTCAACTCACCCCGAACCTCGGGCGTCAGGGTTTGTGTTCCAAGTAGATCTTCAAGCGGACCCAGCATGAGTGTCAGGGGGGTTCTGAACTCATGGGATACGTTGGAGAAGAACTGAGTCTTGGCACGGTCCAGCTCAGCCAGCATCTCGGCTCTCTGCTGTGCCTGTTCATACGCACGGGCATTGCGCAGGCCGTCGAAACCTGCCCTGCGACCAGTGTGATGAATGTGGCATAGGCATCATCCAGCGCACGGCTTGGACTGATCCCCACGATCAGGACCCCTAGCGGCTCGGCATCACTTTCGCCAGCGATCGGCATGATATGCGCCGAATCGACAGGGTCCTGCCAGAGGCCACCATGAAGCCCCAGCGCATCTGAAAGCCCGGTAATGGTTTGGGCTTGCCCAGCCAAGACCTGTTTGAAGGGCCACAGCGGCTCAGTCGCGGTGCTGCCCACAGACACGGTAGAGGGCACATGAGCCCCCGGGTCTATGGGCGTCGCGGCAACCAGATTCAGCGTCTCTTCAGGGCCTTTTAGATAAAGCAGTGCAAAAGGCAGATCCAGCGGATCACTGGCCAGTGCGGCTCCAATGTCCCTGCCGGTGGTTTCGACACTTCGAATTTCACCGGCCTGTGTGGAGAGATCGCTCAGCAGCTTCAATCGGCGCTCGCCTACAACCTGCAGAGTGACTTCGCTACACACAGCCAGCATGCCGACAATGCTTCCTTCGTCATTTTCGGCTGGTGCATGGGAGACGCTGAAATAGGCTTCTTCGCGGTAGCCTGCGCGGTCCATCAGCAGAGGAAGGGCTGCGGTCCAGTTCGCCTGTCCACTTTCCATGACCCGTTCGATCATAGGACCAAGGGTATCCCAGTTTTCCGCCATGGTAATGCGGATATCCTCGCCCAGCGCTCGGGGATGTTTATCGCCGATCAGCTTGGCGTAGGCATCATTGTAGATCTGCGTAAATGCACTACCCCAGGTAAGGATCATGGGGTACTGAGACGAAAGAAGGGTACGGACCGTTGAGCGAAGGCTCTGTGGCCAGGTGGATACGGCGCCTAGTGGTGTTTTCGACCAATCAAGGTCCCTTGCCAGGGCACGTATCTCACCAGGGCCACGAAACAGAGTTAGAGCAGAAGCGTTATGTGAGGTCATGTGACAGGATAACAGGCGGCTCCCGGATTATCCGGGACACAAAGTGTATTAAATCCATGCTTCGCCGATGAACTCAACTGTCCGCTGTTAGGAATCAGTCATTGATCAACAGGCATCCAGCCCAGGCGCTGCTCGACCGCGGTGCGATAAGGCGTTCTGATTTCAAGCGGAAGCTGCCTGACATAGTTGCAGGCATGATCTCGAATATCCCCTTCAAGCCCATCGAGATAAGCAATGGCTTCATCAACAGAAGGCATACGGTCCTCTTCGTCCCTCGACTTGGGAGGCAAAGCCGTCCAGACCACGGCATCCAGCTCCCTGTGGTCAGCCCAGGCTCGAATGCGTTCACCATAGGGACCTTCGTATTCGCCTGGAATACTGCCTACGTATTCAGGGCGTTCACGGTTGATCTGCTCGCGATCACGTAGCAATTCACGGGCGATATCAATGTCCTGAACATTCAACAGTGCCCAGAACGTAGGGCTATCCGGTGCGCTTGAAGACAAGGCAACCGCTAATTCTCCACCGTCACAGGTGCGGCAGAGCTCTACCGGCAACCTTGGACCATCGTTCATCCAGGCAGAAGCCAATGGAAGCGGGCCGGGCTTCCAGATCAGGGAGCCCCAGGCAAGACAAGCAATACGCATGCTGAATACTCGCGGTTGGAATCGGATGGGATTGGGTTGCGAAGGCAACATACAGGTTTGAAGGTAAGAAACCGTTTCGGTTCAGCACAACCGACCGGGGGCAGTCAGGCGGGCGATCCTATAGAATAGCCGAGCCTAGAAACTCGCTGAGTAATCGAATGAACGACTCCAAATCCAAAGTACGCCCATTAACCTGGATCGGCCTGGTGCTGTTCGTAGGCGGAGTAGTGGGGCTGGTAACGGCTCTGGTGCCGCTGATCGGTCCTGAAAGAGCGCCTCGTGACGCGGGTCACCTGACGCCCCTGGTCCTGTCAGCAGTTGTCCAGTTCATCGGTTATGTACTGCTCAATCGCAACCGTTTCCGTGGACGTAAGCAGCCAGGAAAGCGCTGATTTCCCTTGAGGTCATATAGCCATCTCATCTGTTTCTTGGCTCCATCCTGTCTGAGCTTCCAATCGCTGCGAACGAAATCACAGAAAGCGAGTCGGAAGGAATCGTTACGACTGGGTTGAAGTCCTTTAAGGATGACCGGGCCTTGAGCGTAGCGATGTCAATCAGGGTTCGGCATGGCGTGCAGCCGTGAGTGCTGCCGGGCCGGAAAAGGATGAAGATTCATGCGCAAGACAATCGTGATGCTTTCCCTGGCGCTCCTGGCAGCGTGCACCCATGGGAACAAGAATGACCAGACCGCTCAGGATGTGCAGATTGAGCGGTACATGACCGAGCAGCAACTCGTAGGCTCGATGGGTAAACCGGATCATGTACAGAAGGAAGGGTCGCTGACCGTCCTTGTTTACAGGGACCGGTTGCTCAGCATGTCAGCCGATCGCTCGGATTATTCCTTTATCTTTGACGGGGGCCACCTCGTCGAATACACCCCTGGAAGGGTCAAGGTGCAGACCCAGAACGGCACGCCAAAGATTACAGTGGAGCCTGCCTGACTGTAGGGAGTAGGGCAGCGGAAAGGGAGGTTCCTTTCCGCTGCCTAACTGTCAGGCTTCCTTGGCCTGACAGGCCGCTGCCGTAAAGATCACATCGGTGGAAGAGTTCAGGGCGGTTTCTGCCGAGTCCTGAACCACCCCGATAATGAAGCCTACCGCTACCACTTGCATGGCGATTTCACTGGGAATCCCGAACAGGCTGCAGGCCAGTGGGATCAGCAGCAGCGAACCGCCCGCGACGCCTGACGCACCGCAGGCACAAACCGCGGCCACTATGCTGAGCAGAAGAGCCGTCGGAATATCAACGGAAATACCCAGTGTTTCGACTGCAGCCAGTGTTAGCACAGTAATGGTAATGGCTGCGCCAGCCATATTAATCGTGGCGCCTAGCGGAATCGAAACCGAATAGGTGTCCTCATGCAGGCCCAACCGTTCGCACAAGCCCAGGTTGACCGGTACGTTTGCAGCCGAGCTACGGGTGAAGAACGCTGTGATGCCACTCTCACGCAGGCAGGTCAGGACAAGGGGGTAGGGGTTGCGTCGTGTTTTCCAGTACACGATTAGCGGGTTAACCACAAAGGCCACCAGCAGCATGCAACCAATCAATACGACCAAAAGATGCAGGTAACCCGCCAAGGCATCAAACCCGGACGTTGCCAGGGTCGAGGATACAAGACCGAAAATACCGAGCGGCGCAAAGCGAATCACGAAGCGGACAATACTCGAAACGCCATCCGCCAGATCAGTGAACACGGTACGGGTCGTCTCGCTGGCATGACGGAAGGCAATACCCAGGCCAATGGCCCAGGCCAGAATACCCATGAAATTGGCATTGATGAGCGCGTTGACCGGGTTATCGACGATGCTCAGCAGCAATGTTTGCAATACGCTGCTGATCCCTTCCGGCGGGCTGATATCGCTGGTATGGGCGACCAGCGTCAAGGTCGATGGGAAGAGAAAGCTGGCTAGTACAGCAATTACCGATGCAGACAGCGTCCCGATTACATATAACCACAGGATGGGTTTGATATGGGTAGGTTGTCCCTGCTTGTGATTGGCAATGGAGGACGCTACCAGAACAAATACCAGGATCGGCGCAACCGCTTTCAGGGCTGTGACGAACACGGAGCCGATGAAACCTGTGGCCTGGGCCGCAGAGGGCGCAACGAGCGCAAGCACGATGCCGGCGATCAGTCCGATGAGAATCTGCATCACCAGACTGGAGCGCATCAGCCAGTTCAGAAAGGGGTTTGTAGCTTGGGTCATGGCAAGATCAACTTATAAGGAAGCGGGGCGATGTTGGCAAAGACGGGGTTCGTGCGTTCCCTTCACGCGAGTTGAATACACGCCGTACATGATCAGTCTGTCCCGCTAAAGGTTCGTTTTTCACGTACGGCCATTGAGCGAAGCGACGGATTTTAAAGGTATTTGCCTGCTTTTGGACACTAAAAGCGCAAAAGCCGATCGCCAGCAAGGCGTAGTGGCCTATTGACACAGGGTTGTTGACTGCGTTTGTGGAGCGCAACCCTGACAATCTTGCCTTATACGGGCTTATGCAGGCGCCTCGTGATATGAGTCATGCCCTTCGGGAGAGGGGCATGATTTTCAGTCTCCTGACGCGCATCAATCTTGAGCCTTGATCATCTCTTGAATCTTGCTGGCCAGGGCATCCACATTGAACGGCTTGGTAATGATCTCCATGTTTTCGCCCAGGTAGCCTTCGACCTGGGCACCTTCGGCATAGCCTGTCGCAAACAGGATCTTCAGCTCCGGTCGCAGGGTTCTGGCTACATCGGCCAGCTGACGGCCGTTCATTCCCGGCAGCCCCACATCCGAGATCATCAGATCGATCTGTTGACCATTTTGTAGCAGAGGAATCGCCTGCTGCGCATCGACCGCTTCAAGCGAGCTATAGCCCAGCTCATCGAGCACTTCGACGATCAGCGAGCGGACAATGGTTTCGTCCTCCACCACCAATACAGTCTCTCCGGAGCCTTTAAGCAATTGTCTTTCGGTATTGATCGCGTGCTCATCCAGCGCGCCACGGTATCGAGGTAGATATAGCCTGACGCTTGTACCTTTGCCCTGTGTGGAGAAGATACGGACCTGTCCCTTGGATTGTTTGGCGTAGCCATAAATCATGGACAAGCCAAGGCCGGTACCCTGACCGATGGGTTTGGTGGTGAAAAACGGATCAAAGGCGCGCTCGATAACCTCTGGACTCATGCCCGTCCCGGTATCGTTTACACACAGTACGACATAGTCACCTGGCGCCAATGTCAGGTGTGGATCGTCAGTGTGCTCATCAAAGTGCGCCGAGGAGGTGGCAATAGTGATCGTTCCGCCCTCCGGCATGGCATCACGGGCATTGATCACAAGGTTAAGCAGCGCGCTTTCCAGCTGATTCGTATCGGTAAGCGCTGGCCATAATCCTGCTGCAAGCGTCGTATCGAGGACTATCTTTTCACCAATGGTGCGTCTGAGCAGCTCCTCCATCGACGCAACCAGGGTGTTCAGGTTGACCGGTTTGAGATCCAAGGCCTGGCGCCGCGAAAAAGCCAGAAGGCGTTGGGTGAGGGCGGCTGCACGCTGCGCCGACGTGACGGCAGCGCTCATATAGCGTTCCAGATCCTGGGCGCGCCCCGATTCATAACGGCGCTGCATCAGGTCCAGCGAGCCGATAATGCCCGTCAGCAGATTGTTGAAGTCATGGGCGATACCGCCGGTGAGCTGACCGACAGCTTCCATTTTCTGGGATTGACGAAGTTGATCCTCAAGCTGACGCTGCTCGGTAATATCCCGACCAACCGAATAGATCAATCCTTCCTCGGGTACGGCTGTCCAGGAGGTCAACCTATAGTTGCCATTCTGGTGGAGCAGGCGTACCTCGTAGGAACGGGCCCGCCGTTCCTGATCGATGATGCTGAGCCCATGCGTGACGCGGTCAACATCATCAGGATGAATGAATTCAAGATAGTTTCTGCCAAGCAGATCGTTTTCCGACCAGCCTAGCGTCTCGTACCAGGCCTCGTTCACCGAAATGAGTCGGCCATCTAGTTGGCAGACCTTCATCAGATCGTTACTTAAACGCCAGATTCGATCACGCTCGCGCGTGCGTAGCTCAATTTGCTTTTCAAGCTCCTCCCGTGAACGGGAAAGGACCTCGCGAGCATCGATGATGTCCTGAATATCGGTCGATGTCCCAAACCAGCCCTCGACTGTACCACGCTCATTACGTACCGGCTGAGCCCGCCCGAGCACCCAGCGGTATTGGCCGGAGCGATGGCGAAGCCGAAACTCTGTGCGGTAGGGCTCACCACTTGTGAGGCATTGCTGCCAAGACGCCCAAGTAATCTCCCGATCATCGGGGTGAACTATCTCAATCCACTTGTCACCATCGGTATGTTCTGGCACCGATCCGGTGAATTCGTACCAGCGCTCGTTGAAGTAGTAATGATGACCATCCGGGCGACTGGCCCAGACCATCTGGTCAATGGAGTTCGTGATGGCCTTGAAGCGTGCTTCGCTTTCCGACAAGGCGGCTTCAGCTTGCTTGCGTGCGGTGACATCCAGAAAGAGCACAACAAAGCGGGTAGGGTCCAGACGCCTTAACCAGGACTCGAACCAACGACCTTCCAACGCCTGCAGCTGCAGTTCAAAATGTACGGGATCGTTATGACGTATGAAGCGTGCATAACTCTCTATCAGCGTGTCATCGATATGAGGTAGCGCTTCATGGAGGGTTCGGCCTTGCACCTGCTCGGGCGGAAGTCCTGTCAGCTGGCTAAAGGCTGGGTTGACCTCGATAAAACGGAAGTCAACCATATGGCCTGTTGCGTTCAGGATGGGCTCTGCGACGAAAAAGCCTTCCTGCATCTCTTGGGTAAGGTTGCGCAAGCGAGCATCGCTTTCCAACCGTGCCTGTTCAGCCCGTTTGCGATCGGTGATGTCGTAGCACACGCCAAAATAACGCATGCCTTCACGAGTATTGACCAAGATAGGCTCGCCTCGACGAGCCATCCAGCGTTCCTCTCCGTTGTCAGGCCTGCGGATACGATACTCGACGTAATCCAACGCACCCTCTAAAAACTCATGACTGTTAGTGATAACACGTGCGCGATCTTCAGGATGGATGAGTGCAATCAGCTCCTCGATCTGAAAGCTCTCCTGCTCAGGCAGCCCCCAAAGCTGGCACATCTCCCGAGACACGGTTATGCGTCCTTGAGCCGGGTGCAATTCGAACGTTCCGATCTCTCCTACCTGTTGAGCCAGTCGAAGGCGCTCTGCAGCAAGACGCTCGGGTGTGCGATCACGCAGGATCTTGGAATAGCCCATCAGCACGCCATCCCTGCGCAGCGCACTCATCTCGCCGCTGGCCCAGAAGCGTGTGCCATCCTGCTTGATATGCCACCGCTCATCCTTAGCGCAACCGCATTGGGCGGCTTCCGTCATCTCAACGTTAGGCCGATCCTGTGCACAATCTTCTGGTGTAAAGAAAATAGATATCGGCTGGCCAATGGCTTCGGCTGCCGTCCAGCCCAGGACCTTTTCCGCGCTGGGGTTCCAGTCCACGATGGTCCCTGACAGGTCGGACACGACCACGGCATAGTCAGAGGTATTGGCCAATACCAGTTGGGCCAGTTCACCAGGGCTCAAGGCGCTGAGGGAGGATCTACCGGATTCCATAAGTAATACTTTTTTCTATCGGTTCATGATGTGACAGAAAAAGTAAGGGTTTATCCCATTGATAAGAAAACCGCCTTAAGAGGCTGAGAATTGCTAGACGGCTTTGTTGTTCGATAGGACTCAGGAGGAACTTTAATAGCGAAGCGGTCTGCTCTCGAGCCATTCAAGCAGGGCAAGGGCCGGCATGGGACGAGCCATGAGGTAGCCCTGACCTTCATCGCATCCCCAGTTTCGCATCAGCTTGTAGATCTCCTCGGTCTCGATGCCTTCAGCCACTACCCGGTAGTCCATCTCCTTGGCCAGTTTGATCATGGCCCTGACGATGCGTTTATCCTTTTCCTGCCGAAGCGTATTGCGGATGAAGGACTGGTCAAGCTTGACCACAGACGCCGGAATATCCCGCAGATACGACCAGTTGCTGTAGCCCGTACCAAAGTCATCGATAGCGATGACGATCCCGAGATCATGGATGCGCTCTAGTTGGCGCTGCACGACCTCGGTCTGCCGGATCAGGGCGCCCTCGGTAAACTCCACCTCCAGCCGCTGCGCCGGCAGATCATATTCTCTGAGGAGGGCAGTCAGCGTATCGGTAAATACCTCATCGTCCAGATCGGCCGCGGATACATTGATGGCCACCGTCAGGTTCAGCCCCTGTTGTTGCCACGCCTTCGCCTGTTTGACTGCAGCCTTGAGTACCCACAGGCTGACTGAGCGAATCAGGAAGGTCTTTTCAGCCAGCGGTATGAATTCGCCTGGGCTGATATCGCCCAGTGTAGGATGACGCCAGCGGAGCAAGGCTTCCACAGACGTACACTCACTGGTAGCCAGCTGGATTTTAGGCTGGAAGTAGAGCCTGAGCTGATCGTCCGCCTGAAGTGCTATCGTCAGTGCGCTCAGCAGGCGAAAGGCGCGCTGCTGCGCATGGTCGCGGCGCGGGCTGTACATCTCCCAGCCAGCATTGTTTTCCCGTGCATCGTCTGCTGCGCTGACGAGCGAACGTATCCAGTCCGTTGAGCGTGCCTTTTCCTTGTTAAGGACCAGAATGCCCAGACCTATCTGCGTCTGGATGGGAATGGTGTCGCAAACCAGCGGTGCCTCAAAGGACTCGAGGATATGCCTGTAAAGCGTTTCAGTTGCCTCCGTTTCGATGTTCGCCAACATAAAGGCAATGCGTGTAGGACTGATCCTGTAAAGTGCAAGATCCCTGGGTACAACAGCCTGTAGGCGGTCCCTGATCAGAAGCATGAGCCGTTCTGAAAACGTATAGCCCAACGCTTTGACGATGTCGTTGAGGATGCGAGGCGCAATCACATCGACTGCCACCAGCGTGATCGGAAGATCCTGGTCCGAGAAAAAGGTCGAGACATCTCTCTCCAGGCGAGGGCGATTGAACAGGCCGGTCGGTAGATCAATGAAGTTGAGGTTGCGCAGCGTTTCCACACGCGTCATGACCAGCTCGGCAAGCTGACTCAGCAGCTTTACCTGATGCTTATCCAGGGAAGGCCGTGGCTTCGTGTCAATGATGCACAAACTGCCCAGCCCAAGGCCCTGTTGAGTCAGCAGGGGAGCGCCTGCGTAAAAGCGGATGTGAGGTTCCCCGGTAACCAGCGGATTGTCCCTAAAGCGATGATCCTGGGTAGCATCGCTGACCATGAAAAGCTCATCACTCAAGATGGCATGACTGCAAAAGGAGTGCTCACGCGGCGTTTCGCTGATGGTAAGCCCAACGCTTGCACTGAACCATTGCCGGTGAGTATCGATAATCGAGATCAGGGCAATCGGGACCTGAAACAACTCAGCAGCCAGCGCAACGATCTTGTCGAAAGCGCGATCCGGCTCCGGATTGATCAGGCATAGCTGCCGAATTTCTGCAATCCGCTCGGACTCATTCGCGGGAGTGGGCACTAAGTTGTTCATGATTATTATCAGACGTGGGCTATTTTTGGATCATATGGTTTTTGTGAGGCATGTCAGATATTAAAAATTCCTACCAGATCTTTAGAAAATATCTGTTAAAGCAACATCAAGATCGGCCGATAAGGTTGCACACGTTCAATCTGGAATGATCATTCAACGGCACCTGATGTCCTCAGGAGTGTCATGTGTCTCTATGACTGTATAGGCAATATGACCATGACTTTACCGATTGATTTTGCATCTCCTGCCCATGAAGTGGCGCATCAACTAATTGGCTGGGTTTTTACCGTTAATGGTGTAGGCGGGCGGATCGTTGAGACCGAGGCCTATGATCGCGAAGACCCAGCCTCCCATAGCTTTTCCGGGCTTACGCGGCGTAACGCCACCATGTTTGGTCCGCCAGGCCATCTCTATGTCTATCGCTCCTATGGCATCCACTGGTGCCTGAACATCGTCTGCTGCGACACGGGGCATGGTGCGGGTGTGCTGATCCGCGCATTGGAGCCCCTGGAAGGAATTGACATCATGCGTGAGCGCCGCGGACTTGATACGCTACGCCTGCTATGTGCAGGCCCGGGGCGTGTGTGTCAGGCTCTGGGAATTACCGGAGAGCACGACGGGCTTGTACTGGAGTCGCCAGGCCTCGAATTGGCCGCACCGACAGTGCCTTTTGAGACGATTTCAGGGCCACGGATCGGTATTACCAAGGCGCGCGATGTGCCCTGGCGGTTTGGTTTGAAAGGGTCCCCTTTTCTAAGCCGCAGCTTTCGCTAGTCTGACGGCTGGTCGCTACATACAGCACCTTTGGCGTGTCTGCAGGGTCGATTAAGGCATCACGCGTGCGTTCGCCTGCCCATCGGCAGAGCGTTACGACAATGTGCAAGTCGATCAATTGGAGTGCCGTCGTTTATGTCAGCGATCCCTAAAGACCCCCATCTGGACAGCTCTATCACCTTGCTCAAGGAGGGATACCGCTACATCCCTGAGCGCTGCCGTCGTTACCAGAGCGATGTCTTTCAGGCGCGCCTGCTCATGCAGAACACTATCTGTCTGTCCGGGGAGGAGGGGGCCAGGCTATTTTACGACGAGTCGCTTTTCATGCGGGAAGCGGCCGCCCCCCGTATGTTGAAAAAGACCCTGTTTGGCTTTGGCTCCATTCAAGGGCTGGACGGGCAGGCGCACCGCGTGCGCAAGCAGATGTTCATGTCATTGATGACGCCCGACAATATCCAACGACTGACGGCCCGGTACGCCGAGCAATGGCAGCGAGACATTTCCGCCTGGACCGGTAATCACGAAGTTATCCTGCTCTATGCAGCCCAGTTTCAGCTCTGCCGGGTCGTTTGTGAGTGGTCCGGCGTGCCGCTGCCCGAGGGTGATGTAGCCAAGCGCCGTTCACAGCTCACCGCTCTGATCGATGGCGCGGGTGGGATAGGGCTTCGGCACCTCAATGGCCGAAAGGCCCGCAAAGAAGCTGAAGCCTGGATTGCAGATCTCGTCGCGCAGGTGCGTCAGGGTGCGTTGAATCCGGCTCCGCAAACGGCCTTGTACGTCTTCAGCCACCATAAGGACAGTGATGGTAACCGGCTTGATCCTAAAACGGCTGCGGTCGAAATTCTCAATGTGCTGAGGCCTACCGTAGCGGTTGCACGCTTTGTAGTCTTTGCTGCCTGGGTCCTGAACAAGCACCCCGAGTGGCAACAACGGCTGCGCGACGAGCCGAGCATGCTGGAACCCTTTGTACAAGAAGTGCGGCGCGTCTTTTCGTTCTTTCCCTTTACAGTGGCGCGTGTTCGCAAGAACTTCGAATGGAAAGGCTATCCCTTTACCAAGGGAACTCGCGTTCTGCTGGATCTCTATGGCATCAATCACGATGCGAGAATCTGGAAGGACCCTGAGCGATTTGATCCTGAGCGGTTTCTGACTTGGGATGAAAACCCGTTCGGTTTTGTCACTCAAGGCGGTGGCGACCATCATCAGAACCATCGCTGCCCCGGTGAGTGGATTACGATCGAGCTGCTAAAGGTGGCAATCAAGGCGCTTACGCAGTGGATGCGTTATGACGTACCCCCGCAGGATCTTTCGATCGATATCACGCGTATTCCAGCTCTCCCGGAAAGTCGTTTTGTGATCAGCCATGTGCGGTCGGTGGTACGTGAGTCTGCGGAGAGGGTTCAATGAGCGAAGGCTAAGGCTCAGCATTCGAACCTTTAGCGCTTGTGCGTCATTGCAACGGCTGTGGATCAGCAGCGCCTTGGCCTCATAAAAAGAAGCCTCGCATCAAGCGAGGCTTCTTTCAGCTACCAGCGCGGCGGGGGGCCGTAATAGCCAGGTGGCGGGCCATAGTAATAATGTGGCGGCGGAGCAGGAGCTACGCGTACAACCTGGGTCTCGTAATAGACAGGCTGCGCCGGGTAGTAAACCACCTGTGGCGGGGGCGGCGGTGGGGCCGCCTGTACGTAGACAGGCGCTTCAGCTGCGCGTGAGTTAGCCACAATCGCTCCGCCAACGACTGCCCCGACCACGGCCCCGAAAATGGCAGGCCCTGGGCCGTGCCCACCGTGAGCGGAAGCTTGGCCAGCCGCAGCGAGGCAACCTACCAAAAGCGCAATCTTGGGTAACTGGCGAATCATGAATGTCTCCTCCTCAGGAGCCCGGCTGTATGAAAAGCCGGCCATTCAATAAAACAACGAAGCGCTGTAAAGAAAAAGAGGAGGAAGGTAAAGGTTGTGTAAGGCCGGTTACTGACAGATAAACGGTTGGTTATGAAACTCAGGCGGCTGGCGCCGTTTGGCCAACCACCTGAAAGACACGATTACTGGCTAACTGTTGCGGAGTTGCCTGTTCCTGTTTGCTGGATATAGGCCTGGCTCCAGGCGTTGGTCTGGTTGAGCTGAATTTGGTTTATATCGCCGGTCTGGGTGATGGTAGAGAGCAGGAAGTCTCCGCTCTGGGTGGTACTGACGAGGTTGTCATTCCCTGTCTGCGTGATATCTACCCCTCCAATCGTACCGTTCTGGGTGATGTTGACTTCGTTGTTGTCTCCCTGGCTGATCAAGGTTGCGCGCTGGTCCATGCCGTCCTGGCTGATATTCAATTCGTTGTTGTTGCCGGACTGAGTCATGGCCTGCGTATTGCTCCTTCCAGCCTGCTCGCTGGTCATGACGTTATTGTTTTCATCTTGAGCGAGTCGAAGACCGTTACCAAAGCCGGACTGCTCAACCGTTATGGTGTTATTCGCATCATACTGGCCGGTCCAGAGTTCATTATCGAATCCCTGCTGGCTGGCATTCACCACGTTCGAATCACCGCTCTGCCCAAAAAACATCGTCAGATCCGAGCCGTATTGACCGCCCATGAAAGCGCCTTGCTGACTGGCATTCACCGTGTTGTTGCTGCCGTAGGTATAGGCTTCAGCCAGATGGTTTGAGCCCGCCTGGGTAATGGATGCGGTATGTCCAGTGCCCTCCTGATAAACCGTAACGGTAGAGTCGGTCGTACCGATCTGCTGGACAGCTACCGTGTGGGCATCACCGCCTTGAGTGACGGTAATCGTACTGGTTGAAACGTCATCCTGTCCTGCCAGTACCGTGTTATTGCTGCCGTTCTGGTCAGTGGTGATGCTGCTCTCTTCGGCATAGGCCTGAGTTGCTCGGCTTAGGTTGGCGTTGCCAGCTTGAACCTGCTCTATCGTGCTGTTGTTACTGTTTGTCTGTTCGGCAATAGCCTGATTGTCATCGCCAGTTTGCGTCTGCGTCGCCGTGTTGTAGGTTCCGGCGCTTTGGTTGAGGGTTACCTCGTTGTTATTGCCTTCCTGAGTTAGTGTGGCCGAATCGAATGCTGCCATGGCCGAAAAGCTGGTCAGAGCAGATACCGCCAGTACAAGAGGTTTCAAACTGAACATAGAGACTCTCTCCTTGATCGTTGATAACGTCCATGCACGGATCGCCCGCACTGCCTGCCCCCTCGGGACGCCAGCCTGGAGTTTCGCCCTAACGCTCATGGCAATCAGGCAAAACGGGCCAAGTCTCTATGGCTGGTCGTGAATAGGCTATCGCCCAAAAGATGGTTTATTGGTCGCCAACGTCGTCTATCAGGATTAAATCCTGCTCCATTCTGTTTGATTTATCTGGTTCGATCAGTCCGACTATAGATCCATGATTTACCGTTCATCGGGTGTGCTACTTGAAAAAAGCGAGCGGGTTCCTATATCGAATCCTGCAGGGCGCCGAAGTCGGGCCCTGCGTTGAAACTTGCTGATGACTCAGGAGATTCCCTATATGAATACCGCATTCTCTCTTGCTCCCTTGTTCCGCCATTCCGTTGGATTCGACCGCTTCAATGACCTGTTCGAATCCGCGCTGCGCAACGAGTCGGGTAGCTCCTACCCACCCTATAACGTGGAAAAGCACGGCGACGATCGCTATCGCATCGTGATCGCGGCTGCCGGCCTTGCCGAAGACGACCTTGATCTCGAAGTAGAGCGGGGCGTGTTGACCGTGAAGAGCGGCCGCCGTGAGAAGAGCGCCGACAGCGTGACCTACTTGCACCAGGGCATCGCCCAGCGTGCCTTCAAGCTGTCCTTCCGCCTGGCCGATCACATTGAGGTGAAGGGTGCGAGCTTGAAGAATGGCCTGCTCAACATCGATCTGGTACGTGAAGTACCGGAAGAGGCCAAGCCCAAGCGCATCGCTATCAACGGTCAGTTGAGTGCCGATGAAAAGCCTGCGCTGGAAGGGCAAGCCGCCTAAGCACAGCGGCGATAAGGCACTAGAGAAAGGGGATGTCATGAACATCCCCTTTTGTATGGGGCTTCTTAAAAGACCCTGTTTCCATTTGGTGCGTCTTTATCGGCATGCTCAGCCGCGATAGACGCAGGCAATAAAAAGCCCCGATTGCTCGGGGCTTAGGGTCGGGCAGAAAGAGAGGGAAACTGCCAGACCCGCCTTATTATCGACCGGGAATATGCAGACTTGAATAGCGGCAGGATGCCAGTGCCTTTAGCTTGCGCTGGCTGCGTTTGCCTTCAAGAATGTAAGTAAAGCCGATAGCCATCAGCAATACACTCTCGATAACGATTTGAAGGTCCTCTGGCGCAAAAAACAGGCAGAAGGATCCTGCAGCAAAGAGTATCAGGCCGAGACAGTAGAACACTTTTCTATCCTTAGCAGCGTCTTAGACTACTCACGAATGAGTGCGGCAGCTCACGTTGCTGCCTGGTATCTACGGTATCGGCTAACTCCGGTTAGCCTTTAGTCTGAAATGAGCGGTAATTGCATAGTGCGAATAATGCCCAGTTGCTGATGGAAAGGTCAGCCTTCGGTAACATCCAAGAGGCGCTGAAGCCCTTCGAGATCATCGTCAGATAGCTTGCCTTTAACATCGCAGGCCCTGTATTCCACGCGCTGGCCGGACGCAACGTACTCGAGCGCTTCCCGGGTCACGGGCGTCGTGAAGTCTTCGCCGTAGATGTCACGAAAGGTGTTGAGCTTGTATTTGCCTTCCATTTCATAGAAGACCTTGCCGTCAATCGTCCAGCGAGCAAAGCGGCAATCGCCAAAGCGGGCTTCGTTGCCAATGCTGGACAGCTTGGCAATGTATGTTGTGATCTTACCGCCTGAGCTTGTTGTCGCCTGGCTAGCCGATACGGTAAACACCAGATCGTTGGCAGATTTATCACCCGTCCAGATTACGGAGCGCCGCTCTCTGAACTCGTCATTCTCATCCGTCAGCTCACCTGCATGGACGGCCAGGGAAGCCAGGCATCCAGCTATGGCGAGTAACCAAGCCTTGTATTTCATTATCCAACCATGTCGTTAGTAGCGCCTGCCATGGTGCAGACTGTGGAACATTAAAAATATCAAAATGCCATTGTATCGCCTTATTTCTAACAGTAGCTGATTTTAGGCAATAAAAAAGGGCTAGCCGTTTGGCTAGCCCTTTATGCTTGGTGGAGGCGGGGGGATTTGAACCCCCGTCTAGGGCGCATCAGGCGCGGCCTTCACGTCGAAAGCTGGCATAAAGCTGTCATTCCAATAATTTATGCATCGGACGATGCCGTACCTAAATAGCCACCATCACGACTGATCTCAACGATTTCTCCTACAGCTGCAAGCGATCTCTGGAACAGATCCAAGGCATCGAAATGCATATCTTCTACATTGCACTCCATAAACTCACTTACAGATGTTCTAGCGCCTTCAACGTGCGCAAAGTCCATAGTTTCTGGGTTAAAGCGGTGGACAACAACTTTGCCGTCAGGGTCTTCCTCTTTATTTACTATCGGGTATTTACCCATTCCAGTAGATACCCCAGCACGTCCGGTATATGTCCAGATTGTAAAGGGGCCTGGCTTGCTGTGAAAAGTCATGCTAGCTCCACCACCTCCAGGGCTGTATGCTTCAACCGTATAGCATCTAGTTTTCTTTTGATCTATCAGTTTTCTATGATGCAGTCTGGACAATTTCCCAACTGTTACGAGGCTCCAGTCAATTCCTCCAAATGGCTGAGTTGATCTTAACCAATCGGTAAATTTCTCTACGTTTTCCGATGAATTGGATACTGCTAGGTTCTTGGTAATTTTCCCCAGAGCAGATCGAAACATTTGTTCGTCAGCTGCATAAGGGTAGTAAACGTCCTTTGCTACTTTCTCGTTGCCGTCTTCGCCAAATATTGAGCTCCATACTTCGAACGTTATCTGGTCGAGAATATTTTTGATTGAGGCTATGAGCTCCAATGTTACGATTCGGCTGGCTCTACTTGTTTGGCTATCCGGCTCGCACCTGTCGAATTCTTCATTTATAAATATAAACTTAGAATAAGCCTGCTCCATCTGGGCTTCCAGGTTTTCAATGAATTCGTGATCTGAATGTACCTGTATTTCTTTATTTTCCATGCTCTGCGAACATCCTTGTGGTCTTGATTAATCAATTTACTATTATGAGCTGGAGAGATTTATCCCGCTATCTACTCCGGACACTGAGGGCATTTGTCCAAAGGCCTGTTCTGCTTTACCCCCAGCACTGCTATCCGCCGCCGGCATCCAGCGACCATAGATGCGGGCGATCATCGTCCAGTCCTTGTGTCCCATCTGTTACTGGATGCACCTTAGTGGATGAGGTTCTATAGGTGTAATAGCACCCCAACCAAGAGCGCGACTAATAGCGATTTTGCTGTAAGTAAGTGGCTAATGTTTTTCTGCCAAAAATCGCAGCAAGCGCTAAAAGAATGATTGGCAGAAGGTAGCAGAGCCAACCATAAGCGTGCGCGGCCGGCGCAAGCATGGGGTTGGCTTCAGCAGCTACAATGTGGTCATGCACAAACAAAAAGGCGAAACCTGCGGCGATAACTAGCCCAACTGTAACAGCAGCTCCGAATTGCCAAAACAGACCTGACGCCTCAAATAACAATTCAACAAGCCCGTCTTTCTTCTTGCCATATCCCATAAAGCTAGTCCTAAGTTTCTACTGCTAAAAGAAACCAGCCATCGGCTGTCCTGGAGCAAAGGTTACGTTAGCTCTTGAGCGTAGAGAATATGCCGATTGTCGGAGCACTAACTTTCTTTGATGATTTTTAGGTATTGGATTAATACAGGTCAGATTGGCTATTGCTTTGTTGCGTGAGTAGGTTTCGCTTGGGCCTTCTTTCGCTTAGAAAGGACTGCCGCTACCGCTTCTTCAATTTGAGCTTCAGTCTTTCTTTTGCCAGGATTTATTTGAGATGCCATCCGGCTTGGTGAGACCTTTTGTATAGCGTTACGCTTTATGTAATCATCAGCCCAGGCATCTAATTCTTGGCGATCGAATCCAATACCTCTCTGACCTATCGGAAACTCCCGAACGTAAGGGCGAACAGTTTTATTGAATTCATCCCGATTCATGCCAAGGTATCATGGGCATCTCGAGCGCGAATAATTCTCGAATGAGTGCCGCCGTTGAGTTAGTCATTTCTGATACGGGGGACCATTTCGGAATGTCTACAGGTACCTGATGAACAGAGCCAATTACTGCTGCTGCGGTTACACATGGCCAGCCATTCATTTTAATTGTGTGTCTGATTCCATTTTTGGCTAAGACTCTGATCTGACCTGCTCTCGTACGTGCTCCAGTAAGCTCGCAAACCTCAGCATGAGTAAGAAACTCAACTGGCATACCTACCTCCTCCTTGCTTTGCTCTTAGGTAAAACCTTCTTAGGTAGCTGAGCATCTCTTGCTCGAACTATTCTAGGGAGGAGGGTCGTCTGGGAGTTAGCCATGTTGATAGCCACGCTATATGGTGTCCGGCTATCGTTATTAATGTAATTGCTCTGCGTGATCTACAATCTTGCAAGCTAATTAAAGCACAAGATTGTGCTAAAACTTTTCAGCTAGGAATTGGCTGTCTATGACGGTGCAACGGGCTATATACTTTATCGGTGGCAGACCAGTCATGCCGATAGGGATTATCTGAACTGCGGAGCGATGATGTACTTGGAATGGTCGATAAGGTCTTTATCTGAAGTGCCACATGTGAGAGGCAAAAGACATAGTTTTTCTAATTAAAACGATAAAGCCCACTAAGCTGGGCTTTATCAATAGAGGCTAAATAGTTAAGCCGCTGCCTCTTGAGCTAAATCTTCTACGGCTTTGATATTTAATTCACAAGAGGAAAGTGTGGCTTCAGCATCTGATTTCTGTATTGTTTCTTCAATATAGTAGTCAGCTTTAACCCGCACCCCATGTAGGCGCTTGAGGTTGTATCCAATTTTTCGCATAGCTAGGCGTTTGCTTGGATCATGCGAATAGTCACCCATAAAACATCCACTAAGTTTTGAGTGAGTATGTCCACTAGTAGAGCTTACGGGCGGAACATAGTGGGTATCTGCAAAAGCCAGAGCTGCATGATAAAGAGCATAATAGCTTCTACCAATTACTGTTCTATATGCTGCTTCACTGCTTGAAGCTGAGTTTAATACTCGACTACCTTCCTGCAATATATCTCTATAGCAAACAGTCATCAGCAGATCCCTACGCTGCAAACTTGTTAACGCCTTGTTTATCTGAGGCGCAAAAATTAAATATTATTTTATCCCAGCAGCTGTTCAACCGCTCGTCAGTAATGATTAATTCAGCTAGCTGCTCATTCATCTCTGCAAGCATATTGCCCGGTACATCTACTGATAACTCGACGAAAAGATATGAGTCTTCATCAAAAAAATGCTCAGCAACTGAGCCGATA
Organism: Pseudomonas sp. HPB0071; assembly: GCF_000478505.2. Taxonomy (NCBI): domain Bacteria; kingdom Pseudomonadati; phylum Pseudomonadota; class Gammaproteobacteria; order Pseudomonadales; family Pseudomonadaceae; genus Pseudomonas; species Pseudomonas sp. HPB0071. The sequence continues at coordinate 505,942 of NZ_KI517367.1, read as the reverse complement.
TCAAATGCCACTCCTTTATTTCTATTAAGAATGGAGATAACATGTTCCGTGGCGATTTGATATTTTTCTTGAGTTATTTCTAGCTTTGATAAAGATGCAAGGAAATACTCATACATTCGTAAAACATCGCGTGTAGCACGAATATCTTTTTCTGGATGCGCTTTTATACAAGCCTCAAGCATGTAGTTGATCTGTTCAAAGCCTCCAGAAACGAACACCATGGAAATCGCTGTTTCCAGTATTTCTATAGATCCATAGTTAGCTTTGAAAGCTTCTAACAACTTGTCTAAGCTTTCGTTGAAGCAGTTAAATTTCTTCAACGAAATCGCATAGTTAGTCAGATAAATATAATTGCCTGGCGCTCTTCTTATAGATGCTTCGTGATCTTCAATTGAGGCTTTATAATCATACAATGTCGCATTAAGCATGCCGCTAAGCATGAAAGCTTTAGCTGCATCAACTTTTTTTAAAGACTCAATTTCACGACGTATACGAGGAACGCGTATGTCTTCCGGCTTGGCCTTGTCACCCAAAGCGTTGATCATATCGACGACTGAGTTACTTACCGTTTGCGGTAAAGGCATAGTTTCTCCAAACCAGTAAGCTTTCCATGCAATAAACATTAGCAGGTAAGGTCAGCAGGGCTGAGCTACTGTTCAGTAGCATCCCTATTCGTAGGATTAGCAGCTTATGCCATCCAATAGCGTGACCGTTACGCTGATCAATGGTGCATAGACTAGTCGACAGGTATTGAGGTTTCAAGCAAATGCTTTATTTCCTGACGATTAGTAGATGCAATCGATTGGGCAGGGTTCCCTTGCTAGGCTAGGTTATCGGCTTCCAATAGGTAACCTTTAGATAACCTATTAATGCCTCTTGATTAAGAGCAATACCGTTCCCCTGAAGATCTTTTAGCCTTACCAGTAGACGGTTAGTGACAGTTGTCATTCTGTTGTCATTACCGAGCCGAAATGCACCCAAAAAGCACAAAAAAAGCACTTGCTGGTTAGGCTAAGTGCTTGATTTGTAAGGCTTGTTTGGTGGAGGCGGGGGGATTTGAACCCCCGTCCGCCAGCTCTCCGCTCTTGGCGCTACATGCTTAGCCCAATCTACTAGAGTTAACCCTTAGCGGCCCGATGGGCAGGGCGCTTGGGGCGATCTGTATAAGTTTTAGCCGTTACGTCTACAGCGAACTTGGCGGCGATCCTGTTCTGTCTGACAGTCGTTTCGGGTTTACAGGCATCCCCTAGCGACTGCTAGCCGCGTTAAGCAGCTAGAGCGTAGTTGTCGTCGTTGGCAACTATAAGTTTGCAGCAGCTAATTTACGAGGTCTGCTACCAGCTCGGCATGCTCCTCAAGTTTTGTTACCGGCGTCGAATCCTAATCGCCCCCTTGATGAGTACTGCTCACTGTATAAATGAACAGCCGAGTTGTCAAGTGCCTGATAGTAAAAGGCAGAATCTGAAGAAAGCGGGCTTTCCTCTTTCGGCATTTACATAGATGGGGGAGGCGATTCGTTTGTTCAAGGGCAGGTGAAGTTTTATTTTCACCCTATGGTTTAGTGTGGCTACCGACTCGCTGCCAGAACTGTTTTGTAGTGGCGACAGGCTAGTTTTATACGGTTGGTTAGGGAGTCGCCCCGGCCTCCAGTAGGTCATAACGCCTATGACCCTTATGGAGTAACCCGCATGACTCAGACGAACAAACCTCTGGCGGTGGTAACAGGTGCCTCGAATGGCATAGGGCTGGAGCTGGCACGGCAATTCGCTCAGAACGGCTTCGACCTGCTTATCGCGTCGCGGGGCAAAGGCCTGGATGAGGCCCAGCAGACATTGCAGGCCCTAGGCGCTCAGGTCGAATATGCGGCGGTTGACCTCGCAACCTATGAAGGAGTGGAGCAGCTCTATTCGGCGTTTCGTGCATTGAACCGCCCAGTTGATGCGATTGCCATCAATGCGGGTGTAGGCGTTGGCGGCAGTTTCGTACCGGGTACCGAGGCGGAGACGACGCTGGAGAGCGAACTTAACCTCATTCAGATCAATGTGGTGTCTGTAGTACACCTTGCCAAGTTATTTAGTCGGGACATGGTGGCTCAAGGGCGAGGTCGTATGCTTTTAACCTCTTCGATTTCGGGAACCTCACCTGTTCCGTTCGAGGCGGTATACGGAGCGTCCAAGGCCTTTGTGCGGTCGTTTGGGAATGCCATTGGCAATGAGATGAAGGGAACCGGTGTGAGCGTAACGGTATTGATGCCGGGACCGACCGAAACCAACTTTTTCCACCGGGCCGGTGAGGATGATACTCAGGTCGGCTCAGGCAAGAAGAATGATCCCGCATTGGTGGCGCAGCAGGGATTCAATGCCTTGATGGCCGGGCAAGCCGAGGTCTATGGGGGCGGGCCGGAAGTTGAGCAGGAAGGCGAAGGTCCCAATCGCACCGAGTCTGAGCAGGAAAAAGCTGAGCGTCATCGCCAGATGTCTGAGCCAGGCTCGGCTTAGCCGTTTAGCTCAGTAGCCGTCCCGCCTTGTCCGAGAACCTTTCCAGGCGGTGTCTGAGCCACACTGCCGTTGCGCAAGGTAATAGCACGAGCAGACGATGAGCAGATAGCATCCTATTAGGTGAGGTCTTTTGGCGCAGATGGCCAAGCCTGAAGACTGCTGGATGATCGATCCGTGTTCTGTCGCCGAGGCTTACCGGATGCGCCCTCTCTTTTGTAAATCCAGAACGACATCAATGTCACAACGATGCAGAGCGGGAGCCATATAGGGTTCTGGGTATAACACCACGTATAGGTACTGCAGGCGTAAAGCCCTTCGTAGGGCAGTGCCAGGGCAACCAAGCCAAGGGAGGTAAGCCAGAGGGCGAGAGTGTTCATAGGATTGCCGCTACTTCCATGTGGGGACGGACACGCTGACAGTGCGTTCTGGTATGACCGTAAACGCAAAATTAGTTCAGGCCGCTAGCGTGAAATGGTTCTGATAGACGTTTTTATGGCTAGAAGCGGCCGAGTGCCGGAAATCAGGCGTTTTTTCAGGCATGGTGCTTGCTATACCAATGTAAGGATGAGCAGGCACTGGCGCTGAAAGAAAAAAGCCTCGACGAGTCGAGGCTTAAAGACCATGGAGACAAGCAGAAGTAGGGGTGAACTGCTTGCTAAAAGGTTATCGGAGCTTTTCCGGCGTGCTTTAAGCCAAGCTGATGGATGGTTTGAAATTCTCGGGAAGTCCTTGAATTTATCAGCTATTACTTGAAAGGTGCAGGCTTTGCCCCGCCCGTTCGCAGTGCTGACAAAGGAGTGTCACTGAGGTTGTGCTGAACGTTCACCTAGATGCTCAAGATGATAGGTAAGTATTCATGACTGACAGGATATTGGTTGTGTATAGCCAGGCCCTGGCCTCTGTGTTTGGAGCAGCCCTGAAGCTAGGTGTTGATACCGACACCATTGCAGAGCAGGCCAAGCTCGATGTCATCAGCTCAGACAAGTGGGTTTCGGCTGATCTTGTCGGGGATGTGCAGATGGCCATCGAGGATGCGTTAGTCGTTGCGAAGGTTGTAGGTCGCAAGCGCTAAACGCTTCTGGTGTGCCTCAGGTGATAGCTGGCTATTTATTAAGGAGTGAACGTTCAAAGCTGCACGGGCAGTTCAAGAGAGTTCTCATGCGCAAAGAGTTTGCAGTTCTATTGCTGGCATCGTCGTTATCCTGGTCTGTTCATGCCGAGCTTACACGCGCGGATCAGTCGCTTTACAACACCCAGCCTCAAAAGGCCAATACGAGCCAGAATCTGAGCAAGGCCGATCTTGCCTGGCATGCTAGCAAGACATTTGGCTTTGATTGCCCTGAAGTCGTCAAACATAAGCCAATGCTGGGCAGCCACCATTCAATCATCACCTGTAGCACCGGCGCTCGGCTCAAGGTCCATCCATTATCGGATAGTCGGCCTGTCATGACTCTGGTAGTCAGCTCGTTCTGATCGGGACTTTTCGGCACTCTTGCCTGGAGCGTGACTCCAACCTTCAGAACGTACTGTTGTTCATACAGGGCGACAGATGTTGGATAGAGGTTGTCCATCGGACAACCCTAATGCTTGGAGGAAACGAGATGGCTGCCGATTACAGTCAAGGGCGCTACCTGGTATTTGGATACGGCGACAAAGCCGTTCAGATTGGTCTGATTGACAATGACGGCTTTGTACGCGCTTCGGATGATCAGGGTAGGTTGATCTACCGCATCGAGGGCGAACAGGTGTATGACATGGACGACAATTACCTGGCAGACATTGACGAAGGCACAGCGGTAACAGCTAAAGGTGAGCGCTTGTTTACCATCCAGGCAGAATGAGGCGGGGCTTTTGTAAACGCCCCGACAATGGATGATCAGCCTTTCTTGAAGTGCAGCTCGTAGTCAGGATCGACAAGGGGCTGCAATCCACTGGCTTTGATCAGCTCGAATGAAGCATTGGAGCTGATGTACTTGATGAACTGGCGGGCCTCTTCAGGATGGGGCGTGTCAGGTGCCATGCAGGCGGTGTATAGCGTCATCTTCTGCGCCTGATCGGGTATGAGTCCTACGATATCGACGCCCTGCAAAGGACTCAGCTCGCTGACCTGTTCCAGACCGATTTCCGCCTCACCCCGGGCAATGGCGTCGCCCACTGACTCGTTCGTGATTCTTTTCAACTTGGGCGCAATTCGCTCCTTGATACCCATGAGGTTGAACAGAACATTTTCCAGATACAAACCGCTGGCACTCTCGGAGTATGCAATTGATTTGGCATCCAGCAGAATCTGTTTGAATTCTTCCATGCTTGTCATGGCCGGATGGCCTTGGCCGTGGGGGACAGCAAGCGCAATATAGGACTTTCCGAAATCAGCGCAGCTGTCTGGATCGATATGACCCTGCTGTTGCAGTTTGGAAATGGCCATGCGGTCCAGCAAAAAGACATCGGCCCGCTCACCTTCGGCCAGTCGACTAGGAATGGTGGTGGCATCGTTGCCACGTGCCGGCGCTACATGGCTGACAAGCGTTCTGCCAAAGGTTTCTGCATAAACAGGGCCGATTTTTTCGACAACGTCCAGAGCGCCTTTAGCGCAAAACAACTGAAGTGCAGGGGGAGGTTGCGGCACAGGGCGAGCGGCCGCATGCACAGAAAGGCTCGCCGCGGTCAGGGCGAGCAGGAAAGCGGAAAAGATATTTTTCATAAGCCGAGCTGACCCCGCCGAGCACAGGGCAGGATCGCTTCCTTTTACAGGTAAACACAACCGGAGGCGGGATATTACGTGAACAGGGCGCTTATGTGGGAGGCAAAGGACGAGGTGTACGGCAAAATGCTGACAAAAACATTAAGGCCATAAACAACAAAACCCGCACAAGGCGGGCTTTGCTGGTCTAAACAGAGTTAGACCGGGATACTGGTCGGAGCGACTGGATTCGAACCAGCGACCTTCTCGTCCCGAACGAGACGCGCTACCAAGCTGCGCTACGCTCCGAAAGATGGCGCGCATTTTACCTAAAAACTTTTTAGAGACAAGGATTTAGGTGAAATTTTTTGCGTACCCTCTGCAAACCTTTACAGTTCCTTGATGGTGCGGACCTGATCTTTATTGATGCGGGCAGGCTTGCCGTCCAGTTGTTCGAACTCATAGAAGCCCGAGTCATCGTCGTACTTGGGTGTATCTACCGCCTGGATCTCACGCCCGTCGTTCAACGTGATTACTGAAGGCGTAGAGCAACCGGCCAGGACGGTAAAACCAAAAGCCAGCAAGCAGGCAGGTAGAATCCGGGTTCTCATGTGCAGTCTCCTTTTAAACGCACGTTTAACGACATTCTGACCTGTCACTTCCCGCCAGGTTCCGATGAAAGGGCAAGCAGGCTGTGTTCATCATTTACATTGGCGAGACGCTGATCATGCTCTGCAATCATGAGCGCCCGGGCACCCAATGGAATGAATACACCCCGGGGGCTGCGCTCGCCTGCCTGCCAGGCTTCTTCCACTCGATCTTTCAAGCGGGTAGGAATAAGTGAAAACAAGGGCTCCCAGAAATTTCCCTGATGCACCATGACCGGAGCATCAGGTGCCTCCTGTGCGCAGCGGTGTAGCTGGGCAAGCAGGTCACGATCAATGCGCGGAGCATCGCACGGCAGAAGGATCAGCCAGCGATGACGAGCTGCCTTGAGCCCTGCACGGATACCGGCCAGCGGGCCGGGAAAGTCGGGCTCGGCATCATTGACGATCTGATCGGCGTACCGGGCGTAGCGCTCGGCATTACGGTTACAGGAAATAATGAGGTCATCGGTCAGGGGGCGGACCACCTTGTGCATATGCTCGATCAGCGGAAGGCCATGCCATTCCACCAGGCCTTTATCCCTTCCACCCATACGCTGACCACGGCCACCGGCAAGCAGAAGAATGGAGCAGTCGGAAAGGCGTGTGGTCATGGGAACGTCCAGGCTCGGATACGGGCTGTCAGTGTAGCGCGGCTTGGCTCTATGTGACGGGGCGACGGTTTGTCTCTGTCTGGATCGCTACGTGGTGGTCCTGCCTGTGATATAAAAATGTCTCTTACCTGCCGTTTTGGATGATTGTTATGAGCTCTAAGGCCGATGCGGTCTTTGTACCGCTGAATATTGCCGTTCTGACTGTCAGTGATACCCGTACCTTCGAAACCGATACATCGGGACAGTTGCTGGTTGACCGTCTGACCGAGGCGGGACATTTTCTGGCTGCACGCGTACTGCTCAAGGATGATCTCTACAAAATCCGCGCTCAGGTAGCCAACTGGATTGCCGATGATACCGTCCAGGTCGTTGTCATCACCGGGGGTACCGGTTTTACCGGCCGCGACAGCACACCGGAAGCGGTAGCCTGCCTGCTGGACAAGCAGGTCGATGGTTTTGGTGAATATTTCCGTCAGATCTCTGCGACAGACATCGGTACGTCCACGGTTCAGTCCCGTGCGCTGGCAGGTTTGGCCAACGGTACGCTGGTCTGCTGCCTGCCGGGTTCGACGGGTGCCTGCCGTACAGGTTGGGACGGCATTCTGGCTGAGCAGCTGGACAACCGTCATCGTCCCTGCAATTTTGTGCCGCATCTGAAGAAGGCCGAACCCTGCGGGCCGCGCGGATGAGTCTGTTACCTATTGAAGAGGCATTGGCCCGTCTCCTGTCGATGGCTGATGCCGACGCGATCACCGAAACGCAACGTGTGTCTCTGGCGGAGGCCGAGGGGCGCGTTCTGGCCCGGTCCGTGATAGCGGAGCTCGACCTGCCGCCATGGTCCAACAGTGCCATGGACGGGTACGCGCTGCGCTTTGAGGATCTTCAGGGCGAACCGCTGCCTGTCAGTCAGCGTATCTTTGCAGGGCAAAGCCCGCAGCCGCTCACGCCGGGCACCTGTGCACGCATCTTTACCGGGGCGCCCATGCCCGAAGGTGCCGATACGGTGGAGATGCAGGAGAACACCGAGGTCTTGGATGACGGCCGCATTCGCTTTGTAGAGACGCTCAAGGCAGGCAAAAACGTTCGCCTGAAGGGTAACGAGACGCGCCAGGGCGATACGGTACTGGACGCTGGCAAGCGACTGGGACCGATCGAGCTGGGTATTGCGGCGTCGTTGGGCTGCGCAGCTCTTGATGTGTTCAGGCGCCCCCGGGTAGCGATCCTGTCGACCGGCGATGAGCTGGTCGAGCCGGGTAAGCCATTGGGGCCAGGACAGATTTACAACAGTAACCGGACGGTGCTGGCGTCCTGGCTCAAGCGTCTGGGCTGCGAGGTGATTGATGCGGGCATCCTCCCGGATGATCTGGAGCGCACCCGTGAGCAATTAGCGCAGCTGCACTTGGCGGATTTGATCCTGTCGACCGGCGGTGTGTCGGTAGGCGAGGCGGACTTCCTGGGCCAGGCCTTGCGTGAGGCGGGTGAGCTGACCCTCTGGAAGCTGGCGCTCAAGCCAGGCAAGCCGCTCACTTGTGGTCGTTATAACGGCGTGCCGGTTATCGGGCTGCCAGGCAACCCAGCGTCTACATTGGTGACGTTCGGGCTGCTGGCGCGTCCTTATCTGCTGCGTCGGATGGGCGTTCAGGATGTTGAACCTCTCAAGCTGGAAGTGGCAGCAGGTTTTAATTGGACGCGCGTGGGCGAGCGACGCGAGTACCAGCGGGCGCGGCTTGAAAATGGCCGGGTCGTGCCTCATCGCGACCAGGGGTCCAATGTCCTGCGTACGGCGGCATGGGCTGACGGGTTGGTAGAGGTACGTGAAGGAAGAACCATCGCCGAAGGTGATCTTGTGGGCTTCATTCCCATGAGTGAGCTGATTGGCTGAAGTCTTGCCGACCTGGGAACGCATCGGCTTTCCCAGATCGGTTTCAGAGCGGTTGCTTCATCACAAATCAAGTCGCTCCCAAGGAACGTGGACCCGTTGACGTAGTCCTACTGACACTCGACTTTGCTGGGTGCTCTGTTCATGAATGTTCCTGTCACCGTCTCCGATTCCAATCAAAAAACACTGCTGATTCTCAATGGTAATCAGGCCACCAATGACGATGTCCGCGCAGCGGTTGAGGCGCGACGTGCGACCGGCAAAACGGTCGATGTCCGGGTCACTTGGGAGAATGGCGATGCGGCCCGTTTTGTTGAGGAAGCAGCCGCTGCGGGTTATACGCATCTGGTAGCAGGCGGAGGCGACGGTACGCTCAAGCTGGTGGCCGAAGCCTTGGCTCGTACGCGCTCCGATGCGTCGTTGGCCCTGATGCCCTTGGGAACCGCCAATGACTTTGCCCGGGCGGCAGGTATTCCAGCTGATCCTGCCGAGGCACTGGCGCTACTGGATACGCCAGCGCAACCCATCGATCTGATCGAAGCAGACGGCGAAATGTTCCTCAATATGGCCACCGGCGGGTTTGGTTCACAAGTGACGGCGAATACGTCCTCGGAACTCAAGCGCGTATTGGGTGGCACGGCTTATCTATTGACAGGCCTTACGCGCTTTGCGGAAGTGCGCTCCGCCTATGGTCGTTTCGAAGGGCCGGATTTTGAATGGGAAGGCGAGTTTCTGGCCATGGGGATTGGCAATGGTCGTCAGGCCGGCGGCGGCCATGTGCTGTGCCCGAATGCAGTCGTCAACGATGGCATGCTTGATCTGACTATTCTGCCCACGCCACAGGATCTGATGGGAACGTTGGGCTCCTGGTTTTCAGGCGGGTTCGCTAGCGAGGATCTGTTCATTCGTACCCGGTTACCCTGGGTTGAGGTTTCCGCCAGCGAAGGGGTCGATATGAATCTGGACGGCGAACCCATGCACAGTACAAAGGTACGTTTTGTGGTGCGCTCTGCCGCACTGAGTGTCCACCTGCCAACGGATTCCGTTCTACTCGGGAATCCATCGACTCTGCTGCTGACGTCCGACCCGGTTTCCTGATCCAGATCGTGCGCAAATGGGTTTCAGGCAGTAAGGTGGAAGGACGATCCTGGAGCCGAACATGGATATCTTAATCAATACCTCAATCGTGCTGGGCACCGTGGCCTTTATGGAGTGGTTTGCCTGGTACGCACACAAGTACATCATGCACGGCTGGGGATGGGGCTGGCACAAGTCCCATCATGAGCCGCGCACCGGTTGGTTCGAGAAAAACGACCTTTATGCCGTTGTATTCGCCGGCCTTGCTATCGCCCTGATTTATTTCGGCACGTCCGGTTATGGCCGGATCGAGTGGATTGGTGCCGGCATGACGGCGTACGGGCTGTTGTATTTCATCGCTCACGACGGCCTTGTCCATCAGCGCTGGCCTTTCAGATATGTCCCGCGTCGCGGATACCTGAAGCGGCTCTATCAGGCCCATCGCATGCATCATGCCGTGGATGGAAAGGAGGGATGTGTCTCGTTTGGCTTCCTGTATGCGCCATCAGTGACCGTGCTCAAGAAGCAGCTGCGTGATCTGCATGACGGCCCGCTCAAGAGGCGGCGGTTCGATCAGGAGTAAAGCACCACGCAAAAGCGCGCCAGAAGGCGCGCTTTTTTTATTCGGTTCAGAGGGTTCAGGCAGACAGGGGTTCGTATGCCGGAAACAACGAGTGGGCGAAGCGACTGTGATCGATTTCAGTGCGAAGCAGGGAAATGAATTCCTGGGCTTGCGTGCCCAGAAGACCGGCTTCGGCATTGTTCAAAACATGCTGCTGCTCTTCGGCTGACAGTGCCGTAAAAAGCTGCTGATGCGTTTGTTGACTGTAGCGATTCAGATCCGCAAGCCCGGCACGTACCAGATCACGTAGCGGCTGACGACCCTGAGGAAGTTTGGCAGGTGCATCGGTGAAAGGGTCTTGCAGACAATCCAGGTCGCCGTGCGCATAAGGCGACAACATATGCTGATCAATGAAAATAGGCAGATCGACCAGGGATTCACTGGTGCCTTGATTGGTCGTGGCAGTCAGGCGTTCGCAAGCTGCCTTGAGCAGCGCCCATTCGCTCTCGTTGAAAAATTCCGGTTTGTAGGTATGCGATCTGTCCGGACTGGCCGTAGTGTGTGCACTCGGCACAAGCGGGATGATCGAGAAGAGCGAGGTCGGTGCGTTTTGTAAATCTCTTGGAACAGCCGATTCCGTCTTGTGCATAAATATATCCCGTACTTGACTACTGTAGAGCGACTTAAAGTAGTCGCTTATGTCTGACCTGCTATACCACTGAAAAGTTTAGGTTTAGTGTCGCCGTGCGACGCCTTGTTTGTGACCAATTTCAGCAAAAGACGCAAGTGTTCATTTCGTAACGAGACACTACCGCCCGGTGCGTTCACTTACCGCGGGCGGGTCCATAGATCGGCGGGGCGCGGACTAGAGCGGCCCGCCCGTGAAGCCAGTGCACGTAGGGCTCCTCTTATCACCAGGCGAAGCTTATCAACGGTGCTAGTTGATACCCGACTGTACCAGGCGCTAGGGCCTCGTGCGTTAACTTTCAGACCAATTTCCCGATAAACGGCACGAGCGGTCGCAATCGACCAGGCTGAACGCAGAGGCAGGTCGGCAATACCGGTAGCGGCTGAGTCATAGTAGGGTTCAGCCAGCGCGACCAGACGCTGCGCCAGGGTGGCTAGGCGGACACGATGCGCGGGATCAGCCAGTTCGGCGACGGGAATGCCAGCCTCATCGAGCCATTCTCTAGGAAGGTAGATTCGGCCTATGCGGGCGTCTTCCACAATGTCCCGTGCGATATTGGTCAGCTGAAACGCCATGCCTAAATCACAGGCGCGGTCGAGCGTGTCTTCGTCGCGCGCACCCATGAGCATTGCCATCATGACGCCTACCACGCCGGCGACGTGGTAGCAGTATTGGAGGGTATCGTCGAGGCGGTAGTAGACCCGCTCTTCAACATCCATGCGGAAACCCGCCAGATGCTCAAGAGGATAGCGCTCGGGAATAGCATGGCGCTGGATGACCTGCTGGAAGGCGGCAAAAGCCGGCTCGCTCATAGGCTCACCTGCATAGGCGCGGCGCGTCAGATCTTCAAGTTCCTGAAGACGGGCTTCGCTTGCCGTCCGGTCGCCTTCAACCTGTCCATGACCGTAGTCCTGGCCGTCCACCACATCGTCACAATGGCGGCACCAGGCGTAAAGCATCACGGCGCTTTGACGGGTTTGTTCGTCGAACAGTTTGGCCGCAGCGGCAAAGCTCTTGGAGCCGACATTGATGGACTGCGTTGCGTGTTCGACGACTGCCGTATTCATATGGCTGCTCCAAGGTCTCCCAGAATCACGCTTGCGGTCGCTTTGGCCGAGCCGACTACACCAGGAATGCCTGCTCCCGGGTGGGTGCCGGCACCGACCAGATAAAGGTTGGGAATAGCGGCGTCTCGGTTATGCGGCCGGAACCAGGCGCTCTGGGTCAGGATTGGCTCCAGGGAGAAGGCTGAACCGACATACGCATTGAGTTCGGTGCGGAAATCTTCGGGTGTAAAAATTCGGCTGGTGACCAGATCGCGATTCAGGTTTGGAATGTAATGCTTTTCCAGGTAGGCCAGAATTCGGTCCCGGTACTTCGGGCCCTCAACCGACCAGTCTACCGGTGCATTGCCTAGGTGCGGGACAGGCGACAGCACATAGTGAGCACTGCAGCCCTCTGGTGCCAGGGAGGGGTCGGTCACGCACGGGGAGTGCAGGTAGAGTGAGAAATCTTCAGGAACGCCTGGGCCGGAAAATAGCTCCTCGATCAGGCCCTGGTAACGGTTACCAAAACAGATCGTATGATGTTGAAGCTTCTGTTCTTCAGGGCGCTGGTGCAGGCCAAAATACACCACGAACAGCGACATGCTGTGACGCTTCTTCTTGAGACGGTTCGCCTCGACGATACCGTGCACATGGTGACCCAGCATCTTCTTGTAGGTGTGGATTACATCGGCATTGGATGCAACCAGGTCAGTATTGATCTGCTTGCCTTGGGCGGTAATGACACCTGTTACACGACAATTGTCGACCAGGATGCGCTCGACAGGCGTGTTAAGTTCCAATGTGCCGCCAATGTCCTGAAACAGCTTGGCCAGACCCTGGACCAGAGCGCCTGTACCGCCACGGGGAAACCACACGCCACCCTGGCGCTCCAGAGCATGAATCAACGCATAGATGGACGAGGTAGCGAACGGGTTGCCACCGACCAGCAGCGTATGAAAGGAGAGTGCCTGACGAAGCTTGTCGTTGCGAACGAACTTGGAGACCTGATCGTATACACTGCGCCAGGCTTGAAGCTTCAGTAGCTGTGGCCCGGCACGAACCATGTCGCGAAAGCTTAGAAACGGCACACTACCCAGCTTTACATACCCTTCTTCATAGACTGCGCGGGAATACGCTAAAAAGCGCTGGTAGCCCTCCACGTCGGCAGGGTCAAGTGACTTGATTTGGGCATCGAGCGTGGCTTGATCGTTGACATAGTCGAAGCGGGTGCCGTCTTCCCAGCACAGCTGGTAGAACGGATCGACGGGCAGCAGCTCGACATAGTCCGACAGTTTGCGCCCTGCCACAGTAAAGAGCTCTTCCAGGGACGAGGGATCGGTAATGACCGTGGGGCCGGCATCGAAGGTAAAGCCTTTGTCCTCATAGACATAGGCGCGCCCGCCGGGTTTGTCCCGCTTTTCGAGTAGCGTGGTACGAATCCCGGAGGCCTGCAGGCGTATGGCCAGGGCCAGTCCGCCAAAACCGGCACCAACGACAACAGCCTGCCTGGAATTGGAAACGACGTCTGTATTCATGAGATGTCCTTAATCGGTCCGCCTGTTTGACCGGTGCGGCTGGCCAGTGCCGCCGTCAGTGCCTCGCGTAATGGAACCGGTGGCTTGCCTGTCAGAATGCGCAGCTTATCGCTGGGCTTCAACTGTCCGGCATAGAAACGCTGGATCAAGGGTTCCGGAAGACCGTAAAAGCGACGCATCACTCGATAGCGATGCTCAGGCTTGCCGGCCAGAAATAGCATGCGGTTGAGCAGGCGGAAAAATCCATAGGTTCGCCAGCGTTGCAGCGCATGCCGGCGAACCGTATCAACAAGGGTAGAGGTATCCAGACGGGGACAGCCGGCAATAAGTTCCGCCAGTCGTACCGCCTCAGGTAATGAGTATCCTGTGGTGGCATGGAAGAGGCCGGCAGCGAGGCCAGTGGGCGGGATGTCTCCCGCTTCAGCCCAGAACGCCTCTATGTCACCGCTCAGCGTAATGGGGAGCACGCCATGCTCTTCCCTGATCAGGGATTGAATCGTCCAGCCGTGATCCGCGGCGTAGCGGGCGATATGGTCACGCAATCGATCAGGGTCAAGGTTCTGTCCATCGGCATAGTAGGTGTCTTCGATCAGAACCCGGTCCTGAGTAAGCGGCAGGACGTAGATGAAACGGTAACCTTCCGTTTGTGGAACGGTGGCATCCATGATGATCGGACCGGAAAGCCCGTGGGGCTGCGCGAGCTGTAACTCCTGACCCAGAAACTTTTGAAAACCCAATCCCATGTGCGGGCTGGGGCGATGACCTCGGCCATCCAGAACTGCAGCCGCCTGAAACGCTTCGCCGTTGGCAAACCTGACCTCTGTGGGGCCAAGCGCGCTGACCGTAGCGTTCAGACGTACCGAATCGCTCAGGCGCTCCATCAGAACATCATGAAAGCGCTCGGCGCTGATAGAGGCGTAACCACTGCTCAGTGTCCGCTCAAGCCCAGGAAAAAATACCTGATACCTCGCCCAGCGATGGGCTACCAGCGGCTCGATCCAGGCGTGCTGCTCCGTTGTCAGGTCCGGCTCATGAAAGGACCAGGTGTGATTACCGCCCAGTCGGTCGCCTTGCTCGATGAGCAGGATGCGGAGCTCTGGACGTGTCTGGCGCAGTTTCAGGGCAATCAGCCCGTTGGCCAGTCCACCTCCCGCCAGGATCAGGTCATAGGTATTCATGCGGGTCTCTCCAGGGCAACCTTGCTGAGTACGTCCTCAATAAGGTCAGCGGCTTTTTGTACGCCGCCAGCTGCCTGAACCCGAGGCTGAAAGGCCTGGGCTTTCCAACGAAAATGCGGTTCGGTCAGAAGGCGTTGCAGAGCAAGGGCCAATTTGCCGGAGGTCAGTCTCTTAGGGCTCAGGCGAAGGCCGACGCCGGCATGCTCGATGCGTGCGGCCACGCCGGGTTGATCGAAGGCAATTGGCAACGCCAGCATGGGCGTTCCTGCTTCCAGCGCATCGAGCACAGTGTTGAGACCGGCATGGGTAATGACCGCATCGGCCCGCGCCAACGTGGCTCGCTGCGGTGCAAAGTCTGTAACCCAGTGAGCGCCAGCCTGCCTCAAGGCATCGCATTGCTGCAGGTTGAGGCCACCGCAGTGGGCGATGAGTAATTGCACATCAAGCGTTTTGCAGGCGCGTGCGATCCGTTCGAACAAGGTGAAACGTCCGCCTTGCAATGTCCCTAGCGATGCGAACACAAACGGTTTGTCGGTGCGGATCGGATAGCTCAGGGCAGGGTCTTGCGTTGCGGGTAGGCGTAGCGGGCCGACTTCGTGAAAGCTGGCTGGTAGCTCGGTACGGGGAAAATCGAATCCCGGTACGCACTGGCTGATTTGAGCGTAAGGCGACAGGCAGTCGGCCAATGTTGACCGAGGCTCAAGACCAAAGGTTTTTGCGTATCGCTGGATGACACGGGCATGCTCGTGCATCAGGAGGTCATAGACCTGGGCACTGCCCTGATTGAGATGGCGGCCTCGTGGTGAGGTGTCGTATCCCCATGGCATGACGGGAAGAGGCACAAGCGGGTCCCGGTTGACCGGCAAGGCACAGGCTACCGAGACGTAGGGCAGGCGCAAATGCTCGGCTATAAGCCCCCCAGCGGCTTCCATCTGATCGGAGATTACGGCATCAACGGCCTGGTCATGCAGGATCTTCGGTGCCTCGCGGCAAAACAACTCGGTGCTGCGAGCCATATCATGAATAACGCGCATCAGCCCAAGCGGGCCGCCTGGATTACCGGCCCGGCGAATCATGGCGTCCAGCGAGCCAGGCGCATGAGACTCAAGGCCTATCGGGTAAAAGCGGATGGCGTTGCTACGAAGCCGCTCGCCGACATCCGCCTGATGGAGCAGGCTGACCGTGTGCCCTCGCGCCACCAGGGTTTCGGCAATCGCTTCCATTGCGCGAAGATGGCTAGAAAATGCAGGGGCGATGAGGGCGAAATGAGGCATTCAGGTCTCCGCGAGCGAAACGGGTCTTAACAGGCGGGCCTTGCGCAGCTCGGCCAGATTTGCCGAGCCGGTGCAGAAGCAGGCTACCTTCAGTTGCCGGATCATGACTTCGAAATGGTTCAGAACGGCTTCTGGAGACAGGGTTGCGCTATGCAGCACGGCGGCAGCCTGGCCGACCACATCGGCGCCCAGGCGAATGGCTTTGGCCGCATCGACGCCGTTGCGGATACCGCCCGAGGCAATGAGTGGCGTGTACGGGCATTGCTCGCGGACCTGAGCAATCGCCTGGGCGGTTGGAATGCCCCAGTTGATGAAGGCCTGAGCAACCTGACGATCAAGGTCGTTATGGGCACGCTCGGCTTCGACCGCTGCCCAGCTGGTTCCTCCTGCGCCAGCTATATCGATCACGGCGACACCCACCTCTGTCAGTTGCTGGGCGACATCGGCAGAAATGCCTGCGCCTACTTCCTTGATGACGATCGGAACGCCCAAATGTGTAACCAGATGTTCGATGGCAGCCAGGACGCCCTGCCAGTTGCGATCGCCGCCGGACTGTACCGCCTCCTGGAGTGGGTTGAGGTGAATGATCAAGGCGTCGGCCTGGATCATGTCGACTGCCCGACGGGCCTCGGTCACGCCATAACCCGCCACTAATTGAGCTGCACCAATATTGGCGAGAAGGGGAATGGACGGAGCCAGTTGCCGCAATTGACCGGTCAGCCCCTTGTCCCCACCGTTCTGCAGGGCAATGCGCTGCGAGCCCACTGCCAGCGCCAAGCCTAGCGTTTCCGCCGCTTCGGCAAGGTGCCGGTTGATGGTCTGTGCACGTTCCGGCCCGCCTGTCATGGAACTGATGAGAACAGGTGCCTTGAGCGGCTTGCCCAGCAGCGTGGTGGCAAGATCGATTTGGTTCAGGTGCAGCTCTGGTAGGGCACAGTGCTGGAATTGAATCTGCTCGAACCCGGTCGTGATACTGCTCAAGGCACGTGCAGGATCAAGGACGATATCCAAGTGATCGTTCTTGCGACTTGCCAATTCCCAATCAACCATGAGTTACCTTTTTCCTGTTGCCATCGACCTTTCGTCGGCTATTGTGGTCATGAGTACGTCAAGCGGCTCTGATCTGCAAGATCGGATCAGGGAAATTGTTGAGTCGCTGGTGTCGACCATTCGTCGGCTCGCTTACATGTGCTGGAGTATCTCGACTCATGGCAACGGTATTAGTGCCAAAACTTCCGAAGGAATGCGCTTTCGAGCTTGTAACAGAGCGTGCCCGTATCGATACCCGACTAGAGGAGCTGCTTCCGCCTGTCGAGAATGATGATCTGATCGCAGCCGCCATGCGTGAGGGTGCGCTGGCGCCCGGCAAGCGTATACGGCCATTGCTCATGCTGTTGGCTTCCCGGGATCTGGATGCCTTTTCGCCGGCTATTTTGGATCTGGGCTGCGCGGTCGAGATGGTGCATGCCGCCTCGCTGTTTCTGGATGATATGCCGTGCATGGATAACGCCACGCTCAGACGCGGTCGGCCTACCATTCATGTGCAGTTTGGTGAGGATGTCGCCGTTCTGGGAGCAGTAGCGCTGCTCAGCCATGCCTTTTGCGTCGTCGCCAGTACATCAGGTGTTGCGCCTGTCCTGCGTAATCAGATGGTGTGCATGCTGACATCCGCTGTAGGCTCGCAAGGACTGGTGCGGGGGCAATACCGTGACCTGCGCGAAGGAGCCAAAAGCCGCAGCGCGGAGGCTATTAACAGTACCAATCACCTCAAGACCGGACTCCTGTTCACGACAGCGCTGGACATGACGACTCTGGCCGTCAGTGCCAAGCCGTCGGTCCGGGAGGGGATGCATCGTTTTGCTACCGAATTGGGGCTGGCTTTCCAGCTGCTCGATGACCTGCAAGACGGCCACGGCCTGGGAAAAGATGCCCATCAGGATGACGGCAAGTCCACACTGGTTGCGCTGCTGGGCCGCGAGTCGGTACAGGCGCAGCTCGAGAACCATCTGGACACAGCGCGTAAGTCGCTGGCAGGCATGGGGCTGACGGGGGGTGGGCTGGATCATATGCTGGACGCGCTGTTCGGGCAGCCCATCAGGTAAAGGCGCTTTGTAGAGAACTGCGGCGCAATCCGGCGTCTAAAGATACAGTTCAGTAAGCTACTGGAGTTTGCGCGATGCCAAAGTGGAAAATTACCTATACCAACAATGATGGCAACACGTCCGTCGTGGAAACTGAAGCCGAACAGAAACCGGATATGGAGCAAGCCGCTCAACTGGTACGGGACCAGGCGCTCGACAGTTATGACAGTTCCGATTTGCCCCAGGACTATGAGGCCCCCACGGTAGCGCTGCTGGAACGTTACGGCATCATGATTTCTGGCATTGCCCAAATGGATTGAAGAACCTCTGTTGAACGCTGCAGTAGCAGCGTTCCCAGGATCAGCCCAATGGCCAGATCCCACCATCGCCTACCACAAAGATCCTTCGGCCCGGCAAGGCCTTGATCTCCCATCCGCCGGTAAAGTCACCAAAGGCCGGCAGCAACAGCACATCATTATCCAGACAGAAGCAGGGCAGGCGCAGACGCTGGCGTCCCCGGCCGCTCAGACTGAACGCCGGATGGATATGGCCCGCCAGCACAACGTGGCTGGGGTGCGATTCCGGCTCATGCTGTAACGCCAATGGACCGATCAAAAGCGGCTCGGGCACTACGTTGATCTTGAGCGAGGCGGGCGGGTCCCCAGCACGTAGATCATGATTACCCCGAATCAGGGTGATGAGCAGCGATGGGTTTGCGTTACGCCATCGCGCCAACGCGTTGAGCGTGGTCGGAGCATGGGATTCCGGTGCATGCAGGAAGTCGCCAAGAAAGTACAGGCGCTCGGTCGGGTAGGCTTCCAGCAGTGCATCCAGGCGAGCCAGGTTGGTAGCGGTGGTTCCATGGGGTACTGGCTGCCCAAGGGCACGAAAGGCAGCGGCCTTGCCAAAATGGATATCGGCAATCAGCAGCGCCTTCTGCTCGGGCCAGTAGACGGCCTTGTCAGCCAGCAACCACACCTCAGTGCCGGCAAGGGATACGGGAATATGGGTACGCATGCACATGCAAGAACAGCGGAAAGCCTGCCACTTTAACAGCCTCGTTCCTGGGAACGTAGCCTGGGCAGACAACAGGCTGCCCGGCGTCTACAGGATGCCCAGCGATCTGAGGCAATCCCTACCCAGATCAATGCGCAAGTGCCGTTCCTGAGGGTTGGGCATGTCGATATTGAGCGCAAAGGTATAGACCAGCCCCTGTTTTTCAATCCAGCCGACCCACCAGCCAAGGTCAGGGTCTTGGTTCTGAACCCAACCGGTTTTACCGTACAGCGTCCAGTCTTTTCCCTGCTCCAGACAAATCAGGTCGCGTACCGTTGCCTGTACGGTTTCGGGCAGAGGCAAGCGTTCCTGTGCCAGGCGTGCCAAAAAGCGTACCTGCTCCAGGGCGCTGATCTTGATCGGTCCGGCCAGCCAGAAATCGTCCACACTGTCGCCTACCTGCGCATTGCCATATTCGAGCCTGCGCACAAAGTCCTGCATGCGTTCAAGGCCGATACGTCGTGCCAGCTCTTGATAAACCGGTACGCTGGAAACTTTGATTGCATCACGTAGCCCCAGGTCACGCTGCCATTCAGGAAAGGGCTGCGGCTGCCCTCCATAGGGCAGTACCTCACTCACGTTACGAATGGTTGCGGTGGAAAGACCGATCAGGCTGTTGACGATCTTGAAGGTGGAATCGGGAACAAAACGGGTGTCTGCACGTGTCCGGTCATACCCGGTAAACGTATCTGCCGAGACATCGTAAAGCACGAATGTACCCTTGAGGTTGGCTCGCTTGAATAACTGGGCCAACGTGGGACTTTCCTGCCATTCGGGCGCACGCGCCTTGGCCGACAACAATAGCAGTAAGGCACTAAAAAGATTTTTCATATCAACTACTTATGAAGCAGCTGTCAATTTTACCGCGCCAATTAATTGTGTGATATTGCACTCATCCTTTATGCTGATAAAGCGTGAATTGCTACACAGTCTTTTGCCGTTTTGTACGAGGAACCCCGGTTTTGGTCTGACGCGGAGCACGTCCCTTGCGGCGAGCGGGCAGGTCTGACTCTCCTGCACCTAATCCCATGAAGTCATTTCCTTCGCCGGGCAGCTCGTAATCACCGGGTCCGGCGGCATTTTCCAGGTCTTGAACCATACGTGCAATCCGGTCCGCCAGTTTCTCTGAACTCATGCTTTCGCGATAACGCTCGACCAGAAGCGGAAAGCTGAAGGGAGTAGGCCGCTCAATGGCGTGCAGGTTAAGTTCAAGTGCCTGCATGCGATTCAGGGCTTTTTCCAGCCTTCGTACATCCAACTCCTGGCGCAGTACTTCCTGCTCAGCCTGGGTAATCAGCAAGTTCTCAGGGTCGTATTGCTGGAACACCTGGAAAAAAAGACTGCTGCTGGCCTGTAGCTGCCGGGTACTTTTTTGCGCGCCCGGGTAGCCGGTAAAGATAAGCCCTGAGATGCGGGCGATTTCGCGGAACCGTCGCTGCGCCAGTTCACTGGCGTTCAGACTGGCAATGACATCGGCAAGAAGCGTCGCGGTGGAAAACAGCTCGGCGTTCAGCTCCTCTTCCCAGTTCACCTTGCTAGGCGACAGCAGCTCAAAGCCGTAATCATTGATGGCAATGGAAAAGCTGATCGGTCGTTTCTGGGCGATGCGCCAGGCCAGAAGGCTCGCCAAGCCCAGGTGTGCATGTCGTCCTGCAAACGGATAGAGAAACAGGTGCCAGCCCTCTCGGGATTTCATCGTTTCCCCCAACAAATGATTGCGGGTCGGCAGGGCAGACCACTGCTTCTGGACCTCCAGCAGCGGTTTGACCAGTTGCATTTCGGGAGAAGCGAACCGCGCCTGATCCGCCTCGGTAAGCTCATCAATGACGGCTTCGGCCATCTCGTCCGACAGCGGCATACGCATTCCGCTCCACCGTGGAATGGCCGCTTTCTTGCTGCTGGCCCGTCGTACATACACTGTCATGTTTTCCACACGCACCAGCTCCAGCACGCGGCCAGCAAACAGAAAATGATCACCGGGCTTCAGGCGGGCGATAAAACCCTCCTCAATGCTGCCCAACTTGCCGCCACCGCCGCCCTTGGTCCAGAACTGCACCCGTAGGGCCGACTCGCTGACAATAGTGCCAATACCCATGCGATGCCGGCGGGCCAGTTGGCGGTCCGGTACGCGCCAGATACCGTGCTCATCTGGCTCTACACGGCGGTAGTCGGGATAGGCCGTGAGCGAGTGACCGCCGTGACGAACAAAGGCCAGGGACCATGCCCATTCCTCGTCCGTCAGTTCGCGATAAGCCCAGGCTGTACGGACCTCCTTGAGCAAGGCCTGCGGATCGAAACCGCCGCCCAACGCAATGGTGACGAGGTGTTGTACCAGTACATCCAATGGCTTGGGCGGCGCGCTGCGGGATTCGATTCGCCGGGCGGCCACGGCTTTCTGGGCCGCTGCCGCCTCGACCAGTTCCAGGCTATGCGTAGGCACCAGCGTGACGCGGGAGGGACGTCCCGGGGCATGGCCGCTTCGCCCGGCGCGCTGCAGCAGACGTGCAACGCCTTTGGGCGAGCCGACCTGTAGTACGCGCTCCACTGGCAGAAAATCCACACCCAGGTCGAGGCTGGAGGTACAGATTACGGCCCGGAGCTTGCCTTCCTTAAGTCCCAGTTCAACCCAGTCACGCACTTCGCGGTCCAGAGAACCATGGTGCAAGGCAATCAGTCCCGCCCACTCGGGACGGGCCTCAAGCAGTGCCTGATACCAGATTTCGGCCTGCGCTCGGGTGTTCGTAAATATAAGCGTGGTTGCGCTGTGCTCGATCTCGTCTGCAACGTGGGGCACCATTCGTACTCCTAGGTGCCCAGCCCAGGGAAAGCGCTCCACACCTCGCTTGGGCAACAGCGTGTCTACCAGAAGGTCCTTGGCTAGCTTGCCCTGAACCAGCCGGCCTGGATGACCGGCCAACAGCACTTCCTGCGCATGGGGAAGATTACCCAGCGTGGCCGACAACCCCCAGATCACCAGTGCAGGGTTCCACTGGCGCAGCCGTGCAAGGGCCAGCTGGACTTGTGTGCCACGCTTGTTGCCGAGCAGCTCATGCCACTCATCAACCACGATCATGCGCAGGCTGGAAAAAATCTCGCGGCTGTCTTCACGGCTGAGCATCAACGAGAGGCTTTCCGGCGTGGTGACCAGCGCGGTAGGCTGACGGCGGCTCTGCCGGGCCCGCTCAGCACTGCTGGTATCTCCTGTGCGCAGGCCGACCGTCCAGTTGAGTTCCAGATCATTGACGGGGGCTTCCAATGCACGCGTTGTGTCTGCGGCCAAGGCTCGCATGGGGGTCAGCCACAGTACGCTCAGTGGCTCTGCCGCCTGCTTGCGTTTGCTGGGTTCACCCTTGGCCGTTAGCGGTTTGTCCTTGGCAAAGCTGTTGAGTGCCGCGAGCCATACGGCGTAGGTTTTGCCGGATCCGGTGGTCGCATGGAGCAGGCCCGATTCGCCATGCTCGACCGCGCGCCAGACTTCATCCTGAAAGGGGAAGGGCGACCAGCCACGTTGAGCGAACCAGGCGGCACCCAGGCGGGGGGAAGAAATCGTATCGTCAGGCAACTGATGGACTCCGTCATGCTTATGCTTCGGAGTATCAAGCGGTAGGCAGGTTCCCTTTTTGACGTCCTTGAACGGCAGAGAGAAAGCCGCCACTCAAGGACATAGGGTCTATTTCAGATTGCCGCTCAAGAACTGCTTCAGGCGTTCGCTTTGTGGCTTGACCAGTACCTCAGCGGGTGCCCCCGCTTCTTCGACGCGGCCTTGGTGCAAAAACACAACCTGTGAGGACACCTGTCGCGCAAAGCCCATCTCGTGCGTCACCATCAGCATGGTACGGCCTTCCTCGGCCAGCGCCTGGATGACCTTGAGCACTTCGCCTACCAATTCTGGATCGAGTGCAGACGTGGGTTCGTCGAACAGCATGACTTCCGGTTCCATGGCCAAGGCTCGCGCAATGGCTACACGCTGCTGCTGGCCGCCTGAGAGAAACGACGGATACTGATCGGCGGCGCGTTGAGGAAGACCTACCTTGTCAAGGTAAGCGCGAGCGCGCGCTTCGGCTTCCTGCTTGCCCAGGCCGAGCACGCGGCGAGGTGCCAGGGTAATGTTTTCCAGCACGGTCATATGGCTCCACAGGTTGAAATGCTGGAACACCATGGCCAGCCGGGTGCGCAAGCGTTGCAGTTGAGCCTGATCCGCTACGCGCAGCCCATTCCCGTGCCGCTCTAGGCGAATGGGATTCCCATCCAGCGTCATGACACCGGCATCCGGCATTTCGAGAAAGTTGAGGCACCGCAGAAAGGTACTCTTGCCCGAGCCACTGGCACCGATCAGGCTGATCACATCGCCCGTCCGGGCCTGTAGCGAGACACCTTTGAGCACTTCGATATCGCCGTAACGCTTATGCAGCCCTTCGACGGTCAGCTTGTACATATGAAGTCCTTGTTCCAATCAAACGGCCGTGCTCTAGACATCGGAGCACGGCCACAAGGCGGCCCGTCTGCGCGGGCTCGCCGTGTGCCAGAAACGAGCCTTACGGCGAAAGCAGATAGCCGCTGCGATAGGCTTCGGTGCCTGCCACGCGTGCGACCGCCATGCCGGCTGTGGCCATACGGCGGTTGGCGCAGGCATACAGGACACCTGACACCGAGCTGCGGATAGGCTCTACACGATCGGCAATCGGGTCGATCACTTCGGCGATGACCTGTCCGGCTTCGATTACATCGCCTGGCTTTGCCATCAGGACCAGAACACCCCCTATAGGGCTTTCAATCGGCTCTACGGCCGCCAGTGGCGTGGCAGGGAACGGCAGCTCCGGCAGTGCCGGCGCTTCGCCGGAGATGACGCCGTAGTGGGTCAGGTAGTCGAGAATGGCTTGGGCATCCTGTTCAGCCAGATCATGGGACACATCCATTTGGCCCCGCAGCTCGATCGTGACGGAAAAGCTGCCCATGGGAATGCGCTCACCGAACTGCTGATTCAGCTTCCACCACAGAAGCGTAAAGCACTCATCAAATGACTGACCGCCAGAGTCGGTGGCCAGCAGGCTGGCCTTGGAGCCCAGGTAACGGGCCAGGGGCTCTACCTGATCCCAGGCTTCCGGCGTGGTGTAGAGATGCTCTACCGCATCGAAATCGCAGTGCAGGTCGAGCACCATCTCGGCGTCACAGGCCAGTCGCTGTTGAACCAGCCGCTGAGACGTTAGCTGATTATTCGCGGTCTCACGCTCAAGTGTTGCCTTGAAGGCCTTGCGCACCAACGCCTGATTTTGTGCGGGGTCGTCGGTCAGGGTGCCTTCGATTTCAGCAATGACCTTGCTGGTCATGTCTAAGAAGCGACGGTTGAAGTTCTGCCCGGATTCCAGCTCATAGCGGCCCAGGTGAATATCCATGACCTGCTGATCCTGCCCGATAGGGTTGGCAACCGGAACCAGCACAATCTCGGCCTTCAGACGGCCTGCGTCTTCAAGTGTGCGGAGTTGATTCTTGAGTTTCCAGGCGACCAGCATGCCGGGCAGTTCGTCAGCATGCAGCGAGGACTGGATGTAGATCTTGCGGCCGCTGTCCTGCGGTCCGAAATGAAAGCTGTGGATCTTGCGATCGGTGCCGGGCACCGGAGAAATCAGGTCGTGTGTGGCGTGACGCATGAGGTAACTCCTAATGAATCAGCCCGCATCCCTGCGGGTCGTGGCATCCTGCATGAAGGGTCAGCGGGCCGGGCCGAGAAAGGCCAACCAGCGGCGCTCGGCCAGACGAAACAGGCCAATGAGCGTGAAGGACAGGATGAGGTACAGAATCGCCGCAATACCAAAGGATTGAAAAGTCAGGAATGTCGCAGTGTTGGCATCACGAGCAACCTTGAGAATATCCGGCACGGTAGCCGTGAACGCCAGCGTCGTAGAATGCAGCATCAGAATGACTTCGTTGCTGTAGTAGGGAAGGGCGCGGCGTAGCGCAGACGGCATGATGACGTGAATGTACATCCGCCAACCTGTCAGGCCGTAGGCCTTGGCTGCCTCGATCTCACCATGGGGAATATTGCGGATCGCACCTGCAAAGATCTCGGTGGTATAGGCGCAGGTGTTGAGAGCAAAAGCCAGAATGGTGCAATTCAGTGCATCCCTGAAGAACTCGTTCATCAGTGGCTGGTTGCGTACAGCTTCGATGCTGTAGATCCCGGTATAGCAGATCAGCAGCTGGAGATAGAGCGGAGTGCCTCGGAACACATACGTATAGAACTGTATCGGCCAGCGAATGAGACGGTGGCGCGATAGTCGCGCAACGGAAAGCGGAAGCGATGCCACGAAGCCGATAGCGATCGAGGCCGTCAGCAACCACAGGGTCATCGCAAGACCCGACAAACCATAACCATCCGTCCAGAGGAAGGCGCGCCAGTACTCCTGCAGGATTTCGATCATCGTACAGCCTCCCGAACACCCGCAGAATAACGACGTTCCAGCCAGTTCAGGACCTGGTTGGTCAGTGCAGTAATCAGCAGATAGATCACGCCGCCCAGGATCAGGAAGTAGAACATCTTGTAGGTGGTCTTGCCGGCTTCCTGAGTCGCGGTGACGATATCGCTCAGGCCGATGATGGAGACTAGCGCTGTGGCCTTGAGCAACACCTGCCAATTGTTACCAATGCCAGGCAGGGCAAAGCGCATCATTTGCGGAAAGGTAATCCGGAAAAAGGTTTGCGTACGTGTCATGCCATATGCGGTAGCGGCCTCGATTTGCCCCCGCGGTACCGCCAGGATCGCCCCACGAAATGTTTCGGTGAAGTACGCGCCATAAATGAAACCCAGGGTCAGTACCCCGGCGGAAAGCGGATCAATTTCGATATAGTCCCAATCCATGTAATCAGTGAACTCACCCAGCCAGCTCTGCAGGCTATAAAAGATCAGAAGCATGAGCACAAGATCAGGGACGCCCCGAATCAGCGTGGTATACAGGGCGGCGGGCAGGCGAAAGGCCTTGATGGGGGATAGTTTGGCCGTGGCGCCGAGCAGGCCCAAGATGACTGACACCACCAGCGACAGGACAGCCAGCTTCATGGTCATCCAGGTGCCTTCCAGCAGTAGAGGACCGTAACCGTGGAGTGCGAAGGCGCCCAACCCCAGGTTTTCAAGAAAGGTGTCGAACGAAGTCTGCGGCATGTTTGATCGCGCTGTTCTTATAGGTCTTGAAATGCCAACGCCTCCACAAGCGGGAGGCGCTGACGTTAAGGCGGATCTTACTTGTTGTTATAGATATCCAGATCGCCAAAGTACTTTTTCTGAATCTTCTCGTAGGTGCCGTCGGCATGGATGGCCGCGATTCCCTTGTTCAGCAGGGCCTTCATTTCGTCGTTGCCCTTGCGTACGCCAATGGCGGTATCGGCAGGCAGCAGCTCGTCACGAATCGACTGGTTGACATAATCCTTGCCTTGAGGAGATTTCATGAAATCTCCTTCGGCCTGCAACATGTCCTGCATGGATACATCGATGCGGCCCGAGGTCAGGTCAGCATAAACCTGATCCTGGTCCTGATAGCTCTGTACCTTGACACCGGCAGTGGCTAGCTTGGTCTTGGCAAAGTTTTCCTGAATGGTGCCCTGCTGAACACCAACGACCTTACCCTTGAGTGACTCGGCCGTAGGCTCTAGATTGGCACCTTTCTTCATAATCATGGACGAGTTGCCTGACCACATGCGGTCTGTGAAGTCGATCTGCTCGGCTCGCTGAGGCGTTACGGTCAGCGAGGAGAGGATGCCATCGAACTTTCGTGCCCGCAGGCCTGGGATCAGTCCGTCGAAGTCGCTGACGATCCAGCGGCATTTCACCGCCAGCTTTTCACAAATGGCATTGCCCAGTTCTACGTCGAATCCTGCAAAGCTTCCGTCCGGTGCCTTGTATTCAAAAGGAGGATAGGTGGTGTCTACACCGAAACGAATCTCCTTGATGTCCTTCGCCAGCGCAGAGCCCGCGGAAAGGCACAGCGCAATTGCGGAGAGGGTCAGCCATTTCTTTTTCATGGGTCGTCCTAATACGGATAATTGCAATAGAGTGCGTACCAGAGGTCGCGCTGCAGATGACGGGCTGTTCGCAGCAATAACCGAACCAACTGCCACTATATTGAGGTCATGTCCATAAACACAGAGTAGGCCAGGCGTCTCGTCCGGGAAGAATAAGTCAGCCTTTATTCACTATCCTGCACCTAAAATGTGCATAACTCCCTAAGAGAGCAGGAGATTGCACAGCTTTGGTGCGAAAGGGTGATGGCATCTTGAAACTGATTGATGTGCATATGGCCTGGTATGCCATTTGGGAAGTGTCACCCAAGGGAGGTGCGCTTTGTAGCAACGCAGCGAAACGGTGGGTGGATTCGAAACGATTGGATGACATGATCTTTCTGGATTGATCAAGACGTATACGGGAGCGGGCAATGCTTGACGAATGGGAGCTGACAGGCAGGGCGCGAACGCATCTGTTGCAGATCGATAACCCACGCTATGCGATCCATCGTGAGGTCTATGCGCCGTTCAAGGCAATGCAGGAGGCTGCACGGAGGGATGGATTTACCTTGCATCCATTCAGTGCCTTTCGTGACTACAAGACGCAGCTCAGAATCTGGAACCGTAAGTTTGCCGGTGAAAAGCCGTTGTATGACCGCAACGGCCAGGTGCGTGATCAGTCTGCTCTTGCCGTGGATGAGCGCATCGACTGCATTCTGAATTGGTCAGCTCTGCCAGGCGCAAGCCGCCATCACTGGGGCACCGAAATCGATGTGGTTGACCTGACCCAGGCTCCGCCAGGGTATGTCGTTCAGCTGCTACCCGAGGAGACGCAGCCCGGCGGTGTGTTTCATGAGCTGCATCTCTGGCTCGATGCGCACATCGAACAGTTCGGCTTTTTTCGACCTTATCGGGAATACCGGGGCGGTATGTATGAAGAGCCCTGGCACCTCAGTTATGAGCCGCTGGCAACCCTTGCGCTCGAATGGCTGACGTTGGATCTGCTGGAGCAGGTTGTTGCCGAGTCATCCATGTTGGGGCGGGAGGCCGTTCTAGAACGCTTGCCGGACCTGTACGAGCGACACGTCCGTATGATCTGCGAGCGCTAGCTTCTGGATGTGCTACCCCTGATACCTTGTTCAGGCTAAGCTATTCGAAGGTTTATTGTTTTCTGGAGTTGACGGTGAAAGAGCCTCGGGCAAATGCCTCTCATGTGGGTGATCTTCCTGCACATGATGGTAAGTCGGTCGCGCTGTTCGTGCTTGCGCTCATTCTGGCACTCTTCGGTACCATCGCCATGTGTGTTGAGTTCGCTCGCGGTACTCAGCAGTACGGATTGCCGCTCATCGTCTGGATTCTGGCCTTTTTCATAAAAATGGCGGAAAGCTTTCGGCTGCGCAGTCTGCTCAAGGCCGCATACGAGTCTGCTGGCAAGCGCTGAGCCCTTAGCTGATCCCTGTTAAGCCGATGGAAGCGCAAGAGTTCATCGGCTTGCCTGTACTATCACTCATCCTGAACACCGCATCGTTATAGGCTGCCGGCGTATAACGCATCTGTTTTTATCCGCCTTTCCTGCTATTGGTCATCTCATGGTTCATCTGTTGTCAGCGCATCCCTGGCTTTATGTCGGGCTTGGCGTCGTTGTTTTTCTTTGTATCGTCATCGCGCTGCGTTCGCGTGATACCCAGCGAGCGTTTCCCTATGTGCTTAACGAAGCGCTGTTTACACCTGCTGAACGCGCCTTTTTAACCGTACTCGATGAGGCGATTGGTGAGGACTACCGCATCTTTGGCAAGGTCCGCATTGCAGATGTGGCTAGCGTGAAAGCCATTCGGGACCAAAAGAGTTGGTACAGAGCCTTCAACAAGATCAGCGCCAAGCATTTCGACTACGTCCTCTGCAACCGCGATGACCTGTCGTTCGTGGCGGTTATCGAGCTGGATGACAGCTCCCACCAGCGGCCTGATCGGCAGGCGCGGGACCTCTTTGTGGCGGGCGTCTGTCGGGCGATTGCCTTGCCGCTTATCCAGATTCCGGTACAAGGGGCTTATTCGACTGCGCAGGTGCGGGAAGAGATCATGGCTGTCTTACAGAAGGGCGGGGCCTTGACCTCGCGCAAACGCACAGCAGCCCGGCGCTCCAGCAAAGGGGAGGCGGCGAGCGAGGCAGCGTCTCCGATATGCTCGAAATGCGGCTCGCCCATGGTCATGCGCAAGGCCAGGCAAGGAAGCAATGCTGGCGCCTATTTCTGGGGCTGCAGCGCCTTTCCAGATTGCCGCAACATCGTACGCATTGAGGAGTAGTGTCCGCTGACGCTAACGTTTTATGTAATACCAGCCCATTTATAGTGGCAAGCTAAGCTTAACCCTTGTTGTAATCATCCAGGCTTGCATATAATGAGAACAATTATCATTAAGTGAATGCCTAGGATTCTAGCGCAAGGATATCGGTGTGCACGCCAGCAGTACTTCACCACAGGGGGATCTTGGCCAGCTCTATCATGAGCATCGCTCCTGGGTATTTGGATGGTTGCGCCGGCGTCTGGGGTGCTCCGATAGTGCAGATGACTTGACCCACGATACGTTCATTCGCCTCCTGGGAAGTCAGGAGCTGGGCCGGCTTGCTGAACCTCGGGCTTTTCTCATTACTGTTGCCAAGCGTGTCCTATTCAATCATTACCGACGTCAGGATATCGAGCGGGCCTACCTGGATGCCTTGGCGGCCTTGCCTGAGCAGGAGGTTCCCAGCGAGGAAGTTCGTGCTATCGCTCTGGAAACACTTCTGGAGCTGGCTCGCGTATTGGATGGATTGGCTGAACCGATCAAACAGGCTTTTCTATTGGCACAGCTGGACGGAATGCCATACGCCGATATCGCCGCACACCTCGGTATTTCGCTGGCAACCGTCAAGCGGTACATCGCCAAGGCTGCTCAGCAATGTTATTTCGCGGAGTGCATGGCGTGACAGCGCCCATCTCTCCCCAGATCGCCGAGCAGGCCGTGCAGTGGCTGGTAGAGCTGCAGGCGGGGGCAGGCGAGGAAGAGCATCGGGCCTGGCAACAATGGCGGGCCGCTGATCCTGAGCACGAGCGTGCCTGGCAGCGGATCGAGACCATCAACCAGCGGCTGCAGGGGTTGCCCTCAAAGGCTGCGCGTCAGGCTGTATTGAGCAAGCCCGCATACGGTCGCCGCGAGGCGCTGAAGCTCATGGGGGTGTTTGCCCTCCTGGGCCCGGCCGCCTGGCTCTTAAAGGAGCGTGCCGAGCCCTGGTTGGCGGACTACCACACCCGGATTGGGGAACAGCGAACGGTTACCCTGACCGATGGCAGCCGCCTTGATCTGAATACCGACAGTGCTGTGAATGTCAGCATCACGGCTACGCAGCGTCAGCTCATGCTGATTCGTGGCGAGATACTGTTACACGCTGCCCATTCAGCCCTGCCATTTTCGGTACAGAGCCAGGCAGGCATGGTCTCAACAACCCAGGGGCGTTTCAATCTTCGCAAGTTCGACGATGGCTGCCGGTTGAGTGTTTTTGCTGGCAGCGTTCAGATGCGTTGTGCCGAGCGGCCGGATCTATCCACGACCCTGACGGCGGGGCAACAGGTACGCTTTAGCGCGCATCACCTGGGTAAGGTAGTACCGCTCGATAGTGGTCTGGATGCCTGGCGTGACGGTCTGCTGGTGGCAGCCCATATGCCGCTTGGGCAGTTCATCCAGGAGCTATCTCGCTATCAGCCCGGTTGGCTGAAGTGCGACGAGCACGTTGAGAGTCTGCTGGTTTCAGGAACGTATCCACTCAAGGACATAGAAGCCATCCTGGCCATGCTGGAAGTCACCCAGCCGGTGCGCATCCAGCGGCGGACGCGCTACTGGATCAGCATTCAGCCTCGCACAGCGTGAGTTGAATATTTTCAGTCAGCGGTGAGCCTTTTCCACTTCTTGCGTGACAAGTAAGGCAGATACCCTTACTGCAGGCTGATCTCATGTCTTCCTCTACATTTATGTTGACCCCTTTAAGCCGGGCGCTTCGCCATGTCGTGTTCGGTACAGCTGTGCTGCTTGGCAGCGTGCCGCTGATGGCAACGGCGCAAACGGTTACTCAGGCTGAGGTGAGCCGAACATTTCATATTGCCCCCGGTCCGCTGGAGGCCGCCCTCAACCAGTTCGGCCAGACGGCGAATATCATGGTGGCGTTCAGTCCCGATCTGACGACGAACCGCACCACTCAAGGGCTGGAGGGTGAATTCGGTATTTTCGAAGGGTTGAGCCATCTGTTGGAGGGAAGTGGGCTTGAGGCCGTCGCGCAGAAGGGTGGCTATAGCCTGCAACCCGCTGCTGTTTCGGCATCCGCCACTAACGATGAGAGGGCAGCAGCCAACCTGGAAACCCTGACCGTGGTAGGTGACTGGCTGGGTGATGCGCAGCAGCAGGATGTATTCGAGCATCCAGGGGCACGGGATGTGATCCGCCGCGATGAGTTCGAGCGGGTCGGCGCCTCCACGGCGCGCGAAGTGCTCAACCGAATTCCCGGTGTGAATGCGCCGGAAAACAACGGAACCGGCAGTCATGACATGGCACTCAACTTTGGTATCCGAGGCCTCAATCCGCGTCTCGCATCCCGTTCGACGGTGTTGATGGATGGCATCCCGGTCCCGTTTGCACCCTATGGCCAGCCACAGTTGTCCTTTGCACCCATTTCCATGGGCAACATGGATGCAGTCGATGTGGTGCGCGGTGGTGGTGCAGTCCGCTATGGCCCGCAGAACGTGGGCGGTATCGTCAACTTCGTGACCCGTGCCATTCCTGACGACTTTACCGTCAAGGGCGGCATCCAGAACGAACTCAGCCCGTCTTCAAGTCATGACGGTATCAAGACCAGTGGCAACCTGCTCATTGGCGGTACGGGGGAAAACGGTCTGGGTGGCGCCTTGCTGTATTCAGGCGTACGGGGCGGTGACTACCGTGAGCACAGTGATACGCAGATTGATGATCTGATCCTCAAGGGTAAATACCAGCTCGATGACGCCAACAGCTTTACGGCGATCGGCCAGTACTACGAGGGCGAGGCAGAGATGCCGGGTGGCTTGTCAGTTGCCGATTTCGACAGCAATCCGTACCAGTCCACACGTCCCCTGGATAAATTCTGGGGCCGTCGTACCCTGGTCGGCCTGGGGTATCAGTATGAAGAAGACGCGCGGAAGTTCACTGTGAATACGTTCTTCACCAAGACCCTACGCAGCGGTTATCTGAATCAAGGTACATTCCAGTCGCTATCCCCCCGCGAGTACTGGGTGCGTGGGGTGGAAACCCGGTTCTCCCAGGGCTTTTCCCTAGGCGAAAGCTGGCATGAGGTGGGCATCGGCTACCGCTATGTCAACGAGGCCAGTCACGAGCTGCGATATCGGGTACCGATAACCTCCACGGAGCGGCCATCCACGTCCAGCCGCAACGATCGCGACACCCGCGGCAGCACCGAGGCCAATGCGTTCTATATCGACGACCGTATCGACATCGGCAAATGGACGTTTACCCCAGGTATTCGTTACGAGCTGATCGATTCCGAGCAGGTCAACAAGCTCAACAATACGCCTTATAAAGGTGACTACCACGCCTCGCTGCCCGCGCTGAACGTGATGTATCACGTAACCGACACCTGGAACCTGTATGCCAACACAGAGGGCTCGTTTGGTTCGGTCCAGTACAGCCAGATGCCGAACCGGGTTGCTGCTGGTGAAGTAAAGCCGGAAAAGGCACGCACCTGGGAAGTGGGTACTCGTTACGATAACGGGATCTTGAAGGCGGAGTTGGGAGCCTTTCTTATCAATTTTGATAACCAGTACGACAGCAGTCAGACGCTGGATACGGTTATCGCCCGTGGTAAAACACGCCACCGCGGTCTTGAGGCCAGCGTGGCTTATCAGCTGGAAGACCTGAGTCCGAGCCTGGCCGGATTTGATGTCTACGCAACCTACGCCTACGTGGATGCCACCATTCGTGAAGAGGGGCCAAACAAGGGTAACCGTGTACCGTTCTCGTCCAAACACAAGGGTACGCTGGGCGTAGGTTACACCCACAATGCCTGGCGCCTGGATCTGGACAGCGCCTTCCAATCCAGCCAGTACGCCGATAATGCCAATACGGTGGAGGAGAGCGCCGATGGCAGCAACGGCCGTATCCCTGGCTACATGACTTGGAACAGTCGTGCGGCTTATGACTTTGGTCCGCAACTGTCCAACCTGAAAGTAGCGGTCGGGGTGAAGAATATCTTCAATACCGAGTATTACACCCGCTCCTTTGACGACAACAACAAGGGCAAATACCTGGGGCAGCCGCGTACCGTCTATCTACAGACATCGGTCGCATTCTGAGACGTCTGTAAAGGAGGCCTGTCTGGTTAAACCAGCAGGCCTTGCAGGATGTCCAGCGTATCTGCTTCTTCAACAGGCTTGTCGTGACGCCAGCGCAGCATGCGCGGGAAGCGCACGGCAACGCCGCTCTTGTGCCGCGTGGACAGGGCTATGCCTTCAAAACCCAGTTCGAATACCAGTGTTGGCTGGACGCTGCGTACAGGGCCGAATTTCTCGACAGTAGTCTTGCGCACAATGGCATCCACCTTGCGCATTTCTTCGTCGGTCAGACCCGAATAAGCCTTGGCGAAAGGTACCAGGGTACGCTCGGTGCCCGGCGGGCCATCCCAGACGGCAAAGGTGTAGTCGGTGTATAGGCTGGCGCGTCTGCCATGGCCGCGCTGGGCATAAATCAGTACCGCATCCACCGAGAACGGGTCGACCTTCCATTTCCACCAGACGCCCATGTCTTTGGTGCGTCCCACCCCATAAAGCGAGTCCCGGGCCTTGAGCATCATGCCTTCCACCCCGAGCGTGCGGGAGCCCTCCCGCTGGTGGGCAAGGTCCTGCCAGCTTTCACCGGCAAGAAGGGGGGAGGGGCGTAAAAGAGGGCTGTTGCACTGTGCGGTGACCGCTTCGAGTTGCGCCCGACGCTCATGCTGCGGGCGGCTGCGCCAGTCATGGCCTTGCCATTCCAGCAGGTCATAGGCCAGGATGACTACAGGTACATCGTCGAGCAGCTTCTTGCTCAGGGTTTTACGACCGATGCGCTGCTGTAAGAGCGCAAAGGGTTTGACGCCAAACGGAATAGGCTCGCCGGGCGCGTGTTCGGCCTGCTGGTGGGTGACCTCTTTGCTGCTCATCAGCAGGTCGGGGCTTTCCTCGTCTTTCCAGACGACAATTTCACCGTCAATGACAGTGCCGTCCGGCAGGCAGGTGGCGAGCGCGTGCAGTTCGGGAAAACGATCGGTGACCAGATCCTCGCCCCGAGACCAGATCCACAGGCGCCCGTCGCGTTTGACCAACTGCGAGCGGATGCCGTCCCATTTCCACTCCACCTGCCAGTTCTCGACAGGCCCCAGCTGGGCATCGAATTGATCGACGGGTAGCTGGAGGGCATGCGCCAGGAAAAACGGATAAGGCTGCCCGCCACGCTGCGCATGTTCATCGTCCGACTCGGGAGCGATCAGCGCAAGGTAAGCTTCAACAGTCGGACGATGGGACAGGTCCGTATAGCCCACCAGACGCTGGGCTACGCGCTTGGCATCCAGGCCTGCCATGGTTGCGAGCGCGCGCGTAACCAGCAGCTTGGATACGCCAACCCGAAACTCGCCGGTAATAAGCTTAAGGCTGACCATGAGACTGGGCCGGTCCAGTTGCGACCACAGCTGCGGCAGGCGCTCAGCCAGTTCTTCCGGCGCAAGGCCACGTAAGGGCAGAAGCCGCTCCTCCATCCAGACCGCCAGACCCTCATCCGAAAGATGCTTGGCGGTAGGAATAAGCAGCGACATCGTTTCTGCCAGATCGCCTACCGCCTGATAGCTCTCCTCGAACAGCCATTCCGGAAGGTTCGAGGCGGCAATCGTCAGCTCTCGAAGCTGGCGCGTGGGCACCGTTCGCCGCGGGCGTCCGCCGGCCAGGAAGTAAACGGCCCAGGCTGCATCGGCAGGCTCGGCCTGGTTGAAGTAATCCTGCATGGCCTGAAGCTTGGCATTGCTTGAGGTCGTTGCATCCAGGCGGGCATAGAGGTCGGCGAAGGCTTTCATCGTGGTCTCGCTTTCTACACAGCGTTCAGAAGCAATCAGTAACGGGCCGCTCGCGAGCCTCTGTTAATCCGATATCGCTTCGCTGTTGTTATGAGCCTGTTATGGGGAAAGGAGTTCGTGATGTGGTGTGTTCCTGTTCCCCTGTCCGGTTTATCAGGCGACGTGGAACAGGAGGACCACTGCAGCCTTCTAAGTGATTGTCTGACAATGAGGTTGCAGTAGATGGGCCAACATATCCGCTTCATCTGGATCGCCTGCCGGGACAGTCTCTGGTTTATCCCGATGGTGATAGCGCTCCTGGCGGCCGGATTGGCCGTGGCGCTCGTGTCCCTGGAGCGCCTGGGCATCATCAATGCAGGTGATCGGCTGGTGTGGCTGGCGGGTAGTACAGGGGAGGGGGCTCGTTCAGTGCTATCGGCGATTGGAACCAGTGTGGTGACGGTCACGGGCACGGTCTTTTCCATCATGATCGTTGCACTTCAGCTGTCCAGCAGTCAGTTCTCGCCGCGTCAACTCAGAAACTTCACTTCTGATCGAGCCAATCAAGTGGTCTTGGGCCTGCTGATCGGGACCTTCACGTACACCTTGATTGTCATGAGCATGATCCGCTCAGCCTCGCCCTCATCCGCCCCCTTCGTTCCACAGATCGCTATCGCGCTGGGCATAGTGCTGGCGTTGATCAGCGTTGGTTTGATCATCTACTTCATCGATCACGCCTCCCGCTCCATGCAGATTGCCGTCATCCTGCAGCAGGTGACTCACCGCGCCAACGAACAGATTGAACAGGCCTTCGCACCTCTCGATGAGCCCCGGGCCGAACCCGATGCGTATGTGAGCGAGGCGCTGGATAAGAACGGGTATCCTTTGTGTACGCAGCGGGGAGGATACCTGCAGGCTATCGACCGCAAGGGGCTGCTCAGGCTGGCGCACAATCAGAGCCTGGTGGTTCGTGTGGAACACCGCACCGGCAGTTTTATCCTGCCCGGTGATCCAATTGCCTCTATCTGGCCTGCCGAGGCGGTTGATGCAACTGTCATGGCGGAGCTGAGAAAGAGGTTCATTCTTGGATCGGATCGTACGCCCGAGCAGGATATCGAGTATTGGCTGATAGAAATGGCAGATATCGCGATCAAGGCGTTATCGCCTTCCATCAATGATCCTACTACGGCATTTCGAGCCATTGACCGGCTTTGTGAAACACTGACGTTCCTGGGGCAGCGTAAGCCTTGCTGGACACATTGCGGTGACGACGGAAAGATCCGGTTGATCGAGCGCCCTCTGACATTCGAGTTGGCAGTAGGGCTAGCATTCGAGCAGATTCATCACTTTGGCCAGACCAATCCTTCCGTGCTCAAAAAGCTGGCCGACTCGGTGAATGCATTGATAAAGCGGGTTCCGCATGATGAACGGGTCGCCTTGATTCGATACAGTCGCTTGCCTGATGACATTGCGCTGAAGCATTGATTGGTACGAGCAAAAGGCGCACGGGCATATTCTTTTCACTTAGGCGGACTTCTCGTTGTTGGGCTCGTTGTCTTCATCACCGTATTCCGTGGTAAAGCCTTGGGCATCCAGTCCCTGTTCACGAAGGTAGCGCACCAACACTCCCACAGAGCCATGGGTCACCATGACCCGTTCAGCCCCTGTCTGCTCAATGGCCCAGAGCAGGCCAGGCCAGTCGGCGTGGTCGGAGAGCACAAAGCCACGGTCCACGCCACGACGCCGACGCGTTCCACGCAGCATCATCCAGCCGCTGGCGAAGGCATCGCTATGCTCGCCGAATCGGCGAATCCAGGTGCTTCCGCCAGCCGAGGGCGGCGCAATGATCAGGGCCTTACGCAGAAGAGGGTCGTTCTTCTTGAAGTCCCCTGCATACTGGGTATCCGGGATGTACACACCCCCTTCACGGTAGACCCGGTTGAGCGGTTCCACAGCGCCGTGGGTCAGGATAGGGCCGATACTCGCATCGATTCCGTGCAGGATGCGCTGTGCCTTGCCGAAGGCGTAGCAATACAGCACGCTGGCGCGGTCTTCCGCTGCATTCTGCCGCCACCAGGCATTGATCTGCGCAAAAATCTCTGCCTGCGGCTGCCAGGTATAAATAGGCAGGCCAAATGTGGATTCGGTAATGAAGGTGTGGCAGTGCACGGGTTCGAAGGCGTCACAGGTGCCGTCCGGTTCTACCTTGTAATCCCCCGACGCTACCCAGACCTCACCCTGGTATTCCAAGCGGACCTGGGCTGAGCCCAGAACATGCCCAGCCGGGTGAAGGCTGATTTTGACGCCATGGTGATCGATGACTTCGCCGTAGTGCAGCGTTTGCAGATTGATGTCTTGCCCCAATCGGGAGCGAAGAATGCCTTCGCTGGGCGCTGACGCCAGGTAATGTTGATTCCCCCCACGCGCATGATCGCCATGGGCATGGGTAATGACGGAGCGTTCGACGGGGCGCCAGGGATCGATATAGAAATCCCCTGGAGGGCAATAGAGACCTTCGGGTCGGGCGATGACAAGATCCATGGTGTCGCTCTTGATGGGCTTATCTAATAAGAGCGGAACGGGGCGGATCAGTTCGAGCGGGCTGCGCTCGCCTTGTGACCTGAAAGGGTAGGCCTAAATCACCGGCTCTGCGCGGGAGGCGTCCGACCTATAGCAACCGTGGCGTTCCAGCAGCTCAGGAACCTCGGAATTGGGCACCGCCCTGCTGAAGAGGAACCCCTGACCGAATTCACATCCTGCCTCGCGTAGCCACTGGACTTGATAGTCATGTTCGATCCCTTCGGCAATGGATGGCATGTTCAGACCATGTCCCAGCCCGAGCATGCAGCGCACGATCTTGTCATCTTTGTCATTGATGGCCATGGAGTCAATGAACTCGCGATCGATTTTCAACTTATCAAAGGTAAAGCGGCTGATCTGCGCCATGCTGGAATAACCCGTGCCAAAGTCATCGACAGCGACCCGTACGCCCAGCTCCCGTAGCAGATCCAGGTTGAGCTTGGCCTGCCGGATATCCTTGACGATGGCGGTTTCGGTGATTTCGATTTCCAGCTGCGAGGCCGCAAAGCCGGTCTCAAGCAGAACACGTTCAATGCGGTCCGGCAGCAGAGGATCGCGCAGATCGATCGCGCTCAGGTTGAAGGACAGATAAATGCCTGTAGGCCAGTATTTGGCATCGATACAGGCTTTTCGCAGGAGATAATCCGTCAACTCAGTCATCAGGCCGCTTTCCTCGGCCGCCGGAATGAACTTGTCGGGAACGATGGATCCATGAATCGGATGATCAAGCCGGGCCAGCGCTTCAAAACCGGCAATGGTCATTCCATCCAAGGCAACGATTGGCTGGTACTCGGGCCGGACGTAGCCGTGTTCGATGGCCTCGCGCAATGCCTGAGCAATCATGGATTGCTGTTCCAGCATATGATCCTGGGCCATGTCGAAGAAGCGAATGATGTTCTTGCCGTTGCGTTTGCCCTGGTAGAGCGCAACATCGGCGCGACGAAGCAACGTACTGATGTCCTGCCCATCATTGGGGTAATGGGAAACGCCAAATGTGGCCGCCGTCATCAGTGCAGTCGAACCATGGACCATCGGGGTTGCAACCAGACCCGCCAGTCCTTTCAGAATGGCGTGGGCTGCGGTCTCGCTCTTGGCGGAATGCAGCAGAACAGCAAACTCGTCTCCACCCAGGCGGCAAATAAAATCTCCTTTAGGTAGAGCCGTAGCCACACGCTGCGAAATCTCTTCGAGCAACCGGTCGCCCGTAATATGGCCGTATATATCGTTGATGGCCTTGAATCCATCCAAGTCGAAAATGGCTAGGAAGAAGGGCTCTCGCGTGCCGCGTATCGCTTTTGCGAAATGCTCATTCAACGCGCGGCGATTCGGCAGGTGCGTGAGGTTGTCATGATTGGCCAGGTGATAGGCTTCCTCCTGCGCCTGCTTGCGTGCTTCGATTTCCTTACGCATATCCGCGATGCGACGGAATCCGAAGAAGAAGCCGCACCACCCAATGATGATGAATGCCGTTATGCATTCGTCGACTTGCCAGCTTTCGTGTCTGGCGCTAAAGGCTACAAGATGCTCGAAGAAATCACATTCGATCATCACGACAAGCAGTAAGACACCTAAGGCAATGATGCTGGCAACGTCTCTGAAATGCCTTTTATGCAGTGAGTAGAAAAAGGTCTTCAGAGACATGAGCAGCTCGGTAGCAAGATCGAACAAGGGGCAGGGCCTGGGACTGAGGTGAAGTCCTTGTCGTGTTATCGACGGCAGGCTGGCAAAGTTGATAGTAGCATTATGCTACGAATATAGTCTTTGAATGTATAAAGTGACTTGAAGTTAAAGGCTCGCCCGCTCAGTGACGAGCAGGCGCTTTCTGGTCATCCTACAAGCGTTTTCTGAACAGGCTCAAGCGGCAGGCGAAGCGATTCGGCAGCAGACGCGACCTCGCCAATCACAAGAATGGCTGGGCTCTTGAGCTGAAAGAGGGCTGCGTCGGCTAACAGGGTTCCCAATGTGCTTCGGCATTCCCGCTGTTCCGGCAGGGAGGCGTTTTCGATCATGGCGACCGGGGTAGAGGCAGCCATCTGACCTGCCAGAAGCCCCTGCTGTACATCGTTCAGTCGCGAAACGCCCATATAGATGACAAGGGTCGTGCCACTTCGGGCCAGGGCGTCCCAATTCAATGAGCTGTCGTCCTGGGTATGGGCTGTGACCAGCGTAACGCCACGGGCAATGCCGCGATGAGTCAGTGAAATGCCGCAGTTCGTCGCACCTGCAAGACCGGCAGTGATGCCGTTGACGATTTCGCTTTGAATGCCATGGTTCGCCAGCCATTCGGCTTCTTCACCGCCTCGGCCAAAAATGCACGGATCGCCGCCTTTGAGGCGCGCCACGACCTTACCCTGGCGTGCATAACGCAGCATGAGGCGATGAATGAACGCTTGAGGCGTTGAGCGGCAGCCGCCCCGTTTGCCTACCTTGATGATGTGTGCATGCGGGCAATGCTCCAGCACGGCAGGATTGACCAGGTCGTCAATCAGGACTACCTGTGCCTCGCCCAATGCGCGAACGGCTTTGAGGGTCAAGAGCTCTGGATCACCTGGGCCTGCGCCGATCAGCCAGACTTTTGCATTCATGAACATACCCTCGTGTTCTACTCAATCAGGACAAACAAAAAAGGCGCACCCGCTGTAACCAGCAGGGACGCCTTTGTCCGGTTCTGTTCGGGCCTTGAAGGCCTCTTCAGAAAATGCCGCACTCGCCGTTGAGCGCCGCATCCTATGTCAGACAAATCAGTGCAGTGATTATGCCAAGTATTGAAAGTGGGTGTGTAGAGCACTTTTCATCATGATCATGAGTGTCCATTACCGTGTTCTTGCACAGGTTTAGGTACTAGCGCACCTAAACGGTGCGCCTTATTGCCGACGTTTCAGGTATGGACAGGTGTACGTGCCAGCAAGCGCTTGATCTCCGGAACACAGGAGCCGCACTGCGTACCACAGCCCAGCGACGCCTTCAGCCCGTTCAGGTCAAGTCCTTCAGCGATACCGCCGCGAATGGCGGCTTCGCTGACATTCATGCAGTTGCAAAGCGTTTTGCAACTAACCCCGGTCTGGCTGCCAGGGGGCGTGCTGAGGGGCGCCAACAACCAACGGCGCAGGTCCTGATCCGCTCGACCTTCTTCCCACAGGCTCTTGAGCCAGCGCCGTGCTGCTGTTTCACCTGTCAGGCAGAGCGCGGTAATACGGCCCGCCTCGATACGAACCCGCTTACCCACCTGGCGGCGTGCATCGTCATAGGCCATGACCGGTCCGTCCAGCAGGTTAAGACTGTTATAGATTTGTGCAAGCAGGGCCTTGTCCGGTGACTCCCCATGTGCAGCGCGAATAAGCAGGGCCGGACGGTCACGGCCAGTCAGGGTAAGACTGGCATGGCTAAAGGTTTCAAACAGTGGGCGCAGGGTTTCGAAGCGCATTTGTACATGGCCTTCTACCAGTGCGTACAGCTCCCAGGGGAGTTCTACTTTTTCCACTTCAATGCCGGCATGTTTGAGCTCCGGTTGCTTGGAGAGCGGATCGAATTCCGAGAGGGTGAGGGCATTGATACCGAGCCCTTTGAGAAAGCGATCCCCCCAGTGCATGGGCAGGAACGCTTGACCCGGTCTGATGTTCTCGTCCGACTCGACACGGACCAGAAGACTGCCGCGACGGCTTTTGACACGGGTCAGCTGGCCGCTCATCAGCCGACGGCGGCGCATGTCGTCCGGGTGCAGGGAGAGAAGTGGCTCCTCCACATGGCTGAATAACCGCGCCGCCGTGCCGGTACGGCTCATGCCATGCCACTGGTCGCGTAGGCGGCCAGTATTGAGGGTCAGCGAATAGCGGGCATCACGCTTCTCTTTCGGCGCGGCGTACTC
Source organism: Pseudomonas sp. HPB0071 (assembly GCF_000478505.2). Lineage (NCBI taxonomy): Bacteria > Pseudomonadati > Pseudomonadota > Gammaproteobacteria > Pseudomonadales > Pseudomonadaceae > Pseudomonas > Pseudomonas sp. HPB0071. The sequence continues at coordinate 464,599 of NZ_KI517367.1, read as the reverse complement.
GTCGGCAACAAAGCGTGCCCGCCCCGACGTTGTGGGAAACACACCGTTTTCATACAGGCGGGGCGTGCCCTGGCTGGCGCCGGTGGAAAACGGCCATTGTTGGGGCCCATGGGCATCGATCAGCGAATAGCTGATACCGGAAAGGTCCAGGTCACGTCCTGTCGTCAGGTGCTTGTATTCCTCAAAGAGCGCTTCAGGTGTCGGGAAGGCGAATCGGCTGCTTTGCTCAGGGTACAGGCGGCTTTCCAGCCGGCGGGCAAAGTCAAGCGTGATGGCCCAGTCCGAGCGTGCTTCACCCGGTGCGGAGATGGCGCGGCGCACATGGCTGATGCGTCGCTCGGAGTTGGTTACCGTTCCTTCCTTCTCGCCCCAACTGGCCGCAGGAAGCAGCAGGTCGGCATAGCGACAGGTTTCGGTCGTGAAAAAGGCTTCCTGAACCACTACGAACGGACAGCGGGCCAGGGCTTCATGAATTTTGGCCTGATCCGGTACGGACTGAGCCGGGTTGGTACAGGCAATCCAGAGTGCCTTGATTTTGCCGCTGTGCACCGCATCGAACAGTTCGATAGCCGAAAGGCCGGGCGTTTCAGGCAGCGCGTCGATACCCCAGTAAGCCGCGACTTCGCTACGGTGAACAGGATCGGCTACCTCACGATGACCAGGAAGCAGGTTCGACAGGCTGCCGGTCTCACGTCCTCCCATGGCGTTGGGCTGGCCGGTCAGCGAGAAGGGACCGGCACCGGGTTTGCCGATCTGGCCTGTTGCCAGGTGCAGGTTGATCAAGGCTGAGTTCTTGGCCACGCCTGCAGTGGACTGATTCAGCCCCATGCACCAGAGCGACAGAAACGCGGGCGATTCGCCAATCCATCGGGCGCAGGTCGTCAATGCTTCTACGGTAATGCCGCACAGCTCTGCCACCATGCTGGGGTTATAGTCTCGCACCAACGCTTTCAGGGCATCAAATCCCTCGGTATGGGCATCGATATAGCGACGGTCGGTCCAACCCTCCCAGAGCAGCAGGTGCAGGATGCCGTGGAAGAGCGCAACATCGGTGCCCGGCTGAATGGCCAGGTGCAGGTCGGCCAACTCACAGGTGTCGGTACGGCGCGGATCGACCACAATGATTTTCATGTCGGGTCGCTGGGCCTTTGCTTCTTCCAGGCGTCTGAACAGGACTGGATGGGCATAGGCCATGTTGCTGCCTGCAATCAGCAGGGTCTGTGCGTGTTCGATATCCTCATAAGAGCAGGGTGGCGCATCGGCTCCCAGGCTGCGCTTGTAACCGACCACCGCGGACGACATGCATAGCCGGGAGTTGCTGTCGATGTTGTTGGTACCGATCAGGGCACGGGCCAGCTTGTTGAAGGCATAGTAGTCCTCGGTCAGCAGCTGGCCGGAGATATAGAAGGCCACGCTGTCCGGGCCATGCTCGCGGAGGGTGTCGGCAAAGACGGTGGCAGCGTGGTCAAGCGCGCTGTCCCAATCGGTCCGGCTGCGTGCCAGCGTCTTGCCCAGGCGTAGTTCGGGATAGAGCGCACGTGCATCCAGATCGCCGGTCAGGTGCAGCGTAGCGCCTTTGCTACAGAGCCTCCCGTAATTGGCTGGATGAGCCGGATCGCCCGTCACATTCAGGATGCGAGTACCGTCATGTTCGATCAGCACGCCACACCCTACGCCGCAATAACAGCAGGTTGAAGCAGTGATCTGGGTAGCAGCGCCATCACGCGGCTCGTGAGGATGGATGGTCATGGGGTGCTCCATTCTGTTCACGTGGGCCCGGCGGCGAGCCAGGTCAAACGATTAGGCGGCAGTCGTGCTGGCAATGATGTGAGCGCTGCGGCGCGTCTTCTCCAGAGCGAGATAGACGCGTCCGTCTTCTACCCTGACCGGATAACGGTGGGCACACCCTACATCCGGGGCCAGGGCTTCACCGGAGTCGAGAGCGATCTGCCAGTTGTGCAATGGGCAGGCCACGGTCTTGCCAAAGACGATGCCCTGAGACAGCGGGCCGTGCTTGTGCGGGCAACGATCATCCAGGGCAAAGACATCGTCAGAAGACGTGCGGAAGAGAGCAATGTCGCCTTTGGGACCTTCGATGACCCGGGCGCCCAGTTGAGGGATATCGGTCAATGCGCAGATGTTCAGCCAGTTCATGAGGTAATCCTGTTCAAGTCGCGTAAAAGGGATACGCGATGGGCCGCTCCGTAGGAGGGTGGTGAGCGAAGCGATACCCATCGATCAAGAGACGTCTATAGCGCCGCCACCGGAATCCGTTCGAATTCCTTCTTGAGCGCCGTCTGTTCGATGCGCGCCTTCCAGGGGTCCTGTTCCAGCGACAGGGCGAACATCAGCTGCTGATAGAGGCCTTTGCGCCGCTCGGCATCGTCCAGAATGGCAGTCTTGATGTGCTCAAGGCCCACGCGCTGCATGTAGTGCACGGTCCGTTCGAGGTAGAAGGCCTCCTGGCGGTACAGCTCGATAAAGGCCAGGCTGTACTCCATGACCTCTTCAGCCGTTTTCACCTTGGTAAAGAATTCGCCAGCTTCGGTCTTGATGCCGCCATTACCACCGATATACAGCTCCCAGCCGGAGTCCACACCAATGATGCCCACGTCCTTGATACCGGATTCGGCGCAGTTGCGCGGGCACCCGGAGACGGCCAGCTTGACCTTGTGCGGTGACCACATGCCGAACAGGGCATGTTCCAGATCAATTCCCATCTGGGTCGAGTTCTGGGTGCCAAAGCGGCAGAACTCGCTGCCCACGCAAGTCTTCACGGTGCGGATGGATTTGCCATAGGCATGGCCGCACGGCATGTCCAGATCCTTCCAGACCCCGGGCAAATCCTGCTTCTTGATACCCAGCAGGTCGATGCGCTGGCCTCCGGTGACTTTCACCATGGGCACCTTGTATTTGTCGGCCACGTCCGCAATACGACGCAGTTCCGCTGCGCTGGTTACGCCGCCCCACATACGGGGAATAACCGAATAGGTGCCGTCTTTCTGAATGTTGGCGTGTGCGCGTTCGTTGATGAAGCGGGACTGCGGATCGTCCTTGGCTTCGCTCGGCCACGTGGAGATCAGGTAGTAATTGAGTGCCGGGCGGCAGGTGGCGCAGCCATTAGGCGTTTTCCAGCCCAGGGCCGTCATGGCTTCGGGAATGGTCGTCAGGTGCTGCTCACGGATGGCCTGACGAACGAAGCCATGGGTATGGTCAGTGCAGTTACATACCGGTTTTTCGCTCTTGGGCTTTACATCGGCCGCACCGCCCACCGTATTGATCAGGATCTGCTCCACCAGACCGGTGCAGGAGCCGCAGGAACTGGCCGCCTTGGTGTGCTTTTTCACCTCATCCACGGAGAGCAGGTTGTTTTCAGTGATGGCCTTGACGATAGTGCCCTTGCAGACGCCGTTGCATCCGCAGACCTCCATTTCGTCGCTCATCAGCATGGCCTTGTCCTGCCCCTGATGGCCCGCATCGCCTATGGCATGCTCGCCAAACATGAGCAGGTCACGGATTTCGCTAACGTTGTGATTCTCACGAATCTGGCGGAAGTACCAGCCGCCATCTGCCGTATCGCCGTACAGGCACGCGCCGACGAGAATGTCGTCTCTTATCACCAGTTTCTTGTAGATACCGCCGATAGGATCGGAGAGGGTGATCTCCTCACAGCCTTCACCGCCCATGAAGTCCCCGGCAGAAAACAGGTCGATGCCCGTAACCTTGAGTTTGGTAGACGTCACCGAGCCGTGATATTCGGCGGTGCCCTGAAGGGCCAGATGATTGGCACACACCTTGGCCTGTTCGAACAAGGGGGCTACCAGGCCATAGGCAATGCCTCGGTGCGCTGCGCATTCTCCTACGGCGAAGATGTCTGGATCTGAGGTGCGCATCGTATCGTCGACGGTCAGGCCGCGGTTACAGGTCAATCCGGCCGATTCGGCCAGCGTATAGTTGGGACGAATGCCGGCAGCCATCACGACCAGATCAGCAGGTATTTGATCACCATCGGCGAAACGAACGGCGCAGACACGACCGTTGCCGTCATCGAGCAGCTCGGCGGTCTGCTTGGGCAGCAGAAAGTTGAGGCCACGGCTTTCCAGGGCGGTCTGCAAAAGGTTGCCAGCCGTCTTGTCCAGCTGGCGCTCCATCAACCAGTCACCGATATGAACGACGGTGACATCCATGCCGCGTAGCTTGAGGCCGTTGGCCGCTTCCAGACCCAGGAGGCCACCGCCGATAACCACTGCGTGGCGATGCGTGGCTGCCGTATCGATCATGGCTTGGGTATCGGCAATGTCACGATAACCAATCACACCCTCCAGATCCTTGCCCGGAATGGGCAGAATGAAGGGGTTGGAGCCGGTGGCAATGATGAGTCGATCATACTCTGCCACGGTGCCGTCTTCGGCTATGACGCGGCGGTTCTGGCGATCGATTTCCGTAACCCTGCGATTGAGATGCAGCTCGATAGCGTGCTCGGCGTACCAGTTGAGATCGTTCAGGACGATCTCCTCAAAGGTCTGCTCGCCAGCCAGAACGGGGGATAGCAGGATGCGGTTGTAGTTCGGGTGTGGTTCTGCGCCAAAGACCGTTACGTCATACAGGTCAGGGGCGAGTTTGAACAGTTCTTCCAGGGTGCGTACCCCAGCCATGCCATTACCGATCAGTACCAGCTTGAGCTTTTTCATCAGGCGTCTCCGCAAGCTGCCCACCGGGCGTGCTTGAAATCGAGGCAACAAAAAAGGCGTCCCGCACATGAATGCGAGGACGCCTTTGTCCGGTCCCGTTATCGGCCTGCATAGGCCTGTCGGGGGAGCGCTGCCGTTCGCCGTTGAAGGCTGCGCTTGATGTCTGCCTAGAAACTAAGCAGGGGACGTGCCAAGAATGTAACTGCCTGACCGCGCTCTATTTTTTGTCAGGAGATCCTGATTATTCTGAGCTTTTGTGCACCACTTTGAAGCGCATTGCACACTATCCGTGCGAACTTTCCTTGATAGGCGTGACGTTCTGCGTACTGGACGTTGGCCGATCACTGACCCAATTAACCTTGGGGAAAATACGGTGGAAAGGTTTGGGCATAGGCTCGATGTGCTTTTCGCGATAGTTGTAAAAGACAAAACCGCACTTGGCGAGCGCAATGGTGGTGTCGGTATCCGGCCGAGTAATGCGGAAGATGATATCGCCCCCGTATTTATTGAAGTCCATGACCCCAATGTCAAATTGCAGCTTGTCCCTTGCAAAGGCTTCAGCCAGATAAACGGTCGCAAGATCCGTCACCATGGTACCAATGCCATCCTCGGCACCATCCCGGATACCGTAGTAAAACATGAAGCGTGTACGAGCTTCTGAAATCATGGAAATCATCGACTCGTTACTCAAGTGGCCACCGGCATTGATGTCGGTACTGCGGACCGTTTGATGGGTAGTAAAATAAAACTGGTCGCTTGGAAGATTGAGTTCGATGCGGGCCATGAGGAGCTCCCTATGATCTTCTTATTGAGGGTTATGCTTGGAGCTTAGCAAGCATGCCGTCTGGAATCACGGTTCCTTCTCTCTTTTACACCCTTGAGGGGCAGTTTGAGAAGCAATTAAGTGAAACGTTTTTACAAGGCTTTCTTCACGAAACGTTGACGAGCCCCTCACCACACTTTTGTCATCTTATTTCAAGAGTTGTACGAGATGCTGAAGTTGAGACCGGTTCGTCCCGAGTGGCTCACGCTGATCGTGAGTGCGGCTTTCCTGATTTTTTACAACGTCCCACTGTGGACTCACCTGTTCGACGTGGTGACACCTCTCGATATGAAAGGTGTGCTCACCTTGGGCGCAGTGGCTGTTCTGTTCTTGGCAGCGTTCAACCTGATTCTGACCTTTTTTGCCTTTCGCTGGGTTTTCAAGCCGCTGCTAAGTGTGCTCTTTCTGAGTGCCGCAGGGGTTGCCTATTTCATGAACCAGTACGGTGTCATGATCGATACCGAGATGCTCCGTAACACGCTGGAGACTGACACGGCTGAAGTGGTGGATCTGCTGTCATTCAAGCTGGCTGCCTATCTGCTTCTGCTCGGCGCGCTGCCGGTCTGGCTGCTCTGGAGGACACCGGTTCAGTATCGCCGGTGGCCGCGCGAGCTGTTGAACAAATCCATTGCCAGCGGCCTAACCGCCGCGGTTATAGTCGGCGTGGCCATGCTCAACTATCAAAGTCTGTCTTCCCTGTTCCGTAACCATCATGAGATCCATATGCAGCTGACGCCCAGCAATTCTGTGGGTGCCTTGATCAGCTATGTTCATGACGCGACGGCCAAACCCAAGGGTCCGCTGCGCGAGATCGGTACGGATGCTGTACGCCTGGCGCCCGTCAGCGCCGGTGCGCACAAGACATTGACTGTTCTGGTCGTTGGGGAAAGCGCACGTGCCGACAACTTTGGCCTGGATGGCTATGGCCGCGATACAACGCCCGAGCTGCGCCAGGAGGAGGGCGTGATCAGCTTTACCGATATGCATTCCTGCGGCACCGAGACGGCAGTATCCGTACCCTGCATGTTCTCCAATCTGACCCGCGCGCATTACAGTGACAGTGTGGCCAAAAGTCAGGAGAACCTGCTTGATGTGCTTAAGCGGGCTGGATATGACGTGATCTGGCGCGACAATCAGGCCGGCTGCAAGGAAACCTGTAACCGTGTGGCCTTCGAAAGCCTGACAAAGGCTCAGGACCCGGCATTCTGCAGCGATGGCGAGTGTCATGATGAAATCCTGCTCAAGGATATACAGGGCATCATCGATCACATGCAGCGCGACACCGTGCTGGTGCTCCACCAGATGGGCAGCCACGGCCCGGCCTACTTCAAACGCTACCCGGCGGCCTTCGAGCACTTCACCCCGGTATGCAAGAACAACGAGCTGAGCCAGTGCTCACGGGAAAGTATCGTGAATGGATATGACAACACCATTCGCTACACTGATCATGTCCTGGCGAGCCTGATCAATACCCTGCGTAACAACCAGGACAAGGTGAGTACCGCCATGTTCTACCTGTCCGATCATGGTGAGTCATTGGGTGAGTACAATGTATTTCTTCATGGCATGCCGTACGCCGTAGCGCCGGATCAGCAGAAGCATATCGCCAGCGTAGCGTGGTTTTCTCAGCCGTATCAGCAGTCGATGGGGATGAATAGCCAGTGTGTAGCGGTCCACCGGAATGACTCGCTCAGCCAGGACAACCTGTTCCATTCCATGTTGGGTCTCCTGCGTGTCCATACCCAGGTCTATAACGCAGAGCTGGATTTGTTTGCCAGCTGCCGTCAGCTCTCAGGGGCAACCGTGGCCAGTACGAGCCCGTCAACGCAACCGCCCGCGAACAAGCTCAACTGAAACAGGCGAGCTGGCCTTGGCTGGCTGGCTCGTCAGATCGATCAATGGCGATACAACCAGAGCAGCACAGCGGCGAGGTTGATCAGTAACGAAACGCAGGCCACTGTACGCCAGAATTTCAGTGGCTCGCGCTCTAGCAATGCCTTGGGCGGTAATACAGGTTGCCGCTCGCCTTGCTCCAAAAGTAATAAGGCTTCCTCTGCCGTCTCGAAACGCTGGGCTGGATCGACCGCTACACCGCGCAGTAACCAGTCGTTCAGCCAGAGCGGTACGTCGTGCCGATAGCGCAGCACACGTTCCGGCTGTTGAAAACGCGGTCGCTGGAAGGCCTCTATTTCTCCGTAGGGATAATGACCTGTCAGCAGGTAATAGAGCGTAACGCCTACTGCAAAGAGATCCTGCTGCGGCCCTGGTGCGGCACCTTCGAACGTTTCGGGCGCCAGATAGCTGGGCGTACCCGGTACTGCGCCCTCGCATTCATGGGAAAGGCCAGGGCAATAGGCAAGGCCAAAGTCCAGTAGCCTGAGTTCGCCATCATTGCCCCGGTGCAGATTCTCGGGTTTGATATCCCGGTGCAGAATATTGCGCCGATGCAGTTGACCCAGAGCGCGCAAGAGGCGGGTTGCGGTATCCAGCCATTCGCCAAGCGGAAATGGACCGGCCTGTTTGAATTGGATAGCCAGCGTGCGGCCCGGGTATTCACGCTGTACGTAATACAGGTGCTGACGTTGAGGCAGTGGATGCAGTTCGACAAAAGCCCTTCCGGCGACCCGGCGCAGAAACCACTCCTCCATCAGGAGCGCCTGCATGGCCTGGGTATCACCTTGCTGACCTGGGGCGAGAGTCTTGAGCAGCCAGGGCCGCCCGGCGCTGTCACGCACGCGATACAGCCAGGACTGCTGAGAGATCGCCAGGCGTTGTTCGACCTGCCAGCCCTCGAACATCTGGCCCTCTTTGAGTCGTGGTGGAACAGGCCAGCCCGCTACCTCGGCGAGGGCATCCGCCAAGGGTTTGTCAGGCAGGGCGTCAACACGTAACAGTAATGCACTGGCATTGTCCTGACTGCCCGCCAAATGGGCTGCGTGGATCAAGGCATGGGCCACTGACATGGGGTTGGCTTCATCCAGCAATATACGTCGTATAGCCGCATCACCCAGGCAGGCCCAGACCCCATCACTGACCAGCAGGAAGCAATCACCGATTTGCAGATCACCTTCATGAAAGTCCACGATCAGATGAGCTTCCAGCCCCAGAGCACGTGTCAGAACATGTTGCATGCCGGGCTGTTGCCAGACGTGGTCTTCTGTCAGACAGGAGAGTGTCTGGCCTCTAAGGTGATAGGCCCGACAATCGCCTACATGGGCAAGGGTGTAGCGGTGCCCTCTGAGCACAAGGGCCGTCAGCGTCGTCAGTAACGGCTGGCCTTGGGCCCCGGCTTGTAGCCAGCGGTTCTGTGCCAGGAGCAGACGATCCAGTGACTGTGCAATAGGCCAGGTTTCGGGCGTTGAGTAATAATCCATCGCCACCGCCTGTACGGTTGAGCGGGCAGCCAATCCGCCGTCGGCGCAGTGGCTTACTCCATCGGCCAGGGTAAACAGATGCCCCTTGCTGAGTGCCAGAGCGGGAGCCGGCGTGACGCTACGCAGGGCGTCCTGGTTTTCCGGTCGTGGACCGGTGGCCGTGGCTTCACCGATGCTCAAGGTAAGGGGCATGGATTCGGTCAGGAAGTAGAGAGGTTTAGAAGCGAAATGCCCGTCGTTTGACGGGCGCTTCGAGTTAAACGCGTGCAGCAGACACGGCCGCCGATCCCCAGGTGGTTCTCCAACGCCGCTTCACACTCAGCAGACCAAACCAGGCCAGTACGCCCAGGCAGGCGAATAGCCAGAGGCCCAGCTGATAATCACCGGTGGATTGCTTGATGGCACCAAGGCCCGCCGTCAGGACAAAGCCTCCGATACCGCCCGCCATACCGATCAAGCCAGTCATGACGCCGATCTCCTTGCGAAAGCGCTGCGGCACCAGCTGGAAAACCGAGCCATTGCCTGCGCCCAGGCTCAGCATGGCGACTACGAACAGCCCCAGGGCGGCCGTTGCACTGGGTAGATGGAAGCCTACTGCGGCAATACAAACAGCTGCCACGGTATACATGCCCAACAGGCAGCGGATACCGCCAATCCGATCAGCCAGCGCGCCACCCAGCGGCCGCATCAGGCTACCGCCAAAGACGCAGGCAGCGGTGTAATAGCCGGCAACGACGGGCTCCAGGCCATATTGGTCATGAAAGTAACCCGGCAGGGTACTGGCAAGCCCGAGAAAACCACCAAAGGTCACGCTATAGAAAAACATGAACCACCAGCTGTCCTGGTCACCCAGGGCCTTGGCATAGTCGGCTAGTTTCTTCGGCGCAGGCCGCTGCGGTGCATTGCGTGCAAACAATACGAAGAAGACGAGCGTAGCGACCAACGGAATCAACGCCCAGCCAAAGACGTTGGTCCAGCCGAACAGTTTTGCAAGACCAGGAGCGAACAGCGCCGCGAAGACCGTTCCCGAGTTGCCGGCACCTGCAATGCCCATGGCCTTGCCCTGATGCTGCGGCGGATACCATTGCGAGGCCAGCGGTAGGGCGACGGCAAAGGAAGCGCCGGCAAAACCCAGGAAGAGTCCTAGCAGCAGAGCCTGCTCGTAACTGTCGATACCCATCTGCCACGCCACGAATAGCGCCGCGATGACGGCGATCTGGCCAATAATGCCTGCGGTCTTGGGCGAGAGCGTGTCAGCCACAAAGCCGAGGATCAGACGCAGCACGGCGCCTGCCAGAATGGGCGTGGCGACCATCATGCTGCGTTGCTGAGTCGTCAGTTGCAGGTCGGCCGCGATCTGCACGGCCAGCGGGCCAAGCACGTACCAGACCATGAAACTCAGATCGAAATATAGAAACGCGGCGAACAGGGTCGGCGCATGGCCGGCTTTCCAGAAACTCGTGTTCATTCGTGCACCTCGTAATCAACGATGTACCCGCCACGCGGCAGGGCCTCAGTTCGAACATCACAAGGCGAACGCGCCTGATGTGCGTTGTGAAATGCCAGGCATTCAGCACAACCGCGGAGCGTCCACCCGCCCCGGGCATTGGGGCAGAAACGACAAAGGCGCCACGTTGCCCTCTGCCGGAGCAGGAGCAACGCGACGCCTTTGTCGTAGGTGGGTAACCGCCGTTGGCTACCGTTACGGATGGATTAGCAAACGCCACGCCAAGTCAGCAAAGCGCTCTAGCCTGCGGTTTTAACGTCAGACCATCCGCCCGTCTGAATCATTACAGCGCATCGTGGATAGACATGCCCGGATATGGGGCACAGGCATCGTCTTGTTAAGACGTTACATGGTCCGGCTTTTTACTGCGGACAAAGCGCTCGTAGGCATCAAAGTCGAACTTGGTCGCAGACAGGATCTGGCTCTGCTTCAGCGTGAGGTAAATATCCTTGTCCGCATCGGCATAGTGGGTCGTGAACGTTACCCAGAGTTTGTCCTTGTCCCGATAGCCACTCATGATCGGCTTGATGCAGACCTCCTGATCGGCACCTTCCGTTTCGCTGGGTTCGCCCAGAGTCGTGATCTTGCCTACATAGACCTTGCGCTCCTCCAGGGAGAGCATCAGGGTTTCACGGTTGATCGTGGCATTGAATAGCAGGTCATCCAACGGGCTGTCCTTGAGAATGCCGGCCATGAGAAACATCGCATAGTTCTCTTCCTTCAACCCATGCCGCCGCTTGATGTAAGCCTTGGCCAGAAATGCCCAGGGCCTTGGGATCATGAGTGCGGTCACGGTAAGGATAAGAATCCAGGAGAGCTGGGCGGCCTGGCTCGCATCCTCAATGGCATGGGTCCGCAGGATCAGGCTTGCCAGGCCGGAAAAGTAATCGAGCGAAAAGGTACGGCCTGCCACCGTCCAGTCATGCTGGGCCACGAGCAGAAACAGGATGAGGTTGAGGGTCAGCGAAAGAAGCGCGCAAAACAGACCCAGTCGGGCGCTCTGCAAATAGAGATACTGTCCCTCGTAGCGATGCAGGCGATAGTAGAAAAGCGGGTGCTTGTGACAGACGAGAAACCCGCTAACCAGGATAGGCAGAAGAAGGAGAAGAAACATTTAGCCGTTGATAAGGCGCTTGGCTCGGTCGAGATCCTGCTTGAACTCCGGCGAGTCGAACACTTCTTCAGGATCAATCCGGATGGTACCGCGGCCCACGACCCGAAGGGACTTGTACGAGTTGTTGATCGTTTGCGCCAATTTCCGCTCTTCTTCCGAAGGCGCTCTGAACAGACCGATCAAGTGTTTGAGCATGATGATGTCCATACGGGGTTTCCGGGCTTATAGCCTAGATAGGGGCCGCCTTCAAGAGAGATCGAACAAACCTGCCGCCTGCCGGAAAAAACAGGCAGACTTACCGGTATGACCGTTGTTCTGCCTTTTTGCTCGATTGCTTCCTGCAAACACTGCTTATGGATTGATCAGCAGCGGCTAGACTTCTAATCCGATAGATGCATCTCCTGGAAACAAGCAATGACCAAGACTGCTTCGCAGTTGCGTAGCCGATTCAGCCTAATCATCGCCATGCTGGTTCTCAATGTGATTGTGCCTCTTAGCAGCACCAGCTGGATTCGCAGCGGCCTGGATAACTACGAAGCAGCTGAAATGCGCCTCCAACAGCTGCAGCGCTTATTTTCAGCAATCAAGGATGGTGAAACCGGCCAGCGTGGGTTCATCATTACAGGCCGTGAAGATTATCTGACGCCTCTGTTTCAAGGATATGCCGAGGTCGACCATCTTGTGATTCCCTTGCGGCAAGCAATGGATGCGAAGCAGTACCCTGAGTTTGCTGCCCTTCAGGATATGATCGGTCAGCAGCGAGCTTATTGGAATGGCACTATTCAGCTGCGCCGTGAGCGGGGGCTGTCCGAGGCAGTAGCACGGGTCAGCACGGGGGAGGGAAAACGGCTCATGGATACCATTCGACAGGAAGTCGCCACGATTGAAAATCGTATGTCGCAAGAGAGCATATTGCTATCTCAGCAGGTGGAATGGCGTCGTCAGATCATCCGTATTGCGCTCCTGCTTATTGCCATGCTCGATCTGGTCCTCGTTGCGATTCTTTATAAGTTCACGTTCCGCGTACTAAATGAGACCAAGACAAGCGAAAAACGCCTGCTTGAACTCTCAGAGCAATTAAGCGACGGCATGCAACAGCTCGAACTGCGCAACCGTGAAACGGAGCTCATGAGCCGTATGGCCAGCGCTTTGCATTCAACTACGGACTTTGCCGAGTGCTACGACATCATCACCCGGTTCGCCAGCCAGCTGTTCGGATCCGCCCCAGGGTGTATTCATCTGTATCACCCCTCGCGGGATGTCCTGGAACTCGCAGGAGCCTGGAATGGCTGGGTTGAGCAGAAGACCATGTTCGAGCCTCACCAGTGTTGGTCGGTGCGTCGTGGGCAGACCCATGATGTCCAGGACGTAACCAAGGATCTGGTCTGTCCCCATCTGGTCAATGTCGTCCAGGCGCAAGGCGGCTACGTCTGTGTGCCACTGATGGCGCAGGGTGAGCCTATCGGTGTGTTGACGCTGTGCGAGCATCCCACCTCAGGACTCAAGCTGGCCGAAGCCTTTGCCGAGCAGGTATCCCTGGGCGTGGCGAACCTGGCCCTGCGTGACAGCCTGCGTCATCAGTCCATCGTGGATGCGCTGACCGGACTGCACAACCGCCGTTTCCTCGATGAGACTCTGAGCCGCGAACTGCTGCGTGCCAGTCGCAACCAGACGACAACGGCTGTCGTGCTGTTCGACGTGGATCACTTCAAACGGTTTAACGATACTCACGGCCATGAGGCTGGCGATGCGGTCTTAAGGCATTTGGCCGTGGAGGTTAAACGCCTGGTCAGGGCCAGTGATCTGGCCTGCCGCTTCGGTGGAGAGGAGTTTGCCCTGGTATTGCCCGAGTGCACCCAGGCAGGCGCCCTGGCGCGTTGCGAGGCGCTACGTGAGGCGGTCAGTCACATGCAACTGGTCTATGGCGGTGCACCTCTGGGCCCGGTCACCATTTCGCTGGGTATTGCCATGTATCCACAGAGCGGCCAGAAAGCCGAGGAACTGCTGCAGGCCGCTGACAAGGCGCTCTACGAAGCCAAGCGGCAGGGCCGCAACCGGGTCTGCTTGAGTCAGACGGTCACTGCGCTGCCAACCTCGCCAGCGCACGCCGTGCAACAACGTCAATGAGGGGCTTTACATGCCGAGCAGCTCGTTCATGGAAATGATCTGCTCGGCGACCTGAACGAGCTTCTGCTGTTTGCTCATGGCCTGGCGGCGCATCAGGGTGTAGGCCTGCTCCTCGTTGCAGTCCCGCATTTTCATCAACATGCCTTTCGCCAGCTCGATTCGCTTGCGCTCGGCTAGTTGCTGTTCCCGTGCCTGCAGCTGGGCGCGCAGAGCCTGATCGGTTTCGAAGCGTGCCATGGCCACGTCGAGGATCGGTTGCAATCGTTGGGCATGAATGCCTTCCACAATATAGGCGCTGACGCCTGACTGAATGGCCTGGCGCATGACATCCGGATCGTGCTCGTCGGTAAACATGACGATTGGCCGAGGGCGGTCTCGCGTCACCAGGCATACCTGATCCATAACGTCACGGCTGGGCGACTGGGTGTCGAACAGGATGACATCGGGGCGGATCGCTTCGATGCGGGCGGGCAGGTCTATGGTCAGGCCGGACTCTTCGATTACGTCAAAGCCGGCTTCCAGCAGGGCGGCCTTCAGGCGGCCTACCTTCTTCGGGGTGTCGTCGATAAGCAGAATGCGCATGGTGCTTGTCGCCTCGAAGTCAAGTCAGTGGATTAAGCATGGCGTCAGCCAGGGCATGCAGGGTAAAGCTGCGGGCGTAGCCTGCCGGATCCTGTCCATCCCATACCCGGCCGTCAATGAGCGTAGCGCTGCGCAGGGGCTGACCAGGAACCTCCACGCCTACACGCGCTGCCGCCTCGCCGTAAAGCGAGAGCTGCTGTACCTGACGGGCCACTCCCACGTAATCAGGATCATTACGTAAAAGACCCCAGCGGCGGAATTGAGTCATGAACCACATGCCATCTGATAGATAGGGCATATTGACTGCGCCCTTATGAAAGAAGCGCAGGGGGTGCTCATCCTGCCAGCGCTGCCCCAGTCCATCTGTATACTGACCCAGCATGCGCGGCTCGATGGCGCTTACCGGTGCGTTGATATAAGCGGCGCCGCTGATGAGTTGTGCAGTGCTGCGGCGGTTCTCGAGGCTTTCCTCGATGAACCGACTGGCATCGAGCAGGGCACAGATCAAGGCACGGGCCGTGTTGGGGTTCTGCTCGGCAAACGCACGGGTACAGGCCAACACCTTTTCTGGATGATCCGGCCAGATGGATTGCGTTGTAGCCAGGGTCACGCCCAGGCCTTGCTCAATGGCCGAGGCGCCCCAGGGCTCGCCTACACAATACCCATCGATTCGGCCGGCGCGTAAATGCTCCACCATCATCGGTGGAGGCACCACAGCGGTGCTCACATCTTCCAGCGGATGGATGCCTTTGGCGGCCAGCCAGTAGTACAGCCAGAGCGCATGAGTCCCGGTGGGTAGGGTATGCGCCAGCACAAGCGGAGCCTGCGAAGACTGCTGAATACGGTGTGCCAGTGCTTCAGCTGTAGTGACACCTTCGGTCGCGAGCGAGGCTGAGAGGTTGATGCTTTGCCCATTCTGGGCCAAGCCCATCAGGACAGCCATGTCGGTAGGTGACGAGCTGCCCAGCCCCAATTGCAGGCCATAGATCATGCTGTACAGGCTGTGCGCCGCATCCAGCTCGCCATTGAGTAGACGATCCCTCAGGGCTGACCAGGACGGCTGACGATGTAGGTGCAGGGTCAATCCGTAGGGTTGAGCAAATCCTTGAGTGGCTGCCACGATCAGCGAGGCAGAATCGGTCAGGGGCATGAAGCCCAGATTTACAATGCTCCGTTCTGGTGCATCCGAGCCTGATACCCAGGCGAGGGCGTTAATCGTCGTCATGGCAAGCCTTGGCAAAACATAAACAAAAAAGCGCCGTTAAGGCCGATAACAAGGGTTATCGGCGCAGAACGACGCCATTGTCGAATATACGGTCAGCAAATGCCGCCGTTGGCACTTGCTTCTGAAGAGACATAAAGCAAGTGATATGCCAGGGCCGGCTCGCTTATTGGGCAGGCGTTAGCGTCAGACGACGCGTGCCATAAACACGATCCAGATTGTGCGGCTGGAAGGGGAAGCTGGAGTACTGACCTTTCAGCCAGGGTTCGATGCCCTTGCCGTAGTAAGGGCTGGCCGGATTATCCGACTGCCCCTTGCCATCAATGGCCATGAATGGTTCCGGCTGACCAAAATCCACGACCATGCGCAAGCTGTTGGCACTGTGTGCCCCAAAGCCGTTGCCCCAGCCATAGGCCGAGCGATCCAGTGTCGAGAAGTCTCCGCCTGCTGGATATGCCCGGCGAGCGGGATAGCGTGTACTGGTACCTGGCCGGGCGGCCGCCTGTTCGGTTTCGCCCTGCCAGTCATACGTGTGCAGACGCCCCCATTGCCAGCTGTTTCGGTCATTACCCATGACCTGCTCGCATTCGGCAATGGCTGAGGCAAGCGCCTGGGCAAGAATGGCCGGCTTGTCGTGTCCGGCTGTCGTCTGGGTATCATTCCAGAAAGGACTATCGTCCCGGGTCAGAAGATGATCGATTTGAGCTGAGTAAGAGAGCGGGGCGATCCGGTTGAGGGCCTGCATCGCCGGGCTGTTGCTTCCTCCCAGTTCATCGGCAAAAGTCAGTCGAGCGGTAGCCTGCAGAAATGCTTCATAGACGGCCGCATCGGCTGACGTGGCCAATAGGCGCCCATCGAACGTGCCGATTCGGCGCAAGGCCTCGCTGGCATGTGCGCGTTGCTCAGCCGGTAGGGCCTCGATGGCCGATTTGAGGGGCTGAGCCATGCCCGGTGCGCTCAGCATGGCCTGGACCTTGGCGACCAACGGTGAGGTCTGGTCTGCCTGCATGGCCATCAGGTTGCGAGCTTCCAGCCGTGTCTGCGAGCCTGCAAGCCGAGCGATACGTTCGGCCCGCTCGGGAGCCTGCCACGAGCTCGACAGCTGCATGCCATACCCCAGCGGCACCGTACGGTTGCCAGCATTGCCAAGCCACCCTTGGGAAGGGTCCTGGTCATAGGGATGCAACATCGGGTCGGCAAAACCATCCCATTCATAACGATCGGTCCACCCGGGTGAGGGCAGCAGCCCGCGTCCTTCTCGGCGGTTGGGGTACAGGCCGGTCACCTGCCACGCAACATGTTCGGCGTCGGCAAAGACTATATTCAGCGCAAGCGCTCGGATGTCTCGGGTTATCTCGAACGCGCGGTCAACATCCTTAGCCCGGCTCAGGTCGAATACTGCATCCATGGATTTGTCCGTATCGAGCGTAGCCCTGCGCAAGGCCAGACCATAACCGCTTTGCTGGCCGATTTGATGATTGATCAGCGGGCCATGCCGGGTTTCGAAGACAGTCTCTCGTACCGGCCGCTGGCCTTTGATGAAAAAAGTCTCGGAACGGGCCGCTGCAGGTGTCCATTGTCCATTGACCTCGTAGTTCAAGCCGCTGCCCTGGGTGCGTACACGTTCAAGATATAGATCCTGAGTGTCGCCCATGGCTGGAGAAAACGACCAGGCCAGCTTGCCGTTGTAGCCGGAAAGAATGAACGGCGTTCCCGCCAGGGACAATCCTGCCGCCTGATAACGGGGCGCACGAACCTGTACGTAGCTCCAGGCTGATGACAGGGCTAGCGATTGGCTGAGGTCACCTGCCAACAGGCTCTTGCCGCTGCGACTGCGCTGCGGAGCAATGGCCCAGCTGCTTCCGGCGGGAACCGTCAATCCGTTTACCTGGGCGAGGCGTGTTGAGGCTGTGTTCAACGCCTCCAGCCCTGGGATTTGTCCCGCCAAGGACAAACCCTTGAGTTTGGCAGCTTCGTCGACGGGAATCGGCTCATCGGGATAGCTGGGCAGCAACCAGGCCAAGGTATCGGCGCTGACCTTTTGTGCCAACGCCAGACTGGCCAGTTCCTCGTTCAGATTGACGGACAGACTGAAATCGAGCAGAGCAAAGAGCAGGGCGGAGTCCTCAGGCTTCCAATATTCAGGCTGATAACCGGTGGCGGCCAGATCTGCTGGAAGCTTGTTCCGGTAACGGAACAGGTAGGCGTTAACGCCGCGAGCGTAGACCTCTAGGAATTTCTTCAGGCGTGGCGATGCATTCTTGTAGGCAGTTTCTGCCGTTTTCCTAAGATTGACCGCACGCATAAGGCGATCGGTGTCCAATGCGTCCGGCCCTGCCATTTCTGCCAGCCGTCCTTGCGCCAGCAGGCGCAAGGTAATCATTTGGCTCAGTCGATCCGATGCGTGGACATAACCCAACGTGAACAGCGCATCGTGAAAGGTCGATGTTTCGATCAGGGGCACGCCCAGTTCGCTTCGCCGAATCGACGCGTTTTCTGCAAGTCCCTTGATAGGCTGAACGCCCGAGCTGGGTGGAAGGCTATCCGTGTCACGTTGATCAAACGTTGTCTGGCAGCCCGCAAGCCCCAGTACTGAAACAAGACCAAGACGACCTAGATGGCGCCGGTAAGCAGGAAAATCCATGAACGGATAGTCTCCAGAGGAGCAGGGTTTCAAAAGCGCGCTACGTTAGTGAGGCGTTGTTATCCAGGCAAGCACTGTCCAGTCCATTCCGCCAGCGGGTGTGATTTTTCTGACCAGTGAAGCGGATCACACTTGTTTAAAAACGACATTTAATCCTTATCACGACAGAAACATTCTGACATGATTTGTCGCTTCGCCAATTGGACGGGCGACTTTTGGCCCGTTGTTGCTCTGTTCATCGGCCTTGAGTCCGTCTTTTAAGGCGCTGACCAAGGAGTACACGATGTCGAATGAGCGCGCGATCCGTCGCGATTTAGGGCCTCTGGCTTTAATGTTTACTGGGCTGGGGTCGATCATCGGATCCGGCTGGTTGTTTGGTGCCTGGCATGCTGCCCAGCTGGCAGGCCCTGGGGCTATCTATGCGTGGTTATTAGGTGCAGTGATCATTCTTTTCATCGCGCTGACCTATGCCGAGCTGGGTGCCATGTTTCCAGAGTCGGGCGGCATGGTGCGCTATGGGCACTACTCGCACGGCTCTCTGGTAGGGTTCATTGGCGGATGGGCCAATTGGATCGCGATTGTATCGGTCATCCCGGTCGAGGCAGAGGCTTCTGTTCAGTATATGGCGTCCTGGCCCTGGCAATGGGCGCAGGACCTTTACAGTGTCAGCAGCGGTCATGGCGAGTTGAGTACAACCGGTCTGATACTGGCCGCGCTCCTGGTAGTCGTCTACTTCCTGCTCAACTTTTGGGGCGTCAAGCTCTATGCCCGCAGTAACAGCGCAATCACAATATTCAAGTTAGTGGTACCGGCACTGACCGCCATAGCGCTCATGCTGTCAGGTTTTCACAGTGAGAATTTTACCGTTGGCATCACCGGCGAAGACCACTCCATCAGTATTTCGGCCGTTCTGACAGCAGTAGCCATCAGCGGCATTGTGTTCAGTTTCAATGGTTTCCAAAGTCCGGTAAATCTTGCAGGCGAGGCGCATAATCCCGGCCGTAGCGTACCCTTTGGGGTAATCGGTTCGATCATTATCGCCACGGTGATCTACCTTCTCCTCCAGGTTGCCTTTCTAGGCGCCGTTCCTCCTGAGCATCTGCACGAGGGATGGGCAGGTCTTGAATACAGCTCACCTTTTGCCCAACTGGCGCTGGCCTTGAACTTGAACTGGCTGGCCTTTCTGCTCTATGCGGACGCCTTTGTCAGCCCGAGCGGAACAGGCGCTACCTATACCGCCACCACTGCGCGGATGATCTATGGTATCCAGCGCAACGGCAGCCTGCCGGCCATGTTCGGGCATGTACATCCCAAGTTCGGGATTCCCCGCCCGGCCATGTGGCTGAACCTTGCGGTGTCCTTCATCTTCCTGTTTTTTTTCCGGGGCTGGGGCACACTGGCGGCAGTTATTTCTGTTGCCACGATCATTTCCTACCTGACCGGGCCGGTAAGTGTCATGGCATTGCGGCGGACGGCGCCTGAGCTCTATCGCCCCTTGCGAATCCGAGGGCTGTCTGTTTTAGCCGCACTGGCGTTTATTTTCGCCACTGAGCTTCTCTACTGGGCCAAGTGGCCTCGGACAGGTGAAATCATGCTGCTGATCGTGGCGGCGTTGCCCATATACATCTACTACCAGGCCAAGCAGGGGTGGAAGGGTTTCAGCCGTCATTTCCGCGGCTCGCTGTGGCTGCTGTGTTTCCTGCCGGTGTTGGCAGCGGTCTCCTGGGCGGGAAGCGACCGTTTCGGTGGCCAGGGTTATCTGCCGTACGGATGGGATCTGGCGGTGGTCGCGGTGATTGGTCTGGTATTTTTCCTGTGGGGTGTGTCGGCTGGGTGGCGTACGCCAGCGGTTGAAAAGGCCCGCTTCCACGATGATGACGGTCAGCCGCTGACGTGATCATGACAGGCGTCGGACGCTATAAGCTGCCGACGCCTGCTCCGGTAGTCAGCTCGCCGTTGGCGGGTTTACCTTGTTGACGAGGTCATAGGCGCGGACAGTAGCGGTTCGCATGCTGATCGTCTCAAACCACCGCTTGATATTGGGATAGTCTTCCAGCTTTTGCTGTTGCCATTCGTAGGGCACAATCCACGGATAAATGGCCATGTCGGCAATGGTGTATTCCCCACCTGCCACAAAGTCCCGATCTTCCAGTCGCTTGTTCAGTACGCTGTAAAGGCGCGCGGTCTCGCTCACGTAGCGATCAATCGCATAAGGAATCTTCTCTTTGGCGAAACGCCCGAAATGGTGGTTCTGACCGGCCATAGGGCCCAGACCGCCCATTTGCCAGAATAGCCACTGCATGACCTCCTGACGTCCGCGGATATTCAGCGGGATGAATTTGCCGGTTTTTTCTGCCAGATAGAGCAGGATGGCGCCAGACTCGAACAGCGTCACGGGGCTGCCATTATCTGCCGGGTTCTGATCGACAATGGCAGGAATCTTGTTGTTGGGCGAAATCTTCAGAAAGTCTGGCGCAAACTGTTCATCCTTCATGATGTTGATGGGATGAATGCGGTAGGGCAGTTCGGCTTCCTCAAGAAACAGCGTTACTTTGTGGCCGTTGGGGGTAGTCCAGTAATAAAGATCGATCATCAAGGCTCTCCGGGGCAAAGGGTACTGCCAAAGGAGTGACCGGGCTGGACGCTTACAGTTCGAAAGGAACGATGAACGAGAACGGCCCACATTAGTGGGCCGTCATTTATTCATGAAGCGCCGTGGCACTTCTTGTACTTTTTCTCGCTTCCGCACGGGCAGGGATCGTTGCGACCGATCTCTTTGAGTGGGTTGCGAACAGGGGTAGCTGGACCATGATTGCAATGCGGCCCATGAACATGGTGATGATGGCCGTGATCGTGGTCATGATTGCAGTCAGGGCCGTGGACGTGGGGTTGCTGGTTCATTGATTACTCCGGTAAAAAATTGTTCGGGACGATCTCGCCGCTGCGCGATATATAGACGCTGCGGCCAAACATCAAGCCGGTCTTCACTTCGCCAACGAGACGATAATGAACGGGCTTGTCGGTCCGTTTGATCAGTTTGACGATGTCTTTGACGTACCGCCACATATTGGTCTGCACGGGGAGGGTAAACTCCGTGCTGCCAGAGGCTGGGATCGTGAAGTTACGCCCCGTTTCGCCTTCGGCAAGGGGAACATCTTCCAGGTAGATCGCATACGTCATGCCACGAATGGGCAGATCGATATCGTTGGGGTTGTCCACCTTGAAGTGCAACAGGAATTCCTGTCCCCATAATTTGGCTTTGAGCAGGTCTACCTGGGTCAGCTGTATTTCAGGGTCTTCATAATCCCTGGAGAACCACGTACAGCCACTGATTCCAAACAGGATCAGGATGCCTAGCGAGAGACCTAGGACTCTCCTGTTGAATGCCCGAAAAAACATGTGACGACTCCATAACGAAGGGCAGCGGTTACAGCGCGTCGGCGCATTGAAAAATAGCTCGGTCCGATTGTTGCACAGGCGTGCCTGGCATAAGCTGGACCTTACCCAAACGCGAGCCATGCTCATTTTATTCTGAAGTCGGCAAGTGCCTGGGCCATTATGTTGTACTTATACAGGTTGAAAAACGGGCTAGCCGCTCCTCAGGCGGTAAGCAATCTACAGAACTTATAGCCCTCAAGCTAGACAGGATGATGAACATGAGCCTTTTCGAGATTGCCTTTTCCGGTGAGGTAGTGACAGGTGCTGACGAAGCGCAAGTACGTGCCAACCTGGCTCGGTTGTTCCAGACGGACGAGAAGCGTATCGCTCAGCTGTTTTCCGGGCGCCGCGTCATTATCAAGAATAGACTGGATGCAGCCGCTGCTGAAAAATATCGGGCTGCGCTGACCCATGCCGGTGCTAGGGTTGAAGTCGTGTCAATGGCGATTGCCGAAGAGATCGACCTTGCACCAGCTCCAGTCAATGCTGAAAAGGCGGAGTCGGGCGCATCGTCTGTACCGCGTCGTGTATCCGTCGCGCCGCGCGATGAGGTCATGGCAGCGTTCGTCAATGTGGATGCTCCGGACTTTGGCTTGGCACCGGTTGGAGCGGATCTGCAGGACCAGAAGGCCGAGGTCGCTCCGCCCCAGGTTGATCTGGGCAAGTTCACACTGGCACCGGTAGGAAGCGACATGGGCGAGGAAAGGCCACAGGCAGCCGTCCAGGTGCCCGATACGTCCCATCTTAAACTGGTGTAGCGGCTCTACTCATGGCAGGAAAGGGCCGCAACATTTCTTGAATTTGGTCGTGCTGCCACATGGGCAGGGGTCGTTGCGGCCTGCCGCCATGGCCACGGTCGGATCCAGGAAATACCAGCGCCCCTGCTGTTGAACAAACGCCGAGCGCTCACGGTGGGCATGGTCACCCTGCGCATCGTGCCAGCGGGCCACAAAGATGACCCAGGCGTGCTCAGGCACGCCTCCCAGAGGCTCATGGCTTTCAACCTCAAGCCCAAGCCAGGTGCTCTGGGCACTCCAGGCGCTTATGGCTGCCCTGTCCAGTCCTGCCTGTTGTGCAGGCAAGGTCGTCTCGATCAGGTAGTCGATCAACCCCAGCACATAGGCGCTGTAACGCGAGCGCATCAGCGCCTCCGCTGTAGGGGCTGAGGCACCTGAATGATAGCGGCCGCAGCAGTTGTCGAGTAGCTCGTCGCTGCCGCATGGGCAAGGAGCAGATGCCATCGTTACCACCAATATTTTCCAAAGAGTTCAGGATGGGCCCAGAAGCGGGCGTTTAGCCAGTCCGGTACCTGCTTGTAATCATGCAAATCATACGTGAACAACGTCAGGGTTTGCTGATCACGCTGAAAGCGCTCGCTCTGTTGCATGGCCAGGGCATAGAAGTCCCTGGGCTGCCATTGGCTGGCGGCCAGATCGACCAGGACAGCCAGCCGACTGGCGTTGAGGTTGCGGATTCCGCCCAGTAGTTGCTGACCTTCACGTACGGACAGGTGTTCCAGACAGTCAGCCAGGATAGCCAGGTCATAGCGTTGGTGGGATACCGGTTCCTGTAATGATCCGGCAGGGGACTGCGTCAACTCGCAGTCAGGGTGAGCTGCCTTGAAAGCCTGCACGGCAGGTATCTCGCTGGCACTGACCATCAGCAGGCGAGTAGGGGTGTAGTGATCCAATAGCGCGGCCAAGGCCTGTTGCGGAGTACGTGACGATAATGTCGCGGTCATGTGGAACCTCGGCGGTTGTTGTGGAGACTAATCAAGCGGCACTGTCAAGATCAGGCCTGTACCGCCAGTCTGACGGAGCGGAGAAATCGATGTCCAATTCCTTTTTCGAGGTCGCTTTTCTAGTCCTTAATAGGAGACAACAATGACGATTATAAGGACCGCTTTACCCCTCATTCTGGTGGGCAGTGTTTTAACAGGTTGCGCTGGTGTAAAGAAAACGGACTGGCCTGCGTGTGCCGCCATTGGTGGTGCCACGGGTGCGGCCGTCGGCGCCATTGAAAGCAGTAGCTATGCTGGGTGGGGCGGGCTGGTTGCCGGCGCCACGGCGGGGGCTTACTGCTATGTTCATGGGCAGGGTGAAGAGCAGGTAGCTGCTGTCGAACCGGTAACGCCTGCGCCGGCTCCCACGCCTGCACCCGAGCCGCTTCCTCGCCAAGAGACCATTGTTGTACGTGATCTGCACTTTGCCTTCGATTCGGCCGAAATCAGTCCGGCGGACCGTGCGCAGCTCGATACCGTAGCCTCCCGGTTAAGAAACGAAGCGTCCACGACACGGCTGACAATTAACGGACATACTGACAGCAAGGGTACTGAAAAGTACAACCAGCGCCTGTCTGAGCGTCGTGCAGCAGCCGTGCGTAATTACCTGGTTCAGTCGGGCGTTCCGGCGGCCAGTATCGTCTCTGTCCAAGGCCTTGGGGAAAGCCAGCCCGTGGCTACCAACGAAACGGCAGAAGGTCGTGCTACCAACCGGCGCGTAGAGATCTTAGTCGAGCGTCAGTAACCTGTCTTGAGGCCTATTCCAGGTGCCTGCCAGAGGCTTGCACCTGGAGCAAACTCAGGTATGGTCATCGTCTGAAACAAAGGAGGCGGTGATGAGGCTGTTGAGTATTGTGGGCAAAGTGGCGTTTCTGGTGTTTTGGTTGGCAGTCCTAGCCAATCTTCTTGAACCTTTCGCTTATCCCTTTCAGCTATTGATCAATGGCGCTGCAGTGGCATTGTTGATTTTGCATGTCATCGAAGTGCTTGCTGTGGGTGCACGCGTCAGAAACCGACCGAGCCCATGGTTGGATCGGCTTCAGGTGCTGCTGTTTGGCGTCTTCCACTGGTATCGCCTGCCGATTACGGTAGCTGCAGCAAATTGATTCAGCTAAAGGTATTAAGACGGGCCGCCGCGACAATCAGCACAATGACGCCAAGCAAAAGGTTAAAGCCTGCCAGTGTACGGATTCGCTTCAGCGTCTGGGCGGCCGTCGGCCAATCCTGATCTGATACGCTCCGTTTGAGCTGAGGCAGCTGAACGGCCTGGATCTTGAGAAACAGCGCCACCATGGCCAGATATAATCCCATCATGATCTGGATATAGCGGGGCGCGGTTTCGAAGCCATTGAAATTAAGGTGAAGAATCCCAATTCCTGTAGCCGGTAGTACAATAACGACTCCCCACACCCAGCGAAAGAATCGTGGAAATAGCGTATTCCAGAAGCGGGCGCGTGACGGGGTATCCAGTATTGCAGTAACTACCGGATGCAGAATGACCCAGGCGAAAAAGAGGCCGCCTACCCAAAGCACGGCAGCAAGAACATGGATGGTATAGAGCTAGGTAGAGGGTGTCATTCAAACATTCCTGATAAATCGGTGCCGAAATCGGATGATACGTTCGGCACCGGCGTGAAGGCGCGTTATCATAGCGCTTCTGTTCAAGTACTGATAATTTATACAGTCCTGTGTGTCTGATAGGGCCGCCTACCCGCGGTGCCTGCTGGAAGCGTATGACGCTTCCCTGTCGAGGAACCCCATGCTTAGTGCCGAACTCAAGTCCCAGATTCAGGAGGCTTATACCCGCTTTCTCGAAGCCAAGTCGCTCAAGCCGCGCTATGGTCAGCGGCTGATGATTGCCGAGACGGCTAAAGGGCTCGGTGCGATCAAGCAGGATGACGAAGGGCGTCGCGTTGGCGATCCTGCCGTCGTGGCTGTGGAAGCCGGAACCGGTACCGGCAAGACCGTTGCCTATAGTCTCGCCGCCATTCCTGCGGCCAAGGCGGCCGGCAAGCGTCTGGTCATTGCGACGGCAACAGTGGCTCTGCAGGAGCAGATCGTCAACAAGGACCTTCCAGATATCCTGCGTAACAGTGGTCTGTCGTTCAATTTTGCCCTGGCAAAGGGGCGAGGGCGCTACCTGTGCCTGTCGCGCCTGGATCTCATGCTGCAGGAAAGCGAAGCCCAGAATACGACCGCTCAGCTGTTTGCGGATGATGGCTTTACGATCGACGTCGATGAGGCTGGTCAGAAGCTGTTTACGAAGATGATCGAGCGCTTGGCCAGTAATCGCTGGGACGGTGACCGTGACAGCTGGCCAGAAGCCATTAATGACCAACACTGGTCACGAATAACCACTGACCATACGCAGTGCACCAATCGGCACTGCCCGAATTTTCAGCAGTGCGCCTTTTTCCGTGCCCGTGAAGGCATGACCAAGGTAGACGTGATCGTTACCAACCATGATCTTGTACTGGCTGACCTTGCGCTCGGTGGCGGGGCTATTCTGCCCGACCCGCGCGATACCATTTATGTGTTTGACGAAGGCCATCACCTGCCGGACAAGGCGATCAATCACTTCGCTCACTTTACCCGCCTGCGCTCCACGGCCGAGTGGCTGGAGCAAATCGCCAAGAATCTGACCAAGCTGCTGGCTCAACATCCCTTGCCGGGCGAGCTGGGACGGCTGGTTGAGCAAGTACCCGAACTGGCCAGACAGATTCGTACCCAGCAGCAGTTCATGTTTACAGCCTGTGAGCAGCTGGCCGAGTTTCGCGCCGGCGAAGACATGGAGGGGCGTGATCGGCCTCGCCATCGGTTCGTTGGTGGCCTCGTCCCAGCGGATTTAAGGGAAATGGGAGCTGAGCTCAAAAAGGGCTTTGCCCAGCTGTCCGACCTGTTCACTCGTCTTACGGACCTCTTGAAAGAAGCCATGGACGGGGAGAAAAGCATTGGCATTGCAAGCTATCAGGCTGAGGAATGGTATCCGTTGTTTGGCAGCCTGCTGGCTCGGTCCCAGGGTAATTGGGAGCTGTGGACGGCCTTTACGCTGGAAGATCCGACCGACTCACCACCCATGGCGCGCTGGCTGACATTGGTAGAGTCCGGTGCATTCCATGATATCGAGGTCAATGCCAGTCCCATCCTGGCTGCGGAAACGCTACGGCGTACGCTATGGAACGTGGCTTATGGCGCGCTGGTAACTTCCGCCACCTTGACGGCGCTGGGGACATTCGATCGTTTTCGGATGCGGGCAGGCCTGCCTCAAAGCGCCAACACGGCAATTGTGCCCAGTCCCTTCAAATATGCCGAGGCAGGGTTATTGCGCGTACCTAATCTGCAGGCGGATCCGAGAGACTCTGCGGCCCATACGGCGGCTATCGTGCGAGAGCTGCCCGATATGCTGGAAGGGGCCAAGGGGGCATTGGTGCTGTTTTCTTCCCGGCGACAGATGCAGGATGTCTTCGATGGGCTGGAGCGTGACTGGCGCCGCCGTGTACTGATCCAGGGTAACCTGTCCAAGCAGGAGACGCTCAATAAGCACCGCTCCCGTGTGGATGATGGCGAGCCCAGCGTATTGTTCGGTCTGGCCAGCTTTGCCGAAGGGGTCGACCTGCCCGGGGCCTATTGTGAGCACGTCGTAATTGCCAAGATTCCCTTTGCGGTGCCGGATGATCCTGTCGAGGCTGCTTTGGCCGAATGGATCGAGGCACGGGGTGGCAATCCGTTCATGGAAATCGCTGTGCCCGATGCCTCGCTGCGCCTGATCCAGGCTTGTGGACGTCTCCTACGCACCGAGTCGGACAGCGGCACGATCAGCCTGCTGGATCGTCGTGTCGTTACGCAGCGTTATGGCAAGGCCATCCTGAGCACCTTACCGCCGTTCCGGCTGGAAGTGCAGCAGTAGAGGTCTCTTCTCGTCAGTGTGAGAGACTTGAATATGACCACGATGAGGAGACAGCTGTGCAGATCCAAGGTTATTTCGATCTGGCCTTTGAAACCGTCAGGGACCGCTTCAGTGCTCTGTTCGACGAGCCGGGGCGAGGCGTGCATACCCGCGGTGCAGCCCTGTGCGTTCAGGTGGACGGCGAAACCGTTCTGGATCTCTGGGCAGGCACGGCGGACAAGGATGCGCAGAGCGCCTGGCAGACGGACACGATACTGAATCTGTTTTCCTGCACCAAAGCCTTTACTGCCGTGGCTGCCATGCAGTTGGTTCAAGAGGGCAGGCTTGAACTGGATAAACCAGTACAACATTACTGGCCAGAGTTTGCAGCTGCAGGCAAGGGCGCCATTACGGTGCGCCAGTTACTGTGCCATCAGGCAGGACTGGCTGCCTTGCGTGCTCCATTGCCTGCCAGTGCGCTGTATGACTGGGACACCATGACGGCTGCCCTTGCCGCCGAAACGCCTTGGTGGACGCCAGGCGAGAGCCACGGCTATTCACCGATGACCTATGGCTGGCTGATGGGAGAACTGATTCGCCGCATTGATGGCCGCTCACCAGGAGAAGCTATTGTTGCCCGAACGGCCAAGCCGCTTGGGCTGGATTTTCATATCGGTCTGCCCGAGAGCGAAGAGCATCGGGTTGCGCATATTGCTCGAGGCAAGGGCGACATGGGGGATGCTGCCGCCCAGCGTCTCTTGAAGACCACCATGACCGACCCCCAAGCCTTGAGTACCCGTGCTTTTGCCAACCCGCCGGGCATTCTGACCAGCACCAATAAACCGGAGTGGCGCCGTTTCGAGCAGCCTGCCGCCAACGGTCATGGCAATGCGCGCTCACTGGCAGGGTTTTATGCGGGGCTGCTCGACGGTCGATTGCTGGACCAGACGGTCTTGCAGCACATGCTCACGGAACATAGTCGGGGTGACGACAGGACGCTAATGACCTCGACACGCTTCGGCCTGGGATTCATGCTGGACCAGCCTGACCACGCCAACGCAACCTATGGCCTGGGCGTGCAGGCCTTTGGTCATCCAGGGGCGGGTGGGTCTATCGGGTTCGCCGACCCTGAGCGCAGGGTAGCATTTGGTTTCGCCACCAACACATTGGGACCTTATATTCTCATGGACCCGCGAGCTCAGCAGCTGGCAGAAGCCGTTGGGCAATGCCTCTGACATCAGGATAGGATGGATTGACCGGCAGGGGTGGCCGGTCAATCCGCTATGCACTTCAACTTATCAGTCGTTCACGGCCTTGAGTGTGGGTGTTGTGGGTGCAAGATCCGCCTGGGTCTTTTGTAGCGCTGACGCCAGATCGGCCGTCGCTTGCGCAGATGCAGGGCGATAGGCCAGAAAATAGGCCAACCCTACAAAGCCGGCGCCACCCACAGCATTACCCAGGAAAACCGCTACCAGGTTGGGCAGACATTGGGCCCAGGTAGCCTGGCCTGCAAAGATAGCGGCTGGAATGATAAACATGTTGGCAACCACATGCTGAAAACCGATGGCAACAAAGGCCATGACGGGAAACCACATGCCCACGACTTTACCTACCACATCCTTGCTGGCAAACGCGATCCAGACGCCCAGACAGACGAGCCAGTTGCATCCGATACCGGAAACGAAGGCGTGAAGGAAGTCGGCGTTCATCTTTGCCTGCGCAATGGCAACGGTCTTGCCCAGGAATGCACCCTCGGTGAGACCCAGCATATGACCGAAGAAGTACGCGACAGCCAGGCTGCCGACAAAGTTGGCAAGCGTGACCCATAGCCAGTTGCGAATCACCCCCATCGTGCTGATACCGCCTGCAAAACGTGCCAGAGGAAGCAGCAGCATATTGCCCGTCAGTAACTCACCGCCTGCCAGCACGGTCATGATCAGGCCGACCGGGAAAACCGCTGCGCCAACGAAGCCTGCAAACGAGCCCCATTCGGCGGGCATGGTGCCAATAACGTGAATATCGAGAAGAAAACCAGTCGCAATGAACGCGCCGGCCATAACGCCAAGAATGAATAGGGTAGGAATGGAAAGCCGATTTTTGGCAATACCAGCCTGTATCGCCAGTGTTGCGATTTCTTTAGGTGTATTTATAGACATGAGTGTACGCAAGGGAGGACAAATTGACGCGCCCAGCGTAGTGATGGCCAATGGCAATTTCAATAGCGAGCTATCTATCGTTTGATAAGCACCGTCTATGACGTGATACCCTTGCCGCCCTCGTTCACCTGACCGTTTCGCCACCGAGTCTACTCAACCGCTTGTCGGTTGATACAAAAGGACAACGTACACCCCTTGCGAAATAATCAGTTAAAGACACAATCTAAGAAACCACTTTAACTTTGCCTGTCGGTGCCGATTCGGCGGGCTTGCGCCTGATGGGATAAAAACGCATGAAGCTGCTCAAGACTACTACTGTCGTTCTCTGCATGAGCGTTTCCGCCTGCAGTTATTTTCACAAGGAAAGCGACGTTGCCACTGCCAAGGAGCCAGTCCCCCAGGCGAAGGTAGAAACGCAAAAGACCGAAACCCAGGCGAAAGCGGACGGCGGACATTGGTGGTGGCCGTTTGGCAAGAGCGACAAGACTGTAACCGAGGCAAAGGCTCAAGCGAAAGCCCAAGAGATAACAGTCAGCAAGGACTGGCTGGATCAGCATGAAAAAACGATCCGCGAAGCCATCGCCGGTAGCAAGATGCAAATGGAGCGTAGAGAGGACGGCTTACTGCTGATCGCCAACGTTGACGACTCCTTCAACCCTGATCGTGCTGAGATGCTTCTGCCATCCATGCTCGGCCCGCTGGGCCGTACCGCCAAGCTGGTATTCAAGGATGACCAGAGCGCCGTCATTGTGCTGGGACACACGGATAGCACTGGTTCCAAGGCGGTTAATGACCAGCTCAGTCTCGGCCGCGCCAAGGCGGTAGCCTCCATCTTTCGTCTGAGCGGGCTTAATGGCAATCGTCTGGTCGTTCGTGGTCTGAGCGATACCCAGCCGCGTGCAGCAAACGACAATGCCGAAGGGCGCGCTCAGAACCGTCGTGTTGAGGTCCTTATCCAGCCACGTACAGTGGTATTGGCCTCTCTGCAAAGCAAGCGCTGAGTCAGTAAAGGCATCCGGAACCGTTTGGTTTCGGATGCCAATTCGCCATATACCTGGCATGAGTCAAGCAACCTGGCGCATGACTGGGTAAGCTGTAAGTTCCATTCCCAATCAGGAGCTTGCCATGACCCAGACGCTGGCTGACATGCGTCGTGATTACACCCGCGACGGATTGACCGAAGCGCAGGCGCCCGCCGAGCCATTTGCCTTATTTGGCCAATGGTTTGAGGATGCTGTTAAAACCGAGCAGCCCCCTGTAGAAGCCAATGCCATGGTACTGGCAACGGTTGATGCCGAGCAGCAACCCCATTGTCGTGTACTTCTACTCAAGGGTGTAGACGCCAAGGGGTTCGTGTTTTACACCAATTACGAAAGTGCCAAGGGGCAGCAGCTCGCTGGGCAGCCCAGGGCCGCCATGACCTTTTTCTGGCCCACACTTGAGCGTCAGGTGCGAATCGAGGGTGTGGTCGAGCGCGTAAGCCCTGAAGAGTCCGACGCATACTACCGTGTCCGTCCGTTGGGTAGTCGGTTGGGCGCCTGGGCTTCGCCGCAGAGCCAGGTGCTGGGCGGTCGGGAAGAGCTTGAGGCGAAAGTGGCTGAAGTGCAGGCACGCTTTGCCCATGAGGAGCCACCGCGCCCGCCACATTGGGGAGGCTATCGGCTGATTCCCGAGCGGGTCGAGTTCTGGCAGGGCCGCTCTAGCCGTTTGCATGATCGACTCGATTACCGCCGTGAAGGAGAGGGCTGGAAGCGCCAGCGTTTGGCTCCTTAAATCGTGCTCAGGTAAAGGAAGGGATTGCCGTGATTGAACTTGATTCAACCCTTGCGCAACACATTGTGGATCGCTCCATGGCAATCCTTCCCTACAACGTCAATGTGATGGATGCGCAGGGCATGATTATCGGCAGCGGTGATCCCTTGCGATTGCATACCCGTCACGAAGGCGCTCAGCTGGTGTTGGCCAACAGTCGAGTCGTCGAGATCGACGATCAGGCCGCCTCTTGCCTGCGAGGTGTGAAGCCGGGGGTCAACATGCCACTGCTTTATGCCGAGCGGTTGATCGGGGTCCTCGGTATCACGGGTACGCCCGAGGTTGTCAGGCCATATGCCGAGCTGGTCCGCATGGCGGCCGAAATGTTGGTGGAGCAGCGACAATCGCATCTGGAGCGTCATTGGCAGCGGCATCGACTGGACAGCTGGATCGGCCAATTGCTGGACCCTTCGGTAAGCCTGAACACGCTTTCTGTTGAGGCTGAGCGACAGCAGGTACCCCTGAGCTGGCCACGTCAGGTATGCCTTATCGAGCTGAATGAAGCCTCAGACTCCCGTTCGGCCAAGGCGTTGAGCGCCATGTTGTCTGCCAATCTGGAGAGTTTTTGCGCCCCCGTCGGTATGCAGGAATGGTTCTGGTGTCGTCCGCTCGGGCGGCCTCATGAAGAACAACTCTGGCTTGATCAGGCAAAGGCCAAGGGGCTGAACGTATTACGCGTTACAGCATCGGGTCCGCTGGAAAGTCTGGTTGACTTGCGAGAGGCCTGCCAATCACTGCGCTTGCTGCAAGCCTATGCCCGTGCGTGCCTGCCTGATGTGCGGCTACTCAAGCTGGATGAGCACCGGCTGACGGCACTGCTTTACAGCCAGCGGCAGAGCTGGCTTTTACAGGGGTGGCTCGATCCCTTGAAGCGGCTGTTTGCGCAGGATGAAAATGGCGTGTTACGAGAAACCTTGCAGGCGTGGTGCGAGCACCATGGGCAGGCATCTGCTTGTGCCGCGTCCTTGAATATCCATCGGAATACGTTGCGCTATCGTCTCGAGCGTATCTGTGAGCTGACTGGACTCAGCCACGATATGCTGGGGCAGTGGCTTTACCTGTCGCTGGGAATCAGTCTGCTGGAATGCGCCTGATTGTGCAGATGCACAATATATACGGTGAAGTCAGGTGCTTATCTTGTGCTTGTGTACCAAGCGGAACTCATTGAACTGATAGCACAATAAGCTCATCCACAGTTATCCGATCACAATAACAACCGGAGCCTGTCATGAGCCTCGTCCTTATTCTGGTGGCGTTGATAGCATTCATCGTCGTGACCACCACACGCTTCAAGCTTCATCCATTTCTGGCCTTGCTCCTGGCGGCTTTTCTCGCCGGTTTCGCCTATCAGGTGCCCGTCGGCGATATCACTAAGACCCTTACAACAGGTTTTGGCAGCATCCTGGGATACATCGGTATTGTCATTGTGCTGGGCACGATCATTGGTGTAATTCTGGAGCGTAGCGGCGCGGCCATAACCATGGCGGAAACCGTGATTCGTGTACTCGGCGAGCGTTTTCCCACCCTGACGTTGTCCATCATCGGTTACTTGGTTTCGATACCCGTATTCTGCGATTCCGGTTATGTGATCCTCAATTCGCTGAAAAATGCGCTGGCTGCTCGTATGAAGGTCTCCCTGATCTCCATGAGTGTAGCCCTGGCGACTGGCCTCTATGCTACGCATACCTTTGTGCCACCTACACCGGGGCCGATTGCGGCTGCGGGTAATCTAGGGCTCGATGCAAGTCTCGGACTGGTTATCGGTGTTGGCCTTATCGTGTCATTCGTAACGGCCATGGCGGGGCTGTGGTGGGCCAACCGCTTCCTGGGTAAGGACATCCCGCTGGTTGATGATGGTACGCCGATGCCTTCCCAGGAAGATTTCACAGCATTACGGGAAAGTTATGGTGTGCTTCCCAGTGCCTGGCAGGCCTTTGCCCCGATTTTTGCTCCCATTGGATTGATTTGCCTGGGGTCAATAGCTGCCTTTCCCAGCAAGCCTTTCGGAGAAGGGGCGGTGTTGACGCTGTTGGGTTTTATTGGGCAACCCGTCCCGGCGCTGCTGGTAGGCCTAGTGCTGGCCTGTTCGCTGCTCAAGAGCAATGACAAGCGCCAGGAGTTTCAGAATCATGTGGCCGAAGGCATCTTGTCAGCGGCTCCCATCTTGCTTATTACCGGCGCTGGTGGGGCGTTTGGTGCCGTGCTCAAAGTCACTCCACTGGGCGATTACCTTGGTAGCACGCTTTCCGCCTTGGGGATTGGGCTGTTTATGCCATTCGTAGTGTCCGCCGCCCTGAAAACAGCCCAGGGTTCGACTACGGTTGCGCTGGTGACAACGTCTGCCTTGGTAGCACCGCTGCTGGGGCAGCTGGGGCTCGACAGTGAGATGGGGCGTGTATTGACCGTAATGGCGATCGGCGCTGGAGCGATGACGGTTTCACATGCCAACGACAGCTTTTTCTGGGTTGTGACTCAATTCAGCCGTATGAGCGTAGCCACGGCATACCGTGCCCAGACACTCGCTACCTTGGTTCAAGGGCTTACCGGGATGACCACAGTATGGCTTTTAAGTCTTTTCCTGCTGTAACGAGCAGCCATACCCATCGACAGGCGAACCGTCAGCCGGGAGAACATTGATGAAACTCGTGATCGCACCTGATTCGTTCAAGGAAAGCCTGAGCGCACCCGAGGTTGCCCAGGCTATTGCAGAGGGTTGGAGAGCGGTTTTTCCCTCCGCCACTATCGAACTCAAACCCATGGCCGACGGAGGAGAGGGCACGGTCGAGGCCTTGCTGGCTGCAACCGGAGGAGAGCGTCGTGAGCTGACCGTGCAGGGGCCGCTGGGGCAGCCGGTATTGGCTCACTGGGGATGGCTGGGCGAGGGGACAGCCGTGATCGAGATGGCGGCTGCCAGCGGCTTGCACTGGGTGCCAAAAGCGCAGCGGGATGCCAGACGGGCCAGTAGCTACGGTACCGGTGAGTTGATCCGCGCTGCGCTGGATGCTGGAGCTCGACGAATTATCCTGGGGTTGGGTGGCAGCGCTACGAATGATGGCGGTGCGGGGTTGCTGAACGCCTTGGGAGTCAAGTTCCTGGATAAACATGGTCAACCTTTGCCGCCAGGGGGCGCTGCGTTAGCCGAACTTGCCCGTATTGAGCTGAACGGCCTGGATAAGCGTCTTGCTACCGTTCAGATCGATGTGGCTGCCGATGTCGATAACCCCTTGTGTGGCTCTCATGGTGCCTCCCATGTCTTTGGCCCTCAGAAGGGCGCAACGCCTGAGGATGTCGCTGTGCTGGATGCAGCACTTGGGCATTACGCTCAGGTTGCAGCTCAAGTACTTGGGGAAGATCACAGTTGCTTTCCAGGAGTGGGAGCGGCAGGGGGGCTGGGTTTTGCTGCTAGGGCCTTTCTTCAGGCGCATTTTCGATCGGGTGTCGAGCTGGTTGCAGAAGTTTCCGGGCTGGCAGAGGCGCTCCGGGACGCGGATCTGGTCATTACCGGAGAGGGGCAACTGGATTACCAAAGCCTGCATGGCAAGACGCCCATAGGAGTTGCCAGGGTCGCCCGTGAGGCTGATGTGCCTGTCATTGCATTGGTGGGTAGCTTGGGTGCGCACTACCAGCAGGTATATGAGGCAGGAATTGAGGCGGCATTCAGTCTGGTGCCTGGCCCTGTCACGCTGGAGCAGGCCTGTCGGACCGCCGCACAGGAGCTGCGCGCGCGCGCAACCGACCTTGCTCGTGTCTGGCGTCTGGCCCGGCAATCACGCGAGGGTTGAACAGGATGAGTCGTCCTATTTCAGGTAAAGCAAGCGAAGCGGATGAACGAAAGCTGTCTGGATCAAAAGATTCAACCGTTTGCCTTGAGGCCATATGAGAGGATGATAAAAGCTGAACATTCCTGTAAGGCGGAGGGTCCACCATAGGGTTCCGCCGAGAACAGCCCTGTAGGAACTGGAGTTGAATGATGAACAAGACCACTCAAATTATTACTGCACTGACCGCCTCCGCGCTGCTGGCCGGGTGCGTATCCAGCCAGACCGGTGACGTGTACTCACGCGATGAGGCTCGTCAGGTTCAGACCGTACGCATGGGGACCATCACAGCCTTGCGCCCCGTTAAGATTGAAGGAACCAAGACCCCCATCGGCGCAGGTGCCGGTGCGGCGGTAGGTGGTATCGCCGGCAGTGGCGTAGGTGGCGGTCGGGGTAGCTATGTCGCCGCTATCGTGGGCGCCGTAGCGGGTGGCCTGCTTGGTGCCGCCACTGAAGAAGGTTTTACTCGCGCCAACGGTGTAGAGGTGACGGTACGTGAAGACGACGGCAGTACACGTGCCTATGTACAGGAAGTCAGCAAGGGAGAGGTATTCCGGGTAGGCGAGCGCGTACGCATCGTGACGGTAAACGGCACCAGCCGTGTAGCACCTAATTCTGCCCAGTAAGATCCAGTGGCCGCAGAAAGCGTTTCTGCGGCCACTATTTCAGCGTTTCACTCATTGTTGCCTAGCTGTGCATTAAAGATGAGCATCTACTGATGCTTCCCGCATCTCTCCGTACACCCTAGACTGCGTATTGCCGATGTTTTCTGTCGCATATCTGTAAGCCGCTCCGCTGGCTGGTTGTGCGCTGTAAATAGTTGTCGCATAGCGGCAATGCCCGGCGTGATCTACTCCCTACAATCCTTCCATCGCTAGCTCACAACAGGCAGGAGAATTTTCGATGTCTGCTCCGCAGTTCTCGGTGCAACGCACCGACTTCGACCAGATCATGGTGCCCAACTATGCGCCCGCCGCATTCATTCCCGTCCGAGGCGAAGGTTCACGCATCTGGGACCAGGCCGGGCGTGAGCTGATCGACTTCTCTGGCGGCATTGCGGTTAACGCACTGGGGCACGGTCATCCCGCCCTGATGCAGGCCTTAATGGAGCAGGCTAACAAGCTCTGGCATGTATCCAACATTTACACCAACGAGCCTGCATTACGCATGGCTCGCAAGCTGGTTGACGCTACCTTTGCCGACCGGGTGTTTTTTGCCAACTCCGGCGCAGAAGCCAACGAGGCTGCGTTCAAGCTGGCCCGTCGTTATGGGCATGACGTCAGTGGCGGAAGCCGTTATGAAATCATTGCTGCAACCAACAGCTTTCATGGCCGCACACTGTTCACGGTAAGCGTGGGCGGGCAGCCCAAGTATTCGGAAGGATTTGGTCCAAAGATCGAAGGTATCACCCATGTGCCTTATAACGATCTGGACGCACTCAAGGCGGCCATCTCCGAAAAGACCTGTGCGGTCGTGCTCGAGCCCATCCAGGGCGAGGGTGGAGTACTGCCGTGTGACCAGGCGTATCTGCAAGGCGCACGTGACCTGTGCGACCAATATGGCGCACTGCTTGTATTCGATGAGGTGCAGAGTGGGGTAGGCCGTACCGGCCACCTTTATGCCTACATGCACTACGGCATCACACCTGATGTACTGACTACAGCCAAGAGCATTGGTGGCGGTTTCCCGTTGGCGGCAATGCTGACAACTGACAAGCTGGCGGCACATCTTTCGGTAGGCACTCACGGCAGCACCTACGGTGGTAACCCTCTCGGCTGTGCTATCGGTTCCGCCCTGCTGGACGTAGTCAACACGCCTGAGGTTTTAGAGGGTGTGAAGACTCGCCATAACCGTTTCCGTACCGCGCTTGAGGCCATGGGCAGCAAGTACGGCATCTTTTCCGGTGTTCGCGGGATGGGCCTGCTGATTGGCGCTCCGCTGAGCGAGCCCTGGAAAGGTCGGGCGAAGGAAGTGCTGACGGCAGCCAACGAGGAGTCGCTGATGGTGCTTCAGGCCGGTCCGGATGTCATCCGCTTTGCTCCCAGTCTGGTCATCAGCGAGGCTGACATTGATGAAGGCCTGGCGCGACTAGAGCGCGCTGTGGCCCGCATTACCCAGGCTTGAGCCTGAACGTGGCGCAGGGAGGCGCCACGGTATTCAAGAGCGATTTCAATTAGAAAAATTAGAAGGAGTGACTTCATGCTGGTGATGCGACCTGCTCGGGCAGCTGATTTGCCCCATGTGCAGCATCTGGCCGCGGACAGTCCGGTAGGTGTCACCTCTTTGCCGGATGACATCGAGCGGCTCAAGGAAAAGATCCGGGTTTCAGAAGCCTCTTTTGCCGCCGAAGTAAGCTTCAATGGCGAGGAAAGTTATTTCTTCGTTCTGGAGGATTCAGACACGGGGCGTCTGGTTGGCTGTTCAGCCATCATTGCCACGGCTGGCTTTTCCGAACCGTTTTACAGCTTTCGCAACGAGACCTTTATCCATGCCTCGCGTGAGCTCAAGATTCACAATAAGACGCATGTGCTTTCACTCTGCCACGACCTGACGGGCAACAGTGTGCTGAGCAGCTTCTACATCGATCGTGATTTTCTGGATACCCCTATAGCCGAGCTCAATTCTCGGGGTCGATTGATGTTCATGGCTGGCCATCCCGAGCGATTTGCCGAGTCTGTCGTGGTCGAAATCGTAGGCATGAGTGACGAGCAGGGCGATTCGCCGTTCTGGGACTCAGTAGGCCGTCACTTCTTTGATGTGAGCTATGCCGAAGCGGAGCGCATCTGCGGTGCCAAGAGTCGCACTTTTTTGGCCGAGCTGATGCCGATCTATCCGATCTATGTGCCGTTGTTGACAGATGCCGCCCAAGAGGCCATTGGCCAGGTTCATCCACGTGCGCAGATCACTTTCGATATCCTGACCCGCGAAGGCTTCGAAACTGACAATTACGTCGATATTTTCGATGGCGGTCCGACGTTGCATGCGCGTACCAACAACATCCGTTCGATGGCAGGGAGTCATGTGGTCGCGGTGGAGGTGCAGGATGCGGTCGACGGCAACCGTGCCTATCTGATCAGCAATGATCTGCTACAGGACTTCCGTGCCATTGTTCACGAGCTCGATTGGGAGCCAGGAGCGCCGGCAGTTCTGTCGAGTGCCGCCGCCGCCGCGCTCAACGTCAAGGCTGGCGATACCGTACGGCTCGTCGCTGTTTAACCATGATACGTGCTGTCGTCATGAGAGTAGTGCGTGCCCAGGGCACGTCAGACGCAGGCGCGGCGAAGCGCCGGCCTGGGTCATCGGAGGGAATATGATCATTCGTCCTGTCACCCGCGCGGATCTGCCCGCGCTAATCGAGCTTGCGCGCACTACAGGCGCCGGGCTTACCACTTTGCCTGCCAGTGAAGAGCGTCTGGCTCATCGGGTGGAATGGGCTGAAAAAACCTTCCGCGGCGACGTCGAGCGTGCCGATGCGGATTATCTCTTCGTACTCGAGCAGGACGATGGCACCGTTATCGGTATTTCCGGTATTGCCGGCGCCGTAGGTCTACGTGAGCCCTGGTACAACTACCGGGTGGGGCTGACAGTCAGTGCCTCTCGCGAACTCAATATCCACCAGCAGATTCCCACGCTGTTCATGGCCAATGACCTGACCGGTAATTCGGAGCTCTGCTCGTTATTTCTGCACGCAGGCCATCGTAACGGATTGAACGGCCGTCTGTTGTCCAAGGCGCGCTTTCTGTTCATTGCCGAGTTCCGCTCGTTGTTCTCAGATAAGCTGATCGCAGAAATGCGTGGGGTGTCGGACAGCCGAGGACTTTCGCCTTTCTGGGAAAACCTGGGGCGTAACTTCTTCAAGATGGAGTTTTCTCAAGCGGATTACCTGACCGGTGTGGGCAATAAGTCATTCATTGCCGAACTCATGCCCAAGTTTCCGCTTTACACGTGTTTCCTTTCAGAGCAAGCACGGGCTGTCATTGGTCGCGTCCATCCTGATACCGAGCCTGCACTTCGCATGCTCAATGCAGAAGGGTTTGCCTACCAAGGATATGTGGACATCTTCGACGCGGGCCCGGCAATTGAATGCGAAACCGACAAGGTTCGTGCCATTCGGGATAGCCAGATACTCGTTTTGTCCATCGGCACGCCGGGCGAAGATGCCCAGCCCTATGTAATTCACAACCGTAAGCGAGAAGGCTGCCGGATTACCGCTGCACCTGCACGGGTAGCCTCTGGAACACTGGTGGTTGACCCTGTTACGGCGAGAAGGCTGCAGCTGTCTGCTGGCGCTCAGGTCCGCGCAGTGTCAGTAGCGCCCTAGGAGAAAACGACATGAGTACGCATTACATTGGCGGTCAATGGCTGGCTGGCGAAGGCGCCGAATTCACTTCGCTCAACCCTGTCGGGCAAACCGTGATCTGGCGTGGAAACGAAGCCTCTGACAAGCAGGTATCGGACGCTATAGCCGCTGCTCGCGCCGCTTTTCCTGCATGGGCTCGCAAGCCGCTGGACGAGCGTATCAAGGTGCTCGAAGCCTTTGCAGCAACACTCAGGACGCGTAGCCAGGAACTGGCCAATACCATTGGTGTGGAAACCGGCAAGCCTCTTTGGGAAGCTGCGACAGAAGTCACCAGTATGATAAACAAGGTGGCCATCTCGGTTCAGGCCTACCATGAGCGCACGGGTGAAAAGGCGGGCGTCTTGGGCGAGGCTAGAACGCGGCTACGACACAAGCCCCATGGTGTTGTTGCGGTATTTGGTCCTTATAACTTCCCAGGCCACTTACCCAACGGGCATATCGTGCCGGCTTTGCTGGCAGGAAATACTGTTGTTTTCAAGCCCAGTGAGATGACGCCTGCTGTCGCTGAGCTGACGGTCAAGTGCTGGATCGAGGCGGGGTTACCGGAAGGTGTACTCAACCTGGTGCAAGGGGCTCGCGCTACTGGTGTCACCTTGGCTGCGCAGCCTGACCTCGATGGGCTGTTCTTTACGGGGTCAAGCCGGACGGGCGCCTTGCTCCATCAACAGTTTGCCGGTGCCCCCCACAAGATCCTGGCGCTTGAAATGGGAGGGAATAATCCGCTGGTGGTCGACATGGTCGATCAGATCGATGCAGCGGTCTACACGATTGTACAGTCTGCCTTCATTTCAGCCGGGCAACGCTGCACCTGTGCACGCCGTCTGTTAGTACCGAATACGGAGCAGGGCGATATCATCCTGGAGCGTCTGGTACAGGCAGCGGCCAGGTTGCAGGTAGGGCGGTTTGATGAGGAGCCGGCTCCTTTCCTGGGGGCTGTGATCTCTCTGGACGCTGCCCGCCAGCTACTTGAAGCGCAAGAGCGTTTCCTGGCCAAGGGTGCAGTGCCACTGCTGACCATGACTCAGCCTCATGCTGAGAGCGCTTTGCTCACGCCTGGCATTCTGGATGTGACCAGCGTTGCCGATCGCCCTGACGAGGAGTTCTTCGGGCCGTTGCTGCAAGTCATTCGCTATGAGAGCTTCGACGAAGCTGTACGCGAGGCTAACACTACCCGCTTTGGCCTGGCGGCAGGCTTGCTCTCGTCATCCAGCGCGAGGTACGAACAATTCCTGATCGAGTCGCGCGCGGGCATTGTCAATTGGAACAGGCCTTTGACAGGCGCTGCCAGCAGTGCTCCCTTTGGCGGTATAGGCGCTTCCGGCAATCATCGTCCCAGCGCTTATTATGCGGCGGACTACTGCGCTTATCCGGTCGCCTCGCTGGAAGCCGACACGCTTGATTTACCGGCAACACTGTTGCCTGGAGTCCATCTATGAACGCTTATGAAGTCAATTTTGACGGATTGGTCGGCCCGACCCATAACTATGGTGGGCTTTCCTATGGAAACGTAGCCTCTCAAAGCAATGGGCAGCTCACTTCGAATCCTCGCGAAGCCGCTCGCCAGGGGCTGGCCAAAATGAAAGCGTTGATGGAGCTCGGCTTCAAACAGGGCGTATTCGCGCCTCAGGAGCGTCCCCACGTTGCTGCGTTGCGCCAGCTGGGCTTCACCGGGACAGATGCTCAGGTCATAGAACGCGCCGCCAGGGAAGCCTTGCCGCTGCTTGCCTCGGTCAGCTCTGCTTCTTCAATGTGGACGGCCAATGCCGCTACCATCAGTCCTAGCGCAGATACGGCGGATGGACGGGTGCACTTCACGGCAGCCAACCTGAACAGTAAGTTTCATCGTAGCATCGAGCATCCTACGACCAGTCGTGTACTGGCGGCCATGTTTCGTGATGAAACGCATTTTGCGCATCATCCGGCCTTGCCTGCCGTAAACCAGTTTGGTGATGAAGGGGCTGCCAACCACACACGTTTCTGCCGCGACTATGACGAGGCTGGCGTAGAGTTCTTCGTGTTTGGTCGGAGTGCTTTCGACAACCGCTACCCGGCGCCGCAGCGTTATCCGGCGCGTCAAACCCTGGAAGCCTCCCAGGCCATAGCGCGGCTGCATGGACTGACGGAAGAGGGTGTGGTCTATGCTCAGCAGAATCCTGAAGTCATCGACCAGGGGGTCTTCCACAATGACGTGATCGCGGTGGGCAATGCTGAAGTATTGTTCTATCACGAGGATGCTTTCCTCGAAAGCGATCGCGTGCTCAAGGAGTTGACCGACAAGCTGGCTCGACGTGGCGGAACGCTGCGCGCCGTATGCGTACCCCGTAGTCAGGTAAGCGTCAATGACGCGGTACGGTCTTACCTGTTCAATAGCCAATTGCTGCTCAAGCCGGATGGCCAGACATTACTGATCGTGCCTGAAGAGTGCCGCCAGAATGCTCAGGTGTGGACATATCTGGATCAGCTCGTCAAAAGTGATGGGCCTATCCGCGAAGTCAAGGTATTCGACCTCAAACAGAGCATGCAGAACGGTGGGGGGCCAGCCTGTCTACGGCTACGTGTAGCGCTGAAGCAGACAGAGCTTGAAGCCGTCAATCCTGGTATGCTGATGACGTCCGAGCTCTATACACGACTGGTAACCTGGGTAGATACTCACTACCGGGATCGCCTTAACGTATCTGATCTGGCTGATCCGCAGCTACTACTTGAGTGCCGAACAGCCCTGGATGAGCTTACACAAATCTTGAAGCTGGGTTCGGTTTATCCATTCCAGATCGATTGAGTACAGACATGATCGAAAGCTTGTCCCTTATTCTCGAAGACACCCAAGGCGAGCGCCGCGAAGCGCGAGCTGCCCGCGTTGCTGTTCAAATCAATGGCCGTGACCTCTGGCTGGAGCCAGACGGACAGGGTGGGCTTACGATCTATGCCGAGTCCTTTGAAGATGAGGCTGAGACCCCGGTACTGGGGTTACGCCCGCAGGCAGTGAACCAGTTTGGACTGGCGCTCAGTCTGGAGCCGGTCGAAGAGGACCATGAGCATGGTCCAGATTGTGGTTGTGGGCATGATCACTGACTAACACTACTTGCCAGCCAGGATCATCATGACGGAACAGTACGGTCTTTCTCTGGGCAAACTGCTTGAACTCACACTGGCTGGCCGAGAGCCAGCCGAAAAAATCCAGGTCACCTCCAGCGGTATTCGCTTGCAATGGTTGAGTGAGGGTGCCTTGCTCGTCAAGCCGGCCAACGGAACGGATGCAGGGATCGACCTCCTGCTTTCAGCCGGTATCCACGGCAACGAGACAGCACCTATTGAAATGCTGGATCGGCTGCTCAAACGCATTGCGAGAGGTGAGATAAAGCCTCGTGTTCGCATTCTCTTTCTTCTGGGCAATCCCGAAGCCATGCGGCGCAATGTTCGCTTTGTCGAACAGGATATGAATCGCCTGTTCAACGGTAAGCATGTGCTGACGTCAGGATTCGAAGCTCAGCGGGCCGATCAGCTGGAGCGCTTGGTCGCACACTTTTTCAGCGAGCCGGACAGGGCTCGACTGCATTACGATCTGCATACGGCGATCCGTGGTTCGGCCATTGAGCGGTTTGCGCTGTATCCCTGGAGCGAGGGGCGAGAGCACTCGCAGGCTGAGATGGCCAGGCTCGAAGCCGCCGGTATTGACGCTGTGCTATTGCAGAGCAAGCCTGGTATCACCTTCAGCGCCTACAGCTACGCGGCCCATCAGGCTGAAGCCTTTACGCTTGAGTTGGGAAAGGCTCGTCCATTCGGTCAGAATGCCGGAGTCGATGTCAGTCAGCTCGAGTCCCGACTCAAGGCTATCATTGAGCAGTGCGAGCCCGAGTTGCCGCAAACACTGGAGCGGCTCAAGGTGTTTCACGTCTCGCGAGAAATCATCAAGCAGAGTGAAGCGTTTCGCCTGCATCTGGCTGACGATGTCGCGAATTTCAGTCCACTGCCCGAAGGCTATCTGCTTGCAGAGGATGGTTCTCAAAAGTGGATAGTCACTGAAACGGACGCCAGGATCATCTTTCCAAATCCCAACGTAAGGCCCGGTCTGCGCGCAGGGATTTTGATCGTTCCAACCAAAGCTTTAGACAATTCGTGATTTTCGAGGCGGCTTTGCATTAGCATCGGGATTTTCTCTTTCCGGAGCTGTTTGCATGAGCCTCATCGATTTGAGAAGTGATACCGTCACCCAGCCTACGCCAGCGATGCGCGACATCATGGCGAAGGCTGAGGTGGGGGACGACGTCTACGGTGAGGACCCTACCGTTCTCAAGTTGCAGCATTATCTGGCAGATGAGCTGGGTTTCGAGGCTGGTTTGTTTGTGCCGAGTGGGACCATGAGCAACCTGCTGGGGCTGATGGGGCACTGCGAGCGAGGTGATGAATACCTAGTAGGGCAGCTGGCGCATACCTACAAATATGAAGGCGGTGGGGCCGCTGTTCTGGGCTCGATCCAGCCACAGCCAGTCGAGATGGAGGCTGACGGAAGCCTGGATCTGGATCGCGTAGCGTCCTACATCAAGCCCAGGGATTTTCATTTTGCACGTACCCGCCTTCTGGCGCTGGAAAACACCATGCATGGCAAGGTGCTTCCCCTGAGCTATCTTGCGGATGCACGCCGCTTTACCCACGAGCATGAATTGGCACTCCATCTGGATGGCGCCCGTCTCTACAATGCGGTCGTCAAGCTGGGCGTTCCACCAAAAGACATTACACGTCACTTCGACTCTGTATCGGTGTGCCTCTCAAAAGGTCTTGGCGCGCCAGTAGGATCGGTTCTGTGTGGCAGCCAGGGATTGATCGATAAGGCCATTCGCTGGCGTAAGGTCGTTGGCGGCGGCATGCGCCAGGCGGGCGTCCTGGCGGCAGCAGGACTTTACGCGCTTCAGCACAACGTGACCCGACTGGCAGAAGACCATGCCAACGCAGCACGCCTCGCTGAAGGACTTGAAAAGCTGGGCTACACTGTCGAGCCGGTGCAGACCAATATGGTTTACCTTGCCGCGGGCGACAAGGCTCCCAAACTCGCTTCTTTTCTGCGAGAAAGAGGCATTGTAGTCAGCCCGGCCGCACGGTTAAGGTTGGTGACGCATCTGGATGTATCCAGCGCAAACATTGAAACCGTGCTGGAGGCATTCGCCGCCTATCGCAAGGCCTGAATCCACTTGAATCAAATAGGCAACGCCTATATCGCAAATTGACGACAGCCGGCGCTCCGTCCCGATATACTGCAAGACTTTGCTGGCGCGCTGTAGCCCTGTATCTGTCTGGAAGAATTTATGAAAAGCGCAGAAATCCGTGAAGCCTTCCTCCGCTTCTTTGAAGAGAAGGGGCACACTCGAGTGGCCTCAAGTTCGCTGATCCCCGCGAACGACCCAACCCTGCTGTTCACCAATGCAGGCATGAACCAGTTCAAGGATTGTTTCCTCGGCCTTGAAAAGCGCACCTATACCCGTGCGACCAGCAGTCAGAAATGCGTAC
Source organism: Pseudomonas sp. HPB0071 (assembly GCF_000478505.2). Taxonomy (NCBI): domain Bacteria; kingdom Pseudomonadati; phylum Pseudomonadota; class Gammaproteobacteria; order Pseudomonadales; family Pseudomonadaceae; genus Pseudomonas; species Pseudomonas sp. HPB0071. Next base: position 419,763 of record NZ_KI517367.1, on the reverse strand, counting down.
GTGCCGGCGGTAAACATAACGACCTGGAAAACGTCGGCTATACAGCACGTCACCACACCTTTTTCGAGATGCTGGGTAACTTCAGCTTTGGCGACTATTTCAAGCGTGACGCCATCAGTTATGCGTGGGAATTCCTGACCTCACCCAAGTGGCTGGGTCTGCCGCAGGAAAAGCTCTGGGTTACCGTCTATGCCACCGATGATGAAGCCTACGACATTTGGACCAAGGACGTTGGCGTGCCTGCCGAGCGCATGGTTCGTATCGGTGATAACAAGGGCGCTCCCTACGCCTCGGATAATTTCTGGGCAATGGGCGATACAGGTCCCTGCGGCCCTTGCACAGAAATCTTCTTCGACCATGGTGAAGGCATCTGGGGCGGTCCACCCGGCTCGCCAGAAGAAGACGGTGATCGTTATATCGAGATCTGGAACAACGTATTCATGCAGTTCAACCGTACGGCTGACGGGGTTCTTCACCCGTTACCGGCGCCCAGTGTGGATACGGGGATGGGGCTTGAGCGTATCAGTGCCGTTCTGCAGCACGTTCACTCCAACTACGAAATTGATCTGTTCAAGAATCTTTTGGCGGCTTCTGCACAGGCAATCGGCTGCGCCAATGATGACGCGCCTTCGCTCAAGGTTGTAGCCGACCACATTCGCTCCTGCGGCTTCCTGATTGCCGATGGTGTACTGCCTTCCAACGAAGGTCGCGGCTATGTACTACGTCGTATCGTCCGTCGTGCCTGCCGTCACGGTAATAAGCTCGGCGCCAAGGGTACGTTCTTTCACAAGATCGTGGCGGCCCTGGTGGCTGAAATGGGCCAGGCATTCCCTGAGCTAAAGGATCAGCAGGCACATATCGAGCGCGTTCTACGTACCGAGGAAGAGCAATTTGCCAAAACCTTGGAGCAGGGCCTCAAGATTCTGGAGCAGGATCTGGCTGGCCTTGAAGGCGATGTGATCCCGGGTGATGTGGTGTTCAAGCTGTATGACACCTACGGCTTCCCCGTTGATTTAACAAACGACATCGCACGTGAGCGCAACCTGACCCTGGATGAGGAAGGGTTTGAACGTGAAATGGAAGCTCAGCGTGAGCGGGCCCGCTCGGCCAGCTCGTTTGGTGTGGACTATAACAGTCTGGTCAAAGTCGAGGGCGAGACGCTCTTCACGGGTTATGACAGTCACGCCGGTAATGGCAAGATCGTTGCGCTGTTCAAGGCGGGCAGCCCGGTGCCTCAACTGGTTGAAGGTGACGAAGGTGTCGTGGTGCTTGATCAGACACCTTTCTATGCCGAGTCGGGCGGTCAGGTGGGTGACAGCGGTTATCTGTTCGCTGACGGCCAGCGTTTCGATGTGCGTGACACTACCAAGGCAGGCGGTGCGTTCCTGCATCATGGCCTGGTTGCCGCTGGTACGCTCAAGGTAGGCGAGACGCTGGAAACACAAGTCGACGCCTCTGTGCGCCAGGCTACGGCACTTAACCACTCGGCGACGCACCTCCTGCATGCCGCACTGCGTCAGGTGCTGGGCGATCACGTCCAGCAAAAGGGCTCCCTGGTTGATAGTCAGCGTCTGCGGTTCGACTTTAGTCACTTCGAAGCCATCAAACCTGAACAGCTCAAGGAGCTGGAGGAAATCGTCAATACCGAGGTTCGCCGGAACACGACGGTTCAAATCGAGCTAATGGACATCGAAAGCGCCAAGCGCAAAGGTGCCATGGCGCTGTTCGGTGAGAAGTATGGCGATACCGTGCGCGTACTGACTATGGGTGACGGCTTCTCCATTGAACTCTGTGGCGGCACTCACGTTGCCCGCACCGGTGATATTGGTGTGTTCAAGATCATCAGTGAAGGCGGTGTGGCATCAGGTGTACGCCGTATCGAGGCGGTAACTGGTGCTGGTGCGCTGGCGTACCTGAACAAGGCGGAAGAGCAGCTCAAGGAAGCGGCAGGCCTGCTCAAAGGCAGTCGTGAAAATGTTCTCGATAAGCTCTCCGGTGTGCTTGAACGTAACCGTCAACTAGAAAAGGAACTTGAGCAGCTCAAGGCCAAGGCCGCCAGCGCAGCTGGTAATGACCTGGCGGGATCTGCCGTCGAGGTCAAGGGCGTTAAGGTGCTGGCTGCTCGCCTTGATGGGCTGGATAGCAAGGCGCTGATGGCCATGGTCGATCAGCTCAAGAACAAGCTGGGCTCTGCCGTGATTCTGCTGGGTGGCGAGCAAGACGGTAAGGTCGTGCTGGTCGCGGGCGTGACCCAGGATCTGACCGGTCGACTGAAAGCGGGCGATCTGATGAGGCAGGCTGCTGCGCATGTAGGCGGGAAGGGTGGTGGTCGCCCTGATATGGCTCAGGGTGGCGGTACCGATCCGGCTGCGCTGGAAGGCGCACTTGAGTTGGCCCGCAGCTTTGCCGAAGCGGGATTGTGATTGAATAAGCGATGGGGCTCGCATCGCGCTCTGTGAGCCCTTGGCAGGTGTATACCTGAATTGTTAAATGAGCGCCCTCGCGTTAGGCAGCAATCAAATGGCATTGATCGTACAGAAGTTCGGCGGCACCTCGGTGGGTACTGTCGAGCGCATCGAACAGGTGGCCGAAAAGGTCAAGAAGTTTCGCGAAGCCGGTGACGATATCGTAGTAGTGGTTTCTGCCATGAGTGGCGAGACCAATCGTCTGATCGACCTGGCTAAGCAAATCATGCCGCAGCCAAACCCGCGCGAGTTGGATGTAATGGTGTCAACAGGTGAGCAGGTGACCATCGCCATGCTTGCCATGGCATTGACCAAGCGGGGTGTTCCGGCCGTGTCCTTCACCGGTGGACAAGTCCGGATCCTGACCGATAGCGCTTTTACCAAGGCGCGTATCGTCAGCATTGACGAACATCGTATCCGTGCCGAACTCAAGGCAGGGCGAGTCGTGGTTGTGGCAGGTTTCCAAGGCGTGGATGAGCAGGGCAATATCACTACCTTGGGCCGGGGCGGCTCTGACACCACGGGTGTCGCGCTTGCAGCTGCGCTCAAAGCAGATGAATGCCAGATCTATACCGATGTGGACGGTGTGTATACTACTGATCCGCGCGTAGTGCCTCATGCACGTCGTCTTGAAAAGATCACCTTCGAGGAGATGCTGGAAATGGCTAGTCTCGGCTCGAAGGTTCTGCAGATTCGCTCGGTTGAGTTTGCAGGCAAATACAACGTGCCTCTGCGCGTACTTCATAGTTTTAAAGAGGGTCCAGGCACCCTAATTACTCTTGATGACGAGGAATCCATGGAACAGCCGATCATCTCCGGCATCGCCTTTAATCGTGACGAAGCCAAGCTGACCATCCGCGGTGTTCCAGACACCCCGGGCGTTGCATTCAAGATCCTGGGTCCCATCAGTGCGGCCAATATTGAGGTCGACATGATCGTGCAGAATGTTTCGCACGATAACACCACGGACTTCACGTTTACGGTACACCGTAACGACTACCAGAATGCGCTTGAAATCCTAAAGCAGACGGCAGCGACCATCGGCGCACGTGAGGCAACCGGTGATACCAAGATCGCCAAGGTATCAATCGTTGGGGTGGGTATGCGTTCTCATGCCGGGGTAGCGAGTCAAATGTTCGAAGCGCTGGCTAAAGAAAGTATCAATATACAAATGATTTCGACGTCTGAGATCAAGGTGTCGGTCGTTATCGAAGAGAAATACCTGGAATTGGCTGTGCGTGCCCTTCACACGGCTTTCGAACTCGATGCGCCTGCTCGGGTAAGCGAATAGCCAATCTCTCTGGAGGGCGTTTTTGGATGCCTTCCATCGATTTGATCATGCCGCCGGAACTTTCTTTCTGGCGGTATTGGTCAATAGATCAGTAAGGATCGCGGGTTCCCGGAATTGATCCTGATTTTTTGCAGACTGTGGTCCTGAACGAAAGGAGAAAAGGAATGCTTATTCTAACTCGACGGGTTGGAGAAACCCTTATGGTAGGTGATGAAGTGACCGTAACGGTCTTGGGAGTTAAGGGAAATCAGGTGCGCATTGGGGTGAATGCTCCTAAAGAAGTGGCGGTTCACCGTGAGGAAATCTACCAGCGAATTCAAAAGGAAAAGGACCAAGAACCTAACATCTGATTTTTATTTAACTTTTTGCTTGCATACGGGAAAAAATCGCGTATATTACGCCCCGTCGCGGTGAGGTGGCCGAGAGGCCGAAGGCGCTCCCCTGCTAAGGGAGTACACCTCAAAAGGGTGTCGAGGGTTCGAATCCCTCCCTCACCGCCATTTACGTTACAGGCTTCGGGAAAAGCGATTCAGAGTTCTATCCCTCTGATTCTATTAAGAAATTCGCTTGACTTAAAAAGATATGAGCCTATAATGTGCACCCTCAGCGCGCTCGTAGCTCAGCTGGATAGAGTACTCGGCTACGAACCGAGCGGTCAGAGGTTCGAATCCTCTCGAGCGCGCCATTTTGAAGGGTGTTTAAAAAACACCCGGTTTTACCAGTGGTGGTCTGGATATAAAAGCACCAAGTTGCGCGCTCGTAGCTCAGCTGGATAGAGTACTCGGCTACGAACCGAGCGGTCAGAGGTTCGAATCCTCTCGAGCGCGCCATACCCCAAAGGGCTTGCAGAAATGCAAGCCCTTTGTTTTTGTGCCCTGAAAAACTTACGCAGACATGTTCCGGCGAGGCTATATGAACTGGGAACTTGAAAATCCGTTCGTCATATCGTTGCAGGTATCAATGACTGACATCGATGCGCTTGGGCATGCCAATAATGCTGTTTACGTCGCCTGGCTAGAACAGTGTGCCTGGCAGCATTCAAGTAGCTTAGGACTTGGTGTTAACGAGTTTCACCGGTTGGACCGCGCCATGGCGGTAGTTCGGCACGAGATCGACTATCTCGCAAGTGCTTTCGACGGTGATCAGTTGCTGCTGGGAACATGGTTGACTGATTGGGACAGGCGGCTACGTATGACACGTCGTTTTCAACTGATGCGCCCGTCCGATGGTATGACCTTGCTGCGTGCAGTCACGACTTTCGTATGTATAGAGCTCTCTTCAGGTAAGCCGCGGCGTATGCCTGAGGCTTTCATTCAGGGTTACGGTCAGGCGCTGCCTGATTCGCTTTAAGTGTTCCAGAGGTCTATATGCAAATCGCTTTGGCGCCCATGGAGGGGCTGGTTGATGAGATTCTGCGTGATCTGCTAACGCAGGTAGGTGGCATCGACTGGTGTGTCACGGAGTTTATTCGCATTACCAACCGGCTATTGCCTCTAGCAACGTATGAAAAATACGCTCCGGAGTTGGCAAGCGGCTCGATGACGCGAGCGGGAGTACCCATGCGAGTTCAGTTCCTAGGATCGGACCCTGTCTGCCTGGCAGAGAATGCGGCGTACGCCTGTACGCTGGGTGCTCCGGTCATTGATCTGAATTTTGGTTGTCCTGCCAAGACTGTTAACAACTCCAAGGGCGGTGCCATCCTCCTTAACGAGCCAGAGCTGTTGCACTCGATTGTCTCGCATGTTCGTCGTGCCGTGCCTTCGTCTATCCCGGTGACAGCCAAGATGCGGTTGGGCTATGACAGCCCTGAAGGCGCGCTGGAGTGCGCTCAAGCGTTGGTTTCTGGCGGGGCGCAACAGTTGGTTGTGCATGCCCGCACCAAAAAAGATGGCTATAAACCGCCAGCTCACTGGGAGTGGATTGCCAGGGTTGCGGAAGTCGTCGACGTTCCTGTACTGGCTAACGGCGAGATCTGGACGCTGGAGGATTACTGGCGGTGCCGTGAGGTGTGCGGTATCGCGGAAGTTATGTTGGGGCGTGGATTGGTTTCCCGGCCTGACCTGGCGCGACAGATAGCGGCCAGCGTCAAGGGTGAGCATGTTGAGCCTATGCAGTGGGAAGAGCTGTTCGCGCTGCTACAGATTTTCTGGCTCAAAGCGCGCCAGAAGATGGCGCCACGCTATGCGCCGGGACGTTTCAAGCAGTGGTTGGGTATGCTTTCTCGTAATTATGAGGAGGCGCTGACGTTGTTTGGCGAAATACGCCGTGAGACAGAATGCGAGCGGATCGATACGCTGCTTGGCTTGCAGCCCTCAATTCCTTCGGTTGCATAGTCCAGTTCAGTTACCGTTCATCGGGTGTGCTACTTGAAAAAAGCGAGCGGGTTCCTATATCGAATCCTGCAGGGCGCCGAAGTCGGGCCTTGCGTTGAAACTTGCTGATGACTCAGGAGATTCCCTATATGAACACTGCATTCTCTCTTGCTCCCTTGTTCCGCCATTCCGTTGGATTTGACCGCTTCAATGACCTGTTCGAATCCGCGCTGCGCAACGAGTCGGGTAGCTCCTACCCACCCTATAACGTGGAAAAGCACGGCGACGATCGCTATCGCATCGTGATCGCGGCTGCCGGCCTTGCCGAAGACGACCTTGAGCTCGAAGTGGAGCGGGGCGTGTTGACCGTGAAGAGCGGCCGCCGTGAGAAGAGCGCCGACAGCGTGACCTACTTGCACCAGGGCATCGCCCAGCGTGCCTTCAAGCTGTCCTTCCGCCTGGCTGATCACATTGAGGTGAAGGGTGCGAGCTTGAAGAATGGCCTGCTCAACATCGATCTGGTACGTGAAGTACCGGAAGAGGCCAAGCCCAAACGCATCGCCATCAACGGTCAGTTGAGTGCCGATGAAAAGCCTGCGCTGGAAGGTCAGAGTGCCTAAGTACAGCGGCCATCAAACAATAGAAAAGGGGGCGCCATGTGCGGCCCCTTTTTTATTCATACATGCAAATCGTTCAATAGCTTCATAAAGGCCTTGGCTGCATTGGAATGCGTTCGTTCTGTGTGAACGATATAGCCCAGGCGACGTTTGAGGTGTATTCCCGGCAAGGGAAGTCTCACGACTTGGTCATCAAGCATTGTTCGCGGCAGGACACTCCAGGCAATGCCGATAGAGACCATCATTTTGATGGTCTCCAGATAGTTTGTGCTCATTGCAATATTGGGTGTGAGCTGCTGTGCCTCGAACAAGCCCCGCACGATGTGATGGGTAAAGGTATTTCCGCCTGGGAAAACGGCAGGGTGCGCAGCAACGTCAGCCAGGCTGATTTGCTCTGACATGGCCAGGGGGTGCTCAGGCGCTGCGACAAAATCGAGGGGGTCATCCCAGACAGGTGAGGCCTGGATAAGCGGTGATGCTTCTGGCGCCAAGGTGATAATGCCAAGCTCCACACGCCCCTGTAGCACTTCCTCATATGCCGCTTCTGAGTCAAGAAAGCGAATATCCAGAGAAACTTTTGGGTATAGGCGTGTAAAGTTCCTGAGTATCGGCGGTAGCCGATGTAATCCGATGTGATGACTAGTGGCTAAAATCAGTTTGCCGGCAATCTCGCCATTGAGATTGGCCAGTGCTCTTCGGGTGTCAGCCAAGGCGTCTTTTACCTGATAAGCCCTAGGTAAAAGTGCTCGACCTGATTCGGTCAGGCTGATTTCCCGCCCAATACGATCGAAGAGACGTGTTTCCAGTTGCTGTTCAAGGCTGGCAATTCGTTTGCTGACGGCAGGTTGTGTCAAATGCAGCCGTTCGCCTGCCTCGGAAAAACTTCCACTCTCAGCAACTGCTATAAACGCATTGAGGTTATTCAGATCCAAAAGATGGATTCCTAATGGTTATGAAGATCATGAAAATTATGAATTTGTTTTATGAGAGCATCAAGCGTTAGGATCACCTTACAAGCCCTAAGGGCATAGAAACACGCCGATGAGGACGTTAGTGATGGCTGGCAAGACCCTTTACGACAAGCTCTGGGATATGCACTTGGTCAAGCAGCGCGATGATGGTTCGGCACTGCTGTACATTGATCGTCATATCATTCATGAGGTGACCTCACCTCAGGCATTCGAAGGCCTGCGGTTGGCTGGGCGCAAGCCTTGGCGTCTAGGCGCCAATCTGGCAACGCCAGACCACAACGTGCCAACCACGCCGGATCGTAAGGAAGGTATTGCTTCCATCAAGGATGAGACGTCTCGCATTCAGGTTCGTACGCTCGACGAAAACTGCGATGACTTCGGTATTACTCAATTCAAGATGAATGACGTGCGCCAGGGCATCGTGCATGTCATAGGCCCAGAGCAGGGCGCCATCCTGCCCGGCATGACTGTGGTATGTGGTGACTCTCATACGTCCACCAACGGTGCGCTTGGGGCCTTGGCTCATGGTATCGGGACGTCCGAGGTTGAGCACGTACTTGCGACCCAGTGCCTGGTCGCGAAGAAAATGAAAAACATGTTGGTACGCGTCGAGGGTGAATTACCTTTCGGCGTAACCGCCAAAGACATCATTCTGGCTGTGATCGGCAAGATCGGTACGGCGGGAGGTAATGGGCACGCTATCGAGTTTGCGGGCAGTGCCATTCGCGCCTTGTCGATGGAAGGCCGAATGACAATCTGCAACATGTCAATTGAGGCGGGCGCACGCGTAGGCATGGTGGCGGTCGATCAGACCACAATCGATTACGTAAAAGGACGCCCTTTTGCCCCTGCGCCCGAGTATTGGGAGCAAGCCGTAGCAGTATGGCGCGGGCTGGTCTCTGATGAAGACGCTGTCTTTGATACCGTCGTCGAGTTGGACGCGACCAAGATCAAGCCTCAGGTTAGCTGGGGGACTTCCCCTGAAATGGTGGTTGCGGTAGATCAAGCCGTTCCTGATCCGGCCCAGGAGCGAGACGCCGTGAAGCGTGGCTCTATTGAGCGCGCATTGAAATACATGGGATTGCAGGCCAGTCAGCCTATTACTGATATCCGTCTGGATCGAGTGTTCATTGGCTCCTGTACCAACTCTCGCATTGAAGACCTTCGTGCCGCGGCGGCTGTCGCCAAAGGCCGTAAGGTGGCGAGTTCCATCAAGCAGGCGCTGGTGGTGCCTGGGTCTGGCCTGGTAAAGGCCCAGGCTGAAAAGGAAGGTCTGGATAAGGTCTTTATCGATGCAGGTTTCGAATGGCGTGAACCGGGCTGCTCGATGTGCCTGGCAATGAACGCGGATCGCCTTGAAAGCGGTGAGCACTGCGCATCCACATCCAACCGCAACTTCGAAGGGCGTCAGGGTGCCGGTGGTCGTACGCATCTGGTAAGTCCCGCCATGGCCGCTGCGGCAGCGATCGCAGGGCATTTTGTTGACGTTCGTGAATTCGGTCGCGTTTAAGGAGCATCTCATGCAGGCATTTACTCAGCATACAGGCGTGGTTGCTCCATTGGATCGCGCTAATGTCGATACGGATCAGATCATTCCAAAGCAGTTTCTTAAATCCATTAAGCGGACCGGCTTTGGCCCCAACCTGTTTGACGAGTGGCGTTATCTGGATGTAGGGCAACCTGGGCAGGACAATAGCCAGCGTCCACTCAATCCGGATTTCGTGCTTAATCAGTCCCGTTACCAGGGGGCCAGCATTCTTCTGGCGCGGGAAAATTTCGGATGTGGATCATCCCGTGAACACGCGCCTTGGGCGCTGGATGGATACGGCTTTCGCGCTGTGATTGCTCCAAGCTTTGCTGATATCTTTTTCAACAACAGTTTCAAGAACGGTTTATTACCAATCGTCCTGCCAGAACAGGAAGTGAGTGAACTCTTTGCTCAGGTTGAGTCGACAGAAGGGTATACCCTTGAAATCGATTTGGCCTCGCAGGTTGTGAAACGTCCTGATGGCAAAGCCATTCCCTTCGAAATCGACGCGTTCCGCAAGCACTGTTTGCTTAATGGGTTGGATGACATTGGTCTGACCCTGCAGGATGCGGATGCCGTCAGGGCATTCGAAAAGACATACCAACAGGCCAATCCCTGGTTGTTTCAAAACGCATGAGGTAGGCAACATGGCTGGTGATCACGAACAAATTGTCCAATCCCAATTCGGTACGATGGCTGAGTCGTACCTGGGGAGTAACGTCCATGCTCAAGGCTCTGAACTGCAGGAGATGCGGGAGCAGGTAGCCAAACGCGAGCAGGCAAAGGTTCTGGATCTAGGGTGTGGGGCCGGCCATGTCAGCTACAACATTGCGCCTGTGGCGGGCTCGGTGGTGGCATTGGATCTGTCAGAAGAGATGCTGGCCATCGTCAAGCGTACGGCCAATGAGCGCGGCATCGACAATATCAGTGTGCAACCCGGGATGGCTGAGCGTCTGCCGTTTGGGGATGCCAGCTTTGATTTCGTTCTTAGTCGGTATTCCGCGCATCATTGGCGTGACATCGGCTCAGCTCTGAGCGAGGTGCGGCGTGTGCTGCGTTTCAATGGTCAGGCTGCGTTTGTAGATGTCATCTCGCCTGCCAACCCCCGTCTTGATACCTATCTTCAGACCGTAGAAATCCTGCGTGATAACAGTCACGTCAGAGACTACTCCATGGCTGAGTGGCTCCAGATGCTGGGTGTTGCTCGTCTGGGAGTAACCCGCTGTGTTCGCCAGCGGCTGCGCTTGAACTTCCTGGAGTGGGCCGAGCGGATGAATACGCCTGAGCCCATGCGTCAGGCCATACGCACAGTACAAGGCCGGATTGGTCAGGAAGTCCGTCATTATTTTGAAATTGACAAGGACGGCTCCTTTACCGTCGATGTGATGGTCCTTTGGGCCCAGCCTATATGATCTGGGTGGTGCCCTTGCACCACCTCTACTTTTCCATGGATAAGTGAGATAACAATGAGCAAACAGATCCTCATTCTGCCAGGCGATGGCATTGGCCCTGAAATCATGGCTGAGGCTGTTAAGGTTCTGAATCGCGTCAACGACATGTTCGCATTGGATTTCGAGCTGACCGAAGATGTGATCGGCGGTGCAGCCATCGACAAGCATGGCGTTCCGTTGGCTGATGAGACGCTTGAAAAGGCTCAGGCAGCAGATGCTGTTCTGCTGGGTGCGGTGGGTGGTCCCAAGTGGGACAAGCTTGATCGTGCAATTCGTCCTGAAAAGGGTTTGCTCAAGATTCGTTCTGCGCTAGGTCTGTTTGCCAATCTGCGTCCGGCCATTCTCTATCCGCAATTGGCGGAGGCCTCTACCCTCAAGCCAGAAGTGGTGTCAGGTCTGGACATTCTGATCGTGCGCGAGCTGACCGGCGGGATCTACTTTGGTGGCCCTCGCGGTATCCGCACGCTCGATAACGGTGAGCGTGAGGGTTTTAATACGCTTCCCTACAGCGAAAGCGAAATTCGCCGGATCGCACGTGTCGGTTTTGAAATGGCTCGTGTCCGCGGCAGGAAACTCTGCTCGGTAGACAAGGCTAACGTCATGGAGTCCAGTCAGCTATGGCGAGAGGTTGTGGAAGAGGTCGCCAAGGATTATCCCGATGTCGAGCTGAGTCATATGTATGTCGATAATGCGGCCATGCAGTTGGTGCGCGCGCCCAAGCAGTTCGACGTGATGGTGACGGACAACATGTTTGGCGACATTCTGTCGGATGAGGCCTCAATGCTGACCGGTTCGATTGGCATGCTGCCTTCCGCTTCGCTGGATGCCAACAACAAAGGCATGTACGAGCCCTGTCATGGTTCGGCGCCGGATATCGCCGGACAGGGCATTGCCAACCCGTTGGCTACGATTCTTTCCGTTTCCATGATGCTTCGCTACAGCTTCAACCAATCAAAGGCCGCTGAGGCGATTGAGCAGGCGGTAAGCCGTGTTCTGGACCAGAACTTGCGTACAGGCGATATCTGGTCAGCGGGCTGTCAAAAAGTAGGTACTCGCGAAATGGGCGAGGCAGTAGTCGCGGCGCTCGCAAGTGAGTAATCTGTACGGCCGGCCGGAGCGCTTCCGGCCGCCACTTCCAAAAAAGGTGCAGTAGCAATGAAGCGTGTAGGTTTAATCGGATGGCGCGGTATGGTGGGATCCGTGCTCATGCAGCGTATGCTGGATGAACGTGATTTCGACTTGATCGAGCCGGTGTTCTTTACCACCTCCAATGTAGGGGGCGAAGGTCCTTCCATTGGAAAAGATATCGCTCCGCTGAAAGATGCCTACAGCATTGACGAACTCAAGGGCCTGGACGTCATCATCACGTGCCAGGGCGGCGATTACACCAGCGAAGTTTTCCCGAAGCTGCGGGAAGCCGGTTGGAACGGTTACTGGATTGACGCTGCGTCTACCTTGCGTATGCATGACGATGCCGTGATCGTTCTGGATCCCGTAAACCGTCGAGTGATCGACCAGGCGCTTAACGAGGGCACCAAGAACTACATCGGTGGCAATTGCACCGTTAGCCTGATGTTGATGTCTCTGGGCGGGCTGTTCGAGGCTGGCCTGGTTGAGTGGATGAGCGCAATGACCTATCAGGCAGCGTCAGGTGCCGGTGCTCAAAACATGCGTGAGCTGATTCGCCAAATGGGCGCGACACATGCAAGCGTTGCTGACGATCTGGCAGATCCTGCCAGTGCGATTCTGGATATTGATCGTAAGGTGGCGGAAACGCTACGGGGCGAGTCTTTCCCGGTAGAGCAGTTCGGTGTGCCGCTTGCAGGGAGCCTTATTCCCTGGATCGACAAGGAGCTGCCTAATGGACAGAGCCGAGAGGAATGGAAGGCGCAAGCGGAGACGAACAAGATCTTGGCCCGCTTCAAAAACCCGATTCCTGTCGATGGTATCTGTGTCCGCGTGGGCGCCATGCGTTGCCACAGCCAGGCATTGACCCTCAAACTTAACAAGGACGTGCCGATTTCCGATATCGAAGGTTTGATCAGTCAGCACAATCCATGGGTCAAGCTGGTGCCGAACCACCGTGAAGTCAGCATGCGTGAGCTGACCCCTGCTGCGGTAACAGGCACGCTTAACGTGCCGGTAGGTCGTCTGCGTAAGCTGAACATGGGCTCCCAATACCTGGGCGCATTCACTGTCGGCGATCAGTTGCTATGGGGAGCGGCTGAGCCGCTGCGCCGTATGCTGCGTATTTTGCTTGAGCGTTGAGGTATTACTCCTCATTCCGTTGAGATCATGCTTCTCCATGATTCACGGCAATTGAAAGTCTTAAAGGCGGCCGCTACAGTGCCGCCTTTTTTCATTCTGGGCCCCTGCACATGAACACATCCCTTTCGGTCGTTGTCGTTGGTGCAACAGGCAACGTTGGCGAAGCTATCGTGACATTGCTGGAGGAGCGTGATTTCCCGCTCGTCCACCTTTATTTGGTAGCGTCAGCTGACTCTGTTGGTCAGTCTATTGCCTTTCGCGGCAGAAACCTGCGCATAACGGCAGCTGATGACTTTGATTTTGGCAAGGCTCAACTGGCCTTTATGGCAGCTGATACGGTATCGGCCGGGACGTTGGCAGAAAAAGCGTTCGAGGCGGGATGTTCGGTTATTGACCTGACTGGCTCTTTGGATAGCTTACGTTCGCCGCGTGTGATGCCGGACGTCAGCAGCGAACTCATTGGCCAGCAGCAAAGGCCTTGTCTGCTGTCAGTGCCGAGTGCACCTGCCGCAGTACTCATTAGTACACTGGCTCCCATTTGCCATCAAAGTGCTATTGAGCAGGCAACTGTTACCGCTTGTCTCGCTGCCTCTAGTCGGGGTAGGGCCGGTGTTCGAGAGTTGGCGCGGCAAACAACCGAGCTGCTAAATGCGCGTCCACTGGAGCCAAAGGTATTTGGCAAGCAGTTGGCATTCAATGTGCTAGCACAGACCGGTGAACCACAGTCAGATGGCTATACTGCGATTGAGCATAGAGTCATGGGCGAGTGTAAAGAAGTGTTGGGCAACAGTCTCGGAACATTGGCGGTCAGTTGTATTCAAGTGCCAGTGTTCTTTGGCGATAGTCTTTCGGTAACCGTTAAAACACGTGATATTTTGGCTATAAAAGATCTGAATTTGGCCTATTCTAAGCATGAAGGCTTGGAATTGTTTGATGCAGAAGAATATCCAACGGTCGTGGATGATGCGATCGGACGTGATGAAATATTGATTGGGCGCGTCAGACATAATCCAGAAGATCCACATCTGATTGAAATGTGGATCGTTTCAGATAATGTTCGAAAGGCGGCTGCGCTTAATGCCGTGCAAACGGCTGAATTATTGATAAAACATTATCTGTAAAAGATACTGATTTAAGTTAGGGCAGACTTATCAGTAAATAATTGGCTAGGCGTACCGTTCAAACTGGCCGGTCATCTTGAACGGTACCTAGGTAAGCAAATCTGCTGCCGACAGAAATCATAAGGGAAAGCTATGGTTCGGGTTCGAAAATTAGTGCTAGCAATCGCGGCGGCATCCGCCTTTGCGTCAGGAGCGACGTATGGCCTTGGCCTCGGTGATATTCATCTGAATTCATCGCTGAATCAGCCATTCAATGCGGTCATTGACCTCAAGGATGTTCGCGACCTTTCAGCAGAAGAATTGCGCCCCGTTCTGGCTTCCCCTGAAGACTTCAGTAAAGCCGGCGTCGATAGAAACTATTTTCTGACCGATCTTAAATTTACGCCTGAAGTCCGAGCGGACGGGCGTAGTGTTATTCGTATTACGTCATCCAAGCCGGTACGTGAGCCCTACTTGAACTTCCTGCTGGAAGTGAGCTGGCCAAGCGGTCGCGTGCTTCGCGAGTACACCGTTCTACTGGACCCACCGCTTTACACGCCTCAAATGGCGGCAGCACCCGTAGCGCCTGTTACGGCGCCTGCACCATCAAGACCTGCGCGTCCAGCGGCAACCCCGGTACCTTCAGGTGCAGCGGGTGTGCCTGTCACCATGAATGGTGAGTACACGACCAGCCCGAAAGATACCCTGTGGGAAGTGGCAGACCGTACTCGTCCCAACGACAACGTCTCTGTACACCAGATGATGCTGGCTATCCAGGATCGTAACCCTAGTGCGTTTTTGAGCAATAACATCAATTTGATGAAGAGTGGGCAGGTTCTTCGTCTCCCCAATGATGAGCAGATCAGAGTGCGTTCCCAGCGCCAAGCATTGGAAGAAGTGGCTGCTCAGAACCGAGCCTGGCGTGGTGGTCTGCAGGCCGCTGATGCCGCCAACGTGCCAGGTTCGCCTCGACAACTTGATGCTACCAACAGGCAAGGCCCGGAGAGTGCACCGGGGGCGGCCGAGCAGCAGGACAATCTGCGCCTGCTTTCCGGTCAGCAGGGCAAATCAGCCTCTGGTAGCGACCAGGGAAATAGCGGTAATAACCAGGCGCTGGCAGACAAGCTGGCCGTAACGCAAGAAAGTCTGGATTCGACTCGTCGCGAAAACGAAGAACTCAAGAGTCGCATGAGCGATTTGCAAAGTCAGCTGGACAAGTTGCAAAAGCTGATGCAACTCAAGGATGCCCAGCTAGCTCAGCTGCAGGCTTCGGCTGCCAATCAGGGCGTTGCTCCAGAATCCCCTGAGGCGTCGGCTCCGGTAATCACTCCGCCGGCCACAACGCCAGAGGGTGAGCCTGCTCAACCTACGGCTGACCAAAGCGCGTCTGAACAGGCTGAAACAGCGCCTCCCGCTACGCCAGAGGATACGGCGCCCGATTCGGCCAGTGCTCCAGAAGTGCCGGCCGAAACACCTGCGGCGCCTTCGGCTACTACGCCTGCCATGCCCGCCACTGCAGCTCCGGCTCAGCCTGTTGAACCTGTTGCCGAAGAGCCCGCCAGTTTCCTTGATCAGATATTTGGAAACACCCTCTGGTTGGGTGTAATTGGTGGCAGTGCGCTGTTGGCGCTGCTGGTTCTTCTGATGGTCATCTCTCGCCGCAACGCCATGCGTGAAGCCGAGCGTGAGGCCGCCTTGGAAGAGGAGCAGTCCATTGGTGCCTATCGTGTCGATCCCGATATTCATGAAAGCAGTCTGGACGGCTTGGATATAAGTGACCTGTCCGAAAGCAATCTGGATAATCAGAACACCGATGCCAAGCAGCCGTCTGACGCGCTAGGTCAGGCTGATATCTATATGGCCTATGGGCGCTTCAATCAGGCTGCTGATGTTCTGCAGAAAGCCAGTGATGAGGAGCCGCATCGCGCTGACTTGCGTTTGAAACTCATGGAAGTGTATGCCGAGATGGGCGACCGTGAGGGCTTCATTCGCCAGGAAAATGAGTTGCGTGAAATTGGTGGATCCCAGCCGGAAGTCGAGCAGCTCAAGTCCCGTTACCCTGCCATGGCTGCCGCGGCGGCTGCAACAGTCTTGGGTGCGGCAGCGCTGGCTGCTGCGCACGAGGTCAGTGAGTCCGAGGAGCATCGCCTTGATGAGCCCGAGACTACTGAGAAGCTCGATGACGATTTCGATCTGAATTTCGATGACTTCAAGCTGGATGACACTGAAGAGCCAGCGGTGGTGCGCGAAGATACGAATACATTCGATTTTACCGCAGAAGAAACCACTGCTCAGACTGCCAAGGATGACGATTTTGACTTTGACTTCGATCTGTCGAGTGATTCGGAGCGTCCGGTAGCACCCGAGCATACGGCGTTAAATGACGAGTTCTCTCTGGATCTGGACGAGTCGGATCGCAACGCTGAGCCGATGGCCTTTAGCGAGCCTGCGGTTCATGCTCCTGAGGATGACTTCAGTCTCGATCTGCCAGATAATGAAACGAAGCCTTCGGACGTGAATGATCTGTCGGATGACTTCGATCTTTCCATTGACGAGCCAGGAGCAGAGCCAGAGCCTATTGCTGAGCGTGAAACGCCTGAAGCGGCTGACCCACAAGCACACAGCTTCGAAGCTGAGCTTCAGCGCGCCAATGCTGACCTGGAGCAGAGCAGTCCTGATCTGAGGGAAGAGACTGTAGCTGAGGAGCGCAAAGACGAAGCCAGTACTGACTTCGGCAGTTTTTCTGCAGAGAGTGGTTCAGGTCTTGATGACGATTTCGACTTCCTTTCGGGTGAAGATGAGACGGCAACCAAGCTTGATCTGGCTCGAGCCTATATCGATATGGGCGACGCGGATGGGGCTAGAGATATCCTTGATGAGATTCTGGCCGAAGGTAGTGATGCCCAGCGTAATGAGGCTCGCGAGATGTTGGCCCAATTGAGTTGAATATGACTGAAAGTGTTAACACAGCGGCAGCCGAGGAGGCTGCCGTTGGCGTTTCAAGAATAGCCCTTGGTGTAGAATACATGGGGGCTCGCTACCGCGGCTGGCAAAGGCAGCAGGCTGGCGTGATATCCGTGCAGGAAGCCCTTGAGAAAGCATTGAGCCGGGTGGCAGCTCAGCCTGTGACGGTTTCCTGCGCGGGTCGTACCGATGCGGCTGTGCATGCCAGCGGTCAGGTCGTGCATTTTGATACGGCGGTTGATCGTCCGCTTCATGCCTGGGTGCTAGGGGCAAATGCCAACCTGCCTAAGGATATTAGCGTAGCGTGGGCCAAGCCCATGCCTCATCATTTTAATGCGCGTTTTTCAGCCGTCGCGCGTCGATACCGCTACGTGATTTACAACGATCCTATTCGACCTGCTCATCTGGCCGAGCAAGTTACCTGGAATCACCGTCCGCTAGATGTTGAGCGAATGCGAAGTGCTGCGGCCCTTTTGGTTGGGACGCATGATTTTACATCGTTCCGTGCGCAACAGTGCCAGGCCAAATCTCCCATCAAGACTGTTCATCATCTGCATGTGCAGGTGTTCGGCTGCTTTATTGTGCTCGATATCAGGGCCAATGCTTTCTTGCACCATATGGTGCGGAACATAGCAGGCGTATTGATGACGATCGGCGCAGGCGAGCGGCCTGTCGAGTGGGCTGCCCAAGTGCTGGACGCCTGCGATCGTAAAGCGGGAGGCGTGACGGCGCATCCCTATGGGCTTTATCTGGTCAGGGTCGAATACCCTGAAGAGTTTGATTTGCCTAAGCGCTACCTGGGGCCGCATTTCCTGTCGGCTCTCCCTGATATGGCGAACTGACTAAGCCTCCGCCTTCTGATACCATCGTCTGATTTTTCAGTCCGGGTAAAAAGACGTGTCAGCGGTCCGTGTGAAAATCTGTGGAATCACATGCGTCGAGGATGCATTGGCCGCCGCTCATGCTGGCGCCGATGCTATCGGGCTCGTCTTTTATAGGAAAAGCCCTCGTTCCGTATCGATCCCCCAGGCCAAGCGCATCATTTCTGCTTTGCCTCCATTCGTGACAACGGTAGGGCTTTTCGTCGATGCGTCCCGCTGTGAGATTGACGAAACACTGGATGCCTTGCCGCTTGATCTGTTGCAGTTTCATGGTGAGGAGACGGCAGCCGATTGTGCGCGGTATCGTCGGCCCTACATGAAAGCGCTGCGTATGAAGCCGGGTGAAGACATTGCTGCTCGTTGTCAGGAATACGCTAGTGCAAATGCCATCTTGCTAGATACCTATGTTCAAGGTGTTCCCGGTGGAACAGGGCAGGCATTTGACTGGGCGCAAATACCGCAGGGATTATCCAGGCCTATCGTGCTGGCAGGTGGGCTTGGGATTGAAAATGTAGCCGATGCCATTGCCAGAGTGCGTCCTTACGCTGTTGATGTCAGCGGCGGGGTAGAGTCAACCAAGGGTATAAAGGATCACGAAAAGGTTCGTGCATTCGTTGATGCCGTACGGCGTGGTTAGGATTAAAAGGATCAACTGAGGCCATGTGACGGCAATTGAATTAAGACCGTCAACAGGCTAAGTCGGGCCCGAACCGTTTCGGGTCATCAATGATTTTTCTGCTTGATAATTACTAGCAGAGTTTAGGTTGGGCTAGCCCGTTAGGGTGGAGCCTGGTGGCGTTGAGTTGGACATGCTGTTCAATCTCCGTTCACCATCAATTCATAATTCGCTCAGGGATTGTGTGTCGAGCTCAGGACTTGATACATGCGAGCCCATGCAAGTGGAGAGTAATGCATGAGCAATTGGCTGGTAGATAAACTGATTCCTTCGATCATGCGTTCCGAAGTGAAACGCAGTTCTGTACCTGAAGGGCTGTGGCACAAGTGTCCTTCTTGCGAGTCGGTGCTTTACCGCCCGGAGCTGGAAAAGAATCTGGATGTCTGCATGAAGTGTGGTCATCACATGCGCATCAATGCTCGTCGTCGTCTGGACATCTTTTTGGATGCGGACGGGCGCGAGGAGCTTGGCGCTGAGCTGGAGCCTGTTGATCGCCTGAAATTTCGCGACAGCAAGAAATATAAGGATCGTCTGACGGCTGCTCAAAAGGAGACTGGCGAAAAAGATGCCCTGATTGCTATGAAGGGCTCGCTGATGGGTATGCCGGTGGCGGCCTGCGCATTTGAATTTTCGTTCATGGGCGGTTCCATGGGCGCGGTCGTGGGTGAGCGCTTTGTACGCGCCGCCAATGTAGCTCTGGAACAGCGTTGTCCGCTGGTCTGTTTTTCGGCGTCGGGTGGAGCTCGTATGCAGGAAGCGCTGATATCGCTGATGCAGATGGCCAAGACATCTGCAGTATTGGCGCGCTTGCGTGAAGAGGGGATTCCTTTTATCTCCGTCTTGACAGACCCTGTATATGGTGGTGTTTCGGCAAGTCTTGCCATGTTGGGTGATGTGATTGTTGCTGAGCCCAAGGCACTTATCGGATTTGCAGGCCCTCGCGTCATTGAACAGACTGTGCGTGAAAAGCTTCCGGAAGGTTTCCAGCGCAGTGAGTTCCTGCTTGAGCATGGTGCGGTGGATATCATTGTGCCGCGCGCTGAGCTGCGCAGTCGTCTCTCCAAGTTACTGGCTACCCTGCAGAACGTTCCTAGCCCGGCGGCCTGATGAACAACAAGTCCCTGGCCGATTGGCTGAGTTACCTCGAACAACTGCATCCCACTGCCATTGACATGGGCTTGGACCGCTCGCGCAAGGTGGCTCAGGCACTTGCGCTGGGGCATCTGGCGCCTCGAGTCGTTACGGTTACAGGAACAAACGGCAAGGGATCGACATGTGCGTTCCTGGCTCGACTGTTACGTGCCTCGGGGTTGCGTGTCGGGGTTTACAGTTCGCCGCATCTGTTGCGCTATAACGAGCGTGTCTCCATTGATGGGCAGGACGTAGACGATCAGACGTTATGTGAGGCATTTGCTGCCGTTGAGGCGGCACGTCAAGACACTTCGCTAACGTATTTTGAAATGGGCACGCTTGCTGCCTTCTGGCTGTTCGCGCGTGCGGAGCTCGATGCGGTCATTCTCGAGGTTGGGCTTGGCGGTCGCCTGGACGCAGTTAATCTGGTCGACGCTGACTTGGCCCTTGTCACCAGCATTGGGTTGGATCACGCCGAATGGCTCGGTAACACGCGAGAAAGCGTTGCGTTTGAAAAGGCGGGTATTTTTCGTTCGGGAAAACCTGCCCTCTGTGGCGACCTTGATCCGCCTGTTCCACTGCTGGAGCAGGCGGAGCGTCTGAATGCTCCGCTGTTTTGCCGGGGTAAAGACTTTGATCTTCTTATGGAGTCCCATAGTTGGTTTTGGAAGGGCGTAGCCGCTGATGGCGAGGTGTTGACGTTGCCCGGCATCCCTTTCCTTGATCTTCCTATGGAAAACGCTGCGCTGGCTTTGCAGGCGTATGCGTTGCTAGATATCGAGTGGGTGCCTGAAAAGATAGTCCAGGCTCTTGTGGACACAGCCGTAGTAGGGCGGCTGGATCGCCGTCAGGTAAGTATCGATAACAAGCAAATTCACTTGCTTCTGGATGTGGGGCATAACCCCCACGCAGCAGAGTATTTGGCTCGGCGATTATCTGTACGCAAACCCAGCGGGCGTCGCCTGGCTGTATTTGGCCTGCTTTCTGACAAGGATTTGCACGGCGTTATTACACCACTGCTTGCAGTGATCGGCGAATGGTTTGTGGCTGAGCTGCCAACGCCTCGGAGCCGTTCTGCGCAAGAGCTACATGCTGCGTTGCGCAATCAGGGGCAGGCCGTGCATTGTCACGACACTATAAGAAATGCATTAAGTGCAGCGGCTGAAATGGCTACGGAAGACGATGAAATCATCGTATTGGGTTCTTTCTACAGCGTGGCAGAGGCGCTAGGCTGGTTGCATAGCCAAGCACAAGGGGAATAAAAAATGGATCGAGTGCTCAAGCAGCGTATCGTTGGTGCCTTGGTGCTGGTTGCCCTGGCCATTGTATTCATACCAATGCTTTTTACTCGTCAGGATGAGACCCGCCAGGTGGTTGTAGAGCCGGCACCTCGACCCCAGGCCCCTGCAATGCCTGAAGTAGCTGTAAAGCCGGTAGAGACGCCAGAGGTGATACCGGACAAGCCTGAAAATGCAGCTTCGTTACCCAGTGCGCCAATTGCATCCGTGCCGGAGATTTCCAATGCTGATGCGCCAGTTGCTCAATCTTCACAACCCACTGCTCCTGCCTCTCAGACCAGCGCACCTGCTGTAGCGCAGGCGCCCCAGGCCAAGGCTGCACCAGCGGCGCCTCCGTCTACGCAGCCAGCGCCCGCCGCTCAGCAGGAGAAGCGGCTGGACAACAATGATCTGCCTGTAAGCTGGTCCGTGCAATTAGCCAGCCTGTCTAACAAGGCTCGTGCAAGTGAGCTGCAAAACACGCTGCGCAGTCAGGGTTACAATGCGTATGTACGCAGTGTGGATGGGATGAATCGCGTGTTTGTAGGTCCTGTCGTTGACCGAGGGGAGGCAGACCGCTTACGCGACCAGTTAAGCCGTCAGCAAAAGGTAAATGGCTTTGTAGTGCGTTTCCAGCCGGAACGCGGTTAACCAAATCGAAAGGCTCTGCTAATATGCAGGGCCTTTTTTAGTTGTGGGTCTCACCGTGGGCTTCACCTGGGCGGATTGGGCGATCATTGGCGTTATCGCTATTTCCAGTTTGATTAGCTTGAAGCGTGGCTTTGTAAAGGAAGCGCTTTCATTGCTGACATGGATAGTGGCAGGTGCTGTAGCATGGCTGTTCGGCGGTGCGCTGTCTCAATACTTCAACGACTATATCCAGATTCCTTCAGGGCGTATCATTGCTGCATGCGCGCTGCTATTCATTGCTACGTTGATGGTCGGTGCTCTGGTCAATTTCCTGTTGGGAGAGCTGATTCGGGTCACCGGGCTTTCAGGTACTGACCGTTTTCTCGGAATGGCTTTCGGGGCCGCACGTGGCGGCTTGTTGATCGTGGTACTGGTAGGGCTGCTGAGCCTGGCTCCAGTACAGCAGGATCCCTGGTGGAAGCAATCCGTATTGCTTCCCCATTTTCTTTTGGTGGCTGACTGGTCCAAGAACTTCATGTTGGGGTTTGCAGGGAACTGGATGACTCAGGCAGCCGTGCCGCACACGCTTAATGAGCTGGGTGGTATTGCCAAGTAAACGATGCGTTCACGCATCCAATCGAACTAGTCTTAACAGTGGGGTTCCGTCACATGTGTGGCATCGTTGGCATTGTGGGCAAATCAAACGTCAACCAGGCGTTGTATGACGCGCTCACCGTCCTACAACATCGTGGTCAGGATGCAGCTGGCATAGTGACCAGCCTGGACGGAAAGCTCTATCTGCGTAAGGACAACGGGCTGGTTCGGGATGTGTTTCAACAGCGACATATGCAGCGTCTAGTTGGCAACATCGGTATCGGCCACGTCCGTTATCCCACTGCCGGCAGTTCATCCTCTGCTGAGGCCCAGCCGTTTTACGTCAATTCGCCCTACGGTATTACACTGGCGCATAATGGCAACCTGACCAATGTGGCTCAGCTCTCTCAAGAGATCTATGAGTCGGATTTGCGTCACGTAAACACCAATTCCGACTCGGAAGTGCTGCTCAATGTTTTTGCACATGAGCTGGCAGTGCGTAACAAGCTGCAACCCACTGAAGATGATGTATTTGCTGCCGTCTCTGGCGTACATGAGCGGTGCCGGGGAGGGTATGCCGTTATCGCCATGATAACCGGGTATGGCATGGTAGGTTTCCGGGACCCCCATGCCATTCGGCCAATCGTGTTTGGGCAGCGTCATACCGAAAAAGGCGTCGAGTACATGATCGCCTCGGAAAGCGTATCGCTGAATGTACTGGGGTTCACCCTCATTCGTGACCTGGCTCCTGGCGAGGCGGTTTACATTACTGAAGACGGTCGCTTGTTCACGCGCCAGTGCGCGGCAAATCCCAAATATGCGCCGTGCATTTTCGAGCATGTTTACCTGGCTCGTCCGGACTCCATTATCGATGGTATTTCTGTGTACAAGGCACGGTTGCGCATGGGTGAAAAACTGGCTGAGAAGATTCAGCGGGAACGCCCTGATCATGATATCGATGTAGTTATTCCCATTCCGGATACAAGCCGCACTGCAGCACTGGAGCTGGCGAATCACCTGGGCGTCAAATTTCGTGAAGGCTTCGTCAAGAATCGCTATATCGGCCGCACGTTTATCATGCCGGGGCAGGCTGCGCGCAAGAAGTCGGTTCGCCAGAAGCTGAACGCCATTGAGCTGGAGTTTCGAGGCAAGAATGTCATGCTGGTTGATGACTCCATCGTTCGGGGTACTACTTGCAAGCAGATTATTCAGATGGCCCGTGAAGCTGGCGCAAAGAATGTATATTTCTGTTCAGCGGCGCCTGCGGTGCGGTATCCCAATGTTTATGGTATCGATATGCCCAGCGTCCATGAGCTGATCGCACACGGTCGCTCTACAGAAGATGTTGCGCGCCTGATCGGTACGGATTGGCTCATCTATCAGGATCTCAATGATCTGGTCGATGCCGTTCGTGGTGGCAATCCAAGTATCGAAAACTTCGACTGCGCAGTGTTTGATGGTCAGTACATTACAGGCGATGTCGATGAGGCATACCTGCTCAATATCGAGCAGGCCCGTAATGATGCCGCTAAAACCACGTCACATGCGGTGCATGCCATCATCGACCTGTACAACGACTGAGGAGCTTTTGCATGAGTCATGACTGGGACGCCGGGCGGCTTGATAGCGACCTGGACGGTGTAGGTTTCGATACCCTTGCCGTTCGCGCAGGCTACAACCGCTCGCCTGAGGGTGAGCATGGTGAGGCGCTGTTTTTGACATCGAGTTATGTCTTCCGAAGTGCAGCCGATGCGGCCAAACGTTTCGCTGGCGAAGTACCGGGTAACGTTTACTCGCGTTACACCAACCCTACGGTACGGACCTTTGAAACGCGAATTGCAGCGCTTGAAGGGGCAGAGCAGGCAGTGGCTACCGCTTCCGGTATGTCGGCCATTCTGGCGTTGGTGATGAGTCTGTGCAGTGCAGGTGATCACGTGCTGGTCTCGCGCAGCGTGTTTGGCTCCACCATCAGCCTGTTCGAGAAGTACCTCAAGCGTTTTGGTGTTGAGGTGGATTATCCGCCGTTATCAGATATCGAGGCATGGCGTGGTGCCTGCAAGCCGAACACTAGGCTTTTCTTTGTCGAGTCACCTTCTAACCCGCTTGCCGAGTTGGTCGACATCGCAGCGCTCGCTGAAGTAGCCCATGCCCAGGGTGCACTATTAGCGGTCGATAACTGTTTCTGTACGCCCGTACTGCAGCAGCCGTTGGCGTTGGGCGCTGATATCGTGGTGCATTCAGCAACCAAGTATATCGACGGACAGGGTCGTAGCATGGGGGGGGTGGTCGCAGGACGTGCCGAGCACATGAAGGAGCTGGTGGGCTTTTTGCGTACAGCAGGCCCCACGCTGAGTCCTTTCAATGCATGGCTGTTCCTCAAGGGACTTGAAACGCTGAAGATTCGCATGCAGGCGCACAGTCAGTCAGCACTGCAGCTGGCGCGCTGGTTGGAAGCGCAGCCCGGTATTGAGCGAGTGTTTTACGCTGGCCTGGAAAGTCATCCACAGCATGAGCTCGCCAAGCGCCAGCAAAGCGGCTTTGGTGCCGTGGTCAGCTTCGAGGTAGCAGGTGGCAAAGAGGCCGCATGGCGTGTCATTGATGCTACGCGCATAATCTCCATAACCACTAACTTGGGCGACACCAAAACGACCATTGCTCATCCTGCTACCACGTCGCATGGTCGTTTATCACCAGCTGAGCGGGCCAATGCGGGTATCAGCGACAGCTTGATTCGCATTGCCGTTGGGCTGGAAGACATTGAGGATATCAAGACCGATTTGGCTCGAGGTATAGCAGCGTTGTGAATGAGGCATATCAAATGTTGACCGGTAGCAAGGTAGCGCTGGTTACAGGGGCGGCGCGTGGTATAGGGCTGGGTGTCTCGGCTTGGCTCATTACCGAAGGATGGCAGGTGGTTCTGGCTGATATCGACCGTAGCCGTGGGACGCGTGTGGTGGAAGCGCTTGGCAATCGTGCCTGGTTCATGGAAATGGACGTGGCGAACGAAAGTCAGGTGGAGGCCGTCATTGCCGAGGTGGTGGGTCAGTTTGGCCGATTTGACCTTCTGGTGAATAATGCTGGCCTCTCCGACCCCCATAACGAGCCGTTGGAAACACTGACATTGGCACGCTGGAATCAGGTGCTATCGGTTAATCTGACGGGCGCTATGCTGACAGCCAAGTATGCCGCTCCCTATCTTCGTGCCAATCGTGGTTCCATCGTCAATGTGGCATCGACGCGCGCGCAGCAGTCAGAAATATCCACCGAAGCCTATGCTGCCAGCAAAGGAGGTCTTGTTGCACTTACCCATGCGCTGGCCATGAGCCTTGGACCAGATATTCGTGTGAACGCTGTCAGCCCTGGCTGGATTGATTCCCGGGATCTTTCTCAGCAACAGGCTGAGCCGTTGACGGAGCTGGATCATGAGCAGCATCCGGTAGGAAGGGTAGGCACCGTAGAAGATGTGGCAGCGCTGGTAGCCTGGCTTGCATCAGAGGAAGCTGAATTTGTTACCGGTCAGGAATTTACCGTTGACGGTGGAATGACCAAGAAAATGATTTATTTGGATTAAATGATAAATAAATCTTGACGGATCAAAGAGGTATGCGCAAAATGCGCGCCATCCAAGAGGGTGACCTCTTGATTCTTCCGGGCGTTAGCCCGACCGACGCGCAGCGGTAGTTCAGTCGGTTAGAATACCGGCCTGTCACGCCGGGGGTCGCGGGTTCGAGTCCCGTCCGCTGCGCCATTTTATCTTTGCTCTCATTAACATCCTTGTGCCATCTCCGAGCAACTCGAAGCATGACATGCCACTTGGATGATTATCTCAAAAGCTTGCTTCGTTAACTGTCAGGTTTAGTGAGCAAGCACTACTGCAAACATAAACGCTTAACCTTCCTTGCGAATAGCTTTGCGGAAATCTCCTGGAGTCAGGAGTGTCCAACGCTTGAACGCTCGCTGAAACGCAGCGGCAGAGGCAAAGCCAAGCACGTACGCCACTTCTCCAAAGCTTAAATCTGTATCGCGAATATAGCTTATAGCAAGCTCTCGACGCGTATCGTTCAAAATATCCAGATAACGTGTTCCCTCATCTGCCAGCTTTCGTCGCAGTGTCCAGGCAGGCATCTGTAGACGCTTTGCAATTTCTTCAAGCGAAGGCTCTCCGTTTTTTAGCAGAGGGCCGAGTATAGATACGATACGCTCGGTTAGACTGTGTTGCCGTGTAATCTGCTGCAGCTCAGTTCTGCAGATGTCCAGAAGCGCTTTCCAGGTGCCTGGAAAATAACTAAGACCTGGAAAGGCCAACGTCTTGGCATCAAGCATGATTGCATTGGTTTCTGCACCGAACTCCACCATGCAGCCAAAGCGTTCGTCGTAAGATGCCGTGCAGGAGGGGCGGGGATATTCGATCAGGACCCTGGTTGGCCTTACAGGATTACCTGTGATGTTTCCTAGCATTGCGATCCATCCAGACAGTACTTGGTCTACCACGAATCGGTTGTAATCGTTGTAAGGACTGATGGAGTAGAAATGCATCCAGGCATGGCTGTCTTGGCGAGTGAAGCGAGACTGTCCACGGTAATTGCTGCCGTACAACAATTCATAATCCAGCAGCGTACGAGCGGCGTCTCCCAGTGTTGGTGCATGCAGGCTGGCTATGCCGGCAAGGCCCAGATGGACAGGCAGGCTCTGCTGGCCGATATCCAGTCCTAGAGCAGGCTCCTGGGTAAGTTGAATGGCAGCATGTCCCAGTCGCATGTATCGGGGAATGGACAGGCGTGCATTTGGTGTTGCAAACGTCGAGTCATCAATGCCGAAGCGGAGCAACAGCGTCGTTGGATCGTGGCCTCTGGCACGTACCGCGTTGGCCAGGGCGTGGACAAATCCTACTGATAAATCACCCAGGCGCAGGCGCTTTCGATTCATAGCCAGAGGTTTAGCAACTTGGCGCCGCCCTGTGGGGTATCGAGTGGCGTGAGAATCGGTTGCTCCTTGAGCATAAGCTTGCTCTGAGGCGTTGAGCGAAGCCCCCATGCTTGACCGCTGGCAAACACCTGAACGCCAGCATGCGCCCCGGTAGCCTGAAGTGCCTGGCGTATGTCCAGCGTGCTGCGCTCGCTCAGGGCGGGTATGACCAAAAGGTCCGTCTTTACGTTCGCCTGCATGTCAATTGAGTCGCTGCCTAGGATGACGCCTAGCTTACCGGCAGCAGTTTCGATGACTTGTGGCGTGATGCCAGGATGTTCTTTGCCGGATAGCCAGGGGCTGCGATACGGTTTTGCCAGTGGATGGCCCGTTGGATCAAACACTACGCAGGTGTTGTAGAGCTTACCTGTGCCAACCCGTAACAGGCCTTCCTTCATGCGTGGAGAGGGTAGAACGATCGAGCCCGCCACAACAGTAACCGAAAACTGGCGAGCCAGCCCGCCAAACAGGATCTGATAATTTCCTGCCATATCCCAGGCTTTCATTCTCAGCAGGGCTTCATCGAATCGCTGATCGCTTTTTGATGCAAGCCAGGCACGGGTGAACTTGACGGGGTTGCTGAGGGCTAGCCACTGGCGAGCTTCGTTTAGCTGGGCAGTGTTGTAAACGATAGGTTTCTCGCCAGTAAGCATAAGCCCTGTTCCAATATGCTCGGGGAATACCACAATCGTCTTGTCATTGAGCAATCCCTCGCGCTGGGCTTTGGCGAGGTAGCCTTCAAGCTTCAGTCGCAGACGCTCAGGGGTCTGGTAGTCGAGTGCAAACAGCTCCGGCTGAATCGCCAGCAGGTTGCCGTGGCCCTTGGCTTCGCCTGCATTGATTGCCAGCTCGCTTCGCAAATCCGATAAATAATGAAAGGTCGGCCGTTGGGCTATCCAGCCTGCGACTGCAGCGAAGATGCAGATGATGAATAGAAATACAAACTTGCGCATTAAAGCTCCGCGTTGAACCAGGCGTGCCCAAGGGCTTGAACACTCTGGCTGAAAATTCCACGTCAGGGTAGGGAAAATGCCTTTAAAAGCCAAGCCGGGGGTGTGCACCATGGTTAATGAGTTGTCATTTACGGTGATTGAGTCTGCGGGACAGGCAGCTTATGTTTTTCCCATAACGTCCATAACAGGCTTTTAGCCATTGGCCTTGGAGATTCCCGTGACTGCTATTCATTACCCTCACTTGCTTGAGCCGCTAGACCTGGGTTTCACCCAGCTGCGAAACCGAACACTAATGGGATCCATGCATACAGGGCTTGAGGAGCGGCCGGATGGCTTTGAGCGCATGGCGGCTTATTTTGCCGAGCGTGCCCGCGGTGGAGTTGGTCTGATCGTGACTGGAGGGATTGCGCCCAACGAGGAGGGTGCGGTGTATAGCGGTGCGGCCAAGCTTACTACTGAGGAAGAGGCTTACCGCCACAAAACAGTCACTCAGGCGGTTCATGACTGTGATGGAAAGATCTGCCTGCAGATTCTTCATGCAGGACGTTATGCCTATACCCCAAAGCTTGTCGCCCCTTCGGCTCTTCAGGCACCTATCAACCCTTTCAAGCCAAAGGCACTGACTACCGAGGAAGTCTACAAGCAGGTCGATGACTACGTCCGGTGTGCCCGATTGGCTCAACTCGCGGGTTACGACGGTGTAGAGGTGATGGGGTCGGAAGGATACTTCATCAATCAGTTTATCGTGGCGCGAACCAACCACCGTGAGGATGAGTGGGGCGGATGCTATGAGAACCGTATCCGCCTGGCTGTAGAAGTGGTACGGCAGATTCGAGAAGCAGTGGGTGAGGCGTTTATCGTAATCTTCCGTCTGTCTATGCTGGATCTGGTAGAGGACGGCAGTGGTCCGGAAGAAATTGTGCAACTGGCCCAGGCGATCGAGCGGGCTGGCGCCACGCTGATCAATACCGGCATTGGCTGGCATGAGGCGCGCATTCCCACGATTGCGACACTGGTGCCAAGGGGAGCATTCAGTCAGGTAACTGCTCAGCTGAAGGGTAGAGTGAATATCCCCTTGATAGCTACCAACCGCATCAATATGCCGGATATGGCAGAGCGCATACTGGCAGAAGGGCAGGCGGACATGGTCTCCATGGCGCGCCCGTTCCTGGCTGATCCTGAGTTCGTTATAAAGGCTGCTACAGGACGGGCAGATGAGATCAACACGTGCATCGCCTGTAACCAGGCCTGCCTGGATCATACCTTTGCGGGCAAACTGACCAGCTGTCTAGTCAATCCAAGGGCGTGCCATGAAACCGAGCTCAACTACAGCCCTGTCAGTAAGACCAAGCGTATCGCAGTCATTGGTGCAGGACCGGCGGGTTTGGCGGCAGCCACCATAGCAGCACAGCGGGGCCATTCAGTGACTCTGTTTGAGCGCTCCGAAATTATCGGAGGGCAGTTCAATGTTGCCAGGCGTATACCGGGCAAGGAGGAGTTCAACGAGACGCTTCGCTACTTTGGTAAACGTCTTGAGCTTACAGGCGTTACCGTAAGGCTGGGGCACGAGGTACGGGCTGAAGAGCTGATTCAGGGAGGCTATGACGATATCGTTTTAGCGACAGGAATCGTACCGCGTACGCCATCCATCCCGGGTATTGAGCATCCGTCTGTCATCAACTATCTGGACGCCATATACGGACATAAGGACATTGGTGCACGGGTAGCGGTTATTGGTGCGGGAGGAATAGGATTTGATGTGGCTGAATTTGTCACTCATCAGGCGCATCTGGATACCTTGAGTCCGACAGCCTTCTGGCGAGAGTGGGGAATCGACACGACCCTACAGGCCAGAGGGGGAGTTACAGGTATTTCGCCTGAGCCTACACCCCCTGCTCGAGAGGTTTATCTGTTGCAGCGTAAAGCGACCAAGATGGGCGAAGGCTTGGGCAAGACAACAGGTTGGATTCACCGCACCAGCTTGAAACACCGTCAGGTAAGAATGCTGAACGGGGTGGAGTATCTCCGTATTGATGATCAAGGGTTGCATATCCGAATTGGTGAAGACGTTCGGGTTCTGGCCGTTGATACCATCATTGTCTGCGCTGGGCAGGAGCCCAAGCGAGACCTGATGGATGCCCTGTCTTCGGCGGGACAGCGTGTGCATGTTATTGGAGGGGCGGATGTGGCTGCAGAGCTTGATGCCAAGCGGGCCATCAATCAGGGTGCCCGCCTGGCAGCGATGTTATGAAACCTGACTGCATGCACTGAAACAGCTTGCCAAACAATAATGTGCATAGGTGCTGAGTCGTTCACATAAGCCACCTAGTCTTTTAACTGAAAGGCCCTAGACTGTAGCAATGGGTTTAGGGCCGATGTGCCTTAAATAAAAGTGTTGTGCTGTCCGGTTGTACGTCCGGTGCCAAGGCGCCTATGAGTCATGCGCTTTTCCAATGGGTCGAGGACTGCCCCATGAATACATTGAATAAGGCTCAACGAGCCGAAGCGGTGCTGTTCTTTGATGAAGAAGGATCAGTCATCAAAGAAATGCTCTATCACGAATTCGAAGCATTGCTGGATGCCTTCTTTGCATTGCCCCAATTCGCCCAGCGGCGAGTTCGGCTGGCCTATGTGACGATCGATCTACAGCTGTGCATCCGATCAGGTGTATTTTTCTATCTGGATTTCACCCGTACGGGGGCTGCAGACCCCAATTGGAACATTCCGCTACGCGAAATGGCCGAGCGCGCCGGGCGTGGCCCGGATCTGGGTGCAGGACCTATCAGGCTTGCCTGTCGCAGTCAGTGTCCGATTTCCTGGCATCAGCCCAGCCTGTGGGACCCTGAACTTGTCGCAGGTCGAAATGACCTGATTGAGCTTCGAGAATGCATCAAGCGTAATCAGCTTGGGCTGGCCCGTACCGAGGCTGTCGTTGACGAAGTCAAACCTGAACAGCTTCATATGGCAGAAGAGCATCAGTGGTATGTTCAAGAGCCCTCTGCGTCGACTGTACATGTTGATCTGGCCAATCTCGAACAAGAGCATCAGGCAAAGATGGATCACCTTGTGCGCCAGCAGCGGCTGCGTATCCTCGCCCTGACGCGCAAGCATGAAGAGGAGCTGGTTCAGCTCAAGCAGGAAGCCGAGCACCTGCAGACTGCCTTGGCTGAGCAGGAGCGGATGAACGGTATGCTGATGAAAAAGCTGGAGCAGGAGGCCAGTCAGTATCGTTCGACTCGAAATGAGCTGACTCAGCAATTGCGAGCCCTGGAGAAAAACAGCGAATACAAGCTCGAGGCGTTCAAGATTCAATTCGAGGCCGAGCAGCAGGCCCGTATCGAAACGGCAGTAGCCGACTACAAGGAACAATTGGCCATCCGGGAAGTTGAGCTGGCTTATCGGGAGGAGCTGGATTCGCAATTGGAAGAAGAGCTCGAGCAGCTCAAGGCGAAATGTGCACGGCTTGAAGCGGGGAGTAGCAGCAAGCTGCTTGAAAGAATGGCAGACAGTGGCGTCATATTCGTGACTTACCAGCCTGGTGCAGGGCACATGACACTGTCACGCGCGGATGTCATGCGGTTTGTTGAAAGCCCATTGGCTTACACAGCTATGCACTGCCGGGTGACACAACCGCATTACGAGCAATGGCTTTCTCATTACAAGCATCCTGTTTGCCAAAGGGCATTACCGGGTGGCATGCCGTGTAGTAAGCCGCTCCAACGTGTTGACTCACCTCGCCAGTTCATTCGAGGCGAGTCTGACTGCTGTCTTCAGCATCAAACAGCGGCGTTTTTGAAAAACCAGGCAGGTTAACATTGGACTTGTTGTTAAAAAGTCCACCGCTGGAAGAAGTTGCAACCACATGGCTGAGCAAGGCGGGAGTCCGATTGGCACTGCTTCGCCTTGATGAAGTGGACCCTCTGGTTTCCGGCAACAAGAGTTATAAGCTGGCGGCTTACCTCCAGCAGGCGCATATCGAACGGGCTTCAGGGTTGATTAGCCTCGGTGGCCCGCACTCCAATCATCTGCATGCACTTGCAGCTACTGGACAACGGCTCGGCTTGAAAACTGTAGGGCTCCTGAGAGGCGAGCCGCAGAGTACGCCAACAGTTGATGACCTGCGCAAATGGAAAATGGAGTTGCACTGGTTGGGTTACGGAGGTTATCGGGCCCGACGCGATGACGAGTTCTGGGGTGAATGGCTGGCACGTTACCCAGGCTATTTGCCTATTCCCGAAGGGGGCGGTGGCTCGCTGGGCATGCAGGGGTGTATACCTCTGGTTGCTTATATTAAGACGCAGCTGAACACGATTGGCTGGTCTGATTATGATGCGCTGTGGGTGGCTGCTGGTACGGGAACGACACTGGCCGGTCTGGCTGTAGGAGAGGCTGGCAGACATCCTGTCATCGGGACGCTATCTGTCCCGCTGCGCTACAACGTTCCCGATCAGGTGGCGCGTTGGGTGCGCGAGGCGGGTCAACCTGATGCAGATATCCGTTGGCTCGATGCGAGTTTAGGAGGATTTGCACGTATTGATGCCGAATTGGCCAGCTTTATGGCCTCGTTCGAGACCGAAACACAAATACCACTCGAGCCACTTTATACAGGCAAGCTATTGCTGGCGCTTCGCCGTACGGTTGAGGCGGGAGATATTCCAGCCGGACAGCGCATTATAGCGCTGCATACGGGCGGTCTACAGGGGCGTCGGGCGATGCAGGACAACCTGTTAAAGCTGCTGAAGTCATAGATCAGTGTTCGGCCCTTTCTGGTATAAAAGGCCATGTCTCAGGTATCCAGAATAAACGGTGGTCTTCCTGACCTTCCTCGTCAAAGTGCACAAGTAACCGAGGCCAATGTGGCTCGACGTTGAAGTCGAATAGAGCATGTCCATCGTGTCGGTGTGCAGGCGCAAGCCAGCGCTGCTTGGGAAGTAGTTTCCATGCGCCTTCCTCTTCAGGCTTCGCTTTATCAAAGCGTTGCCACAAACCCCGCAAATGATGTGGGGAGCAGCTGGGAAATGGTGTGGCACCCGCGGGTGGATAAAACAGATAACCGCCCATCCATAGCCAAGGCTGGACAGAGACGATACCGAGTGTTTTAAACAGAACGCGTGCTTCCGGAGACTGCGACAAGGGTAACTGCCGGTTTAGAAAATGACTCAGCTTGCGTTCGAGTCGATCTTCGCCACCTGGGCCCAACCATTCCGGTGATTGCGGAAGGCCCGTTGCCAGATAATATTTAACCGCTACTTCAAGGTGATGAACGCCTTCATCATCTCGGATCAGGAGATCAAGCTCGCCCAGCGTATGAGTCGCCGTACGGAGCGGTAGATTGGCTCCCAGCAACTCAACCCCAGGGGCATGGGTGAGGGCAAATTGCCAGAGCAATTCGTAGTACCGCCCAAGGCGGCGGTCGCTTCCCTGGGTAAGCCAGCCTGTCAGCAATGCAGGACTTCGATCAAGCTCATGGAGCCAATCGGCTAATTTGTCAGGTTTTGCTGTCCAATTGCTTGCAGCCAAGGGGTGACGTTGTTCCGCTCGGTCCAGGATGGGCGGAGAGGTGATTACCCAGGCCAGATCACGCACCGCTGGGTGGCGAAGCGTGTAAGGCAGTACGGCCAGTGCTTGGAATGGATTGCTCATCATTCAAGCATACGCCGAGTTGGACAAGGGTGTACGGTTTGCTGTGCCTTGCCGCTTGCCCGCATAATTTATCGACATTCCTGCCATAGAAGGGCTACGGCCGCGTATGGACTCTTTTCAGAAAATCGGCATTATCGGCCGTCTGGGCAGCACTCAAGTGCTGGATACCATTCGCCGGCTCAAAACATTCTTATTGGCGCGGCGCCTGCATGTGATCTTAGAAGACATCATCGCCGAGGTCATGCCCGGTCACGGCCTGGAAACCTGCTCTCGTAAAACCATGGGCGAGGTCTGCGATCTGGTTATTGTGGTAGGAGGCGATGGCAGTCTGCTGGGGGCGGCACGTGTACTGGCGCGCCCGCGTGTACCTGTTCTGGGTATTAACCGTGGCAATCTGGGTTTCCTGACCGATATTCGTCCCGATGAGCTTGAGACCAAGGTGGCCGAGGTGCTTGAGGGACAATATATCGTCGAGACACGCTTTCTTCTGGACGCCTTTGTTTGTCGCGAGGGAGAAACGATTGGTCAGGCCGATGCCCTGAATGATGTTGTCCTGCATCCGGGCAAATCGACCCGCATGATCGAGTTTGCCCTGCATATCGATGGCAAGTTCGTCTGCGCTCAGAAGGCCGATGGGCTTATCGTCGCGACACCCACAGGCTCGACAGCCTACTCGCTGTCAGCCGGAGGGCCCATCATGCATCCCAAACTGGATGCAATTGTCATCGTGCCGATGTACCCACATACCTTGTCCAGCCGCCCCATTGTAGTCAGTGGCGACAGCGAGCTGAAAATCGTGGTCTCGCCGAACATGCAGATCTATCCGCAGGTCTCATGTGATGGACAGAATCATCTTAATTGCGCGCCTGGTGACGTCGTAACCATCCAGAAAAAGCCGCACAAACTGCGACTCATCCACCCACTGGATCATAACTATTACGAGGTTTGCCGGACGAAGCTCGGCTGGAGCAGCCGTCTGGGGAATGATTGATGCTTGACCCTGATCGTGGCTATGACCTGATAGGCGATATTCACGGCTGCGCTCATGTGCTTGAACGTTTGCTGGACCAAATGGGCTATCGCCGACACAACGGTGTCTGGCAGCATCCGCGAAGGATGGCGCTCTTTCTAGGGGACATCCTTGATCGTGGGCCTCATGTGCGAGAGTCGCTGCATTGCATTCGTGACATGGTGGAGGCAGGCCAGGCAATGTGCCTGCTGGGTAACCATGAAATCAATGCCTTGAGCTGGCACACGCCGGCGCCGCCAGAAAGTCACAAGCGATACGTTCGTGAGCATACCTCTCGTTACGAGCGGGTGATCCAGACGACCTTGGTGCAGTTCGATCACCATTCTACGGAGTGGAATGACTTTCTCACATGGCTGTATGAGTTGCCCTTGTATATCGATGCTGGACGTTTCAGGCTGGTACATGCCTATTGGGATTCGTCCCTGATTGCTGCCATTGATGAGGTCTATCCGGGTGGGTATATCGATGAGCGATTCATTCAGCAGTCGGCCATTCCGGGGAGCCTGGCTAATCGCGCCTGCTCTCGGCTGCTCAATGGCGTTTCCCTGCCGCTGCCCAACGGCATGAAAATGACGGGGCGTGATGGCTTCACACGCGGTCGGTTCCGAACCAAATTCTGGGAGGAAGACCCGCAGACATACGGCGATATTGTCTTTCAGCCAGATGGTTTGCCGGATGATGTGGCCTGCGAGCGGCTGAGTGAAACCGAGAAGTCCAGCTTGATGTGTTATGGCATCGATGAGCCGCTGCTGTTTGTAGGGCATTACTGGCTCGACGGTCATCCTGAACCGATACGGCCTAATCTCGCCTGTCTGGATTACAGTGCCGTGAACAACGGAAAGCTGGTGGCGTATCGGCTGGATGAGGAGCATCGTCTGGATCCAAAGAAATTCGTCTGGGTCGATGTGCCGTCAACAGGAGGGGCGGAATGAATTCACAGCCTGCGTTACGTGTAGGACTCGAAACGGACCTGCTAGGGTTTACGCAATTACTCCGTCGTCTGCATATTCCTCACCGAGTGACTGAAGAACGCGATGCACAAGTGGTGTGGGTTACTGATCCGGGACTGGTAGACGAGGTGCGTAACCTGTATGCACGCTATCCGCAAGGGGACACGGCCGGTGAGATCTCTGATGTTCGGCCTGCTGTAACTCGGCCTGGCTTCAAGGAGCAGCTACGGGCAAGTCCTGTAACTGCAGGCGTCCTGCTCATCACACTGATCGTGGCTGCGATTACCTTGTTGGGCGATCGTTATGAGGCTGTTCGCTGGCTTACCTTTCTAGACTTTCGGCTTTACGATACGTACATCGAGTTCTATCCCGTCTCCTATACTCTTGAGCAAAATCAGTGGTGGCGGTTTGTTTCACCCATGTTTCTGCACTTTGGTGTTTTGCATCTGGCCATGAATTCCCTGTGGTATTGGGAGCTGGGGCGCCGCATTGAGTTTCGTCAAAAGGGGTGGATGCTATTGGCGTTAACCTTCCTCTTTTCACTGGCAGCCAACCTTGTGCAGTACTGGTGGAGTGGCCCGGCACTGTTTGGCGGATTGTCAGGTGTGCTCTATGGCCTGCTGGGCCATTGCTGGTTATTCCAGCTGTTGGCACCCACCCCGGCGTATCGAATGCCAAAGGGCGTTGTCATCATGATGCTTGCCTGGCTGGGTATATGTCTGACCGGCGCCATTGATGTGCTTGGCTTTGGTGCCATTGCCAATGGCGCTCATGTAGGAGGTCTGCTGGCCGGCTGTGTAACGGGCGTTCTGGGTGGCCTGATTGCCAGGACGCGCCGCTAGACTGGAGGAGTGCATCTGACGTTTCGTGGGCAGAGCTGCAAGGCTACACTATGCCGCTGAAAAGGAGCCCTAGATGACCGAATCCCGTTTACGCACTCTTCGTGACTATATCCGTTGGGCGGTGAGCCGCTTCCACGCCGAAGGGCTTTATTTTGGCCATGGCACCGACAATGCGTGGGATGAAGCCAGGCAGCTGGTGTTAGGCGCCTTGCATCTGCCTTGGGAAATGTCTGACAGCTACCTGGATTGTCGGTTGGAAGATGATGAACGCTACGACTTGAGCGTCCTGCTTCACCGACGGATTCAGGAGCGCATTCCGA
The DNA here is from genome assembly GCF_000478505.2 of Pseudomonas sp. HPB0071. Classification (NCBI taxonomy): domain Bacteria; kingdom Pseudomonadati; phylum Pseudomonadota; class Gammaproteobacteria; order Pseudomonadales; family Pseudomonadaceae; genus Pseudomonas; species Pseudomonas sp. HPB0071. The sequence continues at coordinate 382,904 of NZ_KI517367.1, read as the reverse complement.
CGGCTTATCTGTTAGGCGAAGCCTGGTTTTGTGGGCTGCTGTTTATGGTTGATGAACGTGTGTTGGTGCCAAGGTCACCGATTGCCGAATTGATCGATGCCCGCTTTGCGCCTTGGCTACCCCATGAGCCTGCTCGAATCCTGGACCTCTGTACCGGCTCGGGATGCATTGGTATTGCCTGTGCTTATGCGTTCCCTAATGCAGAGGTAGCGCTGGCCGATCTCTCCTTTGATGCATTGGAGGTCGCCTGGCAGAACATAGAGCGGCATGACCTTGAAGACCGGGTTTATACCGTGCAGGGGGATGGGTTTACTGGATTGCCAGGGCAGCGTTTCGACCTGATCGTGTCAAATCCACCTTATGTGGACGCAGAAGATTTTGCCGATATGCCGGCTGAATATCACCACGAGCCGGAAATGGGCCTTGCCTGTGGCTCAGACGGGCTGGATCTGGTGCGCCGAATGTTGGCTGAAGCCGCGGATCACCTCACTGACACCGGCACGTTGATCGTTGAGGTGGGCAATAGTCAGGTACACGTCGAAGCGCTTTATCCTGAAGTCGACTTTACGTGGCTCGAGTTCGAGCGGGGCGGTCACGGGGTCTTTCTGCTGTCTGCCAAGCAGTGCCAGGAGCATCAATCGCTGTTCCAGAGCCGCCTCTAGTAGGCGGCTCGAATACCTAAGCTGCCTGCGTCTTCTCGACCAGGCGCTCCAAAAACATGAGCAGGGCGACTTCCTCTTCGCGAAGTCCCTTGCGTTTGCGCGGCTTGGGTAGCGAGCCGAGTTCGCCAGCTATAAATGCATCCATGACGCCCGGGTGGATATAACACTTGCGGCATACTGCTGGTGTGTTGCCCAGCATACTGGATACTTGCTTGACCATCTCCTGAAGGTGCTTTTTGGCTTCAGTTTGAGTTTCGTAGCGCAGTGACTTGAGCGTAGACAGAGCCAAGGCACTGCCTGCCCAGGTGCGGTAATCCTTGGCAGTAAAATCAGCACCACTGAGTTCGTGCAGGTAGGCGTTTACGTCTGACGAAGTGACTGTATGCCGATCGCCATCTTCATCCAGATACTGAAACAAGTGTTGGCCGGGTAGCTCAAGGCAGCGCTTGACGGTACGTGAAAGCCTCGGATCTGTCAGCTTGATGTTGTGCTCAACGCCGCTTTTGCCGCGGAAGTGAAAGCGAATCGTATTGCCGGTAACGTCTGCATGTCGGTTACGCAGGGTTGTCAGGCCGTACGATTTATTGCTTTTGGCATATTGCTGATTGCCTACGCGAATCAAGGTGGCGTCCAGCAGGCTGATAACGGTCGCCATGACCTTTTCCCGGTTCAGCTTGCGTTGCGCCAGATGCTCTTCTATCCGCTTGCGCAGTTTGGGAAGGGCATTGCCGAATTCCAGCATCCGTTCGTATTTGTCAGTGTCTCTGATTTCGCGCCAACGTGGGTGATATCGGTATTGCTTGCGCCCCCGGGCGTCCCGCCCCGTTGCTTGTAAATGGCCACAGGGATCGGCACAGATCCAGACATCCGTATAGGCGGGTGGAATGGCCAGTTTGTTGATGCGGTCAATTTCAGCCTGATCGCGAATACGTTCGCCTTGGGCATCCAGGTAGATAAACTTCCCGCGCAGCTTTTTTCGCCGCAGGCCCGGCTGCGTGTCATCCACATAGTGAAGGTCCGAGGGTAGCGGGGGGCACAGGGCTGTACCTGTATCGTCGCGCTCGTCTCCAGGGGCGGGCAGCGTACCCTCGGCGGTCGGGGGAATAAATGAGGCACTCTCTGACATGAAAACACCGGCTGTGGACTGCTTTCTATGAAGACCGCAGGGCTAGTAGCCGGTTCGTCGCTCTAGACGAGAGGCAATATCTGATCTTTTAACCGGCCGCTTTCGGCAAGCTTCAGAAACTCATCACCCAGTCGCTGGCTTTCCGCCATCGCTGTATGCCAGTGACGTTGCCGTGTGGCAGGGTCGGTTGCATAACGGGTGAAATCCTTGCGGTCGGGAAGCTTTCGACCAGGTAGCCGCTCAAGGTAAGACCGTGAGGGTGCCAGTAGCACCACATTTCGCAGGTTATGTGTATTGGCCTTGCGCCAGAAGATGCCCTTGTCGAACCACCCAGGAATGATGCGATCGATAAAATGTGGATAGAGCACAATGTCATTGCCGCGATAGGGAAGATCCAGATGGTAATCGAGCAGTCCCCCGTCACGGTAAGTGCCGGAGCCAAAGCCAGGGATATCTGTTACGCCCTCCATGACCAGTGGAATGGAGCCTGACGCCAGCAGCGACTGGCGAAGGTTGTCGGGGCGAAGCGCATGGTACTGCGTTGGGAAATCATTCAGTTCATCCAGCGGCGGCGCCTGGCGCAAATCATGGGCCACGATACGGCTGAAATGGCGAGTCAGACGAGACCGTGCTATCAGGTTGTCGCGGATCACTGCGCCCAGGCCAAGGCTTAATGTTCGGCGCTGGTCACTGGCCAGAGGGCCCAATGCCTGAACAATCATGATGTTCAGGCGATAGCCTGGGGCGGTCAGAATCGCCTCGTCACGCCCACCCAGCAGTTCATCCAGCATGCTTTCGCAAATCTGACTGATCTGCCTGATTCCAATACCTTTGGGAAAATGCAATCCGTTATAGAGGTCGCCCAGCCGGCGTAATGAGTCTGCCGGATCCGGTAGGCAGACACATGCGGAGCGCCAGGCCCCAATGGATGCGCCAACCAATGCGCGCACCCGTGGTGAGCGAGGCAGCCATTCACCAAACAGCGCGATGTCCAGCCCTTGCAAGCCTAGTGCTTTCGGGCCGCCTGCTGCGCCCGGGATAATACCTACGTCCGCAGGTGACAGGCCCTGTTGGCGAATATGCGCCAGCGCTTGCGTGCCCGCGCGGATAATGAGGGAAGGAGATTTGATGTGAATAGCTGTCATGAGGACTCCATACGGACAGCCAGTATACAAACGCACCGCCGCGATGCGGAGCAGGTATGGCATTGATTGCGAAAGACCGTTGGGCTGACCATGTAGTTCCAAAATGAGATTAAGGCTGAATTAAGGCTGCCTCGTTAAGGTGAACTCACTGAATAACCCGTGAGGACATACACATGAAAGCACTGACTACATTGATTGCCGCTGCCAGCCTGACCGCCCTGGCCGGTGCGGCCCAAGCCCGCGACCTGGGACCTGACGAAGCGCTCAAGCTGCGTGAGGCAGGTACCATCAAATCCTTCGACGTATTGAACAAGGCGGCTATCGCCAAGCATCCTGGCTCGACGACTCACGACACTGAGCTGGAAGAAGAATATGGACGCTATATCTATCAGGTTGAGTTACGTGACCAGAAAGGTGTGACATGGGATCTGGAACTCGATGCCGCAACGGGCGAAGTGCTCAAGGATGTACAGGACGATTGAGCCTGGGTAGCAGCATGATGAAAGGCCTGCTGGTATTGACATTGCTGTCAGCCAGCGGGCTTTCAAGCGCTCGCGACCTTGACCAGGATGAGGCGTTGCGGCTTCGTCAGGAAGGAAGAATTCGCCCTCTTGAGCAGCTTATCAACCAGGCTTATGCGCGCTATCCAAAGGCAACATTGCTGGAGGCGGAGCTTGAGGAGGAAGATGGTGTTTATGTCTATGAGATCGAGTTTCTGGTAGACAAGGGCGTTGTGCGCGAGCTGGAAATCAGCGCCACTGACGGTACGATTTTGAAGGACGAGGTAGACGACTGATGCGTCTGTTGTTGGTAGAGGACAGTGTTCCCCTGGCGGATGAGTTAATGGCCAGCCTGACACGACAAGGCTATGCCGTAGACTGGCTGGCTGATGGCCGTGATGCGGCATACCAGGGGGCAGTCGAACCTTATGACCTTATCGTACTTGATCTGGGACTGCCGGGGCGTTCTGGGCTGGATGTGCTCAGGGAGTGGCGCACGCAGGGACTTTCTACGCCGGTACTGATTCTGACGGCGCGCAGTGGTTGGGCCGAGCGTATCGATGGGCTCAAGGCTGGCGCCGATGATTACCTGACCAAGCCGTTCCACCCTGAAGAGCTTTCCTTGCGGATTCAAGGATTATTGCGGCGTGCCCGCGGGCTGGTGAATCAGCCGACATTGCAGGCTTCCGGTCTGAGTCTGGATGAGTCACGGCAATGTGTTAATCGCGGGGATGAAAGCATCGAGCTGACCGCCGCAGAGTTCAGGCTGCTGCGGTATTTCATGCTGCATGCAGGGCAGATCCTGTCCAAAAGTCATTTGGGTGAACATCTCTACGACGGTGAAAGCGAGCGTGACTCCAATGTCATCGAGGTGCACGTGAACCATCTCAGGCGTAAATTGGGGCGCGATATTATCGAGACACGGCGAGGACAGGGCTACCGCTTCGGGAAATCTGCATGAAGTCCATTCAGCAGCGATTGGGCATTGGCTTGGCCTCCGCTCTGCTGATATCCGGACTTTTATTGATACTGGGCGCACGCTGGCTGGTTGATACGGCGCTACGGGATTATCTGGGAAGCGGACTTCAGACAGAGAGCGAAAACCTCCTGGTGGCTATTGCGCGGGGGCCAAACGGGCTGCAGCTGGATGAGCAGCGCCTTAATCCCGCCTATCAACGGCCATTTTCCGGGCGTTATTTCGAGATCGACATAGGAGAACCTCGCTGGCGCTCCCGGTCGCTATGGGATCATGTGCTTGAGAGACCTACGCACGTAGGGCTGACCGGACATCTCGTCAATGGCCCCGGAGATCAGCGCCTCCTGGTCTATCGCGCGGATTATCAGCGGTTGGGGCAAAAGCTCAGCATTGTCGTTGCACAGGATTACAACCCGCTCCTGACCAGTTTCAGTCGAATGCTACGTATAGGTGCCGGTATTGGGCTGGTTGCGTTAATCGTAATCCTTTTTCTACAACGGATTACGGTAAGGCGCGCCTTAAAGCCACTTGAACGGGTCCGGCAACAAGTGGCTCAACTGCAACAGGGGCAGCGCAGCCAGCTGGATACGCAGGTTCCCCAAGAGCTTGAGCTGCTGGTGGAGCAGATCAATCATCTGCTGCGTCATACCGAGGATAATCTCAAGCGTGCCCGCCATGGCATCGGTAATCTGGGGCATGCGCTAAAAACGCCTCTGGCCGTGCTGGTAAGCCTTGCGGAGCGGCAAGAACTGAGTGCGCATCCTGAACTGCAGAGCATCCTGCGCGATCAGCTTGAGCAGATCCAGCAGCGTCTTGAGCGGGAGCTGCGCCGTGCTCGACTGGCCGGTGACCAGCTTCCCGGCGTCTATCTGGACTGCGAGGCTGAATTGCCTTCGCTCTGCGCCATGCTCAAGCAGATCCATGACAACGACCTGACGATCTCCTGTCATGTGCCTTCCGGTTTGAAACTGCCCTGGGATCGCGAAGACCTGCTTGAATTGCTGGGTACGCTGTTGGATAACGCCTGTAAATGGGCGAGCAGCCAGGTAGAGCTGACGGTACTGAAGAAAGATGCCTGTTATGAGATCAGTATTGATGATGATGGGCCAGGTATCGCGCCTGAATCCAGGCAGGATATTCTCGAGCGAGGTGCGCGTCTGGATGAGCGAGTCAGGGGACATGGCTTGGGCCTTGGTATTGCGCGTGACATTGTGGACAGTTGCGCAGGTACGCTCAGCCTGGAAAGCAGTTCCCTGGGCGGGCTGAAAGTTTTGGTCCGGCTGCCGCTCCGAGCCTCCCGATCCGCTCCCGGTGATTGAGACCATACGGATAGAGCCTATCGATCGACCTTCATTTTCGTTTCGCTTGGCCGAAAACCTACTTAGATAACAACCTAAGAGGTCTCAGTGATGAGTTTAAAAGCCAAGGTGCTCCTGCTGGCGCTCCTACCTGTTGTGATTACTACCCTTATCATCAGCGGTATTTCCTATGTGATGCTGAGCAATAAAGCCGAGCGCGATATACAGACAACGCGTGATCGCTTGATGGAGCAAAGCAACGTAACCCTGAAGAATTACGTGCAGGTTGCCCTGACAGCGGTCAAGCCGCTCTACGATGCTTCAGCCGACGGTGATCAGGCGGCCCGCGCCGAGGCAATCAGGATTTTATCTGGCATCACCTATGGCAAAGATGGCTATATGTTTGGCTATGACTCAAATGTCATCCGCCTTTTCAAGGGAAACGACGCTGAAGGCATAGGCAAGAGCTTTCGTGATAACAAGGATCCGAACGGCGTTTACCTGAACCAGGAACTGGTCCGGGCAGGTAAGGATGGCACTCATTATGTCCGCTATTCCTCTACATTGCCTGGCAAAACTACCTTGGTTCCCAAGTTGAGCTATACCGAGTACCTGCCCAAGTGGGACCTGGTCCTGGGCTCTGCCATCAACCTGGATGGCGTTGAGGAGCGGCTGGGCAAGATCGAGGCCGATGTACGTGCGCAGACCCTGACGCAGCTGTTATCTATCATCGGCGTCTCGCTGGTAGTGCTGGTCATCATCGCCATTGCGGCTCATCTATTTGCCATGCGAGTGTTGCGTCCGCTTGAGCTCATGCGTGCAAACCTTGATGACATTGCTGATGGCGAAGGCGATCTGACACGTCGACTGCCGGTGCAGAGTAACGACGAGTTGGGCCGGCTTGCTGGCTCGTTCAATCGATTCGTTGGCAAGATTCATGGAACCGTACAGCAGGTAATCGACATCACTCAGCAGCTCACCGGTTTGCTGGATGAGGTGGCTGCCCAGGCTCGTCGTACCGAGCAGGCCATGCAGCGCCAGCGTAGCGAAACCGATCAGGTTGCCACGGCTATCAACGAGATGTCCGCAGCGGCTCATGAAGTAGCGCAAAGTGCCCAGCAAGCGGCAGAAGCTGCCCGTGAGACCGATGAGCAAGGGCGTGTAGCCAAGCGTGTGGTTGAGGGTAGTGTGGCAGGCATCCATTCTCTGGTCGATGAAGTGCGTGACAGCGGCACGTCGCTCGACAGTCTGCAGCAGGACGTACAGTCTATTGTCAGCGTACTGGATGTTATCCGTTCCATTGCCGAGCAAACCAACCTGCTGGCCTTGAACGCTGCTATCGAGGCGGCTCGGGCTGGTGAGGCGGGTCGTGGTTTTGCGGTCGTGGCCGACGAAGTTCGTGCCCTGGCAAGCCGTACTCAGCAGAGTACCCAGGAGATCCAGGGAATGATCGATCGCCTGCAACAGGGTACGCAAAAGGCGGTTGAGTCGATGCGTCGCTCTGGTGCGGCAGGTGAAAGTACGACTGTCCAGGCCAGTCAGGCAGGCGCCTCGCTCGATACCATCAGCCAGCTGATCGGTACGATTAATGCCATGAACGCCCAGATAGCCAGTGCAGCCGAAGAGCAGACGGCGGTCTCCGAGGAAATCAACCGTAGCGTCCACGAGATTGCTGGCGCGGTTGAAACCATGACGGCAGGGGCTGAGCAGAGTGCGACCACTACCCAGGGGCTAGTCTCGCTAGGGGATCGCCTCCACGGCCTAGTCAAGCAGTTCCGCGTTTAAATCGACATTCCTGAGGGCTCTGGCTGAGCCCTCAGGAACAAGTGCGTGGTATCCAGTGTTCTAACCAAAAGCGACGCTCGTTGCTCTTGAATGGACTTTGGAACCCTGATGAAAAGCACGCGACTTGAAAATAGAACATTTATCTTTCTTCTGATTATTGTCTCGATCGCATTTGCCTGGATTCTGTTGCCCTATTACGGCGCGGTATTTTGGGGAGCGATCCTGGCGATTATTTTCGCCCCTATGCAGCGCTGGTTTCTCAGGCGCTACAACAATCGTAAAAACCTTGCCGCGCTGAGCAGCTTGGGTGTTTGTTTACTCATCGTGATTCTGCCGGTCACAGCGATTAGTATTTCTCTTGTTCAGGAAGGCAGTGCGCTGTATCAGCGAATCAACAGCGGCCAGCTGAATTTCGGCGAATATTTTCAGCACATGTGGCAGGCACTACCGAACGGTATCAAAAGTGTACTGCACCGATTCGATATCACTGACCCAGAAAGTATTCGCGAGCGCCTGACGCAAAGCGTTGCCCAAGGTAGTCAGGCATTGGCAAGCAGGGCCTTGTTGGTAGGACAGGGGACGTTTCAGTTAGTCATCAGCTTTGGCATCATGCTGTACCTGCTGTTTTTCCTGCTTCGAGACGGGCAATACCTCGTAGGGCTGATCCGCAAAGCCATTCCCTTGAGCGAGATTCACAAGCGCAGCCTGCTACGCAAGTTCACGGCCGTTATCCGGGCCACTGTCAAAGGCAACATTATCGTGGCCGTTGTTCAGGGTGCGTTGGGTGGATTTATCTTGGGAGTACTCGGTGTTGAGGCTGCTGTTCTCTGGGGCGTAATAATGGCGTTCCTGTCGTTGTTGCCGGCAGTAGGCGCTGGGCTGATCTGGGGGCCGGTTGCGGTTTACTTCCTGCTGACAGGCTCGATATGGCAAGGGGTTGTATTGATTCTGTTCGGCGTTATCGTCATCGGCCTGGTAGATAACATTCTGCGTCCTATCTTGGTAGGCAAGGACACCAAGCTACCCGACTACGTGGTACTGATTTCCACACTAGGCGGAATGGCACTGTTTGGTCTCAACGGGTTCGTCATTGGCCCATTGGTGGCGGCGCTCTTCATGTCGGTATGGGACCTCTTCATGCACCGTGAAGAGGAATAAAAAGTTCAGGCAATAAAAAAGCCCCATCACTGGGGCTTTTTTATGAGAGACCCTTACAGGCCTGTATGTTGAAGCACTTGCAACAAGGGCTGCGGGTAAACACCCAACAGCAGCGTCAGGGCTGCAATGGCGATAAGCATGATACCGCCGGCACGCTCACCCCAGTTCATGGGTGCATCGTGACGGCTCAGACCTGGTTGTACCAGATACATCGTTACCATGACACGCAGGTAATAGAACAGGCCGATGGCGCTACCAATAACGACCGCCGCGGTCTGCCACCACAGATGGGACTCGACACCTACCGTAATAATGTAGAACTTGCCGATAAAGCCCGCCGTCAGCGGAATACCTGCAAGCGACAGCATCATCACTGTTAGAACGGCGGTCAGATACGGGCGTCTCCAGAACAGTCCGCGGTACTCAAACAGCGCATCGGCATCACGTGTGCCATTGCTTGGGCTGGACATAAGCACGATCACGCCAAAGGCTCCCAGGCTGGTAACGACATAAGTCGCCAAGTACACCCCAATAGCCTCTACCGCAATACCATTGCTGGCAGCGAGGGCTACGAGCAGGTATCCAAAGTGTGAGATGGAAGAGTAGCCCAGCAGACGCTTGAGGTTGCTCTGCATCAAGGCCAAAAGGTTGCCGACCAGAATGGAGATGATGGCGATGAAAGCGATCAGGTTGTGCAGCCATGTATCGTTCAACGCAGCCGGCATGGTCTGGAACAGACGAACCACGACAGCGAAAACGGCAACCTTGCTCGCAGTAGCCAGGTAAGCGCCCACCGGTGCCGGTGCGCCTTCATAGACATCTGGCGTCCACAAATGGAAGGGTACCAGCGACAGTTTGAAGCCCAGACCTACGATCATCATGCCGATACCGAGTTCCAGCAGCAGGCCGGCCGAGGCTTGCTGAGTCAGCTGCGCACCGATTCCGCTAAAACTCAGGGTGCCGGACTGTGCATACAGCAGGGCCATGCCAAACAGCAGAATGGCCGAGCCGGCAGCAGATAGCACCAGATACTTCATGCCAGCCTCAAGGGAGCGGCGATTGAAGTAGGAATAGGCCACCAGGCCATACACCGGTACGGACAGCAGCTCAAGGCCAATGAACAGCGAAGCCAGGTGCTGTGAGCTTACCAACACGATACCGCCCGTACAGGACAGTAAAAGCAGTAGGTAAAGCTCTTCACGATTGCTGGAGTATCCCTCCATGTAAGCATGCGACAGCGTCATGCATGCCAATGTGGTAATCAGGATCAGTGCGGTATAGAAGTAGGTGTAGCCATCCATGCGCATGAGGCTGGTGACGTCGATATCGACGACCCGCATCGAGTACACAATGGACAGCAGGGCCAGGTTCAAACCGATTACCGACAGTGTCGGAATCACGGTGTGGTTGCGCCGCCAGGCTATCGCCAGCATCACCACAACGGCGGTCAGACCGGTGATGAGGAGCGGCAGAAGTGCGATGAGATGTTCCGTTGTAAAGGTCATGGCGCTACTACCGGGCAGAAACAATGGAAGAGAAAGCTGTACCCAGCCACTGGTGTACACCACTCATGCTGGCTGCCGACGTATCCAGAATGGGCTGCGGATAAACACCCAGGAGGATCAGCAGACCGACCAGAAGCAGTACCATGGACAGCTCGCGTGCATTGAGCCCCGGCAATTCCCCTTCAGACTTCGCAGGACCGAAGTACGCACGGTGGATCATGATCAATGAGTACACCGAAGCCGCAACCAGACCGAATGTAGCTATCACAACGGTCAGCGGCACCATCGGGAACGCACCCATCAGAATCAGGAACTCGCCTACGAAGTTACCGGTACCCGGCAGGCCCAGAGACGCCGAAGCGAAGAACAGGCTGAGGGCCGGCAGGTAGGGGAGGCGACCCCAGAGTCCACCCATCTCACGCATGTCGCGTGTATGCAGGCGCTCATAGAGCTGACCGCACAGGATGAACAAGCCTGCTGCCGAAAGACCATGGGCGATCATCTGTACCACGACACCCTGCAGTGCATGCTGGCTGCCGGAGTAGATACCGATTAAGACGAAGCCCATGTGCGAAACGCTGGAGTAGGCCACAAGACGCTTGATGTCAGTCTGTGCGAAGGACAGGAACGCACCGTAGAAGATTCCGATGATCCCGAGCCACATGGCAATGGGCGCAAACTCGGCCGAGGCATTGGGAAACAGCGGTACGGCAAAGCGTAGAAGACCGTAAGCGGCTGTTTTCAACAGAATACCGGCAAGGTCTACGGAACCGGCTGTTGGTGCCTGTGCGTGTGCATCGGGAAGCCAGGAGTGAACCGGCACGGCAGGCAGCTTCACGGCAAAGGCAATGAAGAAGCCCAGCATCAGCAGGTATTCAGTCGTTGGATCCATCTGCGTTTTCAGCAGGTCTTCATATTCAAAGGTCAGCACACCAGTTGCGCTGTAGTGCACCAGCACTAGGGCCACGATGGCCACCAGCATAATCAAGCCGCTGGCCTGGGTGAAAATGAAGAACTTGGTAGCAGCGGTAATTCGGCTCTTCTTGCCGTCGGCGGAGCTATGACCCCAGAGTGCGATGAGGAAATACATCGGCACCAGCATCATCTCCCAGAAGAAGAAGAACAGGAACAGGTCGACAGCCAGGAACACACCAACCACACCACCTAGAATCCATAGCAGGTTCAGGTGGAAGAAGCCAACATGCTTCTGGATCTCGCGCCAGGAGCAGACAACAGCCAAAAGACCCAACAGACCTGTCAGCAACACCATAAGCAGCGACAAGCCGTCCATGGCAAAGTGCAGACTGATACCGAAGCGCTCAATCCAGGGATACTGAAATTCGACGGTCCAGTTCTGCTCGCTACCCGGAGCGGGGGCCAGGCTGAAGTCACCGTGCCACCAGACCCACAGGCCAAGCACCAGCTCCAGCAGCATGGTTAATAAAGCAATCCAGCGTGGCAGAAGATTGCCGGAGCGATCTCCCAGCCAGCACAGCAGACCGCCTATGAAGGGGATCAGGATTAGCCAAGGCAGAATCATGACGGGCTCAATTCCTTTCGTAGATTCAAGTCAGGCCAGAAGCAGTGCGGCCAGAAGCAGCACTGCACCACCCACGATGGAGGCAGCATACCAACGCAGGCGGCCGTTCTCTGTAAGGCTCAGCGTGAGGTTACCGGCACGCGCGAGGATCGGGACAATCAGGATCGCCTTGTCGATCGGATCGCTACGCAGCAGTCGGGTAATCGCCAGGTAAGGCTTCACGAAGATCCAGTTGTAGAGCCAGTCGAAGCCCCAGGCGTGATACCACCAGGTACCAAAGAATCGACCCGGAGCACTCTTGGCAAGTGCACTGACAAAGCGACGCTTGCCCAGGAAGAGCAGGGCCGCCAACAGGATGCCGGCCAATGCAATGGCGCCTGAGGCAATTTCCAGACTGTGCTTGGCTTCGCCACCTGCATGGCCAGCCGACTGAGGCAGTACACCCGCCAGCGGTGGTGTGATCCAGGCGCCGATAAAGGTGGACAATACGATCAGTACGATTAGTGGCAAGTGATGTGCGATCCCATGACCACCATGGGCCTCAGTCTTGGCTTCACCGTGGAACACGATAAAGATCAGGCGGAAGGTGTAGATCGAGGTCAGGAAGGCACCTACTAGGCCTGCAATCAGCAGATTCTGATGACCGCTGGCAAAGGCTTCCCAGAGGATCTCGTCTTTTGAGTAGAAGCCAGCCGTAATCAGCGGTAGCGCTGCCAGCGCTGAACCACCAACCAGGAAGCTTGCATAGGCCAGCGGAATCTTTTTCCAAAGACCGCCCATCTTGAAGATATTCTGCTCGTGATGGCAGGCCAGGATGACCGAGCCGGATGCAAGGAACAGAAGCGCCTTGAAGAACGCATGGGTCATCAGGTGGAAGATCGCACCGCTCCAGGCGCCTACACCCAGGGCTAGGAACATGTAGCCGATCTGACTCATGGTGGAGTAAGCAAGGATACGCTTGATGTCGGTCTGTACCAGTGCTGCAAAGCCTGCCAGAACCAGCGTAACCGCACCCACGATACCCACTAGATGCAAAATCGAAGGCGTCAGCTCGAACAATCCATGACAACGGGCGATCAGGTATACGCCGGCAGTCACCATGGTCGCTGCGTGGATCAGCGCCGATACTGGGGTCGGGCCTGCCATCGCATCGGCCAGCCAGGTTTGCAAAGGCAGCTGGGCAGATTTACCTACCGCACCACCCAGCAGCATCAGCGTAGCCAGCATCAGCAGCGGATCGTTCATCGTGAACACATCTGGCGCACGAGTCAGCAGTTCCTGGATATCCAGCGTGCCCAGTGTCATGAACAGGATAAACAGACCGAAGGCCATGAACACGTCGCCCACGCGGGTTACGATAAAGGCCTTGAGTGCGGCGTTACCGTTGGCACGTTCGCTGTAGTAGAACCCGATCAGTAGGTAACTGCACAGGCCTACACCTTCCCAACCAAAGTAGAGGAAGAGCAGGTTATCGCCCAGTACCAGGAACAACATGCTTGCCACGAACAGGTTGGTATAGGCAAAAAAGCGTGCATAGCCTGCTTCACTGCGCATGTACCAGGAGGCAAACAGGTGAATCAGAAAGCCTACACCGGTGACCACACACAGCATGGTTACCGAGAGACCATCCAGGTACAACGCGATATTGGGTGCAAAGCCATCAACGGTCATCCAGTTCCACAGCACCTGGGTGACAGCGCCGGAAGGCGGCGGGCTGGACAGGAACTGCCAGCTAACCCAGGCGGCTGTAAGCGCAGATAGCCCGATCGAGCCTACTCCAATCAGGGCAGATAGGTTTTCGGACCAGCGGCTACGGGAAAACGCCAGCAGCACAAACCCGATAAGGGGAAAGACGAAGGTAAGAGGTAACAGGTTCATCCGCGCATCTCGCTGGCAGCATCGACATCGAGGGTTTGGAAACGGCGATACAGTTGCAGCAGGATCGCCAGGCCAATACTCGCCTCGGCAGCAGCAAGGCTCAGTACCAGAATGAACATCACCTGACCATCCGGTTGCCCCCAACGGCTGCCACCGACCACAAAAGCCAGGGCGGAAGCATTCATCATGATTTCCAGACTCATCAATATGAACAGGATGTTGCGCCGTACCATCAGGCCAACCAGACCCAGGGCGAACAACGCGCCGGCAAGTGCCAGACCATGTTCCAGAGGTATCGCATTCATAGGTCCATTCCTTAACGAGTTACTCGCCGACGCCTTTGACGTCTTGTTGCCGGCCCAGGTGGTAGGCCGCAACCAGCGCAGCCAGGAGCAGCATCGACGCCAGTTCGACCGCTAGCAGATAGGGGCCGAACAGGCTGATACCAACCGCTTTTGCATCAACCGTGGTATGACCGATGCTTGCACCGCCGGGCATTCTGCCCAGCACCAGCAGCAACTCGACCAGCAACGCGATGGAAAGAATCGAAGGGCCAACCCAGATGCCAGGCGTTAACCACTTGCGTTCCTGCTCAACCACGGCAGGGCCGAGGTTGAGCATCATCACGACAAATACGAACAGCACCATGATGGCGCCAGCGTATACGATGACCTCAAGCGCACCGGCGAATGGAGCGCCAAGGCTGAAGAAGGTCATCGAGACCGCTAGCAGCGAGATGATGAGGTAGAGCAGGGCATGTACCGGATTACGGTTGGTAATCACCCTGAACGTGGCCAGTACGGCGACACCGGCAGCGAAATAGAAAGCAAATTCCATCTTTCCGTCCTTACGGCAGCAGGCTCTTGACGTTGATTGGCTCGGCCTCGTTCTTCGCAGCACCCTTGGGTTTGCCCGCAATGGACATACCGGCGACGCGATAGAAGTTGTAGTCCGGGTACTTGCCGGGTCCGGAGATGAGCAGATGCTCCTTCTCGTACACCAGGTTCTGACGCTCGTACTCGCACATCTCAAAGTCCGGTGTCAGCTGGATAGCGGTGGTAGGACAAGCCTCTTCACACATGCCGCAGAAAATGCAGCGGGAGAAGTTGATACGGAAGAACTCCGGATACCAGCGACCGTCTTCTGCTTCGGTTTTCTGCAGGGAAATACAGCCTACCGGGCACGCTACCGCACACAGGTTGCACGCCACGCAGCGCTCCTGCCCATCGGGATCACGGGTCAGGACAATCCGGCCTCGATAACGAGGCGGCAGATAAACCGGCTCCTCGGGGTATTGCAGGGTGTCGCGCTTTCTAAAGGCATGGGAAAAGATCATCAGCACGCTTCGTAGCTGAGTCCATGTGCCATGCACGACATTGACTATTTCTTTGAACATGGCGGCTCTCCTCAGTGAACCACGGCCGGGGTGGCGTTATACAAAACCACCGCACCGGTAACGAGCAGATTGATCAGGGTCAGCGGCAGACACACCTTCCAGCTGAACGCCATCACCTGGTCATAGCGCGGACGTGGGATAGACGCACGCAGCAAAATGAACAGCATGATAAAGAACGCAGTCTTCAGGGCGAACCAGATGAAGGGTGGCAACAGCGGACCATGCCAGCCACCAAAGAACAGCGTGACGAGCAGGGCAGACACCAGCACGATGCCAATGTATTCGCCTACGAAGAACATGCCCCACTTCATGCCGGCATATTCAACGTGGTAACCATCTGCCAGCTCCTGCTCTGCCTCCGGCTGGTCAAAGGGGTGGCGGTGTGTCACCGCAACGCCTGCGATCAGGAAGGTACAAAAGCCGAAAAACTGAGGGATGATGAACCACAAGCCCTGATGCTGCGCTTCAACAATATCTCGCATGTTGAAAGAGCCGGTCACCGCGACGACGCCCATGAGCGAAAGCCCCATGAACACCTCGTAGGAGACGGTTTGGGCTGAAGCGCGCATGCTACCCAGCAAGGCGAACTTATTGTTGCTAGACCAGCCTGCGAACAGCACTGCATAGACTGCAAGGCCAGCCATCGCAAAGAAGAACAGAAGACCAATGTTCAGGTCCGCCACACCCCAGGTAGGTGTGATCGGTACCACGGCAAACGCGATCAGCAAGGCGCTCATCGCAATGACGGGTGCCAGCATGAACGTCATCTTGTCCGCGAACGGTGGCGTCCAGTCTTCCTTGAAGAACATCTTGATCATGTCGGCGCCCAGCTGGAAGGCACCGAAAGGACCGACACGGTTTGGCCCGTGACGATCCTGCCAGAGGCCAAGCAGACGGCGCTCGACCCAGCTAAGCAGCGCGCCGCAGATAACGACGGCCAACAGGATCACGATGGCCTTCACGACGGCCAGGATAATGGCGATGACGGAAGGGGTTAACCAACTCATTGCGCAGCCTCCTGGACGCGATCGATGGTAAGACCCGCCAGGCGGGCTGGGATGCCTTCAAACCCCACCGGCAAGCCGATCAAGCCAGCAGCCAGACCAGGTTTGACCATCAGCGGCAGGCTCAGCGCCTGACCAGCAACCGTAACGCTGACCTTGGCACCAGGATTGACGCCCAGACGGTCTGCATCAGCTTTTGCAAGCGCGACGTAAACTTCGGGGATACGCTCCTGGAAAGTCTCCGAGCGAGCCGAGGTCTCTTCGCTGCCGAACAAATGATGGATCGGTACGGCTTTCCACTGGTTCGCCTGAGCGGAATAGGCTGCCGGAATGGCGTTGAACCAGCTCAGGCGATCGCCAGAAGACTCGATCAGACGAATACCAGGATCGCCCGCACGCAGATGTCCGCCTACCTCGTCCTGGAACTTGTTCCAGGCTTGCGGCGAGTTCCAGCCAGGAGACCAGGCAAATGCGATCTGCTGACGGGGTTCGGCGCTGCCGTAATAGCCTTCCATGGAGAAGGCGAAGGCAGAGTCTATATCCTGTGGCGTACGCGGCTCGTGAACGCTGATATTGGCGCGCATTGCAGTACGACCGCTGTAACGGTGAGGCTCACGGGAAAGCTTCTGGCCCTTGATACGGAAGGACGCGCTGGGCGCTGCATCCCGAATGCCAGCCAGGCTCGGATGACTTGCTGCACACGCCTCGGTAACCTGGTCCAGCTGCGTCCAGTCCACGGCCTTGCCCTGCAAGGTGCTGTGCAGTGCATGTAGCCAACGCCAGCCTTCACGAATCAGGCTACTCGGATCGTAATAAGTAGACTCGTACACCTGGAAGAAACGCTGGGCACGGCCCTCCTGGCTTACCAGGGTGCCATCACCTTCCGCAAAGCTTGCGGCTGGCAGGATCAGGTCGGCACGCTCTGCCGTAGCTGTACGCTGATGGTCCAGTACGATCAACGTTTTGGCTGCCTTGAGTGCTTCTTCTACGCGTGCAGAGTCGGCGCGACGGAACAGGTCGTTTTCCAGCACGACCAGCGCGTCGGCTTTACCCGCTGTCAGCGCGTCGAACGCATCATCTACCGACTCGCCGCCAAAAATGGCCAGGCCCATGCTGTTGGCTTCGGGAACGACAAGGCTCAGCGAGCCGTTCTTTTCCTTCAGCGCCAGTGCCTTGGCAATGTTGGCAGCAGCCTCGATCAGCGCGCGTGATCCCAGTGAAGTACCCGAGATAATGAGCGGACGCTTGGCATTGAGCAGGGTGTCGGCCACCAACTTGACCTGCTGCGCTACTTCATCGCTCAGACCTTCTACTGCCGGAGCGGAAGCGTCGAGAGCGTTGGCCAGTGCAAAGCCGAAGCGAGCCAGATCTTCCGGCGCACCGTGGATAGTCTGCGCAGCGATGTCATCCAGACGTGTCTCAGCCAGGCTGGCCAGAAACACGGGGTTTTTGCTGGACTGCCCGATGGTCTGGACAGCCGCCTTGTGCCACTCAGGAATACGAGCTGCCGCTGCAATATCGGTTGCCTTGCCTTTGGCTGCCTGACGGACTGCCAGGGCGACACGGGCTGCGGTCTGGGTCAGGTCTTCGCCTAGCACCAGCACAGCGTCATGGTGCTCGATGTCGCGGATGGTGGGTACAGGAAAAGGGCTGTTACGCAAGACATCCAATACAAGGCGGACATGTTCAAGCTCATGCTTGGCCATGCCGCTGTAATAGTTTTCTGCACCTACCAGTTCACGTAGTGCATAGTTGCTTTCCAGGCTAGCACGGGGAGAGCCGATACCGATTACCCTGCGCCCACGCAATAGCTCGGCAGCCTTATCCAGTGCAGCATCTACCCCTGCGTTGAGCGAGCCGTTACGCAGCAGTGCCTGGCGAGGGCGATCCTTGCGGTTCACATAGCCATACCCGAAGCGGCCACGGTCGCACAGGAAATAATGGTTAACCGAGCCGTTGTAACGGTTCTCGATACGACGAAGCTCGCCATAGCGCTCACCGGGGCTGATGTTGCAACCAGACGAGCAGCCATGACAGATGCTTGGTGCAAACTGCATGTCCCACTTGCGGTTGTAGCGCTCGGAGTGGGTCTTGTCGGTAAACACACCGGTTGGGCAGACTTCGGTCAGGTTTCCGGAAAACTCGCTTTCCAGTGTGCCTTCCTCAACGCGGCCAAAATACACATTGTCATGGGCGCCATAAACGCCCAGATCAGTGCCGCCCGCGTAATCCTTGTAATAGCGCACGCAGCGGTAGCAGGCGATACAGCGGTTCATCTCATGGGAAATGAACGGGCCCAGGTCCTGGTTCTGGTGGGTGCGCTTGGTGAAGCGATAACGGCGCTTGTTATGGCCTGTCATCACGGTCATGTCTTGCAAGTGGCAATGACCGCCTTCCTCACAAACCGGGCAGTCGTGCGGATGGTTGGTCATCAGCCATTCAATGACACTACTGCGGAAGTCTTTGGCTTCCTGGTCATCAATGGATATATAGGTTTTGTCCGTCGAAGGCGTCATGCAGGACATGACGAGGCGACCACGGGTGTCGTTCTCATCAGCAAACTGCTTGACCGCACACTGTCGGCAGGCACCGACGCTACCGAGCGCCGGGTGCCAGCAGAAATAGGGAATATCGAGACCGAGGGACAGGCAAGCCTCCAAAAGGTTGTCCGCACCGTCGACTTCGTACTCTTTGCCGTCTACGTGGATAGTGGCCATGGTTCTTCAGTCTTCGTTTGCCGGGGGACCTGGAAAGGCTTGAGCCTTTCCACAGCCTTACCGCGGCGTGGCTATTGGAATCACGGTGTCGCCGTCTTTACACATGCGTTCAGGCGGCGACAGTGGCCAGCTCAGCGAGCCGGCACACAAATCAAATGACTGTTTCTACAACGGAAGGCTGGGGCTCGCTGGGAGCCTTCTTCACGCCCGCCTCGAATTCGCTGCGGAAATACTTGATTGAGCTGGCCAGTGGCTCGACCGCACCAGGGGCATGAGCACAGAACGTTTTGCCTGGGCCAAGGAAGGTGCATAGCTGCAGTAGCGTCTCGATATCGCCGCTTTGACCTTCGCCTTTTTCCAGCGCGCGCAAGAGCTTGACGCTCCATGGCAGACCGTCGCGGCAGGGCGTACACCAGCCACAGGACTCACGGGCAAAGAACTCTTCCATGTTGCGCAGCAGCGAAACCATATTAACGGTATGGTCTACCGCCATGGCGAGGCCGGTCCCCATACGGGTACCCACTTTGGCGATACCGCCAGCAAACATAGGTGCCGAAAGATGCTCCGGCAGCAGAAAGCCCGTGCCTGCACCACCTGGCTGCCAGGCCTTCAGGGTATAGCCTTCGCGCATACCGCCAGCATAGTCTTCGAATAGCTCTTGAGCGGGTATGCCAAACGGCAACTCCCACACCCCGGGATTCTTGACCTTGCCGGAGAAGCCCATGAGTTTTGTACCCATGTCTTCGCTTCCCTCGCGCGCCAATGATTTGTACCAATCGACGCCATTGGCGACGATGGCTGGCACGTTGCACAGGGTTTCGACATTATTTACGCAAGTCGGCTTGCCCCAGACGCCAACAGCAGCAGGGAAAGGCGGTTTGGAACGTGGGTTGGCCCGGCGGCCTTCAAGCGAATTGATCAGGGCGGTTTCTTCACCGCAGATGTAGCGGCCTGCACCGGTGTGAACAAACAGCTCGAAGTCAAAGCCACTGCCAAAGATGTTTTTGCCAAGGTAGCCAGCGGCCTTGGCTTCCTCGATGGCGCGATTCAGGTTGCGTGCGGCATCGACATACTCACCACGAAGAAAGATATAACCGCGGTAGGCCTTCAAGGCCCGTGCGCTGATGATCATGCCTTCTACCAGGAGGTGCGGCAGCTGCTCCATGAGCAGGCGGTCCTTCCAGGTGTTAGGTTCCATTTCGTCAGCGTTGCACAGCAGATAACGAATGTTCAGACTTTCATCAGCAGGCATCAGGCCCCATTTGACGCCGGTCGGGAAGCCCGCACCACCGCGGCCCTTGAGGCCCGAGTCCTTGACAGTCTGAACGATATCCGTAGATGCCATGTCAGCCAGCGCCTTGCGCGCAGCGCTATAGCCGTCTTTGGACGTATATTCCTCAAGCCAGACCGGCGCGGCATCGTCACGCAGACGCCAGGTAAGCGGATGAGTTTCGGGTGTACGAGCGATTTTGTTCGCAGGACCCACGGAGGTAAGCGTCATACATAACCCTCCAGCAATTTGGCGACACCGGACGGCTGGATATTGCCGTAAGTGTCCTCATCGATCATCAGGGCGGGGGCTTTGTCGCAGTTGCCAAGGCAGCATGTCGGGAGCAGGGTAAAGCGACCATCAGCGGTTGTCTGGCCCAGGCCGATACCTAATTGCTCCTGGATCTGTCCCAGTACGGATTCATGGCCACCGATATAGCAAACCATGCTGTCGCAGACGCGGATGATATGACGGCCGACGGGCTGACGAAAAATCTGGCTATAGAAAGTAGCTACGCCTTCCACATCGCTTGCAGGAATGCCGAGGATTTCACCGATGGCATAGATAGCGCCATCCGGGACCCAGCCACGTTCCGTTTGAACGATTTTCAGTGCTTCGATAGATGCCGCACGGGCATCCTCGTAGTGATGCATTTCATGTTCGATGGCAGAGCGTTCGGTTTCACTCAGCTCGAAACGATCAGTTTGAATCAGTGTACTCATGATCAGCGGTCCACATCGGCCATGACGAAATCGATACTGCCCAGGTAGGCGATCAGGTCCGCCACCATGCTGCCTCGGATCACCGAGGGGATCTGTTGCAGATGCGGGAAGCTGGGCGTACGAATGCGAGTCCGGTAGCTCATGGTGCTGCCGTCGCTCGTCAGGTAATAACTGTTCAACCCTTTGGTCGCCTCAATTATCTGCATGGATTCGTTGGCCGGCATGACCGGTCCCCAGGAAACTTGCAGGAAGTGAGTGATCAGGGTCTCGATGTGTTGCAGCGTTCGCTCTTTAGGTGGCGGCGTCGTCAACGGATGGTCTGCCTTGAAGGGGCCTTCAGGCATGTTTTTCAGACACTGATCGATAATGCGCAGGCTCTGACGCATCTCTTCGATACGGACCAGGCAACGATCATAGGCATCGCCGTTGTGCGCGATAGGGACTTCGAATTCGAAGTTCTGATAACCCGAATAAGGCCGTGCCTTGCGCATGTCGAAGTTCAGGCCGGTGGCTCTCAAGTTCGGACCGGTTACGCCCCAGCGCAACGCCTCTTCAGTGTTGTAATGGGCTACACCTACGGTACGACCTTTTAGGATGCTGTTCCGAATGGCTGATTTTTCGTATTCATCCAGACGTTTGGGTAGCCAGTCAACGAACTCCTTGACCAGCTTGTCCCATCCTCGAGGCAGGTCATGGGCCACACCGCCAATACGGAACCATGCTGGGTGCATCCGGAAGCCGGTAATGGCTTCTACCACCTTGTAGGCGCGCTGACGATCCGTAAAGGCGAAGAAGACCGGTGTCATGGCGCCCACGTCCTGAATATAGGTACCCAGGAACAGGAGATGACTCATGATGCGGAAGTATTCACACATCATGATTCGAATCACCTCAACCCGTGCAGGGACTGTAATTCCGGCAAGCTTTTCAACGGCCAGTACGTAGGGGAGGTTGTTCATGACACCGCCCAGGTAGTCAACCCGGTCGGTATAAGGAATGTAACTGTGCCAGGATTGACGTTCGCCAGTTTTCTCGGCTGCGCGGTGGTGATAGCCGATCTCGGGAACGCAGTCGACAATCTCTTCGCCGTCCAGCTGAAGAATGATACGGAAGGCACCGTGGGCGGACGGGTGGTTCGGACCCAGGTTCAGGAACATGAAGTCAGACGTGTCGCTCTGCTGCTTCATGCCCCATTCTTCAGGCTTGAAGCGCAGGGTTTCCTGCTCCAGATCTTGCTTCGCCGCGTTCAGGGCGTAGGGGTCGAATTCCGTCGCGCGGGCTGGATAGTCCTTGCGCAGCGGGTGGCCTTGCCAGCTGTCAGGCATCAGCATCCGCTTGAGCAGGGGATGGCCGTCGAACCGGATGCCGAACATGTCCCAGACTTCACGCTCGTACCAGTTAGCGTTCGGCCAAATATCAGTCACGGTGGGCAAGGTCAGGTCGTTCATCGACAGCGCAACCTTGATCATCACATCGCTATTCCGCTCGATGGACATCAACTGATAGAACACAGTGAAGTCGGCCGGCGGCAGGCCGCGGCGCTGGGTACGCAGCCGTTCATCCATGCCGTGCAGGTCGTACAGCATAACGTACGGACGCGGCAGGTTACGCAGGTAGGTCAGTACTTCTTTAAGCTTTTCACGGGGCACCCACACTACGGGCATGCCCGTACGAGTAGTTTGAACAGTTAGCGCATCCGCGCTAAAGCGTGCCTTGAGTTCACCCACCACGCCTTCATCTTGGGCAGCGTGCAGGGGTGCGGACAGAACAGTGTCTGCAGTCATGATTATCCGTCGCTATCGGTCAACGTCACGTGTGAGCCTGAGGGCTCACACTTCGTCGGGGCTGCGCAGGTTGGTTACCTGAATACGCTGTTCGCGTCGCTGCTCTCGTTGGGCTGGCATCTCGGCACGATAAATACCTTGCTCACCAACAACCCATGAGAGTGGACGACGCTCTTCGCCAATCGAGTCCTGCAAGAGCATCAAGCCTTGGAGGAATGCCTCGGGACGAGGAGGGCAGCCCGGAATATAGACGTCTACAGGCAGGAACTTGTCCACGCCCTGGACTACCGAGTACACGTCGTACATACCACCAGAATTAGCGCAGGCGCCCATTGAGATGACCCACTTGGGTTCGAGCATCTGTTCGTACAGACGCTGAATGACCGGAGCCATCTTTATAAAGCAGGTACCTGCCACCACCATGAAATCCGCCTGCCGCGGTGAGGCCCGGATAACTTCAGCACCAAAGCGGGCGATATCGTGCGGCGCGGTAAACGCTGTGGTCATTTCCACATAGCAGCACGAAAGACCGAAGTTGTAAGGCCAGAGGGAGTTCTTGCGCCCCCAGTTGACGGTGTTGTGCAGGACGTCATCGAGTTTGCCCATAAAGATGTTCTTATGGACTTGCCCTTCAGTCGGATCGGAAACGGTTTCCCGTGTCCCGGCCGGATAGCGTTCTACGACCGCATCGGGATCGATCCTGGTAAGTTTGTATTGCATCGCCAAAGCCTCATTGTTTTAGCTTCGCCTGCCGCTTACGGCGGCCTTCAGGAGCCCAGTCGAGCGCCCCGATCCGCCATAGGTAAACAAGACCCGCCAACAGAATTGCTATGAAAACTGTAACTTCGATGAATCCAGCCCATCCTGATTCACGGACGGATACGGACCATGCGAAGAGAAAGAGCGCTTCGACGTCAAAGATCACGAACAGCATCGCGACCAGATAGAATTTAGCGGAGAGGCGCAGTCGCGCTCCACCGGTAGGAACGATACCCGACTCGAAGGGATCGTTTTTACTACGGCCAACAGCACGGCTGCCTAGCAGGCTGGAAACGCCGAGCATGAATCCTATAAGACCGACTACACCCAAAAGGAAAATCGCAAAGCTCCAATTGTGAGCTAGAAGACCGGTCGTATCAGGCATGCTCATGGTCCTTATCGTTTTTGCTAGTAAAAATCCTGCCTCATCCTGCGACATGACGTCGCAAGCGGCGGTGGAATTCTATTCCTGAATAACGCGTGTGTAAAATTTTTGACGAAAAAAGATTTGTTTAAATGATTTCCGTCAATCGCATTCAAGTAAAGTGGATTAAATCTTTGTTTATTAAGATTTATTCTCAACTAAATTCGCTATTTGGACGCTCTAATAATTGAGTGATTTAGTTGGTTTTATACGTGCAAATCGCTCTTGTTATTAGCGTAGCAGGCTCACTCCCAATTGCTAGAAGTATTGTTCTTTATAAATAAGCTGCGTAAGTTTAGCGTTTTAATATGAAGGGTCCAGGTAATATCTTATTGATATCACCTGGATTCGAATACGACAGATGAAGCGTGTTGTGAAGTGCAGTCAATGCATGGACGCTAGTGAGATATGTGCGTCTTGAAGGTTGATACGCCAGGGTGTTTTTAGTCGAGAAGGTCCACCTTGACCCTGAGTTGAGTATCCTGACTGCCCCGAGTTGAATATTCATACAGGATTCTGTCTTCAGAGCGTGAAGCATTCTGTGAAAAACCGCTCAGCGTAATCCATTCGCCTAGCCGGCCGCTGACGCGGGTGCTGGTGGATTGAGTATTGATAGTGTTGGGCTGATTTCTGTCCAGGCTGTTGTTGCCGCCATCTATTGTCAAATGTACAAGATTGCCTGTAAGGCTGGCAGTAACGTAAAAGCCACGGTTGAGATCGCGATACTCAGTACGGGTATAAGGGCGACCGTAAGGGTCGATTTCAGTGGTGGAAATAGGCACGCTTTGACCAATCTTGACCAAGGCAGGGGAGCCTTCCGTTGCCTGTACCTGCTGTGTGCCGTCTTGCTGTGTACCGGTGCTGTTACTGATGATGCGAACATGCGTGTCTGGATGATTACCCAGTCGTCCGTTAACCGAGTAACCCTGCTCATCGCCCTCATCTGCATCGCGTGTATCGACAGTAATCAAAAGGCGATGCGGCTCTGTATCCAATTGAGATAACAGGCTTTTGATTTCTGTGATTTTGTTCGACTCAGCATTAACGATGAGTTGATTGCCATAGGTACTGACTTTGCCTTCTGAGCCCAAAGTGGATTGCACGATAGGCAGCAGTTCATCGGCGGTTCTGTAATTAAGGGGAATCACTTCAGTACGAGGTGCCGCCTGTGCTGCGAAAGCAGTCATCAGCATGGACAGAAATAAGGCCAAGTACGCGCGATAGGGCTTCATAACACCATGCTTCTCACGTTAGGGTCCGATTGGCTGGTTTGCCAGATGCTGTCGAATCGGCTCTGTTGCAAGCGAACAGTGGCTCTCGCGTTGTAATAGGCCGTACCGGTATATAGCTGTGGGTTGTTGCGAATCACCAGGCCCTGATCGTCTATCAGTACGTAAGCGGTGTCGTCTGCCGGATAATCAGGCGAGCGCCTGCGAATTAAAAAGTTACTGGTCAGGCGTCGTGCCAGATTGATGAGTCGATGGCTCTGACGTACAGCTTGGCCTGAGTCCTTGAGCAGTACACGCAGGCGATTGCGAGGGTGCGCCAGTAAAAAACGTGTAATAGCGTGCTCTACATCGCTGCGGTTGTAGAGTTGTGGTTCAAAGTCTGGACTATAGATACAGATGCTGCGTCGTGCCTGGGAAAGCAATTCAACGATATGGAGAGCAGCAGCATCAGGAGTCTCGAAGCGCATCTCACGCTTTTCATCGGCAGCTACGGTCTCTGTTTGCTCCAGCGTAGAGTGTCTGGTCATGTCGACATGGGCGATACCCGCCTCCAGATATTCATCACTGGTGACAGTAAACCCCAAGCGCTGATAAAACGGAATGGCCTGGATTTGTGCGCTCAAAACCTGACGATGTAATCCGCGTCGCTCGGCCTCGGATATCACTGCATGCATGATGGTTGAGCCAACATTGAGGCCGCGCCAATCGCGTAAAACCGCAACGCGACCTATGCGGCCATCCTCCAGTAGGCGAGCAGTGCCTACTGGATAAAGACCCTCTTGAGCCAGAAAGTGTATGGCATGCTCATCTTCCGAGTCCCATTCCATTTCTGGCGGTACAGCCTGCTCTTGGACAAATACGGTTTCTCGTATATGTCTCAGGGCCTCGTTGTCACGCTTCCAGTCTGCGACGCGGATAGAGAGATCACTCATCAGCAAATACCAGGCTGCCTTGTTCAATGAGTTCGCGTATCAGTTCCCGGCCGGCTTCATCCTCTAGCCAGTTGCCCAGGTTTTCTTGATGCAATGCGTCAGCTGAGCATACCAGCGCAAGCAAGGGTTGAAGGTGGCCGGAAAGTAATCTGCTTTGACCGCTCGCGAAAATCATCACATCGTCGCCCATTTGTGACCAGGCCAGTCGTGCGCTGGGGTTGCGTATAAGGCAGGCGCCATCTTCCAGAGCTTGGACCAGATCACCTTCTAGAAGAGACTCGCCGCTGATCAGTTCAGGGTAGCGCGGCTCGGTCATGTATTGGCCAAACCAGGCCAATAGCATCCGCTCATCATTGATGTGTTCTTGTATAAGGGCTTTAAGGCGATCTACAGCGTCTTGCTTGATCTGGCCAGAGTCTGCTGCCTGCACAGGTTCAGTGCCTGCATCACTATAGCGCTCTTCTTCCGGGATGAACTGAGTCAAAAAGTCGGTGAAGTGCGTCAAGACCTCTGAGGTACTGGGTGCGCGAAAACCTATCGAATAGGTCATGCACTCATCCTCGGCAATGCCATCATGGGCAAGCTGAGGGGGTAGATACAACATGTCGCCGGGTTCCAACACCCATTCATCGGTCTGCTCAAATTCCGCCAGGATCTTGATATCCGGGTTGTCCTGTAAAGGACTTTCACTGGTGCAACGCTGACCGATCTTCCAGCGACGTCGACCATAACCTTGCAAAAGGAATACGTCGTAGTTGTCGTAGTGGGGACCAACGCCGCCGCCTGGTGCTGCATAGCTGATCATGACGTCGTCGATGCGCCAGCTTGGCAGGAATTTGAATGGCTCGACCAATTCGGCTACTTCAGGAACGAACTGGTCAACCGCTTGAGCGAGCAGTGTCCACTCACGCTCAGGCAGGGTAGAAAAGTCTTCTTCCTTGAAGGGACCTTGGCGTAGCTGCCATGGGCCTTGTTCTCCGGACGCGATGATGCGTGACTCAACTTCTTCTTCGAGAGCGAGGCCAGCCAGTTCGTCAGGAGATAGCGGTGTTTCGAAATCCGGGATGGCCTGACGGATCAACAGGGGTTTGCGCTGCCAATAGTCGCGCAGGAATTCTCGAGCCGTCAGGCCGCCCAACAGTTGCAAAGGAGTGTCTGCGTTCATGTCTGTCTCTGAAATAAAAAAGCCCGGCGCAGCCGGGCATAAGAATAGGCTCGGTATTCAAATACGCTTGGCTTGCTCTATAGCATTACCAATATAGTTGGCAGGTGTCAGCGCCTTGAGTTCTGCCTTGGCCTCTGCAGGAATGTCCAACCCTTTAATAAAAGTTTGCAGGGCTTCGGCGCTGATGCCTTTGCCGCGGGTCAATTCCTTGAGCTTTTCATACGGATTAGCTACGCCGTAACGACGCATGACGGTTTGAACCGGCTCGGCCAAGACTTCCCAGCAGTTGTCCAGATCGTCAGCGATACGCTGCGCATTCAGCTCCAGCTTGCTGATGCCCTTGAGCGTGGCTTCATAGGCAATAACACTATGGGCGAAGCCGACACCCAGATTACGAAGCACCGTCGAGTCGGTCAGGTCGCGCTGCCAGCGAGAGATAGGCAACTTGCTGGCAAGGTGCTGCAGAAGTGCATTGGCAATACCAAGGTTGCCTTCGGAGTTCTCGAAGTCGATCGGATTGACCTTATGTGGCATGGTCGAAGAACCGATTTCGCCCGCAACGGTTTTCTGCTTGAAGTAGCCTAGCGAAATATAGCCCCAGATATCCCGGTCAAAATCGATCAGGATGGTGTTGAAGCGAGCAATGGCATCGAACAGTTCCGCAATATAGTCATGCGGCTCGATTTGCGTAGTGTAGGGGTTCCAGGTAAGACCCAGGTCATTCTCGACGAAGGCTTGTGCGTTCGCCTCCCAATTGATTTGGGAATAGGCCGACAGGTGTGCGTTGTAGTTACCTACGGCGCCGTTGATCTTGCCAAGCAGCTCGATACCAGCGATCTGCTTGATCT
Organism: Pseudomonas sp. HPB0071; assembly: GCF_000478505.2. NCBI lineage: Bacteria > Pseudomonadati > Pseudomonadota > Gammaproteobacteria > Pseudomonadales > Pseudomonadaceae > Pseudomonas > Pseudomonas sp. HPB0071. The sequence goes on along the minus strand of NZ_KI517367.1, from coordinate 355,081 downwards.
GGCGATCCAGGCGATACACCACGTTGGCCAGTTCCTTACCCAGTGTAGTAGGGGAGGCTGGCTGTCCGTGAGTGCGCGACAGCATCGGGACGTCGGCAAAACGGTGCGCCAGCTCGCGGATGGCGCCCGAGATGTTACGCATCAGTGGCAATAGAACGGTATCACGACCTTCGCGAAGCATGAGTGCATGAGAAAGGTTATTGATATCTTCTGATGTGCAGGCGAAGTGGATAAATTCGCTGACGGCATTGAGCTCAGGCAGTGCTGCAGCCTGCTCTTTCAGCAGATACTCAATAGCCTTGACGTCGTGGTTGGTCGTGCGCTCGATTTCCTTTACCCGTTCTGCCTGCTCCAGGCTAAAACTGGTTACCAGCTTTTCCAGAATCTCATTGGCCTGCGTGGAGAAGGGCGCTACTTCGGGGATGGCATCATGCGAGGCCAAGCGCTGGAGCCAGCGAACTTCAACCATGGCGCGGAAACGGATCAGACCGTATTCGCTGAAAATCGGGCGCAGGGCTTGGGTTTTGCTGGCATAGCGGCCGTCAATAGGCGAAACCGCGGTAAGCGAGGAAAGCTGCATGGGGCATTCTCGACAGTCAATGAGAGGAAAAAGGCGCGATAGCATACACCAAAGCGCCATGTTTGGCTGAGCGCGAGCGAGATGGCTGATCAGCTGTTCAGGAGAGGATAGAGCTCATCAAGCATCTTGCGTCGACTAAAGACCATCTGCCAGCGGTGTCCGCCCAGTTGTCGCCAGAGACGGGCAGAACGAATGCCGGCCAATAGCAATGCTCTCACCTTGGCGGCGTTGGCCGGTATCTGTAGGTAACGCATCTCGCCATGCACCTGAATACGCTGGCGAAATGTACTCAGTGTGTCTTCATAAATGCTGCCAAAGCTGGCAATGACGTTTTCATGCGTCAAACCAAAGTGTTGAACCTGCTGCTGCACCTGATCAAGGCGCTTGCCAATCAGTTCCAGCATGTCTTCGCGCCGGTCTAGCCGTCGTTCCAGAGCAATCATCGACAAGGCGTATTTAAGAGGCTCTCGCTGCAGGCTTGAGGGGTTGCGCTCCAGGGCGCTGGACAACGCCCTCATGCCATCGCGCAGGTCGATACTGTCTCCGCCATAGACCTCAAGTGTGGTTTGTGGGTTTGTAGCCAGCAGGCTGCCCAACATGCAGGCCAGTGGCGCCTCGCTGATCTGTCCCGTCTTGGCCAGGCGATCGACCAGAAACGCGGCCTCGAAGACAGCACCCAGTGCTACCAGTTGCTCATGTATCGACGTCATGCTGCAGGGCTCTCCCTATATGCAGGCTCAGCGTCTTCGATAACACCACCACCCAGGCAAATCTCTCCATCATAGAAAACAACAGATTGACCTGGGGTGACAGCCCTTTGTGGCACTTCAAAGACAGCACGATAACCGGTGGCTGTTCTTTCAAGGCGGCAGGCCTGGTCCTGCTGGCGATACCGTACTTTGGCTTTCAGCTTGAGAGGGGACGTCAAATCGACCGGGTTGACCCAGTAAATAGTGTTGACGGTCAACGCTTGAGAATACAGCCAGGGGTGTTCGTTACCCTGACCAACGATCAGAACGTTACGCTTCAGGTCTTTGCTCAGGACGTACCACGGGTCATCTCCGGAATCCTTCATGCCACCGATGCCCAGCCCCTGCCGCTGGCCAATGGTGTGATACATCAGCCCATGATGTTTGCCGATGATCTTGCCTTCGGTGGTTTCGATATTGCCGGGCTGAGCGGGCAGGTACTGCTTGAGAAAATCGGCAAAGCGGCGCTCGCCGATAAAGCAGATACCGGTAGAGTCTTTTTTTCGTGCTGTGGCCAGTCCGTATTTTTCGGCAATCGAGCGAACTTCGGGCTTTTCCAGTTCGCCTACCGGGAACAATGTCTTGGCCAGCTGTTCGCCACCCACCGCGTGGAGGAAATAGCTCTGGTCCTTGTTGGGATCCAGGCCTTTTAGTAGCTGAGTCTGGTCGTTTTCGTCCCGACGGCGAACATAATGACCCGTGGCGATAAGATCGCCCCCCAGCATCAAGGCGTAGTCAAGAAATGCCTTGAACTTGATTTCCCGGTTACACAGGATGTCCGGATTGGGCGTTCGGCCTGCCTTGTACTCTTCCAGGAAGTGTTCGAAGACGTTATCCCAATATTCGGCTGCGAAGTTGGCCGTGTGCAGCTTGATACCAAGCCGGTCGCACACTGCCTGGGCGTCAGCCAGGTCTTCTTTGGCTGTACAGTATTCAGTGCCGTCATCCTCTTCCCAGTTTTTCATGAAGAGGCCTTCGACCTGGTATCCCTGTTCCTTCAGGAGCAGCGCTGAAACAGAGGAGTCCACTCCGCCTGACATGCCGACAATGACGCGTGTTGAAGAGGGCGTATGCATATGCAGAAGTATTCAGGAAAAAGCACAGTTTAACAGGGTAAGGCAGGGCACGGCGACCTAGAGACGGATCACTTCCAAGGGGAAGGAGCCAGTGCTGAGATAATCATCAACGCAGCGCAGGACCAATTCACTGCGCCAGGAGGCCTCATTTGCAACCAGTTCCTCCCGGGTCATCCATTTAGGGCCGATAATGCCCTCGTCGAGTGGGTGCTCGGGTAGGTGGCGAAGCGGACGCGCTGAAAAGCAGACGCGCTGGTAGGTCACACCATTGCTAGGAGCGGTATACAAGTAAATGCCTGTGACACCTGTAAGCTCAACTTCCCAGCCGGTTTCTTCGAGGGTTTCTCTACGGGCGGCGTCGAGCAGGCTTTCATTGGCCTCAAGGTGCCCGGCCGGCTGATTGAGACGTGGCTGGCCATCAATCAGTTCTTCAGTAAACAAAAAACGTCCCTGATCTTCAATAACGGTTGCGACGGTGATATGGGGTTCCCATTTCATAAGAGGCCCTGTTTTCAATGAAGCATAGAGGTAAAGGCTGAAAGCAGAACCCCGGCACTGGGCCGGGGTTCTGTAAGCACTAGCGTGTCATATTAGGACAGCGTGGCCAGGGCTTCGTTGAGGGTCGCGCTTGGGCGCATTGCCTTGCTGGCAAGTTCTGCGCTCGGGTGGTAATAACCCCCAATATCCACAGGCTTGCCCTGTACTTCGTTCAATTCGGCAACGATCTTGGCTTCGTTGTCGGCAAGCTGCTTGGCCAGCTTGGAAAACTTCGCCTGCAGTTCACCATCCTCGGTTTGCTCAGCCAATGCCTGAGCCCAGTAAAGGGCTAGGTAGAAGTGGCTGCCACGGTTGTCCAGTTCGCCTACCTTGCGTGAAGGCGACTTGTTGCTGTCCAAGAACTTACCGTTGGCCTGGTCCAGTGTCTTGGCGAACAGGCGAGCCTTGGCGTTATTGGTTGCATGGCCATAGTGATCCAGCGATTCGGAGAGCGCCAGGAATTCACCCAGAGAGTCCCAACGCAGATGGTTTTCCTGTACGAACTGCTGAACGTGCTTGGGTGCAGAACCGCCTGCGCCAGTCTCGAACAGACCGCCACCGTTCATGAGCGGAACGATGGACAGCATCTTGGCACTGGTACCAAGCTCCATAATGGGGAACAGGTCGGTCAGGTAGTCACGCAATACGTTACCGGTAACGGAAATCGTGTCCTTGCCTGCACGGATGCGCTTAAGGGACAGGCGAGTTGCCTCAACCGGAGAGAGGATCTGAATGTCCAGACCAGCGGTGTCGTGATCCTTCAGGTAGGTCTGTACCTTTTTGATCAATTGGGCATCATGGGCGCGTGCAGGATCCAGCCAGAACACTGCCGGGGTGTTGCTGGCACGTGCGCGGTTAACTGCCAGTTTTACCCAGTCGCGGACCGGAGCATCCTTGGTCTGGCACATGCGCCAGATATCACCTGCCTCGACAGTATGCTCAAGAAGAACATTGCCGTTGGTGTCAGTAACACGAACCACGCCGTCAGCGGGGATCTTGAACGTCTTGTCGTGGGAGCCGTATTCCTCGGCCTTCTGAGCCATCAGACCTACGTTAGGTACGCTACCCATGGTAGCCGGATCGAAAGCGCCGTTTTGCTTGCAGTCTTCGATAACCGCTTGATAGACACCGGCATAGCAGCGATCAGGGATCATGGCCAGGGTATCGTACAGCTTGCCATCGGCGCCCCACATCTTGCCTGATTCACGAATCATGGCGGGCATGGAGGCATCGACAATCACATCGCTTGGAACGTGCAGGTTGGTAATACCCTTGTCAGAGTTCACCATGGCCAACTGGGGGCGCTGCTCGTAAACGGCTTTGATATCCGCTTCGATTTCTGCCTGCTTGTCTTCCGGCAAGGTTTTGACCTTGGCGTACAGATCACCAATACCATTGTTTAAATCAACACCCAACTGATTCAACGTGTCAGCGTGCTTTTTGAGCGCATCAGCATAAAACACCGAAACTACGTGACCAAACATGATGGGGTCAGAGACCTTCATCATGGTTGCCTTGAGGTGCAGGGACAACAGAACGTCGCTGTTCTTTGCGTCAGCAATAGCGGCTTCGATAAAGCTGGCCAGAGCCTTCTTGCTCATGACTGATGCATCGATCAGCTCGCCAGCTGTTACGGATGTTTTTTCCTTCAGTACCTGCGTGCTGCCATCGTTAGTGGTCAGCTCGATCTTGACCGTGCCTGATGCTTCGATCAGCGCAGACTTTTCGCTGCCGTAGAAGTCGCCCTCATTCATGTGCGCGACCTTGGTCTTGGAGTCTGCGCTCCAGGCGCCCATTTTATGGGGATGCTTTTTGGCGTAGTTCTTGACGGAAAGAGGTGCGCGGCGGTCAGAGTTACCCTCGCGGAGAACCGGGTTAACAGCGCTGCCTTTGATCTTGTCGTAGCGAGATTTGACGTCTTTTTCCGTGTCGTCTTTTGGCTCGTCCGGGTAGTTCGGTAGTGTGTAGCCTTGATCCTGAAGTTCCTTGATAGCTGCTTTCAGCTGAGGGACCGAGGCGCTGATGTTAGGCAGCTTGATGATGTTGGCTTCGGGAGTAGTAGCCAGTTGGCCCAGTTCAGCCAAGTGGTCAGAAATCTTTTGGTCTTCGCTTAGATATTCAGGAAAAGTAGCGATGATGCGGCCAGCTAGAGAGATGTCGCGGGTTTCAACAGCAATGCCTGATGATTCGGTAAACGCTTTGACGATAGGAAGCAGGGAATAGGTGGCAAGGGCAGGTGCTTCGTCTGTAAGCGTATAGATGATCTTCGACGTTGTAGACATTTGTTACGTTAACCTCTCTGTATCATAGCGATTGCGCCTATTTGAATGGCACCGAACCAGCTAGTTCACCGACAAGGCACCGGTAGACGCAGATGAAAACGCGAGATTTGAGAACAATTCCGGGCACTTGAGCAGGCCAGAAAGGTTTGCCGTTAACGACGCGCCGGGTTTCAAGCCTGCACACACTGAGGCAGGCCCGACCGGACCCGTCCCGGATTGATCTCGGGCTTCTAGGGCCCAAAAATCGTCACGGAGTATATCAGCTAGGGAGGTCTTTCGCATTGCCGGGTTTGTTTGAATAACTACACAAATCTTTATAAGTGAAGTGATTACCTTTCAAATGTTTATTTTCTGAACAATTGGCTCTTTAAAAGAGCATAGTTCCTGCTTGGGGCTTGGCTAATTTATTGGTTTTAATAAATTAGTTTTTAAACGAATAAAGTCTTTTAACTGCTGCGTAATAAAAAGCCCCGAGCAGGTCGGGGCTTTTTATTTGATTTAGCGTTGTTGGCGCAGTAGCGCCTCTATACGCTCCTCCAAAGGAGGGTGGCTCATGAATAGACCAGCAAAGCCATGGCCCTTGCTGCTCTTGATACCAAAAGCGGTCAGGGTGTCTGGCATTTGTCCTTGAATGTTCTGTTCCGCACGCAAGCGCTGCAGTGCAGAAACCATTGCATTTGTACCTGCCAGGCGTGCGCCTGCTTCGTCGGCACGGAATTCGCGAAAGCGCGAGAACCACATGACGATGATAGTCGCCAGGATGCCCAGAACCAGTTCAGCGACGATACTGGTAATGTAATAGGCGGGCCCATGACCTTCCTCTGTCTTGAAGACGGCCTTGTCGATGAAATTGCCGAATATGCGAGCAAAGAACATGACGAAGGTGTTCACGACGCCTTGGATCAGGCTCAGTGTCACCATGTCGCCGTTGGCTACGTGACCAATCTCGTGCGCCAGGACGGCGCGCACTTCTTCAGGTGAGAAGCGCTCAAGCAAACCCTGGCTTACCGCAACCAGTGCATCATTCTTGTTCCAGCCCGTTGCAAAGGCATTCGCTTCATAGGCAGGAAAGATGCCGACCTCAGGCATCCGGATGCCCGCCTCGCGAGACAGATCCTCAACAGTTTGCAGTAGCCATTGCTCGTGACGAGTCCGGGGCTGACTGATGATTTCGGTTCCGGTACTCATCTTGGCCATCCACTTGGAAATGAATAGCGAGAATAGCGAGCCGGCAAAACCGAAGACGGCACAGAAAATCAGAAGACTTCCGTAGTTCTGGCCTGTAAAACGATCTACTCCCAGCACTTTAAGCGTAATGCTGGCGATCAGCAGTACGGCCAAGTTGGTGCCAAGGAACAGCAGAATTCGCATCATGGTGTAAAGCTTCTCCTAACAACCGGAAGACTATTTCCTAGCGGCGTATATAAGGTCCGGTTGTTAGGGTTTCAATCAATCGACTATTTCAAACTATGTCGTTTTGTTGGCAGGCCTGAGTAAAAGACGCGTCAACAGCACCACTCGTTCGCTATCGCTTTCTGCCAGAGCGTCCCGTAGATGCTGGGCTAGGGTAGAACGTTGGCGTCTCACGCTAGGCGGAAGCGCTTCTGCTTCCTTGAGTAAATGGGCGTGACTCGCTGAAAGACGTAGAAACGCTTTTTCGGTCAGGATGGCCTGGTCAAGTGCATCATAACCAAGGTTAGTGGTGTAGCGCAGATAGTCCTCTTCAGCCAGCCAGAGCAGCGCGCTAAAACAGCTCTGATGTCTAACACTGGGAAGCCCGAACTGGTCGGGTTCCTCTCGTCCAATCAGATCTTCGACATAGAGCGTCGCCTTGCGTGGAAAGCTTTGATAAAGCGCCAGCAGGCCTTTCGCTGCATCCTTGTAGAAGTCTTCGATATGGAGGTCCATGGGACTACTGCCGGTAATGTTTGAGGAAATTGCCAATTCGGCCAATAGCCTGTTCAAGGTCATCCACGCGTGGCAGGGTCACTACACGGAAGTGGTCAGGCCAAGGCCAGTTGAAGGCGGTGCCTTGAACGATAAGCAGTTTTTCCGAAAGCAGAAGATCCAGAACAAACTTTTCATCATTGTGGATTGGGCAAACCTTTGGATCGATCCTGGGGAAGGCATATAGCGCCCCCATAGGCTTTACGCAGCTTACGCCAGGGATGTCGTTCAATAGCGCCCAGGCACGGTTGCGCTGTTCCAATAAGCGCCCGTTGGGCAGTACCAGGTCATTGATGCTCTGGTAACCGCCCAGGGCGGTCTGAATGGCATGCTGGCTGGGCACGTTTGCACATAGGCGCATGTTGGCAAGGATATCAAGCCCTTCGATATAGCTCTGAGCTTTATGTTTAGGACCGGAAATGGCAACCCAGCCCGAACGGAAGCCTGCCACGCGGTAGGATTTCGACAGGCCGTTAAACGTCAGGCACAGGACATCGGGCGCAAGCGAAGCCGTTGAAATATGCACTGCTTCGTCGTACAGGATCTTGTCATAGATCTCGTCCGAAAAAATGACAAGGTTATGCTGGCGCGCCAGCTCCACGATATCTTCCAGCACCTCTTTGGAGTACACGGCACCCGTAGGATTGTTCGGGTTGATCAGCACCAGGGCCTTGGTATTGGAGGTGATTTTGCTGGCCATGTCTGAAAGGTCCGGAAACCAGTCCGACTGCTCATCGCATAGGTAGTGGACAGGTTTGCCGCCCGCCAGGCTGACAGCTGCAGTCCAGAGGGGATAATCTGGCGCCGGGATTAGAACCTCATCACCGTTATTGAGCAGGGCCTGCATGGCCATGACGATTAGCTCGGATACACCGTTACCCAAATAGATGTCTTCAATGCCAACGCCCTCTACCTGCTTTTGCTGGTAGTACTGCATGACTGCCTTGCGCGCGCTGAACAGGCCCTTGGAATCGCTGTAACCTTGTGCGGTAGGCAGGTTGCGGATCACATCCTGAAGGATTTCTTCAGGTGCCTCGAAACCGAACGGTGCGGGATTGCCAATGTTGAGTTTGAGGATGCGGTGGCCTTCCTCCTCCAGACGCTTGGCATGCTTTAACACTGGCCCACGAATGTCATAGCAGACGTTGGCTAGCTTGTTCGATTTACTGACCTGCATGTGTAACGGATCCCGGTTGGTAATAGCGAAGAGCGACCTGCGAAAGGTGCATGGTCGATGTCTGACTGTAGGTAGGCGTGCCTATCGGCTTGGCAGCGCCCTCAACGAGTGACAGACTGGAAGCAGATCATACGACTGCCCCTGCGTTTTCAAAAGAGACAGATGGGGCCTTTTCCATGGCGGAGGTGTTCATCCTATGGATAAAGTCATCAAATCCGAAGATGTTTGGCGTGACCAGCTGGATAATGACCAGTTTCGGGTGTGCAGACTAAAGGCGACGGAAGCGCCGTATACAGGTAAGTACTGTGATACCAAGACGCCTGGGGTGTACCAGTGTGTCTGTTGTGGGCAAGCGCTTTTCGACTCGGAGACCAAATACAGTTCAGGCTGTGGCTGGCCCAGCTTTTATCAGCCTATCTCGAATGATGCTTTGCGAGAGGAAGAGGATTTTAGTCATGGGATGCATCGTATAGAGGTGCTTTGTTCGCGTTGCGATGCGCACCTGGGGCATGTGTTCCCGGATGGTCCACGACCGACGGGTTTGCGTTACTGCATAAACTCCGTTGCGCTGGATCTTGTCCCGCGTGATGAATAAAACAGACGCTCAAGCTGCGGAAGGCAAAAGCCTTTTGCAGATTCCGTTTACATTGATGAATGGGAAAGTGTGCTGCCTGGCTGATCTTTCTGCACAAGCCTATCTGTTGGTCAACACTGCCAGTCGCTGTGGATTCACGCCTCAATACGAGGGGCTTGAGACGTTGTGGCAGGCTTACAAGGCTCAAGGGCTAGTAATTGTGGCCTTTCCATGTGATCAGTTCGGTCATCAGGAGCCTGCTGACAATGGTGAGATCGAACAGTTTTGCAAGGCCCGCTTTGGTGTCTCCTTTAACGTATCTCAAAAGATAGAGGTCAACGGTGCCGATGCCCATCCTTTATTCGAGGTACTAAAGGCGAAGGCACCGGGGGTGCTAGGTACGCAGCGTATAAAGTGGAACTTCACAAAGTTTCTGGTTAGTGGTGATGGTGAAAAGATCAAACGCTTCGCGCCGCTAGTGAAGCCTGCGTCGCTAAAGGGACAGGTAGAGCGGTTTCTCTCGCTGTGACTCGAATGTCATGCTGAATCTTGCGGCTCTCGCTATATATAAAGGTGAGTCGCCGTTTTTGTGTAAGGATAAGTACGTGGAATCTAGACTCGATACATTTCTGGCACGTGCGGAAGGCGTGCTGGCCCGTTTGGAGCCTTTATTGCCAGCACTGCGCGAGCCGATTGATTGGTCTCAAACCGTTGCGGCTCGCTGGCGTCGTGAAGGGCAGGGAGGCTATCTGCAGCCTATTGAAGTCAATCTGGATCTGCGATTATCTGATTTACAGGGCGTTGATAGACAGCAGGTCCTGCTTGGGCAGAATACGCAGCAGTTTGTAGACGGCATGCCCGCCAATCATGCTCTGTTATGGGGCGCTCGCGGTACAGGCAAGTCATCCCTGGTCAGAGCATTGCTCGCTGAGTATGCACAGCGCGGATTGCGGCTAATAGAGATTGAGCGTGATCATCTGACAGATCTGCCACGTGTGGTTGCGCAAATCAGTAAACAGCCTCAGCGGTTTGTGTTGTTTTGTGATGATTTGTCGTTTGATGCCAGCAACGATGACTATCGAGTGCTGAAAAGCGTACTGGATGGCTCGCTTGAGCAGGCGCCTGATAACGTTCTGCTTTATGCAACTTCAAATCGCCGGCATTTGGTGTCTGAGCGACAAAGCGATAACGCTGACTGGGAGCGAAGTGCGGATGGCGAGCTACACCCTAGTGAGGCGGTAGAAGACAAGATCGCGCTCTCGGATCGATTTGGGTTATGGCTTTCCTTTTATCCTTTTACCCAGGATCAGTTTCTTCAGGTAACCAAGCACTGGGTCGAGGTATTGGCTACCCGCGCGCAGCTTGTGTGGCAGTGGAGTGAGGAAACTGAAAAGGAAGCTATTCGCTGGGCGCTCGGCCGAGGTAATCGAAATGGCCGCTGTGCCTATCAATTTGCCCGTCATTGGGTTGGTAAACAGCTTTTGGATGTCGCAAATGCGTGATTTGAGTGAAGTGGGAAACGATCTGGGTGGCTATGAGCTACTAGCGGCACAGTTAGAAGCGCTTCTTTCTGGCGAAAACGATTTCATCGCCAACGCCTCGCAGTGTTCTGCCTTTCTTTTCCATGAGTTGCCTGACCTAAACTGGGCGGGCTTTTATCTGTGCAAAGACAATGAGCTTGTGCTTGGTCCGTTCCAGGGCAAGGTTGCCTGTGTTCGCATACCCTTTGGGCGTGGTGTCTGTGGTACAGCGGCGCAAACGCGCGAGACGCAGCGCGTTGAGGATGTACATGTATTCGCGGGGCACATTGCTTGTGACAGTGCGTCAAACAGTGAACTTGTTATCCCATTGATAAAGAATGAACGTCTGATTGGTGTGCTGGATCTTGATAGCCCCAAGCTAGGTAGGTTCAGCCTGGATGATCAGAAAGGTATCGAGCGATTGGCCGCAATACTGCTAGCCGCAAGTGATTGCTGATAATAAAAGCGCAGCCCTTGGGGCTGCGCTTTTATTGCTATTAGTCGTAGAGTGACTTCATAGGGGCATCTTCCTTCTCCATCTCCTCTAGCCCCTTTAATAGTTGCGTAGGTTCGCGGACCGGCTGCCCTGCACCAATTTCTCCCTTGATGACGCTGACTTGTTCATCAAGGTACTGAAGATGTTCATTAAACTTGTCTGAGTGAGGCTGTTTGCGGATATATTGAGCGGCTTTCTCGAATGCCTGTCTGGCAGGAGCCAGTTGTCCCTGATCAATAAACTGACGGCCCAGGTGATCAAAGAATTCGAAGTGAAGTAGCGTCATTAGCGCTCTTATTTCCTCGTCCCAATAACCAGCCTCTTTAGCCTCAATCAGTCCATTCTGGATGGCGTAGGTGATTTGTGCGTGTAAATTTTCAAGCTGCGCACGAACCTGCTTTGCCTTGGCTTCATTCGCGATAACCTGGGCTGCGTTTGTGATCTCGATTTGATCACCCTTGGCCAGCTCAGCTTCCAGATGATTCATGCGTGCAGCCAATACGGGAGTCTTCTCCTTATTAGGCATGCGCTGAAGAAGTGTCAGTTCAAGCCTTGATAGTAAAAGCTTGAGGGCAGGGGTCATCCATTGCCCCGGTAACGTGTCGGACAGCTGCTCATAGCGTCGGATGCGGTTAACCAGCTCCGCTTTCAAGCGTGTCTTTTCAAGCTGATGCGCTTCAAGCTTCTGGTTGAGAAAGCTGATGAAAATCAACAGCACAGCTCCCGTCACAACCAAAATGGCAATTATAGATACAGACATCAAGGCCTCCTGCTGGCCTGCGAGTCAATAAAACAAGTACTACTATATTGGCAGCGCGGCCATCTTCTTTAATGGCAAAGTCATTGATTTAAAAAAATTTAAATAGGTGTTGACGGGTCTCGAGTGTCTCTCTAGAATGCGCGCCACTTCAGACGCAAAGCTGAAAGCGAAGCGAAAGAGGTAGGAACTGTTAAAGCTCCAAGGCTGCGTCCCCTTCGTCTAGTGGCCTAGGACACCGCCCTTTCACGGCGGTAACAGGGGTTCGAGTCCCCTAGGGGACGCCATATGCGGGAATAGCTCAGTTGGTAGAGCACGACCTTGCCAAGGTCGGGGTCGCGAGTTCGAGTCTCGTTTCCCGCTCCAAGTTTTAAAGCATGGCATGCGCGGTGCTTGTGTTAATAGAAATATGCTTTGCATGTTTCAAGGGTTTGTCCCCTTCGTCTAGTGGCCTAGGACACCGCCCTTTCACGGCGGTAACAGGGGTTCGAGTCCCCTAGGGGACGCCATATGCGGGAATAGCTCAGTTGGTAGAGCACGACCTTGCCAAGGTCGGGGTCGCGAGTTCGAGTCTCGTTTCCCGCTCCAAGTTTTAAAGCATGGCATGCGCGGTGCTTGTGTTAATAGAAATATGCTTTGCATGTTTCAAGGGTTTGTCCCCTTCGTCTAGTGGCCTAGGACACCGCCCTTTCACGGCGGTAACAGGGGTTCGAGTCCCCTAGGGGACGCCATATGCGGGAATAGCTCAGTTGGTAGAGCACGACCTTGCCAAGGTCGGGGTCGCGAGTTCGAGTCTCGTTTCCCGCTCCAAATTAAAAACACCGCCTTCTTGGCGGTGTTTTTGTTTGTGCATCTTGTTTTTGATGAGGGCCTTTGTGACCCTCATCGCTTTATCTAATGAGTTTGTCCGTTGTCTGGAAGCAGCATCAATTGCTTCTCTTGATTCCAGTCAAAGGGCTCTCCAGCAGCCTCTGCTTCGAAGCGGCGCTCATCCAGTGCCTGGTAGCGGGCGATTTCTTCGTCAGGCATGAAGTGAAGACAATCACCCCCAAAAAACCACAGCAGGTCCCTGGGTACCAGATGGGCAACCTGGGGATAGCGATGGAAAATCTGGCTGATCAGGTCCTGCCCTAGATAATGGTTTTCTTCCGGATGTTTGGGCAGCTCAGTCAAAAGCTCGTCGAAGCGGTCCAAGAATAGCCCGTGGTTATCCTCAGGAATCTGCTCTGACTCACCCAATGCGGCCAATATGGTCCGCAGGTGCGCCAAAAGCGCCATGTTGTGTTCCAAATAGTCAGTGGCCATGTGTATGTCCCATTCATATACAGTGGAGCAGTATAAAGGCGGATGGCCAGACTGTCTTTTCTCACCCGATTTGGAATGATGTGGGCTTACATTCGTCAAAGGTTGTAAATCGGGTATTGCACCCTCATTTAGCCCCTCTAATTTTCTGAAATTTGTGAGCGAGATGAACGAAGCTCTGTCCATACGGCAACTCACTAAAACCTACGGAAATGGTTTCCAGGCGCTCAAGGGGTTGGACCTTGATGTCAACGAAGGCGATTTTTTTGCGCTTCTCGGACCTAATGGTGCAGGAAAATCTACCACGATAGGCATTCTGTCCACGCTGGTGAATAAAAGCAGTGGTCAGGTTTCGGTCTTCGGACACGATTTGGATCGTAATCCGGCAGGGCTCAAGCGCTGTCTTGGGGTTGTGCCCCAAGAGTTCAACTTCAATCAGTTTGAAAAGGCATTCGACATTCTGGTTACGCAGGCAGGCTATTACGGAATACCTGCCAGGCAGGCCAAGGAGCGTGCCGAGGAATACCTGACTCAGCTAGGGCTCTGGGACAAACGAGATACCCCGTCCCGTATGTTGTCTGGGGGGATGAAACGGCGTTTGATGATCGCCAGGGCGCTCATTCACAAGCCAAGGTTGCTCATACTGGACGAGCCTACTGCTGGTGTGGATATTGAGTTGCGCCGTTCGATGTGGAGCTTTTTGACCACTCTCAATCAGCAGGGTGTCAGCATCATTCTGACGACGCACTATCTGGAAGAAGCAGAACAGCTGTGCCGCAACATTGCCATTATTGACCATGGCACCATTGTGGAAAACACCAGCATGCGTGAGCTGCTTCAAAAGCTACATGTCGAGACATTCGTTCTTGATGTAAAGCAGGCGCTATCAGTTGCGCCCGCTCTTCAAGATTATCCGGTCAGGCTTATCACCAGTCACTCGCTTGAAGTGCAAGTCGATAAGAGTGTTGGAATCAATGGCCTGTTCACTCAGTTGAATGCTCAAGGCATAGACGTCATCAGTATGCGCAACAAGGCTAACAGGCTTGAGGAGTTGTTCGTGTCGTTGGTAGAAAAGAACTTGGCAAAGGTGGCGAGATGAAGACTGAAATAAAAGCCAACCTTGTTGCCTTGCAAACGATTGTCCATCGGGAGGTGCGACGCTTTACGCGTATTTGGCCGCAGACCTTGTTGCCTCCTGCGATCACTATGGCCCTTTACTTCGTTATCTTTGGCAATCTGATCGGTAGCCGAATAGGAGGCATGGGCGGGTTCTCCTATATGGAATACATTGTGCCGGGCTTGATCATGATGTCCGTTATTACTAATTCCTATAGCAATGTCGTATCAAGCTTTTTCAGTAGTAAATTTCAACGCTCTGTTGAAGAGTTGCTGGTCTCGCCTGTATCACCTCATGTCATTCTTATTGGTTATGCGTGTGGCGGTATCCTGAGAGGGCTGGCAGTAGCGGCTATCGTTACGGTTCTTTCTTTATTTTTTACCCATGTGCAGGTGCATCATTTAGGAATCACGTTGCTTGTGATCATCCTGACTGCTGCCATTTTTTCCTTGGGTGGTTTCATAAACGCGGTCTATGCCCGTAACTTTGACGATATCTCTATAGTGCCCACGTTCATCCTGACGCCATTGACTTATCTTGGTGGGGTGTTCTATTCGATCGATCTGCTACCGCCGTTCTGGCAGGGCATGTCGATGGCTAATCCCATCCTGCATATGGTCAATGCATTCCGCTATGGGATATTGGGCGTTTCAGACATCCAAATTGGTGTCGCGATTGGTCTTATGCTGATCGCTGCCGTTGTTCTCTATATATGCTGTATTCGTCTGCTGACGAGCGGGCGCGGCATGCGTCATTGATATATTGAGGACGCTATGGCGAGAGTACATCTGACATAGCGCGCCTCGGATTCTTGAGAAATTCTATGCAAACTGTCGATCATTCTCCGCTCGGTAAAACGAGCGAGTACGTGGATATCTATACGCCTTCGTTGCTGTATCCCATACCGCGTAGCCCTAAATGGACCGAATTGGGGCTTACAAGAGAAACGTTACCTTACTGCGGTATGGATATATGGACGTGTTATGAGTTGTCCTGGCTGAACTCAAAAGGTAAGCCTGTCGCTGCTATTGCCGAGTTCTCCATACCGGCCAACTCGCCAAATATCATCGAATCCAAATCATTCAAGCTGTATCTGAACTCACTCAATCAGACAACATTCGAAGGTCCTGAGGCGCTCACTGAGGTTTTGACAAGGGATTTGTCTCAGGCAGCAGGAGACCACGTTGGGGTTTTGGTAAAGCCAGTAGATTTAGTAGCCAGGGAAGGGTTTGTTACGCCCCCCGGAAGCTGTATTGATGAGCTGGATATTGAGGTACAGCACTACGATGTGCCTAGACCAGATTTATTAAAAGCCTTACCTGGTCAGCTTGTGAAGGAGTCGCTTTATAGTCATCTGCTTCGCTCCAATTGCCCGGTTACGGGGCAGCCGGACTGGGGAAGCGTCGTGATTGAGTATGAGGGCAGAGCAGTGCTTGATCGGGCGTCATTGCTCGCTTACATCATCTCCTTCAGACGCCATGCAGATTTTCATGAGCAGTGCGTCGAGCGCATGTTTCTTGATCTGCGTAGCGTGCTGGAGCCGGAATCGCTTACTGTTTATGCGCGGTATGTGCGGCGGGGAGGGCTTGATATCAATCCTTATCGAAGCACTCATGCCGCACATTTGCCGGTAGCAGGGCGCTTGGCCCGTCAGTGATGTCAGATACCCATGCTCGCAAGGCTCTGCATGATCGAGCGGAGGGTGTTCGCTACTCTGGGGTGGCTGACTTCAAACCGCTCGACTGCCAGATTTACGCCATCGACGAGATTGGAATCCGGCTTGGTCGAGTCTTCGTGAGCAAGCTGCAGTTCTATATCCCTGATTAACAGTTCTAGCGAGGCGCGATCTTCCTCGCTTTCAGGAGGGCTTGTCTTGAGCTGGTGCTGTAGTTCGATCAGCTCCTGTTGCAGGCGAGAGGCGGGCATACGTTTTCTCCTTTTGAAGCGTACCCACCTGTAGACCTAATTGAGTGATCAAAGGTCAATAAGGCAAGTTGTTTCATCCGTAACCAATTGCAAAGACATCGCGGTTATAATTTTGCCACTCTGCCAGTAAAACTGGACAAACTCATCAGGAGAATATGATGCCGTTTAACAAAGGAGCATGGAGTACCCGTATTGGCGGCATTGCCTTTGGCGCAATGTTGACTGTCGCGAGTACCGCTGTGTTGGCTGCCTCGGAAGATGATCCATGGGAAGGGGTCAACCGAGGTATTTTCCGTTTTAATGACACGCTTGATACCTATGCGCTGAAGCCTATCGCGCAGGGTTATAACAAGATCACACCTGACGTCGTGCAAACGGGAGTCAGTAATGTTTTTCGTAACATTGGTGATGTTGGCAATTTAGCTAATGACGTTTTGCAGGCAAAACCGTATGCCGCCGGTGTAGATACCGCACGTTTGCTCATGAACACCACGCTGGGTGTATTGGGGATATTTGATGTGGCGACTCATGCGGGACTGACGAGAAATGACGAAGACTTCGGTCAGACATTAGGTCATTGGGGCGTTGGTAGCGGCCCGTATGTCGTCTTGCCTTTCCTGGGTCCCAGCACAGTACGTGATGGACTAGGCCGAATTCCTGATTCCTATGCCTCGCCATACCCCTATATGGGTGATGTAGCGGCGAGGAATTCGGCATTTGCGCTGAGTGTAGTAGATACACGCGCTAACCTGCTTGATGCCGAGAAAATGATTACAGGCGACAAGTACATCTTTATCCGTAACGCTTACTTACAAAGTCGCGAATACAAGATTAAAGACGGTAACGTGGTAGACGACTTTTAAGAGGACTCATCACGTCAGGCAGTAGGTCTCTGCTTGACGTGATGCTGATCTGTGATCTAATTCATGGAAAGGATGCTGAGTCCTAGCAGTTGATTGCCTTGTTCCAAAGATGTGACGCGAATCACTTCGGCTTCGGCTTCTAGCCCTTGTAACTCCGGGTGTTCAGAGGGGATCACTACGATCACTTTGTCTCCTTCCTTGACGTGACTCTTAGCTTCGATCTGAAGCCCTGTGCTCGACAAATCACGGCAAATTGCGTCTATTTCTTCGCCATTTGTCCGAAGAATAGCCTTGGAATCAATCTGCATTCTAATAAAGTCGCGCTTTTCGCTGTACGAACGATCGCTTAAGCTCATTGGAACAAGTCTCTCAATAAAGGTACTTCGCAAGTAAACGAAACCATATAGCCTTAGCCTCAAGGCCTTGTAAAGCTAGCCTCAGCCGTTTGGATAGAAGGGGCGCTTGAACGGCTCGGCTGATGGGAGTAGTGTCTGCGCCGTATTAAAAATAGTACCTATTGCGTGCACCCTGGCCTGATCCAAAAGACCACCTCATAGGGATACGCATGCCTGGATAGTTTATGCCTAATCCCAGCGCCACACTTTTGATTATCGATGATGATGAGGTTGTACGCCTGAGTCTGGCGGACTATCTCGAAGATAGCGGCTTTACGGTCTTACAGGCTTCGAACGGTATGCAGGGTTTGCAGGTCTTCGAGCGTGAGCAGCCGGATCTCATTATCTGCGACCTTAGAATGCCTCAGCTGGATGGGCTTTCCTTGTTACGGCGCATTTCGGAAATGTCGCTCGATACGCCTGTCATAGTCCTCTCGGGCGCAGGGGTAATGAGTGATGTTGTCGAGGCGCTGAGATTGGGCGCGGCCGACTATCTCATCAAGCCTCTTGAGGATCTGGCTGTTCTAGAACATTCGGTTATTCGGGCGCTCGACCGTGCAAGGCTTCGCCTTGAAAATGATCGTTATCGCATCAAACTGGAAAATGCCAATCGAGAGCTTCAGGCGAGCCTGAGTCTTTTACAGGAGGACCAGAATGCCGGCCGGCAAGTGCAAATGAATATGCTGCCGGTAACACCCTGGGAAACCAATGGTTTGAATTTCGCTCACCAGATCATTCCATCTTTGTATCTCTCTGGTGATTTTGTCGATTATTTTCGCGTTGATGAGCACCGTATCGCTTTTTATCTGGCAGATGTTTCCGGACATGGAGCGTCGTCAGCGTTTGTAACGGTGTTGCTCAAGTTTATGACGACGCGGCTGTTGTATGAATCTCGTCGTAATGGCACTCTGCCTGAGTTCAGGCCTTCCGATGTGCTGGGGCATATCAATCGTGGCTTGCTGAACTGTAAGCTGGGCAAACACGTTACCATGTTGGGTGGCGTGATCGATGAAGACAGTGGTGTACTTACTTACAGTATTGGTGGGCACTTGCCGCTTCCTGTGTTGCACACTGCAGAAGAGACACGCTTTTTGCAGGGGAAGGGGTTTCCGGTTGGCCTTTTTGAAGAGGCCAGCTATTCAGACCATACTTTGGAGTTACCCGCCAGTTTCAGCCTTGCGCTGTTTTCCGATGGGATTTTTGATTTATTGCCTGGAGAGAACTTGAAAGCGAAAGAGGCTTCTTTACCTGAACAGGTCCGCCTGGCCAATGGGACGCTAGGTGGGATTTCGAAACAGCTTGGACTGGCCAACTTGGGCGAGATGCCGGATGATATCGCCATGCTGGTGTTAAGCAGGAACCTTGCATGAGTACCGGTAAAATCCAGTTCGCTGAAATGAATGGCACCTTTGTGCTCAAATTCATCGGCGAGGTGCGCTTGACATTATGCTCGGCGCTGGATGCCACTATTGAACAGATCTTTTCTGCGTTGAATTTTTCATCAATCGTAATCGATCTGATCGACACTAAAAGTATCGATAGTACAACGCTAGGCTTATTGGCAAAGCTCTCTATTCTTTCACGTCAAAAGATTGGCCTCTTGCCAGCATTGGTCACCACCAATCCAGATATCACACGACTGTTGGATTCGATGGGTTTTGATCAGGTATTCAATATCGTGAATCAGCCCGTGCCATGTTCGGACTGTCTGCATGACCTCCCCCCGCAGGATGAGTCTGAGGAAGTCGTCAGGGATAAGGTGCTAGAGGCTCATCGTATACTGATGAGTTTGAATGAATCCAATCGTGAAGCATTCAAGGACCTGGTCAATGCTTTAGAAAAGCATTGACCAGGTCTGGCATTACTTCTTGGCGCTAATCAGGCCTTCCAGTTTTTCCTGATCACGAGCGAATTGGCGGATGCCTTCCGCCAGTTTCTCGGTGGCCATGGCGTCTTCATTCAAAGACCAGCGGAAAGCACTTTCGTTAAGGGAATGCAACGGCTCGGCTGTGCCGCCTGCTACCAGGTTACGCTCAAGCGTGCCTTCATCTTCAGACAGGCTCTGCAGTAGCTCTGGGCTGATCGTCAAGCGATCACATCCTGCCAGTTGTTCGATTTGGTTGAGGTTACGGAAGCTTGCACCCATCACCACGGTTTCGAACTTGTTGGCTTTGTAGTACTGATAAATACGGGAAACTGACTGTACGCCTGGGTCTTCCTTTCCAGTAAAGTCACGGCCTTCGGCTTTCTTGTACCAGTCGTAGATACGACCAACGAATGGAGAGATCAGGAAAACGCCAGCATCAGCGCAAGCTGCCGCCTGGGCAAAGGAAAAGAGCAAAGTCAGATTAGTTTGAATACCATCTTTTTCGAGCTTTTCAGCAGCGCGAATGCCTTCCCATGTGGAGGCAATTTTGATGAGTACTCGGTCTTTGCTGATTCCGGCTTTCTCGTACAGGTCAATCAAGCGCTCTGCACGGCTCAGGGTTGCATTTGTATCAAACGAAAGCCTGGCATCGACTTCAGTCGAAATGCGGCCCGGAATGACATTAAGAATTTCCTTGCCAACAGCAACCGCAAACTTGTCGCAAGCCAGGCCGATGTCGTCACCCGTATCGTTGAGAGCGTCGCCTAGCAGTTGAGCGTAGCGGGGCAATGCTGCCGCTTTCAGCAGAAGGGAAGGGTTGGTCGTAGCATCGACAGGCTTCAGACGTGTGATAGCGTCCAGATCACCTGTATCGGCTACTACTGTAGTGTATTGCTTGAGTTGCTCTAGCTTGTTCATGCTTGCTATCGATCCTCACGTAGTGATTAGAGTGTTTGACCAGATTCAATGACCTTCCAAGAGTTCAGTGGCTTGGTCAAATATACGTAGCGGTTCTGAGCTTTTATGCACATCTACTGAGAGTAGCTGCCTGAAGCGGCGCCCTCCCTTAATTCCCTGCGAAAGGCCCAGAATGTGCCGGGTTATGTGATGCATGGCGCCGCCTGACGCCAGATGCTTGTCTATATACGGACGAAGCGACTGTAACACCTGGTGCCGAGTCGTAATGGCACGGTCATCACCGAACACTAATTGATCCACAGACGCCAGAAGATACGGGTTGTGATAAGCCTCACGGCCAAGCATGACGCCATTGAAAGTCTTCAGGTGAGTCTGTGCTTCTTCCAAGGTCTTAATGCCGCCATTCAGAATGAATTCAAGATCTGGAAAATCATTCATCAGTTGTGCGGCTACGTCATAACGCAGCGGCGGGACTTCACGATTCTGCTTGGGAGACAATCCTTCCAGAATGGCAATGCGTGCGTGTACGGTAAAACTATTGCAGCCCGCTTCGTTGACGGTGGTAATGAACTCCTGCAGCTGATCATAGCTGTCTCGGCCATTGATCCCAATACGGTGTTTTACCGTAACGGGAATACTTACCGCGTCGCGCATTGCCATTACGCAATCAGCCACCAGTTGAGGGTGAGCCATCAGGCAGGCGCCAATCATGTTATTCTGTACCCTATCGCTTGGGCAGCCAACGTTCAGGTTGACCTCATCGTAACCTGCTGCTTCGGCTAGGCGGGCACAGGCTGCCAGCTCATGCGGAGTACTGCCGCCTAGCTGCAGCGCGATAGGATGCTCACTTTGGTCGTACGCTAAAAAGCGTGCCGGATCGCCTCGAAGCAAGGCGCCTGTTGTTACCATCTCGGTGTAAAGCAGTGTTCGCTTCGAAAGCAGGCGCATGAAAAAGCGGCAATGTTTGTCCGTCCAGTCCATCATTGGCGCAACGGAGAAGCGGCGTGACAGTGTAGAAGGCTTGTTCAAGGCTGGGTGAGTGTTCGAGGCGGTCATGGGGTGTTCCAGTTACTACGTTACAGCCTATTCCAATACGACATCGGAAATAGAGGTCAGTAACTTCGGCGAGCTTGAGCGCTAGCTTATCAGGAAAGCCCCCGTCTAATCGAAGATCGGTATCGTATCCTTGGCTACGCGTGCTTTTTAATTTGGAAGACGCCAAAAAGACGAAATACCTCATATTCCAGCGAACTCTATAGGGGTACGCTTTGTCTTGTCGGTAGCATCATGAATGTTCGTATCGGTATCCTTTCCAAACTCCTGTATTCTAGATCTGATTTATTAACCATATGGCCGGTTTGTTTTTCTTTGCGCCGACTGTATAAGCCTTATTTCATGCCACGAAGAGATTCGCTGTGATATTGACCATGCCCTCAGACAAGCTCAAAGCCTGGGGCGCCCATGGCGTCACCGCCACGGGTGTTGTCCTGGCGTTGCTTGCAACACTTGCCCTGTTTGATAATCAGCCCAAAGAATGCCTGCTGTGGCTCGGTGCTGCCCTGATTGTAGATGGTCTGGACGGAACCCTGGCGCGCAAGCTCAATACCAAATCTGTTCTGCCCCATTTCGACGGTTCAGTACTTGATCTGGCGATTGACTACCTTACGTATGTCTTCATTCCGGCGTTGTTCATTTACAAGTACATACCTTTACCAAGCTACACCGCGCTCTTTACCGTTTCAGTGATTCTAGTGTCTTCCTTGTTCTGTTTCTGTAACGTGAACATGAAGAGCAGCGATAACTACTTTGTAGGCTTTCCAGCAGCCTGGAATGTGGTGGCGCTTTATTTGTATATCCTGTCGCCAGCACCGTGGCTGACGCTATTGGGCGTTATTGTGCTGGCGATGCTGACTTTGACGCGCATGAAATTCTTGCACCCTTTCCGAGTGCGCAAGTTCATGCCTATCAATATTGCAGTAACGTTCGTCTGGCTGCTGTGCAGTATGTTGCTGATTCTTAATCATCCTGACCATAGTCCAACTTTGTTGGCAATCTGGTTTGCCATGTCTGGATACTTCATTGGAATCTGCATTTGGCGTTCGGCCATTGAGTGGTTTGGTCACCTGCGCGCTTAAACGCTAAAATCGTCTTTGCCCAAGAGCCTCGCTCACGCGGGGCTTTTTATTGCCCATGAGTTTTGGTAATGAAAGTGTCGGTCGATAGAGATCATTGGTCTTGAACACCTGTCGAGTGATCAGGTCTATCTTTGACGAGGCAATGCTTCGAAGTGAAAAGAAGACCACTAATCTAAGACGGGGCCGCTATGAAAACCAAAGCACTAGCTGTATTGGCGTTGACGGGACTGATGTCTGTAACTGGCATGGCATTGGCTGACGATAAGACAAGCCCTAACTCTGCCGGCATGGGGACGCCTGACGGATCATCCACCGGTAAAGGCGCCGGCGCTGACGTGGGGGGTGACGTCACGCCTTCACCAAAAGAAGAGCAGGGCGATAAAAGCGATAAGTAAGGTATATAGATTTAAAAGCTCAAGTTTCCAATACGGGGAACTTGAGCCTGTTTCGTGGTCAAAGCTGCGTGTTTAATCGAGTGAGACGGTTCATGAGTTCTACAGATAAAGTAGTATTAATCGTAGAGGATGAACCTCAGGTCTTGTTAATACTCGTTGATTACCTTACTGAGCTTGGTTACAAGGTGCTTCAGGCGCCTTCATCGACCGAAGCCTTTCTTATTCTGGCTACAAAGCCTGACCTCGATCTTCTGATCACTGACTACAGATTGCCTGATGGCGTGTCGGGCGTAATGATTGCCGAGCCGGCACTTAAGCTACGTCCTGACCTCAAAGTAATGTTTATCAGTGGCTATCCAGCTGAAATTATGGATACAGGCAGTCCGCTGATTGGCACAGCTCCAGTATTGGCCAAGCCTTTTGCTTTGGACAAGCTGCAGGACTACATCCAGCGGCTCCTGGCTTAACGCCGCTTTTAGTTGATCCAACTTTCTGCCGACAACAGTCGATGCCCTGCCATGGTATGGCGATCTGTTGTGTTGTACTAACAGATACTTATTCTTTTATACCTCGGGCAGATCGTTTCCTAGCCTTATCAGTCTACTAAGTATCCGGTTGGCTTGTGGACGCCAACGTTAACGTGGAGAGGACTGTATCTATGGCAATCAAGCATTTTGAACATTTCGAAGCGATTTCATCCGCCGTACCTGCGCAAGACGGCTTTGAAGCCGTGATTGGCGTTAAGGCCCGAGAGGAAGGAAGTCAGCCTCATTTTCATCGAGTAGCCACTGAGCGGCATTTCGACTTGGCATCCGAGGCTGAAGAAGCTGCTGACGCAGCGCTTAGCCGGGTAGTTGAAGTCGCTGAGGATGGCAGTCTTATCTGGGAAGAAAGTACCCGCTGAGCGAGGAAGCTCTATGGATTCGGTCGATAAGGGAAAAACGCCTGGTCTTACCGCTGAGGAAGAGCAGGATGTCAGTGAGAACCAGCCGCCTCGCGCGGCGGTTCTCCATGAAACTATCAGAAAGCAAGGCGAGCAGGAGCTTGAGAGAAGTAGCAGTGCGCTTTTCTGGTCTGCTCTGGGCGCAGGACTAACCATGGGCCTTTCGCTGATAGCGATGGGGCTTTTGAATTCTCATCTCCCTAAGGGAGAGATAAGCAAGCTTATTTCGAGCTTTGGTTATTCGGTGGGTTTTCTGGCCGTAATTCTGGCTCGACAGCAGCTCTTTACCGAAAACACCATTACGGCGGTGCTTCCTGTAATGACGCAGCCGTCATTGCATATGTTCAGGCAATTGCTGCGGTTATGGGGCATCGTTCTTATAGGTAACTTGATCGGCACATCGCTCATTTCCTATGTCGTGCTTTACCTTCCTCTGTTCGAACCCAGAGTCGATGCGGCCTTTCTGGAGATAGGCCGGAAAGTAATGGAAAATGGCGTACCAGAAATGTTTTCAAAGGGAATCATTTCTGGATGGATGATCGCAACCATGGTCTGGATGATATCGTCAGCAGAGCATGCCAAGATTTGGATAATCATTGCGATCACCTACCTGATGGCTTTGGGTGACTTCACCCATATTATTGTGGGGTCGGCTGAGGTGGCTTATCTGGTGTTTTCCGGCGAGCTTTCATGGACAGAGTTCGGGCTTGTCTTCGTTGGGCCTACCTTGGCGGGTAATATTGTAGGCGGAACGTTTATTTTTACTCTTCTCAGCCAT
This sequence comes from Pseudomonas sp. HPB0071, assembly GCF_000478505.2. Classification (NCBI taxonomy): domain Bacteria; kingdom Pseudomonadati; phylum Pseudomonadota; class Gammaproteobacteria; order Pseudomonadales; family Pseudomonadaceae; genus Pseudomonas; species Pseudomonas sp. HPB0071. The sequence goes on along the minus strand of NZ_KI517367.1, from coordinate 330,747 downwards.
GCACAGATACGAAGCGATACACCATAAAAAAGGCCCTTGAGGGGCCTTTTTTATTCATAGTGCTTTTACGTTACTCTTCTATCTGACCCATGGCGGTAGTGTTGAAGCCGCCATCGACATAAAGAATTTCGCCGCTGATGCCTGACGCCAAGTCCGAGCATAGGAAGGCACCGGCGTTGCCGACCTCTTCAATGGTCACGTTACGACGCAGAGGGGTTTGGCGCTCGTTAGCTGCAAGCATCTTGCGGAAGCTCTTGATGCCCGAGGCCGCTAGGGTGCGAATGGGGCCAGCCGAGATAGCATTAACGCGAGTGCCTTCTGGGCCAAGGCTGCCTGCCAGATAGCGGACACCTGCCTCAAGGCTGGCCTTGGCCATGCCCATGACATTGTAGTTGGGCATGGTGCGCTCTGCACCCAGATAGGACAGGGTCAATAAGCTGCCGTTGCGGCCCTTCATCATTTCGCGTCCCGCCTTGGCCAGCGCAACAAAGCTGTAGGCACTGATGTCGTGAGCGATACGGAAGCCTTCACGGGTTGTCACTTCAGTAAAGTCGCCGTCCAGCTGATCGCCGGGTGCAAAGCCAACAGAATGAACGATGATGTCCAGGCCGTCCCACTTCTTGGAGAGCTCTGTAAACACCGCTTCGATTTCTTCGTCTTTGGCAACATCGCAAGGGAAGCACAAATCGGCATTGGAACCCCAGCCAGCCGCGAACTCTTCAACGCGGGACTTGAGCTTGTCGTTCTGATAGGTAAAGGCCAGTTCGGCACCTTCACGGTGCATCGCAGCAGCGATACCGGAGGCAATGGACAATTTGCTGGCGACGCCTACGATCAGGACGCGCTTACCGGCGAGAAATCCCATGTGTTTTCTTCCTCTTGGTTAATAGGCAGGGGCGGACGATGCAAGTGCCGCATCCAATAACTGCCGTGTATACGGGTGCTGAGGTCGTTGAAAGACATCTTCAGCACTCCCTTGTTCTACAACCTGGCCCGCTTTCATCACCAGCAGTTGGTGACTCAGCGCTCTTACAACAGCCAGGTCATGGCTGATGAACAGATAAGTCAGATTGTGTTTGGCCTGCAGATCGCGAAGCAGGTCCACGACCTGCCGCTGAACTGTCCTGTCGAGCGCTGAGGTAGGCTCATCCAGCAAGATCAACGAAGGTTTCACTATCAGGGCCCGGGCAATGGCGATGCGTTGCCGTTGCCCACCTGAAAACTCGTGAGGATAACGATGGCGGACCTCTGGATCGAGTCCTACCTCCCGTAATGCCCCGATTATTGCTGTCTCCTGTTCTTCTGGTGTTCCTATGCGATGGATTCTCAGTCCTTCTCCCACGATGTCGCTAACGGACATACGTGGACTCAGACTACCGTAAGGGTCCTGAAAGACCACTTGCATCTGTCGCCGCAACGGTCGAATTTGGGCAGAGGATAGCTGATCGAGCGCCTGATTGCCGAAGCGTATGCGGCCGCGGCTTTCCAATAGACGAAGAATGGCCAGGCCCAATGTGGTTTTACCAGAGCCGCTCTCACCCACAATGCCCAAGGTTTGACCTCGTGGAACCGCTAGTGAGACGTCGTCAACGGCTTTTACGTGATCAACCGTTCGACGAAACAGCCCTTTACGAATCGGAAACCAGACGCTCAAATGTTCAGTAGCCAGTTCTACAGGTGCAGGATGGCTGGGAATCGGATCGCCACTCGGCTCCGCTGCCAGCAGTAATTGTGTGTAAGGATGCTGTGGATGTTGAAACAGCGTCTTGCACGTTTCCTGTTCGACGATGCGACCACGTTGCATGACACATATCCGATCGGCAATCTGACGTACCAGGTTCAAGTCATGGCTGATAAGCAGGATCGACATGCCTAATCGCTTCTGCAGATCTTTCAAAAGGTGTAGAACCTTTTGCTGAACGGTGACATCCAGTGCAGTAGTGGGCTCGTCAGCAATGAGCAGATCCGGCTCGCATGCCAGCGCCATGGCAATCATGACGCGCTGGCGCTGACCGCCCGAAAGCTCATGTGGGTAAGCTGAAAGGCGGCTGGCTGGATCGGGAATGCCTACCAGATCGAGAAGTTCGATCATACGCTTGCGTGCGGGAGGACCTTTCATGCCTTTATGCAGCGCCAGGACTTCGCCTAGCTGCTTATCGAGCGTATGCAGTGGGTTGAGGGACGTCATCGGCTCCTGAAAGATCATGGCGATGCGATTCCCGCGTATTCCGTACAGTTTCCTTTCAGGCAACTTCAGCAGATCTTGGCCACCGTACAGGATACGGCCGGCAGGATAGTGGGCGGTGGACGCTGGTAATAAACGCAGCAACGAATGGGCTGTTACAGATTTGCCCGAGCCGCTTTCACCGACAAGAGCCAAGGTCTCGCCAGGGTAAATATCGAACGATACCTGCTCGACTGCACGAACTACCTCTTGTCCGTTGCGAAATTCGACGCACAGATCACGCACTTCAAGCAATCGGGTGGTCTGCTGGGCAGAAGACGCCACGTTATTTTCGGGGGTCGAATGCATCGCGTGCCGCCTCGCCAATGAATACTAGAAGGCTTAACATCAAGGCCAATGTCACAAAGGCCGAGATGCCCAGCCAGGGCGCCTGCAGGTTTTCTTTACCCTGAGCGATCAGCTCGCCCAGGGAGGGTGCACCAGCCGGAAGCCCAAACCCTAGAAAATCCAGGGACGTCAAGGTTCCAATTGCTGCCGTGAGCAGGAAGGGAAGAAAGGTCATGGTAGCGATCATGGCGTTTGGCAAAATATGATGAAACATGATCGCAGGATCTTTCATGCCGAGCGCGCGTGCCGCACGTACATATTCAAGGTTACGGCCACGCAAGAATTCAGCGCGCACAACATCTACCAGAGACGTCCATGAAAACAGCAGCATGATGCCCAGCAGCCACCAGAAGTTAGGCTGTACAAAACTGGACAGGATGATCAGTAGGAACAGCACGGGCAGACCTGACCAGATCTCCAGAAAGCGCTGCCCTAGAAGATCTACCCAACCGCCGAAATAACCTTGTAGCGCGCCTACAAGCACGCCAATCAGGCTGCTGCCGATGGTTAGAATCAAGGCGAATAGGACCGATATGCGAAAGCCATAGATGATACGGGCCAGAACGTCTCTTGCCTGATCATCCGTCCCCAGCCAATTTTGTGCTGAGGGTGGGGCGGGGGCTGGGATATTGAGGTCGTAATTGATGCTGTCGTAGCTGAACGGAATGAGCGGCCATACCATAGAGGCTGCTTTTTCAGTCATCAGCTTTTCGAAGTAGGGGCCTTTGTAATTGGGCTCCAGAGGAAACTCACCGCCAAAGTCGGTTTCGTTGTAATGCACCAACGCAGGGAAATACCACTGATCATCGACATGAATGACCAAGGGTTTGTCATTGGCAATGAGCTCTGCGCAGAGACAAAGAACAAACAGGACGATAAACAGCCAGAGCGAATACCAGCCTCGTTTATGAGCCTTAAAGCGACTCCAGCGGCGTTGATTGAGGGGGGAAAGACGCGGCATCAGTAGTCTCGGCTTTCGAAGTCAATGCGAGGATCGATCAGCATATAAGTCAGGTCGCTGATTAATTTGGTCACCAACCCGAACAGAGTGAATAAAAACAGTGTTCCGAATACGACTGGGTAATCCCGGCTCATGACTGACTCGAAGCTAAGCAGCCCGAGGCCATCCAGGGAAAAGATCACTTCAATCAATAATGAGCCGGTGAAAAATACGCCCAGTAATGCCGCAGGGACACCTGATATGACCAAAAGCATGGCGTTTCGAAAAACATGCCCATAAAGGACGCGACGCTCTGTCAGACCTTTGGCCCGTGCGGTGATGACATACTGCTTATTGATCTCGTCCAGAAAGCTGTTCTTGGTCAATAACGTAAGCGTTGCAAAGCCGCCGATCACAAGGGTGGTTACCGGGAGCGCCAGGTGCCAGAAGTAGTCGACGATCTTGCCACCTAGCGTCAGTTCCTCGAAATTGGGTGACGTCAGGCCGCGCAGTGGAAACCATTGCAGATAACTGCCGCCCGCAAACAGTACGATCAGCAGGATACCGAACAGAAAGGCCGGGATCGCATAGCCAATGACGATGGCAGAGCTAGTCCATACATCGAACGTACTGCCGTGGCGGATAGCCTTGGTAATGCCGAGTGGAATGCTGACCAGATACAGAATCAGTGTGCTCCACAGGCCAAGGGAAATTGAGACCGGCAACTTTTCCAGGATAAGGTCAGTTACTTTGGCGTCCCTGAAAAAGCTCTGGCCAAAATCCAGTTGGGCATAGCTTTTTATCATCAGCCAGAAGCGCTGCGTTGCAGGTTTATCAAAGCCGTATTGCTTTTCGAGCTGCTTGATCAGATCCTCATCCAGGCCCTGGGCACCGCGATAATGTGTATTGCCATGCTCTGCCGACTCGCTCCCGCTGCCCGTAATGCGGCTTGTTGCGCCACCCGCGCCCAAACCTTGCAGGCGAGCCATGGCCTGGTCAACAGGGCCGCCAGGAGAGGCCTGAATAATAATGAAGTTGATGAGCAAAATGCCGAACAGCGTAGGAATAATCAGCAGCAATCGCCGCAGGGCGTAGGACAGCATCAGGGGTTCACCTGCGACGTTTTGCGTGCCGTATCGCTGACTTGCCACCAAGTCATAAGGCCGAAATCGGAGTCGGGTTGCTTAGCGGGGCGTCCGAAGCGGTTCCAGTAGGCAACTCGCCAGCGGTCGGTATACCAGTTGGGAACGACGTAATACCCCCAAAGCAAGGCGCGATCTAGCGCTTTGGCATGGGTAATTAGTGAAGCACGAGTATCGGCGCCGATTAGCATCTCCACGAGACGATCGATGGCAGGGTCCTTCAGTCCGAGCAGATTACGACTTCCAGGGTCATCTGCACTGGTTGAGTGCCAGAAGTCACGCTGTTCATTACCGGGCGAGCTGGACTGTGGCCAGCTGAAAATTGTCATATCGAAGTCGCGGGAGCGTACACGATTGACGAACTGGGATACATCTACCCGCCGAATAGCCAGGGTGATACCAACTTCCGCGAGGTTGCGTTTGTAGGGCAGCAGCACTCTTTCAAAGGCGGGTTGGGCCAACATGAGCTCAAAGCGCAATGGATTTCCTTGTGTATCCACCATGCGATCGTTTTCGATGTGATAGCCCGCTTCCAGCAAGAGCCGGTACGCCTCTCGTTGTTGCGGTCGGACAATTCCGCTTCCGTCGGTACGGAAAGGCTCTAGCGATTGGCTAAAGACTTGTGGAGGCAGTTGATCGCGTAGAGGTTCCAGAATCTTCAGCTCTTCTGGGTCGGGTAGTCCCCTGGCAGCCAGTTCGGAATTTTCGAAGTAACTATTGTTGCGTGTATAGGCGCCGTAGAACAGTTGACGATTGCTCCATTCAAAGTCGAACAGGAGCGCAATAGCCTGGCGTACCCGCTTGTCCTGAAACATGGGACGGCGCAGGTTGTAAATAAAAGCCTGCATGCCTTGAGGCTCATGATTAGGTATTTCTGCCTTGACGATGCGTCCTTCTCTCAAAGCCGGCGTTTCGTAAGCGGTTGCCCAATTCTTGGCGGACATCTCCTGGTTTATATCGAACTGATTCGCCTTGAACGCTTCCAGTCCTACGTTCTGGTCACGGTAGTAGTCAACCGTGATAGTGTCGAAGTTGTAGAAGCCCTTGTTAACGGCAAGATCCTTACCCCACCAGTCTTTTACACGCTCAAGCCTAAGCGAGCGCCCGGCCTGCAGGCTGGCGATTCGGTAAGGACCGCTACCAAGAGGTGGTTCCAGAGAAGACTTCCCAAAGTCCCGGCTGGCCCACCATGCCTTAGGCAGAACCGGTAGCTGCCCCAGAATAAGAGGCAGCTCACGATTTTGGGTTGTCTTGAAGTCAAAACGGACCACCAGCCGGCTCTCAGCTTTGACTTCTTTTACATCCGCGTAATAGCTGCGGTAGAGCGGATCGCCCTGATTGACCAAAGCGTTGAAGGTGAACACTACGTCATCAGCCGTGACTGGTGTTCCATCATTGAATCGAGCCTGGGGACGCAGGTAAAAGCGAGCGTAGCTGTTGTCAGAGGCTTTTTCGATCTTTTCGGCCAGCAACCCGTATTCGGTGAAAGGCTCATCCTGAGCATGAAATGTCAGTGTTTCATAAATCAGGCTGATCTGGGCAGGGGGCGTTCCCTTGTTGTTGAAGGGATTGAGCGTATCGAAACTACCGAAGCCGGACAGGCGTAGGTTGCCGCCTTTAGGAGCATTTGGATTGGTGTAATCAAAATGACTAAAGTTTGCTGGATACTTGGGGGCCTCATCATACAAGGTAACTGCATGCTGAGGGGCAGCATGGGCGTTACCATACACCAGCCCTAGCGCGGCGGCGAAAAGAGCGCCATGAATCCAGGCAGAAAAACGAAGGGCCATCTTAGCGCTCATTGTATGTGTCGGAGAGGCTGGCTTGATCATAAGCTGTACGGCCAGGCAGAACTCTTTCTGTAAGGCGTTGAGCAGTAACGGTACCAGTTCGCTTCAGCAGGAAAAAGAGACGTATATGAGTGCCTGTGACGCACCAGGACCCATCAATCGAGATACAAAGTCAAGGTTTGGCCAGGCGTGAGGTTTTTTCCACTCTTGGGATTCCACTGCTGGATAGATTGCAGTTGTACATTGAAATGTTTAGCAATCATGTACAAGGAGTCGCCGGGCTTGACTCTATAGTACGTCACGTTCTGGCGCGATTTGCTGCTGTTGGCTAGCTTGCTTGCTTTCACCGGTGCGCCATAGAGCTTGAGTACCTGGCCTGCCCTAAGGCCCTGCTTGCCCAAATTGTTCCAGCGTTTCAGGTCGCCCAGCTCGACCTTGTTGTCGCGAGCGATGGTCCAGAGATTATCGCCACTTCTGACCCGGTAGGTACGAGTCACCGGCTCCTCAACAAGGGCGGCAACGTCTTTCTGGCTAGTGACTGGTGAAATACTACCTGATACGCGAGGAAGCATCAGTCTCTGGCCTGCAGCCAGTCGGCTGGACTTCAGCTTGTTGAGTGACAGGATCTGTTGAGTGCTTACGCTATAGCGATTGGCGATAGCGCCCAGGCTATCACCACGGCGCACCGTGTATTCCTGCCATTTTACGATCGCTTCAGAGGATTCGTTCGCCAGGTTTTCGAGTAATAACTCGGCTTTTTCTGCCGGAATCAAGAGCTGTTTGGGTCCGTCCATGGTAACCCGACGGGTATACGCCGGGTTCAGGCGATATAGTTCGTCCTCATCGAGATCAGCCAGCTTGGCAACTTTAGCAAGATCTAGATGCTGCTTGATCTTGACGACTTCGAAATAGGGCTCGTTGGCAATCGAGTCCAGTTGGATGCCGTATGATTCCGGGTTCATGATCAGCTGGGAAACGGCCAGCAGCTTGGGTACGTAGTCCTGTGTTTCCTGTGGAAGCGAAGACAGGTTCCAGTAGTCAGTAGGCAATCCAAGCTTTTGGTTGCGTTCAATGGCGCGACCTACAGTACCCTCGCCGGCGTTATAGGCTGCCAGTGCCAGTAGCCAGTCGCCATTGAACATATCGTGGAGTTTGGAAAGATAATCGAGCGCTGCGTTGGTAGACGCTGTGATATCCAGTCGTCCATCGTACCAGCGAGTCTGTTGCAGGTTGAAATAGCGCCCGGTAGTGGGAATGAATTGCCAGATCCCGGCCGCCTCGCTGCGTGAAAGCGCAAAGGGGTTGAAGGAGCTTTCTACAATCGGAAGCAGGGCAAGCTCAAGGGGCATATTCCGCTCTTCAAGCCTTTCGACAATATAGTGCAGGTACAGTCCGCCCCGGTTAGCCGATTTTTCGATATTGGCCGGGTTGCTGACATACCAGAGCCGCTGCTGCTCGATACGGGGATTTACGCCGATTTCGCTTTGCAGCTGAAAGCCACTGCGCATGCGATCCCAGATATCCTTGGGTGCCTTGTTCTGGGTGCCGAGCTTTATCCACTCGGGCTCCCGATGCATATTGATATTGCTGCTCAGGCTGTCTTCTGGGAGATAGCGTTCCTGGTCTTTAGGCGCCATTCCCTGACAGCCCGCCAGGAAGACAGCAAGGAAAAGAGCAGAAAGTTTCGCGGTGCGAGCCAGTCCGTCTACGTCGGCATTATGTGGCGGCTGTGGCGGCATTAGCTGAGTGCATCCCCGGATAAATTTGCGCGATTCTAGGAATGCCGCTCCGCAGGGTCAAGATTGACTAGTCCTCAGAAATGATCTTTCCATGCGCGTAAGGTAGTAAAAACCTCTACTTCCGAGCGGGTTGGAAAGCCATTTCTTTCGTCCGCAGCGCGTTTGACAGAAGGGGTTGAACAGCGCATGAACGGGTTCGTAGCAAGCTCTAGCTCTAGGGTAGAGGGGAGCGTCATTTCGCCTCGCTCGCGCATGGCCTCTACCTGCCTGTATCGTTTGGTCAGCTCGTTATTAGTCGGTTCTACGGCATGAGCAAAACGCAAGTTGTTCAGCGTATATTCATGTGCACAGTACACTTTGGTCGTGGGCGCAAGCTGAGCAAACTTACGCAACGAGTCATGCATTTGTGCAGGTGTCCCTTCAAACAATCGGCCGCAGCCGCCTGCAAATAGAGTATCGCCGCAGAACAGCAAAGGCTGAGCGCCGGTACGAACATAGGCAATATGGCCCAAGGTATGTCCAGGAACATGCAGGACGTGAAAGGGGCGCTCAAAAACTTCAAGGCTGTCGCCTTCATTAAGTGCGGTGTCCAGACAGGGTACGCCTTCCAGTGCCGGACCGTAGACGTGGGCCGCTGTCGCTCCTTTGAGCGCCTGCACACCGCCTACGTGATCGTGATGGTGATGAGTGAGAAGAATGTCTGTAAGCGTCCATCCGGGATGCCGTTCCAGCCATTCAAGGACAGGGGCAGCATCGCCTGGATCTACCACGGCACAACGTTTGGAAGACGGATCCTGCAACAACCAGATGTAGTTGTCGGAAAAGGCGGGAAGGGCGTCTATCTGAATCATGTGCGGTAACTACCGTTAGATGTGCAAAATTGCATATTAGGCGTTTATGAGTTTCAGAAGCGAGCACTAAAACAGTGTCGTGCGTTTATCGCTTGTCGGAAGTCTGCAAGCAATTATGAAAAGATACAGTCTTCATGTGTAGAACTGGTTAAAGTCTGTAGATTGCTGTCCATCGTCGGGGACACTTGCTGTTTGGTATCGAGGGTGCCGCCTTGGTGCTCAAGCGTCTCTAAATCCAGGTGCTCTATAGCACCTCTGGAGGAAAAGCATATGGTAAATGACGCATTCGCCCAGGCTGATGAGCGTTGGTTGACGCTGATGCGCTCGGCTCGCCAGTGGCTTGATGGTCCGTTGGGCCAGTTAATGATTGAGGAAGAGGAGCGCCTGCTTTCCGAGGAGCTGAAGCGCCACTTTGGAGGTTATTTAGTCCACTATGGCCCCTCCTTGAAGATCCCGCCAGGCGCAGACCAGTTACGTCATGGTGTGCGTCTCGGGCCGCCGTTGCCAGGTGTCGATATCGCCTGCGAAGAAGGTGCCTGGCCGCTGGGTGAAAATGCAGCAGATGTGGTGTTGCTCCAGCACGGTCTGGATTTCTGTCTTTCACCCCATCGCTTGTTGAGAGAGGCTGCCCTTAGCGTAAGGCCCGGTGGGCATCTGCTGATTCTTGGTATCAACCCTTGGAGTACCTGGGGAGTCAGGCATTATTTTGCCCGCGATGCGTTTCGCAAGGCCCGTTGTATTGGTGCCAGCCGTGTAGCTGATTGGTTGGCATTGCTGGGATTCGCGTTGGAGAAACGTCGGTTCGGGTGTTATCGTCCGCCGCTTTCTTCGCCGGTTTGGCAGAATCGTTTGTCTTGGTTGGAGCGCAATCGGGAAGGCGAGCCCTCGCCAGGTGCAGGCTTCTATTTATTGTCGGCTCGCAAGCTGATGGTCGGGCTTCGTCCCTTGCCACAGACCCGCCGTGAACCCCGTGGAAAGCTGATTCCCATGCCGGTTGCCAAGGTGAGCCGTCGCGAAACGAGCGGAACGAATGAGTGACATCGTAGAGATCTACACGGACGGTGCCTGCAAGGGAAATCCTGGCCCTGGCGGTTGGGGTGCCTTGCTGGTCTACAAGGGCAACGAGCGGGAACTGTGGGGCGGGGAGGCCGTTACGACCAACAATCGAATGGAGCTGATGGCCGCCATCCGCGCGCTTGAAGCGCTCAAGCGTTCATGTCACGTACGAATCGTGACAGATTCCGAATACGTGATGCGTGGTATCACAGAATGGTTGCGTGGCTGGAAGGCTCGCGGCTGGAAAACCGCTGCCAAACAGCCGGTCAAGAATGCCGATTTGTGGCAAGCCCTCGATGCCCAGGTGGCTCGACATGAAGTCGAGTGGGAGTGGGTAAGAGGACATACCGGGCATCACGGTAACGAGCGGGCTGACCAGCTGGCTAATCGTGGTGTTGATGAAATCCGTGCCCTGCGGACAGTGTGATAGGTGACTTTAGATGCGTAGCGTAGTACTCGATACGGAAACAACCGGTATGCCCGTTACCGACGGGCACCGAATCATCGAGATTGGTGGTGTTGAGGTTATTGGTCGTCGACTGACGGGCCGGCATTTTCATGTCTACCTCAATCCTGATCGCGAGATTGACGAAGGTGCTATCGCCGTTCACGGCATCACCAGTGAGTTCCTGGCGGACAAGCCGCGCTTTCGTGACATTGCAGAAGAATTCTTTGAGTTTATCAAGGGCGCTGAGCTGATCATTCATAACGCCGCGTTCGACATCGGCTTTATCAATAACGAGTTTCGTCTGCTAGGTGATCGACCTGAGTGGGCAGAGATTACAGATCATTGCACGGTACTCGATACCCTCATGATGGCGCGTGGGCGTCATCCAGGTCAGCGTAATAGCCTGGATGCGCTATGCAAGCGTTATGGAGTGGATAACTCGAACCGCGAGCTGCACGGCGCCTTGTTGGACTCTGAGATCCTGGCCGATGTTTATCTGGCCATGACCGGCGGGCAAACCTCCCTCTCTCTTGCTGGGCAGGGGCAGGAAGGTGATGGAAATGACAGCGGTATCAGCCCGATTCGCCGTCTGCCAGTGGGCCGTGCCAGGACACGAGTCATCACGGCAAGTGAGGCTGAGTTGGCTGATCATGCTGCGCGTCTGGCTGCCATTGAGAAGTCTGCAGGCGCCCCAGCGTTATGGGCTCAGATGGAAGAGCAAGCCACCCAGCATTAACCTCTTTTACACCTTGGCGGTTTAGGTGAACTGCCAAGGTTGTTTCCCTATCGCTATGCCTTTCCAGCTGAACAGTTCCTGTCAAAATGTCACGCAGACGCTCGTAAACGCCTGTTTGGCACATCAGTGCAAATATTTCGAATTATCAACTGAACCGTATTGCTTTATGATGTGACTAAAGTCGCAGTATGAGTAGCGGCATATCGCTATCAAGGCAAGGCGGCTTTTGATTGTCCGCTACCCCGTTTTCGAGAATCGTTCCAGCTTGGAAGAGGAGCAGATGGAAGAATTCAGCGCGTTCCGTCTTGAGCGTGTCGATAAGGTCGCTCATGTGATTATCAATCGACCCGAAAAGATCAATGCCATGAACGCCGAGTTCTGGCAGGAGATACGCAGTCTCTTTCATTGGGCCGATCAGGAACGTTCAGTACGGGCCGTTGTGCTGTCAGGCGCAGGTCCTCATTTTTCTTCCGGTATAGACCTTTCGTTACTTGGCGAGACCGCCGGTCAGCTTGGACGTGACGTAGGCCGCAATTCGGAGTTATTACGCTCCAAGATTCTTGAACTTCAATCGTCTTTCAACGCAGTCGATCAGTGTCGCAAGCCGGTTCTGGCTGCTATCCAGGGATATTGCCTGGGTGGCGCTGTTGACCTGATAGCCGCATGCGACATGCGTTATGCCACAGCCGGAGCTCAATTTGCCTTGAAGGAAATTGATCTAGGCATGGTGGCTGACCTGGGCTCATTGCAACGCCTGCCTCATCTGATCGGTGAAGGCATGCTGCGAGAGCTGGCTTACACAGGGCGATCTTTCAGTGGTGAGGAAGCGTATTCCATGGGGCTGCTCAACCGTATCTATGCAACGGCTGAGCAGATGATGGAAGACGTATTTTCATTGGCGCATACCATCGCTGCCAAATCACCGCTGGCTATACGCGGTACTAAGACGATGATTGGTTATATGCGTGATCATCGGGTAGATGAGGGGTTGGATTACATCGCCACATGGAATGCGGCAATGCTGCAATCAACCGATTTGCGTATCGCATTGGCGGCGCAAATGAGCAGGCAAACTCCGGAGTTCCCGGACTGATGGCAAGCGGATGTAGCGCAGGAGGCGTTTGACGGTATGGTTACCGGAGCGAGAGCACTGAGTCTGGTGCGCGACGAATTGTTCGCGACCATCGATCAGGCTGAACAGAATTTAGAGCGTTTCATTATGGAGCGGCACTGCAGTAGTCTGCTCCAGCGTGCCGTCGAATGCATTCATCAGATTCGCGGTGCCCTGTCCCTTATTGAGCTGGCTGGAGCCGAGCTGCTCGCCCACGAAACATTTGAGCTGGTGACTGACATTCCGGCAGGTGCTGGCGCAGAACGTGACGACCATTTGATGGCGCTCTGTCACGCCCTGCATGTGTTGCGTCGTTACCTTGAGCAGTTCCGCAGCCGTTATGAAGAAATGCCGGAGCTGTTACTGCCTGCTATTAACGAGTTGCGTCGCGTGACGGGGCAACCCGCGTTACCTGAATGCTATTTCTTCACGGTCCGGCTGGATCTGCCGCGTAACCCTGTCTCACGTACTGATGACTTGTCTCTCAGCGAGCAGCGCGGTCTGGCGCGTCGCATGCGGCAAATGTATCAGATTGGCTTGCTGGGCCTGCTTAAGGAGCAGAACCCCAAGGCGAGCCTCAACTTGATGGAGCGTGCACTGACGCGCCTCGACCATCTTTTATGTGATCAAGCGGGAGCAAGGCTGTGTTGGGTCGGTGCGGCTGCCATTGAAGCTTTTCGAGAGGGCGACCTGCTACTTCACCGGACCCGGAAGCAGCTGTTTTCGCGTCTTGACCGTGAGCTCCGTCAGCTGTTGATGGTACCGGAGTACGAACCGCCTCGTAGTATCCTAAAGGATCTCCTGTACCTTATCGCCTTGTCGGAAAGCTCGGGTGCCCGCGCTGAAGAGCTGCGAGAAGCGTTCTCCATCGATACGCTGCCTTATACCGACGCGATGCTCGACAGAGAATATCGCAGGCTGACAGGACCAAGCCAGGCGGTTATGCAATCGCTTTCGCAAGCGATTCATGAAGAGTTGGCAACCGTTAAGGAACTGCTGGATCTTGTAGAACGGCGTGTGGCTGAGCCTGATGCGTATGCCCGACTCTATATCCAGCTGGGTATTCTGGCGAAGACATTGATCATGGTAGGACAGCCTTCCGCGGGTCAAGCCCTGCAAGCACATTTGCCCGTGCTGAATCAGTGGGCCAAAGCCGGAGCGGTGGAACAGGTGCAGCTCGACAATCTCGCCGATGCCATCCTTTATGTGGAAAGCTTGGTTTCCTGTTTTGAGCACGAAACCGACAAGGAAACCTGCCCAGTACCCGCGTCGCCAGGGCAGGAGGGCGAGTCGTTTGGCAACCACCTGTTGAACGAGGCCCAGATGCTGCTGCTGGCTGAAGCCAAGACAGGGCTTTCCAATGCCAAGCAATCCATTTCGGCGTATCTGGACGCCAGGGGTGAAGCCATACACCTGGCCAATGTCCCTGCAACGCTGCATAACGTGAGAGGTGCTCTGTTGTTTCTGGAGCATGCCCGTGCGGCGGAGCTGACTGGTATCTGCGCCCAGTATATTCAGGCGCATATGGTGAATAATTTGAACATGCCGACTGCTTCGCTACTCGAAGTACTGGCGGATGCATTGAGCAGCATCGAGTTCTTCCTTGAAAGCGGTGCAATGGCGTCCCGTTCTGGGCAGCCCGATATCCTCGAGCTGGCTACAGAGAGTGTAAGTGCCCTAGGGTGGAGGCCTGTTGCCGCAGCATGAGTCATTGGGAGCCGGGTTGCCTGGACCTGTCAGGCAGTGTTGATAGTTTGATCATTGTCCATAGTCCGATGGGTTTTCTGACCCGAGAAGACAATGTTCTGTTTTCTCAGAGTTCTCCGTTTTTAAAAGAGCTGACAACATCCGGTATCTACGGCTTGGGCTATTTCGATGGCCAGGCTGTTGCCCTGTATGAAGTCGTGTCTGCTCCCGAGCTTGAGGGTCATGAGTGGCAGCCTCTTCGCCCGTTGATGCTCAAGGCCGAGCATGCCGTCTTCAAGATGTTGGGTTATGCCGCACAGATTGGCACCTGGGCCAATGACCATCGTTACTGTGGCCGCTGCGCTACGCCGACTGCGATCATCAAAGGACAGCGCGGGCTTAACTGTCCTGCCTGCGGGCTGACCCAGTATCCGCGCCTGTCGCCCAGCATCATTGTGCTGATCACTCGGGGTGACGAAGTCTTGCTGGCGCGTTCTCCGCGTTTTGCACCGGGCGTTTACAGTACCTTGGCGGGGTTTGTAGAGCCAGGTGAGACCATCGAGGCGTGCGTGGCGCGTGAGGTCAAGGAAGAGGTAGCCGTCGACGTCAAGAACCTGCACTACCTGGGAAGTCAGAGCTGGCCCTTTCCTCACTCATTAATGCTGGGCTTCCATGCCGAGTATGCTGGCGGAGATATTGTTTGCCAGCCGGAGGAAATTGAAGATGCCCAATGGTTCAAGCTGGATAATCTGCCCCAGCTGCCAGCCAAACAGTCCATTGCCCGTTTCCTCATAGAGCTTTATATCGCTCGCAGGCTAGGCATGCCCGAACCAGTGTTGCCAGACTAAACGCGCCGTCAGTGCCAGTACGACTAGAATAAACAGGGGGCGTATGAATTTTGCGCCTCCGGCTATGGCGGTATGGGCGCCCAGGTAGGCGCCAAACATCAGCGAAATACCCATGGTCAGTCCAAGCATCCAGACTACTTGGCCAAGGCAGATAAACACCGCCAGGGCTACGCCATTGCTGACAAAATTCATCGTGCGCGCTACGCCGCTGGCCCTGACGAGATCGATCCGGTAGAGAATGAGTGTGCTGATCGTCCAGAAAGCGCCCGTGCCTGGTCCGATCAAACCATCGTAAAACCCCAGTCCCAGCCCTTGTGGCCATTGCCGCTTCCGAGGGATCTGAGCATCAGCATCCAGCGGAGCTTCAGGCAACCGACCAAACAGCAGGTAGATACCGCATCCGAATACGGCGAGCGGAAGTAGCCGGTCCAGCCAATGTGCAGGAAGATAATGTGCGCCGATTGCACCGACGGCTGCGCCCAGTGCGGTAGCGCTCAGGGCATTTTTCCATTTGAGAGGCGTAAACAGTTTCTTGCGATAGAACGTATAGGCTGCCGTTGCGCTGCCAAAGGTCGAACTCAGCTTGTTCGTACCCAGTACCAAGTGAGGAGGCACGCCAGCAAGGAGCAGGGCGGGAACCGTTAGCAGGCCGCCTCCGCCAGCAATGGCATCGATGAAGCCTGCAAGAAAGGCAACGGCCGCGAGGATAATAAGTGTGATGGGTTCAAGCGCAAAATCATAAGGCATAACTACAGCTCGACAAGACCGCTATCCCGGCGGGGCGGGCCGTATAGTGCCTAATAATGGAGGGGTTAGAAAGCCCAGGCGGTTATGCCAAGAGGCCACCGTCGACGTTTAAGATCGTACCGGTGGTATAGCTTGACGCATCACTGGCAAGGTATAGCACTGCGCCAGCCATCTCGTCCGGTTGTGCGACACGCTTGAGCGGAATCTGCTGAAGCGCCAGATTGAGGATGGAGGGGTTATTGACCAGTGCCGATGCAAAGCGTGTATCGGTAAGGCCGGGAAGCAAGGCGTTGCAGCGGATGCCAAAACTGGCGCATTCCTTGGCAAAGACTTTGGTGAGGTTGATAACCGCCGCCTTTGTGATGGAGTAAACACCCTGCATGAGGCCCGGCGAAACGCCGTTGACCGAGGCTATGTTAATAATGCTTCCGCCCGTGCCGGCTTGGCGCATCAATTTGCCCGCCTCGATGGACATGAACAGATATCCGCGGATATTGACATCAACCGTCTTTTGAAATGCCTCGGCGTCCGTGTCGAGAATATGCCCGAACTGCGGATTGATAGCGGCATTGTTAACCAGGATATCTAAAGAGCCAAAGCGCTCACCGATGTGGATAAACGTCTGCCTGATTTGATCAAGGTCCCCGATATGGCAGGGTATGACGGTTGCCTGACCGCCAGCTTGGTTAATCGCGTCTGCAACCGATTGGCAGCCGTCGGCCTTGCGGCTGGATACGATGACATGAGCACCCTGCGCAGCGAGCAAATGGGCGATAGCAGCACCTATGCCGCGGCTTGCGCCAGAGACAAATGCTGTCTTGCCGGTAAGATCGAACGCTGCGCTCATGTCATTTCTCCGCTATAAAAAAGCCGGAGCATGCTCCGGCTTTCACGTGCTTAGTTAGGGAACAATTCGCTGAGCTTCATGGCCAGCATCATGTTGCCTTCGGCGCGAACCTTGCCAGCCATGAAGGCCTGCATGCCATCCGTTTCGCCAGAAACGATGCCTTTGAGCGTGTCGGTATTCATGATGAGCGTGCAATCCGGCTCGTCAGCATTGCCTGCCTTGACGTCGCAAGTCTGATCTTTCACAACCAGGTGATAATTCTCACCATCTTCGATGTCAAACTGATAAGTGAGATCCAGGCCGGCGGCCGCATCAGGATTGAACTTGCTTTTCAGGTTTTCGATGATGTCAGCACTGCTCATATGCAGAATCCTTAGGGGTCGTACATGAATGCGGACGCGTCCGCGGTTAGCCCAGCCGCTCATCAGCGGCAATGAATCGAGAGTAGGGTGGCTAGTGTTCGCTGTCAATGGAAAATCATACGGTTGTTTGAATACGCTATAGTTGCCTGGGTGTCCCGCTGGCTGGCAAGCGTAGCCATGAGTATGCTTAGTGGATCAAGAGTCGTGGATGAGCGGAAGGCTTGTCGACAGTAAGGAGAGCATGTGGATTTTTTTGCGGATTACGCCAGTTTTCTAATTAAGACCGTTACGGTTGTCATTGCCATCATGGCGGTGCTGATTTTTATCGCTGCCCTACGCAGTAAAGGCAAGCGTGCCACGGGAGGACACCTTGAAGTCCAGAAACTGAATGATTTCTACAAATCGCTAAGGCTCCGCTTGCAGCAGAGCGTCCTTGACAAGGAACGCTTCAAGACGATGCGCAAGGAGGAGGCGAAAGCAGAAAAGGCCAATCGCAAGAAAGGGGCTGCCAAGAGCCACGTCTATGTGCTGAATTTCGATGGCGACATCAAGGCGTCTGCCACTGAGCAACTGCGCCATGAGGTGACGGCCGTATTAACGATGGCAACTTCCAAGGATGAAGTGGTTGTTCGTCTGGAGAGCGGTGGAGGCATGGTGCATGGCTATGGGCTGGCAGCCTCGCAACTGGCACGCATCCGTCAGGCAGGTGTTCCGTTGACGATCTGTGTCGACAAAGTTGCTGCCAGTGGCGGATACATGATGGCCTGTATCGGTGACCGCATCCTGAGTGCGCCATTCGCCATTCTGGGCTCGATCGGTGTTGTTGCCCAGCTACCCAACGTTCACAAGCTGCTGAAAAAGCACGATGTCGATTATGAGGTTCTTACGGCTGGCGAATACAAGCGCACCTTGACGGTATTCGGTGAAAATACGGAAAAAGGGCGCGAGAAATTCCAGGAAGACCTGGAGAAAACCCATGAGCTCTTCAAGAACTTCGTGAATCGGTATCGCCCGCAACTGATCATGGATGAGGTGGCCACAGGAGAGGTATGGCTCGGTGAGTCGGCATTGGGTAAACGTCTGGTTGATGAACTTAAGACCAGTGACGAGTACCTATGCGAGCGAGCCAAAGTGGCAGAGATTTTCCAGGTTCGCTTTATTGAAAGAAAGACATTGCCTGAGCGCGTAGGTCTGTTTGCCAGCGCCACTGTCGACCGACTGGTTACGACATGGTGGGGTAGATTCACTCAGCATCGCCCTTGGCAGTAATGCCCAGGTTTTCAGGCATCACGATTAGGAGAAGGTAGATGGATACTTTCAAGGCGCTCTGGATTACGGAAGGCCCTCATGGGGCATTCCAGCAAGAGCTCATCCAGCGCCGTATCGATGAACTGCCCGCTGGCGAGGTGCTGATCAAGGTCTGTTATTCCTCGCTCAATTACAAGGATGCCCTGTCGGCGATTGGTAATCGCGGTGTTACACGGCGTTATCCTCATACCCCTGGTATCGATGCGGCCGGTATCGTGGTCGAATCTCAGTCGGATGAGTTTAAAGAAGGCGACGAGGTCATCGTGACGGGGTATGACCTTGGCATGGATACGCCGGGAGGCTTCGGGCAATACATTCGTGTTCCTGCTGCCTGGGTGATCAAGCGGCCTGAGGCTTTGTCGCTACGTGAGGCCATGACGCTGGGTACAGCAGGCCTGACGGCTGGGTTGTGTATCGACAAGCTTGAGCATGCAGGCCTGGTACCGGAAGCGGGTACTGTTCTGGTAACGGGTGCTTGTGGTGGTGTTGGAAGCCTTGCCATCAAGTTGTTGAGCAAGCTGGGCTATCGAGTAGCGGCTTCCACAGGCAAGCTGGAGCAGGCCGAGTTTCTCCATCACCTTGGCGCACAACAGATCCTGGATCGTGCCACGGTATTAGATGGTATTGAAAAGCCGCTTTTAAAAGAGCAATGGGCCGGCGCGGTAGACACCGTGGGCGGTGACATCCTGTTCAATATCGTGAAGTCCCTGAGCTATGGCGCAAGCGTTGCCAGCTGCGGCCTGACGGCTGGCAGTGGTTTCAAGGCATCGGTCTTTCCGTTCATTCTGCGTGGTGTCAATCTACTGGGGGTAGACTCGGTAGAGTTGCCCCTATCTGTAAAAGCAGCCATGTGGGAAAAGCTTTCGGCAGAGTGGAGGCTGGAGGGGCTGGATGAAATCACACGAGAAGTACCGCTTGATGATCTGCCAGGCACTATCAATCAGATGTTGGCAGGTAAAATGATCGGACGGGCACTCGTCAATCTTCAATGAATACATAGCCTATAAAAAAGCCCCGCTAATACGGGGCTTTTTTCATCAGGCCAAGCGTCGCCGGAAAAGCGGTTGGGGCTGATCTACACCGCTCTGGTAGGCAACCGTGAAATCGTCCAGGCCTGCCAGGGCTGCTTCTGGATCACGATCTGCACGGATCACATAGGCATCAAAGCCACAACGCTGCATGAAAAAGAGCTGGTCCTGGAGCACATCGCCAATGGCGCGAAGCTCTCCCTTGTAACCAAAACGCTCCCGCAGCAGACGCGCGTAGCTGAAGCCACGACCGTCAGTAAAGGCCGGAAAATTAATGGCGATTACCTGAAAATGCTCCAGGGAATCAGCAATGCTTTCCGGCTCTTCATCGCTATCCAGCCAAACGCCCAGCCCGCCGTCGCGTGTCGTCAAGGCATGACCATGCTCAAGCCAGAGCGCAGCGGGAATGATGACGTTATCGCTGTTGGGAATTTCCTCGAAGGTGGTTTCCTTTGGCAACAGGTGCCAGTTATCGGTAACGACCTCGCGTCCCTTAATGATTCTTTGCATAGACGCGCTCCTTGAAGGGGTCGATGCCAATACGGCGGTAGGTATCGATAAAACGCTCATCTTCGGTGCGCTGATCGACGTAGACATTGATGATCTTCTCGATCACATCCGGCATTTCGTCCTGAGCAAAGGAGGGGCCCAGGATCTTTGCCAGGCTGGCGTCACGACCGGCATAGCCGCCGAGCGACACCTGGTAGAACTCTTCGCCTTTCTTGTCTACGCCCAGAATACCGATATGGCCTACATGGTGATGCCCGCAGGCGTTCATGCAGCCGGAGATGTTCAGGTCGATATCACCGATGTCGAACAGATAGTCCAGATCATCGAAGCGGCGCTGGATCGACTCGGCCACCGGAATGGACTTGGCATTCGCCAGCGAACAGAAATCGCCGCCTGGGCAGCAGATCATATCCGTTAGAAGGCCCACATTTGGTGTCGCAAAACCATTCTCGCGCAGTTCGTTCCACAGCGTGAACAACTGATCCTGACGGACATCTGCCAGGATGATGTTTTGCGTGTGGGACGTACGAAGCTCGCCAAAGCTATAGCGGTCCGCCAGATCGGCAGCGGTGTCGAGCTGCTTGTCAGTGACATCGCCAGGCGCTGTGCCGGTGGGCTTGAGGGATAGCGTTACCGCTACGTAACCCGGCTTCTTGTGCGGGAAGGTGTTGCGGCTTCTCCAGCGGGCAAAGCCCGGATTCTCGGCGTCCAGCTTTGCCAAGGCCTCGCTTTGGTTTTCGAGCGCTTCATAAGCCGGATCAACAAAGAACTTGGACACGCGCTCGACTTCTGCTTCGATCAGGGTGCTAGGGCCGTCTTTAAGATGCGCCCATTCCGCTTCGACCTTCTCGGCAAAAGCTTCTTCACCCAGCGCCTTCACCAGGATCTTGATGCGTGCCTTGAACTTGTTATCCCGACGACCATAACGGTTATAGACGCGCAGGATCGCTTCCAGATAGGTCAGTAGATGCTGCCAGGGCAGGAAGTCCTTGATGAACGCACCTACGTAAGGCGTACGGCCTTGTCCGCCACCTACCAACACGCGGAAGCCAAGCTCGCCCGCTTCGTTCTTGACTGCCTCAAGACCAATGTCATGAACCTCGATGGCGGCACGGTCCATCTTGGCGCCGTTCACGGCAATCTTGAACTTGCGTGGCAGGTGGGCGAATTCGGGATGGAAGGTCGACCACTGGCGGATGATCTCACACCAGGGACGTGGGTCGACTAGCTCGTCCGCCGCTACACCGGCGAACTGGTCGGTTGTTGTGTTACGAATACAGTTGCCACTGGTCTGGATGGCATGCATCTGCACCGTAGCCAGCTCGGCCAGAATATCTGGAATCTCTTCAAGCTCAGGCCAGTTGAACTGAAAGTTCTGGCGCGTACTGACATGGGCATACCCTTTGTCGTAGTCGCGGGCGATCTGCGCCAGTTTGCGTACTTGCTTGGTGTTGAGCAGGCCATACGGTACTGCGATACGCAGCATAGGGGCGTAGCGCTGGATATACAGGCCGTTCTGCAGGCGGAGTGGGCGATACTCTTCGCCTGAAAGCTCACCAGCCAGATAACGGCGGGTCTGATCGCGGAACTGCTTGACGCGTTCCTCGACGATCCTCTGGTCGTATTCGTCGTATACGTACATTAAAAATCCTGCTCAGGCTAAGGCTGTGCGCGCACGACTGCGCGTTCTTATCAGATATGCCCACGATAACAGCACCCGTATATGCTTAAAAGTGATGTTTTTTTATATAAAAATCGATTTGGGCGATAAGAGGTGATTCAAGCAGGTATGGCAAGGCAGCGCTTGCCCTGGGGTTCAGGGAAGCGCTGTCTTACCAGAGGTGTACTAGTTGAATTGGCTCTTGAACCAGTCCCACACACCAAACGAGAAGTTGGGGAAGATATCGATGTTCAGGGCCGATTTGATCAGATAGAGAATTACCAAGCCAACCGCGACACTAAACAGCAGGAAAACAGCAATCACGAGCGCCTTAGCCATCTGGGACAGCTCATGCTGGCGCCGGGACAGATCACGGCGGTTGCGGCCAACCAGGAACACACAGTAGTACCGCCAGCGCCACAGTTTGAACGTGGCGCGAAGGTCAATCGCATGCTTTCCCCATTGGCGGGCGCCAAACGCAACCTTGAGCGCCTGGAGTTGCTCCTCGGTGAACGACTCTTTCAGGTCGCTGGGCAAGCGCTCCTTCAGGCCTTGAACGAAGGGGTCTTGATGGATATCGATATCCGGCATCGTACAGATCCTTTTTGCGTCTGCCAGGGCAGAGGCCTTTGAGCTAACAGGTTTCCTTCCTGCACAGGACGTGTACAGGCCTATCTCTTCGCACCGGCAGATGAAACATCTTTGCCTTAAACGACTGCTTACAAGGCGCTGTCGTAGTAGGTGTACGCGCCGGTAAGTGCGGCTACGGACTCAACGTAGTGGCTTACATGGGGTGGCATAGCCAGGCCTTTGACCATCGTCAGGTTGCGCAGCGTTGGGCAGCGTTGGATAGATCAGTACGTCGTCCCAGCTAAGGGTGTTACCGTTATCTGCCGGTATGGGCAAAACCTTTAGCCCTACAAGCGTTTTTTCTGCGCTTTGCTTGTGGAGGGGTATTTCCTCAAGGACCTGCTCAAATGAGCGCTCAATCATCGTTTCCTCGCGCAGCTGAAAATAATCACGCGCCGATGGTTACGAGTTCCGGCGGGCTAATCGCAACACTACGCGGAAATAGCAGGCCTTTAATGGCGAGACGTGTGCTGTCGATGCATTCAAGAGTGGCGCTGATATCGGCTCCGGTGCGTATGACACGCTCTAGGTTGCCCAGCTCATCCAGCTTTCAGGCATTATCAAGACGCTCACCCATGCGGCTGCCATCGTTGAGCTGGAGAATAGGCACCTTTTTGCGCCGATCAGCTCGAAGCAGGTAGCTTCGTCATCATTGGAAAGGTAGATCTTCTCGCGCTCGACCTGCTTGTAATTAGCAACCATATCGGCACGGACGCAGAAGGGGCAATGATCGTATGGCGAGAGTTTCATGGACATCCTTATTGCTGCGAGCCTGTCCGCAGTGAGCAGGCCTCAGGCAAAAGGGTGTCCATGTGTAAAGCGGTACGGTAGTGCCGCCAGGGCGGGGTGGCGCTTAGCGGACCCGCTTGATCAGCCGCTTGCTGTCAACGGTCTGCACGGCGCGCGCTCTAAGTTGCCCGCAACCACCCTCGATATCCTGGCCGGCTGAATTACGGACTTTGGTCAATACACCACGGCTGTGGAGATAGCGGACGATCTCAACGATACGCTCACCGCGTGGCCGCTGGTAATCATCACCCTCCAGGCTGTTGTAGGGAATCATGTTCATAACGGCATACTTGCCCTTGAGCAGGCGCAGGATGCCGTCCAGCTCTTCCTGGTTGTCATTGATGCCGGCCAGGAGCGTCCATTGATACTGGATGGGATAACCTGTTTGGCGAGCATAGGCTTCGCCAAGTTCGACCAGTTCTTCCGGATCTATCCGGGGGGCCTTAGGCAACAGCTGTTGTCTCAGGTCGGCACGGGTCGTGTGAAGCGAGAGCGCTAGGGCTGGACGGACAGTTTGCTGAGGCAGACGCTCAAATACCCTCATGTCTCCTACGGTTGAAAACACCAGGTTCTTGTGGCCGATGCCGCCCTCTGTGCCGAGCAGATCGATCGCTTCCAGTACGTTGTCCAGATTATGGGCCGGCTCGCCCATCCCCATGAAGACCACTTTCTTGACCGACCGGAAACGACGAGCCAGCGCAACCTGGGCCACGATTTCAGCACTACCCACCTGGCGCAGCAAACCGCTCTTGCCCGTCATGCAGAATACACAGCCCACTGCACATCCCACTTGTGTAGAGACGCACAGACCATCCCGAGGCAACAGTACGCTTTCCACCATCTGCCCGTCGGTCAGCTCTACGAGCAGGCGCGCTGAGCCATCGGCAGCAGGGTGCTCTGATTTCAATCGAGCAAGCCCGTCGAGCGTGCGGGCAAGCTCAGGTAGCCCTTCACGAACGGTCAGCGGCAGAAAGTTTTCCGTTTGCTGATGCCGTGTCCCGGTGTCGAGTGGCAGGCCTTTCAGCCAGGCGCGACTGACGCGTCCGATGTGCATGGGTTTGGCGCCGAGGTCGGCAAGGCGGTTTTGAACGTCGTGGATGCGCATGAAATAGACTACTGATTCATAGGGCGGAATACGGTTGCTACGGGTGGATCAGTCTCGCACGCGTAACGTCAGGCCCTTCAGGAAATTTCGTAATAACTGATCGCCACAGGTGCGGTAGTTGCTGTGTCCAAACTTGCGAAACACTGCGTTGAGCTCTGGCTTGGTGATAGTGAAGTCTACGGATTGCAAAATCTGCAGGATGTCTTCTTCCCGGAGTTCGAAAGCTACGCGCAGCTTTTTCATTACCAGGTTGTTCGTAACCGGCAGCTCAAGCGGAGGGGCAGGGCGGCTCTCGTCCTTGCCGCGTAGGTGGAAGACCAGACCATCCAGAAAGCTGGCCATCAACTCGTCCGGGCACAGCTCGAACCCGGCCTCATCATCTCGCTTGAGAAAAGCGGTAATGTCATCTGAGCTGACCGTTTTGCCAGCCAATTTAAAGATATCGGCAACCTTCCGGTCATTGATATCCAACATGTAGCGAACGCTACGTAATACATCGTTATTGAGCATGCGGGTGATCCTTGGGTAAGCGTGAAAGACGTAAAGAGCAGCGCGGTTAGAAGCGTTCCTGAAGTGAAAGGTAGCGCCACTGCCCCAAGGGGAGCTTGCCCATCGAAACGCCGCCTATTCTCAGACGCTTCATGCTGACTACCTTTAGCCCAACGCTTTCACAAAGGCGCTGAATGATTCCAGGTGCGGGATTCTTCATGGCGAAACGCAAGCGTGTCTCGTTCTGCCAGCTGACCTTGCAGGCAGGAAGTGTCTGGCCTTTATGGGTATGACCGCGTTTGAGGCGTTCCAGCCCGTTCTGCGCTATCTCACCGCTGACTTCAACGACATATTCCTGTTCAAGCTTGGCGGCATCCTCAGTCAGTTTGCGCAGCGTCCGCCAGTCCTGGCTATAAACCGCCAACCCTTCCGCGCCGGGTTGCAATGCCAGCCCTGGCTTTAAGCGAGCAAAATGCCCCTTGAGTACCGGCCGCTCGCTTGGGTCTTCCGCCCAGTGCGTTTCACGGCTAAGCAGATGCTTGTCAGCGTCTGGCAGTGAGGTGATGCCAGCGGGCTGATAGACCAGAAACGTTACAGGCTCCAGCGGGGTAGCCGAAGCGCCTGGTAGCAATGCCACCGTTTCGGCGTGAACCTGAAATTGCGGCTCGTCGATAACATTGCCATCGACCGTAACCCAACCCCCTTCGATATACAGCTCAGCCTCACGGCGCGAGCAGCCCAGCAGTTCAATGAGGCGTTTGGAAAGGCGAATGGAGTCAGTCATGAGGAGAGGCAAACGTCAGAAAAGAAGACTAGTTTACCTGGGATGCACGAAAAGGGCGGGACTTATCCGACCCGCCCTGATCTTATGCCGCTATCTGGTAAACGGTTGCCCGTTGATGGTGACGTTCTGTGCAGTCAGACCCTCCACGTGCTCAAGCACACCAATGCCACCTGCCTTCTGGAAATGAACATCCACCAGTCGTAGGTCTTTTATAGGTGCCCGTTCGAAGCCGCGAACCTGAAACACCTGATCGGCACGTTGGCAGACGAGGTTGCGAATCTCGATATCGCGCACCGTTGGGTCGAACTTCCCGGCATCGCCTTCCTCGTAGTGGAAGTCTATGACGATCGCATTCTGGACCTCACCAATGGTGATATCCCGATAGCGAATATGCTCGATTACGCCGCCGCGTATGGAGTTGGTCTTGAAGCGGATACCGCGCTCCAGATCGGGGCTGCTCATGCTGCAATGCTCGACAAAGATGTTTCGTGCGCCGCCCGAGATCTCGCTGCCAATTACGACACCGCCATGGCCTGCCTCCATCTTGCAGTTGGCGATGACAATATTCTCGGCAGGTCGATTAATCCGGCGTCCATCCGCATTACGTCCGGACTTGATGGCAATGCAGTCGTCACCGGTATTGAAGAAGCAATTCTCGATCACTACGTTGCGGCAGGACTCAGGATCGCAGCCGTCCGAGTTCGGGCCCAGGCTTTCCAGGTGCACGCCGCGCACGGTCACGTTTTCGCACAGCACTGGATTCAAGAGCCAGAAGGGTGCCCGTATGATGCGCACATCCTCGATCAGCACGTTCTCGCATAGGTAAGGCTGCACGAAAGGTGGACGGAAATAGTAGCCTTCGGCATACAGCCGTTGCTCTGGCGGTACGCCAGCCTCCACATCCTTCATCAACGCTTCGCGGCCAGCATCCTGAGAAGGATAGCCCTCCACACCCCACTCCTTGTTGCCTTTCCAGGGCCACCACGTAGTGCGGTCCGCCTGGCCGTCCAGTTCGCCCTTGCCGGTAATGGCAATGTTCTTTTGGCGGTACGCGTAGATCAGTGGGGAATAACCCATCAGCTCCATGCCTTCCCAGCGGGTAAACACCGCAGGCAAATAAGCCTTGGGATTGGTGATGAAGCGAATCTTTGCGCCTTCTTCGATATGCAGGTTGATGTTGGACTTGAGGTGGATGGGGCCGGTCAAGTAATCGCCACCGGTTACCAGTACCCGACCACCACCAGCAGCGAAGCAGGCCTGAATGGCGGCGGCAAAAGCCTTGGAGTTATCGGTACGACCATCGCCTGCCGCGCCATAGCGGCGGATATCGAAGTCTACGTTTGGAAAGCGGGGGACGGTGGTCTTGCGGCGGATCGCATCGGCCATGGCCCAATCGTTGGTCTGGCCAGAACCGCCTGACCCGAACGACGAGCACCCTTGAAGATTGATCAGCGCAAGGCCCGCAGCCCCTCCTGCCATGGACGCCAGAATACGACGTCGACTAAACATGCTCACTCAGCAATTCCTTATTCGAGTTGTTTGCTTCAGGTGATGCCGCGATACGCGGCCCTTCCACTATAGACGCAATCGAAGCGGCGCGAGGCTATGAGGCTACTAAGGTAGGTAGTGAAATGGGGTGGCACGGTTCAACGTGCAAGCCAAATGAGTGCAAGACCAACCGTACACGTTGCTCAGGGGAGAAAGGGTATAGCCAAGCAGGGTTTAACCTCGCTGCACAACATGCAGAAAGTTAAGCGTCGATAAGGAAAGCGATTCACGCAAAAAGGCAGGGCGCAGATCTACATCATGAAGGGATGCCCTGGGAAACCATCGAAACTCTAATGATGTTCCAGCCTCTGTGCCGTTATGGGTACGCGACTTATCGAGAAGGGTAGAGTGGCTGCGAAGCTGAGCGCGAAAGTACAAGCCGATTTCATGATTTGGCTGGTTTAGGTAATCAAAGAAGTTTTCAACCAAATATAGTAGCTCGCCACAAACGATAGGCTCGTCAAGCTCCTCCATCATTTCGCGAACAAGTGTGGCCTGGGCGTTTTCACCTGGCTCAACCCGGCCTCCAGGTAATGCCCAGAATGAGTCATTCACGCCTCGGTGTAGCAGAATATGGTTGTCGTGTTCCACAACGGCCGCTGCACGCACCTGGAAGCGGTAGCCGTCAATATCGACAGAGATCATGAGTCATTGCCTTTGTCGGGTAAGAGCCGGGCATGGTATCTGGTAAAGGTAGACCGCTCAGGCTTGCCCCAGCTGTTTGGCTGTTTTGGCGACAGGAGCCAGAGTCGTCACCTGCTGATGAGCCTTGAGAATCTTGTTTGCAGCCATCAGGTTCTTGGCTGGAAGAACCAATCCTGATTCAAAAGGGCTCAATACAAACGTTGTGATCAACGCGGTCATCAGCCCGACCGTACGCGCCTTGGGCTCGATGCTGCGGCAGAGCCTGTGAACCCGCACGGTGTAGAACAGCACAGGTGGAAGCGTGACGAGTGTAAGCAGAACTGACGCCTGCATGCCGTGCTTTTCCCATTGCAGCGAGAAGAAAACACACATGACCCCAAACCACACAACATGCATTACATAGGTGTGGATCAGGCCGGTACGGGCCTTGGTAAGGTCACGAATAAGCTGATCTTTCGAAGGGGCATCAGCGCTCCTTGTCATCTTGGCTCTCCTGTTGAGGCGGAGCGTTTCCTGGGTGATATAAAGCTTGAGTGAAGGAGAGGGCCTCAACACTTTTTGCCTGAACACGATCTGGAGACGCGCTGCTTACCAGGGTTACGGTATAGGGCGTGGATGACAGATTCTTTAAACGTTAAGCCAGCAAGGCATCTAGCATGCTGCTCTGAGCGCTCCAAGCGATGCGAGTCAAGCTCGCTATCGCGCACAATAGGCCCGTAGAGGCCGATTTACTTCCACAGCGCCCATTCTTACGATGACCCGCTTCGGATATGATGCGCGCCCCTCAACGCTGTACTCAAATCAGGTCATCATGCCCGGCAACGCCCTTTATACCGATCTGTCGGGTTACTACGATCTCATGTGCGCCGATATCAACTATCAGGCGCAAAGCCACTGTGTTCATCGGTTGCATCAGTTATTCGGAAATGGCGGAAGCAGGCATCTCGATCTGGCCTGCGGAACAGGGCCGCATGTTCGGCATTTTATTGATGCTGGCTATCAAAGTGCAGGGCTCGACATCAATCAGCCCATGCTGGATAGAGCATCCACTCGCTGCCCGGAAGCTCAGTTTTCCTTGCAAGACATGTGCGGCTTCATGATAGAGGAGCCGGTCGACCTCATTACCTGCTTTTTGTATTCCATTCATTACAGCGCAAGTGTTGAAAGGCTGAAGGCCTGTATCGCCAGCGTATATGGCGCATTGGCCAATCATGGGATCTTCTGCTTCAACGCGGTCGACAAGAACACTATCGACAACAACTCATTTGTATCGCACACCGCAAATCACCCTGACGGCTTATTTAATTTCAGCTCATGCTGGAATTACAGGGGAGAGGGCGAGCAGCAATCGCTAAAACTTCGCATCGAAAAAACGACAGCTGATGAGCGCCAGGTATGGCACGACGAACACCCTATGGTGGCTGTAAGTTTTGACGAGTTACAGACGCTATTGCAGCCGTATTTTGAGGTTCATGTTCTGGAACATGATTATGAGAAGATCATTCCTTGGGATGGGGCTTCTGGGAATGCGATTTTTGTTTGTGTAAAGACTTAACGATGTATGAGATAGCGGCTATTCATGACAGGGAATTGTTGTGTGGTTGAGATAGTAAAAAAGCCTATGCTTTTGCTCAGCATTAGCGGTCAGATGCTGGCTTCAGTCAAGTCTGACTAACTAAGGAGTAGGCTTTAGCTCGCGCAGTGAGCGAAGCGAACGGTTTCAACCAGTTGTTAGCCGGTGATGGAAGATAGCTTTTCGCATAAATATGCGTCTTCTCTTTCGATGAACTCTTCAGGGCTTTCATTGCAGGAGTATGCCTCGAAAATATGGTTAATGACTTTCTTTGCCTGTGCCACAGTAAGATGCTTTGTGTCAATTAACTCAAGAAGGGCTTCGGCAGCTTCATTAAGGCTGAAGCAATACTCTCCAGCTGCAATGCTTAGTTCTGCATGGGCTGTCTCGTAGCTTGTTTTTGAACCTTTGTACTGGGTTAAATATGCAAGTGGCTTTTCTAAAATCTCAAAAGGATAAATTTCTTGATATCTTTGGCAGTACTCTATTAGAAGCCGCCTGACTTGCTCGCCATCTAGATTACGGAAGCCGTCGTCTAGTAGAGTATTAAGTTTTGTATTGGCTACCCAATTTTTCATAGCGGATATAAGCCTAGGCTAACGTTTGGTTAAAGGGCGGGCTTTAGCCCGTCCCAAGTGAGCGAAGCGAACGACTTAAACCGATAGTTAGGCCTCGGCCGGACTATCGCTGTTTCTCTTTCGGGCTGGCGAAAGAAATGAAATTTTAAGATCGATTTGGTATTTTTGAACTAGCCCTATTAGTTGGTGTGGCACGTAGAAATTTGCCCAGTTTCTTAATGAATTAATACTAATAATAAGGCAGGTTTCCGAGTGACTATTCGTTAGATTCTTGGTGATCCACGCTAAGGTGTTTTCAATTTCGTTTATCTCGCAAGGTATGGAACGATAGGGTATTAAGGTGTCAGGCCTTACTCCGCTCCGTACATTTGGAAAATACTCTCGTATAAGACTTGTTGTCTCTTCCTCTATTCCATCCACGACGATGAAGTAGGAAATACAGTCTTCGTCGGCGTTTGTCATATTATTGGCCTAACGTTTGGTTAAGGGGCGTGCTTTAGCCCGTCCCAGTGAGCGAAGCGAACGGTTTGAACCAGTAGTTATAAGCTCACCTCCGATACAAGGGATGCACCTTGTCTCGTAAAAATATATAGATTGCTGCCCTTGCTGTTGTAGTCGTGCCGCAGTAGGCCGAGCTCTACTAATGTTTTGAAGTCGTCTTCTACGAAGCGTTGCTCATCTATATCAATTTGTCCGCCTTCGCCATCTAGAAATTGATATAAGCAGCCGCCAAGCATTTTCATTTCTAAAGCCTTGGATGCCTTGGATGCCTTGGATGCCTTGGATGCCTTGGAGTTTTCAAATTGAATAAGTATGGAAATAGCTTGCTTGGACAAACTTGATGATGGCTTAAGTGCCGTTGCAAGATCACTAAGGAAGGTCTGAAGTAGCCCTGTATTTCCGGTCGACTTCAGCCCTCGCTGCTTTTGAAAGCGGGCCGTCGATCAAAATCGACCAGGTAACCCGCTCAGTTCTCCGTTTTTGGCCGCCGCGAGCACCTCGCAGCAGCCATTTCCCGCATTACAGGCGTACCTCTCCTGCGGTAGTCAGCAAATGTCGGCGCGCCATCCATAGGTTTGACAGCGCGAACAGCGTCACCAGCTGAGCGGTGTTCTTGGCCAGGCCACGGAAGCGCACCTTCACGTAACCGAACTGGCGCTTGATCACTCGAAACGGGTGCTCGACCTTCGCTCGCACTTGTGCCTTGGCCTTCTCGATCTTGCGCTTGGCTTTGTACAGGGCGCTGCGTTTAT
>NZ_KI517367.1:249527-299392 GCF_000478505.2 Pseudomonas sp. HPB0071 | reverse complement strand
GGCGTACTCGGCGTCGGCGAAGGTCATCTGCTTCATGGAAAAACTCGGCTGGCGGGATCGGCGTATTTCACCAGATTCGGGAAGTCTTTTTCAGACCTTCCCTAAATCCATCGAATTTGCTAGAAAATGACGCTAGCGCACCATCTATACGCTGTAGTTGATCGAGTACTATATTTCGATCTTGATTTAAAATTGCCTTTATTCCGATCGTGGCTTTTGTATTTAGGAGCAGTAGATCTTTAATTTCTTCGTGATTGATTTTTGTAAGCCACTCCATGAACTCACCAAATCCGGCCTGTTCTTGTGATGCTTTTTCTGATCTAAATTGTCCGATAAGTGCAACAATTGCTGCAAAGGATTCGGCTACAGGCATTACGGTGCTCCTTTGAGCTTATAACGTTTGGTTAAGGGGCGGGCTTTAGCCCGTCCCAGCGAGCGAAGCGAGTGATTTGAACCAGGTGTTAGGTTTTGCACGCGTAACCGCCTAACCTGGAAATTGTGAATGCGACCGACTCGCCGACCAATCTAGGATCACTGGAGCTCACCACGTCTTCGACAGTAAATAGGCCGCAGTCTACGAGGACAAGGTTAACGCCGATAACCTTACCAAAAGCGCGATAACGCCAACCGCCAAGATGTTCCAGACCCGAGTGCCCAGATGGGTTACCAGTAAAAATAGCCTCCCACTCTTGGCCATCGCCTATGAGCGGGTAGAACTCAAAGTCAAACTCTTCACCAATCTTTGGGCAC
Organism: Pseudomonas sp. HPB0071; assembly: GCF_000478505.2. Classification (NCBI taxonomy): domain Bacteria; kingdom Pseudomonadati; phylum Pseudomonadota; class Gammaproteobacteria; order Pseudomonadales; family Pseudomonadaceae; genus Pseudomonas; species Pseudomonas sp. HPB0071. The sequence continues at coordinate 298,642 of NZ_KI517367.1, read as the reverse complement.
GTATCTTCACAGACACTAAATTCATCCATTACATGTAGTTGCTGCCCACAAGTTTCTATTACGGCTTCGAGATATGGACCTTCTGTCGAAATCAGACGTGCACGAACCATATTCAACCTAACGTTTGGTTAAGGGGCGGGCTTTAGCCCGTCCCAGTGAGCAAAGCGAACGGTTTGAACCAGTTGTTAGGCGGTAACGGCAATGACATATGGGTGTTCGTTGAATTTTGTATTTCGAGAACGAAAATAAGCCCGATATGTCCGAGACTGAAGTTGTTTTTGAATGAAAGCACCATCAGTCATGATGCGATAGCTAGCTGATTCAAGAAATTTTATACCAAGCTCCTTTGCTTGCTCTTTAATTGTTCCCCAGGTATTTGCAGTTGGGGATATTAACATTTCATTTGGGGGGATTCCTGAGATTCCATCATCACTTTCTATATCACCATTGAAGGCTCTTTTAAGCGCGCCCGCTGATGGTGCCCAGATGATTAGCGTAATAATGGGTTCATCGGACGGGGAAAAGTCCTTCAGTGTATTAGATGTCATTAGAAATGCCGGGCCTGCCTGATATATGCGATCAGTAACTTTTACTGGCATTTCGGGTAATGTGCTAATTCCTTTTCCTAAATGTTTCCTTAATTCATTCCAGATCACGTTTTCTCCATAGGCTCAAGATTATCTGCTGGAAAGAGGGGTTATAAAACACATATTTGATTCCACTCGGTTTTGCTCTTAAGCCTAACGATTAAGCTAAGGGGCGGCGGCACGCCGTCCCAGCGAACGAAGTGAGCGACTTGAGCGCCTTGTTAGGCATAAACCACCTCGCTTGCGAACTGCGGATATTCACTTTGCATTTCAGTAAGGCATTCTTTTAGTAGCACCGCCTCACGAGGTAGGTGTTGTGAGAACTGCGCCCAGCCTAAGAACCTAACTGTGTATGGCATTTCAACCAAGCCAGTTATGGCGTCCCAGAAAGCATCCCAGTTAGCACCATACCAGCCTGGAAAATTCAGCGACTCCATCAGTAAAGAGTGCAGTTCTTCTGCGCTAGTGATAGCTCGGAGATCAATCTCTACTAGCTGTACGCGGGCAATATGTTTTTGCCTAACGCTAGTGGTAATGGGCGCCAACGGAGCGCAGCGTAGTTGGCGTCCCGTTGACCACCTTGTTAAATCTCGGGCTCAAAAAAATATATGTTTAACTCACAATCGTCTGGATCACTTAGGAAGTTTTCCAACACAACCTTAAATTTTCTTTCCGGAAACTGCGTGCATAGCTTGGCTTCCCACGCCTGCACAATGGCGTTTGCGAGGTAAAGAAGAAATTCATCCGTGACCTCTTCTTCGGCACCTAAGAAGAGATTTGCCAAGTCGATCAGGTTTAAATATTTTTGAGCCTCAGCCTTATTCGTGCAATTAGAAATAATTGTCTCGTATCTATTCTTCTGCCAAAGGCTTTCAATAAATACCGTATCATCAACCATGATGAAGCTTGGCCAAACAAGCTCCAAATATCCGAGAAAATGATCGTACCTACCTATACAGGTGATCCAATCTCCCAAGGAGATTCCGTTGCCATTGTTCCACTTCGGTAGCTCTGGAACTAATCCTTCAAACTTACTCATAGACATTTAACGTTGGAAGTAACGTGCAGCCGGAGTTGCGAAGCAGCGAAGGGAACCCAAAGCGTCGCTTTGGGTTGTCACGTTGACCGAAAGGTTAGCTGCCGAACGGCGGGATAGCTTCATTCGGGAAATATCGCTTCCAGAGGAGTTCAATAACATAAGCGCGCGCCTCTTCTTCGGAGTCGGCAGGATATACCGTTAAATTGCATCCATCATCAAGTGCTTGTACCCAAGAAAAATTACGATCTGATAGGGTATTTAAAAGCTCACTCTTGAGTGCTAATAGTGAGGCCGGATTGTCTAGATTTAAATCAGCCACGCGAAACGCAGCCTCATCTGCCAGCCCGACTTCTACTGAAAACAGCGAGAGCGTGTTGAGAAGGGTTGGACCAAGGAGGTGCTTCATGGCAGCTAACGTTTGGTTAAGGGGCGGGCTTTAGCCCGTCCCAGTGAGCGAAGCGAACGGTTTGAGCCTATTGTTAGGGTTGCCCAACAGTGCCTCCCCAGTTTGCATATAGCGTTTTATTGGATAGTACCCAATTCTTAAAGTGCTCAATCGCCTCGGGTTGCGAAGCGAAAGACACCAGGTCGAATTTTCCACCACGCTCAAAGTAGAAGCACTCGATCTCATCACCATAGTTGAGAATGCAAAAGCAACAGTCTTGGGGTGTTTCGTTGATGCGGATTTGCCCCATGCGGATTCCGGCAGATTTAAGCTCGGTGGCTAGGTTTGCGAATGGCGACATGGGAACCCTAACGCTTGGTTAAGGGGCCGGCTTTAGCCGGTCCCAGTGAGCGAAGCGAGCGGCTTGAACCGCTAGTTAGGTTGCCTTGCTACGGTCTGAGTAGTAGAAGCCTAAAACTGTACCTATGAGTGTGCCGGAAAAGGCTAACACTTCGCTAAAGTATGGACTTTTCAGCACTGCACTTAAAAACACACCAAACATTAGAAGAAAAACCACCATAAAGCCTAATATCGCTGGCATGCGCTTATTAATTCTCTCGGTTCGGGGTTCTGCTTGTCCGATACCGCCGCAGACACCACATGGAAGCCCAGCGAACTCTTTGCCTTTCAACTCATGTTCTTTTACGCAAACAGCACAAGAAGATTCGTTAGTGCCGTTTTTGCAAGTTCCTACGCCAGAGCAGTGAGCGCAGGGATATAGGTTAGATTTGATCTGGTGCATATTCCCTTTGCAACCTAACGCCTACATAAAAGGCGCGCGTGAGCGCGTCCAGCCCGCAGGGCGATTTTTGATGTACTTGTTATGTGTTTGACTTAAGGTCTCCACATTAATATTTTATTTCCGTATGACAGAGATCGCGCCTCTCTAACAGAGTCATCGCTCCATTCAACCGAAAAATCTTCATCTCTGTCTAATTTTAAATCTGAATGACTCAATTTAAGCTCGACTAACTTTTCTTTCCATAATATTTCTTCCTTATCTTCAGGTAGCTCTTTTTGTTCAAGCTCAGCACCAAATGCTCGAAAATTGGCCAGCCTCTCAAGCTTGGCTTCTAACGAAACATCATCAAATTCAGCCGTCGCATAAGCCCATGGGGTCTCGAAGCTAAAGCCAGAAAGTGTTGCGACTTTTTGATTATTAAATAGTAATGTAAGTGGCTTATCCATTTGATTACACATAACGTCTGGTTAAGAGGCGGGCTTTAGCCCGTCCCAGCGAACGAAGTGAGCGGCTTGAACCACTTGTTAGGCTTCACCACCCCGGGTAATTTTTATGATGCGCAGAATATCTTGTGGCGCATCAGTGGCTGCAATTGCTTCGTACATTGCCTCGTGAATATTACCCTGAGCCAAGAATGCTGCCGCGCTATAGCCACGCGCTTTAGAGAAACAGGTTAAATGCTCCGGATCGTCTAACTCTTGAAGTTCAAAATATCGGTCATCGAATTTTTGAGCGATCTCATGTAACCGTTCGTGATGCATCTCTTGGATTGATTTTTCTATATCAACGCCATCAAGGCCAACCTCGCTCGCCGCCCACAACACAGCCTTAGAAATCAAAGCTATCCGCTCTGGAGCAGACATAGCATTCAATATTTCTTCAATATCTGCGTCGATTGTAGATAGCCGCGAATTCATCTGTGATGCCTAACGTTTGGTTAAGGGGCCGGCTTTAGCCGGTCCCGAGTGAGCGAAGCGAACGACTTGAACCAATTGTTATACGATTGTGACTTTGAGCACCCCTGAAACATTAAACTGGACATCGCTTCCAAATTCTGAATTCCACATTACATCTCCCGTGCCTGACCAACTAAAGCCGAATTCTTGCCCCGATGCATTGCCAAAAGTAATTCTATTATTATTTGTTTCGACGTGGCCGAACACGCTCAGTATTCCTACTTCTGGGTGAGGATTGTTTTCCGATGACCACTCACTCACAAGCCCATCTAGATCTTCCAGCGACTTCGCTTTTAGAATTAACCCCTGATGGCTTAGTGATGGTGCCCAGTTAGATTCTTCGAATTCAATTTCTTTTGTGGTGATTTCCAAGTAACAATGGAGTTCGTTTTCCAAGAACTTCCCATGCACATTTGCCTCGTAGATTTCAAATGATCTATCTTTGAGATGAAACACGATAGCCTCCGAGGTATAACGTTTGGTTAAGGGGCGGGCTTTAGCGCGTCCCAGTGAGCGGAGCGAACGATTTGAACCAGTTGTTAGAGAACAGCTGCTCGATCAATTGCAGCTTCATAAGCACGAGGTTCGAATAAAAAAGGCCCGATGTTTTCAATGATGCGTGGTTCTTCATAACCGTTTTCGTATGCGAAATTTTCCCAAATATAGCCGGAATCGGTTTTAACTATTTGTGCGGAGTAAGCGCCACAGCCGATGTCACCACACTCGGGACATATATAAAGCAGTACACGGTTTTTAGGCTCAGTAAGCAATTTTAACTTTCTGGCAGTGGTTTCGTTTTGAGCATTAAAGCCTTTTACAAAACAGCCCATAAAGTCATCATGCCCTCCATCTGCTTTAACTATGGCATGAAGTAGAGACTCACCATTGATTAAAAAATCTGATGAGGTTCCCTCTGCAACCGTACATCCGTTGGATTCACTTCCAGCACGAAAGAGAGATTGGTGGCTGAGCATAGTTGTATGCATAATTCTCTAACGCGAAGTTAAGGGGCTGGCGGTACGCCAGTCCCAGTGAGCAAAGCGAACGTTCTTGAACGCATTGTTATGCATTCGCCGCATTATCAAGACCAACGATCGCTTGGCTTATACGCTCTCCGGTACAGCTCGTTTGGTGCCCCCAGCAGGAAGAGCAGACTCTGCCATGTACATTCCGTTCGCCCTCGAGAACGATTACAGGCGTAACGCCATCGCCTGCATGCCCTCTGCGTGCGACCATATTTTCGTCGGTGGTAGATCGGAAATTGACACCGCTTTGCCCAACAAACTCGTAGACCTCATCAAAGTTCAATGCGACATATACTGGGTTCCCATTACTTCCTTGCGGGTGCGGCATAACTTCTCCTTACTGCATAACTATTATTAGACGTCATGTGACGGATAACACGCTGGACGCGTTTGACGGATAACCTTCCTTGTCATCTTCATTCTTCCTGTCTAGGGTGGACGTTTCCGAGGAGCACTGACGGTATAAAGGAGTTATACGTCATGGAAAGGAAGCCACGGCTGCTGGATCAAGTGCGAGAGCAAATCAGGCTCAAACATTACTCGATCCGAACGGAACGCGTCTATTGCGAGTGGGTCAAGCGATTCATTCGTTTTCATGATTATCGACATCCGGTCGAAATGGGAGCACCGGAGGTTGAGTCTTTTTTATCTCATCTGGCTGTCAATAAAGACGTGGCTGCGTCGACCCAGAATCAGGCGCTGGCTGCGCTTCTGTTTCTTTATAAAGAAGTATTACGGCAGGACTTGCCCTGGCTGGGTGAAGTTGTGCGCGCTAAAAAGCCAAGTCGTTTACCTGTAGTGTTATCTATAGAGGAAGTGCAGAAGATTCTGGCGAATCAAGGACGAGCCGTGGCTTATTTCAAACTCGCTGTACGGCACAGGGATGCGGTTGATGGAGGCTGTCAGGCTGCGCGTTAAAGATATCGACTTTGGTCGGCGAGAAATCCTTATTCGTGACGGAAAAGGCCAGAAGGACAGGGTTACGGTGTTACCCCTGCGCTTGATTGAGCCGCTCAAGGTGCAACTTTCTCATGTGAAACATCTTCATCAGCATGAGGTGGCACAAGGGCGCGGTGATGTGTATCTGCCCGATGCCCTGGCGCGCAAATACCCTAGAGCACCTTGGGAGTGGGGCTGGCAATACGTGTTTCCAGCTTCTGGTTTATCGGTTGATCCCCGCAGTGGTGCCGTCAGGCGTCATCACTTCAATGAGCAGAGGCTTCAGCGTGGCTTCAAACGCGCTGTTCAGGTGGCAGGCATTGTTAAGCTGGCTACGCCCCATACGTTGCGCCACAGCTTTGCCACGCATCTGCTGGAGAGTGGCCAGGATATTTGGACAGTGCAGGAGCTGCTGGGCCACGCCGATGTAAAAACCACCATGATTTATACCCACGTACTTAATCGCGGTGGGCTGGCCGTCTTGAGTCCATTGGATCGAGTTTAAGCGGCTTCTTTACTCGTCTTCGGAGTCGGCACCAATGGCTTCGAAACAGACGAGACGATGCCCTTCGATTAGCCAGCTGTTGGCTGCGGCGTCGTGCTCGGCTTCCATTACGCTGTTGTAGCTGAACTGCCAGCGCTTGCGTTCACGCCCGTCCAGCGCCTCGATGGTCAGGACGATCTCTTCGCTTTCAAAGGACTCGTCCGCCTCTGCAGCGGCATCGGCCTGGTCGAGAAGATCATCATTCAAGGTAAAGTTGGCCGCATGGAGCCCGTCGATTTCGAGCATGTCGGCGAGTTCGAGTTGGTCGAGCAGGTAGGGCGTTTCGGTGGTCATGGGCAGGTACGTAGAATCTGAAGAGAGAAGAGGTGGGCCAGCCAGCGGCGTAACCCACCCTACAGGTTAGTTAATTATCGTAGCCCAGGTTGGGGGCTAGCCAACGTTCGGTGACGGCGAGATCCTGGCCTTTACGCTGCGTGTAGCTTTCCACCTGATCCTTGTCGATCTTGCCAACGGCAAAGTATTGCGCTTCCGGATGGGCGAAGTACCAGCCGCTCACAGCTGCGGCGGGGAACATGGCGTAGTGTTCGGTCAGGAATACACCGCTGCGGCCCGCCTGGTTGAACTGTGCTTCTGGGTCGAGCAGGGCGAAGAGCGTGGCTTTTTCGGTGTGATCCGGGCAGGCCGGGTAGCCGGGGGCAGGGCGGATGCCCTTGTAGCGCTCCTTGATGAGTTCCTCGTTGGAAAGTTGCTCATCACGTGCGTACCCCCAATGTTCCTTGCGTACACGCTCATGGAGCCACTCGGCACAGGCTTCGGCCAAACGGTCGGCCAGCGCCTTGACCATGATGGCGTTGTAATCATCACCCTTGGCTTCGTAGCTCTTTGCCAGCTCCTCAGCACCGATACCGGCAGTAGTAATAAAACCGCCCATGTAGTCGGTTACGCCGCTTTCCTTGGGCGCCACGAAGTCGGCCAGGGAGAAGTTGGGTTTGCCGTCCGGCTTGATGGTCTGCTGGCGCAGGTGATGCAGTGTTGCCAGAGTTTCACCCGAGTCGCTGTAGACCTCCAGGTCATCATCGCGTACTTGATTGGCTGGCCAGAAGCCGAACACGGCACGCGCCTTGATAAGCTTTTCATCGATCAGCTTTTTCAGCATGGCCTGGGCGTCATTGAATAGGGCAGTGGCGGCTTCGCCCACTACTTCGTCGGTCAGGATGCGCGGATATTTGCCGGCGAGATCCCAGGAGATGAAGAAGGGTGTCCAGTCGATGTATTCGGCAAGCACAGCAAGGTCAATATCATCCAGCACCTTGACGCCGGTAAAGCTGGGTTTGGGGGCTTGATAGCCAAGCCAGTTGAATTGAGGCTTGTTGGCGACTGCCTTCTCATAACTCAGGCGCTCAATGCGTGCGCTGCGGTTGGCGGTGCGCTCGCGGACTTCAGCGTATTCGGTACGGGTTTTCTCGACGAAGCCTGCCTTGAGTTCCTTAGAGAGCAGCTGGGTGGCGACACCTACGGCGCGAGAGGCGTCGGTTACATAGACCACCGCGTCGTTGCTGTACTGCGGCTCGATCTTGACGGCCGTGTGCGCCTTAGAGGTCGTGGCACCGCCAATCATGAGTGGTAGTTTGAAGCCCTGACGCTGCATTTCCTTGGCGACGTGGACCATTTCGTCCAGCGATGGCGTAATCAGTCCGGAGAGGCCAATGATGTCGCATTTCTGTTCGATAGCGGTTTGCAGGATTTTTTCTGCCGGCACCATCACGCCCAGATCAACAATGTCGTAGCCGTTACAGCTCAGCACCACGCCCACGATGTTCTTGCCAATGTCGTGAACGTCGCCTTTTACTGTCGCCATGAGGATCTTGCCCTTGGCCTCGGGCTTGTCACCTTTTTCTGCTTCGATGAAGGGGATCAAATGAGCCACAGCCTGCTTCATCACGCGAGCGGACTTGACTACCTGAGGCAGGAACATTTTGCCGGAGCCGAACAGGTCACCAACGACGTTCATGCCGGACATCAACGGGCCTTCGATAACCTCGATAGGGCGGGCACATTGCTGGCGGGCTTCTTCAGTATCTTCGACGATAAAGGTCGTGATGCCTTTGACCAGTGCATGCTCAAGACGCTTGTCTACTGGGTAGCTGCGCCATTCTTCTGTTTCGACTTCCTTGACGGAGCCGTCACCCTTGTACTTGTCGGCAATGGCCAGTAGCGCTTCGGTGCCATTGGGGGTGCGGTTAAGCACAACGTCTTCGACTCGATCACGCAGTTCCTTGGGAATCTCGTCATAGATTTCCAGCTGACCGGCGTTGACGATACCCATCGTCAGGCCGTTCTTGATGGCGTAATACAGAAAGACAGAGTGGATGGCCTCACGCACCGGGTTGTTGCCACGGAACGAGAAGGACACGTTAGAGACGCCGCCGGAGGAGAGGGCGTAGGGCAGGTTGTCCCGGATGAAGGCGCACGCGTTGATGAAATCCACCGCGTAGTTGTTGTGCTCTTCGATGCCGGTTGCGACCGCAAAGATGTTCGGGTCGAAAATGATATCTTCCGGCGGGAAGCCTACCTGGTTGACCAGAATGTCATAGGAACGGGCGCAGATTTCATTCTTGCGCGCTTCGGTATCGGCCTGGCCCGCTTCATCGAAGGCCATGACGACCACCGCCGCACCGTAGCGCTTGCAAAGCTTGGCGTGGTGGATGAATGCGTCGACCCCTTCCTTCATGGAGATGGAGTTGACGATGCCCTTGCCCTGGATGCACTTAAGGCCAGCCTCGATGACATCCCACTTGGAGGAGTCAATCATGATCGGCACACGGGAGATGTCCGGTTCAGAGGCAATCAGGTTCAGGAAAGTAACCATGGCCGCCTTCGAGTCCAACATGCCTTCGTCCATGTTGATATCGATGACCTGAGCGCCAGCTTCTACCTGCTGGCGGGCAACATCCAGAGCTTCTGCATAGTTCTCTTCACGGATCAGGCGGGCAAACTTGGCAGACCCGGTGATGTTGGTTCGCTCGCCCACGTTTACAAAGAGGGACGTGCGATCAATGGTGAATGGCTCAAGGCCGGACAGGCGGCAAGCACGCGGGATCTCTGGTAGGGCGCGCGGTGGGTATTTGGCTACCGCCTCGGCAATCGCCTGGATATGGCCGGGCGTGGTGCCGCAGCAACCGCCTACGATATTCAAAAAGCCACTGGCCGCGAACTCTTCAACCACCTCAGCCATTTGTGCAGGCGTTTCGTCGTACTCGCCAAAGGCGTTAGGCAAGCCAGCGTTCGGGTGGGCTGAAACGTGGGTTTCGGCCTTGGCGGACAATTCTTCTATATAGGGGCGCAGCTCTTTTGCACCCAGCGCGCAGTTGAGGCCGACCGAGATGGGCTTGGCATGGCGGACCGAGTTCCAGAAGGCCTCAGTGGTCTGGCCGGACAAGGTGCGACCGGAGGCATCGGTGATCGTACCGGAGATCATGATCGGCAATTCAAAGCCGACTTCCTCGAATACGCCCTGTACTGCAAAGATCGCTGCCTTGGCGTTCAAGGTGTCGAAGATTGTTTCGATCAGAATCAGATCCGCGCCACCTTCGATCAGACCTCGCGTGGCCTCGGTGTAATTTTCCACCAGCTCATCGAATGTCACATTCCGGTAGCCGGGATTGTTTACGTCTGGCGAGATGGAGCAGGTGCGGCTGGTTGGACCAAGGACGCCTGCAACAAACCGTGGTTTATCTGGCGTTTCGGCTGTCTTTGTGTCAGCAACTTGACGCGCCAGCCGTGCACCTTCCACGTTCAGCTCATACACCAGCGCTTCCATACCGTAGTCGGCTTGGGAAACGCGCGTGGCGTTGAATGTATTGGTCTCGAGGATATCGGCGCCCGCATCCAGATAGGCTTTTTCGATCGCCTGAATGACATCAGGACGAGTCAGAAGCAGGAGGTCGTTATTGCCTTTGACATCGCTAGGCCAGTCAGCGAAGCGTTCACCCCGGTAATCGGCCTCTTCCAGTCTGTAGCTCTGGATCATTGTACCCATACCGCCGTCCAGAATAAGGATGCGCTCCTTGAGTGCGGTTTGCAGGGCGGAGAAGCGTGCGGCGCGATCGATCATGGGCAGGTATCCAGATTACAGCGACAAAAAAGGGATGATAGCAAAGCTGTCAGATGGCACGAAGACTGCTTTGGTCATCTGATATATGAGCTATCTTCAAGTAATAACGCTTCCATTTTTAACGAGTATCGATTGTGACTGCGACTCCGCTACTGGTTTGTGATGATTCTGCCATGGCACGAAAGCAGCTGATTCGTGCCTTGCCTCCCGAGTGGTCTGTGGACATTACACAGGCGACCAATGGGAGTGAGGCGCTTAACGTGCTGCGTCAGGGCAAGGTTCAGGTCATGTTACTGGACCTGACCATGCCGGTCATGGATGGCTATCAGACGCTGGAGGCGATGCGGGCTGAAAACATCACGTGCAACGTGATCGTGGTTTCTGGCGACGTCCAGGAAGAGGCCATACGGCGTGTGCTGGAGTTGGGTGCACTGGCGTTTCTGAAAAAGCCAGCCGACGCTGAGCAGCTCAAGGCACTGCTGCTTCAGCATGGCTTGCTTGGATTTGCACCCAACAAGGAAGCCGTCATGGAGGATCGTCCTGATCCTGATGTCAGCTTTCGTGATGCCTTCCGCGAAGTGGTCAACGTATCCATTGGTCGCGCGGCAGCGTTGTTGGCCAAGGTGCTCAATGTTTTCGTGCAGCTTCCGATTCCCAACGTCAACATCCTTGAGGTAGGCGAGCTGCATATGGCGTTGGCTGATGTGCAGCGCGGCAGCCGTGTCACAGCGGTCTGTCAGGGGTTTATCGGTAATGGCATTGCGGGCGAGGCCTTGCTGATTTTCCATGATTCGGAAGTCAAGGACATGGTAACGCTGCTCCGCAGTGGCAGCACGCAAAACAATGATCAGATGGAGATGCTGCTCGACTTGGCTAGCATCCTGATTGGGGCATGCCTGAGCGGTTTGTCGGAGCAGATCGATGTGCGCTTCTCGCAGGGGCACCCGATGATCCTGGGGCAACACACGGCGCTTGAGAATCTGATTCAGGTCAATCGCCAGCGCTGGAAGAAGACCCTGGCTGTCGAGGTGAGCTATAGCCTCGAAGGGCATGACATACATTTTGATTTGCTGCTGCTGTTTACCGAAGACTCAGTCAAGCGGCTTACTAATAAAATCAATTACATGATGGATTGATACATGGCGATCGAACTCGACGATCTTCACTGGATGCTGGATATCGTGCAGCACATCGATGTCGGTGTGCTGGTGATCAATCGCAAGTATGAAGTGGAAGTCTGGAACAGCTTCATGGAAAACCATTCGGGAATCGTCCCGAGTGATGCGCAGGGCAAGCTACTATTCTCGCTTTTCCCTGAAATGGACGAGGACTGGTTCCGTTACAAGGTCGAAGGTGTGGCCATGCTGGGCACGCCGATGTTCACCATCTGGGAGCAGCGGCCTTATCTGGTCAAGTTCAAGAACTATCAGCCTATTACAGGGCTGGAAGATTACATGTACCAGAATGTCACTATTCTGCCGCTGCGTGACACGCGAGGCGGAGTGGGTTACATCGGTATCATTATCTATGATGTGACACGGGTTGCGACCAACACGCGTCAGCTGCAATCGGTCAATGGTCAGCTGGAGCAGTTGTCACGAACCGACCGGCTGACCGGACTGTTCAATCGTGGCTTCTGGGATGAATGCCTGAAGCATGAATTCGCGCGTCATTTGCGCTACCGCTGCAATGTCGGGCTGGTGATTCTTGATATCGATCATTTCAAGAAGATCAACGACACCTACGGTCATCCGGGAGGCGACAAGGTCATCCAGGCTCTGGCTAACCTGATTAACGGCCATATTCGGGCAACCGACAGGGCGGGGCGCTATGGCGGTGAGGAGTTCGTCATCCTGATGCCTGATACGCCATGCAGTGGCGCCCAGATCTTTGCAGAACGCTTGCGCCAGCAGGCTGAGCATCTGAAGGTGGAGCACGAAGGTAAGCAGATTGCGTTTACGATCAGCCTGGGCATTGCCGACCTGAGCCTGCCCGTAGAGAGCCATGAGGTGTTGCTGGAGCGTGCCGATCAGGCGCTCTACCAGTCCAAGCATAATGGCCGCAATCAGGTTACGGTCTATTCGGGCGCATGAGTAAGCGATAAAAAAGCCCGCTGTTTCAAGCGGGCTTTTGATGTGCGGTGCTGATCAATCCAGGCCTTGCAGTAAGCCAGCCATGTCATCGGCGTGTTCTTCTTCCTGGGCCAGGATGTCTTCAAAGATGCGCCGTGTGGTTGGGTCCTTGTCACCGATGTACTGCACGATCTCGCGATAGGTATCGATGGCGATGCGCTCGGCAATCAGGTCTTCCTTGATCATGTCACGCAGGTCGTGACCTTCGGCATATTGGGCATGCGAGCGGGTGAGCAGACCCTCAGGGTTGAAATCAGGCTCGCCGCCCAGCTGCACGATACGCTTGGCCAGGCGGTCGGCGTGCTCCTGTTCCTGGTCGGCATGCTCCTGAAATTCGGCAGCCGCAACGCTAGCCTTGATACCGGTAGCCATGAAGTAGTGACGCTTGTAGCGCAGCGTGCATACGATCTCGGTCGCAAGTGAGTCGTTAAGGAGCTTGATAACAGTTTCGCGATCGGCGCTATAGCCCTCGGTGATGGGGCCGTCTTCAATATGTTGGCGGGCTCGTTGGCGAATGGTTTCGATATCGGTCAGAAAGGGGTGGTTGGTCAGCATGGGGCATTCCTCTTAGGCTTCACGGTCCATCTGGGATGGCCCTCTGTCGGGGCCTGTCCAGATGTGATTCCCACGTCTGGTAAAAGTTTTGTCCAAGATTTATCGGCGGGTCGGGCTTGAAAGAATCAAGCACAGGTGCCATTTATCCTACTAAACTAGTAAGTCTTTAACCGTAGGCCGCTCTGGCGTACACTGCGCCCAGGTAAGCGAGGAGTAGAAATGAGCGCTATCACCATTACTGAAGCCGCCCAGGATTACCTGGCTGGCCTGCTTGAAAAGCAAAACACTCCCGGTATCGGCATTCGCATTTTTATCACGCAGCCGGGAACCCAGTACGCCGAGACCTGTATTGCCTACTGCAAGCCGGGCGAGCAGAAGCCTGAAGATACGTCGTTTGGTCTGAAGGACTTTACCGCCTGGATCGATGCGATCAGCGAGCCCTTCCTGGAAGATGCCATCGTCGACTATGCCCAGGATCGCATGGGGGGTCAGCTGACCATCAAGGCGCCCAACGCCAAGGTACCGATGATCAGCGAAGACAGCCCGATCAGCGAGCGCATCAATTATTATCTGCAGACTGAAATCAATCCCGGTCTGGCCAGCCACGGCGGTATGGTGAGTCTGGTTGAGGTGGTAGAAGACGGGGTTGCCGTGTTGCGTTTTGGTGGCGGCTGCCAGGGCTGCGGTCAGGTTGACCTGACGCTCAAGGATGGCGTCGAGCGTACCTTGATCGAGCGTATCCCGGACCTGAAAGGCGTTCGTGACGTAACCGATCATAGCAATCGCGAAAACGCCTATTACTGATAGGGTTTTGCGAAAAGAAAAGGCGGCTACGAGCCGCCTTTTCTATGCCGCCTGTTAGTTAGTGCGGGGTATAGATCTGGTCGAAGACGCCGCCATCGGCAAAGTGCGTTTTCTGTACGGTCCGCCAGTCACCAAACAATTGCTCGACTGAGAAGAAGTCCACTTTCGGGAAGCGGTCCTGATACTGCGCCAGAATCTCTACGTTGCGTGGACGCAGATAGTTGTCGGCTGCGATACGCTGACCTTCTTCCGACCAGAGATACTTGAGATATCCCTCAGCCACTTCGCGTGAGCCTTTCTTGTCAACGACCTTGTCGACCACCGTGACGGGTGGCTCGGCTTCAGCCGATACGCTGGGATAGATCACCTCGAAGTTACCGCGACCAAATTCGCGCGCAATCATTTCGGCCTCGTTTTCAAAGGTCAGCAGCACATCGCCAATCTGATTTTGCATGAAGGTTGTGGTAGCAGCGCGACCGCCTGTATCCAGAACCGGAACATGCTTGAACAGCTCGCCCACAAATGCTTTGGCCTTGGCCTCGTCGCCTCCGGTTTTCAAGACGTATCCCCAGGCGGACAGGTAGGAGTAACGTCCGTTACCTGTGACCTTGGGGTTTGGAATGATGACTTCCGTACCCTCCTTGACCAAGTCAGGCCAGTCCTTGATGCCCTTTGGGTTGCCTTTGCGAACGATAAAGACGGTAGCGGAGGTGAATGGGGCGCTGTTATTCGGTAGGCGCTCGGCCCAGTTCTTGGGGATCAGCCCGCCATTGTCGGCCAGGGCGTTAATGTCGGTGGCCTGGTTCATGGTGATGACATCCGCCGGTAGGCCATCAATGACGGCGCGGGCCTGTTTGCTGGAGCCACCATGAGACATCTGAATGGTTATATTCTGGTCATGGGTCTCTTTCCAGTGCTTTTGGAAAGCCGGGTTGTATTCCTTGTAGAAGTCTCGCATCACGTCATAGGAAACGTTCAGCAGGGGCGCTGCATTCGCAGCACCTCCCAGGAGCAGGCCGGCCGCCAGTAGCGGAGCGAAGAGCTTTTTTATCATGGTGATGTCTCTTATCGGTTGTTATCAGAGCGTCCCGCTCTGGAAAGGCCACATTATTCCGGTATTACCGTTCGTTTATAAAGCGAGTTTCCACAGCGGCTGCAAAACGAGGCCTGTGCTTCGTGGAGTTCCTTGCCACACGCCCCGCACGGCTTGTGGATACTGTTCTCGCCTCGAATGGCATTGGATAGCTCAGCGGTAAAGATACCGGTGGGTACTGCAATGATCGAGTAGCCACTGATCATGACGATGCTGGCGATGGCTTGACCTAGAGCAGTTTGCGGAACCATGTCGCCAAATCCTACCGTTGTCAGCGTCACGATCGCCCAATAGATACTTTTGGGAATGCTGGTGTAGCCATTTTCCGGTCCTTCCACTACGTACATCAGTGAGCCGAATAGCGTCACCATCGTCAGAACACTGAGCAGGAAGACAATGATCTTTTGCCGACTACCTCTTAATGCCGTCACCAGAAAGTTGGCCTGATTCAGGTACTGACGCAGCTTTAGAATCCTGAATATCCTGAGCAGGCGCAGGATACGGATCACCAGCAGGTATTGAGCGCTAGGCACAAAGAGTGCAATAAAGCTGGGCAGTATCGCCAGCAAGTCCACGATGCCGAAAAAGCTGAAGGCATACTTCGCAGGTTTTCGTGCGCTGTATAGCCTTAGCAGGTATTCGATGGTGAACAGGACGGTAAACGCCCATTCACACAGGGACAATATTTCGTCATATTTAGCATGGATCTCCGCCACGCTATCAAGCATGACCACCACCAGGCTGGCTAGGATGGTAAACAGGAGGGCTTCATCGAACCAACGTCCCGGAGCGGTGTTGGAGTGGAAGATGATGATCTCCAGACGTCGGCGCAGGCGCTGAGCGTCGGCCATGGCATAGACTCCTTCTAATGTTAAAATCGCACCCTTGTGTCTTCTCGCCATGCCGGTAATGAAGGCACGCGAAGGAAGGGCGCATGCGGCTAAAATCCATCAAGTTGGCGGGCTTCAAATCATTTGTAGACCCGACAACCGTTAATTTCCCCAGCAATATGTCGGCAGTCGTAGGGCCGAACGGATGCGGCAAATCGAATATCATCGACGCCGTGCGCTGGGTCATGGGCGAAAGCTCGGCAAAGAACTTGCGCGGCGAGTCGATGACCGATGTCATCTTCAACGGCTCGAACAGCCGCAAACCGGTTACCCAGGCTTCAATCGAGCTGATTTTCGATAATTCGGACAACTCCCTAGTCGGTGAGTATGCCAGCTATGCGGAAATTTCCATTCGCCGACGGGTAACTCGGGACGGGCAGAATACCTATTTTCTCAACGGTACCAAATGCCGTCGTCGCGACATCACTGATATCTTTTTGGGCACAGGGCTTGGCCCGCGCAGTTATTCGATCATCGAGCAGGGGATGATTTCCAAGCTGATCGAGGCTCGTCCAGAGGATTTGCGCAATTACATCGAAGAAGCGGCGGGGATCTCCAAGTACAAGGAGCGCCGTCGTGAAACGGAAAGCCGTATTCGCCGTACCCAGGAAAACCTTGCGCGCCTGACGGACCTTCGTGAAGAGCTTGAACGGCAACTCGAACGGTTGCACCGACAGGCGCAGGCTGCCGAGAAATATCAGGAGTACAAGGCGGAAGAGCGCCAGCTTCGTGCCCAACTGGGAGCACTTCGTTGGCGCGATCTGGATGAGCTGGTGCAGCAGCGTGAGCGCGTCATTGGCAATCAGGAGGTAGCGCTCGAAGCGTTGGTTGCTGAGCAGCGCAGCGCTGATGCCAGTATTGAGCGACTGCGAGACAGCCATCATGATTTGTCCGAGCGGTTCAATCAGGTGCAGGGGCGCTTCTATTCGGTTGGTGGAGACATTGCGCGGGTCGAGCAGAGCATTCAGCACGGCCAGCAGCGCTTGCGTCAGCTGCAGGATGATCTGCGTGAAGCCGAGCGCTCTCGGGAAGAAGCTGCCGCACATCTGGGTAATGACCAGGCGCTTCTTGCTACCTTGGCCGAAGAGCTGGCCATGCTGGAGCCCGAGCAGGAAATGAGCGCAGCTTCTGCTGAAGAATCTGCCCTGGCGCTGGAGGCGTCCGAGCAGGCCATGCAAGCGTGGCAGCCGCAGTGGGACAGCTTCAACCAGCACAGTGCAGCGCCTCAACGTGAGGCTGATGTTCAACAGTCCCGTATCCGTCACTTGGAAAAAAGCCTGGAACGGCTCATGGAGCGCGAGCGACGACTGCGTGATGAGCTGACGCAACTGGCAGCGGATCCTGAAGACGCAGCGTTGCTCGAGCTCAGCGAAGAGCTCGCTGGAATCGAGTTGATTCTCGAGGACCTCGCCCAGGAAGAAATAGAGGCCAACGAGCAGCTGGCTATCAGTCGAGAGCAGCTTCAGGCTGTAACCACTCAACAGACCACGGCGCAAGGTGAGCTGCAGCGTCTGGAAGGTCGTATTGTCTCGCTGGAGGCCTTGCAGCAGGCTGCGCTCGATCCTGGAAAAGGGGCGGATGACTGGATGCGTCTGCATGATCTGCATGAGCGTAGCCGCCTGGCCGAGGGTGTTCGGGTTGAGTCAGGCTGGGAGAGAGCCGTTGAAACGGTGTTGGGCGCTGATTTGCAGGCGGTTTGCCTGGATGATCTCTCCGGTCTCGACCTGGCTGCATTCGAGCAGGGCGAGCTGCGCCTGGTAACACCTGGGCATGTAGCGCCTGCAACGCCAGGGAGCTTGTTGGATAAAGTCGAAGCCCCACATGATCTGTCGCCCTGGCTGGGCAATGTATTTCCAGTGGAGACCCTTGAGAACGCACTGGCGCAGCGGCAGAGGCTTGCTGACGGGCAGAGCCTTGTCAGTCGAGACGGGTATTGGGTATCCCGTCACTTTTTGCGAATACAGCGCTCCAGCGAGGCGGAAAGCGGTGTGCTGGCGCGCGGCCAGGAGCTTGAGCGTTTACACGCTGAGCGTACTCAGCTGGAACACCGGCTGAGTGAGGGGCAGAAGGCGTTTGAGCAGGCGCAGGAGCAGTTGGCAGAGCTAGAGCGCAGCCGCGAAACGGTCCGCCGTCGATCTCAGGAGGAGAGCCGCCGCCAGGGTGAAGTCAGGGCTCAGCTGTCGGCGCGGCAGGCCAAGGCCGAGCAGCTTGGACTGCGCCGAAAGCGGCTTGAAGAAGAGCGGGTTGAAATGGCAGAGCAACGCGCTATCGAGATCGAGCAGATTGGTGAGGCACGACTGAGCCTTCAGGATGCATTGGATGCCATGGCTGCCGATACCGAGCGTCGCGACCTGTTGATTGCTCAGCGCGAGACGCTACGCGAGCGGCAGGATCGGGCTCGTCAGGAGGCGAGGCAGCATAAGGAGCAGGCTCATCAGCTGGCTGTAAGGCTGGGGTCGCTCAAAGCCCAGCATGACTCTACACAGCAGGCACTGGAGCGTCTGCTGCTGCAGGCGGCTCGGCTCGACGAGCGACGTGAGCAGCTTAGTCTCAACCTGGAAGAGGGCTCTGCACCGATTGAGGAGCTCAGGTTGAAACTCGAAGAATTGCTTGAGCGCCGCATGAGTGTCGATGAGGAGCTACGAGGCGCGCGCATGGCTCTGGAGGAGGCAGATCGTGAGCTGCGTGAGTCCGAGCGCCGTCGTACCCAGGCCGAGCAGCAGGCGCAGGTGGTGCGCAGTCAGGTGGAGCAGCAGCGGCTTGAGTGGCAGGGACTGTCCGTGCGCCGTAAAACCCTTCAGGAGCAGCTGCATGAAGAGGGGTATGACCTGCAGACCGTAGTGGCTACATTGCCTGAGGATGCCACCGAATCGGCATGGGAGACCCGATTGGAGGCGCTGAATGCGCGTATTCAACGCCTGGGTGCCATTAACCTGGCAGCCATCGAGGAGTATCAGCAGCAATCCGAGCGCAAGCGCTATCTGGATGCGCAAAACGATGATCTTGTTGAGGCCTTGGAAACGCTCGAAAACGTGATTCGCAAGATCGACCGTGAAACGCGCAATCGTTTCAAGGAAACATTCGATCAGATCAATAATGGCCTTCAGGCCTTGTTTCCAAAAGTTTTTGGCGGCGGACACGCCTATCTGGAACTTACGGGAGAAGATTTACTCGATACCGGGGTTGCGATCATGGCGCGTCCGCCAGGCAAGAAGAACAGCACCATTCATCTTTTGTCAGGTGGTGAGAAGGCATTGACGGCGATCGCGTTGGTTTTTGCGATTTTCCAGCTCAATCCGGCGCCATTCTGCATGCTTGACGAAGTGGATGCGCCTCTGGACGATGCCAACGTTGGCCGCTACGCGCGGCTGGTGAAGGAAATGTCCGAAAAAGTGCAGTTCATCTATATCACACACAACAAGATCGCCATGGAAATGGCCGATCAGCTGATGGGCGTGACGATGCACGAACCGGGCTGTTCGCGTTTGGTGGCCGTCGATGTCGAAGAAGCTGTTGCTTTGGCTGAAGCTTGATACGACAGACGGTGTAAAGTTGGTGGCGGGCGTGCTAGTTTATGCCCGTTTTTGGGCGTTTGGCATTTTGCTATGCATGGGCAAGTGGCGAGCGCGAAGTTGATTTTTGACAGAGGTATGCGTCTTACATGGATATCGGTCTGCGCGAATGGCTGATCATCATCGGCATTATCGTAATCGCCGGCATACTTTTCGATGGCTGGCGACGGATGAGCGGGAAAGGGAAACTCAAGTTTCGCCTGGACAACAATCTCTCCGGCCAGTCCGATGAGGGCGGTAGTTCAGAACTACTAGGGCCGTCTCGTGTGGTCGAACATAAGGAGCCGTCTTTTGATAGCGAGGAAGAAGCGCCTCGCCCAAGTCGTGCCGCTCGCAAGCGCCGCGAAGAACCTGTTGCGGAAGAGTTGGAGCTGGGTGGCGCCGAGCCCCAGTTCAGTGCCCTGGCTGATGACGATGAGGCACCGGCTCGTGGCAAGGGTAAGGCCCGCAAGGACATCGTCGACGCCGAGCCGGACCTGTCTGCGATGGAAGAGCCGCGCAAAGAGCGCAAGGAGCTGCCGCCCGTAGAAGAGGTGTTGGTCATCAACGTGATTTCACGTGATGAGAACGGCTTTCGCGGTCCGGCTCTGTTGCAGAATATTCTGGAAAGTGGCCTGCGCTTCGGTGACATGGATATCTTCCATCGTCACGAGAGTATGTCCGGCAACGGCGAAGTGCTTTTTTCCATGGCCAATGCCGTACGGCCAGGTACGTTTGATCTGGACAACATCGATAGCTTCCGCACGCCGGCCGTAAGCTTCTTTTTAGGCCTTCCAGGCCCGCGGCATCCCAAGCAGGCGTTTGAAGTGATGGTGGCTGCCGCTCGCAAGCTGGCCTCCGAGCTCAACGGTGAGTTGAAGGACGAGCAGCGTAGCGTCATGACGGCACAGACCATCGAACACTACCGCCAGCGTATCATCGACTTCGAACGCAAGAGCCTGACTCAGAAACGCTGAGCCGATTTCAGAGTCGACTAAAGAGCAGCTTATGCTGCTCTTTTTGTTTCTGCCTGTTGCTGGACATGACGTCCAGCCTTGGTGCTAGAGAGAGAACAGCATGACCCAAGCCCAAGATGCCGCCGAGCGGATCGCTTCTTTGCGCAGCGAAATCGATGCGCATAATTACCGTTACTATGTTCTGGATGAACCCAGTGTTCCGGATGCCGAATACGATCGGCTATTTCGTGAGCTCAAGGCGCTTGAGGCCGAGCACCCTGAGCTGATTACGCCTGACTCTCCCACGCAGCGGGTGAGTGGCTCCGCCCTGTCGGCTTTCGGGACGATTCGCCATGAAGTCCCCATGCTAAGTTTGGGGAATGCCTTTGAAGAAAAGGATTTGCTCGAATTTGATCGCCGCGTACGGGACGGGCTGGCTGATGAGCTTGTCAGTCATAACGGTAATGATCTTTTCAGCCAGACGGCAGAAATTGAATACACCTGTGAGCCCAAGCTCGACGGCCTGGCGGTAAGCCTGCTGTATGAGCGGGGCGTGCTTGTTCGCGGGGCGACCCGTGGTGACGGCACGACAGGCGAGGACATCACTGCCAACGTGCGTACTATCCGCAACGTCCCCCTCAAGCTTCAGGGCCGTGGTTGGCCGGATGTGCTCGAGGTGCGGGGCGAAGTCTTTATGTCCAAGGCCGGTTTCGAAGCCTTGAATGAGCGCGCGATGGAGGCCGGTGGGAAGACCTTTGCGAACCCACGTAATGCCGCCGCAGGCAGTTTGCGCCAGCTCGACTCCAGTATTACTGCCAAGCGCCCGCTCGAATTCTGCTGTTACGGCTACGGGCGGGTAGAGGGCGGAACGCTGCCAAATACTCAATACGAGATTTTGCAGTCGGTTCGCAAGTGGGGCATTCCAATCAGCAAGGAGCTGAAGCTAGCCAAAGGTGCTCAGGCGTGCCGTGATTACTACCATGATATTGGCGAGCGACGTGATGGGCTCGCTTATGAAATCGATGGCGTCGTTTTCAAGGTCAACCGTATCGACTGGCAGAAAGAGCTGGGCTTCCGGGCCAGGGAGCCGCGCTGGGCGATTGCCCACAAGTTTCCAGCCCGTGAAGAGCTGACGGAGCTTACTAACGTCGAGTTTCAAGTGGGTCGTACGGGCGCCATCACGCCTGTTGCTCGTCTCAAGCCGGTTCAGGTGGGCGGCGTTACGGTCACTAATGCAACCCTTCATAATATGGATGAGGTCGAAAGGCTGGGCGTGATGATTGGCGATACTGTCATCATCCGCCGTGCAGGCGATGTTATTCCTCAGGTCATGCAGGTGGTGCTCGAGCGTCGGCCGGCAGATGCTCGGCCTGTGGCGGTGCCGACCCATTGTCCCGTCTGCGGCTCGGAAGTGGAACGGACACAGCTCGTCAAGCGAGGCAAGGGACGAGAGTCGGTCAGCGTGGGCGCTGTCTATCGCTGCGTAGGTCGCCTGGTCTGTCAGGCGCAGCTCAAGCAGTCCATCATTCATTTTGCGTCACGCCGTGCGATGGATATCGATGGGTTGGGCGACAAGATTATCGAGCAGCTGGTAGACCGGTGTATGGTCAAGTCACCGGCGGATCTGTATGCGTTGACCTTTGAGCAGGTTATCCAGCTGGAGGGGTTTGCGGAAATCTCGACCAGAAACCTGCTCAGCGCTATTGCGAACAGCCGAACGCCTGTGCTGGCACGTTTCATTTTTGCCTTGGGCATCCCCGATGTCGGCGAGGAAACTGCCAAGCTGCTGGCACGTACGTTCGGGAGTCTGGAGCGTATTCAGCGGGCCTTGCCGGAAGTGCTGATCTACTTACCCGATATTGGTTATGAGGTCGCGTATGAGATCCATAACTTCTTCGAGGAAGAGCACAACCAGAATGTCATTGGTGATTTGTTGCGTAATGGCGTGCAGGTTCAGGAGGAGGGTGAGCTTCATCCTGAGTTCGCTGGCTACGCCACGTTTGCCGATTTCATCGAGAAGCTGGGTATTCCCTATGTAGCGGCAACCGGCGCTAAAAACCTCGCCGGTCACTTCAAGACGCTGGAAGCGTTGATTACTGCCGACTGGCTGGACCTGAGCGCCATGAAGGGCTTGAACGAAAGAGCCAAGAATGCCGTGCGCGATTTCTTCAGTCAGGCTGAATATGCAGAGCGCGCGCGAATGATCGAGGCACAGCTGCGCGAATTTGGCATGCATTGGGAAAGCGAAAGGACACAAGTGGAAGGGTTGCCGCTAGCAGGTCAGACGTGGGTGCTGACAGGAACGCTAGAGGCGATGAGTCGAGATGTAGCCAAGGAAAAGCTAGAGGCGCTTGGTGCTAAGGTTTCCGGATCGGTATCTGCCAAAACCACATGTGTCGTAGCAGGTCCGGGCGCTGGATCAAAGCTGACCAAGGCAACCGAGCTAGGTGTTACGGTACTGGATGAGCAGGCTCTGCTTGATCGTCTGGCCAGCTTCGAGGTGAGCTGAAAATAAGACGGCGCCCTCCATCCAGAAGGCGCCATCTTATTAATTATCCGCTAAATGACTGAAAAGCTTGTAACTTCTGCTCAAGTGAGTAGAATGATGCGCCTCACCTATTGGTGACGTTCGTTATGGTGGTCCTGCCGGTCCCCCCGCAACGATCAGCCGTGAACCCGGTCAGGTCCGGAAGGAAGCAGCCGTAGCGGTGACATCGTGTGCCGGGGTGTGGCTGGTGGGGCCACCTCCATTCTTAAAGCGTTCAGCTTGACTCTCTAATCAACTTCGCGGATTTGCTGCTTTTGCGGGCAGATATTCTCGCGTTTAGCAATAGTCTTTTGCCATGAAGGCACTTTGCTACCGCTCGTCTGTCTGTCACAATTTTTCACGCTTAAGATTGAATTAATTAACGTATTTCATTTCTACAGCGTGACGTAGGTCCTAGTTGTACTGCAGCGCTTGTCTGTATGTGTTGTTCTGACCTGCTTGTCAAAGAATATTGTTCAGCGTGCATCCAGTAGTCCTTTCTACAAAAGGATGAGGAAAGGGCTGCAATAATAAAATTCAAAGGATGAGCAAAAAATGGAAAGCATCCAGACATCAGTATCCCCAGAAGAGCCTGTTTCATTCGTATCTATCATTCAGAAAACTGTGCAGGAGGCATGGGCTGTGGTTTATGCACATGGAGGAATCATTTCGGAGTTCAACAACGAGCAGGAAGCTAAATGCGAAGCAGAGCAATGGGGCGGGGTGTGGTTCCGTCTTAACGTCTGATAGTTTTCTCTAGCATCTGTGCGGCTGATTGGCAGCTGCACAGCTGTGCGCAATAACCGCCCTCCTTATTTTTCTTTTCAGTTGCCTCGTCTAATCATATGATGATTAGAGCGCTTTCTATCAATAACAATACGTCTTTGCGCTGATCGAGCAACGGCCTTCAACAGTCGTTAAGATGCTTGTAGGTCAGAGCGGGCGAGGGCGAGGTCTGAATGTCGAATAATTTTCACGCATCAGCCGTAGATAAACTGGGTAGCTTGATCGCTTCCGGGCAATTCAAGCCTGGGGATGCGCTGAAAGTCGAGGCGGATCTTGGTGAGGAGTTGGGTGTCAGTCGAACGGTCGTGCGGGAGGCCATCAAGACACTGGTCGCCAAGGGCATGATCGAGGTGGGCCCCAAGGTGGGAAGCCGTGTATTACCCCTAAATCGGTGGAATCTCTTCGATCCCCAGGTGGTGGCATGGTTGAGTCGTGGCGGCTTGCCCGAGAATTTCGTCAAGGATCTGCTTGATTTACGGCGTGCTATTGAGCCAGTGGCTGTGCGCTGGGCTTGCGAGCGTGCAACACCTGAGCAGATCAGGCGCGTCCAGGCAGCCTATACAGCGTTGGAAGCTTCGCTTTCAGGTGGAGATTACAACAGTGCCGACCAGCACTTCCATGAGTGCGTCCTGGCGGCCAGTCACAACCAGTTCATCGAGCAAATGGTGCCCGCGCTAGGCGCCTTGCTTGCCGTTTCCTTTCAGATTTCGTCTGTCGATCCTTCAGAGTTGCAACGAACGCTGCCCTTGCACAAGGAGCTGGCGGATGCCATTGCTGCGCGAGATTCCTCTCGGGGCGTTTGGGCATGCATGACGTTGATCGACAAGGCTGCTGTCACGATTTCTAAATATGCTCAGGCTAGTAGTTAGCGTGAGCTGTGCATTCATAACTACAAATAAGGATGCTTTATGGAGTGGCAACCGGTTATATCCCATCGCTTTAAATTAGCGGAAGGTCCTTTTTGGGATGAGCTCACCCAGGCGTTGTACTGGGTGGATATCGTAGGTAAGAAAGCCTGTCGACTGGAGGGGGGCATTACTCTGAATGGCTGGTGACCGAGCCTGTTTCGGCCTTTATTCCCACGATACGCGGAGATGCGTTGCTGACTATGGTCAGTGGTGTTCACCGCCTGGATCTGGAATCACCACCGCATGCACCTTCACTTTCACTGTTCTGCGTACCGGATCCTACTGAGGGGAACCGCGCCAATGAGGCGCGCTGCGACGCGGCAGGGAATCTGTGGTTGGGCAGCATGCAGAACAATATAGGTGAGCAGGGCGAAGACCTGCCGATCACCCGTCGTTCAGGTGGATTGTTTCATATCGGTCCTGATGCGAAGGTCACTCGTCTGGCCAGCGATATCGGCATTGCCAACACGCTACTCTGGAGTACAGAGGGGGATTGCGTTTACACCGCCGATACGCTGGAAAGCGTGATCTACCGTCATACTATTGGTGCCAAAGGGCTTGGCGAAAGAACAGTTTGGGCGCAGGCCCATGAGCGTGGTCATCCGGATGGGTCTGCCATGGATTCGCAGGGATATGTCTGGAATGCGCGCTGGGATGGCCACTGTCTGATTCGATTTGCTCCAGACGGTTGTGTCGACACGATTATAGAGCTACCTGTGTCCCGGCCCACCAGTTGTGTGTTTGGCGGACACGACCTCAAGACGCTCTATGTCACGAGTGCGGCAGGTGATCAGCCTCTGGATGGTTCTGTGCTTTATGCGCGTGTGGATGTGGCCGGGATGCCGTGCCATCGCTTCATGGGTTGACGTTAAGCGACTCGATTTGTGATCCAGCGCTTCTCTTTTTTTGATTGCTCAAGGAAGAGTTGCAGTCGATCGAGTCCAATCATATTATGATATGACTGTTTCACCTGGCCTGTCTTATTACATCAGTCAGGTGTCAGCACAATTTGATGCAGTACACGCTAGCTATTCAATAAAAATAAGGAGGTAGCTATGTTTCGTGGCCGTGGGATTTCTTCCCTGGTGAAATCTGCCTTGGCAGCTGGTGCGCTGGGCCTTTCGTTATCTGCGGCTTCGGTCGCCCATGCCGAAGAAGTAAAGATCGGTTTTCTCGTCAAGCAACCTGAAGAGCCTTGGTTCCAAACCGAATGGGCTTTTGCGGAAAAAGCTGCGAAAGACAAAGGCTTTACCCTCCTCAAGATTGCTGTACCTGATGGTGAAAAAACGCTTTCCGCTATCGATAGCCTGGCGGCTAACGGTGCTAAAGGCTTTGTCATTTGTCCGCCTGATGTTTCCCTCGGCCCAGCCATCGTGGCCAAGTCCAAGATCAATGGCTTGAAAGTCATGGCTGTGGATGATCGCTTTGTCGGCTCCGATGGAAAGTTCATGGAAGACGTGCCTTACCTGGGCATGGCCGCTTTTGATGTAGGGCGTCAACAGGGCGAGGCAATGGCCGCTGAAGCCAAGAAGCGCAACTGGAAGTGGGATGAAACCTACGCGGTCATCAACACCTTCAATGAGCTAGATACCGGAAAGCAGCGTACCGACGGCTCTGTAAAGGCGTTGCGTGACGCCGGTCTGCCAGAGGACCACATCATTTATGCTCCGCAAAAGACGCTGGATGTCCCCGGCAGCATGGATGCCACCAGCTCCGCACTCGTCAAGCTACCGGGTAGCGCCAAGCACCTGATCGTAGGTGGTATGAATGACAACACAGTGCTGGGTGGTGTGAGGGCGACTGAAAGTGCCGGTTTCAGTGCTGAAAACGTGATCGGAATCGGCATCAACGGTACAGATGCTATCGGTGAGTTGAAAAAGCCCAACAGCGGCTTTTTCGGCTCGATGCTTCCCAGCCCACACGAAGAGGGCTACCAGACCGCCACCATGATGTACGAATGGGTGACTACCGGCAAAGAGCCGCCCAAGTACACCGCCATGGACAAGGTTACGCTGATCACACGCGAAAACTTCCAACAGGAACTCGAAAAGATCGGGCTCTGGAAATAACCGTCTCCTGCATTATCCGGTCCGCCTGACGGACTCCTTGCAACCTTGCGACGCCTGTATGGCGTCGCTTTAGGAGGTGATATGGAAGCATTACAGCAGTCGGTGCAGGGCGAAAGCCTTGCGTTCCAGGGCATTGGTAAGACGTTTCCTGGCGTCAAGGCGCTGTCCGACATCAACTTCACGGCTCGCCCCGGCTCCGTACATGCCCTGATGGGGGAAAACGGTGCAGGCAAGTCAACATTGCTCAAGATTCTGGGTGGCTATTACCAGCCCAGTAGCGGTCATCTGCGCATTGGTGATCGTGATATGGTCTTCAAGAACACGGCGGACAGTATCCGTAATGGCGTAGCCGTGATTCACCAGGAACTTCAACTCGTTCCGGAAATGACTGTGGCTGAGAACCTGTTTCTGGGTCACTTGCCGGCCCGCTACGGCATTGTTAACCGTGGGCGTCTTCGTCAACAGGCTCTGCAATTGCTGAAAGGCCTAGCGGAGGAAATCGATCCGAATACGCGCGTCGGGCGTCTGTCCCTGGGGCAACGGCAGTTGGTGGAAATTGCCAAGTCCTTGTCTCGTGGCGCCCATGTAATTGCATTCGATGAGCCCACCAGCAGCCTGTCTGCCCGTGAAACCGAGCGGCTGATGGCAATCATTGCGCGTTTGCGCGATGAGGGAAAAGTCATTCTTTATGTTTCGCACCGAATGGAAGAAGTCTTCCATATCTGCGATGCCGTCACGATCTTCAAGGATGGACGTCATGTGCGCACATTCGAGCGCATGAGTGAAACCACGCCGGATCAGCTGATCACCTGCATGGTAGGACGTAGTCTGGACGATATCTATGACTATCGTCCCCGTGAAAAGGGCGAAGGTTGTTTGAACGTATCCGGCTTGATGGGGCGTGGTCTGCAGCAGCCAGTCAGCTTTGAGGTTTGCCAGGGTGAAATCCTTGGGCTCTTCGGGCTGGTTGGAGCAGGGCGTACCGAGTTGCTCCGCCTGCTATCAGGTCTTGAACGGCACAGTGCGGGCGTGCTCAAGTTCAAGGGCGAGGCGCTGACGCTTCGCAACCCACGTGATGCCATCGCTGCTGGCATTCTGCTCTGTCCCGAGGATCGCAAGAAAGAAGGCATCGTTCCGCTGGGCAGCGTGGCCGAAAACATCAATATCAGCGCACGTCCGCGGCATGCAACCTGGAGCTGCCTGCTTCAAAGCCGCTGGGAAAAGGAAAACGCTGAAAAGCAGATCCGCGCATTGAATGTAAAAACACCTACGCCTTATCAGAAGATCAAAAACCTTTCGGGCGGTAACCAGCAGAAGGCCATCCTGGGGCGCTGGCTGTCCATGCCCATGAAGGTGTTGCTGCTGGACGAACCTACACGCGGCATCGATATCGGTGCGAAATCCGAAATCTACCAGATCATTCACTCGCTGGCGGCCAAAGGCATTGCAGTGATTGTGGTGTCGAGCGATCTCATGGAAGTCATGGGGGTTGCGGACCGCATCATGGTCATGAGTGAAGGTGCTGTAACGGGTGAGCTGGCACGTGCCGAGGCGACCGAAGAGCGTTTGCTGGAGCTCGCATTGCCCCGTACGCGCGCCTGATATGTAACAAGCCTGCGTTGCCTTGAAGGCTTCGAAATACAAAAACAATTGAGGTGTTCCATGTCCACGCAAAACAACGCCTTGGCGGCACCGCGCCGTAGCTTTGATACTCGCCGTTTTATTGATGACTGGGCGATGATGCTGGCGGCCCTGGCGATCTTTGTTCTCTGTACCTTGTTTATCGATAACTTTCTTTCGCCGCTCAACATGCGAGGGCTAGGGCTGGCAATCTCCACAACGGGGATCGTCGCCTGCACCATGTTGTTCTGTCTGGCATCTGGGCATTTTGACCTGTCTGTAGGCTCGGTCATTGCCTGTGCGGGCGTCGTCGCAGCGGTAGTAATGCGCGAATTCAATAGCGTGGCGCTAGGGGTAACCGCTGCACTGGCAATGGGGTTGTGCGTAGGACTCATCAATGGGCTGGTCATTGCCAAACTCAAGATCAATGCCTTGATCACAACCTTGGCGACCATGCAGATTGTACGCGGTCTGGGTTACATCTTTTCCAACGGCAAGGCCGTAGGCGTAATGGAAGAAAAGTTCTTTATCTTTGGTAATGGTCAGATGTTTGGTGTTCCGGTGCCGATTTTGATCACACTGGTATGCATCCTGTTCTTTGGCTGGCTGCTCAACTACACCACGTTTGGACGCAACACGCTGGCTATCGGTGGTAACGAAGAAGCCGCCTTACTGGCGGGTGTACACGTTGATCGTACCAAGATCATCATCTTTGCTATGCAGGGTGTGATCGGTGCGTTAGCGGGCGTGGTTCTGGCTTCGCGTATGACCTCCGGCCAGCCGATGATAGGGCAGGGGTTCGAGCTGACCGTGATCTCGGCATGTGTGTTGGGAGGGGTGTCGCTGGCCGGTGGTATCGGCATGATTCGTCACGTCATTGCTGGCGTGCTGATCCTGGCAGTGATCGAGAACGCCATGAACCTCAAAAATATCGACACGTTCTACCAATACGTCATCCGTGGAACGATTCTGCTGCTGGCCGTTGTAATCGACCGCTTCAAGCAGCGCTGATACCTAATGGAGACCTCACGGCACGCGTGCTGACACGTGCCGATGAGGCCGCTTTTGCCTGTGACCCGGCCTATCCCATAGATAAGAGACATCCACCATGTCCACAAAAAAGACCACCCTGCGCTCGGCCCAGTGGTTTGGCAATGCCGACAAGAACGGCTTCATGTATCGCAGCTGGATGAAGAACCAGGGCATCCCGGACCATGAGTTCCAGGGCAAACCCATCATCGGGATCTGCAACACCTGGTCCGAACTTACCCCTTGCAACGCCCACTTCCGCAAGATTGCCGAGCACGTCAAGCGCGGCGTCTACGAAGCCGGCGGTTTTCCCGTCGAGTTTCCCGTCTTCTCCAATGGCGAGTCCAACCTGCGCCCCACCGCCATGCTGACCCGCAACCTGGCCAGCATGGACGTGGAGGAAGCCATCCGCGGCAACCCGGTCGATGCTGTGGTGCTGCTGACCGGCTGCGACAAGACCACCCCTGCGCTATTGATGGGCGCTGCCAGCTGCGACGTACCCGCCATCGTGGTAACCGGCGGGCCGATGCTTAACGGCAAGCACCACGGTCGCGACATCGGTGCCGGTACCATCGTCTGGCAGATGCACGAGGCCTATAAGGGTGGGCTGATCGACCTGAACGAGTTCCTTTCTGCTGAAGCTGGCATGTCCCGCTCGGCCGGTACCTGTAACACCATGGGTACTGCCTCCACCATGGCCTGCATGGCTGAAGCCCTGGGCACCTCGCTCCCGCATAACGCTGCGATCCCAGCCGTGGATTCGCGTCGCTATGTTCTAGCGCACCTCTCTGGCATGCGTATCGTGGACATGGTGCATGAGGACCTTCGCCTGTCGAAGATCCTGACCAAGGAAGCCTTCGAGAATGCCATCCGCGTCAATGCTGCCATCGGCGGTTCGACCAATGCCGTGATTCACCTCAAGGCCATCGCCGGGCGTATGGGCGTAGACCTTGAGCTGGACGACTGGACGCGGGTCGGTCGCGGTACGCCTACCATCGTCGACCTGCAGCCGTCCGGTCGCTTCCTGATGGAAGAGTTCTACTACTCCGGTGGCCTGCCGGCAGTGATTCGCCGGATGGGTGAGGCAAACCTGCTGCCGCACCCTGATGCCCTGACCGCCAATGGCCAGTCGATCTGGCAGAACTGTGCCGAGGCGCCGATCTACGGGCAGGATGAAGTCATCCGTACGCTGGACAACCCCATCCGCAAGGACGGCGGCATCTGCGTGTTACGGGGCAACCTGGCACCCAAGGGAGCAGTGCTCAAACCCTCTGCTGCCACACCGGAGCTGATGCAGCACCGGGGCCGTGCGGTGGTGTTCGAGAACCTGGAGCATTACAAGGAGCGTGTGCTCGACCCGGACCTGGATATCGACGAGACCTGCGTCATGGTGCTCAAGAACTGCGGACCAAAAGGGTATCCGGGCATGGCTGAGGTGGGCAACATGGGTCTGCCACCCAAGCTGCTGGCCAAGGGCATTACCGACATGGTGCGTATTTCCGATGCGCGCATGAGTGGGACGGCCTACGGGACGGTGGTGCTGCACGTAGCGCCGGAGGCTTCGGCAGGTGGTCCGCTGGCGGTGGTGCGTGACGGTGACATGATCGAGCTGGACTGCGAGAACGGCCGCCTGCATCTGGATATCAGCGATGAAGAGCTGCAGGCCCGCTTGGCGGACTGGCAGGACCCGAACGCCAACCTGCTCGGTGGTGGTTACCGCAAGCTGTACGTGGACCACGTGCTGCAGGCCGATGAGGGCTGTGATTTTGACTTCCTCGTCGGCTGCCGTGGCTCCGAGGTGCCGAGGCACTCGCACTGATCTTCTTTAAGGTAGCCCGGCCATTTCAGGCTGGGTTATCTTCTGAATGCCTTGATTTCTCTGGCCTAGACCCCATCTCTTGAGTCTGGCTAAAGGGTGTCCCGTACATGACTCGATATAGGAATATGAGGCGAGTCATAGGCTTTTGGATGCAATTTACCCCTTGCTTCGCTAGCATTAGCCGACTTCTTTTTCTTCGCCGTGTCAGGTATCGATGAGTTATCAGGTTCTCGCTCGCAAATGGCGTCCGCGCTCTTTCCGTGAAATGGTCGGACAGACCCATGTGCTTAAAGCCCTGATCAATGCCCTGGATAACCAGCGCCTTCATCACGCTTATCTCTTTACCGGCACGCGTGGGGTGGGTAAAACCACCATTGCGCGTATTCTGGCGAAGTGCCTGAATTGCGAGACCGGCATCAGCTCGACCCCCTGCGGGGAGTGTTCGGTCTGCCGGGAAATCGATGAAGGTCGTTTCGTCGATCTGATCGAAGTGGATGCTGCCAGCCGCACTAAGGTAGAGGATACCCGGGAGCTACTGGATAACGTGCAGTACGCCCCTACGCGTGGTCGTTACAAGGTTTACCTCATCGACGAAGTCCACATGCTCTCGACCCATAGTTTCAACGCACTGTTGAAAACATTGGAAGAGCCGCCGCCTCACGTTAAATTCCTGCTGGCAACGACCGATCCGCAAAAGCTCCCCGTTACCATTCTGTCGCGCTGCCTGCAGTTTTCGCTGAAGAACATGCCGCCTGAGCGTGTGGTTGAGCACCTGACCCACGTGTTGACCGCTGAGCAGATTCCTTTCGAACAGGATGCCCTATGGTTGCTGGGGCGTGCTGCCGATGGCTCGATGCGCGATGCGATGAGCCTGACCGATCAGGCGATTGCCTTTGGCGAAGGGCATGTTCTGGCTGCCGATGTACGCGCCATGCTGGGTACGTTGGATCAAGGACAGGTATATGGTGTATTGCAAGCCCTGCTGGAAGGCGATGCCCGCGCACTGCTCGAGGCCGTACGTCATCTTGCCGAGCAAGGTCCTGATTGGGCAGGTGTGCTGGGCGAGATGCTGAATGTTTTGCACCGTGTGGCGATTGCCCAGGCGTTGCCTGAGGCTGTGGATAACGGTCAGGGTGATCGTGAGCAGGTTTTGGCCTTGGCTCAGGCGCTACCCGCCGAAGATGTGCAATATTATTACCAGATGGGGTTGATTGGGCGTCGAGATCTGCCGTTGGCGCCTGATCCTCGTGGAGGCTTTGAAATGGTATTGCTGAGGATGCTGGCCTTCCGACCGGCTGAGGGCGGCGGCAGTACACCCAAGGCTGCGTTAAAGACGTTGGGAGCCAGTCAGGCCACGACTGACTCCAAGCCAGAACCGGTGGCCGCTCCGTCTGCACCATCCACGCCGGCTCAGTTGCCTGTTGCGCCAGTCACTCGCCCAGCGCCCGTGGCGAAACCCAGTCCCGCTCCGGTTAAGTCCGAGCCTCGGCCGGAACCGGTAACGGCTTCTGCATCCCCTGTTGCGAAAGAGCCAGAGGCCTCTCAGACAAGCGAGCCTGTCGATCTACCCTGGGATGAACCTACAACGGCCATCAAAACGCCGGTAGAGCCAACCCATGTGGTTCCGATGGCAACCGAAACGTCGGAGGCCACTGTAATTGAGCGGGTCGTTGACGAGCAGGACAATGAAGGCTTGGCAGACGACGAGCCACCGCCTGCCGATGATTATTACAATGCCGAGTCCGATTACGGCTATTTGGACGAGCTGACCGAAGGCGTACTGGCCGAGGCGCCGGCGACGGCCCCAGAGCCCGTACCGGCAGCCAAACCTGCAACCGGACTTGCCGCCGAGTGGATCGAATTGCTACCTAAGCTAGGCTTAGGAGGCATGACTGCAAGCATTGCGGCAAACTGTACGCTGGTGTCGGTTGAAAATGATGCATGGCACCTTCATCTGGATCCAAATCAGAGCGCATTATTCAACACGAACCAGCATCGCCGTTTGAATGATGCCTTGAATCAATACCAAGGGCGTACGATCAAGCTGGATATCACACTCCAGACGCCCGAGCAGGAGACGCCAGCACAGGCTGCCGCTCGCAAACGTGCGGAGCGTCAGCGGGAAGCTGAGGCGTCCATACAGAATGATCCGCTGATCCAGCAAATGATGGAACAGTTCGCGGCTGTAGTCCGCGCGGACACTATCGAGCCGGTCAATTCCAAGGACTGACCGGGTTCTCAAACCAGACGAGGTAAACAGACATGTTAAAAGGTGGCATGGCCGGCCTGATGAAGCAGGCTCAGCAAATGCAGGAAAAAATGCAGAAGATGCAGGAAGAGCTGGCAAATGCCGAAGTGACCGGTCAGTCCGGCGCCGGGCTGGTCAGCGTCGTCATGACAGGTCGCCACGATGTCAAGCGTGTATCGCTGGATGACAGCCTGATGCAGGAAGACAAGGAGATTCTGGAAGACCTCATCGCGGCTGCGGTGAACGATGCCGTTCGCAAGATCGAGCAGAACAGCCAGGAAAAGATGTCTGGTATGACTGCAGGCATGCAGCTGCCGCCTGGATTCAAGATGCCTTTCTAAGCATCTAGAGGCTTATGGTCACGCCGTTGGCCGTTCTGGCTGGCGGCGATCCAGGCACGTTAACAGACGATAGCCTGTCTATACTTTTATCTATCTCCATTCGAGATTTCTTCATGAGTTTTAGTCCTCTCATTCGACAGTTGATCGACGCGCTACGCATTTTGCCTGGGGTGGGCCAGAAATCAGCCCAGCGTATGGCCATGCAGATGCTTGAGCGTGACCGGAGCGGGGGCCTGCGCTTGTCGAGTGCCTTGCAGGCAGCCATGGAGGGAGTAGGGCATTGCAAGCATTGTCGTACCCTGACGGAAAACGAACTGTGCCCTCAGTGCGCTGATCCGGATCGGGATGATCAACTGCTTTGCGTGGTTGAGTCACCGATGGACGTCTTTGCCGTTGACCAGACGGGCTTTCGTGGGCGTTATTTCGTGCTGAAAGGGCACCTGTCTCCTCTGGATGGTCTCGGCCCGGAGGCGATCGGCATTCCAGAGCTGATGGAGCGTATCGAGCAAGGTGCCTTCCAGGAAGTCATTATTGCAACCAACCCGACAGTGGAAGGCGAGGCGACGTCCCATTACATTGCGCAGCTATTGAAACCGCGCGGTTTAACTATTTCCCGGATTGCCCATGGTGTCCCCTTGGGTGGTGAGCTTGATCTGGTAGACAACGGCACCCTTACGCATGCCTTTGCAGGCCGTAAGCCGATCACGCTTTGATCGGCGGTACGCAAATTGACGTAAAAAAGCATAGATCTATTCTTGAGAAGCATTATCATTAGCGATATCTCAATGCCATCTCGATAGGTTCTGACATGTGCGCGGCTGAAGTGTCATCACCCAACGCCTTGCATGACTGGTATAGCGAACATCATGGCTGGCTGTACGGCTGGCTGAGCAAACGGTTGGGATGCTCGTTCAATGCAGCCGATCTGGCCCAGGATACATTCCTTCGCCTGTTAGCCAAAGGACGCGATCTTCCGTCCGTTCGAGAGCCGCGCGCTTACTTATCGACCATCGCCCATTCATTACTCGTCAATCACTGGCGGCGTCAGGATATCGAACGGACCTATCTCGAGGCGCTGGCTAATCGTTCCGAGTATTACGCGCCATCTCCAGAAGCGCGTGAAATCATTATTGAAAGTCTCGTTCAAATCGACGCCATGCTGGACCGTCTACCTGAAAAGGTGCGCTCAGCCTTCCTGATGTCTCAACTGGAAGGGCAGACGTATGCAGCCATTAGTGAGGTGCTAGGGGTGTCCGAGCGAATGGTCAAAAAGTACATGGCCCAAGCCATGCTGCACTGCCTGACCCTTGAGGTGGAATAGACCATGCAGGCCGCCCAGCAGATGTCCGAGACAGAGTGCGACTTTGCGGTGCTTGAGCAGGCGGCCGAATGGTTTGCCGTGCTCAGTGCTGATGATGTCAGCGATCAGGAGCGTGTGCAGTGGCAGCTCTGGCTGGCAGAAAATCCGCAACATGTCCAGGCGTGGCAGCGTGTCGAGCTGATCAGTCGTCATTTTCAGCGCATACCCTGCGAGCAACGCCATGGCGCTACACAAGCGCTACAGAAAAAAGGGCAAACGCGGCGTCAGACATTAAAACTGATGACCGTACTTTGCAGTACCGGTGTTCTGGCCTGGACTACCTCTTCACAGTTGTCCTGGAGACAATGGTATGCCAGCTACCGAACACGTGTGGGAGAGATCAAGGATTTTCAGCTTGCTGATGGCTCGCATCTCTGGCTGAACACCGATACGGCAATGGACGTCTCGAACGAACCGGACCGCTTGCATTTGGCACTCTACAAGGGTGAGGCCATGCTGTCTCGAGGCAAGGATGCTCACTACCCGTTGACGCTTGATACGACATTCGGTGCGTTACTGGCCAAAGAAGCCCAGTTTAGTGTTTTTGATCGAGGAGGCTTTGGCGAGTTGGCAGTTTTCAACGGCAGTGTGCAGGTTGCTCCTGTGGCGTCGGCGTCCGTCACAGTAAAGGCAGGACAACAGGTGCGCTTTAGCACTGACGAGGTTTCTACTGCTCGGGTGAGTGAGCAACGCCGTCAGGCTTGGATCAAAGGGATGATTCTGGCTGATGATATGCGATTGAGCGACTTTGTTGATGAGTTATCGCGTTATCGCTCCGGGTATCTGGCCTGTGATCCGGATGTAGCGAATCTGCGTCTGGTCGGTGCATACCCGCTGAAGGATACGGAGCGGGTGCTGACAGCCTTGGAGCAAAGCCTGCCCATTCGCATCAATCGCCCGCTGCCTTGGTGGACGTCTATTTCAGCGCGTTCTGCCTGAATCTTAATAAAAAATATTATCATTAGCGGTTCCCTTTTCTTGGTTTCGACTGGCTTTAGTCTCAAACAGGCTGAAAGCCATCACTGTTGAACACAAAAAGGGATGAGTAATGGATTCGCGTCGTTCGTATCAGGCTTTTTTCAAGCGGAGCCCTCTGCGTCAGGCTGTACATGCTGCTGCACTTGCTATACCGATGAGCCTCGCCCTTGTGCCGCTTGCAGGTAATGCCGCCGAAGCGGCTGCCGCGGCCCAGGCAGTACGCAGTTACGATATACCGGCTGGCCCGCTGTCGACGGCATTGAGTCGTTTTGCTGGCGAAGCGAATGTCATGCTATCTGCCGATGGCGCACTGACGGAGGGCAAGCAGAGCCCAGGTCTCAAGGGGCAGTACAGTGTTGAAGAAGGTTTTGCAGCGCTGCTAAAAGGAAGCGGCTTGCAGATCGTCAGCACCGGTAACGGCAGCTATTCGCTGGCGGCTGGAACAGCAAGCGTTGGCAGTGATGTTTCCGAGCTTTCTGCGACTACCGTTACTGATTTCGCACTGGGCAATGCGCTTGGAACCATGGAAGGCTATAACGCCACCCATAGCCAGATTGCAACCAAGACAAGTAAGTCGATCCTGGAGACCTCTCAATCGGTATCCGTGGTAACGCGCGACCAGATCGATGATCAGGGCTCGCAAACAGTTTCTCAGGCGTTGCGTTATACCCCAGGTGTCATGACCAACCCATATGGTGCAACTCACCGGTATGACTATGTTGCCATGCGTGGTTTCAATGACGGCTCGGTAGATAACATCTATCTTGATGGTCTCAAGACCATGGGAGATAGCGGTACCTATAGCAGCATGCAGGTAGATCCGTATTTCCTTGAGCGCATTGATATCCTGAAAGGCCCGTCTTCGGTGCTCTACGGACGGAGTAATCCTGGCGGCCTAGTAGCGCTTACCAGCAAGAAGCCACTATATGAGCCCTATCATGAAATCCAGGCCACGGTGGGTACCCAGGGCCAGCGGGGTATGGGGTTCGATTTTAGTGGGCCGGTCAACGAAGACCAGACGATTGCCTATCGGCTGGTAGGTCTGGCGGACAAGTCCGATACGCAGTTTGATCACAACGAGGAGAAGCGCTACGCGATTGCGCCCACGGTAGCCATCGACTTTGATGAAAATACAACGCTAACCCTGCAGGCGTATATGCAACATGACCCCGAAGGCGGTTACCACGGCGGTCTCCCGGCAGACGGCACACTCTATCGCCACAATGGACAATACATCTCAAAGCATTTCTTTGAGGGCGACTCCGATTTCGACAAGTTCGAACGTACCCAGCAGATGGTGGGTTATCAGTTTGAGCATCGTTTCAATGATGTCTGGTCGGCACGACAGAACTTCCGCTATCTGGATGGCAAGGTGGATATGCGGCAGGCTTATGCTGCGGGTTGGGCCAGCATAGGATCCAACGAGTTGGCGCGCGCAACCACTGAAGGCAAGGAGCGTCTGCATGCCTGGATTGTAGATAACATGGCACAGGCTGAATTTAATACCGGGTCAGCCAAACATACGCTTTTGATGGGGTTGGATTATCAGCGTCGTAAGGCCAAGGTCGACTACGCAGGCGGGTCCGCTTCTAACATTGATGCGTTCGACCCTGTCTATGGTAATCCGGGCGTCACGGAAACATGGCAAACCAGCGATCTGCGTCGGATGGAGCAGACTGGCCTGTACATGCAGGACTTGATTGACCTGGATAAATGGCGGTTTTCACTCGGTCTGCGCAAGGATTGGGTAGAGACCTCTTCCGAGGATGAGCTATACGGTGCAGGCAAAAACACTTACAAGGAGAATAAGGTTACTCCGCGGGTGGGTGGACTGTATCTTTTCGACAATGGTATCGCGCCCTACATTAGCTATTCAGAGTCTTTCAATCCCAACTCTTTTACTGACCAGAACGGCGATCCGCTCAAGGCTACTGAGGGCAAGCAGTGGGAGGCTGGTATCAAGTATCAGCCGCCGGGTACGGACAATATCTTTACGGCATCAGTCTTCCACATTACCCAAGAAAACCTGGCAACTAAACTGGCGAATGAACAATATTATCGCCCGGTAGGAAAGGTACGCTCCCAAGGCGTAGAGTTGGAAGCTCACATGCAGGTGACTGATAGCTTCCGTGTACTAGGGAGCTATACGTTTGCTGATGTCGAATACATTAAGTCGGATGACGGTACAGAAGGCAATACGCCTAACGTGGCCCCTCGTCATATGGCATCTGTCTGGGGAGACTACTCATTCAAGGAGGGATCGCTCCAGGGCTTGAGCCTGGGAGCGGGGGTACGGGCAGTTAGTAAGAGTTGGGCAGATCCAGCTAATACCGAACGCGTTCCTGGATACACCCTGTTTGATGCGTCAGTGGGTTATGACTTGAGTAATGTGGGACTCAAAGGTGTAGATGTACGTGTCAACGCCAATAACCTAACCGATAAAAAATACGTCGCTGCATGTAATAGCCTGTTGTATTGCTATTACGGCGAAGAGCGTAACGTCACCGCCACGGTCAGTTACAAATTCTAACGATCAAAAGCGATAAAGCTTTTCAAGCAAAACGGGCGGCTTCAGGGCCGCCCGTTTTGTTTCAACCTTCCAGCTGGCCGCCCGCCAGGGCGCAGAGCTGAATCGAGTCGAGGATATGCACTTCCTTGCCTTCGGCCTCGATGATGCCGCTCTGCTGGAAGCGCGTGAATACACGAGAAACTGTCTCCACTGCAAGGCCCAGATAGTTACCGATCTCATTACGGGACATGGACAGGCGGAACTGCTGGGCGGAGAAGCCACGAGCGCGGAAACGTGCAGACAGATTCACAAGAAACGTCGCGATACGCTCGTCTGCGCTTTTTTTGGACAAGAGCAGCATCATCTGCTGATCATCCCGAATCTCGCGGCTCATCACACGCATCAGCTGGCGACGCAGCTGGGGAAGCTGATCGGCCAGCTCATCAAGATGCTCGAAGGGGATCTCGCATACCGATGTGGTTTCCAGCGCCTGTGCAGAAACCGGATGCAGCTCCGTATCCATACCGGACAAGCCAACCAGCTCGCTGGGTAGGTGAAAGCCGGTAATTTGCTCTTCACCGTTATCGGTCACGCTAAAGGTTTTAAGCGCACCTGAACGGACGGCAAAGACGGAGCCAAAACTGTCACCCTGTCGGAACAGATAGTCGCCTTTCTTGAGTGGACGGCCGCGCTTGACGATCCGATCAAGCTCATCCAGATCCTCAAGGTTCAACGACAATGGCAAGCATAAGGGTGCCAGGCTGCAATCTTTACAGTGGGCTTGCGGCGAGGTGACACGCATTTTCAAAGTCTCGGACATGGCTTTCGATTTATTCCATTAGTAAGCCAAGGGTATTACTGCACGCATAATGATGAAAGCTGTTAGTGAATTTATTAGATGACCCGTGAAAACCGTTGTGTGTTCTGTTGGGGCAAATAACGATCAAACAACATACAAACTGATCGCACGAGTAACCTCCCGGCCGGCAAGATATCAATGCCTTTTTCATCCAGGCGAATAAGCTCATCAGTTGCCATACGCTCAAGGTCAGGCATGACATCGGCAAAGTAATCCTTGAAATCAATTCCCAGTGCTCGGCCTGTTTCAGCAAAGTCGAGCTGGAAGTGACAAATTAGCTGCTGGATTACCGCGCGACGAATCAAGTCGTCCCGTTCACAGTGCAAACCCCGGCGTACAGCAAGTTGACCGTTATCCAGACTAGTCTGGTATTCGGAAATATCCACTGCGTTTTGAGAGTAAAGCTCATTTATCTGGCTAATGGCCGATACCCCCAGCCCAATCAAGTCACAATGGCCATGGGTCGTATAGCCCTGAAAGTTACGCTGCAATGAACCATCTTCCTGAGCAATTGCCAATTCGTCGTCGGGCAGGGCGAAGTGGTCCATCCCGATGTAACGATAACCGGCAGCCATTAGCTGCTCAGTTGTCCTTTGGAGCATCTCCAGCTTTTGTGCGGGGCTTGGCAGCTCAGCGGCCTCAATCCGCCGCTGTGGTGGAAAACGGGTGGGGAGGTGTGCGTAATTGAATACAGACAAGCGATGCGGTTGCAGATCAATTACTGCCTCGACGGTTTTGGCGAAGCTTTCCGGCGTTTGGCGGGGGAGTCCATAAATCAGGTCGATATTGATTGAGCGATAACTGAGCGTACGGGCCGCATCGATGATGGCCCGCGTCTCGTTGAGGCTTTGCAGGCGATTCACAGCCAACTGCACATTCGTATCGATGTCTTGGACACCGAGGCTGACCCGGTTGAAACCCAGCTCACGCAACAGGCCCATCGTGGCCCAGTCCGCTTCGCGTGGATCGATCTCGATCGAATAATCTCCAGAGTCATCATCCAGCAGGCTGAAGCGCTGACGCAGCTCGGACATCAGCTGCCGTAGCTGTTCAGGGTTGAGAAAGGTCGGCGTGCCGCCGCCAAAATGCAATTGCTCTACCCTCTGGTCTGCGCCTACATGACGACTGATCAGCTGAATTTCCCTTGTCAGGCTGGCCAGATAAGGCACGCTCCGGCTGCGGTCCTTGGTAATGACTTTATTACAGGCGCAGTAGTAGCAAATATGTGCGCAGAAGGGTACATGGACATACAGCGACAGCGGCCGCTTGGCAGTGCGGCTATCCCTTAGTGCATGCATCAGATCGAACGCGCCTATCTGATCATGAAACTGCACTGCAGTTGGATAAGAGGTATAGCGAGGCCCTGCCATGTCGTAGCGCTGGATTAATTCTGGTTTCCAATCGATGGCGTCGAGCATGACCATACTCCCGTAAAACTATAAAGCAAAGTCTAGAAGCAAGTAGGTAGTGGCATCTTGACCTACATCAATAGCAATAACGTGAAGGCTAGAGAGGCGATAAAAGGTACGATGGATTCTGTTGAGCTAATTTTGTATGTAATACCAGCCCATAAATAGTGTCATTAGATTCGTTAGGAGGATTCGTGCAAGACAACCACGTCAATCAGAAGGAAGTTTCGCTTCTTTGGAGCAGGTGTGATCAAAAAATTGCCACGCTTGTTCTGGCGCATGGAGCAGGGGCACCCATGGACAGTCCGTTCATGGATCAAATGACCGAGGCGCTGGTAGCCCAGCGTATCGAAGTAGTACGATTTGAATTTCCTTATATGGCTGAGCGACGAATCTCAGGAAAGAAAAGGCCTCCTTCTCCTAAGGCGCAGTTGCTTGCTACCTGGAAGCAGGTCATTGATCTGGTCAGGCAAACAACCCCAGGACCGCTTGCCATTGGCGGCAAATCAATGGGAGGCCGAATGGCCAGCCTGGTCGTTGATGAGGCGCGGGTCAGCGCATTGGTATGCCTGGGGTATCCATTCTATGCGGCAGGCCGCCCGGAAAAGCCGCGGGTCGACCATCTCGTTGATCTGCAAACGCCTACGTTGATCATCCAGGGCGAGCGTGATGCTCTGGGAGATCGGGAGACGGTTGAGCATTACACACTGTCTGACCAGGTCCGAATCGAGTGGGTACCGACAGCCAACCATGACCTTAAGCCACTCAAACGCTCAGGCTTGAGTCATTCACAAAGCATTGAGAAGAGTGCGTTATCGATAGTGCGCTTTTTGACCGCCCATCGGGCATAAAAAAGCCCGCACTGCGGCGGGCTTTTTTGTGGGAGCGCTTACATCAGGCTGCGCAATACATAGTGCAGAATGCCACCCGCCTTGAAGTATTCCACTTCGTTGAGGGTATCGATTCGGCAGAGAAGCTCTACCGTTTCCATGCTGCCATCTTCACGAGTGATTTCCATGGTCAGAGGCATACGTGGCCGCAGTTCGACGCCATCCAGTCCGAAAATGCTGATTTTCTCCTTACCGGTTAGACCTAGCGACTTGCGATCCACTCCGTTCTGGAACTGAAGCGGAAGGACGCCCATGCCTACCAGGTTGGAGCGGTGGATACGCTCGAAGCTTTCGGTAATCACTGCCTTGACACCGAGCAGGTTGGTTCCCTTGGCTGCCCAGTCACGGGATGAGCCTGTGCCATATTCCTTGCCTGCAATAATGACCAGTGGAGTGCTATCTATCTGATACCGCATGGCAGCGTCATAGATGGCCATTTTCTCGCCGGTTGGAACATGCAGCGTATTGCCACCTTCCTCGCCACCCAGCATTTCGTTACGGATACGAATGTTAGCAAAAGTGCCGCGCATCATGACTTCATGGTTGCCACGGCGGGAGCCGTACGAGTTGAAGTCCTCATAGGCAACACCATGTTCGGTAAGGTAGCGACCCGCCGGGCTATCCTTTTTGATGTTACCAGCCGGGGAGATATGGTCTGTTGTGACTGAGTCGCCCAGTAAGGCGAGAATTCGCGCATCATGAATATCTGATACACGAGGTGGGTTGCCGCCAATGTTCTCGAAGAAGGAGGGATTCTGGATATAGGTCGAATCGTTTCTCCAAGTATAGGTTTTGGAAGCTGGAACCTGAATGGCCTTCCAGTTCTCATCGCCCTCGAAGACCGCTGCGTATTCCTTGCGGAACATCGCCGAGTTGACTTTCTCGATGGCGTCAGCCACTTCCTGTTGGGTGGGCCAGATATCCTTCAGATAGACCGGTTGGCCGTTCTTGTCTGTACCCAAAGGATCTTTAGACAGATCAACCTTGACGCTGCCTGCCAAGGCATAAGCGACTACCAGTGGTGGTGAAGCCAGCCAGTTCGTTTTGACAAAGGGATGTACGCGGCCTTCGAAGTTGCGGTTGCCCGAGAGCACTGATGCCACGGTCAGATCGCCTTCCTGAATTGCTTTTTCAATTGGTTCGAGCAGCGGCCCGGAATTGCCGATGCAGGTGGTGCAACCGTATCCCACAAGGTTAAAGCCCAACTTGTCTAGCGAAGTCATAAGGCCAGCAGCCTTATAGTATTCGGTTACGACCTTGGAGCCAGGCGCCAATGAACTCTTGACCCAGGGTTTGCGCTCCAGCCCTTTTTCAACGGCTTTTTTCGCCAGTAGACCGGCAGCCATCATGACGCTGGGGTTGGAGGTGTTGGTACAGGAGGTAATGGCGGCAATTACAACTGCGCCGTTTTGTAAGCGGTATTTCTGGCCATCAAGTTCATACTCAATGCCGTCCGCCTTGGGTTCGCCTTTAATCGAGTCGTCCAGCCCACCGGGTGTAACGGGATGTCCATTACCCTTAGGCGCAGTAGGCTTGAGTTGCAGATTCATGAATTGATCGAATGCTTCGCTGACCTTGGATAGCGAAACGCGATCCTGCGGACGCTTGGGGCCTGCCAGGCTGGATTCGACATCGCCCAAGTCCAGATGCAGGGTGTCGGTGAAGCTTGGTTCGTCACCGGCCTCACGCCACATACCCTGAGCTTTGGCGTAGGCCTCAACCAGCTTGACTGTTTCTTCGGGGCGGCCCGAGAAGCGCAGAAAGTCCACAGTGACCTGGTCAACCGGAAAGAAGCCGCAAGTGGCGCCGTATTCCGGAGCCATATTGCCGATGGTAGCGCGGTCCGCCAGTGGCAGATCAGCCAAGCCGTCTCCATAGAACTCAACGAACTTACCCACTACGCCTTTCTTGCGTAGCATCTGGGTTACGGTCAACACCAAGTCAGTAGCGGTAATGCCTTCGCGCAGCTTGCCTGTCAGCTTGAAGCCGATGACCTCAGGTATGAGCATGGATACCGGCTGGCCCAGCATGGCGGCCTCAGCTTCAATGCCGCCTACGCCCCAGCCTAGTACACCCAGGCCGTTGATCATCGTCGTATGCGAGTCGGTGCCTACCAGGGTATCCGGGAAAGCGTAAGTCTCGCCGTTTTCTTCGCGAGTCCAAACTGTACGGCCCAGGTATTCAAGGTTTACCTGGTGACAGATGCCGGTGCCCGGTGGCACTACGCTGAAGTTGTCGAAAGCTTGTTGACCCCAGCGCAAGAATTCGTAACGTTCACCGTTGCGCTGCATTTCAATGGCTACGTTTTCCTCATAGGCGTGTTCGGAGGCGTAACGGTCGACCATTACCGAGTGGTCAATCACTAGATCGACAGGAGAGAGGGGATTGATTTTTTCAGGATCGCCTCCTGCCTTGGCCATGGCATCACGCATGGCTGCCAAGTCCACGACTGCGGGTACCCCGGTAAAGTCCTGCATCAGAACGCGCGCCGGACGGTATTGAATCTCGCGGTCGGAGGTGCGTTCCTTGAGCCAGTCAACCAGTGCCTGCAGGTCTTCACGGTAAACGGTTTTATTGTCTTCCCAGCGCAGCAGATTTTCGAGCAGGACCTTTAGCGATACAGGCAAGCGCGAAATATCACCCAGGCTCTTGGCGGCTTCGGGAAGGCTATAGTAGTGATACGTACGGCCATCGACCTCTAGGGTACGACGACATTTCAGACTATCCAGTGCAGGCATGACGATGAATCTCCTCTCGGCTTGGGACGGCACGACGGTTCGGCCTTGTGCAAGACGACGTGACCTTCGCTAATCCCGGCTCAGGCCCACTCCGAGGAAATACCGAAAAGCCTGCCAACACTGCCTCTCGGTACGAAGATTTTGAGCCGAGCATCAATGGGGCCTGATCGGTATCAACAGCGGCGGACATCCGGCGCCAGCCTGTCGACCAAGCGTCGTCTTGCGCTTGTTCTCCAATACTGGACCGATTGACGGCTTTTACGTTCCCTGTTCCGCTCAATCCGCCTGGCTCGGGTATAGTGCGCGGCTTATTGCAAGGCGCATTACAGGGCTGGAGTTTTGATGAATACGTTGTTGTTACATTGCCGACCTGGTTTTGAAGGCGAGGTGTGTGCCGAGCTTAGCGATCTGGCTGCACAGCTGGAAATTTCAGGCTACGCGCGGGGCAAGCCAGCCAGCGCCTTTGCC
This sequence comes from Pseudomonas sp. HPB0071, assembly GCF_000478505.2. Classification (NCBI taxonomy): domain Bacteria; kingdom Pseudomonadati; phylum Pseudomonadota; class Gammaproteobacteria; order Pseudomonadales; family Pseudomonadaceae; genus Pseudomonas; species Pseudomonas sp. HPB0071. Next base: position 253,751 of record NZ_KI517367.1, on the reverse strand, counting down.
GAATTCATTTGCAGTGAGGCAGAGGGTGCGGATCGCCTCATGAAGCGCCTGCGCTTTGCCGACCTGATCTTTCCGCGCCAATGGGCGCGAGGCACAGGCTTTGTCACGTTACCTGAGCAGGACCGTGTAGGAGCCATCCTGCAGGAGCTACAGAGCTATCCGGTCTGCGGGAGCCTGTGGTTCGAGGTATTGGATACTAACGACGGCAAAGCGCTGTCGACATTCTGCAAGAAATTCGAAAAGCCCCTGAGGGCTGCACTGACCAAGGCGGGCCGTCTCAAGGAAGACCCTGCCTTGCCACGGCTGCAATTGACCTTTCGAACAGGAACGGATGTGTTCATTGGCGTGGCCGAGCCACGTAACGCTGCGTTTTGGCCGATGGGTATACCCCGACTCAAGTTTCCCCGTGAAGCGCCCAGCCGCTCTACGCTTAAACTGGAAGAGGCCTGGCATCAGTTTATTCCTCGTGCGCAGTGGGATGAGCGCCTTGCCTCGGGTATGCACGCCGTAGACCTGGGGGCAGCACCTGGGGGCTGGACATGGCAACTGGTCAACCGGGATATGCTCGTGATCGCCGTGGATAACGGTCCGATGGCAGAGTCCCTGATGGAGTCAGGCCTTATCGAGCACCTGCAGGTCGATGGCTATGCCTTTCGTCCACGTAAGGAAGTCGACTGGATGGTATGCGATATCGTTGAGAAGCCGGCTCGTACGGCCGCGCTCATGGAAAGTTGGATCGGCGAGCGCTGGTGCAAGGAGGCAGTCGTAAATCTGAAGCTGCCAATGAAGCAGCGCTATGCTGAAGTCAGGCGCATTCTGGATCGATTGAGAAGCTATTTCGATAGCAAAGGAATGTCGGTTGCGATCGCTTGCAAACAGCTCTACCACGATCGCGAAGAGGTCACCTGTCACCTCCGTCGCTTGAAATAACCAAAGTAGAACATTTACGGTTCGAAACGTACTGATGCAGCCAGTACCTATGTCAAAGGCACGGCTGCTACCGAATGGAGAAAAGCATGACTCTTACCGTTGACGCGACACTTGACGCCAGCGGGCTGAATTGCCCTGAGCCTGTCATGATGCTGCATAACAAGGTGCGAGACATGGCAGGTGGTAGCCTGCTCAAGGTCATTGCAACTGATCCCTCTACGCAGCGGGACATCCCCAAATTCTGCATGTTTCTAGGACATGAGCTGGTGCAGAAGGAGGAAGAGGGCGGCAAGTACCTTTATTGGATACGCAAGAAAGTCGAATAACCTAGTGGGCTGCATTTCTTATCCTGCGGCGTGCGCTACGTGCAAGGCGTATGGCAAGCAATACCGCTGCACAGGTAAGCCCCACCACCAGACCTTGCCAAAGGCCCGCCGGTCCGCGGGCCTGCCCAATCCAATCGGTCAGGCCTAGTACATAACCTACTGGCAGACCGATACCCCAATAGGCGAGCAGTGTGATCACCATTGTGGCCCGTGTATCCTGATACCCCCTGAGTCCCCCGGCCGCTGTCACCTGTACCGCATCTGAAAACTGGAAGAGAGCGGCAAATACAATCAGCGATGCCGCCAGGCTCACCACAGCCGGGTCCTGTGTATAAAGCGTTGCGATCGGTGCGCGGAAAAGCAGCATGATACTGGCAGAAATACAGGCCCAGGATAGGCCAACGGCCACTCCCGTGCCTGCCGAAAACCGCGCTTGCCGAGGCTCGCCGCGTCCTAGGGACTGTCCAACCCGTACAGTGATGGCCATGCCGATCGACAAGGGGATCATGAAGGTGAGTGAGGCAAAGTTGAGAGCAATCTGATGGCCTGCTACCACCGTTGCGCCTAGCTCACCGATCAACAGGGCAATGACCGAGAAGATGCTGGACTCCGCAAATACCGCGATTCCAATAGGCGCACCCACAGAGAGCAGGCGACGAATCACTGGCCATTGGGGAGCGTCGAAGCGGCTGAAGATACCGCATGCCTGGTAGATCTTGGCGCGTCGCACCCATGCGAACATGCCCAGGAACATCAACCACATCGCCACGCCACTGGCAAATCCGCAACCTGGACCGCCCATCGCTGGCAAGCCAAGGCGACCATGGATGAACAGATCATTTAGCGGAACGTTGAGTGTCAGACCAACCAGACCAATGATCATGCTGGGCCGGGTGCGTCCAAGCCCGTCGCTGAAGCAGCGCAGCACGTAATACAGTGCAACCGCGGGGATACCCATGGCGATGCCATGCAGATAGGTCATGGTTGGCTGAATCAGCTCCGGACTGACATGCATGGCAATCAGTAAAGGCTTCGCTGAGCATAAAAGAGCGCTGGCTATCAAGCCGATGACCACGGCCAACCAGAGCGCCTGTCGAACAAGCGGACCAATCTTCTCCGGTTGCCTGGCGCCATGATGCTGCGCCACGTTTGGCGTAGTGGCCAGCAGCGTTCCGGTCATCAGAAGAAAGACCGGCACCCAGACGGAATTGCCTAGCGCAACGGCTGCCAGGTCCAACGGACCGACACGCCCGGCCATGACGGCATCGACGAACCCCATGGCAGAGTGCGATAACTGAGCAATGATAATAGGCGCTGCCAGTGCGAGCAGGGCCGTTAGCTCATGACGGATCCGCTGCCGCCGGGTAGGTCTTGTGTCCACGAGATTATCAGGTAAGGAAAAGTTGGACAGTGTACGACGCTTTTCGGATGCCGAGAAATCCATCACACCTCTTGAGCCTGATAAAATGCATGTCTCGCTGATTGGAGTTCAAGATGCGCATCCTTGCAGACGAAAATATTCCCCTTCTGGATGAATTCTTTGGTGCCTTTGGATCGATCAGGCGAATGCCGGGCCGTGCCATGGACAGGGCTGCCGTGGGCGAAGCTGATATTCTCATCGTACGGTCCATAACACCGGTCACTCGGGCATTGCTGGAGGGCTCACCGGTCCGCTTTGTGGGAACGTGCACCATCGGTACGGACCATCTGGACATTGATTATCTGGAATCGGCTGGCATTGCCTGGAGCAGTGCGCCGGGGTGCAATGCACGCGGCGTTGTCGATTACGTTCTGGGTGCGCTTCTTGCCTTGAGCGACGCCCGCGGAGTCTCGCTGAGTGAGCGCACCTATGGGGTTGTAGGCGCCGGACAGGTTGGTGGCCGTCTGGTGGAGGTGCTGAAAGGGTTGAACCTGAATGTTCTGGTGTGTGATCCACCACGTGCGCTCTCCGCGCCAGATGATTTTGTCTCGCTTGAAACCGTGATGGAGAAATGTGATGTCATTTCCCTGCACGCACCGCTGGTACGTTCCGGGCCTGACGCGACGTATCACCTTTTTGATGCTGAGCGCCTGGCTGGGTTGAAGGCTGGAACATGGCTGATCAATGCATGCCGCGGAGAAGTTATCGACAACAAGGCACTTCGTGAATGCTTGGTTGAAGGTGCCGATCTGGAGGTTGTTCTGGATGTTTGGGAGAGTGAGCCTGAGGTCGATGTAGAGCTGGCCAAGCGATGCCGCCTGGCGACACCTCATATTGCTGGCCATAGCCTTGAAGGCAAGTGGCGCGGTACTGCAATGATTTACGCTGCCTTTTGCGCCTGGCAGGAACAGAGGCCAGAAAAAGCCTTGGAGGACTTTCTACCTGAACAGTGGCTATCAAAGATCGAGCTTTCGGCCAGTGCTACGCCTGAACAGGCACTGAGACTTTTGTGTCGGGCCGTTTATGATCCGCGCAATGATGACGCCGCCTTTCGATTATCACTCAAAGGTGGTACTCAAGCGCGGCGTAACGGGTTTGATCTACTTAGAAAGCATTATCCCCAGCGTCGGGAAATTACCGGACTTCGCGTTTATACCGATGCAAGCCCGGCAACTTCCCGAATCGTAGAGGCATTAGGCGCTACACGTCTGTGATTACTCAGGGCATGTAGGCGTCTTGAGAGAGTCGTCTGGCTCACGACATGCCTTTTGAATCATGGCCTCGGTAATCGGGATCTCGCGACCCTTTTCATCGATGAGGGCGCCACCCAGGCGTTGAGCATGATCGGAGGTTGTGTGCTGAGAAGTGTTCTGAACGGTCATTTCAGTCTCCTTTGCCATATGAGTCCAACCTAGCCAAGACAGGTTAAGAAGATATGACAACCTAGGGAAGGTCTGAAAAAGACTTCCCGAATCTGGTGAAATACGCCGATCCCGCCAGCCGAGTTTTTCCATGAAGCAGATGACCTTCGCCGACGCCGAGTACGCC
>NZ_KI517367.1:0-248627 GCF_000478505.2 Pseudomonas sp. HPB0071 | reverse complement strand
TGAGCGGGTTACCTGGTCGATTTTGATCGACGGCCCGCTTTCAAAAGCAGCGAGGGCTGAAGTCGACCGGAAATACAGGGCTACTTCAGACCTTCCCTAGAGCGTCCAAAAGTGCCGCAAGGGTGCATAGCGTTCGCTATGCACCTGGCCTGTCAGTGGTATTCGCAAAGATAAGCCGTTTCCACGCTGACTTTGAGCTGGAATTTGCTGTTGGCCGGAACGGTGAATTTCTGGCCTGCCTCAAAAGTTTCCCAAGCATCACTGCCAGGTAGTTTGACCGTCAGGGCACCTGCTACCACGTTCATGATTTCCAATTGGCTCGTTCCGAATTCGTATTCACCTGGCGCCATGACGCCAATGGTGGCTGGCTTACTGCTCAGATTGAAGGCGATGGATTTAACGGTGCCGTCAAAATATTCGTTAACCTTGAACATGGCTTTCCTTAGGATTGTTTTAAACGTCAAGCCAGTATGCCGAAACCTTTACGCTGCCGCCACTAAGCTATTAGTGCACGGTTATAGGCAGTAGCCTTGCCGTGTTACGCGCGTCCTCCAAGGCCCTGTGCGGCTGACCATGAAAGCAGTACCCGGCAAGGCTCAGGGCCGAGCCCAGGCTGACAGGGCGGGGTAGTTGCCTGGACTTCGCAAAGCGCTGCTTGAGATTCATGTGGGGAGTGCGTGCCAGGAGTGTGCTGATTCTGTGCTCACGCCAATCACGCTGTAGCTGACGGCGATCATAGTCACCCCAGCTGCACCAGCCCGCCAAATGCGCTTCATGGCTACTCAGCCATTGCTCAAAGTGTTGCCAGACCGTATACAAGGGCGCTGCGCTATCTACATCGTCTTGGGTAATGTGCGTAAGCGATTTGCAGAACGCGGTCAGCAGAGGTCGATGCAGGGGCCTTACATAGCTCTGAAAGTGATCAAGCTCTTGTCCGGTACTATCGATCAACACGGCGCCGATCTCGATGATCTCCATCTCCTCGACAGGCCATCCGCCTTCATCAGTGGTCGCTTCCAGATCGATGACCAGCCAACGCTTCATCGTGCCTCCAAAGAGCTTCTTGTAAGTAAGAGGACAAGGCATCCTGGTAACGGACCGGCGCCCACAGGCAGAGACCTGTATCAAGATAGGCAAGTTTCAGGCTTAAACACAGAGCTACGTACATTTTGAGGCTCTTCTGACGAAGGGTGTGACTGAATCCATGCCGGTGCCGACTATTAAGTTGGACGCCAGGTATTAGCCGCTTGGACAAACGTTTGAGTGACGCTTGGCGTTGGGGCCAATCTCCCTTATGCTTTTTGTATCTACTACTCAGGTCTATACGTTATGGAATGCCGTGCCGGCTGTGGTGCATGTTGCATTGCGCCTTCTATTTCCACGCCATTGCCTGCGATGCCACAGGGCAAGCCTGCAGGTGTGCGATGTGCACATCTAAGCGAAACCGATTTATGTGAGTTGTTCGGAAAGCCGGAACGACCGCCGGTGTGCAGCGCCTTTTCGGCAGAGCCTTTTGTCTGTGGTGACAGCCGTGACGAGGCACTTATGCTGATAGCGTATCTGGAAGATGTGACTGCCGCCTGATTCAACCCCACCATACACGCTTTATGCTCATAACAAGAAAAGGAAGGTTCAATGCGTACTTTTTTTAAAACAACTGTTTTAACGGCTCTGTTCGCGACGTTGTGTTCTGGCGCCTACGCCGAGGAATGGAAACTTGCAAAGGATGAAGATGGGGTAAAGGTCTACACCCGTAGCGTGGAGGGGTCTAAATACAAGGCCTACCGTGGTGTTGTTACGATTAAGGCTACTCCTGAGCGTATCGAGCAACTTCAGGAGGATACCGCCAGCTCCTGCAAGTGGCTCTATCGTTGCCAGCAGCTCAAGGTGCTCAAGCAGCAGGGGCAGGACACCTGGACCTATATGCGCATTGAAATGCCCTGGCCGGTCACGGCGCGTGATGTGGTGCTACATATCACAACGGAGCAAGCCGGCAATGGAGGTTTCGTTCGTCATTTAAAAGGGGAGCCCACTTACACACCTCCTGCAGACGGCTACGTGCGAGTCAGCAGTTTCGACGGTAAATGGCAGGTGCTGCCAAAGGCGACAGGATCTGTGGAGGTGACGTACGAAGCCCAAAGCGAACCGGGCGGAAGCATACCGTCTTGGTTGGCTAACAGCTTTGTCGTTGATGCGCCGTTCAATACCTTGCAAGGTCTTCGTAAGGCGGCGGAGAGCCGTTAACCCAAATAAAAACGCCCCAGGTTAGCCGGGGCGCTTTTTATCTACCAATCAGATCAAGCGATCTCAACCGCATCGATCTTAGCCTTGGCTGCGCTTTCGCGGAACTCGGCAATCTGATCGAAGCTCAGGTAGCGGTAGACATCCGACGCCATGCTGTCGATGTCCTTGGCGTACTGCATGTACTCTTCTGTCGACGGGAGCTTGCCCAGGATGGAGGCAACGGCCGCCAGCTCCGCAGAGGCCAGGTACACATTGGCACCATCGCCCAGACGGTTCGGGAAGTTACGAGTCGACGTCGAGACTACAGTCGAGTTGGAGGCCACACGTGCCTGGTTACCCATGCACAGTGAGCAGCCTGGCATCTCCATGCGAGCGCCAGCCTTGCCATAGATGCCGTAATAGCCTTCCTCGGTCAGCTGATGCTGGTCCATCTTGGTTGGCGGGGACAGCCACAGGCGGGTCGGAATGGCGCCCTTGACCTTGTCGAGCAGCTTGCCAGCCGCGCGGAAGTGGCCGATGTTGGTCATGCAGGAGCCGATGAAGACTTCATCGATCTTGTCGCCAGCCACTTGAGACAACAGGCGAGCATCGTCCGGGTCGTTTGGCGCGCACAGGATCGGCTCGGTCACTTCAGCCAGATCGATTTCGATGACTTCGGTGTACTCGGCATCGGCATCAGCTTCCATCAGCTCTGGATTGGCCAGCCAGGCTTCCATCGCCTGAGCACGGCGCTCCAGCGTACGGGCATCACCGTAGCCTTCGCTGATCATCCAGCGCAGCAGCGTGATGTTGGACTGCAGATACTCAGCAATGGATTCCTTCGACAGCTTGATGGTGCAGCCAGCAGCGGAACGCTCGGCCGAGGCATCGGACAGCTCGAAGGCTTGCTCGACGGTCAGATCCGGCAGGCCTTCGATCTCGAGGATGCGGCCAGAGAAGATGTTCTTCTTGCCTTTCTTCTCGACGGTCAGCAGACCTTTCTGGATCGCATAGTAGGGGATGGCATGCACGAGATCACGTAGCGTGATTCCCGGCTGCATCTTGCCTTTGAAGCGAACCAGTACCGACTCGGGCATATCCAGCGGCATAACGCCTGTTGCAGCGGCGAACGCTACCAGGCCGGAACCTGCTGGGAAGGAGATGCCAATCGGGAAGCGGGTGTGGGAGTCGCCGCCAGTGCCAACGGTATCCGGCAGCAGCATGCGGTTCAGCCAGCTGTGGATGATGCCATCGCCCGGACGTAGAGAAACACCGCCACGGGTACGGATGAAATCCGGCAGGGTGTGGTGAGTCTTGACATCGATTGGCTTGGGATAGGCGGCTGTGTGGCAGAAGGACTGCATCACGAGGTCAGCGGAAAAGCCCAGGCATGCCAAGTCTTTCAGCTCGTCGCGAGTCATCGGGCCGGTCGTGTCCTGGGAGCCGACAGTAGTCATCTTCGGCTCGCAGTAGGTGCCCGGACGAACGCCGGCCACGCCACAGGCCTTGCCAACCATCTTCTGAGCCAGGGTATAACCCTTGCCGGTATCAACAGGCTGCTCGGGCTTCTTGAACAGGTCGGAGTGTTCCAGGCCGAGTTCGGCGCGAGCTTTTTCAGTCAAGCCACGGCCCACGATCAGCGGAATACGGCCACCCGCACGAACTTCGTCCAGCAGAACCGGGGTTTTCAGCTCAAATGTCGCAACCACATCGTCGCTACCGTGACGGGTCACTTTGCCTGCATAGGGATAGACGTCGATCACGTCGCCCATTTCCAGCGCGGAAACGTCGAACTCGATTGGCAGAGCGCCTGCATCTTCCATGGTGTTATAGAAGATCGGAGCAATCTTGCTACCAAAGCAGAAGCCGCCAGCGCGCTTGTTTGGAACGTAGGGGATGTCGTCACCGAAGAACCACAGTACCGAGTTGGTAGCAGATTTGCGGGAAGAACCCGTACCTACCACGTCACCCACATAGGCAACCGGAAAGCCTTTGGCGCGAACTTCTTCGATCTGCTTCAGCGGGCCGATGCTGCCTTGCTGCTCCGGTACGATACCGTCACGGGCCATCTTCAGCATGGCCAGGGCGTGCAGCGGGATGTCAGGACGCGACCAGGCGTCAGGCGCAGGGGAGAGATCATCGGTGTTGGTTTCACCGGGTACCTTGAAAACGGTCAGGGTGACCTTTTCCGGAACAGCCGGGCGAGCCTTGAACCATTCACCGTCTGCCCAGGATTGCAGAACGGACTGAGCGTTGGCATTGCCTGCCTTGGCTTTTTCGGCGACATCATGGAAGGCATCGAACATCAGAAGCGTATGCTTGAGTTGTCCGGCCGCTATGGTGCCAAGCTCGGCGTCATCCAGCAGTTCGACCAGCGTGGCGATGTTATAGCCACCCTGCATGGTTCCCAGAAGCTCGACCGCGCGCTGCTTGGAGATCAGCGGGGAGCTGGTTTCGCCTTTGGCGACAGCAGAAAGGAAGCCAGCCTTGACATAGGCGGCTTCGTCAACGCCCGGCGGTACACGATTGGTGATCAGGTCAACGAGAAATTCTTCTTCGCCGGCCGGCGGGTTTTTCAGAAGTTCGACCAAACCTGCAGTCTGTTCGGCGTTAAGCGGCTGGGCAACGATACCCTGCGCGGCACGCTCTTCTACGTGTTTACGATAGGCTTCAAGCACAATATGACCCTCATCAGTGGTCCAGTAATGACGTCCGGGATCTGGCGACCCCATGAGCCCGAATAACGAAATAGCAATCGCTAGCAAGAGGCAGGAGCCAATGCGACGTCATTCAGGCTCCGGTGCGAAGCTGTTTTCAAAGTTTTACGCCAGCGGTATTACACGTGGGCCAGAATGCAGACGTGTGATGAGTACGCTGCACCCTGACCGGGAACCTGCCGGATAATTGTGTTCGTGACGCTTTGAAAACAGCTTCGTATCGGACATGGCGCCCCTTAGGGCGTACGGATTCTACTCCAAGGTTTCGCTAAAGTTAAGCTGAACATGCGACTAAACGACGCTGACCTTGGTTAGACGAAAGGCTAAAATAGGCTTTTGCTTGATCGGAACGACTATGTCCAACCAGCGCATAAAGACGCCCTGCGTCGGACTTTGCTCAACGGTATTCGGTGACCAGGTTTGCCGGGGCTGCAAGCGATTTCATCACGAGATCGTGAACTGGAATGCGTATAACGATGAGGAAAAGCGAGCTGTCTGGGCCCGTCTCGAAGTGCTTCTGACCCAGGTGGTTTCTGCAAAGCTCGAAGTGTTTGATCCGCTACGCCTGAAGGAACAGCTACAGCAACGGAAGATTCGCTTCATTCCTGAGCAGTCCGAATATTGCTGGGCCTATCAGCTGATTTCACGCGGCGCGCGCCATATTCAACAGGTCGATGCTTATGGCATACATGTTTTTCCTGAATTCAGGGAGCGCCCGCTGATGGAACTGCGTGATGCCATCGACCAGGAGTTTTTCATCCTCTCCGAAGCTCACTATGAACGTTACATTGCGCCACGTTTCCTGCTTGAAGGAATGGACGTTCGAGTCTGACACCGCGCACCGTATAATCACCTCATATTCCAGTGCAATCGCTTCAGGCGGATGTGCTTCCCTTGATTCTGGAACAGATGGTTAGCCGCCTGTTGATTAAAGGATTTGCGTTATGTTGTTGCCCGAAATGGACGAATTCCTGGCCTGTAAAACGCCGGAAGCTTGGGTGGAAGCTGCTTTGCAGGATCTTCCTACCCTTTTAATCGATCATGCCAATAATGAAAAGAAAGCAGCGGGCGCTGCGTTTCATTACCTGTTTACTTACAGCAATAAGCTGGATCTGGTAAACAAGATGTCACGGATCGCTCGTGAGGAGCTACGGCACTTCGAGCAGGTGCTCCAAATCATGAAGAAGCGTGGCATTGCGCATGAAAACGTAACGTCGGCCCGCTATGCCGGTGCCATGCGTAAGCTGTGCCGTAATCATGAGCCGTACCGACTAACGGACTCGCTTGTCGTAGGAGCCTTTATCGAGTGCCGTTCATGCGAGCGCTTCTCTGCAATTGCTCCGCATCTGGATGAAGAATTAAGCAAGTTTTACAGCGGTTTGCTCAAGTCGGAAGCGCGTCATTATCAGGATTACCTGAAGCTGGCCTATCTATATGGTGACGAGCAGGATGTGACCGCCAAGATTCAGGAGATCAGAGCGCTAGAAGCCGAGCTTATTGCCTCAGCGGATACGGAGATGCGCTTTCATAGCGGTGTGCCGCGCGCAGCGTAATAGCCATTACGCTTCGAGCCGTATCACGCCAGCTCGAAGCGTTCCTGCTCCAGTCGGTCACGGGAAATCTTCAGGACCCAGCCGTAACGGTCCCAGTCACCCAACACAATTCGCGTTGCAGCGCTGTCATCAAGCATGAATTCATGTGTGGCAGGACGATGTGTGTGCCCGTGAATCAGGGTCTGAGTGCGGGTGCGCCGCATGATGCCCTCAACCTCTTCAGGTGTGACGTCTACAATATCCATGGCTTTTTGCCGGGTCTGCACCTTGCTCTCGTTGCGTAATTTCCTGGCCAGCTCGCGACGCTTCTTTAGAGGAAGATGGCGCAGGATCCACAATGAAACCGGATTGCGAAGCCAGCGGCGTAATCGCATGTAGGCTTCGTCCCGTGTGCACAGACTGTCGCCATGCATCAGCAGAAGGCGCTTGCCTTCGGCTTCGATAACGGTCGGGTCGGCCAGTAGGGTACATCCTGCCAGTCGGCAAAACTCCTTTCCGATCAAGAAATCGCGATTGCCATGCATCAGAAAAATACGTGTGCCGCCTTGAGATAAGGTCTTTAGGGCTCGTGCGATGCCTTTTTGAAACTCATCCATGGCGTCATCGCCGATCCATACCTCAAAAAAGTCGCCTAGAATATACAAGGCATCGGCGTGAACAGCTTCTGTCTCAAGAAAACGCAAAAACGCCCGGGAAATATCCGGGCGTTCAGGTTCGAGATGCAGATCAGAGATCAGCAGTATCACTCAACGATCTCGGCACGCTCGATAATGACATCCTCAGCCGGTACATCCTGATGGCCGGCGCGAGATGTAGTAGCAACACCCTTGATGGCATTGACGACATCCATGCCTTCAACAACCTGGCCGAATACAGCATAACCCCAGCCTTGTGTAGTCGGGGCGGTGTGGTCCAGGAAGGTATTATCCGACACGTTGATGAAGAACTGTGCGGACGCTGAGTGCGGGTCCATGGTACGTGCCATGGCGACCGTGCCATTGCGGTTGGAGACACCGTTGTTCGCTTCGTTCTTGATCGGTGCACGGGTGGACTTTTGCTTCATGCCAGGCTCAAAACCGCCGCCTTGGACCATGAAGCCATTGATCACGCGATGAAAGATAGTGCCGTCATAGTGACCGCTCTTTACATACTCTTTGAAGTTGGCTGCTGTTTCAGGAGCCTTATCTTCAAACAGTTCAAGAGTGATGACGCCGTGGTTTGTATGCAATTTGATCATGGAATTTATGTCCGTGGTCAGATAGGAAGTTTGTCAGGGTCTTGACGGGTTCGGCTATGATACGGACTTTGATTTAGTCGGCCTACCCTTAAGCCGAACAACACAGTATTAAGGACCCCATGAGCAAGCCAGAAACTCCCGCTACTCCAGCGAATTTTCTTCGTCAGATCGTCCAGGCTGATCTGGATGCCGGCAAGCACACAAAGATTGTGACACGCTTTCCGCCAGAGCCTAACGGTTATCTCCACATTGGCCACGCCAAGTCGATTTGCCTGAACTTCGGGCTGGCTCAAGAGTTTGGCGGCGAGTGCAATCTGCGCTTTGACGATACGAACCCAGCCAAGGAAGATCAGGAGTACATCGATGCCATCAAAAGTGATGTCGAGTGGCTGGGCTTCAAGTGGGCAGGTGAGGAGCGCTATGCCTCCAATTATTTCGATCAGCTCTATGACTGGGCGATACACCTGATCAAGACGGGTAAAGCCTATGTTGATGATCTCACGCCCGAGCAGGCGCGTGAGTATCGTGGCACATTGACCGAGCCGGGCAAGAACAGTCCTTTCCGTGACCGCTCCGTTGAAGAAAACCTGGATCTCTTTGCACGCATGAAGGCGGGCGAGTTCAAGGATGGTGAAAAGGCGCTACGTGCCAAAATCGACATGGCCTCGCCAAACATGAATTTGCGCGATCCGATTTTGTATCGTATCCGCCACGCCCATCATCACCAGACGGGTGACAAGTGGTGCATCTACCCGAGCTATGACTTCACACATGGCCAGTCGGATGCAATCGAGGGAATCACTCACTCTATTTGCACACTCGAATTCGAGGATCATCGTCCGCTGTACGAGTGGTTCCTGGCAAATCTGCCTGTGCCGGCGCAACCGCGTCAGTACGAGTTCGCCCGCCTGAACTTGAACTACACCGTAACCAGTAAGCGTAAGCTGAAGCAGCTGGTTGATGAGCGGCATGTAAACGGCTGGGATGATCCGCGCATGTCTACGCTGTCTGGTTATCGCCGTCGCGGTTATACACCGGCCTCCATTCGTAATTTCTGCGAAATGGTAGGCGTTGCTCGCTCCAATGGTGTAGTCGATATCGCCATGCTTGAGTTCAGCATCCGGGAAGATCTTGACCGAAATGCGCCTCGGGCCATGTGCGTACTGCGGCCGCTCAAGGTTGTCATCACCAACTATCCTGAGGGCAAAGTGGAGCAGTTGGAGCTGCCACGTCACCCGAAGGAAGACATGGGGATGCGTACGCTACCGTTTACACGTGAGCTCTACATCGACCGCGATGACTTCATGATCGATCCGCCCAAGGGATACAAGCGCCTTGAGCCAAATGGCGAAGTTCGTCTACGGGGAAGTTATGTTGTTCGCGCCGATGAGGTTATCAAGGATGAGGCGGGCAATATCGTCGAACTGCGTTGCTCGTATGATCCTGAAACCCTCGGGAAGAACCCTGAAGGCCGCAAGGTAAAGGGTGTCATTCACTGGGTACCTGCCGAAGGCAGTGTTGAGTGTGAGGTTCGCCTGTACGATCGTCTGTTCCGTTCGCCGCAGCCTGAGAAAGCGGAAGAGGGGCAGACCTTCCTGGATAATATCAATCCGGAATCGCTGCAGGTGCTGACTGGGTGCCGTGCTGAGCCATCGCTTGCGCAGGCCCAGCCAGAGGACCGTTTTCAGTTCGAGCGTGAAGGCTACTTCTGTGTCGATCTGAAAGACTCAAAGCCGGGTGCTCCGGTCTTCAATCGTACCGTCACCTTACGCGACTCCTGGGGGCAATAATGCCACTTGCGATCTACAACACGCTCACCAAGACCAAGGAAACGTTCAAGCCGCTCGAGGGCAATAATGTCCGTATGTACGTGTGCGGTATGACAGTCTATGACTTCTGTCATATTGGTCATGCACGTGTGATGGTGGCATTTGACGTCGTGGCTCGATGGCTGCGCAAGTCAGGTTACAAACTGACCTACGTACGCAACATTACAGACATTGACGACAAGATCATTCGCCGTGCGCAGGAAAATGGCGAAACGTTCAAAGACCTGACTGGACGTATGATCGAAGCGATGCATCAGGATGAAACCCGGCTGGGTGTTCAGCGTCCAGACGTTGAGCCCTGTGCGACTGATCATATTCCTGGCATGTTCACTATGATCCAGACCTTGATAGACAAAGGTTATGCCTATGCGCCTGGAAACGGAGATGTGTATTACCGTGTAGGACGTTTTGCGGGATACGGCAAACTGTCACGCAAAAAGATTGAAGATCTCCGGATTGGGGCCCGTATTGAGGTAGATGAGTCCAAGGAAGATCCTCTGGACTTTGTCTTGTGGAAGGCTGCCAAGCCGGGTGAGCCCAGCTGGGAGTCACCATGGGGGGCGGGTCGTCCCGGTTGGCATATTGAATGCTCGGTCATGTCTACGTGCTGCCTGGGTGATACGTTTGATATTCACGGTGGTGGCCCTGACCTGGTTTTCCCCCACCACGAGAACGAAATTGCTCAGAGTGAGGCTGCTACGGGAAAAACATATGCGGCATCCTGGATGCATGCTGGGGCTGTGCGGGTAGATGGCGAAAAGATGTCCAAATCCCTGGGCAACTTCTTCACTATTCGCGAAGTGCTGGAGAAATACCACCCGGAAGTCGTTCGTTATCTGCTGGTTTCCAGTCATTACCGCAGCCCGATCAATTATTCTGAAGAGAGCCTCCGTGAAGCACGCGGCGCGTTGGATCGCTTCTATCATGCCTTGAAAGGTCTACCGCAGGCATCGCCTGCTGGCGGTGAGCCCTATGTGGAGCGTTTCGCGGCCGCAATGGATGACGACTTCAACACGCCAGAGGCCTGCGCGGTCCTGTTTGAAATGGTCCGTGAGGTCAATCGTCTGCGAGACCAGGATATTCAAGCTGCCGCTGGCCTTGCCTCTCGACTCAAGCAGATGGCTGAAGTGCTGGGTGTTCTACAGCTGGAGCCGGATGAGTATCTACGCGCAGGTGCGGAGGGCAAGGTTGACGAAGCGGCCGTAGATCGCCTGATTCAGGCGCGTCTGGATGCGCGAGCAGCAAAGAACTGGGCGGAGTCGGATCGTATTCGCGATGAGCTGACAGCCATGGGTGTCGTGCTTGAGGATGGTAAAGGTGGAACGACGTGGCGTTTGGCCAACTGAGTTCACCTGATATAAAAAAGGCCGCATTAGCGGCCTTTTTTATGGGGAGATATTTTTATTCGGCATGCAGCTGTTCAGCTGCATAGAGCGTGTTCTCCAGCAGGCAGGCACGCGTCATGGGGCCAACACCGCCAGGAACAGGCGTGATCCAGCTGGCGCGTTCCAAAGCTGTTTCATATTCGACATCGCCAACCAGTTTTCCATCTGCCTGGCGGTTGATGCCTACGTCAATGACGATAGCGCCTTTCTTGATCCACTCGCCCTTCACCAGGCCTGGTTTGCCTGCCGCCACCACCACCAGGTCGGCCTGGCTGACATGGGCGGCCAGATCACGGGTGAAACGATGAGTAACTGTTACTGTACAGCCGCCCAAGAGTAGCTCCAGCGCCATGGGGCGACCGACAATGTTGGAGGCGCCTACCACCACTGCATTCATGCCGTACAGGTTTGCCCCTGTACTTTCCAGCAGACGCATGATGCCCTTGGGCGTACAGGGGCGGAGCAGGGGGATGCGTTGAGCGAGTCGACCTATATTGAACGGATGGAAACCATCAACATCCTTGTCGGGACTGATGCGCTCAAGCAGATTGGAAGCATCAAGGTGAGCGGGTAGGGGAAGCTGAAGCAGGATGCCGTCAACTGCAGCATCTGCGTTCAGTGAGTCAATCAGCGCTTCCAACTCCTGCTGTGTGGTGGTGCTGGGAAGGTCGTACGCCCTGGATACAAAGCCTACTTCCTCGCAGTCCTTTCTTTTGTGAGTAACGTATACCGTGGAAGCTGGGTCGTCACCTACCAGAATGACTGCCAGGCCAGGGGCGCGTAACCCGTGTTGACGCCGCTGGGCAACGCGTTGGGCAATTTCTTGGCGGAGAGAAGCGGCGATCGCTTTACCGTCGATCAGTTGAGCAGTCATATGCAGATAGGTCTTGCTAATGGAAGAAGGATGCTTATTTTCGCATGTACGCACTAAAGGAAGAAGCCTTGGTGAAAGGGTAGTTAACCTATCTTCTTAATTTTTTTAAAAAAATTGTTGACGAGTGGTCGAGTCATTCGTAATATACGCCCCGCTTGCCGAGCACAGCCTGAGACGAAATAAGAAGGCGATGCGAACCGGCTCAGTTTCTTATGAGGCTGTTTCGTAAGCAACGGTTGCTGCGCAATAAAGCGCCCGTAGCTCAGCTGGATAGAGCATCCGCCTTCTAAGCGGATGGTCGCAGGTTCGAGTCCTGCCGGGCGCGCCATTGGCGGTTCGGCGCAAGCAATGCAATATGGTGGGCGTAGCTCAGTTGGTAGAGCACAGGATTGTGGCTCCTGGTGTCGTGGGTTCGATTCCCATCGTCCACCCCATATTGAGAACATCAGGCATTATTAATGCCTGATGTTCGTTTTAAGTGTTACGCGGATGTGGTGGAATTGGTAGACACACTGGATTTAGGTTCCAGCGCCGCAAGGTGTGAGAGTTCGAGTCTCTCCGTCCGCACCATAGTGAAAAAGCCGACAGCGATGTCGGTTTTTTTTTGCCTTGAAAATGGCTGGCATGTTTCGGGTATGAGCGAGAGGGGTTGCAGGCTTTTTTCATGCTTGGTGACCAATACCTGCTTTATGCAGGATGACTTCCGTATCCTCTACCTCTAGAATGCTTGCCCTGTTTCTGGGGGCCGGAACGGCCGGCCTATGTCTGTGCCATGAGGATTATCCATGCAAGTTTCTGTTGAAAGCACCTCCGCTCTTGAGCGCCGAATGACCGTAGGCGTGCCGGCCGAGCGTATCGAGACCGAAGTCGCCAAGCGTCTGCAGCAAACTGCTCGCCGCGTTAAAGTGCCTGGTTTCCGTCCTGGTAAGGTGCCGATGAGTGTCATTCGTCAGCGCTACGAAGCCAGCGCTCGTCAGGAAGCCTTTGGTGATCTGATTCAAGAAACATTCTACGAAGCCATCGTTCAGGAAAAACTGAACCCGGCAGGTGCGCCTTCTGTTGAGCCCAAGGCTTACGAAAAAGGCAAAGACCTTGAATACGTCGCTACATTCGAAGTATTCCCTGAGTTTGAAGTGAAAGGCCTGGAAGACATTCAGGTTGAGCGTCTGCAGTCCGAAGTCGCTGATAGCGATCTGGATAACATGCTTGAGATTTTGCGTAAGCAGAACACTCGTTATGAGGAAGTCGACCGCGAAGCGGCCAACGATGATCAGGTCACTATCGATTTCGTAGGCAAGATCGACGGTGAAGCCTTCCAGGGCGGCTCTGCAAACGGTACTCAGCTGGTGCTGGGCTCCGGCCGCATGATTCCGGGCTTCGAGGAAGGCCTGGTGGGTGCAAAGGCGGGCGAAGAGCGTGTGCTTAATCTGACCTTCCCGGAGGATTATCAGAACCTGGATCTGGCTGGCAAGACTGCCGAGTTCACTGTGAAGGTAACCAAGGTTTCTGCCCCGCAGCTACCTGAAATGAACGAGGAGTTCTTTGCTCAGTTCGGCGTTCAGGAGTCTACTCTGGAAGGCTTCCGTGCTGAAGTTCGCAAGAACATGGACCGTGAGCTGCGTCAGGCGATCAAGAACAAGGTCAAGAACCAAGTTATGGATGGCCTTATTGCTGCTAACCCGATCGAAGTTCCAGCCGCTCTGATCAACAGCGAAGTTGATCGTCTGCGTGTTCAGGCTGTTCAGCAGTTCGGTGGCAACATCAAGCCCGATCAACTGCCGGCTGAGCTGTTTACCGAGCAGGCTAAGCGCCGTGTTGTTCTGGGTCTGATCATTGCGGAAATGGTCAAGCAGTTCGAGCTCAAGCCTGACGACGAGCGTGTACGTGCACTGATCGAGGAAATGGCCTCTGCCTACCAGGAGCCTGAGCAGGTCGTTGCCTGGTACTACCAGAACGAGCAGCAATTGAACGAAGTGCGTTCGGTTGTACTCGAAGAACAAGTCGTAGATACTGTTCTTGAAAAGGCTAAAGTGACCGATAAGCAGGTTTCCTACGAGGACGCGGTCAAACCGGCCGAGGCCCCGCAAGCAGCCTGATCTTTACCCGCCTCGAATCACATAAGCCAGCCTCGTGCTGGCTTATGCGTCTTAAGGCAAGACCATCCTGATAGGGAGTGATCGCAGGACATGTCCCGCAATTCGTTCATGCAAACAATGCCCGAAGTTCAAGCCGCTGGCGGCCTGGTGCCCATGGTGGTCGAACAATCTGCTCGTGGCGAGCGCGCGTATGATATCTACTCGCGTCTGCTCAAGGAGCGGGTGATTTTCCTGGTAGGCCAGGTCGAAGACTATATGGCCAACCTGGTGGTCGCTCAGCTTCTGTTTCTGGAAGCGGAGAACCCTGACAAGGATATTCACCTCTACATCAACTCACCTGGTGGTTCGGTGACAGCTGGTATGTCTATCTATGACACCATGCAGTTCATTAAGCCCGATGTCTCGACAATCTGCGTAGGCCAGGCGTGCAGTATGGGTGCCTTGCTACTGGCAGGTGGTACTGCCGGCAAACGCTACTGTCTGCCTCACTCTCGTATGATGATCCACCAGCCCTTGGGTGGCTTCCAGGGGCAGGCATCGGACATCGAAATTCACGCGCGTGAAATTTTGACGATCCGTGAGCGTCTAAACAAAGTGTTGGCCCATCATACGGGTCAACCCATGGATGTTATCGCCCGTGATACCGATCGCGATAACTTCATGAGCGGTGATGAGGCTGTGAAATACGGCTTGATCGACAAGGTGTTGGAAAAGCGCAATATTCCCGCTTGAGCCGGCAAGCCTGCCACTAAGTCATGATTACTGAGTGGCAGGCTTGAAAATGCATAGATTTGCCTTCATCTTGTTCCTGTAAGTAACCCGATTGGATTGATCGAATGACAGATACTCGCAACGGTGACGACAACGGCAAGCTGTTGTATTGCTCTTTCTGCGGCAAGAGCCAGCATGAAGTGCGTAAGTTGATTGCCGGTCCCTCAGTCTTTATTTGCGATGAATGTGTCGACCTGTGCAATGACATCATCCGTGAGGAAGTACAGGAAGCCCAGGCCGAAAACAGTGCACATAAACTTCCAGCACCTAAAGAAATCAGTACGATTCTTGATCAGTACGTGATTGGTCAGGAACGTGCCAAGAAAGTATTGGCTGTAGCGGTATACAACCACTACAAGCGTCTCAACCAACGTGAGAAGAAAGATGACGTTGAGTTGGGCAAGAGTAATATTCTGCTTATTGGACCGACAGGTTCCGGTAAGACTTTGCTGGCTGAAACGCTGGCACGTCTGTTGAACGTACCGTTTACCATTGCGGACGCCACTACGTTAACCGAAGCAGGTTACGTGGGTGAGGACGTTGAAAATATTATTCAGAAGCTTTTGCAGAAGTGCGATTACGATGTTGAAAAAGCCCAGATGGGCATCGTCTATATCGATGAGATCGACAAGATTTCGCGCAAGTCTGATAACCCCTCTATTACTCGAGATGTATCGGGTGAGGGCGTGCAGCAGGCTCTGCTCAAGCTGATTGAAGGTACGGTAGCCTCAGTACCCCCGCAGGGCGGACGCAAGCATCCTCAGCAGGAGTTTCTGCAGGTGGATACGCGTAACATTCTGTTCATCTGTGGGGGTGCATTTGCCGGATTGGAAAAGGTCATCCAGAGCCGTTCTACCAAGGCGGGCGGAATTGGTTTCAATGCCGAAGTCCGTAGCCAGGAATTGGGCAAGAAAATCGGTGAGTCACTTCGTGATGCCGAGCCTGAAGATCTGGTCAAGTTTGGTCTTATCCCAGAGTTCGTTGGTCGTTTGCCTGTAATCGCAACGCTAGATGAACTTGACGAAGCGGCGCTCATGCAGATTCTGACCGAGCCCAAGAATGCACTGACCAAGCAGTATGGCAAACTCTTCGAAATGGAAGAGGTGGATCTCGAGTTCCGTCCAGACGCTTTGAAGGCAGTGGCCCGCAAGGCATTGGAACGTAAAACAGGCGCACGTGGTCTACGGTCCATACTCGAGGGCGTTCTGCTCGATACGATGTATGAGATTCCTTCTCAGAAGGAGGTCAGCAAAGTCGTCATCGATGAAAGCGTCATTGAGGGTACTTCCCAACCGTTGTTGATTTACGAAAACAACGACCCGGTCAAAGCGGCACCGGATGCATAAATAAAAAGGGGCCCTGCGGGGCCCTTCGCATTAGTTAGCCTTGTTTTCTGATCGATTAGGCCGCATGTTAGAAAAACATGCCATACGGTCGTTTCTATGCGGCCAGTCGAATGCCAAGAGCTGAAACCATGAATAAAACGATTGAATTGCCTCTTTTGCCACTGCGTGATGTAGTGGTGTATCCGCACATGGTAATTCCGCTCTTTGTTGGGCGTGAAAAATCTGTTGAGGCCCTGGAAGCTGCCATGGCCAGCGACAAGCAGATCCTACTGCTTGCGCAAAAGAATCCTACCGACGATGATCCAGACTCCGATGGCCTGTACCGCATGGGTACCGTCGCCACTGTCTTGCAACTGCTCAAACTTCCCGACGGCACTGTTAAAGTGCTGGTAGAGGGTGAGCAGCGTGGCAACATTGAGCGTTTTGTTGAGGCCAAGGGTTATTCTCGCGCTGAGGTTCAGCTGATCGAGGATACCGAAGCGGCAGATCGCGAGTCGGAAGTCTTTGTTCGTAGCCTGATGAGCCAGTTCGAGCAATATGTCCAGCTGGGCAAGAAAGTGCCAGCAGAGGTGCTGTCTTCACTTAATGGTATCGACGATCCAGGTCGCCTGGTCGATACGATGGCAGCCCATATGGCGCTTAAGCTTGGGCAGAAGCAGGAAATCCTTGAGATCGTAGATCTTGCTGAGCGAGTCGAGCACGTTCTGGCGTTGCTGGACGCAGAAATCGATCTGTTGCAGGTCGAGAAGCGGATCCGTGGTCGCGTCAAGAAGCAGATGGAGCGTAGCCAGCGCGAGTATTATCTGAATGAGCAGATGAAGGCCATTCAGAAAGAGCTGGGCGACATCGACGAAGGCCACAGTGAAATCGATGACCTGAAAAAGCGCATCGACAATGCCGGTCTGACCAAGGAAGCATTGGCCAAGGCCAATGCAGAGCTGAACAAGCTCAAGCAGATGTCTCCCATGTCTGCCGAGGCCACAGTAGTACGTTCCTACATTGACTGGCTTGTGAATGTCCCATGGAAGGCGGAAAGCAAGGTCCGTTTGGATCTGAGCAAGGCCGAGGACATTCTTGATGAAGATCACTACGGTCTTGAGGAAGTCAAAGATCGGATTCTGGAGTATCTCGCTGTCCAGAAACGAGTCAAGAAAGTACGTGGCCCGGTATTGTGCCTAGTTGGTCCGCCTGGGGTAGGTAAGACGTCTCTAGCTGAGTCCATCGCGCGCTCCACTGGCCGCAAGTTCGTTCGTATGGCCCTGGGTGGTGTGCGTGATGAGGCTGAGATTCGTGGCCATCGTCGTACGTATATCGGCTCCATGCCTGGTCGTTTGATTCAAAAGATGACCAAGGTTGGCGTGCGTAACCCATTGTTCCTGCTCGATGAAATCGACAAGATGGGTAACGACATGCGTGGTGATCCGGCCTCCGCTCTGCTCGAGGTGCTGGATCCAGAACAGAACCACAACTTCAATGATCACTATCTGGAAGTTGATTACGATCTGTCGGATGTTATGTTTCTTTGCACGGCCAACTCCATGAATATTCCGGCACCGTTGCTGGATCGTATGGAAGTGATTCGCCTGCCTGGCTATACGGAAGACGAAAAGGTCAATATCGCTACCAAGTACTTGATACCCAAGCAGGTCAAGGCAAACGGTTTGAAGAAGACCGAAGTGACCTTTGATGAGACTGCTCTAAGAGACATGGTGCGTTACTACACCCGCGAGGCGGGGGTACGTAGCCTTGAACGTCAGGTTGCCAAGGTTTGCCGCAAGATTGTCAAGGAGCACGCCAAGGAAAAAGCGGCTCAACAGGCTGCTGTCACCAGTGAAAGCCTCGAGCACTACCTGGGTGTACGTAAGTTCCGTTATGGTTTGGCTGAACAGCAGGACCAGATCGGACAAGTCACAGGACTAGCCTGGACGCAGGTTGGCGGCGAGCTTCTGACCATTGAAGCGGCTGTTGTGCCGGGGAAAGGGCAGTTGATCAAAACCGGTTCGCTGGGCGATGTAATGGCGGAATCCATTACTGCAGCACTGACGGTTGTGCGTAGCCGTGGCAAGAGCCTTGGTATTCCCAAGGACTTCCATGAGAAGCACGATATCCACATTCACGTACCAGAAGGCGCTACACCCAAAGATGGTCCAAGTGCTGGTATCGGTATGTGCACCGCGCTGGTGTCGGCTGCTACCCGGATCCCGGTGCGTGCTGATGTAGCCATGACAGGTGAGATTACGCTGCGTGGCCAGGTACTGGCCATTGGTGGTTTAAAGGAGAAATTACTGGCGGCACATCGCGGGGGAATCCGTACGGTGGTCATTCCGGAGGAGAATGTACGCGATCTGCGCGACATTCCGGACAATATTAAGGCCGATTTGGTGATTAAGCCTGTCAAATGGATTGACGAGGTCCTTCAGGTTGCGCTGCAATATGCGCCGGAGCCCTTGCCAGATGCGGCTCCTGAAATAGTCACGAATGAAGAAAAGCGCGAGCAGGATTCAAAAGATAGAATCAGCACGCACTAGCCAGAGCTTCCTTGACACTTTTTTTGAGCCCTTGATATAAAGCGGCTCTTCAAGTGTCAGGCATGCCTCACAGCATCCATTTTTGCCTACACACGTAATATATTCTTATCAGAAATGAACAAGGGGACTTAGAGTGAACAAGTCGGAACTGATCGATGCCGTTGCTGCATCTGCTGATATCCCGAAAGCTGTAGCTGGGCGCGCTTTGGACGCAGTGATCGAATCTATCACTGGTGCCCTGAAGAGCGGTGATCCGGTTGTGCTCGTCGGTTTCGGCACTTTCGCTGTCAAAGAGCGTGCAGCACGCACTGGCCGCAATCCGCAGACTGGCAAGCCGATCGAAATCGAAGCTGCCAAGATCCCTGGTTTCAAGCCCGGCAAAGCGCTCAAGGATGCTGTGAACTGAGTGCTTAAGGGTTTTGGTTTCAATAGACGTCTGTCTGTTGAGTTCTAGCACGTGATACCGTTTGGTTCATTCCGCACGAAGACTCGCCAAAGCCCCGTTTAACAGAAGGCGCATCCTCTGATGCGCCTTTTCTCTATTCGCAATTCACCCATGCTGCCTAGCCTTTGGCCAGATGCAGCCGTTTTGGGGGGCGCATGCTGCAGAACATCAGGGAACATTCACAAGGCTGGATAGCCAAGGTCATCATTGGCGTCATTATCTTGCTGATGGCATTGACCGGATTCGAGGCGATCATTCGCGCCGGTAGCCACCAAGGTGCCGTAGCACTGGTAAATGGTGAGGAAATACGCCAGACCGATCTCAATCAGGCTGTGGAGATGCAACGTCGCTCTCTGGCGCAGCGTCTGGGCCCTAATTTCGATCCTGCTCTTCTGGATGAAAAACGGTTACGCGACGCGGCTCTAAAGGCCCTGATCGAGCGCGAGCTATTGCTTCAGGATGCCAAGTCGAACAAGTTTGCTTTTTCTGAAGCGGCTTTGGACCAGCTCATACTTCAAACACCTGAGTTCCAGGTTGATGGGCAATTCAATGCCCAGCGTTTTGACCAGACCATTGCCCAGATGGGTTACTCACGTCTTCAGTTTCGCGAGATGCTGAAGCAGGAGATGCTCATGGGGCAACTCAGAGCGGGTATTGCAGGTACCGGTTTTGTAACCGATGCCGAATTGAATGCCTTCGCAGCTTTGGAACGGCAAACTCGAGACTTCGCAACCCATGTGGTTAAAGCGGATGCTTCGAAAGTTGCAGTCACCAATGATGAATTACAAGGCTACTATGACGATCATCGTAGCGAATTCATGACGCCTGATCAGGTGGTCATTGATTATATCGAGCTAAAGAAAAGCGCTTTTGCCGATAAGGCGCAGGTCAAGCAAGAAGACCTTCAGGCCCTTTATCAGTCGGAAACCGCTAACCTTTCCGAACAGCGTAACGCCGCTCATATCCTGATTGAAGTGAACGACAAGGTGAATGACGAGCAGGCCAAGGCCAAGATTGATGAAATCAAGGCTCGTCTGGACAAGGGCGAGGATTTTGCTGCGCTAGCCAAGAAGTTCTCTCAGGATCCTGGTTCGGCCAACAAGGGCGGTGAGCTCGGTTATGCTGGGCGAGGGGTGTATGACCCTGCCTTTGAAGAAGCCTTGTATGGTTTGAACAAGGGAGACGTTTCTGCTCCCGTACATTCGACATTTGGATGGCATCTGATCAAGCTGCTTGGCGTTCAGGAAGCCAAAGTACCTTCGTTGGAGAGCATGAAGCCGCGTCTTGAGGCTGAGCTCAAGGCTCGCGAGGCTGATCGCCTTTTTGTAGATGCTATCCGCAATCTTGAAAGCGCAGCGTTTGAAGCTTCAGATCTTAGTCAGCCTGCTCAAGAGCAAGGCTTGAAAGTGCAAACCAGCAAGCCATTCGGACGTGAGGGCGGCGAAGAAGGGGTTATTGCCAATCGTCAGGTTGTCCAGGCTGCTTTCAGTCCCGAAGTGCTGGAGGATGGTGCCAATAGCAATGCTATCCAGTTGGACGATGAAACGGCTGTCATCCTGCGCGTTAAGGAGCATCGCAAGCCTGCTCAGCAGAGCTTTGATGATGTCAAAGACAATATCCGCAGCACGCTGACCAAGCAGAAGATAGCTGAGACTGCTCGTCAGCAGGGCGAGACGTTGATTGCTGACCTGAAGGCAGGCAAGGCCAATTCGATCAAGGACTGGAAAGTCGTCGAGGCTGCTACACGTAATCAGGAGGGCGTTGACCCGGTAGTACTCCAACAGGTGTTCCGCATGAATAAGCCTGGAGACAATTCCAAGCCGACTTATGCAGGAGTCAATCTAGCTGATGGGACCTACATGGTTATTCGCTTGACGGGTGTCAGCGTTCCGCAGGGCACCTTTACTGACGAAGAAAAGGCTATGTATCGCCGTTTCCTCTCTTCACGCAGTGGCCAAGAGGACTTTGCGGCTTACCGCCGTGCATTGGAGTCCAAGGCAGAAATCAAGAATCTTTGATTTCTGACAGGTAAGTAAAAGAAACCCCGCTTCGGCGGGGTTTCTTGTTTAAACATTAAATTTGTCGCGAATATCGTAGTACCAGGCGCCCAGGGCGGTAAATGGAACGCGGAAAAGACGACCGCCAGGGAAGGGGTAGTGGGGTAGCCGGGCGAATGCATCAAAGCGCTCAGCGTGCCCTGCCAGTGCCTCACCAAGCACGGTACCGATCAGATGGGTAAACGTAACGCCATGTCCGCTGCAACCTTGCGAATAATAGATATTGTCGCCCAGGCGGCCTACTTGAGGGAGGCGGGACAGAGTCAATAGGAAATTACCGGTCCAGGCATAATCAATCCTGACGTTGGCCAGTTCTGGAAAGGTTTTTGCCATCTTAGGGCGTATGATTTTTTCCACATCGGCAGGATCACGTGCGCCGTATATAACGCCACCGCCATATATGAGTCGACGATCAGCCGAGAGGCGATAATAATCTAGAAGGTAGTTGCAATCCTCGACACAATAGTCTTGAGGAAGTAATCGTTTTGCCGTTTCCTCAGAGAGGGGTTCGGTTGCAATCACTTGCGTTCCACAAGGCATGGATTTGGCTGCCAGCTCTGGAATGAGATTACCCAGATAAGCATTACCGGCTACCACAACATACGTCGCTCTTACACAACCTTGTGGAGTATGTACAACAGGCTTAGGGCCACGCTCGATGCGTACGGCAGGTGTCTGTTCGTAAATAGTCCCGCCCAATGACTCGACGGCGTCTGCTTCTCCTAGAGCGAGATTAAGGGGGTGGATATGACCGCCGCTACGATCCAGCATACCCCCGGCATATCGATGGGTGCCTACGACTTGCTCAATGGCTCTTTTATCCAGCATTTCTAGTTCATGGTGCCCATGGCGAGCCCAAAGGGCTTGCTGAGCTTCCAGATGTTGCATCTGTCGGGCGTTGAAAGCCGCGAAAACGCCACCGTTCTTCAGGTCGCACTGAATACCATAACGGTTGACTCGCTCTCTGATGATACGTCCGCCTTCGAAGGCCATTTGACCGATCAGTTTCGCTTCACGGGCAGGCAAGGTTCGCTCGATAACATCAATATCCCGGCTGTAGCTGTTGACGATCTGGCCGCCGTTGCGGCCGGATGCACCAAAACCTACCCTGGCGGCCTCGAGAATTACAACGCTGTAGCCTCGCTCAAGCAGTGCAATGGCAGTGGAAAGACCGGTATAGCCAGCGCCGACAATACAAACGTCAGCAATGCGTTCACCTTCAAGCATGGGGCGCTTGGGAGCAGGATGAGCAGAGGCCGCATAGTAGGAGTTCGGATAGGATGTGTTCGGCATATTCATTCCCTGTGTGAAATTTTTTACGCTCTAACGCGATAGTAGCTCAGCTGCCAGTGCCGTTCTAGCAGCCGAAAGTAGGGCAGGGAGAAACGAAAAGGCCCGCCGGTGGCGGGCCGAATGAGGTTACTGGACGGTTTCCTGTTCGCTGAACAAGCCGTCAAACAGCATGGTAGACAGATAGCGTTCACCGGAGTCAGGTAGGATGACAACGATTGTCTTTCCCTGCATGGCGGGTTCACGGGCAAGGCGTACGGCCGCCGCCATGGCGGCTCCACACGAGATGCCACAGAGGATACCTTCCTCACGCATAAGCCGTTGGGCCATGGTCTTGGACTCATCGTCACTGACGCGTTCCACTCGATCCACCATGGAAAGATCCAGATTTTTCGGTACGAAGCCAGCGCCGATCCCCTGGATCTTGTGAGGGCTGGGTTTGACTTCCTGGCCGGCCATGGTCTGGGTGATAACAGGCGAACTCTCGGGCTCTACCGCTACTGACAGGATAGGCTTGCCCTTGGTGTTTTTAATAAAGCGGGAAATACCGGTCAGTGTGCCGCCGGTACCAACACCCGCCACCAGGACATCCACAGCGCCATCGGTATCGTTCCAGATTTCCGGGCCAGTGGTTTTTTCATGAATGGCCGGATTGGCCGGATTTTCGAATTGCTGGGGCATGAAGTAGCGAGAAGGATCGCTTTCCGCAATTTCTTTGGCTTTTTCAATCGCGCCCCTCATGCCTTTGGCGGGCTCTGTCAGTACCAGCTCGGCACCTAGTGCCTTGAGAACCTTGCGACGCTCCAGGCTCATCGATGCGGGCATGGTCAGGATGAGCTTGTATCCACGGGCTGCTGCAACATAAGCGAGACCAATGCCGGTATTACCGGACGTAGGTTCGATCAGGGTCATGCCGGGCTTGAGCTTGCCGTTGGCCTCCGCATCCCAGATAAGGTTGGCGCCGATTCGGCATTTCACTGAGTAGCCCGGGTTACGGCCTTCGATCTTGGCCAGAATGGTTACCCCTTTAGGCCCAAGGCGATTGATGTAAACCAGAGGTGTGTTGCCAATGGATTGTGCGTTATCAGCGAAAATTCGGCTCATCTAAAGATCCCTGCATGGGTCAACAAATATGAGTTCAGCCTAAGGCTATGGCGTCAAGGCGTCCAGTCCAAGGAAACTGACACTGGCATGGTCGGTCCATGAAAGACATGCCAGAGGGAACCGAGCCATGAAACTGCGCTATAGAACGCCTGCACTTGTCATCTTGAGCATAGTTGCCCTGTTGATTGTCGTGCAGCTCGCCATGCCTTATGTCATACGACATTACCTCAATACCAAGTTGGCGGACATGGGCGATTATCGGGGACATATTGCCGATGTCGATCTGGCGTGGTGGCGGGGCGCCTACCGTATCGATGGACTCAAGATCGAAAAGGTGACAGGCAAGGTGCCCGTACCGTTTCTGGACGCGCCCAGCATCGACATTGCCGTGAGCGGAAGAGCGTTATGGGAAGATCACGCCATTGTCGGGCGGATTATTTTCGAGCGCCCCGAACTTAATTTTGTCGACGGCGGCGATGATCCGCAGTCCTCCCAGACAGGTGAGGGTACGGACTGGCGTGCTCAGCTGGAGAAGATCATCTCGATCACCTTAAATGAGGTGCGTGTAGAGGATGGCAAGCTCAGTTTCCGTAATTTCAATTCGTCACCCCCCGTCAATCTGCAGGCGACCCAGGTAAACGCCAGCCTTTACAACCTGACCAATGCCGCCGATGCGCAAGGCAAGCGGGTGGCACGTTTCGAAGGCAAGGCCACTGTGCTGGATAATGCACCGCTGGAAACCTCGGCAGAATTCGACCCCTTCAGCGACTTTAGTGACTTCCTGTTTCGGCTGAGGGTAACGCAGGTAGACCTGCCCAAAATAAATGACTTTGCCAAGGCGTATGGCAAGTTTGACTTCAAGTCCGGTAGTGGTGATCTGGTCATTGATGCCAGGGCTGATAATGGACAGCTCAGCGGCTACATCAAACCCTTGTTCAAGAATGTCGACGTCTTCGATTGGCGTCAGGATGTAGAGAATAAAGACAAAGGATTTTTCCGCGGGCTGTGGGAAGCCGTGGTAGGAGGAAGTCAAACCCTTTTGAAAAATCAGCGCAAGGATCAGTTCGCGACTCGAGTTGAATTGCAGGGCAGCGTCAAGCAGCAGGATATCAGTCCTCTACAGGCGTTCTTTTCCATCCTGCGGAATGCTTTCATTCAGGCATTCAGCGCTCAGTATGAGGATCGGGGTTAGTGTATCGCCTGTGCTTTATGCCTATTATCACGTCCTGTTGATCAATCCCGAGGGTTGCCCATGAAATTTGAAGGTACGGCGGATTACGTAGCAACCGCTGATCTCCAATTGGCTGTAAACGCAGCCATCACCTTGCAGCGTCCGCTGCTGATAAAAGGGGAGCCTGGTACTGGCAAGACGCTGTTGGCTGAGCAGCTGGCGCAGGCTCTTGGTACACAATTGATCACCTGGCATATCAAGTCCACTACGAAAGCGCATCAAGGGCTGTACGAATATGATGCCGTCAGCCGGCTGCGCGATTCCCAGTTGGGTGTCGACAAGGTTCATGACGTTGCCAACTACATCAAGAAAGGCAAGCTTTGGGAGGCATTTGATGCGCAGGAGCGGGTCGTTCTGTTGATTGACGAGATCGACAAGGCGGACATTGAGTTTCCAAACGATCTGCTGCAAGAGCTGGATCGCATGGAGTTCTATGTATATGAAACAGGCGAAACGGTTCGTGCCCGGCATCGTCCCATCATTATCATTACGTCCAATAACGAGAAGGAGCTACCTGATGCCTTTCTGCGGCGCTGCTTCTTCCATTACATTGCGTTTCCTGACCGCGATACGTTAAAGCGTATTGTGGAGGTGCATTTTCCGAATATCAGCCAGACGCTGGTCAATGAGGCGCTGGAGGTGTTCTTTGATATCCGTCAGGTGCCTGGACTCAAGAAAAAGCCTTCCACGTCAGAGCTGGTCGATTGGTTGAAGCTGTTGATGGCCGATGATGTCGGTGAGTCGGTTCTGCGTGAACGAGACCCTCGCAAGGCTATTCCGCCGCTTGCCGGGGCCTTGGTCAAAAACGAGCAGGATGTTCAGCTGCTTGAGCGCCTGGCTTTCATGACGCGGCGAAACGGCTATCGATAATCAAGGAGGTCCTATGCTCAAGGGTAGCTGTCTATGCGGTGCGGTGACTTATGAGGTCGATACTTCGCTTGAAAAAGCCATCCACTGCCACTGCTCGATGTGCCGCAAGGCCCATGGTGCGGCCTTTGCTACGTATACGACTGTGTCTAAGAAAAGCTTTCGTTTTACGACCGGTGAAGCAGATGTTGCAGCCTACCGTTCGTCTCCAGAGGTGGTTCGTACGTTCTGCCGGCGGTGCGGGTCGAATCTACAGTTCTTGCGGGATGGCCGGGATACGCTGGGATTGGCGCTAGGATCATTGGATTCCGCGCTTGGTGCCTTGCCTGTCGATGAGATTTTTACCGAGGCCCAGCCGTCGTGGTATCAAGCGCCGGTGCGTCATGGCTGATCGTTCTCCAGCCGGGAATAGCCGATGCTGCTGAGTCTTTTTCATGAGTTGCGTTCTGCTCGAATTCCCGTTTCCCTGCGGGAGTTGCTGGATCTGCATGAAGCGCTACTGACAGGTGTCGTGTTTGCAGACATGGACGCCTTTTACTTTCTGGTACGTACTATCCTGGTCAAAGACGAACGTCATTTTGATCGCTTCGACAGGGCATTTTCAGCGTATTTTGACGGGCTTCAATCACTCGACGAGGCGCTGAAAGTATTGATCCCGGATGAGTGGTTGCGTAAAGCCTTTGAGCGCTCATTAACGCCCGAGGAGCGTGCGCAGATTCAGTCATTGGGTGGTCTGGACAAGCTCATTGAGACCTTCAAGCAGCGTTTGGCTGAGCAAAAAAGTAAGCATGCTGGTGGCAACAAGTGGATTGGTACGGGCGGCACCAGCCCCTTCGGCTCAGGGGGGTATAACCCTGAAGGCATTCGTGTCGGCGAGGCAGGTGAAAGGCAGGGAAAGGCCGTCAAGGTCTGGGAGCAACGTGAGTACCGTAACCTGGACGATCAGGCGGAGCTCGGGCGCCGGAATATCAATGTTGCTCTTCGGCGTCTACGTAAGTTTGCCCGGGAGGGGGCAGCGGAAGAGTTTGATATCGAAGGCACTATCGATCATACCGCCCGCGATGCTGGACTGCTGAATATCCAGATGCGGCCCGAGCGTCACAATGCGGTCAAGCTTTTGCTGTTGCTGGATATCGGCGGGTCGATGGACATGCATGTGCAGGTCTGTGAGGAACTGTTTTCAGCCTGCCGCACTGAATTCAAGCATTTGGAATATTTCTACTTCCATAACTTCATCTATGAATCAGTCTGGAAGGACAACCAGCGCCGGATGAGCGAGCTGACGTCTACGCTTGATCTATTGCATCGCTATGGCGAGGACTACAAAGTGGTATTTGTTGGCGATGCGTCCATGGCGCCCTACGAGGTACTTCAGCCCGGCGGTAGTGTGGAGCACTGGAATGAAGAAGCAGGCTCAGTCTGGATGGAGCGATTCAAGGCCAAATTTCGAAAGATCATCTGGCTTAATCCCTATCCGCAGCGGGTTTGGGAGTACACATCCTCTATTCAGATCATCCAGGAATTGGTTGAGGGGCATATGTACCCATTGACCCTTGAAGGCTTGGAAGAGGGGATGCGTTACCTCGCACGTGGGTGAGGCTTGCAGGGCAAGCCTTCTATTAGTCTGGAGCGAAAGGAGGGGCCTCGGTAATTTCTATCAGGAAGGGCCTATCGGGTGGCGCATCGAGGAGTAGTTGTTCCAGATGTTGATGATCAGAGGCTTTTGCGGCTGCGCAGCCAAAGCCTTGAGCTAGCGTTATAAAGTCGGGTGTATAAATGTCTACACCCAGCGGTGTAATGGCGCGCTGCTTCATGTATCGCTTGATCTCACCGTATCCCTGGTTATTCCACAAGAGAACGATGATTCCGACACGCGCCTCTACGGCGCTGGCCAGCTCCGGCAGGGTAAATTGGATACCGCCGTCACCGATCAGGCAGATAACCGGCCGATCTGGACAGGTCAGCTTGGCTCCAATGGCGGCTGGCAAGGCATAGCCCAAGGTGCCGTAGCCCGTAGACGCATTGAACCAGCGACGTGGCGAGCGCAGCTCGACGATATGGTTACCGGCATAAACCGGCTGTGTTGAATCACCTACATAACAGGCATCGGGACAGGCGCGGCTAAGCGTATCGAACAGTGTACGGAAGTGGCTGAGTGGTGCCAGTGTGTCGGCTAGCTCACGCCGGGCCTTGGTCACACGCTCGCGACCGCTACCGGTTGCCTGAAAAATGTCAGGAGGCAATCTGTTCAGAAGCTCTTGGATAGCCGTCCTTGCATCCGAGACAATACCCAGCCAGGGCTGGTAGTTACGGGTAAGTTGATCAGGGTCTATATCGATTCGGATCAGGTCACCACTCAGTTCGAATCCACCATCGAAAACCACGTCATAATCCGTCTCGCCCAGTTCTGTCCCGATAGCCAGAATGACATCCGCCTCTTTTGCCAGTTGCCTGACAGCGGGCAATGACTGGTTGCACCCCAATCCCAGTGGATGGTGGTCAGGCAGTACTCCTTTGGCATTAATAGTGGTAGCGGCAGGCGCTGCGAGTCTATCGACAAGAATCCTGGCTTCGCTGGCTGCGGCAATACAGCCGCCTCCCAGTAGTACCAATGGACGTTTGGCGTTTCCGAGTCGCTTGGCGGCCAGGTCGAGCTGCTGCGGATCAGGTGCCGGGCGGCTGAAGCAGGGTTTGCATACAAGGGACAAGTGATCGGCGGGCGCGGTAATGACGTCGAGGGGAAGCTCAATGTGTACAGGTCGAGGCCTTTGGCTTTCGAATACCGCAAAGGCTTGGGTCAGGACCGCAGGCAGCTGGTCGACATCCAGCAGCGTATGACTGAAGGCTGTCACCCCGGCGGTCATGGCGCGCTGATCGGTCAGCTCATGCAGATAGCCACCGTTCCGCCCCAGGCGAGCCCGCGTAGTTACGCTTGAAATGACCAGCATGGGGATGGAGTCTGCATAGGCTTGAGCCATGGCAGTCAGGATATTAGTTACGCCGGGGCCGGTAATGACAAAGCAGACTCCGGGCTTGCCGCTGGCGCGAGCGTAACCGTCCGCCATGAAGCCTGCACCTTGCTCATGGCGAGGCGTAATATGGCGAATGCTGCTGTCTGGTAAGCCTCGGTAAAGCTCAACGGTATGAACACCGGGAATGCCAAATACCGTATCCACGCCCCAGGCTTCAAGTTGTCGAACCAGAAATTGGCCGCAGGTAACCATGCTAGATCTCCTCAGGCGCGGTTGTTGCCAGGGCATGTTGAGCGGAGCGAGCCAGAAGGCTCAGCAATACGAAGCTGCTCAGACTGACCGCCAGACTGAAATAAATGGGCGTGTTGGCTTCCAGGCCATCCTTGAACATGAAGATCAGTGCCGTCAGACAGCCCAACAACATGCTGGTGATCGCGGCAGGTGTGGTTGCTCGCTTCCAATAGATGGCGCCGATCAGGGGAATCAACATGCCGCCAACCAGCAGGTTATAGGCGCACGTCAGCGCGTTGAGTACATCGTCTACTGCTAGGGCAATACCTAATACGATGAGCCCGACGAGCAAGGTAAACAGACGGTTGAGCGAGAGATTGGTCAGCGGCCTTCCCTGACGCAATACCGGGATCAGGTCTTCCGTTAAAACTGTGGAAGCAGCCAGCAGGGCCGCGCTGGCGGTAGACATCATGGCAGCCAGAGCGGCAGCGATCACCAGGCCCCGGATGCCATCCGGCAGGGCTGCCTGAACGATTGCGGCAAAGGCATTGTTGGCATTGTCCAGATCCGGTAAGAGCACCTTGGCTGTCATGCCAATCAGGGCTCCACCTAGTCCGTACAACACGCAATAGACGCCTGCGGTAGTACCTGCATAGCGGGCGACGCGCTCATTTCGGGCAGTAAATACCCGCTGCCAGATATCCTGTCCGATCAGGACGCCAAAGAAATAGATGACGAAGTACGTCACGATCGTGCTCCAGCCAATGGCGGTAAAGCTGAAGCTGGAGGCAGGCAGCTTGGCAACGAGTTCATCCCAGCCGCCAATCCTGTACAGGCAGATCGGCAGGAGGATGAACATCAGACCTACGGTCTTTATGACGAACTGGACGATATCCGTCAGTGTCAGGGACCACATCCCTCCAATTGCGGAATACACCACTACCACGCCGCCGCCGATCACGATGGCCAGCCAGAAGGGAATGCCAAAAAGCACCTGCATGACTGTACCGATGGCAATGGTCGAGGTCGCTGCCAGCATAAGTGCATAGGCCACCATGATGACGGCGCTGGCTTGGCGTGCGGTTGTGTTGTAACGCCGTTCCAGTACCTGAGTCACGGTAAAGATGCGAAGTTTAAGGAGCGGTTTGGCCAAAAACAGATTCAGGATAATGATGCCAAGCCCCAGCGCCGCACACAGCCAGAACCCGGAGATACCGTGTACATAGCCCAGGCGCACTGTACCTACCGTGCTGGCGCCGCCCAATACAGTAGCCGCCATAGTGCCCATGTAAAATGTGGGGCCGAGGTTGCGACCCGCCACTAGAAACTCATCATGGGATTTGGCGCGGCGCATGCCGATCCAACCTAGTAAAAGCATGGCAGCTACATAGGCGAGGACCACAAGGATATCCAGGGCCATGAAGGCCTCCTTTAGAATCAGTTGAATAAGGAACCGGGCAACGAGAGGCTTCAGGCATGTGCCTTGAGCCAGCCGTCGATCAGGTACCGCAGGCGTTCACCGGAAAAACTGGGGAAATGCCCGCCGTGTACCGTGCGGATAGGCATCTGTCGAAGCCGCTCCAGACTTAAGGCATAGGCTTCCAGATTCGAGTGGTAGGCATCCTCGACCAGCGGCCCGTCGTAAATAATGTCGCCGCTGAATAGCGTTGCGGTGGCGGCTTCCCATAGGCTGATGCCGCCAGGCGAATGCCCGGGTGTATGCAGGATCTCCAGGTGGCGATCGCCGAGGTCAAGAATGTCGCCTTCCTCGATCAGGCGAGTCGCTGGAGCAGCTTTGACGCGGTATTCGGCATAGCACAGCGGGCAGTCAGGGTGTGCCTCGAACATGGCGTCCGTGACGTAGCCGGCCGCCAGGGTATTCTCGCGGGTGGGATGGGCGAGAATATCGGCTTCAGCAGGGTGCGCCAGACGCTCATCGAACTCATGATGCCCAGCGATATGATCGAAATGCGTATGGCTTGCCACGGCCGTCAAGGGACGCTCGGTCAGCCAGGGAAGTTGCTCCCGCAGGCTGACGACACCCGAGCCGCTATCGATCAAAACATCACGGTTTCGTCCTTGAATGTGCCAGAGGTTGCAGCGGTAAAAGGGCCGAATGTAAGGTTCGTGGATCAGACTGATCCCATCGGCGCCACGCTTTACCTCGAACCACTGATCTCGGCTGACAATGTTCATAGGTGTCACTCCAGAAATCAGGATAGGCTGGCGTTGGAGCTGATCAGTGCAGGGCTGCCGCGTGTTGCAGATGCGTTGAGCCGGGCAGGGCCATAGACTTCGATCGGCTCTGGAAAAAGCCGGAGCAGCAGGCTATAGAGCAGGGCGGCCATGCCTAGCGTGATGGGCAGGCTGATATCGATTCCGCCTGCCACCTCGCCTAAGGGGCCTACGAACTGACCGGGCAGGTTGACGAATAGCAACCCAACCACTGCGCTGGGAATCCAGGCACCCAGGCCCCGCCAGTTCCAGCCGTGGTGGAACCAGTAGCGTCTGCCACGTTCGCCGCGAGTAAAGACCTGCAGATCGTCAGGGCAGTAAAAACCGCGCCGATTGATCAATCCGATGATCATGATGATCATCCAGGGGCTGGTGCAGGTAATGATCAGCACTGCAAATGTCGACACGCTCTGAACCAGATTGGCGGCGAAGCGGCCGATAAAGATGAATACAATGGCCGCAACACCAATGAGGAGCGTGGCACGTACTCGCGTCAATACACGAGGGAAGACGCTGGACATGTCCAGCCCTGTACCGTAAAGGGAGGTGGTGCCGGTAGACATTCCACCAATGGTGGCAATCAGGCAGACGGGCAAAAAGAACCAGCTGGGGGAGATGGCTAATAAGCCGCCCACATAGTTATTCTCAGCAATATACTGAGGGGCTTTTACGGCCACGATGCTGGCCGTGGCCAGACCGAACAGGAAAGGAATCAGCGTTGCGACCTGGGAAAGCACCACGGCCAGCATGATGTGCAGTTTAGATGTCTGGCGAGGAATATAGCGTGCCCAGTCACCCAGGAAGGCGCCGAAGGAGACCGGGTTACTCATGGCAACCAGCGCCGAGCCTATGAACGCTGCCCAAAAGCCTTCTGTGCCGGGATTGAGCGTGCCGGCATAGCTTGCGTCGAACGGCCCTGCAAAGGCTGCGATTCCCAGCATGAACAACACGCTGGCGCTAACGACCGCGACCTTGTTTACCCAGAGCAGGAAGCGGAAGCCATACAGGCAGACCGTCAAAACCAGTATGGCAAATACCCCGTAGGCCAGTCCGAGCGTCAGGTCTGTTTCAGGAAGACCGATCAGGCGCTTGGCACCTCCGATCAGGGCATCGCCTGAACTCCATACGGAAAGTGAAAAGAACGCGATAGCGGTCAGCAGGGAAAGGAACGAGCCTACAATGCGACCATGTACACCGAAATGAGCCCCGGACGAGACGGCAT
Source organism: Pseudomonas sp. HPB0071 (assembly GCF_000478505.2). NCBI lineage: Bacteria > Pseudomonadati > Pseudomonadota > Gammaproteobacteria > Pseudomonadales > Pseudomonadaceae > Pseudomonas > Pseudomonas sp. HPB0071. The sequence continues at coordinate 216,414 of NZ_KI517367.1, read as the reverse complement.
TGTTCGTGCCGTTTATAGGGCCAAATAAGCCCATGGGCGCAAGGATAACCGCGCCGGTCATGACGCCCAGAAGAATCGCCCAGACGCCTGCCTCGAAAGACAAGCCAAAAAGAATAGGAAAACTGCCCAGCACGGCAGTAGCGAAGGTATTCGCTCCACCAAAAATCATGCGAAACAAATCGAAAGGAGTAGCATTGCGCTCGGCGTCCGGGATTTTTTCGACGCCAAAGGTTTCGATACGGGTGATACCGTTAGGGTTATCCATGGTCGCCTCGACACGGTTATAGGCCACTGCACTGAGCGATGGCTTCTTTTGTTATCCCCGTAGGCGCTGGGCCCGCGGGTTGGTGTTCGGCAGTACGGCAAGGCCGGAAGGCTAATTGCCTGAGGCAAGTTCTGGACCTGCCTCAAACGGGAGTCTTTGCGGACTCCTCGGATTTATTTATCGTTACAGCGGCTATCGGCGTACCACCCCAGGCAGTACACACAGCATTTCATAAAGCAGATTGGCGCCCAGTAAAGAGGTGTTGCCTGTAGTGTCGTATGGGGGAGATACCTCCACAAGATCGCCTCCCACTAGATCAAGCCCGTGGCAGCCGCGGATAATTTCCAGCGCCTGAATGGTGGTCAGTCCACCTATTTCAGGGGTGCCGGTTCCTGGAGCCCAGGCGGGGTCAATACCGTCGATGTCAAACGATAGGTAAACAGGGCCGCCTTGCACTTTTGCCCGGACTTCCGACATCAGAGGAGAGAGCGATGTGTGCCAGCATTCTTCCGCCTGCACGACGCGAAATCCCTGCTCACGGCTCCAGTTGAAATCGTCTGCCGTATAACCCTGGGCACGTAGTCCGATCTGCGCGACGCGATTGCAGTCCAGCAGGCCTTCTTCGACTGCTCGGCGAAAAGTAGTGCCATGAGCAATCTTCTCGCCAAACATGTGGTCGTTCACATCGGCATGGGCGTCGACATGAACCAGCCCAACCTTGCCATATTTCTTCTTCATGGCTCTGAGAATAGGCAGGGTGATCGTATGGTCACCTCCAAGGGTGAGCGGAATGACATTGTGCTCAAGAATGCCGTCATAGGCCTCTTCAATAATCCGTACGGCATCGAGAAGGTTGAAGGTATTGATGGCTACATCGCCAATGTCGGCCACCGAGAGCGAATCGAATGGTGCGGCGCCGGTTGCCATGTTGTAGGGGCGGATCATGACGGATTCGGCCCGAATTTCGCGTGGACCAAAGCGGGTGCCGGAGCGCAGTGATGTTCCAATATCCAATGGCACACCAACGAAGGCGGCGTCCAGCCCGGCAGGCGACTCGAGGTGAGGCAAGCGCAGCATGGTCGCGATGCCCCCAAAGCGTGGCATCTCGTTACCACCCAGCGGTTGATGAAGTTTTTTCTCCACAATCGATCTCCTGCCTGCGAAACGATGGCCCGATTGTGTGAAGGAAACAGCGCTTGAAAAATCGGCACGTACAAAAAATCAGTTCAGAGATTTCTAAACTATCGGATAGGCTGAAAAAAATAAGACAACGGATCCTGTCCATGGCCAATGCGCTGCACGATATTCGTCTACTCAGAATTTTCGCGACTGTTGTCCAGAGCCAGGGCTTTGCAGCGGCACAGCGTGAACTGAATCTGTCAACGTCAGCCATCAGTACCTATATGAGCCAGTTGGAAAGCCAATTGGGCATCACCTTGTGTCATCGTGGGCGCGGCGGGTTTGGGCTGACCAGCAAGGGTGAGATGTTTTATCAGGAGACGTTGAGAATCCTGGGAGAGATCGAAGGCTTTGAGCGATATGCAGCCGCGCTCAAGGGCGAGCTGAGCGGTACGCTCAAGCTGGGGATGCTGGACTCGTTAGCCAATGAGCCTGCCTTGTCATTGGCGGATGTTATCGGTGCTTATACAGGTGAATACCCCTCAGTCCACATTCATCTGACGGTCATGAGTCCTTATGACCTTCAACTGGCCATTCTTGAAAACCGTTTGGACTTAGCCATCGGTGCGTTTTCTGCGCGAATGAATGGGGTAACGTACCAGCCACTTTATCGTGAACAACATTGGTTGTATTGCAGCGACCGCCATCCTTTATTCAAGGAAAGACATCTTCCCGAAGAACTTATTACTCAACAAAGAATGGTCCGAAGAGGCTATTGGAGTCAGGCCGAACTGGCTCGGCATGGGTTCAAGGAAAGTGCGGCAACAGTTGAAAGTATGGAGGCTCAGTTAATATTAATTCTTTCAGGAGCTTATATAGGTTATCTACCTGAGCATTATGTTCATGCGTGGGTTAATCAAGGGCGATTACGTGCTTTACAGCCAGCAATGTTTGGCTATCAAGCGCCATTTTCGCTCATATTTCGCCGAGGCCGTAATCGCGAAAGTCTAATACAGACTTTTCAAAGAATTCTTAAAGCTCATATGCGGCGTGCCGATAAGTAATCGACGTTAAAAAATGATGACAACTAACATGAATGCTATTTGCCATCATTTGAGTGGGCGTCCGCTTATTTGGAAAATCAAGAAGGCTTCTCCGCCATGCGCAAAAACCTGCCAGTGACACAACAGGCTCGTACATTCAGGGAAAGTGAGCGTCTTATCTCAACGACGAATCTCAAGGGACAAATTACTTATTGCAATGACGCTTTTGTCGCAATAAGTGGTTTTACACGAGAAGAGCTTATTGGCAGTCCACATAATCTGGTTCGTCATCCAGATATGCCTGAGGGTGTATTTGGCCATATGTGGGATACCCTTAAACAAGGCAAGGCCTGGATGGGTATCGTCAAGAACCGCTGCAAGAACGGCGACTATTATTGGGTGAATGCATACGTCACCCCTATCTGGGAAAATGGCCAGATGGTGGGCTATGAGTCCGTACGTGTGTTGCCTACCGCGGATCAGATCCGGCGGGCCGATGTCATGTATGCACGGCTGCGTGAAGGCAAGCGTGCAGTACCGGTAACAGAAGCCATCAAGCATTCTGTCAAAATTGCATGGCCTACGCTTTTCAGCGGTGCGGTTATCTTTGGCGGTCATTTCTATTTCAACGACCTTGCCCAGGCGGGTGTGATCATTGCCAGTGCACTAGGCATTACCTTCTGGCAGTTCAAGCGTCAGCGCTGGGCTATTGAAAAGATCTTCGAGGCCAATCCGAAGATGTTTACCAGCGCCATCGTTGCGCCTACGTACAGTAACCAGTTTGGTGCGGCAGGCCAGATGGACCTCGCCTTGCAAAGCCAGGAGTCACGTTTGCAAACGGCACTGACTCGCCTGGTGGATACCGGCAACAACGTGCAGAGCAAGGCAGCAGAGTCGTCGCGTCTTGCACGTGCTCAAGCCGAGTTGCTTGATCGTCAGCGCCATGAGACCGACCAGTCAGCCACCGCAATCAATGAAATGTCTGCCACCATTCAGGAGGTTTCGCAAAACGTTAACCAGACGGCTCAGGCTGCTGGCGAGGCGGAGTCGCTGGCCCTGCATGGTCGTGACGTGGCGGATGAGAGTTTAGCCTCCATGAGGCAGCTGGCTGGCGCCGTGAGTGAAATTGGACAGGCAGTGGGTGAGCTTGCCGATTCCACCCAGTCGATCGGCAGTGTTGCCGATGTGATTACTTCGATTGCCGAGCAGACCAATCTACTGGCGCTTAATGCTGCGATTGAAGCGGCAAGGGCAGGCGAGGCTGGTCGCGGATTTGCCGTGGTCGCAGACGAGGTGCGCTCGCTGGCTTCACGTACGCGTGATTCTACCCAGCAGATTCACCAGATCATCGAGAACCTGCGTTCAGGCGCGCAGCGCGCCGTTGCTACAGCAGCCAAGGGCGAAGAGGCCTCACGGCAGAGTGAAGAACACACGGCAGCTGTACGCGAGGCACTGGAGGGAATCAGCCAGGCGGTCATGCGAATCACGGCCATGAGCCAGCAGATGGCTACGGCGGTAGAAGAGCAGAGCCATGTGGCAGAGGACATCAATCAGCAGATCACCCGCATTGCCGAGTTGTCCGATCACAGCACTCAACAGTCACAGCAAGGTGCTGTGCTCAGTGGTGAGCTTGAGCAGATGGCAGTCTATCTGCGTGATCTGGCAGAGCGCTTTAATCGCTAGGCAACGCTTGAGGTAGACTGATGGCTGTTACCTGCTATTGGTCTACCTAGAGGTTATATGTCACGCCCACGTTGTGCTGCATGCCAGCGTCCTGAAAGCCATTGCTTGTGCGCGCTTGTTCCCAGGCTTTCCAGTGCGACTCGCCTGTTGATCCTGCAGCACCCTGACGAAACCCAGCATGCGCTGAACACGGCGCGCCTGGCCGCACTAGGTTTGGTAAACAGCGAGTTGCTTGTTGGTGAGCAGTTCGAAGGGCTCGAAGCCCGTTGGGAAGGGTATACGCCCTGGTTGTTGTTTCCTGACGAGCAGGCTGAAAGCCTTGAGCATATAAAGGCCAAAGCTGAGCATTCTGGCAAGACTATGCTTGTCATACCTGACGGCACATGGCGAAAGGCACGCAAGCTGCTGTACCTTAATCCGTGCGTGGCAGCGTTACCACGAGTCAGCTTACCTGCCGGTCTTTCTTCGCGTTATCGCCTTCGAAAAGCTCCTGCCGCTGGGGCTGTCTCGACCATCGAGGCGATTGTCACGGCCTTGAACATATTAGAGATGCCCAAGCGTTTCGATGCGCTGCTTGCGCCTTTCGAGAGGTTAATCGAGCGCCAGATCGAGGCAATGGGTAAAGAGGTATTTGCAAAAAACCACGCGCTGAAAAGACATCATCATTAGGCTGTCATGAGCCCGACATACCGTTTAGGCATGCTCTTTAAGGAAGCTCTGAAGCGTTCAAAGCGTGCGGGCTCTTTAAACAGTCAAAAGCGACCACTTACCGGAAATTATGAATTTCTTGGCCGTATTAGGTTCTATCCATTACAGCCCGGATGAATCCGGTAAAACCGGTCGAGTAGGAGAGCAAGCTATGACCTTGAGTATCCAAGTAGTACGACAGGTGGAAGAGGACGAAACCATTCTGGCCTTCATTCCAGTATGGATGGGTGGAGACCAGCCTATTGAGCCTGGTGTTCCGACTGAGCCTATTTCTCCGCCATCGCAACCCATCGAGCCTGGCGAGCCCACTGTACCCGATCCCATTCCACCGGCACCTGTAGCCGATGCCCGCAGCATGATGATGTGAAGGGCAAGTCGTGACGAAAAGCGGAGCTTAGACTCCGCTTTTTATTAGATTCCAGCAGGCACTCTGATCATGCTCAGAAAGCGCTGCTCTTCAAGCACATGCACGGCCTCAAGCTCCCGCCCCTTTTGCCAGCAGGGTGAAAGCGTCTTGGCGAGACGTAACCGGGCATAGCCGGATGGATCCCATTCGACCAGCTCGGCATCCTGGAAATAAAAGCGAACGCCAGTCAGCGGATAAAGCGCCTTGAAGAGACTCTCCTTGAGCGAAAAGACTGCAGTGACATAAAAGGCGGTTTCAGCATCAGGGCTTTCATGTTCACGGGGCGTCAGCACTTCACTGGCCAGCCTCGCTGCACGTCCTGGAGCCAGCAGCGTCTCGGCGTCCAGTCCGATACTTTGCCAGTGCCTGGTTGCCGCAGTTGCTGCTCCTGCCCAGCCGTGACTGTGAGTAATGGAGCCGCAGAAGCCTCTCGGCCACATAGGTGCATGATCTTTCCCTACGTGTGGCGTTTGCACGGCTCCTGTTGTTTCAGCTAACGATGCTCGTGCGCACAATCGTCCAGCCAGAAATTCGGTCTGCCGCTTCGGCACGGCCTTTAGCAGTGACGGGGGCAGCGCCATGTCAAGGCAGTCGAAATCCGCGGCGGTTAACAGGGTAGGGATAAAGCGCGTGGAGTATAGAGCCACGCCCAGTCGCTCAACTGAAAACGGCCAGTACAAGGTTGGAAGAATATCGCCAGGATAGAGAGTAGTCATGAAAGCATTCTGCCGCGCTGCATCTCATCCGCCAAGCGACGCTACAGTCAGTCATTGGCATCAGACAGGTGTTGCATGATCAGTTTTTTATCGGCAATGCCAACCTCTGCTGCGGCGGTTTTCCCCCAAATACCACCGGGGGAAAACCGCCACCTTGGGCGAATATCCGCCTCTTGAACCTCGTTATTCATACTTCTCAGTAGCTAACGCTATGAAAAATATGGAATTTTGTCTTTTATTTTGGGATGGCACATGGCTTGCATTGTATATGGCAAGATCAAGGCATGGCCTTAATCCACAACAAAAGCTCCCTGGATGAGGGGCAGAACGCGATTGGCTTGACGTATCGCAAGGATGTGAGCGTAAGCACCATGGAATTACTCCCATGACAGCTAAAATTGAAGCAACCGCAGTGCCTCTTGCTGCAAAACCCCCGTTGTATAAGTCCTTGTATGTTCAGGTTCTGGTGGCTATTGCTATCGGTATCTTGATTGGTCACTTTTACCCGGATACCGGTGCTGCCCTGAAGCCGCTAGGTGATGGTTTCGTCAAGCTGATCAAGATGGTGATCGCGCCGATCATCTTTTGTACCGTTGTAACAGGGATTGCCGGCATGCAGAGCATGAAGGCTGTCGGCAAGACCGGCGGTTATGCGCTGCTGTATTTTGAAATCGTGTCGACCATTGCCCTGATCATTGGTCTGATTGTTGTAAACGTTGTCCAGCCGGGCGCTGGCATGAACGTTGACCCTGCCACTCTGGATACCAAGGGTATCGCTGCTTACGCGGCTGCTGGTGAAAAGCAGAGCACCATTGAGTTCCTGATGAACATCATCCCGTCGACGGTGGTTAATGCGTTCGCCCAGGGTGAAATTCTTCAGGTGCTGTTCTTTGCTGTCTTGTTCGGCTATGCCCTGCATCGTCTGGGAGAGAAAGGCGAGCTGATCTTCAACTTCATCGATCGCATCTCTCACGTATTCTTCAATATCATCAATGTCATCATGAAGCTGGCTCCAATCGGTGCCTTTGGTGCCATGGCCTTCACGATTGGCAAATACGGTGTGGGCTCGCTGGTTCAGCTCGGCCAGTTGATGCTGTGCTTCTACATAACCTGCGTGTTGTTCGTGCTTATCGTGCTAGGCGCCATTTGCCGTGCCCACGGTTTCAGCATTCTCAAGTTCATCAAGTACATCCGTGAAGAACTGCTGATCGTGCTGGGTACGTCTTCCTCCGAGTCTGCACTGCCACGCATGTTAACCAAGATGGAGAAACTGGGCGCTCAGAAGTCAGTGGTTGGCCTGGTAATTCCAACCGGTTACTCGTTCAACCTGGATGGCACATCCATCTACCTGACTATGGCGGCTGTGTTTATTGCTCAGGCAACCAATACCCACATGGATATCACGCATCAGATCACGCTGTTGCTCGTGCTGCTGATCTCCTCCAAGGGTGCGGCAGGTGTAACGGGTAGTGGTTTCATCGTCCTGGCTGCAACCTTGTCCGCGGTAGGTCACTTGCCTGTTGCGGGTTTGGCCCTGATTCTAGGTATCGATCGCTTCATGTCCGAAGCTCGTGCACTGACCAACCTGGTAGGTAATGGTGTCGCCTCCATTGTGGTTGCCAAATGGTGTAACCAGCTGGATGAGGGCCAACTGCACCGTGAGCTGGCCAATGGCCCGACGCGTATAGAGGAAGAAGAAGCCCACAAGGTGGCTTGATCTCTCCCAATAAAAAGCCCCGTCTAGACGGGGCTTTTTATTGCTTGTTCGTCATTCATTGTCGAGCCGTGTTTGCCCTGTGTAAGTCAGCGGACTCTGACAGCGACGGCAGGAGTAGCGATACCCTTTCTTGACCAGTCCATGTCGGCGTGAGGTAAAGGAAAAAGGGCTTTCCGAACAGCCGCACCGATAGAGGTAGACCTTCCGTGCCGGACGCTCGATTGCATAGGTATGGCATCTGCTTGGTGGCAGACCGTATACCCCCTGCATGATGAGTTGCCACTCTTTGCCGTGCGGACTTATTCGACTGCCAAATAGTTGGTGAGCTACCAGATGGGCCACTTCGTGGGCAACGGTATGCTTTAAAAAATGCTCCTGATTCTGCCTGTAGAGCACCTCGTTAAAGCGCAGGCGGTTCTCCTGCAGATGGGCAACCCCGGCTTTCTGTCCTCGTAGGCGAAGGCTCACGTCGGGGCGAATAAACGGTTTTTTGAAAAATTGCTCGGCCAGCTGATAGCAGTCTTCGACACGAGCGAGTAAGGCTTGAGGCATTCGCTTTCTCCGTATCGAGCCTATTATGCGTCAAAGCGCATCGACTGCCTAAGCGAGCCGCTTACCGGCAAGCAGCCCGGACAGCTAATTACTGATTGATGCTCTCATTACGCAAATGATGTCGCCTGAGCGCTTCCATTGCCCCATTGAGTGACTGCAGAGTTGCGGTACAGCCTCCACGATCCGGATGGTTACGGCTAACCAGCTGTCGGTACCGATGGCGAATGGCTGAGTATGAAGCAGACTCGTCCAGATCCAGCAACGCAAAGGCAGACTTGATGCCACCTTCATCATTCTGGCGAGTCCAGAAGCTCTCTAGCAGCGCCTCTACGTCTTCCAGCGTGGTCGTGTCGAGCTGTTCGAGATCCAGATAATAGCTGCGCAAAGGATCCGCTACGATCAGGCCGGGTTTTGCTCGGCGATAATCCTGTAGCTGAATGCGCAGGGCATGGATCTCAAGGTGCGCACTGGCATTGGCCCATAATCGATCGCGCAGGGTATACAAGGCATTGAACAAGACGAAGTGCGTGCGGAACAGTACCAGTTTATCCAGCAGCGGCTCTTGAGGCACAAAGGGTGACCGGTCCGCTCTCAGGCGCTGGATCACATCGTATTCCGATAACCCTGCAGGGGCCGCCTTGAGCAATGCATGCAATTGATGAATGAGCGTTTCATTCGGGGCTGGTTGAAAAGCAGTCATAGCCCATACCGATAAGCGGGTTGTACAGAGCAGGGTAGGGGAAACCGTGCTTTACGCGTAAAATAGTCCTTTTCGTGCATTTCCTGATTTGGATTCATCCATGAGCACCCTTTCTGTCAATCAGAACAAGCTCCAGAAACGTTTGCGACGTCTGGCTGGCGAAGCCATCGCCGATTTCAACATGATCGAAGATGGCGACAAGGTCATGGTCTGCCTGTCTGGTGGTAAAGACAGCTATACCATGCTTGATGTGTTGCTGTACCTGCAAAAGGTCGCGCCTATCAAATTCGAGATCGTTGCGGTCAATATGGACCAGAAGCAACCAGGCTTTCCCGAGCACGTACTGCCGGCCTATCTCGAATCCATCGGTGTGGCTTACCACATCATCGAAAAGGACACCTATTCGATCGTCAAGGAAAAGATTCCCGAAGGCAAAACGACATGCTCGCTTTGCTCGCGTCTGCGCCGCGGAACGCTTTATACCTATGCCGACGAAATTGGAGCGACCAAGATGGCGCTTGGCCATCACAGGGACGACATAGTAGAGACCTTTTTCCTTAATTTGTTCCATGGCGGAACCCTCAAGGCAATGCCGCCTAAACTTTTGGCAGACGATGGACGCAATGTCGTAATCCGTCCGCTCGCGTATTGCAGCGAAAAGGACATCGAAGCCTACGCAGAGCTCAAGCAGTTCCCGATCATTCCATGCAACCTGTGCGGCTCCCAAGAAAACCTGCAGCGCAAGGTAGTCAAGGAGATGCTTCAGGAGTGGGATCGCAAGACCCCAGGGCGCACCGAAATTATGTTCAGGGCTCTGCAAAATGTAGTTCCTTCGCAGCTGGCCGACCGTAATTTGTTCGATTTTGTGAACCTGCGCATCGATGAGGACGCTACACCGCGTTTTCTGGATGTTATGAATCTCTGAGGTATTGTGTTCTCCAATGCGTGACTATGCCTGGCTCCATGAGTTTTGCCTGAACCGCTTCGGCTCTTCCAAAGCCCTTGAAGCGGTATTACCCCAGCCCGCATCAGCCGAAGCGCTCGCCCAAGTGACTGCTGACCGCTATTTGTCCTTGATGACGCGGCGAATATTTCGTGCGGGTCTCAAGCACAGCCTGGTAGACGCCAAGTGGCCTGCGTTCGAAGAGGTTTTCTTTGGCTTTGATCCAGAAAAGGTCGTCCTGATGGGCGGCGAATGGCTGGAGCGGCTCATGCAGGACACGCGTCTAATCCGGCATCTGGGGAAGCTGAAAAGCGTTCCCCGTAATGCGCAGTTCATCCTGGATATCCAACGGGAACAGGGTGACTTTGGCCAATTTCTGGCGAATTGGCCCTCAGAGGATATTGTGGGACTCTGGCAGCTTTTATCTCGGCGAGGTAGCCAGATGGGAGGGCTTTCGGCACCGCGTTTTTTGAGAATGGCGGGCAAGGACACTTTCGTTGCCACGCAGGACGTTGTGGCTGCGCTCAAGGCTCAAAACGTTATCGACAAGGAGCCGACCAGTCAGCGTGATCGGGCTGCCATGCAGGCCGCCTTCAATCAATGGCAGGCGGAAAGCAAGCGGCCGTTGTGTCAGCTTTCGGTCATGCTCGCGCATACGGTAAATCATTGATGGACACGATACGGCAGGTGGCCCAGGCGCTTGAAAGCGCTCAGCGGATTCTTGTGATAACAGGTGCTGGGCTTTCGGCAGACTCTGGTCTGCCTACCTATCGTGGTCTCAATGGGCTGTATAACGGAAAAACCGAAGAGGGTATTCCTATCGAGGCTGCGCTCTCCGGTACGATGTTTCGACACCGTCCGGATGTCTGCTGGAAGTATCTGGCGGAGTTGGGCAGGGCTTGTCTTAGCGCTCAACCCAATGCAGGTCACGAGGCCATAGCCGAGTTACAGCGGCGCAAGTCTGAGTGTTGGGTGCTGACCCAGAATATCGATGGTTTTCACCGGCGAGCCGGGTCGCCCATGGACAGAGTCATAGAGATCCATGGTGAGATGGGGCCACTGTTTTGCTCGGCCTGCGAGGCAGGCAATATCCCTGTTGCTGATAAAATTGGTCATTCCCTGCCGCCACGGTGTGACCGTTGCGGGGGTGTTTTACGACCGCCCGTCGTGCTGTTTGAGGAGGCCTTACCTGCCAGAGCGGTATCTACTCTGATGCAGCAGAATGCTACCGGTTATGACGTTGTGCTCCTCATAGGCACTACCGCCAGTTTCCCGTATGTCATCGAGCCAGCCTTGCAGACCCTCAACAACGGGGGTTTTGTTGCCGAGATCAATCCAACCATGACTGATTTGAGTGCATCGGTGACAGTCAGGCTCCAAAAAAGGGCCGTAGACGTTTTATCGATTATTTTAAGTCACATGTCCGATTAAAAAATTCTTGCCTGTTCGTTGGGTAAACGGCAAAGTGTCGCAACTTTTGAATTTCGACACGGTCGTGCCCATGCTACGGACTCGCTTAGCACCCCTCGTGCCCCTAAGTTTTATTGCTTTGTTGGCGGCTTGCGCCAACGCTCCACAACAACAAAAGCCTGAACAGGCACAGCTTTCAAAGCCGACCCGGGAACAATCGGCCGCTGTTGAAAGCAAGCAATCGGCTCAGCCAATTCATTGGCTTTCCAGCAAAGCTACCCGTGGGGGTGGTCATGCCTCCCGTCAGCCTTTGAGCTGGGAGCATGAGGTTGGCTCCACGCAGCCGATGCCGACTCTGGCCGATAGCATCCTGACCCGCGCCGAAGAGCTTGTCGGTACGCCTTATCGCACTGGCGGAAGCTCGCTCAAGGGTTTTGACTGCAGTGGCTTCGTCAATTATGTCTTCCGTGAGGAAGCCGGTATCCAGTTGCCACGCTCAACCCGCCAGATCATCAATCTTGATGTACCTGTTGTCAGCAAGAACGACCTGCAGCCAGGCGACATTCTGCTGTTCAATCACAACGGCCGCGGTCGTGTCAGTCATGCAGCCATTTACATGGGCGAGGGGAAGTTCATTCATTCCTCGAGCCATCGCAGTGGCGGTGTTCGTGTAGACAGTCTTGAAGACCATTATTGGAAGGTCAGCTTCCTCGAAGGAAAGCGCATATTGCGCTAACAAGGCGTTGATCGCGTAGCGCGTTCAACGCTGCGCGATCAAGGTGGAATGCAAGAGTGAATGGATTGTCCTATGCCTGCTTTGGCTCGTATCGCACTGACTGCTCTGACCATTCTGCTGGCCGCCTGTGCCGGCACTCCGCCGCCTTCTCCGCCTCCTGCGCCAACGCCTGTTTCCAGGGTTCAGCTTGATACCCATTCACAGGCTGCCGATGACGTTCTGTTTCGCGCAATAGGGCTGGTTGGGACGCCTTACCGTTACGGAGGAAACACGCCCGACAGCGGTTTTGATTGCAGTGGCCTGATCAATTTCGTATACCGCGACGTCATGGGGATTCGCTTGCCGCGCTCCACGCGGGAAATGATCACTCTCAACGCGCCTTCTATCTCTCAATCGGCCTTGCAGCCCGGTGACCTGGTCTTCTTTGCAACGGCTGGAGGTAAGCAGGTCAGTCATGCGGGAATCTATGTGGGTGAAGGGCGCTTCGTACACGCGCCCAGTACTGGCGGAACGGTAAGACTAGACAGCCTTAGTACCCGTTACTGGCAGAAGTCCTATCTGGATGCCAAACGTGTACTGGTTACACCTAACCTGGCCAGCAGTGCCGCTGGCGGGCGCCTCTGATACCAGAGGCGCTTTGAACTCCAGGTGGATCGGTTGAATCTGATGGAAACACACATTTTCCTTCCCGTTCATGCCAGACGCGATTCGACTGCCGCCTCAGCCTGACGCCTGCGAACTTTGCGGACGAAAGGCTCCGCTCACTCGGCATCATCTGATTCCCAAGTCTCTGCATGACAAGCCCTACGTGCAAAAGCGCTTTGATCGCATAGAGCGTATTACGGCAACGCTGTGGGTATGTCGTCCGTGCCATAACCACATTCATGCCACGTTTGACGAGAAAGCGTTAGCACTCACCTACAACAGCCGTGAGCGCCTCATGGAGGATGAGCGGATACGAACATTCGTGGAGTGGCTGTCACGAAAGCCGGACGGCTTTGTACCCAAACGGTAACGCTTGGGCGGGTTAGCTAGAATAGTTTGTTTCCCTTCTTTTAATTGACGCTATAACCACGTCCAGCCAGACAGGCTGTCAATGCGCGACGATAATAATCCGTAGTTGCGCTTGGCGGTGCTGCCGTTGCGGTGGCTGGATCAAAGCCACTTTGAGTGACTGCCCAGCTATGGCATTCATATCGATCCCGAGCCTGCTGATCGGGCGTCTGGCCGCGAGCCGGGTAGGCGATGACGTCATAACTTTGTGTACTGACTGTTGTAGGAACAGGTGGTGTTACAACGATATAGCGCTGTTGATCGGCATTCCATGCATAGTAAGTACCTGCAGCCAAAAAGTAGAGTGCACTGCCTATCCAGACCTCCCGCGCAAAGTCTGGTAGCCCGTGCCCATGTCGGGGGCCTGGGTTGAAGGCCGGACCGGCATTGTGTGGAGCACGCCAGTCTGACCCGGGACCAGGCCCGTGAAGCGGCTCTGCCGTAGCAAGACTGGCTATGCCTATAGCTGCGAGGCCAACAACTGTTTTGCTGAGAGAAAAAAGATGCATATGTGCTCCCATGTTGTATGCGCAATCATGGAAAGGCATCCTACCCAGTTGAACTGCAAGAAGTGTTTGGCTTGTGTAAGCAGTACGTAAATTTTGGGCAGGTGACAAGTCTGAGGTTTTGATAATGACCGCCAGGCTTGCTGAATCCGTTTTGGTCCATTTGGCTTGCACACACCGCTTGTGGCCTTTATCTTGGCGAGTCGAATCGCAGCTGTCGTCCCATTGCATCGGGGCAGGTGAAAAATAGAAGAATAGGACGATAGCCGATGGGGTTAGGCCCACCTTTAGGGCGGGCTTTGTGTAAAGCCCTGCCTTTGTTGTTACTCGCCACGCTCAATGGTCCTGTCTGGGCGGGAGAGGGCGCAAGCATTGATGCGAAGCGGGGCGAATACCTGACACAGTTGGGAAACTGTCAGAGCTGCCATACCCGTAAGGACGGCTTGCCCTTCGCCGGTGGCGTAGCCTTTATCACGCCCTTCGGTACGCTTTACTCTACTAACATCACGCCTGAAAACACGACTGGTATCGGTGCCTGGAACGACGACCAGTTTCTCAATGCCATGCATAAAGGCATACGGCCTGATGGCGCACATCTGTACCCGGCGTTTCCCTATACGGCTTACACCCAATTATCCCGTAATGACGTTCTGTCCATCCTTGCGTATCTAAGGTCCCGGCCAAGCGTTGTCTATACGCCGCCTGCCAATGAGCTGCGTTTTCCTTTCGATCAGCGTTGGATCATCAAGGGCTGGAAGCTACTCAATTTCCGTGAAGGCCGTTTCAACGAGGTTTCTTCGAACGAACAGATCAACCGTGGCGCTTATCTGAGCGAGGCGCTAGGGCACTGTGGGGAGTGCCATACGCCCCGTACCTGGAGTCAGGGGCTGGATCGCTCTCTACACTATGCCGGTGCGCGCCAGCAGGGATGGACGGCCTGGAATATCACGTCTGACCTTCGTGGTATCGGTGGCTGGAGTGACGAAAAGCTGATGAATTACTTGCGAAATGGTCATCAGCGTGGGGAGGCGGTAGCGGGCGGACCCATGGCACAGGTTGTCAGCGGTAGCCTGCGGTTTTTGACGGATGAAGACCTGCGGGCCATGGTGGCGTATTTGCGTAGCGTGCCTGCAAAGCCGGGCACCGTACCGACGCATGCCGAAATAAGCGTGAAGCCGGAAGCGCAGGGCAATACAGACGCCGAAGCGTTATTCGTGTCGCTATGCGAGAGCTGTCATCATCCCGATGGACAAGGGCTGGGAGGGCCTTATCCGCGCTCTTTTCCAAATTACTCGGCTGTGCGCGACCCGGATGGAACGAACCTCATTCGTGTCATGCTTGAAGGGATTGAGCGAAAGGGGATGCAGGATGAGGCTTTTATGCCCGGCTATCGCGCATTCTTGAATGATGATCAGATTGCGAGTCTGGCCACTTATATCGGCCACCGGTTCGGTGGCCATACCCATGTGTTTTCGGCTCAGGATGTAGCCCGTCAACGAGAAGCAGGAGCCGGGCAATGACAATCCATCAATTGAATGTCAACGGCGCGGCTTACGAGGTCGATGTCGATCCGCAGGTGCCATTGTTGTATGTGCTGCGCAACGAGCTGGGCATCATGAGCCCTAAATTCGGATGCGGTCTTAGTGAGTGCGGGGCTTGCACGGTTCTGGCAGACGGTCGCCCTGTACGCTCCTGCTGCGTGCCGGTCGGCTCACTGGCAAGTCAGGCTATCGTGACCGTTGAAGGCCTGGGCACACCAGACCGACCACACCCTCTGCAGCAGGCGTTCATCGATGAGCAGGCCGCGCAATGTGGGTATTGCATTCCAGGCATGTTGATGAGTGCACAGGCATTACTCTCTCAAAACACCTCGCCAACCGACGAGCAGGTCAAACGGGCGCTTGTCGGTAATCTGTGTGGATGTGGAACACATACGCGCATCGTCAAGGCAATCCAGCGTGCCGCAGGCGTCATGCGCCAGGGCGAGGAGCGCTTATGACTTTTCTGGTGTCGCGCCGTTGTTTTCTCCAGGGTTTATCCGCTCTGGTGGTAGGGTTCAGCTTTAACGGTGTTCGGGCTGCCGAGCTATTGACGCCTGACCTTTCGGCTGAGCAGATGCAGAAAACCTTGGACGCCAGGCAGCTCGACGCCTGGTTGGCTATTCGCCAGGATGGCCGCGTCATTATCTATAGCGGCAAGGTGGAGCTGGGAACCGGGGTTGAGACCGCATTGCGCCAGATCGTGGCGGATGAATTGTGCGTCTCGTTCGAATCTACTCGTTTGATTCAGGGTGATACACAGTTGACGCCCAACCAGGGCATCACAGCAGGGAGCAAGACGATTCAGGTGGGTGGTGCCCAATTGCGTCAGGCTGCCGCTTCAGCCCGGCATTATCTTTTTAATGAGGGTGCACGTCGCCTGGGGCTCGATACGTCGGTGCTCGATACGGTGGATGGGTGTGTGGTCTACCGAGGCGATCCAACAGGTCGTTATGTTCGTTATTCCGACCTGCTGACGCAGGGTGCCTTTGAACGTTCTGTAGATAAGACTGCTAGTGTTCGAGCAGTCGAAAGCTATCGAGTCGTTGGTCAATCCATACCGCGGGTAGATATTCCTGCCAAAGTCTTCGGTCAGTTTCGTTACGTTCATGACCTAACTGTCCCGGGTATGGTGCATGGGCGGGTGATTCGTCCTCCGATAACGGGTGCCAGCCGTCTGGATGGATTAAAAGTCGAGCACCTTGATGCCAGTGAACTACCGGCAGGCGCGCAACTGGTCTATGAAGGCAACTTCGTGGGTGTGGTTGCAGAACAGGAATGGGTGGCCATGCAGGCTGCCCGTGCGCTCAAAGTGACGTGGAGCTATACCTCCACGTTGCCAAACCCTGGCGATTTGTACGGCCGCTTACGCCATGTGGCCGGCGAGCCTGAGGTGCTGGTCGAGCAGGGAGATGTCATCGAGCATATGGGACAAGCCGCCCAGGTTATTTCGGCTGAGTACCGCTGGCCTTTTCAAAACCACGACTCGATTGGCCCTTCGTGCGCTATTGCCGATGTACGAGCTGGCGCGGCAACCATTTGGTCGGGTACTCAAGGCATTTATCCGTTACGGTCGGCTTTGGCCAATCTGCTAGGCATTGACGAACACGCCGTGCATGTCATTTATAGCCAAGCTTCAGGATGCTATGGACATAATGGGGCAGACGATGTCGCGGGTGATGCTGCGCTGCTGTCCAGGCACTGTGGTCGTCCGGTACGTGTGCAGTGGTCCAGGGCTGACGAGCACGGTTGGAACCCCAAGGGTCCGGCTATGCTGATGCAGCTGCAGGGAGGGATGAACGAATCCGGTGACCTTGTGGCATGGCACTTCCAGAACTGGACGCCTACCCATGTCACCCGGCCCAGCGCCAAGGCGGGAGCTGCCTCTCTGTTGGCCGGACAGCTCTCCCGGGGACTGGCCGTCCAGGGGCCCAACGCGGGGGGAGGCCGTAACGCGCCTACCAGTTATACCCTCGTGAACTGTCGGGTTGAAACGCACTGGATCGACCCCTTGAGTTCGCCGCTACGGCCCTCTGCACTGCGTGGTTTGGGAGCGGTAGCAAACACCTTTGCCAATGAATCCTTCATGGATGAGCTGGCTTGGGCCGTGTCGGTTGATCCCTTGGCGTTTCGACTGCGTTATCTGCAGGATCCTCGCGGCCGTGCCGTGCTTGAAGCGGCCACCCGGCAGGCTCGCTGGACGCCTCGACAGCAGGGTCCTGATCGATGGAAAGGCCAATCCGTCCAGGGCCGCGGGATCAGTTACGTTCAATACGAGAATGAAAATGCCTATGTGGCCGTAGTCGCCGATGTGGATGTCAGCTCAGCCGGAGTAAGGGTCAGACGCGTGACGGTTGCCCATGATTGCGGGCTCATCATCAACCCGGACGGTGTTAGGAATCAGATTGAGGGGAATGTGATTCAGGCGATCGCCCGTACACTCAAGCAGGAAGTGACGTTCAACCCTACCGGTGTGACCAGTCTTGAGTGGGGAGCCTATCCCGTGCTGGCCTTTCATGAAGTACCAGAGATTGACATCGTCTTGCTCGATCAGCCGGACCAGCCTTCTGTTGGGGCAGGTGAAGCAACGTCTGCTGCAGTGCCTGCCGCTATTGCCAATGCGGTATTCGATGCGACAGGGTTACGGCTGCGGCAGGTACCTCTGACAAGAGCGCGCCTGACCAGTGCCATGCACGCATAAGCCTTCTTACTGCTGACCGCCGGGCACCAGGACCTCATGGCGATCCGTCTCCAGTGCCTGCTCTTCTGCCTTCCAGGTCAGGTTGAAGCGCTCGGCAACCGTAAAGCGCTTGTCGATGAAGTCCCAGCGCTCTACCTCAACGCATTTGGTTTCACCGTTGCCTACGATCAGTCGATTGAAGGAGTTGGGTGCACTGCCACGTACGCGAGAGGAGAGCGTCGTGCCTGCCTGCACAATCCATATCTCTCGGGAAAGCTCAGGGTACTGGCCGCTTAGAGGAAGAACATAAGGGAGGTGGATATGGCCACCCATTACCAAGTCTAGGCCGGCGTCAGCCCAGGCGGTAAGCGCATCTCCTGCGCCGCCCTGCAGATTGCTCAAGTCACTCAGAACCATGGCGCCAAAGGGTTGATGTGCTACAACGATGCGCAGCTTTTCCTTTGAGGTCTTGTTCAAGCGGTCGACGACGCGTTGAATCTGCTCGGATGTAACCGCTCCGTCCTTGCGCCGCTTGGGGTGCGTAGTGTTCAATCCAATGACCAGAAGATGTTCATCTTCATAGGTAGGCTCAAGGTCGCTTCCAAAATGACGCTGGTAGTTGGCATAGGGCGTCATGAAGCGGGCAAAGAGGTTATAAAGCGGAATGTCGTGGTTGCCTGGT
Source organism: Pseudomonas sp. HPB0071 (assembly GCF_000478505.2). NCBI lineage: Bacteria > Pseudomonadati > Pseudomonadota > Gammaproteobacteria > Pseudomonadales > Pseudomonadaceae > Pseudomonas > Pseudomonas sp. HPB0071. The sequence continues at coordinate 197,957 of NZ_KI517367.1, read as the reverse complement.
ATTACCAGGGTAGCTGGAATGCCATATTTCTCAAGACGCTGCACGTAAGCCAGCCCGGCTTCGAACTGCTTGTCACGGGCTCGCTGTGTGATATCTCCTGAAAGAATCAGCAAGTCGGCGCCATGTTCACGTACATGATCTTCCAGCGCATCAAGTACGGGTTGTTGTTCGGTACCGAAGTGAGTATCGGAGATTTGCAGAATCGTTGTCATGGGAAATGCATGCTGTCAGTGTGAAGTTACGACGCTAATGGGCAGCGAGAATTCGATTGTCTGGCCTGATTTAACGGTTAAGAGGCTGTAAGTGGTTAGGCGATTCCACTTGCATGGGCGTCTTGAGTTAGCCGTTATTCGTTCAAACGTTCAAACGGCATTATCGATGAAAAACGACACCGATGTCCCTTCGCATAGGTTAAGGAAAAATATGTGATGTTTTTATCCAAAAACTTGCAGACAGTTTCTCATCATTGAGCAGTAATCTGCTGCCGCCGCTTGTCGCTATCAACGATTAGCAGTACTTCATGGCTCACGATTTGTAATATATCACGGGCGTTTTAGACGTCATCGCTTCCCGGATTTTGGTCTGGTTACAAACCTGATTACTGATTTCTCACCAGAATGTGCGGGTACCTTCAAACAGGAGGCGTCTGCAGGTTAATGGAAGCGCATCGCTATGAATCAAGCGTGGAAGATTGAGGTAGAAGGGCGCGCGCTTAACGAGGCGTTGCGCCGTGGGATAATTGCGCTGGGTTGGCCCAAGCTGGGCGATCTACGGGCTTATCCGGATGAAAAGGCAATCAAGATCAAGCTTTCCGAGTATACGACCCAGCATAGTGAGTCAATGTTGGACACGTGGGCGTCGGCGCTCAAGACGCTAACCCACGACATTAGGGTAGGCGATGCCTTAGTCGTGTATGACCATAGGACGCGTCAGTACTGGCTGGGACATGTTACAGGTGGGTACAGCTATGATCCGCGTGAATGCGAGGAGTGGCCCAACCTGAGACAAGTCAGGTGGTATGCACAGATTCCCCGTGCGCAGCTCAGCGTCAAGGCGCGCAATGCATTGAGTGCGGTGCAGGGCTGTCAGTTGCGCCAGGAAATTTGGCAGCAGCTCGACTCACTCAGCCGTGGTGATTTTCAGCCGGGCGAGCAGGAGGCCGACACTATCCTGAGTGTTCGACAGGATATGGAAGCACAGGCTCGCGAACTGATTGCTGATCGGCTCGATCGTCTTTCCGAGGCGCAGATCATCCAGCTGGTATCCGGTCTGGTACGCGCCATGGGATTTATCACCAAACAGCCTCCTGCGTCCAACGGCAGCCTGGCTATCGAGGCTTCCCTGGATGGCCTGGGTCTGCATCCCCCTCATGTAAAGGTCCAGGTTCAGCATCGTCAAGGTGCCGTAGGCGGTGAGACTTTGCGAGAGCTTCTGAACTGTCTGAAGGCTGACGACAAGGGTATTTTTGTCAGTACATGCGGCTTCAGCCAGGAGGCCATCTATGAGGCCGAGCGCGCCGGTCAATTGGTGGCTCTGATGGACATGGATCAGTTAGTCGACATGCTTCTGGTGCATTACGAGTCTCTGGATCTGGAGCTGAAATCTCTGATTCCCTTGACGCGGATCTACTGGCCAGCCTCCTGAACGCAGCAGAAATAAAAAAGCCCCGGCACTGGCCGGGGCTTTTCACGATGACCTGTTACTCTTCAAAGTGCCAGGCATCGTAGAGTTCGCTGGCAGAAGCGCTTGCCACTTCCTTGCGTGCCTTGAGCCAATCGGTCAGGGCCTGACGGTCTTCCTCGGTGGGCGAGCCGTAGCGCTTGTTTGCCATGATAGTGCCTTCGATCCAGGTTTCGCCGAAGCCACCCATGTAGTCCAGGTTACGGGACTCGACGAAATCGACGAAATCGCTCAGCAGCGCTTCTAGCGCTTCGTCTTCAAGCGATTCCTTGAAATCAGCCTTGAGCTCGAATGCCAGTTCCTGGAACTCGCCCAGATAGAGCTTCTTGCGGATACGGCGCTTCATGCGGCTAAGACGGGGATCGTTGGCAGTAGATTCGGACATAGGGAGACCTGTAGCTCGATAACTTCATGGCCAGCCAAAGGGTTTGACTGGATGGAAAGCGGCGCATTATCACCAGCTTCAGCCAGCATGGCTATCAAATATGATAGCGCGGTGACGATAAAGCGAAATGAATCTGTCGCGCCGGTGGATTTTCTGCGCAAAGATTTATCCCCATTTGCCATGACTTTCGTTGACGCTCCCAGGGCTTGCCCGTAACCTGCGCGTCTGCTTGAGGTGCCTCGTGACATGGGTCGACGAGGTGAAACAGGGAAGCCGGTAGCAAGCCGGCGCTGCCCCCGCAACGGTAGGTGAGTTGAACGTCGCACAGGCCACTGGACAGCTGTCTGGGAAGGCGCGGCGGAGGAGTTTTCCGCTCACGAGCCCGGAGACCGGCCTCAGGCGTTACACGGCAATGCGGAGGGCATTGATCGTCGCACAGGGCTAATGGCGTTGTGCGTCGTTGCCTCATCTGTATCCTTGCGGAGCAGATCTTTCCGTTCGCCTCAGCCCTTGCCTGAAGGAGAGCGTCATGAGCGATACCCCAGAAACCCCCACCTCGTTACCCGTCGATGATGCGCGCAATGAGCGCCACCGTGAGCGAATGGTCCGTAAGAAAGCTGTCATGGACGAGCGGATCGCCAATGCACAGAATGAGCGAGGCTTGCTGCTGGTACACACCGGTATCGGCAAGGGCAAGAGCAGCTCTGCCTTTGGCATGGTGGCCCGAGCCTTGGGGCATGGACTGAAAGTGGGCGTCGTACAGTTCATCAAGGGACGCGTCAGTACCGGTGAGCAGATGTTCTTCCAGCGGTTCCCCGAGGAGGTCCGTTACCATGTGATGGGCCAGGGATTCACGTGGGAGACCCAGGATCGTCAACGGGACATCGAAAACGCTGCCAGTGCCTGGGCTGTGGCCAAGGCATTATTAAGTGATCCTGAAATAGCACTCGTAGTGCTTGATGAACTGAATATCGCATTCAAGCATGGCTACCTGAAGGTTGAAGACGTGCTGGCGGATATCGAGGCGCGTCCGGTCTCCCAACACGTTGTCGTAACGGGGCGCGGTGCACCGCAGGCGCTGATCGACGCGGCTGATACCGTCAGTGAAATGGGCTTGGTCAAGCATGCCTTCCAGAGCGGCATTCGCGCCCAGAAAGGAATCGAATTTTGAACCTGCATGATCATCGTCGGTGTCCGGCGCTCCTGGTTGCTGCGCCGGCCTCCGGCCAGGGCAAGACCAGTGTAACGGCAGCCCTGGCACGTCTGCATACAAGACAGGGCCGCAAGGTCCGTGTATTCAAGTGCGGCCCGGACTTTCTCGATCCCATGATCCTGGCCCGTGCGAGCGGTGCGCCGGTGTACCAGCTTGACTTGTGGATGGTAGGGGAAGAAGAAAGTCGCCGGCTGCTATGGGAAGCGGCAGGCGAAGCTGATCTGATCCTTATCGAAGGCGTCATGGGGCTATTTGACGGCACGCCGTCTAGTGCGGACCTGGCACGTCGCTTCAATGTGCCGGTACTGGGTATTATTGAGGCGACCGGCATGGCGCAGACCTTTGGGGCATTAGCCTACGGTCTTGCACATTATCAGGCGGATCTGCCCTTTGCTGGCGTACTGGCCAATCGTGGCTCCAGCGCCCGGCAGACCGAGCTGCTCAAGGCCAGTTTGCCAAGCGGTATGCGCTGGTTTGGTGCCTTGCCGCGCAACTCGGGTATCGAGTTGCCGAGCCGGCATCTTGGGCTGATCCAGGCTGACGAGTTGTCGGATCTGGATGCACGTCTGGACGCTGCGGCCGATGCCATTGCTGCCAGTGCCGATACCTCACTACCGGAGCCTGTGCTGTTTCAGGCCCCTATGAAGAAGAGCGTCGAACCGCTGCTGGCAGATGTACGCATCGGGGTGGCACGCGACGCGGCACTGTCGTTTCTGTATCAGGCGAACCTTGATCTTCTACGCGCCATGGGCGCTGAGATTCGGCATTTTTCAGTGTTGCAGGACCAGCAGTTACCGGAAGTAGACAGTCTCTACTTGCCGGGCGGTTATCCTGAATTACATATTCAACAGCTGTCTGGAAATACCGTCATGCAGTCTGCTATTCGGGCGCATCATGCCGCAGGCAAGCCCATTCTGGCCGAATGCGGGGGGATGCTCTATCTGCTGGAGCGCCTGGCTGACAAGACAGGCGAGCAGGGCGAGATGGTTGGACTTCTTGAAGGAGAAGCCACCTTGCAGCCACGTCTTACTGCACTGGCGCTGCAAAGCGTTGCCTTCGAGAGCGGCACCTTGCGTGGCCATACGTATCATCACTCATCCTTGGAATCGCCATTGGCTCCAACGTTGCGTGGTATCTGTCCCAATGGCAAGGCCACGGCGGAGTCGGTGTTCCAACAGGGCCGCCTGACTGCCAGCTACATTCACTTCTACATGCCATCCGCCCCCGAAACGGCGGCTGCCCTGCTAGCACCATGAATCCTCACGCCTTTCCTTCCGCCGAGCAGGCCGGCGTCTATCGTGCTATCGCCGAACGACGTGACATGCGTCATTTCAGTGGCGGCCATGTACCGGAGGATCAGCTGCGGCGGCTGTTGAGCGCTGCTCATCAAGCGCCAAGCGTAGGCCTCATGCAGCCATGGCGCTTCATGCGCATTACTGATCAGGAGCTGCGTGCCGAGCTTTACCGGCTGGTCGAGTCCGAGCGTGTCTGCACGGCAGAGGCGCTGGGTGAGCGTAGCGATGAGTTCATGCGGCTCAAGGTGGAAGGCATAAAAGAGTGTGCCGAGCTGCTGGTGGCTGCCCTCATGGAGGGGCGAGAAGCCCATATCTTCGGACGCCGTACGCTGCCTGAAATGGACGTGGCATCGCTGTCTTGTGCGATCCAGAATCTATGGTTGTCCGCCCGGGCGGAGGGGCTTGGGATGGGGTGGGTTTCGCTGTTCGACCCGACTGCGGTGGCTGAACTGCTGGGGATGCCTGAAGGCAGCAAGCCGCTGGCCATCCTGTGTCTTGGGCCTGTCGAGGCCTTCTACAATCAGCCCATGCTGGTCGAGGAGGGTTGGCGAACGGCTCGCCCGTTGGATGAGCTCGTGTTTGAAAACCGCTGGGGTTCTGTCAAGGAGACTGAAAAGACATGATTCTGGCCCTGACCACCTTTTTAGGTGTGCTGCTGGATACGATACTGGGCGAGCCTCGACGTTGGCATCCTCTGGTGGGATTTGGTCGGTGGGCAAACGCGCTGGAGCGCCGTTTCAATCCAGGCGGTGGCGGCTGGCGCAGTCACGGGCTGACGGCCTGGTGCATGGCTGTACTACCGTGGGTCGTCTTGGTAGCGCTACTCGATCAGATTCCCTACGTAGGCTGGCTGGTTGAGGCGCTGGCGCTGTACTTCGCGCTTGGCCTTAAAAGCTTGGGCGAGCATGCCAAGCCCATCGCGCTGGCGCTACGGCGTAATAACCTGGAGGAGGCGCGGCGGCGTGTTGGCTATGTGGTCAGCCGGGAAACCCGTGAGCTGGATGAAGAGGCTGTCGCGCGGGCAGGTACGGAATCCGTACTGGAAAACGGAAGCGACGCTGTTTTTGCGGCTCTCTTCTGGTTTGTCCTGTTAGGCGCCCCGGGTGTTGTTCTATACCGCTTGGCCAATACGCTGGATGCCATGTGGGGCTATCGCAATACCCGCTTCGAACGCTTTGGCTGGGCGGCTGCACGCATAGATGATGGGCTCAACTACGTGCCGGCGCGTCTGGTGGCATTGACGTATGCACTGTTGGGTAACTTTGGCTCCGCTCTGCATTGCTGGCGAACACAGGCGCCTCGTTGGGACAGTCCCAATGCCGGTCCGGTCATGGCGGCGGGCGCCGGTGCGCTGGGCGTGACACTGGGTGGTCCAGCGCGCTATCACGGCGAGCTACATGATCGGCCTGTTCTGGGATTGGGGCCTGCACCCACAGCGCACAGTATCGATATGGCACTGCTGCTCGTCCGTCGGGGCGTCATGCTCTGGGTGGCAGTTATCGTGCTGGGAGGCGTGATCAGTGCTTGAGCATGGCGGACGTCTGCGCAAGGCTGCGCAGCGTTATGGTATCGCGTTGGAGGATTGGCTGGACCTGTCGACAGGGCTTGCGCCTATGCCCTGGCCAATACCCCACATACCGTTATCAGCCTGGGCGCGTCTGCCCGAGACAAACGACGGCCTGGAGGAGGCTGCTGCTTGTTACTACAGGGCTCCACGGGTGCTGCCTGCTGCCGGCTCGCAGGCGGCCATCCAGGCTCTTCCCACACTTCGTCCTGAGGGGCGAATAGGCGTACTGGCACCCTGTTACGCCGAACACGAGCAGGCCTGGGGGCGAGCAGGGCATTATGTTGTACCCCTGTCACTCGACGATGTAGAGGCAGCGCTAAGCACGCTTGACGTCTTGGTGCTGGTCAACCCGAACAATCCTACCGGACAGCTTATCGAGCCTGAGCGGCTGCTCCGCTGGCATGCCAAGCTGACCGACCGGGGTGGTTGGCTAGTCGTGGATGAGGCGTTCATGGATCTCTCTCCCGCTTACAGTCTGGCTTCATGGACGGATCGGCCAGGATTGATCGTACTGCGGTCCTTCGGGAAATTCTTCGGTCTTGCAGGCGTCCGCCTGGGCTTTGTGCTGGCTGAAGCGAACTTGCTGGAACGACTGGACGATGTTTTGGGCCCTTGGACAGTCAGTGGTCCAGCTCGGGCCGTGGCACGTGAAATTCTGCTCGATAAGCGTGGTCATGACCGGCAGCGCAAGAGGCTTGCGACGGCAGGGCAGCGCCTGGCTGATGTATTGACCGCTCACGAGCTGGTCCCTGATGGCGGGTGCGGTCTGTTTCAATGGTTGTCTCGACCCGATGCTGAGGCGCTTCATGAGTTCCTGGCCAGCCGAGCCATTCTCACGCGGTTTTTCCCTTCAATAGCGGGCATCCGCTTTGGTCTTCCCTGTGATGAAGCCGGGTGGACGCGACTCACCCTGGCTTTGCAGGCATACAAGGATTCCTTATGACAACCGTGATGGTGCAGGGCACCACCTCCGATGCCGGCAAGAGCACCTTGGTCGCCGGTTTGTGCCGCTGGCTCAAACGCCAGGGAGTGGCTGTCGTACCGTTCAAACCACAAAACATGGCTCTCAACAGTGCCGTCACGGCAGACCATGGTGAGATAGGGCGCGCCCAGGCTGTACAGGCCCAAGCCTGTGGAATCGCGCCGCATACAGATATGAATCCCGTGTTGCTCAAACCCAATACGGACATCGGCGCACAGGTCATTATTCATGGTCGTGCAGTGGCTACGATGGATGCCAAGACCTATCACGGCTACAAGCGTATCGCTCGCGAGGCGGTGCTGGAATCCCATGCGCGTCTGGCCGGCCGATACGAGGTGATCATGGTGGAAGGAGCAGGCTCGCCCGCAGAAATCAACCTGCGTGAAGGCGATATTGCCAACATGGGGTTTGCCGAGCGCGTGGACTGCCCGGTTATCCTGATCGCCGATATCGACCGGGGCGGTGTCTTCGCCCATCTCGTGGGCACGCTAGAGCTTCTCAGCGAGTCGGAGCAGCAGCGTGTGGCAGGTTTCGTTATCAACCGTTTCCGTGGCGATATTGCATTGCTCAAGCCGGGCCTGGACTGGCTGGAAGCGCGGACGGGCAAGCCGGTGCTGGGTGTTCTGCCTTACTTGCACGACCTGCATCTCGAAGCCGAAGATGCGGTCGATACGCGACAGATCGCCAAGCGGGGCGAGGTTATCCGAGTGGTGGTGCCGGTGTTTCCACGCATCAGCAACCACACTGACTTCGATCCGTTAAGGCTGCATCCCCAAGTCGAAATCAGCTTTGTAAGACAAGGTCAGGCGCTACCGCCTTGCGACCTGATCATTCTTCCTGGGTCAAAAAGCGTGCGAGGCGATCTGGCCTTCATGCGCAAACAGGGGTGGGATACTGATATCCAACGGCATCTCCGTTATGGAGGACGCGTGCTGGGTATTTGTGGCGGCTATCAGATGCTGGGCCGTACCGTAAGTGACCCGCTCGGGCTGGAAAGTGATCCAGGTGACAGCGCAGGTTTGGGCGTGCTCGACATGAACACCGAGCTGGCCGCTGAAAAACAACTCCGTAATGTCGCGGGCTGCCTGGCGGCTACCCGGTCTGCCGTAACAGGGTATGAGATTCATGCGGGAGTCACCGAAGGGGCCGCCTTGGAGCGACCTGCCATTATCCTGGATGATGGTCGCTGCGATGGCGCACTGAGCGAAGACGGGCTGATCATGGGAACCTACCTGCATGGGTTGTTCGAGTCGCCTGATGCGTGCACCGCCTTGTTGCGCTGGGCGGGGCTGACTACTCCTGAACGTGTTGACTACCATGCCTTGCGCGAGCGCGATCTCGAACGGCTGGCGGACTTGGTCGACCAGCATCTGGACACCGCGAAATTGCGTGCTTTATGTGGAATAAACCAATGAAGGAATTGATTCTGGGGGGCGCGCGTTCGGGCAAGAGTCGCCTTGCAGAAAAATTGGCCACTGACTCAGGTCTGGATGTCATCTACATTGCGACGGCCCAGGCCTGGGACGGCGAAATGCGTACCCGAATTGCCCAGCATGCCGACCGCCGCCCCGTTGAGTGGAGACTGGTGGAAGAGCCTCTTTATCTAGCTGCGGTGCTGCGAGCTCATGCTTCGGCTGGGCGCTGTCTTCTGGTGGATTGCCTGACCCTCTGGCTGACCAATCTTCTAATGGCAGAGGATGCCACTATGCTCGCCCGGGAGCGAGCGGCCTTGCTGGAAGCCCTATCCGAACTACCAGGCCATATCATTCTGGTCAGCAACGAGACTGGCATGGGAGTAGTGCCGCTGGGTGAGCTAACCCGGCGCTATGTCGATGAGGCGGGCTGGCTGCACCAGGCGCTGGCTGAGCAATGTGATCGTGTTGTGTTGACCGTGGCAGGTTTGCCAATGACGCTCAAAGGAGCTTCTTTATGACGCAGTACTGGTGGCAGGCACCCTGTCAGCCATTGGATGAGCGGGCCCGCCAGTTGGCGACGGCCCGCCAGGCGCAGCTTACCAAGCCGCGTGGCGCACTCGGGCTGCTGGAGCAGGTTGCGATTGATCTGGCGGCGATGCAGGGACGTGAACGGCCTGTTATCGAGCACGTGGCAATCAGTGTCTTCGCAGGGGATCACGGTGTCGTGGAGGAAGGGGTGTCGGCCTATCCTCAGGCGGTGACAGGCGAAATGCTGCGCAACTTTGTTGGCGGTGGCGCTGCCATCAGCGTTCTGGCGCGTTCGCTCAAGGCTCCGCTGGAGGTCATTAATCTGGGAACCGCTGAGCCAATGGAGGCGTTGCCAGGCGTTATTGATCGTCCTCTTGGTCCAGGTACGGCCAACTTTACTCGCGAGCCGGCCATGACTGTTGCTCAATGCGAGGCAGCTCTGCAGGCAGGACGAGACAGCGTCCAGAAAGCCAAGGCAAGTGGCGCTCAGCTGTTTATCGGTGGTGAGATGGGGATTGGCAACACCACGGCGGCCAGCGCTATGGCTTGTGCATTGCTGGAAGCTTCACCCCTCGCGATGACGGGGCCGGGAACCGGACTCGATGCAGATGGCATCGCCTTGAAGGTCGCGGTTATCCAGCGTGGTCTGCTACGCCATGCGGAGTCATTGAGTAACCCGCTAAAGGTGTTGCGCCGTCTGGGTGGCTTCGAGATTGCCGCGTTGACCGGCGCTTACCTTGCCTGCATGCAGGAGGGGGTTCCGGCGTTGGTCGATGGGTTCATCAGCTCTGTTTCCGCCTTGTGCGCCGTACGAATGAGCCCCACCGGGCGGGAGTGGCTGCTGTTTGCTCACAGCGGAGCCGAGCCGGGCCATGCACTTGTGCTTGAAGCACTCAACGCTCAGCCGCTGATTGAGCTGGGGCTGCGTCTGGGGGAGGGAAGCGGTGCAGCATTGGCGGTGCCCTTGCTTCAGTTGGCGTGTCGCCTGCATGGCGAAATGGCGACCTTTGCCGAGGCCAGCGTATCGGATCGCCCGGCATGAGCCTGTTTCTGTTGAGACATGGTGAGACACAAGGGCCGGGTGGTTTTCGGGGGCGTCTGGATCATCCGCTTTCGGAGCAGGGCTGGTCCAGTATGCAGGCCGCGGTCCAGGCATTACCGTCATGGGAGTTGATTATCAGCTCACCCCTTGAGCGGTGCCGAGCCTTTGCTGAGTGGCTGGCAGGTAGGCAGGGAGTAGAGTGCAAACTTGAGCCTGACCTGCGCGAGTTGGACTTTGGCGATTGGGAGGGGCGTACCGCTGCCGAACTGATGGAGGGTCAGGCTGATGCCCTAGGCCAGTTCTGGGCTGATCCCTACAGTTTTACGCCGCCCAATGGAGAGCCGGTGGCCACGTTCGAACAGCGTGTCCTAGGCGCCATGGAGCGTATAGTCAGACGTACAGCGGATACGCGCGCACTAGTGGTAACCCATGGCGGCGTTATCCGGTTGTTACTGGCACGGCAGCAGGGACTACCTCGCAAGGATCTGCTTCAAGTAGAAGTTCCTTATGCCAGTCTTCATGCTTTTGAGGCGTCTGCCTTGAGCGACACATACCCACCATGCTGCCCTTCCTGATTGCCCTGCAGTTCTTGACTCGTCTGCCGGTACGCCTGCCCGGCATGCCTCCACCCGAGAAAACCGGTGAGTCTTTATTGTGGTACCCCATGGTAGGCGTGCTGGTGGGTACCATTTTATGGCTGCTTGGCAACCTGCTCGGGCAAGCGGCTCCGGTATTGCAGGCCGCTATTGTTCTAGCTGTATGGGTCGCGCTGACCGGTGCGCTGCATCTGGATGGCCTGGCGGACACGGCAGATGCCTGGGTCGGTGGCTTTGGTGACCGTGAACGCACCCTGACAATCATGAAGGACCCTCGCTCCGGCCCGATGGCGGTCGTTGCGGTGATCATTGTGCTCTTGCTCAAGTTCGCGGCGCTTTTCGTACTGCTTGAGCACCACCAGTTGGATGCCGTCCTCCTAGTTCCCTGGCTTGCGCGAGTTGCGCTGCCTGGGCTGCTACTCGTGACCCCTTACGCAAGGCCGGGAGGCTTGGGTCAGGTGCTGGTCGATCACATGCCGAAGCGGTTGCTGCGCCTTGTACTGGCCGCCCATGTCATCGTCATGTTGCTCGTGATACGAGAAAGCCTGATCGCTTTGCTGATGGCAGTGCTGCTCTTTCTGTGGCTTCGTCGAGCATTCATGACACGCCTGGGCGGGACTACTGGCGATACGGCGGGTGCGCTGGTCGAGTTGCTTGAGTGCGGTGTTCTGGTTGCGTTAGCCCTGACGAGTACCTGAATAAAAACGCCGCCTCAAGGGCGGCGTTTTTCATACGTGTCTATCAGAAGCGATAGCTGACCTGAGCGGCCAAGCCATGGGCGCTGTTTTCAACCTTGGCACTGTAGGCCGGCTGCAAAGCAGTCGCTTCACGATTGATTGAGGCCTTGTCTTCCCACAGGTAGGCATAGGCAACATCAACGGTCAGATCAGGCGAAGGAGACCAGCCTGCACCAATCGATACGGTCTTGCGATTACCCACCGGAATACGCACGTTGCGGTATTCGTTGTCGGTTGGCGACGGATCGATTGCGAAACCAGTGCGCAGTACCCATTGGGGGTTCAGCTGATAGGAAGCGCCGATGGCATAGGACCAAGTGTCGTGCCATTTGAGTTCTTCATCCACTGTGCCAAGGACATTGCCCAGAGTAGGTACTGTAGGTGTTCCACTGTTTTGTACTTCCAGCTTGTCCAGACGGCTCCAGCGGGTCCAGGTTGCGCCACCGTATAGTGTCCAGCGATCGTCAAGCTTGTAAGTAAAGGATGTATCCAGCGATTCAGGGGTAGTGATATCCAGCTCGGCATCGTACTTGCCATTCAGCGGGCTGATCAGACGATTGACGACGGGAGATAGACTGGACACGCCACTGGCCTTGGTATGGCCTTCCAACTTGTATTTCACTTTGGAGTGGTAGGTGACCCCGACCGCTAACTGATCCGTTACATCGGCCAGCACGCCAATGTTGTAGCCCAGCGCAACATCATCGCCCTTGATTTTAACTTCCGCATCACCGCCGCCCAAGGGCGCAAGGGACAAGTTGCTTTCCAGCTTGCCTGCTATTCGGTTGATCGTAGGGCCAAAGCCAACGGATACGCGGTCATTGATCTTGTAGCTCAGCGTTGGTTGGACTGTAATGACCTCAACCTTGCTGTACGATCCGTGATAACGACCCTGGAAACTATTTTCATAGTCACTGATCAGCGCGTAGGGTACATAGATACCCAGACCAAAGTGCCAATCATCATTAAGTGGTGTTACAACGTAGCCGAACGGAACGGCGGATGTTGGCACCATATCCCCTTCGTTGGTGCCACGCGCATTCGAACGCACATTACTAAAATCGCTACTGGCATCAATTACGGCCGCTCCGCCGCTGATTTCAGTACGCTTGAGCTTGGACATGCCAGCCGGGTTACCAAAAACGGTCGAAGCATCCAATGCAGAGGACGAACGACCGGCAAAGGAAGTCCCCATGCCACTGGCGCTTTGCTCGTTGATGGCAATGCCGTTGGCAAGGCTAAGGCTAGAAAAACTGGCGACAGCCAGCGCAATTGCTGTTTTCAACCCTGTTGTTTTCATTGTTAGCGCAACTCCAGAAGATGACGCGGGCGGAAACTATCAGAACGGTGACCTTTTACCAACAGCCACGACGAGCGTATCGCTCAAAAAAGGTTTTAACAGTCTATTGGCCGTTATTCAAAAAAGACTACCGGGTCATACTCAGGCTACCTGGTTCCACGTCTCGCTGCAGCGCTGCCAGGCCATGTGAAAGTCGTGAAGACGGCCTCTAGGATTGAAAACCTTACGCCATAACCGGGCCTGCCCCTGATGGTCGTCAGGCTCCGGTAAGGGCAGGCGTGATTCTTCGATCATGAGCCAGGCGATTGCTGTGGCATAACGAAGGTTGACGGTCAGCTCCAGATGAGGCGCCCCGAAAAAGGCATGTTGACTGGCGAGGCCTCGGACAAGGCTGGCCAGCTCAGGGTCGCGGGCCAGATAGTAATCCCAGAGGGCGGCATGCCGTTCGGCGGAAATTCGGTAAATACCGTGGTATTGCTGTGTTTCAAGCGTGGCGCCTAGCGCAGACTGCGTGGCGGCGGTGGCCAGCAGCATGGCCTCTGCTGCCAGGGAATAGCGGTCTAGATAGACCAGGGTGGGACGAATAACATACTGACTCAATTCGCATGCAGCGATTCCCATGGCTACCTCATCACTAAGACAATGACCCGCTCGAGTCGAATGCCTGGTCGGTTGATGTTGTTTTCGTGTAGCCCCGACTTCTCTTGACGTTAGGCCTTGAACTTCAAGTTTAGCTTTAAGTTTCGCACGTAAACCTAAGCCCTTAGACGATTTTGAAGTTTTCATCCCTGCCCATATTCCGCTTGGTCACGTTAGACTCATGCCGCCAGGTTCGGATGGCGGTCGCCTCGGCAGGCTGGTGCCTGTCTGGTCATGCCGTGCAGCCTGCCCTATGTTCTAAGACAACGAAGCGCCTCAAATGTGGCAAATCGGGACGCTTGATAAGCATTAAGCGGCTTAATCTGGGCCTTTGATCTGCCTGAATGCTTCAGGATGGATATACTTCCGGTAACAGTACTGGAGGATTTACGTGGCTCTTGCTATCCAATGGCTCAAAGACGATGCCAGCCTTGCTCGACAATGCGCGTTCTGGCGCACCTTGCCCTTCATCGTGCTCGACACCGAGTTCATGCGGGTCGATACCTTCTATCCCATTGCGGGCCTCCTTCAGGTCGGCGACGGGCAGGGCGCTTTTCTGATCGACCCATTGACGATCAGTGACTGGGCGCCGTTGTCTGGGCTGTTGGAAGACAAGCAGGTCACAAAAGTCCTTCATGCCTGCAGTGAGGACCTTGAGGTTCTGCTCAAGCTGACCGGAAGCCTCCCCGAGCCGCTATTCGATACGCAGCTGGCGGCTGCCTATTTGGGGTTGGGTCATTCGATGGGATATTCGCGTCTGGTACACGAACTGTTAGGTATCGCCTTGCCCAAGGACGAGACACGCTCGGACTGGCTTCAGCGCCCACTGACGGAGCTACAAGAGCGCTATGCCGCGGCTGACGTGGAGCATCTGGCGGAATTGTATCTGGCGTTGTCTGAGCGCCTGGATCAGACGAAGCGGGGATGGCTCTTGGAAGATGGCCGTGAGCTGGTAGCCAACCTTAAGCAGGAGTCGGACCCCTATCAGGCGTATAAAGATGTCAAGCTGGGCTGGCGCCTGTCGCGTCAGCAGCTGGCTGTGCTAAGGGCCATCTGTGCGTGGCGCGAGCAGGAGGCAAGGTTATGTAACCAGCCTCGCAATCGTATTGTGCGCGAGCGCTCCCTGTGGCCTCTGGCGCGACTTCAGCCCAAGGACAAGGTCGCGCTGGCCCGTATCGATGACATGCATCCTCGTACTGTACGTCAATACGGCGATCACCTGATCGAGCTGATCAGCGAGGCCGCCAAGACGTCTCCGGATCAATGGCCTGAGCCGTTATCCGAGCCGCTGCCTCCGGAAATCTCGCCGATTCTGAAGGACCTTCGTCTCATTGGCCAGAGTGAAGCTGAGCGCCTGACCATGGCGCCTGAACTCATGCTGCGAAAGAAAGTACTGGAAGCCTTGATCAAGAGTGGCTGGCCGGATGGTCAATATGTTTTACCCGACACGCTGCGCGGATGGCGCCGCGAGTTGATGGGGCAGGCCTTGCTGGATCGCCTAGCTGCCTTGCGAACCTGATGTTATCCGGAGTACCCATGAAACGAATCTGTTCCATTTACAAAAGCCCGCGCAAAAGCGAAATGTACCTCTACGTCGACAAGCGTGACGGGCTTGCTCGCGTACCAGAAGGGTTGATTGCAGCCTTTGGTACCCCTCAGCTTACGTTTGAATTCGTTCTTACGCCGGAACGACAGCTGGAGCGCGAAGACACTGCAAAGGTTTTGGAAAATTTGGAGAAGCAGGGTTATCACCTGCAGATGCCACCACCTCAGGAGGAGTACATTGAGCATCTGCCTGAGCATTTGCTGCGTATGAACGACCCCATGTAACGCGACAGTCATCACCATTGCTTGTCAAGGAAAGACCAGATCATGCGTTTCTTGTTGTTGGAAGACAGTTATCAGGACTATTTCACCGCGTTGCATGGGTTGGACGCCTCTCTGGAAATAGTCGGAGGTAATGATCCGGAAAAGGTGGCAGGCGTGGCTGCCGAGTGCCAGATCTGGCTAGGGCAGCCAGATCTCGTCGCAAAGCTTCTGGATCAGGGGCTCAAGCCCTCATGGGTTCAGTCCACCTGGGCGGGCATCCGGCCGCTACTGGCCTCCGGGTTAACACAGGACTATGTGCTCACGCGCGCAGTGGGCGTGTTCGGGCAGCTGATGAGCGAGTATGTGCTCGGCTATCTGCTTGCCCATGAGCGATGTCTCTTGGAGCGCGCTCGAAAACAGGCGGATCGACTTTGGGAAGCCTGCACCCCCGGCTCGCTGGCAGGGCGACGTGTTCTGATTGTCGGGGCCGGTGACATTGGCCAGGATGTAGCACGCTTTCTAGCGCCTTTTGGAGTTGAGCTCTACGGTATTGCCAGAAGCCCGCGCGCACTGCCCGGCTTTCTTGACGTGCATGGTCTTGAGGACCTGAGTCGTGAGGCCTCGAAAGCTAACTACCTCATCAACCTTTTACCTGACACTTCGCATACGCGTGATCTCTATACGCTTGACCTGTTCAAACAACTGAAGCCTTCGGCACTGTTCGTAAATGCAGGACGTGGCACTGCCGTTGTGGATGCCGATCTGGTAACAGCATTGGAGCAGAAATACCTGGCCGGCGCCGTGCTCGATGTTTTTCGAGAGGAGCCGCTGCCTAAGACTCATGCGTTCTGGTCGGCGCCTGGACTGATCATTACCAGCCATACCGCGGCAGTGTCTTCGCCCCCTTATATTGCCCGACTCTTTCTTGAAAACCTGAGCCGCTACCGCAATGGAGAGGCATTGAAAGGGCAGGTGGATTTCAAGCAAGGGTATTGATTGCGTGCAGAGCCGGCCTATTCGTAAGCCGGCTCTGTGGCGGCATTAGCCGAGAGTGTAAGGGCCTTCGGCAGCCAACTCTTCGACTGGCCGACGTGGGCTAGGCAGCTCACGGGCCTGTAATTTCTCAGACAAAGACGACTTGTCGCCCAGCTTGCCAATGGCAATTGCCATTTCGATCTTGAGATCGGTGGGTACTTTCAGCTCCTGACGAATTAGGTCGTACTCGATACCTGCCATCCCGTGGGTATGAAAGCCCAGCTTGCCAGCCTGTAGCGACATGAAGCCCCAGGCTGCGCCGGTATCAAAACTATGGCTACCCAGCGGAACCTCATCGCTACCGCCGGGCGGTACGAAGGTGGTCTTGGACAAGACGATGACCAACGCCGCAGCATGTTGTGCCCAGCTACGGTTATATTCACTGATCAGCTTGAGAAAGGTATCCCAGTGCGCAGAGCCACGGCGAGCATAGAGGAAGCGCCAGGGCTGAGCATTGTAGGCCGAGGGCGCCCAGCGAGCGGCCTCGAAGATACTCATCAACTGGTTTTCTTCTATAGCGGCATCACTGAAGGCGCGGGGAGACCACCGTTGGACGAATTGCGGGTCGACTTCATACTGCGGAACACGAGTGCTAGCGGTCATGTGACGTCCTATGCAGGTAAAGTGTTACGCGTCGCCCTGGTTCGGCCTGAAGGAAATGATATGAGGCACGCCATGCAGAAGCCATCATCCTGACTTCAGCCATTCTGGCCGCGGATGCTGTTTCGCCTGCGCATGGGTTCGTCACATTTTACGCTCAGGCAGGCCCATGAGCTGCGCATCTGGAGAAGCCCTGTAACGTTAACCTCCAGAAGGCTGCGGCGACAAGCTGCACGAGCGGTGCTTGGCCGATTCGTGCATGAGGACTAGACTGCGCGCTTTTCGCAACCGACTACGTTCATGGCTGATATCACTCGACCTTTCTGGAAACGCAAGACCCTAGACCAGCTCGACCAGGGGGAGTGGGAGTCCTTATGCGACGGCTGTGGCTTGTGCTGTCTGCAAAAGCTGGAGGATGAGGACGATGGCAGCGTGTATTACACGCGTATCGCCTGCAAATTACTGGACCTGAAAACCTGCAAGTGCACCCGCTACGCCGAACGGAAGCAGTTTGTGGCTGATTGTATTCAGCTCACCCCAGGACAGGCTGATGAATTCAAGTGGCTGCCGCCCACCTGTGGCTATCGCCTGGTGTCAGAAGGCAAGGACCTGCCGCTCTGGCATCCCTTGGTCTCGGGAGACGAAAGCGCCGTACATGATGCCGGAATCTCCCAGTCGGGCCGCATGCTGAGTGAAACCCAGGTAGCGGAAGAGGACTGGGAAGACTATATGATCTTTCGGGCGGGCTGAGTCAGCCCACCGGGGACGGATCGGTCAGCGATGCGTTTCCGGTAACGGTTACCGTCTGCGTGGCGCTGGCCGCACTTTCCATCAAGCGTTTCAGATGAGTCAGGTCTCGGGAAGCCTGTGACGCCGGATCGCGTTTCATGATCTTGGCGAGGCTGTGCCCCAGTACGCCGCCTGGCGGATCATAGGCAATCAGGGTTTCGACTTCGGTACTGCCATCAGGACGCTCATTGAAGGCTACCCAGCCCATCGTATTGAGATCACCGCCGGCGATGGAGCGCCATCCAATCAAGTTGCCAGGCTCGTCCTCCGTGATGACTGAATCCCACTCCAGCGGGCCGGTTGGGCCTTGAATCACCCAGTGAGAGCGTTTGTCGTCCAGGATGTCGATGCGCTGGATCAGCTCCATGAATGCAGGCAGGTTCTTGAAGTTGCGCCAAAACTGATAGAGCTCGTCCTTGGGTCGATTGATAACCACACAGCAAGACTCGGTCTTGGCATTTTTCCAGTGATAGTCGCGCATCAGCTGGCGTTCAAACTCACTATGGCTCAACGCTTGTTTGGCAGCACAATGCCCTGAATAACCTCGGTAAAGTGCCAACGCCCCGACCGCCATCCTGGCAACCCCGAGCAGGCCGCCCTGTCGTAGTCCCTTGATCAATAGCAGGCCACCCCCTGTCAGGGAGGCAACACGCTCAAGTCCCCCCACATTTTGCACGCGGTCTGAAAGATGGCTGTTCCGGGTAGCACGGCGGCCCAACATGGCAAGCTCCTTGATGACAGGCAATTACAAAAAGACCGCGCCAAGACAAAGCTGTTCCGGTGGGATCGATAGCTGGTTAACAGATCGGAGCGTTTCCAGCAGGCAGGGTCTGATGCTCTGCCTGCTGGAAGCGTATCAGTGACTCAGTCCAAGAACCTTGAGCAGGAAAGCGTACTCAAGTGCTACGTCACGTAGCGCCTGATAACGGCCGCTCATGCCGCCGTGACCTGCGCCAAACTCGGTCTTGAGTAGCAGCAAGGCATCATTCGTGCGCGTGGCTCTGAGCTTGGCTACCCATTTGGCCGCTTCCCAGTACTGCACGCGAGTGTCGTGATAGCCTGCTACGGCCAGCAAGGCTGGATAAGCCTGGGCCTTTACATTTTCGTAAGGCGCATACGCAGCGATGCGGGCGTATACATCGGCCTCACCTGGATTGCCCCATTCATCGTACTCGGTGACGGTCAGGGGAAGGTCGGGCTTGAGCATCGTATTAAGCACATCCACGAACGGGACTTCTGCAATGGCTGCCGCAAACAGATCAGGCCGCTGATTGAGCACAGCGCCAATCAACAGGCCGCCAGCACTACCGCCGCTGATGCACAACTGCGAGGCGGTGGTATGGCTCTGCTCGATCAGGTGTTCGGCGCAGGCAATAAAGTCATCGAACGTGTTCTGCTTGTTTTCCAGCTTGCCCGCCTGATACCAGGCCTCACCTAATTCACCACCGCCTCGCACATGTGCGATGGCAAAGGTGAAGCCACGGTCCAGCAGACTCAAGCGCGCATGGGAGAACCAGGGATCGAGGCTGTGACCATAGGCGCCATAACCATACAGGTACAACGGGGTAGGCTGGCCCACCCGATCCTTGCGCATGACCAGGCTGATCGGGATCTGTGTGCCATCTGGCGCCGTAGCCCACAAACGTCGACTGACATAGTCGTCGGCGTCGAACGGCCCCTCTACCGGGACTTCCTTCAAGACCTGTTGTTCGCCGGTGGCAAGGTCTAGTTGGCGTACCTGTGCAGGGCGATTGAGTGACTCATAACGCAAACGCATGACCGGGCTGTCAAACTCCAGCACGTCGATCATCCCAAGGTTGTAAATCTCGTCGGGTAACTGTACCCGATAGGCAGGTGCGTTTTTGGGGCGTACCTCGAGCACCGGCAGACCTGACTCGCGCAGATTCAGGATATAGCCGTTGGCATTGAGGTTTACCTCTTCGAGCATGCGCTCGGGATCATGTGGAACCAGCAGCTCCCAGTGCTCGCGGCTGGGCATGTCATCTGGCGCTTGATACAGGGCATAGTTGATACCTGCCTGGTTGCTTCGAATCATCCAGCCATCAGCTCCATGATCAGGGAAGTACTCATGACCTTCCTGACGAGGGGCTACACAGACGAAAGCCTCGCTTGGCCGGTCCGCGTCCATGACCCAGGCTTCACTGGTGGTCTTGCTGTGGGAAAGGAGAATCAGCTTGCGCTCGGAGCTTGAGCGGTAGCATCCAATAAAGAAGCGGCCATCCGTCTCGTGAAAGACCATTTGCGCCTCTTGGTCACCCAGGCGATAGCGATAGAGCTTGTGAGGACGATGAGCCTCGTCACGCTCTCCGAAAAACAGGGTTTGGCTATCGCCAGCCCAGGTCATGCTGCCATCGCAGTCATTGAAAGGAAGTTCGGTCAAGTCGCCTGATGCCAGGTCTTTTATAAATAGACGATAGGTTTCGTCACCAGTCTGGTCCAGGCTGTAACCCAGCTTGGTCTGATCAGGGCTGAGCGTGAAACGGCCAATTGACAGAAATCCACCACCGGCCAGTTCATTGGCGTCGAGTAGCAATTCCTCCTGGGGCTCATCGATGGTCAGCGAGCCGTCCCGGGGGCGAGGGCAGCGGTAATGGCGCGCATATTCATCACCGGCGCGGGTTCGGTGGTAGTAGAGATAATCTTTGTACGGTACCGGCAGTGACAGGTCCGTCTCCCGGATGCGTCCCTTGATCTCCTGGAAAAGTGTCTCACGCAGCGCGGCTTCCGGCTGCAACACCTCGTCCAGATAAGCATTTTCAGCTTTCAGATAAGCCAGCACTTCAGGATCATCGCGTTTCTCCAGCCAAACGTAGGGATCTGCGCCGTGCGTACGTTGAGCGAGAGGAGGTTGTGTCATGGGTGACTCCTTAGGTGTCGGTGGACCGGTTTTGAGGTGTCTGTGCATGGGCAGGGCGCGAG
Organism: Pseudomonas sp. HPB0071; assembly: GCF_000478505.2. Classification (NCBI taxonomy): domain Bacteria; kingdom Pseudomonadati; phylum Pseudomonadota; class Gammaproteobacteria; order Pseudomonadales; family Pseudomonadaceae; genus Pseudomonas; species Pseudomonas sp. HPB0071. The sequence continues at coordinate 177,405 of NZ_KI517367.1, read as the reverse complement.
TAGGGGCGCCCAACCGTGCAAAAGTCGCTATCATAGGCATCCTTTTTATAGACCCGCCATGTATCGAAATGACTGAGCACGATTACCTGATTGCCTGGGCTGTCTATGGTGTTGCCGCACTAGGCTGTCTATGGGTGTGTTTCAAAGCGACCGGCTGGATGTGGCGTTGGCTGCGAGAACCCATCCGTTTGATTGTTGCCCTGATACTGTTCTCTCCGACGATAGCAGACCCTGAGCACAGCTTTTACGCACCCTCCAGCGCCATTGTCGTCATGGATCTCGGCTTCCATGTAGGAAACAGCGCCTGGCGGGCTGTGGCGGAAATGGCGCTGTATGGGTGTATCGCATTCGCGGCATATTTCATCTTCGCGCTGATCCGCTGGCTGTTTCAACGCTCCCGACGCAATGATGAGGCTGCCAACCAGACACCACCGCCTGCCGACCAGCCTGCTCCCACGGCAGCGAACAACCCCTCGCCATCATCCCCACCATCACGGGTCCCAGAGCGTCGTACGCGCATCGAGCCGCGCCTGTAGCTATCACGCCGCCCTTGTCTGTTTGCAGGCTGGGGCGAATGTTCTCCGTCTGGCTGGGTCCATCTCTATGTATGTTCATAAGACAAGTGAATGATAGGAAGCCGCCGGGAGTACCGTCAGGTAGCCGTTTTATTGCCGTATCGTCGTCAAACAGCTGATTCGAAACTGTTTCTTGGACATACTCATTGTCTGGCAGAGGGCCTGCTATTAGAGCATCTCTCGTGCCGTATCGAATGAGGTCAGGATATGTGTGAATTGTTGGGCATGAGTGCCAATGTTCCTACCGATATCACCTTCAGCCTGACAGGGCTGATGCAGCGAGGAGGACGTACCGGCCCCCACCGGGACGGCTGGGGCGTGGCGCTGTACGAAGGACGCGGACTGCACATGTTCAAGGATTCCATGCCGGGAGCGGATTCCGAAGTGGCTCGCATGATCCAGGGCTATCCGCTCAAGAGTCGCACGGTTATCGCGCATATTCGCCATGCCAACGTCGGCTCGGTAAACCTTGCCAATACACACCCTTTCGTTCGGGAGCTGGGAGGGCGCTACTGGTGTTTTGCCCATAATGGCCAACTCAACGAGTTCGCACCGGATCCCGGTCTGTTCCAGCCAGTAGGGGACACGGACAGTGAGGCGGCATTCTGTTATCTGCTCAATGAGGTCAGGCGGCGTTTTCCCGATCCGGTGCCTGTCGAAATGCTCCTGCCTGTTCTGGTCGGAACTTGCGATCACTTTCGCCGCTTTGGTGTGTTCAACTGCCTGCTGAGTGATGGTGACTGGCTGTTCACGTTTTGCTCGACCAAGCTGGCCCACATTACGCGACGGGCCCCGTTTGGTCCGGCGCACTTGAAGGACGCCGACCTGACGGTAGATTTCAAGGCTGAAACAACGCCTGATGATGTGGTTACAGTGATTGCGACAGAGCCTTTGACGGCCAACGAAACCTGGGCGCTTCATCAGCCTGGTGAGTGGAAATTATGGTGGGATGGCGAAATCGTCACCCAGGGGCGGGTCTAAACGGTTGTAGCGAAGCCGGCCATTCAATACGCAAGGAGTTATGATGCTGCGTAGTTACATCCGGCTAATCCTGTTTGCGCTAGGCCTTCTGGTTGGTGTGCAGATACCAGGGTTTATCACTGATTACAGCCAGCGTATCGAGGCCCATCGCCTTGAAGCCCATCAGGCGTTGGAAGGGTATCGCAAAACGGCAGGCGAGTTTTTTGGCGGTGATATGGATCGTCTGGTAGCCCATTATCGTGCCAGTGATGATCCGGTCTTCCAGAGCGATGCCGATAGCTTTGGCATGCTGATGCGCCGTGAGCAAATGCTCGATTCGCAATGGCAGGCATTGCAGGGCCGCTGGTATGAGCGCGCTTGGCATGTCTTTACCAAGGCTAACCCAGCAATACTTGAAGAGACGTGGCAAGGCTACCGTTATCAGGTTGTCCTGACGCCTGAATGTATCGGTTGGGGGCTGGCCTGTGCCTTTTTACTGTCCTGGATCATCGAGGCCATCGCCTTGGCATTGGCTGTACTTATCATGCCGCGGCGTAGGCCAGCGCGACGTCTCGTCTAAATTGAAAGGCCGGAAAATTCCGGCCTTTTTGTGTCGCTCAGCCTGCAGTGTGGGCAACTGCCTCTATCGACCGCAGTCGCCTGCTTTGGTGAGCCTGATTTCAGTACGCTTCGTGATAACAATGACGCTGATCCACATCTGTATCACTGCCGAGCATCTTCTTGACCGATACGGCATAGGTACTTTGTATGCGTTGGCCAAGTGTAGAGATGAGCCGGTAGTGGCTTTGAAAGATACAAGTCCGCGGTCGACTGAGCGAGTCGCTGAAGAAGGGCGCAAGGCAGGGCGCGAGGTGATAGGCCATCGTCCCAGGGTATGGTGGAATGGCAGACTTGCGCGGCCTCTGGCAGAGGCAACAGGTTTCTCCGTAGGCGAAAGTTACTGTAGTCATCAAGTTGGCTGAGGAGCTGTTTGAGCGGAGGTTATCGGTATGCAAGGGAGAAGATCTAGCCTATCCGGTTGCCAAGCCATTTAAGGTTCAGTTCTCTCACTGGGGGATTACCTGATTTCAGGCTATGCCAATAAATTTTCGTCTTTTCAGTAATTTAGAAGAAAAAAGGCTTGACGACCCAGTCTGATTCCGTAAAATGCGCACCCACAGCAGGCACGTAGCTCAGCTGGTTAGAGCACCACCTTGACATGGTGGGGGTCGTTGGTTCGAGTCCAATCGTGCCTACCAAATATTTCCGCACTGCTGGCGGGGCAAGAAGCCGATCCGAAAGGATCGGCTTTTTTGTTTGGGTCGTTAAAACATTTCGTCTCAAACACAGCTCAATAATGTTCTCAAATTGACGTATAACGTCAGGTCTTCTGACTGACGAGTCACGGTGCCAGGAGTGGGTAATGAAATGGTTTTGTGTAGGAGCCGTGCTTCTACTCGCCGGGTGTGCAAGCGTAAAAGATCTGGAGCAAAGTCCGCCTTCAATGGATGTCAGATCAGGTAAGGACGTTCAGGCCTATACCCAATGCCTGGTTGATCGACTGGCTAAAAGTCGGGCGCCTGCAACGCTGGCAGGAACAGCTAGCGAGCAAAGAATTATTGTGCCATCCAAGGTTTCTTCTATTCCTGCTGCGGTTATCCATGTAGACGATAGCTCTCGTGGCAGTCACATCACACTGCACGAACGCATGGCTAACAATCCTCTTCGACCCAGCGATGTTCGCGAGGCGGTTAAGTATTGCATTGACTAACGGGTTAAGCAGCGTGCCCTTTAGGTTGTTTCGAGAGCACGCACTCAGCCATCTAGAGGTATGAGAAAAGTGCGCCGAATAAAATGACCCAAACGACCGGGACGGAAACGTAGAGAAATTTTTCGGTGGGCGTGAAGGGCTTTTTACTGATCATCGCGAGTGACTACCTGCATGAATTCGCTATGTGATGAGTGGGGCATTAAGGCCGGAAATATGCCTGAGCTACATGACATATCGGCGTAACAGGCGAAACTTGAAGTGGGCAGGTAAGGGCGGCCGCAATGGCAGATGAATGGTCGCGGCATCGGTAGGCGTTCAGGCTGGGTGCATGAGTGTCCGGTCTGTAAAATGAAAGCCTGACAATAACTCTTCGCGGGAAGTAGGAATGCAGGACGTGTTGATCTACGTGTGGGAAAGGATTTTTTGGGTAATGCTCTGGGCGGTTCGTTACCTGCCGGCTACGCTGGCTATTCTGGGAATAGCGCTGATCGTGGGTGTCAAAAATAACCATACATGGTGGGGGCGGGTCGTACTGCTTCTCTTTGGTCTCGTAACACTTCTGGTAGCAATGACTATTCAGATTCTTTCCTCTTCCCCTCCTGCCTGAACTCTTTCAAGTCGCCTGTCCTGTAGCGTTGGTTAGCAGTCAGCGCTACAGGATGATCAGTGATCTTAGGTACGACAGGCCTTGAGATCGACGTTTCCAACGTATTTATTGCCGTGACCCATAATGCACGCCAAGCGCTGGTTTCGTTGGCGCTCCCACCGCTCGGCCGGGTATTGCTTGTTCCAGGCTGAATACAACTGTTGGTCCTGCTTGGATAAGCGCAAGTCATACCGTTCGCTCATGTATAGGTAGGTGCGCGCAATCATGCCGCGGATTTCTGGGCGGGGCATGGCTTTTTTGGCCTTGAAGTCGACCACCATCTGGCAGGCTCCATACTGGGTCGGTTTCTGTGGCAGCCAGCCGAACGAAAAATTGCTGCGGTCGCCATTCACTTCACCAATGACTGGTACCAGGTTGAACAAATCAGCTTCGGCTTTCTGGTAAACCGGATCGCTTGAAGTGCAGTTTTTTCTCCCTCCTTTTTGCCAGCACTGGCGCTGATGGCCGATAACCCAGGCAGGCACGATGTGCTCCCACTCGATGCGAGAGGCTCTGGTTGCATTTTTGCGGGGCACATAGCCACAACTTTTCAGGTCCACCGTCTTGCCGGAGTAGTGGCAGCCGCAATAAAAATCTACAGGTTGCTGCTTGTAGACTTTGGCGCCTATCACTTTGGCTTCGCGAAACGTGCGAGGCGCTTCTGCATGAGCCGGAATGATAAAAAAGAAGAAAGAAATCAGAGAAAAAATACGAAACATGGCCGTGCTCGATAAGTAAATCGGCGCGGATGGTAACGGGCAGCGTTGGGTTTGAGGAAGGCAGTAGGACTAAAATGAGAAATGGTTCACTGTATGGATAGACAGCTATTTGGCGAGAGGGTAATTGCTAGCGACTTACTGTCATGTAACCCGCTAGCGACAGGATTAGCGACGTGTACGCTTGGCTGCCTTTTCCCACTGCCCAATCATCTCAAGAGTAAGGCGCTCGTCCCAGGACTCCAGCTCAATGTTTTGAGCCAGCAGTTTTTTACGGGCGGCGACCAGAAGGTGGTGTAGGGAAGTAGGATTGCAGTAGATCGCGGTACGGATACGCCCGGATTCAAAGTGGATAACTCCCTGAGGATCTATCGCTTTAAAGGCAAAGGTACCGCGAGAATCACGGTTGGTGAAATGGCATTCCAAGGGTGCCAGGGCAGCTTGTATTCTGGAGCGGGCGGCATCGTAGCGAGAGGGTTGCATGTCAGTATGCTTAGAACGACTATTTAGGATGGCACACTGACATTAAGTTTATACAGTAGTTCGATAGGAAGCGCTGTTTGAGCCTTTAATTGTTAAAGATATCTATTTTGCAGGTTAAAGCCGTTAAGAATCTCTATTTTCTGGTGTCTCTAACGATGCAGACAATCATGGCGATAGTGGCCACAATCATCGTTGCAATACCGAAGCCCAACTGAATTCTGGCTTTGGTTTGATCACATATTTCAGCAACACCGCCATGCGAAGGACAGCCGCCTGTTGTAAACCAGTAGGCATTACCCAGAAGTAACATCCCAAAGGCGCAGGCGATGAATGCAGTCAACGCCAAAAACAATACTGTGCGTAACATATGGACTCTCTAGGTAAAGCGAATGAATGCTGATCGGCAGTAGGCGATACGAAAGACATGACTCGATGCGTATTGGCTTGCCTCTATTCTCATTATAACGCGCTTAAGGGCAGAGAAAGGTAAGAACCAATACCCGGTATGAATGCCCAAAATATTGCTGCTTACTTCTTGGAGATGCCAACATGCCTGAAACTGATCATATAAATCCTGACCAGATCGACGTCGACCCTGAGATTCAGCCTAACCCTAAAGAGGCTCCTGTTCCTCTGGAGTCTGATGAGGAGGCAGAGAACAAATAACCAGACGTTGCCGACTCATTTATAACGAACTGATTTATAAATGAGTCGTGCATGATTCGAAAAAGCAGGACAGGCTGTCAAGCGTAGCAAGGCCCATCTAGCAGGGCAGGCGGATGCCTAGCGATAAGCCCAGTCGATGTTAAGCAGGTTGAGCTTTTGTGCACGCAGACGACGCTTGTTGAGTTCGTCACTATAGGGGGGGAAATCCAGTTCCAGACTTTCGCCTCCATGCTGTTTCAGTACGTATAAAAGGACAGTGCCTTCATCGACATCAGCCGGCGCGTCGGCTATTGCCAGTTCTCTTGGTTCTCCTGCCTCTTCATAGGTAATAACCAGGTTGCCTGCATTGCTCATGATCGTACTCCCTTAGTGGTGTAATTCGATGAAGCCATCTCTTTTGACGGGCTAATAATGAATTCATTCCTTACAAAGGCAGCCTGAATGGCTTCCAGGCGTAAACGCATGGGTTTTGCATTTTGCTAAGGTAAGTACGTCACACTTTCGACTGATGTGAATTGTGAGCATTGATAGGCGCACTGAAAATCTCGCCCTAATTTAGGAGAGGGTTTAATGCTGCATGTATACATGCCGATGGGTAGTTCAAGGGATTCTCTTTGTCTGTCTTCTGATGGCCATGTTTGGCCCTCAAATGACATGGCGCTATTTCATAGCTCGCCGCATTGCTTCCCGTCTAGGTATTCAAAGTCTTTTCGAGCTTAATACCTTGGTTGTTGGCTTCTTGCTACTGGTCGGTTTCTTTCTGGTACGGTGGAGCACGCACGCTCCCTCTTGAAGACGGTAAGCCATATTTACAAAGTAGCCCTTGTTGCCGGGTGCTTCGAGTCCGTATGGTAGAGCTTTATGTAAACGATAAGGCAGTGTAATGACTTGGAAGTTGAGTTCCCTGGCAGCGTTAATTTCTTCCTTGGTTCTTGTAAGTGCCTGTAGCAGCTCTCCAGAGTCTGGCAGTAACGAACGTACCCGAAGCAGTGATGCGACTGCATCATCATCCGCACTTGGAAGTGGTTGTAATTCCGATGCTGCACAATATGCGGTAGGTAAGACGGCTACTCCTGAACTCTTCAAGCAGCTTCAAGAGCGCTCTGGTGCAAGGATTACACGTCTTGTGCGTCCGGATGATGCCATGACGATGGATTTCAACTCGGAGCGCCTGACGGTTACCACTGATGAGGCGCTTGTGATCAAGACGGCTCGTTGTGGCTGATACATCCGAGGGCGGGCCAACACTGATGCCTCTGATCAGGTTGGTCTGCCTGAGTCTACTCTGAATCGATCAATCTACTCTCGTTGTGGATAGGATGGCTTTGGCCTGTGTCTATCTTATGAACACGGATTAGACGAGAGGAGAGATTAATGGGATTGCGAATCTTTGGCGATCATCGCGCCTGGGCAAGTGCGGTAGAAAGCGAAACAGGCATCGAAGCCTTTATTGCCATACAAGGGCATGGAAAGGAAGAGGAAGCTCTGCACCGAGTAGCGACAGACCGTACCTTTACGGACCTTATGGAGGCCGAGCGTGCGGCGGATGAGATCCTGCAGAAAATGACAGGTATTAGCGCAGATAGCCAACCCCTTTTTGACTAAGCCTTTGCATTTGATTCAGGCATAAAAAAAGCCCCGTCATGGACGGGGCTTTTTCAAGGGAAGTGGATTAAACCACTTCAACCTCTTGTGCTTCCATACCTTTCTGGCCTTTGGCAGCCACGAAAGATACAGCCTGACCTTCTTTCAGGCTCTTGAAGCCAGCAGCCTTGATCTGGCGGAAGTGAACGAACAGATCAGCACCGCCGGAGGACGGGGTGATGAAGCCAAAACCTTTCTCATCGTTGAACCACTTAACAGTACCGGTTTCGCGATTAGCCATGGTGTTTTTTACCTTTTCAAAAATTAAGTTTCGGTAAAGGGAAGTCTTGACCGAGACTGAGCACTGAGTGTAACGGAGTCGTAACGATGTTGGATCTGTATCTAAACACCATGTTGCGATTCACAGTAATGCACGGGCACAGCAGGATCATATTACGATCATATATGAGCATTTGAAAAGACCAAAAGTTCATCTAATGATCAAACCCATGATTGCAGGCTGTCCGGTCAGCGATATAGACCACTAAAAAACGTATTTATTTCCTTGAACTGGCTAAAAATTCAAAGAAAAGTACAGTGATCTATTTTTTTTTGAAAATGTGACGTCTGGTACAGCGAAACGACAGTTGGAAGAGAAGGGCGTAAGGCGGGGCAGTTTGAAGAGATGTCAGCTTGAAGGGTGAAGGCAGGCGGGGCTACAGATAAGCCCCGCCTGCTATCAGGCTTTTACTTCTGAGGCAGTGCAAAGGCGATTACATAGTCGCCCTGACGAGTACCTAGAGAGCCATGCCCACCCGCATAAACCAGGATGTACTGACGTCCATCCTTGCCGGTGTAGGTCATGGGGGTTGTCTGGCCACCTGCAGGCAGGCGACCTTCCCACAGCTGCTTACCGTTACGAACATCGTAGGCACGCAGGTACTGGTCTAGCGTACCGCTCAGGAAGGCCAGGCCGCTGGATGTCATGAAAGCCCCACCCAATGCTGGAACACCCATGGGGAGCGGCATTGGAACAGGCGCACTGTCACGAACAGTGCCGTTCTTGTGCTTCCAGATGACCTGATTGGTGGTCATGTCGACAGCAGCCACATAACCCCATGGTGGTGACTGGCAAGGCAGGCCCATCGGGGACAGCAGTGCACCCATGATCACACCGTACGGTGCGCCTTTGTTTGGCTGAACGCCCTCTGTCTCACTCTTGCGAGCCGGACCGCCCTCGACGTCCTCGCGTGCGACGAGCTTGGATGTAAAGGCCATGTAGCTAGGCGAAAGGAACATCACCTGACGGATAGGATCCACAGCGACGCCACCCCAGTCGAATACACCGAAGTTGCCCGGATAAACGATCGAACCCTGCAGGGAAGGCGGAGTGTAGATGCCTTCATAGCGATGCGATTTGAACGTGATACGGCACAGCATCTGATCCAGAGGTGTCACACCCCACATGTCCGCTTCCTTGAGTGTCTGCGGCATCATGTTGAGTTCGGACATTGGCTGCGTGGGGGACGTATGATCGCCTTCCACTGCGCCCTGCGGAACGGGTGTCTCGTGTATGGGAACGATGGGCTGACCATTGGTGCGATCCAGCACATAGAGGCTGCCTTGCTTGGTGGATGCAATCAGGCCCGGCTTGATGCCATCAGCCGTCTTGATATCCATCAGCGTGGGCTGCCCACCTACGTCCATGTCCCACAGGTCGTGGTGAGTGAATTGGTAATTCCAGCGTACCTTACCCGTATTGACATCCAGAGCGACAACGCCGGCGCTGTATTTCTCGGCTTCTGGCGTACGCATGCCACCGTACTGATCCGGCGTTTGGTTACCCATTGGCAGGTAGATCAGGCCCAGCTTTTCGTCCACTGACATGACGGACCATACGTTCGCAGAGTTGCGGGTGTAGGTCTGGCCTGGCTGAATCGGCTCGGTAGCTTCAGGGTTGCCACTGTCCCAATTCCAGACGAGGTGGCCGTCGTGCACGTCATAGGCACGAATAACGCCGGAAGGCTCGTCAGTAGAGGCGTTATCCGTTACATGGCCACCAATGATGACCAGGTCACGGGTAACTGACGGCGGCGAGGTGGAGTAGTAGCCACCAGCAGTGAAGCCGCCGATGTTGGCGCCCAGGTTGATGGAACCTTTGTCGCCAAAGTCTTCGCACATTTTGCCCGTGTCGGCATTTATGGCGATCAGGCGAGTATCGGCGGTGGGCAGGAACAGACGGCGAGGACAGGAGTTGCTGACCGGTGTAGCCTCTGCTGGGGCAGACGCTGCCTGCGCATTGTCCTGAGCATCCGCCTGTGCATAGGCGGCATCATCATGGTAGGCCACGCCACGGCAGGTCATGTGTGCCCAGCCCTTGAAGCTGTCGGCACTCTGAGTGCTCAGCTTGGGATCAAAGCGCCATAGCTCCTTGCCGGAGTCGGGGTCCAGGGCAATGACCTGGCTGTGCGGCGTACAGACGTACAGCTTTCCATTGACCTTGAGGGGCGTATTTTCAGCCGTGGTTTCCTGCGGATCGTTCGGCCCGGGAATGTCGCCGGTACGATAGGTCCAGGCGACTTCCAGCTGATTCACGTTTTCCGGGGTGATCTGATTCAGCGGGGAATATTTGTCGCCAAATGACGTACGCCCATACGACTGCCAATCGCCATCGGGCATGGTGGGGGCAGCGTTCACTGTACCTGCACTGGCACGATCCAGACTGCCCTCAATGTTATGTGGATTGGTGAATTGACTGGCGACTGCAGCAGCACCGGCCAGAACGACCGCGCCGGTCAGTGGCATGGCGCCTACTGAGCTGACACCCGCCTTACGTGCCATGGGGCGACGTATCCATGGCAAAAGCAGAACGATGCCTACTACAAACCACAGTGCCAGACGTGGAACCAGTTGCCACCAGTCCAGACCGACTTCGTACAGCGCCCACAGCGTTGAGGCAAACAGAACGAGCGCAAACAATGGGAGTGCTGCACGATGGGCAAGCACGAGAAGGATACCAGTGATGAAAATACCGGCACCCGCGAGGGCGTAATAGAAGGATCCTCCTACAGTGATCAGTTTGACGCCACCTACAAGCATGGCGAGACCAATCAACACAAGGACGATGCCGACTAACGTAGAAAAAAGACGCGTTTTTGCAAACGGTCCAGTCGTTTCGTTCATGAAGGCAATACCAAATTCTTAAAATAGGATTCACCGGACTGGACCACAAGGGCCATCCGGGAGTTGCACGGTGAAGGATGTTGGAATTCTTATAACAGCAATCTTATACCGTCTGTCACCCTCTGCGCATATTCAAGTTAGGCAAAGGTGTTTTGTGGATTTGTGCAAAGGCGAAAGTGAGAGATGGTTTGAATTATTACGTATATTTGAAATTCGGCCGTGAATCGTCAAAAAATGATCGCAATAAGTCATGTTGGTCTGTCTCCATTGCCGCTGCGATCAGAGGACATCTCTCGGATTAGGTTGACCCGGAAGGATCTTGAATCAACTTCCTGAGATGGTTTTCGTGAGCCAGGTTTCAAACACAGTGGTCATAGCGCTAGTAAGTTTTTATTTTGGAGTAGCGCTGCATTGCCAACCCTTATTCGCCGTAAGTACCGATTCCTGCATAAAACCCTTTCCTATACAGGTTGGTCGCTGTTTTGGCTGCTTATCTGGGACATTGTTGTCACCGTTGACTTCATGCTGTTCGTCGATGATCGAATGAGCCTTCCTTCGATGCCATTGACGCTGCTGGGCTCGGCCCTGGCCATGCTGGTGAGTATTCGGAACACCAGCGCTTACAACCGCTGGTGGGAAGCTCGTACGTTATGGGGAGGGATGGTTAACAGCTCGCGCAATTTTGCCCGTCAGGTTCTGATTCTGGTTGATGATCCGGGCGATGCTTTAAACCCTATCAAGGAGGTGCTGTTTCGCCGCCATGTGGCCTATGTCAATGCTTTAGCCGCGCATCTCAAGAAGGCGCCGATTCCAGAGCGACTTGCAGAGTTGTTGCCTGCTGAGGAAGTGGCTCGAAGCGGTGATACCAATAATTTTCCCAACGACATCCTAAGCGGCTCGGCAGCTTTGATTGCCCAGGAGTACAAGGCAGGGCGTCTGGACAGCATACGCTTGGCACGTCTTGAATCGACGATGGTGGATATTTCCAACTGGCAGGGAGGTATGGAGCGCATCGCTAATACTCCGTTGCCGTATCCTTATGTGTACTTTCCACGCCTGTTCATCTCGCTGTTCTGTTTGATCGTCCCGGTAGGGTTGGTAGAGTCGTTAGGCTGGTTTACACCTCTGGCCTCTACGGTAGTGGGCTTTATGTTGCTCGCGCTTGAAAAAATCGGAACTGATTTACAAAGCCCGTTTTCCGAAAGCCAGCACCAGATACAGATGACCGATCTCTGCGCGAACATCGAGAAGAATCTTTCGTCTATGTTCAGGGAGTCGGAGAACGCTTCTGTTCGCTCCACTGAGTAGCATTGGAAGCCGGCGTTACGCCTACGGTGCGCATAACAGGCTGGCCAACGCCAGTCTGGAGCTGGCCGTGGACACCTTCATCAGCCCCTTTTTTGCTGTCTACCAATTCGGCAGGTGGGGTGTAATGAATACAGCCATACCAGATGACGATTGGAAAAAGCGCATGCAGTACAAGACGTACTGCCAGGACCCACTCAGGAAGCGCTGGAAACAGGCCCGCATGTTGCCAGGTGTAGAAGTGTACAGGCAGCATAAGGAGCGTACAGACAAAGAGAACGCTGCCCGCGTAACGACGAAGCTCTTTGAAGAGCACCGCAACCGCTACCACCATTTCCAGAATGCCGCCAAAGCAAACGATGGCAAACCGGTAGGGTACGTCGATGGGGACAAGTTTGACGAAAAAGCCGGCCATGAACAGGTGGGCGAAACCACCTACCATGAACCAAGCCACTACGAGCGCAACCGCTTGTTTTTGATAGCGCATATGCAGGCCGCCTTTTTAAGCTCTTATGACGGTATGACTACGTTTTTGTGATCTTTCTCACTCGCTCGGCTGCTTCCAGATCAAATGCATCTGCTGATGGCCCCTGATTGAACCGATGCGCTCAGCTGCCTCTCTATTGGTAAATGCTTCGTAAGCGATTAAGTGACGACACTGCATTACGTCCCAGTTTGCTACGAACTGATTTGAAAGCCTGGAGAGATGACTATGGAACTTCCTGTAAAAGATCTCACGACCTTATTCGATCAATTGGGTCTGGACTCAGATAAGGCCAGTATTGACGCGTTTGTCGCCAAGCACTATCCGCTTCCCGATGACGTCAAGATTTCCGAAGCACCTTTCTGGACACCAGGCCAGGCGGCGTTTCTGAAAGAGGAAATCATGAACGATGCTGAGTGGGAGCCGATCGTTGATGAACTCAACGTATTGCTGCACGAGAATAAGCCGTCTCAAGCTACCTGAATGGTATTCTGGGAGGTGATAAAACGATGGGCTTCGGCCCACCGTTTTGCTTTTCAGATTCCTGCTTATCCCGTCTGCCAATCCCGCTGTGCCTCTTCGCATGTTCGTACCAGGTGGACGATAGCGCCGTCTACGCGGGCCACCCATTCTAGAGGAATCAGGTGATATTGCCCCTGAGCATCTGGATCATTTCGCTCAAGCTTGAGTTTATTGCGATCCACAATGTCATAGACCTTGCCGACGTGTTGACCATCGGAGCCTAGTACGTCCGCTTGAACAGGGATTTTATCGACATCAACCATGTAGGTTTCTCCGGCAAATAGGACAAAGGGTTCTGTAGGTAGTCATCCGCTATCTATTCAGAGGTTTGCCGAATGGCTAACGTTCTGAGTGAGCGACAGGAGGCATTTTTCAACTCTCCTGATGAGCGAGCAGAACTGTCCGATACCCCCTTTTTCTGACTGATGTACAGCATTGTCCAAGGCTGTAGCGAACGGACCTGATAAGGAGCAAACGTAATGATTGAACTCTATGGCATGGGTAGTCCCAATGTCCTGAAAGTGGTGCTGATGCTGGAGGAGCTGCAACTGGCTTACCGGTTCAAGCATGTACATGTCTGGAAGGGGGAACAGTTCACCGATACCTTCAAGGCACTCAATCCGAACAGCAAGGTTCCTGTGTTGATCGATCCTGACGGACCGAGCGGGGAGCCATATCGTGTGTTCGAGTCGGGTGCAATCCTGCAGTACCTTGCTGAGAAGACGGGGAAGTTTCTGCCTGCAAGCGGTACGGCACGTTATGACGTCATGCAGTGGTTGATGATCCAGTTGACTGGAGTCGGCCCCATGTTCGGTCAGTATGTCCACTTTACGCGCTTCGAGCCTGAAGTCTCCAACTACGCGCGCTCGCGCTATACCACTGAGGCGCTGCGCCTGGTTGAGCTTATCGACCAGCGTCTGGCTACCCACTCTTATCTGGGCGGCGATACCTATTCGATTGCCGATATCGCGACGTATCCCTGGATGGCCATTCTCGAGTTCCTTGGCTTACCCCATGAGCGTTATACCCATCTGACACGCTGGTTGGGCGAGATTTCAAAGCGACCTGCTGCCATTCGACTGGTCGAGATGACCAAGGAGATTCAGGCGGAAGGCGTGGCCTCGCGTTCAGAAGCCACACCGGATGACTATGACCGCATGTTCGGCCGCGGTCAGTACGCTCGCTCGTTGTAAGGGCAGGGGCATGGATGCCTGCTTCATCAGGAATCGACCAGCTCCTTGAGAAAGCACGTCAGGGCATGGCCGGGATCGTCATGGTCTGACGAAATCATGCGGATGCCCCACTGGCTCAGGATCTCTTCCTGTACCGGATTGGGCATATGGGAAAAGACATAGGAGATGGGCCTGACGCCGGAGGGCTCATACTTGCTCCACATCTTTGAAAGCTTATGGAAGAGCAGCCGGATATTGGTATCCGAAAGGCTGTAACCAATGAACAGAACGGCTTTGCTCAGTGTGTCGGCTCTCAGCTTGATATCGAGCGGCGTCTCGAATTGAAGCCGTTCGTAATAGCTTGTTTCGGCCAGCACAATCGACGAGTCATCGTCGAAATCCCCATGAAATTTGATGATCTGCCTGATGTTGTCCTGCGCCTTGGCCAGATCGCTGGCATTGGCGATCTTGATGTACTCTCGCTGATAGGCATCGTGGGCATATTCCAGCCAGCGGTCGTAGTTGGTGGTGTAGATCGCTGAGAACCGGCCTTGTACGATCAGCCGATGTATTTCTGATGCCGTGATATCGATATCTTTATGCCACTCCCGGTCCATCCAGCTTCTGAGCGCACCGATGTTGCCCTTCTTGATACGGTAATACTCGGCTAGCGCAAGAAAGTTGCCGTAGGTATTGAAGACGTCCGGGTCATAATCCAGCTGGACGGCAACTTCTTCGATCAGTTGTTTCCAGGGCGGCAAGCCAAGGTTGGCCGATACTCCAGCCCCTACGAACAGGATCAGCCGATTGCTACGGTAAGCGTCCTTGAGGCTTTCCATTTTCAGGACTCCTCGATAAAGCTGACGAATTTTTCCAGCGCCTGCCGTCGCATGGAGTACTCATGCTTGCGTGGCCCCAATTGGGCAAAGGTTTGATCAAGGCCATCAGGCATGAACACACAATCCCATTCAAAGCTGCTATCACCGGCCGGCTGCTCTGTGATTCGCCCAGGAACGGCACCCTCAAAGAAGTATTTCTTGCGACCGTCACAGTAGCCGATCAGCGTCTTGGCCACGGCTGAGGGATCTTCAAGGCCGCCTATGACGGAGGAGAAGCGTTCTGCCAGTAGCTTGTCCCAGAAGAGCTGTGTAAGGCCGGCAGGGAAATCATTCAGGCTCTTGATGTAAAGCCCGGTGTGTTCAACGAATACAGGCTTCCCAACGAGGCGGAAGGCTTTGAGCAGCTTGTCGCTGATCAATTGGCACACATCCTCGGTTTGCAGTTCATCGATTTTGATCTGGTAGGGGACAATCTCGATTCGCGTTCTGGCGAGCAGGTGAGAGACTTCTTCAATCTTTCGCGTGTTGCTGGAAATAAATCGAATTTTCATGGCTGGCCTGCAAAGGCATTACGATTCTCAGGGCGGCTCGCTACCTCTCTGATTTAGAGGGAAGTGGATAACCAAGGGTTCGCCTTCAAAAGGTCCGGCGGTCGGCATACGCCATCAGCCTGCAAGCAGACGTTGCATGTCCAGTGCGTTGGGTACGGCTGCGCCGCTGGCGGTGTTATCAAAAATGCACCATGTGGGAACGCTCCGTCCATGATGATGTGCCAAGGTCTGGGCCAGAGACGCAAGGGCATCATGGGTATAGGAGGAGTGATAGATCCGGGGCGAGCCGTGAAGGCGGTAGTAGACCACCTCCGGCGATGCACCGGGCATGTTGCCGTTCGCCAATGGAGAGGGATCGGCAGCTACTTGGCCGATTCGATAAGCCATCAGCATGGACTGGGCATCATCACGTTGCCAGCTGGCATGGCGGGGCTCAAGAACGGCGTGTCCGTTGTAGCGAGCCCTAAGATCCTCCAGAAAGTCACGGGTAAGTTCTGCCTTGAATGCCAGTGAAGGAGGAAGCTGGATCAGCAGGCAGCCCAGTTTCTCTCCCAAGTGACTGCACTCCGACAGAAAGCCGTTCAACAGTGCTCCGCCGTGAGCGAGGCGCTGAATGTGAGTGATCTGCTTGGGGACCTTTACTGCGAAGCGAAAACCCTCTGGCGTCGAGTCAGCCCATTTGGCGTAGGTCGCCGGTTGGTGAGGGCGGTAAAACGAAGAGTTGATTTCAACGGTATTGAAGCGGGCAGCGTAGCGCTGCAAGTGGGTGCCCTCTGCCGGAAAGTCGGGCCACTGTGAACGCGGCAGGCTCCAGCCAGCACATCCAATGTAGGGAAGTGTATTCAAGATCAGTTTTAAGCCAGTCGTGTCTGATCTGTGTTTGACTAACGGATCAGGTGATTGATCCTGCCGCTTCGTAGTGGGGAAGCGGCAGGTGCCTGGTTAGAAGCGGAAAGCCTGACGGCCGATCAACAGCCATTTTCCATTTTGTTTTTGCCAGATCTGAAAGTTTTCAATTTCAGTAGGCGTCAACTTGCCGCTATTGATGGCTTGTGCAGAGAAATGATTGCGAACCAGGGCCACATCACCCGACATTGTGATTTTCTGGTTGAGCATTTTCAGCTCTTTGAATGCGCTTTTGCCTGTTTCGATATCCGCAATGAATGCTTTCTTATCTTGGATGTTGCCGCTGGAATGGCCATAGGTAAGATTTTCGGCCGTCAGGGCATTCAGACTGGCAATATCCTTGTGCCACATGGCCTGGGTAAGCTTGTCCACGGCCTCAGCTACCGCCGTTTCATCCGAAGACGTGGCGGCCATAGCATAGCCGCTGAAAAGGCACAGAAAGCCAACGATCAGCTTGATATTTCGCATGAGCATTTCCTTGTTGTTGTAAGCGATGCGGAATGGATCGTTGTACGTGATGGCTGTAGATCTCGTTCGAGTATGGAAGAGGCACAGCGGTCATAAGTCGTCGTACAACATGATGTGTTGTAGACGTTTCACGAGAGGGCGTCAATTGGCGTGTTGTTTTTGCCAACAGAGCAAGCGCTGCTTGAGCGAAAAGGTTCTCGTCAAGCAGCAAAGCAGGGTGGCTTAGGCGTGTAGCGAAAGGAAATCTTTCCAGGCAGCGGGCACGTTGTTGAGTTGCAGGTACTGAAGACGCTCGTTTTCATCCAGGCGGCTCCAATAAGGCGTCCAGTGCTGACTCCACCAGAACGCCAGCTCGCCTTGTAGCGTATCCATGCAACCCACATCGACTGTAGGAAATGCCTGCCAGGGAGCTGGCGGTGCAATTTTTTGTGCATGAATAGAGGTCAGTAGAGCGGGTGAGTCCGTGACCAGATTGAGCAGCACACCGCCAAATTCGGACTGCATGCGCAGCATCAGTTTTTCACCCGCCTCGTTGCGATACAGCGTCTGTTCAGGAGTGCTCGAAACGGGAGTAAAGCCCAGCTTCATCAAGGCGGCACCCAAACCCATTTTACCTTGGTGACAACTCATGACCTGGAACTGATACGCCCGGATACCAAGCCCTTCAAGGCTTTCTGCGCCTTCCTGGTCGATGTTCAGTGGCGGATGGTCGAACAGGGGGAATTCGGTACCTAGTTGCTCAAGCTGGTGATCAATATCCTCGAAGGTGCGCTTGGAGACCAGACGCTTTAGCAAAAGGAGAAAACCGGTACCGTGGAGCTGGGGGTGCGAAGTCATGGGGCCTCCTGGCGCGCGTCTGGACTATATGGTCTTAAGACCCGAAGCCAACCGTTTTGCTTCAAGGCTGGCAAAGAAATTTCCATCTGCGCGAAACGGATAGCAGGGCGACTGTGCGGGCAAGAGGCTGCCGCAGCCGTAATATACTTCTTCAACATAGCTTCATCATGTGACCGAAACATGAATCAGAAGGCAATCACGACGGGCTGTATTCCAAGGCTATCAAGGGTTTGCTTTGCTGATAGCGCCGGAGTTTATCGCTAAGCGACTCAGGCAAGGATGCTAGTGTCTGAAATCCATTGGATTGGTAAAAAGGGACGAGTTCGGGGTGGCAGAACAGCCAGACAGGCGATGCCGCATGGTTTACGGCATGCTCCAGCAATCTGCCACCAATACCCTGACCGCGCTCCTCATGTGAAACGAAGAGGCCCGTCAGCCAAAAGCCCTGTTCGATGGGACTAAGGTTCAGGACACCGAGAATGCCTTGTCGCCGGGCTACCCAATAGCGCACGCCATCGCCTCTGGCGGTTCGCATGGTGCTGCCATGGGCGCGATAAAACTTGTCGATAAGCGGGCGGAGTTCAGGTAAGAGGGGGCCGTACTGCAGTTCGCTCATAGCTCTTTGAGGACAAATAGCATTCAGGTATTGGGCGTATTACCGGCCAGCTGCTCCAAGACACGCCTCACCATCGAGGCGTACTCAGTAGGGCTGAGGCTATAGAGCTCAGTAGCGACCCAGGGTAGCCAGCGTGCGCCCATTTCGTCTCGTCTGGAGAGCAGGCGCTGTGCCTCGGCAACGGCTTGTGTGGCATGTGCTTGATGAAAATCGGCTCGGCTCATGATGATCTCTTGCAGCAACCCGTCATGATAAAACCGAACCGACGTATTTACCTACCGCGAGCGACACGGCGAGCGATTAACGGCTCGCCGTATCGACATCAGTCAACGCTGACCCCAACGAAAGCGTTATGGCCCAGCGGGCTCATTACATAGCCTTGCACATTCTTGCGCATGGGCATGAACGCCGTGGAGTGGGCGATAGGGGTATTGGGGATCTGTTCCTTCATGCGCACCTGAGCCTGACGGTAAAACTCGGTCCGCTCGGCCTGATCGGAGACACGCTTGCCGTTCTTCACGAGGTCATCGTAGGTTTTGTCGCACCACATGGAGTAGTTGTTGCTGCCAATCGCATCGCAGCCATACAGCGTACCCAGCCAGTTGTCCGGATCACCATTGTCGCCTGTCCAGCCCACCAGGATGGTGTCCTGCTGGCCGCTCTTGGCGCGCTTGAGGTATTCGCCCCATTCGTACGTCACAATCTCGGCGTTAATGCCAATCTTGGCCCAGTCGTTCTGGATCATCTGGGCCATCAGGCGCGCGTTCGGGTTATACGGCCGCTGGACCGGCATAGCCCATAAGGTGATCTTTGTGCCTTCTTTGACGCCAGCTTGCTTGAGAAGCTCCTTGGCCTTGACCGGGTCGCGCGGCAGATCCTTTATCGTTTCGTTGTAGGACCACTGGCTGGGCGGCATCCCGTTAACGGCAAGCTGCCCTGCGCCCTGGAAAACGGCTTCAATGATGTTCTGCTTGTTGATCGCCATGTCGAGCGCCTGGCGGACTTCCAGCTTGTCCAGTGGCGGATGCTGAACGTTATAGCCTAGGTAGCCAATGTTATAGCCAGGGCTACTCATGACCTTCAGGTTGGGGTCTTTCTCCAGCGAGGCAATATCCGCCGGATTAGGGTAAACGCTGACGTGGCATTCGCCTGTGCGCAGCTTTTGAGCCCGCACGGCAGAATCGGTATTAATCGAGAAGATAAGGTTGTCGAGCTTGACCTGTCCCGGTTGCCAGTAATCCTTGTTGCCCTTGAAACGGATCATGGCGTCTTTCTGGTAGCGACTGAAGACGAAGGGGCCGGTACCGATAGGCTTCTGGTTGATCTGTTCAGCCTTGCCCTGTTTGAGCAGCTGGTCGGCATATTCGGCTGAATGGATACCGGCAAACCGCATCGCCAAATTCTGCACAAAAGCAGCGTCGCGCTCATTCAGCATGAAGCGAACTGTATGCTCGTCCACCTTTTCAACCCGGGCGATATTCTTGTCCAGACTCATGCCAGTAAAGTAGGGGAACTCGCTGGGATAGGCCTTGCGGAACGGATGCTCTTTATCCAGCATGCGTTGAAAGGTGAACAGGACGTCATCAGCATTGAAGGGGCGGGTCGGTTTGAAATAGTCCGTCGTATGGAAGTTCACGCCCTGCCGTAGAAAGAAGGTATAGGTCTTGCCGTCCTCGCTGATGTCCCAACGCTCTGCAAGGGAAGGAATGGCCTTGGTGCCGCCTCGCTCGAAATCGGCCAGTCGGTTGAACAACGTACTGGCCGCAGCATCATGATCGGTTCCCGCTGTGTACAGGCCGGGGTCAAATCCTGCTGGACTGCCTTCCGAACAGTAGACCAGGTTGCTTGCAGCCTGGGCAGATAAAACGTTGAACACGCAGCCAGCCGTGACCAACGCCGTAAAAAGCGTCTTGAACATGAGCCGTTTCCTTGAAGCGTGAGGTTCAGCGAAACGCGTACGCTACCGCGGCTCAGGAATACCGGCAGGATTTAAATGAAAGCAGATATTTCAAGGGTCACGTCAGATAAGCCGCTTGGTCAGCTTCACTTCGGTCAGGTCGACCCCACCTCTTGATAGGGTTTTACGGGCTTCTGTATGGTCGAAGCCGTGCTGTCGATAAAAAGCCATTGCTGCAAGGTTGTCCTGTAATACCCAGAGGGATACACAACTAACAGCGGGCAACTCCAGCGAAGAGAAATAATGCCGTAACAGCGCTGTTCCGAGGCCGGTACGGTAGTGCCGTGGGGCTATGTAGATCGCATGAATTTCTCGCCTGGAGGCCTCTTCCGGCCAATCACGGTCAGGGCCGCACGCCATCCAGCCGGCTACTGACCCGCTGCGCTCAGCAACCCATATCGGAGCATTTTCCGCTTCCAGTCTTGATTTCCAATGGGCATATCTGGACCCGTATTGGAGGTTATCCAGCACTGCCTGAGGCATGATGCCTTGATAGGCGGCGCGCCAGGATTCGATATGGATCATGGCGATTGCGGAGGCATCTTCAGACGTGGCTGCTCGTACAGGCATGGCGGCTTTCCATTAGGCTGAAACGATAGGGGCAGTTCTTAAGACTAGTGCATCCCTTGGGCAGGCGATACTATCTCAAGGCCCGGCCCAGACGGGTTTCTTTGCTTATAACAAATTGCGGTCTGCGGTTCACACCGTTTTGTTCGAGTTCAATCGCCAAGACTCGCCTGCCAATTTGAAACTACGCTGTGCCCAATGTGACGCGCTATTTTGTATGACCGCGTCGTGGCTGCATGGAATAAGAAAAATAGGGAGAGTAAGCATTAATGCGTCTATCTTTGCTGTTTCTGGCTATCAGTACGTCCCTTGGCAGCTATGCCCTTGCTAACGAAACCCAGTCTGTTACTGAAGCCGGAACGACGGTACAGGAGGTCAACATGGCAGATAAGAACGGCTCGGCCCTTCAGGCGAATCCCTTTTTTCAGGAGAGTGCATTGCCCTTTCAGGCACCTCGGTTCGACCTGATCAAGGAGTCGGACTTCGAGCCCGCCATTACAGAAGGCATCCGGCAAAAGTTGGCTGAAATCGAGCAAATTGCCAACAACCCCGAGCCGCCTACTTTCGAGAATACCTACGTTGCGCTGGAAAAAGCCGGAGCCCTGCTGGACAGGGTCATGACAGTTTTTAGCGCGCTCACTGGTGCCAATACGTCCGACACGCTTCAGCGGATCAATGAAGAGCAGTCGCCCAAGCTGGCTGCACTGGGTGATGCGATCACGCTCAACAGCACATTGTTCGACCGTCTACAGACCGTTTACGACCAGCGCGAAACGCTTGATCTGACACCCGAGGACAAGCGGCTTATCGAGATTACCCATCAGCATTTCGTATTGGCAGGTGCCCGGCTGTCTGAGACTGATAAGGCCCAGCTCAAATCGCTCAACCAGGAGGCGGCAACGCTCACTACCCAGTTTGTGAATCGGCTGCTGGCTGCAGCCAAGAACGGGGCCCTGGCTGTCAGCAACAAGGATCAGCTTGAGGGACTTTCTGAGCCTGAGCTCAAGGCAGCCGAACAGGCAGCCCAGGACCGTCATCTGGACCAGCAATGGCTGCTCACTCTTCAGAACACCACGCAACAGCCTTGGCTAGCGTCTCTTGCCAACCGCGATACGCGTAAGGCCTTGTTCGATGCCTCGTGGAATCGGGCCGAGAGGGGCGATGCCAACGATACCCGCTCGCTTATCGCGCGTCTGGCCAAGGTGAGAGCCGAGCAGGCCAGGCTGCTGGGGTTCCCGGATTATGCGACCTGGAAGCTACAGGATCAGATGGCCAAGAAGCCAGAGGCTGCGCTAGGTTTCATGCGGGACATCGCGCCGGCGGCCACAGCCCGAGCCAAGCGCGAGGCGGCGGATATTCAGGCCGTTATCGACAAGCAAGGGGGCGGCTTCAAGTTGCAGGCCTGGGATTGGCCTTATTATGCGGAGCAGGTTCGCAAGGCCCGTTACGATCTGGACGAGTCACAGATTCGCCCGTATTTCGAGCTTAATAATGTGCTCCAGAATGGGGTGTTTTACGCAGCGCAGGCGCTCTACGGCATTACGTTCAAGGAGCGGACGGACATTCCGGTGTATCAGTCGGATGTGAAGGTTTATGAGGTGTTCGACAAGGATGGCTCTTCAATGGCCTTGTTCTACACCGATTTCTTCGCTCGGGATAACAAGAGTGGCGGTGCCTGGATGGGTAACTTCGTCGATCAGTCCCGGCTGCTGGGCACCAAGCCGGTTGTTTATAACGTCTGCAATTTCACCAAGCCTGCTCCAGGCCAGCCGGCGCTGCTTTCATGGGACGATGTCATAACCTTGTTTCATGAGTTCGGTCATGCCCTGCACGGCATGTTCGCCGACCAGATGTACGGCAGTATTTCGGGCGCCAATACGCCGAGCGATTTCGTCGAATTTCCTTCGCAAATCAACGAGCACTGGGCGGAAGACCCCAAGGTGTTCGCCAACTATGCCAAGCACTACGCAACCGGCAAGCCCATGCCCGCCGAGCTGGTCGAGAAGATCAAGACCGCGTCTCGCTTCAACAAGGGCTATGACATGACCGAGCTCCTGGCCGCTGCGCTACTCGACATGCACTGGCACATGATTGCAGCTGAAGCGCCTCAGCAAGACGTTGACGCATTTGAAAAGGCTGCGCTGGAGAAGGACCGCATAAACCTCAGTTATGTGCCGCCTCGCTACCGATCCAGCTATTTCATGCATATCTGGGGCAATGGCTATGCGGCAGGGTATTACGCTTATCTGTGGACACAGATGCTGGCCGATGATGGCTTCGAGTGGTTTAGAGAACACGGCGGCCTTACTCCTGAAAACGGCCAACGCTTCCGCGACATGGTTCTTTCTCGTGGCAACAGCACCGATCTGGAGCAGGTCTACCGGGACTGGCGGGGCCATGAACCGGATATCGAGCCCATGCTGATTAACCGCGGCCTGAAAGGTGATAGCCAGGGTTGAGCTTGCCTTATAAGTAGATAGGCCTGGAAGGTCCGTCTTGCTGCCAGCATTCATGGCCTAGGCTTAAAGTGCATCTTTTTATCCTATGCCGAGCCGCGCAGTACTTGTCACAGTGGAGCGCTTAGATTAGGCGCTCCCAATTATTGCACCATGTTTTTGAAAAGGACCCGTCATGACCACGACTGTTACCGGCGCCAGCGCACCGGATAGCCTCGATATCGATTCACGCTATGAGGCCGCCAAGGCTATCGCACAGGAAGCGGCACGCCTGGGCATGGACTTCTATGCGCGCCGTTCGAGCCTGACGGTAATGCACAAAGGCGGTAACCTGCAGGATGTCGTCAGTGTTGCCGACAAGACACTGGAGGACTTCATCCGGGCGCAGCTTTCGGAGCGTTTTCCGGAGGATGGCTTTATCGGCGAGGAAAACGGTACTGCAGCATTGGATGCGCGCTGCATCTGGGTCATCGACCCCATCGACGGAACCAGCTGTTTCGTAAACGGCTTGCACAGCTGGTGTGTATCCATCGGACTCATGATTGACGGTGAGCCCTATCTGGGCGCTATCGCCGATCCGAACCATCAGGAACTCTTTCATGCCTGCCTGGGCCAGGGCGCGTTCGTCAATGATATCCCGCTCAAGGCCCATGCTGCCCAACACGTTCGTGAAGGAGTCGTAGGGGTAGGTACAACGCACCGCCGTGGTAAGGAAAACTTCATTCCTTTCCTGACCGGTCTGTTGGACGAGGGTGGGATGTTTATCCGCAACGGCTCCGGGGCGCTGATGACGGCTTATGTGGCCGCGGGTCGGTTGATTGGCTATTACGAGACGCTTATCAACAGCTGGGATTGCCTGGCAGGCCTTGTCATGGTCAAGGAAGCCGGTGGTCGGTCGAGTGACTTCTTCCGTGGCGAAGGGCTGCTGGAAGGGAATCCGCTTCTGGTCGCTGCGCCCGGAGTATATGAGCAGCTAGCAGGCCTGATAGGGCCCTCGTTGGACAGTAACTAAGCCTTTTGCGTTTTTCTGCGCGTGGGGCATGACGGTACAGGGTTGTGTCGCCGTTCATCTATCCTTTGAGACAGGACTTGTACGAAGCGGGCATACCTGTGCGAACCTGACGATGCCATTCGAAAGCGAGGATCAGACCATGAGTACCATGCAATGTACCTACCGCGATCATGTCATTACGGCTGAAATCATGGAACATTCAGGCAGCCCTTTACCCTGGGCAGGCGGTTGCCGGATAAGCGACCTGCACGGGCATGTAACCCGGCGCATGCCGCTTCCGGTCAGTCATGCCTTCCTGGCCGAACTGGATCAGGCCCAGAGAGCGTCCATTGCTCACGGCAAATGGCTAGTTGACCAATGCCTGGACCATGGGCGAATGCTGTTTGATCAGCCCAAGGCCGCCTGATGCTTATCTCACAGGGCGAAAGGCAAGAATTGCTTTTCGCCCTGGCTGCATGGCTTAACCTGCCAGACCTACATAAACGTTCTGCACGTCATCGTGGGCATCCAGGGCTTCCAGAAAGGCTTCTACTTCTTCCATTTCAGCATCGCTCAAGCCGGTGACCGGGTTTTTGGGGCGATAACCCAGATTGGCCGACTGTACTGTAAAACCAAGAGTTGGCAGCGCCTTGCAGACGGCGTCCATGTCGGTAGCGTCGCTTATAAAGAGGGTGGCGTCATCCTCACCCGCCTCGAAATCCTGAGCGCCTGCTTCGATCGCGGCCAGCTCCGGATCAGTTTCTGGCGTATCGGGCGTTGCCTCGATCATGCCTGCATAATCGAAATCCCACGCTACCGAGCCGGACGCGCCAAGCTGGCCCTTGCGAAACAGTACGCGAATCTCGGCGACAGTACGGTTCACGTTATCGGTCAGGCATTCCACAATGACCGGCACACGGTGGGGCGTAAAACCTTCATAGGTGGTGCGCTCATAGTTGACCGCTTCGCCCAAAAGACCTGCGCCTTTCTTGATGGCGCGCTCCAGTGTTTCGCGAGGCATGGAGGCCTTTTTGGCCTGCTCGACGACCAGACGCAGGCGAGGATTCATGTCTGGGTCCGGGCCGGAGCGCGCAGCGATCATGATCTCTTTCGACAGTTTGCCAAAGATCTTGCCCTTGGCATTGGCTGCGGCTTCTTTATGTTTGGCTTTCCACTGTGCGCCCATAGTTGTCTCTTCAAGAGGGAATAAAGGCGCAAATTCTAGTCCATACCGAGAGTTTGAGCGGAGCTAAATGATCAGCTGTGTGCCATGCACAGCTAATCCCGCGCAGGTGTCCAACCCCCTCCCAGCGCCTGGTAGAGCGAAATGACATTGTTCAGCTGGCTCTCGCGCACCTGTACAGCCGCCAGATCCAGATTGAAGAGGTTACGTTGGGCGTCGAGCTCATCAAGGTAGGAGGAGTAACCGCTGCGGTAGCGATCCCGGGCGATTTCAAGCGAACGTGCCAGCGTGCGCCGGCGTGCCTGGATACGATCAATTTGTTCGGCATACAGCGTGACGCCTGACAAGGCGTTTTCAACGTCGGCAAACGCATTCAGCGCTGCGGCCCGATACGCATAAGCGGCCTGATTACGCTGAGCGGTAGCGATATTGACCTGGGCTTCCAGTCTGCCCGCCGTAAAAATCGGAGCAAGGATGCTGGCGCCCAGGCTCCAGACCTTGACCGGATCGTAGTTCAGCGAATTGATGTAAAGCCGGCCGACGCTGCCGGACAGCTGTACCTGCGGAAGAAACTCATCACGTCGGGCCTCCAGGGTGAGATCACTGGCAGCCAGCTGCTGTTCGGCACGTGCGACATCCGGCCGTCTGCGCAGCAACTCCGATGGCAATACACCGGGAACGTGGGGCGGGTGTACGTCCTGAAAGTGCAGCCCACGGTCCACTGGGGCCGGCAGAGCGCCCGTCAGCACCTGAATGGCATTTTCCTGTCGGCGAATAGCCTGTTGAAGCTGCGGAATCATTTGCATGGCGGCCTCATATTCGGACTGGGCCTGCGTCAACTCCAGTTCTGACGTGTAGCCCTCACCGGCGCGATCCTCTGCGACCTTGAGCGCCCCAAGGCGAGACTCGGCTGTCTCACGGGTAACCTGCAGCTGAGCATCCAGTGAGAGAAGGGTGATGTATGCCCGGGCGGTCGTGCTGGCCACGGTGAGAAGAACAGCATCCCGATCGGTCTGGCTGGCCTGATATTGGAGCCGTGCGGCCTGTTCGAGAGTACGCAGGCGCCCCCATACATCCAGCTCATACGCAATCTGTACCTGTGGCTGGGCCGAACGGGTATGGGTGATACCCAGTGTGCCGAGATTGCGGTTGGTTTGTGTGGCAACCGAGGCATTTACCGAAGGAAACAGGGCCGAGCGTGCCAGTGCAATCTGCTCGCGAGCCGCATCGACGCGGGAAATAGCAGCTAACACGTCAGTGTTGTGCTCAAGCGCGGCTTCTACCAGGCGAGTCAGCCGGGGATCGTTGAAGTTGCGCCACCAATCGCTTCGAACGGCACTTGCCGGCTCACTCGCTACACGCCACTGCCCAGGAGGCTGTATGGCAGCTTCGGGCGGTAGCGGTTTCTTGGGTGGCACACAAGCGGCCAGGCTTACCGCCAGGGCCAATAGCAAAGGATGGAATCGAACATCCCTCATGGTGCAGCGCTCCGTTGCGCTACAGGTCGTTCTGTCTGGCTGGTCGCTGGGGTCGCATCCGTATCAATATGGGTAACAACAGACATGCCTGGCCTTAGCCGCTGCGCCAAGGGTTGGTTAGGATCAATGGTGATCCGCACAGGGATGCGCTGTACCACCTTGGTGAAATTACCCGTGGCGTTGTCTGGGCGAAGAATGCTGAATTCCGAGCCGGTTGCAGGCGCCAGCCGTTCGACACGGCCGGTAAGCTCTGCGCCGTCCAAGGCATCGACGTTGAAGCGGACCGGCTGACCGATCGCCATGTTATGTGTCTGCGTTTCCTTATAGTTGGCTACCACCCAGACCAGATCCGGTACTAGATACAGGAGTTGTGAGCCTGCCGTCACGTACTGCCCGAGGCGTACGGATACCTCGCTGAGCTGTCCTTCCCGTGGCGCCTTGATCAAAGTATTGTCGAGGTCGATCTGTGCCAGATGCAGCGCCGCTTCTGCCATCTGTACCTGAGCTTCCAGGCTTCCGCGTGACACGCGAGTCGCCTTTACGTTTTCCTCGGCAATATTGATGGCCGCTTGTGCCTGCTTGACCTGAGCGGCGGCGGCCCTGGCCGAGGCGCGTGTCTGATCACGCTCGCGCAGGGAAACCGAGCCTCGGGAGGCGAGTTCGTTGACACGACGCTCATCGGCTCGTGCGCGATCCAGTTCGGCCTGCACCGACAGCAGTTCCGCCCGGCGCGACGCCAGCGTGGCTTGGTTGGAGGCCAGGGTTTGTATGGAGTTCGCAAGATCCGCCTGCCGGGCTGCCAGCTGTGCCTGGTTTTGCTCAACACGCTGGCGATAGATTCGGTCGTCGATCCGAGCCAGCAGTTGCCCCTGCTTTACATGCTCGAAGTCCTGTACGAGTACCTCGGCTACATAACCATTCACCTGAGGGGCCATGACGGTAATCTGTCCCCGGACGTAGGCATTGTTGGTTGTCACGATGCCACTGGTGAATGGCCACAGCTGCCACGCATAGAGAATCGTCAGGACGCCTGCCAGCGCTACCACCACCATGATGATGACCGTCATCCGTGACGGCTTGATCACCTTGGGCGGCCCAGGGTTTGTCGCTCCGGCATCCGGTACGGAGGCTGCCTGTTCGGTTTGAGGCGGCGTTTTTTCAGCTTCGCTTGAGCCCTTGCGCTCGTCATCAGGTAATGGTTTTTCGTCGCTCATGGCGTCTCACGTAGCAGCGTTATTAGAGGAGTTGGCTTGTGCCCGTTCCGCTTTTCTTCGCCGATAGGACAGGCGCAGGGTATGGAACAGCGACCAGCTCAGAAAAGTGATCGATACAAAGCCGATCAGCCGAAAGACATCGTTGAAGGCCAGCACATGTGCCTCTTGTGTGGCGGCCTGGCTGAGTTGGGAGGTGCCTAGCGCCTGTTGCAGGGTAGGGTCGGTCTGCACCGGGGCATAAACCTGACTTTGAAGCTGCAGGCGCTGCACCACCAGTGGGTCGGTACGGTTGACGTTCTCGATCAGGTGACTGGAATGGTATTTCTCTCGCACCGTCTCGAATGTTCCAAACAGAGCCGGGCCAGCCAATCCACCCAGGCTTTGCGTAAAGGAAAACAGCACGGTAAAGCTGACGATATAGGTCGGACCGTTCTGCAAGGCACGCAAGAAGCCGATCATCATCAGCGGACCCAGGAACATGCCGCTGGCAAAGGCCAGAATACCCTGGCTGACAAACAGGTCCTGCGGGCGTGTCTGGTTTGTCGAGTCGGTATCCATGAAGCTGGCGATACCGATCAATACAATCGAAACCAGAATCTGAGGAATCATCGTTTTCGGGCTGAACACCAGAGCACTGACGGCAATGCCCGCCACGATGCCGGCAAGAATCACTGCAAAAAGCGGTTGTAACTGATCGGCTGTAAGCCCCAGGGTTTGCAGCAGACCCACTGCGCCATAATTCTGTTCGGACAGGATAAAGCGCAGCATGATCGCCCCGAAGGCAAAGCGCAGCATCTCGGAGGTGCCAAGCCAGCGAGTCTGGAGCAGGGGATTGCGTCGATGGTGCTCAATGGCGACCGCAATGATGATCAATACGAGGGCGGCTGCCAATGAAAACCCCATCCAGGGCTGCGTCAGCCACCATTGAATGCGCCCCTGTGCCAGGACGGCGGCAATCATGGCAAGGGCAGGGCCAAGCAGGGCAAATGTCAGAAAGTCCAGTCGCTCGAACGCCTTGATGCGTATGCCTGGAGGTAGCTTGAGCAGGGTGATGGCGGCGAGTGAGCACAGCGCCATGCCAGCCTCGAAGATATACAGGCGATGCCACTCGCCCAGATCCCTGAGCGCGGGCGAGAGCAGCCAAGCCAGAGGCGTTGCCAGCTGGGAGATGCCAACGCCAATGACCAAACCTTTGCCTACCTGAGCCTTCCGAAACGCCTGGAGCATATACAGCGTACCCAGGGTTGTGATCGTCGCGCCAGCAAAGCCGCTGGCGGCCCGGACCAGCACCGCCATGGGAAAGTTGTTGGCAAACACATGGGCGATCGTAAATACGGCATACAGCGCCAGCCCGATTTCGGCAAAACGGCGAAGCCCGTATTGCTGACGAAACTTCACGAGAATCAGGTTGGCTGACACGTTTACCATCAGAAAGGCTGCAGGCAGCCAGGCGCCCTGGGTGGGTGTCAGACCCAGATCACCCTGGATGTAGGGAAGGTTCACGCTGATCAGCGCATTACCGAGGCCGCCTGTCAGGCCCAGCAGCACGGACACCAGCGCGTAGGCAAGGCGTACCGGTGGGGCATGCAGTGGCGTAGCCGGAGAGCCCGGCATCGAGGGCCGCTCGTGCGGCTCCCAATTGGGCAGGGGTTCCAGATATTTATCGGGCACAGCAGATAGGCGCCTTATTGAATCCTTGAGAAGTGCCAGTCACTGTTTAATCAATGATGGCAATGGATTCGTCCATAAGGCGCCGCAACAGTTCAGCCTGACGGGCAAGGAAGTCGTGATTACGAAAAAGCCCAACCAGACTTTTAGTCAACGCAGGCCATGCTCAAACGCATGGCCTAGCTGCTCCCTCTGATCATCCGGCCAGTGATGTAGGATATTCACCACGGATGTATTGCTCCAGTTGCAGAATCAGCCCGTCCTGCTCAGCAATCGTTTCCTTCACGATATCGCCAATGGAAAGCAGACCGATCAGCTGATCATTGTCGATCACCGGTAAGTGGCGCAGATGGCGATCCGTCATGAGCGACATGCACTCACGAATGCTCTCCCGAGGCGTCACCGTGATCACAGCACGGGTCATGATTTCCCGAACAGCGGTTCCTATGGAGGAGCGGCCCTGTAATACGCCTTTGCGCGCATAGTCGCGCTCGCTGATGATACCGACCAGCTTACCGTCCTCGGTAACGGGCAGGGCACCCACATTTTTCTCGGCCATGACTTTAAGCGCATCAAGCACCGTAACGTTTGGGGTGATCGTAAACACACCCTGGCTTTGCTTGGCTCTAAGGATATCCGCTACCGTCTTCATATCATTCCTCCCTTGCTGGCAAATCAATAGGACGAAAATAACCCGACCTGTCCGGCCGTCACCAAACAACGTAATCCATGGGTACGATTAAGATTTTCAAGCACGAGCATGGCCTATGCCTTACTCGGAGCTGAACTGCGCAATCAGTTCTTCTCCAGTCAGGGTGCGGGTATCGTTGGCAAAGCAGTAGAAAGCGGGTTTTTCTTCTATGAAAACCTGCAGCGCAAATGTCCAGTCATCCCGGTCATCAAACAACCCAACCGGGACGGCATGGAAGTCGCCGTGTTTTAACCGGTAAAACAGGTGAGTACCACATCGGCGACAAAAGCCTCGCTCAGCCCACTCTGATGACTCATAGACGTGAACATGCTCCTCTCCTGTCAATTGTGGAGGGAGCGTGCTTTCGACGACCATCAGTGGGCCGCCGCCCCATCGCCGACATATCGAGCAATGACAAGCGCTGACAGATGTTTTTTCCAGACCGACAGTTACGTGCACCGCGCTGCACAAGCAGCGTCCTTGTCTCTCGACCCGAGCAGCCATAGCCATCCCGCCTTTCGCTGAGTGGAATGAAAAGCGTAGTCGAAAATCGGCGATTAAAAGGAAAAAATAGGGTAGGGCGACGTTTTGCCTCTATTGAGGGCTTTTCAACGTAGAGTCGTCAGCAGGCTCTCTTTAAGCTCTGCCAAGAGCGAAAGGCAGCCTGACTCATTCACCATGAGGTGTGACGCCTTTCTACTACTCGGTTCATCACTTTTCGTACGCTGCGCGAATGCCTTGACGACGTACATAACGGGCTCGAAGCGTATCGTAAATCCAGTTGAAGCATACCGAATAAGGCAGGAAAAACAGGATCAGTCCGATATCGAGCACTAGCGCCTGGAGCAGGCTGATTGAAAGCCACCAGGCTGCCAACGGAACCAGCAAGACCACTAGGCCAGCCTCAAAAAGACAGCCGTGAATCAGGCGGACGGCAAAGCTGCGTTTGAATCCCAAGCGGTTCTGCGCACGGTCAAACAAGAAGTTGAAAATCATGTTCCACAACATGGCTATGGTCGAAAACATAAGCGTCAACACGCCGATCTGTGCAATGGGTTTGCCCATAGCCCAGGCAATCACAGGCGCACAGAGGCCCAGGGCAATCAGCTCGAAGGCCAGCGCATGACCTGCCCGCTCCCAGAAACTGCGATCAGGTGATGAGGTAGAAGACATTGAAAAGCTCGCTTAGGGATAAATTTGATGATCTATTATCATCGGTTTAACCAATAACCAAAAATTAGCTGGTATCGCTTAGACCGATATGAATCTTTCAATAGAAGCACTCGAGTCGTTTGTTCATGCCGCATCCAGTGGCTCGTTCAGCGCGGCAGCGAGGGCGCTTGGTAAAAGCCAGTCGACCATCAGTGAAACCATTGCCCGCATTGAAATAGAACTGGATGTTGAACTCTTTGTTCGTGGCGCTCGCCAGCTGACATTGACCGAGCCTGGGCGTAGCTTGTTGGGATATGCGCTGGAGACGCTATCGGCGATAGACCGATTGAAACGTCACGCGGCTACCTTGGGCCGCGGGCAGGAAGCCAAGCTGACACTGGTACTGTCAGATACCTACCAGCAGAGCCAATATGAAGCGCGTCTTCATGAATTGGACCAGCGCTATCCTGATCTGGAGTTCGAATGCTTTTTTGCCGAACAGGCCGATGTGCTGGATCTGATCAATCAAGGCCGCGCCAACCTGGGGCTATTGGCCGCTCAACCGGAATACGGGCCGGATATTG
The DNA here is from genome assembly GCF_000478505.2 of Pseudomonas sp. HPB0071. Taxonomy (NCBI): domain Bacteria; kingdom Pseudomonadati; phylum Pseudomonadota; class Gammaproteobacteria; order Pseudomonadales; family Pseudomonadaceae; genus Pseudomonas; species Pseudomonas sp. HPB0071. The sequence continues at coordinate 145,180 of NZ_KI517367.1, read as the reverse complement.
CGCATTCCCGGCTGCCTTACTATTCCTCCTTTGGTCTTTTTGTCAGTCGAGGTCATGCCCTTACCCAGAAAGCGGTAGTTGAACCTCAGGACCTTGCTCACTACCGCATGCTGCGTCTGAGCAGTGTTGTCAGCAGCGATTTGGATGACGCGACCTTGCCTGCACACAGTACGCGATGCTGGTCGACTCCAGACTACCTGTTGTTGCTGGAAATGGCGGCGTTGGGCTTTGGGTGGGCCGCGTTACCCAAGGGGTTGGTCGAGTCCCATGCACAGGGGCGGGTGCATGAGTTGGTCATGAATGGCTGGCCCAAGCAGGTATCGGTGGATGTGGTGTGGTCGCGTAAACAGCCGCTTGGTCCTGCTGCAGCCTGGCTGCTTGAGCGTCTTACACAAACGAATAGATCTTGAAGGATGCGTACTACTCAGGCAGCCGCAAAAAGGAGGAGCATCCAGTAAATCAATCAAAAAAATACAGCGGATGGTAACCTGCCAGTTATCGGCAGAGGGTTCGCTCATCGGCTAAACGAGAACTGTTTGAGGGATGTAATGGACAGAGTAAGTAAGCCGGCTTACGAACCATCCCATTTAAAGCCTTCATGAGGGAAAGCCCATGAGCGATCTTGAACTCACTGCACAAATCATCCGCTCGCTGATGAAAGAGCTACGGGCAGCACATGATCATGACAGTCAGCAACTGATTGTCAGGCAGTTGCATCGTTTGACCGATCATCTGACTACTGAGAATCGTTATGAAATCAGTCGAATCCTGGCCAAGTCAGAGGCTTACGCCGCTTAACCGCACTGTACCGTTTTGTCAGTCGCTTTGTTCGCGCTGAACATGAGTGTCGCTAGCACAACACCACGAGGGTGTGCCTGTCCCCAGGCGGGACGGCCACCTCTCAGCTAGGCACATTTTAGGACCAATTCGGCTGCGCGGTGCGGCTCCAGTTCGTCAATTCATGATGCATCGTCCAGTCCGGCTTTTAATCGTGCTGGCCCAACCTCTGCTCTTCCAATCGTCTGAGCCTTGAAGCGGTTGTGTCAACCTGTAGCTATCGGCAAGGTTGTGTTTGACCACATGTATCAAAAAATTTCGTTGCGCCGCAGCGTCTTTGTAGGGCTGATGATATGATTGCGTCTGGATAGCACAACATATCTTCATGGAGCTTTTATGCCGATCAAGGAACTGATCCTGGCCAGCCTTTTGGCTGTGGCCGTTATTCCCGCCGCTTATTCCGCCAACCCACAGCCCGAACCTGTTAGCGCCACGTCTGCCGCGTCGAATGCTCAAGAGATGACAGTGGACCGGTTCCTAAAGTCATTGAACTTCAAGACGGGCAAGATCGTTCTCAATGACAATCTTGCAACGCTTGATCTGCCTAAAGAGTTCGTCTTTCTGAACAGTAAGGATGCCGAGCGTGTACTGGAAGCTTGGGGCAATCCTCCCAGCCAGAACCCGCCCATGGGGATGGTGATGCCTGCTGGCATTTCGCCGTTCGAGCGCGAATCATGGGGCATGACAGTTTATTACGAAAAAAGCGGCTACGTGTCTGATGAGGATGCGGCTGACATCGACTATGCCGACCTGCTGAAGGACATGCAGCAGGATGTTCGCGATGGCAACAAAGCGCGTCAAGAACAAGGGTATGAGCCGCTTGAGCTGGTAGGCTGGGCTGCTGCGCCGCGTTACGACAAGGAAGGCAAAAAGCTCTATTGGGCTCAAGAGCTCAAGCTGGGCAATGATACCGAGCATGGCCTCAACTACGATATCCGCGTACTGGGCCGTAAAGGCGTACTGGTGCTGAGTTTCATCGCTGGTATGGATCAGCTGCCTCAAATCCAGAAAAGCGCACCTGCCGTCCTGGCAATGACCAACTTCAATGAAGGTAACCGTTACGCCGATTTCAATCCTGACATCGACAAAGTGGCAGCTTATGGCATAGGCGCACTGATTGCAGGCAAGGCGGCGGCCAAGTTGGGAATTCTGGCTGGAGCGCTATTACTGTTCAAGAAGCTGTGGATGCTACCCATGCTTCTGATTGGTTGGATATTCAACCGGTTTCGGGGTAAGAAAAAGAGCGAGCCCGTAGCGCCGACTCCGGTCATGAATGAACCTGAGACCCCAGCCAGGACTGTCATGGACATGAACAGCTCCGAGACAGACGACAAGAAGTAACGCTTAACCTATCCGCCGGATCGGATTCCTGGTCTGGCTGTAGCGTGGCTGGCCATCAAGCAGTCAACGCAATTTCCCTGAATCTATTGAATGACCTACCAGCCAGCAGAACATCCTGCTGGCTGAGTATCGCCGCGCATGCAGTCCGGTGAGTCAATGAAAACAAGAAACGTTGCGCCCTGTTTAATGGTCACTTTGTTCTGCTTGATAGGTTGCACCCATACCTTTGAAGCAAAAGGTAAGACGCAGGTCTATGAAGAGGTTTTTCCGACAGACTTTGATAATGCGCATAAAAATCGGCTAAGAACAGGCCCTGCTACCATCCTGTTCGGGCCAACGCCCTGGTGGTACACCTCCATAACGATTGACGGCTGGGACTTTTCGCTCAGCGCGAAGGTGTACCGTGATGCCTATCTCGGTCAGTCATTCACCGTGTCTGGAGAAGAGAGCACGTTACCTTACAATTTGAAGGTGAGTTGGACGCGCCACAACACCCATCTTTTCGAACAGGAAGACCGGGTAGGCTGTACTACTTCAGGCATCTGCTCCCATGAGGTCACTCTACTAGAATGTAAATCCGGCAAATCCTATTCAAGCGGAAGCAAGGGCTATCACAGGCATGAAGATGATGAGCGTTGCGATAAAAAGACCCGTTACGAAACAGGCTTTTATTCCAACTGTCCAGGCATAAGGACCGATTTAAATCGGTATAAGACATCCAACTATACCGTTACGGTCGACTTTATGGATTCGAAGAGACCACAAATAAAGCTAGGCCAGTTCATTGGCGAAACGCAGTATATGGCGGACTCTATCGAAACTCTGCGTGAAGGCCACTGCTCCTTTAGCAAGACAGCCCCGCATTAGAGCGTGTCCGCTAATAAGCTATCGTGAGAACTACATTGAGCCGATGAATCAGGTCTTTTGGAACGCCTGATGATATTGTCGGTCGATGTTACTAAGCGTATCATTTGTGTTACTTAGTTTCCCATCTAAGCTCTGCAGTTCTTCCTGAATAACATATATGCCATACGCGGCCAGTGATGCTGCGGGTTGGTGTGTTGTCGTTTCGGGTCTAGTGGCATTGGATGGCTAAGCTTCAGGCAGGCAGTTCCTAAACTGCCGGACCAAGACTCATCCTGTAAACCAGAAGACTAGATAGTGCTGATGAATACCTCTGTAGATTCACGCGGCGGTGCCTGGCTTGGCGTAATTGCGCTGGCGCTGGCAGCCTTTATCTTCAATACCACTGAATTCGTACCGGTGGCGCTGCTTAGTGACATCGGCAAAACCTTCGAGATGTCACCAGCTCAGGTGGGCATCATGCTGACCATCTATGCCTGGGTCGTGGCGCTCATTTCGCTCCCCATGATGCTGTTCACGCGTAATATCGAGCGGCGGCGGCTGCTGATTCTGGTCTTTGCGGTATTCGTCGCAAGTCATATCCTGTCGGGCTTCGCCTGGAACTTCACTGTATTGATTGTGAGCCGTATCGGCATCGCCATTGCACATGCGATCTTCTGGTCTATCACGGCGTCACTGGCCGTACGTATCGCTCCTGAAGGCAAGCAGACGCAGGCCTTGAGCCTATTGGCGACCGGTACGTGTCTTGCCATGGTCTTGGGTATTCCGCTAGGCCGTGTGTTGGGAGAAACCCTGGGATGGCGGGCGACCTTTGTGGCGATTGCGGTCTTTGCCACCGGTATAGTGATCTGGCTGGCCAGGGCATTACCGTTGCTGCCAAGCCATAACTCCGGTTCCCTGAGCAGCTTGCCCGTGCTCTTCAAGCGTCCTGCCTTGGTCTGTATCTATATCCTGACAGTGCTCGTGGTAACGGCCCATTTCACAGGTTATAGCTACATTGAGCCCTTCGCTCAGGAGATCGCCCATCTGAGTGGAAACATGACAACGGTTCTGCTGCTCCTGTTTGGTGGCGCTGGTGTCATAGGCTCCGTCCTGTTCAGCCGGTACAGCATCATGTATCCCAATGGCTTTTTGATCTCGGCCATTGCGGGTATCACCATCTCTCTGTTGGTGCTGCGGCCGTTTGCCCAGCACGCCTATCTATTAGGCGGGCTGAGTGTCGTCTGGGGCGTTGCGATCATGTGTTTCGGTCTTGCCTTGCAAGCCAAGGTGCTAGCGCTGGCCAAGGATGCCACTGACGTGGCGATGGCCCTGTTCTCGGGTATTTATAACATTGGAATTGGCGGTGGGGCCCTTATGGGTAGCGTTGTAGGGACTCAGCTTGGGCTCATCCATATTGGTGTCGTAGGCGGTCTGCTGGCATTTGCCGGTTTGGCGTTCTGCTACATCATGACACTCAGGTTTTCCAAGCAGCTCAACGCCAATCCGCTATAAATCAAGTGATGTGCCGAGGTGCCTGCTGGCTCTCGGCACACATTACTAACGGCTACGCGCCGAGCGAGACGTGCGTCTTCCTTCTGCTTCTCCCTGCTTTTCACGTCCACTCTGATTCCCTCGTCCCAGGCTTGAACGACGAGGGCGTTTGCGCCTGGAAAGCTCTCGTGTAATGGCTTCGTTCAGCAAGGTGCGGTGCTCTTCGCCACGTTCAATGTCTGGGAAATACTCTGGCAGTGTCCGTGCAAGGTGCAGGTAGGTCTCCACGATATGCAGCGAGCTTTCCAGCGTTGCAAGATCTGATTCGAGAATCAGGCGTGGCAGCTCAATGACCTTTTCCTGGGCAACCTTTTTCAGCCAGTGTTGTGCAAAGCTGCTGGCAGGGCTTTCCAGGCCTCCCCGGATAGGGGTACAGGCGAAAATCCAGCGTAGCCAGAGGGGAATACGTGGATCATCGATCGCCTTGATCCAATCGGCCAGCTCATCGGGCAATACAGATACAAACGCATCGCCATAATTGATGTTTCGGTTGAACGTCAGCCACGCTCTGAGCAGGCTGGGTTCATTCATCAGCTCGGAAATGGCTTTCAGGTGATCGATAGAAGGCCGCACCTGAAACTGAGACAAGTCTACTGGCTTGTCGGGACTGTTAAACAACCGTTTGATGGACTTGAGTACGTGTAGCTCCAAGGCAGTGATGACGCCTTCGTCATGATGGCCAAAGCGTCCGGCGCGCCCGCCAATCTGCTTGACCTCTTGCACGTTGAGCTGCCGCACCTGAATGCCGTCAAACTTTTCATCCGTGTAAAAGCACAGGGTATGGGCCGGTAGGTTAAGGCCCATGCCCACCGCATCGGTTGCTACCATAATGTCTGCTTCACCTTCGCGAAACCGGCGTGCCTGTTCGCGCCGTACTTCTGGAGACAAGGCACCGTAAACCACCGAAACCGTTTTGCCTGTCATCTCCAGCATTGCCTTGAGATCCAGCACCGTACGACGGCTGAAAGCCACCAGCATCGATCCGGGCTCCAGATTCTTCAGGCTGGTAGAGTGTCTCGAAACCTCAACAGGGGAGAGCCGCTTGGTGCGCTTGATGATCAGGCGGTCTTCGCACAAGTCGCATAGCGTTTTCAGTGACGGCTCGATCAGCGGCGGTCCAGTCATGATCAACTCAGGCGTATAGGCGCTGACGAGCGCGTCTACCCAGGCCCAGCCTCGTTGCGAATCGGCCATCATCTGCACTTCATCCACCACGACCACATCCCAGCGCTTCTGGCGAAAGCGTGCAAACTCCTCGACCGTGCAGCAAAAATGCGTCGCGCCTTCCCGGATAATTTCTTCCTCACCAGTTACAAGCGAGCAGGGTATGCCCATGGACTCGATGCGCTCCTGATTTTCCAAGGCCATCAGGCGCAGCGGCGAAAGGTAAATACCGTGGGTAACCGAAGTCATCGCTTCGATGGATTGGTGCGTCTTGCCACTGTTGGTAGGGCCGAGCAGGGCAATCCACTTACGCGTTAATTGGCGAGCCGGATACAGCTTGTGATAATGCAAAAAGCGCGGATCATTCTGCAGGAGCGTAGCGAAGGCCATTTTCTCCTTGTAGTTGCGCAACGTACTACGAATCGTCTTGCGCAGCCGACCGGTGTCCTGCATGAACAGCTCTGTCAATCGATGCTGACCCAGTTGCAGCAGGTCAAAGTCGCCAGCTTCTTCAAGGACCATATTGAACTTGGCCAGAACTTCCTGCCGGTCTTCATCCTTCAGGGTCAGGACTTCTTCCTCGCTGAGAATATGGCCTTGGTTTGCCGGTATCCGGCGCTGTATATCCAATGCCAGATCGCCGTGGCGCAACTCAACTACAAAGCGCAGCTCATGGCGAACCTCATTGATGATCTCGACCGCATGTTCCAGAAAGTCATCAATACGTGAAAGCTCCGGCCGTAGCCGCTCAAGCACTTCCAGTCGATCGTCTTCGCTCATCTCCCTGAACGGGCGCTCCAGGATGCGTAGCCGCTCCTGCACATAATGCTCCATAGCTTGCCGAGCCTGATCCTCGAATGCCTCATGAGAATCACTGTCTTCCAGGCGTAACGTCCACTCTGGCTCGATCAAGAGCTGTACTGAACCCAACGAGACGATCTTTTCAGCGCCAAAAATATCAATAAGGCACCTATAGTCGCTGCTGTCGCGTAACAAGATACGCCCTAGCAACCGCTCTGGATCAGGCTCATCCATAGTCGCCTCGATGGTGCCGGCATCTAGCCCTAACCAGAAACCCTTAGCGGCACGACCCAGGTTGGGAATGGCATACCCAATATAGGGCTTGTACCACTCTTCCTGATGATGCTTCTTGGGGATGAAATCGGGATACCGCCCGGTTGCCCACTCAATAAACCGCTTGAGACGTTCAAGGCGGAGCGCTTTACGCTGTCTATAGTCACCTTTAGGCATTGCAGGGACTTCCCGAAAATCAGTGAGTTATGACGTTAGGACAAGATTGTGCGGTCTTTGGTCGTTTCATGCGACTGATGGAGGGCTGAGAAAGAGAGCAAGCAACTGAGCAGCCCATCACAAATGTGATGTTAGGGTGCCATCTTCAAGAACGGTTCAGCTATCGCTGCGCTCAAACCTTTGTATGCAGTAAGACCTGATCCAGCCAGTGCTTTTGCTTTCCAAAAACTAAGGGTTGCCTGAATAGATGCACGCCGCGATTGGATAACCAGGCGCAGCATTTACAGGCAGACCAATAATAAAGAAGGGTTCAAGCATGCTTATCGATTCAAAACGTTTGCTGCTGTTCTTCTCTCTGCTGGTGGGTTGCGTGGCCTGCCAGGATAAAAAAGCGGAGGCCGTTCCAATCAAGGAGGCGAAGCAAGCGCCCAAGCCATTCGAGCAGAAGGGCAAAGCTTCATACTACGCCCAGAAGTTTCATGGCAGAGAGACGGCTAGCGGTGAGACATTCAATAACAATACGCTGGTTGCTGCCCATAAAACGCTTCCTCTAGGTTCCAAGGTGCGTGTCACCAACCTGGAAAACAACAAACAGGTGGTGGTGCGGATTACCGACCGGGGGCCCTTTATCCGTGGCCGCATTATCGACTTGTCTCGCGCGGCGGCTAAGCGGGTCGATCTTGTAGAAGACGGCACAGGGCCAGTCAAGATCGAGCGAATTGATTAAAACCCAGAGATGTAGGACCTAGGGCATTTGCTCAAAGAAAGCCTTAAGCAAACGCCCTCAAAACTGTATTCAAATGTCAGCGCAGCGCTTTAATTGCAGCGCCCAAGAATGCATAGGTCTCCATTTCCTGCTTATCCATTTCGGGTTTAGGCCAAGCGCTCCACACCACGGCAACGACACCTTCCTTACGGTTGATATACAAGAACTGCCCAAAGATCCCTTGTGCCTCGAACGCTCCGCCCTCATGGCCGGGCAGGGCGTGGGTGCCTACAGGGAATGTCCACCATTGATAACCATAACCCAAGGGATACTCGCCCTCGTATAGCTTTCCGGGAGCCAGATAGGATGCTGGGTCTACACGAGTCGCCTGATCAATCCAGCCCGCCGGCAGGATACGCTCACCGTTGATCACACCATCATTGAGAATGAACTGCCCAAAACGACCATAATCCCTCAAGGTAGCCGAGAAGCCGCTGCTGCCGATTTCCTGGCCTGCTCTTGCGTCGAGCTGCCAAAAGGCGTCGCGCTCCATACCCATACGCGCCCAGATACGCTCGGAGAGATAGTCACTCGTAGTCATGCCCGTTACGGCATGAACCAACTCACTCTGAAGGTGCGACTCACCGGTGCTGTACTTGAAGGCTGTACCGGGCGCCGAGGCACGCTTGAGTCCTGACAATTGCTTTAACAATTCGCCGGGCTTATTAGCGAGCTGAAGCTCAAACATTCGACGCCGATCCGACGTGGGATCACGATAGGTTTCGTTCCAGGCAGCCCCTGAACTCATCTGCAATACCTGCTCTATCGTCACGTTGTCATAGGCGCCACCCGATAGTTGTGGCAGATAACGTGCAATAGGCTCCTTCACACTCTTGATTCGCCCCTGTTGTACCGCCGCTCCAACAAGGGAAGAGGAGATGGATTTCACTACGCTGAATGACGTCCAGCGCGTCTCTTTTGTATTTCCCAGGCCGTACCGCTCAAGAGCGATTTTGCCATTCTTGATGATCAACAACCCACCCACGTGATTGCGTTGCATGAACTCATCAACACCCAGCGTGCCATCATCCGTTTGGTAGCGCACGTTGATCTCGTGCTGGCGTGGCAGCGAATAAACTGCCGGACCGCGGTGTACCTCACGCGTGAAGAAGAGCTGATCCATATGCCGATACGTTCCGGGCTGGTAAGCCGGCGGTAAATCATAAAGATCCTGAGCGCGCCCGATTAGCTCGGGTTTAGACGTTTGGGTATCGGCCTGTGGCGTAGAGCAGCCTGCTATAAACAAGGCAAGAAGGGAGAGGGCGGCAGTCTTTGGAATAATTGTCATGACTAGTCTCGCAGTCAGCATGGATTAGGCCCGTGTAAAGCATAGCGGTTGTAGCTGCTTGCTAAGAACTGACCACAAGCGGGACGGTTCCTGAGAAGGTGTGCCAAATACCGTAGGATGGGTTGAGCGGAGCGATATCCATCCTCGTTAAGCAGGACCATCCTCACGCAATTGAATAAGTAAGTTTTAGATGCGGTGCAGGATGATTGCCGAGGGACATGCCGCTCGGATCTAATAAGCTAGTCCCGTATAGGGAAACTAAAAGCAACAGAAGAAGGCTTAATGATTAGTTTTTATAAAAAGCCCCGCAATAGGCGGGGCTTTTATTAGCTTGCTTCTAACACCTATACCGGCGTAAGACCAATTTTTGCTGGGGCAAGAGGCTATCAATCCCAGCTCAACGCCCCGCCAGTCTGATACTCAATCACACGCGTCTCGAAGAAGTTCTTCTCTTTCTTCAAGTCCATGATTTCGCTCATCCACGGGAAGGGGTTAGTGGTACCTGGGTACTCTTCCTTCAGGCCGATCTGAGTCAGGCGGCGGTTGGCGATGAACTTCAGGTAGTCTTCCATCATGGCCGCGTTCATGCCCAGTACGCCGCGGGGCATGGTGTCGCGCGCGTATTCGATTTCGAGCTGAGTGCCCTGGAGGATCATCTGGGTGGCTTCGTCCTTCATTTGGGCATCCCACAGGTGCGGGTTCTCGATCTTGATCTGGTTGATCATGTCGATGCCAAAGTTCAGGTGCATGGACTCGTCACGCAGGATGTATTGGAACTGCTCGGCAGTACCGGTCATCTTGTTGCGACGGCCCATGGAAAGGATCTGGGTGAAACCGCAGTAGAAGAAGATACCTTCCAGTACGCAGTAGTACGCGATCAGGTTTTTCAAGAACTGGCGATCCGTCTCGGGTGTGCCGGTCTTGAATTCCGGATCGGAGATGGAGCGGGTGTACTTGAGTCCCCAGGACGCTTTTTTCGCGACTGACGGAATCTCGTGGTACATGTTGAAGATTTCGCCTTCGTTCATGCCCAGGGATTCAATGCAGTACTGGTACGCATGAGTGTGGATCGCTTCTTCAAATGCCTGGCGCAGGATGTACTGGCGGCACTCGGGGTTGGTGATGAGGCGGTACACGGCCAGCACCAGGTTGTTAGCAACCAGGGAGTCGGCAGTGGAGAAGAAACCCAGGTTACGCTTCACGATACGGCGCTCGTCCTCGGAGAGACCGTCAGCGCTCTTCCACAGAGCGATGTCCCCAGTCATGTTGACTTCCTGCGGCATCCAGTGGTTGGCGCAGCCGTCCAGGTACTTCTGCCAGGCCCAGTCGTACTTGAAGGGTACGAGCTGGTTCAAGTCGGCGCGGGCATTGATCATTTGCTTGTCGCCTACCTGTACACGGGCAGCGGAGCCTTCCAGATCATCCAGGCCTTCTTGAATATCGAGATCGTTCAGTGCGGCCTTGGCGCGGGCTACGGCGTCAGAGTCGGCGGCATCTACGGCGCGTGCTTCGTTGGCAGCAGCACCGCCTACGCTATCCAGTTTTTCCAGCGGCATGTCGCCGTCCTGCTGTGCAGTGGCAGGGGTGGCGGTTGCTTCTTCGTCTTTGTCGAATTCGTCCCAGCTCAGCATGGTGTGTTCTCCTGCTTGAGGACCGGCACTCGGCCAGTCGGTAAAATCTAGATGTCTTTTAGAGTGCACATGGGGCACGGTGTTTGATCGGACGTCACACGTTTAAGCAGCGGATGACCGCACTATGTGGTTACGCCCCAATCATGCCTGCTCTGCCAAGGTGAGCTCCTGTAATCATGCTCAAGGCAGGGACAGGCCAATCGGTCTCGTGAGGCCGACTTTCAGTACTTGTTGTGTTTGGATTTACGTTCGGGGAGGGTGGTAAACCCCTCCCCGAATCCTCTCCGAAGAGAGGGCTTATGGCTTACTGACAGGCTTCGCAGTCGGGGTCGTCGATGCTGCAGGCCTTGGGCACTGGTGCCGGAGCCGGAGCGGGTGCTGCCTCGGCTTTTTGTGCTGGCGCCGGTGAGGCACTGGCTTGTACGCCGGTGATCGGATCCGCACTAACGGCATTCAGCTTGCCGGTGTTGATGGTGGACTTCTCGGTGCTGGTAGCAGCCAGGGCGCGGAGGTAATAGGTGGTCTTCAGACCACGGAACCACGCCATGCGATAGGTTACGTCCAGCTTCTTGCCCGAGGCGCCAGCGATGTAGAGGTTCAGGGACTGTGCCTGATCGATCCACTTCTGACGGCGGCTCGCTGCTTCCACGATCCAACGGGTTTCGACTTCAAACGCGGTAGCGTACAGGTCCTTCAGGTCTTGCGGGATGCGCTCGATCTGCTGGACGGAGCCGTCGTAGTACTTGAGGTCGTTGACCATGACTGGATCCCACAGGCCGCGTGCTTTCAAGTCACGCACCAGGTAGGGGTTGATCACGGTGAACTCGCCCGACAGGTTCGATTTCACGTACAGGTTCTGGTAAGTCGGCTCGATGGACTGCGATACGCCGGTGATGTTGGCGATGGTTGCAGTCGGCGCGATGGCCATGATGTTCGAGTTACGGATACCTTTCTTAACGCGTTCGCGAATCGGCGCCCAATCCAATGTCTCGGACAGGTCGACTTCAATGTACTTGGAGCCACGCTCTTCGATCAGCATCTTTTCAGAGTCGATCGGCAGAATGCCCTTGGACCACAGCGAGCCTTCGAACGTCTCGTAGCTACCACGCTCGTCGGCCAGGTCACAGGACGCCTGGATCGCAAAGTAGCTAATCGCTTCCATGGACTTGTCGGCGAACTCGACGGCGGCATCTGAACCATAGGCGATGTGCTGGAGGTACAGCGCGTCCTGGAAGCCCATGATGCCCATGCCCACCGGGCGGTGCTTCAGGTTGGAGTTGCGAGCCTGAGGAACCGAGTAGTAGTTGATGTCGATAACGTTATCGAGCATGCGCACGGCCGTCTTTACGGTACGGCCAATCTTTTCGATGTCCAGCTTGCCTTCGACGATGTGGTTCACCAGGTTGATCGAGCCCAGGTTACATACAGCGATCTCGTCCTTGTTGGTATTCAAGGTGATCTCGGTGCACAGGTTGGAGCTGTGAACCACGCCCACGTGCTGCTGCGGGCTGCGCAGGTTGCATGGGTCCTTGAAGGTCAACCAGGGATGGCCGGTTTCGAACAGCATGGACAACATCTTGCGCCACAGATCCTTGGCCTTGATGGTCTTGTACAGCTTGATCTTGCCGTATTCGATCAGGGCTTCGTAATACTCATAACGCTCTTCGAATGCCTTGCCGTACAGGTCGTGCAGATCCGGTACATCGGAAGGGGAGAACAGAGTCCAGTTGCCGTCATCGAATACACGCTTCATGAACAGGTCCGGAATCCAGTTCGCGGTGTTCATGTCGTGAGTACGGCGGCGGTCGTCACCGGTGTTCTTGCGCAGCTCGAGGAATTCTTCGATATCCAGGTGCCAGGTTTCCAGGTACGCACAGACGGCGCCCTTACGCTTGCCACCCTGGTTGACGGCTACAGCGGTGTCGTTCACTACTTTCAGGAACGGAACAACGCCTTGGGACTTGCCGTTGGTGCCCTTGATGTAGGAGCCCAATGCACGTACCGGAGTCCAGTCATTACCCAGGCCGCCCGCGAATTTGGACAACATGGCGTTATCGTGAATCGCGCCGTAGATGCCCGACAGATCATCCGGGACGGTAGTCAGGTAGCAGCTGGACAGCTGTGGGCGCAGGGTGCCGGCGTTGAACAGGGTCGGTGTGGACGCCATGTAGTCAAAGCTGGACAGCAGGTTGTAGAACTCGATTGCCCGCCCTTCCTTATCGGCTTCCATATGGGACAAGCCCATGGCGACGCGCATGAAAAACAGCTGCGGCAGCTCGAAGCGGGTACCGTTGCTGTGCAGGAAGTAGCGGTCGTACAGCGTCTGCAGGCCGAGGTAGGTGAATTGACCGTCACGCTCGTGGTTGATCGCCTTGCCCAGCTTTTCCAGGTCGAAGCTTGCCAGTTTCGGGTCCAGCAGCTCCAGCTCTACGCCTTTGGCAACGTAGGCGGGCAGGGCTTTGGCGTACAGGTCGGCCATCTCATGGTGAGTGGCGCTTTCTGCAACGCTTAGGAAGGACAGGCCTTCAGCACGCAGGCTGTCGAGTAGCAGGCGGGCTGTAACGAAGGAGTAGTTCGGCTCACGCTCAACCAGCGTACGTGCCGTCATGACCAGTGCGGTATTAACGTCTTTTTCGGCTACGCCGTCGTACAGGTTCTTCAGTGTTTCGCGCTGGATCAGCTCGCCGTTGACTTCGGCCAGGCCTTCACATGCTTCGGAGATGATGGTGTTCAGGCGACCCATGTCCAGCGGAAGCAGAGTACCGTCAGCCTTGGTTACGCGGATGCTTGGATGCGGCTCTGCCACTTCAGCAACGGCGCGCTTGCGCTCTTGGGCGCGTGCTTCGCGATAGATCACGTAATCACGAGCTACTTTTTGTTCGCCGGCACGCATCAGGGCCAATTCGACCTGATCCTGAATTTCTTCGATGTGAATCGTACCACCGGAAGGCATGCGACGCTTGAAGGTCGCTGTGACCTGCTCGGTCAGACGCTTTACCGTGTTATGGATACGTGAGGAAGCCGCAGCAGTACCACCTTCAACAGCCAGGAATGCCTTGGTGATGGCAACGGTGATCTTGTCGTCAGTGTAGGGAACGACTGTGCCGTTACGCTTGATGACACGCAGTTGGCCGGGAGCAGTGGCCTTGACGTCCAGGTTGTTGTCGTCGGCCGGGAAGCCGTCGGTCGTTGCTTTCTCGCGGGACAGATCAGTCTGCATGCGGGTTCGTCTCCTAACGTTATAAGTACGATGGAGCCTCTACGGCTCCTATCTTTAAGCGTTTTGCAAAACGGCGCCGGGTTGGCTTTGCAAAACGCTCACACCAGACACGGCTTATGGCCAGGCCCGTTAATCACTCAAACATGAGCCATAAAGCGTTAAAGGCTCAAAAAACGATTCAATACCAGCCGGCGGCTAACCACATCATGTAGTGGTAGGGGCTGTATGGGCTTCGGGGAGGAATAGCGGGTTGGCTGGTCTCCGAAGCTGCGTCAATCGTCATTGAAAAAGAGCTTCGACCAACCGGAGGCTGAACGCTTGACGGGTTGACAAGTTTTACATTGTCTAGTGTCCGGTTGCTCGGCGAACCCCAATATATAGGGATATTCGTTAAAGCGAGGTACAAGATAATGCGCTAGCGGCTGCTTTGCAAGTTGATAAAACGCCACAGCCTGTGGATAAAAAGTGGGTAATTTTGGGATATGTCGACGCAGGTCGCATGGCTTCTGAGGTTCGCCGTCAGTCGCGTTTTCCGCATCTTTTCGTCAGAGCAGCCAAATGAAATTTCGTTCAAACGTTAACACTATATGTAGTGGTGCTTTTATGACCGGATGCGATAGAGGTAAGCAAGAGAAGTCAAGTAGAAAACGCTTCTTTAAGGATGATAAATGAGTCCCGCTAAGGGACGGGACGAGTCTTCTGACGAAGGATGTAGATTGTCACGCAGGCCGAGCTGACCACCATGAACACGCGTGCCCAGAAATAGGGTACTAGCCAGCTGGAGACTCCAATGCTGATCCACATGGTGAGAATGGCGTAGATTTTTCCCTTGAGCGGAATCCCTTCACCTTCCAGATAATCCTTGATCCAGGGGCCTAGCCGAGGATGGTTGACCAGCCAGCCATAGAAGCGCTCCGAGCTGCGCATAAAGCAGCCCGCTGCGAGGAGGAGAAAAGGGGTGGTTGGTAGAAGAGGCAGAAAAATGCCAATCACGCCCAAGGTAACACTGACCCAGCCCAGCGTCAGCAGGCTATAACGGACCCAGGGCCGCCGGCTGACGCGTACATCTCGTTCAGGCATTCGATGTTGAGAGCCTCAGTGACGAGGCTTTAGCAACGCTGGCTTTTCTTCAGGGGCATGGCACAGCAGGAACAGCTGCGTCAGGATTTCCGGAATCTGCGAAACCATGTTATCGACCAGTTCAGGGTCTTCAGCGATATCGCTGAATTCAGCCTGTTCTTCGAAAAGGCCTGAACCAACCATGATGGGCAACAGCAGCTCGCTGACTTCTTCCTCAGCCTGCTCGAACCAGACGGCTTCACGCAGGAAGACGCCTTCCATGAATCCGATACACCAGCCGCGCAGGTCGGAGTCATCTGGATCGTCGCCTAGCTCCAGGTCGCATGGAAGCTCAAGCTCTTCATCGCTGCCCAGTATGCGCAGGATATGCGCCTTGAGCTGGACAAGCGTGGATTCGATTTCTTCGCGCTGTGCATCGCTGGTGTAATGCGGCGGCTCGGCGAAAAGGGCATCGATCCATTCACGCTCGGGTACGTCTTCCGGGCAAATGGCCAGAGCGGTTAGATAACCGTGCGCTGCGATGTAGTCGAGCGCTTCCTCATGCAGGTCGTCCGCATCAAGAAACTCACGGAGACGGGACAGTTGTTCAGCGAAGGACATCGGTTACTTACCTCGGAAAACGGGCTGGATATACGATAAAGGCAGTCGCGTTACGATGATGTTCCCGCAAATCGCCTATTGGGTTCCATATTGTTCATAGGCTGAACTCGGGAAAGCCACACGGACGACGTGCATGTTGTCACGTTCTGCAACTGCCTCAACGAAGCCGATTGTAGACGAGCCGGTGCGCCGCGGCAAAAGGCACGTCATTAATCTAGCCAATCTGGCCCTTCTATCAGGGCTTTGTTACAGCCTTGGGCATTGAGTGACGGATAACCGGGCGTTTCTTGTCAGTGCCCGTATAATGCGCGCCATCAAATGGAGGCAGCATGTTCGATCAAGCTTTGCGTATTCTTAAAGACGTCTTTGGTTATGACGCGTTCCGTGGCGATCAGGCCCGGATCATCGAGCGCGTTGCCAACGGCGGAGATGCGCTAGTGCTCATGCCTACAGGTGGCGGCAAATCCCTGTGTTATCAGGTACCCGCCTTGTTGCGTGAGGGGCTGACCGTTGTTGTCTCGCCACTGATCGCCTTGATGGATGATCAGGTTGCGACGCTGGATGAACTAGGCGTGCCGGCGGTTGCGCTCAATTCGACGCTTTCGCCCGAGGCACAGCGCGATATTGCTGCACGGCTTGAGCGCGGCGAGATCAAGCTCTTGTACCTGGCGCCGGAGCGTCTGGTGCAGCCGCGCATGCTGAATTTCCTGCAGCGACTCGGCAACATTGCACTGTTCGCCATCGACGAGGCGCACTGCGTTTCTCAGTGGGGGCACGATTTTAGGCCAGAGTATCTGCAGCTTGGCCAATTGGCAGAGCAGTTTCCCGATGTGCCACGCATTGCCTTGACCGCTACGGCAGACATGCGGACCCGGGATGAAATGATTCAGCGACTGCATCTGCAGAATGCCGAGCAGTTTCTATCCAGTTTCGACCGACCCAACATTTTCTACCGTATTGTTCCCAAGGAGCAGCCTCGCAAGCAGCTGTTATCGTTTCTGACGCAGCATCGGGGTGATGCGGGCATTGTTTACTGCATGTCGCGTAAAAAGGTCGAGGAGGTAGCCGAGTACCTTTCCGCGCAGGGTTTTCCCGCCTTGCCTTACCATGCAGGGCTTTCCAACGAACTGCGTGCGTTTAACCAGAAACGTTTCCTCAACGAGGAAGGGCTCATCATGGTCGCGACTATTGCCTTTGGCATGGGCATCGACAAGCCGAACGTTCGCTTTGTCGCGCACCTGGACCTGCCCAAGAGTCTGGAGGCGTATTACCAAGAGACTGGACGAGCAGGGCGGGATGGTTTGCCCTCTGATGCCTGGATGGCTTATGGATTGCAGGATATCCTGCTGCTTCGCCAGATGATGCAAAGCTCCGAAGGGGATGAGCGTCATAAGCGCGTAGAGCGCAACAAACTCGAAGCCATGCTGGCATTGTGCGAAGAGACACGCTGCCGCCGGCAGGTACTGCTGGCCTATTTCGATGAAACATTGCCTGAGCCCTGTGGACATTGTGATAACTGCGTAGACGGTGTCGAAACCTGGGATGCCACCCAGCCGGCTCGGCAGGCATTGTCAGCCATCTATAGAAGCGGTCAACGGTATGGCGTAGGCCATCTGGTCGATATCCTGCTGGGGCGGGAAAATGACAAGATCAAAAGTCTGGGGCATGAGCGTCTGGCTGTTTTCGGCCTTGGTAAATCGCTGGCTGAAGATGAATGGCGAACCCTCTTTCGTCAGCTGGTAGCGCGTGGTTTCGCTGACGTGGATGTAGACGGCTTTGGTGGTCTCCGTCTGACGGAGGCATGCCGTCCGCTTCTGCGTGGGGAAACGACGCTCGAGTTACGCCGCGATCCCAAGCCGCAGCGTACACGCGGTAACAATTCCGGCCCCAGCGCAGCCAGCCAATTGGTACGCTCTGAAGAGCGTCAGCAGTGGGAGGCCCTGCGTACGCTGCGTCGGAAACTGGCAGAAGAGCACGGAGTGCCTCCTTATGTCATTTTCCCGGATGCAACCTTGTTGGAAATGTTGCGGGGACAGCCACGGACCTTGCACGATATGGGGCGTATCAGTGGTGTGGGCGCGCGTAAGCTTGAACGGTATGGCCAGGCTTTTCTTGATGTGCTGGCAGACGCCCCAGCAGCACTGGAGCCTGTTGCCGATGTTCGTCATGAGGTCATTACCCTAGTCCGTGCGGGTATGACGCCTCCGCAAATCTCACGGCAGCTTTCCTGCTCTGAGAAAAATGTTTACAGCATTCTGGCGGAGGCCATTGCACGACAGCAGCTTTCACTGGAGCAGGCGCTTGAGCTGCCCGATGATCTTGTAGGCGAAATCCAGGATGCGTTTCTGGAGGAAGAGGGCGACTTGCCTCCAGCAGCAGCGCTGGCGGATCGATTCGCTGACCAAGTGCCTGTCGGCGTTTTGTATTGCATAAGGGCTGCACTGGCTGCAGAGCTTGCAGAGTGAAGAGAGATAAGCTGCCAAATGTACTGATTGCGGGGATAAACTCACTACCAAAACTAGATTGTAGGCTGTTTAATAGCTAAACAATAATAACCGTCAAAACGATAAGGTCATTGGTCCATGCCGCAAAACGATCCCCATCTCTTTGGTCGCCAGCTTTTCCATGTTTCGCGTGCCTGGCGAGCAGAGCTTGATCGCCGTCTGAGCCATTTGGGTTTATCCCAGGCGCGCTGGCAGGTCTTGCTGACCCTTGCACGCATGAAGGATCAGCATCCTACTCAACGAGAGCTGGCCCAAAGTGTCAGTGTAGAGGGGCCAACATTGGCTCGTCTTTTGGACGGACTTGAAGCTCAGAAACTGGTGCGCCGGGTGGCGGTGAGTGAAGATCGTCGAGCCAAGCGCATCATGCTGACAGCTGCCGCTGGCCCGCTTATTGAAAAGATTCAAGCCATTGCGGATGAGCTGCGTGAAGAGTTGCTGGCGGGTATTGATGACTCCGCGATTGATATTTGCCAGCAAGTCCATCAGAAAGTACTGGCCAACCTCGAAAAACGAGGCCAGTAATCGGAATCTTCGCGGCTCCGCTGAGGGCCGCGTCGTATCGGTTTGTTCCTCTATACTTTCAGTGCTACTTTTTTAATAGCGCTCGCTAGTCGATTTTCTAAACTTTCTACGAGCGCAGCCGTTGCCGTTGTCAGGGCGGTAATTTTTTTATTTGCAGTTAGGGCGCTGAATGGCCACGAAAAACGTTAATCGTTTTCGAACTCTCGTAATAGTATCCGGCCTGGTGCTGGGCGTTGGCAGCAACTCTGTCTTTGCGGTCGGGCTGGGCAACATCACGCTTCAGTCTTCCCTCTATCAGCCTCTTAGCGCGCGCATCGAGCTGGTGGATGTCGGTGAGCTTGAGGCCAGCGATTTTCACATCGGCCTTGCGTCTAATGACGAGTTTGCACGTTCTGGCCTCGATCGTACTCAGTTCATGAGCGACATGCACTTCACGCCAGTGATTGAGCCGGGCGGCAGGAGTTATATTCGCGTCACATCGACCCGTCCGGTTAGCGAGCCTTATTTGAGTTTTCTGGTTGGTCTTGAGCTGCCCGGCGGGCGTCAGTTGCGTGAGTTCA
Organism: Pseudomonas sp. HPB0071; assembly: GCF_000478505.2. Taxonomy (NCBI): domain Bacteria; kingdom Pseudomonadati; phylum Pseudomonadota; class Gammaproteobacteria; order Pseudomonadales; family Pseudomonadaceae; genus Pseudomonas; species Pseudomonas sp. HPB0071. Next base: position 126,019 of record NZ_KI517367.1, on the reverse strand, counting down.
CTGTGCTGATAGATCCGCCCGGCTATCAGGTGCCTGCAAGCCCTGCGGTGAGCCGGAGCAACAGCTATACGCAGGTAGAGGCATCACGTCCTGCTGCACCCCGTGCTTCGCGGCCGTCTACGCCTCCTGCGCCTACACCCAGACCAGGCCTTCAGGCAGGTGCTGCTACCTACACGACACGCGCAAACGATACGCTCTGGCAGATTGCACAGAAGCTGGTTCGCCAGGCGGGTAAAGGTTCTGTTCAGCAAGTGATGGAGGACTTGTATTCGCTGAATACCAATGCATTTGCCGCGGGCGACATGCACCGGCTCAGGGTAGGGCAAACGTTACGTCTTCCTGCCGACTTTTCTACTCCTGTAGCAGGGGCTGAACAAAACGGCGCATCGATTGCTGCTCCGGTGCAAAATCCTCCTCGTGAACAGTCCTTACCGTCAGAGTCGCCCACGAATATTGCCCCGGTACAGGCTGGAGTGGAGCAGACAGTACCTACGGCGGTTGCTCAGCAGGATCAGCTTCTGCTTCGTATGGCTCAGCTGCAAACTCAATTGGAGCAACTCCAGGCTCGTCTGGATGAAACCGTAAGGGATAAGGATAACCAGATCGCAGCGTTGCAGCAGGAGGTTGCTCAGCTGCGTACCTCTGAAAAAACAAGCGATATACCCTCGCCAGCGGATCCGTCTTTGGCGCCGCCCCCGTCAACTCTTTCCGACAGTAATATAGAGGTAGCCCGGGCGCCGTCTGAAGATCCTTCACAGGCACCCACCATTGCTCCGTCTGCTCCAACTACGCTGCCTGAACAGAGCGCTTCGCAGACCCTAAGCCCTCTTGTCGCACCGTCACCGGTGCAAGCCGGCGCAGAGCAGGAAAGGGATTGGTCATCCTATTATTTATGGCTGGTTCCTGTAGCCGCCTTGCTGGCAGCGGCCGTCATTGCGTTACGTCGTCGACGTACACGGGAGGAATCGGCAGTTGCTGTAGTGACTGGTGTACCTGAAGGGGACGAGCCCGATCATGACGGTCATGCTCTTGTGCCGCTTGTCGAGCCAGCGGTTATAGCTAGCCGTGTGGAACCGCATGATGCTGAGCCTCAGATACCTGTTTCACCCCAGCATGCCACGCCCAAGGCTGACGATGAATTTCTGGGACGTGCCGAAATTTACCTGGCTTATGGACGTTATAACCAGGCTCGTGAGGTGCTTGAGGAAGGCATCGCCGAGCAGCCTGGCCGCCTGGATCTGCGCATGATGCTGCTCCAGGTGCTGGCTGCTTTAGGTGAGAGAAAGCTGTTTGCCGTTCAAGAGGCGGCCGTTCGTGAATTGGGTGGCGATACGCAGGCAATCGATCAGCTAAAGGCACTCCTTCCAGGCATGATCGAGGAATCGGCTGAGGAGCAGAGCGTCAAAGCTGAAGAGGAACCTCTGGAGGTTTCTCTTGATCTGCCCGACGATCTGGAAGAGCAGTGGAAACCTCAGCTTGACTTGAAAGCTGACGAAATGAAGCCCACTCAAGCCGATATCGAAAATTTCGATCTGGATTTACAGGACCTCAGTTTTGATGACGCTATTGCCCTTACAGAGCTGCTAGACGCTGAGCAAGGACATGAAAAAGCTAAGCCTGCTGAGGCGCTGGACGATGATTTTCCTTATACGTTAGGAGAGTTGCCATCAGTGGATGAGCTGGACATGACGCTGGACGAGCATTTCGCCAGCCATGTGCCGAGCGCCTCGGTGGCAGACAATGAGCTGAGCGATTATCCAGCTAGCCCTCTGTTGCAACAGGCGAAATCCTGCATGGCCCAAGGCGATATGCGGGCAGCCAGCGCTATTCTTCAGCGGATCCTCAATGAAGGAAACGATGCACAGCGCCATGAGGCAGAGGTACTACTGGCGCGCATTGCTTGATGCGCGCTGTAAACGTCTAATTTGAGCCTTAGAAGTTATTTCCGAGATTCAGGTAAACCGCTCGTTGGCCGTCATCATTTAATCCATAGCTAAAGTTAAGCGGCCCCAGTGGAGTATCGAATCCCAGGAAAATACTACCTGCGGTGATTGAGCCGCTGTCATAGTTATTTCCATTGTTCCAGATACGCCCTTGCTCAAGACTTCCTCCGAGATAAACAGGGAAGTCGAGCGGTAGGAGTGAGCGCTCTGTCATCCGACGATAATAGATCAGCCGCCCCAACGTGTAATTCTGGCCAGACAGGGCATCCTGTCGATAACCGGAAAGTTGCCTTGCGCCGCCCAAGAGATAGCTGCTGGTTACCGTGTCAATATCGTTGAACGTTCGGCCGTAATAACCACCTAGAACTACAGTGTACTGGCCAAACGTCAACGCCTTGTCTAATTTGAACTCCATCTGCTGGTAACGCTCATCCGAGCCAAGGCTGGTATCAAATTGGCGAAGGGTTACAGAAATATCTTCTCCCTCATTGGGAAAGTCCACATTATCCATGGTATCGAATGAGTATTTCAGCTCATAGAAGCCTTCGCTAAAGGTATCGGTCGGGAGATTCGAATTGCCGATATGGACCTTCGTTTTACTCCAGCGCTGACCGATGCCAAAGCGGATCTCGCCATTGTTGTTGATCTGTCTCCCCACATTAAACCCGTACCCATACCGCTCACGACGATATTCAGCTATAGGATCATTATCCTGGACGGCTTCGATGTTTTGTGCGTCCGCACTCAGATAGGGCGCAAAGAAATATCGTGAGCCTACATCCAGCGGCTGATAGAACTCTGTGTAAAGTTCTTGTTTGTCGCCAACCTGAAGGCGGGTCAGCCATTCGGCGCCTAATTTATTGATGCCGTTTATCCGATAGCTGGCGCCTATATTGAAAGCGCTGTCGCCCTCCATGTCGTCTGAAAGACTCAAGCCTAGCCGCAGAAAATCAGTGCCGCTGCGTTTTCCGAGTGCATGAATTACAAGGGCATTATCGTCTTCGCCTTTTTTCTTTTGTCGGACGATGCGGTATTCCACCTGATCAAAGTAGTCGAGCCCATAAATGGTGCCCATATCGTCTTTTAGCTTTTCTAGATCAAGCGGTTCGCCTAATGACTGACGTATGTAATGCCGGATAACACTGTCGCTTACCTTGGAGTCGTTTTCGATCCGTACCTCTGTAATGATCGGGTTTCGCTGCCCCGGCTGGCGTGCAATGGACAATGCAATGTCCGTATCGTCCACCGGCGGGCGCCTCAGACTGGCCAGGCGAGAAGACAATGCCTGAGTGGCGCGATAGCCAGCGTCAATTAATTCATTGACGCTACCAAAGTCAGCGCTGGTGTACGCAGCCAGCGGTGGTTCAACCAAAATATCTTTGGATGTGAGTGTTGCCAGCTGAGCTTCGGAGTTGTTGCGTGTCATCAGGGTAGTGGACTGGTTGAGCACGTCTACAACGGTAGTGAGCTCCTTGCGTTTCAGCAGTGGAGTGCCGATATCAACAGCAATAACCCTATCAACGCCCATGCTGCGAGCGACATCGATAGGGATGTTATCAACCATGCCACCATCGACTAGCAAGCGTCCGTCTACATCAACCGGTGCAAATACGGCTGGAATTGACATGCTGGCTCGAATAGCCCGGGGCAAATGTCCCTTGCTGAACACAACTTTTTCGCCTGTCACGATATCAGTGGCAACGGCACGAAAGGGAATAGCCAATTTATCGAAGTTTCGCGTTTCGCTCGTGTGGACCAGCAGGCTTTCCAGTAGCATGGAAAGGTTCTGGCCTTGAATGACACCAATCGGAAGGCCCAGCGTTCCATCGTCTCGAAAGCTGAGTTGCTGCTTGATGAGAAAGTCTCTGTCATCCTGCTTTCGTCGAAACGGAACGTCCTTACGGGGAGGTTGATCCGAAAGTACCTGCTGCCAGTCCATTTCTTTGGCAGTGCGCTCGATTTCATCAACTTTATAGCCAGCTGCATACAAACCGCCAATGACTGCGCCCATGCTGGTTCCAGCGATAGCATCGACATGAATGCCTTGTTCTTCCAAAGCTTTCAATACACCAATATGAGCCAGACCACGCGCTGCGCCTCCAGACAATACCAGCCCTATTTTAGGGTGAGCTTGGTCACTCCATGAAAGGCTTGGCAGTAACAGTAGTAAGCAAAGAAATAGGTATCGCATGAGCAAGCCACAGGCAGGCGAGAGACGGGAAGCTTATTATAAGCAGCTCAAAAGAGGAGAATGGGATGACTGAGCAAAAGCCAGAGGTGGTTATTACCTATTGCACACAATGCCAGTGGCTACTGAGGGCGGCCTGGATGGCGCAGGAGCTGTTAAGTACCTTTACCACTGAACTGGGCCGGGTCAGCCTTGAGCCGTCGACAGGTGGTACTTTTCAGATTACTTGTGATGGGGCTCTCATATGGGAAAGAAAACGAGATGGAGGTTTTCCTGAGGCCAAGGTCTTGAAACAACGTGTTCGCGACCTTATTAATCCGAATAAGGATTTAGGTCATAGTGATCGGCAAGGTAAGCAAGATTCTATGCCTGAGCAATAAAGCCGCTCAGGCATAACTGCGAATCCTGGCGTCACACCTCGGAGGTCATCCTTGCATTGGCAGGCTCGCTGATTCGTTCAGTTCTTGCTGGTGCAGCTACTTCCGCAGCGCGGATGTTAACGGCATGCAAACCCTTGGGGCCTTGAATGATTTCAAAATTCACGGCCTGGCCAGCTTTCAGTGTTCGATAGCCGTCCATCTGGATTGCTGAATAATGAGCGAATAGGTCTTCGTCGCTTCCTTCCGCTACTATGAAGCCGTATCCCTTGGCATTGTTGAACCACTTGACTTTGCCGCTGAGCATGCTGGCATCCCTCTGCAAAGGACTCCACAGGTGGAGTATTATCCCACTACAGTCCCGTTCAGATAGTCTTGAACGCACTAAAACACGGAACCCCTGGTACCCTTATGGGTATCCAAAGGTTTTAACACCCTTTTAGGGTTAGTCAAGGCGATGCGATATTCGCCTGAGAAGTAGATCAAGGTCTTTGCGGACCTTCTAATCCATTCACTAGAAAAAATTTCTTGAGCATGCATCCAATCAGCCATATTCGACTAACATCAGAACAAGGCCCTTCACATCACGAGGATGACGGTGCAGGCCTGGCTGTCCAGGAAGCAAAACCTGCATTGAAGGCTCCGTCGTTGTATAAGGTACTTATGTTCAACGACGACTACACCCCGATGGAGTTTGTTGTTGAGGTGCTTGAGAAGTTCTTTAGCATGAATCGTGAAAAGGCCACACAGATAATGTTGGTCGTTCACACCCAAGGTAAGGCCGTGTGTGGAGTCTTTACTCGCGACATTGCTGAAACCAAGGCCATGCAAGTGAATCAATATGCTAGGGAGAGCCAGCATCCGCTCCTTTGTGAGATTGAAATAGAAAGTTGATCTGTGCCTGGCTATGAGGTGAAGCTATGTTGAATCGTGAGCTCGAAGTCACCCTCAATCTTGCCTTCAAGGAGGCAAGAACGAAGCGTCATGAATTCATGACTGTCGAACACCTCCTCCTCGCGTTGCTGGATAACGAAGCGGCTGCAACAGTGCTTCGTGCATGTGGTGCGAACATGGATAAGTTGCGGCGGGATCTGCACGAGTTTATCGACTCGACGACTCCGCTCATCCCGCAGCAAGATGAAGATCGTGAAACCCAGCCTACGCTTGGTTTCCAGCGTGTCCTGCAGCGTGCTGTTTTCCATGTGCAAAGTTCCGGCAAGCGAGAGGTAACCGGAGCGAACGTCCTTGTTGCGATTTTTTCAGAGCAGGAAAGCCAGGCGGTCTTTTTGCTCAAGCAACAGAGCGTAGCGCGTATTGATGTTGTCAATTTTATCGCTCATGGGATCTCCAAGGTGCCTGGCACCAATGAGAGAGACCAAGAGCAGGATCAGCCTGACGAGGAGGGCGGAGAAACAACCGCCAGCAACCATCCTCTGGAGGCTTATGCAAGTAATCTGAACGAGTTGGCTCGTCAGGGTCGTATCGATCCTCTTGTCGGTCGTGAGAACGAAGTAGAGCGTGTCGCCCAGATTCTGGCTCGCCGCCGCAAGAACAACCCTTTGTTGGTGGGTGAGGCCGGGGTAGGCAAAACGGCGATTGCTGAAGGTTTGGCTAAGCGCATCGTTGATGGGCAGGTGCCGGATCTGCTGGCTGATAGTGTCGTTTATTCACTTGACTTGGGTGCGCTGCTGGCTGGTACCAAGTACCGCGGCGATTTTGAGAAGCGCTTCAAGGGGTTGCTACACGAGTTGCGTAAGCGCCCCCATGCTGTGTTGTTTATTGACGAGATCCACACAATCATCGGTGCGGGTGCCGCATCTGGTGGTGTAATGGATGCTTCCAACCTGCTCAAGCCATTGTTGTCATCGGGTGAAATCCGCTGCATCGGCTCAACAACCTTCCAGGAATTCCGCGGTATTTTCGAGAAAGATCGTGCCTTGGCGCGCCGGTTCCAGAAAGTTGATGTGGTTGAGCCTTCCGTTGAAGATACCTTTGGTATCTTGCGAGGCCTGAAAGCTCGCTTTGAGCAACATCATGGTATTGAGTACAGTGATGAGGCACTGCGTGCCGCCGCCGATTTGGCTGCGCGTTATATTAATGATCGACATATGCCGGACAAGGCTATCGACGTCATTGATGAGGCGGGTGCTTTCCAGCGATTACAGCCTGAATCGAAGCGTGTGCAGCGTATCGAAGTCGCACAGGTTGAGGACATCGTTGCCAAGATTGCTCGAATTCCTCCAAAGACGGTCAATACGTCGGACAAGGAGCTTCTGCGTAATCTGGAGCGCGATCTGAAATTGACGGTATTTGGTCAGGACATGGCAATCGACTCGCTGTCGACTGCTATCAAGCTCTCGCGAGCTGGTCTTAAATCGCCCGACAAGCCGGTCGGCTCCTTCCTGTTTGCCGGTCCTACCGGTGTTGGTAAGACAGAGGTGGCAAGACAGCTAGCTAAAGCGTTAGGGATCGAATTGATCCGCTTCGATATGTCGGAGTATATGGAGCGTCATACCGTTTCGCGTTTGATCGGTGCGCCTCCTGGCTACGTTGGCTTTGACCAAGGTGGTCTGCTGACTGAAGCTATTACCAAGACGCCGCATTGTGTACTTCTGCTTGATGAGATCGAAAAGGCGCATCCTGAGGTCTTTAATCTGCTTCTGCAGGTCATGGATCATGGTACGTTGACGGATAACAACGGCCGTAAGGCTGATTTCCGTAACGTTATTGTGATTCTCACGACCAACGCAGGTGCTGAAACCGCTTCTCGTGCCTCGATCGGCTTCACGTTGCAGGATCACTCAACCGACGCAATGGAAGTTATCAAGAAGAGCTTTACACCTGAGTTCCGTAATCGCCTGGATACCATTATCCAGTTTGGTCGCCTTAGCCACGAAACCATCAAGAGCATCGTGGATAAATTCCTCACTGAGTTGCAAGCTCAGCTGGAAGATAAACGCGTTCAGCTTGAGGTCTCGGATGCTGCCCGCGGCTGGCTGGCTACCAATGGTTATGATCCTCAGATGGGAGCTCGGCCCATGGGGCGTCTCATTCAGGATAAGATCAAGCGGCCGCTGGCTGAAGAGATCTTGTTTGGTGAGTTGGCTGAACATGGGGGGGTGGTTCACATCGATCTCAAGGGTGATGAGTTAGCCTTTGAGTACGAAACTACGGCGGAGCCTGCATAAAGAGGTTGCGCCCACAAAAAAGCCCGGCATATGCCGGGCTTTTTTGTGGAGGTATCAACGAGCGCGATACGTGATTCGACCTTTACTCAGATCGTAGGGCGTCAGTTCCACGCGCACCTTGTCTCCGGTTAGGATACGAATGTAGTTCTTGCGCATCTTTCCAGAAATATGCGCCGTAACGACGTGCCCATTTTCCAACTCCACGCGGAACATGGTGTTAGGCAGGGTGTCGACGACAGTACCTTCCATTTCGAAGCTGTCTTCTTTCGACATAGGTTATGAAGCCCCTCGGTAACATAAAAATGCCTGGACCATCCAGGCGGAAAATCGGCATGCATTGTGCCCGAAAAACTCAATCGATGCCATGTCTGATGTCAGGACACTCGAACCCAGCGTTGATTGACAAAGAGTTCGATTGGCCGATATTGAGTCTTATAGGACATCTTTCGACAGCCTTTGATCCAATAACCGAGATAAACCGCTTCAAGATTCAGGCGTGCCGTTTCCGCGATCTGCCAGAGAATGCCAAACGTACCAAGACTTCTACGTTCCTCGTCTGGATCATAGAAGGTATACACGGCAGACAGGCCGTTGGGTAACACATCGGTTACTGCAACGCCAACCAAGCGTTCGCCCAAGCGCATTTCGTAAAAAAAGGCGTAAGGCAGCTCCCGGATAAGAAAGGTCGTAAACTGTTCTCGGCTTGGAGGGTACATGTCTCCGTCTGCATGCCGTTCCGTAATGTAGCGTGCATACAGTCGATAATGCTCTTCTGTAAAGCGAGGCCTACGCTTTTCAATGGTGATATCTGCATTTCGCTTGAGAATACGCTTCTGACGTCTATCGGGAACAAAATCGGCAGCGCGAATACGTGCCGGAACGCACGCCTTGCATTGCTGGCAGTGAGGTCGATATAGATGATCTCCGCTGCGCCTGAAACCTAATTCAGAGAGTTCGGCATACAGCTGGCCGCTCATGGGTTGGGCGGGGTCGAGAAAGAGCGTGGTTGCCTGCTGGTCAGGCAGGTAACTGCAAGTGTGCGGCTGAGTGGCGTAAAACTTCAATCGGGCCAGCTCGCTCATAATCTACCTCTAGGAAAACATGAGGAAGGTAATCAATCCTGTCATGCCGGTTGCGAAGACCAGTCTGCTTTAGATGTTTCGTCCAGGTATCGTGCCAAATAGTTCGAAAATTGCGTACGAGAAATGCTCGTCGCGCCAAAGCTTTCAAGATGTCGCGTGGGCATCTGGCAATCAATCAGCGCGAAGTCCCATTCCGCCAGTTGCTGAGCCAATGTAGCGAAACCAACCTTGGACGCATTGGCGGTGCGGCTAAACATGGACTCTCCAAAGAATAGTTTACCGATTGCCAAGCCATACAGGCCGCCGACGAGCGAGTCCTCTTCCCAAACTTCGACTGAATGAGCAATGCCTCGTTTGTAAAGCTCTACATAGGCCTGCTGCATTTCCGAGGTGATCCATGTTTCGTGGGTATAATCTCGTGGTTCAGAGCACCCCTTGATGACCTGCGCAAAATCTTTGTCAAAGGTCACCGTAAAGCGTTGCTGACGAATCAGCTTTGCAAGGCTGCGAGAGATATGGATCTCTTCAGGTATCAATACCGTTCTGGGGTCGGGCGACCACCAAAGAATGGGTTGGTCAGCCTGGAACCATGGAAAGCAACCGTGACGATAGGCGGCAATCAAGCGTTCGGGTGAAAGGTCACCGCCTATCGCAAGCAGCCCATTAGGTTCGCTCAGCGCACTACTGAGCGGCGGAAATTGTATAAAGTCGCGTTTCAACCAAGTCAGCATGGAAGGGGAGGGGGTTAACAAAGTAGTCTCCAGGCTAACTCCGATTACTGGCAAGCGCCAGTTTTCCCTTTTGATTTAAACTTTGTTGAGGAATGCTGCATAACTCTTTGTCACAACAGCAAAAGAATGTTCCAATGCATGGTTCACGGCTAAAGTCGTGGTAAAAATAGGTCATTGTTGTTGCGACTCGGTTTTTCGTATGGAACGAGCTGCGTAGGGTCGTAGAATGCTGCCTTGTTTCTTTTCATCTTCACGTTGTCGGTGCAGGAAAAGTCGCGTTTGAAACAATCTACTTCTGCCAGCCATGTGACACAGTGGCGCGAACACCTTCATTATCGTTTGAAGGAGGTGTTGCTTATCGCATTAGCCGCCTTGTGTCTGTATACACTGATGGCTTTATTGACCTATGACCCCTCTGATCCAGGCTGGACGCACACCAGTCGTATAGATCAGATCCACAACGCTGCAGGGCGTGCTGGCGCATGGCTGGCTGATGTCCTCTTTATGGCGTTGGGATACTTCGCTTTCATTTTTCCGTTGCTGTTAGGCATCAAGACCTGGCAGGTGTTCAGGCATCGCTATATGCCATGGGAATGGAGCGGGTGGCTGTTTTCATGGCGTCTGACCGGACTGGTTTTCCTTATTCTGGCAGGCTCTGCACTGGCTTACATTCACTTTCACGCTGACGCCCATTTGCCGGCTTCGGCAGGCGGTGCGCTTGGAGAAAGCCTGGGGCAACTTGCCCTTAATGCTCTAAATGTGCAGGGCAGTACATTGCTATTTTTAGCAGTATTCCTGTTGGGCCTCACCGTTTTTACCGATCTCTCCTGGTTTAAGGTCATGGACCTGACAGGAAAGATTACGCTTGATTTATTCGAGCTTGTTCAGGGAGGCGCCAGCCGCTGGATGGGTAGCCGCAGTGAGCGGAAGCGTCTTGCTTCACAACTGCAGGATGAAGAGTATTACGACGATGAAGAGCTTGAGGTTGAGGAGGAAGAACCTCAGGCGCCTATCAAGCGAGAAGCTAAAAAGACTCGTGAGCGTGTCGTTGAAACCGTTGAGCTTGATGATGAATCTCTGGTGCCTGAGCGCAAGTCCGTTCCCGCTATGCCAGTTAATGAGCGGCCTGTAGTGGAAAAGCCTCAAGTTGCCAAGCCAGCACCTCAGATCAATATGCCAGCGCCTGCTCCGATCCCTAAGCCGATCGAGGCAAAACGATCCGCTCCGCCTGCCGCGCACGTTGTTGATTCAGCCGTTGAAGGTACGATACCACCGATATCCTTGCTGGATCCGGCAGAGAAAAAACAGCAGAGTTTTTCTCCAGAGTCGCTTGAGACGATGTCACGTCTGCTTGAGATAAAACTCAAGGAGTTTGGTGTCGAGGTCACAGTCGAGTCGGTTCACCCGGGACCAGTCATTACTCGTTTCGAGATACAACCTGCTGCTGGAGTGAAAGTCAGCCGTATTTCTAACTTGGCGAAAGATCTGGCGCGCTCACTGGCTGTTTTCAGTGTTCGGGTTGTTGAGGTCATTCCGGGCAAAACTACTGTCGGTATCGAGATTCCAAATGAAGACCGACAGATGGTGCGTTTTTCTGAAGTACTGGAGTCTCCTGAATATGAGGCCTCTAAGTCGCCCGTGACGCTCGCCCTAGGCCATGACATTGGCGGTAGGCCTGTTATCGCGGATTTGGCCAAAATGCCGCACTTGCTTGTAGCAGGTACCACAGGTTCGGGTAAGTCCGTTGGCGTAAACGCTATGCTTCTGTCGATTCTGTTCAAGTCGACGCCCGAAGAGGCGCGGTTGATCATGATCGACCCCAAGATGTTGGAATTGTCTATCTACGAGGGCATTCCACACCTTCTTTGCCCTGTCGTGACGGACATGAAAGAGGCTGCCAATGCGCTGCGCTGGAGCGTAGCCGAAATGGAGCGGCGCTATAAGCTCATGGCTGCTATGGGGGTCAGAAACCTTGCTGGCTTCAACCGCAAGATCAAGGACGCGGAGGAGGCAGGGACACCTCTGACAGATCCTCTTTATCGACGCGAAAGCATGGATGACGAAGCGCCGCTTCTAAAAGCGCTGCCTACGATCGTTGTAGTTGTCGATGAATTCGCCGACATGATGATGATTGTTGGCAAAAAAGTGGAAGAACTGATTGCGCGTATTGCTCAAAAGGCGCGTGCTGCAGGTATTCACCTGATCCTGGCCACGCAGCGCCCTTCGGTAGATGTGATTACCGGCCTGATCAAGGCCAACATCCCGACGCGTATGGCTTTCCAAGTATCGAGCAAGATCGACTCTCGAACCATTCTTGATCAAGGTGGTGCAGAACAGCTGCTGGGGCATGGTGACATGCTCTATCTCCCACCAGGCACGGGTCTTCCTATTCGTGTCCATGGCGCTTTCGTCTCAGATGACGAGGTGCATCGCCTGGTTGAAGCCTGGAAACAACGCGGCGCGCCTGACTACATTGAAGACATCCTTGCGGGGGCAGATGAGGGCGGTAGCTCCTTTGAGGGTGGTAGCGGTGGTGATGGCAGTGAAGGAAATGAAGACGATCCCCTTTACGATGAGGCTGTCCGCTTTGTAACCGAAAGCCGCAGGGCCTCGATTTCTGCGGTTCAGCGCAAGCTCAAGATCGGTTATAACCGTGCTGCGCGAATGATCGAGGCCATGGAGATGGCTGGAGTTGTCACGCCTATGAATACGAACGGTTCAAGAGAGGTGATTGCACCTTCTCCTGTGCGTGATTAACCAATGTTTAAGAGGAATTCCATGCGATTGACTCGCTTGTTTGCCCTGGCAATTACAACTTTTCTAAGCGTCTCGGCTCAGGCTGCATCGGATGCAGCGGACCGTCTGTCCCAGTATCTGGAGAAAGCGCAGACCATGACGGCTCGCTTTTCCCAGCTGACTCTAGATGGCTCCGGGACCCGTCTTCAGGAGACTGCGGGTAATTTGAGTCTCAAGCGGCCAGGTCTTTTTCGTTGGCATACAGATTCTCCCATGGAGCAGTTGCTGGTGTCTGATGGGCAAAAGGTATGGCTATACGATCCAGACCTTGAGCAGGTGACTATTCAGAAGCTGGATCAGCGCCTAACCCAGACGCCTGCGTTGCTATTGTCCGGTGATGTGTCGAAGATTGAGGACAGTTTTACAATTACCTACAAGCAAAGCGGTAACGTGACTGATTTTGTGCTCAAGCCTAAAACCAGCGATACGCTGTTTGACAGCTTGCGCCTCTCATTTCGCGGTAACGTAATCAACGATATGCAGCTGATCGATAGCGTCGGTCAACGCACCAATATCCTGTTCTTCAACGTAAAAATGAATGAGCCGGTAAACGCCTCGGAATTCGTGTTTGAAATTCCTAAAGGTGCCGACGTCATTCAGGAGTGATCCTGCCCCATGGATCTATTCCGCGCAACGCCAGTGGCTCAGCCGCTGGCTGCTCGTATGCGTGCCACCACCCTGGACGAATACGTTGGCCAGCAGCATTTGCTTGCCCGAGGAAAACCTCTGCGAGAAGCACTGGAGCAGGGCGCGCTGCATTCAATGGTTTTCTGGGGCCCACCAGGCGTCGGCAAGACGACATTGGCGCGTTTGCTGGCTGAAGTCAGCGATGCTCATTTCGAGACGATCTCGGCGGTTCTTTCCGGTGTAAAGGAGATCCGTCAGGCTGTTGAGATAGCCCGGCAGCAGGCTGCTCAGTATGGGCGTCGAACCATATTGTTCGTTGATGAAGTTCACCGCTTCAATAAATCCCAGCAAGATGCGTTTCTTCCCTATGTGGAAGACGGCACCCTTTTGTTTATTGGAGCGACGACTGAAAACCCTTCTTTTGAACTTAATAATGCGCTTCTTTCGAGAGCACGTGTTTATGTTCTCAAAAGCCTGGATGAAGAGGCCTTAACTCAGCTTACCAATCGAGCGTTGTTTGAAGACAAGGGCCTTGGTAAGCGCCGGTTAAGCTTTCCAGAGGAAAGTCGGAAGATTTTATTGGCCGCTGCCGATGGAGATGGCCGCAGATTACTCAATCTACTTGAAAATGCGGCCGATTTGGCTGAAGACGGCTCAGACATAAGCCCGGATCTTTTACAAAGCTTGCTTGGTGATGGGCGCCGCCGTTTCGATAAAGGCGGTGAAGCGTTTTACGATCAAATTTCTGCGTTGCATAAGTCTGTTCGGGGTTCTAATCCCGACGCAACCTTGTATTGGTACGCCCGTATGATCGATGGAGGCTGCGATCCGCTCTACATTGCTCGTCGTGTTGTGCGGATGGCCAGTGAAGATATCGGTAATGCCGATCCGCGTGCATTATCAATCTGTCTTTCTGCCTGGGATGTCCAAGAGCGGTTGGGCAGCCCGGAGGGTGAGCTTGCTATTGCGCAGGCCCTTGTTTACTTGGCCTGTGCGCCTAAAAGCAATGCGGTATACAAAGCTTTCAACATGGCAATGGCAGATGTCAGGCAGAATGGCTCTCATGAAGTTCCTGTACATCTTCGCAATGCGCCAACCAAGCTAATGAAGTCGTTGGGGTATGGTGAGGAGTATCGCTATGCACATGATGAACCTGATGCATATGCGGCAGGTGAAGATTATTTTCCCGAGGATAAGGCGCCGGTTCATTACTACGAGCCTGTACCACGCGGTTTAGAGCTCAAAATTCGTGACAAGCTCAGTCATTTGGCTGACTTGGATAGGGCCAGTCTGCGCCAGCGGCGGAAAGCGCCATGACACCCATGATCCTGGCTATCGCAGCGGGTGGTGTACTAGGCACTCTGTTGCGATTTATCACGACATCCTGGATAACGGCGAGCTGGCCTAAGCATTTCTACATGGGCACATTGATCGTCAACTATGTGGGCTGCTTGCTTATCGGTGTTTTATACGGTCTTTTCCTTATTCGACCTGATGTGCCTGCGGAGCTAAGAGCAGGGCTTATCGTTGGCTTTCTAGGTGGCTTAACAACTTTTTCTTCCTTTTCCCTTGATACATTACGCTTGCTGGAAGGTGGCCAGGCTTTGCTTGCCATTGGATATGCCACGGCCAGCGTCGTAGGTGGTTTGCTTGCTACGTGGGCAGGCCTGTCATTGACAAAACTCTGATACGAGAAAAAACATGCTTGATGCAAAACTGGTACGTACACAGCCTCAGGAAGTGGCAGAACGCCTTGCCGCGCGTGGTTTCACGCTTGATGTACAGCGCATCGAATCCTTGGAATCAACTCGCAAGTCTGTGCAAACACGTACCGAGGAGCTTCAGGCTGAACGTAACAGTCGATCAAAGGCCATTGGTCAAGCCAAGGCGCGCGGTGAAGACATCGCGCCGCTTCTGGCCGATGTGGACCGTATGGGAGGCGAACTGGAGACCGCCAAGCGTGAGCTGGACGTGATTCAGTCTGAATTGGATGCTCTGCTGCTAGGGCTGCCTAACTTGCCACATGAGTCCGTTCCAGTAGGCACCAGCGAGGAGGAGAACGTAGAGGTTCGCCGTTGGGGCACTCCTAAGCGTTTTGACTTTGAGGTTAAGGATCATGTAACCCTGGGTGAAGCTCATGGTTGGTTGGATTTTGATACGGCCTCTCGCTTCTCGGGTGCTCGCTTTGCCTTGATGCGAGGCCCTATAGCCCGTCTACACCGTGCATTGGCGCAGTTTATGATCAATCTGCATACGGGCGAGCATGGTTACGAGGAGGCTTACACACCTTATCTTGTCCAGGCCGAAACCTTACAAGGCACAGGGCAGCTTCCTAAGTTTGAGGAAGATCTGTTCAAGGTTCCGCGTGACGGTGAAAGTCCGCTTTATCTGATCCCGACTGCGGAGGTCACATTGACCAATATCGCAGCAGGCAGGATTTTGGACACCAAGGCACTGCCTATTCAGTTGGTAGCCCATACCCCATGCTTCCGTAGCGAGGCGGGTGCTTCCGGACGCGATACGCGGGGCATGATCCGTCAGCACCAGTTCGATAAGGTTGAAATGGTACATATCGTTGAGCCTGCAAAATCTTTCGAGGCGTTAGAGGCTCTGACAGGTCATGCTGAGCGTGTTCTGCAACTTCTAGAGTTGCCCTATCGTGTGCTTGCTCTCTGCACTGGCGATATGGGCTTCAGTGCCACCAAAACGTATGACCTTGAAGTATGGATTCCGAGTCAGGATAAATATCGCGAGATTTCTTCCTGCTCTAACTGCGGTGATTTCCAGGCGCGCCGTATGCAGGCTCGGTGGCGTAACCCGGAAACGGGCAAGCCAGAGCTCGTACATACATTAAACGGCTCGGGCTTAGCAGTGGGCCGCACGTTAGTGGCTGTGCTGGAAAATTATCAACAAGCCGATGGAACCATTCGCGTACCGGAAGTCCTCAAGCCGTACATGGGTGGCGTTGAGGTTATTGGCTGATGGAGTTCTTGCCACTGTTTCACAATCTGAGCGGCCGCCCTGTACTGATTGTTGGTGGAGGTGAGGTCGCTTTACGCAAGGCGCGTTTACTTAAGGATGCTGGGGCAATGCTCAAGGTTGTTGCGCCACGCATTCATCCGGCCATGCGAGAATTGATTGGAAATGGTGGCGATTCGTTGATCGAGCGGCCCTACCAGGCAGATGATATGGGTGGGGCCGTCCTGGTTATTGCTGCAACCGATAATGAAGACCTTAACATCCAGGTTTCGGCCCAAGCCAAGGCGATAGGTGTGCCAGTTAATGTGGTGGACTCTCCTTCACTGTGCACTGTTATCTTTCCTGCAATTATTGACCGCTCACCTTTGATTGTCGCGGTTTCGAGCGGGGGAGATGCGCCCGTCTTGGCTCGGCTTGTACGAGCCAAACTAGAGAGTTGGATACCTGCTGCATATGGTGAGCTAGCCGGCCTGGCTAAGAAATTTCGTTCTAAGGTTAAGCGCCGTTTTGGTGATGTCCAGGCGAGGCGCGTTTTCTGGGAAGAGGTATTCCAAAGCGAAATTGGCGAAAAGGTACTCGCTGGCCAGCCTCAAGTAGCTGAGCGTTTGCTTGAAGAGAAACTTTGTAACGCATCCTCAAGCGTTAAGGGCGAAGTCTATCTGGTGGGCGCGGGACCGGGTGATCCTGACTTGCTGACATTCAGGGCTTTACGCCTCATGCAGCAGGCCGATGTAGTCTTATACGATCGCTTGGTTGCTCCCGCTATCCTGGATATGTGTCGTAGAGACGCTGATAGAATCTATGTAGGCAAAAAAAGGGCTGAGCACGCGGTTCCGCAAGAAGAAATCAATCAGCTTTTAATTGATCTGGCCGGTCAAGGTAAGCGTGTCCTAAGACTTAAAGGCGGCGATCCGTTTATCTTTGGGCGCGGGGGCGAAGAAATTGAGCGTCTGGCTGCCCATGGGATCGGATTCCAGGTAGTGCCGGGTATTACAGCTGCCAGTGGCTGTGCGGCCTATGCCGGCATACCGCTGACGCATAGAGACTATGCCCAATCTGTACGCTTTATCACAGGCCATTTAAAAAATGACACGTGTGATTTGCCATGGAGTGATTTGACCTCTCCGGGGCAAACGTTGGTTTTTTATATGGGGTTGGTTGGGCTACCAATCATTTGCGAGCAGCTTATTAAGCACGGGCGTGACGCTTGTACGCCGGCCGCCTTGGTTCAGCAAGGCACCACCTCAAGTCAGCGTGTATTTACGGGAACGCTGGCAGATTTACCTGTTCTCGTAGCGCGCCATGAGGTTCATGCGCCTACGCTAATAATCGTAGGTGAGGTCGTAACCTTGCGTGAAAAGCTGGCCTGGTTCGAAGGCCAATCGCATCCTTAACGGTCACGCTGCCATAAACCTACAGCGGGCAACTGCTCTCGATCGTGAGGCGACGTTAAGTCGAGTGCTGGCCCTTTGGGAATGATCCCGTTAGGGTTAATCGTTTCGTGACTGCCATAATAGTGATGCTTGATATGCTCAAAGTTGACAGTCCCTGCAATGCCTGGCCACTGATAGAGCTCCTTCAGCCATCCCTGAAGGTTAGGGTAGTCTGTAATGCGGCGTAGATTGCATTTGAAGTGTCCGTAATAGACTGAGTCGAACCGTATTAATGTTGTAAAAAGTCGCCAATCTGCTTCTGTCAGGTATTTTCCTGTCAGATAGCGATGCCTGCTCAGGCGATTTTCTAGTTGATCAAGAGTAGTAAACAGCTCTTCAAAGGCGAGTTCGTAAGCGTACTGCTCTGTTGCAAATCCAGCCTTATAAACACCGTTATTCACCTTGGCATAGATAAGCTCGTTAAGTGAGTCGATGTCTTGCTGTAATGGTTCTGGATAAAAATCGATGCTGTTGTCTGTCAGTCCGTCAAATGCATGATTCATCATGCGGATGATATCGGCAGACTCATTGTTAACGATGCACTTATGCTTGTTATCCCAAAGCATTGGTACTGTAACGCGACCTGTGTAATGAGGTGTAGCCTCTAGGTAGCGCTCATAAAGAAACCGCTTGGCTTCATCAAGTGTGTCACCCGTTGAGCCGAGCGTTTGATTAAAAGTCCATCCTTTGTCCTTCATAAGCCAACTAACAACGGATACGTCGATAATACTCTCAAGGCCTTTAAGCTTTCGGAAAATAAGGGTGCGATGAGCCCAGGGGCAGGCTAGAGAAATATACAAGCGGTAGCGGTTAGGCTCTGCCTCGAAGCCTGCCTCGCCTGTAGGGCCAGGCTCACCAGTGGGCGTTACCCAGTGTCTGAACTGGGCGCTTTCCCGCTTGAAGCTTCCATCTTCGCCGGTGTCGTACCAGCGGTCCTGCCATTTGCCTTCTATCAATAGGCCCATCGGCTCCTCTCCATATTGTGGAGCCGTCTATTAATGACGTTGGCTCCAGTAATCTTTTGCCTTGGCTAGAGCGGCTTCCCGGCTGTGGCCAAGCGCTCTCAAACCCAAGGCTATCGTAGAAAGAACGGCCAGTTCGCCGTAGGCATCGTTTGCTTTGCCGGTCCATACATCCAATAGATGATTGGCATCCAGCCGCTCAGGTTTGACGTGTCTTCTTTCTGAAAGTGCAGGCCAGGCTTCATTCCATTCAGTGCCGTACTCTGTGCCATAGAGATGAAAATCATTGTCTGGGTTGACTTCAATTTCACCGCCTTCGCCTTTAATCACGATAGCCTTGTCGCCTAATAGGCGGCTGGCTTCACGGTGAATGGGTTGGTAGCCTGGGTGAAAGATACTTTGCAGGATGCAAGTTGCGTTGAGCGGATTTAACAGTCTGACCAGCGAATGAATAGGCGAACGCAATCCCAACGTGTTGCGTAAGTTGATCATATGCTGCAAGGCAGGCATCCAGTTTTCCAGTGGCATAAACGCCAGGTGGTCTTTATTTAAAGCTTCCTGTGTCTGGTGCCAATCGTTACAAAGATGAATACCCAGCGTTTCTAGAACCTGCTCCGTATATAGTCGTCCTGCTGTATGAGCGCCGCCGCCGTGAATCAGAATCCGCACACCATGGGATGACAGGCATTTGGTGGCAAGCAGAAACCATGGTAAGTGGCGTTTTTTACCTGCATAGCTAGGCCAGTCCAGATCTACTGGAATGGTCGGGGCGTTGAGATGTGCTCGAATAGCATCGGTAAAGCCGGCAAGCTCTTCTGCGCTTTCTTCCTTGTGTCGAAGCAGCATAAGAAAAGCGCCGAGTTGAACATCCTCGACATTTCCCTCAAGGATCATCCCCATGGCGCACTGGGCTTCTTCGCGAGTTAGGCTGCGTGAACCGCGTTTACCTTTGCCGAGTATGCGTATGAATTGAGCAAAGGGATGTTCTTCAGGCGTCGTTATCATAAGCAATTAGTCGGTTTTGGAAGTCCTGCCAGCTTGGCTGCTAGCTTGGCGGGGCTTCCTTTGAAAAGGAGATTCAAATGAAGGCTGTTACCCTTCTCGGGACCTAAGGTTTGCGCAATATATTTAATCAGCGGACGATTAGCTGGGGAAAGCTGGAACTCAGCATAGAAATCTCTAAGAGCATGAAGGATTTCCCAGTGTTCAGGCGTAAGAGGGAGACCCTCTCGAAGAGCCAGCTCCTCAGCTATTTCAACGGACCAGTCTCCTAGATCCAGTAAATAGCCTTCCTTGTCAACATTGAGTGCAGTCATGGCCAGCTATGTACCTTGTCATAAGCTACACAAAGAGCCACAAAACGATCATAGTCAATCATTTCAAAACGAGATGTTTCTCTGAGTCCACGGGCCTCGACATCTTCTTGAAGAGCAAAGCCTTTGACGCCGGTTTGAAGCGTTTCAAGCAGAGCCGCTGTTCGCGAGCTTTCTTGTAGCAGGTATGTAGCGTCGCCCATTAATAAAAGTGCATCCTGCTCCGCAAGTAGCGGTAGGGCGCTGTCTAGCATCCTGCTCTGGAAAGGCGAAGCCAAGATAAGGTGAAGCGTCTTCACAGTGTAATCACCATGTCGTGCTGATTTAAAAGCAGCCGAGCCTCTTCGGTAGATAGGATCTCAACTTCCAGTTCAAGCGTTGATTGCATTACGTTGCGCTCCAGTAAGCTGCTTTCCAATGCATACAGTTTGTCTACGCCGAACAAGGGAAGAGCTTGTAGATTAGCGGTCAGATCTTTTTGCTCAAGATGTGAAGCGGCCTGAGAGGGTTGTAATTGGAAAACACCGTCATCCATAAAGAGCATGGCAATGGGTAAATCGAAAGCGCCGCCTGCTAGGGCAATGTCTAGGGCTTCTCGGGCTGCCATGCCCGACCATGGCGCTTGCCGACTAATAATGAGCAGCGACTTTGCCATTAAATGTCTCCAAAGCAAATGAGGCGATCGGCTTCCTGTGCAGCCTCATGAAGCTGCCCTAGACCAGAAAGCTGCCAGGGCTCGTAAAGGTTGGCACTCTGGCGCCCATGGCGATGAGCCTCTTCCGAGCTCAGAATGCCGCGCCGTAAAGCGGCAGAAATGCAGACGACTGAATCCAGCTTATTTTGCTGAATGAATAAGCCCCATTGGCCCGCCCAGTCTTGCTCATCTTGAGGCGTTACGATGGATGAAGAGGCATTGTGTACTCCATCCTGATAGAAAAAAAGACGAGTGATTTCATGGTGCGCGGACAACACGGCCTCAGCAAACCGAAGGGCTCTTCGGGAGGAGGGCGAGTGAGGTGCGGAAAATACAACGATAGCAAATTTCATAAATAAAAAAGGCCCGCCGAAGCGGGCCTCTCCAGTGCACGTCTCGTTAATCATTGCTGCTGGCAAAGCCTAGCAATTGAAGCAGGCTGACAAACAGATTGTATATCGAGACGTATAGGCTGATGGTAGCCATGATGTAATTATCTTCCCCGCCATGGATGATGGCGCTGGTTTGGAACAGAATTGCTGCCGAGGCAAACAGTACAAAGCCCGCACTAATCGCAAGCTGCAAGCCGCTGATATTCACAAAGAACGACAGCGCTATTGCGCCTAGCAATATCCAGAATCCGGCCATTAGAAAGCCCGACAAAAAGCTCATGTCTTTGCGGGTAATCAGTGCATATGCCGACAGGCCAAAGAAGACCAGGGCAGTCATGCCTAAGGCAGAAGAAATGATGCTTCCGCCATTAGGCAGGCCCAGATACATATTCAGTATCGGGCCTAGGGTGTAGCCCATGAAGCCGGTAAGCGCAAACGTGCTGACCAGCCCCCAGCCACTGTTACGCAATTTCACAGTGAGAAAGAACAGACCATAAAAGCCGATCAGAACTACAAATATGTTGGGATATGCAACACGCATCTGCTGCGAGACGTAAGCTACCAAGCCACTGAAGGCCAGCGTCATTCCCAACAGAGCATAGGTGTTGCGCAGCGTGCGACTAATGTCGCGCCGTTCGGCAACCGCAGGGTTGAAGGCATATTGACGCTCGTTCATAACGACACTCCTAATGTGGTCGAAACCTATTCATACCATAAGATAATAACAACTCTTTGAAAAAAAATAGATTTAAGTGTTTGACAGCGTGTTTCGTTCGGGTAATATTGCGGCCCGCACCTGCGGAGGTGTGGCCGAGTGGTTTAAGGCAACGGTCTTGAAAACCGTCGAAGGGGAGACTCTTCCGTGAGTTCGAATCTCACCGCCTCCGCCATCTTCTTGCTCCAAGTCATCGTGCGTTTATCTCTGACTTGTGTATAGTCGTTACACATTCTTTCGCATTTATTAGCTTGAGACGAGTCTTAGGCTTGTAATTGGCTTATGCATCAGCGTTATGAGGTGCACGGTGATTAAAGTGCTGGTGGTCGACGACCATGATCTGGTAAGGGCCGGTATTATCCGTATGTTGGCGGATGTCGATGGCATTCAGGTCATTGGTCAGGCAGATTCTGGCGAGAATGGATTAAAGCTTGTCAGAGAGTTAAAGCCTGATGTGGTCCTCATGGACGTCAAGATGCCAGGCATCGGCGGCTTGGAAGCTACTCGAAAGCTTCTTCGTAGTCATCCCGAGGTAAAGGTCATTGCAGTAACGGCATGTGAGGAAGATCCCTTTCCGACTCGTCTGTTGCAGGCTGGGGCTTCTGGTTATCTTACAAAAGGTGCGGATATCCAGGAGATGATTACTGCTATACGTCATGCATTTGGCGGTCAGCGGTACATAAGTGCTCAGATTGCTCAGCAGTTAGCGCTAAAGTCTTTTCAACCTCAAAGCAATGGCTCGCCGTTTGATCTTCTTTCAGAGCGCGAAATCCAGATCGCATTGATGATTGCTAATTGCCATAAGGTTCAGGTGATCTCCGATAAGCTTTGCCTGTCGCCCAAGACCGTTAACACCTATCGTTATCGTATTTACGAGAAACTCTCCATTACCAGTGATGTGGAGCTGGCTTTATTGGCAGTTCGTCACGGGATGGTAGACGCTACGAGTTGAAATGACCGAAACGTTTGATCCTTCTGCTTTTCTTTCTGGCTGCAGTTCTCGGCCAGGTGTTTATCGAATGTTCGACGAAAGCTCCAAGGTGCTTTATGTCGGAAAAGCAAAGAATCTCAAAAAGCGCCTTTCCAGTTACTTCCGCAAAACTGGCTTGGCTCCCAAAACAGCGGCGTTAGTAGCAAAAATTTCCCAGATTGAGATAACTATTACTGGGAATGAGACAGAGGCGCTTCTGCTTGAGCAGAACCTTATCAAGCAGTTACGCCCCCCTTACAATATTCTCCTTCGGGATGACAAATCCTATCCTTATGTATTTCTGTCAACTGAGGATGAATTTCCTCGGCTTGCTATCCACAGAGGCGCTAAAAAGGAACGGGGCCGCTATTTCGGTCCGTATCCGAGCGCGGGTGCTATCCGTGAAAGTCTGAATCTCCTGCAAAAGGCGTTTATGGTGCGCCAGTGTGAGGACGGTTTTTTCAAAAACCGTACTCGCCCCTGTCTTCAATATCAAATCAAGCGCTGCAAGGGTCCGTGCACCAATATGGTTTCCCGAGAGGAATATGCTGAAGATGTTCGTCATTCGGCTATGTTCCTGGAGGGGCGCAGCAATGCCTTGGCTGAAGAGCTAAGTGCAGTTATGGAAAAGGCTGCCATGGCTTTGGATTTTGAACGGGCCGCCGAGCTGCGTGATCAAATTGCCTTAGTGCGACGAGTGCAGGATCAGCAGCATATAGAGGGTGGGAGCGGGGATGTAGATGTTATCGCTGCGATGGTGAATCCGGGTGGTGCATGCGTTCATCTAATCACTGTGCGTGGCGGCCGTGTTCTTGGTAGCAAAAACTTTTTCCCGCAGGTTGCGATTGAGGAGGAGCCCCATGACGTTCTTCTTGCATTTTTGGAACAGTATTATCTTGCTCATATAGAGCGGGATTTGCCCGATGAAGTCATCGTAAATACCGTTCATGAGGACTTCCCAACCCTCATAAGTGCCTTTAACGAATTGCATTCTCGAGGTCTTGAGATCTCGCATCGTGTTCGAGGCACTCGTGCCCGCTGGCAGCAATTGGCTGTGACAAATGCTGAGCAGGCGCTTAATACTCGGCTTGCTAATCGCCAGCATATGGCTGCTCGTTTTGAGGCGCTTACGGATGTGTTGGGGTTGGCTGAGGCGCCACAAAGGTTGGAGTGCTTTGATATTAGCCACTCAAGTGGGGAGGCTACAGTTGCTTCCTGCGTGGTGTTTGGTCCTGAGGGGCCTATTAAATCCGATTATCGCCGATACAATATTGAGGGTGTCACGGCAGGTGATGATTATGCTGCCATGCATCAGGCGTTGACCCGTCGTTTCAGTAAGCTCAAGGATGGGGAGGGTAAAATGCCTGATATCTTACTGGTGGATGGCGGTAAGGGACAGTTGGCAATGGCTCGTGATGTGCTTCAAGAGCTGGCGGTTCCGGATCTCGTCTTGTTGGGTGTGGCCAAGGGTGTAACTCGCAAGCCAGGTTTGGAGACACTCTATCTGAATGATCCCTCTAATGAGTTCAGCTTGCCGGGTCACTCTCCTGCATTGCACCTGATACAGCAGATTCGTGACGAGGCGCATCGCTTTGCTATTACGGGGCATCGAGCAAGAAGAGGGAAGGCGCGTAGGACATCTACACTTGAAGATGTTGCAGGAGTAGGGCCGAAGCGGCGTAGAGAGCTGCTTAAGTACTTCGGAGGCCTGCAAGAGCTTAATCGTGCAAGTGTCGATGAGATAGCCAAGGCGCCAGGAATTAGCAAAAAACTAGCTGAGCAGATTTATGCTGCACTGCACAGTGAGTAGAATGTCCAGACATTCATATATTTCCTGTGCCAATGAACATTCCTAACCTGCTTACTGTTCTGCGCGTTCTGCTCATTCCTTTCTTTATTGCTCTGTTTTACATGCCGGTTTCTTGGAGCTATTGGGCGGCGAGTTCAGTGTTTGCCTTGGCTAGTTTTACTGATTGGCTGGATGGCTACTTGGCTCGTCGATGGAAACAGAGTACTCCATTCGGAGCTTTCCTGGACCCGGTTGCTGACAAGCTCATGGTTGCGGTGGCCTTGGTGCTTCTGGTGCAGGAACATGCCACTATTTGGTTAACGTTGCCTGCTACCATTATTATTGGTCGAGAAATTGTAGTGTCAGCCCTTCGTGAGTGGATGGCAGAATTAGGGGCGCGAGCTCAAGTAGCTGTATCTAGTCTTGGCAAATGGAAAACAGCGGCGCAGATGGTGTCTTTGATTGTGCTGTTGGCTAATCCTCCTCAACTGACGTTCTGGGTTTTGACAGGGTATGTTCTTCTGATCATTGCGGCTGCGCTTACGCTTTGGTCTATGTGCAGTTATCTGCTTGCGGCTTGGCCGCATCTGAGCATAACGAAGAAAAAATAACTTTTTTGAATCAATGAGTTGACAGCGTCGTTGGATTGTATAGAATGGCGCCCGTCACCAAGACGCGGGAATAGCTCAGTTGGTAGAGCACGACCTTGCCAAGGTCGGGGTCGCGAGTTCGAGTCTCGTTTCCCGCTCCAGTTTGTCAGTCAGCTCCGCTTTAATTGGGGTTGGCTTATGAGGCCGGGTGGCAGAGTGGTCATGCAGCGGATTGCAAATCCGTGTACGCCGGTTCGATTCCGACCTCGGCCTCCACTATGTAGCCCTGCAGATCTAGCGGTCTGTAGGGCTTTTTATTTTTACTTTGTTGTTCGCTGTGCTGGCTAAGTTGGGTTGTTTGCTATCTATCCCTAGCTAAATGCTCAGTGTAGAGCGCTACCGCCCGGATGGCGAAATCGGTAGACGCAAGGGACTTAAAATCCCTCGGAGGAAACTCCGTGCCGGTTCGATTCCGGCTCCGGGCACCAATAACCATGCGGGTTTGAGCGTTTCGAGCCCTGAAAAAACGGTCCGCAAAATCAGAGGCCGGTCCGCAATTATCGGGTAGGAGTGATTTTCTTACCCTTGCGCTCTCTGATGTAGGCCTCGGTCATGACGACCGTTGTATGTCCTAGCTGGTCCCTTGCCTGTAGGATATCACCACTCAATTCGGCTTTGTCAGTTCCCGCCTTCGCTCGTAAATCCCTAAGTTGAAATGCCGCTTTATTGACGCCAGCCGATTCACGCGCTTCGTCAAATCTAGTGCGAAGCATACTAGCCGTCATTGGCGTTCCGTCCTCAGTCACAATCAGCTTTGTCGATCGTACCTTGTGTCCTGCCTTCCTGGTCATGATCCGGTCAACCAATACTGCTAGCTGTCCGCTGATCTCAATACGACGTTTCGCTTTCGTCTTTGACTGCGTTACCCAGATATGACCCTCCCTTATATCTCGCTCATCCATCCTGAGCGTGTCACCCACTCGCTGGCCCGTTAGGTAGGCGAGATCCATCGCATCTCTCAGTCCTGCATCGGCTGCATCGTGCACGGCCTTGTAGACTGAATCCTCAATGTATACGTCCCTCCCTGTCTCCTTATTCCCCTTGACCCCTGAACATGGGTTTGCCAGCGCGGTATAGCCTGTCTCTCGTGCGTAGTTCCAGATCGCGGAGAGTAGGGCCTTTTCCCTGTTGGCTCGAACCTTTGCATCCTTTCGATAATTCAGGTACTGCCTGATGTGCTGAGGCTGGATCTCGTCCAGCGGCGCCGGTGGATCTCCAAAGAAGGAAAGCAGCTGCTTTAACTCCCTGGCATTGTCTTTCTGCGTCGCTGGTGATTTGCTTGGAACGATTTCCTCAAAGTACCGGCTGGCTACATAGGGAAGGGTGATCACGTCTCGCTTGATGGCATCAGCTGTCCTGTCCCGCTCAAGCTCGGCATATTTCATAATTGCCAAGCCGTAGTCACTTCCTAGGGGTATCTCCTTGCGCGGCTTGCCGCCTGCGTCATAGTAGTAATAGATGGTGCCGCTTGGTTTCTTTCGTTCTCTCAGCCGAGCGATAGAGCCCGGCTTGTTTGGCCTTCTTCCCATATTCAGCCTGCCTTTCTAGGCGTCCATTTCGGTCTTTCTTCAGGTGTTTGTACGCCGCCAATAACTGCTGAGGCGCTAACGGCCGGCCAGCCATTGGCTTTGATCGTGTGCCGTATACCATTTTTCTTGAGGTTCGTAATCTGACCGGCTTTGGTTTTCGCGCCGGTTAGCTCGCACACCTCGGCGTGAGTAAGAAATAAAACGCTCATAGATGCCTCCTGCAGGGCAGGTGTATATAAAGGAAGGGGAAGGGGGTTACGCTAAGAAGTGATGGCCGATCTGGACTGATAAAGCTTCTTCCTTGGTAGAAAACATCAGCTCAGTCTTGGCATCCGCACCCCAGGTGCTATAGATGACAACCTGCCACCATTTGCCATATTTCTCATACGGCACGCCTACAAGCTCTTTTACGTAGCAATCAACTAGATTCATGGCAATAGGTCTCCGTCCCGCCTAATGGCAGGCATAAATAAAAGGAAGGTTTGATAGATACCGGTTCGCTTGCTAGTCTCAAGCCGTCTATTACGGAGGGTCTATGAGACTGCTTGCACTATTGGGAGTAATGGCTTTGGCTGGATGCGCTACTACCGAACGAATAGAAAAGCGCCCGCCGTCTATGGATGCAATCTCAGGGAAGTCTGTTGCTCAGTACATGTCCTGCATCGTACCCAAGCTGGGCAAGATCCGGCGTGAGCCTGTTGTAGATGGAACGCCAGCACGCCAGCGCATCGTGGTGCCTCAATTCACCTCACCAGCTACAGCTGCAGTGATATTCGTCAATGAGACATCCAGAGGCATCAATGTCGTCCTGCATGAGCGCTCGTCGAATAATCCGTTCCGGCCTCGTGATATCTACAACTCGGTGAAAGAGTGCCTCTGAATTACCATATCCCTCCCTGCATCTGGTAAGCCTCCCAGTAAAGCCAAGCGAAGAAGGCTAGGATCGCCCAGGCCAGTAGTTCACCCCACGTGAATGGCTGCTTTGCTTGTTGAGTCATGACTTGTCACCGTGGCGGGCGAACATGTGGAAGAGTTCTTTAACGCGCTCCCCTGACTGACGGTCCATGCTCCCGCCGTAGAACAGCAGATCAACAAGTGGCTTAGCTTGCTTAATAAGCTCCACCGCCTCAGCCAGTTCTGCCTCAAGCTCAGCCACACGCTTGTCGTGGTCGTTAGCGGAGGATAGGAGGCTTGATAAGCGATCGCACCTCCAGCCGATCATTTCACACACGTATTCTCCGCTAGACAGGCGTATTACCCGACCATCCTGAATGTACTCACTCATGATCCACCTCTGGTTTGGCTGTGCGGGCTGCGTCGATTTCTGCGTCTAGTTCTTCTCCATACAATCCGCACATGAGCGAGCCAGTCCACTGCATTACGCAGTCGATACTACCTATCGGTATTTCTGAATAGTCCCCGTTAAAATTTGAAGACTGCGCTCCGTCTCGCAGCCAGCGATACCGCTCAGCGTCAGCCTTCAGCGCGTCACGCTCGTCGCAGGCTTTGCCATGCTTTGTTTCAAGCGAACAGAACGCTGCCCACTTTTCCTCGTTCGCCTTGGTCAGTCGCTCCACTTCCTCCCGTAAGCGCTCGTTCTCTGCCTTTAGCTCGCCCTCGCGCTCCTTAGATGATTTAACCAGCGCTTTGAACTCTTCCCAGCAGGACTTTCTATCTTTCCGCAAGCGCTCGTTCTCCGCCTTCACCACTGCAATCTCCAGCCGTACAGCTCCCCACTCAGCTGTGTTTTCATCGGCCTCTTGGTTCAGCCGCTCCACTTCCTCCTTCAGCGCATCACGCTCGGCCTCGATCTCGCTATAATTTTCTCCGATGAATTTAATGTCGCTATCGAAGTTAGCCTTCAGCGCCTCTACTTGCCTATCTAGCTCGTCGCTTTCCTTAGCATACTGATTGCGCCGCTTAACCTCGTTCTCTACCGAGCGCTCAGCCACTTCCAGCGCGTTTTTCAGGCGCTCCACTTCAGCCTGTAGTGCGTCGGGTGCGGCTAGATGCTTGCGCCATATTGTTGCCGCCGCGTATAGGTCAGACTGGGATTGTGATCCGGTAGGCAGAGAGTCAGCCATACGGTCAAGACGGTCTGCGACCGTATCCTCCTCTACTTTAGACAGTGCTTGCAGCTCCACAGGCTCAGCCGATGCGGTACGGGCGGCGCGTCCAGCCGCATAAGCAACCTCCATGTTGTATTTCGTGAACTTGGGTTGCTCTCCTTGGCTGCCGTCTGCATAGGCTTCATCAAGCCACTTCCAGAACTCACTCATTTCCCGCCTCCAACTGATCAATAGCGCTTTGTACGTCTCCAGCCTTTAGCTCGGAGAGGGCGTTCTGAATGGTCTTTTCTGCTTCGCGCAGGCGTTCGCAGAGGGCTAGGATGGTGGATGGGCTTGCCAATAAGCAGAACTCTTTCTCTTCCGAAGTCAGCCCTATGCGCGGGTCATATCCGATCGCATACGCAGCCTTTGCTCGCTCAATCAATCCATCGATATCAATGTTCATGCGTAACGCTCCAAGCCAGATAGGCTATGACTGTGATAGTGAGGGTTAGGGGAGGGAGTAGAGCGGATAGGAGGGTCATGGCTGCCTTACCGGGATGCCCGCGGCATCGAGGGCATCTACTACATCCGGCGCGTAGTACATGTAGCCGGGCTGTTCTTCTGGCAACTTCACCACAAGTCCGGCGCGGGAGGACTGCCAGCCAATCCACAAGCCCTGCATGTATACGTCTAGATATTCTTCGCCTTCTTTAGCCAGGTATTCGTTACCGAGGAAGCCGAAGTGCGGGTGCTCCATCTCCAACATTGCCGCTTCAAACTCTTCACGGTCGCTCATCTCTGCCTCTCCCATACGCTGGAGTTATTGAAGTCCTTCCAAAGCACTTGCCTACACCGCATTGCTGCTATGTTCTCCAGCTCTACGCCTGCGTCTGAGGTGAGTACGATTCGATACCGAACACCGGTAGGGACAGGCAGCCACACACACGCCTCAACGGCCTGCGCTGATTCTCGTAACGTTGTCATGGGGGTGTACCTATGCGGTTAGCAGGTAACGCTGAGGTATTCCGTTCTGCTCGAATGCCTTGACCTTCTTGCGCAACTTGTCGGCATCAAGGTCCATAACGTAGGCAATTAGCTTCCAGGTGAAGCCTTCGGCGTGCATCTCGTACGCCTTCACGAGTTGATCTATGGTCATGGTCGCCTCCAACTACTGGGCGAGGTGGTTACTTCCGGCGAGCACTGTTCAGGGTGATGTCGTGCTCAGCCAAGATGCGGTATGTGTGTGATATGGCGATACCAAGGGCCTTGGCGACCTCAGTGCCGCTCAGGTCCAACATGTCGCGCTTGATGATCTCGGCTAGGCGGGCCCGCTCGGCCTTGGCTGCCTCGAAGGCCTCTAGGTTCTTGCCGCTGATGATTCCAACGAACTCGATGCCGTGGGCTACTGCCTTCTGGCCTACCCACTTTCGATCACGTCCGAGCTTCTCAGCCACCTCGACCTTTGAGGCTCCTGTAGCAGCCATCTGGCGTATGGTCTGGATCTCATCGTTCAGCTTGGCCTGCCGCTGGGCTGCCCGCTCGATACGCTGGGCCAGCCGCGTCTTCGAATCCCGCTTACGTTTGGGCTTGGGATCTCTTGGCGAACCCTCCAAGCGAAAGTCGGTGCGGACGTTATAGGGTCTGGATACTGTCGGCACGCTAATGACATCGATCTGCTTGCCTTGCTCGAGAAAGGCGTTCACCGCAGCAGAGAGGTCGGCGCGGATAGCATCACGCGCCTCGATGGATGAGCGATCGATCATCATGCTGCATCCTCCTGGTTCTTCCGCTCTTGATACTTCCTAGCTGCCGATTCCAAGCTGGATACGATGCTTCCATAGACGTCCGCCGTGATCTTGGTCATGTCCGGATAGTCCTGCTCGAATCGCTTCACCGTGTTCATGTGGCAGCCCAGAAGGATCTCATCCAGCCGTTCTACCTGGGCCTTGCTGATGTACTGGGGTGCTGGAGGCTGGCTCTTGCCACTCGCTGTGTTGGCATCGTCATCCTCTTGGGCAATACCTGCGAAAGCCGCCAAGCTATAACGCCTGTAATACGTGATCGCGCTGCCCACGCCTTGAGGGTCCTGCTTGACGCATGGGCCTAGCAGTTCGTTAGCGATCCACTGTCCGGACTCGTGCATCAAGACCGTCTCAACGCCTACCTTTCCTTCGCTGAAGAAGGGCATCTGTACGATGCTCAGGCCATGCTTACTAAGTACCGGGCGGGAGGTGTTCAGGATCTCGGCAAGATCGGCGTACCGGTTCTTAAAATGGGGATTCACGCTAGCCTTGCTGGCGTTCTCGATTTCCGCCTGGGCAGCAGCAAGCGCCTTCGCCAGTTCGGCAATGGTTTCGGACATTTTCATGATTAGTACCAATAGTTATACGAAGCACATGCCTGATGTGCAGCGACCAGTGAAGAGATCATCTGGCTGGGAGAAGTTGGCCTCACTAAGCGGGCTGCCTGTATCTGTCAGCCAGAGGTCTTCATCCTTGGTTTGGATCTGCTTTTCGAACTCGACTGCCTTAGCGAAGTCGGCAGGAGCATTAATGCGCTGCCATTCCCACTCATGATGGGGCTTATTTGGGAACATCCAGCACGAAGATCGTGGAGGATCAGGCCAGCCCATACGCTTAACCAAGGCAATGCAGTCACCTCTAGTCATGCGCCGCTCAATAAGCGGGTATTTGTTTTGCCACTTGCCTACCGGCTGGGTGACTCGCTTCATCTCGTCGATTGTGAAGCCTATCCAAACATCTGCCTGCTTCACGCCTTGTTCGACTGCCCAGCGGCGCATAACGCGCTGTTTCCACTCGTTTGAGCAGTAGGTTGGAAGCTTGCCGATCGAACCGCTCTCGGTTGTGAAAGCCGGGATTAGCACGTCATCGTTTCTCATGAGGTCTACGGTTGCGTAATCGCTTTTAGGGACAACATGTAGAACTACTCCAGCCGCTTTGAGCGCTGGCATTACCCATTTATCTAAGTAGTCCCATGTGGTGCTCAGCTCACGCTCTGTATCTATGATGATGGAGAGATCAGGTGATAGCTCTCCCTGACAAATGAGAGCGGCAATTGCGGTGGACTGTGTGCCACCGCCGCTGCTCCATATTTGTGTTCGTTCGGACATGATTTCTCCAGGCAGCCTAATCATGCATGGCTGCATAAAGGGGAAGAGGGAGAGGGGTGTTAGGCTTGGGGAGGTTCTGGCAATGGCTGCCAATGAGAAGGCGTGCAGTAGCAGTCGAAGCCGTGGTGCCTCGTCCCGTTGTCGCCCTGATACGTTGCTATTCTAATTAGTGGGTCATGGGTGTTTAGCGCATCCGGTCTATACACCAGAACGCATTGCCCTGGCTTAGGCTTCTGTAGGTGAACGCTTATCCATTCACTCATAACCACCTCATCCTTTAACGCGTCCAGCCACACCCATGCAAACAATAACGAGTGTGTAGAGAGAGATTGATGTGAAGCAGCCTTGCCATATGAGGCGGCGGCGAAGAGCTTGTTTGGTGGTCATGGCATGGTCCGCCCGACTTCAGCGGCAGCTCGTACGATGGCTCGGCGGGTTGCGGCTAAGCGATCATCATTTACAGGAACATCAATAGTCTCATCCAGATGCCCTGAAATAACCGTTATCCAGCTATCTTCAATCAGCACATCTAGCAGCAAGCATGAGGCCAGCCGCAGCGCGTCACCATCATCAGTTAACGGTGACCAGTTTGGATTGATATCAACATTCTTAAATGCTGCTTTGTCGCTCCAGAAAACAATGTCATAACCAGCCGCCTTAGCAGCCAATTCGAGCAATTCACGATCACTCATGCCGCCACCTCCAAACCATTCAACCGAACCCAATACTGATCAAACACCCGCTCGCTGATGTCGCCATGCCTAAACGCAAACACCAGTAGGCTTGCTGCTAGCTGCCTTCCTACGCTGGTGGTCGATACAACCCAGACATCAAGGATCTTGCAGGCTGATTGCTCACGCTTGGCTAGATAAGCCTGAGCCTCCATCAGGGTGCGATCAGCGCTTTCAAACGTCTTCTTGCAATCTGCCAGTGCTTTCATGAGGTCCATTACTGCGCTCCTTGCGTGCCTGCGTTGTAGGCGTATAGAGGGTCTAGGTTCTCGTGACGCCAGTTGTTCAGGGCGTCCAGGTTCTGGATGACTTCTTTGATGCGGGCCTGCTTCTGCTTGGCCCTGACTTCAGGTGGGTACTGGTGATACAGAGCCATGCGGGCTTCGTGTGCGGCTTGGTTAGCTTCGTCTTCACGCTTGCGTCTAGCGGCAGTGCCGTCCAGCTCATCGGCTTCACGATCCAGCGCAATGCTGTGCGTCCACTCGTAACTTTCGTAATCAAGCCGGTCACGCTGGTAGAACACAGATCGAAGCTGGGCAGCCTGTTTGCGAAGCTCATCAGCTCTATGCAACCGCTCGTAGAGGTCCATACTTGATACGTCCTTGCTGGGCACGCTGCTCCAGCCTTTGCGCTCGCTCGATTAACATCGCTGCTACGAAGGAATCTTGAGCAGCCGCCTGCTGCCGTATGCGTTGGGCATCGGCCAAAACTTGTTGGGTGGTCATGGGTATTTAGGGGGAGGAGGTTGTACTGGTGAAGGAGAAGCACACCAAGGCGTTACCCCTGCTTACTTCCGCTGCGCTTGCTTTTACGTTCACGTCCGCAGTTGCTCGGACACAGGGACTTATGCGGTCTTATCTCTCCCGTCGATGCGTCCCACTTGAGAACATGCTTCGCCTTCCCACTACAACCTGAAGCCATACCCCTCCGTAGAGGGGCAGGGAGACTGCTTACCGCTTAAGCGGGGCAGGTGGTGCGGTTACTCGGTTTGGTATTCAGTGCGGCATGAGTTGCACTGGTAAAGATTCAGATCTCGATCATCTGGCTTGTTAAACACGTTGCACCTGCAATCGCATCTAAAACGCTCACCAGCGATCCTTATCGTGAAGTTTTCAAGCTTGCCGTGCTTATCTAAAACAGGCTTACGCTTTTGTTCCATCTCATATCTCCATATGCAGGGAAGCCGGGTTAGGCACGACCGCTCATATCTGGCAGGTCAAGCCAGAGCAGTAAGAGAGCAGCTGTCAGGATTAGGGGGTTCATGCGGTGTCTCCATGTTCTGGGCTGAACAAGAGGGGATTGGTTATCCGTGGTTTGCGAACTCGCCGTGAAGCTTTATGCGAAGCTGTCTTGCCGCTAATACGGCATCATCAAGATTTGCGTATAGCCCGCCGTTATGGATCTTTCTGTTCTTGCAGACCTGGACGTGCCATTTCTGAACAGCCTTAAACCAATGAACATTCTTATGTCCGGAGCTATTTGTCTTCCTGAGTCCTTGGTTATGGTTGTTCTGTTGATGAGTACAAACACGTAGGTTAGTAATCCTGTTGTCCTGCTTATCGCCATTGATATGGTCGATTTCCCCATCAGGCCATTTCCCTACGGAAAGGAGCCATGCGAGCCTATGTGCTCGGTAGTGCTTACCTCTTAACGTGTATCGAAGGTAACCGTCTTTCCCCGGCCAACCCTTCGATAACTCTTTGCCTTTGTGAGCATTCCTCTTTCGGAAGAACTCCCCTGTCTCAGGCAGGTAATCAACTAGCTCCCTAGCCTGCTCGTAAGTGATTTCTACTTTCATATGAGTTTCTCTCAGATGACTTGAGTAGCTGGGCACTCGAAAATGCCCAGCCGCAAATCGTCTGTTTCAAAGAACTTGTTTCCAGTCGGTCCCACTGAACGAATCATTGTGGGGCTGGGGGATCATTTCGCTGTCCCGGCTATCCGGCGTTCGGATCGTGTGGGACTAATTTGTCCCGTACCGGGTTGTGCCCGGCGATGAGTTAAAGTTAACCATCGGTTTGTTTTACCGTCAATACCATCGGTTAATTATTTTTGCGTGAAGGCGCCTTGATATCAGTGCCTGAGATGGGCTACTGTTGTTTTATCCAGTATTTGAGATGAGGGTCACGTTATGCCGAAGGCCGCTAGCCCAGTAGTTTCAGCTCAGGAGCGACTAGCGATCAGGATCTCGAACATGATCAATACGCCGAAAGCTCAGATGCAGCGGCGCGTAGTGATACATCGCTTGGATAGCGAGCCAGACGAGGCATGGGAAGGGGTGTTGGAAATGCTTAGGGAAACGGATGGGCTAGATATGGAGCTAAACGATAATTGCGCAGTAACCTTATCTTGGCTGCCAAGATAAATAAGGTAAACCTACTCCTTGCATTTCATTAAAAACAGATTGTCAATCAATCTTGGCTGCATAAAAAAGCCCACCTAATGGCGGGCTTTGCAACACAAGATCAACCTAGGCGGCTCGCAGCCCCTTAGTAAGCTGTGCTGGTGTGCTGTATATCAATACGGATGCGCACTCAACTAATGCTGCAGATGCTTTTGATATTTCATTAGCTGCTGCTTCTTCAAATATCACAGTGCGGCGAATGCTTGGTATTGCATTTTTGACGTCGATCATTTTGCCTAGTGCTTGGTACACTGACGGCCAATAAGGCACTCCATTGACAGCACTAACCGTCTGGACAACTTGAATTTCAGGTGTCTCGACGTCGATGGCAAATGGGAACTTTAACTGATGGCCACTGGCTCCAGTAATAGTGAAGTTGCGCTTTACTTTTCCCGGAAATGATTTCTTAAGAGCATCCGAAACCACCCGATCAAAGCGAGACTCGCTTGCAACTTGCCATTGGCTGCAGGCGTAGCTGATTGAAGCGGCTGCATCGATGATTTGCGTAAGATAAAACGAAGCGTTTTCCTTATCGCAAGCTACGAACAGTTCGCCATCGTCCGAAAGATGGACGTGATTGTCTGCGGCGATGTCAGCTAATTTTCGGCCACGTGATGCGGTAGGCTGGATTCCAACAGTCATGGCGTGGAACAAAGTGTCGGCATTATCCGAGATTCGCACACGGCCTCGCCCTATGTCTTCAACATAGGCGCCGATTAGATTTCCGTCATAGGGTACGGTCACATGGCTTTCCATGTAGACCAAGTCTTCATTTACCGGAACGCATGTCAGAGCGAGTGCGTTCCCAAGCTCCGCGCAGTTCATATCAACCTCAATTGGCCATCTTGGCCTATCTCGTCAGGGAGATTAAAGACTGGTGCATCGTGAATATTGGCACGCTGTAGGAAAATCTGCCATAGCTGCTCGGCAGGTTCACGTCCCATTGGCTCAGCGTAGCCGTAAGATGCTTCTAGCACTGGTATGTGCATATGCGGGTGACCTATAGTCTCTTGGTAAAAGGGTCGCCCTATGCCTACCTTGTTCCGATGTCTAGTGAAGCCGCCCTCATCAACAGCAAAAGATCTTGAGCTTTGAACGAACAGTCCAAAGTAAAGCCGCTCGGGCGCTCCGGCAAATCTTCCGGCTTTATACTCTAGCTGGACGAACAGACCTTCAATAGTTCTCTCGCCTACCATTAAATTTACGCGACATTTGTAAGTTGACGGCCAGCGGTGAACAGTTGTCATGACCCATTCGATACGGTTCGCGCCGAACCATTTCTTTTGCATGTCAATGCCACGTATTGCCTCATCATAAGATATCAATTAGGTCGACTCCATCCTGGTTCCGCTCCCTTTTCCAGAAGCTCCATAAGATCAAACCCTCCGAGCATTCCAAACCAGAAGCACACGCGCCTGGATATACGTTTCGTCCCGCCGAATTGGTTTGTCTTTATGAAGTGGATTGTCTGAAATCATCTCAAAATGTTCAGAATCAGCGATCTCTAGGCGCTTGATGTAGAGCAGGCCTTGCCAGGAGAAGAGGTAGATACCATCCCCAGTAAACTCACGAACACTCGCATCAACAATCAAGGGGTCGCGATGCTTGATTGTCGGCTCCATTGATTGGCCCCATCCAGTGACGATCTTCAGGTGATGAGGGTCGTCATAGGTCACGCCTAGCTCGCGTAGGTGCGTCTCACTCACCTTTACGTCTCGCAGGATTTCGGCATAGTCCGAAGCTATCTGCCCGCCACCCATTGCCGCCCGGACGTCGTAATGAGCGATATGCATCTCATCGCCAACCAGGCCGGGATTAGTGATGTCGGTGGTAATTACCTCGCCGGCTACAAGCTTGGTTTCTGCTGTCTCGATTACAGCATCAGCGATACGCTGTCTGGCTTCATCCGATAGGTTCTTGCCATGCTTGGCCAGCATTTGGCTCACTAAGTCAGCCGCTGACGTAGTTTCCTGAGGTCCTGCCGGATCTTCCAGGTTAGACCTCATTGCAGCCGACATTTCCCCTATCTCTTGAGCAAGCCTTGGGCTGAAATCAGCTACGTCTACCTGCAAGGCTTTAGCCAGAATCGCAGCAAATTTCGCGTTTAGCGGATTAAGGCCTTTGAAATACAGGTTTACAGCAGGCGCAGACATGCCTGCCATTTCAGCCAATTTCTTTTGGCTGAGCTTCAAGGGGCCTTTCTTTTTAAGGAAAAGCTCATGTGCCGCTTGGCATTCGGCCAATCGGTCAGGAGGGAGCGCGCGCTTTTTGTTCATGGGTCGCGATCATAAACCAACGGTTAAAAACTGGAAGAAACCATCGGTATTGCAAAAAAGCTAACCGATGGTTAATATTCTGGTATCTACACCAGAGGCACGACCATGAAAGAAATCACTCTCGAATCCTTTGTGGCCGCGAAAGGACAGTCCGAAGCTGCAAGGCTTCTACGGGTGACCCCTCCGGCAATTCACAAAGCTATTTCTACTAAGCGGGACATCCGGGTTCTCGAGCTTCCAGACGGGAGTTTTCGAGCCGTTGAATCACGTCCATTTCCATCTCAATCAACCAAATATCAAGCCGCTTAAACGCGCTCAGGAGCAGTATCAATGAGCTACGCAAACCCAGCTGACCGCCGTGACAACAGGCACAAGGTCAGCCTCAACAGCACGTTGAACAAAATCATCACCAAGTCAGCCGCTCGCGCTCGTAAGCAGAACGCCACCTTCTTGCTTGAGCTGATTGAGTGGGCAATCGAGAACGGCGCCGTTGAAGAAATCGTCGGTAACGACCTGTTGAGAGCCGACGAGTCTAGCGTGGCCTGAAGGGCCATAAGGGGCCCAAATGCTGTGCTTTGAAGACTTGAAGCCGGAAGCAAGAGCAGAGGTTGAGCGCTTGATGACGGCGAAAGGACAGAGCCTCGATGAGGCAATAGAAGAAATAGTAACAAGCGGGATAGCAATGGGCGGCCTGACATTCGCAGGTCGTCCCAAAGCCAAGGTGACGCAGATCTTAGGGCCACCCAAGGAGGTGGGCCAAAGAAGGGACAAAAAAGATACGAATTAGCCCTTTAAAGGCGCAAGAAAAAGCCGGTGGCTAGACCGGCTCATTCATTTCAACGTTGTAGGCAGAGTTTACCATGAACTTCTTTCCTTTCCACCCTGGCGATTACATGTTGCGTACTGCCCACTTGAACGTGGTTGAAGACGCTGCATACCGTCGTCTGATCGATCTTTATTACGTTAACGAAAGCCCTATTGAAGGTAATGCCGAGAGTATCGCTCGCGTTATCCGTATGCGTGAGCATGCAATTGAAGTAGCGGCAGTTCTTGCTGAGTTCTTCGAGGCTACTGAGGAAGGGTTTCGCCATCACCACTGCGATAAGGTTATCGCTCAGTACCATGCTAAAGCTAAGCAAGCTGCTGAGAATGGTAAGCGCGGTGGTCGCCCAAAGAAGCAAGACGAATCCAAGCCGGATAGCGAACCGAAGCTAGAAGAAACCGAAACGGTTAGCGGAAATAACCCAGAAAAAACCCAGCCGGTTAATTCTGCTAACCCAGAGGAAACCGGATCGAAAGCTAACCAAGAACCATTAACCAATAACCAAGAACCAAAAGAAGAACCCCCCTTACCCCCCGAGGGGGAATGCGGCGATCAAGTCGAAGCGGCTGAGGATTTATTTTCTCGATTCTGGAAGCTGTATCCACGCAAAACCGACAAGGCCAAAGCGCAGAAGGCATGGGCAAAGCTCAACCCTGATCAACCGCTCTTCGAGGAGATCATGGCTGGTCTTGGCAGGTGCTGTGTCTGCCGCGATTGGACCAAGGACGAAGGCCAGTACATCCCGCATCCCACGACATGGCTGAATGGCCGCCGCTGGGAGGATGAGGTAAAGCCAGCCAGCAACGTCCACCACCTCCCTAACTCCCGACATACCGGATTTGCTGAGCGCGATTACACCCAAGGGCTGTATGAGCGTGAGGATGGCACCCATGGCTTCTGAGGCTTACAAAATGGACCTGAGCATCAATGAGTTCGAAAAGCGCTTCGGTGTGATTGGCAAACAGCCAGCCAAGTGTGAGCAGCATGGTGACTTCATCCAGGTGCTCCGCCGTGATCACGAACCCTCTGGTTGCCCGGTATGCGCTGAGGCTAAGCGGGAAGAGGAGCAGTACCAGCTTCGCCTAGAGGCCTTCGTTGGTCGCCACATGCCACGCGCCGGTATTCCGCGCCGTTTTGCTGGAAAGTCGTTTGATACCTACGAAAGCAAAAATGCCAAGCAGCGCCGCGCCCTAGAGATCTGCTGCAACTATGTTGATGACTTTCGCAATCATGCCAAGGCGGGCCGCTGCCTGTTGCTGCTGGGAAATGTTGGAACCGGCAAGACTCACCTTGCGTGTGCGATTGCTGACTTCCTGATTCGTCATCGCATGGTGTCTGCAATGTACCGCACGGTAGGCGACATCATGGTCACTATCCGCAGCACCTATGACGGCGGCGAAGGATCGGAGCACGACATT
This sequence comes from Pseudomonas sp. HPB0071, assembly GCF_000478505.2. Classification (NCBI taxonomy): domain Bacteria; kingdom Pseudomonadati; phylum Pseudomonadota; class Gammaproteobacteria; order Pseudomonadales; family Pseudomonadaceae; genus Pseudomonas; species Pseudomonas sp. HPB0071. The sequence goes on along the minus strand of NZ_KI517367.1, from coordinate 86,828 downwards.
CTGCGTGAACTGTCTGGCTGTGGCCTTCTGGTTCTGGATGAGGTGGGGGCTACTAAGCCTACTGAGTTCGAGCACGCGACTCTCTTCAAAATCATCAATGCCCGATACGAGCGTTGCCTGCCAACCATTGTGATTAGCAACCTAGGCGCGACTGATCTATCAACGGCCCTCGGTGAGCGCTGCGTTGATCGCTTACGTGAGAACGGAGGCATTGCCGTCTCGTTTGATTGGGCATCCAAGCGGGGAGAGCGGGCATGAGCAACGTTATCGACCTTAAAGGCTGGCTCCTGAACAAGGGCTCACTCCAACAGCGATATGTCGCAACCATTGGCCCGAATGCTCACATCACGACAGATTGCTACAGCGGGCCGGTGAGCAAGGCTGATTCGGAGTCTTTCGAGAAGTTTTTCTTTGCTATCTGCGCGCTTGAGCGCGCTTCGAGTGCCGAGGTGGTATGCGGCGTTGTTGCCTTCCATTGGGAGCAAGTGCGGGAAGGCGTAGCGGACGCGACCCTTGCTATCGATATGGGCTACCTGTCTACCAATGGTCTTCCTTTGCCAAGGAGCCTCATTAACGTCACGAGTGAAGATGGGATTCTCTACCGTCAGCTGGCTTTCGTCCCAGCCTCCTATGCGGGTGGTGCAGCATGAGCAAGTTTATAGACAACTTCCCTAATGCCGCACTCATTTGCTCGGTAGCTGTACTGCTGTTCGTTGCTTTTAACCTTGGTGTCGACCGAGGTGAAAGCAGATATGCCGCGACCCATAAGTGTGAGGTCCAGCTATGAATTGGAAACAAGACGGCAAATACGTCCTGCGAGGTGAACACGGCTATCAGGTCGGCGAGTACATCGTAGACGGCAAGCCTCGCTATATAGCTTGGCACGGCATGGAGTCTCTCGGTGATCGCTGCGACACCGTGCAAGAGGCGAAGGAGCGCTGTGAGCGTCATTTGCAGATCATGGGGAGGGAGGCGGCATGAGTTGCAAGCTCTGTAAATCCGCCAAGACCTCAAGCTTTGGCATCCAGACCCCGCATGTGTACTGCCATGCCTGTGGCGGGCATGAGTACGAAGGTCAGTTGATCGACCGAAAGACATGGGACGCCTGGGTAAATGGCCTGATTGAGCGCCCTGAGCGCATCCAGCAGTTAGAGATGTTCAAGGGGGCGGCATGAGGACCTACACCCTCACTACTGACCAGCTCAGAGAGTTTGCAGAAAGCCTGTTCGATGACGGCTACCGCTGCGCCGCTACTGTGAGCGAGAAGGGCGACCCAATGGACGTGTTCCGTACCGAGGCCTACTACCACGCTCGCTGCCGTGATGTGGAGCCTCGTCTGTTCAGCGTGGGAGGTAAGCAATGAATAACGAAATAGCTGCCTACATCGGCTGGGCATTCATGGGATGCATCGCAGTGTTCGGTCTGGCTGCATTGATGACCTTAGCCATCCTTACGGTGAGGTCCTTAGGTGGAACCCTGTTTAGGGAGCTTAGGGCGTTGTATGACGTGCGGACTTTAAGAAATCACCTTCATCAACTCCGTGCCGAAGGGAAGCTAGTGAGCAAGATACCGGAGGATGGCCATGTCTGAGCGCATCTTTCGTATCAACGAGCAGGCTGGCCTACGTGCCGCCTTCCTCGCCGCCTGGAACCTCGCAGGCGGAATGATCGGCAAGGCCAAGCATGGTCTGGAGATCGTCGTTAGGCCAATGAAGGAGAAGCGCAGTGTCGCCCAGAACAGGCGCTACCACGCCTTGATTCGTGAGCTGTCCGCTATCGCATGGCTGGATGGTCGCCAGTACAGCAAGGAAGCATGGCACGAGTGGGCCAAGCAGGAATTCATTGGCTGGGAAGACCTGCCCAACGGACAGCGCCGAGGCATCAGCACGACGACGCTCAGCATTGAAGACTTTGGTAACTACATGACCCAGATCGAGCAGTGGGCAGCTTCGAATGGCTGGCCTTTGATGATGGAGCACGCAGCATGAAATGGCATTTCATAGATCAGCCAGAGCAAACCATTCAGTACTACGTCCTTCATGCAATGGAAGAGGGCTGCTGCCAGGGATGCCATGTGCGAGTAAATCTGAGACGGAAGGGAAAGGACTTCAGCATCGAGCAGATCCGTGCCGCCATGCAGCGGATGCAAAAGGCGGGAATCATCAAGCGCGAAAGAGGCCTTTGGCTGCTGACGGAGCAAGCAGCATGAAGATCGTATCCAAGAAACTGCGCGATTCAGCCCGGGACCAAGACTGCACTCTGCGGCTGGACGGGTGCCGCTTCAGCCCAGAGTTCACGGTGCTTTGCCATCTTCCAGTAGGCATGAAAGGGGTGGGCCTAAAGTCGCCTGACCTCTTTGCTGTATTCGGTTGTGACCATTGCCATGCCGTTATCGATGGCCGCGCCCACGGGCACTACACCGAAGCGGATCTTCTCCGCGCACTGGCTGAAACACAAATGATCTGGGTTCGTATGGGCCTGCTGAAGATTCAAGGAGTAGCAGCATGATTTTGTCGGCGAAAACAAAAGACCGTCTTGGCTGGGTGTTAGGTCTGATGGTTGGCATTTATTCAGCTGCTGCTTTCGGAATGTGGGATGTCCGGCCGTGGGCCTGGGAAACTGGACTGCGGGTAATAGCCGCAATCGTTTGGTTTTGCATGTCAATCGCAGCATGGACGTTCCCACGATGAGCCTGATCATAGACAACACGAACCCAAGCGCTGTGGTTGTGAAGGGTAACGGCGAGCCGAAGATCTTTGATAGCTTCATGGAAGCCTGCAAGTACGCCGATGAAGTGAGGGATAAGCGCTTCCCGAAGTGGCCTGATGACCAAACATCATTCCAATTCCTAGAGTCATTCGACGAAGCAAGAATAGATCGCATCGCTGCATCTCACGGCGATGGCGAGCACTACCAGGTCGGTGATGAGTGGCTGCGTGAGTACGGCCTGACAGGAGGTGCTGAATGAGTGAATACCTCGAACAGTGTGCAGTCGTTCGCTGGTTCAAGCTCCAGTACCCAGCCTTCAAGGGATGTCTCTTTGCCATCCCTAATGGCTCACACCTCGCAGGAACGCCTATCCAGCGCGCCAAGAAGGTTCAACGCATGAAGGCTGAGGGTTTTACGCCTGGAGTATCTGACCTCTTCCTGATGCTTCCTAGGGGCTCATACGCGGGCCTCTGGATTGAGATGAAAAAGAAGAAGTACTCACCATCCGACGTGAGCGAGGAGCAGCGCGCGTTCATAGAGCGCGCCAAGCAGCAAGGTTATCAAGCAGTAGTATGTGGCGGCTTTGAGGCTGCTCAACAGGTAATCCGTGAATACGTAGGAGCAGCAGCATGAGACAAGTCAGCACCTATTACCTTCTTTCCCAATGGGGTATTTGGCTGCGTGTGCAGACAGGCGTGCCGAATTATATCAGCCCACTGTATGCGCTCATGCGTGACAACGTGGTGGAAGAGGACCGGCCGCCTATACCTATGCTTACAGACGATGAGGCCTTATGGGTTGATCACGCTGTGTCTCGTCTCTATTCCCGAGATAAGGAAATGGGGACTGCACTATGGAACTACTACAGGTATGACGGGATGAGTTATCGCCAGCTTGGGCGGCTAATGGGTATTACTCATATGAAGGCGCAAGAGCTAGTTAGGGCGGGGGAGGCCTGGGTCGATGCTCGCCTATGTGTGCTCTTAGAGGCAGCTTAGTGATCCATTTCTCAGGTACTTGACACTGGATTACGTAAAGTTTACGATTCTTTCCATGCTGCGGTAACTGCAAAGGCAGAAACGCACACATAAGAACCCGTCCTCAGTGGCGGGTTTTTTATTGCCTGAAATAAGGCCCTAATTAGTCCCGCATGCGTGCTCCCGTACGGACAACAGCCCCATGACGGACCAATAGACAGGTGAATGGACTGGTAGATACCGGTCGCCGAGAGATTCACTAGCCGGAGTGTCGGGCCGGCCACCTGTCACCCTTTACGCCAAGCGCCTTGGCACCCGCTGATCCCCTTTACAGCGGGATTTTACAACCGGAGCAAACATGGCCGAACCCACGACCAGCTTAGGTACACCGCTGGCTGCGGGATTTTTCGGACTCAGTTTAGCCAGCATATTCCCCGGAGTGGACTTAGCCGCCGTAGTAGGCGCGTTCGGGGGAGCATTCGCTTTTATCATTTTCGCCAAGGATCTTAAGGTGCTGCAGCGCCTGGGCTACCTCTTCGTGGGGTGGATAGGCGGCTACTTCGGAGCTGTAGAGCTGCTTGCCCAGAAATGGGCACAAACCAGCGGCTTTGCAGCATTCATCGCAGGCCTTATTTGTGTAGTTGTCTGCATCTCAGTCTTGGAAGCCATACAGACTGGACGAGCGCCCAAGTGGCTCCTGTTCATTCTAAATCGCTTCCTTGGTAAGCGAGACACGCAGCCATGACATCAACCTCGGTACTGATTTTCCTAACCATCCTGTTTGCAACTATCTCGGCCATCTACTACCGCCGAGATAACCAGGCAGGGGCGATGTGCGCTGCTGCGATGACAGGGGCCATGGCGACCTACGGATACCTGACTGAGCCCATCCGCTATGCGGCTCTGGCCCAAGCCTCTGTATGCGCTGGCATCTGCATCATGATTGCCTTCAAGTATTCAAGGGGCCGGTCAAAGTACCGCCTCCTGCCTAGCCTGTGTGCGTTCGGACTGGCTTCTGCCACCGCTCAGCAATGGCTAAGCATCTCTGGCCGCATTCTCGTATATGGGGAATGGCCTGAAGTATCCATCTACAACACCATGATTCTCGCCATCATCCTGATTCTGGTCTGCCGAGCGAACGGAAACGTCGCCAAGATCGCTACATGGGATGAATGGGACGGACGCACTGAGCGGAGACGGCATTAATGGCTATCGACATGGCAAGGCTTCAGCGTCGTCTTGCCGCCAAGGAAGACAAGCGCAATAAGCCGTATCTGGACACCGAAGGGAAGCTGACCATAGGTATTGGTCGCAACCTGGACGACAAGGGCCTCAGAGACTCCGAGATTGCCTTTCTCCTGGCTAACGACATCGATGATGCAATCATGGATGCCTTGGCCGTTGTGCCTCGCTACCAATCGCTGGATGGCGTGCGGCAGGAAGTCATGATCGAGATGGCTTTCAACCTTGGCCGCTCCCGGTTAGCTGGCTTCAAGAAGATGCTCACTGCTATTGGTAATCAGCAGTTCGACCTGGCCGCTACCGAGATGCTTGATAGCAAGTGGGCCAGCCAAGTGAAGGGCCGAGCCAAAGAACTCGCCAAGGCAATGCGTACCGGCACCTGGGGCTGACATGAACCTACTCATCCCTCGCATATGGGCGTACGTAGCCGTACTGGCCCTGGGTGTTGCGATATGGGCACATGGCTGGGTATCTGGAGCTGCCCATAACCAAGAAAAGGAACTGAAACAGACCGTCAAGGATGTTCAGGTACTCGTCAAGGTAAGAGATAGGGTAGTCACTCAGTATGTGGATAGAGAAAGGATCGTTTACAAGCAGGCCGACACCATCATCAAGCAGGTGCCGGTCTATATCACCCCTGAAGCTGATGATCAGTGCCCTGTGCCTGATGGCTTTGTCCGCGTGCACGACGCAGCGGCCCGAGGAATCAGTTTGGATGCTGCCTCCGACACTCCTAATGCAACAGCCCCGCGAGCTTCAACCGCTACCAGCAGGCCCTAAAGTCAAGCTGAGCACCATAGCGACAACCGTTACCCAGAATTACGCCACCTGTAGGGCTAATGCTGAACAGCTCAGCAGCCTGCAAGAGTGGATCAATGAGCAAAACACCATCATCAATGGCCAGTGACCGAGAACGTTGTCCGGCGCGGCAACCCTAGGAGACGAGTCACATGGCCGAAATGCCCAAAATAGTCGTTCTTACGGACGACGAACTCACTGCGCTCATCGATAGCAGTGTTACGAAGGCTATAGCGCCGTTATCGGCAGCAATCGCCAAGATCAATGCAGGTACGGTAGAAGCGCCTACAAAGCCCGTAGAGACGCCTACAGCGCCAATCGAAACGCCAGCAGAGACCACAACGTTAAGCCTTGTGCCTAATGAGCAGGTCACTGGTGGTGATTGGCAAGACGGCGTATGGGCAGCAGATGACGCTGCACGTATCTCGGTAGCCAGTAATTCGGCTCTGAAGATAGGCCAGTCTGCAACGCTAGGCGATGGCACAACCCGCAAGGTCAAGAACGTCGAAGTATTTGGCGACAAGACCAGCGTAACCTTTGAGGGTAACAAGCTCGACCCAAGCAAGGTGGCTGGTAAGGCGGTGATCTTCACTGTCCCAAAGTCTGAGGAGTCACCCGCCCCGGTGACTCCAAACGTACCGGCTAATGACCCGGCTCTTGTTGCCGGAGTGAATCCGAACCTGACGCCGAAAGGTCTCTTCTGCGTCAACATCGGTCAGGCTGGTGGTGGTGAGACTGTCCTACCCGGAAAGGCAGGTACTAATTACTTCTGGGCTAGTGCAGCACAGATCACGCGTTGGGCAGGATACGGCGCCAAGAAAGCCCGTGTCGGTATTGCCTGGGAGCGTATCCAGCGAAAGCTATTTGGGCCACTGGATCCCGGCTACAGCAAAGAGTTACTAGATAACATCAAGCTACACGGCAAAATGGGGCTAAAGGTCCTGGTGGATGTCCATAACTATGTGGGCTACACCACTACCAACACTGCGGTTAATCGGCAGAAGATCGGAACGGCAGCAGTACCGCATGGTGCGCTGGCTGACGTAGACGCCAAGATCGTTGCATTGATCAAGTCAGATCCAGAGGCTTATGCGGCGTTCTACGGTATCGATCTATGTAACGAGCCTGTAGGTATTCCATCTGTAGACGTGTGGGTCAAAGAAGCCCAGCTGTGTATTGATGAGATCCGCAAGATCGATATGCAGTGCGCCATTGCTGTCGAGTCCTTTGATTGGGCGACCACGGCAAGCTTTAAGGCTAAGGGCAACGAAAAGCTATTCACCCTGAAGGACCCAGCGAACCGCATCGAAATCCATACCCATCTATACATGGATGAGAATGCTGGTGGGGGTTACGGGCACGACAACATCGACCCTCAAGTCGGCGTTAATCGGATGAAGGAGTGTATAGCCCTCTGTAAGAAGGCTGGCTTCAAGCATTGCCTTGGTGAAGTGGGCGCTCCTGGCTTTATGCCTAATGCGTTGGCAGCACTGAAGAACGCCCTGATCTATGCGCGAGACAACGGCTCCGATTGCTATGCATGGTGGGCCACCGAGACGGCTAAGGAAAACATCATGAGTCTTGAGGCTGATCGTAATAAGCCTGCTCTGGATGCATTCCGCGAAGTCTTCAAATAGGTGAAGGCCATGACACAGTGGAAGGTCATAGACGCAGACGGTCGGGCCTTCGTAGTAGAGGCTCAGACCTACGTACAGGACAGCACCAGTGCCCGCTTCTATGTGGGTGCTGAGCTGGTTAAAGAGATACCAAGGGCAGTATTCGTTGAGAGGGTGATTGAATGATCGACTGGGATAAGCATCATCGAGACGATGGCTTTTACACCTGCCAGATAACCCGGGATGCCCGCAACGTATACTTGGACGGTGTGCTTCAAGAAAACTGGCTATGCGCCTATCCCGAAAGCGGAACAGTTGGTATTGCGGCGGGTGTGGATGATAAAGGCCGAGTCATCAAAGAGAAGCGAGCCGGTAAGGTAGCCATCGAGTACGTAGGGCTAGAGGCATGGCCTGAGTGGGTACATACACCAGATGATGACCGAGGCCGACGCAGAGTTTATGTGGATGGTCAGGAGCTGATGGGCTGTCGCTATGCTGACGTCCGCCAAGGCTTTGCTATCTATGCAGGCGAAGATCCTCAAGTGGATCTAGCAACCAACTCGATTATTGAGTACTTCGCTTATGGCGAGATCGGCATTGAGTTCGTTGAGGATGAGCCAGGGCCACCCTATTCTGAGAAACAAAACCCCATGTAGAGGTGATCTATGCCTAAGTGCGGGGCATCTACCCGCGCAGGCGGGGTGTGCCAGCGCATGGCGTTAGCTGGAAAAGAACGCTGCGCCTTGCATGGCGGCAAGAGTACAGGGCCAAAGGTTCCAGCCCGACAATATGGAAACCAAAATGCCCGCAAACACGGTATTTACTCAGACACTTTATCTGCTGATGAGCAGGAGATGTGGGATGAGATCAATGTCGGCACACTCGACGATGACATCAAGATAGCCAAGCTTCAGCTACGCAGGGCTTTGATAGCACAGGCCAAGGCAGAAGAGGGTGATGGGCTAGATCTTGATGTAGAGACCGATTCAAATGGTCCGGCAGGCTCAACCAAGAGCACCCAGCGCCGCCGCCGTGGATACGAAGACATTATCAATCGCTTACTGGGTCGGATCGGTGATCTTGAGGCTAAGCGTGCTGAGCTGCTTAAAGCCAACCCGCCTCCGGAGATACCAGTAGGCAGGATCCAAATTGAGGTAGTAAGTGGACGGGAGAACGGTACGGCTACAGATGACAGAGCCGCAAGCCCGGTTCTTCCAGCTTCCTGACAAATACCCAGCGTTCATAGGCGGATTCGGTACCGGCAAGACAGAGACGCTTGCCAACTGTGCGTTACGAGATGGCCTTGAGTCGTCCAGCGCATTGATAGCGTTGTATGAGCCAACGTACGACCTTGTGCGACTCATCCTTGCCCCGCGCATGGAAGAGAAGTTGTCCAGTCTGGGCATACGGTACAAGTACAACAAGCAAGAGAACATCATCTACACCAGTTCAAGTCAGTGCGGAGACTTCATCCTCAGAACGCTTGAGAATCCAGCGCGAATCATTGGATATGAGTCATACCGCGCTCATGTGGATGAGATCGATACGCTTAAAAAGGATCAGGCACGGTTGGCATGGCAGAAGATCATCGCCCGTAACCGACAAAAGCCTGAAGGGATCGCGGACCCATTCAACCGGGTGTCAGCCTATACAACCCCTGAAGGTTTTCGGTTCGTCTATGAGACGTGGGGCCGCAATCCTAAGCCAGGGTATGCCATGGTTCAGGCTGCAACTTATACGAACCCCTTCCTTCCCGAGGACTACGTACAGAGTCTCAGGGACAGCTACCCAGCAGGGCTCATCGAAGCTTATATCGAAGGCCAATTCACGAATCTTACGGCTGGTAGCGTTTACCCGAACTTTGACCGCAAGCTGAATCATTCAGACGCGGTCTTGCAGGAGAGAGAGCCTGTGCTGATCGGGATGGACTTCAACCGACTGCACATGGCGGCGGTTATCTACGTGCTCCGGGATGGCTGGCCTGTTGCGGTGGATGAAATCACTGATGGACGTGATACACCCCAGATGGCTGATCTGTTCGTCGAGCGGTACAAGCGCAAGGGTCATGCAGTGCAGGTCTTCCCTGATGCCAGTGGCCAGAATTCCAGCAGTAAGAATGCTAGCGAGTCTGACCTTTCGATCCTTCGCAAGGCTGGCTTGAGCGTAAAGGTCAACAGCACCAACCCAGCCATCATGGACAGGGTAAACGCAGTGAATGCCTTGATCCTTAACGGCAACGGCGAGCGGCGCCTGAAAGTAAACACATACCGGTGCCCGCACCTAACAGATGGCCTGGAACAACAGGCCTATGACAAGAACGGCATGCCCGATAAATCAAGCGGCATTGACCACGTACTAGACGCTGGAGGCTACCCGCTGGCCTACCTGTTCCCGGTTGCAGGCCGGTATTCACTATCCAACGTAGCGTGAGACAACCATGGGCACGATAACTTACCTAGCCGACAAGCTAGTCAACCTGGTATCCAACATGGGTACGGGGCGCGATAAGTCGGCTTCCTCGACCTATGCCCCTGTCTTTATGACGGATGAGCAGGCTATCCATGCCTACCGAGGCTCATGGATGGCTCGCAAGACTATCGATATCCCAGCCTATGACTCAACCCGAAAATGGCGAGGGTGGCAGGCTGATAAAGATCAGATTGGCCTGATTGAAGCGGAAGAGAAGCGACTAGGCATCAAGCACAAGCTCCTAGAGGCCCAGATCAAGGCTCGTTTATTTGGAGGTGCTGCGGTATTCATTGGTACCGGTGAGCGTGACACAAGTCAGCCGCTCAATCCTGAGCGAATAGGGAAGGGTGGCATCAAGTACCTGAGCGTGATGACGCGCCGGCAACTATCTCCTACCGAGATAGAACAGGACGTCCAGTCTGAATACTTCGGCAGACCTAAGGCTTACCGGTTGCAAAACAGCGCGATCGATATTCACCCGTCCCGCCTGATTATCTTTGTGGGTGCCAAGCTACCTGATCAGGAGCTGGTAACCGGCAATGAATATGGTTGGGGAGATTCAGTTCTGACCGCCATCCTTGAGTCGGTTAAGCAGGCTGACGCCACGATGGCTAACGTTGCCAGCATGGTTTTTGAAGCCAAGGTCGATGTGATTCGCATCCCCGGTTTTATGGATGGCCTTGCCGACAAGCAATACGAAAAGCTTGTGCTGGAGCGGCTTAGTCTCGCAGCGACGGCCAAGGGTATTAACGGCACGCTCTTACTGGACAAGGAAGAGGAGTACGAGACCAAGACGGCTAACTTCGGAACGCTTCCAGACATCATGGATCGCTTCCTTCAACAGGTATGCGCCGCCTCGGATATCCCAGCTACTCGCTACCTGAGCCAAGCCCCAGCTGGGATGAATGCTAGCGGGGAAAGTGATCTCGCAAATTATTACGATCGCATCCAGTCCAGCCAAGAGCTTGATCTGTCTCCAGCCATGGCAGTGTTCGATGAGTGCCTGATCAGGTCCGCCTTGGGTAGTCGTCCTGCAGAGATCTACTACACATGGCGGCTGCTCTGGCAGATCAAGGCAACCGATAAGGCCACGATAGGCAAGACCACCGCCGACATGATTAAGGTTCTTACGGATACCAAGCTCTTTCCAGAGGAAGCGCTGAGCAAGGCAGCCCAGACGATGCTGGTTGAGCAGGACGTAGTGCCTGGGCTTGAGACGGCGATGGCTGATTACGCCGCCAGTACACCTGAAGGTGAAGAAGAGGAATTACCTTCAAACACCCAGCAGACCTTATCTGATGCAGCACCGCGCACGCTTTATGTGTCCCGCAAGGTAACCAACGGCGAGGAAATACTTGCATGGGCTAGGTCGCAGGGATTTATCAAGACCCTGACAGCTGATGACCTGCACGTAACGATTGCCTATAGCCGTGATGCGCTTGACTGGATGAAGGTTGGTGATGACTGGGCAAGCAATAGCGACGGTACATTGACCGTATCTGCTGGTGGTGCACGTCTGGTTGAACCGCTTGGGGACCAAGGGGCAGTCGTTCTGCTGTTCAACAGTTCTGAGTTGTCTTGGCGTCACATGTCAATCCGAGAGGCGGGCGCCTCATGGGATTACGAAGAATACCAACCGCATATCACCATCACATATGAGCCGGGCGAAGTGGATTTGAAAGCGATTGAGCCCTACAGAGGCAAGATTGAGTTTGGTCCCGAGGTATTCGAAGAGCTCAACTTAGACTGGAAACCGTCAGAGGAATAGCAATGGAAACCTTTACCCAGCCCAAAATTACCGGTTATCGCCAACTCAACGAGGAAGAGGCGGCCTTGATGAATGAGATCAAGGCTAAGGGCGTAGAGCTAGGCGAGCTTGTCGAAAAGCTTAGGCAATGCCAAGGGCTAGATGCTCGCTGGATCAGTATCGGTGCAACTGATTTGCAAACTGGACTGATGGCTTTGACTAGGGCGGTCGCACAACCTACGAGCTTCTGATATGCGAGTAAAAATCGGTGACACCTGGTACAGCGCTGAAGATCAGTGGTTATGCGTAGAGCTCAGCGAATCAGAACTTGAATACGTTCAGTCGCAAGACCCCAACCAATGGACCAATCGCAGGCTAGCTGCTGGAGAGGCAGAGGATCCTGAAGCTCTGCGCACATGGATGCGGAAGGGCTAGCCAATGCCTGTTAAAAAATAATGAATTAAGGCCGCCACTGAGCGGCCTTTTTCTTGGGTGAAAGAATGAACCTTACAGACTCCGTAACGGTGTCCAGCGTACGCAGGACTGCCGATGGATACCTTGTGGCCGATGCAAAAGTGGCCCGAGTCGGTATTCAGGAATATCTGGGCTCAGAAGTGGGCAAGCCTGAGATGCCGATCGTCCGGGTTTATCGCCCTGCTGAGTCGGTATTCCACCAGGACGCGATGAAATCCTACGCCTACCGGCCCATGACCAACGATCACCCAGGCGAAAGCGTCAGCGCTGATAACTGGAAGGATCACGCGATCGGGCAAACCGGTGGCGAGGTCATGCGTGATGGCGACTTTGTTCGCGTACCCCTCGTGCTGATGGATGGCAAGGCTATCCGGGACTACGAGGCGGGCAAGTGCGAACTGTCGATGGGCTACGGCGCTGAAGTCATCTTCCAGGATGGCGAGACCCCGGACGGCCAGAAATACGACGCCTATTTAGGCCCCATGAAGATGAATCACCTTGCGTTAGTTGACCGCGCCCGTGGAGGCGTGCAGCTGCGTATCGGCGATAACAAAACCCAAACCCCAAAAGGAGGCCATGACATGGCTGATCAACTGCGCACGGTCATTGTAGATGGCCTGTCCGTTCAAACCACTGACCAGGGCGCTCAGGCAATCGAGAAGCTGACCAAGCAGCTCAGCGATGCCGCGACCAATACCCAGAAGCTGGCTGATTCTCATGCCGTGGCTCTGGCTGCCAAAGACGACCAGCTGAGCAAACTTCAAGCCGCTCTGGATGATGCCAAAGCTAAGGTGCTGAGCGATGCCCAGATCGATGCTCGTGTGAAAGAGCGTGCTGACCTGATCGCCACGGCCAAGACTATTGCTGACGCTGATTATTCCGGCAAATCCGATGCCGAGATCCGCAAGGCTGTAGTTGTTGCCAAGTTTGGCGATGCTGCCATTGCTGGTCAGCCAGAAATCTACGTTCAGGCCCGCTTCGATCTGTTGGTTGAAGACGCTGCCAAGCAAGATCCCGTCCGCAGCCACTTCCAGGCGCAGGACAGCAAGACAAACATCAACGACAACGGGCAGAGCGCTTACGAGACTCGCCTGACTACTGCCTGGAAATAAGGAGGCTCGACCATGCCTATCCAAACTAGCTACTCCGAAAATATCCGCGCTGGCGTGCCGGGTGCCATCGTAGACATGATTCCGAAGACGCTCATCTCTCGCACAGTTGAGGATGCTGCCGGTATCGCATTCGGCCTACCTGTTTATCAAGGCGCTGCTGACAAGGGTGTAACTGCCACAGCCGGTACAGCTGCTGACTTTGTTGGCTTTACCGTTCTGGACCGCTCCGTTGCTGTTGACAGCCAGTTCAGCCAGTACGAATCGGCCCGGATCATGACCAAGGGTGCTATCTGGATTACCGCTCCGGCCGCTGTAGCTGCTGGCGATGCTGTTGTGATCGGCGGTGTAACTATTCCGGATGCTCGTTACGACACAAGCGCCGCTGCTAACCAAATCGTTCAAGTCCGTCTGGGCTAATAGGAGTAAACATGGCTTTTAAACTTCTGGACGCCCAGGCCGCACTTGGCTTTGTCACGTCCCAAACCAGCTACATCGAGCGTCAGGTGAACGAGACCGTTTACCCTGATATCCAGTATCCGCAGTTGGTGCCGGTTGATACCTCAGCTAACCCTTGGGCCAAGACGGTTACCTATTACTCTGCCGACAAATACGGCAAAGCAGACTGGATCAATGGCAATTCCGATGACATCCCAATGGCTGGCACTGAGATGGCCCGTAACGAAACTGCGGTTTATACCGCGGGTATCGGTTATGGTTACGGCCTGGAAGAGATCAGCCAAGCGCAGATGCTGGGCCTGAATCTGCCGGCGCAGGACGCTCTGGCTGCTCGTCGCGCCTACGAAGAGATGGTTGATCGTGTCGCTATCTATGGTGATACCTCAAAAGGCTTCTACGGCCTGATCAATGCTCCGTCTGTAACCGCTGGTACTGCTGTTACTGGTAACTGGGAAACCGCGACACCTGCTCAGATCCTGGCTGATATTAACTCTGAGCTGATCGGTCAGTACAACGCGACACTGAATACGGCTATGGCTGACACATTGCTGCTTCCCTATGGCCGCTGGCTGCTGCTGACTACTCGCATGGTTAGCGATCTGGCGACTGAGACGCTGTTCAGCTGGATCACGCGCAATAACGCCTACACCGCTGCAACTGGCCAACCTTTGAAGATCCGCGCTATTCGTGGCCTGGATACAGCAGGCGCAGGCGGTACCGCTCGGATGGTTGCCTATCGCCGCGATCCTTCTGTTGTGAAGATCCATATCCCCATGGTTCACCGCTTCCTTCCAGCATTCCAGGCCGGCCCGATCCGCTGGGAAGTACCGGGTATCTTCCGTTTGGGTGGCGTGGATATTCGCCAGCCGCTGCTCTTCTCCTATACGGACGGGATCTGAATCATGGCTAAAGTGACCAACACTCACCGCGCTACCCCTATTGGTCTGGCAGGTATTCGCATCCTGCCCGGCCAGACAGCGGAAGTGGCGGATTGGGATAAGTTCAAGGACCGTCAGAGCATCAAGTATTACTTGGACGAGAAGATCCTTTCGGTCGGTGAGGCTGCTGCTCAGGTTCCCGATGAAGACTCTGAAAAAGAGGCTCTGATTGCTGAACTGAAGACCTACGGCATCGACGCCACTACTCGCAGCAAGGTTGAAACCCTGCGCGAGAAGCTGGAAGAAGCTAAGGCCAAGCAAGGCCAGTAATCCCTTCGGGCGGTTCGCCGCCCACTTATTCCTATACATCCATGGCGCATCAGGATTTTGGCATGGTCGCCTGAATACAATGGAGCTGGAAATGACCTACCCACGCCACCTCCCAGTATCTCTGGGGCCGGTATACGATCATCTGGAAGATAGAGACCGGTTTAGTGGGCTGATGACCACTGGCACGAGCATCTTCACCAAGCACCTGTTTGGTCGGATGAAGACTCAGCCAGCAGCCAATGCGATCACCTTTCACATGATCATTGAAGTCGAAACCGACTTCCTCGGGTTTCGAATCGGCATCCCGAACATTCATACAGCCGCGGTAACCGGCGTCAAAGCATGTGTAGGAGTGGTTGCAGCAGTTCCTGCCGCCGACTACCAGGTCTTCACTACTCCTGAAGCCAGCGAATGGGTAGACGTCACTTGGAACAACGGCGCGGCGACAGTTGACCTGCCGATGCGGATAGCGGAAGAGCGTTATAGCTTGCCCTGGTCAGACATGATCTACCTTCCCAGCATCGCTCGGACGGACTCGGCATCAGGTCGGCCATTGATCATGGTTCGTATCGAGTATCCAGCAGGCTCTACGCTGACTACTCCATACAATGACCTGTACTACTGGCGAGGCGCTTCGGCTCCCCGGATTTACCGCAGCACCAACCAGGAGGTTCAGGGTGTAACGAATAAGGCGACGTTCACCCAGAACAACATTGTTACCTCTGGCGGAGATGCCAAGGCCGTCGTACCAGCAATTCAGTACATGACGACCAAGCGCGGTCATCAAGTGATGATCATGGGCGACAGTATCCAAGAGGGGCTAGGCGGCAACGTCAGGGACTATGGAGCCATCCAGCGTACCTGTTATGAATTGAGCACTCCTGAGCGGCCAATTGAATACTTCAATGCAGCGCTACACGCACAGGCGCCTGACCTGTATAGCCGGATGATTGAAGACCACATCGACATGGTTAGACCTACGGTGCTGAGCTATGCACCTTGGTCGGGTAACGATGTGGCAGCCAATACAGGAATGACTGTAGCGGCTCAACGCCGATATAAGGCAGCACTTGGGAGGGTCTATGCAGCGCTACAGCAGCGCAACATGCGACCAATCATCTTCTTCCCTGAGGCTACTCCGGTTAACACCAGCTACCGCAATGTCGGGGCTAACGACCAGGTCCGCCGTGACTACAACGCCAAATTCTTACCGGGTGTCGTGAACGGGGTGGTATTCAAAGGGTATGCCGCTGCTATCACAGGCGATCGAGACGCGGCAGGCCAGGACCAGATCAAGACAGGCTTTACCGGCGACAACGTCCATCCGAATGATGCTGGCTACGACGCCTTGAAAGAAATCGTAAAGCCTTACTTCAAGCGCCTACTGGCGTTACTTCCATAACGAAAGGGCTGAAACCATGGTTCAGTTTTACGGAACGGTAGAGGGGGCAGATGCCTACCATACCGACATGGGTAATTCAGCCTGGACGGGTGATAACGCAGCTAAATCGGCTGCGTTGCTCCGGGCCTCCGTCTATATCGACGGACGTTATCGTAAGCAGCTTTCATCTGGCCGCTGGGAATCTATGTTCCCCGGCAGCAAGACGGCAGCAAGGGGGCAGGAGCGGGAATGGCCTCGCACAGGCGCTACTGACTACGACGGCAACCCCATCCCTGATGACGAGGTTCCGGTTGAGGTCGAGTACGCCACGTATGAAGCCGCTATTCGCGAGCTGTCATCCCCAGGCAGCCTGAGCCCTGACTTTGTCGCAGCTGCTGCGATTAAGCGCGAGAAGGTTGGGCCTATTGATACGGAGTACGCGGTGTCGGCCGACGGCGGTTCTGCTGACTCGGTGCGTCCTGTGATCACCGTAATAGACGAGATCATCGCGCCTGTTCTGGTGGCTCGCTACGATCTACCTGGAGTGATGGTGGTATGACCGAAGCCGAGATCCTGCGCAATATTGAAGGACTTGAACCAAGACTTCAGCGCGCCTACCTGGATCAAATACGCTCGGTCGTTGATGCAGCCACTATTGCAGAGATCGAAAGGCTTATAGAGCAGCAGGATGAGCGCGGCGTCAGCGAGTTGCTTTATCTAGGTGTCTTCGCTGCATTGATGGAGGCTAGTCGCGCCGCCTACATAGCTGGGGCTACATCGGAGAAGGTGAAACCGCCGCGCCCAGGTGCAAAGCCTATAGAGTTCGACGTCAACCAGCCCGAGGCCCAGGCCGACATCCAGAAGGGTGCAGCGGATCTGCTGGAAGAGATATCCAGTAACCAGCGTGAAGCCATTAGCGTGACGATGCGCGCTGGCCTGAATCGTGGACAGACGGCCAGAGAAATAGCGCTCGACATCATTGGCAGAGTGAATGCCCAGACCGGTAACCGGTCAGGCGGGGTGATAGGGCTTGCAGGCAATGATGCTCAGGCCATTGCTCGAGCCACAGAACAGCTCATGAGTGGCGATCTCGTTCAGCTCAGGCAGTACCTGACTCGCGCCGACAGAGATAAGCGGCTAGATGGCATCATTCATGAGTCAATCGAGACCGGCAAGCCAGTCAGCAAGGCTGACACCAAGCGCATCATCGGTCGGTATGCAGATCGTAAGCTTGAAGCAAGGGCTCAGATGATTGCTCAGTCTGAGGCTCACAAGGCTTATAACGCGGGCTGGAACAGGCTGTATGCCCAGCTACTTCAGCAGGATGTGCCGCCTGAGTCAGTCGAAAAGATTTGGCGGAGCAAGGGTGACGACAAGGTTCGCCATACCCACGCACTGCTGAATGGTCAGCGAGTGCCATTCAATCAGCCATTCCAGTCGCCTAAAGGGGCTCAAATGATGTTCCCTGGCGATGATTCAATGGGTGCTGGTTGGGATGAGTTAGCCCACTGCCGTTGCACTGTCTCCTACCGCGTAAAGCGCGCACCTAAAGAGTAAACCTCATGGCGGATATCTATGATCGCGGCAAAGCCTTGGCTATCCGCATGCTGGCCCCGCGCTCGAAAGGCGGCAAGGGGCTGGAGATGACTCTGATCAAGACGACTGAGGCTGAATACAACCCTGATACCAGTACCTATGAAGGCGGTACCGTTGAGTATCAAGGCTCAGCTCTACGTGACAACTACGCCGAAGAGGACATCGATAACACGAATATCCTCACGGAGGACGTGAAATTCATTATCTCGCCGGTCCAGCTGGATGGGTCTGATATGCCCCGAATCTCAGACGGCGATCAGATAGTCTTCAATGGCGACACTTACGGCGTAGTTAATGTCTCCACATGGAATTTCGCAGGCCTGACAGTTGGTTTTGAAGTTCAGGCAAGGAGCTAAGTATGCCTCGCGGATCACACATGACTACTCGCTACGGCGGCTTGAATGGCAGCTTCTCTCTGCAGATTGAAGAATTCCAGAAGAAGGCGCTAGAGGCGATAGGGCAGACATTCAAAGATGTCGTTATCCAAGTGGGTGAAACCCTTATCAACCTTTCTCCCGTAGATACCGGAAGGTTTAAGGCCAACTGGCACGCCTCTCTGGATCGCGTTGAGTCAGCCACATTTGACGATTATGACAAAGGGGGGGATGAAACCATTGCCTCTCTGATTGCGGCCTTCAATGACCTACAGCCAGGGCAGACGGTTTACATCGTGAACAACCTGCCATACGCGATCCCTTTGGAGTATGGACACAGCCAGCGAGCGCCTGGGGGGATCGTTCGAATAACGGTCGCCCGTTTCCAGGCGATCGTTAGGGATGCAGCAACTAGAAACAAGGTTTAGCTAACATGCGCCCATCGTTGTCTATTTACTATTTTAGTGATTGCTTTACGGCCAACACCAAATATCGCAGCAATGTCCTTATGGTAGCTTCCCTCGCTAGCCATTCTTCGAATCTCGATAACTTGAGCTTCAGTTAAGACAGCGCTGTTGACTGCCTCGCCGCGAACGGATTCATAAAGTTTCGCGGTTACCGCGTGCCTGCAATTCTCGACGGCTGTACACCAAGCAAGGTTAGAGGCGGCATTGTTCTCCTTATTGCCGTCTAGATGATTGACTTGGGGAAGGCTCAAGGGATTAGAAATGAAGGCCATTGCAACCAGACGATGCACGTAAAACTTGTGCATTATCTGTCCGGAATAAAGGTGAACAGAGCAATAGCCTTGATTGTTTCTGGAAAAGGCTTTCAGCTTTCCGGGGATAAAACGTTTCTTGTCTGTACCCCAGCGGTTATTAACGAATCGATCAAGCGATCTGACGCGGCCAAGGTTTGAAACCTCATAGGAGGACTCAAGACTGGTAATTGGTTTCCAGACTTCTTGCATGATTACTCTCCATCACAGAGTAGACACCCCGATGTGATGCAGCAGGCCGGGGATGAAGCGGCTTTTCGGGAGCTACCCTAGCTGCACATTACTATTTTATAGGAATAACGCATGTCGCATCGCATTATTCGATCACTGCTGGAAGCACGCCTAGCTGCATGGGCCAAGACTAAGAATCTCCGAGTGGCGTACCAGAACGTGAGCTTCGATCCGGGTGACGCTGAGACCTACTTAACGACTGCCACGCTTCCCGCATTGACCGACAGCCTGACGCTCGCCGGGGATCATCGGGAATACACCGGCATCTTCCAGGTCAGCGTTGTGACGCCCGCAGGGAAGGGTGCTGGGGCAGGGGAAGCCTTGGCAGATGAGTTAGCGGCCCTGTATCCGCTTAATGATCGCTTGAGCAAAGACGGCTTTACTGTCCAGGTCATTACCCCTGTAGCCATGGCAAGAGCAATCCCGGGCGACAGTACATTTACCGTACCTACTTCCTTCACGTACCGCGCCGACACCAACTAATCGCCCGTTGGGCATCACCAAGACCCGCCAAGTGCGGGTTTTTTATTGACTGAAAACTGCCAACGGCAGAGAGGACTATTACATGAGCGTTACACTGATCAATGGCCTGACAGTGGATTTCTCGGCAGCCTTTGCCGATGAAGCGACTGTCACAGCCCTGACCAACGCAAACCCGGCTGTTGCGACAGCTGCCAATGACTTCGCTGACGGTGACGTTGTTCTGCTCGGAACTGGCTGGGAATACGCTAATGACCGCGCCTTCCGTGTAGACGATGCGAGCGCGACCGGCTTTACCCTTCCAGGCCTGAATACTGTAGATACCATGCGCTATCCATCCGGTGCTGGTGTTGGTACTGCCCGTCAGGTCTCTGAGTGGGTGCGTATCAGCCAGATTACAGCTCTGGCCTTTACTGGTGGCGATCAGAACTACTACCAGTACCAGTTCCTTGAATCCAAGGTTCAGAAGCAGATCCCAACCTTCAAGTCGGCCATGAGCTTCACGCTGACCATTCTGGATGACCCAACCCTGCCGTTCTACCAGTACCTCGAACAGGCTGACCAAGACGGTTTGATTCGTGTGGTTCGCTTCAACAACAGCGACGGCTCCACCAACATCTATCCGGTTTACGTCGGCTTCAACAACAACCCTGTCGGTGATATCAACACTGGCCGCACTGTAACTGCATCCTTTGCCCTGGCCGGTGAAGTTGTCCGGTACGCTCGCTGAGGTGATGAATGAGTAAGGTACTTTTCAAACTAGATCCCAACCCGACCTTTGATGCAATTGTTCCAATACCCTTGCACGGCGGGGGCTCGGCTAACGTCAAGATGAAGTTTAAGCATCGCCCAAAGGCTGAGCTGCAGCAATTCATCGAGGCCACCAAGGAAAGTCTTCTAGATGATCTAATCATAGAAATGGTAGTCGGCTGGGATCTTGAGGATGAGTTTACTCCTGAGAACATCAAGCGCCTTACAGAAAACTATGGCGGCTCCGGGTTGTTGGTATACAAGACCTACATCAATGAGCTGACTCAGGCATCACGTTTAAACTGATCGGCGCTGCTCGGGCGCTGTACCGGAAGCAGCCAAAGGCTTCTGATCTAGCGGCGTTCGGGCTTACACCTGACCTCCTGGGCAGCATCGATTACCCGTTATGGCCTGAGAATATGCAGGCCTTCCAAGTCTTCGAGGCCATGATGACGCAATGGCGTTGTGGCCCCGGAGGACCTACCGGCCTTGTGTACAGCGAGATCCCGGTTGTCATGCGGTATCTATCCATTCCTGAAGCAGACCATGGCGAAGTCTTCGACGCAGTACGCGTGATGGAGAGCGCCGCGCTTGAAGCCATTCACCAAGAGAAATAGCCATGGCAAATGATATTGCTTCCCTTGGCCTAAGGGTTGACTCAAGCGAAGTAGATAAGGGCACGGAAAGCCTAAAGCGGCTGGCAAGTGCAGGCGAAAAGGCTGAGGCGTCTTCCAAGAAAGTTAAGGATTCTGCTGAGCAGACAACCAAAACCTTCAAGGATCAGAAGGACGAGTTAGGACGGCTTCTTGCCTCCATTGACCCCGCTACCAGAGCACTGGATAAGCTGGACCAGCAGGAGCGCAAGCTTGCTCAGTTCCGATCGTCGAACAAGATCGACATCGACACCTACCGGCAATACAAGTCGGTGTTGGATCAAAGCCGCGAGGCAATATCCCGACAAGCTGATGCACTGAATCGAACTGGCAATACTGCCAAGCAGACGGCAAACGCACTGAGAGGCGTCCCCGCTCAGTTCACGGACATCGTTGTATCGCTACAGGGAGGCCAGCAGCCTTTACAGGTACTACTCCAGCAGGGCGGACAGCTTAAGGACATGTTCGGCGGGATTGGTCCTGCTGCGCGTGCTTTGGGTGGATACGTCGCTGGTCTGGTAAACCCGTTCACGGTAGCCGCGGCAGCTGCAGCAGCGCTTGCACTTGCCTATAAACAGGGCAGTGATGAGGGTTCAGCCTTCCAGCGTGCTCTGATTGTTACCGGCAATCAGTCGGGCCAGACCGCCGACAGCATGGCGAACCTTGCCAAGCAGGTTAGCTCGGTTACCGGAACTACCGGAGCGGCTGCGGATGCACTGACGCAGATTGTTGCCACCGGCAGGATTGCCAGCGACCAGTTCAAGAACATCGCTATCGCTGCGGTGGCGTTTGAGAGCGCTACCGGTCAAGCGGTAGAGGATACGGTTGCTCAGTTCCAGAAGCTGGCAGAAGATCCTGCCAAGGCCTCTGCTGAGCTTAACGAGCAGTACCATTACCTGACTGCTGCGGTTTATGAGCAGATTAGAGCCCTTCAGCAGCAGGGCGACACAGTAGGTGCGGCGAACCTTGCCGAGGAAACATACGCCAACGCACTGAAAGCGCGGGCGGATGCGGTCAAGCAGAATCTAGGCGCTATTGAGGGTGCCTGGAATAGCGTTAAGGGCGCGGCCAAGGCGGCATGGGATGCCATGCTTAACGTCGGTCGTGAACAGACGATTGACGAGCAGATTGCTTCTGTCCGGGCGGATCTTGAGAAAGCCGCCAACCAGAAGTCCAGAAGCTTCGTTGATCAGGCTCTGGGCCAGGGCGATTTCATCACGCCAGAAGCTCAGGCTGGCCTTAAGCTGCGCCTTCAGTTCCTGGAGCAGCAGAAGGCCACGCAGCAAGGTATTGCAGCGGCTCAGAAGCTGTCTGCTGAACAGAACGAAAAGGCTATTGCTGCCCAGCAGAAGATCGACACGATCACTCAATCCTCATTGAGCAAGGTTGAGCAGCGCAACAAGGCCATCACTGACTACAAGAAGCTTCTTGAGGACATCAGGAAGGTCAACCCGAACGACGAGCGCTTGAAGCAAAGCAACGTCGATCGGGTGATTGCCGACCTGAACGAGAAATACGCCGATCCGAAAGGGCCTAGGGCCAGAAAGCCAGCGGCCTATCAGGATGACGCAGCCACTCGCATGCTTCTGTCGCTCAAGGAGCAGGAAGCCACTCTACGAAACCAGCTCACCACCAACGAGAAGCTAACCACCTCTCAGCGTGCTCTGGCTCAGTTCGAGCAGCAAATAGCTGACCTCAAGACCAAGGGTACGCTAACCGCCCAGCAGAAAAGCCTCCAGGAGAATGAGCTGCAGATCAGGGCTCAGCTTGAGCAAAACGTAGCGCTTGAAGATGAGATCAAGAAGCGCGAACAGCTGACCAAGCTGCAAGCCTTCCAGCAGTCTCTTGAGGCCAGCAGGGCTCAGGAGCGCGAGGGGTACGCCGACCAACTGGCTGGCTCAACGCTAGGCCCAGAAGCACGGCAAAGGCTTCAGGCAGAGCAGAAGATCAGGCAGGACTATCAACGTCAGCTTGAACGGGCGGCGCGGGATCGCACCAATGGCTCTATAACTGAGGACACCTACCGGGCGGAGACCGAAGCGCTCAAGCAGAACCTGGACGAGCGTCTGGCAATGCAGCAGGAGTATTACTCCGCGCTGGATGAACTGAACGGCAATGCGGCGGTAGGCGCGCAACGTGCAATAAGCGAGTACAGCGAGCAAGCCAAAAACATAGCGGACCAGGCTCAGAACTTCGTAGGCGGAACGCTTGAGAATCTGACGACAGGCATCGCTGACAGCCTGACCGATGCAATCACCCACACCAAAGACCTTGGTGATGCGATGGCAAACCTGGGGGAGACGATCCTTACCCAGGTGGTTAGCTCATTGATTGAGATGGGCGCACGATACGCTATCAACGCCGCGCTGGAGGTGGCAGGGCTCACAACCGTGCAGACCGCCAAGGCTGCGCTGGGCGCTACGGCAGGGGCAGGCTATGCCGCTGCTGTGACAGGCCAGTCTACAGCTGAGGTTAACTTGGCCGCATTGAACGCCTTCGCTTCTACCGCGGCTATCCCTATCGTCGGTCCTGCATTGGCTCCAGCGGCAGCGGCCACGGCAGCGGCAGCCACGGCACCGTTTGCAGCAGCAGCGATTGCAGCAGCTTCCTCGGCTATTGCGGGAGCGGCCACTGGTGGGTTCTCCGAGGGCGGTTATACCGGTCCGGGTGGTAAGTACGACCCAGCCGGTATCGTCCACAAAGGCGAGGTGGTCTGGTCACAGGCTGACATTGCCCGGGCGGGCGGTGTGGCGACGGTTGAGTCACTGCGTAAAGGCTACGCGCCGAATGGCAATGCCGGGCTAGCTGGTACCGCTCCGGGCAAGTCAGGCGGTGGCGGCGTGGTAGTGAACCTTCACGAGGACGCCAACAAAGCTGGACAGGTTCAGCAGATCAACAATTCAGGCGGTGGCATGACCATGGACGTGTTCGTATCGAACATTCACCAAGGCGGTCAGGCTGCCAAGGCATTCGAGCAGACCTATGGACTTAGAAGGGTAGGACGATGACGGTTCTGGAGCAGTTTTACGCATCAGGCGGATCCGATGTAAAGATCGCCACTCTAGAGCTGTCCTGTCCTGCCTGGGAGAAGCCTGTCTATCTGTGTAAGGCCTATGAGGATGTGATGGCTGCAACCGAAACAGGGGAGGTTGTGACATACCAAGCCTGCGGTATGGATGTGGCCCTGCCCAAGCGGGACAACAGCGGGAATCAGACGCTGAACTTCGCCATTGATAACGTCACCGGCGAGTCTCAACAGCTGATCGATGAGGCCTTGGATACCAGACAGGTTATTAGTTTGGTGTTCAGGGTGTATCTGTCCAGCGATCTGTCCGGCCCGGCTGAGAAGCCTTACCGGATGAAGGTGAAGGGCGGGTATATACAGGGCGTCACCTCTCAGCTGTCCTCTGGCTATTACGACCTGTTGAACCTTGCATGGCCCCGCCGAAAGTACACCTTGGACTTCGCTCCTGGCCTACGGTACGTCTGATATGACCTTGAATGACTATTTCTCTGCCGTCTACCTGGACGGCGGGAGAGGCGAGGTTGTGGACGGTATCCAGCGGCTGGACTGTTGGGGGCTTGTCCGCGCAGTGAGGCATGAGGTCTATGGCCTCCCGCTTCTACCTAGCTGGGGGCATGTACGGCACACCATGGCTCGTGAGTTCACCAAAGCTGCTCATGAATGCACCGGCGCAATGGTTCCTTGTGAGCCAAGGGTAGGTGCAATCGTCTGCCTTTGGCGTGGAGCGATCTGTGTTCACGTAGGGTTGGTCGTTGACGTGGATGGACGCCTTCACGGTATGGAAATGCTTCAGACAGGTGTTTCCGTGAAGCCACTTAACAAGTTTCTTGAACGATATCCTAAAGCGAGCTTTCACTTTGATTAGCATTTACCCGAGCAAGCTTGAGGGCGAACCTCTAGAAAAGCATTACACCGAGTCGGTGATGACGCTTGATAAGTGGCTTTCGATCAACGTCAAGAGCTATGAACGCCGTACATCTCCGCCTATCAGCATCGAAATAAACGGATTACTGATTGATCCCGAACAGTGGGATTCGAAACTGTTTAGCCCAGAGGACGACGTTCGGATCTACCCTGAGCCAAAGGGCCTTGAGGCTGCAACTGTTGCTATTGTTGCGGCAGCTGCAGCTGCAGCGGTGGTGGCGGCGGTTATCTTCCTCCGGCCGAACGTCAAGACGCCAGGGTCATTCGATCAGCAGGGTAAAACACTCAACTTGGCCCGAAGCAAGGGCAACCAAGTCAAGATCGGCGATATCATCCGTGAGGCGGCAGGCAAGAACAGGATCTACCCTGACTACCTACTTCCTCCCCGTCACTACTTCGAGAACACCAGGATTCAGTGGGCTGAACTGCTGCTATGCGTGGGAGTAGGTGAGTTCCAGATTGACCCCGGCGCGGTAAAGGTCGGTGAGACATCCCTTGCATCCCTGGGTAATACCGCTTCCTACAAGATCTTTGGCCCAGGCCAAGACCTTTCCGGCGAGACGGCAGCGGACTGGTGGCATCCATCCACTGAGGTTGGATCCACAAGCACCGGCGGCGCGGGCCTTACGCTCAAGTCAACGTTTGCCATTGATGAGCAGCCCACGGCAGATACCTTCCTGTTCTCTGGTTATCAGATAAGCGTTCCTACCGGCGCGGGCTGGTTTCCTATCGGCTGGCAGCCCGGCCTGATTGCCCGAGTAGAGGTGATGTACCCCTACACCTATACAAGCCCAGGCAACGGTGGGGCAACGATCATCAGCGGACCTCATGTCGCCATGATCAACCCCTATGTGGGCATGCCCATCGAAATCACCGGAGATAATGCAGGCTCCTACGTGGTAGCCAGTTATCAGCCATTTGAGGAAGGCGGGTTAGGGGAGGACGACACACCGGCCACGATGACGCTCAACTATGCGAGCGGCGCACCGGCCAACGGCCTACAGACCGGCAACCTATACAGCTGCATCGGTCATCAGGGATTACGTTATCGTATAACGTCAGTTTCTGATGATGCAGTCAGTGATGACGATCCAAAGACTGAAAATCATGGCCCATCCACTATTACGGTGGAGCGCCTGACGGCTACAGGTACGGCGGATGACGAGTGGCCTGGGTTTGATACCTTCAACAGCGCGACACCCGTCATAACGCTGGATGCTTCCACGATTGAGGGTGACTGGGCGGGCCCTTTCGCGGCGTGTCCAGAGGATGAAGTCACCAATACCCTGGAGATCGACGTCTTCTTCCCGCAGGGCTTGGTTAACTTCAATACCAAGAAGGGCACCAAGAACCCGTTTTCATGCACCATTGAATTGCAATACAGAGACATGGCAACTCTTGGGGCATGGCAATCGGTACGCTTCAGATATACCAATAACACCTCTGATCAGCTTGGTTATACCGAGCGCGTCAATCTGCCTTCATCCATCCGGGCAGAGGTCAGAATGAGGCGTATAGGTCAGGAATCGACCTCTACCGACAAGTATGACCGCGTGCAGTGGTATGCCTTAAAGGCCCGCCTGAATAAAGCTCCTAAAGCTTACCAAGGCGTTACGGTGATGACTGTTTACATCCGTGGCGGCGATCAGCTATCGGCTCAGTCTGAAAGTCAGGTTTCGGTAGTCGCTACTCGTAAACTGCCTAGGCTCATAGGAGGGAGCTGGACAAAGCCAGTCGCTACTCGGGATATCGTCCCTTGGGTTGGGTATGTCGCCAAATCCATAGGCTATGTCGATGATGACTTCGACCTGGATGAACTGGAGCGGCTTGGAAAGGTTTGGAGCGATCGTCGTGATTACTTCGACTATGCCGTTGAGGACAGCAGCACGGTCAAGGAATGCATCAGTGATGCGCTGACAGCAGGCTTTGCTGAATTCACCCTTGAACGCGGCAAGCTCAAGCCGGTGCGGGATGAGCCTAGAAGTGTGTATGGGCAGATGTACTCACCCCAGAACATGACCGAGGCGCTCAAGCGCAGCTTTACGCTTCCATCTCCTGATGATTACGACGGGGTGGACATCAAGTACACCGACGAGAAGACCTACGCAGACGAGACTGTTAAGTGCCGTCTGCCTGGGGATGAGGGGAATACGGTCAAGGAGATCACTCTTAACGGCGTGACCAACCGAGACCGAGCATGGCGGATAGGGATGCGGCGGCGCAGGGAATATGCCTACCGCACCAAGAGCTATAACTTCTCCACGGAACTGGCTGCGCTCAATAGCGGGTATCTGAGCTATGACGTGGTGGCGGATGACGTTCCTGGTTATGCCCAGAGCGCGATCCTGGAAGACTTCATGGCAATTGACGGCATGAGTGTGCTGGTGAGTTCTGAACCGCTTCAGTGGCAGGAAGATCAGCAGCATGTGGTTCTGCTGCGTCGCCCGAATGGATCCACCAGCGGCCCATGGCCTGCATCCAAGCTGGACGATTACCGGATGACCATTGGTGATCTGGACTTCGTTCCCGATACCAGCTGGGAGATTGATCCGCCTCATCTGCTGTTCGGCACCATGAAGCGTTCCGGCTACCCCGTTCTGATTACTTCAATTGAACCAGGCGAATACACCGCTGATGTAGAGGCGGTCGGTTATGACGAACGCGTCTATGCCGATGACAACAACGTCGCGCCGGAGGACGCATGATCACATACCCAAAGGAGTTGCCCAGGCCGTTACAGGATGGGTATGAGCTACAGACCGCAAGTCCAAAGGTTGAGACCTCTTTCCAAAGCGGACGCACGATCGAAAGACGGGCATTCACTTCGGTTCCAACCCAGGCGTCGGTCAAGTGGCTGATGACCGAATCGCAGGCCAGATACTTCGAGGCCTGGTTTGAAGAGGTCCTGGTATCCGGTACCAAGTGGTTTGAGTGCGAGCTATCCACTCCGCTGGGGTTTGCGCCCTATACCGCACGGATCAGAGGGATGTATGACGGTCCCGTCCAAATAACAAAAGGATGGTGGCAGTTCACCGCAACCCTTGAATTGAGAAAGCGGCCGATCCTGCAGCCGGGATGGGTTATCTACGCACCGCAGTACATCCTGCTCGCTAACGTATTCGACAAAGCCATGAATCAGGAATGGCCGGAAAGCCGGTATCAGACCTACATGCCCGAGTTCGATCAATCGCAAAACAGAGAGTGGCCTCCTCAGGCCTGACCTAACCTAAACCCCGTTTAAGACACGGCCCCACGGACGCTGTGGGCCTTCGCTCGTCTGGAGAAAATTGCATGGCTTTTAATACTCGCAACCCTGTTGGGTCCACAGACCCCCGAGACCTTTACGATAACGCTGCTAACTTCGACAAACTCGCAAACGGAGTAGACCCGTTTTATACAGACCGTCTTGGCAAGTTGCGTCATTCCTTTACTGGCATGGAAGAAGATTTCAACAATGCTCAAGATGGGAGGCAAGAAGCTTTTGAGGATGGCGAGAAGCAAAGAAATGCTGCTTTTTACAGTGGTGAGAATCAACGAAATACTGCTTTTACACTTTCCCAGCAGAGCCAAGAAGACAGATTTCAAGCGTTTCTCGAATCCAGTGGATATCAAGATCTCGGCATTTATAAGGCTGGGATAGTGCTTGATGCACTGAATAAGACATTCAGTTATAACGGCTTTTATTATCACCTAAAGGGCGGGGTTGCGCTCCCATACACCACTACTGGCGTGTGGGCGGACGAGTCAGAAAATTTCGTTTTGCTTGGTGATGATATTCTTAGGCAGGACATCGCAAGCACTTCAGGCAACAAAGGTGCGTATATAACGGGCTACCGATCTCGCACCGTAGGTGCCCGTCTCGATGACTCTCCAAGCGCCAAGGACTACACGTCATCTGGTCTTGCAGCTTTACTAGATACGCCTACTTTAGTTGTGATGCCTGACGGGTATCAAAATGCTGCTCTACCCGACACGTATGACGCGCTTCTGGACTACACAGGTCAGAAGGTCCCTTTACTAAATCCCTACGGGGAGGATGGCATAAGCGATCTGATGCAGGTCAAGCGCTTAATGCGCGGACAGATCGAGGCAAGTCATGTTGGTTCCTCTCGCGGTGTAGTCGGCATTGAAGGTTATGCAAGGGGGAGTGGTGCGAATGGCCCCGGCAATGCCGACTACGCCCTCATGATGACCCTCCAAAAGAAGGGATTTAGCGATGGTACTGCGGCTGTCGGCGAAATAGACGGTATGCAAATGGTCATAAGGCAGGGAGGTAAAGACTCAGATGTCTGTGCTGGTCTTTTCAACGTTGCGCATTATGGCACTGGGTTTAACGCGATCTTCGAAGGGCAGACATCTCGTATAGATCCGGCTAACAGTACTATTACCAAGCAGATGCAAACTCAGATTGGCTTGGTTGGGAACTCTGAAGCTGACAAGAATGGTATTGCAGTTGGCTTTCATGCAGTGGCAAACACAGGCGTTCTAGATGAAGGTATTCGGATCTCTGATGCCGGTGGAGTATGGAACTACTTTTTTAGGGGTGTACGTGGTGGCGTGACAACTTTTTTGGTCGACTCGTATGGTCAGATGACACTAGCAGATGCTACCGGAAACACTAAAACAATCGGCGTTGACCAAAACTCGTTTCGTATTTTAAACCACGCGAAAGACAAGCAACTGCTGGTTCTAGCCGATACCGGCCTGATGACCTTGAATGGTCAAATGGTAGCCGCTGAGTACCGGGTCAATAACGTCAAGGTTGTAGGGGGTAGAGACACCGGCTGGGGCGCAATGACTGGCACGGCATCAAAGGCTGCCATCACAACATATGAACCAACAGCGGCGGCCTCAACATACACACAGACTCAAATGCAGAACCTGATGACAGCAGTCCAGGTTCTATCTCGCCGTGTTATGGCGATGGACTCGATGCTTCGTACGCATGGGCTAACGGATTAAGGAATAGATATGGACGAGATACATCAGCTCAAGCGCAACAATATCCTGCTTCAACTTCAATACTTAGAACAGCAGAGACATCTTAATGCGCTTCAAACTGAAAAGCTGGAAGGAATGCTGAAAGGGCTTGATGAAGAAAAAGCCTCACAAGAGGCTTCTGATGCTGCAGAATCAATTGGCAACTTTGCATAGAGAAGGCCCCTCTAACTGGGGCCCCTATGTTACGGACGCAGGGCGCGGCGCTCTTTCCATCCGTGATTTATATAATGCTGTGCCGGATCTACACCCGCAGCTAGTAAATCTGGGTTCGCTGCCAAATACAGCTGAGGGTCAAAGTTTTCAGGAACTTCCTTGGGCGCTTCGTTGAAGCGGCGCAGGCGAGATTCCTGGATGAATTGCTGGGGAATTTCACGCCCGACATATTGGTTCTTAACAACTTCGCCTGTGATGATATTGGACAGTTCGCGGAAAACGATATTTCCGTAGAACGGATCCGAATGCATCGGGATATAGTAGGCGCAGTCTTCAAAGAAATAATGCGTCACCTGGGACCAGCGGGTCTTCTGCTGATTCTGGTGTTTGATACCACCATGCAGAAGATTGGATAGCCAGATCAGGCTTTGGCCCTTCTTAGCCCTAAAATACTGTGGCTGTACGCCATGCGCCTCAACCAAAGCGTTCCACATTGGTTCATATGCGGCTTGGGTAATCTTGGTGTCGGAGTCAACGGCACAAATACCAATATGCTCGTTAGTATAGATTGGCCACTTGTGACTGCCAGGGTAATAAACCAGCGGGCCAGCATCCTCATCGATATCTTCCAGCGCAGTCCATACGCCGCACATAAAGCGTTCTGGCGTTGAACTGAAGTGTACGGAATCAGTGTGGAATGGCTGCTGAGTGCCTACCGGGAAGTTAAGAGTTTGGAAAGGCCAAGCCTTGCGACCGAAGAGAGTGGAAAGCAGATCCATAACCTTTTGGTTAGTAGCAATGCTCCGTACGTCTTCATTGGTCTCCCAGGCATTCATCAAGCGCAGGGAAGCATTTCTTTCGAAACCTACCTCGTGCCAGAACTTCCAATCGTATTGGTCATGCAGATCTCGTTTTATACGCTCTGCACGCGCCTCTATTTCCTCGTCAGGAAAGTCGATGACAGCAAAGCCGTTTTCGTTCAGTTCGTGAGCTATGTTCTTAGTCCACTCATCAATAGATGGGTCGGCAAAGATCTTTTGAAAAAAGGGACTCTCTACCGAAGGCACCCCAGGTAGAGGATTTGAGAACTGCGTTGTCATTTATGTGATCTCGCTCAAGAGTGCTATAGCGCTGCGGATTGTAGCAAAAGATCAGGTCAATACATAAAATCTGTTAACTGGGACACCTTTTGACTGTTAGGGTACGGTTTTTAAACCGCTTCTTATAATGACGTCCCTGCAGTCATTGATAGCTTGCTGATAATTGAGCATGTCTATCCCGTTTAAATTCCAGGGGGTTCTGGGGTAGCTCAATCGTTACTGAGGCGATAGCTAGATCCCAGCAGGTTGTCCATTCCTGTTGAATTTCTTCTGACGCATCCTCCCAGCAGATACCCTTGGCGGCCTCAAAGGAAGATTTCATTTTCAGTAGTCTTTCTGTGTTCATGGCTCCCTCGTGCCTTGTAATAGCGCTGTCACAGTAGACGATCGAGTATGAAATAAAGCTGAACACGTCCTCACTTTTCAAGTTCTCTCGCCATTAACGATTCTTCCAATGAGAATCAAATCAAAGTGCTGCCCATCCTTCCGCGTTAGCCTCATCCGATCGACCGAGCCATATAGCCCAGCGTTTCGCTCGTGGAATTCCAGGCGGCCGTTCGGATCTCTCCGGACAACACCATGATCCTCGTTCAGGTTGTAGAACTCGAACGCTGACTGTTCGACGATCCCGGCCAGCTTGCCGTTCGTATCCCTGAGTTCGTAGATGCCGCCTTTGAGGAAGTCGGGCGAATAAGTAGCCAATGCCTCAGCCGCCCACAACTTTGCCGAGTCGATGACCTCCATCATGTCTTGCCAGCGATCTTTAGTGATTGCCTGGGTACTTAACAGCCGGTCGGCCACATCTTTCATGTAAGAGGTATGGTGTTCAGGTAGGCGCACAAGGGCGTGCTGGTCGTTAGCCAGTCTTTCCCATTCGGCAATTGAAGTGCTCATCAATTTTGCGCGAGATACCCCGTACTTCTAGTTCGGGGAGGGATAGCGCGGCACGCAAAGCGTGCCCCTGTTCTCGCTTCCTCTTAGTGGCTATTTGCTATCTCACATTAAATTGAGTATTTGTAAGGCATGACTAAACGCGCCTACAAATACTGTTTCTACCCAACGACCGAACAAGCGGAACTGCTTGCGAAGACGTTTGGTTGCGTGCGTTTGGTCTACAACAAGGTGCTTAACTGGCGCACCAAAGCGTTCTACAAAGAGCAGCAGAAGATTGGTTACACCGCTGCCAGCGCACACCTGACCGCCATCAAGAAAAAGCCGGAACTGGCGTTTCTGAATGAGGTTTCTTGCGTACCCTTGCAGCAGTGCTTGCGCCACCAGCAGGCCGCGTTCAAGAACTTCTTTGAAGGTCGCGCTAAATACCCAGCCTTCAAGAAAAAGCGAAACCACCAATCGGCTGAGTTCACGGCCTCGGCCTTTAAGTATCAGGACGGAAAGTTGTACCTTGCCAAAAGCAAGATGCCGCTTAATGTTCGTTGGAGTCGTGACCTGCCGTCCGCACCGTCCACTGTGACAATTTCCAGGGATGCAGCGGGCCGCTACTTCGTGTCGTGCCTGTGCGAGTTTGAACCTCAAGCCCTGCCCGTTACGCCGAAAATGGTCGGCATCGACATGGGTCTTAAGGACCTGTTTGTCACGTCCGAGGGTGAGCGTATTGCCAATGCCCGTCATACAGGCCGGTATGCTGCAAGGCTTGCACTGGCACAGCGCCGCCTGAGCCGTAAAAAGCTCGGTTCTGCCAATCGCGCCAAGGCTCGCCAGAAGGTTGCGCGCATTCACGCTAAAATCTCCGATTGCCGACTCGACGGCTTACACAAGCTGTCACGCAGACTGATTAACGAAAACCAAGTGGTCTGTGTCGAAAACCTTGCCGTAAAAAACATGATTCGCAATCCCAAGCTAAGCAAGGCAATAGCCGACGCTGGCTGGGGCGAACTAACCCGGCAATTCGAATACAAGGGCGCATGGGCAGGTAGGCAAGTGGTCGCTATTGACCGCTGGTATCCCAGTTCAAAGCGTTGTTCGTCTTGCGGGTACATAATGGATTCAATGCCCCTTAACATCCGCTCGTGGGTTTGCCCTGAATGCAAGGCAGAACATGACCGCGATGTTAATGCCGCCATTAATATCAAAGCTGCCGGACTGGCAGTGTTAGCCCTTGGAGAGAATGTAAGCAGCATAGGTCAAGTACCTATGTCCTGTTCTCGTTGAATTGGGAATCCCCGTCCTTTAGGGCGGGGAGCAGTCAAAAGAGGGTCCGTTCTACTGAGGATGCATACAGTAGTCGGAAAGAGGGAGGGTGGCTAGTGGGCACCTGCTAGGTGGAGGTCATCCCTTGAATCGTTATCTTTCATAACTATATGGTTCCGGTCCGCAATTATTTTGGACCCATTGATGCCGTTGGGCTGGAGAGGGTCAAAATTTATGTGTTTGCGGACCGGAAATAGGGCTGAAACCCGCATGAATGCTGGTTTTGTCTCGGGACTTAAAATCCCTCGGAGGAAACTCCGTGCCGGTTCGATTCCGGCTCCGGGCACCAGTTGTAATAAGGGCTTGACTTGATTGGTCAGGCCCTTATTTTTTTAGGCAAGGTCTGGCTGCTTTATAGTGGCAATCGGCCTACTATCTGCTCAAACATTCTTTTATTCGTGAAGTAACCCTTTGAAAAGCGCCAGGCAATGGGCTTTCCTTCGTCTGTTTTCAATGTAATTGAAAACACCGTTGAATCTAGCGCCCTTGCTAACAACGCGTAGTCTTTCAGGCTTATTCTTACAATCGGTATGTCTGGAATGATCACGGCAAGTCGATCCCGCTTTGGTTATGCGAGTTATCGGCCTGTGTTGGCTATTCTTCAGTTTCAATCCAATAGTTTTTACAGCTACGGCATGCCAAAAGTGATCTTTGATCAAGTGCCCAGGTGATGGCTTGCTTTCAAGTTGTGCTGCATGAAAACCACTAGGTAGCTAGTCTGACTAGCTTGGTGTGGAGGGCTAATATTTTTAGGTGTGGCCTAATGCTTGGTTGTATAGCTAATCATTTTCTGAAAGCATATATATTCTTTGTTGCTCCAGTGATCCTTCATCGATTAATTGAAAAGTGCATAGGCCTGCCATCGTTCGGTAGGATATATAATTCGATGCTGTAGCTTACTGGCTCATCCGAACCATGTGGCCCTTGGTATGGGTCACCACTGTTAAAGGAGGCGCCATGCCCACTATTACTCTTCCCGACGGTAGCCAACGTTTATTCGATCATCCTGTTACAGTCACAGAGGTCGCTCAGTCTATAGGCGCTGGATTAGCGAAAGCTACTCTGGCAGGCAAAGTAGATGGACGTCTGGTGGATGCTTGCGACGTTATTGATCATGACGCGTCCCTGCAAATTATTACACCTAAAGATGAAGAGGGTTTGGAGATCATCCGTCACTCTTGTGCTCATCTGGTTGGTCATGCTGTAAAGCAGCTGTTCCCGACAGCGAAAATGGTAATTGGTCCTGTTATTAATGAGGGATTCTATTACGACATCTCGTATGAGCGTCCTTTTACGCTGGATGATCTGGCTGCTATCGAGACGCGGATGCGTGAGTTGATCGATAAGGACTACGACGTCATCAAGCGTATGACTCCGCGAGAGCAGGTTATCGAGACGTTTAAAGCGAGAGGGGAAGATTACAAGCTCCGCTTGATTGAAGATATGCCTGATGAAAAGGCAATGGGGTTGTATCATCATGAGGAGTATGTGGACATGTGTCGTGGTCCGCATGTGCCCAATACCCGCTTTTTGAAGGCATTTAAGCTAACGAAGCTGTCTGGTGCCTACTGGCGTGGCGACTCCAAAAACGAACAGCTGCAGCGTGTCTATGGTACGGCTTGGGCCGATAAAAAGCAGCTGGCAGCTTATATTCAGCGCATTGAAGAAGCTGAAA
The DNA here is from genome assembly GCF_000478505.2 of Pseudomonas sp. HPB0071. NCBI lineage: Bacteria > Pseudomonadati > Pseudomonadota > Gammaproteobacteria > Pseudomonadales > Pseudomonadaceae > Pseudomonas > Pseudomonas sp. HPB0071. The sequence goes on along the minus strand of NZ_KI517367.1, from coordinate 51,692 downwards.
AACGTGACCACCGCAAGCTGGGCAAGCGGCTGGATCTCTTCCATACTCAGGAAGAGGCGCCAGGAATGGTGTTCTGGCATCCAAGCGGCTGGACTGTTTATCAGGCGCTTGAGCAGTACATGCGCCGTATTCAGCATGAAAACGGCTACTCCGAAATCCGTACGCCACAAGTTGTGGATCGTTCCCTTTGGGAAAAGTCCGGCCACTGGGCTAACTATGCCGACAATATGTTTACGACTGAATCGGAAAGTCGTGACTATGCTATCAAGCCAATGAACTGTCCTTGCCATGTGCAGGTGTTTAATCAGGGGCTAAAGAGTTACAAGGAACTGCCTCTTCGTCTGGCAGAGTTCGGCGCTTGTCACCGTAATGAGCCATCAGGCTCTTTACATGGCATTATGCGTGTCAGAGGGTTCACTCAAGATGACGCTCACATTTTCTGCACAGAAGACCAAATGCAGGAAGAGGCGGCTGCTTTCATTAAGCTTACTTTGGCGGTTTACGCTGATTTCGGATTCACTGATATACAACTGAAGCTTTCTACCCGTCCTGAAAAGCGTGTTGGATCAGATGACTTGTGGGATCAGGCAGAATCAGCATTAGCTGCGGCGCTTGATCATGCAGGGCTGGCCTATGACTTGCAGCCGGGAGAAGGTGCATTCTACGGTCCAAAAATTGAATTTTCTTTGAAGGACTGTCTGGGTCGAGTATGGCAATGCGGTACGCTACAGCTTGATTTTAATTTGCCGTCTCGTCTTGGTGCTGAATACGTCAGTGAAGATAATAGCCGTAAGCACCCAGTAATGCTGCATCGTGCTATCCTTGGTTCTTTTGAGCGATTCATCGGTATTTTGATTGAGCATTACGAGGGATCTTTCCCGGCGTGGCTTGCTCCAACTCAGGCAGTGGTCATGAATATCACTGACAAACAGGCCGATTTCGCTAACGAAGTGGTGCAAATTCTTGATCAAAGCGGTTTCCGAGCTAAAGCTGACTTGAGAAACGAGAAAATCGGCTTTAAAATTCGGGAGCATACTTTGCTCAAGGTTCCCTATCTTCTTGTTATAGGTGATCGGGAAGTTGAATCAAGAGCCGTGGCTGTACGCACGCGTGAAGGTGCTGATCTGGGCTCAATGCCTATTGCGGACTTCAAGGAGCTTCTAGCTCAAGCAGTTGCTCGTCGCGGTCGACAAGAATTGGAGTAATGACTATTAAGCGTGAAATGAGACAGGATAAGCGAACTCAACCCAAGGCTCCGATCAACGAGAATATCTCGGCTCGTGAAGTCCGGTTGATTGGTGCTGACGGCCAACAGATTGGCGTCGTCTCGATTGATGAAGCGCTACGCGCTGCTGATGAAGCCAAGCTGGACTTGGTGGAAATTTCCGCCGATGCAGTACCTCCTGTGTGCCGCATCATGGATTATGGCAAGCATCTTTTCGAGAAGAAGAAGCAGACCGCAGCAGCGAAAAAGAACCAAAAACAGGTTCAGGTAAAAGAAATCAAGTTTCGTCCAGGGACGGAAGAAGGGGATTACCAGGTAAAACTACGCAACCTGGTACGTTTCCTTAATGAGGGGGACAAGGCCAAGGTATCCTTGCGATTCCGTGGTCGTGAGATGGCTCACCAGGAGCTGGGTATGGAGCTGTTAAAGCGGGTCGAGGCTGACCTTGCTGAATACGGTGCCGTAGAACAGCATCCTAAGATGGAAGGACGCCAGCTAATTATGGTCATCGCCCCTAAAAAGAAAAAGTAACCACCAGGGCACTGGCAGGCCTTGCGGTTATGCGTAATCACCCAATGCGGAGTATATGAACATGCCAAAGATGAAAACCAAAAGTGGTGCAGCGAAGCGTTTTAAAAAGACCGCTTCCGGCTACAAGCACAAGCACGCGTTCAAGAGTCACATCTTGACCAAAATGACCACCAAGCGTAAGCGCCAGCTGCGTGGTACATCTCTGATGCACCCGTCTGACGTTCAAAAAGTTGAGCGCATGCTGCGCGTTCGTTAATCGGTCACAAGGTAAAGGTATAACTCATGGCTCGTGTTAAGCGTGGCGTAATTGCCCGTCGTCGTCATAAAAAAATTCTGAAGCTGGCTAAAGGTTACTACGGTGCTCGCTCTCGCGTGTTCCGTGTTGCTAAGCAGGCTGTGATCAAGGCAGGCCAATACGCCTATCGTGACCGCCGTCAGCGCAAGCGTCAGTTCCGCGCCCTATGGATCGCTCGTATTAATGCTGGTGCTCGTATGAACGGTCTGTCTTACAGCCGTTTCATCGCTGGCTTGAAGAAAGCGGCCATCGAGATCGACCGTAAGGTTCTGGCCGATCTGGCGGTAAATGAAAAAGTAGCGTTCGCTGCGATTGTCGAGAAAGCTAAAGCTTCTTTGGCTTAAGCCCTGCGTCAATCAGGGCCTTGGCCCGACAGTAACGTCACCAGTAGGGGAAGGGCCTAAAGCTCTTCCCCTATTTTGTATCTGGAGTCAGTGAATGGAAAACCTGGAGGCACTGGTCAGCCAAGCGTTGGAGGCCGTGCAGCAAACTGAAGACACGACTGTTCTTGAACAGCTACGGGTTGGCTACCTAGGGAAAAAAGGTGAGCTTACCCAGGTCATGAAGACGCTGGGCAATCTGCCTGCAGAAGAGCGGCCGAAAGTCGGTGCGCTGATCAATGCGGCTAAAGAGCGTGTGCAAGATGCGCTTAACGCCCGCAAACAGTTTTTAGAAGAATCCGCTTTGGCTGAAAAATTAGCAGCGGAGCGGGTTGACGTAACGTTGCCTGGCAGAGGGCAAAAAACGGGTGGTTTGCACCCTATTACCCGTACTTTGGAACGTATCGAGCGACTTTTTACAGGTATTGGTTACAACGTGGCTGAAGGCCCTGAAATCGAAGACGACTACCATAACTTCGAGGCGCTTAATATTCCAGGTCACCACCCGGCTCGTGCTATGCACGATACGTTTTATTTTAATGCTACACGTCTACTGCGTACGCATACCTCACCCGTGCAGATTCGTGTCATGGAGCAGCAGCAGCCTCCGATTCGTATCATCTGCCCAGGCCGAGTTTATCGCTGCGATTCCGATCAGACGCACTCGCCGATGTTTCATCAGGTAGAAGGGCTTGTGATTGATGAGAAGGTCAGCTTTGCCGACCTCAAGAGCACGATAGTGGGTTTTCTGCGCGAGTTTTTTGAAGAAGACCTAGAGGTCCGCTTCAGACCCTCTTATTTCCCATTCACTGAGCCTTCTGCAGAAGTCGACATCCGTCGACATGTCAATAAAGACGGCCAGTTGACCCCTAGCTGGCTTGAAGTCTTAGGTTGCGGAATGGTGCACCCTAACGTGTTGCAAATGGCGGGTATCGATCCTGAGAAATATCAGGGCTTCGCGTTTGGTATGGGCGTTGAGCGCCTAGCCATGCTGCGTTACGGCGTAAATGACTTACGGCTGTTCTTCGATAACGACCTGCGCTTCCTGGCGCAATTCCGCTAGCTTTAATAGGGGGCACAATGAAATTCAGTGAACAGTGGTTGAGATCTTGGGTAAGTCCACCGGCTTCTCGGGACGATTTAATCGCTCAGTTATCCATGGCAGGTCTTGAAGTGGACGACGTCGAGCCGGTGGCCGGGCAGTTCAGCGGTGTGGTAGTAGGAGAGGTGCTCGCTACTGAGCGGCATCCTGACGCTGATAAGCTGAATGTATGCCGTGTTAGTAATGGCCAGGAAGAGTTTCAGGTCGTATGCGGTGCGCCAAATGTGCGTGCTGGTCTAAAGATTCCCTTCGCTATGATTGGCGCCAAGCTGCCGGGTGATTTCACTATAAAGAAAGCCAAGCTGCGCGGCGTTGAGTCTCAAGGCATGCTGTGTTCTGCTAGTGAGTTGAGCGTATCAGAAGATAATGCAGGTCTGATGGAGCTGCCGTCAGATGCACCGGTAGGCAAGGATTTCCGTGATTACTTGGGGTTGGACGACGTTTCTATAGACGTTGATCTAACGCCTAATCGCGGCGATTGTTTATCAATCGCCGGCCTCGCTCGTGAAGTTGGTGCGCTCTATGGCGTCCCGGTGCATGCGCTTGATGTTCCTCCTGCACAAGTAAGTATAGAGGATGTGCGCCCAATTGAGGTTATTGAGCCTTCTGCTTGCCCTCGTTATGTAGGGCGTGTGCTAAAAAATGTTGACCTCTCTCGCCCTACGCCACAATGGATGGTAGAGCGCCTGCGGCGATCCGGGATTCGTAGCATTGATGCTGCAGTCGATGTAACTAATTACGTTATGCTTGAGCTTGGGCAGCCTATGCATGCTTTTGATCTCAACGAGATCAAGGGCGGCATTCGTGTTCGCTTAGCGCAGCCCGACGAGAAGCTGGTTCTGTTAGACGGCCAAGAGATTACTCTTCGCCCGGATACGTTAGTTATCGCCGACCATGAGCGCGCGCTAGCTATAGCTGGGATCATGGGGGGGGAATACAGTGGTGTAAGTGCCATTACCGCGGATCTGTTCCTGGAAAGCGCCTTCTTCGATCCTATTGCTGTTGCTGGTAAGGCACGCTCCTATGGTCTTCACACTGACTCTTCGCACCGCTTTGAGCGCGGAGTAGACTTTGATCTGCCTCGTCGTGCAATGGAGCGCGCTACAGCCCTACTGGTAGATATTGTCGGCGGCGAACCAGGTCCGGTGATAGAGATAGCAAGTGCTGAACATTTGCCTGTTAAGACCCCTATTACTTTGCGTAGTGAGCGCATCGAGCAAGTGCTAGGTCTGCGTCTTGAGAGTGATGAAGTTGAGCGCCTGCTGAAAGGTCTTGCATTGACCGTTGAGTCTACAGATGAAAACCACTGGAAAATTGGCGTTCCTAGCCATCGTTTCGACATAGCAATCGAAGTCGATTTGATAGAAGAATTGGCGCGCCTTTACGGATATAACCGCCTTCCGACTCGTTTTCCACAAGCACGCTTGGCTCCAAAAGGATATGCCGAGGCGCGTACTGGCCTTTCGCAATTTCGACACCAGTTGGTTGCTCGGGGTTATCAGGAAGCTATTACTTATAGTTTCATAGACGAAAAGACATTCAAGCTATTCTCGCCAACGCTTGATCCGGTATTGTTGGCTAATCCGATTTCTCAAGATATGGCTGCTATGCGCGCTTCGCTTTGGCCGGGCTTGGTCAAGGTGCTGCAGCACAATCTTAATCGCCAGCAGAGTCGGGTGCGCTTGTTTGAGTCAGGGCTTCGTTTTGTCGGTTCACTAGATGATTTGGCGCAAGAGCGTGTCTTGGCTGGTCTGATTTCGGGGCCACGCTCTCCAGAAAGCTGGAACGCTGGTTCTGAGCGTGTAGATTTTTTCGATATCAAAGGCGATGTTGAATCGCTGTTAGGTTGCGGTGAAAATGTAGGTGATTTTACCTTTGTCGCCGCAGAGCATCCTGCGCTGCATCCTGGGCAGACTGCACGCATTGAGCGTGACGGCCGGCTGGTGGGTTATGTGGGAGCGTTACATCCCGAGTTATTAAAAGCTTTGGATTTAGATCAACCTGTTTATGTATTTGAAGTGTTGCTAGGTGAGGCGGAACAGAGATACCTACCACGTTTCCAAGAGCTGTCACGTTATCCAGAAGTACGTAGAGACTTGGCAGTCCTAGTGAATATAGAGGTATCTTCGGCGGATGTTTTGTCGGTTGTACGGGACAAGGCTGGTGAGTATCTGGTTGATTTAAGACTGTTTGACGTATATCAGGGCAAGGGCATTGATCCGCTTAGAAAAAGTCTTGCAGTTGGCTTGACCTGGCAGCATCCATCACGCACTCTTACTGATGAAGAAATCAACGAAACGACACAGAAAATCCTCGTTTCCCTAGAAGAAAGGTTCAACGCCACATTAAGGAAATAGCGTATGGGGGCTCTGACGAAAGCTGAGTTAGCTGAACGTCTCTATGAGGAGCTTGGTCTGAATAAGCGTGAGGCCAAAGAGCTAGTGGAGTTGTTTTTCGAAGAAATTCGAAATGCTTTAGAGCAGAACGAGCAGGTTAAGCTATCAGGTTTTGGTAACTTTGATTTGCGAGACAAGCGTCAGCGCCCCGGACGCAATCCTAAAACAGGTGAAGAGATACCAATCACGGCACGCCGTGTGGTGACTTTCCGTCCTGGGCAAAAACTTAAGGCCAGGGTAGAAGCGTATGCTGGAACCAAGCCATAATAATGAGTTACCTGCTATACCGGGTAAGCGATACTTCACTATTGGTGAGGTAAGTGATCTCTGTTTGGTAAAGCCCCATGTCCTTAGATATTGGGAGCAGGAGTTTCCTCAGCTTAACCCGGTAAAAAGGCGAGGTAATCGTCGTTATTACCAGCGACAAGATGTCATTATGATCCGTCAGATCAGGGCTCTGCTTTATGACCAAGGTTTTACCATAGGCGGGGCTCGTCTAAGGTTGTCGAGTGATGATGCTAAGGATGATACTACCCAGTATCGCCAGCTAATAAAGCAAATGATTAGCGAATTAGAGGACGTTTTGGGAGTTCTTCAAAAATAATTTAAAAAAACCTTCCATTTATCAAAACCTTAGCTTAAGATGCTCGCCATCTCGCAAGGGATACAGTCGGGGCGTAGCGCAGCCTGGTAGCGCACTTGCATGGGGTGCAAGGGGTCGAGTGTTCGAATCACTCCGTCCCGACCAAAAAACCTCAAGAAATCCAGTCACTTAGCGGTGACTGGATTTTTTTATGCCCGCTATTTATTGCCGCAGGTTAAGATTTGCTCATGCTGGTCACCGTTGGGTCACCGTTAGCTAAATGTTAGGTACTCGCTTACGGTAGTCTTGAAGAGTAGAGCTGGGGCGAAACCGCAGTAAGTAGAGCGGAAATGGCAAGCGATCCCTTACGGATACTCTTGACCTTCCCAACGTCAGCCGATTAACAAGGATGGCCATTGATGGACAAACTCTGGAAGCAGATCACCCAATCCGATTACACATGGGAGCGGGAAGCGCTGGAGTTTGCCAAGCAGCTGCTCCCTGACCACGATCCTTATCGTGCGTGGGCCAATTTTGAGTTCATTGCCCAAGACGGCTCCATCAACGAAGTTGATCTCATGGTGCTCACCCCCAAGGGGATGTACCTCATTGAGATCAAATCCCATCCTGGAACCATTAGTGGTGACGCTGCCAACTGGGTTTGGGAAAGACCTTTGCCTAAGGGTGGGCAGAAGATCTTCGATAATCCGCGCTTGCTTGCTCGGCGCAAAGCGCAAAAGCTGGCGTCTCTGCTTAAGCTGCAGCCTTCATTTCATCGAAGCAAGGAAACCGTGCCTTTTATTGATGCTTTGGTGTTCCTCTCTGCAGAGGACCTGGTCATCAAGCTGGAAGGTAATGCGCGCCAAGGTGTGGTCAATCGGCAAGAGCTGCTCCGCGAAATCACCCTAATCGATGAGAACTGGAGGCATCGGCAGATTACCGCTTATGCAGCCAAAGTCATCTCACGAGCTGTAGAGGAAGCGGGCATTAAAGAGTCCGTGCGCATGCGTCGTGTGGGCAGCTATGAGCTTCAGAGCCTACTCGACGAATCTGATACCTATCAGGATTGGCTCGCTTTGCACCCGGATATTGGGGTGCAGCGCAAGGTTCGTATTTATCTGACCCAGGGTAAGCCAAAGGAAGAGGTTTCTCGGCTCGAAAAAGCGGCCAAGCTTGAGTTCCGCCTGCTTGAGGGTATTGAGCATCCAGGAATTCTGCGAGCGCACGAATTTCAGAATCATGACAGCGGCCCCGCACTAGTCTATGAGCACGATCCCAAGGCATTTCGTCTCGACCATCTACTCATGCATCTGGGTAAGGATCGGCGCCTGGATACAGTTCAGGCCACCTACCTGCTTCGTCTAATTGCTGAGGCTGTGCAGTACGCGCATGGGCAAAAGCTTTATCACCGTGGCCTAAGTCCTCAGTGCATCTGGGTCAAGCCACTGGGCGATGAGAAGTACAGTGTCAAAATCAGCAACTGGGCCACTGCCGAGCGGATATTTGAGAGTGAGTCGCGCAATATCAGCGCGCTGACCCGTTTGAGTAACCTCGTGCATGAAGAGGCAGGGCCTTATGTCGCGCTGGAAGCGCACACTGGCGCTGCAGACGGCGTGCACTTAGATGTTTTCTCCCTGGGTGCGATCGCCTACCACTTATTTACAGGCAAAAAGCCCGCGCAAACCGACATCGAGTTACTGGACAAGCTGCGCAGAGGCAGCGGTCTGCAGGTTACCGATGAGATCAACGGTGCAAGCGAGGCTATGCAGTACCTGGTGCAGTACGCCACGCACCCTGATGTCGGCAGCCGCTTGGAATCGGTCAGTGAGTTCATCAAACGGCTGGATGACCTTGAAGATGAGGTTAGCCAGCCGAACACGCTTCGATCTAACCCAACTGAAGCCCGTAAAGGTGACTTCCTGCCGGGAGGCTTCCAGGTTGTTCAGCCACTTGGCAAAGGTGCGTGCTCAGTCGTATTCCTGGTCGATTACCAGGGGCAGTCTCGCGTTCTGAAGATCGCTTCGACACCTGACCACAATAGCCGTCTTACGAAAGAGGGTGAGGTGCTGGCCAGATTGCGTCACCAGGCCATTGTTCCTTACTACAAAACTCTGGATATGGTTGGCCATACCGCCCTGCTGCTCGACTACGCGACCGAGGGCACCCTGGCTCAGCGTCTCCGCCATGTCGGCGCTGTGCAGCTTGAGTTGCTTGAGCGCTTCGGTGACGACTTGCTCAGTGCGGTTGTGCATCTAGAAGACCAGGCGTTGGTGCATCGTGATATCAAGCCAGAGAACATCGGCTTGGTGATGCAAGGCAGCGTTCTTCACCTCATGCTTTTTGACTTCTCCTTGTCCAGTGTCGGTGCTGACAATATCAGTGCCGGTACGCTGGCCTACATGGATCCGTTCATCCGTGATCCTGGCCGCCGTCGTTGGGACGACCATGCCGAGCGCTTCTCTGTTGCGCTGACCCTTTACGAGATGGCCGCAGGGGCTTTGCCCGGGTGGACGTCTTCTGAAGGACTGCCACATCAACTCGAAGGTGAGCTGGAGGTCGACCGAACCGTCTTCGACCCGAGCATCCGCGATCGCATGGTTGAGTTCTTCAAACGGGCCTTGGTTCGTGATGTGCGCAAGCGCTTTGCCAGTGCCGGCGAGATGCTGCGTGAGTGGCGCAAGACATTCCATGATGCGCGCAGTGAGTCTCTGCACACGACCCAGCAGCCACAGGAGCGTACGTGCCCCATCAGCGAGGCTCAGTTGGATACGCAGATCGGCCTGTTGGCTCTGAGCCCACAAGCGCTGGATACCCTCAGTCGCCGGAATATCAATAGCGTTGCTGACCTCATCAAGCTGAACCGCTCCCGCGTTCGAGTCTGGACTGGGGTGGGGGTAAAGACCCGTAATGAGCTATCAGATGTCATCGGTCAGCTTCAGGCGCGCCTTCTGGACGGTCAGCAAGTTCAGCAATTGGATAGCGGTGACACCAGCATTGTGAGTGTCGACCGACTGTTCCAGCAGGTTCTGCCGAAGTCCACTGATCAGAATCGGTTGAGCTTTCTTAACGAATACCTGGGTCGATTGGACGAGGATGCGCCAAAGGGCTCTCACAACGTTCATTGGCCTACGCCGGCAGCCATCAGCGGCCACCTCGGCATTGAGACTCTGCTGGTGCGCGAACTGGTCGACAAGGTTCTGACCCAGTGGGGCAAGACCAAAGCGATTACGGACTTGAGAGAGGACATTGTCGGCCTGTTGGACGACAACGGCGGCGTGATGACAGCGGTCGAAGTGGCTGACGCAATCCTGCTTCGGCGCGGCTCGGTACAAGACAGCCCACTGCGTGAGCGCTGGGCCTATGCCGTTGTGCGGGCAGCCGTAGAAACGGAATTGAGTAAGCAGGAGCCTCGTTGGCTTTTGCGCCGCTCCGGTAACCGCTTCCTGATTGCCGATAATCGTCAGGGGCGAGGGGAGGAACTGGCCGATTACGCTTGCGACCTGGGCAGCCTGGCAGATGAGTGTGCTCGCCAGCTGCCACTGCTTGCTCCTGTTCGTACGCTGGAGAAGATCCGTGCTGTGCCAGCGCCGGAGTCATTTGCCGGGCTGAGTAACCACCGCCTTCTGCGTTTGGCTGCAGCCGCATCCGAGAGTGCAGCCCTATCTAGCCGTGTGGAGTTCTATCCGCGAGGGATGTCCGCCAAGCTTGCTTTGGAGTTGGCCCAAGGCGCGCTATTGGGCAGCAAGGCGCTCACTGTCAAAGATGTTCAAACCCGTGTAGCCGGCCGCTATCCCGCAGCGCAGGAGCTACCAGGCCGTCCTGAGCTGGATGAGCTGGTGCGCTCGCTTGATATCGGTTTCCAATGGAATGGCAGCTTTGAGTTTGCCAACGGCGATAGGGGCGGTTACTGCCTGCCAAGCGCAGGGATGACCAGCTTCGCATCAGCCGGGTCAACTCACTACAGCCAGACTCAACAAGGCGAAGACGACACCACCACACTCAAGTCGGTTAAAGAGCTGGGCTTGATGCTTGAGAAGGCAGTGACTGCCTCCCACTTCCTCGCGCTAACCGTCAGGCCGCGTCAGTGGTGGCAAGCGCAGGAAAAACTCTGCCGAGACTATCCGTTTAAGCGCATCAGCTTTGATGAGCTGCTTCTTCGCCATGTGCAGGCTGTGTGCGCGAGCATGCCCAAAGCTCCGGATTGGCAAGTGGTGCTCAAGGCAGATGCCTGTGAGCACAGTTCTCGTGATTGGCAGAACCTGCAGCGTCTGGTGCAGCGTGCGTTGCCGAGCATGGCTAAGGAGATTCTGCAGGCCGGTCAACCAGTGCTTTTGACAGAGCCTGGACTGCTGGCGCGCTATGAGCTGGTGACAACATGGCTCAATGATCTGCGCCAACAGTTGATGAGCGTGAGTGGTCGCAGTGGCATTGCGTTGCCTGGGTTGGTTCTGCTGATAGCCGTGGATGCGCAGCGTTCCGCGGCCATGATCGATGACGTATTGGTGCCTACAGGCGCCGGTAGCAAAGAGTTTGCTCATATTCCCAGTAGCTGGCTGGACGATGCTCAGCTACTACCTGAGGCAGTTAAAACCACTGCCTAAGAAAAATTGATAGCAGGTCCATTGCCTTCAGGTAATGGGCCACATGCGCAAGGATTTACCTGTGATTAACCGTGCCAATCTGCTGAAAAGCCTCCAGGCTCTGCTGCCCCATATTGAGAGAGACATCCTTGCCTACAGCGAGGCGAATACAGAGCTGAATGAGCATCTGCAGAGCGAATATCGCGCGGCGGTTGAGGCTGAACGCACCGCCGAGCACTTCGTTTCCTGGCGCGAAGCGCAAATAACCCAGGCCGCAGTGGCCTGGGTTTTGACCTGTGTGTTTGTACGTTTTCTTGAAGACAACGGCTTACTGACTGAGCCGGTGTTGGCTGGGCCAGTGATCGATGCGCAAGGTCGAAATGCCTTGCAGCAGGCTAAAGAGCGCATGGTGGCTTACTTCAACGAGAACCCCACCTTTGAAGAACGCCACTACCTGCTCGATCTATTCGCAGAGCTGGAAAAATACCCGGTGATCGCCGAGCTCTTGGATCATCGCCATAACCCTCTTTGGCAGATTCCGGTTTCGGCTGATGGTGCCAAACGTCTGATCGACTTCTTCCAGAAGATCGATGCAGACAGTGGTGAGATTCTCCACGACTTTACCGACCGGGAATGGGATACCCGCTTCCTTGGCGACCTCTACCAGGATCTTTCTGAATCCGTGCGTAAGCGTTATGCGCTGCTGCAAACCCCGGAATTTGTTGAGAGCTTTATTCTCGACTACACCCTGGAGCCGGCGATTCAGACTTTCGGTCTGCCGGGGCTGCGCCTAATCGATCCTACATGCGGTTCAGGGCACTTTCTGCTGACGACCTTCGAGCGGATTTTTAATCAGTGGTTGAAGCGCGAGCCAGGAACTAATACGCGTGAGCTGGCACAGCGAGCACTGGACGTAGTGCATGGCACGGATATCAACCCTTATGCCATTGCCATTTGCCGGTTCCGCCTGCTAATTGCTGCCATGAAGGCTTCAGGTAGCACAAAGATCAAGGAAGCCCCTAAGTTTAAGTTCAATTTGGCGTGTGGCGATTCCCTGTTGCATGGCCGTAGATTTGAGTGGCAGGGGCAGGGCATCCAGGGTGGTTTGCTGGATGAGGAGAAAAAACACGTATACGAAGTTGAGGATCCTGAAAAGCTCAACAATATTCTTGGTCAGCGTTATCACGTAGTGGTGGGTAACCCACCTTACATTACGGTGAAAGACAAAGCGCTGAATCAAGCGTACCGGGATAAATATCCAACTTGCCACCGTAAATACTCACTTGGTGCTCCTTTTACCGAGCGTTTCTTTGATCTGACCTTGTGCCCGGATGGTAATCAGCCTGCCGGTTTTATGGGTATGATCACCGCCAATAGCTTTATGAAACGAGAGTTCGGGAAAAAGCTCATTGAAGAGTATTTGCCGCGCAAGGATCTAACCCATGTGATCGATACCTCAAGAGCCTATATTCCGGGGCATGGCACACCTACGGTAATCTTGTTTGCCCGTAATCAGCTGCCTAAAACGGATGTTGTTCGATCTGTTATGGGGATCCGTGGTGAGCCCGGTGTTCCCGACAACGCTGCACTTGGCAAGGTGTGGTTATCTATCGTCGATTTACTGCCAAAAGCTGGCAGTGAGAATGATTACGTCACTGTCGTTGACTGCGAGCGGCACTACTTCGCTAGCCACCCCTGGAGTGTTGGTGGTGGTGGCGCTAATGATTTGAAAGCACTGATTGAAGGTGACCATATACCGCTGTCTGAGAGGGTTATGGTTATCGGTTTTGGTGCGATCCTCGGTGAGGACGAGGCTTTTGGCGCACCTACTCGCAAGTTGAGTGCTTGTAGATTTCCTCAAAGGAAACGGCCATTGGTTGAGGGCGATCTGGTCAGAGATTGGATGCTGGATTCAGGGACAACAGTGCTTTTCCCTTACAACAATGATATTGCTCTGGAAGTTGACTCGGAGCAGAAACAATATCTTTGGCCTCTGAGAGCTCAGCTCTGGGCGAGAAATACCTTTGGCAAGCTGACTTACAGAGATGCAGGGCGTCATTATGCTGAATATCACCAGATTCCAGTGGAGAGAAACAAGCAGCCGTTATCGATAGGATTTGCTTTTGTATCAACCCACAACCACTTCGTACTAGATCGTGGTGGGAAGGTGTTTAATCGTTCTGCACCTGTTATCAAACTACCAAATGGAGAGGCAGAATCCGAGCATTTTGCACTGTTGGGGTTATTGAACAGCTCAACTGGGATGTTCTGGATGAGGCAGGTGTTCCACGGCAAAGGGCAGGGCGGTGTTGGTCAGGAGAGCCGCGCTGAATGGGAGGAGTTTCGTGAGTTTACAGGCACTGGCCTCAAGAGGTTTCCAGTACCAGATGATGCCTCAAAAACTGTAGAGAACTTGTCTGCGCACCTGGATACCCTAGGAAGGCAACTTGTTGCCTGCTCGCCGGAGGCCTGCCTGAAGGTTAGTGCGGACAGTCTGAGTGGTCGATTGAATGATGGCCCGGTTGAGGAAAGTAGCATTTGGGCAAAAATGATTGCTCTGCAGGAAGAGCTGGACTGGCACATCTACAGCTTGTACGGCCTAGTTGACGAGGTTCTTTGCTATGAGGGCGAAGTTCCTGAGGTCAGGCTGGGTGAACGCGCTTTCGAAATTCACCTTGCGCGCAGGATTGCGGCCGGCGAGCTGGAATCGACTTGGTTCGAGCGCCATGGCAGCACGCCGACCACTGAAACTCCGCAGCACTGGCCAAAGGAATACCGCGTGCTGGTCGAGCGCCGCCTCCAAGCCATTGAGCAGAACCAGTGGATCACGTTGGTGGAGCAGCCGGAATATAAGCGCCGCTGGAACCGTGATAGCTGGGAAGACCGTCTGCATTCCGCCGCTCGCGAATGGCTGCTGGATCGCTGCGAACGGACTTGTCAGTCGGCCGAGTTGCAGACCTGTGCCCAGTTGGCTGACCGGCTGCGTCGCGATGCTGAAGTACTGCGAGTGGCTGAGGTTTACTGTGGCAGCGATCTGGCGGATCTGCAGGCACTGGTGTCTGAGTTGATTGAAGGCGATAGCGTGCCGCAAATGACCGCTGCCCGGCTGAAAGTCGAAGCCATGCCGAAGTTTCGTGCCTGGCAGGAAACCTGGGAAAAGCAGCGGCTGGAAGATGCCATTGATACCCATCACGGTGTGGCGCACTCACTACCTGACTCCGATGCGGAGGATCCGGAGAAGCAATCTGCTTGGAAGCTGGCCAAGGCCAGGGCCGAGCTGGATAAGCAGGAGCAGGTGGGCGAGATTGCGGTACCTCCGCAGTACAAACCGGTGGATTTCCGCAAGCCGTCGTATTGGAGCCTGCGTGGCAAACTGGATGTCCCTAAAGAGCGCTTCTTCTCATTGCCTGGCGGTGAAAAAGGCGGTGATAGCACGCTGGTTATCGGCTGGGCCGGCTTGAACCATTTGCAACGTGCCCAGGCCATTGCCGCTTGGTATCTGGATCGCAAAGAGGGCGAGGGCTGGGAAGCTGAGCGACTGTTGCCCATGCTGGTGGCGCTGGATGAGCTGATCCCCTGGTTGAAGCAATGGCACAACGAGGTGGATCCCGAGTTCGGCGAGCGCATGGGGGATTACTACGAAGGCTTCCTCCTCGAAGAACTGCGTAATCTCGAGATTACTCGGGCCGACCTTTTGAGCTGGCAGCCGGCTGCAGTAGCTGGAAAACGTGGCGGTCGCAAAAAGAAAGTGGCTGAGCAGAACTGATTCTGGGGTTTGACGCATGACATTGATTAAAGAGCTGATCGAGATCCCAGAAAAGGTTCAACGGGGTGATTTCGTTCTTAACCTGTCCAGTGGGTTGGCTGATGCAGCTATCAGCCAAACGCTTGAGCAGTATGTGGTGACGCCGCAGCTGCAGCGCTCGTTCGACGATGCCTTGAGCTTTATCAAGAGCACCGTGGTGGGCAACCAGAACCGTCAGAAGGGCGCTTACCTGCACGGTAGCTTCGGTAGCGGTAAGTCGCACTTTATGGCGGTACTGCATCTGCTATTGCAGGGCAATCCCCAAGCCCGGGCGATCAACGAGCTGGCGCCAGCTGTAGCCAAGCATGATGAGTGGCTGCAGCAAACCAACATTCTGCTGGTGCCCTACCACATGATCGGCGCAGCCAGCATTGAGGCGGGTGTGTTGGGTGGCTATGCGCGACATATCAGGCACCTGCATCCCGATGCCTCGGTACCTGGCTTCTACATGAGCGATCGGTTGTTCCGAGATGCTCGGCAACTGCGCAGCAATATGGGTGATGAGAATTTTTTCGTCACTCTGAACAAAGGAGCAGCAGCGGCTGAGGACGACGGCTGGGGCGATCTGTCGACTGGTTGGGATGCAGCCAGCTTCGATGCAGTGCTCAATGACCAAGCTGGCGCGGACGATAAGGCTCGTCTGGTTGGGGATCTGATCGGCACCTTCTACAGCTCCATGGCGGATATGGCCAACAGCGAGTACGGCGGCTACGTCGATTTCGATGAAGGCCTACGCATCATGACGGAGCATGCCAAAGCGCTCGGTTACGACGCGATCATCTTGTTCCTCGATGAGCTGATCCTCTGGCTGGCCAGCCATCTTTCTGACCAGCGCTTTATCGCCAACAACATTCAGAAAGTGGTGAAGCTGGTTGAAGCCAGTGAGCAACGTGCACTGCCCATGGCCAGCTTTATTGCCCGTCAGCGTGATCTGCGTGAGTTCGTGGGTGATCAGTACAACGGCGCTGAGCAGCAAGCACTGAGCGACTCGCTCAAGTACTGGGATGGTCGCTTCCACACCATCACCCTTGAGGACCGTAACCTTCCAGTGATCGCTGAGCGTCGCTTGCTCAAGCCGATCAATGCAGCTGCCAAGGCAGAGATCGACAATGCCTTTGCGGCCATGGATGCCGGTTTGCGCAGCGAGGTGCAGGAAATCCTGCTGACCAACCAGGGTGACCGCGAGATGTTCCGCTCGCTGTATCCCTTCAGTCCTGCTCTGGTGCAGGCGCTGGTTGCGCTTTCTTCCGCTCTTCAGCGTGAGCGTACTGCGCTCAAGGTCATGCTGATGCTGTTGGTCGATCAGCGCGAAACCCTGGAGTTAGGTGGATGTATTCCGGTTGGTGACCTGTACGACGTGATTGCTTCAGAGGCTGAGCCGTTCTCAGAAGTGATGCGTATGCATTTCGACAATGCTCGCCATTTGTTCGAGCGCAAGCTGGTGCCGTTGCTGGAGGAGGAGCACAACCTCAAGCTGGATCAGCTGCTGGAGCTGCCTGCGAACGATCCAGGCCGTCGCGCCTTTACCAACGACATGCGCTTGATTAAGACCTTGTTGCTGTCGGCGCTGGTTCCGGAGGTGGAGTGCTTCAAGCAGCTCACGGCCAATAAGCTGGCTGCGCTGAACCACGGCACCATCAAATCACCGATCCCAGGCCGTGAAGCGCAGACGGTATTGCAGAAGTGCCGCAAATGGGCGGGGCGTGTAGGTGAGATCAAGATCAGTGATGACTCCAACCCGGTTATCGCGATTCAGCTTTCCGGCGTCGATACCGAGAGCATTCTTGAGCAGGCGAAAATACATGACAACGATGGCGCGCGCCGCAAACTGACCAAGGATTTGCTGTTCGAGGCCTTCGGCGTTCAGGATGATAATCAGCTGTTTATTGAGCATCCATTCGCCTGGCGCGGCACTCGTCGTACCGTAGAGGTGATGTTCCAGAACATCCGCGAGATTTCCGACTTCACCACCTTTGAGGCGCGTGGTGATGATTGGAAGGTGCTGGTCGACTTTCCGTTTGACCAGGGCAACCATTCTCCCGCGAGCGATAGGGCACGCATCCAGGAGTACGAAGCCACTGGTAATGCGACACAGACGCTGTGCTGGTTGCCGTATTTCTTTAGCCAGTCGGCGCAGCGTGATTTGGGAACCTTGGTGACGCTTGAGCACGTACTGAAAAGCGAAGATCGCTTCGTCTCCTTTAGTAAGCATCTGAGCCCACTTGAGCGGGCCCAAGCGCGGACGCTTCTCGATAACCAGCGCAGCCAGCTGCGCCAGCGCATTCGTGATTACCTCATGGGTGCATTCGGCGCTGCACAACCGATCCCGGGCTCGCTGGATGATTCGGTACAACTGGACAGCCAGGTTTATTCGCTGGAGCCTGGATTTACTCCGCAGCTGCCGGTGGGCAGTAATCTGCGTGCGGCCTTCGAGCACCTGCTTAACCAGGCGCTGAGCTTCCAATATCCGGATCACCCCGAGTTTGACGGTGAGGTCAGGCTGGCTGACCTAGGTAAGGTGATGGAGCAGCTGCGTCGGGCTGTGCATGCCAGTAATGGTCGCATCGATATCGACACGCCGTTGCGCTCGATCATGCGTTCGATTGCACAGCCACTGAAGCTTGGCGAGATGCACGAGCGGCATTTCATCTTTAAGGATGATTGGCCGAAGCATATGACTCGTGAGCTGGCCAAGGATGAATACGCCGGGGATCCAGTGACGGTGAAGCGCCTACGTTCGGCCATTGATCAGCCGACACCCAAAGGGCTGCCGGACATTGTGCAGAACTTGCTGATCATGGTGTTTGCCGAGCATGGCCAGTACGCCTTCTCGTTGCATGGTCAAGACTATGAGCCGACGCTCAAGGACATGCCGGATAACCTGTTGCTGACCAAGCAGGATCTGGCCGAGCCAAACATCTGGAAGCTGGGCGTAGATAACGCTTCCGCCATCTTCGGCCTGACGCCTAACAAGCTGCGCACCGCCAACCATCAGAATGCACTGGAAAAAGATGTGCAGGATGAGGTTAAGCGCCAGCTTGGGCATTGTGAGGAACTGGTTACTGAGCTCAGAGGTGCATTGAGCCGGGTTAATCAGGGGACGCAATGCAATCGTCTGCGTAATGCCGAGTATGCAGTGAGCCTGTTGCAGACCTTGCAGGGTAAGCAGGGTGCAGATCTGATCACTGCGCTGTCGGATATTCAGCCGCCCACCAACGCGATGGCTCTCGCCAAAAGTATCGTCAGCGCTGCCAGCGTGACCCAGGCGATCCAGGACAATAACTGGCAACTGCTGGAAACCGTTTGGAAGTCAGGGGCAGCTGAGGCGCTGCAGATTAAGCAGCGTGTTAGTGCTGCATTGACCGCGGATGAGCTGGTGACGGCGCTGGCCCAAGCGCTTCGACAGGCTCAGGCCGATGCTACATCGCAGTTGACGCGCAACGTCGTTCCGCCGACCAGTCCGGATGGGCCGCCTGCCGATACCGGTGTCAACAAAGGTGCCGGTGGCAGAAAGGTGCTGGAGCAGGTTCAGCAGAGTGGTTTGACCAGCAAGCAGGCGCGCAACTTGTTCGCAGAGATTGAGAGCAAATTGCAGGACGGCTATGTGCTGGATGTGAGCTACAGCATTGTGCGCATGGACGGGGCAGAGGATTGAGGTGATGTCGATCATGCAGGCGAGTGCGACATTGCCGATGCCGGTGGTGACCCAACTGCAGGCAGTTTTTCAGCGTGATGCTGAGGCTGACTGCGTGGCTTTAGTGTGGCCAAACCCTTTAGCGGCTTTAGCTGTAGAGCAAGTTGTTGAAGGGCGAAAAGTCAGGGCCGTCTACTGCGTCTCTGAGTTGGCGATGCGTGAGGCCTTGGTCAAGCATCACCAGGATCGGAAGGAAACCTCAGAGCGTCTTGTGCTGCTGTCGGGCTTTGCCGAGACGGATCTGGCTATGGACGTGTTGGCCAGAATCTGGCGCAACGAGCCGCAGCGCATAAGCCCTTGGAAGACCCTGCAGCAGCTGATTCGTGTCAGGGACATTGATCCTCGTTTAACACGCAAGCAGAGCCGTTGGGTAGCTGAGGCGATGCTCAATGGTGTTGAACGCTATCAGGGGAAAATCAGCTTCGGAGAGATTCTGGATGAGGAGACAGCCTGGCGCGCTATCGCCATGGCTCATCTGAACTACCAAGAAGCCACGTTGGATCTGCAGTCGGTGTTGAGTTGGAGCACTAAGGGTGATGTCAGTGCACTGATTACGGCTCTGCCAGGCGATATTCGAGACAACCTTGGGGATTGGTTGGCCCGAGGCCTGCCCGACACTCATGAGGTGGTATCGACGCTGCTTCTGAATGATCAGGGGAGTGATCTGCTCGCCGTCGCCTTGGCGTGCTCCGTGCTGTTTTCCTCGAATATTGAACGTCTGCAAGCGCTTGATTTAACTCAGCTGCATATCAGTCGTGGGATTTTCCGTGAGCGCTTTTTGGGTGGGAAGAAGATCGAATTCCGAGTCCTGCAGCCACTGGGTGAGGTCGCAGTTGTCCTGGTCAGGCAATGGATAGGTGCTCTCGGTTTCCCTAGCTATGCACGCTTCTTGTCGAAAGCAGAGCAGATTCTTGCAAGCTTGGATATGCAGGCTGCCGCCGAGCATTCCTCGCTGTTGCCTTGCGGTTTACATGCTCGCTTTAGCGCTTTTGCTTCTGCCTTGGATCAAGCTCTGGATGGTGGCGACTCCATGGCTGCGGAGTCGGCTTTGCAGCAGATAGAGGGGCATCGACTGGCTGGTTTGGATCGCTACAGCGAGACAGTTGCTCGGGCCAATATGGCCATGCGCCTTCTACGTTGGCTCAAGCAGGCGCCGAACGTGGACGGAACAGCAGTTAGCCTGATCGGTGATTACATCGAGCAAGGTGGTTTTTGTGATTGGGCACGAACCGAAATTTGGGCGGGAGATGCTGAGGAGTCCCTGAGTACGGTTTACCAGAGGCTCTCGCAGCACGTTGGGCGTTACAGGGAACGGCAAAACCAGGCTTTCGGGCAGCAACTGGCAAGCATCGCTCGCGGTGATCATCTGCCTGCTCGATTCATTCCTGTCGAGCGCGGCCTGGATGATCTGGTTGCACCATTGGCCGAGCAGGGGCAAGTGCTTTTGCTTGTGCTGGATGGGATGAGCGAAGCCGTCTACCGGCAGTTAAGTTCAGACCTCACCCGTAATCATTGGTTGGAGCTACAGCCCGTTGGCGCACAGGGCGATGCATGTCTGGTTGCAGCCTTGCCAACGGTGACTCAGGTCAGCCGTTGCTCGCTGATATCAGGGGCTCTGTGTGAGGGCAATGCCAACGACGAGAAGAAAGCTTTCAGTAGCCACCCTCAGCTAAAAAAGCTGGCCTCCACCAAGTTTCCACCGCAAGTGTTCCATAAGCAGGATTTGTCCCAGCCTGGATCTGGCAGTTTGCATAGCAGCGTCCGCGGGGTAATTGCTGGTACAGAGCACCGAGTTCTGGCGGTGGTGATCAATGCGATCGATGATCAGCTGTCCAGTAGCTCGCAAGTTAAGGTTGACTGGTCCTTTGAAACCGTGGCCTTACTCCGGCATGTGATGGAGGCTGCTCGCGAGGCTGGCCGTGTGGTGATCATTACCAGTGATCACGGTCACGTGCTGGATCATGATTCGGTTTACCAGCAGTCAGCCGACGAAAACGGTGAGCGCTATCAGCCGGTTGCTCCCGGCATCACGCCCTCTGAGCTGGAAGTCCTGTTGTCGGGGGAGCGTGTCGTCACGGCGAATAAACAGGTGATCCTGCCTTGGTCAGAGCGGCTGCGTTATACCAAAAGTAGGAGCCATGGCTACCACGGTGGTGGTTCGCTCCAGGAGGTTGTGATACCGCTTGGGGTCTATATCAATGCCGCCACGCGGCAAAGGGTAGAAGGCTGGCGTGAGGTGCCTCGACGACTGCCAGCCTGGTGGTATTCGACGAAGGCCATTCAGTCAGACACGCCGAGCGCGGTTGATGAGCCCACCGTATCTGTCGAAGCACCCACCAAGAAAGCAGCTGGCAAGAAGCAGGCTGTGGCTGAGGTTGTCGAGGACATGTTCGGCTTTGCATCGCCAGCGAAAGCCTTGAGCAAAAGCGCTCCGGTGGTAGGTACAAGCGATTGGGTTTCTGAGTTGCTCAGTTCGCCGGTCTATGGCCAAGTTCGCGATAGGGCAGGCCGCACAGCGATCAGCGATGACCAAATGCAGACGCTGCTGAGGCTGATGGAAAAGTACCGCTGGCAGGTTATGGAGGCGGTGCTTTGTTCCGAGTTGATGATCCCGAAACTGCGGATCCGTGGGTTCCTCGCGGGAGCACAGAAACTGCTCAATGTGGATGGATATCCAATACTTTCAGTCGAACGTGATTCCCAGACAGTCCGTTTGAACGTTGCAGATCTGAAGAAGCAGTTTGAAATTCAATAACTACAGGGTGTAGGCATGTCGATCAGCCAACAACGTCGTCAGGATATTCTGGACGCTCTGCGGCGTGGAACTGTGCCGCAGTATGGTTTAGATGCCTTAGCTGTTGGCTTGTTGCCCTTCGAGCGCGCCTTCGATGATGAGCTGGAAAAGGTCAGTCGAGGTGGAGCAGTTTTCAAGGCTATTCGTGGCGAATACGGCAGCGGTAAAACCTTTGCGTCACGCTGGCTGCGTGAAAAAGCACACCGGCTGGGCTTTGCCTGCGCCGAGGTTCAAATTTCCGAGACTGAGACACCGCTGCACCGCCTGGAGACGGTCTATCGACGTCTGATGGAGCGTTTGACTACGCCGGATATGCCCTCAGGCGCATTTCAGAATATCGTCGAAGCCTGGTTCTACACCCTTGAAGAGGATGTGCTGGCCCAGCATGACATCGATCCGAATGACTCCGAAGCGTTGATCGATGCCACTGATTTACTGATGGAAAAGCGCTTGGGCGAAGTCGTGCGCTCTGCACCTGCATTCGCCCTAACTCTTCGTGCGTACCGGAGAGCTCTCCTAGAAGGCCAGGAAGAGATCGCCAACGGGCTTTTGGCCTGGATGGCAGGTCAGCCGAACATCTCTGCTGCGGTTAAGCGCTATGCAATGATCAAGGGCGACATCGATCATTTCGGCGCGTTGAGCTTCCTGCAAGGTGTTCTAACCATAGTCAAGGACTCAGGGCATCCTGGTTTGCTGCTGGTGCTCGACGAGGTTGAAACACTCCAGCGTATGCGGGGAGATGTTCGCGACAAGAGCCTGAACGCGCTGCGTCAATTGATGGATGAGGTGGACTCTGGGCGATTCCCTGGCCTTTATTTGGTGATTACAGGCACTCCGGCCTTCTACGATGGCCCTATGGGTGTCCAGCGACTGTCTCCTCTGGCTCAGCGTCTGGCGGTCGACTTCACCACTGATGCTCGGTTCGATAATCCTCGTGCCGTGCAAATTCGTCTCCGTGGTTTCAGCCAGGAGTCTCTGGAGGAGGTCGGTCGCAAGGTACGTAACCTGTATGCCGATAACAGCGCTACGGCTGACCGCATTTTGCGGCTGGCAGACGATAACTACATCACTGAGCTGGCAAAGGCGGTGACCGGTAAGCTGGGCGGCAAAGTCGGGATTGCACCGCGGATCTTCCTGAAAAAACTGGTGGGTGAGGTCCTGGATCGTATTGACCAGTTCGAAGACTTCAATCCACGACAGCACTACGCATTGACCATTTCAGATACCGAGCTGACATCGGTCGAGCGCGCTACCAGTGCGGCAAGCTCGGTAGATGATATCAAGCTCGATCTTTGAGCTGCCTGATTGGAGCTTTGCTGCATGAGTGAGTTCGACAAGTTCCACCCTGCCTTGCAGCACCACATCGTCAACTCTCTAGGTTGGAACGGTTTGCGGCCTTTGCAAGAAGCTACCATTCAGCCCGTTTTGGATGGCGAGCACGCGATTCTGCTGGCTCCAACGGCTGGCGGAAAAACCGAAGCGGCAAGCTTTCCGGTGTTTTCACGCATGCTCAGTGAGAGCTGGGAAGGCCTTTCTGTTCTCTACATCTGCCCGATCAAGGCGCTGCTCAATAACCTTGAGCAGCGTTTGAGTTATTATGGACACCTCCTGGGGCGCAGCGTCGCCCTATGGCATGGCGATATCAGTGCTGCGCGTAAGTCCAAGATTGTGGCATCGCCACCGGACATTCTGCTGACAACACCTGAGTCGCTCGAGGTCATGCTGGTCTCCAACAAGGTTGATCATCAGCAGCTTTTTGCCAACGTGCGGACAGTGATTATTGATGAGGTGCATGCCTTTGCGGGTGATGACCGTGGCTGGCACTTGCTCTCTGTCCTTGAGCGAATCAGTGTTCTAGCAGGCCGAGAGATCCAGCGCTTAGGGCTCTCAGCAACCGTAGGTAATCCTGACACGCTCTGCGATTGGCTTGCCGGTAGCTGTAATGCCCGAAGAAGCGTGATCAACCCTCCTGCAGAGAACAATGTGATTCCTGACGTCCAAGTCGATTGGGTCGGGTCGCTGAAAAACGCAGCAGTTGTCATTTCAAGATTGCACAAAGGCGAGAAGCGCCTCGTCTTCGTGGATAGTCGATCCAAGGTTGAGGAGCTCGCTGTTGAGTTACGGTGCCTTGGTGTTGCCACCTACATCTCCCACAGTTCCTTAAGCCTGGAGGAACGGAGAGCTGCTGAAGAAGCCTTCTCCCAGGGTAATGACTGCGTCATCGTTTCTACTTCGACGTTGGAGTTGGGTATTGATGTGGGCGACCTTGATCGAGTGATCCAGATCGATGCCCCGTACACGGTTGCTTCTTTCCTGCAACGCATTGGCCGAACTGGCCGACGCGCGGGTAGCTCTCGAAACTGTCTGTTTCTGGCTACCAAGGAAGATGCGTTTCTTCGTGCTTTGGCGTTGTTACAGCTATGGCGGCAAGGGTATGTCGAACCTATCGAACCGCCCGCGAGGCCAGTGCACATCTATGCCCAGCAAACGATGGCATTGGCGCTTCAGCAAAAAGGCATCATCGCAGCCGACGTTGATCAGTGGGTTGGGCGCATGCCTGGTTTTGCTGGAGTCACGCCCGATGATCGGGCTGGTGTTATTAGCTACATGCTTGGGGCCGGCATATTGCACTCTGATGAGGGGCTCATCGGGATTGGCAAGGCCGGAGAGAGGGCGTTTGGTGAGAAGAACTTCATGGAGCTCTTTTCGGTGTTCACGACGCCCCCCATGGTCAAGGTTTTTTCGGGTAAGCAGGAGCTGGGTGAGGTTCATCAACTGACCTTCGCTGTCCGTGATAACGGCCCAGCGCTGCTTACTCTTGGTGGACGCAGTTGGCAAACGACCTATATCGACTGGCCGCGGAGAAAGGCTTTTGTCGAGCCATCCGAGGTGCGTGGTAAGTCGCAATGGGTCAGTGATGCGCAACCTTTGAGATATGAACTGTGTCGTGCGATTGCTGATGTGTTGATTTCAGATCTCGTGCCAGAGGGCCTTTCATCCAGGGCTCAAGGACTACTTGCCGATCTTCGTGATCAGTACGGGTGGATGGAATCGGGTAAAAGCACTCTGCTCCTTGATGCCGATGGTAATGCGATTTGGTGGAACTTTGCTGGCAAGCTGCTGAACTCAGCCATGAAGGATCTGCTGGCTGATGAGGCAGATAAGCTCATCGCGGACAATGAGTGCATGACTTTTCGGCACGTCTATTCAGCCGAGGCGTTGGTACGTGCTATTCGAGAGATTCTTGCAGGAGACGCGCATAATTTAGCGGTGCTGCTAGATGAATCCTTTGTACAAGAGCTGAAATTTGCTGAGTGTTTAAGCCAGAAGGAAATTGATCGTGAGCTGGGGGAGCGGTACTCCGTTGATAGTGATTTCAAGCAGTTCAGCCGAGTTTCGCTCGCCGTTCTATGGGTGAAGGATGAAGCCTGATATGAAAATTATCCGTCTCAGCGGAGTTATCGAGACGACCGGCCTTGCTCGATCAACAATCTATAATCTCACCAGTGAGGGCGGATTTCCGAGGCCCGTCCCATTGGTAGGCCGCAGTGTTGGTTGGCTTGAGAGTGAGATCCAGGACTGGATTAAGGGCAGATTGCAGCGCGAGATATTAACCCACGCCGATAACTTGATGCCGGCGAGATCGATGACATTTCGCCGTTATCTTTCAACAAGCTGCAATTCAGTAGTAGATTGTCTTCCTTCGAGCTGAACCTCGCTTGTTTGTATCAGTAAGCTGCGCTCGACACAGAAGTTTTGCTCCGCCCAAATGAGCTGCGGTGGGGCAGTTATGGAGATTAGAAATGGAAGTACGTTACTGGGAAGGAGGCCTGCTGCGGCATGAGGTCGAAGCTATCGAGAGCATGCGTAAGGCCTTCAAGGGTGAGCCTGAACTAGAACAACCTGGTACGGTCGCTCCAACGGGTGGTAAGTCTCTGGCTCAGCAGCTCAGTAATCTGTCTCTGAAAGGTAAAGGGGCCGATCATCCTTCTGGTATGTGGCCTTGGAAGGGGTATGCAGGGTTCCGTTTTGCGGACTCGCGCGGTAAAGAAGGCGAGTTCGATCTTGTCATTGTGACCCACAAAAACGTCATCATAGTCGAGCTGAAGCATTGGAATGGTGTTATCACCAGCCATGGTGGCAAGTGGTACCAGAATGGTGATGAGCGTGATCGCTCACCAGTATCGGTTACTCAGAATAAAGTCTTTCTACTTAAGAAAAAGCTCAATGCAGTTAGGCAGCAATTTCCGAAGGGCATTGTGCCAAATATCAAATTTTGCGTGGTCTTGAGCGGTAAGTGTACGTTTGATCAGCTACCCGCAAATGAGCGCGAGCATGTAATGCATCTCGATGACTTCTTGAAGCTGGCCAACGAGCGTCAATTTAATAATAAGTTTCGCCCACATCCCGAGGCGGCAGGTCTGAATCAGTATTTTGATGTGTTTGATCAGCTGCTCAATCAGGGAAGTGTCAAACCGAAGGAACTCATGGTTGACGGGTTCAGAGCGCAGGGGGAGCCGATTTTCAAGCATCCCGGCGAGGTTTATGTTGAGTACGAGGCTGCAAACGAAAATAACAAGGCCGATCGCGCTCTTTTACGTTTGTGGGACTTCAATAAGCTTGATGATGTAGATGCCAAAACCCCAGAGGGGCGGTTCAAGATTCTTTCCAGGGAGCGGGATGTTCTTGTCTATCTTGGACAGCGGGATCATGAGTTGGCAAAACGTTGTCTGCGTCCTATCAGAAACCCCTCCGTGCAGTCCGTTACTCAAGAATTTTCTGAGCTGTGCGAGCTTCCGGCAAGTCACTACCGGCTCAACGAATTCATCAATCGATATGCGCAGAACTATGAGGAGAGTGAACGGGTAAAGTTGGCCAAGATCTTGGTCGCGCAGTTCGCTGCCATGCACGGATTTAAGGTCGCTCACCGTGATTTGGGCGACCATAGCGTATGGTTCTCGCCATCCAGCGCCATTGCTTTGTCCAACTTCATTGCAGCCTATCATCAGCCAGCAGGTACGGTTGGGCCGCGTCGTGATCAACTGAGTATTGGCTCTATTGCTCTTCCAGAAGATCGTACTGATGAAGGTCGCGGTGGTACGCCGTTCCACCGCGACGTTTTCGCGCTTGGACTCCTTTGCTGGCACTTGGCTCAAGCCAAGTCTTTACCTCTCAAGCTGAATGCCGATTACATCGATAGCGTTCGGGATGACATCCTGGGTTCGGATACATGGTACGCAGGCGTTCTCGCCAAGGCGGTGGAGCACAATCCAAGCTCACGCTACGCCAACGCCGGTGAGTTGCTGGACGAGTTGAACCAGGTAACACCAGAAGATACAGAGCAGTTTGCTTTCGATCAGTCACAACTTGAGCGTTTTTCCGCTTCAAACGTCAGGGTTTACAAAATTTATCCGGCGGATGAGGAAATCATTGATACCCCTGAGAAGGAGGTTTATCGGTCGGGTGATTGCATTGTAAAACTATGGCCCACAATCCATGCAGATGCTCCGCAGGGAGGGCAAGGTCCGTTGTTGCTCAGCTTTTTTGAAAAAGTAGAATTGCTGAATAAAAGTGGCTACGGATTTTTGCCTAGGATAGATCAGTTTGGATACGACAGGAGCGGTACTCCTTTTTTAGTTCAACAATTTATTGATGGTCAACACTGGAGCGAATTATCACAGCTGAGCTCGCGACGAGCCGAAGAGCTGATTCGTGATTTGATTTCTGCAGTTGAGTGTCTGCATGAGCAGCAGTTGACTCACGGAGATCTCCATCCTGGAAATATAAAAGTCATAGTGCCAGTTGATGATGGGCAGCCTGCACAGATCTACCTGCTAGATCTTCCGGATCTTACAGTTTCAGGAAGCGAACCTTTTAATAATCGATATAGCCCTCTAGCCGAAAGTTGCACACCTTTCGAGCGTGATAACTTTGCTGTTATGCGTATGGCTGTAGAGTTGCTCGGAATGGACTGGGATCAGCCAGGGGAACATGATCTGGCTGAGCTACGTAAGGCAATTAAGGAGGAGTTACAAAGCGAATCAGGCTTCGTTGCACTAGAGCGATTTAATGATGCTCTTAATCGCGAGTTCTGTCCGAAGCAAGTTAGGCAGATCATCTCAGTAGCTGTTCGCGGAAATGACTCTCTCAATTACGCAATTTATCCTGACAATGGACGCCTTTTTGTCAGCGTCAAGCCTGATGCCAAGGATGCTAAACAGGCTGTTGTTACTTTTAGTGGCGTGGGTGGGAGTTTTTCGGCTGCATATGAGAAGGTCTCGAAAACCTTTGTTAGGGGATTTAAGCCCAGTCAGCAGGAGGCTGTGCCGCACTGGATTGAGCGTAACGCAGACTTTGAGATTGACGTCGAAATTAATGTTGCTGTTACAAACATTAGCAGCCTTAAAGAGCTGTCAGTCTTTATGGGGAGTAATCTGGCGTTTGATGAGCTTGTTGCCAGTATTCTGGATGCTGCTCGTGCTCCCTCAGAAAATCAGGGGGGCGAAGGTGCGCAAAAATCCACCGATTTGGCTGCTGACAGTGATATCCCAGAAGAGCATGTTCCAGAGATAAAGGTGAGGTCTATTCAGACTAGCAAAGTCTGGAAAGCTATTATGGATACAGAGGTCGAGGGGCTGCCAACACTTGAAGTGTCGGGTGAGCCTGTCTTTAATAAAGACAAAACTGGTCTCATGATTCCATATACAGCCAATGGGGAGATTTTAGAATCGTTCGAGACTGATGACAAAATTAATCTCATCAAGAAAGACGGTGAAAAGCAAATCAATCTTGGTGAGGTAGATCTTCGTAAGAGTACAAAATCTGCACTGTGTTTAGTGTACTCAGGAAAAACCAGAGCTGCTATTAAAGCTGATGATGTGCTCTATCTTCAAAGCAATAAAAACAGGTCATCGCTGACCCGACGTAAGCGCGCGATAGAGCGTATTTTGGGCCGTCAATCAGTTGTAACAGGGCTGGTTGATTATTTTGACGAAGGCTGCAGTATAGTTCCTGAGCGATTTTCTGTGCCGCCAACTGAGGAAGGTTTCGCAGTCTACCAACGAGAGACTTCAAGCGGGCAGACTATTGGTCTCAATGATGCACAGAAGGATGCTTTTTCAAAGTTGATAACAAACGGGCCAGTGGGTTTTTTGCAGGGGCCACCCGGTACCGGTAAGACTGAGTTTATTGCCGCATTCTGCCACTACCTGATAAGTGAAGAGGGGGCTAGGAATATCCTTCTTGTTAGCCAGTCGCATGAGGCTGTAAATACTGCGGCAGAGCGCATTCGTGCCCACTGCCGCAGATTGAATACCGATCTCGATGTTGTTCGTTTCAGCAACCGCGAACAGGTAGTCTCAGATGAGTTGCAGGATGTCTATTCCAAGTCGATTGTCACCCAGCAACAATCGAGCTTTAGCGCTGAGCTAAAAAGGCGTTTGTCTCTGATGGCTCCCTCGCTTGGGGTTAGCGCCGGGTTTATCGCGAGCCTGGTTGAGCTTGAGTCGAGGATTCACGGACTGGTCAAAAGCATTGAGCGTCTGGATAAGGATCTGCAAGATGCTGGTGAGGGCACTCTCGAGTCCAAGCAATTGACCGCAAGCCTGAGTCGAATGCAAGAGGATCTGCTTGAGGCGCTTGCCAATGACTATGGTATCTCTGCAGCCCCAGAGTCTACTGCTCGGAATATGCTTGAGCAGGCCTATGCCACTGTTACCGCCAGCCATGGTGTCAGGCCGCATGAATTTAAGCGATGCATGGATCTGATCAAGCTGTCTGAGGAGTTGCTGCAACGTATTGCCACTGATGGCGCTAATTACGATGAGTTTCTGATGCGCGCCAGAACACTGGTCTGCGGTACCTGTGTAGGCGTTGGTCTACCGCACTTGAAACTTGCTGAAAACCGGTTTGACTGGGTCATCATCGATGAGGCAGCACGTTCTTCACCTAGCGAGCTGGCGATTGCCATGCAGGTGGGAAGCCGAATTCTGTTGGTAGGGGATCATCGGCAGCTTCCTCCAACCTATGCAGACGAGCATCTCAAGGCCATCGCCCGTGATTTGGGACTGCATAGTCAGTCAGACGAGTTTCGGCGGATCATGCGTAGCGATTTCGAGCGCGCTTTTGAGTCTGCTTATGGCCGAGGTGTCAGTGCCACACTGAAGGTTCAGTACCGTATGCAACCACCGATCGGGGATCTGGTTTCGGAGGTTTTCTACGGTGGTGAACTAATGACTGGTGCACGGCCTGTGCCGGAATGCTTTTCGAATGCCCCAGATGTTATCGGTTCAATCGTAACTTGGCTGGATACGGGCGTTCTCGGGAAACAAGCTAATCACTCGGAGCAGCAAGGTAGTACCAGCTTGGTAAACCATGCTGAGGCAAACTCCATTATTAGGATGCTCAAAGATATCGAAAGCGACATGGAATTCAGCTCAGCATTAGTTGAGGAAATGACGGAAACCATGGAGCCTCCTATTGGGATCATCTGCATGTATTCTGAGCAGAAGAAGTTGGTTCGTAAAAAGTTTGCCGAGAAAACATGGTCGGAAGATTTCAAAAAATTGGTCAAGATTGACACTGTTGATAGTTACCAAGGAAAAGAAAATCGCATTGTGATTGTTTCTCTGACGCGATCCTCTGCAGACCTTGCTCCAGGCTTCTTGCGGTTGCCGAATCGAATAAATGTGGCAATGTCCCGAGCCATGGATCGTTTGGTTATTGTCGGTGACATGAGTATGTGGGCAGGGCGGAACGCGGATCTGCCGTTGGGTAGAGTTGCCACTTATATTCAAGAGCGTCAGGATGGTGAGCGCTACAGGATCACGTCGGTAGTAAATGCAAAAGGAGCTGCATGATGGCTGGTGAAGTTTTGGTTTTATTTGAAGTTGATATCTGTGTGCCAGCGCAGCAGTTCAGAATTGAGTATTCTCTGATTGAGAAGGGGGGGCTCCCATTCGTTTCTGAGTTCTTGCTGCGTTTGTTGAAAGTCTCTCCTTTGATATCGGCTGATATAGCTAGATACTTCGGTTTTACTTCGAAAGAATTGAGTACGGCACTGACACCCTTTTTCCAGAATGGCGAGGTTTCTGTCCAGTCAGATGGGCGGATTGCTCTTTCAGAGAAAGGGCTTCGACTTTTTTCAGGAAATGAAGATTCTCCTAGCGTCAAGTCTAGGCAGGAGTATCGAAGATCATTCACTTTTGACTTGCTAACGTTCTCCTATCTTGGAGGGAGGATTTCATCGGCAAGTACAAAGCGAGCAGTCCTTCTAGATGCCGGTGTTGAAGTTAGGGCTGTTTCACAGCAAAGGGCCGTTGGCGCATTTCAGAATAATTTGCACGAGATATTTCGTCGCGGTGATTTGACAGGACAGGATCAGCAAGATTCTGTCCCGGAGTTGTACAAAATAAGCGATGTGAGGAAGAGCTCAGATGTGTGCTTTCTTGTTGAGGAAGCATTGTGCCTTGATGCAGATAGTCTCGATTTGAGTTTTGAGGTGAAAAAGGGGATAGCCGAGGAAGAGGAGTATTTTGAGCGCCGTGCATCTATGCTGCATAGCCTTAATGGGCGCGACAATCTTGATGATGTTGTTCGATTGGCAGATAGGTTAGGCGATTCAGAAACGATTGATACTCTTTCGAGTGGATGGATGGATTTCAGAGGGGTTGCTCAACGTGCTTTGTCGTTTGGTTTGGATGAGCGCCGTGGCGATGTAAGAATCTATGGCTCTTTGCAGCTGAATAGAAATTGGGATCAGGTGTGTTCCCTATTGAAAAAGCACCATGAGAAAACTTCTGATTCTGAGCGTGAGGTTGCCACAAGACTTACCTGGCTCGCTCCATGCTCCCATGGGTTGTGGGGTAAAAGCTCTCGCCATGGTCAAGCTTTAAGTAAGTTCGTTGAGTTTGCGGGTTTGAAAAGCAAGCGAAACGACAGGCATGCTTTTGAGGTAGAGATTCTGATTCCCCTGTCGTCTAGCAAAGATTGGCAGTCGAAAAAGGCTGCTAATAACGATTGCGCAGAAGCGAAAGAGTATTTGCACGGTTTTGTTGAGTCTGAAACCTTGGCGCCTCTAGAGGTCTTTATGCTGAGCGGCTGCTTTGCAGTAGTTATCTATCATCTTGTGGTGCCTGACCGTTACCCTGTGCCAATTCCGTTTGGATATATCACTGAGGATCCAGTTCGCGTGAGGAATGTTGAGGGGCTAGTTAGGTCTATTCTTGATGAGTACAGTTCTGAAAATAAGCCAAGGTACTTGGGGAGGTTGGCTGACCTGAACGGCAACAAGTAGAGGTGCTTTATTCGTCCCCGATGCTTAGGGAAATCCTGAAGAAGACTTTCCGTTTCTGGTGAAATACGCCGATCCCGTTGCCTGAGTTTACCGATGAAGCAGATGACCTTTGCCGACGCCGAGTACGCCGGCAAGCGCAAGCAGACCCGTAACGAGTTGTTCCTGATCGAGATGGATCAGGTGGTGCCGTGGAGGGGTTTGGTTGCCCTGATCGAGCCGCACTACCCCAAGGGTGAAGGCGGCCGTCCGGCGTATCCGCTGATGGCGATGCTGCGTGTACATCTGATGCAGAACTGGTTCGGCTACAGCGATCCGGCGATGGAGGAGGCGCTGTACGAGACCACGATCTTACGCCAGTTTGCCGGGCTGAACCTGGAGCGTATTCCCGACGAAACCACCATCCTCAATTTCCTTCGTTTGCTGGAGAAGCACGAGTTAGCGGCTGGGATTCTGGCGGTGATCAATGGTTACCTAGGTGACCGGGGCCTGTCGCTGCGCCAGGGCACCATCGTCGATGCCACGCTGATCCATGCGCCGAGTTCGACCAAGAATCAGGATGGCAAGCGCGACCCGGAGATGCACCAGACGAAGAAGGGAAACCAGTATTACTTCGGCATGAAGGCCCACATCGGCGCCGACGCCGAGTCTGGCCTGGTGCATAGCGTGGCGGGCACGCCGGCCAACGTGGCCTGTGCTGACGCGGGATACAAGCGCCCCGAGGGTGAAGGGCGCGAGGTCATCTGGCAGATCGCAGCCCCGAGCAGCAGCTACACGCATTTGAGCAAACGCAGTGCCCTTTACAAGGCCAAGCGCAAGATCGAGAACAGCCAAGGCGCAGACACGATCCAAAGTCGAGCATCCGTTCAGGGTGATTAAGCGGCAGCACCTGCGACACCGTCTGTCGCCTGCTTCGATTAGCTTGACTGCACCAATTAGTTACGAGCGTTCGAGATGCCAAGACAACCCCACCCCTTTACCTTCATGTGCACCCGTTGCTCCTGGACAAAAACTACTATCCCGCTAAGTGATGCGCTTGTCATAGGGCGCGACTGGTTCGCCCAGTGTCCTAAGTGTGGAAACGAGTCGCTGAAGCACGTACCTGCTTCGCAGCGGGAGATACTAAAGGCCCGGCTCGAGCAGTTCTTCCGGTTGCATTCGTGAAGTGAGGGTGGCTGAGCGCCTGCTGAGGTTGCGTTTAGTTCTTCTCGGGCTTGCTTCGCCCGGTATGGCGTTACAGCGCAACCAACGAGGCGTGCTGGAGCTGGCCCCCCACGGCGTATGAGCTCGAGACTTGATGCGTTTCCTTCGCTGCTGCACTTGTGTGATGGCGCTGTGATATCGTGGCTTGATACGATTGCTGTATTTGACGCTGCGATTCTGGCGCGCAAGCAGACCTTAAGGATTTCTATGTCTGAAGCGAAGGATACGCTACTCCGGCTTTTCGCTCTGCTACGGTTGATTCCAACCGAGCCTCGACGGATTGCTACGCCTACCTTGTTGGAGAAATTAAGGGACCGTGGCTTCTCTGTCACGCTCCGGTCAATTCAGCGCGACCTGCATCGACTCTCTACACCGTTCTCTCTGCAATGCGACGACAGCGAGACGCCTTTTCGCTGGAGCTTCACTCGCAATGCGCCGCTGAACCTCTTGGAGATGGATACGCCAACCGCATTGGCGCTCTATTTGTCCGAAAGCCATCTTGCGACGCTTCTTCCCCAAGGTGTGATTGATCAGTTGCGCCCGCAGTTTCACAGAGCTCGCAACTACCTCGACGGTCTGGGTCGGAACGGTCTGGCGGACTGGGCGCGTCGTGTACGGGCATTGCCCAACGGCAAAACGCTGTTGCCGGCACAGCTGGTACCTGGCGTATGGGGAATCGTGTCTGAGGCGCTATTGACGCAGAGACAGCTTCAAATTGGCTATTGCAGCCGCAGCAAGGAGGCGCTGACGAGTCTCCGAATATATCCAGCAGGCCTAGTTTCCCGCCACTCTATCAGCTACCTGCTGGGTTCCGTCGAGGGCTACGGTGATCTCCGCCAATTTGCGCTTCACCGTATTCACCAAGCCGAAATCCTCAACCTCGCTGCCGATCGTCATCAAGACTTCGATGTTGACCGATACATCGCGAGTGGCGTTTTCAATTTACGCGAGGGCGATGAGCAGGTCGAACTCATTGCCGATGTCCACCCTCAGCTCGCCGCCCTGCTGAGAGAGACGCCGTTGAGCTGTGAGCAAACTATTAGCGTGCGCTCCGGTAGTGATTGGCCACGGCTCGTCGCACATGTGCCGCTGGATAGGGAAACGCTTTGGTGGATTTTCGGGCTGAACGACCAGATTCACGTACATGCGCCCCAAGTCTGGGTGGACGAAATCAGGCAGCGACTTGAGTCTCTGCGCAAGATGTACCGAACGACCGAAAGCGGGACCGATACGCCGCTGCGTTAGGTTTTGCTGCGGAAAGACTTGAACTGATCTACAAGCCTCAAGAACGAGCGAAACATGCCGAATCTTGAGTCTGAAAGCATTTTTCGAGGCCGCTTCAGCTTTTCTTTCCAAGGCTGATCGACTTTTTGTACAGAGCCTAGAGCACCCTAATCGCCCGGCTAGACCGCTGCGCAATTTAATTAGAGAGCATGATAATGACCAGCACCGCCGAAAATTTCAGCCGCTTATATAGCGATGTGTCCCAGAGCATAGCCAATGCCATGGCGGACATTGCTGAGCTAAAGGTGGACCATAAAGACGGCCAGCAACAACTGAGCAACATGATGCTCAGACTTCGTGGAATACAGGAAGGGTTCGATCAGGAATTGGAGTTTCTTGAAGAGCATGCTGAATGGGACAGATTCACCATGGCGTTCTTTGGTGAAACAAACGCGGGCAAGAGCACAATCATCGAATCGCTTCGGATCCTGTTCAAGGAGGAGTCACGCCGGAAGCTTTTGGAGGAGAACGATCAAAACCTCGCTTCCTTCGAGTGCGCGCTGCTTGAACACATTGAAAGGGTGCGTGCCGGACTGAACAAAGTTTACGCCGAGCACGCCGCCGAGATTGCATCCATTCGCGAGAGCACAAGGCAGCTTTCCGCGATTGTTCAAGATGAGGCGGAGGCTCGCCTGAAGATTGCTCGGGAAGATATGAGCGCAAGAGTCAGGCGAATGCTGGCGCTCGCTGCGGCGGCAGGTCTCGCAGCTGGAGCAGGCGCTTATGCAATCTTCAGCATGCTGATCGGGGGTTGAGATGGGGCGTCCTGAGGAGTTCGGCGATCTGTTCGATGCCGCTACGCGCAATACTCCGGTTCCGGCACCTGTGCCCGAAAGCCCGAAGCAAATAGTGTTAAAAGCCGCTTCACCGGTGCTACGGCCATTGCTCAATGATGACCTTCCCAGGCTGACGCAGCTGCTGGTCGAGTTCGAGCGGCACAGGCAATCGGCACGTCGGGTAGATGGCTCTATCATCGGAACCGGTGAAGCCGATTTCACCAAGGGCAATACGACGTACACCCTCAACTACAGGGATAAGACCTTTCTGCTTGTCGATGTTCCGGGGATCGAGGGTGATGAGGCGCGGTACGTTGACGAGGTTCGCAAGGCGATTGCCAGGGCGCATCTGGTTTTCTACGTCAACGGAACGCACAAAAAACCGGAAAGGGCCACGGCAGAAAAGATCCGCTCGTATCTACGTCGCGGTACGAAAGTCTGCCCCCTATTCAATGTGCGCGGCAGTGCCGATGCGTATGAATTCGAGGAGGATCGTCTTTCACTGGCGCAGCAGGGTGGAGCTGGCGCTGCGTTGGAGCAGACGGTTGAAGTACTAGAGTCGGTGTTAGGAACAGAGGTTCTGCTGTCGGGCCATTGCGTACAGGGTTTGCTGGCCTTCTCTTCGCTGGCCTACGACGCGAAGACGGCCAGCACAACCATTGATCCCGCCCGTAATCGTGACCTAGTCATTCAGCAGCGCAATTACCTGAAGTACTTCGGTTCGACGAGGCAAATGTATGAATTCAGCCAGATAAAGGCTGTCGCTCAAGTCCTGCATAGCAGAATCGATACGTTTAGAGACGACATTGTCGAAAGCAACAAAATCAAGGTGAGAGAGTTGCTTGCCGAGAACCTGACCGTTCTCCATGAATGCCTGAATGGGCATCGGGCCTTCATGCTCAGCATTGAGCCCGAGTTCGAAAAATGCCGCTCTGCCTTTGATGAATCGCTCAAGAGCTTTAAGCGACTGGTCTATGCCGGCCGAAAAACTATGTGGGTTGGGCTGTTTAACGATCTGATTGATAGGTCTGACGAAATTGTCGCCGAGCACTTCGGTGAGGGTGAGCGTATCCAGGATGAGATCGGTCGAGCCTACAGGAAACTCCAGAAGGATGCTGCCAAGGGGGTGGAAAAAAATCTGGTTGAAAATGTTGAGCAGTTGCAGCAACTGCTTCAGCAGGCAATGACACGTTTGATTGAGGATGTTCAACGTGTTGAGTTTCAACAACGTGTGGATCTTAAGGCGGGCCACAAGTGGGCACTAGAGAGCAAAGACGACTTGGGTTGGGGACTCGGGCTCCTTGATTTTGGCTCGATGGCCTTTCAGATCGGCAGCTATGCGATGGCCGGTTTCGGTATTGGTAGCGCTTTTCCGGGAGTAGGCAATGCAATCGGGGCGGCAGTAGGTGCGGCGATTGGACTGCTCATGAGTCTGGTGAGCTTGTTTGGCGGCAAGGACAAACGCATCAGAAAGGCCCAGTCGCAGGTGAGAGAAAAGATTGAGGAAGTTCAGGACGAAGTCTTGGAGGGGCTAGAAAAGGAGGTTGAAAGTCTCGTAGCCACAATCGAAGGCGCCTTCTACAAGGACATGCTTTCTCAGGTAGATGATCTGTATGACAGCTTGCGTCGGCCAGAGAAGATACTCGAAAAACAGATCGCGATGATGACAAAGTTAAAAGAAAACTTAGAGAAGATGCCATATGGAACAATTCAAGCAGTTCAATATTGAAAAGCAGGCTGCCATCGATACGCTCGAAAATCTCCGCGAAGTCGTGGTTGAGCTTGGCAAGGTTGGCATCGATGTAGGCGACGATCTTCAAAAGATTGCTTCGGCCCTGCAGTCTGTTCGGTCCGATGTGCTCCGAGTTGCATTGCTCGGGGCGTTTTCCGATGGGAAAACCAGCGTCATCGCCGCTTGGCTTGGGAAGGTGATGGATGACATGAAAATCGACATGGATGAGTCTTCCGACCGCCTGGCGATTTATAAGCCCGAGGGTTTGCCGGACAAGTGTGAGATCGTCGATACACCCGGTCTCTTTGGCGATAAGGAAAAGACTATTGATGGGGAGCAGGTGATGTATGAGGACGTCACCAAACGTTACATATCCGAGGCTCACCTTGTTCTGTACGTGGTGGATGCGACCAATCCTCTGAAGGACAGTCACACCGATATAGTCAGGTGGGTACTGCGCGACCTCAACAAGCTGACCTCGACCGTGTTCGTGATTAACAAGATGGACGAGGTTACGGATCTCACCGAGCAGGCTCTGTTCCAGGAACAGGCCGTCATAAAAAAAGACAACCTCAAGGCGAAGCTGCAGAGAGCTGCGAACCTCAGTCCTGACGAGATGGCTCGCCTAAACATCTGTTGCATTGCCTCCAACCCAAATGGCCGCGGCCTGAATTTCTGGTTCGGTAAGCCCGAGCAGTATGAAAGTCGTTCCCGAATAAACGATCTCAAGGCTGTGACCGGTCAGATTCTTAAAACGAACGTGCCCGAAGTGCTTATTGCTAAGACGGGACTGGACGTCGTCAGGGATCTGGTGGGCCAGAGAGTGGCCTATGCAGAAGGTCAGTTGATGGAATTGGAGGTTTTTGCTAAGCAGAATGAACAGGAGTCTGCTCGCATCAGGGACGATATCAGCCAAGGAAGACGCGAGGTAAAGCGTTTGGCCGGAGAAGCCTTCAACGAGCTTCGGGGGCTCGAAAGTCGTTTGCTAGGGCGGCTGCGACCGCTGGCGCTCGAGGATATTCGGGGCTTTCTCGACGACGAGATTGGTTATTCTGAACAAGGCGCAGGGTACATATTGCATGGTCAAATCAAGACCGTGATAGACAGGTTCTTCGACATGTCGTCTGCTGTGACCAGCCGCCTTTCGCGGGATATTGGAAGCCAGCTCAACTCAAGCGAGAGCTTTGTCAGCTCCATGGGGCAGGGCGCACTCAAATCATTGGGCGGAGCCGCAAAGAGCCTTGCAGGCGTAAGCCCTGAGGCTATCAAGGCCACCATATTTGTCGCACGCGACACACTCGGCAAGCTGACGGGTTACGTCTATAAATTCAAGCCGTGGGAAGCAACAAAGCTAGCGGGGAATATCTCCAAGTGGGCGGGGCCGGCGGGCGCGGCCTTTACGCTTGGGGCAGATCTTTACGGAGCCTATAAGGAGCGTGAACTAGAGCAAGAGCTTTTGCAGACAAAGGCTTCGATTGCCGAACTAATCAAGGATGCTTTCAAAGACATATATGATGTGCTTGGTAACGATGAGCGAGTGTTTGAATTCTTCGCTCCACAGATCAAACAGTTCGAGAAAATCGTCGCGGAAATAGACGGAAAGAGCGATGAAATACGGGCCAGCAGGGAGAGAGTCAGGCTTGTTCAGCAGAAACTCAAGGCCCTGGAGCTTCCGGGGACCGTCGCGAGACCTGCTCTAGCTTCCGTATAGTGTCGATGCCGATATGGCCCGTGGCTGGGTCGTATCGGTTATCCAGTCACGCTAGGCCGACCTATCTTCTGCATCGGCGGCCAGTATGCCTCGGTTTCGAAAATACGCATGGGTGCCGTCTGCACGCTTTATCACGCCCACGTAATGCGAACGCGCAAAAAAAAGATGCCGCGGTTAGCGTGAGCAACCGAGCGGCTGCTCACGCTAGTTCATCCAGAATTCCGAATCGCTGTTGGGCTGGCACACGACCGACCCAAGGTACTGCCGGAAGCGCCGTATTGGATTCGGTTGCTCTTATAGGCAGCCCTGTTCCGCAAGCGACACGCAGCCTTCCTGGCCGACGATGACGTGATCCAAAGTTCGTACCCCGACCAGACTCAGCGCTTCCTTTAGTTTGATGGTCAGCGCGCGATCCGCCTGGCTAGGTTCGGGATCGCCGGAAGGATGGTTGTGAACCAGGATCATGGCAGCAGCGTTGTGCTCCAGAGCAATCTTGACGACTTCCCTGGGGTAGACGCTTGCACCATCCAAGGTGCCCCTGAACAGCTCGTGGAAGGCAATGACCCGGTGCTTGCTGTCCAGCAGCAGCAGAGCGAAGACTTCGTATTCATAGGCCTCCAGCAAGGCCTGCAGGTGGCTGAATACATCCCGTGGCGCGGTCAGTTGTCGTCCCCGGCGCAGGCGTAAGCTGGCCAGCTGTTTGGCCATCAGCAGGATGTCGGCTTCGGTGACCGGCGATTCGATCAGGTAGGTGCCAGCGGTCTCGCCGGCCTTGATTTTGTGCAGTCTCATCATCAGCTCCTTTGGCAGGGTGGTCAGCTCAGGCATTCAGGGATTGGTGCTGGGCTTCTAGCTTTTCAGCCAGGCTGGGCTTGCCCGAGGGGTGAGTGGTGGATCTAGAGCGGTGCTCATCGCTGCTGCTTTGAGCGGGGAAGAACTCCTCGACGATGGCGCCGACGTCTTCCTCGCTGTCCTCGAAGGCGCCGTTGCCGAAACCGCGCTTTGCCGCTTCGTCTAGCGCGTTCTGATCGAAACCCGCCGCTTGCCGCTGTTCATCGAGCTCACCGGCCAAGCGCAGCGCCTCAGTCATGTCCATGCAGCTGCGTACTGTCAGGTCGGTGTAGAAGATCGGCGTGCCGTGGCTCTGGCGAGTGGACTTGCCGCGTAGTCGCAGCTCTAACGGCAGGCAAGCCAAGCGGTTGCCGGAGATGGCCTGGAAGTAGTGAAGGCGAGCGGCCAGGGTGCGGATACTGTTGAAGCCGGTGGTGCGGAACACAAAGCTGCCCAGCGGATCCTCGTCGCCAATGACCACGTTCAGCCGGCCATACGGCTTGCAGGCACCGCCTTTAGCCAGCGAGCAGGCATCCGGTGAAGGGCAGGGCAGTACCTGCATGCCGTCCTGGTTAACCCGCTTGCAGGTCTCGCCATTGCCTACGCAAACGGGGCGACCCGATTGCCGGTCAAAAAGTGTGTAATCCGCTCGGAAATTCAGCTCCGGTTCATTGAACAAAAGACGTACCGGAATGCTGCGCAGCTTGTCGTCTTTACCTTGGCGCAGCTCATCATTGAGCGGATGCACTAGCCAACCGTCGCGGCTCTGTACCTGGGAAGTGATGGTGAATTGATCGTCCTTTTCCGGCAGGCGCTTGCCGTTCTTTTCGATGACCTTGCCGATGGAAATCCGCCCGAGCACCGGCGGAGTAATAGCCAGACCTTTGAGCATTGTGGTTCTCCTGGAAATGAAAAAAGGCCAGCCACACAGCGCGAACTGCATGGGCTGGCCTAGGGGAGGGAGTGATGAAGAGGTTGAAATTAGCCGACCAAGAAACGCCGTGCGCCGGGTTTGATCAGCGAATATTTGGCTTTTAGGTGCGGTCTCTCCTTGAGTAGCCGGGCCACGTCGAAGCCGATGCTGTCTTTGGCTTTACGCCAACTGATGTATCCGCCGGTGAAATCAGCCCGACCCGCTTCGCCCATGGCCTGTTGCAGCATCTGCTTGAGCTGGGCTTCACGCTTTTCCTTATCGGCAATCGCTTGGCGCAGTGCTTTGAGCTCAATGTAAGCCGCTGACAATCCAGCATGACCGCTGAAATCAACGGTCTCGCCTGAATCCGTTGGAAACAGGCAGCGCAGAGCGGTCTCGGCCGAAGCTGAACCGTCAGCGGGTGGTGGGGTATCCGTTTCCACGTACTGCCAGAAACGGTGTTCGAGCTCGATCAGGCGAGCAATCATCTGCTCATCTCGCTCAATGCGATGAATCTCCAGGTGTTGCCCACCGAGCACAACCGCCACATCGGCAGCCTGCCTGCCTGTAACGGCGAGCTGGTGCATCACCTGCAACTGCACATATTCGGGCACGCCCTCTTTCCAGAGGCGTGCCCCGTTTATGCCGGCTGTCTTGCATTCGAGGATCTGCACGTCGTCGGCACCGATAACCTCTCGGTCTATATTGGCCAGCATCCAGGACAGCTCCGGATCAGGGTGCTGCAGTACGGCATTGACGCGGCGGACCTTGTTCTTGGTGCGCTTGCTGTAGTGCCACGCCACAATGGGTTCCAAGACGTTGCCCCAGTACATTGGGCTGTCCTCATCATCAGGATCGGTTTTTGGCAGTCCGGTATCGCGTCCGGTCTTTTCCAGCCACAGCTCCAGCTGCGACTTGTAGGGGTTGAGGCCGACGGCTGCAGCTGCATCGGAACTGCCGATGCCTTGCTTGCGGATCTGCAGCCAGTCTTCGCGAGGCAATTCCTTGGTGCTGATCAGGCGTAGAGCTGGTCGGGATTTGCTGGGGCTGCGGTTCAATGAAATGGCTGACATCATGCTTCTCCTGCAGACATAAAAACGCCCAGCCAGCGTGAAGCTGACCGGGCGATACGGTTGAGATGGGGCGGGTTAGGCAGCGAGTTGCAGGGCTGCATCCAGGGCGCGTTGCTTGATCTGTGCGCCTTGGCCAAACCAAGCAGAATCCAGCCGGTATTCGGTGCTGCGTGCACGCCGCTCGTGATCTACGTATTCGGTCACGGCATTGAGCAAACCCCATGCAGTGCCTTTGGCCGACTCCAGCTGACTGCCCCGGCCACGGCCTTCGAACAGCTCCTGAACCTTGCGCAGGGCGCGCTCGTTGGGCAGCTGTTCAGGAAGCTGGCTGGTCGGACTGACCTCGCACATGACGTTAATAAAGAAGCCCATTGCCTCATGCCACTGCACCTTGCGCTCAGCCAGATGGCGCATGCGGTACATGAAGTCGTCCCATTGCGAGACGGCTATACCGAGCTGCTTCTTTACCATATTCGGATCGAAGCGAGTGTTGTGCGGCACTTTGATCGCTCGGCTGGTGCTGTCCAGGGCGATGGTCAGTGTGTTGTTGCACACCACGCGAACAGTGGTCGGCGTTGCGGTGGTGGCCAAGGTACCATCGCACGACGTAGCCAAAAGCAGATAGCCGTTGACCTGGTCGTTACGCTTGATCGCCGTGCCTTGCCCAGTGCGTGCAAGCGCCCAGAACTTGCGCCCACCCTTGAGCACACCAGCGGTTTCCAGCTCGTAGCCGGAGACCTCGGTGAGATCCCGGTAGAACTCCAGTACCTCGCGTGGCTGCACTGTTTGATAACGATTGGAGACCACCGAAAGCGGAGCCTTAGTATCTGAACGGTAGAGCACCTTCTGTTCCGGAAAGGAATGGATCGTGCCCAAGTGACCGATGGCATCCGATTTGAAGTGCACAGGGCTTTCCAGGATTTGCCAGTCCATGCCGGCTTCACGTTGCCAGATTTCAATAGGTTGTTTCTGCGGCAGGTTGTTGCCTAGGCCGTGCCAAGGGGTGGCGCCAGCGTAGGCCATGGTTTCGACGAGATGAGCCATTGCAGTACTCCTTTATGGTTTATACGTCATAACGTTTC
This sequence comes from Pseudomonas sp. HPB0071, assembly GCF_000478505.2. NCBI lineage: Bacteria > Pseudomonadati > Pseudomonadota > Gammaproteobacteria > Pseudomonadales > Pseudomonadaceae > Pseudomonas > Pseudomonas sp. HPB0071. The sequence continues at coordinate 9,411 of NZ_KI517367.1, read as the reverse complement.
ATTAATTGGTAAAGGGAGTCAGCGTTCACTTTGTGTAAAAGCAGTGCCGCAGTGGTGACACTCATAATTGTCGAGTACGTGAGAATCGATCTCCTCACCCATCTTGGCTCCGGCAAGGCCCCCGGCAGTTCCACCTGCCAGGCCACCTAGAATCGCGCCCGCTAGGCTTCCCAGCGTCATCCCTACTGGACCAGCGAAAGCCCCAATAAGAGCGCCGCTTTTTGCACCGGCCATAGCGCCGGCTGCTCCGCTCGCTGTACCGCCAACGGCACCGACAGCACCGCCGATCTTGCGACCATGATTGCGAGCCACGACTCGAAGAGAACCGCAGGAAGGACAGCAAATACTCATCATTCAGACTCCTGTTCAAAAGAAGATACCCAAAGGTAGAAACGAGCCTTTCGTGCCCGTCTTCCTATGGGTAATACATCTCTTAAATCTTTTTGAATCAGGTTTGGCCTACAAAACTAGGTAACTCACGGCTCTGAGGTTTGATAGCTATTCCAGCTATTAATAGCTGGAATGCTGTTTACCCTTTTCAAAATTCATAACGTTAGGCAACGTTAGCTCATTTTTCTTTGGATCTAGATTCATGGCTTATAGGATCTGCGCAACCAATCAGAAGGAGAACGCAATTATGTCCAGCAAAAGGTTAGAGCCATTGGTAATGCTTCGTCTTAGAGATGTTTTAAATCGAACAGGACTTTCAAGGTCAACTATTTACAACAAGCTAGATGCAAGTTCACCGCACTACGATGAGAAATTTCCAAGGCAGGTGCGTGTTGGGAGTGGGGCAGTACGATGGATAGAATCTGAAATAGATTTATGGATTGAGAAGTGCATAGTTTCATCAAGGGAAAACGGTGCGCAATAGATTGCTATTGGGGATGGGTAAGTAGGTCTAATGTCAACTGGAGAAAGGTATGAGCTATAGAGGTGAAAAGTGGAATAAAGAGTGTGATGTTGTGCTAGACGATGATCGAATTTCAATTAGTTCGCTGCCGTTGTTGAGCTCTGCAATAAATGAGGCGGAGCGCAATATACAAGCGCCGAGAGGGCTGCTTTTGAATGCTGCATTAACAGCAGCCTCCATAACTTTGCAGGGGCTCATAGACGTAAATAAGCCGAACAATCAGAAGGTTCCTGTTTCCTTGATGCTTTTAGCTATAGCGAATTCAGGAGAAAGAAAGTCTACGGCTGACAACGTTTTTTTAAGATCTATTAGGGAGTTTCAATCCAAACAGGCCGTGGCGTTCTCCGCAAAGCTGCAGGATTGGAGGGCGGCGCATGACGGTTGGTCCGTTAGGCGTAAAGCGGTTCTAAGGAACATTGAAAAACAAATGTCGAAAGGACTATCGACTAAGGAGGCTGAAGAGGCACTAGTGACGCTAGGTCGTGAGTTTCCAGTGAGGCCAAAAGAATTCAAAATACTTTATGAGGACTCAACATCTGAAGCTCTGTTTTATGGAATGTATAAAAACTTGCCTGCGGCGGGTTTGGTTTCTAGTGAGGGGGGAGGGGTTCTAGGTGGTCGAGCTTTTAACGATCTTTCAAAGCAAAATACAATTTGGAGTGGAGATAGTATTACGGTTGATCGTAAGGCATCAGAAAGCTTTCAGCTTATTGGAGGGCGGTTGACAGTTTCAATGATGGTGCAAGACAGTGCTTTTTCAGAGTACATGAAAAATAAGGGAGAGCAGTCAAGAGGCTCCGGACTGTTGGCAAGATTCTTATTATGCCGCCCTCAATCTAAGCAAGGCACCAGGTTTATTGACGGTGTAACAGCGACATGGTCGTGTGTGGATAAATTCAATGAGCGCATTGAACAACTTCTGGTAAGAAATTTGAAGAAATTTGAAGCTAAGGCTTTTGGAAGGGATCTAATACATTTTGATGATGATGCTTCTCGGTATTGGATAGGCATTGCAAATGAAATCGAATCAAAGATTTGCAAAAATGGATTGATGGATGGGTTGGGAGATCATGCTTCAAAACTTGCGGATGTAATTTGTCGACTGGCAGCGTTGTTCCACTATTTTGAAGGGTTTTCTGGAAATATCTCAATCAGTACACTGAAAGCAGCCGAGGGTGTCGCTAAGTGGTACTCAGATAATTTTATAAAATTATTTAGCTGTGCAGCCAGGGAGAATTTTGACGCGCGAGAGTTGGATGTTTGGCTAGATACGGTGCGAATGTCTGGTAGGCGGGTGATTAAAAAAAATTATATTAGGCAGTATGGACCGGTTAAGTTTAGAAAGAAAGATACTATTGATAGATTGCTTGGTTATCTCGCAAGTAATGGAGTTGTACAATATTGTTCATGGCCTGGTGATAAGACAATTTATGTGGATGTCAGCCCAAGGCAGGGCGTTATGCCGGCCATACCGATTTACGTGAATTCCACTAACTTCTCAACGATCTAAGTCTGATTGGACCTCTCTGCCTTCTAAGTTTTCTTGTGAATACTCTAAATTCAGGAGCATCTTGTTGGTATAAATTTTGGTTTACTATTTAATTTAATAGTTAATTAACTATAGCCATATGGTTATCTAGATCAATGATGCTTTACATTAATGCTTAATGCCATGGTGCCAACATCATGGCATTGTTAGAGGTAATGGTGATTCATGATGTATGAGGATAAAGACTGGATTGATTATGAAGGTGTAACAGGATTGATAGTAGAGGATCTTGGAGAGATTCCTCTACTAAGGCTAGAGGAAAGCTTGTTGCTTGATCTGCGTAGGATTGAAAAAATGATGAGGCGCTTGGAGATTTGTAAAGAGAGTAATCTTTTTACATGCTTCATTGAGAGAGGGGTTGTGAGGATAAAAGCTAAAAGGCTGGGGAATGATTTTGTGTTGAGTTTACTTCAAGGTGTATATAAGTTTGATTATCATTTTCCAGTTCATGAGGTCAATCCTTACATTGAGGTTTTTTATAAATGCATTAAGCGTCTCGATGAATCATTTATGTTTGATGGTTGGGAGAGGTTGATTGATAAGGATGCTGTGGTCTTTTCAGAAGCAATGAACCGTCTCGTTTGCTTTGCACGAAGTGAGATGTCCGGCAAGGCTTTCAAAAAATTGAAAGGCCGGTTTTATAAAGCATCAAAAAAAAGATCAGACAGCTTGGATAGTTACATAGATGCACTTTTCGATAAGCACTCTAGGTTGCTTGTGGTCAGAGTTGATCTTTCTTATCGCGCCGACTTCTTTAACAAAGACGATAGATTTGATGAAAAGCTAGCTCTTGTGAAAGCGCATTGGGCTGCGATGCAAAGGGATCTTTATAAGGGAAAGCCAGCTGATAGCCTTCTTGGATTCGCCTGCAAGCTTGAGTATGGGCAGTTGAAAGGGTTTCATCTCCATCTGTTATTGTTCTATAACGGTTCAGTTCGTCGTCAAGATGGTGTATTGGGCAAAATGGTGGGAGAGCATTGGAAATATTCTGTCACAGCTGGCGCAGGGACATATTTTAACTGTAACGCTGTGAAGACGAAATATCGGCACTTGGGAATAGGTATGATTAATTTTGATCAGACGGAGTGTAGAGATGCTTTAAAAAATCGTGTGGCATCTTATCTTACTAAAATTGATTACTGGGTTCGTTTGTCTCCATGTAAAGGGAGAGCTTTCTTTAGAGGTAATATGCCCAAGAAGAATACAGTGAAGAGAGGGCGCCCTAGAAAGCTCTATAGATTGGTTGCTTCTGAACCTTAAAGGGTGTTATTTGTTTGTCTTTTTTACTTTTAAGCTGATGATGGTGGTGGCTGCGGTAGCCATAATTTTTGTGAATCCGTGTGTATTGATGAGTTCGCTTTCTATTGTTTGTGCTTTGTCCCTCCTTCCGCCTTTCTTCAAGAAATTATCTTCGACAGCTTTTGCAGTTTCGTTGATTATGGTTAGTGCGCTTGATCGATGATTACCAGTTACTTTGTTGCTTGTTTTTTTTGGGGCTGATCGATAAAGCTCATCTGGGATTACAGATAAGGCTGCTTGCTCAATAAGGCGAGCTTTAGGGGTGTTCCATTTTTCGCTTAGCCAGTCTTCAATATTTTTGAGGATTTCATCTCGATTGTTATGGTTTATTCTTGAAAAGAATAAATCAGACGCTCTGTTGAGAACTAAGAGCTTTTCGGACATCCAGTAGTCTTTGATAGTTGAGTTTGCCTCGCTATTTGTGTCGCCAGTTAGTTTGGCCTTTAGTGAGCTATATGCGTCAGGCGTTATATAAATGTCGTTTTCGGTTAAAGGGAAATCTATTAATGATGGCTCTCCTGCTCGTGATGACAGAAATACTCCTGAGTCAATAAATATTGGCGTAAGTGGCGAGTGAGCGGTTCTAAATAACTGTTGTGCTGATTTTTTTGTAAGTGTTCCTTCAGTTGTCTGAAGGTAAATTGATTGGAATTTATTTACTAACGTCTTGCCGAAACTTATCGTATCAAGCCAATCTGTGAGAGAGATAGTTAAAAAGAGCACATTTTCGCTTAGCTTGTTGCATGAGTCATGCTCATCGCTAAATGGTGTCCCTTTTCGCTTCTTGTAATGGTCTTTTATGGTTTTTGGTTCATTTGAATTTAGAATGATTGCTGAGCCAGATGTGTAAATATCACAATTTCCAGGGCGACGAACTAAAAGGTCTATTTTTAATTGAATAAGATTTTCTTTGAGCTCTGACTCTGAGAGTTTATATTCTTTCCGAATTTCTGTGATAGGTATTATTTGGCTATTGCTGTTTTCCATTCTTTAGTCCAGATTCTGAGCTAGCCATTAAAATGTGAGTCATCTTTTTGAAGGAGATTTGATAAGTGGTCGCCAAGGATGTTCCAAGCATTAGCCATTTCTTTTGTATAGCTGTGACGTTGGTATGTTCGTTTCACCTTATTTTCTTCGGTATGATTTAGGCATCGCTCTGCTACCTCAGGAATAACACCCAGCGCAGTCATCAAAGTTGCACCTGTCCGCCTTAGATCGTGTGGAGTCCATTTTCCTCCTTTTAGAATTAAAGCTTGAGCGTTGGCGCTGCGGTTGCTCATTACTTTTTGGTTTGTTTGGCGCTGCCTGTCCCCCAATTGTTTGGTCACGGTCTTCGAACAGACAGGGCCGGTATTTTTTGTATTGGGGTAACACCATTGACTTTTGTTAGATAAAATTTTGATTTTTTCGAATTGTTGAATCGCAAATTTGGAGAGGCTGATACTGTGAGCCTTTCCATTTTTGCTGTCTTCTGGGGGGATAAGCCAAATACCAGTATCCAGATCGACATTATCCCAACGAGCATTTATTAGTTCGCCAATACGGCAGCAGGTAGAGAGCGCAATCCAGATTGCCGCCTCTGTCGAGGGGAGCAAACCGGCTGCTGGTGCTTGCCTCGCTAAAGCACGAAGTTCTTCGTCGTTCAGCACCCTGTCTCGTTCAACGTCCTTGCCACCAATCTTCGCTTTGCGGATGCTAGCGGTAGGGTCGTGATCGATTAAGTCCCTATCAACGGCGAATCGGAACATTTGCCGCATAAGGCTGAAGATCATCTTGGCCATCCGATTTACGCCACGGGCAAGCAAAGCGTCCGTCACTTCGGTGATATGGCCTTTCTTTACCTCATCGATAGGTATGCTGCCTAGGAGTGGCAAGACGTCCTTATTGAACATGCGGCGTACTTCATCTCCGCCGTCTTTACGGTTGATCAAATCAACCTTGGCCCAGTGATCAAATAGGTCTTGGACGGTCTTTCTGGCGGCTTGTCGAGCCCGTGCTTCTTCTGCAGCGGCTTTCTCGGCTGCAACTCGGGCTTGCTCTGCTTCACGAGCCGCTTTTCGATCATCTTCTTCGGCCTGAATGTACTCCCGCAGATCGCGAATTCCACCCTGATAGAGACGCGAAAGCTCGCCTGCCTTCGTCCGGGCTTCCTTTAGGGTTAATCCATCGACCCCGGCTGGGTCATACACCCCAAGCGGAAGGAAAATGCGCTCACTGCTTGAGCTCGTGTAGCGAAAATAAAAATGGCGTTCCCCATTCGGTCGTAGCCTTGCCATGAAGCGACCGCAACCACGCGGCGCATCTTCGATTAGCCAAGTCGGCTTATCTGGCTTTGCATTCATTTGTTTGTCGGTAATCGTAGCCATCGCATCCTCGCCAATCACGGTCACCGTTTGGTCACCGTTTCTCGTAGGCTTGCTTGGTATCCTATTGCATGCGATTGGACAGAGAAATCCCTGGATGGCCTGTTTTTACTGGGTTACATCTCTTGCTTTGGATTTCTTTGTAAGGTAATGGATCATGAATTACCTTTATGGGGTGCAAGGGGTCGAGTGTTCGAATCACTCCGTCCCGACCAAATATCTAAAAACGGGTCAACAATCTATGATTGTCGACCCGTTTTGCTTTTGAGCGTCATGAAGACGCTGCATGGACTTGCCCCTACCAAATCAGACACCAACTCCCCGTTAAACTGATGCTGCTGCCAAACGCCTGAATTCTCTCGGTGACCGATGTTTCAAAGCGCTGTGCGGATGCTGCTCGTTGTAGTGCTCGAAGGCAATCGTCAGATTGCGCAGCGCCGTTTCTCGGTCAGGTTTGGGCATGTGCGCCACGTAATCACGCTTGATCGTCTTCACGAAGCTCTCCGCCATGCCATTGCTCTGCGGGCTGCGCACCGGCGTGCTCACCGGCTGCAAGCCGATCTGGCGGGCAAACTGCCGTGTCTGCTCGGCGATATAGGCCGAGCCGTTATCGCTCAACCATTGCACCGGCGTGCTTGGTAGTTGATCGCCAAATCGCTTCTTCACGCTTTCTAGCATCAAGTCTCGGATGTCATCGCCGCTGTAGCCTGTCGGGCTGGCGACCCAACCAATGGCTTCGCGATCACAGCGGTCCGGGGCAAAGGTCACGCTCAACTTTGCACCATCGTTGCAGCGGAACTCGAAGCCGTCCGAACACCACCGTGTATCGCTGGTAGCGACGGCAATGCGGCCTTTATGCCGGCGCAGTACGCCCTGTTGTTTGATTCGTCTCCCCAACAGCAGGTTGTGGTCGCGCATCACTCGATAAACCCGCTTCACATTGATCGGGGCTAGCGAGCGAGTTTCACGCTCGCGGCGCAACAAACCCCAGACGCGACGGTAGCCATAGCTGGGCAGCTCGCTAACTTGCCGCTTAATCTCAGCGACCAGTTCCTTGTCATTCACGAGCCGGCGTCGCCGCACTTTGGGCGATATTGATTGCTTGATGCGAACCGTTAATTGCGAGCGCGACACACCGAGACATTCGCTTACCAGTTTCACTGGTCGTCTCCCGGCAACAAGGGTGAGTGCGCAATCCATTTTCGCGACCGAGCGATCTCCACGACCTCTTTGAGAACTTTGGCTTCCATCGTCTTCTTGCCCAGCATTCGCTGCAATTCGCAGATTTGCTTGAGCGCATCACTCAGCTCGGATGCCGGTACCACAGCTTCGCCGGCACTGACTGCCGACAGGCTTCTGTCCTGGTACAGCTTGCGCCACAGGAACAGCTGGTTGGCATTGATGCCGTTGCGCCGGGTAACCACGGAAACACTTTGTCCGGGCTCAAGGCTCTCGCGAACAATGGCCAGCTTCTGGTCGGTGCTCCAGCGGCGACGGCGTTCCTGGCCGAGCAGCTCACCACTCTTACGCGCTTGTAATATGTCGCCAGCAGTGTTGCCTTTACCAATGAAAACCAAGCATTTCCTTTCAATGCCATTTCATTAGTAGCCTGCTGCGTCTCTTGGGTTTGTCTGAAAACTCGCGTTTGTTAGCCTAATGCCGTTGTGGCAAGCGGAGGCAGACATGACAGGTCGCTACGAGCTTTCGAGTCAGCGCTGGGCATTGATTGAAGACATCGTTTCTCCTCCCCAGACCATGGGCCGTCCTCGCCGGGATGATCGACAGAGGCTCAATGGTATCTTCTGGATCCTTTGCTCCGGCGCCAAATGGCGTGATCTACCCGAACGCTACGGCCCTTGGAAAACGGTCTATCAGCGTTTTCGCCAATGGCGGGACGACGGAACGTTTGAGCGCGTATTGACTCGTCTGCATCTGCGGCTTCGCCAGGATGGCTTTATCGATCTGGATACCTGGATGGTGGACTCTACGACCATTCGAGCTACCCGTGCCGCGGCAGGAGGCGGAAAAAAAGGGGCCCGGACGAACCTGTAGATCATTGCCTGGGACGCAGCTGGGGTGGGTTAGGTACCAAGATTCACCTGCTTTGCGATGCCAATGGTTATCCGCTGAGCTTTACCCTCTCGCCTGGTCAGCAGGCCGATTCGCGCAACTTTATTCCGTTACTGGATCAGGTGCGTCTTCCTGGCTCTCAGGGCAGACCACGCAAGCGTTGCCGGACAGTGATCGCGGACAAGGGCTACGATAGTGAAGGGGTGCGCCGCTATTGCGACCGCTTCGGTATGCAGCCGGTGATTGCCCAGCGCACGACGCACCGCAAACCTCGGCCAGGTCTGCCTCGCCTGTTTGATAGACCCAAGTATCAACAGCGTAACGTGATCGAACGGCTATTCGGTTGGTTAAAGGAGAGGCGTCGGCTCTGTACTCGCTTTGATAAGCTGGCTAACAGCTTCAAGGCCATGGTAACGCTGGCCTGTATCGAACGATGCATGCGTGCCGACTTTTCAGACAAACCCTAATATCCTTAAAGGCTTTCTTCCGGAGTCTCTCGTCAGTTGCCATCCGGTGATCTTTTCCCCTTGCATCTAAATAAATGCTCCGCCGGATCGATAGACGGTTACTAGCTCAGCCAATTGTGACGTCATCTCAAGGCGGTCCTAGCAAGATCACTGGTTTTATTGGTTTTGCTTTGTCTATCCTGATTCGGCAGTACTCCATAAGCTTGACAGTGTTTCAATGCTCCTTATCACCATGACGCCTAGGTTCGCTCCTAAGGGCATGCTTTGGCAGTCTGTGACTCTTAGTCGGTCCGGTGTGAGCCGATGTCGGGGTGACGGTAACGGATGCATTAATGTTGTTTAAAAGTAAATGAGCTGTTATTGGGTTGGTTCCTTTGGCTTGAGAGCTATTAGGTTGATGTTTTTGAGGCTATATCAATGTCTGGTATTCATTCAAAGAGCTGCTGATACTAGTAGCTTAGTAATTTCTATATAAGGTCTTGCTTTGGCGAGTACCTATGGGTCGCCTATGCTGCAGGCGTGTAATACAAATGCGCTGTTCCAATTTAGTAAAATGCATAGATGTAGTGCCTTTAATGATGCGCTTTAGGGGGGCTTTCTGCGCTAGGCCTCAAAGAATGCTGATAAATAGATAGCTGATCCGGGGTTCGTTCTCAAATAAAGCTTGACCTGTGAGCGGAGGGGCCTATAATGCGCCCCACTTCCGTTGCAACGGAACGGCAAAAAGCCTTGTATATCAATGGCTTAGCT